>NZ_JBBPAL010000001.1:705000-3997319 GCF_038050335.1 Priestia sp. FSL W8-0001
TGTTTGAGTAGCTTTTGTTTCGGTAATGAAAGTAGTACAATGTTGATTAAGTTAGTAGTCATCAGTTAGGAGATTAAGTAATGGACTTTGATACAATTAAGGAATACTTAACGCTTGAAGGTGTGCTTGAACTTTTAAAAGAATATCAATCATTTGGCATTATACCGGGATTATTACTTCCTATTCTTGAAGCATTTATTCCAATTTTACCTCTTTTTGCTTTCGTTATGGCAAATGCTGCAGCATTTGGCTTATGGCTAGGGTTTCTAATTTCGTGGGTCGGGTCATGTGTAGGGGCGATTATTGTTTTTCTTATCTTTCGTCGATATGGACAAGCTCGCTTCTTGAATTTTATCAGTAGACATGCTCAAATTCGAAAGATTATGACTTGGGTTGAACGTCATGGGTTTGGTCCACTGTTTTTAATGCTATGCTTCCCATTTACTCCGTCAGCTGCTATTAATGTTGTTGCTGGCTTATCTAGGGTCAGTATGTCACAATTCGTATTAGCAGTTTTAGCAGGAAAAATGGTGATGATCTTTATGATGAGCTTTATAGGAGCTGACTTTATCTCCTTTATAAAACAGCCTACAAAAGCTATTGTTGTTTTAATTGTTGTTTTTGTATTATGGATTGTGGGAAAACAAATAGAGAGACGTCTAAATGTTCGTACAAATCAGTAGTAAAAATGAAGAGAGATTTTCTTTTCTGAATTCATGATTTCGATTTTGTAGAATATATGTTAAAATAAGGATAAAATTAGCAGGTTTTGCTAAGTTCTCTAGAAGCCTTACATGTTCTTTACCTCACTTTAATCTGTTGATTTCCCTGTTTTCTGAAAAGTTATGAATGTTTTGGACAATTCTCTACTACATATGTTAGTAAAAGGGTTGTTTAATTCATCGCTTTTGCACATGCTTTACGAATACGACGTGCTTGTCGTCAAGTAAAAGGGGGCTATGCATAGTATGAAGGCAAGCCTGTTCTTACGAACGTTCATACTATGTGGTAGGAGATGAGATTAAAAGATAAGGTGGCAATTATTACAGGCGCTGCAAATGGATTAGGCTTTGAAGCTGCACGAATTTTTGCAAAAGAAGGGGCAAAAGTAGCACTCGTTGATTATGATCAAGCTTTAGGTGAAGAGAAAGCAAAGGTTTTACGAAATGAAGGTGGAGACGTCACGTTCTTTCAAGTTAATGTGGCAGATCGTGATAATGTAGATGGAATGGTAGAAGAAGTAGTAGAAGTCTACGGCAAGATAGACATTTTAGTTAACAATGCCGGAATTACCAGAGATGCAATGTTAACTAAGCTAACAATGGAAGACTTTCAAGCAGTTATTAACGTTAACTTGACTGGTGTTTTTAACTGTACACAAGCTGTTGTCCCTCATATGGTGGCTCAAGGTAGAGGGAAAATTATTAGTACCTCATCTGTTTCAGGCGTATATGGGAACGTTGGACAAACCAATTACGCAGCGGCAAAAGCTGCGGTCGTAGGAATGACTAAGACTTGGGCGAAAGAACTTGGGCGTAAGGGAATCAACGTAAATGCCGTTGCGCCAGGGTTTATCGAAACGAACATGGTAGCTGCTGTTCCAGAGAAAGTCATTAATCAAATGAAGTCGACGATTCCGCTTCAAAGATTAGGACAGCCTTCTGATATTGGCTATGCATACTTATATTTAGCATCAGATGAATCTAATTATGTAAACGGAACCGTATTACATGTCGATGGTGGAATTATGATGTAATAGGAAAAATAAACCGTTTTGGCAATGAGCCAAAACGGTTTATTTTATTGGATTTCTTTACGTAAGTCCAGTAAAATAAATGGTAACAAAAAGGATAAAAATCGATAAAAGTATAGAAAAAGAACTTGTTGAACGTCACGTTTTTTTGTGGCGTTCAAATTCGTTAGGGGTGAACAAGATGCTACAGTTTATGCTGGGTAGGTCTGGAAGTGGTAAAACAACAGCGTGTTTAAATGCTATTCGCCAAGAATTGGTGCGAGAGCCACTGGGCAACCCAATTATTTATATTGTTCCAGAGCAAATGACCTTCCAATCAGAGTATGAGCTTATCCAAACGCCGGGATTGGGCGGGATGATGAGAGCTCAAGTTTATAGTTTTACGCGTTTGGCGTGGCGAGTTCTCCAGGAAGCAGGCGGCATTAGCCGTTATCATATTGATCAAACGGGCATGCATATGATGCTCAGAAAAATTATAGAGCAACAAAAAGAAGAGCTCACTTTATTTGCAGCAGCATCTGAGAAAGAAGGGTTTATCACAAAGCTAGAACAAATGTTGAAAGAATTTAAGCAGTATGGATTAGAGCCTGAATCGTTAGGGGCTCTGCAACAAGAGCTAAAAGACAATAACGAGCACGTGCTAGCGGACAAGCTGCATGATTTAGGAATTATATATCAAGAACTAGAAAAGCAGCTGCTAATGAAATATGTAGATAGCGAAGATTATTTAAAACTATTAGCTGAAAAAATTCCGCTTTCCTCATATTTAAAGAAAGCAGTTATTTATGTCGATGGATTTCATCATTTCACAAAGCAAGAACTAGATGTCTTAGTTGAACTTATGAAAGCTTGTTCAGATGTAACTATCGCATTGACCGGAGATCATACACAAGCAAGTTATATACCAACTGATTTGCAGCTCTTTAGATTAACTGGAGAAACATATAGAGAATTAACAACAGCAGCACTAGAACATGGAATTGAAATAAAAGACCCTGTTTTATTAAAGGATAATATTCGCCATGCAAACAGCCCAGAGCTGTCTCATTTGGAGAAGTATTATGATGAGCGTCCAGCTGCTGAATTTTCTCAAAAGCCAACTCACATTTCTTTATATCCTGCTGTGAGTCGTCGTGCAGAGGTAGAAGGAATTGCAAGAGAAATTCAGCTACTAGTTAAAGACTCCAATTATCGGTATCGAGATATTGCTCTAGTTGTTCGAAATAAAAATGACTACGGCGAATTAATTGAAACCGTATTTCGTGATTATGAAATTCCATACTTTATTGATCAAAAAAGAGCAATGTTCCATCACCCAATCATTGAGTTTATTCGTTCCAGCTTAGAGGTAGTGAGTGGTTCGTGGCGCTATGAAAGTATTTTTCGTGCTATTAAGACAGATATGTTTTTTTCGATAGAAGCTGAGGTTGAAGCACTGAGAGAAGGTATGGATCAATTTGAAAACTACGTATTAGCATACGGGATTCAAGGTACTAAGTGGACGAATGGTGAAAGGTGGAAATACCGAAAATATCGTTCATTAGAGGATATGAATCTACCAAAAACGGATGAGGAAGTACAGTTTGAAGAAAAAATTAATGAGCTAAAAGAACTTGTTGTAAACCCACTTATGAAACTACAGCAGGCCTTAAAGAAAGGAAAGACGGGAGAGGAAAAAGCAAAAGCTCTTTATCTCTTTTTGACAGAGCTAAGCATCCCACAAAAAATTGAGAAGCTTCGTGACCATTGTGAAGAAAATGGAAAGGTACAGGAAGCACGGGAACATGAACAAGTATGGAAAGCTGTCTTAAACCTGTTTGATCAATTTGTAGAAATGATGGGAGAAGAAAAAGTGTCCATCAAGCTATTTGCTGAGCTTTTTGAGACAGGATTAGATAGCATGCAGTTTGCTATTGTCCCACCATCGCTTGACCAAGTCCTTGTTGCAAGCTTTGAACGCTCTCGTTTTTCTAATATTAAAGCTACCTTTATCGTAGGTGTGAACGATGGTGTAATACCAGCTAAGCCGCAGGGAGACAGTATTTTATCTGATCAAGACCGCGACGAATTATTCAAATCAGGTGTGACGCTAGCTCCAACTGGTAAGCAGCAGCTGTTTGATGATCATTTCTTGATTTATTTAGCGCTTGTAAGTTCTGAAGAAAAGTTATATATCAGCTACCCACTAGCGAATGATGAAGGGAAGTCTTTGCTTCCGTCTTTAGTTATTAACCGACTGAAAGAGCTCTTTCCACTACTTGAAGAAACGTTGTTAATGAATGATCCTACAAGTTTAGAAGAGGAAAAGCAGCTTGACTATATTGCGAATCCGTTGTCTACGATGGCTTATTTAGCAAGTAACTTACAGGCTTGGAAACGACATTATCCAATGAGCGATGCATGGTGGGACGTTTATAACTTTTATATGACTTCAGACTGGAAAACGTATAGTCAAAGAGTTTTGAGCAGCTTATTTTATCAAAATGATGCAAAGCGATTAAGTAAAAAGACGAGTGAGCGCTTGTATGGAAAACATATTCAAGCAAGCGTATCACGCATGGAGAAGTTTGAAGCCTGTCCTTATTCGCATTTTGCTTCTCATGGCTTAAAGCTGAAGGATCGAAAAGTATTTCAGCTAGCGGCACCTGATATTGGTGAGCTTTTTCACGCAGCGTTAAAGCATATTTCGGATAAGTTACGAACTGGTGAGAAAGATTGGAAGCAGTTAACGAAAAAAGATTGTCAATCCCTTTCAGCCACTGCAGTTCAAGAATTAGCGCCGCGCTTACAAAACGAAATATTGCTGAGCTCGAATCGTCATCAATATCTCGCATATAAGTTACAGCAAGTAATTGAAAGAGCGTCGATTGTATTAAGCCAACATGCAAGAGCGAGCGGTTTTGTACCAGTTGGACTAGAGTTAGGATTTGGTCCTAATGCAGAGCTACCTTCCATGACCTTTACGCTTCCAAATGGGCATACGATGGAGCTAGTCGGACGAATTGATCGAGTGGATAAAGCAGAAAGCTCTAAAGGGATACTACTTCGGATTGTCGATTATAAATCGAGTGACAAAGCGTTAAATTTACTGGAGGTCTATTATGGACTTTCACTTCAAATTCTCGCATATTTGGATGTAGTGGTAACTCACGCTGAGCAGCTTTTGAAAACTAACCAAGGTGCTTTACCTGCAGGTGTTTTATATTTCCACGTTCATAATCCGATGGTTAATAGTACAAATAGTCTGAGTGAAAATCAGATTGAAGAAGAAATCTTTAAGAAATTTAAGATGAAAGGCTTACTGCTAGGTGATGAAGAAGCGGTTCGCCTAATGGACGAAACGCTTGAGTCCGGTCATTCACAAATTATCTCAGCTGGTATTAAAAAAACAGGTGGTTTCTATTCGAATTCTTCTATTGCATCTGAAACGGACTTTACACATCTTAGACAATATGTACGTAAAAAGTTTGTGGAGGCAGGGACAGAAATTACTGAAGGTAAAATTGACATTGCTCCCTATAAACTTAAAGATAAAACACCGTGTGCTTTTTGTGACTATCGTTCGATTTGTCAATTTGATGAAGCATTAAGCGAAAATGAATATCGTCAGTTAAGAAATGAAAATCAAAATAGCATTCTAGAAAAAATACGAGAGGAGGATAAGCATGAGTCAGGAACGAATGAGTAAGCCAGCGGATTCGCAGTGGACAGATGACCAGTGGAAAGCCATTGTATCATCTGGGCAAGATATTTTAGTAGCAGCCGCCGCAGGTTCAGGGAAAACAGCTGTGTTAGTTGAGCGTATTATTCGAAAAATTATCGATCCTGAAAATCCAGTGGACGTCGACCGTTTGTTAGTCGTAACGTTCACAAACGCTTCAGCAGCAGAGATGCGTCATCGTATAGGAGAAGCTTTAGAAAAAGAGTTAAAGGTAAATCCATCTTCCTTACATTTAAGAAGACAGCTACACTTACTAAACCGATCGTCTATTTCAACTCTTCATTCATTTTGTCTGGAAGTTATTCGCACCTATTACTATATGATTAACTTAGATCCAGGTTTTCGAATCGCAGACGATACTGAAGCGGAACTCTTAAGAGAAGAAGTATTAGACGAGCTTTTTGAAGAGCAGTATAGCCTTGAAGGTAATCAATCATTCTTTGAATTGGTGGACCGCTATACGAGTGACCGTCATGACTTGGACGTGCAGCATATGGTTCGCAGATTATACGATTTTGCTCGTTCTAATCCAAATCCAAATAGGTGGTTAGATATGCTCCTTCGCCAATATAGCATTGATGAAGAAGCTACAATTGACTCTCTTCCATTTATGAGTTTTTTAATGGACGAAGTGAAAAAGCAGCTGAGCGGTGTTCAAGCTATGCTAAACCAAGCCTCTAGGCTCACAACCATGCCTGGAGGTCCAGCCCCAAGAAAAGTAAATATTGAAGATGACTTAGCTCAGGTTAACCGTATGCTTGCAGCTGGCACTTTTGCTGAGCTACATGAACATATGCAAGTTCTTAGCTTTACGCGTTTAAAGCCGTGTAAAGGTGACGAGTATGATGTTGCCTTACTTGATGAGTTTGGAGAGCTTCGTAAAAAAGCAAAAGCAGCTCTTGAAAAATTGCAAGGTGATTTATTTTCTCGTCCGCTCAGTGGATACATGAGTGACTTTCAGAAAATGTATCCTGTAGTAGAAGTTCTCGTATCGCTTGTAAGGAAGTTTGGTAATCGCTATGAAGCAGAAAAGAGAGCGAAAGGGCTCGTGGACTTTTCAGACTTAGAACATTATTGCTTGCAAATTTTAAGCCATTCTGTAGATGGAAGGGTTGAACCTTCTGAAGTCGCTTATAAATATAAAACGCAGTTTGTTGAGGTTTTAGTAGATGAATACCAAGATACGAATATGGTACAAGAGACCCTCATTCAGCTTGTGACGCATAATGATGGTAAAAATGGTAACCTTTTTATGGTTGGTGACGTCAAGCAATCTATTTATCGCTTTCGTTTAGCAGAACCGTTTCTGTTCCTTGGAAAATATAAAACTTTTACACATGACGGTCGAAAAAATGGTATGAAAATTGACTTGAATAAAAACTTCCGCAGTCGCTCTGAGATTATCGATGCGACCAACTTTATCTTTCAGCAGTTAATGGATGAAGAAGTTGGCGAAATCGCCTATGACAATGATGCATCTTTGAAGCTAGGAGCATCGTATCCTAGCAGTAGTGAGATGGAGTCTGAACTTTTGCTCATTTCCAAAGAAGGTGGAGCAGAGGAAGAAGAGTCGGATTTAGTAGGGTTTTCAGAAGCAGAGCTAGAAACAGCTCAGCTAGAAGCTCGCGCAATGGCTCGGAAGATAAAACAGCTTGTTCAAGATCGTTTTCAAGTATACGATCGTAAGCTAGATGTGATGCGAAACGTAACGTATCGAGATTTTGTTATTTTACTGCGTTCTATGCCTTGGGCACCACAAATTATGGAAGAGTTTAAGCAAGAAGGAATTCCTGTTTATGCAGATCTTTCATCAGGGTATTTTGATGCAACGGAAGTAATGATGATGATGTCTTTATTAAAAGTCATTGATAATCCATATCAAGATATTCCGCTTGCTTCTGTATTGCGTTCTCCAATTGTAGGCTTGTCAGATGAAGAGCTTGCTTTAATTCGTGCTGAGGATAAGAAGGGAACGTACTATGAAGCGATGAAAAATTATGTGCGCATATCTCCTGAAGGAAATCTTCAAGAAAAGCTTCATCATTTTTCCATAAAGCTTAGTGAGTGGAGAACAAAAGCACGTCAAACTTCTTTATCTACACTTATCTGGCAAATTTATCGTGATACAGGATTTTATGAGTTTGTAGGAGGTCTGCCTGGAGGTAAGCAGCGTCAAGCAAACTTAAGAGCTTTATATGACCGTGCACGTCAATATGAAGCGACGTCGTTTCGAGGCTTATTCCGCTTTCTACGGTTTATTGATCGTATGAAAGAGCGTGGAAATGATTTAGGAACGGCAAGGTCTTTAGGTGAGCAAGAAGATGTTGTTCGTTTAATGACAATCCATAGCAGTAAAGGTTTAGAGTTTCCTATTGTTTTCGTAGCTGGATTGAATCGTAAATTTAATCTAATGGATTTAAATAAATCTTATATTCTAGATAAAGAACTTGGCTTCGGTTCTAAATATATTGATCCAAAGCTTCGTATTACGTACCCAACGTTGCTTCAGCAAGTAATGAAACAAAAAATGAAAAAAGAAAGCATTGCCGAAGAGATGCGTGTTTTATATGTAGCGCTGACACGTGCTAAAGAAAAATTAATTTTAGTAGGAACTGTAAAAGATGCTGAGGCTCAAATGAAAAAATGGAGTCACGTGTTGACCCATGATCAATGGGAACTGCCCGCTTATATGCGTGTAGATGCAAAGTCTTATCTTGATTGGATTGGTCTTGCTCTGGCCAGACATCGTCACTTCGAAAAATGGATACCAGAAGAACAAAGAGCGGTGTTGCAAGAGGTGTATGAGCACAGCTCCAAGTGGGAAATTCAAACGATCCAAGCGGCGGAGCTATCTGAACAGCTTGTTGAAGAACAATTGGAGCATGAAGAACTGTTAGCTGCGGTACAAAAAGGTGATCAAGTTCATATTGAAAGTATCCATAAAGAACGCATTGAAGAGCGATTACGTTGGGAGTATGGTCATTTAGAAGCAACAACACATCGCTCTAAGCAATCTGTTTCTGATTTAAAGAGACAGTACCAAGCGAGCGGTGAAGAACAAGAAAGTCAGCTTATAACAGGCTTTAAGTCAACCATTGAAGATCGCCCGGCCTTTATGCAGTCGCATTCATTAACCGCAGCAGAACGTGGAACAGCTGTGCATACAGTGATGCAGCATTTACCATTTAAGGAATCGTTAACAATTGAAGCCGTACAAGAGCTTATTGATTCCCTCGTTACCAATGAAATTTTAACAACTGAGCAAGCAGAAAGTATTAACCCTTCTGACATTGCTCAATTTACGGAAAGTTTCATTGGACAACAGCTCAAAGAAGCAGAAAAGGTTTATCGTGAAATGCCGTTTAGCTTAAATGTTTCAACGGAAGAAGTATACGGGTGGAACGATAATGAAGCAATTTTAGTCCAAGGGATTATAGATTGCTTATATGAATGGAATGGTCAGCTAATCCTCGTTGATTACAAAACCGATGATATAAAAAATCGCTTTAGCAATGACTTTAACAGCGCTGAAGAAATCTTGAAAAACCGCTATGAAGTGCAGCTGAAGCTGTATCGAAAAGCGGTAGAAACCATCGTGAAAAAGCCGATAGCACATAGCTATTTATATTTTTTAGATGGTGGACATGTAATAGAAATAGAAGAGTAAAAAGAAGGCGAGCTTTTCGTCTTCTTTTTGTCAAGAAAAGGTGGGGAGCACATGAGGTTATTACATACGGCCGACTGGCACTTAGGGAGAACCTTAGAAGGTAGGAGCAGAATTGAAGAACAAGCTCAGTTCTTAGATGAGTTAGCTCAAATTGTAAAGGAAGAAAAAGTTGACGCAATTTTAATGGCCGGTGATGTATTTGATACCGTTAATCCGCCCGCAGCAGCAGAGCAATTATTTTATGATAGTATGTCGAAGCTGAGTGAAAAAGGCAAGCGTCCAATTATTGTAATTGCGGGTAACCATGATAATCCCGATCGCTTATCTGCAGCCTCTCCGCTTGCATTTGAACAAAATATTACGCTCATAGGTTTACCGACAACTGATGTACAAGAGATTTACCTTCCAACTGTTGAAGAAACGTTAAAAGTAGGTGCACTTCCTTATCCATCAGAATCAAGATTAAAGGAAATGTTGGCTGAGGAAGACGATGAATTGTTGCTTCGAAACTCATATGATGAGCGAGTAGGCGAAATCTTTTTAAAGATGAGCTCACATTTTACAAACGACAGTGTAAACATTGCCATGAGTCATATCTATGTTGCGGGAGGAAGCTCAACAGATTCTGAACGGCCAATTGAAGTAGGTGGAGCGTATACGGTGGCAGCGTCAAGCCTTCCAGCGGCAGCTCAGTACGTAGCGCTTGGGCATCTTCACCGACCTCAGGACATCAAGCGAGCTTCTACAAAAGCTCGTTATTCGGGTTCACCTCTTGCCTATAGCTTTTCTGAATCAGGCTATACCAAATCCGTAACGATACTCGATGCTAAGCCGGGAGAAGAAGTGAAGGTAACGGAAATTCCTTTATCAAGCGGAAGACCACTTACAAGATGGAAAGCGAAAAACGGTATCGCAGAAGTGTACCAGTGGCTGGATGAAGGAAAAGATAGCACTGCTTGGATTGATTTAGAGATTCACTTAGAAGATGCATTGTCTCTTGAAGAAATTCACCGATTACGTAAGCTGCACAAAGGGTTCATTCATATCCGACCGATTTTTAAAGAGGAAGAAACTGTTCAAGTTCAACAAGAACAGCGAAACGTTCCAATCGAAGAGTCGTTTGCTAAATTCTATCGGAAGCAAACGGGGGGAGCGACACCAAGCGACGAGTTGGTTCAACTCTTTTTATCATTGATTCATACACGAGAAGCAGAAGAGGAGGAGTAGAAGATGAAGCCAATTACGTTAACAATAGCAGGCTTGCACAGCTTTAGAGAAAAACAAGTTATCGATTTTACAAGCTTATGTTCTGGCGGTGTGTTCGGTATTTTTGGTCCAACAGGCAGCGGTAAATCTTCTATTTTAGATGCGATGACTCTTGCGCTTTACGGCAAAGTAGAAAGGGCAGCTAACAACACACATGGCATTTTAAATCACGCCGAAAACGAAGTAAAAGTTGCTTTTACGTTTGAATTAGAAAATGCAAATCATAAAAAGCGCTATACCGTCGAGCGTAGCTTCAAGCGTTCAGATGAAATGCGAGTAAGGTCAGCAACCAGCCGTTTTATTGAAATAGGAGATGAAACAATCGTACTGGCTGATAAAACAAATGACGTAAACCAGCAGGTTCAGTCGCTATTAGGTTTAACAATCGACGACTTTACGCGCGCTGTTGTATTGCCACAAGGGAAATTTGCTGAGTTTTTATCATTGAAAGGCACGGAGCGCCGTCAAATGCTGCAGCGTTTATTTAATTTAGAGCAGTACGGTGATCAACTTAACAAAAAAATTCGTTCAAATGTTCAGCTATTAAAAGGTGAAATTGATACGATTTCTGCAGAGCAGACGGGATTAGGGGAAGCATCAGAGGAAAGTGTTAAGCAAGCAGAGCAGGTCCTTCAAGAGCGTATCATTTTGCTGGAAAAGCGTGAGTGCGAACTGAAAGACATTGAAAAGTTGTACGATGAACAAACTGCGATTTGGAATGAGATGCAAATCAAACATGAATTAGAAGAAACGTTAAAAGAATTAAATGAGCAAGAGCTGCTTATAAATGAGAAGCGAAAACAAGTAGCTATAGCTGAAGAAGCAAAAAAATTGTTGCCATATCTAAACGCGTACGAGCAGCTTACGGTGAAAAAGCAAAAGACTCGTCAAAACGTATCAGCTATTCAAGAGAAGCTGCGTACCCAGTATGATAAGTATGAAAAAAGCCAGGTGGCGTATGACCAAGCACGGTTAACGAAACAGCAAGAACAGCCAAAGCTCTTTATTCGGAAAGAACAGTTAGAGCAAGCGAAAAAAATTCAAGAACTGATACAGGAGCTAGAAAAGAACTACGTTGAAAAGCAAGCAGCATATAACCAGGCCTCAGCTGATGTAAAAGAGAGTTTGGAAGTGCTACAAAAGCTTGAAGCACAGTTAGAAAAAGGGAAATTGCTTCAAAGTAGCTTGAAAAAAGAATTAGAAACGGTAAAAGTTTCTGACACAGAGCGTGAACAAGTTTATGAAGCTGCAATAAAAGCAGAAAAAGCAGTGGAATTAAAGAGAGTTATAAAAGAACAAGAAGAAAAAGTACAGAAAAAGCAGTTAGAGCTGAAAGCAACTGAAGCAAACATTGAAAAACAAAAAGAGTTAAAACAAAGTCAAGCTTCTCAAGCACAAAAGCTATTTGTATCCACTCAGCGCACGTATCATATCGTTTGTGAGCGTGAACGTGAATTTGAACAGCTTTTTAGCTCGGTAAATCGTCAATTACAGTCACTGCGTGAGCAACAAATGAAGGAAAAGGTTAACCACTTAGCTCACCAGCTAGCCGATGGTCTCAGTGAAGGAAAACCATGTCCAGTGTGCGGTTCAAATGACCACCCTTCACCTGCAGTATCTAATGAGGTACACACCAACTTACAATTGGATGAACAGATTACCAGTTATGAATCAGAGAAGCATATACTGGATGAGCAAAAGCAAGAGTACGGAGCGTTAAAACTTCGCTTAGAGCAGCTTCATTCAATGTTACTCGATGCTTACCCCGAGGTCGCTGATACGAAGTATGACTTGCCGGCTATCCAGCGGTTAGAAGAGAATGGCGGTGAATACAGCACTAGGTTAAAAATTGAGCTGAAAGCCTTACAGCAAGATTACATTGAAGTTCGCGAGAAGCAATCAGACTTGTTACAGCGCTATAAACAAAGTGAAAAGCAGCAGCAAGATTTACTGTTTAGCAAGCAGCAACTCATAAAAGAGGTGGAAAATTTTACTGAAGAGTTAAGTAAGCACAACGACCATCAGGATACGCTTATTAAAGAATGGCATCAGCTATATCCACATCTAGAGATGAATAATATTCATGAAGTTCAAGAAAAAATGAAATTGCGAATTGCAGAGGAGCGAACACTTGTTGAACGCATCAATAAAAGCTATCAGTTTTTTGATGAACACCAACTTAAAATTGCGCATACGAGAGAAGGGTATGATCAAGCAACGCGTAAGAGTGTTCAGTTAGAAGCAGAACAGAAAAACCTTCATCAAGCCCTCCAAGAACAAAAAAGCATGCTTACGGAACTTTCAAAAGCAGGAGATGTAGCGTCAGAGCTAAAAGAGGTTGAACAGCGCATTCGTGAGCTAGATCAAACGGAGAATGCCTGTTATGAAACGCTAAATGGTATGCAAGTGACCTATCAAAAGCTACAGGCAAATGAGCATGCAGAGCGTAAAGCATTAGAAGATTTGACAGAACGGTATGAAGAAGTTAAAAAACAATGGGAAGAGCAGCTTCAACCGTCAGGCTTTACAGAAAAAGAGGAAGTAAAAAAAGCAGTTCAAACAAGTGATGATATACAGAAATTAACTGAAGAAATTCAAGAGTTTGAGGATAAGCTAAAACAAGCCAAAGCTGACATAGCTAAAGTTGAGAAAAAACTTAATGGTAAAGCTATAACTAAAGATAAGTGGGAAGAAACTAAATCTCTGCTGGTAAACAGAAAAGAAGCGGTTAGCGAAGCAAATCAGCTAAAGGGTGGAGCAGAAGAGACCTTAAAAGATATGTTAAAGAGACATGAACGCTTTAACGAGCTTGAAAAGCAAAGGGTAGAGAAAGAAACTTTGTTTGAACAGTATCAAAAGCTACAGTCTGTGTTTAAAGGTAATACGTTTGTTGAGTATATGGCTGAAGAACAGCTGATGGCGATTAGTCGAGATGCTTCAGAGCGATTAGCTATTTTAACACGTCACCGCTATGCAATTGAAGTGGATTCTCAAGGTGGATTTATTATGAGAGACGATGCTAACGGTGGAGTTAAGCGCCCGGTCTCAACTCTTTCAGGAGGAGAAACATTCTTAACGTCTCTTGCATTAGCCCTATCATTATCTGCACAAATCCAGCTTCGGGGAGAGTACCCTTTACAATTTTTCTTTTTAGATGAAGGATTTGGAACACTGGATGGAGAGCTTCTCGATACGGTTGTGACGGCTTTAGAAAAGCTACAGTCCGATAACCTATCAATCGGAGTTATTAGTCACGTGCAAGAGCTTCGAGCACGCTTACCTAAGCGTTTAATTGTACAGCCTGCTGATGCTACTGGTATGGGAACACGAGTAGCCGTTGAAACGTTATAAAGGGAAAGGTTGAAAAGCAGTGGGGAAAAAAGATCGTCACGTTGGCTGGTGCGAATTATGTGAACGAGAAGATGTTGAAATTACCGTTCATCATCTCACTCCCAAAGAAATGGGAGGGACATTTGAGCCTACTGCTAACCTTTGTATTCCGTGTCATAAGCAAATACATGCGCTTTATACGAATGCAGAATTAGCGGTTCGCTTAAATACAATTGCTCTACTAAGAGATGATCCACAGATTCATTCATTTATAAAGTGGATTCAAAAGCAGCCATCTTCACGAGTGCCTAAAATTAAAAAGTCGAATGAACGAAAAAAAAGATAAAAAAACAGCTGACATTTCAGCTGTTTTTTTATGCATTGGCAACGTTGTTTTGATCTGCAAAATCGGGATCAAGCGTATTTGTTCCAGAGATTCCGGTATTGGTATTGACGAAGTTACCGGTGTTAACTGCTCCTGAGCCCGTACTCGTTTTTGATGAGCTTTTTGGGGACACATAAAAGGTATCTCCAAACGTTACAACACCGCCGCCCACGCTTGTAATACTAACAGGACCGATTAAAGCTGGCATAATATCCACCCTTTACTATCGTGATAATAATCTAGTGTATGATGAAGCGGTAAGATTTGTTCATCTTGTTGCATCGTCTTGAAGGGTGTCTTGAAGTTCACTGGCTGTTGTACTTAGCTGTTTTTCTAGGCCGATATCAGGAGTTTGTGGTGTATCTCCTTCAAGTTGGCGGATATGTTTAATTCGTGCTTCCGCATCAATGGTACATGTGGAGCCCACATGAATAACTGAAGAGAATGAGCATCCTCGAATAGTAACGCGGTCCACTTTAATAAGTGGGGCAGTATTATTTACTTGCATATTGATAAACTCATTTATTGGCTGTGGTATAGGCTCATTAAAAACATCGTAAGAATTGAAATCTCCTTCACGTCCATAAAATAAAGGATATTCCCGCTTTATTGCTAGGACACGCGTCTTTAATACTATATGAGTAGAATCTCCAATCTGGCATAATGAGGATGATAAAAGAGAATTTAATGTCAAATGATTGACTTGAGAAATTCTAGATAGCATAAAAAAGTCTCCTTTATGAAAGAGATAGTGGAACGTAAGGACCAATAATAAGAGATTCCGCTGGTGTATCAAATGTTGCTGATAAATTGATATAGTGAGCGTCTCCAATTAAAAATACAGAGGATGAAGATACGCCGGTGATATCAATGTTTCCAACCATTAATTCTCGATTGATGACGGTATAGTTCATTGGTTGTGACCGCCTTTCTTTAAGGAATCGGGTAAATAAGTTAAGAAAGCATCGATGCCTTTTTTGATATCTTCATAAATTTTCTCTATAATTTGAGGCTTAATTGCTTCAAAGTTTTGTTCTAATTCTTCAGGTTGAACTTGATTTAGATAATAGGTAATACGTTGTTCTAACTGCTTTTTTACGTCTTCAATTATAAAGTCGTAGTACGCTCCTTCAATGGTCATAGAGCGCTGGTCAAGAACATGCTGAACCATTGAATAGCCGTGTTGGTCAAGTTCAGACGTCATAGATGCGTATATATCTTCAACCCAATGTTTCAGCGTATTACGATCAAGTGGCTTTAGACTCGGGTTTTGTGGTCCTTGCTGTGGAAGCGTAATTTCAGGAGTTTGATTATTTATGATAATGTCTTCTAGATTGTCTGGTGTAAGCGGGTTTAAGCCAATGTTTAATGTGCCATCAAGGGAGTCGATTTTTAGTTGTTCAAATTTATATTCAATTTTTTCAATATTAATAGGCGTTTGTTCTTCTAACTCTTTTAACTGTTGCTCTAGTTTTTGAACGGTTGATTCAAGGGTAGCAACTCGCACTGATAGCTGTTCAATATAACGATGCATTTGCTGTGTATAGTCCATGTTTTTCATATTTGGCACCTTCTTTCACCCTGTATGCAAATTGTCATTTAAAGATGATATATTTTATACATATGGTGAAGAAGTTATGAACATGTCAGTTGTTCGGCCGAACAGGTGGGGTGAGCGACTGAGAATAAGGTGCTGGAACGGCTGAAGATTGTGTCGGTGTGAAAGTAGATGGAGAAACTGAGCCGAGAATCCCTTTTTTTTGTTCATCAGGGGCTGGTCCAGTAAAGCCACCTGTATTAAATAAGTTAGAGTTAGGTTTAATGATGCCTGCGCTGCCGATTTGTAATACAGATGAGTTACTGACAGCACTTACTTTTAAACTTTGGATACAAATGCTTTGATTTACATAGAAGTTCAATGGAGATAGCTCCTTTCTGTTAAAACTTAAGCATTAGCGGTAATGTTTTGGTCATTCAAATCACTATCTTGAACATTCGTTGCGCTTTGTTGGTTAATGACATGCAGGCGGTCTCCAGTATTAAACGATCCCGCTCCAGCGAATGTTTTAGCTGTTGAAATGGGAGCAATACTATATACATCGCCAATATGCAGAACTCCAGAAGAACCGACACTGTTTACGTTGACAACACCGACGATGGCTGGCATAAGCAAACATCCTTTTTCATTATAGTCTCTTATCATGGTATGAAAAGAATGTTAAAAAGTTCTTTCTGTTCATATGTATTCATATTTAAAGCGATATATGGCAGATATGTGAAAGTGATAAGTGCATTGTTGTTTGGTGCTTATGTGCAGTGGTGAGAAGGCATGTATTCGTGGTATGATATGGAATGAAAGGAGTGGATACGATGATTCATTTACATGTAACATTATGGACATTATTGTTGATTGGTTTTGTGGTAGCGGTTGTTTTAACGAAGTCTGGTAAAGGAAGAGGCGCAAAGATTGTACATATGATTACTCGTCTGTTGTATGTGCTTGTGTTGTTATCAGGTGCTCATTTGCTAGCAGACTGGTATCAGTTTAAAGGACAAGCTCTTATTAAAGGATTGGCTGGGGTTCTAGTGCTAGTTGGTATGGAAATGGTACTTGTTAGAACGAAAAAAGCGAAAGCAACGGGAGGTGCATGGGCACTTCTAATCGTAGCGCTTGTGCTAGTATTCTATTACGGATATGTTGTTTTAGGTTAAAAGCTGCTGATATAGGCAGCTTTTTTTGTTATTTGAAAGAGGGAAGGACGCATGCAACTGGGGTGATTTCCACTCCGGATTGTTCGCTTTCCACGGGGCTCGCTTTGAACTTCCTCGTCACTACGTTCCTGCGGGAAATAGAGGGAAAATTGAGATCCCGCAGCGCAGCGAGGAAGCTCAGGTTCCTCCCCGCGGAAAGCGAGTGGCCGTAGCGCAATGGAACGAACGTGTTCTGACAACGTAAAGAGGTGAGAAAAGGGAGTGTTCGTCTTTTGGAAAATTTGTTTTGTTATGTCCCATCCTCTTCACGTTATCTATTTATCATTTATACTGCTTGTTATACATCCTTATTTTAGATTGCGTTTAACAAAGAAATCGTACGGAACAAAGGATTCTTTCCGTACAATTGTATGGGCCCGCTAATGTCATGGGTGTGTTGTATTCTTTGTTTTGCTTATTGATGTATGATTGTACTTCTGCAGCTTAGTGAAGAATTAAATTCATTGAGCGATTTCCGTCGCTTAACGTGTATTCGAAGCGGTCTAAACCGTTTTCGCCACGTTCAAATAAGTGTTGAACGGAACAAATGATTTCTTCATTATCAAAGATTAGAAAGTTTGCTCCTTTTGTATCTTTATCTTCTGGCAGGAAACAAAGCGTATTGTGACAATAGATACAGTCATAAAGTGAGATATTTAATGAATTTAAGTGAGTTGTAAGGGTGTGAAAAGCTTCTTTTTTTAGGTGTTTCAGTAATTGCTCATATGCGTATGGAAGCTTTCTTGTTACGCGAAGCTTATCACCATTTTTAATTCGATAAATCATGTTGTGAATCTTAAATTGGTGGTCTGAGACGAATAGTCCCTTTTCCCAACTCATATTGACGTATAGCTCAACGGATTCGTTTAAGATATCGTTTAGCATAGATGCTTCATCTGTTTCCTCATCAAAGAAAATCCATTCTGAATCAATGTATTCAACAGTTCCCGTCATAAAAGAACGGGGCTGATTTTGTAGAATAGAATGTTTTGAATCACTCTTCATTTTACAAACCTCCATATACAAAATTGTTATTTGTTTGTATTTCCTAAAACAAAGGCGTTTATAACCAAAATAATTGAAATAAAATAGATGGACAAATCAACTGTGTGAATTCCATGCATACAATGGCATTATTTCATTCATTACAAAGCGCGTAAGGAAAGGATGATAACTAATGTGTGGTATCACCGGATGGGTTGATTTTAAACGGTCCTTGTTAGGTGAACAAGGCACCGTTAAAAAAATGGCGGAAACATTAGAAAAGCGAGGTCCTGATGATACAAACGTGTGGGTTCAACAGCATGCGGCGTTTGGGCATAAGCGATTGGTTGTGGTAGATCCACAAGGTGGCAAGCAGCCGATGACTAGACAGAAAGAGCAAAAAGAATATACGATTTGCTATAATGGTGAGCTTTATAATACAGAAGATATTCGCAAAGAGTTATTGAAGCGAGGGTATGAATTCCAAGGGCACTCTGACACGGAAGTACTACTAACAGCTTATGTTGAATGGAAAGAGGAGTGTGTGGACTATTTCAACGGAATTTTTGCTTTTGCTATTTGGGATGCGTCTGAAGAAAAGTTATTTATCGCACGTGACCGTCTAGGCGTCAAGCCTTTATTTTATCGATCGTATGATGGTGGAATACAATTTGCATCAGAATTAAAAGCGATTTTAGCTCACCCAGAAGTACCAGCTGAAATTGGCTTAGATGGATTAGCTGAAGTGTTAGGATTAGGCCCTTCACGCTCTCCAGGGCACGGTGTTTTTAAAGGAATTGATGAATTAAGGCCTGCTCATGCAATGACGCTAAGTAAAAGTGGACTTAAAGTGTGGAGATATTGGAATGTGAAAAGTGCAAAGCATACGGATTCATTAGCAGAAACAACGGAAAGAGTAAAGTTTTTAGTTGAAGATGCGATTGTGCGTCAATTAGTATCGGATGTTCCAGTGTGTACATTTTTATCAGGTGGAGTAGATTCCAGCGCCATTACAGCAATTGCAGCTAATTCATTTAAAGAGAATGGGAAAGGTCAGCTTCATACGTATTCGATTGATTATGAAGACAATGACAAATTCTTTAAAGCAAATGAATTTCAGCCGAACTCAGACTATACGTATATTCAGCTCATGTCTGATACCTTCCAAACCAATCATCATCGTTGCGTTATATCAACGGAAGACCTTGTGCATCATTTAACAGAAGCTGTAATTGTACGTGATTTGCCTGGAATGGCTGACGTAGATTCCTCATTATTATGGTTTTGTAGAGAAATTAAGAGGGATTTTGTTGTTGGATTATCTGGAGAATGTGCAGATGAAATCTTTGGGGGATATCCGTGGTTTCATCGCCAACACGACCTGCAATCCGATACGTTTCCTTGGATGCGTTCTTTAGAAGGACGAATGAACTTGCTACAAGATTCTTGGAGAAAGAAACTTAATTTAGAAGAATACGTAAGAGCTACCTACGATAAGACGATTAAAGAAGTGCCTGAACTAGATGGAGAATCAGGTGAAGATGCGCAGCGCCGCAAATTATTTTATTTAAACATGGTTTGGTTCATGACAACTTTATTAGACCGAAAAGATCGCATGAGTATGGGAGCTAGTTTGGAAGTACGGGTTCCGTTTGCTGATCATAGACTAGTAGAATATGCATGGAACATTCCTTGGGATATGAAAATGGTTGGTAATAAAGAAAAGGGGATTTTGAGAAAAGCATTAGAAGGGGTTTTACCACATGATGTTTTATATCGTAAAAAGAGTCCTTATCCTAAAACCCATAATCCAGCCTATACAAAAGCAGTAACGCTCTGGTTGGAGTCGCTTTTAGGAGACAAATCTTCAGCGCTTCATGAATTCTTTAATCGTGAGCAATTAAACGCGATTATTAAATCCGGTGGAGAAGACTTTAAAGTGCCTTGGTTTGGTCAATTAATGACAGGACCTCAGCTGCTTGCTCACCTAGCACAAATTCACGTGTGGTTTGCGCATAATAACATTCAAATTAAAGAGTAAAGTTATATAGCCTTTTGATTCAGAAATTTCTACTGAATCAAAAGGCTTTTTATATGGCGTGCTAGAGACGTCTATTTTATTTGGACAACACATACATATTTTTATAGAGTAGGGTAAAAGAGTGAGTAGTTAAACTACTTGCTCTTTTTTGTGTCTAAAAACACAAAAAAAATGAATTTTTTTACAAAAAATACAAACTTTGTTCTTAATTATTTAGTGATAACGATTACATAACATGTTTTTGAAAAAAAACTTATTTTTTATTGAAATTAGCTTGAATTTTTTGAAAAATCATCATATGATATTAAACATAACATACAATGTAATAAAATCTTACATTTAAACAGGGGGAACGATGAATGAAGAAGGTGGAAGCAATTATCCGTCCAGAAAAGTTTCAATCGTTACGTGAGAAGTTAGAAGAAGTGGGGATTAACGGTTTAACCGTTTCAGAAGTTGCGGGTTGTGGTCAACAAAAGGGAGAGCAAGGGTTGTTTCGAGGTCAGAGCTTCGAAATTAAACTCGTTCCTAAAGTGAAGGTTGAAATGGTCGTAGAAGCAGAACATGTTGATGAAATTATCAAAATCGTTCAATCTACTTGCTCAACAAACCAAATTGGTGACGGTAAGATTTTTGTCTATTCAGTTGAAGATGCGGTTCGTATTCGCACAGGCGAAGTGGGTTTACAAGCGATATTATAAAAACAGTGTGAAAGGATGATCATTGTATGAAGAAGAAAATAGGTACCTTATTAATGTTAGGTTTGTTGACATCGACAACAGCTTACGCGGCAGATCCAACGGTAGAATCGGTCAGCGCTTCGGTTGATATGATGTGGGTCATGTTTGGAGCGGTGTTAGTATTCTTGATGCATGCCGGCTTTGCCATGGTAGAGACAGGTTTTACACGTTCTAAAAACGCATTAAACATCTTGATGAAAAATATGCTAACAGTGGCAATTTCGTCGGTCTTATATTTTGTTATTGGTTTCGCTTTAATGTTTGGAGATTCAAGCGGCGGCTTTATTGGAACAAGTGGCTTTTTCTTAAATGGTCAAAGCGATCAAATGAGTTTCTTTGTATTCCAAATTGTATTTGCTGCTACATGTGCAACAATTATCTCAGGTGCTGTTGCAGAGCGTATGAAGCTATCAAGCTACATGTTGTTAACGATTGCGATGGTAGCCGTTATTTATCCAGTTGTAGGCCACTGGATCTGGGGTGGTGGCTGGTTATCGGAACTAGGATTTGTGGACTTTGCAGGTTCCACGGTTGTTCACTTAACAGGTGCATTAGGAGCGGTTGTTGCAGTTTCATTTTTAGGAGCGCGTCTTGGTAAATACGGTAAAGATGGTTCTGTAAATGCAATTCAAGGACATAACATCCCTCTTGGAGCGTTAGGTGTATTCATTTTATGGTTTGGCTGGTTTGGATTTAATGGTGGAAGTACACTGGCTGCTGATCCATCATTAGTGCCTTCAATTATTGCCACAACGTTAATGTCAGCATCTTGTGGAGTATTATCTTCAGCACTTTATACGAAATTACGTTACAAGCGCATTGATGCAAGCTTAACGTTAAACGGTGCTTTGGCTGGGTTAGTTGGTATTACAGCAGGAACAGCAAATGTATCTATTCCAGGTGCAATCGTGATAGGTTTAATCTCTGGTGTAATCCTTGTTGAAGCTGTTAATATTATTGATAGTAAAATGAAGTTGGATGATCCCGTTGGAGCGATTACAGTTCATGGCGTATGTGGAATTTGGGGAACATTAGCAGTTGGGTTATTCGATACAGCAAATGGATTATTTTATGGTGGAGGCGCTCAATTACTTGGAGTTCAAGCGATTGGTATTCTAGCAGTTATGGCTTGGACAATGGGGACAGTTGGAATTTTCTTATTCGTCTTAACGAGAATTACATCCATTCGTGTATCAAGCGAAGAAGAAATTGCTGGTTTAGATTTCGCAGAGCATGGCTCATCAGCTTACGAATTTCGTGAAAACTTATTATCTAAAGGAAGTGCAGATATCAATCCGGAATTTGGATTAGGGCTAATTGATCGCTTGAACAGCGTCGGAAAAAGCTCTAGTAAAGTAAATAGCGGTGTTAAAGAATCGGTTTAGAAAGATATTAAGAGGCTGGGACATAAGTAATTCAGCCAATGATAAACCTGAACGATTGAGAGTTTCTCACTTTTAATCGTTCAGGTTTTTTGTTGATTGTGAAAACAATGTTGGAAACAGGGTGGAATGGAGCGTAGGACACTCGACTCCTGCGGGAAAGAGAAGGAAAACGGAGATCCCGCAGCGCAGCGAGGAAGCTCAGGTTCCTCCCCGCGGAAAGCGAGTGGCCGCAGCGCAATGGAACGAACGTGTTCAGACAAACCAAAAAGATTGGAACAGCTATTGTTCGTCTCTTAGAAGCAATCATTTTGTTATGTCCCAAACTCTTTTTTTATTGTGTTAATTAAGAGGGGATAAGAAAGCGTTGAGTTTAATTGTCAAAAGCGATACTCTAGAGGAAAGGCTCTATGACAGGGGAGATGAGGATTGGGGAGAAAAGTTATTAGCTTACTGTTAGGTTTGCTGTTTGTTAGCTTTATTCCGGTACAAGCCGATGCAAGAGAATCAATTAAAGATGAAATTATGTACTATGTAATGGTAAATCGTTTTCAAAATGGAGACGAGAGCAATGATGTAAAAATAGACTATAATAATCCTTTTAGCTTTTACGGTGGAGACATAAAAGGATTGGAAAATCGAATTCCGTATATAAAAGATATGGGGTTTACAACCATTATTATCACGCCAATTTTCAAGAATGATGAACGTGGATATCATGGTTATAACGTTATCGATCATTATCAAATGGATGAACGCTTTGGAACCTTTCCACAATTGAAGGAATTTATCAAACAAGCTCATAAAGAAGACATGAAAGTGGTCATGGAGCTGCCTGTAACGGTCAGCAAGAAGCATCCTATGCTAGAAGATTTGAGTAAGGAGCAGTGGTTTACCGAGCAAGGAGAACGTGTAGAGCTACAAGTCAAGCAACCGGATGTGCAGAAGTACATAGAAGAAGTTGGAGAATGGTGGATTGAACAAACAAACTTAGATGGCTATTACTTTGCGGGTGTCGATGATTTTCCAGCAGCGTTTGTAAATCGGCTATCCCAGCAATTTCATAATAAGAAAGCAGGCTTTTATTTAATTGGTGAAGGTACGAAAGATTCCGATATAGAATCTCTCTCATGGGATTTATTTGTCAACCAAAAGCAGTCTAATGCACAGACTCAACAATTAAGTAAAGGTGGTGCACTTCCTCAGTTAAGTTATTATTCAAACGAAGCGAGCGGTACGTTCTTAGACAATCCTCGTACTGAGCGTTTTACACGAACCGTACTAGATGCTAAGGAACACCCGGTGGTACGAACCAAACAAGCATTAGCGTATTTGTATTTGTCTTCTTCTGTGCCGATTGTTTATTATGGTACGGAAATTGCGCTAGATGGTGGAAAAGGAAGCGATGCACATCGGCTCATGAACTTTCAATCGAACCCTGAAATTATTGAGTATCTCACAAAGTTGGCAGGCGTGAGAGCTGAGCTTTTGTCCGTTCGCCAAGGAGATGTCACTCAGCTTTCAGATGATAAAGGAATGGGCGTGTACCTTCATAAAAGTAAGGGTGAAAAAACGTTGTTTGTTATAAATAATGATTCTCGCGTGCAAGTTGCTCAAATAGAAGAAAAAGAAATAGGTGAAGATCAAGAGTTGAGAGGTCTTATAGAAGGTGGCATCATTCGGTCTCAAGGTGGACAATATCATATTCAGTTAGATTCAGATTCTTCGAATATATATCGAATAGCTGAAGATAAAGGAGTTAATATATGGTATATTAGTATGATGGTTTTTGTTTATGGAGGCTTTTTGATTTTTTTGATTGCTGCTTCTAAAAAAAGAAAAAAAGGTAAGTTAATCAATGCTGAAAAACAATAGGATTTTCGATCGTTTGATGATACTATTTGACTATAAAATGTCAGCGCTATCAAGTAATGGAGAGATGATCATATAGGAGGGGACATGCGGTGAGCGTAACAATAAAAGATGTAGCAAATTTAGCAAAGGTAGCTCCTTCTACAGTCTCACGCGTAATTGCAAATAGTTCAAGAATTAGTGAGAAAACAAAACAACGAGTACGCGCAGCGATGGAAGAATTAGGATACCACCCTAATATTATTGCTCGTAACTTAGCTAATAAAACAACAGAAGCAATTGGTATAGTTATGCCAAGTTCTGCTGGGAACGTTTTTCAAAATCCATTTTTCCCAGAAGTACTGCGTGGAATCAGTACAGGTGCTCATGAAAAAAAGCGAGCTATATATATGTCAACCGGTGAAGCAGAATCAGAAATTTTAAGAGAAGTAATGCAAATGGTACAAGGGAGAAGAGTAGACGGGCTGATTCTCTTATATTCTAAAATTGATGATCCGGTATTAGCATATTTAAAAGAACAAAACATTCCATTTGTCGTAGTGGGAAAACCGTTCAAAGATAGTGAGTATATCACATATGTAGACAACGATAATTTCAAAGCCGGGAAAGAAGCAACAGAATACCTAATTGAACTGGGGCATAACCGAATTGCGTTTATTGGAGGTAGTTTGGACCTTGTTGTAACGATTGATCGTTTAACAGGTTACGATAAAGCAATACAAGGAGCTGGGATTGCTTACCGTAGTGAATATGTCATTCATGAAGAATTTCTACAAGAAGGTGGAAAAGAAGCTGTTTGTGAGCTATTAAGCTTAGAGGAACGACCAACTGCTCTCGTTGTAGCAGATGATTTAATGGCTTTAGGTGTACTCAATACTCTTGATGCAATTGGAATTTCAGTTCCGGAAGATATGTCGATTATTAGTTTTAATAATGTATTAATTGCTGAAATGGCAAGACCTGCACTCACATCAATTGATATTAATATTTTTGAATTAGGATATCAGGCTGTACGTAGCTTGACGAAAAAAATCGAAGCTTCTTCTCAACCAATTGAAAGTATTCGCATTCCACATTCAATTGTGACAAGGCAATCGTGTAAAAAGCGGTAATGAGTAGAAAACGACTGTATATGTGTATATACGGTCGTTTTTTTATTAATCAAACGTTTGTTTAAATACCAAAAACCCTGTGGGAGTGAGGGTGCATAAGGTTACGCAAAATAATTTTGCTTATTGATAGATATTTCTTTTGCGTGCAAATATTTTTTGCTATTGGTCGGAGCTGAATTTCTTGAAAAATAAGAAAAAAACGGAGATACGCATGTTGGCATCAATCTTGCAATAAAGATTAGTGAGTAGAAAAGTCAACTTTAGGAGGTATTTACATGGTGCGTACATATCAACATGAACCATTTACTAATTTTAAAGATGAAAAGAATCAAGAGCTATTTCAAGAGGCTTTATCATACGTGAATACACAATTAGGAAAAACATACCCTCTCATCATTAACGGTGAGCGTATTGAAACGGATGAAAAAACAACGTCTATTAACCCTTCAAATAAGAAAGAAGTAATCGGCTACGTGTCATTAGCAAATCAAGAGCTAGCTGAAAAAGCAATGAATGCTGCGTTAGAAGCTTTTGTAGATTGGAAAAAATGGAAAGCTGAAGACCGAGCAAATATTTTGTTCCGTGCAGCAGCAATGCTAAGACGCCGAAAGCATGAGTTTTCTGCCTATCTAGTCAAAGAAGCTGGGAAGCCTTGGAACGAAGCGGATGCAGACACAGCAGAAGCAATTGACTTTATTGAATATTATGGAAGGCAAATGCTAGAGCTTACAAAAGGGCAGCCAGTTAATAGTCGTCCAGGCGAATATAATCAATATAACTATGTTCCGTTAGGGGTAGGGGTCATCATTTCACCTTTTAACTTCCCGCTTGCAATTATGGCTGGAACAGCAATTGCGGCCATTGTAACTGGCAATACCATTCTATTAAAACCAGCTGATGCAACGCCCGTTGTTGCAGCCAAGTTTGTAGAGCTCATGGAAGAAGCAGGTTTACCGAAAGGTGTCCTTAACTTTATTCCTGGTAAAGGATCTATTATTGGAGATTATTTAGTTGAGCATCCAAAAACAAGATTTGTTTCGTTTACAGGTTCTCGAGAAGTAGGATGTCGTATTTATGAACGCGCAGCAAAAGTACAGTCAGGCCAAATTTGGCTAAAGCGTGTGATTGCAGAAATGGGTGGCAAGGATACTGTGTTGGTTGACCGCGATGCTGATTTAGAGTTAGCTGCTTCATCCATCGTTTACTCTGCTTTTGGCTTTTCTGGTCAAAAGTGTTCAGCAGGATCAAGAGCAGTTATTCATGAAGACGTATATGATGAGGTCGTCGAAAAGATTGTCTCCTTAACAAAAACATTAAAAGTAGGGAATCCAGAAAGCGTAGATACGTACATGGGACCGGTTATTCACCAAGCGTCGTTTGATAAAATTATGAAATATATTGAGATTGGTAGAACAGAAGGAGATTTATTAGTAGGAGGGGAAGGGGATTCATCTAACGGTTTCTTCGTCCAGCCAACTGTGTTTGGGAATATACATCAAGATGCTCGCTTGATGAAGGAAGAAATCTTCGGGCCTGTTGTAGCGGTTTGTAAAGCGAGAGATTTTGATCATATGTTAGAAATTGCGAACAACACGGATTATGGATTAACAGGCGCAGTCCTATCAAATACACGCGCTAATATTGAGCGTGCGCGTGAAGAATTTCATGTCGGAAACTTATATTTTAATAGAGGGTGCACGGGAGCGATTGTTGGTTACCAACCATTTGGTGGATTCAATATGTCGGGTACTGATTCAAAAGCTGGTGGTCCTGATTATTTACTGCTTCATATGCAAGCAAAAACAACATCTGAAATGTTCTAATAATATACGTAAAATAAAACGAAGGAGGATGACTTAAATGGTACAGGTAAAACAAACAGACACAATTATTCAACAAACGGAAAGGTTCGGAGCAAACAATTATCATCCACTACCAATTGTTATTGAAAAAGCAGAAGGAGTGTGGGTGCATGACCCAGAAAACAATAAATATATGGATATGCTAAGCGCGTATTCAGCAGTGAACCAAGGTCATCGTCATCCTAAGATTATTGAGGCACTAAAGTGCCAAGCAGATAAAGTTACGTTAACGTCACGCGCTTTTCACAATGATCAGTTAGGTCCATGGTATGAAAAAATTTGCAAAATGACAAATAAAAATATGGCATTGCCGATGAATACGGGAGCTGAAGCGGTTGAAACAGCAGTTAAAGCTGCTCGTCGCTGGGCGTATGATATAAAAGGCGTTGCGGAAGATCAAGCGCAAATTATCGCTTGTGAAGGAAATTTCCACGGCCGTACAATGACAGCTGTTTCGTTATCATCAGAAGCGGAGTATAAACGAGGATTCGGTCCAATGCTACCTGGAATTAAGATAATTTCATATGGTGATTTAGAAGCTTTGAAAACTGCCATTACACCAAATACAGCAGCATTTCTTATTGAACCCATCCAAGGTGAAGCAGGGATAGTACTTCCACCAGAAGGATTCTTAAAAGCTGCTTTTGAACTTTGTAAAGAAAATAATGTACTCTTCATTGCAGATGAAATTCAAGTGGGGCTGGCTCGTACTGGAAAGTTATTTGCTTACGAGTGGGAAGGTTTTGAGCCTGATATGCTGATTTTAGGAAAAGCATTAGGGGGAGGCGTATTCCCAATTTCATGCGTTGTTGCAAACGATGATATTCTAGGTGTATTTAATCCAGGGTCGCATGGTTCTACGTTTGGAGGAAACCCACTTGCTTGTGCTGTTTCCCTAGCATCGCTAGAAGTGATTGAAGAAGAAGAGTTAGCAAAGCGCTCATTGGAATTAGGTAATTACTTCAAAGAAGAGCTCAGCAAAATTGGAAACCCGATTATTAAAGAAGTTCGAGGTCGTGGTCTATTTATTGGTGTAGAGCTATACGAAGCAGCTCGACCATATTGTGAAAAGTTAAAAGCAGAAGGACTTTTATGTAAAGAAACGCATCACACAGTTATTCGATTTGCTCCACCGCTCACGATTTCGAAAGAAGAGCTTGATTGGGCAATTGAGCGAATTCAAAAAGTATTTCATATCTAAAAAGCCCAGTCGTACGGTGTTACATCGTGCGACTGAGCTTTTTTACGATAGAAGGAGATGTTGATAATATGTATGAACAACTTGTTCATTTGTCATTGGAACAAAAAGTGGAGCTGCTCACAAAAACATTGGTGAAAATCGAAAGCGTCAACGGAACAGAAGGAGAGGAGAAGCTTGCTGAATTTGTAAAAGAGTTACTTCAAACATTTCCTTATTTTATTGAAAACCCCCATCACCTATGGGTACAAAGCGTTCCTCAAGATCCCGTGAATCGAAAAAATATCTTTGCATTTGTGAAAGGTAAAAAGCAATCGGCAAAAACCATTGTGTACCATGCACATTTAGATACGGTGGGGGTAGATGATTATGGACACCTTAAGCACATTGCATACGATGCTGATGAATTAAAGACATATTTTATGATTCAGCAAAAGGATGCAGAAGTTCAAGTTGATGCAGCATCTGGTGACTGGCTATTTGGTCGTGGGGCCCTTGATATGAAAAGTGGGATTGCAGTTCATCTTGTTAACACTCTTTACTTTACGGAAAGAATTAAGGAGCTCGAAGGAAATGTATTATTGGTCATTAATGGGGATGAAGAAAGTGAGCACCGAGGAATCTTAGCTGCTGTTAAAGAGTTGAAACGAGTGAAAGCAGAGTATCAGCTAGACTACGTAACGGCCATTAACAATGACTTCATTGCGCCTTTGTATGAAGGAGATCAAACACGCTATCTCTATACGGGTACGGCTGGAAAGGTATTGCCATGCTTTTACATTCATGGTCGTACGGTGCACGTAGGCGATACGCTGCTAGGAATTGATCCAAATGTGATTGCCTCTGAGCTGACGCGAAGTATTCATAATAATATGAGCTTAGCAGAAGAGCTTGAAGGTGAAATGATTTTACCACCGACTTGTTTGTACCAGAGAGATGGAAAAGACGCATATAATGTGCAGACGGCTGTATATACGCATTTGTACTTTAATTATTTTATGTATGAAAAGAAAATCAATGAAGTAACGAATGAATTGTTGAAAGTGGCACGTCAAGCATGTAAAGAGGTTGAACATAGGCTTGCTCATGCGTATGAAGATTTTTGTAGAAGAGCACAATTGCCTAATCGCACCCTGTCATTTGAGGTAGAAGTCGTTACGTTACACCAGTACCTTCTAGACTTACAAATACAAGGCATTGATCCGCGCTCTCATATCGAGCAAACGCTAATTAAATATGAGTCGTTAGAAGCTCGAATGAAAGCTTTTAAACTAGTAGAAGCACTTCAAGCTTTGGATGCTTCTCATAAGCCTCGAGTGATTTTGTTTTATGCACCACCTTATTTACCGCATAATCACGTAGACGTAAGCACTGAGAAAGGGCATGAACTTGTGAACGTGATACATGCTTGTGTGGAAAAGTTCACTTCTGAAACGAATGAGAAATTCGAAGTGCGAAAGTTTTTTCCTTATTTATCTGATGGAAGTTTTTTATCATTTTCAGAAACGCAAGAAGAAATACAGTCTTTCACGAGGAATTTTCCAGGTTGGGAGTTTGATCAAACCCTCCCATTTCAAGAAATTAAGGATTTAGACATTCCATCTATCAACCTTGGCGTATACGGAAAAGATGGTCATAAATGGACGGAAAGAGTCTATAAGCCTTATTCATTTAAGATTTTACCTCAGTTCATCCAGCATGTGACAACGGAGCTATTGAAGACGAAATAAGGCAAAAGCCTTATTTCGTTATATTCAAACGGCGCATCCGATATTGTAAGCTCTGTCTACTCATTCCTAGTGCCTTAGCTGTCTGTGAAATGTTATCTTCATGGTGTTCTAGCGCCTCTTTAATACAGTGAGCTTCAAACTGTAAAAGCTGTTTTTTCAAAGGGACATAGGCTTGATCTTCATTCCGTACCTGGCTTATCACTTTGGTATTAACAGGGGGAAGGAAGCGGTTTTGATATTGAAATGGCAAGTGATGATAATGAATTTCCTCCTCACCAATCATGAGATTCATCGCGCCTTCAATGACATGTTCTAACTCTCTAACGTTACCTGGCCACTCGTATTGTGAAAAAGACGACATGACTCGTTCATCAATTCCCATTACCTCCATTTGAAAGCGATCGTTGTATTTTTGAATAAATGTTTGAACAAGCTCTGGGATATCTTCTTTACGCTCTCTTAGAGGAGGAATCTGTAGCGTAACGACCCCTAAGCGATAGTATAAGTCTTTTCGCAATCGGTTTTCGTTAATAGCGTCAATGGGATCTTCGTTCATATTAGCGATAATGCGAACATCTATCGTTCTTTCTTTCGTGTCACCAATGCGACGAATCGTTTTTTCCTGCAAAACACGAAGCAGCTTTGCTTGAAGATTTGTAGGAAGCGAATTTATTTCATCTAACAGCAGTGTTCCTCCATTAGCTTGTTCAAAAAGTCCAGGCTGGTCTGCTGAGCCCGTAAAAGCACCACGCACTGTGCCGAAAAGAAGACTTTCCATTAAGGTATCTGGAATTGCTGCGCAGTTTTGTGAAATAAACGGTTTAGCTGATCGACTGCTTCCATTATGTATGCTTTGAGCAAATAACTCTTTCCCGGTGCCTGTGTCACCTACAATCAAAACGGATGAAGGAGTGCGCGTGGCTCGTTTAGCGATATTCACTACATCTTGAATAGCGGTACTGCTACCGATGATCTGCTCAAACGTCACCATTTTTGACTCTCGGTGTCGGTTGTTTTCGCGGATGAGCTTTTCAAGTTGAGTTACATCTTTCGCAATTTCAACCGCCCCTTTAATTTTTCCATCATCAATAATTGGAAAGGTATTATTGATTGTAGTAATTTCCTTTCCTTTATTGTTAAAGTACGTTTGCTTGACATTAATGGTTGTTTTACCCTCACGTAGAGCTTTGACAAGCGTACTTTCTTGATTATCTTGGAACATGAAGACATCAAGCAAGTTCTTATGAAGCACATCATGTTTTTCCATTGATTCCATTTTCATCATTTGTTCATTATAAATAATGGTTGTACCATGTTCATCAATTGCATGAATACCAGCATCAACTTCATTAATGATTTTTTCAAAGATGGACTGAACCAGCGGTGTAGAATAGTTAGACTTTGTCATTTCCTCAATCCCCTTTAAAGCAGCATCTTATCATTTATTATTTAAGCAGATATGTCTTTTATATGCAAAAAAGAAGAAGCTGTAGGGAAATCTACAGCTTCAGTAACGTATTATCCATTTACAATGGTTCCACCGTTTATATGGATAACTTGTCCAGATATATAGGATGAATCGTTGCTTGCTAAAAATACATAAGCAGGTCCAAGCTCAGAAGGCTGGCCAGCACGCTGCATCGGCGTATCTGCACCAAATGAAGCTACTTGTTGTTCATCAAAGGTTGAAGGGATAAGAGGTGTCCAAATAGGTCCAGGAGCAACACCATTTACTCGAATACCTTTCGCAGCTAATGATGCTGACAACGAGCGCGTAAATGATACAATGGCTCCTTTTGTTGATGAATAATCAATAAGCTGATCGTGACCATGGTAAGCAGTCACAGATGTTGTATTGATAATAGAACTTCCTTTTTTTAAGTGAGGCATCGCTGCTTTTGTAAAATAAAAAAATGAGAAAATATTTGTTTGAAATGTTCGCTGCAGCTGCTCAGCACTAATCTGTGTAATATCTTTTTGAGGGTGCTGCTCAGCAGCGTTATTTACTAAGATATCAAGCTGTCCAAATTTCTCAACGGTTTCATGAACTACTTTTTCACAAAACGGCTCTTCACCAATGTCTCCAGAAAGAGCTAAGCATGATACACCATATTCTTCAATGGTCTTCTTCGTTTCATCTGCGTCGTCATGCTCATCTAAATACGTAATAACAATATTGGCGCCTTCCTTTGCGAAATGATACGCAACTGAACGTCCAATACCGCTGTCACCGCCTGTAATAATCGCTACTTTTCCAGAAAGTTTTCCACTAGCTTTGTATTCCGGCTCAATCGCAGTTGGTTTTGGGTTCATTTCTGATTCAATGCCAGGTTGTTTTTGCTGATGTTGTGGGGGAAAGGTTTGTTTTTGCTGTTGTTGACTCATTTGCTTATACACTCCTTTAAAAGTAATTGATGATATAGAATGTAAATAGTATGCGTGGTGCTAGAATAAGTATGCATAAAGGAAAAAAAGACCAATAGCATAGCTACTGGTCTTTACCCTTAACAATAATGAATAAACTTAGCGGTAATTAATAAACTGCACGTCAATTGACAAATCCGCTTCTTTAATCGCTGCGATTACTTGCTGTAGGTCATCCCGGCTTTTAGCGCTTACGCGAAGCTGATTATCTTGAATTTGGCTCTTTACTTTTAAACCGCTTTTTTGATTAAATTATTAATTTTTTTAGCATTTTCTTTATCGATACCTTGAATCAGTTTACCGCGCTGGCGGACCGTACCGCCTGAAGCGTTCTCAACTTTTCCATATTCAATGTTCTTTGTTGGTACACCGCGCTTAATTAATTTTGAAACCATAACATCTTTTAGCTGCTCTAGCTTAAACTCATCGTCGGAAATTAATACAAGCTCTTCTTTATCGACAGAAATGTCGCTTTTACTTCCTTTAAAATCATAGCGGTTTCGAATTTCTTTTAAAGCCATTGTAATTCCGTTTGTTACTTCTTGTAAGTCAACCTGTGATACTACGTCAAATGAGCTATCTTTTGCCATAGAATCCTCCTTGTTTTTTTCTTTAATTATAAATAAAACGAAAAGGGGATACAACTGATATTGAACAAGCATCTTGAAATTGATACAATACAATTTTGAACGTTTGTTTTCATAATGTAGAATCAATGATGATAATACAATTTGATCATAAAAGAAATAAAGGAACTTCACATAAAGGATGGATAAAAAATGAGTAGAGTAGAACCAGGCCAAAGAGCATATTTGACTGTAAGTCGTGAAACGCCGATGGGATATATGCTTGACAGTGAAGATGGAGAAATCCTTCTTCATAAAAATGAAACAACGCAAGAGCTAGCAGAGCAAGAAGAAGTAGAAGTGTTTGTATATTTAGATAACCAAAGTCGATTAACTGCTACTATGCATATGCCAGTTGTCGAAGAGGGAACGTATGCGTGGGTCGAAGTAGTTGACGTAAATGATGACTTAGGTGTATTTGTGGATATTGGTATGAGTAAAGATATGCTGATCGGTTCAACGGATCTTCCAGCTTTAGAAAGTCTGTGGCCTGATGTAGGAAACAAGCTTTACTGTACCATGAAAATATCAAAGCATGGAAAAATTTACGGGAAAGTGGCAACAGATGATGTTATGAAAGCAATGGCTAAGCCGGCTCCAAGTCACCTGTTTAATCGTGAAGTCACGGGTCGTATCTATCGCGTGCTACGAGTAGGATCTTTCATTATGACAGAAGAAGGCTACGTTGGATTTATTCATGAATCAGAACGTAAGAAAGAACCGAAGATTGGTGCGCTTGTAACGGGACGCGTTGTGAATGTAAAAGAAGACGGTACACTAAATGTTTCGTTACTACCTCGTAAGCAAGAAAGTATGGATGAAGATGCGCAAGTTCTATACGATTACATGGAAAGCCGCGGAGGCGTTATGCCATTTTGGGATAAAAGTTACCCAGAAGATATTCGCACGCGTTTCAATATGAGTAAAGCAGCGTTTAAGCGCGCATTAGGAAAGCTGATGAAAGAAGACAAGGTTTATCAAGAAGAAGGATGGACATACTTCAAAAAAGATAAATAAAGGCATTACAAAACCGCTTGGAAGCTTCCAAGCGGTTTTGTGATGCCTTTATAGATGATCCGTTTTTTTAGAAAATGAATGTTTTCCTGCTTGTCTATTTCTTTGTTCATGTAGATTCTTTTGTTCTTGCTTTGCTTGATTATCTTTTGCCTTTTTATCGTTATCACTTGTATGAGGCATTCTAACACACACTCCTTTTTAGAACATATCGTTAGATTACCCTTAACTACAAGCATTATTCGATAATTTCGTTTAAAAAGAAAAGAGCAATCGTCCCAGGTCCAGCGTGAGAACCAACGGCAGCTCCAATCATGTTAATTAAAAACGACTTGCAGCCGAATCGCTCTTCAATCAGTGCTTTTAACTGCATAGCTGTTTCTTCATCATCACCGTGGCTAATTGCAATGGTTTGATCAGCTAGATTTTTTGCACCGCGTTCGTCCATGATATCAATCATACGCTTTAACACTTTCTTGCGCCCTCTTAATTTTTCAATTGGAACAAGTTTACCATCTTCAACATGTAATAAAGGCTTGATATTTAGCAATCCTCCAACAAATGCAGAAGCTTTGCTTACGCGTCCGCCTTGTGCAAGAAAATCAAGGTCGTCTACAGTAAAGATATGCTCCATGCTAGACGCATATTGTCTTGTTTTAGATACAAGTTCTTTAAAGTTGAGACCAGCTGCCAGCTGTTGAACAGCATAGTGTACAACAAGACCTTGCCCAAGAGACGCACATTTTGTATCAATAATTTCTAACTCGAAGTTAGGGTATGTTTCCAATAGTTCGTTTTTGACCATCACAGCCGTTTGGTAGGTTCCTGAGAGTTCAGAAGAAAATGCAATATAAATACATTGCTCACCTGATTTAGCCAACTCTTCAAATGTTTCATATACAGTAGCTGGAGCAGCTTGAGATGTTTTCGGCATTGCTCCTTCTCGAATGGCTTCGTATACTTCTGCAGGATTAATTGTTTCTAAATCTAAATATTCCGTGTCGCGTAAATGAACGCGAAGAGGAAGCAATGAAACGTTATTTTCTTTGAAAAAAGAACAAGGTAAGTCACTAGCACTATCTGTTAAAATTTTTATTGACATAAATGTCACCTTCCTACTACATTTATCTAAGCGTTTATTTTTTTACGGTTTGATGAAAAGAAAATAAATACAATAATAATACTAGTGTATAAGCACTGAGGAAAAAATACAATTTATGAATAATTTTTTTATGAAATAAAAATGTTCATACTATAAAAAAAGAATGAGCAAATACTACATGTATACATAAGTTTGGAGGTTTGAAACGATTGAACAAGTGGCTGGAAGTCAAAAAAATTATTGTTGTTACAGTTGGTGCTTTATTAAACGCAGTTGCTTTAAACTTATTTCTAATTCCAGCGAATGTTTATTCCAGTGGATTTACAGGAGTCGCCCAATTAATTTCAAGCGTTGTAACTGACTATACGCCGTTTACAATTTCCACAGGTATTTTGCTGCTTTTATTAAACATTCCCGTAACAATTTTAGGATGGAAAAAGGTAGGTAAGACGTTTACGATTTATAGCTTTTATAGCGTTTTAGCTACAACGGTGTTTTTAGAGTTTGTACCGATTGAAGCTTTATCTCAAGACATCATTTTAAACGCGGTATTTGGAGGAGTCATTTTAGCTGTAGGAGTAGGAATTACGCTGAAGTTTGGTGCTTCAACAGGAGGATTAGACATCATTGCTATGGTGTTGTCCCGTATGAAAGATAAGCCAATCGGTGGCTATTTATTTACGTTAAATGCTGTCATTATTGCAGCTGCAGGTCTGTTATATGGGGCTGAAAAATCGTTATATACGCTCGTTGCCTTATATACAACGACTCGAGTCATCGATGTTATTCATACGCGTCACGTGAAAGTGACAGCGATGATTGTAACCAAAAAAGGCGAGGAGCTTAGAAAAGCCATTCATTCCAAGTTGGTACGAGGTATCACCGCTGTTCCTGCAAAAGGTGGTTTTACAAATGAAGAAAAAGAAATGCTAATGATTGTTTTGACAAGATATGAGCTTTTTGATTTAGAAAAAACTATTAAAGACGTCGATCCTCATGCGTTTACGAATATTGTACAAACGACAGGCATATTCGGGTTATTTCGCAAAGAAGAATAAAAGCAAAAGCACGCTGCAATACATAGCGTGCTTTTACTTTTATTAATTCTTTTTTTCTAAATCTTCAGCAAGCTCATGCAGCTGTGCTTGTTCAGATGGAGAGGCATTGTTTTCAATATGAGATAACATATCTTCCGCAATTTCCATCTGACCTGCTGGCGTGTGTGATGAAGCAGCCTGCTTTGTATTATATGTTTGATTTAAAGAATTTTCGAAATGCTGAATTTGCTCCTGTTCTTGAGGTGAAGCATCCGACATCACGGCTTTTAACATTTCGCCTGAAATATCAAGTTCGCCGTTGTGGCTTTTATGATTTTCATGATTTGAAAGACTCTCGCCTTTATGATGCTCAGAGCGATTTGAAACAACATTTTGGATTGTCTCTTTTACTTGTTGAAAAAATGACTGTTTCATACGTTATTGACCTCCATGAGGAGCGTGGCTTTGCTGGGCTTGAAACGCTTCAGCCTCCGCCAGTGTCATATGATAAGGAATACGTTCATCATGCTTTTGTACTGCATCTGCACCTTGTTTGACAAAACGCTTTGATCGATTGCTTCTACCCATCATATCTTCCTCCTCTAAAATAAAGAAAATCGACACTTAACTAAGCGTCGATTATAGTGTGTGCAGCTTTGATGAAAAGATAGCGTAAAAAAATTACCTGTGCTTTCAAAAAATAGTCAAGTTATAAATTTAAGGTCTTTTCCAAATAATAAGCAATACCATTGTCTTCATTTGAAAGGTAGAATGGTTTTATTATCAGCTAATAGCGTGCCGTCTAAATCTAAAGCAATTAAATGTTTTTTGTATTCATACAGTCTCCTTTACACATCTTAATAAGTAATCGAACTTAATTAGTTGGATTTATATATATTAAAAAAGAGCGTAATTCATTCGCTTATTTTCTATCTTACATAAGTTTGTGGAAAGAACAAAGCACAACGTTTGACAGATAGAAATGAGATTGTTACGGTAAAACAATCAAAAAAGAATCTCATATATGAAAGGAGATTGCGACATGGATGAACAATTAAAAGAAAAGATCATGGAATCACTGGAAGAGGTAGTTGACCCTGAACTAGGCGTTGATATTGTAAACTTAGGCCTTGTTTACGACGTAATTATGGAGGAAAACCAAACAGTTGTTGTGACGATGACGTTAACATCAATTGGTTGCCCGTTAGCAGGAGCAATTACAGAAGACGTAAAGAAAAATGTAATCGAGGTAGACGGCGTTGAAAATGTCGAAGTGAATATTACCTTTAACCCTCCATGGGAAAAGGAGAGAATGTCACGATATGCGAAAATCGCATTAGGCATTCAGTGAAGAAAAAGTACTTCAGCTTAAAAGTTGGAGTACTTTTTTTGAATATTATGTAATAAAAATTAATTTGTATGTATATTTAAAACAAAATAATAAACTTCAAAAAAGATAGACTTTTTTTAAATATTCGTTTGATTTTATTTTTATACAGTATTATAATGAGAAATAATTCAAACAGTTACGTAGAAAAAGGAGTAGTATTATGACACAGGTTAACGTCGGTATTGTTGGAGCAACAGGTTACGGTGGCGTCGAACTAATTCGGTTGTTAGACGGTCATCCACATTTTAATATTCATTCGGTTTATTCATCTTCACAGAATGATTTGCCAATATCTGAAGTTTATCCACACTTATCCCATTTTGCATATAAATTAAAAGAAATTAATCCTAAAGAAATGGCAAAAGAAGTTGAACTGGTTTTCACAGCAACTCCTTCAGGGGTATCGAGTAAACTAGTTCCCACACTAATTAACGAAGGATTAAAAGTAGTTGATCTCTCAGGAGATTTTCGATTAAAAGATGAAGAGTTATATGAGCAATGGTATAAAAAGCCTTCTGCTAGTTTGGAAGATTTAGAGAAGGCCATTTATGGCTTATCAGAATGGTTTGCAGATGAGGTATCATCCGCTGACTTTATTTCAAACCCAGGATGTTACCCAACGGCAACGTTATTAGGGCTAGCACCGCTTGCTCAAGAAAAGATAGTGGTTTCTAATTCTATTATTATTGATGCAAAGTCCGGTATTTCAGGAGCGGGTCGTGGGCTGTCTCAACTCGCACATTATGCTGAAATTAATGAAAATATGAAAATCTATAAAGTTAATAAGCATCAACATATTCCAGAAATTGAATCCGTATTATCACGATGGGATTCTGAAATTGGTAACGTAATGTTTAATACGCATCTCATTCCAATGACGCGAGGAATCATGACTACGATGTACGCACAATTAAAAGAAGAAAAGTCGATAGAAGAACTTCATGCACTGTATGTGCAGGCGTATGAAGCAAAGCCTTTTGTTCGAGTGAGGAAGCTGGGAGAATTTCCATCAACAAAAGAAGTGAGCGGATCAAACTATTGTGATATAGGCCTTGATTACGATGAGCGTACAAAAAGGGTCACAATTGTCTCAGTCATTGATAACTTGATGAAGGGTGCAGCAGGGCAAGCCGTACATAATGCAAATATCATGCTGGGCTTTGAAGAGAATTTAGGTATTAATGGATTACCTGTTTATCCATGATGAGCAGCGTAGGAGGGAATAATGTGATTACAGTAAAAAAGAGTTTGCTAGATATTAAAAAGATAGAGAATGGTACAGTTGTTAGTCCAAAAGGATTTTCCGCTGCGGGAGTTCACGCAGGACTTCGATATGAGAAAAAAGATATTGGGGTTATTATGAGTGAAGTGCCTGCTAATTGTGCGGCAGTTTATACGCTGAATACGTTTCAAGCAGCACCTTTATATGTGACAAAAGATAGCATCAGTCAAGAACAAAAATTACAAGCCGTTGTTGTGAACAGCGCTTGTGCGAATGCTTGTACAGGTGAGCAAGGTTTAGAAGACGCATATGAAATGCGTGCTACAAGCGCTGAGCAGTTTCACGTACCGGCTCATTATGTAGCCGTCGCTTCTACAGGAGTAATTGGCGAACTATTAAACATGAAGAAGATTAATGCAGGAATTAAGCAACTCCAACCAGTAAACACACAGAAAGGAGCAGAAGCTTTTCAAACAGCGATTTTAACAACTGACACGGTGATGAAAACTGCTTGTTATGAAGTGGTCGTAGATGGAAAAACCGTTACGATTGGTGGAGCAGCAAAAGGGTCAGGTATGATTCATCCTAACATGGCAACGATGCTTGGATTTGTAACGACAGATGCCAATATCGAATCAGCTGTTTTACAAGATGCGCTTCGCTCTATTACGAATAAAAGTTTTAACCAAATTACGGTTGATGGAGATACATCAACAAACGATATGGTGTTAGTACTTGCAAATGGCAAGGCTGAAAACGAAACGCTAACGGTCAATCACTCTGATTGGAAAGCATTTTATGAGGCACTTCGACTTGTGTGTGAGGATCTTGCCAAGCAAATTGCTCGCGATGGAGAAGGCGCAACAAAGCTTATTGAAGTAAATGTTGAAGGCGCTGCTACCAACGAAGAAGCCAATATAATTGCTAAACAAATTGTTGGTTCAAGTCTTGTCAAAACAGCGATGTACGGAGCGGATGCAAACTGGGGAAGAATTATTTGCGCAGTTGGCTACAGTGGAGTCAAAATTAATCCAAATGATATAACGGTGGCGTTAGGTGACATCGTGATGCTGAAAAATAGTCAGCCTCAAGCGTTTGATGAAGAAGCGGCTAAAAACTATTTACAGCAGGAACATGTAGCTGTGAATGTATCTCTTAATGAAGGAACAGCCAAAGGGAAAGCATGGGGGTGTGACTTAACCTACGATTACGTGAAAATTAATGCAAGTTACCGAACGTAAGGAGAGAAGACGATGTCAGGTGTAAAAACAATTGTTATAAAATGTGGAGGAAGCATCATTAATCAGCTAACCAATTCATTTTTTCGGGATTTAAAAAAGCTGATTGACAGTGGACATAATATTGTATTGGTACATGGTGGCGGTCCAGATATTGCGAATATGCTAGCAAAGCTTAATATTGAAGCAGAGTTTGTCGATGGCTTGCGCCGAACATCTAAAGAAGCCTTAGAAGTAGTGACAATGGTGCTCTCAGGAAAAGTAAACAAACAGCTGGTGCGTGATATTCAAATTCAAGGCCTCCAAGCAGTTGGTTTATCAGGGTGTGATGCACAGCTCTTAGAAGCTGAAGCTATCGACTTTGAAAAGTTAGGTTATGTCGGCGAAGTGGTTTCTGTTAATGAGCAGCTTTTAAAGCAGCTAATAGATCAAAGTTATATTCCAGTTATTTCATCAATTGGTTTAAATAGACAAGGTGAGATATTTAACATCAATGCTGATGTAGCAGCAGGTTCGATTGCTAAGGCACTCGGAGCAGAAAAGCTCATGTTTGTAACGGATGTGCAAGGTGTTTTAAAAGACCAGCAGCTGTTACCAGAATTGACGGTAGAAGAAGTGAACTACCTAATCGAAGAGAAAACCATTTATGGTGGTATGATTCCGAAGGTCATGTCAGCAGTCAAAGCGCTGTCTCCAACGCTACACGAAGTCAATATTATCAGCGGTATTAACGGCTTTTTAGATCAAAATGGAAACTTAGTCGGAACTGCAATTAAACATACTATTAAAGGTGGAGAGGACAAAGATGAGCTCGTTATTTCCAACGTATCAACGTCTTGATATACATGTAAAAGAAGCAAACGGAACACATTTAACGGATGAAAAGAATCAAACATATTTAGATTTTATTTCAGGCATTGCCGTATGTAACGTGGGACATCGTCATCCGGAAGTTCAAAAAGCAGTAGAAGAACAGTTAAATAAAGTATGGCACGTGTCTAATTTATTTCATCAATCCATTCAAGAAGAAGTAGCTAGCTTGCTTGTTGCTAATTCAAGCGGAGACGCAGTATTCTTTTGTAACAGCGGAGCAGAAGCTAACGAAGCAGCTATTAAACTAGCGAGAAAGCATACCAAAAAGCATAAAATTATTACGTTTACGAAATCATTCCATGGTCGTACGTTTGCAACAATGACGGCAACTGGGCAAGCAAAAATTCATGAAGGATTTGGACCGCTTGTTAATGAGTTTGTTTATCTTCCATATAATGACGTAGAAAGCTTAGAGGCGGAAATGGATGATACGGTAGCTGCAATCATGACAGAAGTTGTTCAAGGTGAAGGCGGGGTAGTGCCAGGAACAGAAAGTTTTTTAACAACTATTCAAAAGCTATGTCAGGAATACGGTGCGCTGTTTATTGTCGATGAAGTACAAACAGGAATCGGTCGAACAGGTAAACCATTTGCTTATCAGCATTTTAATTTATCTCCTGATATTATTACAGCTGCAAAAGGGTTAGGAAGCGGAATGCCTGTTGGTGCGATGATTGGGAAAGCCTTTTTAACGGAGTCATTTGGACCAGGAAGCCATGGTACGACATTTGGAGGGAATCCAATTGCCTTAGCATCGGCTAAAGCAACGCTACAAATTATTTTTAATAAGCAATTCTTAGAAGAAGTCAATGCCAAGTCAGTCACTTTCAACAATCGGTTAGCAGAAATGCTAGAAAGCTATTCGGTTGTTAAAGAAGTTCGTGGAAAAGGTTTTATGATTGGTATTGAATGCGGTGAATATCAAGCACAGTTAATCACTGAGATGCGTGAAAAAGGGCTCTTAGTGTTAGGTGCAGGTCCTCACGTGATACGTTTACTACCGCCATTAACAGTAAGTAATGAAGAATTGGCAGAAGCACTAAATATTATAAAGCAAGTATTTCAAGAGCTTAAGGTAACGATATAACCGGTATTTTTTTGGGATTTATGTATAAAAATTCTTTAAAATAAATAATTATTCGAAGAGGGATGCAAAATGAATGGATATTTACATTTAGCAAACGGAGATTCATTTGAAGGTAGTATTGAACATACTGCCTCTCACCAAGCAAGCGGAGAAATTGTCTTTTTTACAGGAATGACAGGCTATCAAGAAGTTGTGACGGATCCTTCTTATAAAGACCAGATTATTGTTTTCACCTATCCATTGATTGGAAATTACGGAATTAATGAAAAAGACTTTGAAAGTAAAAAACCTCATGTAGCAGGCGTTGTCGTATACGAATGTTCCGATGAAGGATTCCATTATGAAGCGATGTATAGCTTTAAGCAATATTTGAAAAAGTGGAATATTCCTCTTATCACACATGTGGATACGAGAGCGGTCGTTAAACGAATTCGAAAAGAGGGTACAATGCAAGCAGCCTTTTCCGCTTCTGCTCAAGGTAACGTAGTAACGCACTCTGAACCATACGTAGTTAAGCAAGTATCAACGAAAGAAGTTGTATCACACGCTGGAGATAAACAACATATTGTACTAATGGATTTTGGCTGTAAGAAGTCTATTTTACAAGAATTGTTAAACCGTGGTTGCAAAGTGACGGTGGTTCCTTATTCGACTTCACTAGACGAAATTAAAGACTTAAAGCCAGATGGAATTGTTCTATCAAACGGACCGGGAGACCCGATGCAAGTGGCGAATCAATTATCAGAAATCAAAGCAATTATCAGTAAGTATCCAACGCTTGGAATTTGCTTTGGTCACCAGTTAATTGGCCTAGCGTTCGGTGCAAAAACCAAAAAATTAATGTTCGGTCATCGTGGAGCAAATCAGCCTGTTATTGATTTATTCACGAACAAAGTATGTATGACGTCACAAAACCATAGCTATGTGGTAGATGAAATGACAATCGAACAAACGCCTCTTAAAGTACGATTTAAAAATGTAAATGATCAGTCAGTTGAAGGTCTTGTACATGAGCAACTTCCGGTGTTATCAGTACAGTATCACCCAGAAGCGCATCCGGGACCAAGTGATAGCACATATATCTTTGATGAATTTATGAAGCAAGTACAGCAAGTTGGGAGCGAAAAAGTATATGCCTAAAGATAAAACAATACAAACCATTTTAGTTATTGGCTCTGGTCCAATTGTCATTGGGCAAGCAGCGGAATTTGATTACTCGGGCACACAAGCGTGTCTTTCACTGAAAGAAGAAGGCTATGAAGTCATTTTAATTAACAACAACCCGGCTACCATTATGACGGATACGCATATAGCTGATCGCATTTATTTTGAACCACTCACAGTGGATTCTGTTGAAAAGGTTATTGCAAAAGAAAAACCAGATGGACTTTTAGCAACACTAGGAGGACAAACGGGACTGAACTTAGCGTTAGAGCTACATGAACATCAAATTTTAGAAAAATACGGTGTGAAACTGCTAGGTACACCAATTGAATCTATTAAGCAAGGAGAAAGCCGTGAAGAGTTTCGTGCTCTGATGCAAGAACTAAATGAACCGGTTCCTGAAAGTGAAGTTGTAACAGAAGTTGAGCAAGCGTTAACGTTTGCGAAAGAAATCGGCTTTCCAGTTATTGTTCGACCAGCCTATACTCTGGGTGGAACTGGTGGAGGGATTGCACATTCACTAGAAGAACTTGAAAAGCTTGCTACGTCAGGTCTTCGGGAAAGTGCTATTCACCAATGTTTAGTTGAAAAAAGCATCGCAGGATTTAAAGAAGTAGAGTATGAAGTCATGCGTGATGCCAACGGAACATGCATTACAATTTGTAACATGGAAAATATTGATCCAGTTGGTGTACATACAGGGGATTCTGTTGTAGTCGCACCTTCACAAACATTAACAGACGTTGAGTATCAGATGCTGCGTTCATCATCGATTAAAATTATCTCAGCGCTTGGTATTATTGGTGGTTGTAATATTCAATTTGCGCTTGATCCTACTAGCAAGCAATATTATCTGATTGAGGTAAATCCGCGCGTCAGTCGTTCATCAGCTTTAGCATCAAAAGCGACGGGATATCCAATTGCAAAGATTGCAGCGAAACTATCCGTTGGATATAACCTTCATGAGTTATTAAACCCTGTTACGGGCGATACGTATGCTAGCTTTGAACCAGCGTTAGACTATGTGGTTGTTAAGTTTCCTAGATGGCCATTTGATAAATTCTTCTATGCAGAAAGAACGCTCGGAACGCAGATGAAAGCAACAGGTGAAGTAATGGCGATTGATCGTACCTTTACAAGAAGCTTCCAAAAAGCATTATCATCTCTTGAAATTGATTTAAATGGACTAGAAGTAGAAGAACTACAAGCTTTATCTTTAGAAGCTCTATTTGATAAGCTAGCAGATCAAAGTGACGAGCGAATCTTTATCATTTTAGAATTGCTACGTCGAAGTGTGACAACAACAGAGATTCATGAAAAAACGAAAATTGATTATTTCTATTTAAATCATTTCAGTAACTTAATTAAACAAGAGCAAGAATTAAAGAACGTTAATTTGGATTCAATTGAAAAAGAAGCACTAAAGAATGCAAAAGAACAAGGCTTTACTGATGCATATTTAGCATCGATCTGGAATGTTTCAGAGCTGCAAGTACGCTCGAAGCGTAAAAATATGAAGATTTATCCAAGCTACAAAATGGTTGATACGTGCGCAGCAGAATTTGAATCATCTACTGCATATTTCTATTCTAGCTACTATGGGGAAAATGAAATCGAAACGTCTTCAAACAAAAAAGTGGCAATTATCGGGTCTGGACCGATTCGAATTGGGCAAGGTGTAGAATTTGACTACAGCTCTGTACACGGTGTGTGGGCGCTTGAAAAGGCCGGTTATGAAACAATTTTAATTAACAACAATCCAGAAACGGTTAGCACAGACTTTGAAGTAGCAGATCGCCTCTATTTTGAACCAGTTACGGTTGAAGATGTCTTAAACGTTTTAGAAGCAGAAAGCGTAAATGACGTTATCGTTCAGTATGGCGGGCAAACGGCTATTTCATTAGTTAAAGGACTTGAAGAAGCAGGAGTGAACTTGCTTGGTATTACTAACAGCATGATTGATGCACTGGAAGACCGCGAACAATTTTATCAGCTGTTAGACGATTGTCATATTCCTCATATTCCTGGTGAGATGGCAGACAACGAGCAACAGCTTGTGAAAAAGGCAAAAGAAATGGGCTTTCCATTATTAATTCGTCCTTCTTACGTTATTGGAGGAAAAGGAATGCTTACGCTTCAAAGTGAACAGGAGCTCATGGATTGTTTATCATCCATTAAACCATCACATTTCCCAATGCTTCTCGATGCTTACTATCCAGGGCAAGAAGCTGAAGTGGATGTCGTTTGCGATGGAAAAGACGTTTTAATTCCAACAATCGTTGAGCATGTTGAAAAAGCAGGTGTTCACTCTGGTGATAGCTATGCGCTTCTACCAGCTCAAAGTGTAACGAACGCTCATAAACAACAAATGGTTTTATATGCTCAAAAAATTGTTCAAAAGCTTAACTATAAAGGAATTATGAATATTCAATATGTAATCTATAACGACGAAGTATATGTTTTAGAGGTAAACCCTCGTGCAAGTCGTACAGTCCCTGTTGTAAGTAAAGTATGCGATGTTCCGCTTATTTCGCTATCAACGCAAGTATTGCTCGGGAAATCTTTGTCGGAAATGAGCGAACAAACGGGTTTATTGCCAGACCCATCATACGTAACAGTTAAGTTTCCTGTCTTTTCGACAAGTAAGTTATCAGGAGTGGACCCGCTTGTTGGGCCGGAAATGAAATCAACGGGAGAAGGAATTGCGATTGCTTCTACAATTGAAGAAGCATCTAAAAAAGCATTTCATCAATACGTAACATCTAAAAAAGAAGCTGTTGAAGTCTATATTGATGCAGCAGAAGTATCAGAAGAGTTAAAAACAGCGATTACCCATGCTGGCTTGAAACTGGCAGATACGAAAGATTTACAAGCTTGGACAAAAGGTAAAGAAGCATTACTATTTGTAAGTTTTGATTCTGCAAAGAAAGATAATCGTATGCTTGCATTAAAGCACGGTCTGCTAGTACTAACAGAACTAGAAACGTTTGAACTGTTCTTACAGTCATATCATGTAAGTGAGTATAGTGTATCGTCAATACAAGAATGGTTTCAACATAACGAAAAGGAAGTGACAATCTCATGAGTACCGTATCAGCATCCGCAAACTTAAAAGGTAAAGATTTGCTCACGTTAAAAGATTTAACACCAGAAGATATTATGTTTTTACTAGAAAGCGCCATTATCTTAAAAGAAAAGCATGAAAATGGAGAAATCGTTAAAACGCTTGAAGGAAAAACATTGGGAATGATTTTTGAAAAGTCATCTACACGAACGCGTGTATCGTTTGAAGCAGGCATGCTTCAGCTAGGTGGAAATGCCTTGTTTTTAAGCAGTCAAGACCTTCAAATTGGCCGCGGTGAAACAATTGGCGATACGGCTCAAGTGCTGTCGCAGTTTATCGATGCGATTATGATCCGTACGTTTGAACATTCTAAAATAGAAGAGCTGGCAGAATACGCTTCTATCCCGGTAATTAATGGCTTGACGGATGATTATCATCCGTGCCAAGCACTAGCGGATTTGCTTACAATTTATGAGCATAAACAAACGTTCAGCGGTTTAAAGGTAGCTTACGTAGGTGACGGAAATAATGTAGCTCATTCACTAATGATTGCATGTGCAAAAATGGGAGTTGATTGTTCAATTGGTTGTCCCTCTGGCTATGAACCAAAGGAATTTGTAACGGAATATGCAAAAAAAGTTGCCAGCGAAACTGGAGCAACCATTACAATTACAGAAAATCCTGTTAAAGCTGTTCAAAATGCTGATGCTATTTATGCAGATGTATGGACGAGTATGGGGCAGGAAGAAGAAGCGAAAAAGCGTTTAGAAGTATTTGCTTCGTATCAAGTGAACGATGAGCTTGTTCAGCATGCTAAGTCAGATTATCTGTTTTTACATTGCTTACCTGCACATCGTGAAGAAGAAGTAACAGCAAGCATTATTGACGGGCCGAACTCCGTTGTATTCCAGCAAGCCGGAAATCGCATGCACGTACAAAAAGCATTGCTGCAAGCAATATTAGCATAATGATGGCATAAAGAGACTGGGACATAAGTATTTCAGCCAATGAACTGTCCGAGCTATTGAAAGTTAAATTCTTTTGGTAGCTCGGATAGTTTTTGTTGGTTTGAAAAACCACTAAAAACTAGCGGAATGGAGCTTAAGACACTCGACTCTCGCGGAAAGCGAATGTCTTAAGCGCAGTGGAACGAACTTGTTTTTACAACCTAACTCGTTTAGAAACGTTATGGTTCGTCTTAGAGATGGAATCATTTCGTTATGTCACAGCTTGTTGTATATATGTTCCTTTCGTATCATGTTTAATTTGGACAATCCCGGGGAACACGATAAACATATTAAGCAGAACGAAAGGTGAGGACATAATGAAAGTTTTAGTAGTAGGAGCAAATGGAACAACAGGTAAGCAAGTAGTTGAATTATTAGCTAGCTCTAGTCAACACCAACCATATGCAATGGTTCGTGAAGAAGAACAAAAACAAGCATTCGAACAACAAAATGTAGATGTGGTATTAGCTGATTTAGAAAAAGACGTATCAGAAGCAGTTAAAGGAATGGATGCTGTTATCTTTACCGCAGGATCTGGTGGTCATACGGGAGATGATAAGACAATTGCCGTGGATCAAAATGGAGCGAAGAATGTTATTGATGCAGCAAAGAAAGCAGGAGTGAAGCGCTTTGTTATGTTAAGTTCAATGGGGACGGATGCGCCTGAGCAAGGTCCAGATGGGCTTCAACTCTATCTTCGTGCCAAAGCAATTGCGGATGAGTATTTAAAACAATCAAACCTAGCGTATACAATTGTTCGTCCAGGAAGTTTATCAGATGATAAAGCCACTGGAGAAATTGATGTGAACACAGACATTGCTGACAAATCAGCAACAATTCCTCGAGCAGACGTTGCCAAAGTACTTGTAGCAAGCTTAGATGAAGAAACAACAGTTGGCAAAACGTTTGAAATATTAAGCGGTAAAACAGAAATTGAACAAGCAATTCAATTTGCTCATTAAAAAAATGCGGATGGAAAAAACCATCCGCATTTTTTGTTTAAAGGAAAATAACCACTAATGCACCGACAATAAAGCAGTAAATGGCAAAGTATTTTAAGTTTCCTCGCGCCATAATGCCCATAAACCACTTTAATGAGAAGTAAGAAGCGATTAATGAAGCAAAGAAAGCTACTGTATAGGGTAGTAATAGCTCAGAAACGTTTGGATCATTTAAGATGTCGCTAATTCCTAATACTGTTACACCTAAGCTCACGGGAATGTAAAGTAAAAATGAGAAACGAAGAGCCGTTTCTTGCTTTGTTCCGCGTAGCATAGCAGCAACAATTGTTGCCCCTGAGCGACTAATTCCAGGGATAAGCGCTACGGCCTGTGCTAATCCAATAATGATAGCGTCTTTTACAGAAAGCGCTGCGTCATTTTTTCGCCCGCGAAGGTTACGAATAATCCAAAGGGCAATACCTGTAGCAATTAAAGCAAAACCAAGCACTTTTAATGATTTTAGATTGGCTTCAATTACATCGCCAAACAGTACACCGATAACGCCTGCTGGAATTGTTCCTATAATTAAATAGATAATAAATTGAAAATCTGATTTCGAATTTGGATCTTTTGTTTTTAAGAACTTAAGGCCATTTACAATAAGTCGAATAATATCTTCACGATAAATAATGAGTACCGCAATGAGAGAAGCTGTATTGACTAAAATTTCAAAACTGAGGCCTTCAATATTTAAACCGAATAAATGTTGAGCTAGTACAATATGTCCGCTAGACGAGACAGGAATTGGCTCTGTAATCCCTTGGAAAAGGCCTAAAAATAAATATTTCAAAAGCAAATAAAATTGTTCCATGCATAAATCCTTTCTACATTTTTAATAGTTAATTTAGATACTTGTTAAAGGTACATATCCCAGTATAAAAAAACTTTGCGCCACTGTGAAGTGAAAAGGGGAATTCCTTTAAATGTAAACGCTTTTTCTAATGTTTTCCTAGTTCATATCCTGATTATGAAATGAAAAACAGGGGGCATAGTATAAGAGAAGAGCTGGATTTTATTAATGAAGGAGGAAGGGAAATGGGACAAAATCGTCATTTTACAGCAGGTCAAAAAGCGCCAAATAACGGTGTTTATATAGAAATTGGTGAAACTGGAAGCAACGTGAATCATCCGAAAAAAGTGAAGTTAAAAGCAGGAGATCGCTTTCCAGAAACGTCTAATGATGATCGTCATTGGACATATATTAGAAAGCCATAATACGCAAGTAAAGCCATCTTCTGCAGATGGCTTTACTTGCGTGGGAAAACCATTTTATAATATGAAATAAAGGTCAAAAATAGTCAAAAACGGAGGGGTTTCAATGGATGTAAATAAAATGACGCAAAAGCTTCAGGAAGGAGTTATGAACGCACAATCTGAGGCCATCAAGCGAGGTCATCAAGAAATTGATAGTCTACACTTGCTTTACTCATTGATTCATCAGCCAGATGGAATTGCAGTTCGTATTTTAGAGCACTTACATATTGAAACAGAGAAGTTTGTAAAAAGTGTAGAAGCGGAGCTAGCGAAAAAGCCGTCTGTAACAGGTTCAGGTGTTGAAGCTGGCAAAATATATATTACGTCTGCTCTACAGCAACTGCTCGTTAAAGCTCAAGAAGAGGCAGACGGTTTAAAAGACGAGTACATGGCGGTGGAGCATTTATTTTTAGCCGCTGCTAATGAGGCCTCTACAACTAGCTTGGGAAGGTTGTTTAGCCAGTACGGAATCACGAAGCAAAAACTAATGGAAGTTCTGCAAAAAATTCGTGGCAACCAGCGCATTACGAGCCAAACACCAGAAGGCACATATGAAGTTTTAAGCAAGTATGGTCGTGATTTGGTAGCAGAAGTACGAGAAGGCAAAGTAGATCCTGTTATTGGACGAGATCAAGAAATTCGTCGCGTGATTCGAATCCTGTCTCGTAAAACGAAGAATAATCCAGTATTAATCGGAGAACCAGGCGTTGGGAAGACGGCGATTGTAGAAGGACTTGCACAGCGTATTGTGCGAAGAGATGTGCCGGAAGGATTAAAGGATAAAATGGTGTTTGCTCTAGATATGGGAGCCTTAGTAGCAGGAGCGAAGTTTCGCGGTGAATTTGAAGAGCGTTTAAAAGCGGTGTTACAAGAAGTCAAAAAAAGCAATGGCCAAATTTTATTATTTATTGATGAGCTTCATACCATTGTAGGAGCTGGCCGTACAGATGGAGCCATGGATGCTGGAAATTTACTCAAGCCAATGCTTGCTCGTGGTGAACTTCACTGCATTGGAGCAACAACCCTGGATGAATACCGTCAATATATTGAAAAAGACCCTGCGTTAGAGCGCCGCTTTCAGCAAGTGTTAGTTGAAGAGCCAACGGTAGAAGATACGATTTCTATTCTTCGAGGGTTAAAAGAACGATTTGAAATTCATCACGGTGTAAACATCCATGACCGGGCTCTTGTTTCAGCTGCTGTTATGTCAGATCGCTACATATCTGACCGTTTTTTGCCCGATAAAGCAATTGATCTGATTGACGAAGCGTGTGCAACCATTCGAACAGAAATTGATTCTATGCCAGCAGAATTAGATGAGGTAACAAGAAGAGTCATGCAGCTGCAGATTGAAGAGGCTGCATTAAGTAAAGAAACGGACTTTGCTAGTACACAGCGTCTAACCGCTATTCGGGAAGAAGTAGCGAACTTAACTGAAAAAGCAGACGTGATGAAGCTTCAATGGGAGAAGGAGAAGCAGTCCATTCAAGCTGTCCAAGACGTCAGGGAAAAGCTAGAAAAAGCAAAGCGAGATCTAGAAGAAGCAGAAGGGCGTTATGACCTAAATAAAGCAGCAGAGCTTCGTCATGGACATATTCCAGCCTATGAGAAAGAATTAAAACAGCTTGAGGCCGAAGCTGCAAAAAAACAAGAGTCTCGTTTGCTGCGTGAAGAAGTTACGGAAGAAGAAATTGCAGAAATTGTGGGACGATGGACAGGCATTTCAGTGTCAAAGCTCGTAGAAGGAGAGCGAGAAAAGCTGTTAAAAATGGAATCTATTTTAAAAGCGCGCGTAATTGGGCAGGATGAGGCAGTGTCGCTTGTAACTGATGCGGTGATTCGAGCACGAGCAGGCATTCAAGATCCAAATCGCCCAATCGGTTCGTTTATCTTTCTGGGCCCAACTGGAGTTGGAAAGACAGAATTAGCTAAAACGTTAGCTGAAACGTTGTTTGACAGCGAAGATCATATTATTCGTATTGATATGTCTGAGTACATGGAAAAGCATGCAGTTTCACGCTTGATTGGTGCTCCTCCAGGATATGTTGGCTATGAAGAAGGAGGACAGTTAACGGAAGCTGTTCGTAGAAAACCATACTCCGTGGTCTTGCTGGATGAAATTGAAAAAGCACATCCAGAGGTGTTTAACGTGCTCCTTCAAATGTTGGATGATGGAAGGATAACAGATTCAAAAGGAAAGACCGTTGATTTTAAAAATACGATTATTATTATGACATCGAATATTGGTTCACAAACACTGTTAGAAGGTTTAACAGAAGATGGAAACATTGAGGAGTCAAGTCGAGAACAAGTACTTCAGCAGCTTCGCCAGCATTTTCGACCTGAGTTTTTAAATCGTGTGGATGACACGATTTTATTTAAGCCACTGTCAGTGAGTGAAGTAAAATCAATTATTGAAAAGCTTCTTAAGCAGCTTGAAAGCCGTTTGCAAGAAAGACATATTACGCTGACACTAACTGAAGAAGCAAAAAATTACATTGCGAAAGCAGGGTTTGATCCTGTTTATGGTGCGCGCCCGCTTAAACGATTTATTCAAAAGTATGTTGAAACTAAAATTGCTAGGGAATTAATTGCTGGCCATATCACAAATCATAGCGATGTAGTTATTGATAATAGAGGTGAAGAGTTCATTATTGAACAATAAATAAAAGACCATTTAGTGATGGGACTGACCCCATAAAGTGAGACAAATAAAAAACACCTTTAAGTTGAAAACTGGGTATGTAGTACCTAACAATCACTTGGAGGTGTTTTTTCTATGGGAACAAGAGTCAGTTATCCAGTCGAAATAAAGTTAAAAGCGATTGAAATGAGGTTAGCCGGTGTACCTGTAAAAGAAGTCTTATCACAACTAAACATTCGGAATCCTACCCAATTAAAAACATGGATGAAGTGGTATCAAAATGGGGATGTACACCGGTTGGAACAGCCAGTAGGCAAGCAATATGCCTATGGAAAAGGTCCTGATTTTGAAAACGAGACAGCTAAGTTAAAGACTGAGAACCGACAATTAAAGCAACAAATCGAGATTTTAAAAAAGTACAAGGAATTGGAAAGGAAGTGGTACCAGAAATCGCAGTGAACCTAGTGGAAGAGTTAAAAGAACAAATCCCTATTTATCAAATCTGTTTCCATCTTGGTATTCCTCGGTCCACTTACTACCGTTGGAAGCAGCATAGTCAACAGGATACACGAAAGAAATGGATGGAACAGCAAGTGGGTGAACAATGTCGTGCACACAAGTTTCGATATGGCTATCGGAAGATCACAGCTGTACTCAAGCGAACCATGAAGATTAACCACAAGTTTGTGCAGCGTACCATGCAGAAATACGGTTGGCAATGTCGCGTTAAACGGAAGAAACGGCAGCGAACAGGGCAACCTTATCAGGTTGCAGAGAATATATTAAATCGTGACTTTCGAGCTGAACGCCCTCTTCAAAAGCTTGTGACCGATATTACGTACTTGCCTTTTGGGCCGAAACCATTGTATCTTTCAAGTATTCAAGATTTATTTAACGGAGAAATTATTGCGTATTCCATTGGTGATTGTCAAAATGTCGCGTTTGTTTTAGACACGCTTAACCAACTCCCTTCTCTACCGGAAGGGTGCACGTTGCATAGTGATCAAGGCTCTGTGTACACATCGTATGCTTATCAACAAACAATTAAAGAGAAAGGCATTATCATGAGTATGTCCCGAAAAGGGACGCCTGCAGATAATGCCTCAATTGAATCGTTTCATTCCTCACTAAAGTCTGAAACGTTCTACCTTGACGAGTTGACATACACTACGACTACCATCATAGAGCAAACCGTCAAAAGCTATATTACGTATTATAACCATGCCCGTATTCAAACAAAATTAAACAACCAGTCTCCTGTACAATACAGAAAACGGGTTGTTTAAAAGGTGTTTTGATTCCTGTCTCAAAAACAGGGGTCAGTCCCGATTGCTAAATGGTCTTTTTGTGCTTTTAAAAAACGAAGTGTATTCTCGTAAGCATTGGAGCTATAGAATCGATCTTTTTAATGAGCAAAAAACTACCTTTGTGAGAATGGATTTTTACTATTGACTATAATTGTAAGCGCTTATAGAATGAGTATAAATTATTGAATTCGCTTTCTTAGCAAAGCACTATTTGGGATCCTAAAAGAAACAACGGACAGTAAATAATTATGCGTATACTTGTTTGGTTTCAAAAGAACTTATACAGATAAAGGAGGAAAGCAATAGTAAACTAGAGAAAGGTGATGCTAACGAAATAAGCGATATTAAGGGATAACAAGCTAATAGCAGAGCACCTAACGAAAGAGTCAACAACGCGCTTTTTTTCATTTCTATAAAGAGGTGAAGAGAAAGCCAGACTAAAATGAAATAAAATGGAATCATACATACGAGCGTAAATAAACGATAGCTATGTAACACCTGCTCGTTTATAAATGAAAAAATTCCGTTGAAAATTACGACCATATATAATATGAAAAAAAATAAGTCGTTAATTTGCACGAAAAGAAGACAAGCTCTTACTTTCATTACTTTGTTTAGCGCTTGTTGAATCAATAGCGTATAAAAAAAAGTAAGCAGCAGTATAAATAGATTCATTAAAGAGGTATAGAAATCATCGAACTGTCTGACAAAAAACAGTATGATGATATGAAAACAGCTAATTGTAAGCGTTACGAAAGTAGATGTTTGCTTCAAAAATATCTCTCCTTCATCAAAATGCACACGACAGAAAATAGAAAAGGGTGTTCATCAATGAATATAGTCACTGTGGGATCATTTATATTCTTTACCGTTTTAGTAGCATATATTTCATATCGCTTTACTCGCGATGAAAATCTTGAAACATCAGAAGGATATTTTTTAGGGGGAAGAAGCTTAACTGGTTGGGTTATTGCTGGGTCTCTGTTATTGACGAACTTATCAACAGAGCAGCTTGTAGGCTTAAATGCGGATGGTTATTCGTTTAATATGTCCGCAATGGGCTGGGAAGTAGGTTCTTCAATCGCTCTTGTATTGGTTGCGTTATTTTTACTTCCACGCTATTTAAAAGGTGGAATTACAACAATTCCAGACTTTCTAGAATCTCGATTTGATTCAGGCACTAAACAGATTGTTACCATTTTATTTTTATTTGGCTATGTACTAAATTTATTACCTCCTATTTTATATTCAGGAGCCACTGCACTAAGCAGCATCTTTAATGTTCAAGGCATGTTTGGAGTTAGTTCAACGACCGCGCTGTGGATTACAGTGTGGGGAATTGGAATTATTGGATCAATTTACGCAATATTCGGAGGATTGAAAGCGGTTGCTGTATCAGACACGGTAAATGGCATTGGTTTATTGATTGGAGGATTAATGATTCCATTTTTAGGGCTGATGGCTTTAGGTGATGGTTCACCAGTTGATGGATTCAATAAAATTATGGAAAATACCCCCGAGAAGCTAAACTCAATTGGTGGAGAGAAAGATCCCGTGCCGTTCAGCACGATGTTTACGGGAATGCTACTTGTAAACTTGTTTTATTGGGGAACAGCACAGCATATTATGCAGCGTGCATTAGCTGCCAAAAATCTTAAAGAAGGGCAAAAAGGGTTAATTATTGCAGCATTTTTAAAGCTATTAGGACCAGCATTTTTAATTATCCCTGGTATTATTGCATTTAATATTTTTGGACCAGGACTTCCACCGATGGAAGCGTATCCAAAGCTGGTTAATCATGTATTGCCAACGCCACTTGTTGGTTTCTTTGCCGCTGTATTATTCGGAGCTATTTTATCATCGTTTAACTCAGCGTTAAACTCGAGCGTTACGCTTTTTGTTTTAAATATTTACAAGCCTTATTTTAAGCCAAAAGCTACGGATAAAGAGCTTGTGAAAAATGGAAAATTGGTAGGCGTATTCTTAGCTATTTTTGCAATGTGCGTAGCGCCTTTAATTGCAAATGTACCAAACGGATTCTTTGCATATCTTCAGATGGTTAACGGTTTTTATAACGTTCCAATCTTTACGATTGTATTTATCGGCTATGTAACGAAAAAAGTGCCTGCGGTTGCAGCAAAAGTGTCATTAGCTGTATTTATCTCAATCTATGCCGTAACGCAGCTAGTATGGGATACAGGCTTACACTATCTTCACATTTTAGCCATCTTATTCGTTTTATGTAGCGGATTAATGTTTATCATCGGAAAAATTGCTCCAAAGCAAGATCTATATGTGTTAGAAGATCAAAAAGCAGTAGATTTAACCCCTTGGAAGCTTCTGTATCCGATGGGAATTGCAGCGGTTCTTGCAATGTTAGTAGTTTACGCGCTCTTTTCACCAATTGGAATTGCTTCTTAAGACAAAAGAGGCTGGGATATAAATATTTCAGTCAACGAGATATCCGACCGATTGCTAACCTGCAATCGGTCGGATATTTTTTGTTCGTTCCGAAAACAAGTTGAAAAACTGGTGGAATGAAGCGTAAAAGACGACTTCTGCGGGAAAGAGAGAAAGAGCTGGGAACCCGCAGCGAAGCGAACAGGCTGGGATTCTTCCCCGCGGAAAGCAAGTGTCTGGGGCGCAATGTAACAAACTTGTCTCTAGAGAGTAGAGTATTTTACGGGTTGAATGAATATTTCTTATCTTGCATATTGTCGAACGAAGTACTATCCTTTAAGATAATAAGCACAAAGCGTAATTCGATTAGAGGTTAAGGAAAGGAATCGGTTGAATTTATGAAAGAACATGTTGAGCGCGTATATGATGAGGCATATGACTTTATTGATCAAGCACTTCAACAAATTAGAAGCGTTGAATGCACTGAAGAAGCAGATGATGAAATAAAAGAAAAAAGACAGCGTACGGAAATTGCTTTGCAAGCAGCACGCGACATTTTAGAAAATATGATTATTCCGGGTAAGAAACTTACTTTTATTTATGAAAACGGCTCTGTTGTTGTAGAAATACCGGAAAAATAAATGAAAATCCCTTTGTTGTCGAGAATCTTGGACAACAAAGGGATTTTTTTGCTTGTACGATTATTTTGGAAGAATAAAAAGCTCATCAATTGATGCGTTGCTCTTTCGATACTGTCCAGGCGTTATATTTGTGGTTTTACGAAACACCTTCGTAAGGTAATTAGCATTGGCATAGCCGACATTTTCTGCAATCTCTTCAATTGAGTATTTTGTTTGGTTCAAAAGTTCAGCTGCTTTTTGAACCCGCATCTTTGTTAAATATTGAATCGGAGTCAATCCCGTTGTTTGCTTAAATAAGCGGCTGAAGTGATAGCGAGATAAATTTGCTGATTCCGCCATTTCATCTGGGCCGATTTCTTCATGATAATGGTTTCTAGCAAATAAGATAGAGCTAATAATGCTCTCAGGCCAGTCTTCAGTAAAGGAGTCCATATTCTTTACATATTGATAAAGCTCCATTACAAAGCGATAGCACAGGCTTGATGCATAAAATGGATCTGTAATGTTTTTTTCACTTGCTCCCTTATAGATTTGAGCCAGAAGCTGTATCGGTGCTGATTCGGGGTGGAATCGAATGACTGACTGGAACTTTGTTTTGATGTAATCCCAGCATTTTTTCACTTCATCACCATACAACGTTAAAAAGATAAATTCCCAATTTTCACTCTCTTTAGGTAAATAATATCTATAGTCTCCCGGCGTGCTGACAATAAAGGCTTTACCTGCATCTACCTTATATTGAGTTCCGTCTACTTCAATCATTCCATATCCAGACACTGTATATTGAAAAATATATTTCCCTACCTCTTTTCGCTGTTTCCCGCTCCAATTATAAAGAGGAGAGTATACTTCATCCCATCCCACTGACCATAGCTGTGCAACATCACTGGTACGGGATTCGAAGAAACGATAAGCATAGGTAGCATATTCTTTTGTTTGAAATTGTGGTAGCAAATTTTCACCTTCTTTTTTTAAAAATGTTGTTATTTATACTTTAACGTAATCGTTTTCATTTCGCTATATATATTTCACTTTATTTATGAAAATATTAAAAAAGGAGACTGAGACATAAGTAATTCAGTCCTTACTATACCTGAACGATTGAGAGTTCATAACTTTTAATCGTTCAGGTTTTTTGGTTGATTGTGAAAACAATGTTGGAAACAGGGTGGAATGGAGCGTAGGACACTCGACTCCTGCGGGAAAGAGAGGGAAAACGGAGATCCCGCAGCGCAGCGAGGAAGCTCAGGTTCCTCCCCGCGGAAAGCGAGTGACCGTAGCGCAATGGAACGAACGAGTTGAGACAAATCAAAGAGATGGGAACAGCGAGTGTTCGTCTTTTAGAAGCAATCATTTTGCTATGTCCCAAACTCTTTACATTCTCAAAAGATATCCACTGTTTTTATTAGCAGTGGGTGTTCATAATTGTAAGTTTGTTAGCAAGAAATTACCGTTTACAGGGATTATTTTTACCATTGAGAAAACGTGCTTAACGCTTTTAAAATAGAGGCATGAATACGTTTACAGTTTGGCGATAACGATATAAAAAAGAAACAGGTGATGTGACATGATAGGTGAATTAATTAAAAAGTTTCAAGAAATCTTTCAAACAACGGAAAACGTTCGTTGCTTCTTCGCACCAGGACGCGTTAATTTGATTGGTGAACATACAGATTATAACGGAGGGCACGTATTTCCATGTGCTTTAAGTATTGGAACATACGCAGTTGTGCACAAGCGAAACGATCAGAAGGTTCGTATGTACTCGGCAAACTTTGAGGATAAAGGTGTAATAGAATACAAGCTTGATGAGCTTGTATTTGAAGAAGAACATGATTGGGCCAATTATCCAAAAGGAGTAATTAGCACATTTGTTAAAAATGGCTATGAACTAAGAAATGGATTTGACGTGTTATTCTATGGCAATATTCCAAATGGTGCTGGTTTATCTTCTTCAGCGTCTATCGAATTAGCAACGGCTGTTTTAGTAAATCAATTAGAAGAATTAGATATTGATATGGTCGAGATGGTTAAGATGTCACAGCAAGCGGAAAATGAATTTATTGGCGTTAGCTGTGGAATCATGGATCAATTTGCAATTGGAATGGGGAAAGAGGATAAGGCAATTCTGTTAAATTGCCAAACACTTGACTACACGTACAGCCCGCTTCAGTTAGAAAATGCAGTGTTAGTAATTGCAAACACGAACAAGCGAAGAGGGCTAGCAGACTCCAAATATAATGAACGCCGTTCTGAATGTGATCAAGCATTAGCAGACTTAAAAAGTAATTATGAGCTTGAGTCATTAGGCGATCTAACGAAGGCACAGTTTGAGCAGTTAAAACATTTGATTAAAAACCCAACGAATCAAAAGCGTGCAAAACACGCAGTTTATGAGAATGAACGAACAAAAGAAGCTGTGGTAAAGCTGAACAACGGTGATCTGCAAGGGTTTGGTTTATTAATGAACGAATCTCACCGCTCACTACGAGATGACTACGGAGTTACGGGAAAAGAATTGGATGCATTAGTTGAAGCTGCTTGGGTTCAAGAAGGTGTGATTGGTTCTCGAATGACAGGAGCAGGGTTTGGTGGTTGCACAATTAGTATAGTGAAAGAAAATAAGGTCGATTCATTTATTTCTGAAGTAAGCGCTGCTTATACAAAAGCAACAGGCTTACAAGCAAACTTTTACGTTGTTGAAGTTGGAGAAGGCGCACGAGAATTAGCATTGGAAACGGTATAAAAGGAGGAGCAAGAATGGCTGTATTAGTATGCGGAGGAGCTGGCTATATCGGTAGCCATACGGTAGCAGAGTTATTGAATAAAGGGAAAGACGTAGTCGTTGTTGATAACCTTCAAAAAGGTCATAAAGAAGCGATTTTAGAAGGCGTACGTTTATATGTTGGCGATTTAAGAGATACCGAGTTTTTAGATGAAGTTTTTCAGGAAAACGAGATTGAATCGGTTGTGCACTTTGCAGCGGATTCTCTTGTTGGAGAAAGCGTAACAGATCCTTTAACATATTACGATAACAATGTGTACGGCGCACTTTGCTTGTTAAAAGTGATGAATAAACATGGTGTTAAGCACATTGTATTTTCATCCACGGCTGCAGCATATGGAGAAGCAAAGAACTTTCCAATTTTAGAAGATGATCCAACAGAGCCAACAAACCCTTATGGTGAAACGAAGCTAGCAATTGAAAAAATGCTGAAATGGTCAGAGAAAGCGTATGGACTTCGTTATGTTGTTCTTCGCTACTTCAACGTTGCAGGTGCTCATATGGATGGGAAGCTAGGGGAAGATCATACGCCAGAAACACACTTAATACCAATCATTTTACAAGTAGCTCTTGGAAAACGTGAGCATATCTCAATTTTTGGTGCCGATTACGATACGAAAGACGGTACGTGCATTCGAGATTATATTCACGTAACAGATTTAGCTGATGCGCATGTATTAGCGCTTGAAAAGTTAGCGCTTGACAATACAAGCGGTACCTACAATTTAGGGAACGGAAACGGCTTTACAGTTAAAGAAGTAATTGATGCTGCGCGTAAAGTGACGAATCATTCCATTCCAGCTATCGTTGCGCCGAGACGTGCGGGAGACCCAGCCAAACTAGTAGCATCTTCTCAAAGAGCAATGGATGAACTGGGTTGGAATCCACGCTATACGTCAATGGAGCAAATGATTGAAAGTGCATGGAAATGGTTTCAAGCACATCCGGAAGGGTATAAACAGCCTCAGCGATAAAAAGCTGTTAGAAAATAGCTTAGCCATAGATTACGGAACGAGAAGAGAGGAAGATTGTATGTCAGTCAACATTCATGAACAAATTCAAAGACTTATTCAATACGGATTGCAAAAAGAGCTTATAACAGCATGGGACGTTGATGTTGTTCGGAATAAGCTGTTAGAAATACTGCAGCTCGATGAATATATCCCAGCGGCTGTTAGCCAAGAAACCTATGAAAATCCAGTTGGTATTTTAGAGAAAATGCTTGATTGGGCGGCTGAACACAATCTAATAGAAGATACCATTACGTACCGAGATTTACTAGATACAAAAATCATGAGTAGTTTTGTGCCGCTTCCATCTGAGGTTAATCGCCGTTTTTATCAAACATTTCAACAAGAAGGCGCGCAGCAAGCTACGCAAGGTTTTTATCAATACTCAAAAGATGTTCACTATATTCGAACAAATCGAATTGCTAAAAATGAGGGGTGGCTGACTGATACACCGTATGGTCAGTTAGAGATTACGATTAACCTATCAAAGCCAGAAAAAGACCCAAAAGCAATTGCTGCGAGCAAGACGTTGAAGGAGAGCTCATATCCTAACTGTCTGCTTTGCAAAGAGAATACGGGCTATGCGGGACGTGTTAATCATCCAGCTAGACAAAACCATCGCATCATCCCTGTTGAACTTGCAGAAGAGCAGTGGTACCTGCAGTTTTCACCTTATGTTTATTATCAAGAGCATGCGATTGTCTTTTCCGGTGAACATACGCCAATGAAAATTTCATCGGCTACGTTTGAACGTCTACTATCATTTACGGACCAATTTCCGCATTACTTTTTGGGGTCAAATGCAGATTTGCCCATCGTAGGAGGATCCATTTTAACTCACGATCATTTTCAAGGTGGAAATCATGAGTTTCCAATGGCTAAAGCACACGTAGAAGCAACTTTTACAATGGAAGACTATCCGACAGTTAAAGCGGGAATTGTCAAGTGGCCGATGTCCGTTATCCGCTTGCAGAGCACTGATAAAAAGGAGCTAGTGGAATGCGCTAATCATGTATATAAAACATGGCAGCAGTACAGTGATGAAAGCGTTGGGGTTCATGCTTTCACGGGGGAAACGCCGCATAATACGGTAACCCCAATTGCGAGAAGAAGAGGAGAATTATTTGAGTTAGACCTTGTTCTTCGAAATAATCGAACGAGTATCGAGCATCCCGATGGTATTTACCATCCTCATCAAGAAGTCCACCACATTAAAAAAGAAAACATTGGGTTGATTGAAGTGATGGGACTTGCGGTATTACCGGGTCGCTTACAAGAAGAAATGCGTCTAGTCAGTGAATACTTGGTTAACGGAGATTGTACAATTCGAGATGAGCATGCACATATTCAAAAGCATGAAGCATGGATGAAACGGCTCCGAGAAAGCTATGAAGGCTTTACTAAAGAAAATGTCCAGCAAATTATTCGTAAGGAGCTTGGTACCACATTTATGACGATTTTAGAGCATGCTGGTGTATTCAAGCGAGACGAGCAGGGGAAAGAAGCTTTTCATCAATTTACAAAGCAGTTAAAAAAACAAACGGCACGTAGCGAATAACCTAGAAAATATTCTTACATTCATTTGATAAATAAACAGCTAAAGGGAGACTGAAAGATATGTATATTGGTGTTGACTATTATCCAGAACAATGGCCTAAAACAAGATGGGCAGAAGACGTACGCTTAATGAAAGAACTAGGTATTAATGTTGTGCGTATTGCTGAATTTGGTTGGCAGTTAATGGAGCCCGAAGAAGGAGTATATGACTTTTCACTATATGATGAAGCTATCGAACTATTAACAAGTAACGGAATCAAAGTAGTGCTTGGTACACCAACTGCTACGCCACCAGCTTGGATGATTCATAGCTATCCAGAAATTTTACCGGTTGATGAAAACGGAGTAACTATTTCCTTTGGAGCGCGTAGACATTACACGGTTAATAGTGGAAAATACCATCAGTTTACGAAAAAAATCGTAACAAAAATGGCAGAAAAGTATGGTCAACACCCTGACATCATCGGTTGGCAGGTAGACAATGAATATGGCCATGAAAAGTCAGATCGTAGCTATGGAGCCCTTGATCGCGCTGCTTTTCAATGCTGGTTAAAAGAAAAATACCAGACGCTTGATGAGTTGAATCAGCAGTGGGGAACGGTATTTTGGAGTCAAACGTATACGGACTGGTCACAAATTCCAACGCCGCGTAAAGTTTATCAAGAGCATAACCCGAGCCTTCTTTTAGACTTTGACCGCTTCTGTGCAGATGCTTATACGGCTTATAATAAGCTTCAAGTTGATATCTTACGCTCCATTGTTCGTAAAGATCAATTCATTACGCATAATTTTGTATTTACAGATCAAGCCATCAATCAATGGGATATGTCAAAGGATTTAGATTTTGTTTCGTTTGATAATTACCCTGTCTGGGGCGGTTTAGCTGAACCAATTAAGCCAGCAGCAATCGCTCAGCAGCACGACTTATGTCGCTCTGCAAAAGGCGGAAAAAACTTTTGGGTAATGGAAGAATTATCGGGAGCGCAAGGGTGGAGTCGTATTGGCTACTTACCGCGTCCAGGTCATATTAAGCTGTGGACGTATCAAGCGATTTCTCGAGGAGCAGAAGCAATCGTTTACTTCCGCTGGCGTGCAGCTCAGTTCGGGACAGAAGAATTTTGTCATGGGATTTTAGATCATGATGGGTTACCAAAGAGCAAGTATGAGGAAGTAAAAGAAGTTATTCAAGAACTAAAAACGTTTGGTGATGAGTGGATTAATGCGTCATATGAAGCGGAAGTAGCAGCTTACTATGATATTGAGAATGCATGGGCGTGGGGAATTCAACCTCAAAGTGATGCATTTGCTTACAAGCAAGAATTTCTTCGCTTCTATCGCCCTGTGCATAGTGCAAACGTATTAACAGACTTGGTTACGGCTGCAGATGACTTAGCGCGCTACAAAGCGGTTATCGTGCCAATTTACTTCCTAACAAATAGTGAGTTTACGGAGAAGTTAAAGCAGTTTGTTTCAAATGGTGGAACAGCTATTTTATCTTACCGTGCAGGTGTAAAAGAAGAAAACAATTTTGTCACGGGACAAACGCTTCCAGGTGCATTATCAGAGTTTACGGGTATTCAAATTCATGAATATGAATCCCTACAAACATCACAACAAAATATGGTTGTAGGCACAAAAGGTACGATAAAAGGGCAAGAGTCAACAGCAACGATTTGGTGTGACTTAATTGAGCCAACAACAGCTGAAGTGCTGGCAGAGTACAAAGGTTGTTTCTATGAAGGCACTGCTGCTATAACTAAGAATAGTTTTGGGAAAGGCACTGTTTATTATATCGGTACAGCGCTTGAAGATGCTATGTTAGATGGATTATATGATGATATCTTAGCTGAAGCGCAAGTAGACACATTTAAAACAAATGGTGAAGTTGAAGTTGTAAAAAGAGGTCAATTCTATAGCTTTTTAAATCATTCAACAACAGAGACAACACCAGTTGAACTTCCAGATGGAACATGGAAGACTGCCGCAACAAATGAGCTTGTAAAAGGTGAATTAATGCTGAAGCCGCTTCAAGCAGTGGTGTTAATTAACGAATAAAAAGAACCGCTAGCAAAAGCTAGCGGTTCTTTTAATGATGAGTGTCAATAGGTTCGTTTGGAACACCGGCTTCACCAAGTACAACAACTAACAGCGTAAATACCACGCTGATAATCGAAGCGGTTGCAAAATCAAACGCTTGACCAGACATAGAAGAAATAACATAAACCGACATGTTAATTAATAAAAATCCCCAAAATAAAGCAGCAATAATGCGCACAACTTTCACCCCATTCACAGTACAGTTTGATTTTATTTTATCATAGCGTTTACAAAGAAGAAATTGAATTTTTTATGAATAGTATTTTCTATTCAGTGCGTTTATACACAGAGTCCTTTTTTGTTTAAAAAAATGTATAGCGTATTGATAAACTCATGAATAAATAGGCATTCGAATCGGTCACATTGTGACGCTTTGTCATAAGCTGTATGAAAGGAAAGTAGCTTTTTATACGGAGGATCAGTCATGATGCATCGACGTTTTTTTAGTCTAGATACTCAATGGAATGTCGTACATGTACCAGAAAAGCCGAATGGTTTCGGTGTGTTAGTACTTGGTGATAAAGACCACTTTGTTGAAAGCTCTACAAGTCTTTGGATTCAGCACGGTGGCAGATCTCAACTGCTGCAATATTTACAAGATGAAGGCTATACTGTTTTTTATTCAAACTTATACGGACGCCATTGGGGCAGCCCGAAAGCCAACCGCTTAGCCAAACAGTTATATCACTTGGTTATGAAACAAGAAATCTTAAATAAACGCATTCATATTTTAGCCGAGGGTATGGGAGCATTGCTTGCCATGCAGTTAATGGAAGGCGGAGAAACGTTTATTCGATCGGTAGCTCTTTTGAACCCGTGTATTGATTTGCATACGCATGCTAGTCATGAGAAACAGAATAAATTTTTTTACAAGCAATTTACAAGAGATATGACGGTAGCCTATGATGTAGAGCGTAAACAAGTTGCGAAAATGATTGCTCAGTATCCTACATGTGAACAATTAACGTCTACACTGCCTGTGAAAATTTGGACGACTGCTAATGAAGTCACCCACTATCCGCTTATTCACAGTAAGCAGTATGAGCAGCATCGCTTAAGCTTACAATCACCGATTTCATTGTCGCTTTATCTAATGGAAAAAAAATATTTGTTTGAACGTTCGCTTTTACAATTTTATAAACTAAATGAAAAAGTGTTATAAGGAGAGCTCCTATGATTATACATATCATAGGAGCTTTTTTTCTGAATAAGACTGGGGGAGAAGAAATGGGGAATTTTGTAGTGATAGGAGCGAACCGCTTTTTGGGGTTCCACCTTTGTACGGCGCTATTAGAAAATGGAGAAGAAGTAAGCGGATCTGTTCATAAAGCTCATACTTCAGAAACGAGTTTGCAAAATGAAATGGGGTTGCTGCTAGGACGAAATGCTAATTTTGAAAAGCGAACGGATCGTGATGTTCTAGAGATGATTACATCTGAAACAGATGCTGTATACTTTGCATACTTTGACGGTGGCGACTTTTATCATGATGATTTTTTACGAGAAGAGATGAATAATGCATATCAAACGCTGCGTGATGTAGTAAAAAAATGCATTCAGACTCATACCAAGCTAATCTTTACGTCATCTTTACGCGTATTTGGAAAAAAACAGCTAAAAGTAAGAGAAGAAACGAAGCCTGAACCTGACAATAGTGAAGGGCGCCTTTTTCTACAGTTTGAGCAGCTTATTGATAAGTATCGCGAAAAAGGATTAATGTGCATTATTGTCCGAATACCAAACTTGTATGGCCCATGGCAGCCGCTTTCTATGTACTATTCGCAGCTATTAAGCAATCAAAAGCCAGCGGATATAAGAGAAGGTACCGATTATATTGCGTATATTGAAGATGTTGTACCTGCTTTTTTAAAATGTAAAGAAGAAAGAGCAAATGGAAACGAAGTGATTCACTTACTTGATCAAAAAATAGAAAAGTGGGAAGATGGTGCACAGTTACTGAACAAAGATTACGTAGAGGAAAATAGTCGACATGAAGCGTATGAGTATAGTAAAAAAGCAAAAACACTTTTAAACTATGAAACAAAAACAACCTTAAAAGAGGGGATTCGCGCTCAAAGAAGGCATATGAGAACATTCTTCTAGTCATAGTGATGACTTACTAAAAACAGAAGCTATACTGGTTGTACTTTTGCATAATAATCGCTAATATAAAATGTGAGACGAAAGAACAGATTCTTTATATGAAGGAGAAAGAATGATGGAACAACAAATGCAGTTTATGCAAATCGCAATGAAGTATTTACCAGAGGCAAAAGAGATTTTAGATCAAACAGGCGTAGAGCTTTCTATGGAGCACGTTCAGCCAGTTTTAGGGCTTTTAACAAAAGTAATGAATGATGCTTATGAACTTGGTAAAGAAGATGCGTTAAAAGAGCAGAATGAAAAATGAGACTGAGACATAAGTAGTTCAGTCTCTACCATACCTGAACGATTGAGAGTTCATAACTTTTAATCGTTCAGGTTTTTTGGTTGATTGTGAAAACAGGGTGGAATGGAGCGTAGGACACTCGACTCCTGCGGGAAAGAGAGGGAAAACTGAGATCCCGCAGCGCAGCGAGGAAGCTCAGGTTCCTCCCCGCGGAAAGCGAGTGGCCGTAGCGCAATGGAACGAAGGTGTTGAGACAAACCAAAGAGATGAGAACAGCTATTGTTCGTCTTTTAGAAGCCATCATTTTGTTATGTCCCAAACTTATTTTTTGTCGAGGAAGCGATCAAGGAGTGGAGAAAGCTCAAGCAGTAGGGGAGCCAATTCATCGATTGAAACGATAATCTCATCAATTTGAGTAAGCAAGGATTCCCAGTCTACTTTTTCTTCCTCTTGCTTAGGAGAACGACCAAACATCACTTGTGAGAAAAAGTCAGGTGAGCGTCTGCGCGCCATGTTGTCTCATCCTTTCTTGGTAAGAGTAAAAACATTGCGTATAAACACTATATGTAGAAGCCATTAAATTCGACTAGGACAAACACCTATATAGACAAAAAATAAAAAATGAAGTAAAATTAGTACCAACTCATAATATTTGATTATATAAACTGTAAAAGATATAGAAACGATCATCTTAGTAGCGAGGATTGATCAAAAAAGGCTGCTTTGTTCCATAAAGGCAGTCGCGTTAAGGTGTGTAGTTCCCACATCTTCTATAAAAGGAGTGAAGAATATGAACGCTGGTGTAATTGGAATTGGGCGTTATGTACCAGAGAAAATTTTAACAAACTTTGACCTTGAAAAAATGGTTGATACTTCAGATGAGTGGATTCGTACAAGAACGGGTATCCAAGAAAGACGAATCGCTGCAGATAATGAAGATACATCTGATTTAGCGTATAAAGCGGCAGTAAATGCACTAGAAAATGCAAATATATCAGCTGAAGACCTTGATATGATCATCGTCGCAACCGTGACGCCCGACCAGCCGTTTCCAACGGTTTCTTGTATGCTACAAGAAAAGCTAGGGGCGAAAAAAGCAGCAGCTTATGACGTGAGCGCAGCTTGTGCAGGCTTTATGTACGGTGTTATTACCGCAAAGCAGTTCATTGAAACGAATGCTTATAAGAATGTCTTAGTGGTTGGTGTTGAAAAGCTTTCAAAAATTACAGATTGGAACGATCGTAATACGGCCGTGTTATTTGGTGACGGTGCTGGTGCGGTTGTTGTTGGACCTGTATCAGAAGGTCGAGGCATTTTATCATTTGAACTAGGTTCAGATGGTACGGGTGGAAAGCATCTGTATCAAGATGAACATGATCATATCATCATGAACGGCCGAGAAGTATTTAAATTTGCGGTGCGCCAAATGGGTGAGTCAGCTATTAATGTTCTTGATAAAGCTGGGTTATCAAAAGAAGACGTGGATTTCTTAATCCCACACCAAGCGAATATTCGCATTATGGAAGCGTCAAGACAGCGATTAGATTTACCAGAAGAAAAGATGTCAAAAACGATTCAATACTATGGGAATACATCTGCTGCGTCAATTCCGATTTCAATTGTGCATGAATTGGAGCAAGGTAAAATTAAAGATGATGATCTACTCGTAATGGTAGGTTTTGGCGGTGGCCTTACATGGGGTGCAATCGCAATTAGATGGGGAAGATAATTGTAGATAATTTCTTGAAGGAGATGAAGCTAACATGAGTAATAAACGTGTTGTTGTAACAGGTCTTGGAGCGGTAACGCCGTTAGGAAATAACGTGGACACAACTTGGGAAAATGCAGTTGCGGGTGTATCAGGTATTGGCCCATTAACTCGCTTAAATCCAGAAGAATTTCCTGCAAAAGTAGCTGCGGAATTAAAAGATTTTAATGTTGAGGAATTTATCGACAAAAAAGATGCACGCAAAATGGACCGCTTTACGCAGTATGCGTTAGCAGCTTCCAAAATGGCTGTTAAAGATGCGGACTTAACCATTACAGACGAAATTGCACCAAACGTAGGAGTGTGGATCGGATCTGGAATTGGAGGAATGGAAACGTTCGAAAACCAGTTTGAAACATTGCTTTCAAAGGGTCAGCGTCGCGTAAGCCCATTCTTTATTCCAATGATGATTCCGGATATGGCTACTGGTCAAGTATCAATTGCTCTAGGTGCAAAAGGGGTAAACTCTTGTACTGTGACGGCATGTGCAACTGGTACAAACTCAATCGGAGATGCATTTAAAGTTATTCAGCGCGGAGATGCTGATGTGATGATTACGGGCGGAACAGAAGCACCAATTACAAAGCTGTCGATCGCTGGATTCTGTGCAAACAAAGCGCTATCAACGAATCCCGACCCAGAAAAAGCTTGTCGTCCTTTTGATAAAGACCGTGATGGCTTTATCATGGGTGAAGGTGCAGGAATTGTTGTCTTAGAAGAGCTTGAACATGCGCTAGCACGCGGTGCACGCATATATGCAGAAATTGTTGGCTATGGTTCTACAGGCGACGCGCATCATATTACAGCGCCAGCTCCAGGAGGAGAAGGTGGCGTTCGCGCAATGAACAAAGCTATTGCTGATGCAGGTCTTGAGCCACAAGATATCAGTTACATTAATGCTCATGGTACAAGCACTGAGTATAATGACAAGTTTGAAACAATGGCGATTAAAGAAGTGTTTGGAGATTATGCTAAATCAGTAGCGATCAGCTCAACAAAATCAATGACGGGTCATTTACTAGGAGCAGCTGGTGGTGTCGAAGCAATCTTTAGCGTAAAAGCTATTGCTGATGGTGTTATTCCACCAACAATTAACTATGTGACGCCTGATGAAGAGTGTGATTTAGACTATGTTCCAAATAAAGCTAGAAAGCAAGAAGTGAAGGCAGTATTAAGTAACTCTTTAGGCTTTGGTGGCCATAACGCAACGATTATCTTTAAAAAATATGAAGCTTAATAGAAAAAGCGCAGCGGCTAATCCGCTGCGCTTTTCAGATTGACGAGAAACCTGTAAGGTTCTCGTCAACATAAAAAAGCTGTTTTACATGGGTAAAACAGCTTTTTTTATGTTGAAAATACAGAAACCAAAAAAACGTCTCCTACATAAGATGAAAGCGACAGTAATTTAAATTGAAGGTGATATAATGCCGGTTGTCGCTACGTTAAAATGGACAAAAGAAAAAGAAGTTGTAACCCGCCTTGAGCGTTATTTTAAAGATTTATCAAAAGACAAATTCTTAGATGTTTTAGTCGGATATGGAATGTGTCCACCTTCATCAACCTTTATGCTTGAATTAGAAAAGATAGGAAAGAGACATACTCTTTGGAAAAAGGTAAAGAGGAAATTTGAGCTGTTGAAGCATGAGTGGGGAGGACCAGATGTGCCGGTATTTCTACTGCCAAGCAATCCTCATAATCATAAAATGCAAAGAGAATTTCATGGCAGAGCAGGAGTGGCGTTTATAGATAAAATTTTTGTACTGTTAACTAATCAAACGACTGATGAAGAAGTTCTCTCTGTTTTAACACACGAATATCATCATGTTTGTCGGTTAATGCAGATGAAAAAAAGTGATCGAACCATTACTTTATTAGATGCCATGCTGATGGAAGGCTTAGCTGAATTAGCCGTAAAAGAGCATTGTGGAAAGGCGTATTTAGCACCTTGGACATCTTATTATACGTATGAAGAAGTAAAAAGGTTTTGGAACAAGTATGTAGAGGGATATATAGAATTAACACCTCGTGATAAAAAATACGATGATTTATTATATGGCCATAAGTGGTACCCAACAATGTTAGGATACAATATTGGGTATCAAATGATTAGTAAAGTGTCTCAGCAGTTTGGGTATGACACACAAAAATTTTTTCAGTTTACATCAGAAGAAATTTTAAGAAAATCAACCTTTTAACATGAAATCAATATATGTGTTTGTCAGAAGGTCTGACAAACACATATATAATAGTAGAAACTCGAAAAAAGTAAAATAATTAGAGATACAAAAAGCTTTGAAAAAATTAGAAAGAAAATAGTATGTTTTGGAATAAAACTTCCTTTGTTTGCCTATACTGAGGGGTAACAAACAGTTAGTAAGTGAGGGGTAAAAAATGCTATATCTTCATGATGTATGGGTTAATTGGTTTGAAGGCGAAGAAAATGGTTACAATGTTTGTCATTTTCATGAATGGCGAAAAGATGATTGTGTGGAGTTGCTAGATCAAGCGCCGTTGTTAAAGGTAAGTCCTTTATTATTCAGTTATATTGAAAATGATCTTTCCGAATTACCTCAACAGTTACTACAAGATGTTTATCAAAAAGCTTATATTCGGAAAAATCATGAGCGTACGCAAGTAGAGTATTGCTTTATTGTAACAGATGGAACGAATATCCTAGCAGTGGATACAATGGGATATCAAATTCCAATTCGTAAAAGCAGGCTTATTCCAAGACAGGAACAGCTTGTGTATGAAATGATTGCTGATCAAGAAGTAATCGATTATAAATTTACAGAATCTGAATTAGTTGGCAAAGAATATCATATTTTATCGCCATCACCTGTAACAATGAGCGGGCTAACTCGAAAAGAGCGCCAGTTAAAGCAGCTGTTGTTCATGGCATTAGATCAACTACATACAACGAAAAACACAGCTCAAATTCGCTATTGGTATACAGAGTGGAATCCAACGGAATACGAAGATATTCAAATCATGTCATTTGAAGACGTTTGGTCTAAGCTCTATGAAGAAACAAAGCGAGGGTGGTCATCGAAGCATCGTCAATTATGTGAGCATCTTATTAAAGGACAACCTTTCTTTGAAAAGCTTTGGGAGATTGAGCAAGAGCCAAAAGTAAACTAAAAAAGCTGTGCAGTTTTCCTGCACAGCTTTTTTATGGTTTGTTTTATCGTTTGCGTCCCAATCCCATAGCATTGCGCATTTTACGCAGCATTTTATTAGCGACGAAATTTGCCTTTTCAGCACCAGCATCTAGTATCTGGTCTAACTCTTCTGAATCAATTAGCTCATAGTAACGCTGCTGAATTGGTGCAAGTGCTTCGACAACAACTTTTGCTGTGTCGGCTTTAAAGTCACCGTATCCTTTTCCGTCATACATTCTTTCGATTTCCTCAATTGATACATTTCCAAGGATTGAATAAATGCTCATCAAGTTTGAAATTCCAGGCTTGTTTTCTTTGTCAAAACGTACGATGCCTTCTGAATCCGTAACAGCGCTCTTAATTTTCTTTTCAATAACTTTTGGCTCATCCAAAATGGTAATGAACGCTTTTTGGTTTGGATCTGATTTACTCATTTTCTTCGTTGGTTCTTGAAGAGACATCACACGCGCTCCCACCTTCGGAATACGCACTTCAGGAATAGTAAAGATATCATTGTATTTTTTGTTGAAACGTTCAGCTAAGTCACGCGTTAATTCTAAGTGCTGCTTTTGGTCCTCACCAACAGGTACTAGATCTGTTTTGTATAGTAAGATATCGGCTGCCATTAAAGGTGGATATGTTAATAATCCTGCTGAAACAGCTTCTTTTCCAGCAGATTTATCTTTAAACTGCGTCATGCGCTCAAGCTCACCGATATAAGCAACGCATTGAAGCATCCATCCAGCTTCAGTGTGAGCTGGAACTTCTGATTGAATAAAGAGCGTTGATTTTGTTGGGTCGATGCCGACTGCAATGTAAAGCGCAGCCAGGCTACGAATGTTTTTTCGTAAAGCTAGTCGATCTTGCGGTACTGTAATAGCATGCTGGTCAACAATACAAAAATGACAGTTATAATCATCTTGCAGCTCGACGAATTGTTTCATTGCTCCGATATAGTTTCCTAGTGTAATTGTACCGCTTGGCTGTATGCCTGAAAATATAGTTTGCATAACGTACTTCCTTTCTTTTTTGAAAATAAAAAAGGTTTATGCAAGCCTAGCCGGAGCTAGGGACGCATAAACCGTGGTACCACCCTAATTAGATTACAAAGTAATCATCTTCATTTACATAACGCCAATTAGCGTTCAAGCTTTGCACTTGAAAGCTCCAAAGTCCATTCCATAGGCTTCATTGTTTGTTTACACCGACCACAAACTCTCTAAAAATGAAGGAACTATGTACTATTCTTTTTCATCGCTTTACAGTATGAAATTTTTCAGTTTGTAGTCCATTATAACGCGATTTTTAAAAAAATTAAACCGAAATCTTGAAAAAAAACATTTGCAAGTAAATCATTTTATGCTATATTTTTTGTAACATTATTGCAATACCTATTCTACAAAAAAGATTTTAGATGTCTGACAAGAAGTCATAATCCTTATAAAACCGGCTTTTGTAGGGGGTAGCAAAAAAATACCAGTAAATAATAGTATTGCAATAAATTTTTAAAATATTTATAATAGGCGTAACAAACATATTTTTTACAAAGATATTACAATATCTTAATTTTTCAGAAAATATAAAATAGAAAATGTTTTATTACAACTAGGTAGCACGTCTTTTCTTAATGAATGGCATACATATACATGCATGTACCACCGTTTTAAGAATTAAGGCATTCTTTTTGCTACAGGGGCTTTAATGCTCTACCAGGTGAAAAACTTTCTGACTATTTTGTATTGAAAAATGATTAAAAATTATGTTTGTCAGTCATACAATTCCAATGGGGGGTAAGATTCAATGAAGAAAAGATTATCCATTCTTTTCAGCATGCTGCTGGTAATGAGTCTTTTCTTGGCTGCGTGTGGATTCGGCGGTAGCGATTCTGGGAGCGGCAAAGAAGGCGGTAGCGGCGACGGTTCAAAAGAACAAGCGCTTCGCGTAAATATTAAAACAGAACCATTCTCTTTAAATCCAGGTTTAGCAAATGATAGCGTATCTGGTAACGTATTACGTCAAACATTTGAAGGTTTAACTCGTTTAGACAAAGACGGTAAACCAACAGAAGCAATGGCAGAAAAAATTAACGTAAGTGAAGACAAATTAACTTACACGTTCAAAATTCGTGAAGATGCAAAATGGACAAACGGTGACCCTGTAACAGCACAAGATTTCGAATATGCTTGGAAATGGGTTTTAGATGCTAAAAATGAATCACAGTATGCTGAAATGCTTTACTATGTAAAAGGTGGAGAAGCAGCACACAAAGGTCAAGGAAACATTGATGATGTGGGTATTAAAGTCGTTGACGATAAAACTTTAGAGGTAACGTTAGATCACGTAACTCCATATTTCTTAGAGTTAACAGCATTCTACACGTACTTCCCTGTTAACAAAAAAGTTGCTGAAGCAAATGACAAATGGTACACAGACGCTGGTGAAAACTACGTATCAAACGGACCTTTTAAAATGTCTGAGTGGAAGCATAGCGATGAAATCGTATTAGAAGCAAACGATACTTACTGGGATAAAGATGCAGTAAAACTTGATAAAATTAACATGTATATGATTAACGAGCCAAGCACTGAGCTTTCAATGTTTGAAAAAGATGAGTTAGATTGGGCAGGTAACCCAATTGGGCAACTTCCAACTGACGCAATTCCTCAGTTAAAAGATAAAGGTAACTTAAACATTGAAGTGAAAACTGGTACTTACATGTACAAGTTTAACACTCAAGAAGAAGCTTTAAGCAATGCAAAAATTCGTAAAGCATTAACTTACGCAATCGACCGTAAAGCGATTGTAGAAAACGTTACAAAAGCTGAGCAAGTTCCAGCATTAGCAATGGTTCCGCCACAAGCATATGGTGACGAAAAGAACGAACTATTCAAAGATGCTGATGTTAAAGAAGCGAAGAAACTTCTTGACGAAGGTTTAAAAGAACTAGGTATGTCTGAATTACCTGCAATTAAGATTTCTTATAACACAGATGAAGGCCACCAAAAGATTGCACAAGCAATTCAAGATATGTGGACTAAAAACTTAGGTATTAAAGCTGAATTAAACAACCAAGAGTGGAACGTTTACATTGATGAGTTACAAAAAGGTAACTACGAAGTTGCACGTATGGGCTGGATTGGTGACTTCAACGATCCAATTACGTTCTTAGAAATGTTCAAAGATAAAGACGGCGGAAACAACGATACGTTCTGGGAAAATGCTGAGTACAAAAAACTAATCGATGCTTCTCGCGGTGAAACGGACGTTGAGAAACGCTTAGATATCTTAAAACAAGCAGAACAAATCTTAATGGATGAAATGCCGGCGGCACCAATCTATTACTACACTGATGCTTGGATTCAAAGCGATAGTTTAAAAGATGTTACTGTATTATCTACAGGTGATGTACAGTTCAAATGGGCTCACTTTGAGTAATAACTAGCATTAACAAGTATATGGGGGTGATCTCTTACCCCCATATACTTTTCTGTTTAAAGAGCGAAAAATGTTAAATTATGGAGGTGTTTGTCGATGCTTAAATATATTAGTAAACGTTTGTTGTACATGTTCTTATCGCTTTTCCTTATTGTTTCAGCAACGTTCTTCTTAATGAGAGCAGCACCTGGGGGACCATTCTCAGCAGAGAAAAAGCTTCCGCCAGAAATTGAAGCAAACCTAAATGAATTTTACGGGTTTGACCAACCACTATATGTTCAATACTTCGACTATCTAAAATCTGTTGCAACCCTTGATTTCGGACCATCGTTTAAATACAAGGGCCAAACGGTCAATGATTTAATTAGCAACGGCTTTCCAGTTTCATTTATGCTAGGAATGGAAGCTATTTTATTAGCGCTTGCATTTGGAGTGTTGTTAGGAGTCATTTCCGCTTTAAAACATAATAAATGGCAGGACTACACGGCGATGATTATTGCAGTACTTGGAATATCGGTACCAAGCTTTATCATGGCAACGGCATTACAATATATCTTTGCTATGAAACTAGAATTATTTCCGGTTGCACGTTGGGAATCATGGGCACATACGTTTTTACCAGCCCTCGCTTTAGCATCTACTCCAATGGCGTTTATCGCAAGGTTAACGCGTTCCAGTATGCTTGAAGTTCTAAATAATGATTATATTCGAACAGCAAAAGCAAAAGGTTTAAGTAAACCAGTTATTACGGTGAAGCACGCGATGCGAAATGCAATGTTACCAGTTGTTTCTTACATTGGACCACTGACAGCGGGTATTTTAACAGGAAGTTTCGTTATTGAAAAAATCTTTGGTATTCCAGGCTTAGGTCTTCACTTCGTAACAAGCATTACAAACCGTGACTACACGGTTATCATGGGCGTAACAGTCTTCTATAGTATCTTATTACTAGCGTCTGTTTTAATCGTTGATATTCTATACGGATTAATTGATCCACGTATTAAGCTAAGCGGCGGAAAGAAAGGAGCGTAACGAGCGATGCAACAAATTCCAAAAAATATGTTTGAACCAGCATCAGTTGATGCAAACGAAGCAGAGAAGATTTCAAAGCCTAGTTTATCGTTTTGGAAAGATGTAGGCTTACGCTTTCGAGAAAATAAATTAGCGATGTTTGGTGTTGTATTACTAGCTCTATTAGTTTTCATGGCAATTTTCGGGCCAATGATGACGCCTTATGACTACAAAACAAATGACTTAATGAATACGAACCAACCACCTTCATCGGAACATTGGTTTGGAACAGATGACCTTGGTCGTGACGTGTTTACAAGAACATGGGAAGGTGCACGAATCTCGTTATTTATCGGTTTATCTGCTGCTTTAATCGATTTGTTCATCGGTGTTATTTGGGGAAGCATTTCTGGATACCGCGGTGGACGTACAGATGAAGCAATGATGCGTTTTGCAGATATCTTATACGGTGTTCCATATTTACTTCTTGTTATTCTTTTAATGGTTGTGTTAGAGCAAGGCTTAGGTACAATGATTCTTGCGATGACCATCACTGGATGGATTAACATGGCGCGTATCGTTCGCGGACAAGTACTACAGTTGAAAAACCAAGAGTACGTGATGGCAGCTCAAACGCTTGGAGCCGATACAAAACGAATCCTATTTAAGCACTTAATTCCAAACTCGATGGGACCAATTTTAGTAACAATGACGTTAACAATTCCATCAGCAATTTTTACAGAAGCTTTCTTAAGTTATTTAGGACTAGGTGTTCCCGCACCACTTGCAAGTTGGGGAACAATGGCTTCGGATGGATTACCAGCATTAGAATACTATCCATGGCGTTTATTCTTCCCAGCAACGTTCATTTGCTTAACAATCTTAGCATTTAACGTAATTGGTGACGGACTGCGCGATGCATTAGATCCAAAACTACGTAAGTAAGGAAGTGAAACCTATGTCACGTTTATTAGATGTAAAAGATTTGGAAGTTTCATTCCAAACATACGGTGGAGAAGTTAAAGCTGTGCGAGGTGTTAACTTCCACTTAGATAAGGGTGAAACGCTCGCAATTGTAGGTGAATCGGGCTCAGGGAAAAGTGTAACATCACAAACAATTATGCGCCTTATTCCAATGCCACCAGGTCGAATTAATAAAGGTCAAATTTTATTTGACGGTATTGATCTTGTAAAGAAAACAGATAAGCAGATGGAGGCAATCCGTGGAAAAGATATCGGGATGATTTTCCAAGATCCAATGACATCTTTAAATCCAACGATGAAAGTTGGTAGTCAAATTGCTGAAGTACTTGTTAAGCATTCTAAAATGTCAAAAACACAAGCAAAAGAGCGTGCGATTGAGCTATTAAAGCTTGTTGGTATTCCATTTCCAAATCAGCGTGTTAACCAATATCCTCACGAATTCAGTGGTGGTATGAGACAGCGTGTTGTAATTGCAATGGCATTGGCATCGGATCCAAAGCTATTAATTGCCGATGAGCCAACAACAGCTCTTGACGTAACAATTCAAGCTCAAATTTTAGAATTGATGAAAGATATTCAAAAGAAAACAAATACATCTATTATTTTCATCACGCATGACTTAGGAGTAGTAGCTAACGTTGCGGATCGCGTTGCCGTTATGTATGCCGGTCAAATCGTCGAGACCGGTACAGTGGATGAAGTATTCTATAATCCACAGCATCCTTATACATGGGGACTACTTGCTTCAATGCCTAGCCTTGACAGCGATACAAAAGAAGAGCTGGCTGCAATTCCGGGAACACCGCCAGATTTAACGAATCCACCAAAAGGTGATGCGTTTGCTCCGCGTAATCCATATGCGATGAAAATTGATTTTGAGCAAGAACCACCAATGTTTCAAGTATCGGATACGCATTATGCGAAAACATGGTTATTACATCCAGATGCACCAAAAGTAGAACCGCCAGCATCTGTGACAAGCCGTATGCGTCCAGTAAAAGGAGCTTATACAAAACCAGTTTTATCTCGAAAGGACGGTGAATAAGATGGCTGAAAAGTTACTAGAAATTAAAAATTTAAAGCAGCACTTTCCAACATCAAAAGGAACGATTAAGGCTGTTGATGGTCTGACATTCGACATCTACAAGGGGGAAACATTAGGTCTTGTAGGAGAGTCTGGTTGTGGTAAATCAACAACGGGTCGTACTATTATTCGCCTTTATAACGCAACGGATGGTGAAGTGTTATTTAACGGTGAAAATGTTCACGGTCGTAAGTCAAAGTCTGAACTGAAGAAATTCAACCGTAAAATGCAAATGATTTTCCAAGATCCATACGCATCACTAAATCCACGTATGACGGTAGCTGATATTATTGCAGAAGGAATTGATATTCACGGTTTAGCAAAAAGCAAAGAAGAGCGTATGAAAAAGGTTCAATCCCTTCTTGAAACAGTAGGATTAAACCGAGAGCACGCAAACCGCTACCCACATGAATTCAGTGGTGGCCAACGCCAAAGGATTGGAATTGCTCGCGCACTAGCTGTTGAGCCAGACTTCATTATTGCTGATGAGCCAATCTCAGCACTTGATGTATCAATTCAAGCTCAGGTTGTTAACTTAATGAAGAAGCTACAGCGTGAACGTGGATTAACATACTTATTTATCGCCCATGACCTTTCAATGGTAAAATACATTAGCGATCGTATCGGCGTAATGTATCAAGGTAAAATTGTAGAGCTTGCGACAAGCGAAGAGCTATACCGTAACCCCATTCATCCTTATACAAAAGCATTGCTGTCAGCAATCCCGTTGCCAGATCCGGATAGTGAGCGTACGCGTCTGCGTCAAGTATATGATCCAAGTATTCATAATTACGATGGTGAAGAGCCTGAACTTCGTGAAGTATCACCAGGACACTACGTATCTTGCTCACAAACTGAGTTTGCTAAATACACGAGTTGACAAAAACGATCTCACAAGAGGTCGTTTTTTCTGATTATATAGGACTAGAAAATCATGTCATTTACTCTGACATCTTACTTTAAAAATATTATACATGAAAGTAGGATTAAATACTATTAAAAATTTTCAGAAATTTATAATATCGCTTTCTTTATGCATATAAAACTTCTTAAAATCAATATTTTTCCATTTTTTATTCTATATCTTGTATAAATATAAAAAGTGAACAATTGTTGGATAGTTCCCTTTTAGAAAGATTATAGTTCAGATAGAATATCGATATCTTCACGATTTTTATCTAGTACTAACACTTCGTCAACAGGTTGGTATTTTTCACCATAAATTTCTTTATCTTTGTAAGTATGAATTAATTCATACGTTTTTTTCATGCTGTTTAAAATACTCTCTTCGCTTTCTTCAGTAGGAGACCAGTAGAGGATTTCCATTTGATTGACTTCGTTTGTCGCTAGAGATCGACGTTTGTAACCAATAGAAGTCGCGTGCTTAAAACCTTCTCTTTTGTAGAAGTGAAGACGTTTTTCACTGTCGGAATCAGCATAGTCAACGGGTTCAACTTCTAAAATAATTGGCTTTTGATGATCTTTAAGCTTGTTGATTAATTTTCCACCTAACCCTTGTCCTCGTGCATCCTTTGATACAAATAAGTAATCAACAAAGATAAACTCATCCGTTTCGACATACATCAAGACGTGGTGAGGACCTTCATCTTTGTTGTAAATTTCACTTTGTTCACTTAATAGTAGCTCTAAATGCTTCTTCGATTTCATTTCTTCTATAGGAAAGTATTGACTTAATTTTTCATACCAATTCATAATACCCCTCCTTTGGGACTGAGTGACTCACTTTGTTTTCCTTTTAGAATTACCCGTTTTTCTTTAAAATAAACGACAATAAACATAGAAAAACCACTCATCACGGGGACTAAATTGTTAGCCATCAAAATGAGTGGTTCAAGGGAAGGGGATTAACTTTCTTCAATCAGTTTTTGTTCTTTTTTCGCTTTCTTTTTCAACTTTCGCTTTTCAACTAGATAATAAATGACTGGAATAAAAATGAGCGTAATAATAGTAGCAAAGCTTAGGCCAAATACAATGACAATGGCCATTGGCTGCTGTAGTTCTGTTCCTTCTCCAATACCTAGCGTAAGAGGAATTAAGCCGATAATCGTCGTAAGTGTTGTCATTAAAATCGGACGAAGTCTCGTTGGACCTGCTAGTAAAATCGCTTCTTTTAATTCGTAGCCTTCTTTACGAAGCTGCTGTAAGTAATCGACTAATACAATGGCATTATTTACAACAATACCTGTTAAAATTAAAATTCCAATTAAAGAGCCTACGCCTAAAGGTTGATTGGTAATTAGCAAACCGCTTATGATTCCAATAAAAGTTAGGGGAACGGAAAGCATAATGATAAATGGATACAAGAAAGATTCAAACTGTCCTGCCATTACCATATAAACAAGAACTACTGCTAAAGCAAGTGCAAGTGAAAGCTTATAAAACGCATCATTCATCTGTTCATTCTGACCACCAAATACAATTTTATATTGCTTGTTTGGTAATGAAATTTCGCTTTTTAGCTGCTTTTCAATATCATCTGTAATACTTCCGAGGTCACGTCCAATAATGTCTGCTGTGACACGAATTTCTCGCAATCGATCTTCACGCGTAATTTGCGATGGACCTTGTCCCCTTGATATATCAGCAACCGCTTTTAGCGGAACCGTTGTACCAGTTGGCGATTTAATTAATAAATTTTCTAAGTCAGATGTTGAAGCTGTATCTTTTCGATCAATTAATAAGCGAACGTTTAGCTCTTCACCGTCACGAGCAAGCTGGCTAGCGACAACGCCTTGTGTAGCTTCTGATATCGTGCTGGAGATTTGTGCACTTCCAATTCCGTATTGTGATGCTTTATCACGATTGATTGAAATCACAACTTCAGGATTTCCATCGTTATAGCTTGACTCGGGTTCTCTTACCCCGTCAATTTCAGATAAAATATCGACAGTTTGATCTGAGATTCTCACTAATTCATCCAAATCAGGGCCTGAAATTTCAAGAGATATCGGATCTCCGGTAAAGCCTCCTTCACTAGATGATACGGTTGCATCAACGCTCGGAATGTCGTTAAGCTTATTGCGGATTTCATCAGCTATTTCTTTATCTGAACGATCTCGCTCATCTACAGGTTTTAATAAGATGTTATAAGTAGCCTGATTTGTATTCGATCCAGCGGAGCCTGAAAAGTTATTCGATCCACCTACGGTAACGGATGATAAGTCAACCTCTGGAATATCTTTAAGAATTTCATTAATTTCTTCCGTTTTCTCATAAGTTGCTTCTAAAGCCGTTCCTTGAGGTAGCTTAGCTGTAACAGAAACGGTGCTCTGATCTTGGGCAGGAAGGAATTCTGTTCCGATAAAAGGAATTCCTGCAAAGGATAAAGCAAATAGAAGTAAAACTGCACCAACTGTTTTTTTTCGGATGGCGTAGAGCGGTGTCTAATCTTCGTTTATAAAAATGCTTTACTTTACCAAACAACTTTCCATCTGTATTACTTTGCTCTTTTTCACGTGTCGATAACTTAAGGAACAGTGAAGAAAACAGAGGTACAATGATTAAAGCTGTAAATAAAGACGCAAGCAATGAAAAGCTGATAACTAAAGCTAACGGCTTAAAGAGCTGCGCAGCCAGTCCATCTACGAATACTATTGGAAGAAAGACAACAACAGTTGTTAGAGTGGAAGCAATGATTGCTGTCCCAACTTGATTTGTTCCTTTAATAGCTGCATCTTTCTTTGATAACCCTTGCTTTCGAAGTCGGAAAATATTCTCAAGAATAACGATGGCATTATCTACCATCATCCCAATTCCAAGTGCTAGTCCACCTAATGTGAGTAAGTTAAGCGTTTGACCGCTAAAGTACATAAATACAAAGGTTGTGACAATTGAAAGTGGAATTGCAAGACCAATAATAATGGTACTACGAAGATTTCGTAGAAATAGGTAAAGGATAATTGATGCTAAAATGCTTCCGACAATCATGTTGGACGTTACGGATTTAATGGACTGATTAATAAAATCACTCTGATCCAAAATCGTATCTATTTTTACACCTTCAGGAAGCGTTTGATTTAACTCTTTCAGCCTGTCATCAATTTCATTTGCTACGGAAACAGTATTTGCCCCTGATTGTTTTAAGACAGAGATTCCAACAGCTTCTTTTCCATTTAGGTAGCTCAGTTGGTCAGCGTCTGCATAAGCTTCTTTTATCTCTGCTAAATTTTCGAGCTTAATAACACCAGACTGTGTAGGAATCGGGAGCTCTTTAATATCTTCAATTGAAGTAAATTGTCCCGTAATCCTTATTGGTAAGTTTTGATTTTGATCTTGAACATTTCCAGCAGGTAAGTTTAAATTTTCTGATCCGATAATTTGTTGAAGGTCTTGTAACGTTAAGTTATAAGAAGACATTTTTTGCTGATCAAGCGTTAGTAAGATTTCTTTTTCCGCTCCACCCGATACCGTAACGGAAGCAACACCATCAGCACCATCTAGAGCAGCTTTAATATCTTCTTCTGCAATTTGTTTTAAATCTTCTAGAATTTGCTCATTTTCACTTGTTAATGAGAGCTGAACAATCGGTAGATCACTTGGGTCAAAGCGCATGACTCGCGGTAGGGAAGCACCTTCAGGTAGAGCTTCGCGTGCCATGTCGATTCGCTCGCGCATATTTAACGTAGCGAAGTTCATATCGGTTCCCCACGTAAACGAAACAAGCACGAGTACGCCACCGTTTTGAGAGACAGATCGTACGCTTTCAACATTAGGCAGCGTACTCATAGAACTTTCAAGTGGTTCTGCAAGCAGGTTTTCAATTTCTTTTGGACCTGCTCCGTCATATGTAGCTGTAACGGCAGCTACGGGAAACGTTAATTCAGGAAATAAATCAACGGGCATGTTTCTTCCACTAACGCCTCCAAGAATGAGAAGAAGAACAAGAACCATTGACATGGCAACAGGGCGAAGAACGGATAGCTTAACTATTTTCATCTTGTTTTTCACTCGCTCGTTGCTTTACTTCATTGCCGTCTTGTATCTGATCTTTTCCATCAGTCACAATGACATCATCTGCTTTTAGACCATCGACAACTTGATACTGGTCGTCATTTGCAAATCCTAATGTGATAGGAGTCTTAACTGCTTTCTTCCCATTAACAATATATACATACGCTTGCTCTTCATCGTACGAGATGGCGCTGGATGGAATGACTAACGCATCTGATAAAGAATCAATTGTTACTTCTCCAGTTGCTTTCATGCCACCTTTTACTTGACTCTTTGCATTTTCAATAGGTGCTTTTACTGTGAACAGTCCAGTTTCAGGATTGGCGGTAGGAGACACGGTTGAAATTTTACTAGTAAATTCTTGTGTTACCCCGTCAAATGTAAGTTTAATTTGGTTTCCAGCTTTTAATTGTGATACTTGATAGCTGTTAACTTGAAAGGTAGCATCCACATTGGATTGATCAATGACCGTCATAAGTGGAGTACTAGGAGCGGCAATTCCATTTTCAACAGCACTGACATCCGCAATCGTTCCGCTTATTGGAGCAGTTAGACGAGTAGATGCAACAATCTGCTCAGCCTGAGCAACTGCTTGGTTTGCTTGTTGTTGTTGCTGCTTTAACTGCGGAAGCATATCAGGAGTTAATGAAATCTGTGACAGAGACTTTTGAGCTAACTTTGCTTGATTTAATGAAATTTCGAGTCCGCTTTGCACTAAATCAGAAGAGGTTACATCTCCATTTTGAGCTTCCTCTAGCAAAGATTCTGATTTGTTCATTGAAGCTTCAAGTTCCTTTTGAGCCTGTTGAATTTCTTGGGATTGATCAGGCGTAGCTTTTGCTTCTGCTTCTTTAACCGCTTTACTAATATCAGCAGCCGCTTGTCTAGCTTCATTAAGCTGTTTAGTTGCTTCGGAAGCATCTAAAGACACAAGCAAATCACCTTTTTGGACAGTATCACCTACTTTAACATGGACTTTTTCTACGTTTAAGGGGTTTGCCGTTACAATAGGGACTTGTTTTGAAGGCATCGCTACTCCCGATAGTTCAGTGGTGTTAACCAAGTCACTTTTTGAAACTTTTGCTGTTTCTACTACCGGTACGTTATCTTTCGTGTCTTCGGTAGTAATTTCTTGCGGAGCACAAGCGGCTAATAATAAAACAGTCGCAACAGCGCTAAGCTGCAAGATTTTCATGTGTGAATCACCTCGTTGGCCTAAATTTCTTCATAATAAACTACATCGTCTCAGTTTGCCTATTATCTTTTATAAAATTATGATTTTTTTTGACAAAAGTCATGCAAAAATTGACGAATACCTATCTTTTAATATACACGTATCTTCCTATTATTTCGCCTAATAAGGTGCTCATCTAAGAAAAAATCCAAACTGTTGATCTTTGATGAAAAAAAACAAATAAAAGTTTGACAAAAAAGTGAACAAATAAAAAATTTGAAACTTAATTTGATGTTTAAACGTATTAGTAGTGTGGTAAATAATTAGTGACAGATTTTAAAAATGGTTTTGCACAATAAAATAAGGATACCATTTCAATAAAAATTGTAGTATAATGCAAAATAGATATTATCTTATTTAAAGTAATTATAAAATAATATCGATTTTCATTATCAGTCATTAACTATTTACAATCGTTAACTTTTCATAAAAACAGCACGATGTTAGTATAAAGAAAAATAACTTATGGCTAAGATTTTTTGCCCATTATGACCGATTATGATAGAAGGAGTGAAGGATTAAATGGTTACATTATATACATCACCAAGTTGTACGTCTTGTCGAAAAGCGAAAGCATGGTTAGAAGAAAATGAAATTGCATATGTAGAACGAAATATCTTTTCAGAGCCTTTATCAATTGATGAAATTAAACAAATTTTACGAATGACTGAAGATGGAACAGATGAAATTATTTCAACGCGTTCTAAGACATTCCGAAAATTAGATGTTCAAGTAGACGCAATGCCTCTTCAAGATTTATATGAACTAATTCAACAAAATCCAGGCTTATTACGTCGCCCGATCATCATTGATGAAAAGCGCCTTCAAGTTGGATATAACGAAGATGAAATTCGCCGTTTCTTACCTCGTAAAGTTCGTACTTTCCAACTTCGTGAAGCTCAACGCCTTGTTAATGGTTAAATAGAACATTAGATATAATATAAAAGCCTTCATGTATAAGGGACTGACCCCTGTTTTTGAGACAGGAATCAAAACACCTTTTAAACAACCCGTTTTCTGTATTGTACAGGAGACTGGTTGTTTAATTTTGTTTGAATACGGGCATGGTTATAATACGTAATATAGCTTTTGACGGTTTGCTCTATGATGGTAGTCGTAGTGTATGTCAACTCGTCAAGGTAGAACGTTTCAGACTTTAGTGAGGAATGAAACGATTCAATTGAGGCATTATCTGCAGGCGTCCCTTTTCGGGACATACTCATGATAATGCCTTTCTCTTTAATTGTTTGTTGATAAGCATACGATGTGTACACAGAGCCTTGATCACTATGCAACGTGCACCCTTCCGGTAGAGAAGGGAGTTGGTTAAGCGTGTCTAAAACAAACGCGACATTTTGACAATCACCAATGGAATACGCAATAATTTCTCCGTTAAATAAATCTTGAATACTTGAAAGATACAATGGTTTCGGCCCAAAAGGCAAGTACGTAATATCGGTCACAAGCTTTTGAAGAGGGCGTTCAGCTCGAAAGTCACGATTTAATACATTCTCTGCAACCTGATAAGGTTGCCCTGTTCGCTGCCGTTTCTTCCGTTTAACGCGACATTGCCAACCGTATTTCTGCATGGTACGCTGCACAAACTTGTGGTTAATCTTCATGGTTCGCTTGAGTACAGCTGTGATCTTCCGATAGCCATATCGAAACTTGTGTGCACGACATTGTTCACCCACTTGCTGTTCCATCCATTTCTTTCGTGTATCCTGTTGACTATGCTGCTTCCAACGGTAGTAAGTGGACCGAGGAATACCAAGATGGAAACAGATTTGATAAATAGGGATTTGTTCTTTTAACTCTTCCACTAGGTTCACTGCGATTTCTGGTACCACTTCCTTTCCAATTCCTTGTACTTTTTTAAAATCTCGATTTGTTGCTTTAATTGTCGGTTCTCAGTCTTTAACTTAGCTGTCTCGTTTTCAAAATCAGGACCTTTTCCATAGGCATATTGCTTGCCTACTGGCTGTTCCAACCGGTGTACATCCCCATTTTGATACCACTTCATCCATGTTTTTAATTGGGTAGGATTCCGAATGTTTAGTTGTGATAAGACTTCTTTTACAGGTACACCGGCTAACCTCATTTCAATCGCTTTTAACTTTATTTCGACTGGATAACTGACTCTTGTTCCCATAGAAAAAACACCTCCAAGTGATTGTTAGGTACTACATACCCAGTTTTCAACTTAAAGGTGTTTTTTATTTGTCTCACTTTATGGGGTCAGTCCCATAACATGAAGGCTTTCTTGCTCCTATATTAGGCTTATTGTGAGCGAAATTTATTAATTAATAGTCCGCTCGCTAAGACCAAGATGACAGTGATGACTGGAATTGATGTTTCAAGCGTATGATTATTGGCGAAGAAGCCGTGTAGGTTCTTTTCGTGTCGAATCATATTTCCTGCTGTGTAAGCTAGAATACCCGCTCCTGCATAAATAAGTAGAGGAAAACGTTCCATTAAGTATAGGATAAGCTTACTTCCCCATACAATAATAGGAATAGAAACGAAAAGACCAATAATCACCAGTAAGATATTCCCATGAGCTGCACCAGCTACGGCGATGACGTTGTCTAAGCCCATGACAAGGTCAGCAAATACAATGGTGCGAACCGCAGCGCCTAATGTAGCACTTGCCTTAATATTGGAGGATTCGTCTTCATTTGAAACGAGCAGCTTAAATGCAATGACTACTAATAAAATTCCACCAATTAGTTGTAAATAAGGAATAGTTAATAAATAAACAGCTAAAATAGTAAGTAAAATACGAACTACAACAGCTAGCCCTGTACCAAGAACGATTGCTTTGTTGCGCTGTTTCTCAGGGAGGTTTCGGCTAGCAAGGGCAATTACAATTGCATTGTCTCCACCTAGTACGATATCAATACCGATAATGAGTAGGATGGAGGTGAGTAGTTCCAAGTCCAATATACGTCGCCCCCCGATTTGTGTAACAGTTTGTACTATTACGCAGTATTGAGCCTTCAGTCGTATCATGTTAAGGTTGCACCGGCTCGCATGGTTAACAGAGTGTTTTATTTCCCTTCCATAGGATTTTATCATAGAATGGATATATGAGGTGTACAGAAAGATTCTATGCTTGTTTACGTGGAGTTAGAATACTTTACAAATTTGTAAAGTCCATGTAGTATTGCTTTAACATAAAGGAAAATAGTCCTTATTTCGTTAAGGTAATGAGAAAGAAAGACCGTATTGCCTTCACTGATTTTTCCGAAGGGAGAGATGATAATGGAAATCGAACGCATTAATGAAAATACGGTAAAATTTTTTGTCACATACGTTGATATTGAAGAACGAGGATTTGACCGAAATGAAATTTGGTTTAGCAGAGAACGAAGCGAGGAACTGTTTTGGGAGATGATGGATGAAATTCATCAAGAAGAAGAGTTCGTAGCAGAAGGTCCGCTTTGGATTCAGGTACATGCGCTTGAAAAAGGCTTAGAAGTTATTGTAACAAGAGCTCAAATTTCAAAAGATGGTCAAAAATTCGAAGTACCAGTTGGCGAAAATGATAAAATTGATATCCCTGTAGACGGAAAAGTTGAAGCGCTGTTAGATCAGCATCAAGCCAACCAAAAGAAAAAGGATGAGCTTGAAGAGGATGTCATTGAAGATGAAGGCCTGCATTTTGTGGCTCATTTCCGTGACTTAGAAGATTTAATCATGTTAAGCCACCATCTAGAATTAGATGAGCTAATCAATCATATGTATGTGTTTGAAGGCAAATATTATTTATATGTAGAATTTACAGATGATGAAGACTTCGTCACTGAGATTGATAATATATTAAGCATTATTTTAGAGTATGGAAACGAGTCTCATTTAACTGTGCACCGTTTAATGGAATATGGAAAGCAGTTAATGAGCGATAATGCATTAGAACAATTAAAGGCTCATTTTCCGTTAAGATAAAAGTGGCCGATTTCATGTATGTGAAATCGGTCTTTATTATGAACGAACAGCATGTTCATTAGTAGGATAGGTGAATAAAATTGAAAAATCGTTTACAGCTACTTGTGTTTATTGCAGGTCTTGTTGTCGTTCTTGTTTTGACAAAAGAGTATTTGAGTGGTCAAATTATTGGGATTCTGAGCTTGCTGATTACCATTAGCGTGATCTTTATTGGATTAGTTATTTCACTTGAAAATCGTCACCCAACCCAAACGTTAACATGGCTTGTCGTTTTAGGAAGTTTTCCTGTTGTCGGCTTTTTCTTTTATCTACTGTTTGGGCGAAACATTCGAAAGAGACGATTGTTTGCAAAAAAAGCGAAGCTAGATGAGCAGGTTTTATTGAAGATGGAAAGAGATTCTTCAATCTTTGATGAGCAGGTTGAGCGCTTTGGTGAAAAACGTAAACAGTTATTAACATTAGCTACTCAGCTCGGGAAAGCTCCCGTTTCATTTGCGTCTGATACGCGAGCACTCACGAATGGTGACGAAACATTTGATGAAATACTTGAAGCTCTCCAGCATGCGCGTCACCATATTCATATGGAATATTACATTGTCAGACATGATGACCTAGGACAAAAAATTAAAGATATTTTGATTGAAAAAGTACAAGAGGGTATTTATGTGCGCTTTTTGTACGACGCCGTTGGAAGTTTTAAGCTTTCTAAGCACTACATTCACGAAATGCGAGAAGCAGGCGTAGAAATGGTACCATTTTTACCTGTTCGCTTGCCGCTGTTAAACAATAAAATTAACTTTCGAAACCACCGTAAAATTGTAGTGATAGACGGAACGATTGGATTTGTCGGAGGGTTAAATATTGGGGATGAATATCTTGGTCAAAGTCGACACTTTGGCTTTTGGCGTGACACGCATCTTCAGGTTCGTGGCGAAGCGGTGCGCTCTTTACAACTAATTTTCTTACAGGACTGGTATTATATGACGGGTCAAACGCTGTTAACCCAAACCTATTTGTCACCAGACTTAATTGATGTTGATGAGGAGAGCTGCGGGGGAGTTCAAATGATTGCTGGAGGTCCGGACCGAGAATGGGAAGTTATTAAACACTTATTTTTCTCCATGATTACGTCAGCGCGAGAATCAATTTGGATTGCATCACCGTATTTTATTCCTGATGAAGATATCTTCACAGCGCTGAAAGTAGCAGCGCTTAGCGGAGTAGACGTTAGGTTACTTGTACCAAAAAAACCAGATAAAAAAATCGTTTTTCATGCTTCACGCTCTTACTTTCCAGAGTTACTAGCAGCAGGAGTGAAAGTGTATGAATACGAAAAAGGCTTCATGCACAGTAAAATTGTGATTGTGGATAAAGAAATTGCATCGATTGGTACTGCCAACATGGATATGAGAAGCTTTCATTTAAACTTTGAAGTGAATGCTTTTCTTTATAAAACAGCAAGTACTCAAAAGCTCGTTTATGAGTATATGCAGGACTTAGAGGTGTCTTCGTCACTTCATTTAGATCAATTTCAAAAGCGTCCCATCTTGCAGAGAGTTTTCGAGTCAACATCTCGATTATTATCACCTCTACTCTAAGAAAGACTGAGACATAAGTAATTCAGCCTCTACTATACCTGAACGATTGAGAGTTCATAACTTTTAATCGTTCAGGTTTTTTGGTTGATTGTGAAAACAATGTTGGAAACAGGGTGGAATGGAGCGTAGGACACTCGACTCCTGCGGGAAAGAGATGGGAACAGCTAGTGTTCGTCTTTTAGAAGCCATCATTTTGTTATGTCTCAAACTCTTTTTACAAAAAGAAGGGATTTGCTAACCTTTAACGAATATACAGTAAGAATTCAATAAGGAAGGAGTGTTAGCCATTGCTCGTCGCAAAAACAGTCCATAATCGCTTGGTTTCATTAGCCAGTGGCTTTACAGAGGCAGAGCTTCGGCGTTTGCAAAAAACGGGGTCTTTTTATTGTCCAGCTTGTAATGAATCTGTTGTGCTTCGCGTAGGAGTAAAGCGCTGTTCCCATTTTGCGCATCGAAAAAAAGAGTGTACAGTTGACCAGGAAGGAGAGAGCGATTATCACGTAACAGGAAAGCTCCAGCTGTTTCGTTGGTTACAAACTCATACCTCAGCTCAGTTAGAGCATTACTTGCCTCAAATCCAACAACGTCCAGATTTGTTTGTTGAAGTAGGAAAAGCAGCTTATGCATTTGAATTTCAGTGTGCTTCATTGTCTACTGAAGCGTTCGTTCAGCGAACAAGCGGCTATAGAAAGCAAGGGTATCACCCTTTTTGGATAATGGGCGCAAAGCGATTAAAACGCTTAGGTACCTCACTTTTTCGCCTATCTCCTCAAGAATGGCAGTACCTCACTCTCACCGACCAATCGCCAACTCTTTATTATTTTTCACCCTTCACAAATGAGTTAATCAAACTTGAGCATATCATTCCGTTTTCCTCCCAAATTGCTTTTGCTGAATTGAAAATTCTCACACCTAGTTCTCATACATTTTCAGAATGGCTTACTTTGCATACGTCTCCTTCTTATCATGAAGGGTGGATTCAAAAAAAGAGGAACTTCCGTACAACATACATGCTATATCCGGGCTTACAATATAAACATTTTTTAGAAAAGCTCTATACCCTTCAAATTCCACCCACTCATTTTCCTTCTGAAGCCGGTTTTCCAATTCCTTCTGCTTTTATGATTGAAACACCGGCTGTCATATGGCAAACTTGGCTATTGCTTGATATCATGCAAGTGAAAAAGGTAGGAGAAATAGTGAATCTTAAGCAGCTATATATGCAGTTTAGCGCTCGGGTTCGCCAAAAGTTAATTAAATTACGATATGTTCCGTTCATGCAGTCTACAATTGAAAAGCCGCTGTTAGAGTACGTAGAAGTACTATGCAAGCTAAAATTCTTTTCTCCTGTTACGTATGACTCTTATCGAATCGAGAGAGGGTATACAGTTCCTATGCTCAGCTCAGATGCATTCTTAGAAGATGGGTTATTAATGAAAAAATGGTTAGACCAAGCAAAAGAAGTGACACGTTAGCAGAAAATAAGTACGCTTAAATAGAAGCACTGTTTGGGCGTACTTACAGGCTGACTAATTTTTGAAAAGCCACATACAATAAAAAAGGATTCGTCTTCTATATAGCGAAATTAGTAACAGAGACGGAGTAAAAGATGAAAGGGTGTTAATATGAGTGAACAATCCACGGTGAAAAAGCTGCCAAATCGCAGTGAAATTAAAGTAGAAGATACATGGAGATTAGAAGATATTTTTGAAACGGATGAAGCGTGGGAGAAAGAATTTCAAGCTGTTAAAGCCTTAGTTCCGGAAATGGAACAATATCGCGGCAAGCTTGGAGAATCAGCAGACATGCTTTTTAAAGCACTTCAGCAGCAAGATGAACTAACAATGCGGGTCAGCAAGCTTTATACATATGCACATATGAGGTATGACCAAGATACAACGAACTCATTCTATCAAGGATTAAATGATCGAATTAAAATGTTGTATACAGAAATTGCGAGTGCGTTATCTTACGTCACGCCTGAACTATTAGCAGTAGATGAGGAAACGCTAAAACAATATTTAAAAGATAGCAAGGATTTACAGCTATATGCACATGCGCTGGATGAAGTGAATCGTGAGCGTCCTCATATCCTTTCTGAGAGTGAAGAAGCTATTCTAGCACAGGCATCTGAAGCGCTAGGAGCATCAAGTAATACGTTCGGTATGCTGAATAATGCTGATTTAGAGTTTCCATCCATTAAAGATGAAAACGGGGAAGAAGTGGAGATTACCCACGGTCGTTATATTCGGTTTTTAGAAAGCAGTGATCGACGCGTTAGAGAAGAAGCGTTTAAAGCCGTCTATGATACGTATGGAAAGTTTAAAAATACATTTGCGAGTACTCTTAGCGGAACGGTTAAAAAAGATAACTTTAGCGCTAAGGTCCGTAACTACGAATCAGCTCGCCATGCAGCTCTAAGCGCAAACAATATTCCAGAAGAGGTATATGATAATTTAGTTGCAACGGTAAACGAATATCTGCCTCTATTACAGCGCTATATTGACCTACGAAAGAAAGTGTTAGGTGTTGATGAGCTTCACATGTATGATCTGTATACACCGCTTGTGCAAGACGTCAAAATGGAAATACCATATAGCGAAGCAAAAGATTATTTATTAAAAGGTTTGGCGCCGCTTGGAGAAGAGTACATTTCCATTTTAAAAGAAGGATTTGAAAATCGCTGGGTTGATGTGCACGAAAACAAAGGAAAGCGAAGCGGTGCTTATTCTTCTGGAACATATGGAACAAATCCATATATTTTAATGAACTGGCAGGACAATGTGAACAATCTTTTCACATTAGCTCATGAGTTTGGTCACTCAGTGCACAGTTACTATACGCGTAAAGAACAGCCTTACCCATACGGTGATTATTCAATCTTTGTCGCTGAAGTCGCATCTACGTGTAACGAAGCCCTATTAAATGATTATTTATTGAAAACAATCGACGATGAAAAGAAACGATTATACTTATTAAATCATTATTTAGAAGGCTTCCGCGGTACCGTGTTCCGTCAAACGATGTTTGCTGAATTTGAGCATGAAATTCACGTTCGGGCTCAAAATGGTGAACCGCTAACACCAGAGCTGCTAACAAAGTTATACTATGATTTAAATAAAAAGTACTTTGGTGATAATTTAGTCATTGATGAAGAGATTGGCTTAGAGTGGGCAAGAATTCCACATTTCTACTATAATTATTATGTGTATCAATACGCAACAGGCTTCAGCGCAGCTGCAGCGCTAAGTAAGCAAATTCTTGAAGAAGGAGACGCGGCTGTTGAGCGTTACCTTGGCTTCTTAAAAGCTGGAAGCTCTGATTATCCAATCGAAGTGTTAAAACGCGCAGGAGTGGATATGACAACTGCTGAACCAATCAAAGAAGCATTAGAAGTGTTTAAAGAAAAGCTTGAAGAGATGGAACGTTTGTTAGAGAAAAACTAAGTTTAAATAAACAAAGCTTTGCGCATCCGCAAAGCTTTGTTTATTTAAATCCTCGAAATCGATTAAATGAATTAAGAAGCATAATAGTAATGAACAGAGATAGAAGTAAAAGAGGAGCAGCAATCACAAGCGGTGCAAGCTTCATTAACGACAGTAGATAAAAGACAAAGGAAAAACAGAGAATTGCAATGCTGATGATCACTCCGATGAGCTTCATGTTTGGTCACCTCGCTTGCTTGTCATGCTTGAACTATATGAATCGAGGCACCAAAATATACTTTTTTTAAAAAAAATCATGAAAATATCAAAAAAGGGTTGTCAAAACTCGACATAATTTGCTATAGTAATAATCGTGAAGTTTATCACAAAACAAACATATACCCCTTTGTTTGACCGTGAAAAATTTCTCCCATCCCCTTGTTGTCTTAGGACAAACAAAAAAGACTTGGCAAATGCCAAGTCTTTTTTGTATTTTAACATCCTTTTTCTAAGCTTCTCCAAAACGTACCGTATTTCACTGGAACTTGTTCTACAAGGCGCTGAAGCTGAAGTTTTTTCAGTTCTCGCTCAGCTTGCTCAATGGATATATCGTAAACAACGGCTACTTCTTTTGCTGCGACAAATTGAAAATAAGCTAAAAACGATCGCAGAGGTGGAAGCGGATGAGGATTGATTTCTTCTTCTTCTAACATTTCATAAATGATGTGTACGTACGTTTCATATGAATAATGCCCAGAAATCTTAATTCCTTCTTCTTCAACTTTTTCATTGAAAAACACAAGGGTCGGAATATCGGTTACGTCCATTTCTGATGTAATCTTTAAATCGCATTGAAACGCTTTTGTAGCATGCTCAGCGTGTAAGTCTCGCACAAATTCTTCGACATCAAGTCCGATTTCTTCTGCACACTTGACAAGCACATCTTCTTTTTCAACGTTTTGTTTCTCTAAAAATAATGCTTCGCGAAGTTTTCGTAAAAAGCGAATGCCTTGCTTTTTTCCCTGTAAACCCGCAGCTTTAATTGCAATCGATGCTGCAAATGGTGTTGAAATTGGATTCTCAAGCCAAAGATTACCGTCACAAGACATGCCGGATCGACAAGCAGTTTGCTCCCATGTCTTGGCCATATCTTCAAACTTCTTTTTTGTACCAATGTTTAGCTTCTGCAAATTACTGGTTAAAACATGCTTAAGAGTAATCCAATTTCCATACTCAATCTGCAATTTTTTCAAGATAGGCTCTAGTGCCCAGCATTCCGGACAAAGTGGATCAACAAATACGTAAATTTCCAGTGGCTTCTGATTAGAACCCTGACAAAGGTGTCGCAATGATTGATGTTCGCTGTGTAAATTCTTCAATGTGAAAATCCTTTCTCATCGTTCTGTTCGTGTGAATTAACCATATGTTGAGCAGTCAGAATGAGCCGGTGATAAAGTTCATCTCGTAACGGACCTTCTAATCCAATTTCATCCATTGCCTCATGCATACAATGAAGCCATGCTTTTGCGCGAGCTGGCGTAATTTCAAAAGGCAAATGTCTTGCACGTAACATAGGGTGTCCATGTTCTTCTGTATATAAAGCCGGCCCGCCTAAATATTGTGTTAAAAATTGTTTTTGCTTTCGTGTTGTTTCCGTTAAATCTATTGGAAAGATAGGGGCTAAATCTGGATGACTAGCTACCCTGTTATAAAAAGCATCAACAAGTTTGGAAATCGTATGTTCACCGCCCAATAGTTCGTAGGGAGATTTGACTTTTTCTTTCATGTTGATAACTCCTTTATCCTAGAAATGTACTCCATCAAGTGTGGTGGAGTAGTACCATCGTTTTTCTTAATTTTAGCAGTGTACCTTATTTATCTCAAACTATCCGCTTCAAACAGAAAAGGTGATAGGGTAGCTAGATAAAGAAATAAGTGAAAAAATAGCAGGGTTTATAGAAAAAACTTTCCGTCACATACCCTTTCCGAAAATGATGAGTTATTTTCTACGCATTATAGGTAGACGTAATTTTAGCAACATAATTTTGTGTTTCTTTAAAAGGAGGGATACCACCGTATTTATCGACGTTTCCTGGCCCGGCATTATAAGCAGCAAGAGCAAGCTTAACGTTCCCGTTATATTTATCGAGCATTTGTCGTAAATACTTTGCGCCTCCTAAAATGTTCTCGCGTGGGTTAAGGGCATTTTGAACGCCAAGGTAGTTAGCCGTTGCGGGCATGAGCTGCATTAATCCTAGTGCCCCTGCATAGCTTTTGGCGTTAGGGTTAAAATTAGATTCTTGTTTAATCACAGCTGAAATTAACTTAGGGTCTAAATCATATTTCGAAGCCGCTTCATTAATCAGATCATCAAAGCGTGAGCCAGTGATTGTTGATGTAGGCGAACTGCTTTTTTGAACCGATGTATTCAAATAAGGAGCCGCATCCGTTTGTAAGGGCAACGCATTAGATCTAGAAGTGAGCTGAGCTGTTTGCTCATTAGCGTTTTTCTCTTCAGATATATATTGTGCCAAAATGTTTGCAAATATCGACGGAGTTAAAAGTGTTGCAGGTGAAGCTGTCGGTCGATTTGCCGTAAATGTTTGCAAGGTCTGTAGCTGTAACCACGTTTGATAAGCTTGAACATCCATTGATTTATTCCTCACTTAATAATTGATATTTGCGATCATAAAAACGTTTGATTTTATTCGCTGTGTTACGCTTAGGGATACTAAAGTCTTGAAGTAAGCTCTCGAATGCAAGAAGTCCTTGTGTTTCATCTTGAACTTCATACTCAATTTCTACATCATCAGTATCCAAATAAAAGCTATGGTCAAATACAAGTAAACCGCTTTTGTATTCAATTTCTGCTCGGTATGTTTTAAGTGTGCCAAAGTAAGCTAAGCGTGATGAAGATATGCCAAGTCTTTGGAGAGCTGCTGTCATTTCAGTTGGAAAATTCTTTGTTTCAGTCATTAGTTCTTGTGCTTCAGATTCTGTAAGATCTATGTGCGTTTCCAATAAGCCATGCTCATGGGGCTGTTTTAAAGTTAAAACAAACTTTCCATTTTTGTTTCGAATTCGTAAAGCTGCCCCTGCGCTTTTTAGCTGAAAGTCATTTGTATCAAAGTAATGATTTTCCTGCATGATAAAGTCGCGATCCGTTAGTTGGAAATAAGCTAGTAACTTTTTAAATTCATTCTTATTTACTAAGTTTTTAAATTCAATTTCAATTTCTTGTTTCATGCTACATAAGCTCCTTTATGCTGTATCTGTAAGGATGTATAATAAGATGTTTTATAATGTTTAGCATAGATATGTTCCTCTTTATGAGATGCAAAACAGATGCATCACTGTCATAAGATTTCATTTATAATCTATCATAAAATGGTTAATTTGTATCGTTAATATCTCGAATCGATAGGCGTTCTGTAAAAGGGATGGAACAGAAAGTAATAGAAAACCCGAATAGATTTCGTTTCGCTTTATTAAACCACGTTTGAATGTGTTAAAATAAGAACGAATTGTATAGTTGGAAGGAGTATATATATGCAAAATCGAATCGAAATCACAACCTGTGTGATGAAGAAAGATGAACTACATTTAAAGGCAGAGGCTATTGAACAACAAATCGAGCAGATTGAAGATATGAAGCAAGTGCTTGCTGATTCTGACAATATGTCATTTGTATACATTGTGGAAGTCAACGAGCAGTTTATGTATGTTGGACTAAGTGACAATATGTGGCCACATTTAAAGAACGTTTTACAAGATGATAAAAAGGTGTTCTTAGAAGTTAATAAGCAAGTCGTTGAGCTAACGGCTATGAAAGAAGAGTTAACAGACTTAATCAGCAACATTGAAGGAAATGTAAACTACGGAGATGATATGGTAGCAAGAGTAGAAGAAATTTTCTTAGATAAAAAAAGCAGATAATAAGGTGAGGGGGATAGCAATGGTAAGGCATTGGGACTTATTTTTAGCACCGTATAAACAAGCGGTAGAAGAACTTAAAGTAAAGTTAAAAGGCATGCGCTCTCAATACGATATGAGATCTACGCACTCTCCAATTGAGTTTGTGACGGGCCGAGTGAAACCCATTGCTAGTATTTTAGATAAAGCGGCAAGAAAAAACATTTCTTTAGAGCGTTTAGAGGAAGAGATGCAGGACATTGCAGGTCTGCGCATGATGTGTCAATTCACAGATGATATTAAAGCAGTAGTTGAAATTCTGAGGCAGCGCACGGACTTTAAAGTAGTAGAAGAGCGAGACTATATTACTCATCAAAAAGAAAGTGGATATCGCTCCTATCATATGGTGATTTGCTATCCTGTTCAGACCATACACGGAGAAAAGCAAATTTTAGCAGAAATCCAAATTCGTACGTTAGCGATGAATTTTTGGGCCACGATTGAACATTCTTTAAACTATAAATACAGTGGCAATTTCCCTCAAGAGATAAAAGAACGACTTCAGCGAGCATCAGAAGCAGCTTTTCAACTAGATGAAGAGATGTCAAAGATTCGAGGGGAAATACAAGAAGCTCAGGTTTTCTTTTCGCGTAAAAAAGAAGTAGAGAATACAGAAAATGAATAAAGAATAAAAAGTCAAATCAGGTTTTTCAACACAGATAGGGGGGAAGAAGGTGAGTAATATCAAGTTTGCTATTACGTCCAGGGGCGATCAAGTTTCAAATACATTAATGGAAAGAATGAAAACATACCTATTAGATTTTCACTTAGAGCACGACGAAGATGAACCAGACATTGTCATTTCAGTGGGTGGAGACGGCACGCTATTGTATGCTTTTCACCATTATCAGCACCGGTTAGACAAAACGGCTTTTGTTGGAGTACATACAGGACATTTAGGCTTTTATGCAGACTGGACACCGGATGAAATTGAGAAGTTAGTCATTGCTATTGCGAAAACACCTTATCAAGTTGTTGAATATCCGCTACTTGAAGTTATTATTCGTTACACAACCGGAGAAAAGGAAGCTCGTTCTTTGGCGCTCAATGAGTGCACGGTCAAAAGTGTTGAAGGCTCACTTGTGATGGATGTTGAAATTAAAGGACAGCAGTTTGAAACATTCCGAGGCGATGGATTATGTATATCAACTCCATCGGGAAGTACGGCTTACAATAAGTCCCTTGGAGGTGCTATTTTACATCCGTCACTGCATGCGATTCAGATTGCTGAAATGGCATCTATTAATAATCGTGTGTTTCGTACAATTGGATCTCCGCTCGTGTTACCAGGGCATCATACGGCTTTATTAAAGCCTGTTAATTACGCAGATTTTCAAATCACCATCGATCATTTAACGTTGTTACATCAAAATGTTAAGTCTATTCAGTGTCGAGTTGCGAATGAAAAGATTCGTTTCGCGCGCTTCCGAGCTTTTCCGTTTTGGCAGCGAGTAAGAGATTCATTTGTATCTGATTAAGTGGAGAGATATGATATGCACAAGCTATTTACATTAAGTTGGCACGTAACAGATTCATTTAGCGGTTCTTTATTACGCGACTTTCTAAAAAGGCATCATATATCTCGAGCAGCATTAACCGATATCAAGTTTAAGGGTGGTTGTATTGAAGTAAATGGTGAGAAAGTAAATGTTCGACATATACTCACTATCGGAGACTTTGTGAAAGTGACGTTTCCACCTGAATATCCAAGTGAAAATCTTCATAAATCACCTCTACCGTTAGATGTGATTTATGAAGATGACTACTTGCTAGTCATTAATAAATCCGCTGGTATGCCTAGTATTCCAACGCGAGAGCACCTGAATGATTCGCTAAGCAATGCGCTGCTGTTTTACTATGAGCAAAACGGTATTGCTTCTACGGTTCACTTAGTGAATAGACTCGATCGCGATACTTCAGGTTTATTAATAGTCGCTAAATACCGCCATGTTCATTTCTTATTTTCTCAAGCTCAAGAGCAAAGAGCGATTAAGCGTACATATCGTGCGCTTGTTCATGGAACTCTTTCAAAAAAAGAGGGAGTAATTGACGCCCCAATTGGAAGAAAGAACGATAGTATTATTGAAAGAATGGTACGCTCAGACGGTCAGCATGCCGTTACGCATTACAAAGTGATACAAGAATACGATGGGTTCTCTGAAGTAGACTTGAAGCTGGATACAGGGCGTACGCATCAGATTCGCGTTCATATGGAGTATTTGGGAAGTCCTTTACTAGGTGACTCTCTATACGGTGGGAACAGAGAGAAGATAAGCAGACAGGCGCTACATAGCTATAAGCTCACGTTCTTTCACCCTATTTTGCAACGTGAACTAGCATTTCAATCACCGCTTCCTGAGGATATGCAGCGTTTAGTTCAACAAAACAGAGGGTAAATACGATAAGAGCACTACTTGCGAGTAGTGCTCTTATGCTATTCTTTAAACTTTTCAGCCACATAAGGCATGGAAGAGGGAACAGAAACAAGCTCTTTTTCAGGGTAGCGAAACGCAGTTAATTTGCCACCAAATACTGCTCCTGTATCAATGTTGATTGTATTGTTACGTAGCTTAGGAGATTTAATCGGTGTGTGCCCGTAAACAATCAATGGTGTCCCATTGTAGTGTTTAGCCCAGTCATTGCGCACAGGTGAACCATCTGGGTGTGTTTCTCCAGTAATGTCTCCATATAAAACGAATGTTTTTACTTTTTTGTCGTTTCGTCCGATATAGTCTGCCCGAATTCCAGCGTGTGCAATAACAAGCTGTTCTTGTTTTAAGTGAACATAAAGAGGGGCATTCTCATAAAGTTCCATGAACTTATGTTTGATTTCTTGCTGCTGTGCTTGGGAGAGGTCATTATATTCAGCTACGGTTGTTTCTAACCCATGCTTAATTTGGACCTTATTTCCTTTGAAAAATCGATAAAGCTTATTGCAGTGGTTTCCAGGACAGTAATACGCTTTTTTTTGTTTGACGACAAGATTCCAAACAAGCTCGATTACTTTTAAGGAGTGAGGTCCTCGGTCCATCAAGTCTCCTACAAAGGCTAAATGCCTCTTTTCTGGATGGGTAGGGTAGGTAGAGGTCCAGCTATAGCCCAGTTTAGTTGTTAATTCTACAAGCTCATCGTAGCAGCCATGAATATCTCCAATTATGTCTAGCTTCACATTTCTTCACGCTCTTTTCCAATGAATTTCGTATCGTTTGAAAAATAAACCTTTTAGGGTGTAGAAATTTCATTCTATATTGTGCAAACTATCGATAAGATTTATCACATAATAATTAGATAAACAGAAGTTTTTAAAATTTTACTACGAGTTATGAGTTGAAATCTAGTTCATTTCATAATAAAGTAAGAGAAGTTTTGTTCTGAGAGGAGGAAATGTTTATGACTGAATCAATGGAAAGAGAAGAGCAAAAGAGACTTCAGGAGCAATTAATTAACTTGCTCAAAGAAAATGAAATTGATGCGTTTCGAGAAGAATTTCTAGATATGCATCCATATGATCAAGGCCAGTTTTTTGAAGAGCTAGACGAAGATTTGCGATTTGCGCTCTATGAAATGCTTTCACCAGAAGAAATGGCTAATATTTTCGAACAAGTAGAAGTACCGGAAGAAGACTATCAAGATTTACTTTCAGAGATGCATCCAATGTTTGCTGCTGATATGCTAGCTGAGATGTCAACGGATGACGCCGTTGACGTTTTAAACGAACTAGATAAAGAGCAAGTAGCGAGCTATTTAACCATTATGGATGAAGAAGCAGCGGATGAAATTAAAGAACTGCTTCACTATGAAGAGTACACGGCCGGTAGTATCATGACCACAGAATTTATCGCTATTAAAGCAAACCAAACGGTTCGCTCTGCGATGCAAATTTTAAGGAGAGAAGCTCCCGGAGCTGAAACGATTTATTATACGTTTGTTGTGGACGAACAAAAGCATTTGGTAGGCGTTATTTCGTTAAGAGACTTAATTGTTGCAGATGAAGAAACGATGATTAGTGATGTTATGAGTGAACGTGTTGTAGCGGTTTCTGTTGCGGAAGACCAAGAAGAAGTTGCTCGAATTATGAGGGACTATAATTTCCTGGCATTACCGGTAGTAGACTTTCAGCAGCACCTTCTCGGAATCATTACCGTCGATGATGTAATTGATGTAATGGACGAAGAAGCATCTGACGATTATTCCAAACTTGCGGGTATTAGCGACGTGGACGATACGGCGGGGAACAGTCCGTTCGGCGCAGCTAAAAAGCGATTGCCTTGGCTGATTATTCTTCTGTTCTTAGGGATGATGACGGCAAGCTTAATTGGCCGCTTTGAAGACACATTAAACCAAGTAGCCATCTTAGCAATCTTTATTCCTCTGATTGGTGGGATGGCTGGAAACACGGGTACTCAAGCATTAGCGGTAGCTGTTCGTGGTATCGCAACAGGGGAAATTCAGGAAGAAGGAAAGCTAAAGCTACTCGTTCGAGAAGCTTTAACAGGTGTCATTACAGGAGGTTCCTGTGGTATTGCCGTAACGCTAGTTGTATATGTATGGCAAGGTGATTTTATTCTTGGAGCGTTAGTTGGTATTTCTGTATTTGCTACGCTGATTGTTGCAACGTTAACAGGCGCATTTATTCCGCTATTTATGCATCGTTTGAAGATTGACCCTGCGGTAGCATCTGGACCGTTTATTACGACGATTAATGATCTTATTAGTATTTTAATTTATTTCGGATTAGCGACAACTTTTATGGGTTATTTAAAATAGAGTTGTTGACAGATTGAGCATTCCCTTTTATGCTTGACATTCAAATTTAACACTAGCTTAATATGCATTTATTATACTAAGCAAGTGAAGGAAAAGGAGGGAGAAGTAGATGGAACATCATGCATCCGTAACCTCTCTTGTCATCGTAATTACGGTCGCTTTTTTAACACCAATTCTACTTCATCGCTTTAAACTCAACGTTATCCCTGTCGTAGTAGCTGAAATTATTATGGGGTTAATTATCGGGAAAAGTGGATTTGATTTAGTTCAACAAGATATGTGGTTAGAGACGTTGTCTACCCTCGGATTTATCTTTTTAATGTTTTTAAGCGGGCTAGAAATTGATTTTTCTGCATTTGCAGGTGGACAAAAAAAGGAAAAAACGAAATCTGGTAAAACGATTCCGAATTCGTTTGCTGTATCAACCATTGTATTTCTTGCTATTTTTGCTGTTTCCTTGTTATTATCCTATATTTTTGTCTGGACAGGATTTATTGACAATGCGTTTCTAATGACGCTTATTATTTCAACCATTTCACTTGGAGTTGTTGTTCCAACCTTAAAGGATGCCCAAATTATGAAAAAGTCCATTGGGCAAACAATCCTACTAATTGCTGTTATTGCAGACCTTGTGACGATGATTCTTCTTGCTGTTTTTGCATCAATTTATGCAGAATCGGGAGGAGGAAACACATGGCTACTGCTTATTCTATTTGCTGCCGGTGTTCTATTCTACTTTATCGGTAAGCAGTTTAAGCATCGTTCTTTCCTTGAAACGATGTCTAAAGGAACAGTTCAGATTGATACGCGAGCAGTATTTGCGCTTATTATTATCCTAGTGGGACTTTCTGAATCAATTGGAGCGGAAAATATCTTAGGAGCGTTTTTAGCCGGCGTACTTGTATCACTGCTTGCTCCAGATAAGAATCTTGTGCATAAACTAGATTCCTTCGGATATGGCTTTTTAATCCCTATCTTTTTCGTAATGGTTGGGGTAGACCTTGATGTTTGGTCGCTGTTTGGAGATTCAAAAGTACTTATTCTAATGCCTTTATTGCTTTTAGCTTTATTGTTATCAAAGCTGTTACCAGTAATGATTATGCGCATTTGGTACGATACAAAAACAGTGTTAGCATCAGGCTTTTTATTAACATCAACGCTTTCACTTGTTATTGCAGCAGCTACGGTTGGTGAAAATATTGGTGTCATTGATTCACAGATGTCAGGAGCCCTCATTCTAGTAGCGGTCATTACGTGTATTATTACGCCAATCGTCTTTAGAAAGCTGTTTCCAAAGCCAGAGATCAATGAGAAGAAACTTAAGATTAACATGCTTGGTGCGAATCAATTTACCCTACCAGTAATTCGTGATCTTGATTTAAATATGTATGACGTAACGATTTATCATACGTCGAATGAAAAGTTGGATAACCGTACGTCTGACTCTGTTTTTAATATTAATGATATTGAATCTTATGATGTAGAATATCTACAAAAACAAGGTATTTTAGATACGGATGTACTCGTTGTTACAACAGGAGAAGAAGAGCGCAATACATCGATTGCATTAGCTGCCAAAGAATATGGGACAGGTCGAGTCATTGCGCGTGTTGAAACGCCAGAGCTCGATGAAAAGCTAAAAGCAAACCAAGTGGAAGTCTTCTCCGTACTATTGTCAACAACAGCACTATTAAAAGCGTTAATTGAGTCACCGACGGTTTTAAATATCTTAACAAACCAAGAGTCGGCTCTTTATCAAATCAATATGCGTAACCCAAAATACCAAGGGGTAGAACTTCGTAAATTCCCATTTACGGGCGATGTCATCTTTGTTCGTATCTTTAGAGGTAAAGACTCCATCGTTCCTCACGGTGATACGGAACTAGCGTTAGATGACCGGCTGATTGTAACGGGATCGCGCTCATATGTAAACGAGCTGAAAATGCTGTTGGAATATAAAATTCGTTAGTGAAATAAGACTTAGATGGAAGTAACCTAGTCAATAATTTATCCGAACAATTAAGAGGTAACTCTCAATTGTTCGGATTTTTTGATTCGGAAACCACGTTTAAAGAAAAGTGAAATGGAGCATAAGATACGTGACTCCTGCGCGAACGATAGGAAAGACTGAGACCCAGTAGCGCAGTGAGAAGGATTTAGCTTCCTCTTTTCAGAAGCAAGCACTTCACCAACCTTCAGTCTCTTTGTCTATATAAATGATAGCTTTTTTTGCTCTTTCTATGTTATACTTATATTAATACCAGGTACTAATAACTTGTAATAAGTAGGAGGATATTAAAAGATGTTAAAAAGCTTATCCTTAGAGAATCGCACATTTGTTGTTATGGGAGTAGCAAATAAACGAAGCATTGCATGGGGTATTGCTCGCTCACTGCACGAAGCAGGCGCACGTTTAGTATTTACATATGCGGGAGAACGCTTAGAGAAGAACGTTCGCGATCTTGCAGCTTCATTAGAGCGTGAAGATACGCTTGTATTACCTTGTGACGTAACACAAGATGAAGATATTAAAGCATGTTTCACAAAAATTAAAGAAGAAGTAGGCCATATTCACGGCGTAGCACATTGTATCGCGTTTGCAAATCGCGAAGATTTAGACGGTAATTTTGTAGATACATCTCGAGATGGTTTCCTTTTAGCTCACAATATCAGCTCATATTCACTTACGGCTGTTGCTCGTGAAGCAAAAGAACTAATGACAGAAGGCGGAAGCATCGTAACGCTAACTTATCTAGGTGGAGAGCGCGTTGTTCAGAACTATAACGTAATGGGCGTAGCCAAAGCTTCTTTAGATGCTAGCGTAAGATACTTAGCTTCAGACTTAGGTCAGCACGGTATTCGCGTTAACTCAATTTCTGCAGGACCAATTCGTACGTTATCTGCAAAAGGAATTAGCGACTTTAACTCAATTTTAAAACAAATTGAAGAGCGTGCACCGCTTCGTCGCACAACGACTCCAGAAGAAGTTGGCGATACGGCAACATTCTTATTCAGTGATTTATCACGTGGAATTACAGGTGAAAACCTACACGTGGATTCTGGTTTCCATATTATCGGACGTTAATCGTTCTTGTAAGAGCGCTACGGCATGTAGCGCTCTTTTTTTTTTGTCGTTATAAAAAAAGAAACAAGTTTTCTAGCAAGCAAGCATACATTTTTAAGAGAACGATAACAAGCAATGGGAGGTATGCTTCATGACTGACTCTCGCTCAAGGTCCGAAGACAACGAGCCTTTAATGTACATTGTGCAGCCGAACCAAGCACAAACAACAAGATCTATGCAATATTTTTATAGCTCGAAGCAAAATGAAAAAGAGCAGGAGCCCTTAAAAGAAGAACCAACTTTCTCACCAATTGAAGACGTAAAGTCACAGGAAGTTAAACCTGAGAAAGCTGGGTTACCTGCAAATGTTCATAAACAGAAAGAGCAAAAAAAACCAAATAAAGCATTTCAATATATGAACATTAGTGAAAAACTTAATTTTCTATGTGGGTTTCCAAAACATATGTCGCAGCCAATTTGTGAAATAAGTGTAGAAGGAAATTCGTTTATTGGAACAATTGTGGAATTTGTAGACGGTGAAGTATCAATTTTAGCTCCTCCACATGATAAGCCGAATCGGGTGCCTGTCAAAGATATCGTAACGATTTCAATTGTTAAGATTTAAAGAAGTAAAAAGCTAACAAATGAATTTTTCTTGTTAGCTTTTTTCAGTAAAGGTGGGTTTAAAATGACCTGGATTTATTTATTTTTATTCGTTTTTGCTACGTTTCGCCTCACAAGGCTGATTGTATTTGATAAGATTACAGGATTTATTCGTAAGCCGTTTCATGAAATGGTTACAGAGCCTGATGAACAAGGAAATGAGATTACTTACTTAACGGTAAAAGGAAAAGGGCTTAGAAAGTGGATTGGAGAACTCTTAAGCTGCTATTGGTGTACGGGCATGTGGTGTGCAATCGCGGTTTATGCAGGCTATACGTTTTTTCCGCAGATTGCAATTCCTGCAATTATTGTTTTAGCGATTGCCGGGTGTGCAGGGATTGTTGAATCATTTATGAAATAAATGGACGGGCATAGAAAAAACAATCGACTTACAGCCGATTGTTTTTTTATTCTTCTGTTGGAAGAGTAAGCACGATTTTATTGAGGAAAGGAATGCCTTGCTTCCACTCCTCACTGTAAAAATATCCTTCTACAATGACAAAAGATGAGTTTAATTCTTTTGGAATGAGAAGCTGAAACGATTCAAAACGCATTAGCTGATTGGGTGCTAGCTGGGCAGAACGAGTGGGCCTGATCCAGTATTCGCCATCTTGCTTTATTTTTTCTCGCCATTTTGGGTGGGCATACTGCCATTGAAGCGCTGATGAGGGAATGGTGGAATCTTCAATTTCCTTTTCATCAATAACCTTTCCCGTTAGCGATACATTCTCATGAGGCTTCACTTTTAAGCAGATAATTGGTGAGACAAGCGATTTGCTTGTTTGATTTGTAACCACAGCGTTTCCAAGAATCATCATTTCTTCCTCATCTGGAGTTGGTAACAAGACAGAGTGTTGAAAATAACTGATGATGTCAGTTGCTTGAAAGCGATCAACTTCTACTTTAACTTGCTTTTCAACTATTTTTTCAACAGGCTTTTCAATGATTTTTTCAATCACTTTCTCTTCAATAATCGGCTGTTTACGAGAAATTCTCTCTTTGAGCGATTCAATGATAATGGCTTGTTCGGAGTGCTCATTTTTAAGCTGATAAAGTTCTTTTTCAAGTTCTTCTAATTCCGCATCTTTGTCATTGACTGAATAGGCTTCCGCATGCTTATTTTTCCAAAATAAGGCGTTTTCTTTTTCGCGGTCTAGCGCTCTTTCCAGCTGTCTCATTTGATTTTCAAAATTTTTCAGTTCGGATTTATAGTGAATGAGCTTTTGGCGCATTAGCATTGAGTCATCTTTAGATGAAGGGGACATCTTGTAATCTCCTTTCGTGACGTAGCTATCGATATTCCATATGTATGCAAATCAACAGCTATCAATGAAAAAAGAGGAGAAAAATTCTCCTCTGATTATGCATTGACTTATTCGAATTCGTATTCTCCGCCGTGATCATCACAATGAGAATGATGAGTGCCAGGGAATAAATCGTGACATTGTGGTGGATGAACGGTTGGTCCGCATCCTAATGTTTCTAGAAGTTCTGGGCGAGGGTGACAATAGCTACCTTCAACTTCAATATTTACAAAGCGTTCTACTTGCACACTGATGCAGAGCATGATGTCTAAATCTAAACCTTGGAATAAACCTGCTGATGATAGTTGAATGTTTCCTTGACCTTCAAAGTGATCTAAACGTACAGCTGGATACGTGCCTTCTGGTGCACATAAGTAGAAGCGTTGTGTTGTAGACCATGGTAATACGGTTGATAAGAAGCAAGCTGGTGCTCCAGTATCGTCACAGCCAAACTCATCTCTTGTAAACTTAATGCGGTAGAAACCACTGATAGATAATCTTACTTCGTGTAGCGTTACTGTTTCTCCATCAGGTAATAAGATTTCTCTTTCTCTGCGGCCAGTTCCTCTAGCAGTTGAGACTTCTAATACTTCTGCGATTGAATTTTCGTCGCTAAGATCAACTGGGTTACCCGCTTCATCTGTTAAGATAACTTCCACATCTACAAAAGGTGATGCAGGATCGAAAGCGCCAAATGATAAATCTTCTGAACTAAAAATACGTGCTACTTCAATTTCACGTTTCACCCAATCATATACTTTAGGAACGCGAATACATAATGATTCTAAATGTTCTCCCATTCTTTTTTTACCTCCTAATCGTAATTGTCCTTCCTTTATGCTGTTCGTTAACTAGGTATCGGACTACTATAGTGTATGAATGACCCGGTTTTGTGTGACCGTGACAAAAGCGGAATTTAGAAAAGTTCGCTTTATGCATAAAATTTGAAGGAAATAATAAACTCACTTACAGCATATTCATATTAAGAAAATGTGTTATTCATCTAGAAAGAAATTTTATGAGTAACTAGCTGACATGGAGGAGTGAAGCGCTGTGGCTGAAGTAAAAGTAAGAGAATATATTGCAAGTTTAAAAGCTGAATTAGAGTTCTATAAGGAAGAATATCAAAAATATAAGAGTGAAGAGCTAAATTACGAAGAACTTCGGGAAGACTTAGAGAGTTATAAAGAGAAAAATAAAAAGCTAGTTGAAGAAATTGATTGGTTAAAAGCAATGATCAACGAACAAAAAGAGCAGGAGAAAAAAGCGCAGTCAAAGATAGAAGCAAAAGAAGCTGTAAAGCCAAAAGAACCTGCAAAACAGAAGGAAGTTGTAAATGCACACCCATCATTTGATAAAACGATTGATCAAGGGCTCAGTGAACTTCAGCAAAAGCTAAGTGGCGTTCAAAGGCATAAGATGAGGCAGCAGTCGGCGAGCCGTGAGCGTGAAATTAGCAATCAGGACTTGTTTTTAAAGCTGCAGCGTAAAATGGACAAATAATACTGAACTTCTTGCTGGAAACTGAATATAATGTCATAGATTGCATTTTGTGAAAAGGAGGGACCATAGGATGTATTATAATCAAAATCAAGCATACCCTCACCTGCACCCTCATTACTATCAGCAGCCGGTGATGAAAAAAGCAGTAAAATATCCTTCAAAGCCTGTGCAAAAGCCAATGCCAAAGCAAGGTGGCTGTGGCTGCGGAGCTAAATTACCGAAGCGTTAAGTCATTAGTGCTGCCTATCTTGGCAGTACTTTTTTTCTTTCTATACATAGTATAGAAGGAGGTGAATGCCATGGCAGATTTTTTTGAGCAATTAGAGAAGTTTTTTGAAGAGCAAATTATTGGTTCTCATGAAAAGAAGATGGATGAAGTAGAAAAGTTATCTCACCAGTTTGAAAAGCACGAGCGTCAATTACAAAAGCAAGAAAAGCAAATTGATGATTTGTATAATGATGACCCATTTGGACAATGAAAATATTTCTTGACCAAAAGCCCATACCAATCCATTCCGCTTCACATATTGTATAGAGAAGAAGGACAGAGGGGGTGTAATTATGGGCTTTGGATACAGCGGATATGGCTGTGGCTACGGTGGTGGTTACGGCGGTGGTTTTGCGTTAATCGTAGTACTATTTATTTTATTAGTTATCATTGGTTGTGCTTGTTACAACTAATCCCTTCTACTGAATATAGTAAAGAAGAGTACGAGTGAACGTTCACTCGTACTTTGTTTTGATAGTGTACCTCACAAACCGTCGATTGAAAGTGGTCACCATCTGGGCAGCTGCTGCATACGATAGAGTATTCCGTACAGAACCGCTTCTTCTCACACAATATGGCGGCTAGAGGCAATTTGGTTTCATAAGCTTTATATGCCAAAGGAGGCAATGTAAATGGATAACAATATGTTTAAGAATATTGAAAAGAAAACAGGCGTTAATATGAAGGATATTTTCGAGCTAGCGAACTCCGTACAAAATGCAAACTTTAAAGATGAACAAACCGTGCGCAATATTGTCAAACGTGTAGCTCAAATTGCAAATAAACCAATTTCAAAACAAAAAGAAGATCAGATTGTCAAAGCACTTGCTAGCAATAATCAGTCCATTGACTTTAGTACCATTTCTAAAATGCTGAATGAGAAGAAGAAATAAATAAAGAGCTGGGGAGTCCCCAGCTCTCAGACTGTAGACAAACTGGAAGAAATCCAGTTTGCCTACAGTCTTTTTTATTTTACAATGGAAGTACTACATAACTTGAGGTGATTGACATGCTTTCGAAACATAATCCCATTCAACGAGATCAATTAGAAATGATTACGTTAAATCAATTGGTACCGGCCAGCCACTTGGTTCGTAAAATAGAGGCAGCACTTGATTTTTCGTTCATCTATGACTTGGTGAAGGACATGTATTCAGAAATCGGTCGTCCCAGTATTGATCCTGTCATCTTAATTAAATTGACCTTCCTTCAATACACGTTTGGAATCCGGTCCATGCGCCAAACGATTGAACAAGTGGAAACCAATATGGCCTATCGCTGGTTCCTTGGGTATGGTTTCCACGATAAAGTGCCTCATTTCTCTACGTTCGGAAAAAACTATGAACGCCGTTTTAAAGATACCGATCTGTTTGAACAGATTTTCTATCGCATCTTAAAGGAAGCTGCCGAGAAAAAGCTAATCAGTGCCGAGCACGTTTTCGTGGATTCGACCCATGTTAAAGCGAGTGCGAACAAACGCAAATTTGAAAAGAAAGTCGTTCGCAAAGAGACACGCGCGTATCAGGAACGCCTTCAAGAAGAGATTAACCAGGACCGGGAAGATCACGGAAAAAAACCATTTCCTCCGGACAAGTTTGAGAAGGAAGAGAAGAAAGAAATCAAAGAAAGCACCACCGATCCAGAGAGTGGTTACTATGTGAAGGATGAACGGACGAAGCAGTTCGCCTATTCTTTTCACGCAGCCGCGGATCGTAACGGTTTTGTGCTTGGCACCATGGTCACACCTGGCAACACACATGATAGTCAGATTTTAGAGCCATTGGTCGGAAAGGTCATCGAGAGAGTCGGAAAGCCTGAAGCGGTCGCCGCAGATGCCGCGTACAAAACTCCTGCGATTACCCGTTACTTATTGGAACAGGGGATGACCCCTGCCTTGCCATACACACGACCACGTACGAAAAAAGGTTTTTTCCGAAAACATGACTATGTGTATGACGAATACTTTGACTGTTATCTTTGCCCGGCAGGTGAGATCTTGGCCTACTCGACAACGAATAAAGAAGGATATCGGGAGTACAAATCGCCAAAACAGATTTGTGCGACATGCCCATTTTTAGCCAGATGTACGGAGAGTAAAGACCACCAGAAAGTGGTGACGCGTCATATTTGGCAGGAATACGTAGAAGAGGCAGACCATCTTCGCTATCACGCAGAGGTGAAAGAGATTTATGCCAAACGTAAAGAAACCATTGAGCGTGTATTCGCAGATGGAAAAGAAAAGCATGGCATGCGTTGGACAACGTTAAGGGGACTTAAAAAATTGTCGATGCAGGCGATGCTTACTTTCGCTGCCATGAACCTGAAGAAGATGGCCAACTGGACGTGGCAAGGTCCAAAAATGGCCTAAATGATGAACTCGAAGAGGTCTGTCTTTTTATTAAATAGCTTCAAATCCCATAAAAAGCTAAAAAGGGGTTCGGAATGAGACCATTCCGAATCCCTTTTGTCGACAAACTGAGAGCTGGGGAGTCCCCAGCTCTTTATTATTCAATGACTAATACGCTTTTAAAAAAGGTTTTAAAAAGCGAGAAGGGTACGCTGTTTTTCCTCGTCGTGTTTGTAAAACTGATAGGTATAAGGATACTTTTGCTCGCGTCATCGCTACATAGAGTAAGCGTCTTTCTTCTTCCAATGCACCAATCTCACCGTTTCGATACGCTTCCAGCGCGTAGTCATGAGGAATACCGCCATCTACATTACCTAAAACATATACGTGCTTATATTCAAGGCCCTTAGCACGGTGAATGGTTGTTAAATGAACGCTCTCATTAAACTGCTTACTTAAAACCTTCATTTCTTTGTTCATGCCAATCATATGATCTGCGTGGTCAAGCAGTTCTTGGACAGTTGAAAATTTACGTGCAACAACTCTTAAGTCTCGAACGTCGTCTGATCCTTTTTCCATGGCATTTCCTTCATTTCCACGCTTTTTGACAAAATCATCAAAGCCCATATCTTTTGAAATGGTTTCAATGGCATTAACAGGCTTCATCTTTTTTAAGCTTGAAAACAACGGAATAATCTTTTGTAACTTTTTTTGTTGAAACGGCTTTAAATCCTTTAGGTGACCAAGCGCTTCGACAAATGATACGTCATTTAAAATGCTCATTGCTTTTAAGTCATTTAAGATGGTTTTCTTTAAAAATAGTGCCTGTACGATACTAGTAAGCGACTGATTATCGTTTGGATCTAAGCTAAGACGTAAAAAAGCAAGCATCGTTCTCACAATCCGACGTTCATAAAATGAATCTGCATCTTGCTCAATGGTGAACGGAAGGTTTGACTGGGACAGCCGTTCAAAAACCGCACGTGAAGAAGCATGAGTACGGTATAAAATAGAAAAGTCAGAAGGGGACGCACCTGCTTGAACCTTTTCTTTTATATCTCGCACAATCATTGTGGCTTCTTCTTCTTCATCATAAGGGAAGAAAAAGGTTGGCACATGATCATGGTGAAACTGTGCCTTCATATTTTTTGTATGACGCTCCGTATTGCGCTCAATGACCTTATTGGCGGCTGACACAATCGAATGAGCAGAGCGGTAGTTTTGGTGAAGCGTTACTTTTTTCGTTCCAGGAAAATCCTTTTCGAAATTTAAGATAAAGCTTGGGTCACTGCCACGAAACGCATAGATGGACTGATCATCATCACCTACAACGCATAAATTTTTAGAGTCTGCGCTTAGCATTTTCATAATAGCATACTGAACTTTATTAATATCTTGAAATTCATCAATTAGAAAGTATCGGAATCGCTTTTGATAACGAACAAGCAGCTCAGGGTTATCTCTAAGCATTTGATAGCAACCGTCTAGCATGTCATCAAAATCAAACAGCCCTTGCGTTTGTTTTGTTTGTTCGTAGTGAACATACAAATGGTGAACTTGCTCTTCCCACTGGCTAACAGGGCGAACATCTTTCACACCCAAAAGCGTATTTTTCCAATAGCTGATCTGTTGAATGGCTTGGTCAAATGGGAAATCTTTTTCATCCAGATTTATTTCTCGGCCTGCTTCTTTTAAAATCTGTTCTTTTTGCCAATCCCATTTTAACAATCGATTCATTTGCCAAGACTCAAGCGAATGATGAACAACCATCCGAAGGAAAATACTATGAAATGTACCGACGAGCATCTGCCTAATAATTGATGGTGATATTCCAGGGTAAGATGCTAAACGGTCTTTCATTTCTTTTGCTGCTTTTGATGTAAACGTTACGAGCATAATTGAACGCGGATCAATTTTATGCTCTTGAATCATATAAGCAGTACGAGCGGTTAAGACTCTTGTTTTTCCACTTCCTGCCCCGGCTAAAATTAGAAGAGGTCCTTCAGAGTGAGTAACTGAGCTCCACTGATTTGTATCTAACGTAATTTGATGTTCTTTCAATGTATGAAAGTAGGGTGAATTCGTTTCTTTCACTTCCGCTTTTGATGCTGAAAAAGCAGGAATTGGGGTGAAAAAAGTAGAATTTTTCCACTGAGGCTCATTTTTTACTTCGTTTTTCCCAATTGCTCTGCCTTTTGGAATCCGAAATCCTCCTTGTTCTTCATAGCTTGCACTTGAAGCCAGCACAGAAACGGGTTGTTTTTTGGGAGATGGTTTCATACACTCTGAGCGTTCGTGAGGAGCGTTACGATGATAAAAATATGGAGCTCGATGGATTCCAATTGCAAGATGAACGGGTTCCTTACAATGAGCACAAGTTAATTCATTTCGAATTCCTGCTTCATAAATCAGTTGAAACTGGTTGCGACCTAATGTGTCCAGTGTAATATTCTTCCCGTTACGTAGAGCAGTTTGCATACCGCTGACCTCCTTTGTCGTTTCATTTCGGTTAAAACAGCTAAAGACTATCATACCATATTCAAATGACTGTCGAATAGGTAGAAGGTGAAACAACTGTTTATGTAAAATGTCGAATATCTCTTGTTAAAACGGGAAAAAACCTATAAAAGGAGGAGAGAATATGGGTTATATCTTACCTATTACACCGTATCAATCGATTCAATATGCGCAAAGAAGTCAGCTGAAAAACAACACGCCGCTAACCGTGCAAAATGTCCAACCAATTGCGAGCTTACAAAATAAACGAAACTCTACATTACCTTTATCTTCCATGAACAACTACGTGCGCTATCAGCATAGAAAAGCTCCACAATTCATTGAGCAAGATGTTCCAAAAGGAACGTATATCAACGAGAAAGCCTAAACATTCTCGTTGTGTTAATCTAAAAAAAAGAAGGCGATGCTTTTATTCTGTATTAACAAACGCTAATACTTTTGAATAAAAAGTGCATCGCCTTGCTGCCATTCTGCGTATAATACTTGTTTAACACTAGGAATTCCTTGCTTTCCGATTTCTTGATGTAACCATTCCTCTGTAAAGCCTGACTCCGTTAAATTTTTAGTCAAAATACGGCCGTCACTGATAAAGGCAATTGGAAGAGTCGGTTGTGTAACAGGTAATTGAAAATCACCTTTGGTAGGAGCAGCATAGTCTGACTTTAATAAAACGCTCATTGTGCCGTCCGTTTCTAAGATGGCATATGCTACTTCACGAATAGAGAAAGCGTTCTTAGAGCGGAGCATGTGCAATAGTTGATCAATATCTAATCGATTACGCTGCAGCTCTTTGTAAGAAACCTTCCCATTCCGAATAATAATGGAAGGTCGTCCTTCTAGAAACAAACGAAAAGGAATATTTTTTTGTGTAATAACTTCCGTAAAGTAAATGAGTGCGCCCCAAACAGCTACAGCAAATACAATCCTTCCAATACCTATTTCAGAATCATATAGCGCGTTTCCAACCAGTTCACCTAGCACAAGCGCTGAAATGAAATCAAACGTTGTGAGCTGTGTGATGGTCGCACGCCCCAATAATTTCGTCAAAAAAAACAAGCAAATAAAGCCTACAAATAACTCTGAAGCAATTCTTATAAATTCCATTATTTCACCTTGTTTCCATATTTATTTATTAGTATGGAAAGATAAATGCTCTTTTATCCAATGAAATTTGACATGAAAAAGCCATGTATCCAAAGAGGATTTTTACTTGTATCTACATCAAGGCGTACCTACTTCTTTTTGCGTTTGTCCTTCCAGGAGAAATAAAATGCTTGGACAAAAAAAAGAAAGACAAGAAACCAAAGAGTAAATGTTTCTCCAATGCTCATTACGCGAAAGGGACTTATGGCATTGTTTAGCGCCTCATGAATAGTGAATTGTTGAGAAATATCAATAACCAAGGAAAATATTATTAAACAGCTTAACACTAGAAAAGCAATACCTATAATTTTCATCGCTTACACACTCCATTTAAGTAACTTTCCCTTTTTATCTCAATTTATAAAAAGATATAAAATGCAAAATCTCACATAAGAAATCCCTGTAAGGTTAAGATAATAGAAATAAAAAGAAAGGTGTTTCATTTCATGCCTTCGTTCTTTAAGAAACAAAAAAAACAAAAGAATTCGCATACGGCCAATGATTCTAATTCTTGTGTAGAATCTTCTCTAGAAGCAAACCGTCAGTACATCGCACAGAAAATGGGTGACAGTTCGGATATAGTTGTTAGACATTTAAAATTAGGGCTGAATTTGGAGATAGAAGTTGCAATTATTTATATAGAAGGAATTGTAGACAATCAATCTATTCAAGATTCTTTAATTGATTCTATAACCAAAGAGCCGAGCAAAACAAATATAACTGTAAATAATGCTTTAGACGTCATTTCGGAAAGTATCATAACCACGGATGGATGATTTATCCGTTATGAATAAGTGGGAAGGCGTGTTTTTATCCTTAACAACAGGTGACACAATTACTAGTAGATGGGATAAATAAAGTGCTAAGCGCCAGTGCTGCTGGGGGAGAAACTCGAGCTATTTCTGAATCGACTACTGAAATGGTTGTTCGTGGTCCAAAAGCTGCGTTTACAGAGTCTATAGGAGTAAATCTAGCACTGGTAAGGCGGATTATTAAGAGTCCTGACTTACGGACGGAGTCTTTAAAAATAGGTTGTATAACGAAAACCAAGGTCAATCTAATGTACATAAACAGCGTCGTGAAAGAAGAAATTATTCAAGAAATGCGCAACAGGCTGAAAGAAATCGATATCGATAGTATCCTTGAATCGGGATATATTGAACAGTTTATTGAAGATCAAACACTGATGCCGTTTCCTACCGTTTACAATACGGAAAGACCAGATGTAGTAGCGGGAAATTTATCAGAAGGATGAATAGCTATTTTTGTAGATGGAACACCTTTTATATTAATCGTTCCGGCTATTTTTATGCAGTTCTTCCAATCTCCAGAAGACTACTATGCTCGCTTTGACATTGCAACATCTATTCGTTTATTACGAATCTTTATGTTTCTTATTTCGCTAATTGCTCCAGCTATGGTTATTGTTGTTTCAATTACAGCTATAGCTAGCTTTGCGAATCCAGCTTTTGAGATGGCTATTTCAGCTCGATCAATTCGCTTTTTATTTATGCTAGGTGCAGCAAGTTTATTTAAAGTTGAATCCCCTTCACGCTTTTCTTATCCTTTTGGCATCACTATTTTATTTATATCCATTATGAGTGCAAGCAATGTTCAAGAGCATCTTCAAGAAGGGTTAACAATAGTAATAAAGGTTTTACATATCCCTCTTTTTGTAGTCATTCCGCTGGTGCTTCTTTTTGTCGCATTTCTAAGAAACCGAAAGAAATTCTCTAGCAAACAGGCTTAAAATAATGCTAGCCATCATTAAATTAAAAATGACGCAAACAAAAAGCGCGCTGCTTATAGGCAACACGCTTTTTGTTTTGACTATAATAAAACACGTTTTTACAGCTTTTTAACCATTTCCACATGTGGAATGCCAGCATCCATAAATTCACCTGAAACCGTTACGTATCCGAGCTTTTCATAGAAGCCTTCGGCATGAGTTTGGCCATGGAGCTTGAGTTTGGATAAGCCTTTATCTACAGCTAGGCTTTCCATTTTGCTCATAATAAGTTTACCAACACCTGCTTTTCTATGTGAAGGCATGACGCAAATACGCTCCATTTTACCGTAGCCATCAACTACGCGTAGGCGACCGGCTCCTACTGGCTTACCTTCATCATACACAACGATATGCGTTGCTTCTTCTTCGTATTGATCGATTTCTTCTTCCACATCGACCTTTTGTTCCTCGACGAAGACCTTCATTCTTACATAGTACGCATCTTCCCGCTCGTCTTTTGTTGCTACTACTTTAATTTCCATACATCTTTATTCCTTTCCAAATCTAAATGTTTCAAAGACCGTCCACGTGTCATTTTCTAATTGGTACATTAAGTGAAAGCGATCGATAACTTCTTCGTGCGCAACGTCTACTAATTTAAGCTGACTGTATACATCTAAATGCTCATCATCTGAAAGTCTTTGACCAATTGTGATATGTGGAATAAACGTGTATTCAGTCGGCTGTTTAAGTTGCCCTTCGTGTAGCATATTGTAAAGAGCCGTTAGTTCTGCTTTTTGTTCGACTTTTAAATAAATCACATTGTTCACAGGAGAGAATGAACTAACTTTGGTTACGTTTAGCGTGAATGGCTTAGCATCTTTTGCAACTTGACGAAGCTGAGCAGCGATATGCTCAATTTCAGTTTCTGAAGCTTCAAATACTTCTTTTACCGTTAAATGTGGTGCAATTAATGAATAATGAGGGTCGTAGCGCTTTCGGTAAGAGTTCGCTACATCTTGCAGTTTTTTTGATGGAAAAAGAACAACGCCAAATTTCATAAAAATCCCTCCAACATAAATGATTTAAAATATGTATATCATTTGTTTAGTATAACAAATTTTCCGACAATGCGACATCTTTCTAGCGAAGCATCATCTCAAGTGAACGTTTAATATCTTTCTGCCAATATTTCCACGTATGATTGCCATCAAATTCATCGTAAAAGACCGCATAGCCCTTAGACTTCATTGCTTCATGAAGCTGTCGGTTCGGCTCAATAAAATTTAATACGCCGTCTTTTGTTGTTTTTACAGCCGTTTCTTGTGTGCCGATGACATGATATAAATCAAGCAGAGAAGGAGTTGAAAATTCGTTTACAGCTTTTAAGACATCTTCATTTACAAACGGTGAATGCATAATAACGTTGCCGAATGTATTTGGGTATTGAATGGCTGTTACTAAGGAAACGGTCGCAGCTAACGAATCCCCAATTAGCGTTCGGGTTTTCCCCATTTGATAAGTAGGATATTTATCATCGAGAAACGGAATGAGTTCATGAGCTAAAAAGCGAATATATGCTTCGTTCTGTGAGCCGTTCGGATGATATTTTTCACGACGGTCGGACGGATCTTTATAAGGGATACCAACAAAAATGGTGCGATCGATAGTAGATTCTTTCATAAGCTCATCAATTAAGCGAGGAGCTCGACCGTACATGACATAATCCTTCCCATCTTGCGCGATAAGCAGTGAGTATTTATACAGCGTTGAATAGTTTGAAGGTAAATACACAAGCAGCGTCACGTCTTCTTGAAGTGATTCGCTGTAAAAAGATAGTTCTTCTAAATGACGTTTGCTTTCTGACATGATATCGACTCCTATACTGATAGTGAATGAAAACGCTACCTTTATTGTAGCATATTTAAGCTAGGTAGGATAAAGAGAAAGCCATCGTCTCTCATTTAGACAATGGCGTAAACTTTTCAAACAGCTCTTTTTCTTGGGAATTGCTTGGATCAATCTCACGAATAATGTACTCTTCTTCTTGTTCGTTAATAACGACATATTCTTCTTCATTTTTAATATAGCTATACACAGCGTTGTTCGAGTAATAGCCATTCACGTTATCCAAAATGACATTCTTCGTCTTTTTATCATACAAGCGATACGTATCATCTTCACGGATAATGGAGTAATGATTCCCAGCGAAAAACGCAACTTCGTCTTTATTGCTGCTAAATCCTGAGATAAGTAAAAAGATAATCTGACTAATGAAAAACAATGCTGTGATGACAATCGCTGCTAGTAAAATAATTTTCCCGAGCTTTTTCGGCTTATATTCTTCTTCGTGTTGTGACATGCTGGTGCGTAACCAATACCTAAAGGACTGATTTTGCGCTGTCCCTCCTTTTTCTTTCAATCAATAAAATAATTATACCAATTAATAGGCAGGTTCGCATATTTGTGTGTGGTGGAGGCCCTAGTGAAAAAGGATTTTGACTGAATGTGTAGAACTATTGAAGATAAGTGGCATGTACATCATTAGACAAAGGAGAGGGAGAAGATGACATCAAAAAAAATCCCAACAAGTAAAGAAGTAACGGCAGCGACGCTGGGTTTATTGGAAGAAAGAGGCGTTTCAGTATTTGATATTGCAGAGATTGTGTATGACCTTCAGCTGCCTTATCACCCAGACCTAACCATTCAACAGTGTGCAGAAAGCGTTGAGCGTGTTTTGCAAAAACGTGAAATTCAGCATGCGCTTTTAGTCGGCATTGAACTAGATAAATTAGCGGAACGAGGCAAGCTCTCAGAACCTCTTCAAAGCATTGTAGAGCAAGATGAAGGGCTATTTGGCGTTGATGAAACCATTGCTTTAGGGGCAGTCCTTACATATGGAAGCATTGCTGTGACGACATTTGGTTATCTGGACAAGGTAAAAGTAGGCGTCATTAAAAAGCTAGATTGTAAAAAAGAGAATGAGCATAAAGTTCATACGTTCTTAGATGATTTAATTGCGAGCGTTGCTTCAAGCGCAGCAAGCCGCTTGGCTCATCGGCAGCGAGACGAGCTAGAAAGCTACCAAGAATCTCTAGAGAAACGATAATCATTTCATAAAAAAAGCGAGAACATGCATCTCGCTTTTTTTGTTAGAGTTTTGTAGAAAGAAGGTGACTAAGAGAGCTAAGACCAAGCTTCTCGTAAAAGGATTGGGCTTTTTGATTAAAAGCCCACACGGTCAGTTGAAGCTCACTTGCCCCTTTTTTACGCCCCCATTCTTTTGTTCGATGAAATAGCTTTTTTCCAATTCCATAGTTATTCCACTCTTTTTTAACACCAAAATATTGAATGTAGGCAGTATACATGAAAGATTGATCGTTAACAGGAGGGGAGTATTTTAGCTCAACAACGGAAGCGCCGATGATACGCCCGTTGTATTCAGCAATTAGAATGTCGGTGGAGTTGTAGTAGAGGATGGCCTGATACTGTTCATACGAAATAACGATATGGTCTGTGCTAAATAAAGAGGGTAAAGCGTGGGCGTGAAGCTCCAAAGATTCTTTTAAAACCGCATTAACGCCTTGATAATCATCTATTCTTGCTGTTCGGTAGACGATTTCCATTTTTCGTTTCACCTGCTTTTTTATCAGTTTGCATACCACTAGTCAAAAGCCCACTGAGCGTGAATACTTATAGCATATGAAAAAAAAGAAGGAATGTTAAAAAGCCTGCGTTATTATATCACAGGCTTTTAAATACGCGTTTCTGAGATAGCGTCTCGTACTTTTTCTAAAGAGTGCTTTGCTTTTTCTTTGTTGGCAATCATAATGTTGACGTAAAGAGCGTCAATTAAGCTTAATTGGCCGATGCGAGAAGCGAGGGCTTCGGAACGATATTCCGTTTCTTCAGAGCTTGTATACAGGGAAACGTCTACATTTTGACTAAGTGGTGACTTTGGAAAGCCCGTGATGCCAATGGTTTTCGCACCGTGCTGCTTAGCCGTATTTAAAATGTTTAACGTATCTTTATTTGTACCTGAATGAGAGATAATGACCGCCACATCATGTTTCGTTAATTGAGATGCCGACATGAGCTGAAAGTGAGAGTCGATAAACGCAAACACTTCTGTACCCGTTCGAACAAATTTATGGTAAGCATCCATCGCGATAATAGCCGATCCACCCGTACCGTAAAAGTAGACTTTCTTTGCTTGCTGCAGGAGGCGAGTTGCTTTTTCAATCGCGTCTTTATCTAAAATTTGAAGCGTGTTTTCGAGCGTTCGAATATTTGAACGGAAAATTTTTCAGCAATGACGCGTTCATTATCATCCTCAGTAATCTCTTCATGGATTTGCTGAATAGGCGTCATAATTTCAGCTGCTAAAGAAATTTTCATAGCTTGATAGCCTTTAAAGCCGATTCGTTTACAAAAGCGGAAAACCGTCGCATCCGCAACGTTTAGGTTATCAGCAACTTCATTAATGGTGCTATGAATAATATCTTCTGGGTGTTCTAAAATATAATTCGCGATTTTCTTTTCCTTATCGCTAAAGCGAGCATAATGAGACCGAATGTTTCCTAAGCAGTTTTGCGTCATAAACTAATTTCCTTTCAGAATATTTGTAAAGATAGTATAGCATAGAATAATTAACGAAAAAAATTTTCTTGTAATCGTTTGCGGTTATGAAAAAAATTTCGTATAATAGTGAATAGACAAGAAAATTTTTTTCTGGAGGACATACATCATGAAATTAGGTTTAGTAGGTTTAGGAAAAATGGGTTACAATTTAGCATTAAATTTGCGTGACCACAATCACAATGTCGTAGCATTCGACTTAAATAAAGAAGCAGTAACAAAAATGAATGGTGAAGGCGTAGAAGCGTTTGATTCATTAGAGCAAGTGATTGAAAAGCTACCATCTCCAAAAATTGTTTGGGTAATGGTTCCAGCAGGAGATGCAACAGAACAAACGCTAGTGCAACTTAAAGGTTTATTAAATGAAGGAGATATCGTAATTGACGGCGGTAACTCTAACTATAAAGAATCTGTACGTCGCGGAAACGACTTAAAAGAAAAAGGAATCTTCTTCTTTGACGTAGGTACAAGCGGTGGTATGGAAGGTGCTCGAAACGGAGCATGTACAATGATTGGTGGAGACAAAGAAGTATTCAGCACAATCGAGCCATTATTCCAAGATATCTGTGTAGAAAACGGCTACCTGTACGCTGGTGAATGCGGAAGCGGCCACTACTTAAAAATGGTTCATAACGGTATCGAATACGGCATGATGCAAGCAATTGCTGAAGGCTTTGAAGTACTTGAGAAAAGCCAATTCGACTACGATTACGAAAAAGTAGCGCGCGTTTGGAACAACGGATCAGTTATTCGTTCATGGTTAATGGAACTAACGGAGAATGCGTTCTCGAAAGATCCAAAACTAGATGAAATTAGAGGGGTTATGCAGTCTTCTGGTGAAGGGAAATGGACGGTTGAAGAAGCGCTTGATTTACAAGCACCAACACCTGTTATTGCACTATCCTTAATGATGCGCTATCGTTCATTAGAGGAAGATACGTTTACGGGGAAAGTAGTAGCGGCTCTTCGCAACGAGTTCGGAGGACATAGCACAGTTAAGAAATAATCAAACAAGGGGGAAAGCAGCATGAGCACCAAATATGCAATCGGAGTTGATATCGGTACGACAAGTACAAAGTCCGTTCTATTCTCAATAGATGGAACGGCTCTTTCACGAAAAGGAGTTGAGTATCCTTTATATGCACCCGTACCCGATGTAGCAGAGCAAGACCCGGAGGAAATTTTTCAAGCCGTCATTACAACAATTAAAGGCGTCATGAACGAAAGCAATGTGAATCCGGAAGATATTCTTTGCGTATCGTTTAGCTCTGCGATGCACAGCGTCATCGCAGTAGATGAAAACGGTAAGCCGATCACAAAGTGTATTACGTGGGCAGACAACAGAAGTGCGAAATGGGCAGAGAAGATTAAGAATGAGTGGAACGGACATGAAATTTACCTGCGTACCGGAACACCAATTCACCCGATGTCACCATTAGCAAAGCTGACGTGGCTATCTCATGAGCATACGGATATTGTGGAACAAGCTCATAAATTCATTTCAATTAAAGAATATGTGTTTTATAAGCTGTTTGGCGAATACGTAGTGGATTATTCAATTGCATCAGCTACAGGTATGTTTAACTTAAAAAACTTAAGCTGGGATAAGGAAGCGTTAAAGGTAAGCGGCGTATCAGCTGACAAATTATCAACGCCGGTATCAACGACACATTGTATGAAAGGGTTAAATCCAGATCTTGCAACCGAAATGAACCTTTTACCTACCACTTCATTTATTGTTGGAGCAAGTGACGGAGTGCTTTCAAACCTTGGTGTAAATGCGATTAAACCTGGAGTTGTAGCGGTAACAATCGGAACAAGCGGCGCCATTCGTGCCGTAACCGATCGTCCGGTTGTGGATCCAAAAGGTCGTATTTTCTGCTATGTGTTAACGGAAAACCACTGGGTAATTGGCGGTCCTGTGAATAATGGTGGAATGATCTTCAGATGGGCAAAAGAGCAGCTGGGTGCAGCCGAAGTAGAGACAGCTAAGCGCTTGGGGAAAGATCCGTATGAAATGCTAACAGATATTGCAAATACGGTGAAGCCAGGAGCGGATGGCCTGCTGTTCCATCCTTATTTATCTGGAGAAAGAGCGCCGCTTTGGGACGCGAATGCCAGAGGTTCATTCATTGGCCTTGGATTACACCATAAAAAAGAACATATGATTCGTGCGGTCTTAGAAGGTGTTATCTTTAACCTTTATACGGTTTTATTAGCACTTGAAGAGCTAATCGGTGAGCCGAAGCAAATTCAAGCAACAGGTGGCTTTGCTCGTTCACCACTATGGCGTCAAATGATGGCTGATATTTTTAACCAAGACGTATCGGTTCCTGAAAGCTTTGAAAGCTCTTGTCTAGGAGCAATCATTTTAGGTATGTACGGTTTAGGAGAAGTCGATTCTCTTGAAGTTGTTTCCGATATGGTCGGTGCAACGCATCACCATAAGCCAATTGAAGCTCATGTTTCCATTTATGAAGAGCTAACACCTATCTATATTCGCTTATCGCGTTTATTAGGTGAAGAATATGCCAATATCGCAAACTTTCAAAAGAAGCACGTAGAATAATAAAAGCGCAAAAAAAGTACCTTTTGGTACTTTTTTTGCATTAAAATATTATTTTTTTCTAAAATAAGGTTGAATTAAGAAAAATTTTTTCATATAATTTAAGTAGTTGATGAAATCGTTTTCTATTGAAAGATAATTGAAAGCGATAACAAGTTTAATAGTTTGGAAGCTTACAAGGCTTCGATTTATTTAAATGAAAAAAGAAACCGATTACATATCAAACAAGAGAGGCGGAATGAACATGGATACTTATTTACTACTGATGACTTTAGTATCAATTGTAATCGTTATCATAGGGGTGTCAGTATTTAAATGGCATGCGTTTATTAGCTTAACAGTAGCCAGCATCTTCTTAGCGGTTACGTCAGGGTTAGAATTAGATCAAATTGTAAAAGCTTACGAAACAGGAGTGGGCAGCGTACTTGGACACTTAGTTGGAATTTTAGCGCTTGGAACGATCCTTGGTAAGCTAATGGCTGACTCTGGAGCAGGTATGCAAGTGGCAGACTTCTTTGTTCGTTCATTTGGTACAAAGCGTTTACCGTGGGCGATGCTTATCGCAGGATTCATTATCGGAATTCCCGTTTTCTTTGAAGTTGGTATTTTAATTTTACTACCGCTCGTTATCTCAATTCATAAAACAACGAAACAAAATATTTTATTAATTGCTTTACCAGTTATCGCAGGTTTATCAATTGTACACGGATTGGTACCACCGCATCCAGGCGCACTAGCTGCCATTAGCATTTACGATGCAAACCTTGGACGCGTTCTTTTATACTCATTAATCGTTGCCATTCCAGCAGCTATTATTGCAGGACCCGTATACGCAAAGTGGATTCATAAGCGCGTTGTTCCACAAGGTGAGCCAGAACTTATTCGCGTAACAACTCTTTCAAAAGAATTACCTGGAACAGGAATCTCATTCTTTGTTATTTTGTTACCAGTCTTACTAATGATTTTATCAGCGGTTGCGCCGTACTTACCGTTAGGAAGTGGTCTTGAAAAGCTTCTAGTCTTTATCGGTAGCCCGCTAATCGCACTATTAATTGCGTGTTTTGTCGCTTTCTACTTCTTAGGTATGAAGCAAGGCATGACAAAAGAAACAATCAAAAAGCTATCAGAAGAGTGCTTGCTGCCAGTTGGTTCGATTATTTTAATCATCGGTGCAGGTGGAGGATTTAAAGAAGTCTTAATTGAAAGCGGTGTAGGAACAACAATCGCTCAAATGTCTGAGAATCTTTCACTATCACCACTTGTTCTAGCATTTATGATCGCAGGTCTCATTCGTATCGCAACCGGCTCAGCAACAGTAGCCCTCACAACAGCCGCAGGAATCGTATCACCGGTTATCGAGCATATGTCAGGCGTAAACCTAGAGCTTCTTGTTATCGCAACAGGCGCAGGTTCACTGATGTTCTCTCACGTTAACGATGCAGGTTTCTGGATGGTAAAAGAATACCTAGGCTTAACGGTAAAAGAAACGTTCCAAACGTGGACGGTACTTGAAACATTGCTTTCATTTATTGCGTTCGGTACGGTGCTTATCGTGAACCTAATTGTCTGATCTTGGAGCCCTCTTTCTACGTAGGAAGAGGGCTTTTGTGCTACATTAGAAAGGTAAAAGGTAAAGCGGGAAAAACATGCCACAGACGTTTCATGGAAAAGAGCTTTTAAAGGAGTTTAAGTGGTTTTCAAAACCGACTCATTTCGAATTAAACGAGCAGCACCTCGTCATGAAACCTAATGTCAATATGGATTTCTGGCAGCGAACGCACTACGGTTTTCAAGTAGATAACGGTCACTTTCTTTATAAAGAAGTATCTGGAGACTCTCAGCTTACAACGAAAGTACACACCAAGCCTCTAAATCGCTACGACCAGGCAGGGTTAATGGTGCGCGTCTCAAAGGATACGTGGATTAAATCGTCCGTTGAATACATTCCGAATGAATCAAACAAGCTAGGAGCAGTTGTCACCAATAACGGTTACTCAGACTGGTCTACGCAAGATTTTGAAGAGGATCAGTCGGCTCTTTACTTTCGAATGAAGAAAGTAGGGCAAGACTACTCACTTTATTATTCTGTTGACGGTGAGAAGTGGAAACAGCTGCGAATCGCGCATTTATTCGCAGAAGAAGAGACCATGCAAATCGGCATCTATGCCTGCAGTCCGCAGGGAGAAGGATACGAAGCTTCGTTTGAATTTGTTGAAATTCAGCAATAAAAAAAGCAGCGGGATGTCAAAAGGGGTATAACCCTTTTGCAGCCGGCTGCTTTTTTCTTATGAAAAGCTGTCCATTAAAAATAAATAGAAGTGCTGTTGAAGAAGCATAGGGAGATCTTCTTCTGCAATCGTTTCTTTCGTTTTTTGACTGTTTTCTGTGATAATTAGCGTCAAATCAGAAAGCGTTTTGCGTCCTTCCTTTGTGGCAATTGTGACTAAGCGCTTATGTGTAAACGGTGACTCCGGTGACGTTTGGTTAAACTCACACATCGGCGCAAACTCGTGAAATTCTTTTGGTACCGTTGACACGCGGTGCAGCGTTTTCCACTGCTCGTCTTCAAAGCGCTGAAGGTCATAGTGCTCTTCGTCTATTTGAAGCGCGCGGTACTCACCGCTAACGTCGCTAACGACTTCTCCTGAAAGGGGGACGGGTTTACGAACCGAATCGCCAAATCCAACGTCCACAAGATACGGTTCATCGTCTAGATGAACAAGGTTCGTCGCGTGACTGCCTTCAATCGTCCACGAGCCGTCGGGCTTTTTCACCGTTGCGCCTACGTAATGAGCATCATAGCCGATTTCGCGAAGCAGCCAGCCAAACAGCCCGTTTAACTCATAGCAAAAACCCCCGCGAAGATTGATCACCACTTTTTCAAAAATGCGCTCAAGGTCCGTAATAATTGGCGTCTTGCTAATCACGTCCAGGTTCTCAAACGGAATATGAAGCATATGCTTTTCCTGTAAAAAAGCCAGGTTCTCAAGCGTTGGCTCAGCGGGACGCTTGGCCAAAAAGCGAGTAAAATAATAGTTACTATTCAAAGGAACATCCTCCTTTAGCTGAAAGCGTTCTATATCCGATAAAGAAAGTATTGACAACTCATCAGATTCATCCCTATAATAATATCAATACATACATCATATTACGACTTGTTAGCTCAGCGGGAGAGCACTTCCTTGACAGGGAAGGGGTCGGGGGTTCAAATCCCTCACAGGTCATTCTATTAAAAAGGCTGAAACCCTTGGTATATAAGGGTTTTGGCCTTTTTTGTGTTTTGTTGTTTCTTGATCATTTAGGCTAGATTTAGTGTTTGCTCACATTTTGCTCACGAGACTGTTCAAACGCTTTATGGAAGATATCCGCTACTTCATTATCTGCATTTGGAATGAGGTGAGCATATTGTTTCTAATGTAATTTTAGGATTAGCGTGTCCTAAGCGAGCAGATACTCTCACAGCATCTACACCTTCAGAAAGTAAGATGGAAGCGTGCGTATGACGTAAGTCGTGAAAGCGAATGGGTGTCACGTTTGCTTCTTCAATAATTCGTTTCATTACTCGTAATACATTTCGCGGATCTTGAAAACTTCCCGTTTCTGTACAAATGACTAGACCTTGATCTGAAAAATATTCACCTAGTCGCTCTTTCCATTCTTCTTGTTTTTTCTGATGTAAACGTAACTCATTCACAATCATAGTAGTAATGGGAACAGAACGAATAGACTTTTTCGTTTTAGGTGTAGTTAGTACATATCCTTTACTAGGAATGTGAGAGAGTGAGCGTTGAACTTGAATCACTTTATTCTCAAAATCAATATCGCTCCATTTTAGTCCCAAGATTTCTCCTCGTCTCATTCCGGTGTGAATAGCGAGCAGAAAGGTAAGATAATGACGCTCGTTTTTACAACGTTGAAGAAAGAGATGGATTTCATCAAATGACCAAATCTTCATTTCTTCTTTTTTAACTGAAGGCGGATCAGCATTAATTACGGGATTATTGGGGATTTTCCCCCATTTAATTGCTTGGTTAAAAGATTGATTAAGCATTTGATGAATCTTACGAATCGTACTGGTGCTGTATCCTTGTTCAAGTTTCAAATTATAAAAAGCGTCAATATCTTGTGTTGTAATCTTGGCTAGTTCTTTGTTTGAAAATGGATTTTCTTTGATTAAGTGTTTATCCATTAAATATTTTCTACTAGAAACAGTAGTATCTTTTATGCGTTTTTGGTAATGTGTAAACCAATTTTCTAAGTAAGAAGAGAAGGTTTCTTTACTTGGTTCAACATATCGATTTTCATCCAGCTCAGTGAGAATCTTACGGAGAGCGGCTTGTGCATCTTTTTGGCGTGTAAAGCCGCCTTTGACTTTTTGTTTCCGCCTACCGGTAAGTGGATCTCTACCTATATCTACTGTATATGTCCAAGTGTTTCCTCTCTTTTTGACACTACCTTTCATCTAGTTGCTAACCTCCGTATGTCTATAATTATGTGCAGACAAAGGAAAGCAAGTGGTCTAATATCATTTTGGCCACTTGCTTTTCTTTTTATAAGCTGCTTACTTGTTGTTGCTGTTTAAGCCAATTAAAGAATTCATCTTTTCGTACTCTTTTGTTTCTACCAATTCGAATTAATGGAAAGGAAGTTTGCTCCATTAATTCATACGCAGTTGGCTTAGAAATTGTTAAGATCTCTGCAATATGTACAGCTGTTAAAATAAAAGGATAATCTTCAATAGTTTTATGCATAGTTTTGACACGTCCTTGAAGCAAGTTTTTTAAAGCTAATTTATTGGTTTTTAAAATTTATATAGAATAATCAATTTTCATTAGGATTAAATAAAGAGAGCTTACAAATTTAAAAAGGTTTCTTTTATAAGAGATATAAAAAAGCATTGTGATGACGCAATAAGTGCTTGAGTCTATATTTATTAATAGTTCTTTCCGATTGTAAGCAGGTATAAATTTCGGCATTTTGTGAATACTAATACTAAGTTTTCGGCATTCTTGGATTTTTGGTATAGATGAAACCTACGCACAAATAATTAAGCGTTCAGATGGAAAGCCAGCTCAATCAAACGCTTATAACTGGGTATGTCGCAGTGTACAAAGTGAAGGTCCCATTATCGTTCTATTTAAGAGCGCTCTTTCTCGTGGGCGCGCTGTATTAGAAGATTTAATTAAGGGATTCAAAGGCACTGTGATCTGTGATGGGTATTCAGCTTACGGTCAATTACCTCATGTTCAATTCGCCAACTGTTGGGCTCACGTACGCCGTTATTGGCTAAAAGCCGATAGTAAAAATGGACGAATAGGCGTGCAGTACTGCGATCGGTTGTTTCATATTGAACGGAAAATCAAACATCTTTCACCGGAAGAGCGCTTGCAAGTTCGCCAACAAGAAGCAAAACCGATCGTCGATGAATTTATGGATTGGATTGATCGTTCGCCTTTCTTCGGTAAAAATGCCATTGCGAAAGCAGCTGAATATACATTAAGCCGTTCATCAGAGTTAAAGGTTTTTCTTGAAAATGGGTATGTCGCCATTGATAACAATCCCGCTGAAAATGCCATTCGTCCAAATGTTATTGGTCGCAAAAACTGGCTCTTCTCCGTGAGTGAAGCAGGCGCTAATGCGAATGCCATTTGTTTGAGTTTGGCTGAAACGGCCAAAGCAAACGGAATTGATTTTTATCAGTACTTGGTAAAGCTGATGACGGAATTACCTAATATATCGTTTCATCAACACCCTGAGATTTTACATAATTACATGCCATGGTCAGAGAATATTCAAGCCACATGTGCAAAATAGCCAGCTAACTGAAAAAAATTCAGTTAGCTGGCCGTTCGTCGTACGTACCGTGAAGGTGCGCTATTTTTTATATTTCGGGCTTACGTTTAATCTAGAACACTACTAATGTCAAACGGAGTGCCATTTGGGAAAAAAATCTATTTTAATGGGTTTATTTTACATAAAAGGAATGTTAGTGTTGTAAACGGAGGGTAAAAGTTGTAAAATTTAGGAGGTAACAAGGTTGGATAACAAAGTATTTTCTATTTTTAAGAGAGTTTTAGTGGTTGCTAGTTTATCATTAGTTTTTACATCTGTTTTTAACTTTAAAACTATTGGTACACAAGCAGCGGAGAACGTAGATAGTGAAAGTCAGAACCTAACAGATGAAGAGTTGGATCAAGAACTTGCACTAATAGATGAAGAAGCTTCAAATGGCGAGCTTGAATTTCTAGATGAAGACGAGATGGACAAAAGCGAGGTTTATACAGAAGATGAGCTTGCTACGATGGAAGAAGGTTTTTCTTTAATTGAAAGTGTTCCCGATGAACTAGTAACAGAAGATAAAACTGTCGAAAGATTAGATTGGATGATTGAAAACACACAAGATTCAGAGTTGGTGGCTGCATTAGAATCAGAAAAACAAAAGCTTACTAACGAAGAACCGGTTTTTACTAGTTTCTCAGCTTGGGGTTGTGCTAAAGGAATAGGTTATGCTATAGCACAGAATGCTGTTCCAATTGCTAAAATATTAAAAATTAAAAAAGCGATCAAAGTTGCAGGTGGTACAGCTAAATTCGCTAACAAGCTTGTTAAGTCTTACGATTACTATTCAAGAATTAAAAAACCTGGTAGCAGAGTTGCTAAGTATTCTAAAACAACAGCTATGAAACTAGCGTTAAAAAAGACAGCTAGAGCTACACCAGATGCTTTTGACGCATTATACGCACTCCTAGGAATAGATACATTTATTAAGAATTGCTTCTAAATAAATCTTTAACATACCCTTGGAGTAGCTTATCAGAAAAGGGGTTTGTTTTATATGTTTAGTAAAAAAAGAACATATCAAATATTAATAGCTATTATTGGAATTGCATATATCATTTATAACTACACATTAAAATCTAGTGTAAGTGAAACAACAGATTCCTATATTGTTTTCCCTATTAGTATTGCATTACTTTTATTATTTGCTTTTATGTATATCAGATTAGATAAAAAAAATCACTAGCGTCGCATAAATTTTAACTGAATTTTCTGTTTTCTTATTTTTCCTTTTATAAAGAAAAACGAATACTCTTGAACAGAGGTAGTAAACATCCATTTTTTTACTATAACTGTTGACGAGTGTGACAGAGGCGGGAAACCCTTTATGGGACCGCTTTTCCTGCGATTTTTCGTAGCCATAAGTGAGCGGATTTCCATGGAGCTGCCTTCAGTAAACGACTAATTTGTAAGTACGTTCTCGAACTATTCGTGTTCAGATGCAGTTCGTTTCCTTTTGAATCGAGCACTTTGATGAGGCGAAAAGCGTTTTCTGCACGGTTTTGTGGTGTACCAATCAAAACCATTTCATCTGAAAACACAAGCGAGTCTTCAGGCAGTTTAAATGGCTCGATTACACGAATGACAGCGTTTTTTCGTAAGCGTGACACAAAGAAATACCCATCGTCTGTCATGCGGTCAAATCGTTCATAATCCAAGTAACCCCGGTCAAAGACGTACATGCATTCTTTGTCGTCAACGAGTACTTCCAGCTGACCACGATCATGTTCTTTCGCGTTTGTCAGCACCGCTTTATCTGGATAGGAACAGCCTTTTTCTGCGTAAACAAGACGTAAATGAAGCTTGATGCCCGACTTTGTTTTACGGAATTCAGCCCACTTATGGTTTTTCAAGTTCAATGGCAACGTACTCGAGTCGATAATTTTCAGTGGTGTTGTCGTTTCTCGGCGCTGCTCATAATGTGATTTCTCGTGAATTTGGGCAACTAAATCCAAAAATACCTGTTGGAACACTTCAGTCGGCACTTGATTTAATCGGCGTCCGAGCTGCGAAAAGCTAATCGCTTCTAAATGCGTCGCTTTTTGAAGGTCGTCAGAAAATAATGTCTCACTGACTGCACGCAGACTCTCGGTTTCATTGAGCTGAGCGAATACGAACAATTTCAAGAATGACGCAATGTGTAGCTTCTTTGTATAGTAATTTAATTGATAGCTTTCAACCAATTCCTCGAGTTTTGTGGAGAAAATCGGTGAAAACCATTGTTCAAATGATGTTTTTCGTGTAAACTTATCCATGCTTATTGTCCTTTATTTTGGATTTGGATGGTTTATTACCGCCCAACCATTATAAAGGCTTTTTTTATGCAAAGATAAAATTACTGAAAATTTAGATTTTTATAAAGCGCTGAATTATTTTAATGCGACACTAGTGATAAATTATATATTTATAACGTTAAAAAAACAAGGATACAATATTGTATCCTTGTTTTTAATAAGTTTAGCCATACAAATGTGACTGCTAGAATAAAGTGTACAGTTTTTGCTTGATAAGATGAAACGCTTATTTACCCAAATATACCAGCAAAAAATATCAACCTATCACTGTAAAATGATCATAGTTCATACTTGCAGTGGAGGTTAGCGAAGGTGGATAAGTGGGAAATGTACATGGAGATAAAGCAATTATTAAAGCAAGGATTTAGTCAGACAAAGATAGCTGAAAAGTTAGGGGTTTCTCGAACAACTGTTTACAGGCACTTAAAGAGATCTCCTTCGGAGATGGCGGAATGGGTTGATTCTCTTCAGTATAAAAAGAAAAAATTAGATCCATATAAAGAACTGATTTTATCTTGGTTGAGAATGCATCCGGATATGTCAGCAGCACAAGTTTATGATTGGCTTTTAGAGAAATATAAAGATCTAACTGTTGGAGAAAGTACAGTAAGAACATATGTAAAAGCATTAAGAGAAGAATACAAAATAAATAAGGAAACATCTCCTCGAATGTATGAGGCAATTCCTGATCCCCCAATGGGAGAACAAATGCAAGTAGATTTTGGTCATACGAGACAAAAAACTGTTGATAATAAGGAAGCCAAACTCAACTTTATAGCTTTTGTCTTATCACATTCTAGACAAAAGTATAAAGAGTGGTTGGATAGACCATTTACAACACGGGATGTTATACAAGCCCATGAGAACGCGTTTAAATGGTATGGAGGAATGACCAATGAGATCGTTTATGACCAAGATAGTTTAATTGTTGTTAGCGAAAATGGTGGAGATCTAATTTTAACTAAAGAATTTCAGCAGTATAGAGAATCCAGAGGAATAAACCTTCGGGTTTGTAGAAAAGCTGACCCTGAGAGTAAGGGAAGAATAGAAAATGTAGTTGGATTTATCAAACAAAACTATGCCAAACATAGAGTGTTTCATAACATCGACTCTTGGAATGAGCAAGGATGGGAATGGCTGAACAGAACGGGTAACTATAAAATACACAATACAACAAAAAAGAGACCATTCGAAGTGTTCCTCCTGGAAAAGCAACACTTAAAACCAGTCTCCCAAAATATAGATATTCAAAATAACTATGAGATAAGTATAGCAAGATGTGTTCATAAGGACAATACTATTCGTTACCAATCTAATCGGTACTCTCTTCCACTTGGAACTTATAACAAATATGAAAAAGTATGTATCAAGGAAACGGAGACTAAAGAATTAGTTATTTATATACCTGATACTGGCGAAATTATTGCAAAACATTCAATTCCCGAAGGGAAAGGGATGTTAATAAAAGATAAAAAACATAGTAGGGATCGTACAAAAGGTGTTGGAGCATTCATTCATACAGTGGCTGAGAGATTTGAAGATAAAGAACTAGCCTTTAAATATTTAGAGAAGGTTAGGGAAAAAAATCCTCGTTACATTAAAGACCAGTTGCAAATCATCTTGCGCGAAACAAAAGGTATCGATAACGAAGTACTGACTAAAGCGTTAGCAGAGTGTTTAAAAAGGAAATTATACAGTGCAACTGATTTTGGCGATATCATTGCATATGTGAAACGTCAGCGCCAGGTACATGAAACAGTTATTGATAAAAAGAAAGAAGTTAAGACTTTGAACAGGCTATCAGAATGGGTTTTAGAAACAGAAGCATACAAAAGAAAAGTAGATACTTACACGGTTTTAATGGAGGTTGAATAGCGATGAGCCAAATCCAACAATTACAAGACATAATGAAAGGGTTAAGACTCGTTGAAACTGCCAAGCATCTCCCCCATTTGATCAGAGAAGCTGAGCAAAAAGACCTTTCATTTACTCAATTCCTGTTAGATGTCACTTCTTATGAGCAAACTCGAAGAGAAGAAAAGCAACTAAACAACCGATTAAAGTGGGCAACTTTTCCTTTCAGCAAAACACTTGAGGAGTTTAATTTAAAAGAACAAAAGTCTTTAAGCAACAAACAACTAAATAGATTAAAAGATTTAACTTGGATAGAACAGCTGTACAATTTGATTTTATTAGGGCCACCAGGTGTAGGTAAAACTCACCTGGCCGTAGGCCTAGGAATAGAGGCTATTAACCAAGGGTATAAAGCGATATTCACATCAATGGGAGATTTAATTCATAACCTGAAAACAGAAGAAATCACACGAAAGTCAAAAGCAAGAATGAAAAGAATTAGAGAGGCTGATTTAGTCATAATAGATGACTTAATGTTTATGGCAATGGATCAACAAGAAGCTAATATGTTCTTTCATTTAATTAATGACTTGTATAATCAGTCTTCCATTATCTTGACCTCTAATAAGGCACCAAAAGAATGGGGAGAATTATTGGGTGATCAAGCTATAACAACAGCAATTCTAGATAGGATTCTTCACCGAGTAGAAATCATTCATTTAAATGAAGATAGTTATCGTATGAAGCATCGTTCTACCATATTTGGGGAACAAAGTGTTTCAAAATAACGAGCAAAAATTGTTTCATTCTACTTGACGGTCACAACAAACCCATATTCCAAGTTCTAATATCATAAAATCCACGATTAATAAGTTCTTTTTCTTCATTTAAGTGCCTAATTAACGCTTTAGGGTAGTCACTGGTCATATAATCAACTTGTACATTATCATTTGGACTGTTAAGAAGTACACAAAACATTGATCCATTTACATAATCCATTCCTACACAGTGTAGAAGCGAAAGCTGCTTTGTTCGAAAAACGAACATTAGTTGGTACTGTTTTTCCATCGTTATACTCTCCTATATCGAATTTTTATTAAATATTCATTACATACATAAACGCAGCTACTCTAATTTATCGAAGAGTAATCAATATACCTGGTTCATTTATAACTGTCTTAAATACAAGTGAAATTTGTGGCTTCTAGACAGAGCGGTGCGTATGCATTATATTCTTGAAGAACAGACCACTTGCTTCTCAAAATGCTCACACATTTGCTCACATAATTATATTTTTGAGCTGATTTCATTTAACTGAGTTGGTTTGTGAACTTGCCTAAAACCTTGATAAATCAAGCTTTCTTGATCTTATTTAACTGAATTAAACTTGTTTGTTTTTAATGATTAAGATTGACAGGGAAGGGGTCGGGGGTTCAAATCCCTCACAGGTCATATTTAAATAATGCTCAAATCCTTTTGTATAAAGGATTTGGGCATTTTGTTTTGATTATCCCAACGAAATAAATACCAATTAGCAATGAAATATTTTACTACATTTTTAATGTTTTTACTGATATATGCAAAGTTAGCAATAAACTAATTAATAAATAATAAGGTTTACTTCAGTAAAATAAGGTATAGTATATTTGGTGAAGTAATTTTTAAAGGACAAGAAATGTAGGTGAACAAAGTGAGCAAATATCTATTGGATACCAAAGGCCAGATGGCTATGACAAAGTATCATGAAAAACAAAAAAATACTAAAGTTGATAAAAAGCAGCAACTTGAAAAACTTCGTGCGGAGTATTTGAAAAAGAAGCAAAATAGATGAATAAAATGAATGAAAACATAGGAAGATCAAGATCTTCCTATGTTTTTTTATTTGAAGTTCTTTTTAAAATTGATGGTAGGGGTTGTTATTCTCATAAATCTCAAATTCAGTAACAAGCAGGCCGTTCTTTTTAACACGGGACGAATCATTAGTCACCTAAGCAGAACTGATTCTTTCCAGCTCGGAATGTAAACTTCTCCTTTATACTGAACTTCACATATCGTTCTTGTAATCAACGATTGTAAAATACCCAATAACAACGGTTTTAAATTCCCCAAAAATAACAGATAATCGTTTCGAAACAAACATCAAAGATGGAGTGAAGAAACGGTGCTGAAGATTGGGGAGTTTTTTATGATTAGAGAGTTATTTCAGAAAGGGTGGACGAAAACAGCCATTGCAGAAGCAACAGGCTTCGATCGTAAAACGATCAGCAAATATCTAAAAAGCAATCAGTTGCCGGAACGTAAGGCAAGCGAGCAGCAGAAAGAGAGTAAGCTCGAACCCTATAAGTCCTACATCCTTCAACGAGTCAAAGAAGGAACAACCAACTGTGTCGTACTGTTAGAGGAAATTCAAACGATGGGTTACGAGGGGAAGATGACAATTTTAAGAGACTTTGTTCGTCCTCTTCGTCAACAGCCAAAGAAACAGGCAACCTTACGGTTTGAAACACCACCAGGGAAACAAGCCCAAGTGGATTGGGCGTACGTGGGAAAATACTTAGTGAATGGCAATCTGCAAGACATTTATGCATTTGTGATGATATTAGGTTATTCCCGAATGAAGTACGTAGAGTTTACAACCAACATGAATCTCGAAACCCTCATGAAGTGTCATATGAATGCTTTTTCTTACTTTAATGGGGTACCAGAACAAATTCTCTATGATAATATGAAAACCGTTGTAATCAAGCATAGTCCTGTAGAGATTCGTTTCAATCGCAAGTTTGAGGATTTCTTAGCCTACTATGGGATTGTGCCAAAAGCCTGTCGTCCTAAACGTCCGCAAACAAAGGGGAAAGTAGAAAGAACCATTAAGTATTTGAAAGATAACTTCTTTCAGCGAAAACACGAACCAACTTTACATGCATTAAATGAAGCCGTACGTACATGGTTGGATCAGATAGCTAACAAGAAAACCAATCAGACTACTAATGAGTCACCATTTCAACGATTTGAGCAGGAACAGAAGTTCCTGCAGATATGGGGAGTGAAGCCTCTGTTTCCCACTTCACATTGGGAAACCAGAGAAGTCAGTCGGGACTGTGTGGTGTCGTACCGCGGAAAAAGGTATTCAGTTCCTTACCGTTACGCTGGACAAATGGTTAAGATTAAAGAAACACTCGATCATCATTTAGAGATTTACGATGAACGTGAATGTATCGCAAAGCATCCGGTTCTTACAGGAAAAGCAACTACTCATATCCGAATGGAACACTATGATGGGCTACATACAAAAGAAAAAGGGCAGAAAGCGAAGAACGTTGAAGATTTGGCGACCGACGGTCTTCACTCTCATACCCCATCTCCAAATGTGGAAAAACGCCCTCTCGCTGCTTACGCAGCACTGGAAGAAGGTGAGTCTGTATGATGAACGAACTCTTATTGGAGCGTTTAAAGAAGCTCGGCTGGCATCATACAGCCAACCAACTTGATAGTTTACTAGAAGACGCTTCTAAGGATAATGTATCATATTCTGAGTTTCTTCACACTATCGTTTTGCATGAAACGGAGCAACAAGATTCTGATCAACTAGAAAAGCGAATGAAACGGGCAAAGCTGCCTTACACCAAAACGATTCATGATTTTGACTTTACATTTCAACCAAGTCTGAGCGAGAAAAGGGTCAAGGAAACCTTAACATGTCGCTTTATTGCCAATGGGGAAAATCGCATATTACTGGGTCCTCCGGGTGTAGGAAAAACTCATTTAGCCGTCTCCTTTGCGATTGAAGCGATTACCCAAGGATATACAGCCCTATTTTTGTCGGCCGACGACTTAGTGGCTCAGTGCCGCAAGGCCAATGATAAAGGGACACTCCAGCGACTCGTAAATCGTTGGAGTCGTCCAGACGTGTTAATTGTAGATGAAGTAGGTTATTTTCCTTTTGATGAACTAACCGCCAATGTTTTCTTCCAGGTTGTTTCAAAGCGATACGAACAAGGAGCAATGATTTTAACATCTAATAAATCGTACCTTGAATGGGGAAAAGTTTTTGGTGACGATGTATTGGCAACGGCTATCTTGGATCGCCTCTTACATCATGCGATTACATTTAACATCAAGGGTGACTCCTACCGTTTGCGAGAAAAGAAAAAAGCAGGAATTTATCCTGCCCAAACAACGATTTAGCCGTTCATAATGGGGAATTTCATTTCGTTGAAATTGGGGAAATTTGAATCGTTGTTGACATTCTTAAACTGATTCTTCTTAATCTATACTCAATGTTGTTTCTTATAAAAAATTGCTTATCATCATAATTTATAGAAGTAACGTTGATGTTTTGATTGTTTAATAGAAATCTTAGCGTTACATCTTGTCCATCTTCATTTGCTTTTATAGTTCCTTTAAAAGGGTCTATTGTGATATTGAATTGTTCCGACAGCTCTTTGGCAAATAAAGCTACTTGAGATCCATTGAGTTCCCATGTTGTGATCAGTAAATCTAACAGCAATTTTTTTTGGTTTTCGAAATCCACAAAAATCACTCCTTTTCACTTTTAATAGTTACATAGGTATAGGAGACACTTATGATAGATATTAACTTTATCATTTCTTCTTCTGATTTCTCATTATTTTTGCTAGCGATTAGCCAGTTTGTACACATATCTTTGTATTTTAATACGTATTGTATCATGAAATTTCATATAATTTGAGGAATATTTAGTTTTTTGATCAATAAATTAGTATTACCATTAATTAACTTAAAAATAATTGATTTACAAAATAAAAAGAAATTCTTTTAGATAATCCATTCTTTTATACCACTATTGATATGGGATATCCCTTGTAAAAGGTAAATAAATAGTATGATTTTCATATGGCGGTATTAGATGATGTGTTTTTTAAAAAGGCAGTGCAACAAAAAAAACTTATTTTATAATTTATTTTGATATACTTATTTTTGCATAAAATAAGTATATATATTGCATTCTTCCATAGTAAAACATACCTGCACACTATAGGGCTAGTAAAGGGTTGTTGGAAATTTTAAACAGATTCCACAAGAGGAACTTTCTACTTCAATCCATAATGAAAAACTATTTATATGAAATTATATGTATAAGAGATTACTAGTTGGGGAATAGTAGAAATAGAAACTTTTATATCGGAGGGAAATTCAATGAGCGAAAACAAAAACATTTTTTCTACGTTTGTTAGTGAAGATCAATTTGACCTACGTTCATATATTACGTACTTATTTATTAATGAGTGCGAGCAAGGTGAATCAACAAGCTAAATTAAATACAAAACTTAAGGTCAAACTGATTACGGATAAAAAGACTTCTCTCAAAAGCTGCCAACACTATGGGAATCGTAAAATCCAAAACAAACTGGTTTTTATAAGTAATAACTCTCGAATTAGCTATTAAACGAAAATTACATACGTATAGTTTCACTTTTAATGGCAGTGTCTTTATTCTCTAAAAAGAAAGAGAGAATGATAAATAAGAGAGACACACAAGAAGGTTTGCTAAGGATGTAGGGCAAACATGGGTTGCACTTCTTCATCTACATCCATTGTCAATTCTACTTCAATAAAAAGCTCTCGACGCTTGTATATAAAGTATAAATAGATATAAATAAAAACAGCCAGCCAAAACCTTTTTTACAAGCTTATCGTCGTCAAAAAGAAGACCACTTAAAGAAAATGAAGGAAAAAGAGAAGCAATTCAGCTTCTCTACGGATATAGAGAAAACCTATATTCAAAAAGCTGCATCTCTAGTAGGTCAAAAGGTTATTACCTTTGAAGATATTACAGCACGCCACGAAGAGTTACGCAAAATGAGTGACCGTCATGATCCTATTGAACGACACCTTCATGCACAACAACAGCAATTCCTAAATGTCAGCAATTATTATGATCTTGTGAGGGATTTAGAGCGTGAAATCCAACAGAACGAAGAAAAGGTAGAGGAACTTAAGAAGTCCCTTAATCCGTTTAAACTCAAAGAAAATAACATGATGAAACGACGTCATCTTGATAAAATTTCTGATTTAGAAAGTAACAAAGAAAGCTATGAAAGCAGCATTCAAAAACATAAAGAAACGCTTCGTTTTTCAACCAAAGAAGAGTTCTATGAGCGTTATCAAGAATTCTCTCAAAAGAAAGAAAACCGACTCAATCAGATTACGTATGAGAAAAAACAAATTCAAGTCGAAACTAGGGTACTATTACAAGCTGAAGAAGCCATTAAGCAAGCCAAAATCCGTGAGATAAGCTCTCATTACCCGGATCTCAAAACAGCTGGAAAGTATCTCACCTACAGCAATGCATTAAGACTGGAGCAGTATCATGATACTGCTCAACAAAATCAGTTTAGACTATCTAACATCAAACAAAATCTAAATGCTAACCAAAAGAAGCTAGACGAGTTCAAAAAACATCAAAAAATGGTTCATATAGAGAAAGAACATGTCTCAACGATGAGTAAGGAAGTAGAAAAGCTCAGCAGCGTGGAGAACAAGCTTGATGAGTTAGACAGAAACCAAGGAGAAAAAGCCAAACGACTTGTCTCAAAAAAAGCTCGTCAAGATTATGAAGAATTGCAAAGTGAAGCTAAATATGGACGTAAAAACCTAAAAGAACTGGGTTACAAAGGACAACAAGATTTACAACAACAACAAAGTCGTATGAACACAATGGAGAAAACAGTTGTCCCATGGTTAGAAAAAGAAATAAAAACACATGAGAGCAACATAAATGCTCTAAATACCGTTTTTAATGCTATACAACAAACTACCCGTAGCCAAGAGCAAGCTCAACAAAGACATCAATTAGGAAGCATGAGAAGTATAAATATAAATAGAGCAAAGAATAAAGGTCCAGATCTTAGCCGTTAAATATAAAAAATTGCCTTAAGGCAATTAGAAACAACTTAAAGTTGTTTTATCTCTTATAAGGATAAATAAGTTCTTTTCATTTACTTAATGGATTTTCTAGGTAGTAGACATAAAAATATTAAAGTTTTTGTATGAAACCGGCGCTTGTCCGCACCTTTATTGCTGTTTTGCATATTATAAATTGACCATAGCATCCTTTTAATCTTCTATTGAACTCAAGAAAAAACTATCCTATCACACACTGGATAGTTTTTTCTGTTTTTAAGCTTTATATGGTATCCACCTTTACTTAACATAGAGATTTTCGTCTGATTAAGAAGGTTTTTTACCGTATTTATAAGTATTCGAACATTTTGGGCCTATTTCTCATATTGTATTAAGTATTAACAATATATTGAGGTGAAAAAATATGAATTTTAATTATATAGATTATTATCCTGAACCAAGATTTTTAGGCCCACAGTTCCCATTACCTAGTCCCCCGAGTAGTTTCCCTGGGTCACCTGGTGGCCTTCCTTCCTTCGGTGGACAGCAAGCTCCAACTTCCCCACCACCAGCATTTATCCCACAGCAGCAAACAGCAACACCATTTGCAGTCGATCCAGGAGCCATTTCGTTGTGTTTATTCCGTAACACATATATATGGCTTAGAAATGGGTCAAGTTTTTGGTATTTCCCTATTTTTGTGGGACCGAGATCAGTTGCTGGTTTCAGATGGAACGGGCGATTCTGGACTATTTTTGGTATAGATACAAGACAAATTGTTTCATTTACATGTTTCTAAGTATTCATAATTTATGGCACAAGAAAAGGGGAGGAATCAGCTTTGCAACCTACAGAGAAGATCAGGGTTAGTATGCCATTCCCATCAAGATGGGGTATCCATGCCGAGATTGCAGGTAGACCTATGGTTTGGGGGGTACTCATCATTAACTCTATTACAGGTAATAGAGTAATAGGTACAGTTAATTTTCGTGGCACTCTCATTCCCATTAATGGATATTGGAATGAGAGTGCCAAACAAATCGGCTTTGATTCACCCTATGCCACATATTCTGGTAACTTAACTATGTTTGATGATTCCACTATTAAAATTCGACATCTTGTTTTAAATGGGCGGGTTATTATGAAGCCACCTTCTTTACTAGCAGGTAGGAATGGAACTTGGATTGCTACGACAGATACAACTCTCACAGGTTCTTCCGTTAACAACAGTGATTTGCCTCCTGTTGGTGCCTTTTTAACATCAAATATACTTCACAGTGGACTTGAACGTTGAGGAAATCCTTTGAAAATATACAAACTAAAAAGCAAAAAAACTAACTTTGTGTCAGAAAGAAGTTAGTTTTTTTGCTTTTAATGATATGGATTAATACATCATCTTATAAAATTATAGAGAATTCCTAATAAGTATTATAAATATTTTCGCATGTTTCAGCTTTTGGTTCATAAAAGCAATGAAGCTTATATCGAGCGACAAGAGGTTGATTGTACCATGTTGGGGGGCACTGTTGAGGAGGTCTGAAATACCATAAACTAAATTTTGCAGGCCAACTACGTTCTCCTCTGACAGATCGACGTGCCAAACGTTTTTCACTTTCTCGTGCTCTTTGATAGAAATAGCCTTTTTGAATAGCTTCAAATGCATGGGGTTGATAAATCATTTGTGGAATAGTTCTCAGTCCTTTAAAATCAGAGCAATTCGCCCTGATTCGATTAATCCCTACATTTCCTATAAGAAGCATTCCCTTTTCGCCCTCACTTTCACCCTCTGCTCTAAGGAGTCTCGCTAAAAGAGCTATGTCTGAAGTTGTAGCTTTAACAACCGCCATAATTTCACCTCCAGAAATAAGATATTTCTCTATATCTCGTATAATGTCTTTTCGTCATTTTTTTTTTTAAATAGTCTTTTCTCTACCATTACTTCCTACCTGTTTTTTCCGAAATATGGACATTCACCCAAGACGGAAACTAGGTAAATGCATATTCTTGCTTTGATAAGAAAAAATGGAGGTTTTTGTCATGAATTCAGAAATGCACTTGTTACCTAATTTATATTTTCAAGAAAATCAGTTACCCCATGGAGATATGCGGTTTATTGGAAGACCCGGTTTTGGTGGTCCTGGATTTGGCTTCGGTAGACCTGGTTTCGGTTTTGGTCGCCCCGGATTTGGCTTTGGAGGACCTTGGTTTGGTTTCGGTAGACCAGGATTTGGTTGGGGAGGACCCTGGTTTTGGTAGTCCCTTTTTATCATATAAATCACGTATATTTTATAAATAATAGAATGTAGCTGTGCTAAAAGATCTTAATCTTAACATAGAGTGAATTCATTTTTAATAAACTGCTGATTCTGTTCTACGATATTAATAGAATTTCTAATTGCACTAACTGGAGTAAATTAACGAAATAGTTTTAATGGCAATTTATTTAATTTTTAATAATCTTGTTATATTATTACTCAACTTTCGCACACTGAAATAGGAAGGTAGACCTTGATGTAATTAGGTAAGCCTGCAATCCAGTGTTGTAGTTGACATTGAATTAACTTTTGAATCCTTTTGTTACTTTCTTTTAGGACATCTTGAAGAAGCTCTAGTAGCTGTCCTAGTGCGACAGCCCAATCGAGATCACTAATTTCATCGCAAAGATCATAAAATAGACCACCTAATGTCCGTTGGTCTGTGCTACAACGGTTCTGCCAAGAGAGGACAATGTATCTAGTAAAGACGATTGTTGTATGACAAATTAAAGAGTCATACGAACGACCTTGAAACTCCTTTTGTAGCTTTAATAAGGATTTTGTTGTTTTGAAAAAGACTTCAATGTCCCAACGAATTCCGTAGATACGAATGATTTCTTGTTCACTTAAGCTGCAATCGGTACTTAAAATCGCTAACCATTCACTTTTTTTATTACGGTTACGGACAAATACAATTTTAACTGGTACTCCATTGGCTTGTGTCGTTTGAATAGACCGTAGAATTCCTTTCTTTCCTTGAACGGGTGAAGCTAATGAATAGAGTTCCTTCAAACTAACCTTTTTACCTTTCATCAGGTAACGTTGCTTTAAATTTTTCACCATGCCAATGACATCAAGACCTTGATCTGTGATCTCCTTAATAAGGGGTTGATGTGTAAACCACGTATCCATCAGCACATAAGTGGCTTCGATACCTGAGTTCATTGCCCGTTGAATCATCGTTGGAATTTGTTCAGGTGCCGTTTGTAAAGCTTCTAAACGGCGCTTATATCCAGAACTGCGCTTGTCAATGTTCTGTGACACTCCATTGATGACACTGTTTTTAGAGCTCAATAAAGAAAAGTCTACAGGCATAAACGTTGTACCGTCAGACCATCCCAATGTAAGCATACGAAAGCCTTTGTAGAAGCGCATTTTTTGAGAAGCGTGGTCAAAACAACGCGCAAGAAGTTCAACCGATTTACTTCGATTTTTATCATAAGATGAATCATCAACAATCAACACTTTGATACGCTCATGATTTGTAAGCTTACTTACTTTTTCAATCGAGTGTGCGCTTAATAAAAGCAGAAACCTTCTCCATGAATAAGTGGAACGGTTCAAAAAACGATAGACCGCATCTTTAGCTGGAATATCGGTAGATTTCTTACTTTCAAGTGTTCGAAACCAGTTTTTGTTTTCAAAGATCAAACAGAAAATGAGCTGAAATAAATAAGCACAGGTAAAGCCAAAAGACTTGGTAATCCCAGCTTTTCTAAGATGTTTCAATACTTTTAGTTCTTTAAAAGTAGATTTTATTTCATTTGGTAGTTGCTTAGATTGGTCATGATTCGCTATCATATAGAGGACACCTCTTCTGTATGGAATGTTTGATTCTCGACAAATCAACTATACCAAACGGATAGGTGTTTTTTCATGCATTTTTATGTGTCAATGATAGTACTTGAATGACATCGGCAACTACAGCTAGATGAATTTATAGCACATTTATCGATGCGAAAGTTGAGTTATTACTTTATAAACATAAAAAGAAGAAAGAGGTTAGGGGATTATGTTAATACATAAGGTGGATGATGAAGTTTATTTGAGAATGTTTAATAAAGATGATGCAAATGAGTTCTATGGTTTGACAATAAATTCTAAATCTTACTTAAAAAAGTGGCTTGGTTGGCTCGATTATACAAAGAGTGTAGAAGATACTGCACAAAATATTCAATCAAGATATAAAGAACTTATGGAGAACGAGGGATATCCGCAATCGTTCGCAATTATATATAGGGGTAAAATCGCAGGTACAATCGGTTTCAATGAAATCTATAAGGCCAATAAAATTGGTGTTGTGGGTTATTGGTTGGGTGAAGAATTTCAAGGTAACGGTATAATGTCAAGAGCATTCAAAGTATTAATTAATTACGGATTTAATGACCTTCAACTTAATAGAATTGAAGTTAGGGTGGCAGTTGAAAATAAGAAGAGTAGAGCGCTTCCAGAAAGGTTTGGTTTTAAGAAAGAAGGAAATATAAGACAGGCAGAGTGGTTATATGACCATTATGTAGACCATGTTATTTATGGTCTCTTGGCTGATGAATGGAAGTAGTTTAAAATACAATCTTATAATGGGATACCGTTAGAAAAACATGGATTTACAACGTTAAACCCGTCTTCAAGAGGATTCTCCCAATTTTAAGAACGCTAAGTAAATTTCAGTGGTCCTAGAGAATCTAACGAGACCACTTCTTTGTATTCTCCTAGTAAATTGATATGTTCCCAGCCTAAAGTTGAAATGTTATGATGAGAATGATGTTTGGAAATCCTTAGAAAAGACAATGAAAGTTTATGTATAGCAACTGAGGTCTATTTGAGAACTAATATAAAATATCCTATATAATCTAGCACTTACGCATTCGAGCTTATTAGACTACATATAGAAAGTAGATATTAAGATTTTAGGAAAGAGAATATATTCGATGAAGGGAGCTTTAACGAACTATGAAAAAAGCCTAATTTCTTGGCGTTATTGAGGGGACTGACCCCGTAAAGTGAGACAAATAAAAAACACCTTTAAGTTGAAAACTGGGTATGTAGTACCTAACAATCACTTGGAGGTGTTTTTTCTATGGGAACAAGAGTCAGTTATCCAGTCGAAATAAAGTTAAAAGCGATTGAAATGAGGTTAGCCGGTGTACCTGTAAAAGAAGTCTTATCACAACTAAACATTCGGAATCCTACCCAATTAAAAACATGGATGAAGTGGTATCAAAATGGGGATGTACACCGGTTGGAACAGCCAGTAGGCAAGCAATATGCCTATGGAAAAGGTCCTGATTTTGAAAACGAGACAGCTAAGTTAAAGACTGAGAACCGACAATTAAAGCAACAAATCGAGATTTTAAAAAAGTACAAGGAATTGGAAAGGAAGTGGTACCAGAAATCGCAGTGAACCTAGTGGAAGAGTTAAAAGAACAAATCCCTATTTATCAAATCTGTTTCCATCTTGGTATTCCTCGGTCCACTTACTACCGTTGGAAGCAGCATAGTCAACAGGATACACGAAAGAAATGGATGGAACAGCAAGTGGGTGAACAATGTCGTGCACACAAGTTTCGATATGGCTATCGGAAGATCACAGCTGTACTCAAGCGAACCATGAAGATTAACCACAAGTTTGTGCAGCGTACCATGCAGAAATACGGTTGGCAATGTCGCGTTAAACGGAAGAAACGGCAGCGAACAGGGCAACCTTATCAGGTTGCAGAGAATGTATTAAATCGTGACTTTCGAGCTGAACGCCCTCTTCAAAAGCTTGTGACCGATATTACGTACTTGCCTTTTGGGCCGAAACCATTGTATCTTTCAAGTATTCAAGATTTATTTAACGGAGAAATTATTGCGTATTCCATTGGTGATTGTCAAAATGTCGCGTTTGTTTTAGACACGCTTAACCAACTCCCTTCTCTACCGGAAGGGTGCACGTTGCATAGTGATCAAGGCTCTGTGTACACATCGTATGCTTATCAACAAACAATTAAAGAGAAAGGCATTATCATGAGTATGTCCCGAAAAGGGACGCCTGCAGATAATGCCTCAATTGAATCGTTTCATTCCTCACTAAAGTCTGAAACGTTCTACCTTGACGAGTTGACATACACTACGACTACCATCATAGAGCAAACCGTCAAAAGCTATATTACGTATTATAACCATGCCCGTATTCAAACAAAATTAAACAACCAGTCTCCTGTACAATACAGAAAACGAGTTGTTTAAAAGGTGTTTTGATTCCTGTCTCAAAAACAGGGGTCAGTCCCCTTAGCCAATGTTTTTTATATTTAAATAGGTGCCCTGAGGAGAGCATTTTCTCAAAAAAACGGATGATTCTAAGAATCCAGATTACATTCTGTTCATCGACCTGTTTTCAGATGACTTGTCTATACGAATAATATTTAACAGTTTGAGCAAACTACTCTAGATGGATTGGATCATCATTTAGCTAACTCCTAAAAAAACAGAAAAACTCTCTTAACGCATTGGGGGAATTTTTCTGTTTTTTGCTGTATATCGTATACAACGTTAGTTAACATAATCCAGATTCTAGGAACGAAAAGAGGCTGGGACATAACTAGCCAAAAATAATGAAAAAGGGTTCTCATCATCGCATTTTGATGATGAGAACCCTTTTTTGTTGATCTGTTTGATTGGTCTATGCACATTTTACGCTGGAGGCGATGTACTTTCGTACATTCACCGCCATGAACGCAAACCCTAATTCGTTTTTCACGTTCTCTTTGCCTCTTACGGACATTCGAGTGAAACGCAAATTAGCCTTCAGATATCCAAAAACTGGTTCTACGTCAATCTTACGTTTTCCGTAGATTTTACCCGTTTTTTCTTCTGAAAGCAGCTGTTGAATGCTTTTCTTTTGTTGTTCCCACTTTTCGTTATAATGGATTCTTCGGTTCTTTCCTTCCTTCGCCTTCGTACATTGTGAACGAAAAGGACAACCTGAACAGTCTTCACATTCGTACACATTGAATAACCTTGTAAATCCGTAACGGTCTGTGCGATGCGATTTGTAACGAAACGTCAACTTATTCCCGTTGGGACAAGTAAAGGAATCATCTTCTTCATGATAATCCCAATTCGCTGTCTGAAATGGGTCATTCTTAACGCGTTTTTTCTTCTCTTTTCGATACATACTATATGTGATAAGAGGCGTACGCTTTCTGTTCTGCACATCGAGGTAATTCTCTTCACTTCCATATCCCGCATCTGCGACAATATAGTCTGGGAGTTCGAAGTAGTGATGTTCAATTGCGTCAAGAAACGGACAAAGTGTTCGTGTGTCCGTTGGATTTGAAAAGACATCGTAAGCAAGTGTATATTGACCTTCTGTCGCAATTTGCACATTATACCCCGCCTTCAGTTGGCCATTCTTCATGTAGTCATCCTTCATACGCATAAACGTGGCATCATGATCTGTTTTTGAATAACTATTCCGTTCGTTAAAAATCTCCATGTCTTTTTCATACTTTAACTTACGTTTCACAAAGTCTTGAAATTGCTTATACGCTTTCTTCGGTTCTTTTCTGCTTGATCGCAGTTGTTTTCGTTCATCGGCATCTTCACTTGCTTCAATTTCTTTTGTCAACTCTTCAACCTTTTCTTCTAATTTTTTAGTGATTAGAGATAATTCTTCAACAGAAAGTTCGTCCGAACTTTCTCGTTCGATCTGTGGAATAATTTCTCTTTCTACTAGTTCGTCATACAGCTGGGTTGATTTCTCCAAGAGGCTCGCACTATACTTTTCGATTGATTTGCGCCAGACAAATGTGAACTTATTGGCATTTGCTTCAATCTTCGTTCCATCAATGAAGATTGCTTCATTATCAATCTCGTTCTCTTGAATAAGCTGACATCGAAACTGGACAAAGCACTCACGAAGAAGCACTTGAACTTCTGGGTGAACACGAAATCGATTGATTGTCCGATAGCTCGGTTCGTAACCTTGAGCTAGCCACATCATACGTATACTATCTTTGAGAAGCGCTTCAATTTTTCTTCCTGAAAAAACTGACTGTGTGTAGGCACATAAAATGATTTTCATCATCATGCGTGGATGGTAAGCAGGACACCCCGTTTTCTGTAAGAAGCCGGCAAAGGCTTCATCTGGAATATGTTCAACGAGATGGTGAACGGCGAAGGCAATATCATTTTCTTGTAATTTTATTTCTAAATCTAAAGGCAAAACCACTTGATTCATGTTATAATCTTTAAACATAAGGACCCTTCTTTCCGATAAGATTTTGTATGGTAACTTTATTTTATCAGAAGTGGTCCTTATTTTAATGTAAAAATAAACAAAGCCGGTGAAATTTTACTCGTCGTAAAATTTCACCGGCTTTTTCGGTTCAGAGGAGGGTTTTGTCCCAGCCTCTTACTCTAATTAAGCAAAAAATCTTCTTTTAAAACAGCAAAAACTTTTGTATCACGGAATTCGCCTTTAATAAATTCGTTCTTTCTTAAAGTACCTTCAAACTTCATTCCTACCTTTAACATAACATTCTCTGAACCAACATTATCAGTATCACATCCACCTTCGATTCTGTTCAGACTTGTAGATTCAAAACCAAATTTAATTAATTCTTTAAGAGCTTCGGTAGCAAATCCATTTCCCCAGTATTTTTTATTTAAGACATAACCAATTTCTGCTTTACTATGTTGATTAGACCAGTCCACAAATGCACATGTGCCAATAACTTTTCCACTTTCTTTATGAACTATTGCCCAATCTGCTGATTGTCCTTTTTTATATCCTTCAATGACCACATTTACAAAGTTATTCAAAGTTTCTTCTTTAGATTCATTAGCTTCCCAAGTCATATGATGAGCTACTTCTGGATCAGAAGAGAATTCAAATATATCGTCAAGATCATCTAATTTTATCTTGCGTAATAAAAGACGTTCAGTTTCTAATAATGGAATTTCACTCAAAGCCTTTTCTATTACCATAAGTAATCCCCTTCAATGATTAAAATTTCTTATAAACTATTTCTTTTTTCCTTCTCAAATTCCTTGTTTGGATTGTATATGATATTCATTGCTAGTTTACATAATGTGCCTTATCAGTATCACCAAACTGATTTATCTATATTTTCTCTTATAAATAGCTTATATTATAAATTGTATAATATATCCAAAATTCGAGGAGGAAATAAGCATTGTTAAGTATCAACCACATTTGTTTTTCAGTTTCAAATCTAGATAAATCAATAGATTTTTATCAAAATGTCCTTCAAGCAAAGCTACTTGTTAAAGGGAGAAAGTTAGCCTATTTTGATTTAAATGGCTTATGGATTGCTTTGAACACAGAAGAGGATATTCCAAGAAATGAAATTCAACATTCATATACTCATATTGCATTTACTGTAACAGATGAGGAGTTCCTAAATCTAAAAAGTGACTTAATAAAAAATAAGGTTAATATTTTACCTGGACGTGAAAGAGACCAAAGAGATAAAATGTCAATCTATTTCACAGATCCAGATGGACATAAATTCGAGTTTCATACTGGAAGCCTGCAAGATCGTTTAGAATATTATAAAGAGGATAAAACACATATGGAATTTTATATCTAAAGTTAAATAAAAGATTCCTTTATGGGGTCTCACCACATACCCATCAAGCTAACGACAGAAACGATTAAAAATGTAATGATCCTTGTCCTAACATCGGTGAGTATCAGAAAAATCGGCATGACAAAGAAGCCTATGAAACTATCATTTTTTCGTTAGGCAACTTGTTGTTGTTTTACTGCTGTCTCATACACAATACCAAGAATGTCAAAAACGGTTTTTTTCTGATACCGATGACACTTACGCCCATTCTTTTTCAACAGGTGATACAGTCGTTGGAGAATCGTTACGAGTTCAGTCAGATCACCTGCCATTGCTGGAAATAGTAACGGAAAATAGTCCTTAATCATATAAATTGATTTGTATTCACTCAGCTCTTGTTTTCTCTTTTTCAACAGGATCTGCCGCATTTGAAACATGGTGGAAGAACAGAGAAGAATCCCGATGAGTTGCCCATATAAATGGCACTCTAGCCGTTCCTTTTTGATGGTTTTACATTCATCTATTTCGAAGAAGGACTTCCATGTTTTAAATAAAATTTCAATCTGCCAACGTAACGAATACAATGAATGCACATCGTTTGTCGGTACTTCTTTTGGTGGTGTGTTCGTAATATAAACGTTCATTCCCATCAGCTGTTTACTTTTATCCTTCATGACAATGCCTTTCTTTTTCTCACGTACAGCTTGGTTGTTTAAACGGGTTTTAGTTTGTTCGTTCGTTAGTCGGTGAATGATGACACGTGTCGGTAATTTTTGAATTTGACCAACATAAGCTTCTGAAAGTTCAATGGTCTCACCCGGTTCCAGTTCGTTCAAGATGTGTGCCATATTAAGCTGAATATATTCGCTCTGCTTTTTCAGTGTGCCGTTTTTGAAGTATTCTGGTTCAGGGTTTTTTACATAAATACGGGTATTTAGCTTTAATCGAGAGAGATAAAAGGCGCCTAATTCATGAATCGTTTGTAAATCTCGTAAATCAAAATAACCTAAATCACGTAAACAGAAATCGCCTGCTTTCACACTTTCAAGACAAGTTGTGCCATACGTTTTATCATTATCTTTTCCCGGTCCTAGCTGTACGTGTAAAAATTGCCCACTCAATAAGTCATATTCAAGCTGAATCTTTACACCTGCCGTATTACTGCTTCCTCCAGACCCTTGATAATCACTTACGAAGGCATCGGGTAGCTGAAACACTGTGGCATCTAAAATCCGAATACGGTTAAAAATCAAGAAGAGCGTTGACGATAGCGATTGTGTTGCACAAAGTTTCTGTGTGAGAAGTAAAGCAAACACCTCACGAAGAAACTGGACGGCTGCTGGATTAAACCGTTGATTCAATCCTTCCTGACTCATCAGGACACCTGTTGAAGCTTCTAGTCGACTACACAGTTGTGCAAGCGATGTGCGAGCGACTTCCTGGCTAAGCCACACGCAAAGAGCCATCAGTTCATTTGCTTGATACTTACTCGATCGTTTCACAAATCCCACTTTCTTAGCGATTTCTTGTAAGGCAATGGGAGACAAAGAGCGTTGTAATTCTTGTGCAAATAGGTGTAATTCTTCGGAAAACTGAACATCCATAAAAAAACGCCATCCTTTTCGAGTAGTTTACTAAAAAGAATAACGTTTTTTTCGTTTTGGGGAAAATCCATTGCGTTAGCTTGATGGGTATGGGGGTCTCACCAACATTTAGCGGAAAACATACGCTAAGCAGATTTCGATAAGTAAATTACGGCCTTTTATACGTTTAGACATTAAATTTGTTCACAAACTTAATATTTTAATAATTATTGAACATTGATTATTGAACGAGTTAATGGACACTTCCGAAGGGAAGAAACACTTATAAATCCTTTAATGACAAGGTGTTCAGCAACTCAAGATTTTCTGAACAATTCCTTAGCGTATGTTTTCAGCGTTTCGTTGGTGGGACCTCTTTATGGGGTACAGTCACATACCCATCAAGCTAACGCAATGGATTTTCCCCAAAACGAAAAAAACGTTATTCTTTTTAGTAAACTACTCGAAAAGGATGGCGTTTTTTTATGGATGTTCAGTTTTCCGAAGAATTACACCTATTTGCACAAGAATTACAACGCTCTTTGTCTCCCATTGCCTTACAAGAAATCGCTAAGAAAGTGGGATTTGTGAAACGATCGAGTAAGTATCAAGCAAATGAACTGATGGCTCTTTGCGTGTGGCTTAGCCAGGAAGTCGCTCGCACATCGCTTGCACAACTGTGTAGTCGACTAGAAGCTTCAACAGGTGTCCTGATGAGTCAGGAAGGATTGAATCAACGGTTTAATCCAGCAGCCGTCCAGTTTCTTCGTGAGGTGTTTGCTTTACTTCTCACACAGAAACTTTGTGCAACACAATCGCTATCGTCAACGCTCTTCTTGATTTTTAACCGTATTCGGATTTTAGATGCCACAGTGTTTCAGCTACCCGATGCCTTCGTAAGTGATTATCAAGGGTCTGGAGGAAGCAGTAATACGGCAGGTGTAAAGATTCAGCTTGAATATGACTTATTGAGTGGGCAATTTTTACACGTACAGCTAGGACCGGGAAAAGATAATGATAAAACGTATGGCACAACTTGTCTTGAAAGTGTGAAAGCAGGCGATTTCTGTTTACGTGATTTAGGTTATTTTGATTTACGAGATTTACAAACGATTCATGAATTAGGCGCCTTTTATCTCTCTCGATTAAAGCTAAATACCCGTATTTATGTAAAAAACCCTGAACCAGAATACTTCAAAAACGGCACACTGAAAAAGCAGAGCGAATATATTCAGCTTAATATGGCACACATCTTGAACGAACTGGAACCGGGTGAGACCATTGAACTTTCAGAAGCTTATGTTGGTCAAATTCAAAAATTACCGACACGTGTCATCATTCACCGACTAACGAACGAACAAACTAAAACCCGTTTAAACAACCAAGCTGTACGTGAGAAAAAGAAAGGCATTGTCATGAAGGATAAAAGTAAACAGCTGATGGGAATGAACGTTTATATTACGAACACACCACCAAAAGAAGTACCGACAAACGATGTGCATTCATTGTATTCGTTACGTTGGCAGATTGAAATTTTATTTAAAACATGGAAGTCCTTCTTCGAAATAGATGAATGTAAAACCATCAAAAAGGAACGGCTAGAGTGCCATTTATATGGGCAACTCATCGGGATTCTTCTCTGTTCTTCCACCATGTTTCAAATGCGGCAGATCCTGTTGAAAAAGAGAAAACAAGAGCTGAGTGAATACAAATCAATTTATATGATTAAGGACTATTTTCCGTTACTATTTCCAGCAATGGCAGGTGATCTGACTGAACTCGTAACGATTCTCCAACGACTGTATCACCTGTTGAAAAAGAATGGGCGTAAGTGTCATCGGTATCAGAAAAAAACCGTTTTTGACATTCTTGGTATTGTGTATGAGACAGCAGTAAAACAACAACAAGTTGCCTAACGAAAAAATGATAGTTTCATAGGCTTCTTTGTCATGCCGATTTTTCTGATACTCACCGATGTTAGGACAAGGATCATTACATTTTTAATCGTTTCTGTCGTTAGCTTGATGGGTATGGGGTACAGTCAGGAAAATGCGGATTTACAACGCTAAGCCCATTTCCCCGACTATTCCCCCAGTTTTAACAACGTTAAGAAAGTTTCAAGGGTCTTAAAGAATCTAACGAGACCATTTTCTCCGAATTAAAATGGTATTCTCCAAGTAAATTAATATGTTCCCAACCTAGAGGTGACATATGGTGCAATAATTCTTCATTAAAACTACCTGACCGTTTTTGATATTCAACTGCCTTTGTTAGATGTAAAGTATTCCAGATACTGATGGCATTAATGATTATATTTAAGGCACTGGCCCTTTGCAATTGATGCTGTATGGTTCGTTCCCTAAGCTCTCCTTGTTTTCCGAAGAAAATAGCTCTTGCCAGTCCATTCATCGCTTCTCCTTTATTCAATCCTTTTTGTATTTTTCTTCTTAATGATTCATCCGAAATATAATTCAAAATAAAGATCGTTTTTTCTATTCGGCCCATCTCACGTAAAGCGGTAGCCAAGCTGTTTTGTCTTGAATAAGAACCTAGTTTCCCCATAATAAGGGATGCTGAAACTGTTCCTTCATTTATAGAATGAGCTAATCGCAAAACATCCTCATAATTTTCTTTAATGACCTTTGTATTTATTTGTCCACGTAAAATGGCTTCTAATTTTGGAGATTCACTTGCTTTATCTATTGTAAATAATTTCGAGTCTGATAAATCCCTTATTCTTGGAGCAAATTTAAATCCTAATAAATGAGTCAATCCGAATATTTGGTCTGTGTAACCAGCAGTGTCTGTATAATGCTCTTCTATGTTTAGATCCGTCTCATGGTGCAACAAACCATCCAAAACATGAATCGCATCCCTTGAATTAGTATGAATAATCTTTGTGTAGTAAGAAGAGAATTGATCACTAGTAAAACGGTAGATGGTGGCTCCTTTTCCGGTTCCATAATGTGGATTTGCATCTGCATGTAGTGATGAAACACCTAGCTGCATTCTCATACCGTCTGACGAGGATGTTGTACCGTCTCCCCAATAAGAAGACAATTGTAGCTTGTGATGAAAATTTACTAATACAGCTTGGGCTTTATTCATTGCGTCTTCATACATGCGCCATTGAGACACATTGGCTAGTTGCTTATATGTAAGCCCGGGTGTTGCTTCAGCCATTTTGCTCAAGCCAATATTCATTCCCATTCCTAAAAGAGCAGCCATAATAATGATTGTTTCTTCTTTATCTGGTTTTCGTTTGTTAGAAGCATGTGTAAATTGCTCATGAAATCCTGTTATATGGGCAACATCCATCAGTAAATCGGTTAATTTTATTCTTGGTAGCATCTGATACAGGCTTGCACTAAATTTCTTTGCTTCTTCTGGAACATCTTTTTCTAATCGTGCAAGTGACAGCTTTCCTTTTTCAAGAGAAACTCCATCTAACTTGTTGGAATTAGCAGCTAACCACTGTAACCTCCCATTAAGGCTGCTAGTTCTCTCTGTAATATAATCCTTGAATGATAAACTAACCGATAATCTTGTATTCTCCTTCGTTTGATTCCATGTATCTTCGGAAAACAAATATTCCTCAAAATCTCTATATTGTCTACTGCCCACAATAGAAACATCACCAGCCCGAATATGCTCCCGAAGTTCTGTTAAAACAGCCATTTCATAGTAATGCCGATTGATTGTTGTACCATCATCCTCGTATAAATGCTTTTTCCACCGTTTTGAAATAAAATCCAAAGGTGAGTTATCAGGTACTTTTCGCTTCCCAGATTCGTTCATTCCTCGTATAATCTCTACAGCTTGTAAAAGTGGCTCATTCGCCTTTGTGGAATGAAATTCCAATACCCTTAATAGGGTTGGCGTATATTTTCTAAGAGAATAAAATCGTTTTTGCAGTAAGTCTAAATAGTCATAGTCGGCAGGACGTGCAAGCTCCTGAGCTTCTTCCACTGAAGAAACAAAAGAATTCCATTCAATAACCGATTCTAAAACCTCAAAAACGTCTAGTTTTTCCCGTTTTGCTTTGATTAAAGCTTGTCCGATGTTCGTATAGTGTATAACCTTCTCATTCAGCTTTTTCCCGTTTTGTTTCTGAATTTCTTCTTGAGCCTTACGGCCTTTTGATAACAGACTGAGTATTTGTCTGTCGTGAATTTCAAAGGCTTTATCCGTTAAATCCTGAGTAAGGTGTAATAAATAGACGGTTAAAATCGAGTATCGTTTATTTTCTTGAAAGTCACGGAACGCATAAGGCTCATATCTTGAACCTAAGCGAGATAGCTGTAACAAGCGATTGCGATGCAAATGATTAATTTGTACCGTTTCTAATTCTATACCTCGTATGTATTCGAGTCGTTCTATTACTTTTAGAAATGTTTCGGATGAAGGATGACCCGGTGGTTCCTTTAACCAACCCAATATCGTTTTATTGGATTCGGATGGATGCTGCGAAGTAATGATCTCTTCAAGCTTTTCTTTTTGGTTATTTGTTAGAGTTTGACTAACCGTATTAAATAGCTTCTTTTCAGCCATTGCCCTTGCCTCCCACACCAATCTCTCAAGTGTAGTGATAGAAGGCAGAATGATTTTCTTTTTTCTTAGAAAATCTATACATTCATGTAGTAGATGCATGGCATCGCCATTTTCCAAAGCTAATTGATGAAGATGCTTAAATGCTATTCGATATTCTTTTAGTGTAAAAGTTACAAAGTCGTATTCACTTCGAATTTCTTTCAAATGATCCCAAAGTGTATTTTCTCTTTGAGGATAAAGACTAATCGAAGATGAAGTGGCACCGATTTGTTTCGATATATAATGTATGACTGAATCCGGGATGTTTTTGATATGAGTGTATGGCCAACTGGGATACCGAAGAACAGCTAATTGAACGGCGAACCCTAAACGGTTTTCTTCTCTCCTTCGTTTATTGATAATTTCTAAATCCCGTTTGGAAAAAGTGTAGTAGGTTCCTAGCACCCACTCATCTTCAGGAATTTGCATAAGGACCTGTCGCTGTTCCGATGTAAGCAATTCTCTACCTCTCGCAACTTTCATACAGTATCATCTCATTTCTGTAATTATTCAGTTAATTAGTTCAATTATATATCAATAGAGTGTACTCTATTGATACAAGTATAGTAGACTGATAAAATCATAGTTAAGAGTGTCTCATAAGACTTGTCTCAAAAATGAGGTGAAATTTTGCGGAAAATCGGTTATGTACGCGTCAGTTCGACTAGCCAAAATCCTTCAAGACAATTTCGGCAATTGAACGAAATTGGAATGGATATTATTTATGAAGAAAAAATTTCAGGAGCCACAAAAGATCGTGAACAACTTCAAAAAATGTTAGAGGATTTACAGGAAGGTGACATTATTTATGTTACAGATTTAACTCGGATCACTCGAAGTACGCAAGATTTATTTGAATTGATTGATTTAATACGAAATAAAAAGGCAAGCTTAAAATCACTTAAGGATACATGGCTAGATTTATCAGAAGATAATCCATATAGCCAATTCTTAATTACGGTAATGGCTGGTGTTAACCAATTAGAGCGAGACCTTATTCGTATGCGTCAGCGTGAAGGAATTGAGCTCGCAAAGAAAGAAGGGAAGTTTAAAGGACGGTTAAAGAAATATCATAAAAATCACGCAGGAATGAATTATGCAGTAAAGCTATATAAAGAAGGAAATATGACTGTAAATCAAATTTGTGAAATTACAAATGTATCTAGAGCTTCTTTATATAGAAAGCTATCGGAAGGAAAAAAATAAGCATTCATTACTTATATTAAAAATTTCCGGGGATTGTGAAACAACGTACCTAACCAAGCAGGCTATTTCTATAAGGAAGTATCAATATTTGTTTATCTAACTAGGCACGATCATCAAAGGGTTCCGAGTACATTTTAACGGAGATATACGCTAAACTCAGATTTAAAGCAAGGCTGTATTTTCCGAGAACACTTTATAAAAAACAACCTTAGTCAATCACAAACGAAGGTTGTTTTTATAAAGTCATGGTCTAATTAAAACAATTGCTGTCCCAAGAGCATACTTGAGACTGAAAAGGCACCAGCAGATGCCCAAAAACTAAGGGACCCGAATTGGCGGCAAGCGGTCGCTCAAGGTCATGTTAATGGTTTAGCACGCGCGTTTAATTTGAAGAGAAAATCGACTAATCTGAAAAGCAATATGGCTATTAAACGTGTAATTGTTGACGGTGTGCAAGTAGGGCTTACGCAGAAGAAGAGAATGTGTTGAGAACTGTACAACGCAACCTGAGAACAGCACAAAGGATTATTATTGAAAATGTGTAGTTTCGTTGGGAAAACGGTTGCTTGACTGCGAGCACGTTAAAGTTTTATCAAAATGGATAGCTAGGCTGGATGAACAAAATATATGCTAAGCCTTTGTCGTGACGGGCTTAGCATTTTTTTCTTGCTCTAAGTTGGTCCGGCCGATATAAGCCAGGACTCATCATGTGCTAGTTTACGGCTGTAATATCAGATGAATAGAACGAAGTTGTTGAGGGAATTATAGTTCAAGATGTTTCTATTTCCAATTGTTGGATTTGAGGTGAGCTTTTGCCTAAGATTACTCCTATTCAGTCATACATGATTATTATGCTTTCGGTTGGATTAATGAACCACGTTATTATTATCCCTTTACTACTAGAAGCATCAAAGCGAGATGCCTGGCTCGTAGTGCTTCTTGTTTTTGTCGCTTCACCTGTTTGGATTGGTTGCTTGAACTACATCATTCAAAACATGAACAATCAACACATTAAAAAGTGGCTAGATCAGCACTTTGGAAAGTTTTTATCTGCAATCTTAGTAATTATTTATAGTTTGTTATTATGGCTCATGGGCTTTATTTCCTTAAAAGATACTCTAACATGGACAATCGCATCTTACTTGCCGCAAACACCGATACTAGTTCTTGCGGGAACCACACTTGTTGCATGCTTCTTTGCTGCTTTTCAAGGACTCCGTACAATTGCAATTGTGAGCGGAATATTGTTGCCATTTGTTGTTATTCTAGGTCATCTTGTGGCGATTGCCAATTTTCAGTTTAAAGATTATACCCTGCTTTTTCCTTTGTTAGAAAACGGGACAGCTCCATTATGGAAAGGTGTTCCTTACGTTGCCGGGGGATTGCTGGAGTTGTCTTTCTTGATGTTGCTGATTCAGCACAAATTAACAAAAAAACCAGGATTTAAAAGCTTGATGTTGATGTGCTTCATCCTTACAGGAATTACGTTAGGACCATTGATGGGATCGATTGCGATATTTGGCCCTGATGAAGCGGCTAACCAAAGATACCCCGCTTACGCTCAATGGAGAAGCGTTAGACTGGGAGAATATGTGGAGCATGTCGATTTTTTTTCGATTTACCAGTGGCTATCCGGTACATTCATTCGTGTGTCCCTTTCTATCTATCTTTTGGGAGAATTGTGGAATTTACAAAAACGCAGATGGTTACCTGTGTTATTTGGCGCATTGGCCATGCTTGTTGCCATTTTGCTGCCGATGAGCGACATGGCTTTTCTAGACTTGTTAGGAAGGTTTTATTTTCCTTCATTTTGTATCTTTACAGTAGGGACCTTGATCCTGTATGTTGGTCGAATGATCATCTCAAGAATTCGCCAAAAGGAGTGACTAGCTAGGATGAATAAACTATTCCGACGAATGAAAAGATTATTTGGAAATCAGGGGGCAGAAAGCAAGAGGCCATCGCCTAATACAGAGGCAACAGTCTTGCAACCACTTAATGAACAATCACTCATCCAACACTTTAAAATGTGTCAAGATGTTAAGCACCATGTTTACAAATTAAACCCTGATGATGAACAATCGAGAATCCTATTGCTTTATTGTGAGGGGTTAAGTGACAACAAAACATTCATTCATGAAACTGTGCTTCCTCATTTGACCCGATTTTATGAAAACAATGGTTTTCATCATCAGGAGGAAATAGTCGAGTCGAGCCAACTACAATTAGAGTTCGTTACTCTTGAGGAGTGGGAGCAAACGGCCGAAACGGATATTTTTGAAGGCAAACTGCTTTTGTTTATTCCGACCCTACGCTCCTTATTCTCCCTCGATATCTCAAAAAAACCAGCGCGAAATCCGGAAGAATCCAGTATTGAGGTCTCGGTACGTGGACCAAAGGATGGATTTGTGGAAGAACTTGGAGTCAATGTGGCGTTAATTCGGAAACGAATCAAATCAACCAGTATGGTTTATGAAACGAAAAAAGTAGGCGTTCGCACGAAAACAACCGTTGCGATTCTATACATGCGTGACATTGTTGATCCTAAGATTGTTCAAGATGTAAAGAATAAATTAGATGATCTTCACATTGACGGAGCGTTTAGCGCCACTCAGCTAGAAGAATTAATGGAACCGACAAAAGCATTATTTCCTTTGATGGGGTATACAGGCAGACCAGACTTTACCGTGAACTGTATGCTAAATGGCCGTGTAGCGTTGATTGTGGATGGTACACCAGCTGCGTTGATTGCGCCTGCCAATTTATTTTTGCTTGTGAAAGCACCCGAAGATATCCACTTTACTGCTTTGTCAGCTACATTTGGTCAAACGCTTCGTTTACTTGGTTTGTCCGTATCGCTACTGCTTCCTGCATTTTTTGTTGCCATTCTTTCCTATCATCAAGATCAGCTGCCCTATTATCTGCTTGCCACTTTGGGGATTAACCGGTTGGGAATCCCTTTTGATGTGGCAACTGAAATGTTTATTGCACTTATCTTCTTAGAAATCCTGCGGGAAGCTGGTACCCGACTCCCTTCTGCGGTCGGCAGCACGGTAACGGTTGTAGGAGGACTTATCCTGGGGGATGCAGGCATTCGTGCAGGATTCTTATCCCCTGGTATTGTTGTCATCGGAGCAATTACACAAATCTTTGGTTCAACTTTATCGAGCCTATCATTGGCTGGAACAATTAGTATCTTACGCTTTTTTCTTTTCATTCTGTCTGCCATGCTTGGCATTTATGGCTTCTTTCTTGGATTATTTATTGTGCTCAGCCATTTAGCCTCATTGCGTTCATGCGGCTTGCCTTACTTGGCCCCAATATCACCTCCATTTAAAGACTTGGCCAACGCTTTGTTTCGATTACCTTGGCCATGGCGAAACACTCGACCGGACATGTTGAAGACACGAGATTCTACAAGGCAAGGGGACAGGCATAAATGAGGAGATATAAAAGTATGGTTGCACTTTTCCTTCTTCTCACCCTTACCGGTTGCTGGAGCAGATATGAAGTGCAAAACATGAACTATGCTACGGCTGTTGGAATAGACTATGTCGATGGTCAATACACCTTATATGTGCAATTGCTTGATTTCTCGACAGTGGCCAAGCTGGAGGGACAGCAAAAAGCGGAGCAGCCCCCGGTTTGGGTGGGCAAAGGCGAAGGTTCCTCGTTTACGGAGGCGGTAAATGATTTGTACAGTACATCACAACAACGCTTAAACTTGGGACAAATCTCTGCCATTTTGTTCAGCGAGAGATTGATGAAGGAAAACAAAGTCGGAGAAGTGCTGGAATTGATCAATCGTTATCGTGAAATAAGGTACTTGGCCTGGCTGTTTAGCACAAGAGAGCCTCTTGAAGAAATCTTGCAGGCAACCCCAATTTTTAGATTATCGCCAAATGCATCCATTCTTCACAAGCCCGAGCAAAATTTCAGACAGCGTTCAATCCTTGCTCCGGTCCGCCTGCAACAATTTGTACTGGACTCAAACGAAAAGGCCAGAACCAGTTATATACCGGAATTATCGCTTCGCAAAGGTCAATGGCAGGAAAGTAATAAACCAAAAGAGCTGCTTAGATATTCTGGCATACATGTATATGATCTACACAATTATTATGGACGAATGGATCTTAAGGATTTGCCGGGAATGCCCTGGCTAAGTACTCACACGATCCGAGTACCTCTTGATTTGTTTGCCGAAGAGAAGCTTGCGGCTGTTCTTGTCGCAGAAAAACCCAAATATGAAGTGACTCCTATTGTGAAATTGAACAAGGCGTATTTCGATATTTCAGTAAAAGTGAAGGCAGGGATCAATGAATTGCATACGGACCTTACCGAAAAGGAACTCACACAAATGGCTCAGGAAAAAATAGAGGAGCAAATCCGCAAAACGTATCAAACTGCTTTTAAAGAGGGTATAGATATTTACAATTTGGGCGAATCTTTGTATCGCAAACATCCACATCAATGGAAGAGCATTGCCACAGGAAAACAGCAACTCGTTTTAAACCAAGATTCCCTGCGCCATGTAAAGGTTGAGGTGAATATTGTTTACCCTGGAAGATATAAATTACATGAACATGGTGAATCCACCTCGTGATTCTGGCAAGTGAAATTATTAACTCACCTTGCTTCTTCTGCTTAGCGTTGGGGAAGCAAGGTTTTTGTTTCCAAAAAAATAGTTTAACGTTGTAAATCCGCATTTTCCTGACGGAACCCCTTTATAAAACAGACAACGCTAAATTTATGTATAACATATGCAAAGATAGTTTACATAATCACTCTTTCCGGAACACACAAAAAAAAGAACCCTTATGGGAGTAGGGTTCTCGATGAGGCCTTGTTTCTGATTTATGCAGCTTTTTATACATCCTTGACGCGTAAGGGTTTTATACAAGGGCGTAACCCAAACAAATGTATAAAAAGTGCACCTTTTATACATATGCTTTACCCTCTAAATAATTGATTTTTTAGTTAGATATGATATATTAAATGTCAGACTATTTTTTACAAATTGCATTTTTATCATGTCGTTTAACTCTTTAAATAAAAAACTGTCCTCTTTACTGGAGACAGTTTTTTATTTTGCCATCTTTTCACTGGACAAATTATAAAATCATATTATATTGTGTAAGAGCAAGTCATCCACCTTTTATCTAAGCATGTAATTACCATACATGTAGAAAAACCTTTACTTTTATTTTGAAATTGTACCAGTCCTATTATTAACATGATTAAACTGGAAAGTAACGTCGCGTAGGGCTGCAAAGTATAATCCTTTGTTATGAAACTATATAACATAAGAGGAAGAGCTATAACCGACAAAATAAGTTGTAAACGGATTAACATTTGTAAGTACTCTTTTAGAATTATTTGCACGGTCGGCAGGACCCGCAATGCTAATGAGCGGATAGCATTGAACTTGTACCGGAATCTTCCTTGGGTGTATCATCATCGCTAGAATCTTCAACTGGTGGCACTGGAAAGTTCCTTTAAAGAGACCTCCTATTTCGCTAGATAGTCATAATGATGCTATATAATAGTCTTTAGAAAATAAAAAAGTATGAGAGTCATTGTTGGAAACATAATGGCTCTTTTTTATGTCTAGATAAATAAAGTTGGTCAACCTTCTGTGCAAGAGCTTCCAATGAAATAACAATAAAAAGAATGAGAAGTAGTTCTAGGCTACCTCTCATTCTTTTTTCTACTTTTGATGGGGATCTTTATTAAATAATTTACCTTTGTCTAAAAAGTTTCCTTTGGTAAAATATTTGGTATCATTTTATTCCCTCATTCATAAAATATCAATAAAATCGTTTTATTTCACTTTTTTAAGCCGAATAAAAAACATGTACGATGTGGATTTTAGCGTAATCCTCTATGTTTAGTGCTTTTCCCACTAAATTTAATAAGAGGATGTTTACAAAGTTGCATATGGGCTATATAATTTGATTAATATAAAAAAGTTTCCCTTAGGAAAAATATTTATTGATATACTCGTAATACGTGAGTATTATATTTTTTTACCTGAATTTTGCCTATGTGCAAAAAAGTTAAATGAACCCAAGAAAAAGGAGAGTATATAAAATGACTGACGCAATCGTTGTAAAAGACTTGTTTGTATCGTATCAAGGTAATCAAGCGGTTAAAGACGTTTCGTTTACGATTGAGAAAGGGCTGCTTATTGGAATTATTGGTCCGAATGGAGCTGGTAAATCAACGTTAATGAAAGCTATTTTGGATTTAATCCCAAATGATAAAGGATATATTGAAGTCCTGGGAGAGAATATTCGAAGTGCTAGGAAACAAATTGCTTACGTTCCACAGCGAAGTACGATTGATTGGGATTTTCCGATTACCGTTTTAGATGTTGTATTAATTGGAACGTATCCATCCTTGGGAATAATGAAAAGACCCAAGAAAGAGCATAAGAGTTGGGCGTTACAGTGTTTGCACAAAGTAGGAATGGAAGAATTTAAACACCGTCAGATCGGCGAACTGTCAGGTGGTCAACAGCAACGCGTATTCTTAGCAAGAGCGCTTGCTCAAAAAGCAGAGGTCCTTTTTTTAGATGAACCATTTGTTGGAATAGACGTAACGAGTGAAGAAACCATTATCACTATTCTTCGAGAGTTACGTCAACAAGGAAAAACAACGGTCGTTGTACATCACGATTTAAGTAAAGCAGAATCCTATTTTGATAAATTATTATTATTGAATAAAGAATTGATTCATTATGGAGAAGTAAATAGCGTACTCGAACCAGCCGTGATGGTAAAAGCCTATGTAAATCAAGAACTCTTTTTTAATCATCCAACGGAGGTACATTCATCATGAAGGTTGTAGAATTTATGAATGCGTTGATGCAATATAGCTTTCTACAAAAAGCGTTGCTAACGTCCGTTATGGTAGGAGTTATTTGTGGAGTGATTGGCTGTTTTATTGTCTTAAGAGGAATGGCACTGATGGGAGACGCAATTTCACACGCTGTTCTTCCAGGCGTTGCTATCTCCTACATGATGGGAATGAATTATTTTATCGGTGCAGTTTTAACGGGAGTTATTACTGCGATTGGAATTGGCTTTGTTAGTCAAAATAGTCGTATCAAACATGATATGGCAATTGGTATTATGTTTACGTCCGTATTTGCTATAGGGATTATTTTAATTACCTTTATGAAAAGCAGTTCTGATCTTTATCACATCCTGTTTGGAAATGTGCTTTCTGTACGCTCTTCTGATATGTGGACTACACTCATTATCGGTGTCGTTATTATGGGCTTGGTGTATGTGTTTTATAAAGAGCTTTTGGTGTCGACGTTTGATCCAACTATGGCACAAAGCTACGGCTTGCCAAACAAATGGATTCATTACGGGCTCATGGTTCTTTTGACGATGGTGACAGTTGCCTCTCTTCAAACTGTAGGAATTATTCTCGTAGTTGCCATGCTCATTACGCCTGCGGCTACGGCCTACCTATTAACGAACCGGTTATGGGTCATGATTTATTTAGCAGCTGGTATCGGAGCGCTTTCTTCTATAGTAGGGCTATATTTTAGCTTCTCATATAACCTTGCTTCAGGAGCAAGTATTGTTATTGTGGCAACATTCTTATTTGCGTTAGCATTCTTCTTTTCACCTTCACAAGGGCTGTTTTGGAGAATGATAAAAATAAAAAGAAATCGAGCTGAGCTCTCAAAGTCGATTGGAGGATGAAGATGAAATTAAAAATTTGGTTGTTATCAGTCATTAGTCTACTAGTCTTTGCGCTAGTTGCGTGTTCCAGTGGCACCAATGGAAGCGAAGCGAACAGTGACAAATTGAAAGTCGTTACGACTTATTCCATTATCTATGATATTGTTAATCAAATCGGTGGAGAAAAAGTTGAGATTCATAGTTTGGTTCCAATTGGAAAGAACCCGCATGAATATGATCCGCTTCCAGAAGATGTAATGAAGATGACGGATGCAGACGCTGTATTTTACAATGGGTTAAATCTAGAAGAAGGTGGAGCTTGGTTTAACAAATTATTGAAAACAGCGGATAAATCAGGTGAGAACGCGCCTGTTTATCGAGTGAGTGAAGGGGTAAAACCTATTTATCTAGAAACAAAAGGATTAGAAAAAGAGCCTGATCCACATGCGTGGATGAACATTGAAAATGGAATCCTATACGCTGAAAATGTAAAGAAAGCACTTATTAAAGAGGATCCTGATAACAAAGAATTTTATGAAAAAAATGCTAAAGAGTATATAGCAGAACTTCAAAAGCTACACGATGATACATTAAATAAGATCCAACAGCTTCCTGAAGAAAAGCGTTTCTTAATCTCAAGCGAAGGAGCTTTTAAATACTTTGGAAATGCATACGGAATAAATACAGGTTATATTTGGGAAATTAATTCAGAAAGCCAAGGTACGCCCGATCAAATTCGAGACGTGGTAAGTTTAATTGAAACAAATAACATTCCAGCTTTATTTGTCGAAACAAGCGTAGATAAACGAAGTATGGAAACGGTATCCAAAGAAACGCAGGTTCCGATTGCTGGCACAATTTTTACCGATTCGCTTGGGAAACCAGGGGAAGACGGAGACACGTATTTAAAAATGATGAAGTGGAATACGGAAACGATTATTAATGGATTACAAGAATAAGTGAGCTGTTTTTTTACAATTCAACGCTATACTAGAATCTGAGTCATAAATATTTCAGCTAATGATATATCCAAACTATCGCGAGTTAAACACTTTCGATCGTTTGGATATTTTTTGTTTATTAGTAAAAAAATTGAAAAGTTGATGGTGGTTTTTACTCAATAAACTAATAAAATATGTTAGATTATATAACATAATTGTTTAACTTTTCGGAAAATTGATTTAAATTAGACTCAAACATTCATTTTAAATGCATCTTTTAGTCGAAAATAATGAAGGCAAAGGAGAGAAATGAAGTATGAGAAAAGAGAAGTTAATCGTAATTGGGAATGGGATGGCTGGAATTCGAGCAGTTGAAGAGATTATTAGTTTGTCCCCTGAAATATTTGATATCACTGTATTTGGGAGTGAGCCACATCCAAACTATAATCGCATCTTGTTATCTAAAGTATTACAAGGGGATACAAGCGTAGAAGACATTACGCTAAACGACTGGAACTGGTATGAGGAGAACGATATTACTCTTTATATAGAAGAAAAGGTTATAAGCATTGACTCAATTAATCAAGAAATACGTACGGATCAAGGAAGGATTGAATTTTACGATAAGTTGATCATAGCAACGGGCTCTCTGCCATTTATTCTTCCAATTCCAGGAGTAGAGAAAGAAGGCGTTACAACGTTTCGAGATATAAGCGATACGAATCAAATGGTAAAAGCATCTCAGCAGTATAAAAAAGCAGCTGTAATTGGAGGCGGATTATTAGGTTTAGAAGCAGCGAGAGGACTTTTAAACTTAGGAATGGATGTAACGGTTGTTCATTTATCCTCTTATTTAATGGAGCGTCAGTTGGATTTGACTGCTGGAAAGTTGCTTCAACAAGAGTTAGAACAGCAAGGGATGAGTTTCTTGCTTGAGAAACAAACCCAAGAAATCACGGGTCATGAGCGCGTAGAAGGGTTAAAGTTCTCAGACGGAAACCTATTGGAAACAGATTTTGTAGTAATGGCAGCAGGCATTCGACCGAATACTGAACTTGCTCAAAAAGCGGGTCTTCATATCAACCGTGGAATTGTGGTAAATGATTATATGGAAACGAGTAGTGCCAATATTTATGCCGTAGGCGAATGCGCAGAGCATAAAGGTATGGTTTATGGGTTGGTAGCTCCTCTTTACGAGCAAGGAAAAGTACTAGCTAAAACGATCTGTGGAGGAGATGTACGTCCTTATCAAGGGTCTGTTCTATCCACTCAGTTAAAGGTATCGGGCGTAGATGTTTTTTCAGCCGGTGATTTTATAGAAGATGAACAAAAGAAATCGATCAAGGTATTCGATGAGCAAGATGGTATTTACAAAAAAATTGTTTTAAAAGGAAATCAAATTGTAGGGGCCGTTTTATTTGGTGACAGCCGTGATGGAAACCGCTTGTTTTCCATGATTCAAAAGCAACAGGACGTATCGGAAGTGGAGAAGATTTCAATTCTACAACCAATAAGCGGGCAAGGAAGCGGAAGTCTGGTAGCAAGTATGAGTGCGGATGATATTGTTTGTGGATGTAATGGCGTATCGAAAGGAACGATTGTAGAAGCTATTCAAAATCAAGGCTGTACATCAGTGGATGAGCTTAAAGCCTGTACGAGTGCTTCACGTTCGTGCGGAGGGTGTAAGCCGCTTGTTGCTGAATTGCTTCAGCACACGCTTGGAAGTGAGTTTGATGGAGCAGCTCAAAAGGAAGCGATATGTGGATGTACATCTCTTTCTCGAGATGAGGTGGTAGAGGAAATTCGAGCAAAAGGCTTATCTCATACGCGTGAAGTGATGAATGTGCTTGGATGGAGTAACGAAGAAGGTTGTTCTAAGTGTCGTCCAGCATTGAATTACTACTTGGGTATGGTGAATCCAACTGGCTATGTAGATGAACGAGAATCTAGATTTGTAAATGAACGTATGCATGCTAATATCCAAAAGGATGGTACGTATTCTGTTGTTCCTCGAATGTACGGAGGTGTCACGAACGCAGATGATTTACGACGCATTGCTGACGTGGTTGATAAATACAACATCCCGCTTGTAAAAGTAACGGGAGGACAGCGTTTAGACTTATTCGGTGTAAAGAAAGAAGATTTACCTTTAGTGTGGGAAGAGCTAGATATGCCTTCTGGTTATGCTTATGGAAAATCACTTCGAACGGTGAAGACGTGTGTTGGAGAACAATTTTGCCGCTTTGGTACGCAGGATTCGATGGGAGTAGGGATTGCGCTGGAAAAGAAATTTGAAGGATTATGGACTCCTCATAAAGTAAAGATGGCTGTATCGGCCTGTCCAAGAAGCTGTGCTGAATCAGGCTTTAAAGATATTGGCTTTATTGGAATAGAAGGTGGTTGGGAAATTTATGTTGGTGGTAATGGAGGCACTCATTTACGAGGAGGCGATTTGCTATATAAGGTGAAAACAGACGAAGAGTTAATGGAAATTACAGGAGCTTATCTACAATATTACCGTGAAACGGCAAATTATCTAGAGCGTACTTCAGCTTGGATTGAACGAATCGGTATTAAAAACGTTCAGGCTATTCTTGATAATGTAGAGGAAAGAAAGAAACTAAACCTTCGTATAGATGAAGCCTTATCTACGTATCGAGATCCATGGAAGGAAATCGTTGAGAACAAGCAAGCAAAAAAAGAATTGTTTGAGACAGTTGTAACATCATAACAAAACAAATGGAGGGGAAAAAGATGGTAAACAAAAACATAACAAAAGTGTTGCTTGGGTCAATTCATGATTTTCCAGAAAGCCTAGGTAAAACCGTGAAAGTGAATCAAAAAGAAATTGCTGTCTTTAAGCTATCAAGCGGTAAAATTCAGGCCGTTGATAACCGATGTCCTCATAAAGGTGGCGTATTAAGTGAAGGAATAGTGAGCGGTGATTCGGTATTTTGCCCTATGCATGATTGGAAAATTTGTTTGGACAACGGACGTGTTCATGAACCTGATACTGGCTTAGTAAAGGCATACCGAACATCTGTTGAAGAAGAGCTTGTATATCTGTGGTTAGAAGATTAATAAGCTGTTGTAAATCATCTATTAAACATGCCATCATAGTTATACCGAAGGAGTGAAGCGGAGAATGAGACAAGGAAAAGTCTATCTTGTTGGAGCGGGACCGGGCGACCCAGATTTGTTAACCATTAAAGCAGGAAAGTGTTTAGAAATAGCAGATGTTATTTTATACGATCGGCTGGTAAATCCTGATCTTTTACACTATGCAAAAGAGGGAGCAGAACTTGTGTATTGCGGAAAGACGCCTGGTTATCACTGTGTTCCTCAAAAAGTCATTCAAGATTTATTATTACATTACGCCCAGCAAGGAAAGATAGTTGTACGGCTAAAAGGTGGAGATCCTTTCATTTTTGGGCGAGGAGGCGAAGAAGCTGAAGTATTAGCTAAGCATCACATTGAGTTTGAAATCATCCCCGGTATTACAGCGGGGATTGCTGCTCCTGCTTATGCTGGAATCCCTGTCACCCATCGAGAGTTAAGCCGTTCATTTGCAATCGTGACCGGACACGGTTTAACTGGAACTCCGGAAAATATTAGGTGGCATCATCTAGCTCAAGGCGTTGATACGCTTGCTATTTATATGGGAGTTAAAAACTTACCGTATATTTGTGAACAGCTTTTAGCTGGTGGTAAGTCCATAGAGACACCAGTGGCGGTGATTGAGGAAGGTACTTCTATTAACCAAAGGGTTTTAATTGGTACGCTGCGAACGATTGTAGAAATAGCCACTAGTGAACAAGTCAGTAATCCAGCGCTGATTGTGGTCGGAGAAGTGGTAAAACAATCAGCGACTCTCTCCTGGTTCTCAAAGTCCAAACTTCAAGAAGTGTACGCGTAATATTTTTATTATATAATTTATCAGAGAATTTTAACGAAATAGGGGAGGGATAAGCGTGTTTAAAGCGTCAATCGAGTCTATGACGGACATAGCTCGTCAAAAAACAAATCAAGTGAATAAACAATTGCCGAGCTATTTACTGTTGTCTATGCTTGCAGGTGCTTATGTCGGAATTGGTGTAGTATTAGCTCTTTCAGTTGGTGCTCCGTTAGCCGAAGCATCATTACCAATAGTCTCACTAGTTATGGGCTTATCGTTTGCCATTGCGTTACTACTTGTTATGTTTGCCGGAGCCGAGTTGTTTACAGGCAATCATATGTTTTATACAATCAGTACATTATCAGGTGCTACTACGTGGAAAGATACGTTGAAAAATTGGCTGTGGTGCTTTGTTGGAAACGGATTGGGAGCGTTCGTATTGTGTCTCTTAATCGTTGGAACTGGTTTGTTTAAAGGAGTAGGCGATACACATTTATTACTGACAACCGCAGCAAAGAAAATGAACCTGCCAATGAGCGAACTTTTTTTTCGAGGGATTTTATGTAATTGGCTCGTCTGCTTAGCCATTTGGACGGCTTTGAGAACCAAAAGCGATGCGGCCAAAATTATGTTAGTTTTTTGGATGCTGTTTGCCTTTGTTGCATCTGGCTATGAACACAGCGTTGCAAACATGACGTTCCTTGGTTTGGCTTTACTTCATCCGCACCCTGAAACGATATCATTAGCTGGACTGCTACATAATCTGATCCCGGTTACGCTTGGGAATATTGTAGGCGGCGCTTTATTTGTAGGAAGCGTATATTGGTTTATCAATAAAAAGCAAATGGAAAAAGGGCGTATTCAAGAAGTGAAAATTCCACAAATCGTTAAAGAAGAAACATTATCAAAGTAACAGAAAGAGACTGAGACATAAGTAGTTCAGCCTCTACTATACCTGAACGATTGAGAGTTCATAACTTTTAATCGTTCAGGTTTTTTGGTTGATTGTGAAAACAATGTTGGAAACAGGGTGGAATGGAGCGTAGGACACTCGACTCCTGCGGGAAAGAGAGGGAAAACTGAGATCCCGCAGCGCAGCGAGGAAGCTCAGGTTCCTCCCCGCGGAAAGCGAGTGGCCGTAGCGCAATGGAACGAACGTATTGAGACAAATTAAAGAGATGGGAACAGCTAGTGTTCGTCTTTTAGAAGCCATCATTTTGTTATGTCCCAAACTCTTTTTAGATTGAATTTTGATCAGTAACCGAAAGAGGGTTGAGATACTTGACTAATATAATTTACTGCTGTATGATTCTTTAGTATTTGCGTAAGACGTGGTTCGGAACCATCCCACGTAAAAAAACTAAGGAGAGTATGCAGCATGAATGTAAGAACACTTGCAGTCAACGGTATTATTGCGGCAATGTATATTGCGGTAACGATGTTTATTCAGCCGTTTGGCTTTACAAATATTCAGTTCCGTATTGCGGAAATGTTTAATCATTTGATTGTTTTTAATAAGAAGTATTTGTATGGAATTGTGCTAGGCGTATTTTTAGCCAATTTATTCTTCTCACCAATGGTGGCGTATGATTTGGTATTTGGCGTAGGACAATCTTTAATTTCCTTATTACTGATGATCTTTGCGATGAAGTTTGCCAAGGGCACGGTTGCTCGTATGGTTACCAATACACTGATCTTTACGTTTACGATGTTTATCATCGCGTTTGAGCTTCATTTAGCACTAGGTTTTCCATTTTTACTAACATGGTTAACAACTGCGATTGGTGAATTTGTAGTGATGCTTGTTGGAATTCCAGTGATGCTGGCAATTCATAAGCGCGTAAACTTTACAAAGTTAATCGATTAATACTACAAAAGCTTACAGAGATGTAAGCTTCAGACTGTAGACAAACTGGAAGAAATCCAGTTTGCCTACAGTCTTTTTTATTTTACAATGGAAGTACTACATAACTTGAGGTGATTGACATGCTTTCGAAACATAATCCCATTCAACGAGATCAATTAGAAATGATTACGTTAAATCAATTGGTACCGGCCAGCCACTTGGTTCGTAAAATAGAGGCAGCACTTGATTTTTCGTTCATCTATGACTTGGTGAAGGACATGTATTCAGAAATCGGTCGTCCCAGTATTGATCCTGTCATCTTAATTAAATTGACCTTCCTTCAATACACGTTTGGAATCCGGTCCATGCGCCAAACGATTGAACAAGTGGAAACCAATATGGCCTATCGCTGGTTCCTTGGGTATGGTTTCCACGATAAAGTGCCTCATTTCTCTACGTTCGGAAAAAACTATGAACGCCGTTTTAAAGATACCGATCTGTTTGAACAGATTTTCTATCGCATCTTAAAGGAAGCTGCCGAGAAAAAGCTAATCAGTGCCGAGCACGTTTTCGTGGATTCGACCCATGTTAAAGCGAGTGCGAACAAACGCAAATTTGAAAAGAAAGTCGTTCGCAAAGAGACACGCGCGTATCAGGAACGCCTTCAAGAAGAGATTAACCAGGACCGGGAAGATCACGGAAAAAAACCATTTCCTCCGGACAAGTTTGAGAAGGAAGAGAAGAAAGAAATCAAAGAAAGCACCACCGATCCAGAGAGTGGTTACTATGTGAAGGATGAACGGACGAAGCAGTTCGCCTATTCTTTTCACGCAGCCGCGGATCGTAACGGTTTTGTGCTTGGCACCATGGTCACACCTGGCAACACACATGATAGTCAGATTTTAGAGCCATTGGTCGGAAAGGTCATCGAGAGAGTCGGAAAGCCTGAAGCGGTCGCCGCAGATGCCGCGTACAAAACTCCTGCGATTACCCGTTACTTATTGGAACAGGGGATGACCCCTGCCTTGCCATACACACGACCACGTACGAAAAAAGGTTTTTTCCGAAAACATGACTATGTGTATGACGAATACTTTGACTGTTATCTTTGCCCGGCAGGTGAGATCTTGGCCTACTCGACAACGAATAAAGAAGGATATCGGGAGTACAAATCGCCAAAACAGATTTGTGCGACATGCCCATTTTTAGCCAGATGTACGGAGAGTAAAGACCACCAGAAAGTGGTGACGCGTCATATTTGGCAGGAATACGTAGAAGAGGCAGACCATCTTCGCTATCACGCAGAGGTGAAAGAGATTTATGCCAAACGTAAAGAAACCATTGAGCGTGTATTCGCAGATGGAAAAGAAAAGCATGGCATGCGTTGGACAACGTTAAGGGGACTTAAAAAATTGTCGATGCAGGCGATGCTTACTTTCGCTGCCATGAACCTGAAGAAGATGGCCAACTGGACGTGGCAAGGTCCAAAAATGGCCTAAATGATGAACTCGAAGAGGTCTGTCTTTTTATTAAATAGCTTCAAATCCCATAAAAAGCTAAAAAGGGGTTCGGAATGAGACCATTCCGAATCCCTTTTGTCGACAAACTGAAGCTTACAGAGATGTAAGCTTTTTTCATATTTAAATGGTTTTAATTTATAGAAAAAAGACACAAGATATGACAGAATTAGAGAGAAGTTGTTAAGTACGTTAATACATAGTAAAAGTCATGTTTTATACTATACTTGAGAAGGAGAGAAGAGCTTGCTTGCAAATGATGATCATAAGGTAGAAGAACTAGCATTTATTAAAAAAGTCCTAGACTTTACAAGAGCTGGATTAATTTTAACCAACCCTGCTTTGCCCGATAATCCGATTGTTTATGCGAACCAAGGTTTTCTGGATATGACCGGATACAGGAAAGAAGAAATCGTAGGACAGAACTGCCGCTTTTTACAAGGGGAAAATACCGACCGAGATACGGTACGAAAAATTCGAGATGCTATCCGCGAAAAAAAGTCGGTCAATGTACAAATTTTAAACTATACAAAAGAAAGCCAACCTTTTTGGAACGACTTATTTATTGATCCAATGTGGATTGATGATGAGGTTTATTTTATTGGGATTCAAAAGGACATTACGGGGAAAATGAAGCAAGAAGAAGTGATTTATGATTACTATGAAAGGATGCAGGAGATGTCAACGCCAATTGTTCCAGTGAAAGACGGGGTTTCTGTTCTACCGATTGTTGGTGTTTTGAATGAACAGCGATATCATATGATTGCATCCAAAGTATCAACATACATTGATGAAAGTAAAGATGATCATTTTATTATCGATTTTTCAGGTTTATTGGAAATGGATGAAGATGTAGTAGCTTACATGTATAATCTGCACGATTTAATTACCATTACCGGAACGCAGGTAATCATAACAGGCATCATGCCTTCTATAGCGAAAAAAATGAGAGACCTTCAAGTAAACTTTACAGTCTTAAAAACCTATACGCATGTCAAAGCCGCTTTAAAAGCGCTTGGGTATGCATAATAAGTTCTCGAAAAAGTCCGTAAAACAATGCGGATTTTTTTTGTTTATAAATGGTAATATATACATATAAGCCTAACTTAAAAGGTGACTAGGTACAGAATTGAACAAACTTCCAGCATTTGATATATTGGTTTTATGAAAAGAGAATTGATTAAACCCATTAAACGTTTATCATTGCGAGAAGAAATTTATCAAACTTTAAAGCAAGGAATTATTACGTTAGAGTTTCCACCGGACCAGCGCTTGAATGATAAGGAGCTAGCTGAAAAATTTAGCGTCAGCAGAACGCCGGTAAGAGAAGCGTTAAAACGCTTGGAAGATGAAGGGCTTGTTGAATCGATTCCAGGCTCCATTACTAAAGTATCTTCGTTAAACCCTGAAGAAGCCAAGCACGCGTTTACCGTAGTTGCCGTTCTTCATGCATTGGCAACTAAGCTTGCCGTTGCGCATCTGACAGAAGAAGATTTTAAAGCGCTAGCTCATCATAATGCTGCGCTGCAGAGTGCGGTGGAAAAGCATGATATCATCGGCGCCATCGAAGCAGATCAAGCCTTTCACCGCGTGTTTTTAGAAGCTGCGAATAACCCTGAAATTCTCTTAGCACTAGAGCGCAGTGAGTCAAAAATTTACCGGTTGGAAGTAGCTAAGTTTTCGTCTGAGAAAGGATTCAAATCAGTAAGCGAGCACAAAGGAATTATTGAGGTGTGTCAAAGTCAGGAACCGCTCCAAGCAGCGAATCTTGTAGAGAAAAATTGGCTAAGCCTTGGAGAGCTATTAGCGTAGAGAGTCATCACGAGCGTGAGGGCTCTTTTTTATGAGTTAAAAATAGCGTTGAATAAATAACCAAAATGCGATATATTGGTTTTACAATTTATTTACATTATTATGTGTTACATATGGGGGTTAGGGAATTGAAGCCAATTATATTAGGCGTGTGCTCGGCGTTTTTCTTTGCGTTTACATTTGTTTTAAATCGTATGATGGAAGTTGAAGGTGGAAGCTGGATTTGGAGTGCTTCCTTACGCTTTTTCTTTATGGTTCCACTATTGTTGATCATCGTCATCGCTAGGAAAAAACTTTCCGCTACGTTTGCGGAAATGAAAAAAGCGCCAATGCAGTGGGTTATGTGGAGCACGATTGGCTTTGGGTTATTCTACGCGCCGCTTTGCTATGCGAGTGCTTACGGTCCGAGCTGGTTAATTGCGGGAACGTGGCAAATTACGATTATCTCAGGTTCGCTTCTAGCTCCTTTATTTTATGAAACGATTCAAACGAGTAAGGGACCTATTCAAGTAAAAGGAAAAATACCTTTTAAAAGCTTAGCGATGGCCCTCATTATTTTACTTGGCGTCGCCATTATGCAAATTGAACACGCAACAACACTATCGCTTGTGAGCGTACTGCTTTGTACATTGCCAATTTTAGTTGCTTCTTTTGCTTATCCGCTTGGCAATCGTAAGATGATGGTGGTTGTATCCAACCGCTTAGATGCTTACCAGCGCGTGCTCGGAATGACAATTGCAAGTTTACCGTTTTGGATTATCTTAGCGATTTATGGTTTGATTACCGCTGGGCCACCTAGCACCTCACAGGTCATTCAATCGGGCTGGGTTGCTTTGTTTTCAGGCGTTATTGCGACGGTCTTATTCTTTGCAGCAACCAATATGGTCAAAGGTGATATGAAAAAGCTCGGAGCAGTCGAAGCTACTCAGTCGCTTGAAGTATTGTTTGCGCTACTTGGCGAAATGCTTCTGCTTGGCATGCCGCTACCTACATACGTTTCGTGCATTGGAATTGTACTTGTTATTGTTGGTATGGCGCTAAATAGCTACGTATCGAGTAGGAAAGGGAATAAAGAGACGAAGGAAGAAATGAAGCAAGCAACAACTCTGTAAAAGTAGATGGAAATTTTGGAGAAAAAGGCTTCATTTACGTACATTAGTGGTAAAATAGAATATATATATTCTATAAAGGAGGAATGTCAGGTGAGTGCCTTAATTGTAGGCTTAGTAGCTTCCGTTCTTTCCGTTTGTTTACTGTTTTCCAATCGTCAGAAGCGCGTTAATAAGGTCCAATCTACGCAGTCGTTACATGCACAAAATATGAACAAGCAGAGTGAGCAAGACGATTCTCTCATGTATTATATATAGGAAGCTCTTACAGTAAAAGTAGGCCGAGAAGATGTAAATGCTTCTCGGTTTTTTCTTGTGGTTTTGATTTTGGTGGGAAAGCTTAGATCTGTACTACATGAATATTTGAAAAAAGTTATTTATTATATGAAAGCCCTTTAAATGCTAATGTGAAGAGTTTTTAGTATTTTTTGACTAATACTTTTATTACCTAATCAATCCATTATCTTGTATTAATTTGAATCGATTCTCCTTTTTTATATTTTCATAATGAAGCAGGTTCAAATGTGCTTTAATATTAAATTTGTGTAATAAAATACCAAAAAAGAGTTAGGGAGAATGATAAATAACAAAGCAATAAGATTAACTTGTGTCCCAACATTGATACTTGCACTTTTTGTTGCTTTCTGCTTTCCTTTGCAAGCAAAAGGATCTGAAGGATTTCCTGCGGAAGAAGAACTAGTGGAGGAATTAGCAGCTCAACTTGAGTTCTTGATGGAAGAAGCTTTGGTCGTAGAAAATGGACTAAGAACATTTGACTTTGAAAAGATTGAAGATGAATTTGGAAAGGAAGTCCGTGATGAAATTGAGATGTTAACGGTTGGTCTTCAGCCAGTTGAAAACACAAAATCTAGAAATGGGAATTTAATGGTAACGGCATCAAACGAAGCTTGGAAATCATGTATGATAGGAGCTATAAAAGACCATTTCGGAGTAGCGATGGTCACAGCTGCACTTGAAGGTGGGTTATGGGCATATCTTGAAAAGAAAGCTTATAAGGAAGCGGCTAAATTACTAGTGAAGTTTGCCGTAGGCTCAAATGCTGTTGGTTTAGCAGGCACTTTAATTTATTATGGAGGAGTGTGCACCTATAAACATGGATAGTAAGAAAGAAATTGTTAAAAGTTAAGGGGGAATAAATTATGAAATTTAGCAAAGTTTTATATGGGATGGTCCACCTGGTCACTCCTTTAACCTTTTTCCTTATAGCTGTTATTTGGGGGCATTTTGGCTTATCAAAACCTATTTGGGTTAATTTATCAGATAATCTATCAATAATAGGCATATATTACGTAGGAGTAAGTATCCTATGGATTCTAAATATAAAAAGCATTCATAAAGTATCAGAAGAGATAGAAAATAAAAAAGGGTGATGTAATTACTCTTTTAAATGGTCAATCTGAATATAGATTGACTTCTTTTTGTTTTTACAACCTAGTATCTATTTGAGATAACTATTACTTTTAATTTTATAAGTTTAAGAGCTTTTGAACAAACTATTTTAGTGGATGGAAAAAGAATTATTGTCTCACTAGAAATTTTAGGCGCCCATCTATATCAAGGGGAACGAACTGTATTAACCTGTAAAAGAGTAGACACAAAAAAGCACCTAAAATAGGTGCTTTTTATGAAACTAGTTTAACCTTTCCCCAGCTTCATTTTGAATAATAACTTCATATGAATCACCTTGAAGTTGTTTCTTCATCTTATCTGATTCTAAAAATTCCTCTACAACTTTTTCTAGTTCTTTTGCAAATAGCTGCGGTTCTTCTTGACGAGATATTGTAATGTTTAGGTGCGGAGATGGGTTAACTGAATAACCAATTCCAACGACTTCATATTTCTTTTTGCTTAGTAAACCATCCCCTATTGTGGTAACGATTGTTCCCCAGCGTCCGTCTTGTTCGCGTTTTGGTCCGTTTACTTTTGTAAATGTAATGTCCGTGTTTGCTTGATCATATTTCTTTAAAATTTGTTGCGCTTCTTTTTTTATAGCGTCTGTTCTTGTTTCTGTATCCGCTATTTCCAGGTCAATAGAATAGCTATCGTGATTATCTTTATCAACATGAGTAGTAATTCCAATCGTTACTAAATGGTATCCTTTAGCTTTCAATGTTCGTTGAATGTCATCCATGATTTTGCCGTCTGGATAAACAGTTCCTACACTGCTTACTTTATAGTTTTGTTTCTCTAAGGTATCAAAGATTATATCTGTAATTGGTTCAGGTTCAAAAAGCTTTCCAAGGTAAGGGATTTTAGAAGCTACCTGAGCCATGGCAGGTGAGACAAAGGTTGAACCAATAAACAAAGCTGCTAGTAGACATGTGGCTAAGCTTGTATAAAGCAGCTTCTTTTGAAACGGTTTCTTTCGGACAGGTGAATGAATTCTTGTAGCTCTTTGGTCAATTTCCACCATAATATTTTGCTTCATTCTTTTCCTCGTTGATTCGCTCAGCGAAAAGCTTGCATCTAACTCTTTGAAAATATGTTTATTGCGTTTGTCTTGGTTTGCTGTCATATTCATAATCTCCCTTCAGAAGCTGTCGTTCTAAGCCGTGCAGTGCCCGAAATAAAGTAGACTTCACTTTGCTTTCTGACCGGTTTAGAATGTCCGCTGTTTCTTGAAAAGCATCGATATGAACGTATGCTTTTACAAAGGTTTCTTCGGTTAAATCTTCTGCTTGCTGGTAGTCTTTAATCATCATAAAGATAAACTTAAAGACTGCTTCACCGTACTGATCGTACCAGAGAGAAATCTGTTTTTTGGTAAATCGACCAAGTGATTGACGCTCCTTTTTGTTAAAATCTATTGTTTAGAAGAAAGAGTTAGAGAAAAGTTGTGGTTTATATCTATTTTTATCAATAAAAAGTTTAGTTGATTGCTAATAAAAATAAAACTTGGTATATCAGTTTAAGCTGATTTATTGTAGCAAATCATTCAATTCATTTTTGTGAACTAAAAAATGGTATAGAAAAAATAATTTGCCTTGTTGTAAAAATAAAAAGGATTTTGTGCATTTATATAAAAGAATGTTCTTATGTTAAAACCAAGACAAGGGAGAAAGCATTATGACACAAAAAAGAGAATTGAAGCCTGAAACAGTAGCTATTCACGGAGGGCAGGAAGTTGATCCGACGACGTTATCAAGAACAGTCCCAATTTACCAAACGTCTTCGTATGTGTTTCATGATAGTGAACACGCAGCAAGTTTGTTCAGCTTACAGAGTGAAGGAAATATTTACAGCCGCATTATGAATCCAACTACGGACGTGTTTGAAAAGCGAATAGCGCTACTGGAAAAAGGAACGGAAGCGATTGACGACATTATTGATGACCTTAAGCAAGCGATAGAATTAAGCCAAGAATAATAAGAAAAAGAGCAAAAGTGTTCATGGTTGCGAACCCTTTTGCTCTTTGTATTGAGTAAATGTAGTAACTTCTCTCAGTAGTAAACAGGAGAGTCAACTATATTCAATGAAAATGTCTTTGTTGTTTCATCTTCTCTACAGTTTAAGAATCCTAACTCTACAAATAAAGATAAGTTCTTATAAACCGTATCGAAGCTGATTCTTTTATTTGTATTCTTCAAGTGATCAATAACTTGCTGAGCAGACAGCTCGGCATCTTGGCGGTCACAAAAAAAGAGATTAAGACGCGTCTTTGGTTTGTTATGTGATAACCGTTCTGTTTTAAAAAAAGTAAATATTCGTCTGTTGACATGGTTTATATACTCCTTGAAAATTTTTAGTCATTCAAATCTGTTGTGGAGGACATAAAGGTAAGTAGTTTAATGATTGTTGGGATTATAGGTTTGTATTATTTTATATCCTTCAGTGTCCTTTTTTGATGTTGCAAATCGGTATGCTAATTTTATTTTTTGTAAATTTTTTAAAAAAAGATTGAAATCAAAAACTGAAGGTGCTTTAATAAATGTAAGCGATAACATATCACATATGTGATAACTGAAAGGTGGTGTTATTGTGAACGTAGAACGAATCGCTCGAAAGAAAATCTCAGAATCAATTGAAGAGCAAATTGAAGGCATGATTGCTTCGGGTCAGTTTAAGCCTGGAGAGAAGCTTCCTTCAGTCAGAGAGCTGTGCACGTTATTTGGCGTGGGGCGTTCATCTGTACGCGATGCCATTACCGCACTCAAAGGTAAAGGAATTGTGGATGTAAAGCAGGGAGAAGGCACGTTTATTTGTCAGTTTGATTCATCAAGAATGTTTCAATATACCATGCTTTTACCGAGCGAAGAGGATGTTCGAGAACTATTTCAAGTCCGAAAAATGCTGGAGCCGGGCATTGCTGAAATGGCTGCCAAGAATCGCTCTCCAGAAGATTTAAAGAAATTAAAACTAGCGCTTTCCAAAACATTTGAAAATGACTGGGAAGCCGATTACCACTTCCATCAAGTGATTGTCCATGCAGCAGGCAATAAAATGCTAACTCAATTCATCCAGTTTATTTCCACGAAGATGCAAAAAGCAATGATTGATTTTTATCAGTACATTCAACCACACGAAGCCGTTTTAAAAGAAATTGCGTCACACCACTATCACATCTATGAATCCATTAAACAATCAAATTCAAAAGATGCCTACATACACATGCTGAATCATTTAGAACTTGTTGAAAATATTCTACAAACAAGCTTAACGCGCATCCAGCGCTAATGCTTCATAAAAATTGAATTTCGATGGGGGAGTTTGATGATTGCAGAACGACTTTTTTCTGACCTTCAAGCGCTTTTTTCTACTGAGCAAGTGCAGGAAACAGCAGTAGCACATCCGCTTGGAAATGGAGGGGAGGTTACGGTTTACCCGACTTCTGAAGCCGAAATTGCAGCTGTTTTAACGTATGCGAATCAAAATGGATATACGGTATCCATCATGGGTGCAGGTACGAAGCGAGGGTTCGGCGGTTTAGTTCAATCTGCTGATATCTTGCTATCTCTTTCTCGCTATAAGGGAATTGTGGAGCATGTACCGGGCGACATGACGGTTACGGTGAAAGCAGGTACATCGTTTAAGGAGTTACAAGATCATTTAGCCACATACGGTCAGCAGCTTTCGTTAGATCCATCTTGGCCCGAAACAGCAACAATTGGTGGTATTGTAGCAGCCAATGACAGCGGTCCTAAACGCCTTGGATATGGATCTTGTCGAGATGTTGTCATTGGCATGACGCTTGTGTATGCTGACGGACAAATCATTCGTTCTGGCGGAAAAGTCGTCAAAAACGTAGCCGGCTACGATATGAATAAGCTCTTCATTGGTTCAATGGGGACGCTTGCTGTTATGTCTGAAATTACGCTAAAGCTTCGTCCGCTTCCAAAGTGCCAATCACTCGTCGTTATCGCGTTTCCAGAGGCATCTTTAATTGATATCAGGTCCTTAGCGACTCAGATCCTGGATTCCATGCTAGAGCCCGTATCCCTACAACTCATGAGTCCTTCTTTGAGTAGAGAGCTAGTTGGAGAAGAAGCTTACTGTTTAGCCATTGCGCTGGAGGATGTTGAGAGCTCTGTTCGCTATCAAGAAAAAGCAATTCAAGGGCTGGGAAGCTCACAAGCAGTTGTTTCCATCAAATCGGAAGAGGAGCGAATTCGCTTTTGGCACCAGCTTTACAGAATGGGTGTCAATGGAGCTTCTTCTATAGATGGGGACTCTCTAACAGCCGTTTTAAAGGTAGGAGTGAAAAATCTCGATGCCCTCAAGGTAGTAGAAAGCGCATATTTGCTTACGAATCGATATGATGTCCGCATTCGGGCACATGGGGGAATCGGTCACGGTCTTTGTCAAATCGAAATTAGTGGGGGCTCTAAAGACATTCTAGGAGCAATTGTTGATATGCGTAAGCAAGCTCATGAACTAAAAGGATATGTAGTCGTTACGCACGCACCGCTTGTATTTCGTCAGCAGCTCAACGTCTGGGGAGAAAAGCCATCTCACTTCTTTTTATACGAAGGAATTAAATCAAGGATAGACCCGAACAAAATGTTAAATCATAAGCGATTTGTGGGAGGGATTTGATTTATGAGTGGAGAGGTTGTAAACGAGCCGGCCTGTACAGCAAGTAGCCTAACAAACTACTTATGGAAAGATAAGCCTGACCCAATGAAATGGGCTGATTGTGTGCACTGTGGCATGTGCTTGGAATCGTGCCCAACCTATGAGATAACGGGTCAAGAGCAGCATTCACCAAGAGGGCGCGTTCATCTCATTAAGTCCGTAGCTGAAGGGAAGCTTGAAGTAAACGAACAGCTAATTGAGCCAGTTTTTGATTGCTTAGACTGCAAAGCCTGTACGACAGCTTGTCCAGCCGATGTGGATGTCGGTGGATTGATTGAAGAAGCGCGCGGTCAAATCCGTCAAGCGATGCCGCTTATCGGTGTGAAAGGAACTGTAAACGAGTTCTTTTTAAAAGGATTATTCCCATACCAGCGACGTCTTGAATCCGTCGGTTCACTGCTGAAGTTTTATCAAAAAAGCGGGCTGCAAAAAGCTGTGCGAAAAACGGGACTTATGAGCGTGATGCCAAAGCATTTAGCTGAAATGGAAGCAGTTATGCCAGATATTAAAAAGCCTGTACAAAAGAAATATAAGAAGCAAACAACGATTCCTGCAAAAAATGAAGCGAAAGCAAACGTGGCTTTTTTAACTGGGTGCGTCATGGACGTGATGTTCAGCGATATTAATGATGCTACTATTCAAGTATTAACCCGCAACGGAAACAACGTGACGATTCCAAAAAAACAAACGTGCTGCGGTGCTTTGCATGTGCATGCCGGCGACCGAGACACGGGAAGGAAGCTTGCAAAACAAAACATTGAAGCATTTGAAAATGAGGAAACCATCGTTGTAAATGCAGCGGGATGCGGGTGTATGCTGCAAGAATATCCCGAGCTGTTTCGAGAAGAGGAAACGGAATGGTACGACAGAGCCAAAGCATTTTCCAGAAAAGTCCAAGATATTTCAAAATACTTATACGATACGGGCTATGAAAAACCGAAAGCGTCTTTACACACAACGATTACCTATCATGATGCTTGCCATCTTGCGCATGGTCAAGGCGTGAGAAAAGAGCCGCGCGATTTACTTCTTAATATACCGGGAGTGGAAATGGTGCATATGCCAAATGCTGATCGGTGCTGTGGTAGCGCGGGGATTTATAATATGACCAATCCAGAAATGGCAGGTGAAATCTTAAAAAGCAAAATGGAAAGCGTGCCGGAAGATGCAGAGTTAATTTCAATGGGGAATCCTGGCTGCATGCTCCAAATGGCCATGGGTGTAAAAAAATACGGTCGCAGCCAAAAGGTTGTCCATACGGTTCAGCTGCTGCAGTGGGCGTATGAAAAAGAAGATGAAGAAAAGGGGTATCGCTCATGAAGAAGAAAAAAATTCGTTCAAATGATGCGCATATCCTAGCGCTAGCTGCTCTCATGGAAGGCAGTGGGTCGATCTTATATGAAGAAGCTGATTTGCTCGCTTATGACTGTGACGGGTTTACCGTTCACCGCAAACTGCCACGAGCGGTGGTGTTTCCAAAAGATGCTGAAGAAGTAGCAAAAGTTGTGCGCTACTGTGCGAAGCATAACCTTCCGTTTTTAGCTAGAGGAGCTGGTACAGGGCTAAGCGGTGGAGCTATTCCTCTCAACAATGAAGTGATCATTAGCCTTGTTCGAATGAAGCGCTTGGTGAGCGTGGATCTTGAAAACCGGCAAGCAGTTGTTGAGCCCGGCTTCATTAATTTAAAGCTCACAAACTCAATTGCAGATAAGGGCTATTATTATGCTCCCGATCCATCAAGTCAATACTGTTGTACAATCGGAGGCAACGTTGCGGAAAACGCAGGCGGCGCTCATTGTTTAAAGTATGGAGTCACAACAAACCATATTTTAGCGCTTGAAGTGGTATTGCCGAATGGTGAAATTATCACTATTGGTGGAGAAGGCATCCTGGATACGCCAGGCTATGACCTTCTTGGGCTTTTGACAGGATCTGAAGGGACGCTTGGAATCGTAACAAAAATTACGGTTCGTATTTTGAAAAATCCTGAAGCCAAGCAGACGGTGCTAGCGTATTTTGACCATGTTTCAGATGGAAGCCAAGCCGTGTCTGACATCATTTCAGCAGGTATTGTTCCGGCGGCTCTTGAAATGATGGATAAAATTGCGATTGAAGGCGTAGAAGCAGCTGCTTTTCCAGTAGGACATCCAAAAGATATTGAAGCGGTGTTGCTTATTGAAGTTGATGGAATCTCAGCAGGTATTGAGGAACAAATTGAAGAAATTCTTGCCGTTTGCCGACGGCATCATGTCAGAGAAGTAAAAGTTGCAAAAGATGAGCAAGAACGAGCGAGCTGGTGGGCAAACCGGAAAACGGGCTTTGGAGCAATGGGAGCCATCTCGCCGGATTATCTAGTGCAAGACGGCGTCATTCCAAGAAGCAAACTGCCAGAAGTGCTGGAGCGGATCAACGAAATTAGCAAGCGATATGAGTTAAGAATTGCGAATATTTTTCATGCTGGTGACGGTAATCTACATCCGCTCATTCTATTCGATATGGCAAAGCTGGGAGAAACAGACAGAGCGTTAAAAGCAGGCAGTGAGTGCTTACAGGTTTGTGCAGATGTTGGCGGAACCATTACAGGAGAACACGGTGTGGGTATCGAAAAGAAAGAGGAAATGAAATTTGTCTTTACGGATGAAGAAATTTTGGCTCAAACAAACATTCGTGAAGTGTTTAACCCAGAAAATTTACTAAATGCGGGTAAACTGTTTCCAAGTCCAAGTCGCTGCGCTGAAGTTAAGCGTGATTTAAAGGATAAGCAAACAGTTGCACGTCCGTAATCATTAAAAGGAGGAAGTAAAATGGTAGCTTATAAGCAAATTGGAAAACTTCAAGTAGCACCTGTTTTGTACAAATTTATTAATGAAGAAGCTCTTCCGGAGACTGGACTACAAGAGGAGGCGTTTTGGGCAGGATTCGAACAACTTATTCATGAGCTAACACCGGAAAATAAAGCACTGCTTGCTAAACGTGATGAACTGCAAGCCAAATTAAATCGATGGTATCGTGAAAATCGTGATTCCTTTGACTTTGAAGCGTACAAAGCATTTCTTACGAGCATTGGCTATTTAGAAGCAGACGTAGCTGACTTTCAAATTTCAACAGCTAACGTAGACGATGAAATTGCGCTTCAAGCTGGACCACAGCTTGTTGTACCAGTTAATAATGCCCGCTACGCAATTAACGCGGCGAATGCTCGCTGGGGTAGCTTATACGATGCGCTTTACGGAACGGATGCGATTAGCTCCGAAAATGGAGCTGGAGTTCAAAGTCAGTATAATCCGATTCGGGGTGAAAAGGTCATTACGTTTGCAAAATCCTTTTTAAATCATACGATTCCATTAAAAGAAGGCAAACACGAAGACGTTGTGCAGTACGTCGTGACAAATAAGATGGAAGCATTGTTGCAGGACGGGACAACAACGGAGCTGAAAGAACCGAGCAAATGGGTTGGCTATCAAGGTGATGGTTCAAACCCGAGTGCCCTGTTATTTAAAAATAACGGGCTGCATTTTGAAATTCAAATTGACCGCCAGGATGCGATTGGAAAAAGCGATGATGCAGGCGTAAAAGATGTGCTGCTTGAATCGGCTGTCACAACTATTATGGACTGTGAAGACTCGGTAGCTGCAGTAGATGCAGAAGACAAAGTAGAAGTGTATCGCAACTGGTTAGGCTTAATGAAAGGTGATTTAAAGGCAACGTTTAAAAAAGGTGCAAAAACAATGACCCGTACGCTAAATGACGATCGTCAGTATGAAACTGCAAACGGAGATACTGTGACGCTTTCCGGACGCTCTTTGATGTTTGTACGAAACGTAGGTCATTTGATGAGCAACAGCGCCATCTTAGACGCCAACGGTGATGAAATTCAAGAAGGTATTTTAGATAGCATAATTACGAGTTTAATTGCAAAGCATACGCTGCTTGGAACTGGTAAGTATCAAAACTCTCAAAAAGGCTCTGTGTATATTGTAAAACCGAAAATGCACGGCTCTGAAGAAGTAGCATTTGCTAATAAGCTGTTTGATCGCGTAGAAGATTTAGTCGGATTGCCACGCCATACTCTTAAGATTGGAGTGATGGACGAAGAGCGCAGAACGTCACTGAACTTAAAAGCGTGCATTGAAAAAGTTAAAAATCGCGTTGCGTTCATTAACACAGGGTTCTTAGACCGCACCGGAGATGAAATACATACATCTATGGAAGCAGGCGTCATGATTCGAAAAAATGATATGAAATCTTCCGTTTGGCTAGCAGGATATGAAAAATCAAATGTACTAACAGGCTTAGCAAGCGGATTCCAAGGAAAAGCGCAAATTGGAAAAGGTATGTGGGCAATGCCAGATTTAATGGCTGAAATGCTGAAACAAAAAGTAGGCCACTTACAAGCAGGAGCAAATACGGCATGGGTTCCATCCCCAACCGCTGCAACGTTACATGCTCTTCATTATCATGAAGTCTCGGTTGTGGATGTTCAAAACCAGCTGGCGAACAATTCTACTAATCTGCGAGATGACATTTTACAGGTACCGCTTGCTAAAGAACCAAATTGGACAAAAGAAGAGGTACAGCAAGAATTAGATAATAACGCACAAGGTATATTGGGCTACGTAGTACGCTGGGTAGATCAAGGAATTGGGTGTTCAAAGGTTCCAGACATCAACGACGTAGGCTTAATGGAAGACCGAGCAACGCTTCGTATCTCAAGTCAGCACGTAGCAAACTGGTTACATCACGGAATTTGTACAAAAGAGCAAGTTCTTGCGACGCTACAACGAATGGCGAAAGTCGTGGATAGCCAAAATGCGGGTGACGCTAACTATCAGCCAATGGCACCTCATTATGAAGAGTCTATTGCGTTCCAAGCAGCGTGCGACCTTGTGTTTAAAGGATATGATCAACCAAACGGATACACTGAGCCAATCTTGCATGCGCGCCGCATTGAAGCAAAAGCAAAGCAAGCAATCGAACAAAAATAAGCGAATCAAGGAGCGAGGCTACGTATGAAATTTACACGTTTTGAATCAGAAGGTGTGATTTGCCAAGGAGTAGTAGAAAAAGAAAACATTCGTGAAATAACAGGAGATTTGTTTACGAAATGGGAATACACGGGGCGCACATTTATACGAGAAGATGTGAAGCTGTTAGCACCAATACAGCCAAATCAGATTATTGGCATTGGAGCTAATTACGTGAAAGATGTGAGCGAGCTGCCTGAAAAGCTTCCTGATATTCCGGTATTTTTCTTTAAACCCATTTCATCGGTTATTGGGCCTGGTGAAGATATCATCATTCCAGAAGGAATTGAAGAAGTAAAGTTTGAATCTGAGCTTGCGGTTGTCATTGGAAAAGAAGCAAAAAAACTTTCAGCGTCAAATGTTCGTGAGTATATCTTTGGCTATACGATTGGAAATGACGTCACAGCACCGCAGTTTATTCACCCGGACGGCCACTGGACGGTGGGGAAATCATTTGATACATTCACGCCGCTTGGTCCCTATATTGAAACCGAGCTGGATCTTGCAAACATTCGTGTAAAAGCGACGCTGGATGGCATAGAAAAACAAAATAGCGGTATGGATCTTATCATCATCTCGGTTGAAAAAATGATTGCTTATCTTTCAAATGTGATGACGCTCAAACCAGGAGACGTTATTTTAACAGGTAGTCCAGTAGGAGCGGAATTAGTGGGCGCAGGAAGCATTATTAATTGTCATATTGATGAAATTGGCTCGCTGAAAAATACTTTTAGCAAAGTAAAAGTCAACGTGAATTAATAAGAAAGAATGATTTGAATACAGCTTGGTATCTGCGGTAAACATGCTTGTCTACATGAATAAAACAGGTTCAGGCTGCTTAGGTATTTCGATCACAACAAAAAACAACCTGTTCGAATTGCGACGTAATCGGATTTCGAACAGGTTTTTATTTATGAAAAAAGGTAATAGCTTGACTGAAACGGATATTCTCTCACATAAAATAAACTGTTTTAAACACTTGTTGAAAAGGAGGAAGAAAAGCATGAGTACTGGAATGTTAGCACTTCTATCACTTTTACCGATTTTAGCGGTTGGTATTTTTTTAGTAGGGCTGAGATGGCCTGCTAGCAAAGCGATGCCAATTTCTTACTTGGTGGCTGTAGGGTTAGCGTTATTTGTATGGAAGGTGCCTGGCGTAACAATCGCTGCTGCTTCCATTAATGGTTTGGTCGTTGCAGGAACGCTTTTATATATTATTTTTGGTGCAATTTTATTACTGAACACCCTGCAAGAAAGCGGCGGAATTAAAACCATCCGCCAAGGCTTTACGGATATTTCACCGGACCGCCGTATTCAAGTTATTATTATTGCATGGTTATTTGGTTCCTTTATTGAAGGAGCTTCGGGTTTCGGTACGCCAGCTGCGGTTGCGGTTCCGCTGTTAGTAGGCCTAGGCTTTCCTGCCATGGCAGCGGTTATTGCTGGAATGGTTATTCAAAGTACGCCCGTTTCGTTCGGGGCAGTAGGAACACCAATGCTAGTCGGCGTTCAAACAGGATTATCAGCAGATGCAAGCATTACGGATAACTTTCTAGCACTGGTAACTGAAATTGGTGGACAGGTAGCAATTTTACACATGATCGCGGGTACGTTTATTCCACTGTTTGTTGTGACGCTTATGACAAAGTTCTTTGGGAAGAATAAATCATTTACGGAAGGAATCCGCGTTTGGAAGTTTGCACTCTTTGCTGCGTTTGCAATGACCATTCCATATGTCTTGGTTGCAAACCTACTAGGTCCTGAGTTTCCATCAATGATTGGTGGATTAGTCGGACTTGTCGTTGTTGTCTTTGCTGCTAAAAGAGGATTTTTAATGCCAGCTAAAGAAGAAGCATGGGACTTTGAAGAGAAAAGCAAGTGGGACCCTGAGTGGATAGGCAGTTTAGAAATAAAAGATGTTGCGTATCATAACGGACAAATGAGCATGTTTCGTGCGTGGCTCCCTTATGTATTAGTTGGCGTGTTCTTAGTGGTATCAAGGTTGAAAGCGCTTCCTATTTTAGGATGGCTACAATCATGGACCGTTTCGTTTCCGAATATATTTGGTTCTGAAGTAAGTGCAAGCTTTCAGCCACTGTATCTTCCGGGAACAATCTTCATCTTAGTATCTCTAATCACTTATTTCCTTCATCATATGAATAAAAAAGCTTATAAAAAGGCGTGGGCACAGTCTGCAAAAACAACGATTGCTGCGTCTACAGCTTTAATTTTTACGGTTCCGATGGTACAGGTTTTTATTAATTCTGGAGGAGGAGAAGCGGGGTTCGATAAAATGCCAATTGAATTAGCAAACGGTGCAGCAGCTTTAGCAGGCGAATATTGGCCGTTGCTTTCAACTTTTATTGGAGGACTTGGTGCATTTATTGCTGGAAGCAACACCGTAAGCAATATGATGTTTTCGTTATTTCAATACGATGTTGGTACCCAAATTGGCGTGAATCCAACTTGGGTTGTTGCTTTACAAGCGGTTGGAGGAGCGGCTGGAAACATGATTTGCGTTCATAATGTTGTGGCAGCTTCAGCCGTTGTAGGGCTGGTTGGAAAAGAAGGAGCGGTTATTCGAAAAACGCTGCTGCCGTTTATGTACTATGCGCTTTTATCCGGAGCGGTTGGGTATGCAATCGTATGGTATGCTGAAAAAGGACTAGTAAATATTGGATCAGCAATTGTCGTAGGTGTCTTTTTAGTAGCGGTGTATATAATCAGTACAAATCAACGTCGTACGCAGCTCATCTCTGTTGGGAATAAAACAAAGTTCTTAGACTAATAAAACAAAGCGAAGTGGATAGAATTCCACTTCGCTTTTTGTTATTTTTGAACAAAATCAGGGTAATCAGTAATAATAGCGTCTATATTCATTGATAACAGGAAATCAGCCGTTTGCTGATTACGCACCGTCCAAGAAGAGATCTTCATTCCGTTATTATGTACATTTGTCACTAACTCATTTGTAACAAGTCCGTAATGAGGGTTAAAGTAATCAGCATATGTCGCAAACTGCTGAAGCTTTTCCTCTGTTGTATCTGCTTTAGACCCTGTTAACACGCCAACTGGAACGTTTGGAAGCAGCTCGTCCATCTTTTTCATCGAGTCGAAATTAAATGACTGAACAATGATCTTTTCATTGTTTGGCTTGTCCATGTTGCGTTCTTTTAGCTCACCAGCTATTTTTGCTTCGATGCCTGGATAGAGTTCGGGCGACTTTAATTCAATTAGAATGCCAATTTTGCCGCGGTAGCGATCCAAAATTTCTTCAAATGTTGGAATGGGTTCTCCAGCAAATTCGGTTCCTTTCCAGCTTCCCGCGTCTAATGATTGTAGTTCTTCTAGTGTTAGATCTTTGACTGCACCTGTACCGTTTGTCGTACGGTCGACGGTTACATCGTGAATGACTACAAGCTCGCCATCTTTACTTTGCTGTACGTCAATTTCAATATAATCTGATTTCATTTCGAATGCTTTCTCAAACGCAGCGACCGTATTTTCTGGAGCATATCCAGATGCACCACGATGCGCTACGTTGTCTACGTCATTTTTTGCAGCCGATGCTTGCTGTAAAGGACTTAGCAACAAAGCAAATGAAATCCCAATCCCTGCTAATACTTTTTTATTCATCTCTCCATCTCCCAACTCAAACTGTTTTCATGATTCAGTATAAATTTGGAATATTGATACCGCATGAATCGTACATTGAGATTTGATTACAGGAAGATGAATAAAAATAGATACAAAGTCTTACTTTTATTTACAAATCAGCCAATGTTTCGACAGCTTTTAGACAGAATGAATCTCTTTTACACGCCCTACCTGTCCATCTGTTAGCCGAACTTTAATGCCGTGAGGGTGAAACGAAGACTTTGTTAACAAGTCTTTCACAATTCCCTCCGTTAATTTTCCAGTTCGTTGATCAGCTTTCAGAACGATTGATACCTTCGTTCCAGGAGAAATATCATTTCGATTTTGCCCGCTCATTTCTATCCACTTCACTTTCACGATGTGCTGACGATTTAGTCAACCTGTACAAGCACATCTTCTTTATTTGGGTATGTTTTTTCAATATGATGCTCGCCCCATGCACAAAGAGCATCTAAAATTCCTTTAAGAGACCAGCCATATTCCGTTAGAGAATACTCGACTTTCGGAGGAACTTGGTTATAGACCTCACGTAAAATAATGCCGTCCTCTTCAAGCTCACGAAGCTGCTGAGTTAGCATTTTTTGAGTGATGCCTGGCATCAAGCGCTTTAGTTCTCCGGTTGTTTTCTTTCCTTTAATCAAGTGACATAAAATCACTACTTTCCACTTACCACCAATTACTTCGAGAGAAGCTTCGACTGGAATATTGTAAACTTTCATTACTAAAAGCCTCCTTACGTAACAATGTTCTGTCTATTCGTTTGCATGCCACAAATATTCCTCATGCGTGAACGTTAATCAATTTATTGTTATTGTACCGCTTTACGCCCAAAATAGTCCATTAGGTACTTTTTAGTGCCTATCGTACTTGATTGGTCAAACATTTGGCTGGAGAGCAACCTTTGGAGCAGTGGCTTTACTTGGAGTGGTTGGAATTATTGCAAGCGCAATTTTAATTCCGAATAACTTAAAAGAAGCACCGCCTACGTCGTTTAAAGAACAGGTCAAGATTTTAACAAATGGTCCACTTTTATTAGCATTTGCTATTACGGCCCTAGGGTACGGAGGTACGTTCGTTGCATTCACTTATTTAACACCTCTTTTAGAAAATGTAACAGGCTTTAGTGCTAAATGGGTAAGTATCATCTTGCTGGTCTATGGTGTTGCAGTGGCAATTGGTAACACTGTAGGTGGAAAAGCAGCGAATAAATCACCGCTTAAAGCACTGTTTTGGATGTTTATTTTCCAAGCTGTTGTCTTAGTTGCTTTAAGCTTTACGGCACCGTTTAAGATAGTTGGCTTAATTACGATTTTCTTAATGGGGCTGTTCGCTTTCATGAACGTTCCGGGCTTACAAATTTTAGTGGTAAACTTAGCAGAAAAGTATGTTCCATCTGCTGTGAACGTGGCATCAGCGCTTAATATCGCTGCGTTTAACATCGGAATTGCCATCGGTGCATTTGTAGGTGGGCTTATTGTGGATTCAATCGGCATTATTCATACGCCGTGGATTGGTGGAGTAATGGTGATTGGAGCTGTTTTACTCACTGCATGGAGTGCACGAATAGAAAAGGTGTAAGGTAAATGAAAATGGAAGGCTTAAACGGCCTTCCATTTTTTTGCATGTATTATTGCTGCCAAAAAGAAAGTAAGGGTCCATCCTCTCCGTAGATTGGATCTGTTTTCGGAAGAGGCACATTCTTTATTTGTTTGACAGCTTCTGCATGTTCGTTAGAATTACCGGTCTTTAAATTATAGTTGCTTCCATCAGGATACGCGCCAACTACTTGGAAATCAGCCGTTGATTGAAGGTGCTTATGTCCCGTACCTGCCGGCAGTACAATTACATCTCCAGCGTGTACAACAATATTTTCACCTTTGGGACCACCTAGCTGTAAGCGAGCACAGCCTCGTATAATACCGAGAACCTCATGTGTGTTGCTGTGGTAGTGATGAAAATCATAAATGCCATTTACCCAGCTATTTTTCCAGTTGTGATTATGAAAGATAGTTTCCATTTTATCCTTACGATCAATTAATGCATGTTCATAGAGTAAAACAGGAAGGGAAGGGTGGTTGGGAATAACCCCATCATCATCAAAAAACAAAACTTTTACATCTGACACAATCTCTCCTCCTCCAAACATCGTATTTTCTTAACATTCCCTCTTCGTAAAAGAAATAAACTAACGTTGGATTATCTGTAAAAAAATGAAATATAACTAAAACTAAATTCCTAAAAGAGGCTAAGTGGTTCATTTGAACTATAAGTCTGTTCCTTGATAAGAAACAAGCTTAAAATACAACGCCAAAAAAAGGAATGTATATGGTAAATATTATCATGGTAGGTTTTGTAATGGAAAGAGTGTATTTTTAAATAACTGAGAAGTAGGTAGATTAATGGGACAATATGAGTCGAAATACTTACAAAAATATCCTGGTAATTTAATGACTTATGGAAGATTGAAGATGTTTAAGGATTTCCTTATGATGGTAAAGGAGAATTAAGTAATGAACTTTATCAAATAACTGTAAAAAAGTAATTCGAAATAAGTGATTGTGAATATAGAGATTATGAAATTAGTCGATGATAGAGTTCATGAAAACATAAAGAGAAACGGAGAGGATTACGTGAAAAAAGCAGCAGGTTTAGTCTTAATTGGGGCTCTTTCACTGGGCTTAGCAGCGTGTGGATCAAGTGAAGAAGGAGAAGGAGCAGGTGCAAACAAGTCGTTTGAAGCAAAAATTGATGGTGCACAGTACATATTAGTATCGGAGCAAGACGGTGGCGTGAGCGGAGATGAGGCCTTACTTGCGGTGGAGTTAGAAGTAAAGAATACGTCTAAGGATGCCATTTCATTGTCTAGCAATGATGTCAGCCTTTACGATGGTGACGAACAATTAGAACCTAATACAGACGTATACAGCGATGAAATTGAAACGTCCATGCGATCTGGAAAGATTGCGTCTGATAAGTCCAAAAAACTTACGTATCTTTTTAACGTAGAAAAAGATAAAGAGTATGAAATTGGTCTTCAGCCAATTAGTGAAGACTACGATAATAAGATTGAAGAAGTAAAGTTAAAATTAGATACAGCAAAATATGAGAAAAGCTTAAAAAACTTAGAAACTCCTGAAAAAGCATTGACAGCTTATATTGACGTGTTGTTCTTAGGGAAAGAAAATGAAGACTTCGATAAATATGTAGTAGCAGATAAGGAAGAGGTTGAAAAGTCTGCTAATAAAGCATTCCGTGAATCAATTAATAAAGTGTTTTCAAATGATTTAACAGAAGAAGGTGCGTCTAATTTATACAAAATGTATAAAGACGAGTTGAATTCAAAAGCGACGTTTGAAGCTAAAACGATTGAAAATGTTAATGGAAAAGCAGTTGTAGAAGTGAATTATTCCGGTATCGGCGTATATAACTTATATAATACAGTTTCTGATTATAAGCGCGCTTATTATCAAGAAACAAATGAATATGATTCGAAAAAACAAGAAGCTTATGCAATTTCAAAATTCAAAGACATTCTAGGTGGGGCAGAGCTTAAAGAAAGCAACTATCCATTAGAAATTGAAATGGTTGAAAAAGACGGAAAATGGGAAGTTAAGCCAAAAGATAAATATAGCGATACAGTTGAAAAAGCATTCGCTGCGGGTGACATTAACTAAAGATGTAAGCCTAGAAAGAGAGAAGAGATGATCTTCTCTCTTTTTTGATTGTTATAAAGCGCTTACTGTAAATTTTGTTTGTGTTTTGAGCAAATTTTACAGTTATTTTTATGAAGATGTGCTAGTATGATGGTCTCAATAAAAGTTTTTATGTGTATAGTTGGAGGAATGGAAGATGAAAGCAAAATATTGTAGACAATCAAAAGCGGTTAGAACGAGTCGCGTATTTCCAAATGATACAAATAATCATCAAACGTTATTTGGTGGTAAGCTCATGAGCGATATTGATATGATTGCTTCAATTTCTGCTTCTCGTCATAGCCGAGCAGAGTGCGTAACAGCATCAACTGATTCTGTGCATTTCTTACATCCGATTACTCCGCAGGATTCGGTATGTTTTGAATCATATGTATCTTGGACAGGCCGATCTTCAATGGAGATCTTTGTGAAAATCATAAAAGAAAATTTAAAATCAGGAGAGCGAAAAATTGCTGCTACGTCCTTTATCACTTTTGTTGCGCTTGGAGAAGATGGAAAGCCTTGCGAAGTGCCGAGCGTAATCCCAGAAACGGATGAAGAAAAGTATTTATATCAAACGGCACCTGAGCGAGCAAAAATTAGAAAGAGTGTGCGCGCTAACAGCAATAGCTTAGCACAGTTCTTAAGCCTCGAGCAGCCGTGGAACTAAATGTAAATTATCTGTCAGCTAACCTTACCAACTAAAAGACGGATTGTGCTGGAGATGCTAATCTTTAAAATATCATTTTCGTCTACAAACTGGAGGGGAAGCAGATGTTTAAAGATGCTGTATTAGCAAAAGAATGGCTGCCAGTTGCGTACAGTCAAGATCTAGGAGTGGATCCACTTGCTGTGAAGGTATTGGAAGAGAGAGTAGTGCTTTTTCGGGTAAGAGGAGCAATTAAAGCCTTTAAAGACCTTTGCATTCACCGAGGAGCTGCTTTGTCGCTTGGTAAGGTAAAAGATGATTGCATCGTTTGTCCTTATCATGGATGGGAATATAATGTGGATGGACAGTGTAAAAAAATTCCGCAGCAGCCACCGAATAGAGCGATTCCACTCAAAGCAAAAGCTATTGTATATCAGTGCAGAGAAGTATACGGAATGATTTGGGTTCGACTCAGTGAACAAGGATCTGATGCAGCAGAACCTCTTCCTTACTATGAGGAATATAATCACCCATCTTTTAAGACTGTCCATGCGTATGCTCATACGATAAATGCAGCGGCACCTCGCGTGGTTGAGAATTTTTTGGATGTGAGCCATCTTGCATTTGTTCATGAAGGAAGCTTAGGGCATCCAGATTATACAGAAATTCCGGATTACAAAGTGAACTGGCGTGATAACCACTACGTCTCAGACGAGATTGAAGTATATGCTGATGCGGACGGCACAGGGAACTGGTCAACCATTTACTATACGTTTGAAATTCTTCGCCCGACGGTTGCGCGGTTGAAAAAAGTGAATTATCAAACCAACGAAATCTTCTCCATGCTGTTTGCCGTATTGCCCCAAGAACAGCTGAAATCAACCGTTTTTGCACTCGTATCACGAAATTATGAGCTGGATAAGCCAGATGAATATTTTCAAGAATTTCAACAGCTTATCATCGAACAAGATACAGGCATTGTTGAAAGTCAAAAGCCAGAAGAACTTCCATTAGACTTACAAGCAGAGCCGCATCTTAATCCTGATCGCGTTAGCATTGCATACCGAAAATGGTTAGGAGAGCTTGGCGTTGAGTTTGGAAGCGATGTGGGAAGAAAAGCAAAAACTATATAATAGGAAAGAAAAGATGCCGTTTATCTTAATAAGCAGCATCTTTTTTGTTGAGTATAAAACTATAAAAGTAAAAATATAGTAAATAAGTAAACTTTATTACATTTTTATGTTAAAATGTTACTGATTTGTTTATAACTTATCAGGGTTCTGTGTAAAGGTAAACAAATAAAAATTTATTGAAAAAGGAGCTATTATATGAATCCAGAAATTACGACGACCGAACAGAAGCAGGGGCCAAAGCCGTCCGTATTTAAGTTTATTTTTAGTCCAGGCGCTGAGTTTGACAAAATGAAGCAGCGTCCAGCGATTGTGGCTTCACTCATTCTCGTTATCTTACTAAGTACCGTTGCATTCGCACTTAGTACCATTACGCCAGAAAGCTTGGCTTCTTTACAGGAGCTTGGGATTGAGCCAGATGATTCTATGAAATTGTTTAGCATGATTGGAGCTGGAATTGGAGCGTTAATTGTCACGCCTATCGCGATGTTAATTGGTGCAGGAATCCTTTTACTTATTGTAAAAATCGGAAAAGGAACAGCAAAGTATAAGCACATGTTTAGTTTAACAGCATTTATTACGTTCATTACAATGCTTGGTTTATTACTAAATACAGTCATTGCAGTTGTGGCTGGAACAGGAATAAATATAACGTCTTTAAATGGTTTAATTGGAGCTGAAGGAGCTGTTGGTGGCGTATTAGCAAGCATTGAAATTTTCTCGATTTGGTCGCTAATCTTAACAGCAATGGGCTTACAAAAAGTAGGCGGTTTATCTAAAAAAGCTGCAATTATTATTGCTAGTGTCTTTTTTGTACTGTCTGTTATTTCACAAATTATAGGAAGTGTTATGGCGTAATGAAAAAAGGTATAATCATCACAGTTGTTTCTCTCTTAATCGTAGTACTAATTGGCGTAAACGTGTTTAAAGCACAGAAAAGTGAAGACGTACAAGTTAGCGTGACGTCATTAAAAGATATGACGTTGCGCAGTACGGTTATGATTCCAGGTACTCTTAAGCTTGCCGATGAGCAGTATGTGTATTATCAGCCAGAAAATGGTGAGATTGAAGATATTAAAGTAACAGAAGGTACAAGAGTTCAAGTTGGCACACCGCTTGTCACATATACAAATGATGATTTAGAGCTTGAAAAAGAACAAAATAAGCTTGGCGAAAAATCGAATGAACTACAGGTTAGCTCACTAAATAAGCAGATTGCTAAGCTGAAAGATAAGCAGAAGAAGCTGGAAAAAGAACTTCCAAAAGAAGAAGCGAAAGCGCAAATAGAAGAAGAACGTACTCAGCTTAATTTAGATCTTGAAACAGCAAAAATTGAAGCTGAACGCAACAAGCTAGAGCGCAAGTCATTAACAAAGAAAGAGAATAATCTCACTGAAAAAAGTGAATTAGCTGGCACAGTGCTGTCTGTGGATAAAGAAGCTGCTCACAACACAAGCGAGGTTCAAAAGCCGCTTATACATATTGGCAATACGGATCAATATTTGGCAACAGGTGTTCTATCAGAATATGATGCTCTTAATATTGAAGTAGGTCAGCCAGTAAAAATTACATCTGATGTGGTGCCGGACAAAGAGTGGGAAGGATCAGTTCAGCAAGTTGATTTCTTACCACAGCAGTCCGATGCAGCAAGTGGTGGAGACGCAGCGAATCAATATCCAGTACAAGTAAAGGTAACGGATGAAGGGATTAAAAGTATTCGTCCAGGCTTTAAGCTTTTATTAGAAATTGAAACTGAAAGCAAAAAAGCAAAAGCCGTTCCATCAAAAGCAATTGTCAATGAAGGCGATGAGAAGTATGTGTATATCGTAAAAGATGGAAAAGCTGTTAAGCGAGAAGTGAAGGTTGGTCAAACAACAAACAAGTCAATTGAAATTGTTAAAGGCGTTACGAGTAAGGATCAAATCATCTCAAATCCATCTAATGAGCTAGCAGATGGTGTGGAAGTGACAGTGAAATGATTAAATTAGAAAATATCTCTAAAAGCTATCGTCTTGGGAAAGAAGAAGTTCCTATTTTAAAAGGGATTGATTTAACGATTAAAGACGGTGAGTTTGTTGCCATTATGGGTCCTTCAGGTTCGGGTAAATCAACCTTGATGAACATTATTGGTTGTTTAGATCGACCAACTTCAGGTGCTTACTTTTTAAATGAACTCGAGATTTCAACGTACAGTGATGATCAGCTAGCTAAGGTGCGAAATGAACAGATTGGATTTGTGTTTCAGCAATTCCAGCTGTTGCCCCGGTTAAAAGCCGTGGAAAATGTAGAGCTGCCGATGGTCTATACGGGCATATCTCGAAAAGAGCGACGCAAGCGTGCTGAAGCTGCGCTGTTAAAGGTAGGATTAGGTGAAAGAATCAATCACTTACCAAATGAGCTATCGGGTGGACAAAAGCAGCGTGTTGCTATTGCTCGTGCCATCGTTAATAAGCCTAGTCTCATTTTAGCAGACGAACCAACGGGAGCGCTTGATACAAAAACAAGCGTATCAATTATGGAGGAATTTGCTGCTTTAAACAAAGATGGAACAACCGTAGTGGTCATCACTCATGAGCCAGAAGTAGCTGAATATGCTTCAAGAACAATATTAGTTCGTGATGGAAATATCGTTGCGTACAACGGTAAGGAGAGTCTTGAACTATGAGCATGATGGAAAATATTCGTATGGCTTTGGCGTCGGTTGTTGCGCATAAGCTGCGCTCGCTCTTGACGATGCTCGGTATTATTATCGGGGTTGCAGCAGTTATTATCGTTGTAGCGATTGGTCAAGGTGGAGAGCAGATGCTTAAATCGCAAATTACAGGCGATAGCAATACGGTTGATTTAATGTACGAACCTTCAGAGGAAGAAATACAAACAAACCCAAACATTTGGGAGCAGGCGTTTTTTACGTCGCAAGATATTGATAATCTAGGAAAGTTACCAGGTGTTGAAAACGTTGTGGCATCTCTACAGGAAATGATGTCGGTCCGTTATAAAGAAGACACGTTAGATACAACGGTATATGCTATTAACCAGTCGTATTTGGACGTAAATGATTTAAAAATTGCACAGGGACAAAGCTTAACCGATGGTGATTTTTTATCGGGTAACCGAGTTGCTCTTATCAGCGATGAGCTAAACAAGGAAATGTTTAAAGATAGCAGTGGCCTTGGCGAAATCATTTGGGTGAAAAACCAGCCAATTGAAGTTGTAGGAATTTTAGAAAAGCCAACCGGCATATTAGGGTCATTTGGCATGATGGAAGTGTATATGCCGAGCAACACGTATAAATCAAGCTTTGGAAAAGTAGACTATACGTCTGTAAGTCTTCAAGCTTCCAATCCAGATGAATTACAAACTGTTGGAGAGAGCGCAGCAAATCTATTAAATGAAACGTACGGAACAGAAGATTCCTACACCGTCATGAATATGGAAGCCATTGCGGATGGCATTGGGCAAGTCACAACAATTATGACAACAATTATTGGTTCAATTGCTGGAATCTCATTATTAGTTGGCGGCATCGGCGTTATGAATATCATGCTTGTATCGGTTACAGAAAGAACAAGAGAAATAGGTATTCGTAAAGCTCTCGGCGCAACGAAAAGACAGATTTTAACACAGTTCTTGATTGAATCAATAACGCTAACGTTAATCGGCGGTATCGTTGGCATTTTACTTGGAGCAGGCGGTGCTTCTATCGTTTCGATGTTTGCAGGATGGCCACCGTTAATTTCATGGCAAATTATTGTCATTGGACTATTGTTCTCAATGACAATTGGCGTGATTTTTGGAATGCTTCCAGCAAATAAAGCAGCCAAGCTCGATCCGATTGAAGCGTTAAGATATGAATAAGGAAGAAAATCACTCAAAACCAGAGTGATTTTCTTTTTTTTAGATGAATGTATAATATAATAGAAGATAAGGGGACATGAATAGGGGGAGAGAGGATGACCATTTCACTTTTTCTTATTTTGTTTGTGGGGATTGTTTCGCTAGTCGGGACGATATGGATTGCGAATAACGATGACAAACAGTATAAAAAGACTGGAAAAAAACGAATTCGAAACTTATCATTTATTTATGTAGCGCTACTAGTAGGTTCTGCTATTGCCGTTGCTGTTTATATTGCAAATATTTAATTTGGAAAGTAGGTTACCTTGAACCTCGAATATTATTAGAGGGTAAAGATTATTTAACTAGCGTACTTGAAGAAGAGGTTAAACTGTTGTGGTAGGTAGCTGAGGTATTTCAGTCAATTAGATATCCGAACGATTGCTGACTTGCAATCGTTCGGATGTTTTTTTGTTGATTCCGAAAACAAGTTAAAAAACTAGTGGAATGCAGCGCAATAGAACGAACGTGTTCTCACTGCCTAACTATGTTCGAACAGTCATGGTTTGTCTTTGAGAAGAAATCATTTAGTTATGTCCCAGCTGCGGTTTTTATCGCAAATTGAAATCTCCGCTTGAGACATCTACGTCTATTCGATGCGTACCCTTCCCATTCGTAGCTTGAATTTCATCTTCTTGTTCTTTCATTGTTTTAAAGTTAAATCGATTATTAATATCTCCCGTGCTCGCTTTGGCTTGTAAGGTAATATCAGCTTTAGGTGGCAGCGTAACAGTCATGTCTCCAGAGCTAACGTGAGCTTTAATCGAATCAACCACTCTATTTATAGAAATAGAAGCATCACCTGAAGACACGTGAGAATCCAACTTTCCTTCGTAGTTTTTAATCGTAATATCTCCTGACTGTAAATCAACTGAGCCTTCTTTTGTGCGCACTTTGTTGATTACGAGGTCTCCTGAGGAAACATTGATATCTAATTTATCCGCATCAATTCCTTGAATAACAGTATAGCCAGATTGGACTTTAACTGAAAAATTAGTAAGAGATAAAGAGGTTTCGTTAAACTCTACATCGCCTGAACCTACGTTTAGCTCTAAAGCATTGCTGTATTCTTTTGGAATATAAATTGTTAATTTACTGCTATTACCGAATGAGAAAAATGAAAAAGGCTTATTTTTATACGTAACGGTAATCGTTTTTCCATTGCGTTGAACATTTACTTTTCCCTTCCCTTGTAAATCCGCTTTTACTTCTTTTCCGTTATATTCTTCAATGACTGTATTTACGTTCGCTGTTTTAAGCTTAATACTTTCAATTGAATTTGTCAGAGCTGCTTCGGTTTTGGAGGATCCTAACGTCCATGTAGATGTGGTAAATGGATTAGTCAAAAGAAAAGCAGCTCCGATAAATACTAGAACCAAAAACAATAGTTTTTTCATGCTTCACCCTGCTTTCAATTTTATAAAGAAATAAGATACATCACCAATGTTATCCATTTTGTGGGAGTTAATCAATAGCCCGAGGAATGAATTATAGGTAAGACCTGAGATGTAGTTGGAGATTGGAATATACTTACTTATTTTTCTAAAATAATGAATGGGTTTCAGTTGCCGAAAGCTAAAAGTAAAAATAATCCATAAAATTCAAGTAACAGTCATAAAAATGTTAGTTTCATTACGAATTTTAAAGGAATTGTATGGTTTGTAATATTATTGTTTCTCTTGTAAGAAACTTAATCCAATCTGAACAAATGTTACCCATTCTTTCAATGAAACTGGCTTTCTCTATGCTAAGATAATGTCAGGTTATTTTTTCGGGAGGTATTTTTATGAAAAAAGGAAAATTGACAAAGTGGGTCATTACATCAGCTGCATCACTTTCATTTTTTGGAGTACAAGGAACAGCTGCATCAGCTGCATCTCATAAAGTATCGACAGGAGATACGCTGTGGAAGCTTAGTCAACAAGAAGGTGTATCGGTAGATGAATTAAAACAAGCGAATAATCGCACGAATGATATGATTTATGTTGGAGAAGTCCTAACAATTCCAGAAAAAGAGACAGTACATACAGTAGTACAAGGTGAGACATTGTTTAGTATTTCACAGACATATAATACAAGCGTAGATCGTTTGAAAGATTTAAACGGATTACAAGGTGATCTTATTAACGTAGGACAACAGCTAGTTGTAACGGGACAAGGAGCTTCTGAAGCGGCACCAGCACCACAGCCTACAAACGTAGGAGTTGCGGAAGCGGAAAAAGATTTATTAGCAAGGTTAGTAGAAGCAGAAGCGAAAGGTGAGCCGTACCAAGGTAAAGTAGCGGTAGCAACCGTGGTTATGAATCGTGTGGCGTCAGCCCAATTCCCTAACAGCATTACAGAGGTTATTAATCAACCTTTAGCTAACGGTGGTTACGAGTTTTCTCCAGTAGGCAATGGAACGATTAATCAGCCTGCTTCTGAGGAGTCAAGACGTGCTGTAGAAGAAGTGTTAGCAAATCCAGATCATCAAAACCCTGCGCTGTTTTTCTATAATCCACAGATTGCAACAAATTCGTGGTTAGAAACAAAGCAAGTAACAGCAGTTATCGGAAATCACGTATTTGCTAAATAAAAAGAAACGAGGATTTCCCTCGTTTCTTTTTTATTGCTTATAGATATGCTTGTAGCTGTTGCGATAGTTTAAGAAATTCTTGTTTGTTACGATGTAATAAGGCATGATCAATTTCTTTTTGAAGCTGTTGTTTTTGAAACATCCGAAGCGCATGATCTAATACCATTTCAGCCGTTAATGAATTCATTGTATCTTCTTCATTTTGTTTCTGGATATGATTCAAATGCTTTTCCACGGGGAAATCAACTCCTCAGAAATTTTTAGTTACCTATTCATGCTCTAAGCTATGCGATGTTTCTAAAAATGGTTCGTAGCTTACAGCCTATGGGGGAGATAAGAAAGCCATTTAAAATCGAATTAAGTAATGATAATTGTACTATAACAGGATATGTATATCAACTTTGTTATATAATTGATTGTCGTCTTTTTCTGACAAAAATCTATGGTCTAAACAAGAGTGTTCTAGCATAGGTGACCTTCTTATTCTTTATGAGTGTTTCCTATATTCCATTTGCTTATTCGCATTATTCTATTTATTCATTGTACATATGAGATATTACTCGTATAAGATATGTATAAACATCAATATCGAAAGCGTTAACATTAATTGTGAGAGAGGAACATAAAATGTCAGTGCTTACATTGAAACGCTATGTTTTGAGTGAAAGGGAACGCGAAAAATTAGAAGATGCATTGCTTACTAGCTTTCCAGAATGTGAATCTGTTGTGTGGCAGCTAGATGATGTAGAGCTTGGGGAATTGTATCACAAAAAAATGCAGATAAAAGCTTGATTATAAAAAAAGGGCAACGTTTCATCAGAAAACGTTGCCTTTATTCTTGCTTGGACGAGTCAATGCCGTATGCAAAGGGAATTAATGCACAGATTAAAGCAGCAGTTAGCTCAAATGTGAGCTGTAAGCCGTTAAGTTCATGACTTTGAAACATTAAAATCTTTTCAACCGTGCCAAATACAATAAAACCGAGGATGAGATAGCGTGCAATCCAAATCGCTTGTCTATAAGAAAGCAAGCCTTGTTTTAAATGCGCTGTAATGGTCTGAATCATATTTTTTCCTCCTTACCCAAACTAGTTATCTTTTAAACCTATTTTTATTGTAACAAATTATTTGATACTGTTAATTATTTAAAGTTTTCCATTCGAAAAACCTTCCTCAATCAGCTGAGGAAGGTTCTCTTTATTTTGCAAGTGGTATTGAAGAATCAGAACTTTGAGGTGGAGCTGGTGGATGAAATTCGTTTTCCATTTTTGAAACAACAACCGTTGCAACTCCGTTTCCAATTAAGTTCGTAATAGCACGAGCTTCAGACATAAAGCGATCCACACCAATTAATAATGCAAGACCTTCAACAGGAATCATTGGGAAGGCTGCTAATGTTGCTGCTAGAGTGATAAACCCAGAACCCGTTACGCCAGCGGCACCTTTTGATGTTAGCATTAACACACCTAGTAGCGTTAACTCTTGCCAAATCGTTAAGTCAACTCCATAGGCTTGTGCAATAAAAATTGCTGCCATTGATAGATAAATAGATGTCCCATCAAGGTTGAATGAATAACCAGTAGGGATAACCAGACCTACAACGGACTTAGAGCACCCGTATTGCTCCATACGATTCATCATTTTTGGTAAAGCTGATTCAGATGACGATGTACCAAGCACGAGTAAAATTTCTTCTTTAATAAACGCAATGAATTTTAAAATACTGAAGCCATAAAATTTAGCAATTGTACCTAAAACAAAAATGATGAATAAGAACATCGTAATATAGACAGATCCCATTAATTTTCCGAGCGAAACAAGTGAACCAATTCCAAAATTTCCGATTGTATAAGCCATCGCTCCGAAAGCAGCAATTGGAGAAATCTTCATAATCATATTAACGATTCCGAAGAAAATATCCGTCACTCGTTCAAAGAATGTAATGACAGGTGCTGCTTTTTTCGCCTAGAGCTGCTGTTGCAAGTCCAAATAACACGGCAAAAAATAAGATTGGAAGCAGTTCTCCGTTAGCCATTGCTCCAAAGACGCTATCTGGAATAATGCTCATCACAAAGTCCATGAATCCATGTTCAGCTTCGGCTGCTTGCTTCGTATACTCAGAGACGTCAGCTCCCTGTGCTCCGCTTATATTAAAGCCTTCACCAGGTTTTACGAAGTTAACAACAAGAATACCAATAGCTAAAGCGAACGTTGTGACAATTTCAAAATAAAGAAGTGCTTTACCACCAATACGCCCGACTTTTTTCAAATCGCCCATACCACCAATTCCAATGACAACAGTTAAAAAGATAATCGGTGCGATAACCATTTTAATTAATTTAATAAAGATGTCAGCTAATACTTTCAGCTGCGCGCCGAATTCAGGAAAAATAAACCCAACCATAATCCCTAAGATAATCCCAATAATAACGCGAACTGTTAAGTTGTTAAAATTAATCTTCATCTTCCATCCCCCTTGATTCATAATTTGATAGCGTTTTCATTTGTTTTGTAAACCTATAGTACCGCATATGAATGGGGGTGAAATTTCTGGTGATAATGGTCTTTTTGTTCATTAAGTTCTTAGAATTTTCATAGAAAAGAGTTTGGGACATAACAAAATAATTGCTTCTAAAAGACGAGCAATAGCTGTTCCCATCTCTTTAGGTTATCTGAACACGTTCGTTCCATTGCGTTACGGCCACTCGCTTTCTGCGGGGAGGAACCTGAGCTTCCTCGCTGCGCTTTGGGATCTCAGGTTTACCTCTTTTTCCCGCAGGAGTCGAGTGTCCTACGCTCCATTCCACCCTGTTTCCAACATTGTTTTCACAATCAACAAAAAACCTGAGCGATTAAAAGTTATGAACTCTCAATCGTTCAGGTATAGTAGAGGCTGAACTACTTATGTCTCAGTCTCTTTAATTACTTCTTATATGTTTCTTCCACAATATCTTTTGTTAAACGCTTTTGAAACTCTGTATAAAGTGGTTTAAAGCGCTGCTTCCACTTATCTCTTTCCTGTTCTGTTAAATAATGAACTTGAATCGAAGACTCATTTTTAATTTTTTCGAGCTGCTGATCATTCATTCCTTTCGAGTGCTCCCACATCCAAGCTGTTGTTTCCTCCATCGCATTTGAAAGCAGAAGTTGAACATCGGGAGGCAAGCTGTTCCAATAGCTCTCGTCCATCATGACCGCATAGCCTAAGTAGCCGTGATTACTAATCGTCATGTAGCGCTGCAGCATATATAAACGCTTTGAATAGATATTTGAAATTGTGTTCTCTTGACCGTCAAACTCTTGTTTTTCCAGCGATTCATACACTCGGTTAAATGGAGCAATGGTAGGTTTAGCATCAAGTAGATCAAACTGCTTTTTTATGACTTCGCTTGGCATAATACGAAAGCGTTGGCCTTTAAAGTCATCCGGGACAGCCAGCTTTTTTTGACTACTCGTCATTTGTTTAAATCCATTGTTCCAGAATGCTAGTCCTTTTAAATTTTCTTTTTTGAGAGATGCTTGCAGACTCTTGCCAATCTGACCGTTTAACGCGGCTTCAACTTCACCTTCATCTTTAAACATAAATGGGAGGTCAAAAAGTAGCCAATCCTCGTTTAAATCTGCAAGTTTTGAGAAAGAAGGAGCAATCATTTGAACGTCATTTCGTCTTAAAGCATCTACTTCTTCTGTATCAGAATAGAGCACACTATTTGAGAAAACTTCAACTTTAACCTTGCCATCTGATCGTTCATTAACAACCTTGGCAAACTTTTGAGCTGCTAATCCTTTTGGGGTGTTTTCAGCTACAACATGACTAAAGTTAATCACAATCTGCTCATCCAGTCCTCGTTGTTCATCATCTCTATAGACGTGTTCTGAATGTAAAAACGAAGGAGGGAAAAGCAAAATATAAGTAAAGAAAGCGCTGACAAATAAAGCTGTTACAATAAATATTCGCATAGGGTCTTACTCTCAGCTCCTCGCATCTCGATGAGAAGAATTGTAATCTTATGATTTATTTTACCATGCAGATTTGGAGCATGGTAAAATAAATATAGATAGTATATGTGAGAAAGAAGAGGTAGCTTAGGCTTTATGAATCGATTTTCAATGCAAACGAAAATGACTGCCTTAATCTTTTTTATTATCGTCTTTGCGCTGTTTTTAGCCGGTCTTGTCGTGATTAAAGAGTTTGTGGAATCAAAGGAAGAAGATTTACGTCAGAGAGCTCTTGTAACATCAAGAACTGTAGCTGAAATGACGGAGGTTAGCGAAAAGATAACGGGAGATGAACAAAAAAGGCAGAAAATTAACACAATAGTAGACCCCATTCGAATTATTCACGGGGCAGATTATGTAGTGGTACTTGATATGGAAAAGATAAGGCTGTCTCATCCAGTCAACGCTATGATTGGCACAAAATCGCATGGTGAAGATGAAGGACAAGCATTTGCTGAACACACATACACGGATAAGGCCAAAGGAGAAAGTGGCACCGTGGTGCGTTCACTCGTTCCAATTATTAATCACCACCATGAACAGGTTGGCGTTGTAATTAGTGGTTATTTGTTGCCGACTTTTTCAGAAGTTATACAGAGCTTGAAAAAAGAGATTTTTATCATCAGTCTGCTAATTCTACTATTTGGTGGATGGGGAGCTTGGGTACTAGCTTCTCACATAAAAAAGCAAATGTTTGAGTTAGAACCAGATGAGATTGCACGGCTATTTGTCGAGCGAACGGAAACCTTTAACGCTATGCATGAAGCTGTAATCGCGATTGATAAAGATGAGTATATTACAATTTTTAACGATAAAGCAAAAACCATTATGAATATTCATGATGATGTAATTGGAAAATTGATTTATGACGTCATTCCAGATACCCGCTTACCAGAGATTTTACAGCTGAATCAACCGGTTTATAACAAAGAGCTTCAAGTACGGAATTTAACGATTTTAAGCAATCGGGTTCCAATTAAGGTAAAAGGAGAAACTGTAGGAGCAGTTGCGATTTTCCAGGACCGAACTGAAGTAAAGAAGCTAGCTGAAGAACTAACTGGGGTAAAAGCATTTGTCAGTGCACTTCGCGTTCAAAGTCATGAATATATGAATAAGCTTCATACAATTGCAGGGCTGATACAGCTTGGAAACAATGAAAAAGCGCTGGAGTACGTCTTCGATGTTTCCGAGCAGCAGGAAGAATTGACGAATTTCTTACACAAAAATATTAAAAATGAAAGCATATCAGGCTTGTTAATTAGCAAAGTAAGCAGAGGAAAAGAATTGGGAATTACGTTAACAATTGATAAGCATAGCTATTTAGAAACGTTTCCTCAGCATTTAGATCATCATGATTTTGTAATCATTATTGGGAATTTGATTGAAAACGCTTTCGATTCGTATGCTAACTCTTTTCAGGATGAGAAAGAAGTCTATGTCAGCATTGAACAAACAGAGGACGTGTTGTCTATTTTGGTAGAGGATAACGGATGCGGCATGGCTAAAGAAGAAGCGAAGCATATCTTTGAAGAGGGATTTTCGACAAAGGCAAAGGAAAATCGAGGTATTGGTCTTTATTTAATTCACCAAATTGTTCAAAAAGGTGATGGAGATATTGCGATTGAAACAGAATATGGGCGTGGCACGGCGTTTACCATTACATTTGTACTATAGGTTATAAGTGAAAAGGGGATGGAAACATGACAAAAAGCCAATGGAAGGTACTTGTGATTGAAGATGATTTAATGGTTCAAGAAGTGAATAAGCAATTCATCGAGCAGGTGGAAGGGTTTGTAGTGACAAACGTCGCATCAAACGGAGTAGAAGGGTTACAAATGATTGAAAAAGATAATCCGGATCTAATCATCATCGACATGTATATGCCGAATCAAGACGGACTTACCACACTTCAAAAAATTCGCTCAAAGGGCTATCAATCAGATGTAATTGCCGTCACAGCGGCCAGTGACAGTGAAACGGTCAAGCGTGTATTGCAATACGGAGCCGTTGATTATATTATGAAGCCATTTAAGTTTGAACGCATGAAGCAAGCTTTAGAAAACTATCGACAGCGCCAAACCAAACTAAGCAAAAGCGAATCTATCACTCAAGATGAAGTCGATACGCTATTATTTAAAACAGCCGCTGAGAAAAATCCAACGTTACCGAAAGGGTTAAACACGGTCACGTTAGCTGGAATCCGGTCGTATTTACACAGCCAAACTGATCCAATTTCAGCAGAAGAAGTTGCAGAAGGAATGGGTATTGCAAGGGTCACGGCACGTCGATACTTAGAGTATTTAGATCAAGAGAAAGAAGTTGAGCTTTACGTAGAGTATGGCCGAGTCGGCAGGCCTGTTAACCGTTATTTATTGCAACAAAAGTAGTCATAAAAAAGACCGGTTCTTTGCTGGACCGGTCTCTGTAGCTATGATTCATAGATTTCTTTAATTCCTGATAAGCGTAAAGATAACGTATTGTGATTTTCATCCTGTAAAGATAATGTTTGTTCGACTAGGTTTAACTGTTTTACTTTTCCTTTGAAAGTTTCTAATAAACCATCACGATAATAATTAACTGTAACAGAACCGTTTTTTCGTAAAGCTTTTAAAATCATTAGATAATCTCCTCTCATGGTATGTTTTATTTATGAAAACCGAAGTAAAATGTAAGCAGTTTTTTATCTACTTTTAGTATACACAAAAATAGTAAGCGTTTTCACTAAAAAAATGAACACTTTGTGAAATTTTGCACATCTACTTTTAAAAAAATCTTTACAACGTAAATCTTACTCTTTCTTTATGAAATTCAAGTGAAAAAACTGTTAATCTCATGTTAAGAGTTTGTTACCTAAAGGTTTTCTTGACAAACACCTTTGCCTCTACTATACCTGAACGATTGAGAGTTCATAACTTTTAATCATTCAGATTTTTTGGTTGATTGTGAAAACAATGTTGGAAACAGGGTGGAATGGAGCGTAGGACACTCGACTCCTGCGGAAAGGAAGCAATCTGAAATGGAAATCACGCTAGGCAGAGAACAAGTGCTTCCCCCTCTAAAAACAAGTTAAATCTGACATAACTAAATATAATAGCTAACGATAAAAAAACGATATTTTAACTATGGCTATAAATATCATATAGTTAAGGTAACAAAGAATTAATCGATTGTAGAGGAGGCGACAAGATGTTTTGGAAAAAAGATGAACCCGTAGCTGTTCATGGTGTACTTTTTTACGGTTTGCTGAGTAAAAAGCAACGAGCAATCCTCAAAGAAATTGAAAAAGTTACTGCCCCTGAAGAATGGAACGGTTTAAAAGGCGTTTATTGCCTCGGCAGTGTTAAGGTACAAGGAAGAGACGTATTAGGCGTTTATTACGGACAATTTCCAAAGCAAACCTCTTCAAAAAAGCAAGCTCTACAATTTGAAATTAACTATAAAAAATATACAGTGACAGAGTGTCCTATTGTCTTTGTTGACACCATGAAAAACAAAAAAGCTCATCAGTTCGCTTTCATCGTTCTTCATGAACTAGGTCATCACGTAGATCGAACTCAAAACCAAGCTGTATTAAGAGAAGGAAACAAACAGCAAGAACTATTTGCAAACACATATGCAATTGAACGTTTTTTACAAATGGAAGGAATGGAATCCAAGCAGCTTCACAATATTCCTTACCTTCAAGAAGCGATTCAGGAATACCAACAATCGCACTATCCATTCTGTCCTCCGCTTACTCTTCGTGTTGAATAACGAACCCACCCCTACCTATGTTTTAAAAGCCATGAACAAAAAGGATTTAATTATATAAAAAGTTTTAAAAGTATTTATATGACGAATTATTTACAGCGAACCGAATCTTAAATTATGATTATTTTAAGAAAAAACAGAAAATTAGGGTTCTGTAAGAACAGAAGCTAGTATAACTGGCTGCTGAGTTTTTAACATCATGTAAATGAAGATAAAACCATAGCTTTGTCAACTTTAATGAAAGCGTATACAAAACAAGGGGTAGGGGGGATTTATATGTTAGCAATACTTGGTTTTGCAATGGTATGTACCTTCATGTTTTTAATTATGACAAATCGCTTAACACCACTAATTGCACTGATGGTTATTCCTGTTATATTTGCAATCATTGGTGGCTTTACAACAGATATAGGTGAAATGGCGTTAGCAGGTGTAAAAGAATTAGCACCAACGGGCGTAATGCTCATGTTTGCTATTCTATACTTTGGTATTATGATTGATGCTGGGTTATTTGATCCAGTTGTAGGTAAAATCTTAAAGATTGTTAAAGGGGATCCACTGAAAATTACGATTGGGACAGCCATTCTTGTTTTAACTATTTCATTGGATGGTGACGGAACAACAACATACATGATTACGCTCTCTGCAATGTTACCGCTTTATAAAAAGTTAAACATGAGTACGATGATGTTAGCCTGTATTGCGATTATGGGAAGCGGAGTTATGAACTTAACGCCTTGGGGTGGTCCAACTGCTCGTGCGATGAGTGCATTAAATCTAGACGCTTCTCAAGTATTTACACCGTTAATTCCAGCGATGGTTGGAGGAGCAATTTGGGTTATCTTCACCGCTTACCTATTTGGTAAAAAAGAACGTCAACGTTTAGGCGTAATTGATTTAAAAGATATTTCATCTGTACAAGTTGCGTTTGCAGAGCAAGCAGCAGCAGTGGAGCAGCCAAGCTACAAGCGTCCAAAATTACTTTATGTAAATCTTGGCTTAACAATTTTATTAATGGTTGGGTTAATTAGCGGAATCATGCCTTTACAAATTTTATTTATGATAGCGTTTGCTATTGCGATTATGATTAACTATCCAAATTTAGAAACACAAAAAGAACGAATTACAGCTCATGCGGGTAACGTACTAGCCGTTGTGTCACTAGTATTTGCAGCAGGGATCTTTACAGGGATTTTATCTGGTACAAAGATGGTTGATGCGATGGGAAATAGCTTAGTTTCTCTTATTCCAGATGCACTGGGACCTTACATGTCAGTCATCACAGCCATTACAAGCATGCCATTTACATTCTTTATGTCAAATGATGCTTACTACTATGGCATTCTACCAATTATCGCACAGGCAGCAGCCACATACGGAATCGACGCAGCTGAAATTGCGCGTGCATCATTAATCGGTCAGCCAGTTCACTTGCTAAGTCCACTTGTTGCTTCCACATATCTATTAGTAGGTATGGCGAAAGTTGACCTTGGAGAATTCCAGCGCTACACGTTAAAATGGACGATTGGTACATCAATGGTCATGCTGCTTGTTGCTATCATTACAGGGGTCATTACCTTGTAACATGAGAACTTATTCGCTTTCAAGCGGATAAGTTCTTTTCTATATAATTGATAGGTAAGTTCAAGATATAAGAAGTAGTCTAATTCGATAGTAATGCTTTTAAATAATCAAGAAGACGATAAAGTTCTTATCTTGAAACCTCATACCAAGTAGAGGGAGGTTTTTAAAACACAAAAAAATGAACGGTTCTCATCAAAAGGCACCTTAATAAAAAAACCTGTGATTGTAATGGAAGATGCGCCACTCCTGCAGGACTAGCGAGACAGGCGAGACCCCGCAGTTTACGAGGAGGCCCGGCGCTCGCCCTGCGGAAAGGTGGCAATCTGGAATGGAAATCACACTACGTAAAAACAGTGCTTTTAAAATTCAAACAAGAGAGTAAACTCCTCAAAGGTTGTGCCTATTCGAAAGCCTCCTGCCAGGCAGAGAGCGCATTTTGTAATGATCTTATTCAAGGCTGAAAGATAATATTTATAAAAGTCAGACAAATCAAAACGTAAGATAAAAATTTTGGTAGAATAAAAGAGGAGTGCAAATAGAAGAAGGATGTCAAAATAGAATGAAAAAAACAATTTCCATTTCGTTAGAAACAAAAACAGTTGGCCTTACTGTTGGTTTGGTACTACTTGTGGTTACATTACTTGCTAGTATCTTTTCTTATATGCAAGCAGTGGAGTCAAAAAAGCAAGCAGAACAGTTAGCTTTGCAGGCTGCCAAATCGATTTCCTTTATGCCAGAAGTCAAACAAGCTTTCAATGACAAGAATCCTTCAAAGGTCATTCAGCCTTTAGCAGAGCAAGTACGTGAACAAATTGGTGCTGAAGCCATTATCGTTGAAAACCGAAAAAAAGCCATTTATTCGCCTGACGAAGAGAAAAGAACAGACCGTCAAACCAATGCCAGTTCCAACTATCGTGCGCTTATGTTTGGAGGGTACTATACGCTGGAAGGCATGGGAACTTCGGGTCTATCTATTATGGGGAAAGCTCCGGTGATTAGCGAACAAGGAAAATACCGTGAAATTATTGGTGTCGTTACCGTAGAATTTCTAGAGCGAGACGTTCATGCTCATTTAATTAAGCGCATTCAACAGATTATTTTTTACGCTTTTCTCGTCCTTCTTCTTGGAATCGTTGGGGGAGTCTTACTCGCTAAAAGCATTAAAAAAGATACTCTTGGCTTAGAGCCAAACGAAATCGCTTCTTTGTATCGGGAGCGTAGTGCAATTTTGCGATCGATAAAAGAAGGCATTATCGCCATTGATGCGAAAGGTCGAATTACGATGATGAATACATCAGCGAGGCATATGCTCGGCTTGCAGGATAACTATACCCCAAAGTCAATCATTGAAGTATTCCCTTATACAAACATGATGCGGGTGCTGGTAGATGGTCAAGCGCAAAATGATCAAGAGATTCGCTTTCATAATAAACTTTTTATTTTAAACTTATTGCCCATTATTGAAAATGACAAAATCGTTGGTGTCGTAGCAAGTTTCCGCGATAAAACAGAGCTGAATCATTTAATCCATACGCTAGGAGAAGTACGGAGATACTCTGAGGACTTACGGGCACAAACACATGAATTCACAAACAAGCTTTATGTGCTATCTGGACTGCTACAGCTAGGAGAGTATGATGAGGCCTTTGAATTTATTCAAAAAGAGTCCAATGCGCACCAAACGCAAAATCGAATTTTATTTCATCAAATTTTGGATGCTAAAGTACAAGCTGTGCTATTAGGTAAGATGGGCAAAGCGTCTGAAAAGAAAGTAGAGTTTACCATTGCAGAGGATAGCTTATTGAAAGAGCTACCTTCGCATATTGATGTCTCACACTTAATCATCATTATTGGAAACCTAATTGATAATGCTTTTGATGCAGTTAGTACGCAAGATGACAAGAAAGTATCGTTTTTTATTACCGATATTGGTCAAGACATCATTATTGAAGTAAGTGATAATGGAAGTGGAATTTCAGAAGAAATAATTGATAAATTGTTTTCAAAAGGATTTTCGACGAAAGGACAAAACCGAGGATATGGGCTTTCAAACGTGAAAGAAATGATCGATGAGCTTCAAGGTTGGATTGACATTCATCCTGAAGAAGAAGGTACCACATTCTCTGTTTATCTACCGAAGCAAAAGTAGACGCAATTGGGATGAGAGAAAATCAAACAAAGGAGAGAGACATCATGTTAAAAGTAGCCATTGCAGAGGATGATTTTCGAATCGCTCAGGTTCAAGAACGATTTTTACAAGAAATAGAGAATGTGAAAGTGGTAGGAAAAGCTTTAAATGCTAAAGAAGCGATAGAGATGCTCGAGCAAGAACCTATCGATTTGCTTATTTTGGATATTTATATGCCTGATGAAATGGGAACGGATTTATTACCACGTATTCGAGAACGATTTCCGGAAGTAGATGTCATTGTGGTGACGGCTGCCACTGAAAGGGATATTTTAGAGCGATGTTTGCGAAATGGTGTTGTTAATTACTTGATTAAGCCTGTAAAAATGGAGTCATTCATTGAAGCAATTGAAGGGTACCAGAAAAAAAGAAGCTTGCTGCAAGCTCGAGATGAAGTGGACCAATCGTTTGTTAATTCGTATTTTGGCTATGATAAGCAGCAGTCGCCAGTGGAAAAAGTCTTACCATCTGGAATTGACGGTATCACGTTAAAGCAGGTGAAAGCTATTTTAGAAGGCCTCACAGAAGGTATTACAATCGAAGAAATGGGCAAAAAGATGGGCGTATCTCGAACGACGGCTCGTCGTTACTTAGAATATTTAGTATCTGTGCAAGAATGTCATGTTCAGTATGATTATGGCATTGTTGGTCGACCAGAGCGAAAGTATCATTTGACATAGGTCAGGATGAATTATATGAAAAAGTGGATTAGTTTAGTAAGCATAATACTTGTGTTAATGAGCTGTAGTAATCATGATCAAAGTGTGCACTTTGATCACGTAGAATTAGTAGCCCCAGGAGCGGTTGGAGGTGGAGCGGATTTAACCGCTAGGACCATGCAGCACGTGTTACAACAAGAAGTAATGGATGTACCTGTTTCTGTTGTCAATAAAACACAAAGTCAAGGAGAAGAAGCATGGCGTTATGTACAGCAACTTGAAGGGGGAAACGTCATTTCAGGTAACTCTAGCTTATTGATTACGAATCATTTACTGGGGCAAAGTCAGCTAACGTATAAAAACTTTACGCCTCTTGCGATTTTGGCAACCGAATGGGAAGTCATCGTTGTTCCAGCCTCTTCCTCCATTATGACAATGAAGAGCTTGATGGATGCTTTAAAAGAAAATCATCATCCATTAAAGATTGGATTATCTCCTCGGTTAGGTAATGATGATCATTTGTCGTTTGTGCAAGCAGCGCAAAAAGCAAAAGTTGAAACGTCTCGCTTAGCTTTTTACGTATATGGAAGTAGCCATGGCGTGCTGGACGCGCTCCAAGAGAATGAAGTTCAAGTAGCTCCTATGTCGTTATCAGAAGCGAAGGATGCGTATGAGCGAGGGGATGTTCGGATTTTGGGCGTTTCAGCTCCGCGGCGCTTAGCAGAATTTAATGACGTTCCAACGTGGAAAGAAGAAGGAATTGACGTTGTTTTTAGCCATTGGAGAGGATTAATGGGTCCACCAAATATGACGCAAGAAGAAATTGATTACTGGAATCAAGCCATATACAAAATGGTCAATACGAAGGCGTGGAAACAGCTTTTAAAAGAAAATGATTTTTATCCTTTTTATAAAAACAGCAGCGGTGCCTCTGTGTTTTTGGAAAGACAAAGTAAGCTATATGAAGAATTAATGAGCGGCAAGTAAAAAAGCTATATGACTTCATATAGCTTCTTACTTGTTTAATGAATATCATGCAAATCAATCTCTTCAATAAACTCAATGAATGCTTTTACAATTTTAATTTCAAGTGACTCCTCATGAAAGTACATCCACGTTTTTCGAAGCAAAGCAGTCCCATCTTCGTTTTGCATCGGAATGACGTGAAGCCCTTCAACATCTTCAACTAGCATGTGGGGAAGCATCGCGTAACCAAGGCCGTTTTCTACCATCTTTTTACATGTATCTGCTTTATCTACGTGAATGCTGACGCTTGGAGGCTGATTGAAATTTTCGCTCCACCAATGGTCGACAGCTGTTTTCAAAAAGCGGTCTTGATGATAATCAATGCGAGGTAGACGCGGAAGATCGTTTAGCTCGATCGGTGTCTTTGAAGCAATACACACCGTTTCTTCAAAGATAAGCCGCTTTTCGTTGCGCCAGTTATAATCACCTTTTACAAAAGCAATATGAACATCTTGGTGATGCAGGAGGTTTACAACGTCGCTGCTCCAGCCGGTTGTTACTTTAAATTCAACATCTGGATACTTATCTTTAAACAAACGCAAGAGTCCGGGTAATTTATAATCTGTGAAGAAATTCGAGACGCCAAGCCTTAGTGTGCCTGTTAATTTATCGCCCATATTTAAGACGTGGTCTTTTATGTGCTGGAGATGCGCAATCATTTTATCAGCAGATTTTGCTAAATATTCTCCTTGAGGTGTAAAGTGGATACCTCTGCGCCCACGGTTAACAATCTGTACACCAAATTCTTTTTCCATCTGTTGCAGGCGGTTCGTCAGGGCTGGTTGTGAGATATAAAGTAGTTTTGCAGCTTTTGTGATGTTTTTTTCTTGGTATAAAAGCTGTAAAATGAGCCAATCGCGATCGTCCATGTCTTCCTCCTTTATTCAGGCATTAATTTTTTTTATCTTTCTACATACAAATCCGATATTTCAATTATCTCTAAAAGTATACTATAGTTTAGATAGATAGAAAACGTAAAGTTTATGCGTAAGAGCAAGGGGACTTAAACCGCTTGTTTTGTTTTTTAACTGACAAAGTAATCGTAGCAAAAATAGAAAGAAGGATTTGAAATGAAAGCAACATTATCTTTTTCATCTACGCTTTTATTGATTATACTAAGCGCTTTAGGCGGGCTGTTATTGTCTTCATTAGGAATGTCAATCGGCTGGATGATTGGAACACTTATTGTGGCAACAACTTTAGCAATTACTCGTCCTCAATTTTTGAAGGTTCCTTCGAATTCTAAAGGAATGCCAAAGGTTTGGCTGTATATCGGTCAGCTTATTCTAGCAATTGAGCTGGGGCAACAAATTAATCTAACGGTTGTCAGCACATTTGTAGATAATTGGCTTCCTGTATCTATCATTTTATTAATCTCTATTTTATTTTCATTAGGCTCTGGGTTTATTCTTTTTAAATTCACCTCAAATGATTTGTTAACAAGCTTGTTCAGTACAGCTCCTGGTGGACTAAGTGCCATGCCAGGGATTGCAGAAGAGGTGGGAGCAAACACTGCAACGGTAAGCGTTGTTCAAATTATGCGCGTATTCCTTGTTGTGCTTACGGTTCCACTTCTGGTTTCATCGTTAGGAGAACAAGCAACAGTAGCAGCACCCTCTAAGGCAGCTTTTTCTTTTAGTTTAGAGTCAGTATCATGGACATTTGTATTAGTCTTTGCAGCATTTATTGGATACCTAATTGGCAAGCGTTTCAAATTTCCGGCTCCGTGGCTTGTTGGAGGGATGCTGACGGTAGGCATCATGCAAGTAGCAGGCTCAGCGATTGCAGGCTATAACTTAACAGCGTGGTGGCCACATCTTGTCTTAATTATTGCGCAAGTAATCATTGCGACAAGCATTGGTTCACGTTTTCACGCTGATATGTTTCAGGGTATGAAGCGAACGATTGGAGTGGCTTTTATTAGCACAATTGTGTTAATTGGTACGATGTTTCTATGTGCATATATCGTATCTGAGGTTGGAGGCATACCATTTATTACAACAGCACTTGCTTTTGCTCCAGGAGGAGTTGCGGAGATGGCGACCACTTCTGTTGTACTAGGAGCAGATGCACCGTTTGTTGTAGCTGTTCAAGTATTTCGTATTTTAATTGTTTCGCTGCTATTACCACCAATCTTTAGATGGTTCTATCAGGTTGGGGAGCAGAAAGTTCATGCTCATGCTAAGGTTCAAGAAAGGTAATAGCTGACTTATGAAGAGAGGTAGTGGTGGGAAATGAATCATGAAAAAGAGCTAGTGGTGAGTCAATTTGGCAGCAATGCTAAAAACTATGTGAAAAGCAAAGGCCATTCCAAAGGAGCTGATTTAGCTTTCTTAACGGAAGTAGCGGCTGATTATGCCGGAGAAAAAGCCTTGGATATCGCAACGGGTGGAGGCCACGTAGCTAATAAGCTTGCCGGTTTATTTGGTGAGGTAGTAGCTTTTGATCTTACTCCACAAATGCTCCTTTATGCAGAAGAATTTATCAAAAGTAACGGTCATGAGAACGTATCGTTTGTCCAGGGTGAAGCAGAGAAACTACCGTTTTTAGATGAAGCGTTTAATCTCGTAACGTGCCGAATCGCTCCTCATCACTTTACCGATGTGCAAAGCTTTGTTAACGAATCAGCTCGGGTATTAAAGAAAGACGGAGCGTTTATAGTCGTGGATAACGTGGCGCCAGAAAGCGACGCATATGATACTTTTTATAACGAAGTGGAAAAGAAGCGAGATCCTAGCCATAAGCGTGCTTATAAAAAGACAGAGTGGTTTAAAATGTTAGAGGGAGCGGGCTTCACAATTGAGCTAATGACGCGCTTTCCAAAAACATTTCTGTTTGATGATTGGTGTGAAATGATGAAAGTACCGCTAAACGATAAGCAAGAGCTCATAGAAAAGATGCTGCGTGCTTCAAGTGAACTGAAAACGTTCTTTCATATTCAAACAGACGGTAAAAGCATTCAATCGTTTCAAGCAGAATCCGTTTTAATTGTTGCGAAAAAATAAGAGAAGCCGTGCTCCTGTGAGAGCGTGGCTTGTTGTTTCAACACCAGCTCCAAGTAAGAGCATGGTTGTTTGAACAATTTCTTCGTCTGTGAAACCTTCTCCATCTATATTGACTTGAATTAAATCCGAAATAATGTCATCTGCAAGATTTGAACGTTTTTGAACGACAAGTGGATAGAGATATTCAAAATATTCTTTAGCTGCCTGTTGTTTTTCTTGTTCGAGTTCATGAAGGAGCTCTTTATCGTAAGGTTGAAATAATACGTCTATCCAATGTTTGAACTGGTGACGGTCTTCAATCGGTACGCCGAATAAATCTGCAATCACGTAGCTAGGTAAAGGCGATGCAAAAACTTCGACAATATCTACAGTTGTATTCGCTTCGATGTCTTTGACAAGATTAGCAGCAATTTGACGAATGCGTGGCTCCCAGTTCTTTAAGCTACGTGGTGTAAAAGCAGCAGAAAGTAAAGAGCGTGCTTTACGGTGATCAGGTGGATCTAACAGCGTTAGTTTGGTATCTCAGTTACCGGAATTACTTCTTGTTTCATTGTTCGTTCCTCCTTCTATAGAGATGGAAAAGAGTAAATGCTCTCTAAACTTTTTGTGCATACAGTTCGATAAAATGAACCTATAGTTCAAAATGTACCTTAATTATATAGGGGGTATTGTTTGCTCATCAACTGAAATAGAAAAGTTGAGCGTAAAGAAATGAAAAAAATGCAAATGATATCCATATGTCGATGTGCTAGCTGAAATATACATTTGTAGCCCTACTCATAAGAACGTGATAGGATATTAACTAGAATTGAGATATAAAGGCGGTATGAAAGATGATTAAAGCAATTGTGTTTGACTTTGATGGATTAATTGTAGATACAGAATCAGTTTGGTATGAAGTATACTGCGATATGCTAGAACCTCGTGGCGTACATTTGAAAATTGAAGAGTTTGCGTCTTATATAGGAACGGATACCAAAGCGCTTTACGACTTTTTATATGAGCAGTTTGGTCGTGAATTAACGAAGGAAGAAATTGCAAAAGAGTCATTAAAGCGTCACCGAGAAAAAATGAAGCAGCTTGCAGCTCGTGAAGGCGTTCTTGAGTATTTAAAAGAAGCGAAAGAATTAGGACTGAAAATTGGTTTAGCTAGCAGTTCAGACCGTGCATGGGTTACGTCGTTTTTAAAGGAATTAGATCTCCTTGGTCATTTCGAAGTGATGCAAACGCGTGGCGACGTGGAAAAAGTTAAGCCAGATCCAGCTCTTTATAAGCAAACAGTTGAAAAGCTAGGCGTAAAACCTTCTGAAGCCATTGCTTTTGAAGACTCAGCCAACGGTGCAAAAGCTGCGATTGCTGCGGGTTTACAATGTGTAATTGTGCCGAATCGTCTCTCTGCACATTTGACGTTTGAAACGTATCACTTACGCATTGCCTCTATGAAAGAGAAGTCGTTGCAAGAAGTAATTGAACAGGTAAGTCATTAAAAAAGTGAAGCTAGCATTAGCTCCACTTTCTATGGTTCTAAGTGTATTTTTGGGAACGGAATACGAGGCGGTTGTATTACTGTCCAACTTGTCAAAAGAAGTAAGTATAGAAAAGGAGGGATTTTAAGCTGAATAGCTCGTCCCTAGTCTTCTATACTTGGTAGGCATCCGATAGAATTAAACATAACGCTATTGTGGCTTTGAAGGTCAAATTAGAATTCTGCAAATTGTATTGAACTATATAAGGTAGTGTGGTACAACTAATAGAGGTAATAATCAGATAGTTTTACAAAAAAATAGTCATTATCAAACCACTAGGGGTGCTTTTCAAAGCTGAGAGAGACGCTTGTCTTAACCCTTATAACCTGAACTAGGTAATACTAGCGTAGGAAAGAGGTATTGTGTGCTACATCTATGACTTTTACGTGATGTAAGAGGGATACATGTGTATATTCAAGCGCTTCTTTTCTATGAAAAGAAGCGCTTTTTTTATGTGGTTTAGAAGGAGGGAATTGGTATGAATATTACGGATGTAGTAAAGCAAGTAGATGACAAACGAGATGAGCTTATTGAACTTTTGACCAAGCTCATATCTTACAAAACACCAGCACCACCTGCACGTAATACAAAAGAAGCGCAGAGCTATATTGCGCGGCTGTTGGAAAGCTATGGTTTTGAAACAGATATGTGGGACGTGTATCCAAATGATCCTAACGTTGTTGGAACATTAAAGGGAACAAATCGAAGTGGGTACCAGAGCTTGATTATTAATGGACATATTGATGTTGCAGCTGTTAACGAAGACGAAGGATGGAATGCTGATCCGTTTCAAGCGAGGTGCGGTGAAGAATTTATTACGGGGAGAGGCGCTGCCGATATGAAAGGCGGACTCGCTGGTGCGCTGTTTGCTATTAAGCTTCTACGTGAAGCTGGAGTGGAGTTTCCTGGTGATTTAGTGTTTCAGTCAGTTATCGGTGAAGAGGTTGGAGAGGCAGGTACCCTTGAATGCTGCAAGCGAGGATATAGCGCAGACTTTGCGGTTGTGGTTGATACAAGTGATTTGCAAATCCAAGGTCAAGGTGGAGTCATTACCGGGTGGATAACTGTGAAAAGTAAGCAAACATATCATGATGCCACAAGAAGACAAATGATTCATGCCGGCGGCGGTTTGTTGGGAGCCAGTGCAATTGAAAAAATGATGAAATTAATTGGTGCACTACAAGAGTTAGAGCGCCACTGGGCTGTTGTCAAAAGCTATCCTGGCTTTCCGCCTGGAACAAATACAATAAATCCAGCGGTTATTGAAGGTGGTCGCCACGCAGCGTTTATCGCAGATGAGTGCAGGCTGTGGGTGACCGTTCATTATTATCCAAATGAATCGTATGAAGAAGTAGCGAAAGAAGTAGAAGACCATCTGTTACAGGTTGCAAAAGCAGATCGGTGGCTAAGAGAAAATCTCCCAACGTTTAAGTGGGGAGGAACATCAATGATTGAAGATAGAGGTGAAATTTTCCCTGCATTTGAAGTAGATAGAAATCACCCAGCAGTTCACTCGTTAGTCAGTGCTCATAGAGAAGTGACAATGAAAGAAGCGAAAGTCAACGTTTCTCCAACGGTTACGGACGGTGGCTGGCTAGCTGATGCACGTATAGCTACAGTTATTTATGGCCCAGGCGAATTAACGGAAGCACACGCTGTTAATGAAAAGCTGTCCGTTGATCAATTACTCGATTACACGAAAGTGATGGTTCAGTTTATTTATGAGTGGCTACATACAAAAAAGGAGAGTGCCTAATGAGATTCAGTGAACGTTTATATGAAAAAGTAAAGCCTATTTGGAAGCAAACGCATGAGCATCCCTTTGTAAAGGGGATGGGAGAAGGGACGTTAGAGCAAGAGAAGTTTCGCTTTTATATGGTACAAGATTACGTGTATTTAATTGATTATGCGAAGCTATTTGCACTTGGAGCAGTAAAAGCAACAGATGTTCAAACGATGGGGAAATTTGCAGCGTTATTACATTCAACAATCAACGAAGAGATGGAGCTACATAGACAGTATGCAAAACGTTTTTTAATTACTCCTGAAGAACTAGAAACAGCAGAGCCCGCGCCAACAACGCTTGCTTACACGCACTATATGCTTCACGTTTCTCAAAACGGAACGCTAGCTGAGCTTGTTGCCGCACTGCTCCCGTGCATGTGGAGCTATTGGGAAATTGGCAAAGAGCTTTCCACTCAGCCTGGAGCAGCTCATGAGCTTTATAGTGAGTGGATTCACATGTACAGCTCAGCTGAATTTGGTGAGCTTGCGACTTGGTGCATCGATCTAATGGATCAGCTAGCAGAAGGAAAATCAGAAGCAGAGCTTAACAAGCTAGAAGAAATCTTTATTAATACGACGCGCTTTGAATACTTATTCTGGGATATGGCTTATGAAAAAGCGATGTGGCCTGTTCATGTATAAAAAAGCTTTGGAGTTTGAAAAGGTGACTTTCTCATATGAAGAAAGCAAAGGAGCAATCTTAGAATCTCTTAATTTTGATATTAAAGAAGGAGAGTTTGTCAGCATTGTTGGTGCAAGCGGTTCAGGAAAGAGCACGCTTTTTCGACTCATTACCGGGTTAGAGATAGAGCAGACGGGAAGGATTTTAATTAATGGTCAGCAGCATCATAGTAGATTGGGTCATGTGGGATACATGCCCCAAGAAGATCTTCTTTTACCTTGGAGGACGATTCTAGATAACGCTGCTTTACCTTTAGAGTTAAAAGGAGTAGCGAAGGGAAAAGCATATACACAAGTAAAAGAGCTGCTAAGTGAATTTGGGTTAGAAGGGTATGAACATCGATTTCCTGCCGATTTATCAGGAGGAATGAAGCAGCGGGTTTCGTTTCTTCGTAGCGTGCTAAGCGGGTCAAACGTACTTTTGCTAGATGAACCGTTTAGTGCCTTGGATGCCATTACTCGTCTATCCATGCAGGAGTGGCTGCTTGAACAGTGGCAAAAGCGTAAGCAAACCATTTTGTTTATCACCCATGATGTACAGGAAGCGCTGTTTTTATCAGATCGAATCTTTATCTTTGATAAGCAGCCTTTAAAGGAATTTCAGCAGGTCAAGGTACCTCTTGAAAGGCCAAGGTCTCTGAAGGATATAGATCGACCAGAGATTGTAAAGCTAAAGCATCAACTGATGGAAGAGCTCAGAATGAAGGTGGATGCATGAAGAAGGTAAAAGAGTGGAGTTCATCTATTATTTTAACGCTCATGTTGCTGCTTATTTGGCAGGTTATCGCTTATGTTGTGGCGATGCCCTTTATTTTACCATCTCCAGTTGAGGTGTGCGTGAGAATATGGGAGCTAAAAGATGTGCTGTTCATTGAACATTTACCTTCAACGCTACGGATTATTTTAATAGGTTTAGCCATTTCAATTGTTGTAGGCGTGGTGGTTGCGATTTGGATGAATAACAACAAAACCATTGAGCGGGCTATCTATCCTATTTTAGTAGCTTCGCAAACCATTCCAATCATAGCGCTAGCGCCTATTTTTGTACTTTGGTTTGGCTATTCAATCTGGAGCAAAGTAGTTGTAACGGTCTTAATTACGTTTTTCCCTATTACCGTTAACACGTTTGATGGTCTTCGCTCAACGAGACGTGAACACGTTGAACTTTTAAAAACGATGGGAGCGACTAAACGAGATCTTTTTATGAAGCTAAGTGTTCCAGCCGCTTTACCTCATTTTTATTCAGGTTTAAAAGTAGCGGTAACCTTAAGCGTTATTGGCGCTGCGATCGGTGAATGGCTCGGTGCACAAGCCGGTTTAGGTTATTTCAGTCGACGGATGATGACACAGTTTGATGGGGCTGGTGTATTCGCTCCAATCGTTGTGTTATCCCTTATCGGCATCATCTCTTTTATTGGCATTACATGGATTGAACGTAAATCACTGAAGTGGAGGAAATTTAAATGAAAAAATGGCTAGTTAGTTTATCATTGCTGCTTTTAGTAGTAGTAACGGCAGCTTGTGGGAAAGACGCTACAAGCTCATCAATTAATAAAAAAGATTTAAAGGAAGTAACGGTGATGCTCGATTGGTATCCAAACGCTGTACATAGCTTTTTATACGTAGCACAAGAAAAAGGTTATTTTGAAGAAGAAGGTGTAAAGGTAGATATTCAATATCCTGCCAACCCAACCGACCCGTTAAATCTAGCGGCTACGGGTAAAGTCACGTTAGGTTTTTACTATCAGCCAGATGTCGTAATGGCAAGAGCCAACGAAAACGTTCCGGTGAAGTCAGTAGGAGCTATTGTCCGTTCTCCGTTAAATCACGTTGTGTTTTTAGACGAAAGTCCTGTTAAACGCCCAAAAGATTTAGAAGGCAAGACGGTAGGCTATACGGGAATTCCTTTAAATGAAGCTCTGCTGAAAAGGATGATCAAAACGGACGGAGGGAATCCGGACAAGGTAAAAATGGCTGACGTAGGCTTTGAATTAGGGTCTTCAGTTGTAACCAAAAAAGTCGACGCGGTAATCGGGGCTTATATTAACCATGAAGTTCCTGTTTTAAAAGACAAAGGATATGATACACGCTATTTTAATCCAACCGATTATGGTGTTCCCAATTATTACGAGCTAGTAGCCGTAACAAGTGATCATACATGGGAAAAAGATGAAGAATCAATTCGTGCTTTTTGGAAAGCAGCAACAAAGGGCTATGAATTCATGAATGAACATCCGGATGAAGCTCTTGATATTCTATTAAGCAATCAAGACAAAGCGAATTTTCCACTAGTGGAAGGAGTAGAAAAACAAAGTTTGGATATCTTACTTCCAAAGATGGAGTCAGCTGAAGGCTTTGGAAGTCAGACAAATAAGTCTTGGGAAGAAACAGCGAAGTGGTTAAAGGATTCTAGTTTAATTAAAAAAGAACCCAAGCCAGAGGATATGTTTATAGATTTGACAAACTAATAAAAAAGAGACTGAGACATAAGTAGTTCAGTCCTTACTATACCTGAACGATTGAGAGTTCATAACTTTTAATCGTTCAGGTTTTTTTGGTTGATTGTGAAAATAATGTTGGAAACAGGGTGGAATGGAGCGTAGGACACTCGACTCCTGCGGGAAAGAGAGGGAAAACGGAGATCCCGCAGCGCAGCGAGGAAGCTCAGGTTCCTCCCCGCGGAAAGCGAGTGGCCGTAGCGCAATGGAACGAACGTGTTGATACAAACCAAAGAGATGGGAACAGCTAGTGTTCGTCTTTTAGAAGCAATCATTTTGTTATGTCCCAAACTCTTTTTCGTTTTTTTATGTTCTAACTGGGAATAAAATAATGGTGCCTAACAAAAAATACATAGAAATTCGTTTTCTATATTAAATAAGAAGAAAAAAATTAATAAATTGTAATTGACCTACTGTTTGTGAATATGATAACATTAATCAGAACTTAATGACTGTATTTGTTTTTTAGTCAGATAGTCAATTTAACTGAAAAGCTATTGGGGGATTTAACGATGAATATGCTGAAGGGAGAATGGAAATCCATTATTTCAAAGCCGATGAATATCTTAATTATTGTGGGCTTATTATTCGTTCCGTTCTTATATAATGTGATTTTTTTATCAGCTTATTGGGATCCATATGGAAAAACAGATCAAATTCCTGTAGCCGTTGTCAATGAAGACAAAGGCGCTACTCTAGATGGGAAAGAACTTCACGTCGGTGATGATTTTGTTGAAAATTTAAAGGATAATGATACGTTTGACTGGCGTTTTACGAATAAAGAAGAAGCGCTAGAAGGCTTAAAGAATGAAAAGTATTATCTCGTCCTAGAACTGCCAAGTAATTTCTCTGAAAACGCAACAACTTTAATGGACGAAGATCCAAAGAAAATGAAGTTTGTCTACCATACGAACGCTGGTAAAAACTATTCCGGTGCACAGATTGGTTCAAACGCAGTAACAAAAATCAATGAACAAATAAAAGAGGAAGTAACGAAGCAGTACGCGGAAACTGTATTTGATAGCTTCAAAGAAGTGGCGGATGGTCTTCAAGAAGCAAGCGACGGTGCTGGAAAAATTGAAGATGGTTCCAAAACGCTTCGCGATAATTTGAAAAAATTAGCAGAAAGTACAGTTGCGTTTGAAGATGGCGTGGAAAAATTAGCAGATGGAATTAGTGATGCGAATAAAGGTGCAACAGATCTGCATAGCGCAACCGTCAAGCTTTTAGAGGGCGCAACACAAATTAATGAGAAGCAAGGAGAGTTAGCAAAAGGAATTGGAACAGCCGCCGATGGAGCAAAGAAACTACAAGAAGGCTCTGATCAATTATATACGGCGTCTAAGCAATTAGAAACAGGTGCAGGAACTTTGCAAGAAAAGTTAGGTGAACTGCAAACTGGGACGAAAGAGTTAGAAGGGAAGCTTCCTGAGTTCGTATCAGGACTGAATGAAGCTAATACCAAAGTCAATGAAGTAGCCAATGAAATTGCGGTTAAGCAAAAAGAAGCCGCAGCTCTTAAAGAGAAAATTGATTCTGTTCGTCAATCATTTGATACGAAAAAGCAGCAGCTTATTACTTCAATTAATGAAAATGAATCGATTCCAGATGACCAAAAACAAAAATTAATTGCTGATATTAACGAGTTGTCTAACCAGCAGTTTATGGAGCAGCAGCAAGAGCAGATTAAAGAATTGAAAGCAAAAGTTGATCAGGTTCAAGTATTGGCAAACGGTTTACAAGAGCTTTCAAAAGGTGGTCAGGACATTCAAAGTGCTATCGGTAAAATTTCTGACGGACAGTCACAGATTTACGATGGGGCAGCTAAACTAGCAGCTAGCGAGAAAACGTTCAATGAAAAGTTTGGAACTTTTAACGAAAAGTTCACAACGTTTAATAGTGGTATGGAAACCATTAATAGTGGAGCTAACAAGCTTGTTGACGCAACGGGTGACCTAAAAGAAGGAATCCAAAAAACGGAAACAGGAAGCGGCAAGTTAGCAGATGGTTTAGATGAACTGAATAAAGGTGGACAGAAGCTTGTAAATGGTTCGAAAGATTTACAAGATGGTTCGAATAAACTTTATGATGGGTCATCCGATTTAGCAGACGGTACAAGTGAGCTTCATTCTTCTCTACAAGAAGGAGCAAATGATGCCAAAGAAGTGAATCCAAACGATAAAACGTACAGCATGTTTGCTAGTCCAACTGACTTGCAAGCTGACAAACAGAACAATGTAGATAAGTACGGAGTGGGCTTAACACCATATATTCTATGTATTGGATTATTCGCAGGAGCGCTTATGTTCTCTTCTGTTTACTCATTAAAAGATCCAGCGATTACACCAACGTCTGGCTTTGCTTGGTTCTTAAGTAAGTTTAGCGTAATTGGGTTTATGGCAATTTTCCAATCGATTCTTGTAGCAACAGCACTGCTGTGGGGACTTGATTTACATGTGACAAGCGTGTGGAGATTTTATGTGTTCACCATTATTACAGGCTTAACGTTCTTTACGCTGGTGTTATTCTTAACAACAGCTTTAGGTAAAGTAGGGCAGTTCTTAACGTTTATTGTGCTTCTCCTTCAAATCGGAGGAAGCTCTGGAACGTTCCCAAAAGCGCTAGTGCCAGAATTTTTCCAAGTAATTAATCCGTTCTTACCGATGACGTATGCGATTCGCGGATTCCGTGAAATTATTTCGGTTGGTAATGACTATGGGTTTGCTTGGAGTCAAGCGGGCGTGCTAGGAATATTTGCGCTGGTGTTTATTATCTTAACAATTATTATCTTCAGCTTGAATGCACGAAAATTTCGCAAAGTAAATGAAGATGAAGAAGCAACAGCTTAATGAAAGAAGCTTAGCCTAATGGCTAAGCTTCTTTTCATGTTCTTTATACAAATTCACGGCGTTTGGATCTTTCTCAATGCGTGCATTTCCCCATGAGCACATCAAATCTAACACTTCTCGAAGGGTCTCTCCTTCATCCGTTAGCGAATACTCGACTTTAGGTGGAATCTCATCATATAAAGTACGTTTAATAATGCCGTCATGTTCTAACTCTCTAAGCTGCTGGGAGAGCATTTTTTTTGTGATATTTGGAATGATGCGCTGTAGCTCGCTGAATCGAAGTGTTTGTTCTTTTAAGTGACAAAGAATTACAACCTTCCATTTGCCACCGATTACTTCAAGCGTGGCTTCGACAGGAATATTGTATTTTGTGGTTTTCAACTTTATCTCTCCTTATGTAACGTAATAGAAGCATACTAGTTGGACAATCTATTGAATGAATTCGTCAATAGGGTTACGGGTTGGTAACCTGGTTACACGAAAGTGCCGTCTAGTCATGAATAGGTGGTTCCATTATACTGAAACCAATCTTAAATATGAAGGAGGAAACAAAAATGAATCAACCATATCCACGTTCATTTTCACATATCGGGCTTTCTGTTCCTAATTTGGACGAAGCCGTTAAATTTTATAAGGAAGTACTAGGATGGTACGTCATTATGGAGCCATCTGAAATTGTAGAAGATGACAGTGCAATTGGACAAATGTGTACGGATGTTTTTGGATCAGGCTGGGGGAAGTTTCGTATTGCGCACTTAGCAACAGGAGATAAAATCGGTGTAGAAATCTTTGAGTTTCTTCAAAATGAAACGCCTGAAAATAACTTTGAATTTTGGAAAACTGGTATTTTCCACTTCTGCGTTCAAGACCCTGATATTGAAGGACTTGCAGAAAAAATTGTTGCTCATGGTGGAAAGCAGCGTATGCCAATTCGTGAGTATTATCCAAACGAGAAGCCTTACAAAATGGTGTACTGTGAAGATCCATTCGGCAATTTAATCGAAATCTATACGCATAGTTATGAGCTAACGTATTCAGGCGGAGCTTACTAAGATAAAAGCTTTATTGTTAGAGGGAAAAGGAAAATGGGAACAAATGCAGGTTGGAAACAGTAAAAAATCTGTGCCTGGTGAAGGAGAAGTGCTTGTGCAAGTGCATGCTACGGCGCTAAACCCTGTTGATTATAAGACTGCAACGGGTGGAAATCCAAGCTGGTCATATCCTCATATTTTAGGACTAGACGTAGCTGGTGTTGTTGAAGAAGTAGGTGCGAACGTAACCGATATTCAAGTGAGTGACCGCGTTGTGTATCACGGAGATCTAACGAAAAAAGGCGGTTTTGCTGAGTATGCTGTCACAACAGCTCATACGGTATCTGTTATCCCAGAAGGCGTATCATTTGAAGCGGCAGCAGCGCTACCTTGTGCTGTCTACACTGCATACCAAGCGCTATTCTCTAAGCTTCATATTGAGGAAGGTCAGTTCATTTTAATTCATGCCGGAGCAGGTGGAGTAGGGGGGGTGCCATTCAACTTGCTAAGCAGGCAGGTTTAACTGTCATCACAACAGTTTCTAAAAAAAATCATGAGTATGTGAAATCATTAGGTGCAGATTACGCCATTGATTATAAAGAAGAAGATTTTGTGAAAGAAACTCTTGCTATTACAAATGGATTAGGTGTTCATGCTGTGCTTGACACGGTTGGAAGAGAAAATGCAAACAAGTCACTAGAAGCACTTGCATTTAACGGGCAAATCGCTTTTATTGCAGGTCCACCTGATGTGAATAGCGCCATTTCATTTGCACATCCACTTTCTTTTGATCAAGTTGCATTAGGCAGTGCTCATCAATCAGCTAATCGTCACGAGCAAGCAGCTCTAAAGAAAATGGGCGATAACATGTTAGAGCTTGTGAAAGAAGGAAAGCTAGATCCGCTTGTTGAGAAAACTATTTCTTTAGATGAGGTTCCACAAGCACAAGCACAAGCACTAGCACAGTTAGCTAGTCGCACTATGACAGGGAAAATCATTGCAGTGCTATAAGCATAAAGAGTTTGGAACATAACAAAATGATTGCTTCTAAAAGACGAACACTCGCTGTTCCCATCTCTTTGATTTGTCTCAACACGTTCGTTCCATTGCGCTACGGTCACTCGCTTTCCGCGGGGAGGAACCTGAGCTTCCTCGCTGCGCTGCGGGATCTCCGTTTTCCCTCTCTTTCCCGCAGGAGTCGAGTGTCCTACGCTCCATTCCCCCCTGTTTCCAACATTGTTTTCACAATCAACAAAAAAACCTGAACGATTAAAAGCTATGAACTTTCAATCGTTCAGGTATAGTAGAGGCTGAATTACTTATGTCTCAGTCTCTTTGTTTATTATTAATGCTTTACAGGACCTTGAATGCCCATGCCTGTGTTTGCTTTTACTAGTACTTCATCAAACTTCTTCGCATCCGCTTTTTCACTTGAAACAAGCGTGCCGATAATAGCAGCTAAGAACCCAAGCGGAATTGAAATGATGCCTGGGTTAGTGAGCGTGATGAGAGGTTCTCCAACAAAGATGGCTGCTCCTGCTTCCGGTGACCAAACGTTCGGGCTAATTGCTACAAGAATCAGAGAGCTTAGTAAGCCTACAAGCATACCCGTTACGGCACCTGTTGTATTAAATCGTTTCCAGAAAATCGTAAATAAAATGATTGGTAAGTTTGCACTAGCAGCTACTGCAAAGGCAAGTGCTACTAAAAAGGCTACGTTCATATTTTGAGCAAATAATGCAAGAATAATGGAGACAATTGATACACCAATTGACGCCCAGCGTGCCGCAACAACCTGTTCTTTTTCCGTTGCTTCACCGCGACGAACGATATGGCTATAGAAGTCATGTGCGAAAGCTGAAGCTGCTGATAAAACGAGCCCCGCAACAACTGCTAAAATCGTTGCAAACGCAACGGCTGATACAAAAGCAAATAAGAAATCTCCGCCTAAAACTTGGGCTAATAGCGGAGCAGCCATGTTACCAGCTGCGTTTGCCGCAACAATTTCATCGTATCCAACAAAGGCTGCAGCACCGAATCCTAAGAAGATGGTCATAATGTAAAACGCACCAATAATCCATGTTGCATAAATAACGGATTTTCTTGCTGTAATTGCGTCCCTTACCGTAAAGAAACGGATAAGAATATGAGGTAATCCTGCAGTACCAAGTACTAAGGCTAAGTTTAAAGAAATCATATCCAGTGGGTTGGTAAACTTGTTTCCAGGGTTTAAAAAGCCTTCGCCAAGAGGTGTTGCCGTCTTCATCTCTGAAAACATTTTTACGATGCTAAAATCAAACTTTGCAAACACAATCACGGAAATAATAAACGTCCCAATCATTAATAAAATAGCTTTGGCAATTTGAACCCAGCTTGTTGCTGTCATACCGCCAAACACAACGTAAATTGTCATTAAAACACCAACAATTAACACGGAGTAGACGTAGTCAATTCCTAGTAATAAATGAATAAGTGCGCCTGCGCCTACAAGCTGTGCAATCATATAAAAGATTGAAATCGTAATGGTATTTAAAGCCGCAACTCCGCGAACTTTCTTTTGGTCAAATCGTGCGGCAATCATATCAGCCATTGTATATTTTCCAAGATTACGCAGTGGTTCTGCCACAACATACAAAACAACAAGGTAAGCAACTAAAAATCCAATGCTGTAAAAGAAACCATCAAACCCAGAAAGCGCTACCATTCCTGCGATACCTAAAAATGATGCGGCAGACATATAGTCTCCAGCAATCGCCATTCCGTTTTGTAGACCTGTTAAACTTCCGTCAGCCGTATAGAAATCACTGGAAGTTTTGGTTCGTTTAGAAGCTAAGTATGTGATTACGAGCGTTAATCCAACAATTACAAGAAATAGTGAAAATGCAAGAGCATTCATTAACAGATCCTCCTTTTTTAGCGAGCTTCAGCTTTAATTACTTCAACTAATTCATCAAATTTAGCTGCACGACGTGTATAAAGAATACACAGTGTCCACGTCATAATAAATTGAGCAAAAGCAAATACCCATGCCCATGTCATTGATAAAAAAGCAGGTTGATTTAATACGTTAGAATAAGCTGTTAAAATAGGTAGTGTAAAATAAAAAGCTAGGAAAAATAGTGATAATGGTAAAATGAAATTCCGTTTTGTTTTTAAGAGCTGTTGAAAAGATGGAGATTGAACAATTTTCGTATAGTCTGGTGAGGTAGGTTGTTCTTCGTTTTTCTGTAACGAGCTTCCGTTCATCGCCAATGAAAATACCCCCTTTAAATTAAGTTTGGAACATATTGGATAGATGTTCCTGTACACCGTCATTATATTGTTTTCAGAAAAAAAAGTAAATTTAGATTATATGACAAAAACTAAGAAATATCGACATTTCATCTAGCCGTGAAAAAGTAAAAGGCATGGATGTTGCAGCTGAGAAGAACTAGTATGTATAATTGTGAAATAACGATAATAAGTTAAAAAAGAATATAAATATCATAAAATCATCAATTTTTCCAGAAATATCTTTTTTTGAGATAATAAAAAGATAGGCTTATGTATTAAAGAAACACTTTTTCATTTAGAAGATATTTATATAATTCTGTTATATATGATATAAACAATATAAAAATATGTTATATAACAGAAAATGAGATGACAGAAAAAAGGTGACACGATGGCATTTGGATTAAAGCGTGAAGAGTTATACGCATGGAAGGAAGCTGTGAATCGAGGAGAGGTTGCATTTTTAACTCACTATTGGATTGATGATCGGTTTCCAGGTGCAACAACGGTAACAAAAGTAGGTTGCGGCGATATAGAAAAGCTCATTCAATGGGGGGAGAAATATAATATTCCGTCTAAATATATTGATAATCGTTCAGGCTACCCTCATTTTGATTTACTTGGACAACGACAGCGTGAAATATTAGCAGCAGAAAAGAAGTTAGATCAGTTAGAGAAATTTGAAAAAAACGGCTCGAAATGAGCCGCTTTTTACGCTGCTTCTTTATTCAATTTCCTCATTACAAGCCATATGTAAAGGCCAATAGCGCCGTATGAAATAAGTGTGCTTACTACTAACGCAGCAGACTGTGACATTGAAAAAAAGTCTACAACAACTTCAGGTAAATAAAGAAAAATAGGAATCAAAATACTGACCCATGTTTTAGACCAAATCGATATGGCTACTAAGAATGTAATAGCCACTAGTGCACTTAACAATCCGCTTAGCGAATACAAGCCCCCGGAAACCACGAAAAGCTTTGTTTCTGTGTTTTTCTCTAGGAACACAAGCGCAACAAACCCACCAATCGATAATAAATTGTAAGGGATAAACAAAGTTAGCAAAGCTAATCCTGACAATTGTCTAGCAGCCACAACACGAAAGAGACTTAGCAAAATAAGCAGCATAACCATAATGAAAATAGGCATGCCAATAAGTGTGTAGGCAGAATACGCAATATTACCGTGAATGGCATCACCAAGCAAGCTGTAAGCAAATACTCCTAAAATAATCATTGGTAAGTATTTTAACCATCCCATTAAGTCAGGCTTCATTTCACTTGATAAACTTTCCATATATGCTTTTGGGGATTGACCGACAATGTGGTGAACACTTTTGCCGTCTTGTTCCGCATCCCATAAATGATGAGATAACTCAAGGATAATATCGTCTGTTTCCTCTTCGTTTTTTCCACTTGAAAACAAATAAAGGCGTAAATTTTGTAAGAAGTCCGTGCTTTCTTTTGATAACGTCATATTCATTCTCCTTTCTTTCTTTTGTTGTTCATTAACTGATTAACGCTGTATGATAACGAATTCCAACGTTCTTGAAAGTCCTTTAGTTCTTGTTGTCCTTCAGGTGTTAACGTATAATACTTTCGCTTTGGACCGTTAGGCGAAGCTTTCATGATGCTTGTGATAAGCTTTTCTTTTTGCATACGGAGAAGAAGTGGATAGATGCTTCCTTCACTGACCATATGAAAACCGTGCGCTTCCAATTTTTCAATCATTTCATATCCATATGTTTCGCCTTTTGAGATGATAGCTAATAAGCAGCCTTCTAAAATTCCTTTTAACATCTGAGTTGAAGACACAAGCCGTTCCTCCTTAACTATCTTGCAATATAAGATAGTTGATTAAAAAATGTTACTATTTTGCATTACAAGATACATAATACTAATTTTTGTAAAAATATTCAAGTGGTTTCACGTTTAATTAGTAAAAATCGTGGAATAGCAATTGTAGAAGTTCTTTATATTCTCTTTTATAGGGAATTTAAAAAGAATGAGTTTCTTTATTTGATAAAAATATATATGGTATTTATAATGAAATTATCATTCGGCTAAAGGAGGAGCTTAAAATGTCTGAAGTGGGTACATTAAAAAAAGGATTAGATATCTTCTCTTTACTGATAAAAGAGCCGAATATGACAATTTCTGAAATGATGAATGTGCTTCAATACAATAAAAGTACGATGTATCGCTTGGTGAGTACGCTTGAACAAAACGAGTTCATTGAAAGAACGGCTGATCACCGCTATCGTGTTTCGACTGTGCTCATGTCACGGCTATCGGGTGGGAACAGCTACGATTTAAACTGGTTTTCTGTTCCACCAATGGAGCAGCTCAATCAACAAACAAAGGAAACCATTTATGCGGGAGTTATTTCCGGTAACAAAATGGTGACAACTCAAGTTGTGAGCGGGGAATATTATAGCACGCGTACACATTCAGAAGTAGGGAATAAAAAAGCAATTCACGCAAACGGTATTGGGAAGTGTATTCTTGCCTATCAGTCAGCAGAAGTGCAAAATCAAATCATTGAACAACTAACGTTTGAAATCTTTACTTCTCAAACGCTTACATCTCGCACAGATTTGGAAGGCGAGCTACATAAAATTCGTGAACAAGGCTATGCAGTTGATAATGAAGAAGGGGAAATTGGTTTAAGATGTATTGCAGCGCCTGTACGAAAAAATGGGCAGGTCATCGCTGCTGTAGCACTTTCGGGTCCTTCTGGTCGTGTTTCTCACGATAAAGATGAGTATCACGCTAAGCTTGTTAAAAAATGTGCCGATGCAATTTCTCACACAATGACTCACAATTTGTGATTCAAATATACAGTTATAGAGGGGATGAATGGTAATGAACAATTTACAATCAACAACAAAGTTAGCAAACGGCGTTGAAATGCCATGGTTTGGTCTAGGTGTATTTAAAGTAGAAGATGGACAGCAGGTAATTGACTCTGTGAAATGGGCAATTAATGCAGGGTACAAAAGTATTGATACAGCCAAAATTTATGAAAATGAAGAGGGCGTAGGACAAGCTATTAAAGAAGCTGGTGTACCACGTGAAGATCTTTTCATTACAACAAAAGTATGGAATGCAGACCAAGGCTATGAGTCAACGTTAGAAGCATTTGAAACAAGCTTAAACAAGCTAGGTCTTGACTACTTAGATTTATACTTAATTCACTGGCCGGTAGAAGGCAAATATAAAGACACTTGGAGAGCGCTAGAAAAGCTATATAAAGATGGCAAAGTAAAAGCAATCGGCGTGTCAAATTTCCAAATTCATCACTTAGAAGATTTAATGAAAGACGCTGAGATAAAGCCAATGGTTAACCAAGTGGAGCTTCATCCATTATTAACTCAAGTAGAGCTTCGTGATTTCTGTAAAAAGAATGATATTCAAATTGAAGCTTGGTCTCCGTTAGCTCAAGGTGAATTATTAGATAATGCAGTATTGAAAGAGATTGCAGATAAGCATGGTAAATCAACAGCACAAGTCATCTTACGCTGGGATTTACAAAGCGAAATCGTAACAATTCCAAAGTCTATTAAAGAGCACCGCATCGTTGAAAATGCATCAATCTTTGACTTTGAATTATCTCAGGAAGATATGGCGAAGATTAATGAACTAAACAAAAACCATCGCGTTGGTCCAGACCCAGATAACTTTGATTTTTAATAAAAAAGAATGATAAAGAGCGTCGCTTTTTCCTAAGCGACGCTCTTTTGTTGTTCATGTTGTCTACCTGTATATTAAACACATAAGAGATACTCTCTATAAGCTAACCGAGTTTCTTCTATTATATATGTGTTTTTTTAAAGAGAAAGAGAACTGGTAAAAATATTTGTATTGTCAACAAAGCAAAATCGTGATATATTATCAGTGTAAACGGTTACATATAAAGGAGGGAGGCGTTCGTATGGTAACAATTCGAGACGTAGCGAAGCATGCTGGTGTATCTGTTGCAACGGTTTCTCGCGTGCTTAATAGCACAGGGTATGTACGCGAAGATACGAGAGAAAAAGTAATGCAGGCAATTACATTACTAAACTATAGTCCAAACGAAGTAGCGCGATCTTTGTATAAGCGTGAGTCACGCTTGATTGGATTGTTGCTTCCAGATATTACGAACCCATTCTTTCCACAGCTTGCGCGCGGTATTGAAGATGAAGTGCACAGTCAAGGATTTCGTCTTTTATTTGGAAATAGTGATGAAGATTTAAAAAAAGAAGCGGCTTATTTACATACGTTTACTCAAAATCACGTTGTAGGCATGATTACAGCCAGAACGATATCTGATGATGAAACGTATAAAGGACTGGGTTTTCCAGTTGTCTTTTTAGACCGTACATCACCCCAATATCCATCTGTATATGCAGATGGAAGAGAAGGTGGAAGAATTGCTGCACAAGAAATTATTAAAAGAGGAAGCAAACAAATTACTTTATTAAAAGGTCCTCCAAACGTAAAGCCAGCTCAAGAGCGGTTTCAAGGTGCACTTGAAACGTTAAGCGGAGCAAACGTTGACTTTCAAGTGATGAATACAACTTCGTTTTCATTTCATGAAGCAAAGAAATGGGCAAAAGAACTGTTTGAAAAGCATGCTAATACGGATGGAGTAATTGCCAGCAACGATATTGTGGCAGCAGCTATTTTACGTGAAGCGTTACAGCTGGGAAAATCAATTCCAGATGAGTTACAAATTGTTGGATTCGATGATATACCTCAAAGTGAACTGTTATTTCCAGCTCTTTCAACAATTAGGCAGCCCGCTTATGAAATGGGAAAAGAAGCAGCAAAACTTCTATTAAAATATATTAAAAAAGAAATTGTTCAAAATAAGCATATTGAATTACCCGTTACGTTTATTGAACGAAATACAACAAGAAAGGTTGATTAACATGGTGAAAATTTCGGTTATTGGTAGCTCATCAATGGATTTAGTAGTTACTTCTAGCAAGCGTCCAAGTGCTGGAGAAACAGTGCTTGGAGAGTCGTTTAAAACTGTTCCAGGAGGAAAAGGTGCAAATCAAGCGGTAGCAGCTGCAAAGCTTGGAGCAGAAGTGTACATGATTGGTCGAGTAGGTGATGATCATTATGGAAAAATCATTTTAGATAACTTTAAGGAAAACGGTGTTAATATAGATTATGTGGAACCGGTTACACATATGGAAAGCGGCACAGCGCATATTATTCTCGCTGAAGGCGATAACAGCATTGTTGTCGTAAAAGGAGCGAACGACTTTATTACGCCAGAATATGTAGAAAGTGCAAAAGAAATCATTAAAGCATCTGATATTGTACTTATTCAGCAAGAAATTCCGGAAGAGACGGTGGAATATGTAGCTTCTCTTTGTAAGGAAGTGAATGTGCCTCTTTTATTAAATCCAGCTCCAGCAAGACAGTTAAAAGAAGAGGTCATTGAGCAAGTGACGTACTTAACGCCAAACGAGCATGAAACAATGGTTTTATTCAAAGAAAAAGCGAAAGAAGAAGTGCTCCATAAATATGCGAATAAGTTATTTATTACAGAAGGTAAAGCAGGCGTACGCTACTTTAACGGAAAGGAAGAAGTGCTTGTTCCTTCATATAAGGTAGAAGCTGTTGATACAACAGGAGCAGGAGATACATTTAACGCTGCTTTTGCCGTAGCGTTAGCTGAAAAGAAAAGCTTTGATGAAAGTATTCGTTTTGCAAACAGAGCAGCTTCATTATCCGTAACAAAGTTTGGAGCGCAAGGCGGTATGCCAACTAGAGAACAAGTAGAAGGGAACTTATAAAAATGAAACGCCATGGAATATTAAATAGCCATATTTCAAAAGTGTTAACAGATCTTGGTCATACGGACATGGTTGTCATTGCGGATGCAGGTTTACCAATTCCAGATGGAGTACCTCGTATCGATTTGTCTTTAAAACTAGGTGTTCCTAGTTTTGAGGACGTCGTGGATGCTGTACGCGATGACATGGTTATTGAAAAAGTGATTGTCGCACATGAAATTAAAGAAAATAACAAAGAAACAATGAGCTATATAAATGAAGTCTTTTTTGATACAGAAAAGCAGTTTGTTTCACACGAAATACTGAAAGTGTTAACAAAAGAAGCGAAAGTCGTTATTCGAACAGGAGAAGTAACGCCCTATGCAAACTGTATCTTACAAGCAGGAGTTATCTTTTAAAAGGGGTGAACAATATGCACATTAAAATGTCAAATATTTATAAAGCATTTGGTGCAAACCAAGTACTTTCGGGTGTTGACTTTGAACTGCTTCCCGGAGAAGTTCACGCATTAATGGGAGAGAACGGTGCGGGTAAATCAACGTTGATGAATATCTTAACCGGCCTCCATAAACGAGATGAAGGCAGAATTGAAATTGATGGCCAAGAGCGCTATTTTTCAAATCCAAAAGAAGCCGAACAAGAAGGAGTTACCTTTATTCATCAAGAGCTGAACGTGTGGCCTCATATGACGGTTCTTGAAAATTTATTTATTGGAAAAGAGCTTTACTCACCGCTTGGAATTTTGAAAACAAAAGAAATGAAAGAGCAGGCTAAAAAGCAGTTTGATCGCTTAGCTGTGACCATTCCACTTGAGCAAGAAGCAAGCTTATGCTCTGTTGGTGAACAGCAAATGATTGAAATTGCCAAAGCGTTAATGACGAATGCGAAAGTCATCATTATGGATGAACCGACAGCAGCGTTAACAGACCGTGAAATTGAAAAGCTTTTTGAAGTGATAAATGGATTAAGAGCACAAGGTGTATCCATTGTTTACATCTCGCATCGGATGGAAGAGATTTTCACCATTTGTGACCGTATTACCGTTATGCGTGATGGGAAAACAGTGGATACAACACCAATCCTTGAAACAAGCTTTGACGACGTTGTACGTAAGATGGTAGGGCGTTCATTAACAGATCGATTCCCAAGCAGGCAAACGAAAATTGGAGAAACGGTATTGGAGCTAAAAAGTTTAACAAGAAAACATGCTTTTCATGACATTTCGTTTTCTGTGAAATCGGGAGAAGTTGTTGGGGTAGCTGGCCTTATGGGTGCTGGACGTACTGAAATCATGCGTGCCATTTTCGGTCTGGATGCTATCGATTCAGGAGAAGTTTGGGTAAACAACAAACCTGTCAAAATTAAAACGCCAGATGAAGCAGTAAAGTACGGAATCGGCTTTATCACAGAAGATCGAAAAGATGAAGGGCTTGTATTGGATTTTTCAATTCGAGAAAACATTGCGCTTCCAAACTTAAAAAGCTTTTCAACAAAAGGGATGATTGCTGAAAAAAGTGAGCGAGAGTTTGTCGAGCTTCTTATTAAGCGTTTAACGATTAAAACGCAATCAGCTGAAATTAGTGCGGGCAGCTTATCGGGAGGAAATCAACAAAAAGTAGTTATTGCGAAATGGATTGGTATTGGACCGAAGATATTAATTTTAGACGAACCGACTCGAGGAGTAGACGTTGGAGCTAAGCGTGAAATTTATCAGCTTATGAACGAGCTCACAGAGCGCGGAGTGGCGATTATCATGGTCTCTTCAGAACTTCCGGAAGTGTTAGGGATGAGCGATCGTGTTTTAGTAATTCATGAAGGAAAGCTAGCGGGAGAATTATCAAAAGAAGAAGCAACGCAAGAAAAAATTATGACATATGCAACAGGAGGTCAGTAACATGAATACGCCTAATGATTTACAGTCAAACAACGGGAATTATATGTCTAACATGATGCAAAAGCTAGGGCCGCTACTTGGACTCTTTATTTTAGTAGTCATTGTATCTGTATTAAATCCTAGCTTTTTGGAACCGCTTAATATTTTAAACTTACTTCGCCAAGTAGCGATTAATGCATTGATTGCATTTGGAATGACATTTGTTATTTTAACAGGGGGAATCGATTTATCCGTCGGTTCAATTTTAGCTTTATCCAGTGCATTAATGGCTGGCATGATTGTATCAGGAGTTGATCCGATTTTAGCGATTTTGATTGGGTGTTTATTAGGAGCTGCAATGGGTGCAGTGAACGGCTTGTTAATTACAAAAGGGAAAATGGCACCTTTTATTGCAACACTGGCTACAATGACTATCTTTAGAGGCTTAACGCTCGTTTACACAGACGGTAATCCCATCACTGGACTTGGAGACAATTACTATTTCCAACTATTTGGTCGTGGCTATTTCTTAGGCATTCCAGTACCAGCTATCACGATGATGCTTGCATTTATTGTATTGTGGGTTATTTTACACAAAACGCCGTTTGGACGTCGTACGTATGCAATTGGTGGTAATGAAAAAGCTGCGTTTATTTCCGGAATTAAAGTACCACGGGTTAAAATTATGATTTATTCATTAGCAGGATTATTAGCTGCATTAGCCGGAGCAATTTTAACATCACGCTTAAATTCTGCTCAGCCAACCGCTGGTACTTCTTATGAGCTAGATGCCATCGCAGCAGTTGTTTTAGGTGGAACAAGCTTAACAGGTGGTAAAGGACGCATCGTCGGAACGCTGATTGGTGCACTTATTATCGGAACATTGAACAACGGCCTAAACTTACTCGGCGTTTCTTCGTTCTACCAGATGGTTGTGAAAGGGATTGTTATCTTGATTGCGGTACTAATTGACCGTAAAAAAGCAGCGTAGGAGGGATCATCGTGAAAAAAGTATTATTACTAATTATGTCTTTGTCCGTTTTGTTATTAGGAGCTTGCTCATTAGAGCCTCCAACTTGGGCAAAGCCTTCTCAAAGTGGAGATATTAAAGATATGAAAATTGGCTTATCGGTTTCTACTTTAAATAATCCATTCTTTGTTTCGTTAAAGAATGGCGTTGTAAAAGAAGCGAAAAAACAAGGTATTGAAGTAATTGTCGTTGATGCACAAAACGACTCTGCGAAACAAATTAACGACGTGGAAGATCTATTACAACAAGGAGTTAACGCACTGCTTATTAATCCTACGGATTCTTCGGCTATTTCAACAGCGGTTCAGTCAGCGAACGGTATTGGAGTACCGGTTGTGACGCTTGACCGTTCAGCTGAAAAAGGAAAAGTAGAAGCGCTGGTAGCATCTGATAACGTAAAAGGTGGCCAAATGGCTGCAGAATATGTGGTGAAAACATTAGGAGAAAATGCAAAGGTTGCGGAATTAGAAGGAGTACCTGGAGCTTCAGCAACGCGTGAACGTGGAAGTGGGTTCCATAATATCGCAGATGAGCAGCTAGACGTTGTAGCTAAACAATCCGCTGATTTTGATCGTACAAAAGGGTTAACCGTTATGGAAAATGTCCTGCAAGGAAACCCTGATATCCAAGCGGTATTTGCGCATAACGATGAAATGGCACTAGGCGCTATCGAAGCGATTACTAGCTCTGGAAAAGACATTGCGGTCATCGGGTTTGATGGCAATGAAGATGCTCTTAAAGCCGTTGAATCAGGTGCACTAACTGCAACGGTTGCTCAGCAGCCAGAGCTGATTGGAGAGCTTGCTGTAAACGCAGCGAAAGATGTGTTGCAAGGTAAAAAAGTTGAAGAGAAAATTTCTGCACCATTAAAGCTTGTTACAAAAGAATAATAAAAATAAAGATATAAAGCCTCTTATCTAGTAAACTAGACAAGGGGCTTTACTATTGTGAGAAAGTAAGAAATGTATGATGTTTTTACTATAAAACGCAAGAGAAAAAGTAAATAAACAACCATTAAAGTAATTAAATGGAAATTAATCACGTGAACAAGTTCACAAATTCGCTATTTTTCGTTGTAACAATGTAATATTTCTGTAACATAACGACTTTTTGACAAAATTCTGCGTTGCATATTGGATATTTTTTTACAGTAGTTTAAAAGGTAGCAAGGTAAAAAAACCTTTATACAGTAAGGGTTCATGTGAATGTATGAATAAAAAGTTATACTTATATACAGAAAATGGGAAACTTTTAACGGTATTGTAACATAACTCCCCTCTTTTTTATGGTATAACTATGTCTATGAGGAAAGGGGACTATTACTTTATGAAAATTTTAAAGCGTATGACTCTTGTAGCAGTCACGGGAATGTTCTTCACGGCAGGCATAACAGAGACTCACGCCCAATCGAATGAAGAAGCGCTCCAAAGTACTGAACAACAGCTTAAAGAAAGCGAAAAGGCTGTTCAACAAAAAGAAAAAGAGAAACAGTCAATCGATACGGACGTAAAAGCATTACAAAGTGAACTAGATTCTTTACATAAAGTTATTTCTGATAATGAGAAAGAATTAGCTTCTACAGAAAAGAAAATTAAAGAAGCGAAAAGCATGATCGAAAAAAAGAAAGAAGAGATTGTAGAGCTTCAAGAGAAAGTTCTTAGTCGTAAAGACATTATTGAAGGGCGCTTAGTTGCATTGCAACATGATGATAAATCAAATGCTATGCTTGAAATGGTAATGAATGCTGAAAGCTTTGGTGACTTAGTTGCACGTATGGGTGCAGCAACAACGCTTCTATCAGCAGACAATGATATTTTAAAGCAGCACCAACAAGACTTAGATCAAATTGAAAAAGATAAAAAAGAAATTGATAAGCAAGAAAAAGTACTAGAAGAAGAAGCTAATTTAAAAGCAAAAAAAGCTGAATTAGAATCAAATATCTCAAAACAAACAGCTGCTCTAACAAAGATGCAAGAAAAGTACAGCGCAGTTGTAAGTGATATTGAAACAGCTTCATCTGAAAAAGCAAGCCTACAGTCACAATTAGCAACAATTCAAGATAAAATTTCTGCAGAGCAAAAAGCTGCTAAAGAGCAAGCTGAAAAAGTAGCTAAAGAAAAAGAAGTAGCAGCTCAAGCTGAAAAAGAAGAAAATCAGCGCCAAACAGACCTAGCAACGGCTAAAGCTGAAGTGAAGCAAGAAAAGAAAGTTGAAAGCACAAAGCCAGTTTCTAAAACAGAATCAAAACCAGCATCAAAACCAGCATCAAAGCCAGCTTCTGAATCTAAACCGGATAAAGTAAGCGGAAAAGAAATGTATGTTCAATCAACAGCATACACGGCAAGCTGCGCAGGTTGTAGCGGTAAAACAGCAACAGGTATTGATTTAAAAGCTAACCCTCACTTAAAAGTAATCGCAGTTGATCCATCAGTCATTCCTTTAGGTTCTAAAGTGTATGTAGAAGGATACGGAGTTGCGGTTGCTGGTGATACAGGTGGCGCAATCAAAGGTTATAAAATTGACGTATTCGTACCAAGCAAATCTGCAGCGATGTCATGGGGACGCCGCACAGTAAAAGTAACGGTACTGAACTAACAAAAAGCATGGGACTCTTCCCATGCTTTTTTATTACCCCATTTTAAAAGAAACAAACTGTTAGATATATAAGTTACTAGAGGCTTTAAATTATTAGGGGAAAGAACAGTCCTCATCAACAGCTTCCTGATAAAAAAGCCTCGTGATTGAAATGAAAGATACGACACTTCAGCAGGATTAGCGAGACCCCGCAGTTTACGAGGAGGCTCAGCGCTCGCCCTGCGGAAAGGTGGCAATTTGTAAGGGGAATTACGCCAAGTAAAGAGTGATTTTAAAATCATAAGAAGCAAGAAATGTGTTCATTAAAAGTATGCCAAGTAGCGAGAGTCTTTATTACCTTCAAATAAATTATTGCTGTTAAAAGATAAATTAAGCAAAAAAGTCTCTTTGCAATAGCAAAAAAATCTGTTTTCCCTCTTAATAAGCTAGCTGAGTATATTCTTATAGTGCAAAATACAATCGTTTACAACTTTATAAAGGGCAGAATGCTAAACACCTACATTTTTAATAAGTAATTGAATTTTCTAATTACTTTAACGAAGGGATTTTAGTTAACAAATGGTTAACTTACTCTAAGCTCCTTCCGTCACTAACAAACGTTTCTCTTCTTTTAGTGAAGGTCTTCTTCCTATACAAATTTAATCAAAAGGCAAAAATGTATCATTTTTGCCTTTTATTTTTACCATTGAGTAAATGGCCAATCCTTCATATAATTTAACTAAGTTAATTGTATCCGCTTACATAAAGCTTTCAAAAAGGCAAAAAAGAATTATGTAACGTTTACATCAAACTCAAATTTTGTAAGAAAAAGAAAATGAGTTTATTCAGAGGGGGATTACGATGAAGCGTTGGTTGGGTCTTATCAGCTGTACACTTATTTTCACGCTGATCTTAGCAGGATGTGGAGGGAAATCAGCAGACGAAGCAAGTGGGAGCGGAAGCAATGGAAAAGAGGTAGTTGCTTGGGCATGGAATATTAACGTTCCTGTTTTAGAAAAAGCAGCTGAAGAATATCAAAAAGAAAACCCAGACTTTAAATTGAAAGTTGTAGATATGGGACGTGAAGACGTTTACTCAAAACTAACAACAGGTTTACAAGCAGGGGGTAAAGGCCTTCCAGATATCGTGTTAGTGGAAGATGATCGCTTCCAAGGGTACGTTAATTCATTTCCAAAAGCATTCTTAAATCTATCAGAAAAAGGCTTTGATGAGCACGCTGATAAATTCCCAGAATTTAAAAAGCAGCTTCTTTCTAAAGACGGTGAAATGTATGGCTTCCCGTTTGATACTGGCCCAACAGGTGTCTTCTATCGAACAGATTTCTTTGAACAAGCAGGTGTAGACCCAGCTACAATTGAAACGTGGGATGACTACATTGCTGCTGGTAAAAAGATTAAAGAAAAAGTAGGCGTTGACTTACTTGGTCTTGATTTAAACAATGATGACGGATTATTCCGTATGACATTAACACAACAAGGTACATTCTACTTTGATGACAAAGGTGAACTTAACTTAACATCTAAAGAGTCTCAACAAGCAATGGAACTAAACAAAAAGCTAAAAGATGCTGGCGTTGTTCGTAACACAGTTGGTTGGGATGCTTCAATCAGTGCATTAGCAGAAGGAAAAGTAGCATCTTCTCCATCAGGTGCATGGTTATATGGGTCAATTGAGCAACAAGCACCAGATTTAAAAGGGAAATGGGGCGTATTCTTACTTCCATCATTTGAAAAAGGCGGAAATCGTGCTTCAAACCTAGGTGGTAGTAACTATGTTGTAACAGCAAACAGTAAAAAAGCTGATGAAGCTTACAAATTTATGGAGTACTTCTCAACAACAGATTCAGTTCAAGAAGCAGCAATGGAAGGTGGATTATTCCCTTCATTAAACACTGTATATGATTCAGAGTTATTCACTCAGCCTGATGAGTACTTCAGCAACCAAACAATTTGGAAAACGTTCGCAGATGAAATGCAGGACATCAAACCAGTTAACTTTACTGGAAACTATTCTGTTGCAAATGACGAAGCTGTAAAAGCTGTATCAGAAGTAACGAATGGAAAAGACATCAAAAAGTCATTAGAAGCAGCTGAAAAGCGTTTGGAAAATCGCATTAAGTAAGCATTTACTATAAAAATAGAACGTTAAGCAAGCGTTGAGTTGAATCCCCTGCTATTTGAAGCAGGGGATTCAACTCAAAGTCTCATGCTTGCGGTGTAAAACGGAGGTCATCATGAAAACAAATAAATCATTGCCATATGTCTTTATTGCACCTGCCTTGATCTTGTTTGCATTATTTACGATTTATCCAATCTTTTCTTCGTTTATGTTAAGCTTTCAAACAATGGATGCAGGTGAATATTCGTTTACAGGTCTTTCGAACTATACGCGCCTACTTGAAGATGATATCTTCTGGACAGCGCTTGGTAATACGGGAATCATTTTAATTATTCAAGTTCCAGTAATGATTCTTCTTGCATTAGTGTTAGCAAATGCATTAAACAGCCAGCTACTGAAGCTAAGAGGACTTTTCCGCGTATCCTTCTTCTTGCCAGCGGTTACGTCTTTAGTTGCCTATTCAATCTTATTTTCCATCATTCTTCAAGATGAAGGAATCATGAACACGTTACTTGGGTTCATCGGTATAGATCCAATACAATGGCTAGGAGATCCTTTCTGGGCGAAAGTATCAATTATCGTGGCGATGACTTGGCGCTGGACAGGCTACAATATGGTTATTTTCTTAGCTGCATTACAAAGCTTGTCTCACGAAGTTTATGAAGCTGCGGATTTAGATGGAGCTAATCGCTTCCAAAAGTTTTTCCATGTGACGGTTCCACAGCTTAAACCAGTTATCTTATTTGCAACCATTTTATCAACAATTGGAACGCTACAATTATTCGATGAGCCTTTTAACTTAACTAAAGGTGGTCCAGCTGACTCAACGATGACGCTTGGTTTATACATTTATCAAAATGGCTTCGAATATTTTGATTTTGGTTATGCATCAGCAGTTGCATATGTTGTTGTATTACTAGTGGGTGTATTAACATTCTTCCAATTTAAATTTACGGGTGATAAATAATGAGTGTAGTAGAGAGAGTACAGACGACAACTGTTAACACAAAGCCAAATGTAAATAAAAAGAGAAAAAGTGGATTGCTGCGAAAAATTGGTTTATATTTTTTATTAGGTATCTTCACCGTCATTTCTATCTTTCCGTTTTATTGGATGTTTATCGGTGCTACAAACGAATCAGGCAAGATGTTTACCAATCCGCCAACGCTAACACCTGGCGATCAGTTTATGACAAACTTTCAAAATTTAAATGCATCCATTGACTTAGGACGCGTATTCTTTAACTCAATGTTTGTATCTATTGTATATGTTATTGTGGCATTAATGGTTTGTTCGACAGCAGCTTATGCATTATCTAAGTTTGAATTCAAAGGGAGAAATCTTATTTTCACAACGTTCTTACTGTCGATGATGATTCCTTATCAAGCAACATTAATTCCGCTGTTTCAAATGATGTCTAACTTCAACTTATTGGATACGTATTTCGCGTTAATCGCACCGCAGCTTTGCTATCCATTTGCTATTTTCTTGCTTCGACAAAATTTCTTGGCTTTTCCAACGGAATTAATTGAAGCTGCGAGACTTGATGGAGCTGGAGAGTTTAGAATTTTCTTAACAATTGTTCTGCCTTCTATGAAACCAGCGATGGCAGCAGCTGCAATCTTCCTGTTTATGACGCAGTGGAACAACTTCATGTGGCCTCTTGTTGCAACTACATCAAATGAAATGGCAACATTGCCTGTTGCGTTATCTAGCTTAATTGGCTTATCGTTTATTGACTACGGGCAAGTGATGATGGGCGTTACGATTGCGACGATTCCAATCATTATTTTCTTCCTTGCACTGCAGCGTCACTTTATCTCAGGTATGTTAGGAAGTGCTGTAAAATAAGAAACAAAAAAGCTCCGGTTATTGGAGCTTTTTTCCTGGAAATGATTACGTTTTCAATGTATGCTAGAAGCAAATCAAAAACAAAGGGGAGAAAAGATATGACAAGGATTCCAGTAGCAGTGCAGCTTTATACGCTGCGCGATGAGCTAGAAAAAGATTTTAAGGGTACGATTGAAAAAGTAGCAGAATTAGGCTACGAAGGCGTTGAGTTTGCGGGTTACGGAGGATATTCAGCACAAGAAGTAAGGGAGCTTTTGGAACAAGTAGGCTTACAAGTGGCTGCTAGTCATATCTCATTAGAACAGCTTGAAGAGAACCTTGAAGAAGTTATTTCGTTTGAGAAAGAGCTTGGTAATACAGCGATTGTTTGTCCGTATTTAGCTCCAGAACGACAAACTGAAGAAGGCTATAAGCAATTAATCAGCGTACTAAATCACGCAGAGCGTCGCTGCGCCGAAGAAGGTATTAGGCTTTATTACCACCACCATGACTTTGAATTAAAGGAGCTACCAAATGGCAAGTCAGCTCTTGAAACGATTTTAGATGAAACAAATGTAGGCGTCGAGTTTGATGTGTATTGGCTTACAAAAGCAGGGGGGAATCCTGTTGAATGGATGAAGAAATATCAAAATCGTGCTCGTTTAATTCATCTAAAAGATATGACAACCGATGACAAGCAGCTATTTGCGCCGCTTGGAACTGGCGGAGTGAATTTAACTGCCATTTTAAGTCAAGGAGACAATATGGATGTGAAGTGGTGGATCATTGAGCAAGATCAATGTGAAGGCCCTGCGTTAGATAGCGTTAAACAAAGCTTAGGTTATTATCTACAACATGCATAATAAAAAACACATCTGCGACAGCCGTTTAATTAACGAGTTGTTGCAGATGTGTTTTTTTTATTTAAGGGGTCCATTCAATCTCACCACATTGGTTATTATAGTCAATTTCAACGTGAAAGTCGTGTTTTTCATAAAAATGAACCAATCGATTAACATGGTCCCAATCGCGCTTTGCGATATCACCTTTGATGGTGTGTACGTTTTGGTCACGAGCTACTTCTTTTAAATAGTTCATGCAGATAGAACCATAACCTTTGTTAGCAGGTCCTTTAATATCGCCAATATGAATGGTATGGTCGTCTTCATATACGCCATGAATAGCAAAATCCCAAACGCCTTTATACGCTTTATGACAATTGTTAATCATAATTTTGCATTCATTTCCGTCATTTTGTGCCGATACAATAACTAACTCATTTTCTTCAGGTTGATCAACACCAATGACCTCGTATTTTTTAGCAATTTCTTTCAAATTATCCTGCATTCGATATAACTGAAATTCTAATTCATCTAATGTTTCCTGTAACTCTTCCGCATCTTTGGGTTCTGATGGAGCAAATGCACTTAACACTGATGTAATCTCCTTTCGTCTAATTTTATATTTTAGGAATAATGAAAAATGATAGTAGTGGAAAAAGCGTAGTAGTTATAGATTAAATAATTAGTCATACAAATAAGAATTGAGGTGCTCTTCTTATCATCTATGACTAGGATATATTATTCGTATTATAAAATAAACAACGTTAATTACCGTAACAAATGAAACAATTATTGTCAACGATAACCCTTTATTTTAATCGATTAAATAGGTTGTGTGCAATTATAAAATGAGGTATATTCTCTAGAGTAATAGTTTGGAAATTGACAGGTCTTTATAACTAACAAAAGGTAAAAAAGTATAGTTTAACGTTAATACTTTTAAATGTGGCTGAATGAAAAAATAAAAAAGGTGTTGTCTAAAATGGAAAAATATCAGGTAGCTTTGCTAATGAATATACGCAAGCAGTTGCAGGAATGGTTTGAAAAAAGTCAACCCGTGCAGTATCAAGATGTAAAACGGTTCTTGCATTCGGTGGCAGGTACATCTCAAACCATTGGACTTGAATACTTAGGAAAAGTATCAACAGAGCTTTTGGATCATATTTCTGAACATCCACAGTCAACTTGGCATACAAAAGAACTACAGAGTCTGCTAATCGATATTATAAAAATTTGCTATAAAGATGAAGGAATTGGAATTCCAGAAGAAGCAATAAATAAGCTGTTTACAAAGTTTTATCGCGTTGATAATTCGGATATGAGAAAAATTGGTGGAACAGGATTAGGGCTTTCTATTGTAAAAGAAATCGTTAAATCGCATCAAGGTGAAATTAAAGTTGATTCAGAGTGGAAAAAAGGGAGCACATTCACGATTAGTTTGCCTTTAATGACAACTCATTCCGTTGAACAACTCGACCAAGAAAAAGAAGAAGGTAAGCGTAGCATCATCATTATTGAAGATGATAAAAGTCTAGCAAGTCTGCTGCAGGTAGAGCTAAAAGAAAGCGGTTTTTACGTTCGACATTTCGATCGAGGCGAAGCTGCAATAGAAGCGATACAAGCTAATCCGCCAGAAGCTATTGTATTAGATATTATGCTACACGAGCATGAGATGAACGGGTGGGATATTTTAAAGACGCTGAAAGACGATCCAAATACTGAGCATATTCCAATTTTTATTTCGTCAGCTCTCGATGAAAAAAATAAAGGTATGGAATTTGGAGCATATGCTTATTTAGTGAAACCGTATCAACCTAGCAAATTAACGAATACGATTTTACAAATGATTGTAGAAAAAAATGAAGAGAACGGGGAAATTTTAGTTCCACGATCAGACACAGAATAGCATAAAATAAAATGCTAGAGAAAGATGTGAAAAAAGAGTGGTGAAAGCCATTCTTTCTTTTAAAAAAACTTGAAAACGCTATCATAATGTGGTTTTATTAAACTATAGGCATAACAATGATGACCTTTGAACAACTTTTTCACCTCCTTATTTGATATAAGGAGGCTTTTTTTTATAAATTAGTCATAACTGGCCGATAGTATATAAAAGGGGGACTTATATGGATATTGCTCATATTATCGCAGAAGAAAAAATCAAACAAGCGATTAACGATGGTGATTTTAATGATTTACCAGGAGCAGGAAAGCCGCTGCAGCTAGAAGACTTGAGTCATATTCCAGAAGAGCTGCGTCAAGCATATCGGATGATGAAAAATGCTGGTATGGTTTCAGATGAGAAGCAACTGAAAAAGGAAGTCCTTACGCTTGAACAGCTGGCAGCTGTTTGTAGCGGTGATGAAAAAGCTGAAGTAGAACAAAAGCTAACAGAAAAAAAAGTAATGCTACAGCAAATCATGAAGCAAAAAGGCATGATGTCTTCTCCTTCTTATCGTCAATATCAACAAAAGATTCATGCGAAATTTTTTGACTAACAAACGAGAGACAGCTAATATAGGGATACAATCTTTTAGAGAAATAATATGGTAAAGGCACGATCGGAGGCTAGCAGCTTGAGAATATTCATTTTGCTTCTTAGCATTATATTATTAGTAGCTTTTTGCTGGTATATCTTCTCGTCCCAAACAAAGCGGGCAAGTTCGTCGGGAGAAATACCTGTTTTGTTTATACATGGATATTTAGGAAGTCAAAATAGCTTAGGAACGATGATAAAACGATTTGAAGAAAACAACTGGGGACAAAAATCAGCATATTGTATCGTGAGAAGTGATGGAACAGTACAGTGGAAACAAAAAGGAAAGTTAGCGGGACAGTTACCTATGGTACACGTTGTCTTTAAAAAGGCAGATGCAAGTCTTGAAGAGCAGACGAAATGGGTTGGGCGTATTATCGATGACCTAAAGAAAATGTATCATATTTCCTCTGTTGATTTATTAGGTCATAGTATGGGTGGTTTAACCGCTACAGCCGTTAGCTTAGAAAGACCTAAAGATGTTCATAAGCTTGTAACACTTGGTTCCCCATTAAAAGGCTTAGACTATGGTGAACTAATGGAAATGTATCCACGTGCAAAGAATTACCAGGCGTCTGAAGGAGCTCGTGATTTAGTTTTTCATTCCGCTGCATTAAGAGACATGCATGCTAGGAAAGAAGATTTTGCACAACATATTGATATATTTTCCGGAGCTGGAGATATTGGCGATGGTACGGATGGCGTTGTAACGATTGAAAGTGCATATGGACTTGACTCATTTACCGAACATATTCATTTTCAGACATTCCATGAGTCGCACTCAAATTTACATGAGAGCAAAGAAGTCGATGAAGCCGTTTATCAATTTTTAAAGAGAGATTAAAAGCATGTATATGACGACATATGCATGTTTTTTTATTTATCTGAAAAAGCATAGTTGACATTGATAATCATTATCATATAAACTGATAATAATTATCAATTACTGATTGAAAATAATAAGCTTTTTGAACATAAGACAAACTTAAAGAGACTCAGTTGAAATGTATAAATAGAAAAGGAGAAAAATCAATGGATAAACATTTAGTGGTAATAAAGGCATTTAGTCATGAAGTAAGCTGTTGTTGTCCTGGAGAAAGTCATCAACACGTCATTACCTTCCACCAAGGAGATGTATGGACGCTTACAGATGAACGGAAATACATTGATTCGTTAGGCTGGCATTCGTTGATGGATGTCAATCGAGAGTTTCAATGTTTCATAAGTACTGAAGAGCTTCAGGATTTATATCTGAGCGGAGTCATCTGTTCAATATTAGATGTAGATCTTCAAATGAATCATTTGAACTTTAAGATTAACGAAGCACTTGATACACAAAACCGAGAATTATTCCATTCGATGGTTAGCAAGCGATTTAACTTACAAAAGATAAGAGATAAAGTGGATGCAATTTATGCACAAATTGTTTAAATGTAAGTAAGAGGAGTAAAGAAATGGCGAAAATTCTAATTGGATATGCAAGTATGTCGGGTAACACAGAAGAGATAGCAGTTCTTCTGAAAAATAAAGTTCAGAGTGCAGGACATGAGGTACATATGGAAGAGCTTGAATTATTAGATGTACAAAACCTATCAGCGTACGATGGTATTCTACTTGGAGCTTATACGTGGGGTAACGGAGATTTACCTTATGAAGCAGAAGATTTTTATGACGATTTAGATGAAATGAATCTAACTGGTAAAAAGGCAGCTGCTTTTGGTTCAGGGGATCGCGTTTATCCAGAGTTCTGTGCGGCGGTAGACCTACTTGAAGAAAGATTGAAAAAGTGTGGAGCGGATATTGTTCAAGCCGGTTTAAAAGTTGAAATGGCTCCTGAGACGGAAGAAGATATTCTAGCATGTGAAGCATTTGCTGTTACCTTTTTAAATGAACTAAATATTAGCACTTATTAACAAAAGAGGCTGGAGCATAAGTAATTTAGTCAATGATAAACCTAAACGATTGAGAGTTCATCGCTTTTAATCATTTAGGTTTTTTGTTGATTGTGAAAACAAGGTGGAATGGAGCGTAGGACACTCGACTCCTGCGGGAAAGAGAGGGAAACCTGAGATCCCGCAGCCCAGCGAGGAAGCTCACGTTCCTCCCCGCGGAAAGCGAGTGGCTGTAGCGCAATGGAACGAACGTGTTCAGATAACGTAAAGAGGTGAGAAAAGGGATTGTTCGTCTTTTTGAAAATTTGTTTTGTTATGTCCCACTCTCTTTTGGTTTAATTGAATGAATAAAAATGGAGAAATCTTAGGTTTTAAAGAGATACACAGTGGAATAGTAGTGGTAACAATTCGTATGATAAAGGAGATGGAACCGTGTTTGGAATGGATGATATCCCTAAATTTTTGTTTTCGTTTTTACTCATTGTCCCAATTGTATCTCTTATTCATCAGTTAGGCCATTCGTTTATGGCTCTATTATTTGGAGGAGAGGTAAACTTTACAATTGGAAAAGGAAGAACGATCTTTCAATGGAAGAAGATTAAATTAAAATCCATTTATTTTTTAGATTCTGTTTGCGTTTATGAAAAATTACGATACGATAATCGTTTTTCTCATGCATGCGTATATGCGGGGGGAGCGTTGGCTAATTTAGCATCTATCTTTATTGTGAATAGTTTGATTGAATCTAGTTTTTTTACGGCAAACCTATTTTTTTATCAGTTTGTTTATTTTTCAGTTTACTATACGGTGTTTTCTTTATTACCCGTTAGGTTTTCAGAGAATGCTTCAAGTGACGGCCAAGCTATCTTTGATGTACTTCGCTATGGAAAAGCATCATGTAATCCTGATTGACGTAAACTTTTTATCTGAATGTCCCTCAAACTTTATTTATAATAAAGTTAAAAAGGGAGTGAGAGTATGCTGTACTTAATTCGTCACGGACAAACTGAATGGAATAAAAAGAGCCTTATTCAAGGGCAGCGCAATATAGGACTTGATGAGCAAGGTATGAAGCAAGCTCAGCAAGTTGCACAATTTTTGAAGAATGAAGGAATTGAAAAATTATATTCAAGCGATTTAACGCGAGCACACGATACGGCTGCAGCAATTGCAGCTGCATCGGGCATTAATGACATTGAAACATGCGAAAGGCTGAGAGAGCGCTCTTTTGGTCAGCTGGAAGGAAAGCCGGTTGCTTCATTAAGAGACTTAGTGCCCAATTATGATACGAACTGGGGAAGCGAAGCTTTATACAATATGGAATCACTAGAAGTCATTCAAGATCGACTCTTAAAACGACTAACAGAAATTATGAAAGAATCAAAAGGGAGAAAGGTAGTCGTTGTCAGCCACGGAGCCATCATCAATACCTTTATCCACTACGTAACAAACGGAGAGCACGGCACAGGAAAAACGGCCCTGCAAAACACGAGCATCACAACCTTTATCTATGAGGACCAAAAGTGGAAGCTTCAAACCTTAAACAACCACAGTCATCTTATTTAAAGAATCTTATGGCTATTTAGATGAATACTAAAAGAGGGTGGGACATAAGTAATTCAGCCAATGATAAACCTGAACGGTTGAGAGTTCAGGTTTTTTCGTTGATTGTGAAAACAATGTTGGAAACAGGGTGGAATGGAGCGTAGGGCACTCGACTCCTGCAGGAAAGAGAGAAAAACTGAGATCCCGCAGCGCAGCGAGGAAGCTCAGGTTCCTCCCCGCGGAAAGCGAGTGGCCGTAGCGCAATGTAACGAACTTGTACTTGGTTTATAAAAGTTTAATTTACTTTTTATGGTATTATGAATAAGAGGTTAGATTTTAAATGATGAAACAGATTGGCTGGTTTAAGTCTGGTAGTGTACCAAGCTTAAATCAGCCAATTTGTCTTTTACTCGCATATAATTAATAAAATGCTAGTGTTTTAGAATGCTTCGTGCGACAAATGTAGCTATGTGTAAAGAGTTAATGATAAGTGGCAATGATGCAAAGCAAAGAGTATTTTTAAATTGCATACAGAGTGTAACCTCATCAAAGGTTTTCCCTATAAAAAGCTCGTGATTGGAATGAAAGATGCGACACTCCAGAAGGACTAGCGAGTCAGTTGAGACCCCGCAGTTTACGAAGAGGCTCAACGCTCGCCCTGCGGAAAGGGAGCAATCTGAAATGGAAATCATGCTAAGTAAAGAGTGGTTTCTAAATTACACTAAGCGGAGAGCCCATTCTTAATAACTAAATAAGAACTACTAGTCACCATAGGGATTTATATATATGCAATTGATTTTTATAAAAATACATAGTAGAATAAAACAGAAATATTATTCTATCAAAGCTTTATCAGAAGTTTTGAAAAGAAAAAAAGCATAAAAATAAAAATAATCTATTTTATATACAAACCCTGTAGAGTCGTAGTCTATGATGGAGTCATCATTCCTAAAACACTCATTTACATCGGCATGCACATCATTTATCATAAAGACATCAAATGTTTTTAGAATATTTTTAATAATTCGTTAGAAAACAGGAGGATTACTATGTCAAACGATTGGAATCATCTATTTAACAGAATGCCTGAACTTTTAGCACCTACTATGGCAAAAGATCATCCAAATCTACCCGTTATAAAAGAAGAAGGGTGCTACTACTATGGATTAGACGGCAAACAATACCTAGACTTTACATCTGGAATTGCAACAACGAATGTTGGACATCGTCATCCAAAAGTTGTGCAAGCTATTAAAGACGGAGCTGATCAGCTACTTCATGGGCCTTCTGGCGTTATTATGTACGAGTCTATCTTAAGATTAGCTGACGAACTAGGAAAAGTTACACCTGGTAACCTGGACTGTTTCTTCTTTGGAAACAGCGGTACGGAAGCAATTGAAGGAGCCTTAAAGCTTGCTCGTCACGTAACAAAACGACCTTACGTCGTGTCATTCTTAGGCTGTTTTCATGGACGTTCAATGGGAGCGCTAAGCGTCACAACTTCAAAAAGTAAATACCGTCAGTTTCAGCAGCCTTCTGGCTTAACCTATCAAATTCCATATGCAAACCCAAAAGAATGTCCAGAGAATGTTGATGTGGACGCTTATTTTGAAGACAAGCTTGAAAAAGACTTTAATACCCTGTTCAAACATCAAGTAACGCCAGAAGAAGTAGCAGCTGTTATTTTAGAGCCTGTTCTTGGTGAAGGTGGATATATCATTCCACCAAAAAGCTGGATGAAAAAGCTTCGTGAAATCTGTGACCGTCATGGCATTTTACTCATTTTTGATGAGGTGCAAACAGGTTTTGGACGTACTGGAGAATGGTTTGCTGCACAGACATTTGACGTCGTGCCAGATATTATGGCTATTGCAAAAGGCATCGCTTCAGGCATTCCGTTAAGTGCTACTGTGGCTTCACAAGAGCTTATGAAAAAATGGCCTCTTGGCACGCATAGCACTACGTTTGGCGGTAATCCAATTGGCTGTTCGGCTGCGCTTGCTACACTTGAAGTGCTTCAAGAAGAAAATCTTCTCGAAAATGCAAAAGAAATGGGTGCTTATGCGCTCAAACAATTGGAGCTGTTAAAAGAAAAGCATTCGCTAATTGGAGACATCCGTGGAGTGGGACTTATGATCGGAATTGAGATTGTACATCCTGAAACAGGTGAACCCAATGGGGATGCACTATTTGAAATTCTAGACTTAGCTCTTGAACAAGGCGTTCTCTTCTATTTCTGTGGCAATGCAAGCGAAGTGATTCGTATGGTTCCACCTTTATCCGTAACGAAAGAGCAGATTGATGAAGGTCTTGCTATGCTAGATCAGGCTATTCATTTATATGAGCAAAAAGTTGCTATTAATGTATAAAAAGAGTGCTTAAGGCACTCTTTTTTGTTGGTCTAGTTATGATAGCGGTATCATATTGTTAGAAAGAAAAATCTTTTCAGAAAAGTCATTGACATTCCTTTGCTCAGCGTGTAACATAGGATTTAAGTTATCAACAATATTCTACAATATTCGACAAACTTCTTATCCAGAGAGGTGGAGGGACTGGCCCTGTGAAACCTCGGCAACGGACATTTGAACCGTGCCAACTCCAACAAGCAGTGCTTGATAGATAAGAAGAGAGCTGGTTCTTACTTACGTGATCCCAACCTCTTCTTACAGTCATTAAGACACTGTAAGTGGAGGTTTTATTATTTTATAACTACATACTGTACGTTTTCTTATCTAGAGAGGTAGAGGGACCTGGCCCTATGACACCTCAGCAACAGGCTGATTGCACTGTGCTAATTCCAGCAAGCGCTTAGCAGCTTGAACGATAAGAAGCAGGTTCTTTAGATGAGGCTGGGACATAACTAGCCAAAAATAATGAAAAAGGGTTCTCATCATCGCATTTTGATGATGAGAACCCTTTTTTGTTGATCTGTTTGATTGGTCTATGCACATTTTACGCTGGAGGCGATGTACTTTCGTACATTCACCGCCATGAACGCAAACCCTAATTCGTTTTTCACGTTCTCTTTGCCTCTTACGGACATTCGAGTGAAACGCAAATTAGCCTTCAGATATCCAAAAACTGGTTCTACGTCAATCTTACGTTTTCCGTAGATTTTACCCGTTTTTTCTTCTGAAAGCAGCTGTTGAATGCTTTTCTTTTGTTGTTCCCACTTTTCGTTATAATGGATTCTTCGGTTCTTTCCTTCCTTCGCCTTCGTACATTGTGAACGAAAAGGACAACCTGAACAGTCTTCACATTCGTACACATTGAATAACCTTGTAAATCCGTAACGGTCTGTGCGATGCGATTTGTAACGAAACGTCAACTTATTCCCGTTGGGACAAGTAAAGGAATCATCTTCTTCATGATAATCCCAATTCGCTGTCTGAAATGGGTCATTCTTAACGCGTTTTTTCTTCTCTTTTCGATACATACTATATGTGATAAGAGGCGTACGCTTTCTGTTCTGCACATCGAGGTAATTCTCTTCACTTCCATATCCCGCATCTGCGACAATATAGTCTGGGAGTTCGAAGTAGTGATGTTCAATTGCGTCAAGAAACGGACAAAGTGTTCGTGTGTCCGTTGGATTTGAAAAGACATCGTAAGCAAGTGTATATTGACCTTCTGTCGCAATTTGCACATTATACCCCGCCTTCAGTTGGCCATTCTTCATGTAGTCATCCTTCATACGCATAAACGTGGCATCATGATCTGTTTTTGAATAACTATTCCGTTCGTTAAAAATCTCCATGTCTTTTTCATACTTTAACTTACGTTTCACAAAGTCTTGAAATTGCTTATACGCTTTCTTCGGTTCTTTTCTGCTTGATCGCAGTTGTTTTCGTTCATCGGCATCTTCACTTGCTTCAATTTCTTTTGTCAACTCTTCAACCTTTTCTTCTAATTTTTTAGTGATTAGAGATAATTCTTCAACAGAAAGTTCGTCCGAACTTTCTCGTTCGATCTGTGGAATAATTTCTCTTTCTACTAGTTCGTCATACAGCTGGGTTGATTTCTCCAAGAGGCTCGCACTATACTTTTCGATTGATTTGCGCCAGACAAATGTGAACTTATTGGCATTTGCTTCAATCTTCGTTCCATCAATGAAGATTGCTTCATTATCAATCTCGTTCTCTTGAATAAGCTGACATCGAAACTGGACAAAGCACTCACGAAGAAGCACTTGAACTTCTGGGTGAACACGAAATCGATTGATTGTCCGATAGCTCGGTTCGTAACCTTGAGCTAGCCACATCATACGTATACTATCTTTGAGAAGCGCTTCAATTTTTCTTCCTGAAAAAACTGACTGTGTGTAGGCACATAAAATGATTTTCATCATCATGCGTGGATGGTAAGCAGGACACCCCGTTTTCTGTAAGAAGCCGGCAAAGGCTTCATCTGGAATATGTTCAACGAGATGGTGAACGGCGAAGGCAATATCATTTTCTTGCAATTTTATTTCTAAATCTAAAGGCAAAACCACTTGATTCATGTTATAATCTTTAAACATAAGGACCCTTCTTTCCGATAAGATTTTGTGTGGTAACTTTATTTTATCAGAAGTGGTCCTTATTTTAATGTAAAAATAAACAAAGCTGGTGAAATTTTACTCGTCGTAAAATTTCACCGGCTTTTTCGGTTCAGAGGAGGGTTTTGTCCCAGCCTCTTTATTTTTAGTAAATGGGGTGTAAGAATGAATTTACAGATGGAAAAGCTTAAAGAAAGCGTTATTGAGTATATTAACCAACAAGCTCAAACTTACATAGATACAAGTCATGCAATCCACGACCATCCTGAAATCGGAAATGAAGAGAAATTTGCATCTTATCTCTTATGTAAGCTGCTAGAAGAAGCAGACTTTACCGTGGAACGCGGGGTAGCTGGACATGATACAGCATTTTTAGCAAAAAAAGCATCCGCAAGAAAAGGACCGAGAATTGGATTTCTTGCGGAGTATGATGCGCTTCCAGGGCTTGGACATGCTTGTGGTCATAACATTATTGGAACAACTAGCGTAGGAGCAGCCATTGCGCTTAGCCAAGTGCTTGACGAAATAGGAGGAGAGCTTGTTGTGTTGGGCACCCCAGCGGAAGAAGGTGGACCGAATGGAAGTGCAAAAGGAAGTTTTGTGAAAGCGGGCCTTGTGCAAGACTTAAATGCTTGCATGATGGTTCACCCTGGAAAAGAAACGTGTATTACAGGGACAACGCTAGCTGTGGATCCTATTGATTTTGAGTTTTATGGACAGGCATCTCACGCAGCATCAGCTCCTGAAGAAGGCATTAACGCGTTAGATGCGGTTATTCAGTTATTCAATGGAGTGAACGCACTTCGTCAACATGTAAAGGATGATGTGAAAATTCACGGCATTATTACAGACGGAGGAACGGCTCCCAATATTGTTCCCGACTATGCAAAAGCGCGCTTTTATATTCGCGCACAAACGCGTAAAGAGTGTGATCAAGTGACGGAGAGAGTACAGCAAATCGCAAAGGGAGCGGCTATGGCAACTGGTGCTAAACTTAACGCATATTTCATTCAAAATAAAGTAGATCATATTCAACTAAACCGCGCTTTTGATCGAGTATTTGAAGAAGTATTTACAGAATTAGGCGAAGACGTAGATACGGCGCATAAGCCTGGAATTGGCTCATCTGATGCAGGAAATGTTAGTCAAGTGGTACCAACTATTCACCCTTATATCAAAATCGGTGCTGAAACGCTGGCTTGGCACACTGATGAATTTCGTGAAGCAGCTAAATCTCCAGAAGGTGACAAAGGGTTACTTCAAGGGACAAAAGGTCTTGCTCTCATTGGCTTACGTTTATTAACTGAAGAGGACACGCTTTGTGCTATAAAAGACGAATTTACGAAGAGGCAGGCAGAGCCAGACTAGAATACATCTTTTCTTTCGTTCTCATAAAAGCTCTCTTTCACTCGTATGATAAAAAGAACGTAAGTGAAAGGGGGACGCACTTATTATTATTGTGCAGGGTCGTGCATTAAATATGAATGCAGTACCATATAGCATGCTTGAAGCTAATAAAGCACAGATTTTGAGAAAAATGGCTCAGTATCAAACAATTTATCGGTATGACAATATTATGCAGTTAGATTTTGAGCTGACTACCCGCCTACGAATTGTAGAAGCATCGTATCTGTTGTATAGAAGTGGTGTGAGATTTGCAACTTTTAAAGAATCTGAATGTAACGAAACATATTGGCTTCGAACCGAAAAAGGAGGATTTAAGCTAAAAGAGAACGTGTTGCCATCCGTCGCATTAAACGATATTTTCTTTAATGGTTCGCTCTATGCGTTTGAATGTGCGGTTGCGATTGTTATGGTTTTTTATAAAGGTGTGTTGGAGAGTATTGGAAAGAGGGATTTTAATCAATTATTTACGAATTTAGTATTATATAGCGGTAATTTTGATGAAGATTTAAATCTTCAAAATCATCATGGTTATGATTTTTTAGAGGGAGACTGCGCTTATTTCAAAAACCCTGATCACCATGAAGATACCCCTCAATGGCAAGGTGAAAATACGATTATCGTTGGGGACGACTTGTATTTTGGACACGGCGTAGGCATTAAATCCGCTGAAGGAATTATTGAACTGCTAAATAAAAAGAGAAAAGAAAACGCAACAGAGTCTGCTTACTTAACGTCATACATTACGTGTGTTGGTTTCCGCTACCTTAGCCAATTTTATGTTCATCGTGATGTCCTCGTTGAAGTTGATTACGATAAGCTCCCTCTTGTTGTGAGTCAAATAGGCTCAAGCACATACATTGGTTAAGAAAAACCCTCGCTTTCACAAAGCGGGGGTTTCCTATGATAAAGAGTAGAAGTGAACCAATATAATCTGCCTTAGTTGCTATAGAAAGAAGCATACCCTGCTATAATAAACAAAAGAAGCAGCGCAATTGTGATACCGATGATCCACAGCGATAATTTCTTCATAAGGAATACCTCCTCCATTCATTTAAAGAGTAGAAGATGAACCACCTGATGAACCGCTGGCTGTACCATATACAGTTTGACGCTTTACACCAGCTGTTTTGAACCCAACCTTCCAATTCCAATCAATTTGTCCGTAAGCACGGTTAGAAGAGACCCATGTTTTGGAATTTTGTTTTGAAATTGAGACTAGGGGATTGACGTTTTTCACAACTTTTCCGCTCACACTTTGTACGGACGTAACGTTAGATCCACTTGTGGAATAATAGACTGTAGCTTTCACTTGCGTAGTAGTAAACCCTGCAATTTTATACTGTGCTGTATAGGATGCCGTGCGTGATACACCAGACGATAATGTGGAAAAACGTGGCGTTGCATATGCAGATGCTACCGCTGTATTGCTTGTAGGCGCGTCATCGTAATCAACAGATTCCGTTACTTCAATAGAATTAAGTAGCTCGTCTGGGTGATTTAAGTAGTAGATAACTTTTTCTTGCTGTTCAGGAGATAAAGCTGAAAATTGCTCTGCTGAATCTGACTCTCCCTGGGTATTAAGATAAGCAACATATGAAGAAATAGTATATCGCTCAGATCCCGTACTCATTGCTGAGGCGGGTTTTGTTGCAAAAAAAGTGAAGCCTAAAAGTACGATTGATACACAAAAAAGCATTTCTTTTTTTAACATTTGGTGTCGGTCCTTTCCATAATTACTAGGTAAATAGAATCGTAACGACTATTACTTTACCATATTTTCCTGGAAAAACGACAAATTTCTTTTAAAACAATTTAATAATAAATGTGTTGAAATACATCGGAGAAATGTAAATATAAAAAAGTATGTAAGGTTTTCTGACATTTTCCTGGCATTACTGTTAAAAAGAGAATATGATGTATTCAAGATCACATTATTCTCCTGCGATTTCGTATAACCTCTTGAAAAAGGGACTTGGGATTTTTCGTGGATCCACCTTCCTAGCTGCGTAAATCAGCTAGGAATTTTTTTTACCTTTTCAATAGACAGAATAATTAGTTATTTTTGATATATAATGAAACGCAAGAGAACGATGGATTTAAAGAGAGAGTAGGGGGCTTGAAGGAATGCAGCATATTTTAATTAAAAACGCGGAAATTATTACGATGAACGAAAAGAATGACATTGTATATGGAGATCTATACATAGTAGGAGACCGTATCGCTGCCATTGGTAAAGGGTTATCACCGGAAAAAGTCGATAAAGTCATTGATGGAACAAATCGGACAATTGTTCCTGGTTTCATTCATACTCACATTCATTTATGCCAAACGATGTTTCGCGGACAAGGCGATGACTTGGAGTTGATGGATTGGCTTCAAAAGAAAATATGGCCTTTAGAAGCTGCGCATGATGAAGAATCTATTTATTATTCCGCATTATTAGGTATTGGCGAGCTCATTAAAAGTGGCACTACAACTATCGTGGATATGGAAACCGTGCATCATACTGATTCGGCATTTGAAGCTATTGCACAAAGTGGTATTCGCGCCATTGCTGGTAAAGTAATGATGGATAAAAAGGCGGACAACATGCCAAAAGCATTACAGGAAACAACCGCTTCCTCAATTGCGGAAAGTGTTAAGCTGCTTGAGAAATGGCACGGATCTTATAATGACCGCATTCAGTACGCGTTTTCTCCCCGATTTGTTATTTCGTGTACGGAAGATTTACTAAGAGAAGTTGCGCACTTATCCGCGACTTACGGTGTGCATGTACATACGCATGCGTCTGAAAACCAAGAGGAAATTCGAATTGTAGAAGAAGAAACAGGTATGCGAAATATTTTATACTTAGATCACTTAGGGTTAGCCAATGAGCGGTTAATTTTAGCACACTGCGTCTGGCTGAATGACCAGGAAAAGGCAGTGATTAAAGATAGAGGAGTAAAGGTGAGTCATTGCCCAGGCTCAAATATGAAACTTGCTTCGGGGTTTGCTGAGATTCCACATCTTCATGAACAGGGCATTTGTCTAAGTTTAGGAGCAGATGGCGCGCCTTGTAATAATAACCTCGATATGTTTAATGAAATGCGCCTTGCAGCAACGATTCATAAGCCGTCCTATGGACCTACAGCGATGAATGCGAAGCATGTGCTTGAAATGGCAACGATTGGTGGAGCCAAAGCTGTTGGGCTTGAAAATGAAATTGGAAGTATTGAGGTTGGGAAAAAAGCCGACTTAGCTATGCTGAACCTTTATCAGCTTCATACGTTTCCATCATATGGTGTGGACCCAATCTCGCGCGTTGTTTATTCAGCTACGCGAGGAGATGTGGAAATAACGATGGTGGATGGCCAAATTGTGATGGATAACCGAGTCTTAAAAACAATTGATGAGAGAATTGTTTTAAAGGAAGCCAATGGCACTATCGAGCGTTTATTAAAAAGAGTAGCGCTGCTTACGTCGTAAAAAGCAGCTAAACTTTTTACTAGTATCGTTAATTTGAAAATTAAAAATAAATAGAATATAAAAAGTTTTATTATGATAACGTTTTCCGCCTTTGCATCTTTCATAATTAGGACTATAATAGGACAAAAGATTTTACTTCAAGATGTGAAAAGTGTACATTCTAGCCATAATAAGTGGTGGAGTTCTCTCTGCCGCTTATTATGTTTTTGTATGAGCTCTAATGAAAAAATTAGTTGTTCAAGACGCCTGATCACCACAGATTGAGGTTATGTTATAACAATAAACAGGGAGGCGCATGTTTTGGAGCGTAGTAGTATATTAGAGCGCGTGTTTAAACTCTCGGAACGTCAAACAACGCCAAAACAAGAAATTTTAGCGGGCTTAACCACTTTTATGACCGTTAGCTACATGGTTATCGTCAATCCGCTTATTTTATCTGACGCTGGTATTCCGAAAGAAGCAGCGTTAGCAGCAACGATTTATGCCATTGTATTCAGTACAATACTTATGGCGCTATGGGCTAACTTTCCAATCGTTACTGGTCCTGGTATGGGATTAAATGCATTCTTTACGTATTCGGTTGTGCTAGGACAAGGCCTATCGTGGCAAACGGCTCTTGGTGCTGTCTTTATATCTGGTATTTTATTCTTTTTATTAACCGTAACCGGTATTCGTAGCAAAATCGTCGATGCCATTCCCAACGTTCTAAAAGCATCAATTGCTGTTGGAATTGGTTTGTTTGTTGCGTTTATAGGATTAAAAAATGCAGGGCTTGTTGTAGCCAATGAATCAACATTTGTTGGCGTTGGAAACGTGTTGGACAAGGGGCCATTATTGACAATATTCGGTTTGATTTTGGCAGCTGTTTTAATGGCTAAACACGTAAAGGGTGCGCTAATTATTAGTATTTTTGCAACGACTGCAGTAGCAATGGTTGTTGGGTTTCAAGCACCACCAACCGCTATCAGCGACGTGTTTTCAGCGACCCCACCAACAATTGGTGACACGTTTATGCAAATGGATTTAAAAGGTGCCATCGCTTACGGGATCTTTTCCGTTGTCTTCTCATTTACAATTGTAGAACTTTTCGATACGCTTGCAACGCTAATTGGTTTATCGAAAAAAGCAAACTTAGTTGATGAGAACGGCAAGATTCCAAATTTAAATCGCGCATTAGCAGCGGATTCAGTTGGAACAATGGCGAGCGCTATCTTCGGTAGTACAGCTTTAAACACGTACATCGAAAATGCAACAGGAATTGCAGAAGGTGGACGTACTGGGTTAAAAGCATTAACGGTAGCTGTTCTGTTTTTATGTACCCTTTTCTTCGCTCCGTTAATCGACTTTATTCCATCGGTTGCAACGGCGCCAGCGCTAATTATTATTGGCTCTTTAATGCTTAGCGATATTAAAAACGTCAACTTTGATGATTTTACGGAAGTGGTTCCAGCGTTTTTAACCATTATTATGATGCCGTTAACTTACAGCATCGCTGAAGGGTTGGCGTTTGGTTTTATTTCGTATACCGCTATTAAGCTCTTCACTGGACGCTACCGAGAAATTCACTGGATGATGTACATTATCACAATTGCTTTTTTTATTAACTTCTATATGATGAGTCATTAAGAAAAGACGCCTTCTGCACGAAAGCAGAAGGCGTCTTTTAGTTTTTCTTAAGAACAAACTCAATAATTTCATCAGCCACTTCTTCAGGTGTTAAGGCATCCGTTACAACTTTTTTATGGTGAGATTGATAAATAGCTTGGCGATTATAAAATAGTTCTTCTATTTCCACTAAACTCTTTCCTTGTAAAACGGGGCGCGTTGGAAGTAAATCATCTAATCGTTCTTTCCACCCGTCAAAAGATAGAGATAAACAAATAACAATACCGTCTTGCAAGCAGGTATCTCGAATGGCAGCTTGTAAAAAAGCGCCTCCTCCAAGAGACAAAACAGTCTTTTTCTTTTTTACAAGCTGCGTAATCGTTTCTTTTTCTTTTTGTCGAAAAAATGCTTCTCCGTGAACGCGAAAAATATCTGTTGTTTGCATGCCCATTTCGGCTTCAATACGCTGGTCCGTATCAATAAATTGAAAATCGAGTTTACGGGCAAGTGCTTGTCCAATCGTTGTTTTCCCCACGCCCATAAATCCAACTAAAACGATGGTTTGATCCATGTCGTAACCTCTTTCTATCTATGAAATATTAATGGAATTATAATACAGACTGAAGTATTTGTAAAAGTAAGATAAATTAGTTTCCTTGTTTTAACCCCATCGATAAATAAACCCGCGTCGTTTTACGATTCGCATACTTTGGGTTATTGCTTCGATTGTATTCAAGAGATTGATGTTTGACATCGTAATGCTTTTCGAAGCTTTTAATCATTTCTTCAATTTCTTTGCTGTCGCCGGCGAGTCGTATCTCGATCATGTATAAGCGCTCCTTTTTCTGTGTAATTGCTACGCTATCATATCACGAAGAGTCGATTTTCGTAATTATTTCGAGTGAAGAATATCTAGAAATTCAACTATATTAGCGTTACAATAGAGAAGTTGAAAATAATGGATAAGAACGGTAGGTTAGGTGGGAGAGTCATTGAATAAGTATAAGATTTACGGTGTTTTAGTATTCGTCATGTTGCTATGGGGGGTAAACGTCGTTGCGTTAAAGCTACTCGTAGGCGCATTTGCTCCCGTTACGATGACGGCTTTTCGAATTCTTTTTGCGGGAATTGCCGTTTTGGTTTTTCTTAAAGTCACAAAGTCACTACGCAAAATTACCCTGAAAGAGCTTTTGTTTATTACGATGGTTGGGTTCTTTAACGTTGTTTGTCATCACTTCTTTTTGTCAACGGGGTTAAAAGAAACCAGTGCATCAAACGGGGCGTTAATTTTAGGCTTGAGTCCAATTTTAACGACAATTTGCGCGGTTTTCTTTTTAGGTACGAGGCTAACATTTTTCCGATTTATCGGCGTAGTGAGCGGTTTTTCTGGAGTTGCTTTTATCGTATTAGCTGGAAGCGGAGCGGTCACAGGTGGAACAAAGGGTGATTTGTTTGTCTTTTTATCAATCTTAACGCAAGCCATTAGTTATGTATTTATTCGACGTGCTTCAACAACGTTGGATGCGCGTTTGATGACGGGGTGGATGCTGGTAACCGGTTCAGCTTTTTTACTTGGGATTAGCTTTATTTTAGAGCCGAATGGATTACAAACGATGGCACAAACAAGAGTGGACTTGTGGCTATTGTTCTTAGGTTCTGCGCTGCTCGCAACAGCATTTGGGCATATGGTCTACAATCAAGCTGTTCAACATATTGGACCGGCAGAGTCATCTATTTTTGTCAATTTAAATCCTTTTTTTGCGCTTGTTAGCTCAGCTATTTTCTTAAAAGAAGAAATACAAGCAGCTCAGCTATTTGGCTTCCTATTTATTGTAGCGGGTGTACTATTAGGTAGCGGTCTAATTGACAAATGGTTCAATCAAAAGAAAAACACGATACATTCACATGTGTAACCGAGGCATTCTTTTAAAGAATGCTTTTTTCTGTTGACTAACTTGTATATACAGGTTAATATAGAACACACAATACATGTATATACAAGTTTTGAATGCGCTATCTTTTTCTATGCGTTAGGGTAATTAAAAATAAGGGTACTTTTTTATAAGAGATGAAAGCGATAACAAGGAGGAAGAGGATTATGGCTGTAAATCGTACATCTGTTGAGCAGATTATTGAAGCCGTTGGGGGAAAAGAAAATATTTCAGCAGCAACTCATTGCGTAACGCGCTTGCGCTTAGTGCTGCATGATGAAAAGAAAGTAAATGAAGAAGCGCTAAATAATCATGATTTAGTCAAAGGTTTCTTCTCAACAAATGGACAATTCCAGGTGGTCATTGGTCAGGGAACAGTTGATAAAGTATACAAAGAAATGGTAACGATTACAGGTATCGGAGAATTATCAAAAGAAGAAGTGAAAAATGAAGCTGCGAAAAATTTAAACCCATTGCAGCGAGCTATTAAAACCTTAGCTGACATCTTTATCCCAATCTTACCTGCCATCGTAACGGCTGGTTTGTTAATGGGGATTAACAATATTTTAACCGGGGCAGGAATCTTCTATGATGATAAGTCTCTCGTAGATGTTCATACACAGTGGAAAGATTTAGCGAGTATGATCAACTTGATATCAAATACCGCATTTGTCTTTTTACCGGGTCTCATTGGTTGGTCAGCTGTTAATCGTTTTGGAGGAAGTCCGCTACTAGGTATTGTGCTAGGATTAATGCTTGTTCACCCAGACTTATTAAATGCATGGGGATATGGTGAAGCACTTCAAAAAGGTAACATTGATACGTGGAACTTATTTGGGTTAGAAGTTGAAAAGGTAGGCTATCAAGGTCAAGTACTACCTGTATTAGTTGCATCATTAGTACTTGCTAAAATTGAACTCTTTTTAAGAAAGCGAATTCCGGATGGATTTCAGCTTTTAGTTGTAGCACCTGTTGCGCTACTAGTTACTGGATTCCTTGCATTCATTGCCATTGGACCTGTAACGTTTGCGATGGGAAACGTCATTACAGCAGGGGTGGTGTGGCTGTTTGAAACAGCTCCGTTTATCGGTGGTATCATTTACGGTGGGTTGTATGCACCTCTTGTTATTACGGGAATGCATCATACGTTCTTAGCCGTTGATCTTCAGCTGATTGGTAGCATCGGTGGCACGTTCTTATGGCCAATGGTTGCATTATCAAACATTGCGCAAGGGTCAGCTGCATTTGCCATGATGACATTAGCTAAAAACGATGAAAAGCTGCGCGGATTATCATTAACATCAGGAGTATCTGCATGGTTAGGAATTACGGAGCCCGCTATGTTTGGAGTAAACTTACGCTATCGATTTGCTTTTATTTCAGCTATCATTGGTTCCGCTATTGCAGGCGTTATTGTCACAATGAACGGGGTAAAAGCAGCATCAATTGGAGTGGGAGGAATTCCTGCACCGCTATCCATTTTACCAAGTGATTGGGGAGCTTTTTTAATCGGGATGGCAATTGTAGTCGTTGTGCCGTTTGTTTTAACGCTACTTTTTGGAACGTTACAAAAGAAAAAAGCATGATGACAAAATGATTTGTATAGAAAGTGATGGTGATGAAGATGACGCAGCCGTGGTGGAAAAAGTCGGTTGTTTATCAAATTTATCCGAAAAGTTTTTATGATACGTCTGGGAATGGCGTTGGAGATATTAACGGAATTATAGAGAAGCTAGATTATTTAAATACACTTGGGGTTGATGTCGTATGGCTTACCCCAATTTATCAATCGCCTCAGCGCGACAATGGATACGATATTAGTGATTATTTTTCAATTCACAGTGAGTATGGAACGATGGAAGACTTTGAACGCTTATTAACAGAAGCTCATAGTCGCGATATTAAAGTCATTATGGATATTGTAGTAAACCATACATCAACAGAGCATGAGTGGTTTCAGGAAGCGCGAAAATCAAAGGATAATCCGTACCGTGATTTTTACATTTGGAAAGACGAAAAAGAAGATGGCTCTGCGCCTACGAACTGGATTTCTAAATTTGGCGGTTCCGCGTGGGAGCATGATGAACTAACGGATCAATCGTATCTTCATTTGTTCGACGTAACCCAAGCGGACCTAAACTGGGAAAATGAAACGGTTCGTAAGCAAGTGTATGGTATGATGCACTTTTGGTTCGAAAAAGGTGTTGATGGCTTTCGCTTAGATGTTATTAACCTAATTTCGAAGGATCAGCGATTTTTAGATGACGACGGGACGGTTCCTCCTGGAGACGGTCGTAAGTTTTATACAGATGGACCTCGTGTTCACGAGTATATGAAAGAAATGAACGAAGAAGTGTTTTCAAAATACGATAGTATGACGGTTGGTGAAATGTCTTCAACCACGATTGATCATTGTATCAACTATACGCGTCCCGACCGCCAAGAATTAAGCATGACGTTTAACTTTCACCATTTAAAGGTCGATTATCCTAATGGTGAAAAGTGGTCAGTAGGTGAATTTGATTTTCTAAAGCTTAAAGAGATATTATCAACATGGCAAGTTGAGATGAACAGAGGTGGAGGGTGGAACGCACTGTTTTGGTGTAACCACGATCAGCCAAGGGTAGTTTCTCGCTATGGAAACGACAAGGAATTTCATGAGAAGTCTGCTAAAATGCTTGCTACGACTATTCATATGATGCAAGGTACGCCTTATATTTATCAAGGTGAAGAAATTGGGATGACAAATCCAGGTTTCAATGATATTTCCGACTATCGTGACGTAGAGTCACTTAACATTTATGACATTAAGCGTAACGAAGGCATGAGTGAGAAAGAGATTATTTCAATCTTAAAAGCAAAGTCTCGCGACAACTCGCGCACACCAGTGCAGTGGAATGATAAAGAGCATGCGGGTTTTACGACAGGAGCGCCTTGGATTAATGTTGCTTCCAACTATAGGGAATTAAATGTAGAGCGTGCTTTAGAAGATAAAACATCCGTTTTTTATCATTACCAAGCGCTGATTAAGCTTAGAAAACAGTATGATATTATTACAAGCGGAAACTATGAGCTTATTTTAAGCGATCACCCAGCGCTATTTGCATACGTGCGAAACGGAGCTAATGAAAAGCTGCTCGTAGTGAATAATTTCTATGGGGAAGACGTAACGTTTGAACTACCTGAAACGGTTGATGTTGAAGGATACAAATGCGAAATTTTATTATCAAACTATGATGATTCAACTTTAGAGTATGCTAAAGTTCAGCTTCGTCCTTATGAATCAATTGTATATCGCCTTAAAAAGTGAACGATGAGTGACAGCTCATCGTTCTTTTTATAAAATAAATGAAGGTAGGTGAAGTCATGAAAGAAAATAAGTTTATGCAAATCTATGAAGAACTAGTGGAAAACATTAAACAGAAGAAATGGCCGCCTCATACGAAGCTACCTTCAGAAAATGAGCTGGTTGTGACGTACAACACGTCTCGTGAAACCATTCGAAAAGCCTTGAACCTTTTATCACAAAACGGCTATATTCAAAAGATTAAAGGCAAGGGATCTTATGTCTTAGAAGTATCTCGCTTTGATTTTCCGATTTCAGGTCTTGTTAGTTTTAAAGAGATGGCAGAAAAACTTGGACATGAATCAAGAACAGTGGTTGAGGACTTTGAGTTAATTAAGCCTGATAGTGAGTTGTGTACGCAGCTAAACAGTACATCGCGAGACTCAGTTTGGAAGGTGGTACGTGCACGTGCAATAGATGGTGAAAAAATTATCTTAGACAAAGATTTCTTTTTACAAAAAAAGGTTCCTCATTTAACTCGTGAAATTTGTGAAGGGTCTATCTATGAGTACTTAGAAAAAGAAGTAGGTTTAAGCATCAGTTTTGCTAAAAAAGAAATTTCTGTAGATGAAGTAACGGAAGACGATGAGCGTTATTTAGATTTAAAAGACTATACCCACATCGTCGTTGTACGAAATTATGTTTATCTTAACGATGCAAGTTTATTTCAATATACGGAATCGAGACACAGATTGGATAAATTTCGATTTGTAGATTTCGCAAGAAGAGGCATTTAAAGAACTGAGAAGGAAAATTCTCTTAGTTCTTTAGTGCTTTTTCTTTTGCTTGGCTAGATTGTAATCTGTTTCTTTTGGCACAATTATGATTGAAAACTTGAAACAATGAGATTCTTTTGATTAAGTGAAACGTAGTCTGTAATTTTTTTGAGGTAGGAATTGAACGATTACATTCAAGAGACAATAGAAGAGAAGAAAGGAGTGGATAACGAGTGAACACTGAATACAACATTTATCCATTGGGAGATAGCGGCATCGTTGTCTCATTCGGTGAGGTTATTCATCCAACAATACATACAAATATCCAGCAGTTTATAGCAATTCTTGAAGCTAATCGTTTTGAAGGCATGATTGAATATGTACCTGCTTTTACAACTGTAACGATTTACTATAAGCCCCACTACTTTTTTAATCGAATTGGAAAAGCCCCCTATGAAATCGTAAAAAGTAAAGTAGAAGCGCTTCTTCAAATCCCAAAAGCTGAAGGTGAATTAACATCTCGCATTGTTGAAATACCGGTTTGCTACGGTGATGAGTTTGGACCGGATTTAGCCCATGTTGCAAACTATCATCAACTAACGGAAGAAGAAGTAATCAAGGTGCACTCATCAGGAGACTATCTAGTTTATATGATTGGGTTCGCTCCTGGCTTTCCATACTTAGGTGGAATGGACGAAAGGTTAGCCACCCCGCGAAAGGAAAAACCTCAGGCATCTATACCAAAAGGGTCAGTTGGAATTGCAGGAGGACAAACAGGTATTTATCCGCTTGAAACACCAGGAGGTTGGCAAATCATTGGGCGAACGCCACTGTCATTATTTAATCCGCTAGACCATAAACCGGTTCTTTTGCAAGCAGGAGATTCCATTCGTTTTATACCGATTACCAAAGAAGAATATGTGGCTCAAAAGGAGGGTGACCATGAGTGTTAATATCATCCGTCCAGGATTACTAACAACTGTTCAGGATTTGGGAAGACAAGGGTTTCAAAAGGAAGGAATTATCGTGAGTGGAGCGATGGATGTTCTTGCTCTTCGAATTGCAAACTTACTTGTTGGAAATGAAGAAGAAAAAGCAGCACTAGAAATTACCTTATCGGTTTCATCACTGTATCAACATTGGTGTTTTTAACAATTGGTCAACCCGTTACCCTCTTAATTTTAGCAGGTGCTCTAAATGGACTAATCTTACCAATTTCGCTTGGCACAATGCTTGTAGCTGCATACAAGAAAAAGATTGTAGGTGACTATAAGCATCCGCTTTGGCTTACCATTTTCGGCTCTTTTGTTGTAGTCATTATGGCTGTTATGGGTGTGTATACGCTCTTTAAGCAGCTTGGACAATTATTTTAACGCAGCAGAGAACTGAGACATAAGTAGTGCAGTCCCAAACTCTTTTTATGATTTCTAGCATAAATACTCTACTATTCTTCATATGGTAGTTAATAGATTCACATAAAAATACTTAATTGAAATGATAGAACAGCCGGAGGTGGATGATAGAGTATGACGCTATCAAAAGTAAGTAAAGAGTTAGTTGGAGTGTTGCTGCTGCTGTTGTTTGGGTATTGTTTTTTCTTTGTTGATATAGATACAAGTAACTTAGCTATTCCCACATCTTTATTGAACGTCAATACCATCTTTTTAAGCATCGTTTTTGAAGCTATACCATTTATTTTGCTCGGTGTGTTTGCATCAGCACTTATTCAAGTGTTCATATCAGAGCGAGCGATTCAGCGAATGATTCCAAAAAATCCGTATCTTGCACTCGTATCAGCCGTTGTAGTCAGCGCTATCTTACCGGTTTGTGAATGCGCTATTATTCCAGTTGTAAGAAGGCTGCTTAAAAAAGGAATGCCCCTGCATGTTGGAATGGTTATTTTAGTAGGAGCACCCATTCTAAACCCAATTGTATTTGCTTCTACGTTTTATGCATTTCAATCAGATTTATCTATCGTATATAGTCGAATGGGGCTTGCTGTGATTGTTTGTTTACTCATTGGGTTAGCAATTTATTGGACGTTTCGTAATCAAAATCAGCTTAAGGATGTTCACGTCCACGTTCATTCAGATCATGGAAAAGGAAATCGTCTGAAGCAAACGCTTTATCATGCAAGCGATGAATTTTTTGATATGGGAAAATATTTATTATTTGGAGCGCTCGTTGCAAGCCTGTTTCAAACGTTTTTGGATCGGCAGGTTCTTGTCAGCTTAGCCAGCAATGAATACGTATCCTCTGCAGTCATGATGGGATTTGCCTACGTGCTTTCCTTGTGCTCGGAAGCAGATGCTTTTGTTGCGTCATCTTTTGCTCATACGTTTACACCGACTGCGTTGCTTGCCTTTTTAGTATATGGACCCATGATTGATTTGAAAAGTACAATTATGCTATTTGCCTTTTTCAAAAAGAAGTTTGCTATCCGGTTTATTCTAATGATTACGGTTATTGTTTACGGAGTTGTGATGGTTTATGGATGGTTAATGGGATGAGGAGGATATTATGAAGCGAATTGATGAACAGTTTATCACCTATATCCGAGGCATTTTCTTAATTGGGTTTGCGCTTTTAATGTTTAAGCTTATTTTAACGGAGCAAATGGTTTACTTTATTGCTCCGAAAATGATGCCGTTTATTTATTTTTCTAGCATTACATTCTTTCTCCTAGGAGTTGTGCAAATTTGGCGAAGCAGCATAAAGGTAGAGGATGGGGGAAGCTGCGCTTGCGAGCATGATCATTTTGAAAAAGGGAAGTTTAAGACCTTGTTTATTTACCTCTTATTTTTACTGCCAATTATGACGGGCTTTTTATTGCCTAACCATTCATTAGGAAGTTCAGTGGCTGAAAAAAGAGGAATTAAGTTTGCAGAAGGAGTGAAAGAAACGCCCACGCCAGAGCAGCGTCAAGAATTGCAGGAAAACGCAGATGCCGAGTTAGAAGAGTATATGAATCAAGTACTAGGAGCGGAAGTAGAAGAACCGCAGGAAGATGGAGAAGTTCCTTTAGAACACCCGGAAGGCTTCGTACCTCAGCAGGCACCAGAAGGCTATTATGAAAAATTAGAAGCTAAGCTAGTCAAGCAAGATCATATTGTAGTAAGTGATAAAGAATATATTCCAATCATGAATATCATCGAGACAAACGTTGGGAAATTTGTTGGCAAGACGATTGAAATAAAAGGCTTTGTGTATCGAGAAGAGGGGTTTAAAAAGGACCAATTCGTAGTCGCTCGATTTGGCTTATCTTGCTGCGTAGCGGATGCATCGGTATACGGAACCCTTTCAACCATTTCGGATGCTGCTAAGCTTGAAACGGACGAGTGGATTAAAGTAAAAGGAACCATCGGCCAAGAAGCATATAATGGCGCTTCATTACCGTACCTAAAGATAGAAAAAGTTGAGTCGATTGCCCGCCCAAAAAATCCGTATGTCTATGAAATGTATCAAGGTGAGCAACTGGTAGCACCGGGTGGGTCTTGACAATAAAAAAGAGGCGATAAATCGCCTCTTTTTTATTGAATCGCAACCGGTAATACATATAAAAGAACGGCCAGAAAATGTGTAACTGTGCCCCCAAGTACAAATAAATGCCAAATCATGTGATGGAAGCGAAAGCCTCGCCATACGTAGAAAATAGCTCCGATTGTATAAAGAACTCCGCCAATAACAAGCAATACTAAGCCTGGTGTCTCTAATGTTGCTTTTAAAGAGTTCCATGCAAAGACAATCATCCAACCCATTAACACGTATAGGACTGTTGAAATAAAGAGGAATTTCTTTACGAAGAAAGCTTTAAACACAATTCCTGCAATCGCAATTCCCCAGACAACGGAAAAAAGGGTCCAGCCCATTGTTCCTTTCACAATGACGAATAAAAACGGTGTATAGGTTCCAGCGATAAATAAATAAATCGAGGAATGATCAAAGATTTCAAATAAATCTTTTACCTTGCCTTCAGGAAAGCTGTGAACAAGCGTTGATGATACATATAGTAATAACATGGTAATTCCATAAATCGTAAAGCTAACAATATGCCAAGGTGTACCTTGTAATGAAGAAAATACAATAAGAAGAGTGAGTCCGACAATGCTTAAAATGACCCCAATTCCGTGCGTGATTGCATTCGCAATCTCTTCACCTTTTGTAAATGTATGTGTATTCGCCACTTACAAAATCCTCTCTTTATCAAAATATATGGTCTTATTATAGACCATTTTTTAAAAATTATCTAATTTAACAACGGCTTGTACCAATAGATGAATGTGATTTATAGCTGTAAAATGCATGTATGAGAAGAGGAAATAATTTTTTCCGAAAAGACAGAAAAGTTGTCATGCCTTTGTTATTTCAAAATACATATAGAATGAAATGATAGAGAAGAGGGTGATTAGGAAGTGAAAAGAGAAGCGATATTTGATGAAGAGGGAACATATCAATATTCTTTTAAAGTAGCTTGGAGTGAAAAAAATGATCGAACCGTAACGTTCATCTTGTCATCTCCAATGAATACAGGCACTCAACAAAGTGAAGAGGAACTAAAGAAATGTATGCAGTTAGCACAACGGTGGGGCTTTGGTTCGTTAGAAATTGTCTATTTGTTTAGCTATCAAGCTGAAGATGAGACATTATTAGCGAAACTCTCAAAGCAGGAAGCCGTTGGAATTGGAACGAACCAATATTTGACTCAAGCGGTTAATCGTGCACATTTAGTAATTGCCGCCTGGGGAGATAAAGGCGAGATTCATAACAGGCAAGAGGATATCTGTACAAGTGGGAAGACTCCGATGTACTGTTTTGGAATGACCGATAACGGTTGCCCTATAGCTGTTGAAGATGCTTCGGAAGGTTTTGAACTGCAGAGATGGTCTTTCTCAGACAATGAGAAAGCAACAAAAGAGGTTTACTCATATATTGAAGAGGTAAATAATCAATTTTCTGAGCCTACATTTACTGAAATAAAGTCATTTGCCCAAGAAGAAGATCCTGCTGCTGTTATTGAAGAAATTATCGATATTTTCCGCTGAGGAACGTAATGAAATGAACTCTTGCATCATAGAATTGTATGAACCATGCTGTATAGGAGGTCATTGCATGACAATTGATGAAGCGCTCAAAAGGGTGGAAACGTTATATGAAACTGTTAATACAACTTGCTTTCAATATGTAGAAGGCGCGAATGTCCAGAAGGCAGAACTCGATTTAACTATAATTGATGAACTTGGAAGTTTACTAAACTATTTATATGAATTAGATGTTCATGATGAAGCGTTATTACGCTCCATTTTAAATAAATTAGAATATGGACAACCTATTTATGATCTTGCTATGCTGAATCCAATCTCTTTGGAGGGAAATGAAGAGAAAATAGATGTTCTGTATGAAGAAAAGGTGAAGGTTGAAAAAATGTTGTTTGAAAGCTATAAGAAACAACATGAAAAGTTATTGCAAAAAGCCATGCCACACTTAAAGCAAATGCAGTGTGAACTCCAAGCATTTTTGTATATTTGCAGTGTCAAACAATAGTATATACAAATAAAATACTGCATGTTAGAATGGGAAAATAAAGAACTTTCTGAATAGAGAAGTCGTTACAACGGTATAGGTAATCATCTAAAGCATGAAGGTGATGGTAATGATAGTTACCTTTTCCTTTGTGCTTTATTTATTAGCCGATTAGATGGGGTTACTTGCTTACTGGGTCAAAAAGGAACGCTAATGCACGAATTTGTATCACACTCCTTATTGTATTTTCATCTAGTAGGGCTTAAATATCCATAGATTGACATACCCTAGTTAAAAAATTGAGGTGAAAAAGTTATGCTTAATCATGAAGAAAAAGAAGCAGTGTATAAAGCTATTTATGGTCGACGAGATGTTCGAACGTTTTTATCTAAAGAAGTATCAGAAGAAAAAATCAATCGTATTTTAAATGCCGCTCATCACGGTCCATCTGTCGGGTTTATGCAGCCTTGGAATTTTATTTTAATTTCATCTGATAGCGTAAAAGAAAAATTAGCGTGGGCAGCTGACAAGGAGAGGCGAGCATTAGCTATTCATTATGAAGGCCAAAAGGAAAAAAAATTTTTAGAGTTGAAAATTCAAGGGCTGAAAGAAGCGCCGCTTACGATTTGCGTAACATGTGACCCAACGCGAGGCGGTTCCCATGTTCTAGGACGCAACTCAATACCTGAGACGGATATTATGTCAACGGCCTGTGCCATTCAAAACATGTGGCTTGCTGCTTACGCTGAGGGACTTGCGATGGGATGGGTGAGCTTTTATAAGAAAAATGATGTGCGAGACATTTTAAATATTCCACCGCATATTGATCCTGTAGCCCTCATGTCCGTCGGATATACGGAAAATTATCCAGAAAAACCGATTTTAGAGCAAGCGAATTGGGCTCAGCGCCGCTCTTTAGAACATCTCATTTATGAAGATGTGTGGGGAGAGAAAAGCAAATAAATTAATTGCTCCAAAACTAGTTGAGTTTACATAAAAAACGAACGAATTACTAATTGTGAATTAAAATATTCGTTTTTATTGTTGACAAGCATGTCGAAACGAGGTATCTTTATATCAAGAAAAAGCTGAATACGGTCACTCATATATGTTTGATAATATGGATCGAACGTTTCTACCTTGTTACCGTAAATAACAAGACTATGAGTAAAAAGTAAATCTAGGTTCCCGCTTTTCATCATGAAAAGGTCTGGTCCAAGCGATTTACATGCTTAATGTTTTCGACAGAACGGCATGACACCGAAGGGATAAAAGCCCAGGCGGGTAGGTTTTTGCTCATCTATTATGAGATGCCTACCTTTGCTTTGGGCTTTTTCTTATTGTATCTATTGTGTATGCTTGTCGTTGGGTGTGCCGCTAGCTTTCTGGGGAGACAAGCTAGCGGAGGGAGACGAAGCTACACGCTTTAGCATTTCTGCAAGCCCTCATTAACCATTGGAAGTACATTTATCTATTTTCTAGCATTTTCTTTGTGTAAGCAGTGTGGGGACACTGCTTCTTTTTTTGCTTAAATTTGTCGAGTAATCAACCGATTTATTGAAAGAAAAAGAAGGTATTTTAGGTAATTTAGCGAATTAGTGCAAACAAGAGCTTCAGCTCCCCGATAGGCTGAAGGAATAGTATCGCTTGCAAAAAAAGAAAAGATTATAGAGGAGAGGGTTAAGATTGTTACATTTGGTTAACGTCCGCTTACCGCTAATTCATGATCATGCACTTTTTGAAGTGAAAATTACAGATGGAATATATACCTCAATTGTGTTACAAAACGGCTATATGGAAGATGATGAGTTTGAAGAGCTGCACGCAGATATTTTGGGGAAAGAAACGGCTTTAGACGCTCAAGGGAGAGTTATGCTACCTGGTTTTGTAGATATGCACATGCATTTGGATAAAGCGCACTCTTTACCTCAAGTGCCCAACCTTTCTGGTACACTATCTGAAGCAGTTGAAAACTATGCGTCTAGCATTGCGTTGTTTTCTGAAGAAGAAATTAGACAGCGTATTGTAAAAACAGCACTACAGGCATTAGCAAATGGAACGACAGCTATTCGCACACATATCGATTTTAATTGTTTATTAGAAGAAGATATTCTATTTAGAGGGCTTCAAGCAGCAGCAGATGCACGAGATGAGCTCAGTCCATACATGGAAATTCAGCTTGTTCCATTGTTTGGGTCGGTAAACACACATGATGACTATATTATGAGAAAAGTTGAGAGAGCAGCAGAGTTGGGAATTGATGCAATTGGAGGCTGTCCTCATTTAGCTAGTCATCCTAACGAAGATATAGACGCCTTGTTTACTCTCGCTAAAAAGTATGATTTGCCATTGGATTTGCATATTGACGAAAGTGATAACCCTAATATCGACACGATCATCTATTTGGCAGAGCAAACCATTGCTCATAAGATGGAGGGAAAAGTAGTAGCTGGTCACCTATGTTCATTAGCAGGAATGGACGAAGAAAAAGTTCAGAAAATTTTAACTTTAATGCGTGATGCTAAAATTGGGGCCGTAACGCTTCCGGCTGCGAACCTTTATTTACAAGGGCGTGAAGACCGAGGAATTATTCGAAGAGGAGTAACGCGAATTAAGGAACTTCAAAAGTCAGCTATTCCCGTAGCGACCGCTTCAGATAACGTTCATGATCCGTTTCATCCGTTTGGAAAAGCCGACTTATTACAAATTGGCTTGTTAACAGGATATGTTGCTCACATGGGGAGTCCCGAAGAACAAAAGCAGCTTCTTCGAATGATTACTAGTATTCCAGCAAGATTAATTGGAAAAAGGAAATATGGAATTGAAGAGGGAAATGAAGCAAACTTCGTACTTTTAAACGTGCAGTCAATGCCAGAGATATGGACTGAAATTCCAGAGACACGTTTTGTTTATGTTCAAAAACGGTGGGTTAGTGTGAAGGAGACGCATCAACGCTTAGCTGATCATAATTTGACAGCTCTTTGGAAAGAGAATCAGCTATTAATTGGATAAAAAAAGAAGCACTCACAGAGTGAGTGCTTCTAAATTATTACTTTTGAACGTTAGCAGCTTGTGGTCCACGAGCGCCTTGTTCGATTTCAAATGATACGTCTTGACCTTCTTCAAGTGTTTTGAAACCGTCGCCTTGGATAGCTGAGAAGTGTACGAATACATCGTCTTGACCTTCAACTTCGATGAATCCAAAACCTTTTTCTGCATTAAACCATTTTACTTTACCTTGTACCATTGTAGTACCTCCTGTGTGGAACAATCCACGAATATATTACTATCTCTGCTCAATTTCAATAAAAATCACTTTAAAGAAAGTCTTTCTATTTCTAACACCGAACAAGAAATAATATACCTAGTATAACACTTTTTCTTTAAAAAGAAACCTTTTTTTCGAAAAAAACTATGTTAACTTCAAAAAAGAACTTAATATGTTACAATTTGGATAAAGAAGGGGAGGCGACTAGAATGGAAGACTTGTTTTCTCTATTAATATTTATTTTTGTTTTAATTTATGTTGTCGTGGCAAATCGAGAAGTGGTGGAAAAGCTAACTTGGCAACAGCGTATTGGAGTTGCTGCCACTTTTATCATGACCATTGGATTTGCAGTCGGTTGCTTTTATATCGGTAGTCAGATGCTGCAAAATTATATTGAAAATGGATTCGTTCAAATGGTTATTAAAATTATCATGGTCATTGTTGTCATGACAGCAGCAATTAAATGGATGCATTTGGCTTTTAGAAAAATTACGAATGGCTTAATAGGAAATGATGTATAAGAGAATATAGAAATTAATTATTTTAATGTATAAATACGTTGCTTTTTATTCATAGGGAACCCTTATTTCTTGATAAGAAAGCCTGTTAAATCACGGATGTATAAAAAAAGTGCATAAACGATAATATTTATATACATATAATGAGGCTGGGACATAAGTAATTCAGCTTTAATCGTTCAGGTTTTTTATTGACTGTGAAAACAATGTTGCTGAAGGATATCCATTCCTTAAATTTAGAGAGCTTAGCATTTTTTAGGATAGGCTAGATTATCCAGTTTTATATTTACATTTATTTCTAAAAGTGATATCATAATAATATGAAAAAGATATAATTACAAAGGGGAGATTACTTTGCAGGAGCGTCAAGCGTGGATTTTAAATGGTTTTGTGGGCATTCTGTTGATTTTAGTAGCCATCATTGGCGGTGTTTTTATGCTCATTCAAGAAGTGCCGCTTATAGGACTTCCGCTTATTGCTATTGGTGGATTGTTAGCTTCCGGTGTGACGGTTGTACAGCCGAATCAATCTCAAGTTGTTATTTTCTTTGGAAAATACTTAGGAAGCATTCGTAACAGCGGTTTGTTCGTAACCGTTCCGCTAACAATTAGACGTACCATCTCATTACGAGTTCGAAATTTTAATAGTAAAAAGTTAAAAGTAAATGATGTAGAAGGAAACCCAATTGAGATTGCCGCAGTTGTTGTTTTTAAAGTAGTAGACTCTGCCAAAGCAGTGTTTGATGTAGATTCGTATGAAGAGTTTGTGGCGATTCAAAGTGAAACAGCGATTCGAGCAGTAGCGACGCGTTATCCTTACGATACGTTTGAAAACGTAGAGCTTACGCTTCGTGGAAATGCAGATGAAATTTCTGATGAATTAGCAAAAGAGCTGCAAGATCGTCTTGAGGTTGCTGGTGTAGAAGTTATTGAAGCGCGCTTAACGCACTTAGCATATTCAACAGAAATTGCAAGCGCCATGCTACAAAGGCAGCAGGCAACAGCTATTTTATCAGCCCGTAAGAAAATTGTTGAAGGCGCAGTTTCAATGGCACAAATGGCAGTTGAGCAATTAGAACAAGATGGTATACTAGATTTAGATGAAGAGCGTAAAGTCAATATGGTCAACAATTTGATGATCGCAATTATTTCAGATCGAGGAACACAGCCTGTGGTGAATACAGGTAGCTTATACTAATTGGTTGTGAGAAGGAATGGCAAAAAAGAAAAGTTTCCCACTGCGAATTGACCCTGAGCTCTATAAGCTATTAGAGCGCTGGGCACAAGATGAATTTCGAAGCGTCAACGGACACATTGAATTTTTACTCCGTGAAGCTGTGCGTAAAGAAGGACGACTCAGTAAGCGAAAAGAACAAAGTGACGAAACCTAGCAAGCTGGCGATATGCCAACTTGCTTTTTTCGTATGTAAAGGAAAAGTACGTGTTAGTGAACATAAAGATCAGGATATCATGGGAAGTGGAGAGAGTAATCACATTAAAGATTTGTCTTATTCAAAAGCCTCATGATTGAAATGAAGGATGAGCCACTCCTACGGGACTAGTGAGCTACATGAGACCCCGCAGTATACGAGGAAGCTCAGCGCTCGCTCTGCGGAAAGAGAACAATCTGAAATGGAAATCACACCGAGCAAAGAGAATGTTTTATAAATATGAAAAGAAAGTTATATTCTTCTCAATGTGAAATATTAAAACGATTTCATCGCACTTTTAATTTGAATCAGGCTACAATAGGACGTATATGTAAAAAAGGAGTGAATAAAATGATTCGTTTTGGCGTCATCGGAACAAACTGGATTACAGAATCATTATTAGAAGCAGCAAGTCACGTAGAAGACTTCAAATTAACCGCTGTGTACTCAAGAACAGAAGAGCGCGCACAGGAATTTGCTTCTAAATACAACGTAACCACAACGTTTACTAACTTGGAAGAAATGGCTACGAGCGATCAACTCGATGCTGTTTACATTGCGTCACCTAATACGTATCACGCTGAACAAGCAATTCTATTCATGAAGAACGGCAAGCATGTTCTATGTGAAAAACCGCTTGCAGCCAATTCTACGGAAGTAACGCAAATGATTCAAGCTGCAAAAAACAACAATGTTTTATTAATGGAAGCAATGAAATCTACGCTTCTTCCGAACTTTAAAGTCATTGCAGAAAATCTACATAAAATTGGTCCCGTTCGTCGCTACTTTGCGAGCTACTGCCAATACTCTTCTCGTTATGATAAATACAAGGAAGGCATTGTGCTAAACGCTTTTAACCCTAAATTCGCCAACGGTTCTCTTATGGACTTGGGCGTATACTGCTTATATCCGCTGATTGCATTATTTGGTGCTCCAAAAGAAGTTAAGGCAACCGGAGTGATGCTGGAGTCAGGTGTTGATGGAGAAGGTACTGTAGCCCTATCATATGATGATAAAGATGCTGTTGTGATGTACTCTAAAATCACAAACTCACACCTGCCAAGCGAAATTCAAGGTGAAAAAGGAAGCATGATTATCGATAAAATTCATACTGCTGAAAAGGTAGAAATTCGCTACAACGATGGGTCGGTAGAAGAACTCACAGTCGAGCAAAGCCATCCGCCAATGTATTATGAAGTAAAAGAATTTATTGATTTATTAAACAGCGGCGAAACAGAATCAGCTGTAAACTCATTTGAAAATTCATATACAACAATGCGTGTGATGGACAAGGTTCGTAGTCAGCTGGGACTTGTTTTTCCAAACGATAACTAATAGATACAAACAAAGGAGCAGGGGAATTACCTCTGCTTCTTTGTTGATTTTTGAAATAAACGGCTCCCAAGTAACAAAGCGCCACCAAGTAAAAAATATATAAGCCCAATTGAAGTAGTAGGGACTACTTCTTTAAAGTCGGTATCTCCTAAAAGAGAAGAAAAGCTAAACACAAAAAAGAAGAAGCCAATCCAAAATGTTACTTTTCCCATGAACGATAGATTTTTTGTCATTATAACCCCTTTTTATATCCATATTTTAACATATTTAATTAACTAATTGGTAATAACATGATTTAAAACCACAGTTTGACTTTTAATGTACCTATCCTTTAATATAAATAAGAACAAATGTTCTTATTTTGTTGTTTTTTTCTCAGCTTTTCCCTTTTTATCTACTATATTTAAAAAAATAGGAGGTTACTTATATGGTTAATCAATCTGTACATCATCTTATCCCCCCGTATTTAGAAACATCTTTTTCTACATTTTACTGGAAACATCGAGCAGCACTTTCTTCTCCTTTATTAAAAAATTTTTTAAAAAACGATTGTCACTACGACTTATTACAAATGACGTTTCATCACAAGAGCGAGCAATATGCGTCGTTAGTAGATGAAGCATTCAAACAGTTTTACAGTGAAATTCGCTTTTTGGCTTATGTTTCAACGTTGTGTAAGCACTTTGTACGGGATAAAGTGCAGCTTTATCAGAAGACACACTATGTAAAAAGCTTGGATCAGCCGGTTGTGAAAGAGGAACAGCGAACATACGGCGAAACGCTTGGTGTAGTGGATCGGGACTGGTGGAATAGATCATTTTTAAGCAATCAAATCGAAGATGAAGCGCTTTATAAAGCGCTCGTATCCTTACCGTGGAAGCAGCAGCTTATTCTGCATTTTCGTATTGTTGAAGGATGGACGAACGGTGAAATTGCTTCTTTTTTTCACGTCTCTCCACAGGCCATTTCATTTAAGTATCGGAGCTCACTTATGCGATTAAAACAACAATTAGAAGGAAGGGATGCACATGGTTGAATGGTTATCCGTTATTAATCAAGTTGGCTTTCCTGTTGTGGTCTCGTTTTATTTGTTAGTGAGGGTTGAAACGAATATTAAACTGCTGGAAGAAACTATAGAAAATCTTTCAAGTGACTTAAGAAAGAAGTGATGTTACATGACAACTCTTTATAAATTAATTGAACGAGTGAAAAAAGATGATGAAAAAGCTGTTGAAGAGCTTCTGCAAAGGCTATCTCCGAAAGTGAAGAGCGCAGCTCAAGCCGCATGCGCCTCAGAACGTGAAGATATTAAGCAAGAGCTGAATGTTAAAATTGTACAAGCAGCAAAGAAATTTAGCTTTGAGTATACACCAGGATTTTGGGAAACTGTCTTAAAAGAAGGTCAGCAAAAGCAGTAAATAAAAAGCAGATGTCTACATGGGCATCTGCTTTGTTTATGCGTTATGACTAAGAAGTAGGGTTATACTTGCTTTTGTGTTTTCTTTGTCTTATCATCTTCATCGTCTTCCATCATTCCTTTGGTAGCAAGCTTAAACTCTCGCAGCGTTTTTCCTGCTGCTTTTCCAAGCTCAGGAAGCTTTTTTGGGCCGAATAAAAGCAAAGCAACAAAGACAATCAGCGCAATTTCTCCAAAACCAAGGTTCATGGTCATCGTCTCCTAGTCAAAGAATCAATACAAGTTCATTATAGCATGGATTATGTTGTTAAGAAGTGAATTTTAACCCAATTACGCCAATGACAATAAAGGAGATAAATAAAAGACGCTTCCAATCTTTCTTTTCATTAAAGAGAAACATCCCTAATAATACGCTTCCTACTGCCCCAACACCAGTCCAAATGCTATACGCAGTCCCGATTGGAATGTCTCGTAGAGCTAAGGAAAGTAAATAAAAGCTGGCAAGGCTAAATGCGCTAAACCCAATAGAAGGAAGCAGGCGCTTAAAACCATCTGACAGTTTTAAAAAAATAACAAACCCAACCTCACATATTCCTGCTCCAATTAAAGCAATCCAAGCCATATTAGCCTTCCTCCTTTACATCATCACTCGATACCAGCTTAATACCAACAATACCAACAAGCATTAACACTAAGAAAAAGATTCTGGTTAAGCTCGCATCTTCATTTAAAGCAACCATGCCAATGATGGCTGTTCCTGCTGCGCCAATACCTGTAAAAATGGCATAAGAAGTCCCAACTGCAATGTCTTTTAATGCTTTTGAAAAAAAGAAAAAGCTAATGACAATTGCGATTAAGGTTACAACAGAAGGCCAAAGCTGAGTGAAGCCTTCTGAATACTTTAGGCCCATTGCCCACACAATTTCAAACAAACCTGCAATAATTAAATAAATCCAAGCCATGGATAAAACTCCTTTAACATTCTTTTATTCCTTTTTAATTCCTAACCAAAAAACGTTCCAAGCATCTTTTATTTTGGTAGAATAGCGCTCTTGATCGTAGTAAAAGCGCTGAATAAATAACCCATCCGCTAAGCAATAAAAGCTGTTAATATAGCGGTCAATTTTCTCGTCTCGCATTGTTCCTTCTGCAATTCCTTGTTCAAAGATGGATGTTAATAATCGATCAGATAACTCTTCAATTTACCTAACGTTCGGTAGGGGAAACTATATCAAACTAGAAAAAAAGAAGCAAGAGTTATCCTGCTTCTTTTAGAAGGAATTTTGACATTGTCATCATTAGTGCTGTCATAAAAATAAGTTCGAATGTATTTGTTACGGCACCGCTCTCGATCGGAAGTGGAATAGCACTTCCTGCAATCATTAAAACAACTCCAATCAGCATCACATTCCATTTAGTATGGCGAAAAAGTGAAATGCTTACTAAAAGTAAAATAAACGTCACGATTAAAACCATAATTGGTGGTCCACTGTGCGCGCCAACTAGCGTATAACGAAGTATGCCATATTCGACGACTGGTTGAAGGGTTTGATGCATAATCTCTGTGATTTCATACACGATTAAGGTAATGGTAATAAGGAGAAAGCTATAAAGAGTAACGTTTTTCTTAGCCCATTGCAGTTTCGCATGCCTCCCAATACCCAAAGCAAAAAGTACAAGAGTAGGAGTGAAGAAAGCATGACCTAGAAATCTCCATAGGTTTAGCGTTTCAAGAGTGGATCCTTCACCAATAAACAAGCCGATCGCTAATAAACCGTTGTCATAAATGAGCCCTAGCATCACGACTAATAAAAAATATGTAAAAGAATGACTTGTTCGCGTTCTATAAAGAAACAAGCCCCAACCTAACAAGGCAATATATAAAGCAGTAAAAGAAAAATAAAGCACCGTGTCGATTATTATTTATTCACCTCTGTCATGCAATTTATATTTGTCTACGAGCTTTATACCCAAAATATTTAAAATTCAATCGTGAAAAAGAACATCTATCTTCCTAAAACAGAAATGGTTATAAAGTTTGTCTATGTATGTGAATTTGGTAGTCAGTGTAACCTTTCTGACTACTCTCTTTATGAGTCTATCAAATTATATATCTTACTTTTTCTTTAATGACTATAGGAACATGCTCATTTTAGTGAAAAATCAGTATTTTAACAATCACATTAGAAAGATTATGGAGTGAAAAGTAAAATTAAATTCATTTGTAATCTTTTTATGGGTTTTACATTACAGGAATGTTTCATGTATTAAAGATATTGCATCTTCGTAATGTGAATGTGTAAAAAATATAAAAAAAAATAAAGGATTAAAGAGCTTCTATTAGGCGAATGGTCACGAATGCTAGAGAAAATGCTTGGAAACGACAGCGTTGTGAAAGCTCCTTGACCTTTTATAACCAATACAAAAAACATGTATCGTTTGAGCTATTGACCGTTTCTTCGTGCGAGTGGTAGGTTTAGACCTGTTGAATTTGGTGCTCGAGCCCAAACGTAAAAATGAAATTAGATAAAGAGAAGAGAAACGAAATCGCAGATGAACGCTAACAATTTTAGCGGTCAGCGCTATTTTGGAAGGAGAAGGATAAGAGATGATCTTAATAGTCCTATGCTGCTTATTTTTACTAGGCTATGGCATTTGGGAGTATCGTAGACATTTGCGTAAACTGCATTCAATTCCAGTTCGAGTAAATGTTAACGGTATTCGAGGAAAATCAACTGTTACGCGTTTAATAACAGGAATTGTAAAAGAAGCAGGTTACAAAACAGTTGGAAAAACAACAGGTACCCAAGCGCGAATGATTTATTGGCACACATCAGAAGAAGAACCAATTATCCGTCGTAAAGAAGGGCCAAATATTGGAGAGCAACGACGCGTTGTAAATGAAGTTGCCGATATGGGAGCCGAAGCACTTATTTGTGAATGTATGGCCGTTCAGCCAGATTATCAAATTACATTTCAAAACCAGCTTATTCAAGCCAAAGTGGGCGTTATTGTAAACGTACTTGAGGATCACATGGATGTAATGGGGCCAACTTTAGATGAAGTTGCCCAAGCTTTCCTAGCGACAATTCCTTATAATGGACACCTTGTTACAATTGAAGGTCCTTATTTAGAGTATTACAAAAAGGTTGCAGCGGAGCGAAATACAAAAGTAATCGTTGCTGATAATGATCGTATTTCTGAAGAGTATTTACGTAAGTTTGATTACATGGTATTCCCAGATAATGCTTCAATTGGTTTAGCTGTTGCTGAAGCACTAGGCATTGATGAAGAAACGGCAATGAGAGGAATGCTAAACGCTCAGCCAGATCCAGGTGCAATGAGAATTACGAAGTTTGGAGATACAAGTAATCCAGCTTTCTTAGTAAATGGATTTGCAGCCAATGATGCTTCATCAACACTTCGTATTTGGGAGCGTGTAGATTCTATGAACTATAGCCCTAAGCTTCCGATTGTTATCATGAACTGCCGTCCAGACCGTGTCGATCGCACAGAACAATTCGCGGTTGACGTAATGCCTTATATAGAAGCAGATGTGATGATTGCAATTGGTCAGACAACCTCACCGATTGCGGATGCGTATGCAAAAGGAACGTTACCAACGAAAGAGTTCTGGGATATGGAAGGTGCATCAACAGAAGAAATTCTTGAGCGCATGAAACCATATTTAAAAGATCGCATTGTCTATGGTGTCGGAAATATTCATGGTTCAGCAGAGCCACTTGTAGAAGCGATTATTGAAATGAAAACGATGAAAAAAGCAGTTTAATCTAGGAGGCCATTTCATGTTCGGATCAGATTTATATATTGCCCTTGTATTAGGGATAACTCTCAGCTTAATTTTTACGGAAAAAACAGGTGTACTACCTGCAGGGTTAATTGTTCCAGGGTACTTGGCACTTATCTTTGATCAGCCAATGATGATTGTCGTTGTATTTGTTATCAGTTTACTAACATATGTAATTGTTGTTTATGGTATTTCAAAAGTAGTTATTTTATATGGACGTCGTAAGTTCACCGCAATGTTAATTACAGGAATTGCAATTAAAGTCATTTTTGATTATTTCTATCCTGTCCTACCATTTGAAGTATTTGAGCTACGTGGTATTGGAGTTATCGTACCAGGATTAATCGCCAACTCAATGCAAAAGCAAGGTGTACCATTAACGGTTGGAACAACAGTATTGCTAAGTGGAATCACGTTTGGTGTAATGCAAATTTATTACCTATTTTAATAAAAAGTTAAAAGAAAGGAGGACAAACATCAGTGAAGAAAAAGCAGCTAAACTTTCAGGAAAAAGTATTGATGTTCATAAAACGAACGAAGCCAAGCAGTGGAAAACAAGCACTTATCCTTACACCTATTTTAATCCTTGTTTTGGCACTAGCAGGTTGGGTTCAGCGTTCGGATGCGCTTCAAGATCCTAATCTTGCAAAAAAAGAGTCAAGTGATGATATCACCTTAACGATGGTTGGGGATATTATGATGGGTCGACATATCAAAGAAGTGACGAGCCGTCACGGAGAAGATTTTGTTTTTCGAAATGTTCAGCCTTTCTTTGATGAGTCTGACTATGTGAGTGGAAACTATGAGTCTCCTATTTTAACAAACGACGAAGATTCTTACGAGAAGATTGATAAAAGCATTCACTTATACAGTGAAGAAGAAGATTTAAAAACAATGAAAAATGCAGGATTTGATGTATTAAACCTAGCGAATAACCACGCGATGGATTACGGTACAAAAGGTCTAGAAGATACGCTTGCATCTTTTGAAAAAAACCGCATGAACTATGTCGGTGCTGGTCGTAATAAAGAAGAAGCGAAACATATTTCATATAAAGAAGTAGACGGTGTGAAGATTGCATCCGTTGGTTTCACAGACGTATATGTTGCAGGAATGAAGGCCGGTAAGAATAACCCAGGCATTTTAGATGCAGATCCAGATGTTATTTTTGAAACAATTCAAGAAGCGAAAGAAAATGCGGATTTAGTTGTTGTAAACGCGCACTGGGGTGCAGAGTACGATGTAGAGCCTAGTGAGCGTCAACAGGGCTTAGCAAAAGCAATGGTTGATGCAGGTGCGGATATCATCATCGGGCATCACCCTCACGTTTTACAGTCATTTGATGTTTATAATGGTTCAATTATCTTCTATAGTCTAGGAAACTTTGTCTTTGACCAAGGTTGGTCAAGTACAAAAAATACGGCGATGGTTCAGTACAACTTAAATAAAGAGGGCCAAGCTACGGTAGATGTCATTCCGATGATTATTAAAGAAGGTAGTCCTACGCCAACAGATAATCCATGGCGCATGAAACGAATTTACAACGACTTAACAAAGTACGCATCAAATGAAGGTCGTTTAGAAAAAGAGGATAAGAAGTTTCAAATTAAACTTGATCACACACACGTAATGAAGAGATCGCAGGAACGTCAAAACCAAAGTGATGATGCTCCTGCTAACAATACAGAAGAAGCATACACACAACAATAATTCAGCTAAAGGAGATGAAAGATGATGAAAAAACGAAAATTGCTTTTTGTAGCCATTATCATCTTTTCTCTCATTATTAGCGTCGTAGCGTATCAATTTTTATTTCCCAAAAAAGAGTATGCCGTTAGTACATCCGACCCTTACGCAACAAAAGTGGGGATGGATGTACTGAAAAATGGCGGTACTGCTGTTGATGCAGCGATTGCGATTTCCTATGCACTAGGCGTTGTTGAGCCATATGGCTCCGGTGTCGGTGGAGGTGGTGGCATGCTGATTGATCCAGCTGATGGAGATTCTACCTTTATTGATTACCGCGAAGTCGCTCCGAATTCAGATAAAGATGAGCAAGAAGGTGTTCCAGGCTTTGTCGCTGGGATGGAATACATTCACCAAAACTATGCAACAAAATCAATGAGTGAGTTAATAAACCCTGCGATTTCTTACGCAAAAGATGGCTTTAAAGTGGACCAAGATCTTCATGATAGGTTGATTTCGTATCAAAAAAACTTAGATGAAGATGAGCTTGAGCAGTTTTATCCGAATGAAGAAGCAATTGAAGCGGGAGAAGTCTTAAAGCAAAAAGATTTAGCTAAGACTCTTACAACGATTAAAGAAGAAGGTGCTTCTGCTTTTTATCGCGGAGATATTGGTGATGAAATCGCTGATGAGACGGAGATTTCAAAAAAAGACTTGCGCGATTATGAAGCAGTAGAGCGAAAGCCTTTAGAAACGAACTATAAAGGTAATCGCATCATTAGTGCTCCACCGCCGTTTTCAGGCGTCACGCTTATTCAAATGCTAAAGCTTGCTGATGAAGAACAAATTTGGGAACTAAAGAATGAAAAGCCAAGCTTGTTTAACCACTACCTAGGTGAAATATCGAAAGTGTCTTATCAAGATCGATTAGATAAAGTAGCTGATCCATCTTTCATTAAGCAAGCTCCTGAAGACTGGATCGATGATCGTTACGTTCGTTTATTAGGAAATAAAATTAATGAAACGCGTACGAAAAAAACGAAAGTTAGCGATGTAGAAGAGCACGAAAGTACAACGCATTTTGTTGTAATAGATAAAGAAGGAACGGTTGTTTCCACAACCAATACGCTAAGTAATTTCTTCGGAAGTGGAAAAAACATCGAAGGCTTCTTTTTAAACAACACGCTTGGTACTTTTGGTGAAGGCATTAATAAAATTGAAGAAGGTAAACGACCACGTACATTCACAGCGCCCACTATTATCCGCGGTGAAGATGAGTGGGTAATGGGAATCGGGACACCTGGAGGGAACCGAATTCCACAGGTGTTAACGCAGGTGCTAGGCAACTATTTTGACAGTGGTCAATCGATTGATAAAGCAGTGCAGTCAAGCCGCGTCATCTTTGATTCTGACAAGCTATATTCTGAAAAAGAACTTGAAAATGATGTGAAAGATCGATTGAAAACGTACGGATATGATGTGAAACAAACCGATAATCCGATGTTTTACGGAGGGGTACAAGCCCTCATTCAAGATAGAAATGAGTATACGATTTCAGGAAGCGCAGATAAAAGAAGGCATGGTTTGTGGGATAAAAGTACAGAATAATTGAGGAGGAATAATCATGGTAGTTAAACGTATTGTAGGAGTAGTAGCCCCAGTTGTTATCGTAGCAGGAGTTGTGGTTACGTTAGGAGCTTTAAAGCATCCAACAACTTTATCAACAATTGAAGAACAAAAAATTGAAAAGAACTTAAAAATGATGGAGCAAACTGAACAGCAAACAACGACTGAGCAACCTTCATTATCTTTAAACAAGTAAGTAAATCATCGTCGGTTAGCGTGATTAAAAGAGGCTGGGACATAAGTAGTTCAGTCCTTACTATACCTGAACGATTGAGAGTTCATAACTTTTAATCGTTCAGGTTTTTTGTTGATTGTGAAAACAATGTTGGAAACAGGGTGGAATGGAGCGTAGGACACTCGACTCCTGCGGGAAAGAGAGGGAAAACGGAGATCCCGCAGCGCAGCGAGGAAGCTCAGGTTCCTCCCCGCGGAAAGCGAGTGACCGTAGCGCAATGGAACGAACGAGTTGAGACAAATCAAAGAGATGGGAACAGCTAGTGTTCGTCTTTTAGAAGCAATCATTTTGTTATGTCCCAAACTCTTTTTTATACTACACACAACAAAGAAAGAAGTGAACAGCATGTGGAATAAACGGAGAGCTCTTATAGGAGGAGTTTCTTTATGTGTATTAATTGCGACTTCAGTATGGTTTGTTCGTAATCACGATGAAAATAATACGCCGTTATTTAGCAATGGAGATTCATCTTATGGAGTTAGCTCTTCCAACCCCATTGCTGTTGATGTAGGTATGAAGGTACTAAAAGATGGAGGTAATGCTGTAGATGCAGCAATTGCTGTATCTTACGCGCTAGGCGTTGTCGAACCGTACGGTTCTGGAATTGGTGGCGGTGGCGGCATGCTTATTGCCAAAGAAGGTGAAGAACCGACCTTCATTGATTACCGCGAAGTAGCACCTAGCTCTTTGGAAGGAAAAACGGGAGTTCCTGGCTTTGTAGCAGGAATGGAATATGTGAATAAAAAATATGGAACAACGTCTATGACAAAGTTGATTGATCCTGCTATTGAGTATGCCGAAAAAGGATTTAAAGTAGACGAACTCTTAGCGAGCCGATTATTTTACGCAAGTGGACGGATGGACGTCAGCAATTTATCAAGCTTCTTTCCGAGGGGGGAAGCTATAAAAGCAGGAGAGGAGCTAAAGCAGCCTGAGCTTGCTGAACAGTTAACGTATATTAAACAAAACGGAGCGGCTGGCTTTTATCAAAAGGACATTGCCAATCGTCTAGCAGAAGAAACAAGCATTTCACTAGAAGATTTGCAAGAATATGAAGTGGAAGAAAGGCAGCCGGTTGTTTCAACATACAAAGGAAATGAAATCATTGCGGCTCCACCTCCATTTTCAGGTATTACGGTTATTCAAATGTTAAAAATGATGGAGAAAGAAAACGTTAACATAAACGAGCAAGAAGTCGACTATAAGGCTATTAAGAAAATTAAAGAAATAGCGTACGCTGACCGAGTAAAAGAGATTAGCGATCCTGCTTTTTACCCACAGGATGTAGAGCGTTTCCTTAGCGATGAATACATTGAAAGTTTATTAGAAAACTCAGAAAAACGCGAAGTGGAAGGTGCAGACCAAGAACATGAAAGTACGACTCATTTTGTCGTTATTGATAAGGAAGGTACGACCGTATCCACGACCAATACGCTAAGCAATTTTTTTGGGTTAGGTAAGCAAGTAGATGGCTTTTTTCTTAATAACAATGCTGATACGTATGGCTCAATCGGCGTAAATAACCCTGAGCCTGGGAAAAGAGCCCGAACGTTTACAGCTCCTTTAATTATCCGCAAGGAAGGAGAATGGATAATGGGAGTAGGAACGCCGGGGGGAACTCGTATTCCACAGGTGTTAAATCAAGTATTAGCCCGCCATTTTCAAGGAGGAGAAGAGTTGGAAAAAGCGGTTGAAACGCCTCGCTTTATCTTTGATCAAGATACTCTTTATATCGAGCCAACTACGCCTGAAGAAGTAATTGAGCAGATGAGTGCTTTTGACGTACAAAGCAAAACAAGCGACGTCTATTACGGAGGCATTCAGCTGCTTGTGAAAGATCTTGGTAACGGCAGGATAACAGGTGTCGGTGATTCTCGCCGAAACGGTGTGTGGAAGCATAGCTAAGAAAAGGTAGCAGGGGCTACCTTTTTATCGTTTCGTAGACGGATGGAGTTTCCATGTAGCGGATCGTATGAAACTCTGAATAATTTGAATGATAATGAACGTAAATCGGAGCGTGGTCCAAGTCAAGCATTTGCCTAAAGAAGAAATGATCTCCGTATCGTAAAGCAGTTAAAAGCACCGGCATTTCTTTATTGAAAATAGCGTATCGAATGGCTTGAATCGATTTATCAGTATGGTGATCACCAATGAAAACGTATACGTAAAGAGCGGTTGTATCTTTGTAATGAACCCATTCCCCAAAAAGTTCGTTTCGCTGTTCGTTGAGCATGTCTTTAGCAAATGAAGCTCCAATAATTAAATACAGGGAATCCGTTTCAGAGACATAAGTCAGCGTATAGCGCCTTTTTAAAAAAGGCTGGGTAGGAGTTGCGCCGTGTCGGTATGTAACGCTAAACTCTTCAGGATTAAATGCAACCATCCTGCGTCATCCTTTCATGCTTTTAAGTAGTCTATGCCCGCACTAGGAAAAAAAGTCATTCAAACCCCTATTCTTTACAACGCCTATCTAAAACAGCTAATCTATAAAAGTGTAGGCGACTAACGAACGCTAAAAACAAAGTGGAAAAGGGGGAAGAAAATGGAGCCGTTTTATATTGTTCTATCCATATTCTTAGCCGCGATGCTTTCATACGACATCGCAAAATTTGTTCGAGGAGATAGACCTGACTGGAAAGAAGGCCTTGTGACGTTTCTCGTATTTATTGGATTTCTGGCAGCCATGCAGATGGCGTTTCAAATTGTGTAGAAAAGACCACTGACAAGGTGGTTTTTTTTAGTTTTGTGTTTCTCTTTTATTGATTAAATAAATTTGTTCCAACATTTGAAGAAAATAAAGCTTAGGACGTCAGAAATGATGAAAGTTAGATAGAAAAGAGGTACTCTTTGTACTAGTTGAGAAGAGTGCTTTTTAAAGTATTAGAAGATAGACCAGTTCTTATCAAAAGCCCTCCCCATAAAAAAGCCCATGATTGGAATGGAAGATGCGAGACTTCTACGGGACTAGCGAGACAGCTGAGACCCCGCAGTATACGAGGAGGCTCAGCGCTCGCCCTGCGGAAAGGGAGCAATCTGGAATGGAAATCATGCTAAGCAGAGAGAAATTATCAAACGAAGTCTCGTATTACTCTACGTTTATTAAATGTGCTAAATGCTTGTTCTAATGAATAAGCTTTATAGTAGAAAATAAAACTACAATTTGCGAAGGAGCAGAGGGTTTGTATAACAAGCGAAGGCGATTCATTAAACTAATGCTCGTCATTGTAGGGCTCGTAGCCGTATTGACTATAGGTGCTTTGGGATTTCAATTTACCTTTTTCTCTTCCACATATCATGCTAAAAATACGATTGAAGAATTCTATGACCTTGAACAAAAAGGAAACTTCTCAGATTCGTGGGAATCCTTTCATCCCGCTATGAAAGTTCGTTTCGAGAAGGGTGCCTATATTCAGGACCGTGCTCATGTTTTTTTTAATCACTTTGGTGTCGAAACATTTTCCTATGACATTACGGAAGTGGAAAAACTAGATACATGGAAAATGACAGCGGATGGCGAAGAGTTAACAGACGTTTATCAAATGAAAGTGATTCAAGTTTATAAAGGGAAATATGGGAACTTCTCCATTGACCAATATGTATTCGCAGTTAAAAATGAAGGAGAATGGACCGTTGCATGGGATTATAATCAGTGAAAAAGCATATGAACTCATGTGCTTTTTTTTATTGAAACTCCGTTATGTTTTTTAAAGAGGGGGTACAATGAATAAGGGAGGAGGTCTGATAATGAAGTTTAAAGCCATTTTACTTGATGCGTACGGAACATTATTTGATGTACATACCGTGATTAAAGCATGTGAAGAATACTATCCTGATAAAGGAACAAAAATAAGTCAGTTGTGGCGCCAAAAACAAATCGAATATGCGATGCAAAGCCAAATTATGGACCGCTATGTTGACTTTTATGAACTCACAAAAAAATCATTACGCTATGCTATAGATGCTGTGGATGAGAAAGTAACACCTGAAAGTGAAGAAGCGTTACTTCATGCTTATTTCAAGCTTAACCTGTACTCTGAAGTGAAACAAGTACTGGCGTATTTAAAAGAAAAAGGATATCTGCTTGCCATCTTTACAAATGGACCTAAGCATATGATTGATCCACTCGTAGCTCACCACAGGTTAGCACCTTTATTTGATGATGTCATTTCTATTGACGAAATCAAACAGTACAAGCCGTCCATGGCTAGTTATCACTACGCAGCGAATAAGCTAGAAGTGGAACGTGACGAAGTGCTTTTCTTATCATCAAATCCGTGGGATATTGCTGGAGCAAAGAATTACGGATTTTCAACTGTGTGGGTAAACCGTGATCATCAAGTGCCGGAGCATCGTGAATTAACGCCTAATCGTGTAATTCATGACTTAACAAATTTAGTCAAATAAAAAAACAGGACACGCGTCCTGTTTTTTTGCTCTAGCTATAGGCCTCGGGGTCTGTTTTGGACCTTGATCGTAACTTGATTAAACGAACGATATTAAGCACTAATGTCTTAACAACCGCATAGAACGGTACGGCTAAAATCATTCCTAAAATTCCTGCTAAGTTTCCAGCTACCAAGAGCAGTAAAATGATGGTCAGCGGGTGGATGTTTAGCTTTCTACCCATAATAAGAGGTGAAATAACGTTTCCTTCCAGCTGCTGAACAATCACCATAACAAGAATAACTAAAAGTGCTTTTGTAGGAGAGTCTAAGATTCCGATAACAACAGCCGGAGCAGCTCCGAAAAATGGACCTAAGTATGGAATGATATTTGTTACGGCACCAATTAAGCCCAGTACGAGTGCGAACGGCAATCCAATAATTAAGTAACCAATGGATGCACACACACCAACGAACAGTGCAACAAGCATTTGACCTTGAATATAAGTAGCCACCGTTTCTTTCGTTTCTTCTAAAATCTTTAGACCTTCATCACGATAAGATGGTGGGAAAAGCTTAACGATGTACTTAGGTAAGCTATGTCCGTCCTTTAACATATAAAACAAAATAAACGGCACGGTCACAACTGTAAGCGTGATGTTAGTCAAAACGCTAAAAATAGTTGATAAGCTGCTCGTGACACCAGTGGTAAGCGTAGATGAAAAGTTTGCAAGGGAATCCTCAATCTTTTCAATTGATACATATTCTTGCTCAACAATCCACTGGAATCCTTTTGTTTCTGATAAATTATTAATCGCTTCCTGGCTCTTTTCTACGTAAGTTGGGACTTTATCGGCAAACTGATTAGCTTCTTTTGAAAGAGCTGGGCCTAATGTTCCAACCGCGAGCGAAATCACGCCAATAAAAACGGCGTACAATACGAGAATCCCAATCGTTTTTGGTACTTTCCTTTTTTCAAGGAAAAAGACAATAGGACTAAATAAGAAATATAAAAATCCAGATACTAAAATAGGGAAAAAGAGCGTTGTGAAAAAGACAACGATTGGTTCAAATACAAATGAAATTTTCGTACAAATGTAAATGAACAATGCGATTAGCACAAGCTGAATCGTCCAAAATTGAAACTTCTTTGCTTTTGACACTTCATTACCTCCAAATAAATAAGTCAAACAATATCACTATCATACCCTTATCTAATTACTCTTCAAACGTTTTCTTTAGCTTCCAGCTATCATAGACTTCTGGCTGATGTGGCCAAGCTGAAAGAGAATGAGCTTCAATGGCTTTTAAGGCGAGAGGAGAAGCGTTGTTTTTATCCAACTTTTCCATGGGAATCCACAGTGCTTCAGCTGCATCTTGTCCTTCGAACTGACTCGGCATATGTATTAGCTCTCCGCCTTTAATCACTACATGATAAAAGACCGCAATGTGGTGAACATGAGTAAACTCTTTCCAGAGGCAAGGATATTGAAAATCAGCTGTACCTGCTTGTTTCGTAATGTTCACTTCAAAACCTGTTTCCTCCAAAAACTCTCGCTGCATCGCATCTACTAGCGTCTCGCCATGCTCAAGCTGACCACCGGGTAAATCAAAACGATGAATATAAGGTCCGCGATTTTTGCGAATGACGAGAATCTCTCCATCTTGTATACAAATGCCATATACTCCAAAGGCACGATCATATCGATCCATTCTATATTCACCAACTTTCTCCAATTGCATAATTCTCATTTTAACATATGTTTCAACTTAGCTTTCTAGTAAAAAGGAAGATTCCTGACGAGTTGAGTATAGGAAGTCTCATTAAACAGTCCTCAGTGGCAACCATGCCAAGCAGAGAGTATTTTTTTAATTGCTAATTAAGAAAGAACGGTTCTTGTTAAGAGTATTTTTATGCTCAGATGGAAATGCTGATTCTACAAGGGTTAAACATATGCATAAAAGGGAATACAAAAGTAACTAATCAATAGTTTGGAGAATACACAATGAAAAAAAGAAGAGTCGACTTTATCTTTTTATTTATTATGCTCGTATCTTCCTATCTTTTTTTCTTTACAGATTTATCGAAAGAATGGAAAATCGCGCTAGTTACTTTATATGCAGTGCTCATCTTCATCAGCATCTATTCCTTAATGCTCGAAAATCGGACGCCTCATAGTACGCTACTTTGGATGTATGTTCTCTTTTTCTTCCCTGTTGTGGGCTACATCTTTTATCTATACTCAGGTCAGCTGTACCTTAAAGGCTACTTATTTAAATCAAAGAGAATGAACAACCGTGAAACGCTCAAACGCATGACGGAAAAAGAAAAAGAAGCAAAGATAGACTTGTCTTCTCTAAGCCCTCATCAACGCTCATTTGCTGAGTATTCGGAGCGAGTTTCGTTTACAAAAGTAAACAACGGCACAAAAGCACGAGTTCTAAAAAACGGACAGGAAACTTTCTCAGAAATAACGGCAAGTTTAAAGAATGCAAAACACTTTATACATATGGAATATTATATGATTCACTCTGATAAGCTTGGAAAAGAAATCATGAGCTTGCTGATTGAAAAGGCAAAAGAAGGTGTCGAAGTTCGCTTTACCTTTGACACCGTTGGAAGCATCTCACTATCAGGCTCGGATGTTAAAGAGCTAAGAGACAGTGGGGTTAAAGTTTATGCCTTTTCACCGATTAAAAGCGGCTTTTTTAATCAAAAGTTTAACTTCCGCAATCATCGTAAAATCATTGTCATTGACGGTGAAGTTGGCTTTGTCGGTGGTTTAAACATCGGTATGGAATACTTGGGAGAAAACAAAGAAATTGGTTTTTGGCGCGATACACATTTAAAACTAGTAGGAGAATCCGTACAAACTCTTCATGCAGTTTTTTTATTTGACTGGGAGTATGTTTCCGGAGAAAATTTAATTATTGAAGAGCGCTACACAAAGACGGTTTCCACTTCAGGAGATGGTTTTACACAAATTATTGCGACTGGGCCTGATACCCATGAAAATATGAGCGAATACTATTACGCTATGATTGCATGTGCCACAAAATCGATTTGGATTTCAACTCCTTACTTAGTTCCAAATGAAACGATTCGAACAGCGCTTCGAGTTGCTGCTAAAAAAGGTATTGACGTTCGAATCATGGTACCGGAAATTAATGATGGCTTTCTTACTCAGTACGCAACAAGGTCTTACTTTGGAGAACTCATTCGTTCCGGAATCGAAATTTATTCTTATCAAAAAGGCTTTATGCATCAAAAGATTGTCATTATTGATGACGATTTTGCTTCTGTTGGAACAGCCAATATGGATATGAGAAGCTTTCACTTAAACTTTGAAGTAAACGCTTTTTTAATGAATTCAAAAGCTATTCAAGATTTAATTAAACACTTTGAAGAAGATATGGAAGACAGCGAACTTATTAAGCCCGTTGCTTTCTATAAGCGAGGTCTTATAGAGCGATCAAAAGAATCCTTCGCGCGCTTATTTTCAGGAATATTATAAAGGAGAGATACGCTTATGGTTGAAAAACAAGCGGTCGGTGAAAAAGCTGCTGAGTTTGTAAAAGACGACATGATTGTTGGTCTAGGAACAGGCTCAACCGTTTATTACACAATTTTAAAGCTTGGTGAACGAGTAAAAAACGGCCTTCGCATACAAGGAGTACCCACTTCGAAAGAAACAGAAAAGCTTGCCCGCCAAATCGGTATTCCTCTCGTGACGCTGGCAGACGTTAACAAGCTAGACCTTGCCATTGACGGAGCAGACGAAGTGGACAATCAATTTGCACTCATAAAAGGTGGAGGTGGGGCACTTCTACGTGAAAAGATAATCGCCAAAGCATCTGAACAGTTCATTGTCGTTGCGGACTCAACGAAACTAGTTCAAACGCTTGGTGCGTTTCCTTTACCGGTAGAAGTAGTTCGTTTTGGATGGGAAATGACGGCTAAACATATGAGAGACCTTGGGTGTGTACCACGGCTCAGATTGTTAGAAGACCATACGCCTTTTATTACGGATAATGGAAACTATATAATGGACTGTCACTTTCAAGAAATTAAACGACCTCATGAGCTAGAAGTAGCCCTTAATATGATACCAGGAGTAGTTGAAAATGGTTTGTTTAATCATATGACAAGTCGAGTCATTACAATCCGTAATCAGCAAGTCCATATGATAACACCATAAAAAGCTATGGCAGATGCCATAGCTTTTAGTTTTTAACGAGATAGAACGTTCCAATTCTGTTCTAATTTGTATATGTACTGGCGAGCTTGCAAAACGTTAGGATGGACAAGCGTATCAACTGTTTTCGTTGGACACGCTGCGCTGTAAAGCGTAAAAATAGTTATGTCATTATGTTTTAGCGGAGCAACGATATGAGATAAGCACCTGTATGAAGGATTTACTAAGCTTTGCACTAACATTTCTACATCTTTTTGATCATAAAAGTCCACTTCAATTTCCGTCTTCATTAAATAGCGTGTTTCCATCGCGCTGCTTCGATAATAATTGTAGCGACCGCCGATAAACTGTGAAGGGTTTGAAATGGATACATCAAGCGCCGTATAGGTTTGATCTTGGTTGCTGCTGTAGAAAATAGAGTCGTGCGTATATTTCATAAACTCTTGGTAAGAGTCTTCATCTTTCCATAATGCAATAATGCACGTATCTGTTTCATCTTCAACATTCCATCCCCCTAGCTGTCCAATAAAACCATCGACATGGGCAAGCGCTGCCCAATGCTGTTGAGCATAGGAAAATGACCCCTTTTTATCCATCGGTATGCTGCCTTTTATAATTTTTGTTAACATGCTCTCATCACCTCTTTAACAAAGGTTCGCTCTTTGTTAGAAAAATCCTTCCTTTATTCGGAAAATTACAGACATACATACTTCTATCGTCCCATACATTTCAACTATAAGGTCTTTCGATAGAAAGTGGGGAGATAGAATGAAGTTTTTTCGAGCAAAAGCATTCCCATCCGTTAGTCGAAAAGGATGGTGTGTACTATTTCAACATCCGTTTCAGACAGATAAAAACGGACAGAAATATCCGATTGTCAAGCGTTATCTATGTGATGAACAAGAAGAAGTAGATGTGCTTGTTGAAGAGCTGAATGAACTGTTACGTATAGAAGAGTATTGGACAAGCACTGTAAAAGGACGAGCGAAAGCACGCTACGACCAGCGCGTGGTGAACGCATTTTATGATGAAGTGGACGAGCCAGATACTCCAACAGTGAACAAAAGTCCGGATGCTTATAAGATTTCACTAATCGGAGAAGCGCAAAGTGGGAAAACATCCATCGTTCGTGCTGTTTTTGGTATTCACCCTGCGCGCGAAAAGTTTCCAATTCGTTTCCGAAAAGCAAATTACGATGCGGTGTATGAGATGACGCATAGTGCTGCCTATGAAGCAAGGGTGTCGTTCCGATCACGCCAAGAAGTATATGAAAACCTTGAAAAATCTTTAATTGAAAGTGCTTTGGTTTATGCAAACGGAGGCACGGACTACGACCTTGCATTTGCACTTGTGCACGGAAACCCCGAGCTACACTTTGAAGCTTTATTTGGAGAGGTTCCGTATGGTCCTCGCTATTTTACAGAACAAGCTTCCACTGCCAAAAGCACAAAGCGAGTTTTTCAGTATGTTGAATCCATTAAAAGTATCGCAAGTGCGGTTTTAGAAGAAATCAAGGAAGTAACAGAGGATTTTGAACAGCTGTTTTTACAAAAAGCAGAGTGCCGGCAGCTAATTGAAACGCTTTTAACATGTATTGAAAGATCATTTAAAGAAAAGTGTGATTTTACTTGGTCATATGGAATTGATGACTGGCCTCAATTTGCATTCATTTCAACGGAAAGTCGGGCTCATTACTTTACGGCCTTACATCGCTTAACGACGGAAGCGGAAAAAGCAGATGGAGCGAGCTGCTATCCTCTTATTACGTCTATCCATGCCACTATTCCTTCAGTAAAAGAACAGCTTATTGTCATCCAAGATAGTAGAAGAGGAACCAGTCTTTATGATCAAGTGAAAGAAGCGGATCATATTATATATACTCACGATGCTTCACGTGAAATAAAGATTGATACGTTAAAACGGCTAATTTCATATGGATATGGATATAAGCTACAGCTGATTTTTACTCATGCAGAACGTTTGCAAGGTGAAAGATACGCTGAAGAACGAGCGAAAAAGCACCGTTTATCTGCAGCAATCCAAGGATGTATTCAGCGAGAAGAACAAGTAGTTGCTACTCAACTTTCTTATTACCTCACGGCTGCCGATGTAGATTTGGTTTCCAATCTAAATCGAAGCGATGAAGATGATCATAAGTTGTCCGAAATGGTTTATGTAAATCAAGCTCGGACCGCACAAACACAAGTTGGTGCAGAGCTTAATCCTATTTATCTTAGTATATTAGCTCCTCCAATCATAACGCAGGCCATTAACCATTTGCATTCAAGTCTTCCTGACGATAGCGATAAGACATTTCATGCGGAGCTGACCAGCCAACTAGCGACCGCGCTTTATTACGGATTTGTCACCCAGCCTTCAGGATGGTCGACTTCTTATCATTCAGCCACCGATCGTCAGCGGACGTTCCAAGCCGTAGCGACTTCTCTTTTCTCAGCGGTTCAAGCGTACGTCTCAGATGAGGTAACGAGTAAAGACATGAAGGAGTGGATAGCGGTTCAACGTACAAAAGGTGAAGAATGGGGTTACTATGTAAAAAGGTTTCTTCAAACAAAAATGAACAAAGAGTTTGAGCGAGGCTTATATTATGTGGTAAAGCACGCGGTAGAAAGTCATGGGGGGATTTTTATTCATTAAAAGCAGCGAATCGACGCTGCTTTTTTTTCGTGGGTTCATAATTTCAGTCGTAAAAGTGCATATTACTACTGGTAAAAAACTTTTAAGGTGGGCGAATAGCATTGGAGAACTATTATGATTGCATTATTATTGGAGGCGGAATTGCTGGTCTCCAAGCAGCGATTCAGCTTGGCAGGTACTGTCATCAAACCTTAGTGATTGATTCCAATGACGGTCGTTCAAATTTATGTAACAGATATCATAATTTATTAGGATGGCCAGAAGGTGTAAGTGGAGAAGAATTAAGGTTGAGTGGGAAGAAGCAAGCTATGCGTTATGACGTGCAGTTTGTAGCAGACTACGTGATATCAGCAGCTAAGCAAGACCAAGGTATCATTTTAAACACAAAATCTGGTGAATGCTATCAATGTAAAACAGTTTTGTTAGCCACGGGTATTAAAGATCACTTGCCAAGCTTTCCAGAGCTGATTGGTTGTCTTGGCATTAGCGTTTATATTTGTCCAGACTGCGATGGCTATGAAGTAAAAGACAGTCGAGTAATTGTAATTGGTAGAGGAGAAGCGGGAGCCAACCTTGCCTGTACATTAACTCATTGGACAAAGGATGTTGTTTATGTTGATGAAGAAATGAAGGTCTTGCCTACTAAGACAAAGCGAAAACTTCAGGAGCAAGAGTTAACGTATAAAAACGAACAAATTGAAAAAGTGTTCGTTGAAGAAAAAAGTCAGTTTAAAGGCATAGAATTACAAAGCGGAGAAGTGGTTTATGCCAATCATTGTTTTTTAGCATTAGGTGGCAACAAAGTGCAAAGTCATTTAGCAGAACAGCTAGGTGTTTATACGACAGAGAATAACCATGTATTAACGAATCATCGAACGAAAGAAACGAACGTAGAAAACGTGTGGGCGGCTGGAGATTTAGTTGCTCATTCAGAACAAGCAGCAGTAGCTATGGGAGAAGGGGTTCAAGCAGCCATTTGGATTCATAAGCGTTTGCTAGTATAAAAATAACAACCTTCTTTTTCAAGGAGGTTGTTATTGGCTTGTATAGATATGGTGCTTGAATAGATTAACCGCACCAATAATCGTTCCAAATGGACTAAAGATAAGCAGTGTCCAACCGGTTAAGGGAGACACATAAATTTGCGTTAAAATAAGCGGGATGCTCAGAGAGATAATGACAAGCATCGTGTTAAAACCTAAGCTTTTTCGTAAATTCTCCATTGTTCTTCTCCTTTTTGAAAGTTCGCCAGCGTTCGGTGCAGACATTTGAAGAAATTGTGAAAATAAAGCTTTAGAAAAAAAGACTTAACCATAAACAGTTTCGACTTGTTTCGTGAATCTAGGTGTCTTTTGTCACAATTGAAAAAAGAGTATGTCAAGACTTTGCAGGCGATAAACAACACCTTCGTTATGTGGAATGAGTAGCACTTGTAAACTTCCATATTCACTTGTATTATGCTAGTTACAGTAAAGGTTTATACATAGAGAACACGAAAAAGCAGAGCCTTTAAAGACTCTGCTTTGATTAATCGTATTATTTAGAAGAAAGAGCTTTATATGTGTTTGGACCAACAATTCCATCAGCAGCTAAGCCGTTTGCGCTTTGAAACTTTCGAACAGCAGCGCTGGTATTAGAACCAAACATACCATCCACACCTTGAGTGTTAAAGCCAAGAGAAGTAAGCTTTTGTTGAAGTGCTTTAACTGCATCTCCTTTGCTACCAAGCTTCAAAGTTGGCCCTGACGTTAAACTAGGGCCTTTGCTGGGTGAAGAAGGCTTGCTAGCTGTTGTTCCGTTTAACGCTTTTTGCGTAGCAGCATCAACGACTCCAGTGACAGATAGTCCGCGAGCTTTTTGAAACTGACGCAAAGCAGCATCCGTATTATTTCCAAATACGCCGTCAATTCCTTTTGTGCTAAACCCAAGAGAGGTAAGCTTTTGTTGAAGAGCACGCACTTCGTTACCACGGCTTCCTTTCTTTAAACCAGTGCTTGTTGCTGGTGGTTTGACGCCTGGTTTTGCTCCGTTTAGCGCTTTTTGGGTAGCTGAGTCAACCACTCCGTTAACAGATAAGCCGCGATCTTTTTGGAATCTTCTTAAAGCCGTGTCTGTATTGTTTCCAAAGATTCCATCCACGCCTTTTGTATCATAACCAAGAGAAGTGAGCTTTTGCTGAAGCGTGCGCACTTCATTGCCACGGCTTCCTTTTTTAAGACCGCTAACAGCCGGCTGGGAAGGCTGACTGCTGCCAGATACTTTGTATCCATTAGCTGCCGCAATTGCGTCAAATGATTTTGATGAATTCGTAATGACGACTGGAGTTCCCACTGTTACTTGACTGAATAACCATTCCACTTCGTTATCGTACATACGAACGCATCCGCTGCTTATGTACTTTCCGATGGAACTAGGATTGTTGTTACCGTGAATAGCATACGTTGTACCATTTGTACCACGAGCGTTAATTCCCAACCAGCGATTTCCTAATGGATTTCGTGGATCTCCTCCCGGTATTTTGCCCGTATAATAAGGACGATTTACAATCTTATTAACAATGCGGAACTTACCTTCTGGTGTAAGTGAATTCGTTCGTCCAGTTGCAACTGAAAACGTACGAACGAGCTTGTTGTTCTTGTAATAAGCTAATTGATTGTTTGCTTTGTTGATGACGATGAAATGAGTTGTACCGCCTGCAGCTTCTGTTTTATTTACGCTGAAGAAGAGAGTTCCCACTACTAAAATTACCGCTAAAACTAAGACACTTACCTTTGTTTTTTTCTTTGCCAACGGACCATCCCCCTTTTATTTTTTGGCCGTTTACACGTTTTGAATTACAAGTAATTCAAAAAAAGATAGCGCTTGCTTTTTTCGATATCTAGGTGATATGTTGCGTAAAAATAGTGCGAGAATGAACGTAAGTGTATAAAGTGAGGAGTATAGGGTGCGAATGTTTACAAATCACGTTCACTCCATTTCTAGGAGTAGAGTGGACTAAGGTATTTGTGTAAGTAATCACGTCCCTTCATAAAAAACTCTAAACTATAATAGTTTTTAATAACTATTATTATACCAGATATAGACAAAATAGGAGGAAGTATCTATCTCTAATTCTCTGTATGAACCCACTATTTTCGACATCTTTCTCTTGGGGTTATGTCAAAATAACTAGATTTTTAACGTCGGTTTTTGATAAGCGTTCGACAGGGGAAGTTGACAGAAAGTCTAAAAAGAAAAGAGGAAGGTGCTTTTTTTCTTTTTATCAATGTTAAAAGAGGGTGCGACATAACAAAACAAATTTTCAAAACGACGAACAATCCCTTTTTTCACTTCTTTACGTTGTCAGAACACGTTTCATTGCGCTACGGCCACTCTCTTTCCGCGGAGAGGAACCTGAGCTTCCTCGCTGTGGGATCTCAGTTTTCCCTCTCTTTCCCGCAGGAGTCGAGTGTCCTACGTTCCATTCTACTCTGTTTATGAAATCGTTTTCGCAATCAGCAAAAAACCTGAACCATTAAAAGTGAGGAACTCTCAATTGTTCAGGTTTATCATGAGCTGAATTACTTATGCCCCAGCCTTTCTAGTGTAGTAGTGTAATACTTAAATAAGCGATGTATAAAGCTTGAGCGAAAAACAAAAGTCCCCAAATGCGACTTGAAATCATCGTAAGCTCTTTTAAGCTGGTTGCATCACCGGCATGATAAGGTTGCTTGACGCTTAATACAAAAATAACAGCTGCTGATAAAACAGACTCAACCAACAAAATGGCTCCAACAAACATCATACTATACATAACGAGAGCGGGGGAATTTAGGTAGTAAATCCCTCCTAAAATAACAAGAATGGACGCAAGCCAAAGTACTCCGTAGCGATTTCTTACTAAGAAAAGAAGATTGAATAATAAAATGCCCCCTAATCCATAAAACAGTAAGTCGTAGCGATGTTGTATAAGCAGATAAAAGAATAAATACGTCATGGCCGAACTAAAAGGATAACCGGCTAGTGCAATAATAACGCGAGGAAGCCAGCCGCGAGCACCAGCATAGGTCGACGTAATGGCTACTCCTTCTGTGTTTGTGTATAGCTCGATTCGCTTTACACCTTTTCCGAAAATCAGCCCCATAAGGGCATGACCATCCTCGTGCAAAAGCGTATTTAAATTAGAAAAATAGCGCCCTATGTGTGTGAGACCTTGGTTAAGGCCGTGCATTTGCCGGCCTGCTAACGGAATGCCTCTTGTTAAAATAATGGCAAGAACGATAAACGCATACAAAATGGTGTGTTGTGACATAGTATTCTATTCCTTTGCGTATAAAATCAAAAGCTACTATTACTTTACCTTGTTTAAAACAGAAAGAGCAATTTTTAATCGTTATCCTTACAGTGTTTTAACATTTGTCAGAAGTTATTACACATTCGTTGACCAATCATCCTTCTAGTTATTACGCTTAAAAGAGACATAAGTGAAAAGGGAGCGGTGAGGATGAACGATAAATGGAATGCATTTCTTAATAAAGAAATAATCGCAGAGCCAACGAATCACGGAGTGTTAAGTGGAAAAACATTTGCTTTAAAAGATGTATTTGATGTAAAAGGACATACGGCTAGTGCGGGAAACCCTTACTGGCTACATACCCATGAACAAGCGAGTGATCATGCTGAAGCTGTTAAAAGTTTGTTAGCTTCAGGTGCTAAGCTGACGGGCGTAACGCATACAGATGAGCTAATGTATGGATTAAATGGTGAAAACTTTCATTATGGAACGCCACTTCATCCAATTAATCACAACCGAATTCCAGGAGGTTCATCAAGCGGCTCAGCGGTGGCAGTAGCTGCTGGGCTCGTCGATTTTGCAATTGGAACGGACACAGGGGGATCGATACGAATTCCAGCTAGCTATTGCGGGGTTTATGGATTTAGACCGACGCACGGTAGCTTATCGGTTAAAGGATTAATACCGTTAGCACCCAGTTTTGATACGGTAGGGTTTATGGCAAAAGATATAAACACGATGCTTGATGTTGCATCCGTGTTGTTTGCGTCTCAAGCTACAGCACCTTCTTTTGAGAACGTCGTTGGAGTAAACAATTTGTTTGAACTAACGGATGAGGAAGCTTGTAAGAAAGTAGAAGTTCTATTAGAAGATCACGCTGTTAGCTACAAGAATTTACAGCTTTCTTACAAGCTAAGTGAATGTATGGAAGCATTTCGCACGCTGCAGGGAATTGAAATTTGGCGTGCTCACGGAGAATGGATTAAACGATATAACCCGACATTTGGTCCTGATGTAGCCGAACGTTTTGAATGGGCCAGCACATTAAAAGAAGAAGATATGTCAGATGCTAAACAAATTCGTGACACGATTACTAAAGAGCTTACTCATCTTTTAGATGGTCAAACAATCTTAGTGCTACCAACAGCTCCTGGAGTAGCCCCTCTGAAGAATGCCGTTGGTCCAGAACTTCAAAATCGAAGGTTGTATACGCTGCAGATGACGTGCTTAGCTGGTTTAGCCGGGTTACCACAGCTTACGATTCCAGCTGGTTATGTTAATCAACTCCCTGTTGGTTTATCCGTTATTGCAGGAAGAAATCAAGATCAGCAATTAGTGAAATGGGTGCAAGCATGGATGGGAAGTAAAGAAAGAGTCTCCTTGAAAGAGTAAAATATAAAAATGATAAAAAAACGCTCATTACCAAAAAATGGGTGTTTTTTGTGTTAAAATAATCAAGTGCTTTGCCGATTTATAAGATAATAGCTAATTAAACAGTTAACTAACATATAGGATAGAAAATGTACGAAACGCAATAATTATGCAGAGAACTGAGGGGGCAATATGGAAGATTATTTTTCAAAACAATTTGACAAAGAACAATTTACGTTTGTTTATCAACCAATTTATAGTGTGAATAGATGGAGTAAAGTAGGGTTTGAAGCACTGTTAAGATTACATTATTCTCATGCACCCATTATGGATGTATTTTTACAGGCGCACGAAGAAAAAAAGCTGACTCAGCTTGACATGATGGCGATTGAAGGAGCCATTGATTGTTTTCCATTTGAAATTTTACAAGGTGAAAAGCTGTTTGTGAATATTTTTCCATCCACTTTAATAGATAAACAGTTTCACTTTTTTATTCAGCACTTATTAGTTATGTATCCAAGCATCTTCAAGCGCGTGGTATTCGAACTGAATGAAAGTCCATTTGAGCACAGTGTCTGGTCATCTCCACTGTTTAAAGAAGGGCTGAACTATTTGCGTCAATGTGGGTTTCAAATCGCTATAGACGATGTAGGAACAGGGATGGGGAGTCTTCAGCACGTTGTGGAGCATCGGCCAGACATTATTAAGCTAGATCGCTATTTTTCAAGGGGTTTAGCTGATTCAAAAGAAAAGCAAGAAATGGTGAAATGCTTATCACAATATAATGAAGGAAACACCACGCTCATTTTAGAAGGAATTGAGTGTGAAAAGGATTTGGCTATTGCACTTGCGCTAGATATTAAGGTAGTACAAGGCTATTTACTAGATCGTCCTGCGGCAATCGATACATTTTTAAAGACTCATCAGCTTAGGCAATCGCTGAGCTTTGGGGGTATTCGTTGAGGAATATGAGCTTTATTAAGTGGCTTGGTAGCTGTTGAAGGGACAAAACCTTGCCATAGTAAATAGAAAGAGGACTTACAAAAGTGAGGCGAGGGAGATGGGCAGTTTTTTCAAGCGAACGGAAGTGGAAAAGAAAGAATCTGCAACAACAGCTTGGACAGTAAAAGCAGGAAGCAGCCAAAAAGAAATGGAAGTGGAGAATGACACGAGACTATTTACGGTTATGACCATTGTAAAAACAATTGTCGATGTAATTAAGAGAATACCTCAATATAAAAAAGAGCAGATTGACGAGAAACCTGTAAGGTTCTCGTCAATCTGGAAAAGCCACATGAAAAAATTTCATGTGGCTTTTTTATATCTTTTCTTTCACAAACTATTATTTTATACAATGAATAGCCTTTTTGTTTTCGATAGATAAGCAAGAGGAATGTTTTAATACATAACTCCTTGGATAGTATGTGAAAAAATAATTAATATCTTAGAATATAGATTTGATTAGGAGAGAGCATGCCTATAATTATAAAAAGATAAAATTTTCTGAAAAAAGTTGTTGCCAATCTCTACAAAACTATTTATAATTCAAATCAATTAGGAAAGCGCTTTCTTTACTTAGGAGATGAAAGGGGTCTTTACATGATAGGTGACAATCAAGCGTTGCTTATAATGAAAGGGATTAAAAAGAGTTTTTCCAACAACCATGTTTTAAAGGGCATTGATTTAAATGTTAAAGCTGGAGAAGTACATGTTCTGTTAGGAGAAAATGGAGCTGGAAAATCAACTCTCATTAAAATTTTAACAGGGGCTTATGAAAAGGATGAAGGTGAGATTTACTGGGAAGGAAAGCATGTGCAGATTAATAATCCTGTGGATTCTATGAAGCTTGGCATCGCAACAATTTATCAAGAACTCAACGTTATTCCACAGCTGAAAGTCTATGAAAACATCTTCCTTGGAAGGGAATTAAAGCAACGTGGAAAGGCTTCTTTTTTAAACCATAAACAAATGAGAGAAGAAGCAAAGCGCTACTTGACCATGTTAGGACAAAGCCCAGATCTTGCTGATAAGCAGCTCAGTGAATTAGGGATTGGTCAGCAACAATTAGTGGAAATTGCTAAAGCGCTTACCTTAGATGCGAAGTTAATCATTATGGATGAGCCAACTGCCAGCCTAAGTTCTACAGAAGTTGAACAGCTATATTCAACAGTAGAAGGCCTTACGAAAAAAGGTATTGCAATTGTTTTTATCTCTCATCGGTTGGATGAGATTAAGCGGATGGGTGATCGAATAACCATTTTACGAGATGGCTTTCAAATTGATACGCTACCAGTTCGCACAACAACAACGGACAAGTGGATTGAGCTTATGGTTGGAAGAACGTTAGATGAAAAATATCCAAAGCAGTCGTTTGTACTTGGAGATGAAGGGTTTCGCATCAAAGATTTCCATGTCAAAGGCTTTAAAGAAAAGCTGAACTTTACCCTGAGATACGGCGAGATTGTCGGTATTTCCGGATTGGTTGGAGCAGGAAGAACAGAGTTAGCTAGAGCGATTTTTGGAGCTGACCAAAAAGAAAGCGGAAGCGTATATATCGATAAGAAAGAAGTTCATATTAAATCACCTAAAGACGCCATCAATGCAGGTATTGCATTCATTACTGAAGATCGAAAGAATGAGGGCCTCCTGTTGGATCAACCTCTAGATTTTAACATCTCCTTAGCTAATACAAAAATGTTTAAACAAAAAAATAATCTTATCAATTTAAACACCATTAAGAAAACAGCAGACAACTATATTAAAGAACTGCGGGTACGTCCTGATAATATTGAGCTTCATGCTCGTAAGCTAAGCGGTGGTAATCAGCAAAAAGTAGTTATTGCCAAATGGCTTTGTACACAAGCAAAGGTGTTCATTTTTGATGAGCCGACTCGAGGAATTGATGTAGGTGCCAAAGTCGAGGTATATCGTTTAATGAATCAGCTTGTAGAGAATGGTGCGATTGTTCTTATGATTTCATCTGATTTACCAGAAATTCTTGGTATGTGTGATCGCGTACTCGTAATGAATGAAGGTAAATTTACGGCTGATTTAGAAATTCAAGAAGCAAATCAAGAAATAATTATGAAAGCAGCGACAGGAGGCTGAACGTAATGAGTGAAGTTATTATTCAAAAAAAGCCAGCGCCCAGCGAAAAGAAGTCATTTAAGCATTTTTTAGGTAAGTTTGGTGCCTTAATCGGTCTTATTATATTAAGCGGTATTCTTACACTGCTATCTGACAAATTCCTTACTGTAAATAATATTATGAATATCGCTCGTCAGTCTTCTATCAATGCTTTATTAGCACTGGGAATGCTTTTACCTATTTTAACAGCAGGTATTGATTTATCTGTTGGGTCAATATTAGCTGTTTCAATTATGGTCATGGGTATTGTCTCTGTTACGATGGGATTCAATCCAATTCTAGGTATTCTTGTTTGCTTATTAGTTGGTATATTCTTTGGATGGTTAAACGGAATTTTACTTACAAAACTTCGCTTGCCTCATCCATTTATCTCAACGCTTGGCACCATGAACATTGCTCGTGGTATTGCGTTAATCATTACCGCTGCAGCACCTATTGCAGGCTTTCCTTTTATGATTCAATTTTTAGGTGGAGAATTTATTGGCCCAATTCCAATCAGCTTTTTACTTGTCATTGTGATGTACATTATTTTTCACATCTTTTTAACAAGAACACAAACAGGCCGATACATTTATGCAATTGGGGGCAATAAAGAAGCAGCCCACTTATCAGGGATTAATGTAGATCGCGTTCTCATTATTGTTTATACAATCAGCGGCTTTATGGCAGCGCTGGCTGGACTTGTTATGGTTGGACGCGTCAATTCTGCGTTCCCGCTCGCCGGTTTATCTTACGAGTTAGATGCAATTGCAGCCGTTATTATCGGAGGTGCAAGCTTCTTTGGAGGCGTAGGTACTGTATGGGGAACGCTAATTGGAGCCATGATCATTGCTGTGTTAAGAAATGGCCTGAACTTACTCAATGTTTCAGCTGATTTTCAAATGGCAGTTATTGGAGTCGTCATTATCGCAGCCGTATATGTGGACGTACTTAGACAGAGAAAAAGCAAAAAGGGTTCATAAAAAAATTAAGCGTTTACATTTTTGGTTATCTATTCTAAAGGGGGAAATGATGATGAAAAAAGGGTTAAAAAAGTTAGGGATGTTAACAATTGCAGCCGGGTTACTAGTTACAGCAGGGTGCAGCAGTGATAAAGCGTCTGGAGGAGGAGAAGAAAGCGTAACGGTCGTTTTAAAAACGCTGAGTAGTCCATATTGGAAGTACGTTGAAGCGGGAGCGAAAGAAGCGGGAAAAGATCTAGGCGTGGATGTAAATATTGTTGGGCCAGCATCTGAATCTCAAGTTATTGAACAGGTAAATATGATTGAAGATTCCATCAATCAGATGCCGGGAGCAATTGTAGTGTCACCATCTCAGCCTTCAACGGTTGTACCTGTCTTAAAGCAAGCAACTCAAGGTGATTTACCGGTACTATTAATTGATACAGATGCTGATTTTGATGAAAAAACAGCGTTTATTGGAACAGATAACTATACGGCTGGTCAAGAAGGAGGAAAACTTCTTGCATCTATGCTAGAAAAAGGAGATAGCGTTGCTTTAATTGCGGGAGCACTTGGGAACTCAGCAATGGATGCTCGTATTAAAGGAGCGAAAGAAGAACTTGAAAAGGCAGGCATGAAGATTGTTGCTGAACAGCCAGCTGATAGTGATAAAACAAAAGCGATGTCTGTTATGGAAAACATTATGCAAAAAAACAAAGATGTAAAAGGTGTATTTTCTGCAAATGATGATATGGCACTCGGGGCTTTACGTGCTCTTGAAGGTAAAGGGGATATTCCTGTAATTGGTACAGATGGAACCGTTGAAGCTGTTGAATCAATCATTGCTGGTAAAATGGCCGGTACGATTGCACAAAGTCCATATGATATGGGATATCAAGGTGTAGAAAATGCGCTGAAAACAATTAAGGGTGAAAAAATTGAAAAACGTATTGATAGTGGGATCGATATTATCACAAAAGAAAACGCTCAGGAAAAGCTAGAGTTCTTACAAAGTATTTCAAAATAATAGCAGTATTAAGCTCTTGATGTGCGATAGAAACTCTTAATCAGGCGTGTTAAGAATCCATGTAGAAAGCGCCTTGTAAAGGATATGAACAACTCATTCGTGATAAGATAATTAAAAGAGAAGATTAAGAGGAGAAGAGCTAGAATGAAAACAACAATTTATGATGTAGCAAAAAAAGCTGGAGTTTCTATCGCCACTGTATCAAAAGTTATTAACGAAACAGGTCGTATCGGTGAAAAAACGCGAAAAAAAGTTCACAAGGTGATGGAAGAGCTCGATTATCAGCCAAGTAGCGTAGCGGCAGCTTTAACTGGAAAGAAAACGTATACAATCGGCGTGCTGGTACCCGATATTTCAAACCCATTTTTTGCAGAGGTAGCGCGTGCTTTTGAAAATAGCGCGCGATCTGCAGGGTATACGCTGTTTCTTTGCAGTACTGATAATCAGCCAGAACGTGAAAATGAATATGTAGAGCTCTTGTTGAAAAAGCAGGTAGATGGCATTGTAGTTGCCACTGAGCTAAATAATTTTAAGCTAGTAAATAAAATTGTAAGCAGAGAACTACCGCTTGTTCTGTTTTCTGTGGATCATCCATCAGTCTCTACTCATGTGGTTACCACAGATGATGTAAGAGGTGGCTATTTAGCGGGGGACCACTTAACAAGTAAAGGGCACCGTCAAATAGCTATTATTATGGAACAAGATCGTAGCAGTAGTAAAGCACGTCTAAATGGGTTTACACAGGCATTAAACGAAGAGCAGGTTTTTTTAAAAGACGGTGATGTAATTAGCTGTCGTTCAGTTATTGAAGATGCCAAAAGAGCGGCGCGTGAACTCTTATCAGGTCCTAAAAAACCTACTGCTGTCTTTGCCTGTACGGACTTAATTGCCGTAGCAGTTATGAATGAGGCTCGAAAACAGGGGTTAGCTATTCCTGGTGATTTATCAGTTATTGGATTTGACAATACGATCTATGCTGAAATGGCTGATCCGGGATTAACAACCATTGAGCAACCGATTACGCAAATGGCTGAATATACGTTTGCGCAGCTCTTAAAGACAATTAACGGAAGTGAGTCGATTAAACAAAGGGTTATGCTAACTCCTGAGCTTGTCGAGCGGGGGTCTGTTAAAAACATACTGGAGTAAAAGGGGAGAGGTTCTGTGAACAAAGTAAAGGTAGGAATTGTAGGGTTAGGCAGGCTTGGAATTCAGCATGCTGAGAATTTAGCTTTTCGCATTCCAAACTGTGAATTAAAAGCAATTTGTGGTTTAAATAAGGAACAGTTAGCCGAACTAAGTGATAAGTGGAACATTCCATATACGTATACATCCTATGAAGAAATGCTACAGAACAGTGAGCTTGATGCCATTTTTATTGCTTCACCTTCTAACTTCCACTGTGATCAAATTCAGCAAGCATTAGAAGCGGGATATCACGTATTTAGTGAAAAGCCATTAGGCCTTTACCTAGAAGAGGTGGAAAAGATTGAGACAATTATTAATCGCCACCAAGACAAAGTATTTATGCTTGGGTTCATGAGAAGGTATGATGATTCATATGCATATGCCAAAAAGCAAATTGAACAAGGTGCAATAGGTGAACCTGTGATGGTTCGTTGCTACGGATTTGATCCTACGGAAGGTTTGGAATCATTTTTAAAGTTTGCTCAAAAAACTATAGCGGGGGCATATTCTTAGATATGGCTGTGCATGATTTTGACCTTGCCAGATGGTATCTTGGAGCTGAAGCGGAGCAAGTGTGGGCAATCGGTGGAGCCTATTCAGTCCCAGCATTCACGGAGTTAAATGATGCAGAAACAGGAGCTGCTCTTGTAAAGTTTTCAAATGGTACGATGGGTCTTTTTGCAGCAGGGAGAAATAGCCGTCACGGATATCATATTGAAACAGAGATTATCGGTACAAAAGGAAGTCTGCGAATTGGTACTGTTCCTGAAAAGAATGCAGTAACCATTTTCAACGACGCGGGTGCTCTGAAAGAGTGCGTATCTAATTTTAATGAACGATTCGCACAGGCATATTTGTCAGAGGTTGAAGAATTTATTCATTGTATTCAAACTGGTAGCAAGCCAGCTATCACTGCTAAAGATGGCGTGCAGGCTTCACTATTAGGATATGCTTGTAAAGAATCATTTGAAACGGGTGAGCTGGTTCACGTTAAAGCTTACTCTAGTACAAAGTAACAATAAGACGCCTCACATCGTGTGAGGCGTTCTCTGCATATTTTATTCAGTTAAACAGACAGTTTTTGCTGTTGGTCTGTGGATTGATAACTCGTGGTTTGCTCAGGTAACGCTAAAAATCTCGTTAAGAAAGCGCCTACAAAATAAAGGATAGCAAAGATCCACATTAAGCCACCGACACCGACAGGACCGATAAATAGTGCGACAATAGCTGGACCAACAAATGCTGCAAGACCAGATCCAAGATTTAAAACGGACATTGCAGCTCCTTTATTATCAGGAGCAAGAGATGGGACAAGAGCAGTTAACGGCACGTACCCAGCTAAAGTAGCTCCATAGAAGCAAGCAACTAGCATCAGTGCCCAGTAATTATGGCCAAAAATCTGGGGCGTATAGTAAAGCGCCAACGTAGCTAGTCCGCATCCAACACCGCCGAACCACGTCACGGTGTTAACCCAGCCGAATTTATCGCCAACAACACCAAAGATGAGGTTAAACACAATGTTCACAAAAAATAAGGTGCCCCATATTTGGAGCCATTCTGTAATGGTAAAGTTAAAGCCAACCATATAAGTTGGTAAAAAGACTACGAAGCCAAATTTTGCAGCGGAATTAATAATTTTTACTACGCCACCGATGGCTACTTTCGGCTTCTCAGCCATGATAGTTAAACCTTTTAGCAACTCTTTAGATTTGTTATCGCTTACAATTTTGCCGTTAAATCGATCCTTGTTAATGACGATAGATAAAATAGCACCAATTGCTACGAACACTAAAGCAGTCCATAGCGTCGCAATTTCCCCAATTCGGCTTACCATTACGCTGGAGTATAAAGCGCCGATAACGCTAAGACCAAGCTCAAAGACAAACCAAAACCAGCCAACAGCTCTAGCTAATGATTGCTGAGGGGTATTGTAAGAAACCCAAACTAAAAATGAATAAGCAAAAAGTGGATAGCCTAATCCGCGAAGTCCATAAGATAAGAGAATTAAAGGATAATTCAAGCTTGGAATAGCTATGCCAATAAAAACAATAGAACCGATAATAAATGAAACAACGCCAATAACCATTGTCTTTCTCGGCCCCCACATTTGAACAAGAACACCAGAAAACCATGCGCTAATGGCAACGGTAATACCGTAAAGCGAGAATAAAAAACCAGCTTGTTCCATTGATAAACCACGTTCTACTAGGTAAGGTGATAGCCAACCGTGCTCAAGGCCATCCCCAATCATAAATACAACGATACCTATGTACCCCCAAAATAGATTAGAAGGAATGCCAATCTTGTCGATCCATGAGTTCTTCGTTCCAAGCATATTCATTTGTCCCATCCACCACTTTCAAAGTTTTTAAAAGGAAAGCGCTTAACTTCATTCATAATAGAAGTATACGGTTACATTTCTGAAAAGTCAATTAAATTTATGGGATTTTTAGACTCTTTAAAACCCTGTTTATTGTTGGCGAAGGAAGAATAAATGTCTATATAATAAGGTTAGATAAAGAGAATTCAATTTTTCTTTAAAATAAATTATGTAAAAATTAAAAAAATATTGAGGTTTTATAGAATGTGTGTATAATAGAAATTAAGAAAGCGCTTAACTTAATTGCAAATTAAGCAATGCGTACTAGAATCAACAGTATGGATGGGAGGATTTAAAACAATGAGTAATGTTTTAACGGTTGGGGTAATAGGAGCAGGAAGAATTGGAAAGCTTCATGTTGACAATCTAAAGTTAATTCCACAAATTAAAATTAAAGCGGTTTCAGACGTGGTGGTAGATCATCTGCATGACTGGGCTACAACAAACGAAATTGATGTGTTAACAACAAACTATAGCGACCTCTTAAATGATGGTGAAATTGATGCAGTGTTTATTTGTTCACCAACCAATACGCACGCAGCTATTATTAAAGAAGCTGCTCAAGCTAAAAAACATATTTTTTGTGAAAAGCCGGTCAGCTTCTCTGTTGAAGAAACACATGATGCGTTAAAAGCGGTAGAAGCAGCTGGAGTGAAGCTTCAAGTAGGGTTTAATCGCCGCTTTGATCCAAACTTTAAAAAGGTACGAGAACTTGTACAAACGAACGAAATTGGTCAGCCTCACGTCTTAAAGATAACGTCTCGTGATCCACAGCCTCCAAGCATCGATTATGTGAGAGCATCTGGCGGCTTATTTATGGATATGATGATTCATGATTTTGATATGGCTCGCTACATAATGGATAGCGAAGTCGTTGAGGTTTCAGCTCAGGGAACGGTACTAGTGGATCCGGCAATCGGAGAAGCAGGAGACATTGACACGGCGATTGTAACGCTAAAGTTTGAAAACGGAGCGCTTGGTGTCATTGATAACAGCCGACAAGCGGTATACGGCTATGATCAACGCCTCGAAGTTTTTGGAAATAAAGGTGTAGCGACAGCTGATAACTGCATTCCAACAACGGTTCAGGTATCAACAAGTGAACATGTGGTAAAAGAAAAACCATTATACTTCTTCTTAGAGCGCTATACGCAAGCTTATGTTGAAGAAGTAAAAGAATTCGCGACAGCGTGCTTAACAGACCAACCTGTAACTTGCAGCGGAAATGATGGGTTTCAAGCAGAACGAATTGCGAAAGCAGCAAAAGAATCACTGTTATCAGGAAGACCTGTACGTCTAGAAGAATCATACGTAACTAATGGATGAATTACGTTTTATCATGCAAAATGAGTAAGCGCTTAACTCGATTGATAAAAAGCAGGAGGATAGATAATGAACAAACTACAATTTAAGCAAGACCGTCCCCTTGATTTTATTGCCCTAGGACGATTGTGTATCGATTTAAATGCCAATGAAACGCAGCGTCCGATGGAAGAAACAAAGACGTTTACGAAATACGTTGGAGGCTCTCCAGCGAACATTGCAATTGGTGTATCTCGCCTTGGTTTGAACACAGGATTCATCGGTAAAGTTTCCGATGATCAAATGGGGCGTTTTATTACATCTTATCTCACAGAAACCAATATCGATACGGATCATGTTGCAATTGATCGCACAGGTGCGGTAACAGGATTAGCTTTTACAGAAATTAAAAGCCCGACGGATTGTAGCATATTGATGTATCGTGACAATGTTGCAGATTTAAAGCTTGATGTCCACAACGTATCAGAAGGCTATATCAAGCAATCAAAAGCACTTTTAATTTCTGGTACAGCACTCGCACAAAGTCCATCTCGTGAAGCTGTTTTTTTAGCGTTAGAATATGCACGAAAACATGAAGTAGTAGTGTTTTTTGATATCGATTATCGTCCGTATACGTGGGCTTCAGAAGAAGAAACGTCAACTTACTATAATTTGGCCGCAGAGAAATGCGATGTGATTATCGGTACGCGTGAAGAATTTGACATGATGGAAAAGCTATTAAACTTAGAAGCTTCTAGTGATGAGGTAACGGCAAATAGATGGTTTTCTTATAATGCCAAAATCGTGATTATCAAGCACGGTGGTGAAGGATCAATCGCCTATACGAAAGATGGCAACTCCTATCGCGGCGGCATTTTTAAAACAAAGGTACTGAAAACTTTTGGTGCTGGCGATTCATATGCATCAGCTTTTATTTACGGCGTGATGACCGGGATGAGTGTAAAAGAAGCCATGAGGTTTGGAAGTGCATCAGCCTCGATTGTTATCTCACGTCATAGCTGTTCTGATGCGATGCCAACCGTTGCCGAAATTAAAGAGTTTATGAGCTCAGCAGAAGAAATTTTACAGGAAACTTATTAATAACAAAGGGGAGATTTCACGATGACACAAACAGCCGTCAAAGACGTTAAAAATTATATTGGTGGACAATGGGTAGAAGCTTCTACTTCGAAAACGGAGCCTGTTTACAATCCTGCAACAGGCGAAGTGATTGCTAATGTTCCATTATCGACAAAAGAAGATGTCGATCACGCAGTAGAAACCGCAAATGAAGCGTTTCAAACTTGGTCACAAGTAGCTGTTCCAAAGCGTGCGCGCATTTTGTTTAAGTACCAGCAGCTTCTTGTTGACCATTGGGATGAGCTAGCAAAGCTTGTAACGCTTGAAAACGGTAAGTCTTATAACGAAGCATACGGTGAAGTTCAGCGTGGAATTGAGTGCGTTGAGTTCGCTGCAGGTGCACCGACGCTTATGATGGGCAAACAGCTGCCTGATATCGCAACGGGAATTGAATCGGGGATGTACCGCTATCCAATCGGCGTCATTGGTGGAATTACGCCGTTTAACTTCCCGATGATGGTGCCATGCTGGATGTTCCCATTAGCCATCGCTTGTGGAAATACGTTTGTGTTGAAGCCATCTGAGCGTACACCGCTGTTAGCAGCGCGCTTAGTAGAGTTATTTGAAGAAGCTGGTTTGCCAAAAGGCGTGCTAAATATCGTAAACGGTGCTCATGATGTCGTAAATGGACTATTGGAACATAAGCACGTGAAAGCAATTTCGTTTGTTGGTTCACAGCCAGTAGCGGAATACGTGTATAAAAAAGGAACGGAAAATCTAAAAAGAGTTCAGGCTTTAGCCGGTGCAAAAAATCACTCAATCGTGTTAAACGATGCTGATTTAGACGTAGCGACAAAGCAAATTGTAGGGGCTGCATTTGGCTCTGCTGGTGAGCGCTGTATGGCTGCATCTGTTGTTACGGTGCAAGAAGACGTAGCGGATGAACTTATCACTCGATTGGTAGAAGAAGCAAATCGTATTGTGATTGGAAATGGTCTTGAAGAAAATGTTTTCTTAGGTCCAGTTATTCGTGAAGGGCATAAAGAACGCACGCTTGGCTATATTGAATTAGGCGTTGAGCAAGGTGCTAAGCTTGTTCGTGATGGCCGTAGTGATGCTGAGGTTCAAGGAAACGGATATTTCGTTGGCCCCACCATTTTTGATAACGTTACGCAAGAAATGAAAATTTGGCAAGATGAAATCTTTGCTCCGGTGCTATCTATTATTCGAGTTAATGACCTTGGCGAAGCCATTGATATTGCGAATGCCTCACGCTTTGCAAACGGTGCGTGCATCTATACAGACAGCGGTTCAAGCGTTCGTGAGTTTCGTGAAAAAATTGAATCGGGTATGTTAGGGGTAAACGTAGGTGTTCCAGCTCCAATGGCATTCTTCCCATTTTCAGGATGGAAGGACTCATTCTATGGTGATTTGCATGCGAATGGAACAGACGGTGTAGAGTTCTATACAAGAAAGAAAATGGTAACAGCTCGCTGGTAAGTTGTAAACAAAAAAGGAGAGGGAAGTAGTAGGAGCAGCTTGTTCTGAAGACTTCCCTTTTTTATGAAAGGGGAAAAAGAAATGACAACGGAAAGAATGACAACGGCACAAGCGCTTGTAAAGTTTTTAAATCACCAGTACGTAGAAGTTGATGGAAACGAAACAAAGTTTATCAAAGGAATCTTTACAATCTTCGGCCATGGTAACGTGGTGGGGCTTGGACAAGCTCTTGAACAAGATGCAGGAGAATTGGAGGTCTATCAAGGAAGAAACGAACAAGGTATGGCAAATGCTGCGATGGCATTTGCAAAACAAAAGCACAGAAAACAAATCATGGCGTGCACTTCTTCAGTAGGACCTGGTTCTGCCAATATGGTAACAACAGCCGCTACTGCTTCAGCTAATAACATTCCTATTTTATTGCTTCCAGGTGATGTGTTTGCTACTCGTCAGCCTGATCCTGTTCTTCAACAAATTGAACAAACTCATGACTTATCCATTTCAACAAACGATGCCTTTCGAGCGGTGAGTAAGTATTGGGACCGCGTTAATCGACCGGAACAGCTCATGACGGCAATGATCAATGCTATGCGCGTATTGACCAATCCTGCTGATACGGGAGCGGTGACAATTTCGCTGCCGCAAGATGTACAAGGAGAAGCCTTTGATTTTCCTAGCTACTTCTTTAAAAAGCGCGTGCATCGAATGGAAAGACGTTTGCCTACGCGAGAGAGTGTGAGAGATGCCGTTCGGCTTATTCAAAGCAAGAAAAAGCCCATTATTATTTGCGGCGGCGGTGTTCGCTATTCGGAAGCAGCAGCTCAATTAAAAGCTTTTTCAGAAGCATTCCATATTCCTTTTGGTGAAACACAAGCTGGTAAAAGTGCTGTTGAAAGCGATTTCTTTTATAACCTAGGCGGAGTAGGTGTAACCGGTAATCTCGCTGCGAACTCAATTGCTCGTGAAGCAGACCTAGTCATTGGAATTGGGACGAGGTTCACCGATTTTACGACGGGGTCAAAAGAATTGTTTCAGCACCCAGCCGTTGAGTTTTTAACCTTAAATATTTCTGAATTTCATGCCAATAAATTGGATGCCGTAAAGGTGGTGGCTGATGCAAAAGAAGCGCTTCGAACACTAACAGCTGAATTGACACAGAGCGGATATCAATCAGGTTACGGAACGGAGATTGCTGAGGCTAAACGGAAGTGGCAAGCAGAGCTTGAACGCTTGCATCACGTGCGTTACGAAGAGGAAGCATTTGTACCAGAAGTAAGCGGACAGCTTGATGATGTACTTTCTGAGTATAAAGAAGCGCTTGGAACATCATTAACGCAAACAAGCGTCATTGGTCAAGTGAACCATCTACTTGATGAAGATGCGATTATCGTAGGCGCAGCAGGAAGCTTGCCGGGTGATCTTCAGCGGATGTGGACGTCTCGCACGCCCAATACGTATCACATGGAGTACGGCTATTCATGCATGGGTTATGAAATCGCCGGAGCATTTGGCGCTAAGTTAGCTGAGCCAGATAAAGAAGTATACGCGATGGTTGGAGACGGAAGCTATCAAATGCTTCATTCAGAGCTAGTGACAAGCTTGCAGGAGAAAAAGAAAATTAACGTTTTATTGTTTGACAATTCAGGGTTTGGCTGTATTAATAACTTGCAGATGGGCAACGGAATGGGTAGCTTTGGTACGGAGTTTCGCTACAGAAACGAACAGTCTAACAAGTTAGATGGTGAGATTCTCCGAATTAACTTTGCACAAAGCGCAGCTGGATACGGAGTGAAAACGTACGAAGCACAGACTTTAGAAGAGCTTAGATTTGCGCTTGAAGATGCGAAGAAACAAGATGTGTCTACGCTCATTGATATTAAGGTGCTGCCGAAGACCATGACAAGTGGATACGACTCATGGTGGCATGTTGGGGTTGCTGAAGTATCTGAAAATGGAAAAACGCAAGAAGCGTTTGAAGAGAAAAAAGCGCATCTAACAAAAGCAAGATTGTATTAATACGATTGAATAAGAGCTTGAAGGGGAGAAGGGGCTATGTTTAAAGAAGGTGTAATTAAGCTTGGCATCGCGCCAATTGCATGGACGAACGATGATATGCCGGAGCTTGGTGGAGAAAATACGTTTGAACAGTGTATTAGCGAGATGGCGCTTGCTGGTTTTAAAGGAAGCGAAGTTGGCAATAAGTATCCACGTGATGTGAAGGTTTTAAAAAAAGCGCTGTCTCATCGCAGATTAGAGATTGCAAGCGCTTGGTTTAGCACATATTTAACGACAAAGCCACTGGAGGAAACGGTGAGTGCTTTTATTAATCACCGCGACTTTTTACACGCGATGGGTGCAAGCGTGATTGTTGTGTCAGAGCAAGGACGCAGCATTCAAGGGCTTATGGATACTCCGCTTTTTGATGAAAAGCCGCAGTTTACAGAAGATGAGTGGCAGCGACTTGCTCTAGGCCTAAATCACTTAGGGATGCTTGCCAAAGAAAAGGATATGCATATCGTGTATCACCATCATATGGGAACGGGTGTTCAAACGACGTCTGAGATTGATCGACTGATGGAGATGACCGATCCAGAGTTGGTTCACCTTTTGTTTGATACGGGACATCTAGTGTTTTCAGGTGAAGATCCTTTGTATATTTTAAAGAAGTATTTACCGCGCATTAAGCATGTGCATTTGAAAGATGTGCGACGGGACGTAGTCGAAGCTGTGAAAGCGAAGAAATGGAGCTTTTTACAAGCGGTTCGGCAAGGAGTATTTACCGTGCCAGGAGACGGTAGCATCAACTTTGAACCAATCTTTGAACAGCTTGCTGATTCTGATTATACCGGATGGTTTGTAGTAGAAGCCGAACAGGACCCTGCTGTTGCTAATCCGTTTGAATACGCGCTAAAAGCACGTCAATTTATTAGAGAAAAAAGTGGACTATAAAGTAGGTAACGTAAGGAGCTGAAAGAAATGTTTGAAAAGCTTGGACAATTAAAAGAAGGGTACAATGAATTAACGAATATGGCAAGCAAGCACGAAGATATGATGCTTGATATTGGGATTTATAGTTTAAGAGAGGGTGCGGAGCAAGTATTGCGAGATTCCGAAAAAGAAACGGCAGTACTTTTATTAGAAGGAAAAGTTCGCATCGAGTGGGATGGCAACGTCCAGGAGATAGAGCGTGAAAGCGTGTTTGAAGAAGATCCATGGTGTCTTCACGTTGCTAGCAATAATGAAGTAAAGATTACATCGCTTGGAAAAAGCGAAGTCCTTGTTCAAAAAACAGACAATGATCGCAATTTTCCTTCTAAACTTTATATGCCTTCGGATTGCCAAAGTGAAGTAGCAGGAGAAGGTGTATGGGACGGAACAGCTCAGCGCGTGATCCGAACTATTTTTGATTACGAGAACGCCCCTTATTCGAACATGGTCATTGGTGAAGTGATTTCCTATCCAGGCAGATGGTCCAGCTATCCTCCGCATCATCACGACCAGCCTGAAGTATATTACTATCGCTTTAATAAGCCTCAAGGATTTGGCTGTGCAATGGTTGGAGAAGATGCTCATCGCGTTGTGCACAACAGCTTTATCACCATCCCGGGAGAGCTAGATCATCCTCAAGCGACGGCTCCAGGGTATGCTATGTACTTTTGCTGGATGATTCGTCACCTTGATGATAATCCGTGGAATGCGCGCATTATGGAAAGAGATCACGAATGGTTACTTGAGCCAGGAGCAAAAATTTGGCCAGAGAAAGAGTAGTGAAAAGCGCCTAACAAAAGTTGGGCGTTTTTTCACAGTTTAGGAGGAAAGAAAAGGGGAATATCTACACTAACAACTATTTTAATCACAAAGGGAGAGTGGATAAGATGAAGCAGGCAACGACTCATGAAACACAAGCGGTCCAAGGACAAGATCCTTCTCAAAAGGGAAATAAGCTTTTAACAGGCATTGCGGTAGGAGCAGCGGTTGGAGGGGTGGTAGCGCTTGTTGATAAACGCACGCGAACAAAGGTCATAAACAGTGCACAGTGTGCTAAGAATTCGACAACAGGTTTTGTCACGCGCCTACGAGAGAACCCATCTGAAGTAAAAGATGATTGGCAACATCGTATTAAAGTAGCTTCAGGTGTTATTAAAGAAGTAACGTCAGATCTTAAAAGTTTATATGAGAAAGTGAACAATGAACTAAATGGTCCCGTACAGTCAATTAAAGAAGAGTCTTCTCAACTAGTAGAGTCTGCGCAAGGTGTACAAGAAGACCTGCAAGACATTGGTGATAAAGTAAAGCAAGCTGGTGAAGAAGTTGCAACTAAGGCAAATCCTGAACTTGAAAAATATCCAGCTCCTCAGCCGGAAACCGTACCGAGTCAACCAACTCGATACCAATAAACCAAAAAGAGGTTGGGACATAAGTATTTCAGTTAATGATCTATCCGAACTATTAAGAGTTAACGACTCTTTTATAGTTCGGATTTTTTGTTGATTTGAAATCAATTTTAGAGACCTAGTGTCTGCAGCGTAATGGAACGAACTTGTTATTGTAGAAAAGTCATGCTTCGTCTTTGAAAAGGAATCATTTAGCTGTGTCTTAGCTTCTTCTTTATAGAACACTACGAAATACGAAAATTTTGAAAATAATAATATATACCCATAACAAAACAGCCGATAGGTATATAAGATTACATATTATTCTTATAGTTATATATTTACAGTTTTTTTACATTTTTTATCCTCTTTTTAGCCTATAATGTCGAGTTGTAAGACGATCTAAATAGAGGAGTATGTAGGATTTTAGCGGTATGTAATGCTTTATTACAAAAGCAAAACCTATTGACCGACAAGAAACTTCAGATTAAAATAAATTTTGCTAATAGTGCGATAATTTAGAAGGGGGTATTATCTTTGGTTACATGGAAAAAAGTACTAGGAACCTCGTTGCTAGCAACAACCGTTGCAATCGGTGGAGGACTTCCTCTGTTTAATGCGACGAGTGCATCAGCGAAAACAGCTGATCAGCTTGAAAGTCCACCGCTGGATATGAATATTGTTCCAGAAGAACGATTAGGGAAAGCTTTGCAGCAGCAAGGGGTCATTTCAAAAAAGGCAACACCTCAAGAGGTAAAGAAGGCTGTTAATGCATACATAGAGAAGAAAGACAGCCATAAAGAAAGTGTGAAAGGGCAAAAGCCAAATAAAATTGATGTAAAAGCAAAACAAGCCCGTGCTAAAAATGAAAAGAAAGTAAAGGAAGCAAAGAACGTTAACATGAACGCTGTAACAAAAGGAAGCGGAAATGGCGTGAAAGTTAAGCCAGCTAAAGAAGCAAAATACAATGGAAATGTTCGTACAGATAAAGTGCTTGTACTGTTAGTTGAATATGCAGACTTTAAACATAATAACGTGGTTCAAGAGCCTGGTTATATGTATGCTGATGATTTTAATCGGAAGCATTATGAAAAGTTAATGTTTGGAGATAAAGAATTCAAGCTGTTTAACGGTAAAAAAGTTAAAACATTTAAACAATATTACGAAGAGCAATCAGGTGGAAGCTATACAATGGATGGTACGGTTTCTGAATGGTTAACCGTTAAAGGTAACGCGGCAGATTACGGTGCTGATAATCCAAACGGTGGAAATGACAATCGCGGACCCAAAGGCCCTCGTGACCTTGTAAAAGAAGCACTTCAAGAAGCTGTTAAAAGCGGTATTGATTTAAAAGAATTTGATCAATTTGATCAATATGATTTAGATGGTGACGGCAACTTAAACGAGCCGGACGGATTAGTGGATCACTTAATGATTATCCACGCTGGTACAGGTCAAGAAGCAGGTGGAGGTAAGTTAGGCGATGATGCAATTTGGTCACACCGCTGGACGTTAGGACAGCCTTATAAAGTACCTGGTTCTGATGTGTCCGCATATGATTACACAATTCAGCCGGAAGACGGAGCTGTTGGGGTTTTCGCTCATGAATACGGTCATGACTTAGGTCTTCCAGATGAGTATGATACGCAATATACAGGTCAAGGTGAGCCGGTTGGTGTTTGGTCTATTATGAGTGGCGGAAGCTGGGCTGGAGAAATTGCTGGAACAGAGCCAACAAGCTTTTCACCACAAAACAAAGAGTTCTTCCAAAAGGTAATGGGAGGAAACTGGGCAAACATTAAAGAAATGGATTTAAAAGATATTAAAAAGACGGGCGCTGTAAGCATCATTGACCAAAGCGTAACGAAATCTAAAAACCCAGGCATTGTGAAGATTAACCTTCCTCAAAAAGCCGTGCAAGGGATGAAAACAGACTTCGGTAAGAAGTTTTATTACAGTCAAAAAGGTGACGACCTGCGCACAGCAATGACGACAAAAGAGGTAGATTTAACAAGTGCAACAAAAGCTTCATTTAACTTTAAAGCAAACTATGAAGTGGAAGCAGAATATGATTACCTATATGTAAATGCTATTCTCCCAGATGGCTCTAAAGTTCTTTTAGATACAATTGGTGATAAAGCAAATAATGCTGATAACTCTGCCGAAACAACAAATGGAAAATGGGTAGATGTAAGCTATGATTTAAGTCAGTTTAAAGGCAAGAAAATCAAGCTTCAGTTTGAATACGTAACGGACGGCGGATTAGCACTTGAAGGGTTTGGGCTGGATAACGCATCGCTTGTAGTGGATGGTAACGTTGTATTTACAGATGATGCTGAAGGTCAACCAACGTTTACGCTAGATGGATTTGAGCAAACGGACGGCTTAATGTACAAGGATAACTACTACTACGTTGAGTGGAGAAACTACGCTGGAAGTGACAAGGCGCTGCAATTTGCACGCGGAGCGAAGTACAATACGGGAATGCTGTTATGGTACGCTGACGATAGCTACTTAGATAACTGGGTTGGAGAGCACCCTGGTGAAGGTTTCTTAGGCGTTGTTGATTCACATCCGAAAAAAGTTCTATACTTTAACGGAAACGGAATTAGCACAACGGCAAACTCAACTCGTTATCAAATCGCAGACGCTGCGTTCTCATTTGATTCAACGCTTCCATGGACATATACGCATTCAACATGGGGAACAATTTCTTCCAAAGAAGCAAAAGGGGTGACAAGCTTTAACGACCGTCGTTCTTATATCGATGATCGCATTAAAGATGCCGGCCGCATTCTTCCAAAATACGGTTTGAAAATCGATGTGATTGGCGAAGCAAATGATAATTCAGCTGGAGCAGTTTGGATTCATAAATAAGAAGGCAGAAAGCGGTAAGTGAAAAACTTACCGCTTTTTTCTATGGGAAATATTGAAATAAGGAACACAATGTGTATATAATGTATATAAAGTATATATACATTATTTAAAAGAGGTATGAATATGCATATTGTGATTTCAAATCAATCAAAAGAGCCTATATATGAACAGATTTACCATCAAATTCAAAAGCAGGTCTTAGCGGATGAATTAAAACCAGGAGCTTCGTTACCTTCGATGCGTCAGCTTGCTAAGGATTTAGGTATTAGCGTCATTACAACCAAACGAGCTTATGAAGAGCTTGAAAAAGACGGGTTTATCTTTTCAATTGTAGGGAAAGGTTCATTCATTTCAGAACAAAATCACGAGATGATTCGTGAGCGAAAGCGAAGAGTCATCGAAGAACAATTAGTAGCAGCCATTCAAAACAGCAAAGAAATTGGAGTTAGCTTGCAGGAGCTCCAGGAGCTTTTAATCATTTTGTATGAGGAGGAAAGGTAATGAGTAGCGTGATTGAACTGAACAATGTGACCAAGTCGTTTAGCGGATTTCAACTAAAGGATGTATCTCTGTCAGTAAAAAAAGGTTTTGTGACGGGATTAATCGGTGGAAACGGAGTAGGGAAATCAACGGTTATTAAAATAATTATGAATCTTTTACAGCCTGATAGCGGGAGCGTCTCTGTATTTGGCTTAAACTACACTCAGCACGAGAAAGAGATCAAGCAACGGATTGGATTTGTATGTGATGAAAATATGTACTACGAAAACATTACGCTACGAGACCTTCAACGTATTATTAAGCCGATGTACAGAAACTGGGATGATACGTTGTTTACACAGTATGTTGAACGATTTGAACTCCCTTTACGTAAAAAAATCAAAACGTTTTCAAAAGGGATGCTGATGAAGGCTTCGTTAACGATGGCATTGTCTCATCACGCGGATTTAATTGTGATGGATGAGCCAACATCTGGCTTAGATCCCATTTTTCGAAGAGAGCTATTAGAGATTCTACAGGAGCTCATGCTCAATCATGAGAAAACGATCTTCTTCTCGACGCATATCACCACAGACTTAGATAAAATCGCAGACTACATTACCCTTATCCATAACGGACAGCATATGTTTACAAAAGAGCACCATCAAATCTTTGAAGAATATGCCCTCGTAAAAGGGACAGTTGATTTACTAGATCGTGACACGAAAAAAGAATTTCTAGCCATTCAAACATCTAATCATGGGTTTGAAGCGCTGACCAATAAAAAGGACCGAGTACACGATATCTTTGGTGCAGAGGTGCTCATTGAAAAGCCGACGCTTGAGGACATTATGTTCTATACAAAAAAGGGGGAGCGTGAACATGCTACAGCTTATTCGTAAAGACTTTTTATTGCAAAGAAATGTATTTTTCATTCTACTACCGATTTTGTTTATATACTTGCTGCTTGATACGTCGACTACTTGGATAGGTATTATCTTTAGCATCGCACTCATCATGAATGCTTTTTCAGAAGATGAGAAATCGGCTGTGCACCTTTTACTAAATTCACTTCCATATACACGCAAAGAGCTTGTAACCGCTAAATACCTCGGTGCGCTCCTGTTTGCAGTCATTACGCTTTTTGTTATCGCTGCTTCAAACTGGATTATTCACAGCGAAGGGATGCAGTGGGCGCAATTAGTGTTTAGTCTCAGCGTTGTTTTAACTTTTGTTTCCATTGCCTTTCCGGTTTCGTATATTTTTCACAGTAAGTATTTAGGAATAGCTTTTATTGGGCTGTTCGTTATCTATATGATCATTGCTAATACCTTTGTGCATAACCTGCAGGAGCGGGTAATTAACACGGCACGCACAATCATGTCTTTAGAGGTCTCAAACCTTTATATGCTTGTTTTTTTACCTGCTTTACTTCTCTATCTTTTATCGTGGCTAACGTCAATTTTTATCTATAAACAAAAAACACGTTAAACGGTTATTCTTTTCCAGAGCTCAATGAAAATATTATCCTTAAGAAAATAATGACAGTTTTGTAAGGATAGGCTTGCAAAATCAAACTGAACCTTTACAATTAAAGATAAGACTGATAGAGCGAGGAGAAAAGAGAACCAGATGCATGACTCATTTTTTAATCACATCGCATCTACTACACAAGATGCGATGGGTGTTCATACTTTTAATACAGCACTCATAGAAGCCAGTTCACACGCTATTTTTTTGCTCGATGAAAAAGGTGATTTGCTTTTTTATAACAAGCAGGCTTCGGCTTTTGTATGTACTGAAGTACAAGATCAATTCTCTTTTTTTCAACTTGTAGAGTACGGGTTAGATCATCAAAAGTATTTTACAGAAGCGCTGAAAGGTGAAGTCGTTCGGTTTACTACCATTCTAAAAACAAAGTTTGGAAAGAGTACTAGAGTGATGCTGAGCTATGTTCCTATTCTTATTGAGGGACAGCTACAGGCAGTGTATGCCATCTGTAAAAAGAAGTCGGAAGAACAGCTGAATGTAATGACGCTTCAAACCCAATTGAATATGGAGCAAAAGCTAGCGAATATTGGAAGTTGGTATTATGACGTATTGGAAAATGAATCGTACTGGTCCCGACAGATGTACGTCATTTTTGGTATGGAAGAAACATCAGATTTTATTCCTTCATACGATGAAGTGCTGACGTTTGTGCACCCTGGTGATCGGCAGCGAGTGAATCAAACTATAAAGCGTGCCATTGAAAAGGGAGATAGCTACAGTATTAAATATCGTTTAGTTCAGCCCAGCGGTCATTCACGCATCGTATTTGAACAAGCAGATCCTGTTATAGATGAGAAAAATCAAGTTGTGCAGCTTCTTGGCGTCGTATTTGATGTAACTGAAATACATCAAATAAAAAAGCAGCTTAAGCAAGTTGAGCGTCAGTTTTCCATGGTTTATAACAGCTTAGATGTTGGGATATGGTCAGCGGATGTTCGCACAAACAAAGTGACGTTTTGTTCCGACGGAGTGGCAAATATCTATGAGGAAGCGGCAATGAAATTTATTCAAAGTCGCTCATTGTGGAAAGAGTGTGTTCATCCAGATGACCTTGAAAAAGTAGAGGCAGAACAAGTAAAGCTGATGGGCGGTGAGCCAATTTGTCACTATTATCGCATCGTGACAAAGAAAGGAATTACTAAATGGCTAAAAGATCAAGTGATTCCAGTTTTAGATGATTCAGGAAACGTCATTCGTCTCGACGGAATTGTAGAAGACGTTACGGAGCAAAAGCGCTATACGGATGAAATTGAATATCTAGCAAATTACGATTATCTAACGAATTTGCCAAACCGCCGTAAGTTTGAACGAGATTTAACTAATGCAATTGCACGCGTTAAAAAGAATCATTCGTTCATTGCTGTTTTTTATCTCGGCCTTGACCGTTTTAAATATTTAAACGATACTTTAGGTCATGATATCGGTGATCTCATGCTGCAAAAGTTAGCGCATCGTCTGGAGAAAACGGTACAAGGTAAAGGGTCTTTATCACGAGTGGGCGGCGATGAATTTGCGATATTTTTTGAGTCATTAGACCGTTTAGAAGAATGTACGCAAATTGCCAAATCGCTTTTTGAACAAGTAGAAAGAGAAGTTGAAATTGATGAATTTCATCTTCACACAACCACCAGCATGGGGATTACAATTTATCCGCATGACGGAAAAGACGCAAAAACGCTGTTGAAAAATGCAAGTCTTGCTTTATATCGAGCAAAAGAGCTTGGAAAAAATGACTGGCAGCTTTATTCACCTCATATGGATAGCCGAACGTACAAAAGTTTTCATTTAGAAAAAGGGCTGCGAAATGCCATTGAACAAAATGAGTTTTTTCTTCATTATCAGCCGAAGATCAATACGCAAACGAGAGAGCTTGATAGCTTTGAAGCGTTAATTCGCTGGGATCATCCTGAATGGGGATTTGTATCACCAGGAGAATTTATTCCTCTAGCAGAAGAGTCTAATTTAATTGTGAAAATTGGAGATTGGGTACTAGAGAGAGTATGTCAACAGCTGCAAGAGTGGAAGCAGTTAGGATTAACAGTCGTTCCTGTGTCGGTTAATTTATCGTCAAAACGCTTATTAAAACCTAACTTTGTTGAATTTGTCATGGAGCTTTTAGAACGCTATGACATCGATCCATCGCTTATTGAACTTGAGATTACGGAAAACTCCATCATTCATCATGAAGAGCAAGTAAAAAAGATGATGACCGTTTTAAAAAAGCAGGGCGTGACGTTCGCTTTAGATGATTTTGGAACAGGGTTTAGTTCGCTGTCTCACTTGCAAAAGCTTGATTTTGACGTGTTGAAAATCGATAAAACGTTTATTCAGTCCGTTGTTGAAAACGAAAAACATCAAACCATTACAAAGAGCCTTCTTTACTTAGCACGGGGGCTGAATATGAAGGTGATTGCTGAAGGTGTGGAAACGCGTGCGCAGCTTTCGTTCTTAGAGGAGAATGACTGTCCGTTTATTCAAGGCTATATTTTTAGCAAGCCCGTGTGTATTGAGCAGGCTATTATCTATTTAAAGGCGAAATATTTGGAACCTGTTGTATAAATAAAAACACTTGGATCATCCAAGTGTTTTTTTGTTAGCTTTCTGAAAAGCCAGTTGCGATAACGGTTACCATTACTTTATCTTGAAGATCTTCATTAATAACAGAACCGAAAATCATGTTCAATTCTTGGTCAGAAGCAGACGTTACGATATCTGCAGCTTCCTGTACTTCAAATAAACTGAGGTTAGAGCCGCTTGTAATATTCATTAGAATTCCTTGTGCACCGTCAATTGAACGATCTAACAGTGGACTAGAAATTGCTTTTTTCGCCGCTTCAGCAGCGCGTTCAGGACCGCTTGCAATCCCAATTCCCATCAGCGCGTAGCCTTGGTCTGACATAATGGTTTTTACATCAGCAAAATCAAGGTTAATGAAGCCTGGGATAGAAATCAAGTCGGAAATCCCTTGAATCCCTTGACGCAGTACGTTATCAGCTTCGCGGAAAGCATCCAGCATTGTCGTGCGCTTATCACCAATTTCTAATAAGCGGTCATTTGGAATGACAATTAGCGTATCAACTGCGTTCATCATTTCGTCAACACCGCCTGTTGCTTGACGAGTACGTTTTGTTCCTTCAAAACGAAACGGCTTTGTTACGACACCAATTGTTAGCGCACCGAGCTCACGAGCCATCTCCGCAACAACAGGTGCAGCACCTGTCCCTGTTCCGCCGCCCATCCCTGCTGTTACAAACACCATGTCCGCACCTTGAAGGGCGTCTTGAATTTCCTCTTTGCTCTCTTCAGCAGCAGCGCGTCCGACTTCGGGGTTTGCACCCGCACCCAGTCCACGCGTTAAGGCAGCACCAATTTGCATGCGTTTTTCTGCTTTTGATAGATTAAGAGCCTGAGCGTCGGTGTTTACAGCCATAAATTCAACGCCTTGCACGCCGTGTTCAATCATGCGGTTAACGGTATTGTTTCCACCGCCTCCCACACCAACTACTTTAATTTTCACTAGTGGAGATCCTGTATCAAAATCAATCATATGTTCAGCCTACTTTCTCTCATTCGATTGTTCAAAAAAGGTAAGTGATTGTTTAAATAATCATCATCTTTATCGCCGTTGACATAATGATGTTAAATTCACTGTTTTATCGCCATTGTACCATTAATTAAGGTTATCTGTCTGTATTTGACGAAAAACGTTATCAAATCGCAAAAAAGATGACCAAAGAACTCGATTTTGGTCATCTTTTGAACGTATCAACGTACTGTTTTGCTTGAAGTAAGCCCCACCCTGTATCTTGTCGAACGGCTTTTATAACTTCTACATTTGTATACCCTTTTTCAAGCATGGCTGAGACTTTTATTGCGAGCGCTTCTTGTTGGTTTTCCGTAAGCGGTGTTGTTTTAATCTGCTTTTCAAGCGCCCGTATTTTTGAATGTAGTGTAAAAATGTAGACGACTAGGGCAGCGATTATGATAAACGATGCTATATTCAATGTTTCTTCACAATCCTTTCTAGTTTTTACCTATTACTAGTATACAAGAAAAGCAAGCACGAAAAAACCTTCAGGTAGTCTATACCTGAAGGTTTACGGTGCCTTATTTCAGCTTGAGGACTGTTTATGTAGTTTCGTTCTGAAGTAAAAAATGCTGTATTTCTTCAATGGTGAGACCGAGATCTTTTGCGTGCTGCATGAGTGAAATCCATTCTTGTACATCTTCTTCTGCTTTTACTGTTATTTGATTTGTCATTACTTTAATATCCCCCTCGACCCATCCCAGGGAGCTCAGCCATCATAGTGCCGTTGCACCTTAGATCTGTAGCTTTGCGTCGCTTTCTTTCGAAAGATTTGCCTTTTTCTGAAGAGAATTATTTTTAGTAGTATTAAAAGTATATGCTAAACAAAATGAAAAAGATGTCGAAAGGTGTTGTTTATCTTTAAAAAATTGAAAAAATTATCGGATTTATATGAATATATACTTATTAAATGTGAAGTAATTGGGTTTTATGGAGGATAAATAGGCTAGATGAACGAAAATATATAGTCTAAGAGAAACGCGCTGCTATATAATAATGTAGCGTACGCTAACCTTAATGAAAATGGAGTCGTGGCTCATGCATAGTGAACTACTCAAATATGTAGTGATTGTTGGAAGTTCGGGTGTCCTTAGTTTAGCTTTAAGTTTATACGGTGCGTTTAAAATTCGAGACAGTCCTCGGGTTAAGCACTATGTCATATTAACCTTTCTGTCATCTGTTTTTGCTTTTGGATACATGTTTGAAATGATGAGTACATCGATTGAAGAAGTTAAGTTTTGGCTAAGCGTAGAGTATCTTCCTCTGCCATTTATCCCAGCATTCATCGTATTAATGTGCTTTAACTACGTTGGGAAAAAGATTTATCCAGCTTTTTATTATCTTCTATTTAGGGGTACCACCACATACCCATCAAGCTAACGACAGAAACGATTAAAAATGTAATGATCCTTGTCCTAACATCGGTGAGTATCAGAAAAATCGGCATGACAAAGAAGCCTATGAAACCATCATTTTTTCGTTAGGCAACTTGTTGTTGTTTTACTGCTGTCTCATACACAATACCAAGAATGTCAAAAACGGTTTTTTTCTGATACCGATGACACTTACGCCCATTCTTTTTCAACAGGTGATACAGTCGTTGGAGAATCGTTACGAGTTCAGTCAGATCACCTGCCATTGCTGGAAATAGTAACGGAAAATAGTCCTTAATCATATAAATTGATTTGTATTCACTCAGCTCTTGTTTTCTCTTTTTCAACAGGATCTGCCGCATTTGAAACATGGTGGAAGAACAGAGAAGAATCCCGATGAGTTGCCCATATAAATGGCACTCTAGCCGTTCCTTTTTGATGGTTTTACATTCATCTATTTCGAAGAAGGACTTCCATGTTTTAAATAAAATTTCAATCTGCCAACGTAACGAATACAATGAATGCACATCGTTTGTCGGTACTTCTTTTGGTGGTGTGTTCGTAATATAAACGTTCATTCCCATCAGCTGTTTACTTTTATCCTTCATGACAATGCCTTTCTTTTTCTCACGTACAGCTTGGTTGTTTAAACGGGTTTTAGTTTGTTCGTTCGTTAGTCGGTGAATGATGACACGTGTCGGTAATTTTTGAATTTGACCAACATAAGCTTCTGAAAGTTCAATGGTCTCACCCGGTTCCAGTTCGTTCAAGATGTGTGCCATATTAAGCTGAATATATTCGCTCTGCTTTTTCAGTGTGCCGTTTTTGAAGTATTCTGGTTCAGGGTTTTTTACATAAATACGGGTATTTAGCTTTAATCGAGAGAGATAAAAGGCGCCTAATTCATGAATCGTTTGTAAATCTCGTAAATCAAAATAACCTAAATCACGTAAACAGAAATCGCCTGCTTTCACACTTTCAAGACAAGTTGTGCCATACGTTTTATCATTATCTTTTCCCGGTCCTAGCTGTACGTGTAAAAATTGCCCACTCAATAAGTCATATTCAAGCTGAATCTTTACACCTGCCGTATTACTGCTTCCTCCAGACCCTTGATAATCACTTACGAAGGCATCGGGTAGCTGAAACACTGTGGCATCTAAAATCCGAATACGGTTAAAAATCAAGAAGAGCGTTGACGATAGCGATTGTGTTGCACAAAGTTTCTGTGTGAGAAGTAAAGCAAACACCTCACGAAGAAACTGGACGGCTGCTGGATTAAACCGTTGATTCAATCCTTCCTGACTCATCAGGACACCTGTTGAAGCTTCTAGTCGACTACACAGTTGTGCAAGCGATGTGCGAGCGACTTCCTGGCTAAGCCACACGCAAAGAGCCATCAGTTCATTTGCTTGATACTTACTCGATCGTTTCACAAATCCCACTTTCTTAGCGATTTCTTGTAAGGCAATGGGAGACAAAGAGCGTTGTAATTCTTGTGCAAATAGGTGTAATTCTTCGGAAAACTGAACATCCATAAAAAAACGCCATCCTTTTCGAGTAGTTTACTAAAAAGAATAACGTTTTTTTCGTTTTGGGGAAAATCCATTGCGTTAGCTTGATGGGTATGGGGTACCACCACATACCCATCAAGCTAACGACAGAAACGATTAAAAATGTAATGATCCTTGTCCTAACATCGGTGAGTATCAGAAAAATCGGCATGACAAAGAAGCCTATGAAACCATCATTTTTTCGTTAGGCAACTTGTTGTTGTTTTACTGCTGTCTCATACACAATACCAAGAATGTCAAAAACGGTTTTTTTCTGATACCGATGACACTTACGCCCATTCTTTTTCAACAGGTGATACAGTCGTTGGAGAATCGTTACGAGTTCAGTCAGATCACCTGCCATTGCTGGAAATAGTAACGGAAAATAGTCCTTAATCATATAAATTGATTTGTATTCACTCAGCTCTTGTTTTCTCTTTTTCAACAGGATCTGCCGCATTTGAAACATGGTGGAAGAACAGAGAAGAATCCCGATGAGTTGCCCATATAAATGGCACTCTAGCCGTTCCTTTTTGATGGTTTTACATTCATCTATTTCGAAGAAGGACTTCCATGTTTTAAATAAAATTTCAATCTGCCAACGTAACGAATACAATGAATGCACATCGTTTGTCGGTACTTCTTTTGGTGGTGTGTTCGTAATATAAACGTTCATTCCCATCAGCTGTTTACTTTTATCCTTCATGACAATGCCTTTCTTTTTCTCACGTACAGCTTGGTTGTTTAAACGGGTTTTAGTTTGTTCGTTCGTTAGTCGGTGAATGATGACACGTGTCGGTAATTTTTGAATTTGACCAACATAAGCTTCTGAAAGTTCAATGGTCTCACCCGGTTCCAGTTCGTTCAAGATGTGTGCCATATTAAGCTGAATATATTCGCTCTGCTTTTTCAGTGTGCCGTTTTTGAAGTATTCTGGTTCAGGGTTTTTTACATAAATACGGGTATTTAGCTTTAATCGAGAGAGATAAAAGGCGCCTAATTCATGAATCGTTTGTAAATCTCGTAAATCAAAATAACCTAAATCACGTAAACAGAAATCGCCTGCTTTCACACTTTCAAGACAAGTTGTGCCATACGTTTTATCATTATCTTTTCCCGGTCCTAGCTGTACGTGTAAAAATTGCCCACTCAATAAGTCATATTCAAGCTGAATCTTTACACCTGCCGTATTACTGCTTCCTCCAGACCCTTGATAATCACTTACGAAGGCATCGGGTAGCTGAAACACTGTGGCATCTAAAATCCGAATACGGTTAAAAATCAAGAAGAGCGTTGACGATAGCGATTGTGTTGCACAAAGTTTCTGTGTGAGAAGTAAAGCAAACACCTCACGAAGAAACTGGACGGCTGCTGGATTAAACCGTTGATTCAATCCTTCCTGACTCATCAGGACACCTGTTGAAGCTTCTAGTCGACTACACAGTTGTGCAAGCGATGTGCGAGCGACTTCCTGGCTAAGCCACACGCAAAGAGCCATCAGTTCATTTGCTTGATACTTACTCGATCGTTTCACAAATCCCACTTTCTTAGCGATTTCTTGTAAGGCAATGGGAGACAAAGAGCGTTGTAATTCTTGTGCAAATAGGTGTAATTCTTCGGAAAACTGAACATCCATAAAAAAACGCCATCCTTTTCGAGTAGTTTACTAAAAAGAATAACGTTTTTTTCGTTTTGGGGAAAATCCATTGCGTTAGCTTGATGGGTATGGGGTACCACCACATACCCATCAAGCTAACGACAGAAACGATTAAAAATGTAATGATCCTTGTCCTAACATCGGTGAGTATCAGAAAAATCGGCATGACAAAGAAGCCTATGAAACCATCATTTTTTCGTTAGGCAACTTGTTGTTGTTTTACTGCTGTCTCATACACAATACCAAGAATGTCAAAAACGGTTTTTTTCTGATACCGATGACACTTACGCCCATTCTTTTTCAACAGGTGATACAGTCGTTGGAGAATCGTTACGAGTTCAGTCAGATCACCTGCCATTGCTGGAAATAGTAACGGAAAATAGTCCTTAATCATATAAATTGATTTGTATTCACTCAGCTCTTGTTTTCTCTTTTTCAACAGGATCTGCCGCATTTGAAACATGGTGGAAGAACAGAGAAGAATCCCGATGAGTTGCCCATATAAATGGCACTCTAGCCGTTCCTTTTTGATGGTTTTACATTCATCTATTTCGAAGAAGGACTTCCATGTTTTAAATAAAATTTCAATCTGCCAACGTAACGAATACAATGAATGCACATCGTTTGTCGGTACTTCTTTTGGTGGTGTGTTCGTAATATAAACGTTCATTCCCATCAGCTGTTTACTTTTATCCTTCATGACAATGCCTTTCTTTTTCTCACGTACAGCTTGGTTGTTTAAACGGGTTTTAGTTTGTTCGTTCGTTAGTCGGTGAATGATGACACGTGTCGGTAATTTTTGAATTTGACCAACATAAGCTTCTGAAAGTTCAATGGTCTCACCCGGTTCCAGTTCGTTCAAGATGTGTGCCATATTAAGCTGAATATATTCGCTCTGCTTTTTCAGTGTGCCGTTTTTGAAGTATTCTGGTTCAGGGTTTTTTACATAAATACGGGTATTTAGCTTTAATCGAGAGAGATAAAAGGCGCCTAATTCATGAATCGTTTGTAAATCTCGTAAATCAAAATAACCTAAATCACGTAAACAGAAATCGCCTGCTTTCACACTTTCAAGACAAGTTGTGCCATACGTTTTATCATTATCTTTTCCCGGTCCTAGCTGTACGTGTAAAAATTGCCCACTCAATAAGTCATATTCAAGCTGAATCTTTACACCTGCCGTATTACTGCTTCCTCCAGACCCTTGATAATCACTTACGAAGGCATCGGGTAGCTGAAACACTGTGGCATCTAAAATCCGAATACGGTTAAAAATCAAGAAGAGCGTTGACGATAGCGATTGTGTTGCACAAAGTTTCTGTGTGAGAAGTAAAGCAAACACCTCACGAAGAAACTGGACGGCTGCTGGATTAAACCGTTGATTCAATCCTTCCTGACTCATCAGGACACCTGTTGAAGCTTCTAGTCGACTACACAGTTGTGCAAGCGATGTGCGAGCGACTTCCTGGCTAAGCCACACGCAAAGAGCCATCAGTTCATTTGCTTGATACTTACTCGATCGTTTCACAAATCCCACTTTCTTAGCGATTTCTTGTAAGGCAATGGGAGACAAAGAGCGTTGTAATTCTTGTGCAAATAGGTGTAATTCTTCGGAAAACTGAACATCCATAAAAAAACGCCATCCTTTTCGAGTAGTTTACTAAAAAGAATAACGTTTTTTTCGTTTTGGGGAAAATCCATTGCGTTAGCTTGATGGGTATGGGGTACCACCACATACCCATCAAGCTAACGACAGAAACGATTAAAAATGTAATGATCCTTGTCCTAACATCGGTGAGTATCAGAAAAATCGGCATGACAAAGAAGCCTATGAAACCATCATTTTTTCGTTAGGCAACTTGTTGTTGTTTTACTGCTGTCTCATACACAATACCAAGAATGTCAAAAACGGTTTTTTTCTGATACCGATGACACTTACGCCCATTCTTTTTCAACAGGTGATACAGTCGTTGGAGAATCGTTACGAGTTCAGTCAGATCACCTGCCATTGCTGGAAATAGTAACGGAAAATAGTCCTTAATCATATAAATTGATTTGTATTCACTCAGCTCTTGTTTTCTCTTTTTCAACAGGATCTGCCGCATTTGAAACATGGTGGAAGAACAGAGAAGAATCCCGATGAGTTGCCCATATAAATGGCACTCTAGCCGTTCCTTTTTGATGGTTTTACATTCATCTATTTCGAAGAAGGACTTCCATGTTTTAAATAAAATTTCAATCTGCCAACGTAACGAATACAATGAATGCACATCGTTTGTCGGTACTTCTTTTGGTGGTGTGTTCGTAATATAAACGTTCATTCCCATCAGCTGTTTACTTTTATCCTTCATGACAATGCCTTTCTTTTTCTCACGTACAGCTTGGTTGTTTAAACGGGTTTTAGTTTGTTCGTTCGTTAGTCGGTGAATGATGACACGTGTCGGTAATTTTTGAATTTGACCAACATAAGCTTCTGAAAGTTCAATGGTCTCACCCGGTTCCAGTTCGTTCAAGATGTGTGCCATATTAAGCTGAATATATTCGCTCTGCTTTTTCAGTGTGCCGTTTTTGAAGTATTCTGGTTCAGGGTTTTTTACATAAATACGGGTATTTAGCTTTAATCGAGAGAGATAAAAGGCGCCTAATTCATGAATCGTTTGTAAATCTCGTAAATCAAAATAACCTAAATCACGTAAACAGAAATCGCCTGCTTTCACACTTTCAAGACAAGTTGTGCCATACGTTTTATCATTATCTTTTCCCGGTCCTAGCTGTACGTGTAAAAATTGCCCACTCAATAAGTCATATTCAAGCTGAATCTTTACACCTGCCGTATTACTGCTTCCTCCAGACCCTTGATAATCACTTACGAAGGCATCGGGTAGCTGAAACACTGTGGCATCTAAAATCCGAATACGGTTAAAAATCAAGAAGAGCGTTGACGATAGCGATTGTGTTGCACAAAGTTTCTGTGTGAGAAGTAAAGCAAACACCTCACGAAGAAACTGGACGGCTGCTGGATTAAACCGTTGATTCAATCCTTCCTGACTCATCAGGACACCTGTTGAAGCTTCTAGTCGACTACACAGTTGTGCAAGCGATGTGCGAGCGACTTCCTGGCTAAGCCACACGCAAAGAGCCATCAGTTCATTTGCTTGATACTTACTCGATCGTTTCACAAATCCCACTTTCTTAGCGATTTCTTGTAAGGCAATGGGAGACAAAGAGCGTTGTAATTCTTGTGCAAATAGGTGTAATTCTTCGGAAAACTGAACATCCATAAAAAAACGCCATCCTTTTCGAGTAGTTTACTAAAAAGAATAACGTTTTTTTCGTTTTGGGGAAAATCCATTGCGTTAGCTTGATGGGTATGGGGTACCACCACATACCCATCAAGCTAACGACAGAAACGATTAAAAATGTAATGATCCTTGTCCTAACATCGGTGAGTATCAGAAAAATCGGCATGACAAAGAAGCCTATGAAACTATCATTTTTTCGTTAGGCAACTTGTTGTTGTTTTACTGCTGTCTCATACACAATACCAAGAATGTCAAAAACGGTTTTTTTCTGATACCGATGACACTTACGCCCATTCTTTTTCAACAGGTGATACAGTCGTTGGAGAATCGTTACGAGTTCAGTCAGATCACCTGCCATTGCTGGAAATAGTAACGGAAAATAGTCCTTAATCATATAAATTGATTTGTATTCACTCAGCTCTTGTTTTCTCTTTTTCAACAGGATCTGCCGCATTTGAAACATGGTGGAAGAACAGAGAAGAATCCCGATGAGTTGCCCATATAAATGGCACTCTAGCCGTTCCTTTTTGATGGTTTTACATTCATCTATTTCGAAGAAGGACTTCCATGTTTTAAATAAAATTTCAATCTGCCAACGTAACGAATACAATGAATGCACATCGTTTGTCGGTACTTCTTTTGGTGGTGTGTTCGTAATATAAACGTTCATTCCCATCAGCTGTTTACTTTTATCCTTCATGACAATGCCTTTCTTTTTCTCACGTACAGCTTGGTTGTTTAAACGGGTTTTAGTTTGTTCGTTCGTTAGTCGGTGAATGATGACACGTGTCGGTAATTTTTGAATTTGACCAACATAAGCTTCTGAAAGTTCAATGGTCTCACCCGGTTCCAGTTCGTTCAAGATGTGTGCCATATTAAGCTGAATATATTCGCTCTGCTTTTTCAGTGTGCCGTTTTTGAAGTATTCTGGTTCAGGGTTTTTTACATAAATACGGGTATTTAGCTTTAATCGAGAGAGATAAAAGGCGCCTAATTCATGAATCGTTTGTAAATCTCGTAAATCAAAATAACCTAAATCACGTAAACAGAAATCGCCTGCTTTCACACTTTCAAGACAAGTTGTGCCATACGTTTTATCATTATCTTTTCCCGGTCCTAGCTGTACGTGTAAAAATTGCCCACTCAATAAGTCATATTCAAGCTGAATCTTTACACCTGCCGTATTACTGCTTCCTCCAGACCCTTGATAATCACTTACGAAGGCATCGGGTAGCTGAAACACTGTGGCATCTAAAATCCGAATACGGTTAAAAATCAAGAAGAGCGTTGACGATAGCGATTGTGTTGCACAAAGTTTCTGTGTGAGAAGTAAAGCAAACACCTCACGAAGAAACTGGACGGCTGCTGGATTAAACCGTTGATTCAATCCTTCCTGACTCATCAGGACACCTGTTGAAGCTTCTAGTCGACTACACAGTTGTGCAAGCGATGTGCGAGCGACTTCCTGGCTAAGCCACACGCAAAGAGCCATCAGTTCATTTGCTTGATACTTACTCGATCGTTTCACAAATCCCACTTTCTTAGCGATTTCTTGTAAGGCAATGGGAGACAAAGAGCGTTGTAATTCTTGTGCAAATAGGTGTAATTCTTCGGAAAACTGAACATCCATAAAAAAACGCCATCCTTTTCGAGTAGTTTACTAAAAAGAATAACGTTTTTTTCGTTTTGGGGAAAATCCATTGCGTTAGCTTGATGGGTATGGGGTACCACCAGCAAATCGGAAAAAAACCACCCTAAGCAAATTTCGACAAAAAACGAGCCGGATGTTACCCCGTTAAGAGTAAACTGACTCTTTAATATTTAAGGGACGTAAGGTATATGTAAATATGATATATGAACTACATAAAAAATCTATTTTTTAAACTACTCAGGATTAACCGCAACTTCATAATGTGTAAAAGATATGTTCTAAGGAAAGAAGAGTAAGCTTATCATCTTTTAAAAAGCTTGCAGATCTTTCGCATAATGTGCTTAGTATTGCTGTTGGTATCGTGTTAAAAGCAGTCTTCATAAAAGGTATAGAAAGAAAAGATCTTAATAGCTATTTGGCTATTAAATTACGCTCTAAATTAAAAAAGGCGTTCAAATTTATGATTGTCTTTGAGATGATAGTATAAAATTTACATATTCTAGAGAAAGAGGTGTATTAGGTGTTAAAAGTTAAATCAAACTCTGAAAAAGAGGGCTATAGATGGGTTATACTCATGATAGCTACGTTTGCGCAAACTTGTGCAACATTTGTGAACTATGGAATAGGTCCTTTAGCAACATTTTGTCGCGAAGTATATAATTTATCACAATTCCAAACAGGATTAATTGTGTCAGCTGTAAATGTTGGTCCTATATTCTCTATGTTGATATTCGGGAATATAATGGATAAACATGGAGAGAGATGGATTGTAGGGATAGGATCAATTTTTTTAGGTTTTAGCATGTTAATATTAATACCTATTAACGAATATGTATATCTATTGATTGTACTTCTCTTTGTTGGAATATGGTACGGAACCGCACAGCCAGGAGGAAGTAGTGCAATCATTCATTGGTTTCCTAAAAACAAAAATAGAGGCCTTGCAATGGGAATTCGCCAAACTGGAATACCACTTGGCGGTGCTTTAGCCTCAACGACTTTACCTTTTTTCTTTTATAATTATGGGTTATCTGCAGCTAAATTAACACAAGCTGTTGTAGCTATTATAGGAGGGCTAGTCTTTTTACTCTTCTATAAAGACCACGGAATGAATAAGCAAAGACAGCAGAGTTACAGCTTTTTTGAAAAAATTAATAAGATAAAAAGAAAGTCTAACCTTTATCCAGTCTTCTTTATTGGAATAAGTATGATTTCTTTACAACTAATAATATTAGCTCATTTAATGAGTTATTTAAGCAGTACATTAAATATTTCATTAAGTATATCTGGGATTTTTTTAAGTTTTGCTTTAATTGGTGGTGCCCTTGGGAGAATTTTATTGGCATGGATCAGTGATAATCTGTTTAATGGAGATAGAAGTAAGCCTCTACAATTTACAATACTACTCACCGTTTTTACTTTAATTATTTTTGTTTATATCTTGAATTATCTACCATTATGGGTAATTTATATACTTTGTTTTACTTTAGGCTTTTTAGGCGTTGGATGGTATAGCTTATTTATCGTGTTAATGTCTGAAAAAGCAGATAAAGACTTTATTGGGTTAACTGTTAGTTTTGGCTTAACTTTAAACCAATTCTTTATTGTGCTTGCACCATCATTATTTGGTTTATTAGTTGATTATTTTAACTGGATAGGCTACACTAAGTTGGACAGATAAAATAAGGGGATGTAAACTTAGACTATTAACTTAAGGAGCGTGCTACTATGACACGTCAACGTCGAACTTTTACACCCGAATTTAAACTGCAATTAGTGAAGCTTTATGAAAATGGCAAATCTCGCGCAGATATTGCCAGAGAATATGATATTACACCATCTGCTTTAGATCGTTGGATTAAAAACTATCTTGAATCTGGTTCATTCGCTGCGAAAGATAATCGAACAGAAGAAGAAAATGAACTTGCTCGATTACGTAAAGAAAACCAACGTTTACTGATGGAGAACGATATTTTAAAGCAAGCAGCGCTGATCATGGGACGAAAATAAATGTGATTCGTAACAATTCTCACAAATATTCAGTATCAGCAATGTGTGACGTCCTCAATATTCCAAAAAGTACTTATTATTATCATGCCGATGAAAGGAACGAATGCGCGAAGAAAGCTGAAGATAAAGAGCTTTCTAGAGAAATTATGCGTATTTTCAAAGAAAGCCGTAATAATTATGGCACACGAAAGATCAAAAAAGTATTAGCAAAATTACCTAAAGCCAAGCAAGTTTCACGTCGCCGAATTGGTCGATTAATGAACGAAATGGGTCTTGTTTCAAACTACACTGTGGCACAATTTAAACCACATCGATCAACTTGTAATGAAACTCCTGTTAAGAACGAATTACAACGCCAATTTACACAAGAAGCACCGTTAGCTGTCATAGTCAGCGATTTAACATACGTCCGTGTCGGAAAAAAGTGGCATTATGTATGCCTATTTGTCGACCTCTTTAATCGAGAAATCATTGGTCATAGTGCTGGTGTGAATAAGACAGCAGAGCTTGTGTATCAAGCCATTGCAAGCATCCAAGCGAATTTGAATGATGTCAAAATGTTTCATACAGACCGTGGGAAAGAGTTTGATAACAAGCTTATTTCAACGGCACTTGATACGTTTGGTATCAAACGATCACTGAGTATGAAAGGATGCCCTTATGACAACGCTGTAGCTGAAGCGACATTTAAGGTATTTAAGACAGAGTTCGCTAACGGAGCTCATTTCTCTTCCCTTGAACAACTAGCTCTTGAACTTAACGATTATGTGCATTGGTTCAATAACATTCGAATTCACGGAACATTGGCCTATTTAACGCCTGCTGAATTTAAACAACAGCCCTTATAATTTTTGTCCAGTTTAGTGTTGACATTCCAAACGGATACAAAATTCCTTTCTCTTTATTAATATTATTTATATCAATAGGGGGGATATGGCTTAATATTATGGAAAAGGCTAATAAATTCACAATGCAAAATAAAGCTCAAGATATGATGTGAAATTAGAGAAACTAAATGTTAACGCCGTAGAATGACCAAAGGTCAACCTACGGCGTTATTAACACTACATTCATTAGTTTAAAGCCAATTTAAAAACTCTCTCTTTAACAGGTTCTAGGGTACGATGATTCCATAGATCAGGCGCTATAAAAATACGTTGCAGCCAGCGAACAGGGTTACCTAACTCATCTAATGTGGGTTTAAAGGCATCCCTTGAATGGAATGTAAATCGATTATTAATGTATACGAGACGACCAGGAACAACATCAATCCCAAAAGAAACATTACGAATTGCATTTCTGAAGTTCTCCAATGCCTTGGCTGCTGATTCTGTAGTAGGGGCTACCATATCAGGATAAAATGCTGCTGTAACCTCAGGTAAATCAGCAGTTCCCGTTATAATTGGCGATGGACTTGTCTCTTGTAATTCCACCGGAGTCTCAATCCTCCAACGATAAGGAACTTTAATTCGATAGAGAGGTTGTTTTAATAAAATAATATCTTCTTCGGACAAAATGCTTAATGCTTTTCGTCCATCAGACAAGCGAGTGAGAGGTTTTTTAGGATCATTATTGACACCTGTGAGAAGTAATCCTGAAGGTGAAAAATTATTAGATCCCATAAACTTTAATGCAGCATTCTCAATATGAAAATCTAGCTCGAATTCCGAACCAAGTCCTGTATATTCTTTTTTGCTTTTAAGCTTGGTATTAAGTTACTCAAACTTCGCAGACTGAAATCGACAAATAAGCCTTGATATAGTTAGGCAGACCGTCAATCCATTGCTGTAGTTGACTTTTGATTATTTTTTGAATCGTTTTATTCGTCTTTTTTAAGGCATCTTCAAGAAGCTCGATTAATTGCTGTAATGCGACAGCCCAATCCAGTTCGTTCACTTCATCACATAGCTCATAAAAAATGCCACCTAGTGTTCGTTGATCGTTATGGCAACGATTCTGCCAGGACAAAACGATGTATCTCGAAAACACAATCGTTGTGTGGCTAATAAGTAAATCATATGACATGCCTTGAAATTCTTTTTGAAGGCGTAAGAGGGATTTAGTCGTCTTGAAAAAGACCTTAATATCCCAGCGCATACCATAAATACGGACGATTTCTTGTTCAGAAAGCGTACAATCCGTGCTGAGAATCGCAAGCCATTCGCTCTTTTTATTGCGGTTTTGAATAAATACGACTTTTACTTGAACGCCATTTGCCATGGTTGTTTGAATCGATCGCATGATGCCTTTCTTGCCAGAAACAGGTGCGGCAACCTTATATAGTTCCTTCAGAGATAGCTTTTTATTGTTCACCAAATAGCGTTGGTTCGTTGCCTTTACCATGCCAATGACGTCAAGACCGAGTTCAACGATTGATTGGATAAGAGGTTGTTGCGTAAACCACGTATCCAGTAACACATAGTCAGCCGATACACCTGCTTGTAATGCTCGTTCAAGCATACCTGGGATGACGGTTGGAGCAGATTCTAATGCTTCGACACGACGTTTATAGCCAGAAGAACGCTTATCAATATTCTCAGAAATTCCGTTGATTTGCGCCTTTTTTGAACTTAGTAATGTGAAGTCTAGTGGCATAAATGTAAAGCCATCGGACCAACCCAATGTAAGCATGCGAAATCCTTTATAAAAGCGTTTTGTTAAGGAGGAATGATCCATACAACGCGCAAGAAGCTCCACCTTTTTACTGCGGTTACGGTCGAACATAGAATCGTCTATGATGAATACCTTTGGACGTTTTGTATCCGTCAGCTGCTCCACCTTTTGAATGGCGTGCACACTTAAATACGTTAAAAAGCGACGCCATGCAAACTTGGAATGATTCAAGAAACGATAAACAGAATCTTTGGCAGGGTAACGGTCTCCCTTCTTTGAATTTAAAAGGGTGAACCAGCTCTTATGATGAAAGATTAAACAAAAAACAAGCTGAAACAAATAGGAAGTTGTAAAGCCAAACTTCTTCGTAATGCCAGCTTTACGAAGGTGCTTTACGATTTCTAATTCACGAAATACCGATTTTAATTCTTTTTGCAGTTGATTGTTTTGGTCATTATGCTCTATCATAATGGAAGCACCTCTTCTGTTTGGTAGTGTATTCTCGACAAATCCACTATACCAAAGAATGAGGTGTTTTTTGTATCTTAAAAAACTTTGTCAAGGTTTTTATTGAAATCATGAAGAACCTAATAGAGCCAACTATCGAATCTAATTATTTAGGTGCGAAGTTTGAGTAAATATTGAAAGGGAGTAAACTTATGGATTGGCTAGAAAGAATGAACAATGCGTTAAACTACATTGAAAATAGCCTGGATGAAGAAATAGACTACAAAGAGATTGCAAAAGCAGCTAATTGTTCTGAGTTTCATTTTTCGAGAATGTTCTCTTCAGTCTCAGGTGTATCGCTATCAGAATATATTAGACGTAGACGGTTAACACTTGCAGCATTTGAAATTCAAAAAAGTGATATTCGGATCATCGATGTGGCAATTAAATATGGTTATGTTTCTTCTGATACTTTCTCACGTGCTTTTCAAAAAATGCATGGAGTAACCCCTTCCACTGCTCGTAAAAAAGGGGTACAGTTAAAAGCTTTTCCGAGAATTTCCTTTCAAATTTCTATTAAAGGAGATACCGAGATGGACTACAGAATTGAAAACCTTGATTTTGAATTAAGAATTGTTGGAAAAAGCAAGCCAGTAAAAACAAGCAGAGCATTTCAAACAATCCCTACGCTTTGGAACAATGCCAACAAAGATGGATTTATGCAAGAACTAGTAGATATGTCATGGGAAAACCCAAAATGCACGCTTGAAAGCCTTCTGGGGGTTTGCGGAAAAGAAGCAGCCATCACAGATGAAGAGTTTTCCTATTTCATGGGCGTAAGATACGATGGTGAACCCCCCTCAAATATGGAGACGCTTATTCTTCCCGCAAGTACATGGGCAGTTTTTCCGAACATAGTAGATGCATGGAAACGATTATATTCCGAGTGGGTCCCTACCTCCGAGTACGAACTTGCAAATTTACCGTGTATAGAATGTTATTACGGGCCGAATCATAAACCAAGACATGAACTCTGGGTCCCTGTCATCCCTAAGTAATTTACATATTCAATAATAGAACTCTGTTTATGGTGAACAAAAAAGCCTTATTTCTCGATTAGGGACTGACCCCTGTTTTTGAGACAGGAATCAAAACACCTTTTAAACAACCCGTTTTCTGTATTGTACAGGAGACTGGTTGTTTAATTTTGTTTGAATACGGGCATGGTTATAATACGTAATATAGCTTTTGACGGTTTGCTCTATGATGGTAGTCGTAGTGTATGTCAACTCGTCAAGGTAGAACGTTCTTTGTTCGACAAGCAGAAAAAATGTTCATATCGCTCATGAAACGCGGCGGGGTAGCCGGAATTATTATGTTTGACATTGACTACTTCAAAACAGTCAATGATACGTACGGGCATGAAATGGGAGACGCCGTGTTAAGAAAAATCAGTGAAGTTGTTCAGAAAAACGTAAGACCAGCCGATATCATTGGACGCTACGGAGGGGAAGAGTTTATTGTTTACCTTCCAGCAACTGCTCTTTATGAGGCTCATAGCCTAGCAGCTCAACTTAGGGAAGCTATTCAGAACACAGCCGTTGAAGCTGATGGAGTGAAAATTCGTGTAACGGCAAGTTTTGGTGTTGCTGCTCTTGATATACAACTAGGAAACGCAGCGTGTACGTTAGATGAATTTGTGCGCAAGGCAGATCAAGCGCTATACACTGCAAAACGAAACGGTCGAAATTGTGTGGAGGTTTGATTCTAATTATAAAAGGTTGTTTTAGGTGAATTTTTAAGGTAAAATAGACTTTAAATACGAACAATTACACACAAAAAAATTTTATTTTTCGTATATCCTTAATGATATGGTTTAAGGGCAATACATAGAAACCACAAATTTCTTACTGCGAAAAATATGCTTCTTTAGCATATTTTTCGCAGTTTTTAGTGTACCTAGGAGGATGAAAAAGCGATGAAAAAGAAAGTATATTTTAACCATGATGCAGGAATTGATGATTTAGTATCTTTATTTTTACTGCTCCAAATGGATGATGTGGAGCTAACGGGTGTATCGGTTATCCCAGCGGACGGCTATCTCGAGGCTGGTATTAGCGCAAGTAGAAAAATCATCGATCGCTTCAGCAACCAGCGAGTTGAAGTCGCGCGTTCGACGTCAAGAGGAATGTATCCATTTCCAAAAGAATGGCGCATGCATACGTTTTTTGTTGACGCGCTTCCGATTTTAAATGAGTCAGGTCAAATGAAAGCGCCGGTCAGCAATCAGCCTGCTCATCGTCATTTAATTGAAAAAGTGCGCGCAGAACAAGAAAAAACAACGCTCCTATTTACAGGCCCACTGACAGACCTTTCCAGAGCGCTTGATGAAGCACCTGATATTGAAGAGAAAATTGAAAAGTTAGTGTGGATGGGCGGAACATTCCAAGAAGTAGGAAACGTTCAAGAGCCTGAGCACGACGGAACGGCGGAGTGGAATGCATTTTGGGATCCTGAAGCCGTAGCTCGCGTGTGGAAAAGCGGCTTAACGATTGAAATGGTGGCTCTTGAAAGTACCAATCAAGTACCATTAACGATTTCAGTTCGCAACTATTGGGCATCCCTTCGCCGCTATACGGGAGTGGATTTCGTGGGTCAGTGCTACGCTGCGTGCCCACCACTTGAACATTTTGAAACCAATTCCACGTACTATTTGTGGGATGTGTTAACAACCGCTTCCGTTGGTAAGCCAGATCTTGTGAAGATGAAAACAGTTTGCAGCGAGGTAGAAACGAAAGTTCCAAGCCAAGGAAGAACGTATGAAACAGTAGGGGGAAGACGGGTTCATGTCGTGTATGACGTTGATTCAGAAGCGTTTTTCCACTACATAACAGAGCTGTCTAAAAAGCAATAAATACATGCAAGATTGAGAAGTCCAAGCCGTCTGGTTTGGGCTTTTTCTTATATGCACAAGCCTATCAACCTAAAAGATGTTCGTGTAAAAGCAAAAGTTTACTTTGGATTTTTTAGGAGCATTTTTTGTATCGGTACATATGATGAGAGTATCAACAAGAGGAGGTGAGACAATATGTACGGTTACGGAAACTGCGGTTACGGTTGTGGTGGTTACGGCGGCGGAAGCGGCTTCGCTTTAATCATCGTCCTTTTCATTCTATTAGTTATTATCGGTTGCGCTTGTTGGGGATACAAAGGCGATTGCTAATAGCAAGTAAATGATTAGTACTTCAACAGTTAAGAGTATGCTCCTCTTCATTCTCCTATTGTAAAGGCCTTAAAGAAGCTAGCGCACCGCTAGCTTTTTTCCTGTTTGAATAAGCTGTTTTTTTTCTTTTTTAATCGTACACCGCAGCTGCATAATAACGTATGTTTTAATTGTTTGATTTCAGTCATACATACAGGGCACTGTTTGGCCATTGTTTTTTCATCCTTTCTAAAGCTGAAAATGACTGCCCACGCCAATTTGACGTGGGCAGTAGAGAAATAGATTAATTGAGAAATGAAAATAATAGTTGAGAATAGATAATCTGAATTTTCCTATTTACTTTTTTAAGTTAAAAGCTCTAATGCCTTTCATGAACTACCAGTCGCTTACGCTTTTAGGTTAGGGACTTCAAGCCCTAAGCCCCTTGCCACGCCCAAGCCGTATTCTGGGTCAGCTTTGTAGAAGTGAGCGATTTGACGAAGCTTAATTTCGTCTTTTTCAACGGGCTTCATCGCTTCTACGATGTTGTTTACTAAGCGTTCACGCTCTTCTGTTGACATTAAACGGTACAAGTCACCAGCTTGCGTGTAGTGGTCATTATGGTCATACGGTGCATTTTCTGCTACGCCGCTAACAGGGAAAGCTGTTTGCTTATGCTCAGGCGTTTCAGTTGGACCACCATAGCTGTTTGGCTCGTAGTAAACTGATCCACCACCGTTGCCATCAAAGCGCATTTGTCCATCACGCTGATAGTGGTGAACGTCTGATTTTGGACGGTTGATTGGCAGGTGATTATGGTTTACACCTACGCGGTAACGATGTGCATCTGCATAAGCAAATAGACGCCCTTGAAGCATTTTATCTGGAGATGCCTCGATACCAGGAACGAATGCGCCAGGTGAGAACGCTGCTTGTTCAACTTCTGCAAAATAATTTTCTGGGTTGCGATTCAACACCATGCGACCAACTTCAATTAATGGATAGTCTTTTTGAGACCATACTTTTGTTACGTCGAACGGATCGAAGCGGTATGTATCCGCATCTTCAACAGGCATGATTTGTACATATAGCTTCCAAGCAGGGAAGTCGCCTTTTTCAATCGCATTAAATAAATCTTCTGTATGATAATCTGGATTTTCACCAGCCAATTTTGCCGCAAGATCTGTTGGCAAGTTTTTCACACCTTGCTCTGTCTTGAAGTGATATTTCACCCAAACAGCTTCTCCTTCTTTATTTACCCATTTAAATGTATGGCTACCGAACCCATGCATGTGACGGAATGTTGCAGGGATTCCGCGGTCGGACATAAGGATTGTTACTTGATGAAGAGACTCAGGTGATAAAGACCAGAAGTCCCAAACTGCATTAGGATTTTTTAAATGCGTTTGTGGGTCTCTTTTTTGGGTATGAATAAAATCAGGGAACTTAATTGCGTCACGGATGAAAAATACCGGCGTGTTGTTACCAACTAAGTCGTAGTTTCCTTCTTCGGTATAAAACTTTACTGCAAAGCCGCGTGGGTCACGAACCGTGTCAGCTGAGCCACTTTCGCCAGCTACTGTTGAGAAGCGAATGAACATGGGTGTACGTTTTCCAACTTCAGATAAGAAGTCTGCTTTTGTATAAGCTGAAACGTCGTTTGTTACTTCGAAATAACCGTGTGCACCAGCACCTTTGGCATGAACAACACGCTCTGGTACGCGTTCGCGATTAAAGTGAGCTAGTTTTTCTAATAGATGAACGTCTTGAATTAACGTAGGGCCACGGTATCCCGCTGTCATCGAGTTTTGGTTATCACCAACAGGAGCACCCCAGCTAGTCGTCAATTTTTTGTTATTTTCAGTCATAAGATCACCTCGTAAAGTTTTAGTTGATAGTTTGATAATACCATATATCAGATAAAAATCAATATTTTTTTATAATAATTATAAATAACTGAAATTTTGCAATGTGTTTCCTATTTTCATGGGTATGGGCAAAGAGGGAAAAACATTAACAAAAAAAACGCCCTATCAAAAGATAGAGCATTTTTTTATTAGCCACGGATTTGGCTAGCGATTTGGTTGTCTGTGTCTTCAAGAACGTTCGCAGAGTCGTCAAGTTGCTTAGCGATTTTGTTAAGCAGGTTTGACATTTCAACGAATGATGGTTTTAATTCTTCGTATTGAGCGATGAATGCTTGGCTAGAAGAACCTTCCCACATATCTTGTAATTGGTTTCTCATAGTGTCAAGGCGACCTACTAGATCTTGTACTTGACCACTTTCGTTATTGTAGCGAGCTGCCATTTCACGAAGTTCAGCAGGCGTTACGCGAATGATTCCTGACATGGAAAAACATCTCCTTTAATATGTATTTTCATTTACTATTTTAAAAAAAAATTCCAGTAACAGTCAAAAGAAATTTGAAAAAATTAGCAAAAACGAATCAATAGTTCTAGATAATAGAAGTTTTTATGCTTATAAAGAACGATTAAACCTGGGTGTTTTGGTCTTTATTCCCACCGGTAAAGTAGGTCTAATGATTCTTAGATTGGAAGAAGTGTGTGCAGGAAGTAAGGGAGAACGCACGCAACGGGTCATGATTTTCACTCTGGCTTGCTCGCTTTCCGCAGGGCTCGGCCTGAGCTTCCTCGTAAACTGCGGGATCTCAGAACACTCGCTAGTCCTGCAGGAGTCTCGCATCCTCCGTTTCAATCATGGGCTATCTGGAATAGAAGGGAAAACAATTACTTCTATGTATTGTTTGAGTGTGGAAGAGGGGAGAACGCACGCAACGAGTCATGATTTTCACTCCGGATTGTTTGCTTTCCATGGGACTCGCGTTAAGCTAACCTCGTATGGGTCTCACACCTTTTCGCTCTTTGTTTTTGAAAGAGGAAAGAGGGTGCACAATATTCCATACTTGCCTTTTTAACTAGAGGTTTGACTACATCTTATTAAAAGAAGCAAAGCCCACACAAAAAGTTTGTTACAATAACGGCAGAGTATATTTGTGTGCAGTGGAGAGAACAAGAAAGGGTTTTAGAAAACGTTTTCTTTGCTGTGGTTATAGCGTATTGTAGAGATAAGGAGGAACACAACATGGTTTTAGATGAACGAAGCGCAGCGCTGTTGCAGAACTTGCAGCAGGTAAAAAGCTTAACGATGGCAGAACTTGAAGAAAAGACCAGTCTGACAAGAAGACAAGTTCAGTATGGGATGAAAAAAGCAAATGATTGGTTAGAAGCGCACGGCTATGAACCTATTCAGTTTGATCGAAAAGTAGGGTACTACTTGATTGCTAGTCTTCCAGTGAAAGATTTACAGGCAAAACTGACAAAGCAAAGCTACGTGTTTTCAGAGAGTGATCGTGAACAAGTTTTCTACCTAATGCTGCTTCTTAGTGAGGAAGAACTGTCCGTTTATCATTTTCAAAGTGCGGTAGGCGTTTCGCGAAATACCGTGTTGAAGGACCTTCAAAAATTAAAAAAGAAAGCCAAGAGCTATGGTCTAGATATTCACTATTCAAAAGTGAAAGGATATGTCATAAAAGGCGAGCATGAGTCGAAGCTTTATCTCCTTGAGCAAATCATTCATGAGCTTTTGCAAAACGGCAGCAGTCAGCCGGTTGTTACGTGCATTTGGGGAACGAAGCAAGCTCAGCTTGAACATATTCAAAGTGAGCTTGAAGGAGCGGAACATCAGCTTGGCGTGTCTTTTACAGATGAAAGGCTAGAGGAGCTATCGTTTTTATTTTTAGCACTAGACCAATTAATTTGTAAGGGTGACACCTTGCCATACCAAGAGAGTTGGCAACCTTTAATTGAAATAAATGAGTACAAGGTAGTCGAAGCATTAACAAATAGCCAGGTGTTCTCACCGGCTTGGAGCAAGGATGACAAGCTGTATGCAACGCTTCATTTACTTGGAATGAACCGAACAAAAGACGTTTCTCCTTTTCAAGAAAATGAACTGATTGAAACCTGCTTGCTTTCGGTTATTGATGAATTTGAGCACTTGTCTTGTATTGAAATGCAGGATAAAAAAGAGCTGTATCAGCAATTATTTGTTCACTTTAAGCCTGCGTATTATCGCATGAAGTATCAGCTTACGCCTGCTCATACGATGGTTGAGCGAATTAAGAACGTGTATCCAGAGCTATATCACTTAACGAATAAATCGCTTTGGCCGATGAGGAAAGAACTTGACTGCCCGATACCTGAAAGCGAAGTTGCTTATTTTACCGTTTATTTTGGCGGGTGGTTAAGAAGACAAGGAACAACGTTAGATGGTAGAAAGCGAGCAATCGTCGTTTGTCCAAACGGCGTAGGAATTAGTAATATCCTTATTTATACACTGCGCGAACTTTTTCCAGATCTTTTATTTTTGGACGCTTTGTCTGTTCGCGAGATGTCGACGTATTCATTAAGCTATGATCTTATCTTTTCAACCGTTCACTTACGAACGAACGCACTGCTGTTTGTCGTTCCACCGATTTTAGGCGTAGAGGATAAAGAAAAATTAAAGCAGCACGTCATGCAGGAACTGTACGGCTATACTTCCAATCATGTGGACTTAGAAGCGGTTATGAAGGTCATTGAAAGCTACGCGACAATTCATCAGCGTAAAGAGCTGCAGAGCGCGCTTCAGTGGCAGCTGCAGACGCACATGCAAAAAACAACGAAGTATTCATTAGAGGAGGTGGAAAAGCCTGTGCTTAAGGAATTATTGACGGCTGAAACGATTCAGCTGAAGCCAAGCGTTTCAAGTTGGCAAGAAAGTATTGAAGAAGCAGCCGCACCGCTTTTGAAGATTGGCGCCATTGAAAAAAGCTACGTGGAAGCTATGATTACTTCTATAGAAGAAACAGGACCTTATGTCGTTATTACGCCAAGGGTTGCGATTCCACATGCTCGTCCTGAACACGGAGTTCGCTCACTGTCTATGAGCTTATTAAAGTTAGATGAGCCAGTGGATTTTGGGGGAAACAAGCCGGTTCAAATTATCATTGTGCTGGCCGCAACGGATAATGAGTCACATTTAAAAGCGCTCGTTCAGCTAACGCAGCTTTTAGGTGAACCAAGTAATATTGAAGATATCATTGCTAGCTCAAGCGTTGAACATATTTTAACTTATATTAACCAATATTCAGAGGAGGAAATGTAAATGAAAATCATGGTTGTATGCGGAAATGGATTAGGAAGCAGCTTTATTATGGAGATGAACGTAAAGAAAGCGTTAACAGAGATGGGGAAAACAGCAGAGGTGGACCACACGGATTTAGCATCAGCAAAAACGGAAAAGGCCGATGTATTCATCGGAGCTGCTGATATTGTCGGTCAATTAAACGACGGTACGCGTCAAATCGTGACGTTGGAAAATATGATGAGCATTCCAGAAATCAAATCAAAGCTAGAGCCAATCGTTTCATAATTCCTGATCAATAAGGGGGTCAGACTATGTTAGACATTATTATGAAAGACATCTTAGGAACACCGTCTATTCTCGTTGGTTTGTTTGCGCTTGTTGGTTTACTTCTTCAGCGCAAGCAAACCGCGGACGTTGTGTCCGGTACGTTAAAAACCGTTATGGGCTTTATCATTATCGGAGCGGGAGCAACCGTGTTAACGGGATCGCTTGATATTTTCAGCAATATGTTTGATAAAGCTTTTAACGTGGCAGGCGTTATTCCAAATAACGAAGCGATTGTCGCGGCTGCTCAAAGTAAATTCGGCACATCCACCGCTTTAATTATGGTGTTTGGGATGATTGCTAATATTCTATTAGCAAAGTTCACTCGTTTCAAATATATTTTCTTAACCGGACATCACACGCTGTTCATGGCTTGCTTAATTGCAGCCACATTATCGATTGGTGGACTTCAAGGAGTTCCACTCGTGCTGATTGGATCCATACTTTTAGGTTTATGTATGGTATTATTCCCAGCTATCCTTCAGCCGTACGTGCGTCAAATTACGGGAAGTGACGATTTTGCCATCGGACACTTTGGAACAATCGGTTACTTCGTATCGGCGAAAGTCGGAAAATTAGTCGGGAACAAAGAAAGAACAACGGAACAAATCAAAGTCCCTCAATCTTTAGGTTTTTTGCGAGATACGTCCGTTGCGGTTTCACTGACGATGACGATTTTCTTCTTAGTTGTGGCACTGTTTGCCGGACAAGAGTACATTGAATCTACTTTATCCGGCGGATCAAACTTTATTGTGTTTTCATTCATTCAAGCTATTACGTTTGCAGCAGGTGTGTACATCATTTTAGCCGGAGTTCGCATGCTGATTGCTGAAATCGTTCCGGCGTTTAAAGGGATTGCGGATAAGGTTGCGCCTGACACGAAGCCAGCGCTTGACTGTCCAACGGTCTTTCCATTCGCACCAAATGCAGTGATCATTGGGTTTTTATTCAGTTTTATTGCAGGGTTATTATCCATGTTCTTCTTACCTCTACTAGGTTTAAAAGTCATCGTACCAGGTCTCGTGCCGCACTTTTTCACAGGTGCAGCAGCCGGTGTATTCGGGAATGCAACGGGTGGTCGTAGAGGGGCGATGGCAGGAGCGTTCTGTAACGGTTTAATCATCAGCTTCATTCCAGCTCTTCTATTAGTATTTATGGGAGACGTTGGATTTGAAGGAACAACCTTTGGTGACTCTGACTTTGGTGTCGTTGGAATCCTGATTTTAATGATTATGAAACTATTGGGATTATCTTAACTAAAAAAAGAGACTGAGACATAAGTAGTTCAGTCTCTACTATACCTGAACGATTGAGAGTTTCTCACTTTTAATCGTTCAGGTTTTTTTGTTGATTGTGAAAACAATGTTGGAACCAGGGTGGAATGGAGCGTAGGACACTCGACTCCTGCGGGAAAGAGAGGGAAAACGGAGATCCCGCAGCGCAGCGAGGAAGCTCAGGTTCCTCCCCGCGGAAAGCGAGTGGCCGTAGCGCAATGGAACGAACGTGTTGAGACAAATCAAAGAGATGGGAACAGCTAGTGTTCGTCTTTTAAGATTAAAAAGTTGTTGACTTGGATGTGATTGTTAAAAATAGAAAATTAATGGTTAAAAGTTAGAGAAACCTACCGATATAAAGAACTGTGGATAAATGATGGGTGTTTTTTTATGATTCTTTTTACTTATTTTATATTTAAAAAAGGAGGTTATGCGTGTGGCATTTTGTAAAGAATGCGGAACAAACCAACAAGAAGGAGCACAGTTTTGTCAAAACTGTGGAGAACCGTTTGAGCAACAGTTAGCTCAGCCCACAGAGCAAACGGTAACCACAAATTCACGACATACACAAAAGTCACCAATGACGAAAAAGAAAAAGGCGTTAATTATCTCAGTTAGTGCTGCTATCGTAGTATTATTCGGTGGGTATCAGTACGGAAAAGCAGCCACTGATAAAGATAAAATAATTGATCGCTTTGAAACGGCTCTTATTGAACAAGATGAAAAAGAGGTTGCTAGTTTTCTAACATCTACAGATCCAAGTTCGAAGATTGGAGAAAAGGATGTCAAAGGCTTTGTAAGCTACTTTAAGAAAAACCCTGATGAACGAAAAGACGTTATTAAGTTTTTAAAGAGACAGTCAGCATCAATGGATGGCTCAGCTGTGAGCGTATTAAGTAATGAGCTAGAAGATAGTCCTATTAGGCTAAATAAAGGTGGTAAAACAGCTCTTATCTTTGATAAGTATTCAGTTCAAGTGGACCCTGTATATGTCGACATTAGCACTAATTACAAAAATACGGAATTATACATAAATGGTAAAAAGATTGATACGGCAACATCGGATGATTTTAAAGACACATACGGTCCTTATTTGCCTGGTACTTATAAAATTGAAGGTAAATTAAAAGCTGATTTTGTGGACTTAGTAGCTAAAAAAAACGTAGAGCTTACTAATACAGTGGATACAGAAAACGTTAACCTTTCATTAGACGGCTCGGATGTTACGGTGTATACCGGAATTGAAGATGCAGAGATTTCGTCTAACGTATTGATTGATGGAAAAGACGTTGGCGTAGATTTAGCAAAAAAAGATACGTTTGGTCCAGTGCTAACAGAAGGTTCTATGAAGCTACAAGTAAAAGCTAAGCTTCCTTGGGGAGAAGCTACGACTGCTAATCACGCAATTGATGGGTCAGAAGTGTACGTGAACTTTGGCACCGATAAAAAAACACAAGATGCGCTGATTGATACGATTGTGAGTTCAACAAAAGGGTGGTTAAGTGCATACACGGCTCAAGACCCAAGTAAAGCTGTAAATGTAACCGCAAATCACTTAGCAGATTTAAAAGAAAACATTAGCTATGATCAAGATATTAGTCGTCTGTATAAAAACAAGTATATTGGCACGACGTTTAATTTAGATGATATGGATATTCGATATGAAGATGGAGACTGGACGGCTACCGTATATGGGCTTCAAGAATACGAAGAGGCTTATTACTACCAAGGTGACATTCCAGAAATGAGCAAGCAAAACACCTTTATGGAATACACGCTAATTTATGATGAAAAACAAGAAAAGTGGTTAGTTCATAACGCTTCTAGCACATACGGTGAGTTATCGAAAAAAGTGAAAGAAGTCATGGAAGATAAGCCAAAAACGTATCAAACAAGCGCTAGCTCATCATCAAAGAAAGATAGTGAAACAAGCGAAGAAGTAGAGACAGCAGAGACTGTGAATGAAAGTTCGGAAGACGAAAGTGAAGAAGGACAAGCAAACTATTCATCTGACGAAATTGGTTCGTTTATGGCCAACTATATGGACGCAACAATTTCTTCTATTAATAACGAAGATTTCTCTATCGCATCACCTTATATTGACCCCAATGGTCCAAAGTATAAAGAACAAAAAGATTACACAGCGTATCTAAATGAAAAAGGAATTACGGAAGAGCTACATACGTTTGATGTGAAAAACGTAAAAGATCTAGGAGACGGTCTATACGAAGTCTCTACATATGAAGAGTATACAATTTCATATGCTGATGGAACTAGTAAACAAGCAAACTTCAATACGGTTCATCAAGTAAAAGATAGTGACGGAGAACTAGGTGTTTACAAGCTTGTTAAAACGACTGAAACAAATTAAAAGTAGCATAACATCTAGAGGGAGGATTTTATAAATGCAATGTTTAAACTGTGGTCATCACAACGATGGCGGAAAATTTTGCGTAAAGTGTGGAAAAAAATTAGAAGCAGTGGCTGCTCAGCAAGCAGCAGCAGGAGTAGAGGCTGTGCCAACTCAGCAGCCAGCTCAACAACAACCAATACCGAACTATTCACAACAACAAGTGCCACAACAACCGAATCAACATGTAGAAAACGCAAAGAAAATTTCAAAGCTGTACATCGGTTACTTTATGCAAGGCTTAAAAAACCCAACTGCAACGGCTCAAGGAGTACGTGGAGAACAGTTTATTAATGGTCTTATTACAATGATTCTTTTTGCTATCAGCATACCGCTAATGATTTATCTTGGAATTGATTCCATCTTAGATAAAGTGCTTAATAAATTTTCAGTTCTACTATTGCCTTTGCTAGGCTCAGATTTTATAGATCTAAGAGAAGATTTGAAGAATGTAGTTAAGTTGGATTTCACGGATATTGTTATTATTAATGGACTTATTTCTATGTTATGTATTGGTGCAATTGTTCTTGTAACTTTTGGAGCTGTTAAGCTAGCAAAGGTTAATGTTTCTATTCAAGATGTCTTTGCACGTTTTGGTGCATTTTTAATTGCCCCAACAGCGGTGATGCTTGTGGGTGTAGTATTCGCTTTATTAAAGATTTCACTATTTTCATATATCTTAGGTTTTGGAATCCTAGGATTATTTCTAACAGTAGCATTTACAATTTTAAGCTTTAAGCACAGTGACTCAAATGGCTTAGATAGTGTCTATGGTACGCTACTTACTTATATCGTTATGGCAATTTTACTTGTACTTTTTGGACGACACTTAATTGAAGCCGTTGTTTCTAGTCTGGGTTCTAATATGCAGGATACGTTTGGTGACTGGTAACACATTAGAGTAAATCGTAGAAAAAGCATCGTGGCTAGACGGTGCTTTTTCATGTGAAGGAGAATAAAAGATGAGTTATTGTAATAATTGCGGTTATAAAATGAATGAAGAACAAACGTTTTGTCCCGAATGCGGAGAAGTTGTGAATCCTTCCAAAACAGCTACTACTGAAAGTGCACCCCCTGTTCAGAAGAAAGTAATGGGATTAAAAGCAAAAGTTATCACAGCTACTGTTGTGGCTTTAGGTGCGATAGCATTTGGAGGGTTCTACATTGTTGATAAAAAGGTTATGTCACCAACTGCCATTTCAGATACATTCATAGAAGCTGTTCAACATAAAGACATCAAAACGGTTAAAAAGTTTGTGAATGAAGGTCAGATTGAATTAAAAGCTAGTGATCAGCAAGTTGAGCAGTTTGTTAAATATGTACATGACAATCCAAAAATGCTGACAGAAATGTCAAAAGGGTTAAAAAAGGATGCAGATGTATATGAAAATCGTGTGCAAATGGCAACAGGTGATGAAGCTACCTCTTCACACGTTCAAATCGAATCTAACGGCAAGAAATGGGTCTTATTCGATCATTACACGATTCGTGTTCAGCCTGCGTATGCGGAAGTCACGTCTAACTTGGAAAAAGCAGATGTTTACATTGATAATCAAAAAGTAGATACTATCAAAAATGCAGATGAATCCCAAACAGTTGGACCATTTTTACCTGGAGAACACGAAATGAAATTGTCTACAAAAGGTGATTATGGAACCGTTGAAATGAAACAAACGATTGAGTCAACGGATAGCGATGAAGAAATAAGTGTTGACTTTGATTGGGGAGATCATTACGTTTCGTTATACTCTGATTACTTTGATGGAACTGTATTCGTAAACGGTAAGAGTACAGGTAAAACGGTTGAAGAGCTTGAATACATTGGTCCGGTTAATTTAGATGGATCAGTGGAAGTACATGCAGAACGAAAATTTGGTTCGAAAACGAAGAAAACACCAGCTATTACTCTTGAAGGTGACATTGTGGAAGCAGAACTTTATTTTAGCATGAGTGATGATTTCGACGACGTAAGTACGGAAGTTGATGCCTCTGACTCTATCGACGAAGAGACAGATATTGAAGATGCCGTTCGTTCTCACTACAATTATATTACATCGGATAGCTTTGCATCAGCACATGACCTGTTCTCATCAAGCCGAAAGTCAAAAGTAGATTTAAGCGACTGGAAAAAAGGGCTACAAGCAAATATCTCGGATAATGTAACGAACATTGAAGTTCTTGATGTAGATGGAAATGAAGCGAGAGCTTACGTTGAAATGACATCTTATGATGATAATAATGACGGAACACACCTTGTACAAGAGTGGGAAGGGTATTGGAGCCTTGTGAAGGAAGACGGAGAATGGAAGTTAGATAGCGCTGATCTTGAAAAGGTAGATTCGAGGGTAGAGTAATAATGAAAAAAAAGTACACAGCATTTTTTCTACTTATACTTATTATCGCTGCAGGTGTATTTCTAGCCTTCAGCTTTTCCAATGAAAAAGCTAAACCAGTAGTACAAAATGAAATAGATCATAAAATAAAGAAAGCAAGTTCAGAAGCTATTTCTAAAGAAACATTTAATGAACAAAGTGAAATTGAACAACTTGTAGCTGATATGACCATAGACGAAAAGATTGGTCAGATGATGGTCGTTGGGTTCCAAAGTAGTGAATTGGATGAGCATGCGAAAAAAATGATTGAAGATTACCATGTTGGAGGGATTATTTTATTTGACCGCAACATGGACAATCCAAAGCAGGTTGCTACGCTCAACCAAAATCTACAGAAACTTGCTCTAGAGCAAGAGCATCAAATTCCGCTAATTATTAGTGTGGACCAAGAAGGTGGTCAAATTGTGCGCATGAAGGAAAAGGTATCTCCTATTCCTTCGCAGCAAGAGCTTGGCAAGCAAAGTGACGAAAATAAAGTATATGAATCTGCTTATCATAACGCACAAGAACTCAACGCAATGGGGTTCAACGTGAATTTCGCCCCAGTCTTAGATTTGTCTGAAACCGATACAAGATCTTTTGGTACAGATCCACAAAAAGCAGCGGTATTTAGCAAACAAGTGATAAAAGGATTTCATGATGGAAATATAACAGGAGCACTTAAGCATTTTCCAGGCCATGGACGAACGACAGTTGACCCGCATGTGGAAACTTCAGCTGTAAAAGTCAGTTCTGAAGAGCTTGAAAACCAAGACATCTATCCATTTGCAAATATGATTGATACCGTGGATTATAATCAATTCTTTGTGATGGTTACCCATGTAAAGTACCCAGCTTATGATAAAGAAAACCCAGCGAGCGTTTCACCCATTATTATTAATGATTTGCTAAGGGAGAAGCTTGGCTATCAAGGACTTGTTGTGACCGATGATTTAGAAATGGGCGCTGTAAACAAATACTTTACGTATGGGGATTTAGGTGCAAAAGCCGTCGGAGCAGGCGTAGATTTACTGCTTGTGTGTCATACGTTTGAAAATCAAGAAAAAGTGTTTCGAGGAATCAAAAATGCAGTTGAGGCTGGTCAAATTTCCGAGGAGCGATTAGATGAAGCAGTTAAGCGAATTTTGAGTTATAAACAACAGGCAATGAATCGAGAAATCGCAAACCCACAAAAAGCAGAGCAGCTTGTTGGGAAGTAACCAAAGAAGAAGTCAGGCCAAATTCGGCCTGACTTCATTTTTTTCTCACAACTTTATGCTATATATGTAAGTACAAAAGAGAGAAAGGGAAAAGGGGTAGGGAAGAAAAAGTGAGGGCTAGTGAAGATTCGAAGAAGTCGATGTATAAAACAATTTGGAGGTAGCATTTTTATGCGGGGATTTTGATTGCGCCGTTTCTTGTTGTGTTAGCGATTACGGGCGGCATTTATTTGTTTAAACCGCAAATTGAACAGTCTTTATACGATGAATATTATACGGTAGAAGCACAGGGTGAGAAGGTGACAGCAGCGCAACAAACGATTCGAGAAGGAAACGTATGGCGAGGTGAAGTCGCGAATCGAAATAAAAATGGTCAAATTTACTGGGGATATAAAACCGTGGTTCCATTGAAAAACATTGAAGGTGACATTGTGGAGTATATTGCTGTGCATACGGATATTACTGAGCGTAAGCGTATGGAAAAACAGCTTGAGTTTGAAGCGTTCCACGATGGACTAACGAGGCTTCCGAACCGTGAAATGCTTTACCAAAACTTAAACAACTTGATAGAAAAAGGAACATCAGGGCTTGTGTTGCTTTTTTTTTAGGCTAATGCTGTCGAATGAGATGAACATGTCAAGTTTTATATCTTTATAGGAACTTTTGTAGAAAGCATTTCCCTTTTCTGTTAAAACCTTCATAATGAATTTAAACAACTAAATAAACGGAAAAAACGGTGAAGGGAGAAAGGAAGATGAAGGAAAAGAATGAGTTAACGTTAGAGGATTTTATTACAGAGGATCAATTTGATTTAGAGATATATTTAGACTATCTTTTAAAGCAGTCGCGCTATCAGCCACCGGTTGAATCAGTAGGTTGAAAGGGACAGGTTATTAAAAAAGCAGATGAGTAGTAAAGAAAATGGTGAAAAATAGTTATCTACGTTATCATTAGTCTGAATATTTAAAATAAAAGTAGTTTGGTAAAAGAGGCGTTCATTATGACAACTACGTATATCGTTATCTCAGCAGTGAAACAGGAGGGAACGTCTGCCTAAATGTGTGCGTTCCCTTATTATGAAGGGGGAACAAATGGATGAAGTCGGCTATCACCCAAACAATGAAAGAGCACAAGAGCTCTACGCATCGCTTGGGTTTACGGATGAAGGAAACCGCTTTGGAAGAGAGATGGCGGTTGTAAAATATATGGAAAGTTAGAAATTAAAAGAGGAGTTGGGTACCCGCCCAGCTCCTTTGCTATTGTTACACATAAATTGAATCAGAAGATTAAACATAAGAAAAAGAGTTTGGGATATAACAAAATGATGGCTTCTAAAAGACGAACACTAGCTGTTCCCATCTCTTTGGTTTGTCTGAACTCATTCGTTCCATTGCGCTACGGTCACTCGCTTTCCGCGGGGAGGAACATGAGCTTCCTCGCTGCGCTTTGGGATCTCAGTTTTCCCTCTCTTTCCCGCAGGAGTCGAGTGTCCTACGCTCCATTCCACCCTGTTTCCAACATTGTTTTCACAATCAACCAAAAAACCTGAACGATTAAAAGTGAGAAACTCTCAATCGTTCAGGTATAGTAGAGGCTGAATTACTTATGTCTCAGTCTCTTTCTACAGCATAATCGCCGCTAATATAATGAGTCCAAGCGTAACGGCGTTAATACTCATTTTAAATTTGTCGCCTTTTTTAATAGCTAAGAACAGTTCAAATGCGATAATAATTGCCAGGATGACTAGCGCAATCCATAGCGGTAAGTTAAAGAAATAAACGCTTAAAATAATGACGGCGTAAATAATGCTTAAAAACATGCTTTTCTTTGCTTCAGTCATAAGAAAGCTCCTTAGTGGTTATGTATAATAGATATTCCTATTAAAAAATTTACCACCTTTAGAGGGATTATTCAAATTTCTAGAAGAATGTTTAGCTTTCTCCGATGCGCTTTGCCCCGTAATATTTAGGTGCCCAATAGCTATCTGCCTTCATATTTGTCACCGTTACGCCTTTTGATGGTGTGACGTGAACAACATAGTCATTGCCGATATAAATAGCCGGGTTTAAAGTAGAGGCTTTAAAAAACACGATGTCACCAGGTTGAAGATTATTTTTCTCAACCGGTGTACCGACGTTCCACTGGCTTGATCCGTAGCGAGGTAAGTCAACGTTTAAAGCTTCTTTATATACATACTGTACAAATCCACCTGTATCAAAGCCATCAGGAGTTGTCCCACCGCTTAAATAAGGCACTTCTCCGATATATTTCGTAGCGGTGGATACAACGGGGCCTTCTTTCGGTAAAGATAACCCTTCAAAGCGTCGGACTCCCGCAAACTTAGACGTCCAATAGCTGTTTGACACGTAGTCAATCGCGACGTTTTCACTGCGTTTAGCGTGAATAAATTGACCTCCTCCAATGTAAATTCCAACGTGTGAGATACCTTCGCGGTACGTATTTTGGAAGAAAATCACGTCTCCAACCTGCATATCTTCTTTTGCAATTTCGGTTCCTACTTTCCACTGCTGGTCAGTTGAGCGTGGAAGATAAATATCTTTAGCTTGCTCAAATACATACTGAACAAAACTTGAGCAATCAACGCCTTCTTCAATTGAATCACTGCCAAATACGTAAGGTGTGCCAATGAGTTTAAGTGCCTCTGCAACTAACGGATCTTCTTTTGCGATTTCAGGTGAAGACGTAATACGTTTTGCGGTCACAAATTTAGGTGACCAAAACGAGCTGTTTGCAAAATTTTGTTGAATTACTTTTCCTTTAGAAGGGGAAGGGTAAATCATATCGCCATTGCCTACATAAATCCCTACGCTTGTCACGCTTCCATCTTCTTTTGAGCTAAAGAATACTAAATCACCAGGTGCAATTTCTTCACGAGAAATGGTTTCACCAAGCTGTGATTGCTCTATTAATGTACGTGGAAGTTTAACGTTAATGGCTTGCTTCCAAACATACTGTACGAGGCCTGAACTATCAAACCCTTCTTCAAGGGATTCTCCGCCTGTTGTGTGAGGGGCACCCAGCATTTCTTTCGCTTTTTGCGTAAGTAGTGCCGATGCTGTTTCAGTTGCCTCTACGTGCTCTGGTGATGATGAAAGTGAAGAAAACGGCGTAGCTAAAAGGCCAACGCTAAGTGTTGCAATTAGTAACGGTTTGTATGGTTTCATTTTGACTATCTCCTTATCATTCTAAATATCTATATTTCTTATCGGAAGAGAATTTAAAAGGATAATAAACTTATCTAATTCTATGTATAAAATAAGATAAAAGAACTAGTTACCTGAAAAATAAAAAGAAGGTGGGACATAACAAAACAAATTTCCAAAAAGACGAACACGCCCTTTTCTCACTTCTTTACGTTGGCAGAACACGTTCGTTCCATTGCGCTACGGCCACTCGTTTTCCTTCTCTTTCCCGCAGGAGTCGAGTGTCCTACGCTCCTGTTTCCAAACTAGTTTTTCCCAATCAGCAAAAAACCTGAACGATTAAAAGTCAGGAACTCTCAACTGTTCAGGTTTATCATTTGCTGGATTACTTATGTCTCAGCCTCTTTTTTTAGACTTTGAATCGTTGAATTGATTCTTGGAGTTCCTGTGCAAGACTTGCTAGAGCAGTAGAGGAAGCTGTTATTTCTTCCATCGAAGCAAGCTGCTCTTCCGTTGCAGCAGCTGCATTTTGTGTACTGCTTGCTGCTTCTTCGGCGACGCCGTTTACTTCAAAAACAGCTTGCGTTACTTGAGCGGTACCAATCGATAGTTCTTCTACCGTTGCGGTCACTTCTTTAATTTGAGCCGCTAAATCCGTTACCGTCTTGTTAATTGTTGCAAACGACGTACCGGCTTTTGTTGTTACGTCCATTCCTTCTTTTACTTCTGCCAAAGCAGAGTCAATTGACTCTGTAGTTTGCTTCGTTTCATTCTGGATAAGCGTAACAAGCGCTGCAATTTGCTCGGCTGATTGAGCCGACTGTTCAGCTAATTTACGCACTTCAGCGGCAACAACTGCAAATCCTTTCCCATGCTCACCAGCACGAGCAGCTTCAATTGCTGCATTTAGCGCCAGGAGATTTGTCTAGCCCGCAATATTTGTAATCACTTCGTTAATACGCTCAATTTCGTTTGAGCGCTCGGCTAAGCTTTGAAACACGGTTGATAAGCCAATGACCGTATCGTTAATAGAGTTCATTTGTGTGTTAACCGTTTGAATGGCTGTGCTACCTTCTGCAGATAAATGAGATGCTTCTTTAGCTGTTGTAGCTGCTTTGTCGATATGGTCATATACAACGCTTGAGGACATTGCCATATTCTCAATAACTGCCATTGACTTTTCAACAGAGCCGACTTGTTGCGTTGCACCATCAGCTAATTCTTGCATCACGCTTGAAATATGCTGACTTGCCGCCGTGCTTTGCTGAGCGCTGGCGCTAAGCTGCTGTGAAGAGGCTGCGACCTGCTCAGACGTCATATTGGTAGTTTGAATGACGCGTCGAGTATTCTGAATTAAATCTGTGAACGCATTTGTCAAAACTCCAATTTCATCCTTTGATTTGTAAGTGCTTTTGACAGTGAAATCACCGTCAGCTGCTTGTAAGGCTAACGTGCGCAGTTCTCGAATTGGTTGTGCAATTAAGCGACCAATAAAGGTGCCAATAGTTATTAATAAAAGAAGCGCCACACCTGCTACAATCATTGTTAAATTTGTTGCTTCTTTAGCATCTTGTTGGTTTTGTTTATAGATAACTTCGGCTTGCTGTGTATTTAATTCTTGAAGCGTTGCCAAATAGCGATTCGCAAAACTACGAACAGGGGCGACTTCGCTTGTATATAACTCATATGCTTCGTCCTTTTTATTTGTGGTTGCTAACTCAATTGTCTGATTGCGTAAGTCTCGCAATTCATCAAGCTTATCTTCATAGGATGCCAGTGCTTTTTCTTGCTCTGGTAACATCTTAATTTTTTTGAGTTTTTCTAAGTTTTTGTCCTGTGTACGAAGGATACTAGTAATCTGAGTGTTCAGCTCTCCGTTACGTCTTGGTTCCTTTGTAATCATCATTTCTAAAACAAACGTATCTAGCGCGCGGTTGTTGGTCTGAATCTGTTGAACAAGGCTGTTTGGAATTAATTGTTCCGTATACATAATCTCAGATCCACGAGCAGTGAATTGGGTGGATAGGTAGCCAATCGTTCCAACAATGATGAGAGAAATAGAGGCTATGGTAAGTAAAATGAAAAATTTCAATGAAAGCTTTAAATTACGAAGAATATTCATCCGTTTTCTCCTTTGAAAATAAAATTAAATGCATATTGTAGCTACTACATATATCGGACTATTTGCCTAAAAATTTAGAGTCATAAAAAATTGTCTGGATAAATAAAAAAGCCATCCGCAAAAGCGGGTGGCCATTATGCTTTGAAATGTCGAATGGACTCCTAGAGTTCTTCAGCCAACTCTGCAAGAGAGTTAGCTGAAGCTGTAATCTCTTCCATTGAAGCGAGCTGTTTTTGCGTGGCAGCGGATGCATTTTGCGAGCTGCCAGCCGCTTGTTCGGATACGGCTTTCACTTGGGTGATGGAATTTGTTACTGCGGTAGTTCCGTTTGATACTTCCTCGATGGTTGCCGTTACTTCTTGAATTTGAGCCGCTAAGCCCATAATTGCATCATTAATCGTGGCAAACGATGTGCCTGCTTCAATCGCGATACTCATTCAGTATATTTACTATATCGGTAGAGAAAGAGAAGTGTTTAAAAGGTGGTTGAAAAATGTCGCATTCTTTGCGAATCGACTATATGCGAAGTGAAGATAGAGGGAAAATATATTTTTCCTTTTCATAGATTATAGACTGGGTTCTAAAGTTAAATAGAAGTAACATACAGTAGCAAATAAGGAACAAACATAGAAAAGAGTAAAGTCCCTTACCTGTGTAAAGGTAGGGGACTAGCTTCCTGAATTTATTGTTTGTTTGCATAATAACCTAAAATGACGTTTCGATAATGATGGAGGCTAGGATAATCGTCAAAGTTTGAAAGCATTCCTTGAATAACAGGAATTCGCGGCTTTTCTTTCATTATTTCTTCCTTAATCACTTGAAGCGTTATGAATAGCTCTTCTTCGTCTAGCTTTTGAATTTCTTCTTCTAAGTTGGCTACAATTTTTTCAAGGTTTGTTTCATTATCAAAAAGGAAGCGAGATAATAGTTCGTTTGCTTTGTCATTCGTGAGTAGGGGAGTATCGTTATGAATATCCTTTACGATGCTGTCCATTCTGCTCAAAATGAAATTTGCAAGTTTTGTTAGATCTATGTCTTCATTTGACAGCAAGATGACGCGCATATATGAATGAATCATTCCGTCAATTAGAAACGTTAAGTCCCACGAATACTTTTCTACGTCTGGACCATAGATTGCTAACATGCTTTGACGATAATAGCGATGCGCTTCCATTTGTTTTTCAAACAGTAGCTTCTTAACCGTTTCATTTCGCGGAATAGCTTGTTCTTTGGCAAGCATAATGAAAAATTCGCGGTGGTTAATAAAGTGTGAAAACCATGCGGCCTGCTGGTGAATAAACTTTTCCCGAGGGCTCTGATTGGTCGCTGTTTGTTTATCGAATGCTTCGCTAATTATGGCAAATTGATGCTGCAAGATCGCTAATAATAAATCATCTTTGGATTTAAAATGTAAATAAAACGAACCTTTTGAAATGCCGCTTTCCGTTGCAATCTCTTGAACCGAGGTTGCCGAAAACCCCTTGTTTGCAAATAGCTTCATTCCAGCTTCAATAATTTGTGTATTCTTCTCAGTCATGAAAGAACCCTCCTTAAACAATTAGTTTCCCCGTATTTTAAGAGACCAAAACCTCTTAATTCGTTATGGTATCTTTTCGTTCCTTATCAAAATAGTTGACAGATAATCACTAGGACAATTATAGTTGATTTTGTGCTGACTGACCAGTCAGTTTAAAATTATACCGAATGCATGACACTTAAGCAAAAAGGAAGGTGCTAGTTATTGAAGGGGTTAGTTAATTTCGTTTTAAAGAATAAGTTAGCCGTATGGTTATTAACGATTATTGTCACCGTATCGGGTATTTATGCTGGAACAAGAATGAAAATGGAAAGCATACCTGATATTTCTGTTCCGTACCTAATCGTGATGGACGTGTATCCAGGAGCGACGGCAGAACAGGTTATGGAAGACATATCAAGACCAATGGAACAAAATATCGAAGGCTTAGAAGATGTGAAGGCTGTTTACTCAAACTCATCTGCCAACGTATCTCAGGTTCAAATCGAATATGAGTACGGTGTGGATATGGATGAGAAAAAGCGTGAGCTAGAAGCGGCGCTTGATAACGTCACGCTGCCGGAAGACGCGGAAGAGCCATCGGTTATGGCAATCAGCATGAACATGATGCCAGTTGTTGCGTTATCCATCAGCAGCGATAAGGAAGACATTGTTGAGTTATCTTCAACAGTACAAGACACGGTTCTTCCTAAAATTGAAAACATCGACGGCGTAGCAGGCGCAACGCTCACAGGTCAACATATTGAAGAGGTAAACCTTGTCTACAATCAAGACAAAATGAAAGAGCTTGGCTTAACAGAAGACAAAGTCAAAGAAATGGTTCAAGCAAGCGATATGTCACTATCACTCGGCTTAAAAGAATTTGAAACAGGGAAAGAAGCTGTTTCACTCGATGGTGATATCACAACGATTGAAGACTTAAAAGACGTGTTAATTCCAGTTACACCAACTGCTCAAAACCAAAGTCCGTTTGTGAAGCTAGGAGATATTGCAACAATTGAAACGGTTGGTAAAGTGCCATCTATTTCGCGCACAAATGGAAAAGATGCGATTTCAATTCAAATTACGAAAACGCAGGAAGCAAATACCGTAGAAGTTGTTAATGCGGTGAAAGATTTAATTAAAGATCAAGAAAAAGAGATTGATGGCTTAGCAATCGACGTAACGCTAGACCAAGGTGAACCGATTGAAGAATCCGTATTTACGATGGTAGAAAAAGCGCTATTCGGTGGTTTATTCGCCGTTATCATCATCTTGTTGTTCTTGCGCAGCATTAAATCTACCATTATCTCAATCATTTCAATTCCAGTTTCCATTTTCATGGCACTACTGCTACTAAACTGGCTTGATATTACGCTAAACATTATGACGCTAGGGGCTATCACAGTAGCCATTGGTCGTGTTATTGACGACTCGATTGTCGTAGTGGAAAATATCTACCGACGCATGAACTTGTCCGACGAAAAACTTCGTGGCCGCGCGTTAATTCGTGAAGCAACGATTGAAATGTTTAAACCAATTCTTTCGTCTACGCTCGTAACGGTTGCTGTATTCGCGCCGCTCATGTTTGTTGGCGGTATGGTTGGTGAATTATTCAGACCGTTTGCTTTAACAATGGCATTCGCGTTAGGAGCATCACTACTCGTTGCGATTACGATTGTACCAGCGCTTTCTCACTTCTTATTCCGTAAAAACTTATCGGGTGAAAAAGAAGTAAAAGCGCATAAAGAAGGTGGAAAACTAGCAAACTGGTATAAAGGTTTCCTAGGAAAAGTCTTAAACCATAAAATTATTGCATCTTTAATCGCAGTTGTATTACTTGTAGGGTCACTTGCTTTAACACCGCTCATTGGCTTTAGCTTCATGGGTTCAGAAGAAGAAAAAGTTGTGTACTTAACGTATACGCCAGCGGCTGGTGAGTTGAAAGAAGAAACGCTCAAAAATGTTGAAAAAGTTGAAGAGCATTTCATGAAGCGTGATGACTTAGAAACAATTCAGTTCTCAATCAATGACGAAACAAGCACAGACGCATCAGCAGTCATGATGGGTGGCGGAAGCGGAGCGTTGATGTACTTATTCTTTGACGAAGATGTGAAGAACTTTGCTGACGTAAAAGAAGAAGTCATTGACTACGCAACAAACCTTGACCAGTCAGGTGAATGGAAGTCACAGGATTTTGGCATGGGCGGCATGTCGTCTGATGAAGTAAGCTATACGCTATACGGCAAGAATTTAGACGACTTAAATAAAGCAGCTTCAGACGTTGAAAAAGCATTAAAAGACGTAAAAGAATTAGAAAACGTCAAATCTGATTTTGAAAATCCATACGTTGAGCACATGATGAAAATAAATCAACAAGAGCTTCTGCAATATGGGTTAACAACAGCACAAATTGCAGGAGCGCTATCTGCACAAAATAGTGGTGACGTGCTGACTACCGTTGAAAAAGACGGAGAAGAAGTCAACGTTACAGTTCAAAGCGATGCAAAAAAAGAGCCAAAATCAATGGATGAATTGTTAGAAACACAGGTTCCAACGGCTCAAGGAACAGCAATGCCTTTATCTGAAATTGTAGAGGTAGAGGAAGGAACAACCTATACGACGCTTGCTCGTAGCAAAGGTGAATTCTACACAACGATTTCTGGTAAAATTGTCGGCGACGACGTATCAAAAGCAACGGCTGAAGCCGATAAAAAGATTGACAACATTGACTTACCAAATGGTGTAAAAATAGACGTTGCCGGAGTGGCAGCGGATATGCAGGAATCCTTTACGCAGCTAGGCGTAGCGATGCTTGCAGCGATTCTCATCGTTTACTTTATCCTTGTGGTAACGTTCGGTGAAGGTTTAGCACCGTTTGCGATCTTATTCTCACTGCCGTTTGCAGTTATCGGTTCGTTTGTCGGACTGTGGATTGCAGGTGAAACGATTTCCGTATCCGTTATGATGGGACTTCTGATGTTAATTGGAATCGTTGTAACCAACGCCATTGTACTTGTAGACCGCATCATTGAAATGGAGCGCGCGGGAATGTCCATTCGTGACGCGATTCTTGAAGCAGGATCAACGCGACTTCGTCCAATTCTGATGACAGCAATCGCAACGATAGGCGCAATGGCTCCAATGGTGTTCGGTGCAGGCGGAGCGGGACTAATTTCAAAAGGATTAGCGATCACCGTAATCGGTGGGTTAACATCTTCAACGCTGTTAACGCTAGTCATTGTACCAATTGTCTATGAAGCATTATCGAAGCTATTGAAGAAAAATCGTCAAGTGGTAGAAGAAGACATGTAATAGAAAGCGCCCTTTTGGAAGGGGCGCTTTTTTGTTTGAACTTTAACTCAAAAACTACTATCTTTCTATTGTTTTAGATTGTATAATTTTTCCTTAAGAGGAGGGTCGTTTGTTTATTCGACTATCTCTAAAGCCAACAGCAAGAAACGGAGTGCGATTAGATGGAACCAATTGAAACAAAACTTTTAAACAACCGTCGCTTAAATGATTATCCGCTGTTTAAGAAGTTTTGTGTGTTAAAAGAAAAAGGGAAAAACTATCCAGGAGTAAAAGCATACTTTTACGGACTTTTCTTTTGGATAGAAAATTTATTATTTTTATCGTTCGTTTAAATTCAAAAATAAATTACGAACGTCCACTTAATGTCATACACTTTTATGAACGTATTTTATTTAAAAAAGAGAATGAAATGCTCAATTTAAATTTGATTGGTTAAGAAAGTATTCATTAGATTGTCTTCCTATCCGACTTAATAAAAACTTTTGTTATTAACAAGGAAATTTATAAGCGATAATGGAGAGATATATCAAGGCTTCGAATTATATTTCTAGTTTGGTGTTACAGGATGTTGCTCCTGAAGGCTTTCATGCGTATAGCATTGATGAATTGTTTATTGATGCGACAGCTGCGTTGCATCTATTTGCTCGTACACCAGAAGAATTAGCCCACAAGATTATCGACGAAATTTATCATAAGACACGCCTGACAGCTACGGCAGGCATAGGACCTAATCTCTTACTGGCGAAGGTAAGCTTAGACCATGAGGCCAAGAATAGACCAACAGGAGTGGCGTATTGGCGATATAAGGATATTCCCTTTAAGTTGTGGGCTATTCGCCCAATGAAAGATTTTTGGGGAATCTCCTCTGCTACGGAAAGACCTTTAAATCGTAGAAAATATTAATTTAGGAAAGAACAAGTCTTTACTATGCAAAATCTCGTTTTATATAAGTGAAGAGCAGCATATTAGGATGTTAATATATTAAATATTCAAAAAATCAATTGTTTATAAAAACAATAAAAGGTAGAATATATTCCATAAAATAATCTTTGGAGGCCAATATGAAAAAATTGATTATTTTTCTGTCAATAGCTTATTTAGTTATATTAACTGCATGTAATCAGGAAAGTACAGGTACTGACAAAGGAAGTTCTGCTGTAATTATTGTAGTTCAAAATAACGAATATAACGGAACTGAGGATAAATTAGATAAAAGTAAAGAAATAGGAGAACAGATTGGTACGGTAGAAAAGAAAACAAAAGCGAATGAGATGCCAGAAAATAATCAATCAAACTATTATGAAGTTGGTACAAAAATCTATTCAGTCAAGGGAACAGAAGAATATATTATTGTTGAAGATAAAGATAACAAAAAACAATTATTAAAGAAGGTAATAAAAGAGGGATAATATACCCTCTTTTGTTACCTTCTTTTGTTAAAATAATTTAAATTTTAAAAATATTTGTAAAATAAATAGATAAATTGCATTATAATTTTGTATAAAATAACAACAGGAGGTAATATATTGAAGAAAATTGTCTTAGGATTAATAGTTACAACTTCATTATTCACCGGGATCAACAGTGTGTCAGCTCATAATCTACCTAATGCTGGTTCTGAAAGTAAAGGATGGAAATATGTTGGCTCTCATTGGCCGAGTACAAGTACAAAATATTTTGAAGCCACTACTGATACTTGGGAAAGTCGATTTAAGAGTGGTGCTAGTAAATTTAGAAGTGAATCAGGCAGTAAATTTTCCATTAGTGAGGTTTCTGTAGGGAATACCCAAAATTTCATTGAAAATTATTCTTCTTCTTCAGCAACATGGGTTGCCAGAAGAACAGTTTATAGTGTCAGTAATGACCATCCAGCTAGATGGAGGATTCAATTTAACAGTGCTAAATCTGCAAATAGTTGGACTACTGTCGCAGCTCATGAAATTGGACATGTGTTTGGCTTAGACGATTTATACGAAGGTTATAATAACAAAAAGCTAATGTATGGTTATGATAGTGGTGTGAGATACATGCAATCATCAGATAAAGCTGGATTTAATTATATTTACTAAAGGGAGGAACGTCAATGAATATTAGGAAGACAGCAATTACAATAGGAGTCCTCTCTTTAACAGTAGGAACAGGATTGTATATTAGTAGTGCCACAGAAAAAAACATAGATACAAAGGCAGAAATAAAGGCTAAAACAGATTCGCAGGAAGCGTTAGCAAGAAAAAAAGTCGAGGAGTTAAATTCAAAGGTTGCTAGTGGTGAGGAAAAAGTTCTCAGCCAAAGCGCAGTTTTTCCCGATGTAAATAAAGAGGAAGCGTTTCAAGAAGCTGATATAGTAATCAAGGGGAAGGTTGAATCTATCAATAAAGAGTATATGGAAAATACAGATATACCTTTTACTGATTTTAATTTTAATGTAGAGGAGTATTGGAAAAGTGATTTAAAGGAAGAGGAAAACAATTCAATTAAACAATTAGTTGTTACTCAAGATGGAAATAGTGACCTTAATTTCGATGAACATCCTCTAATGGAAGTAAATAAAGAGTATATATTGTTTTTAAAACGAGTTTTAAATAATAATAATGAAGAAAAATTGATTATGATTGCTGGCCCAAATGGAAAATTTAATCTAAACGAAAATGTTATAGACCAAAGCATCGATACACAATCTGTAAACGGTGAAACTGCTGATGAATTTATTGAAGATTCATCCCAGGGAGAAGTCAATGAACCTATAGCAGAAATAATCACCAAGTAGACAACGTCTATTCGAAGCTTTTGGAAGAGTTTGGGACATAACAAAATGATTGCTTCTAAGAGACGAACAATAGCTGTTCCAATCTTTTTGGTTTGTCTGAACACGTTCGTTCCATTGCGCTACGGCCACTCGCTTTCCGCGGGGAGGAACCTGAGCTTCCTCGCTGCGCTGCGGGATCTCAGTTTTCCCTCTCTTTCCCGCAGGAGTCGAGTGTCCTACGCTCCATTCCACCCTGTTTCCAACATTGTTTTCACAATCAACAAAAAACCTGAACGATTAAAAGTGAGAAACTCTCAATCGTTCAGGTTTATCATTGGCTGAATTACTTATGTCCCATCCTCTTCATTTTTACTTAATAGCTCCATTAAGGCTATCTTTTGCTTTTTTCATAGGCTTGTATACAAATACGTGTAAAGATAGCCCTATAACTGCGATGATATTTAAAATAATACTCATAATTGGTAATGTCCATTCAAAAAACGTAGGTAAGTGTCCATTCAAACTTATCGTAGAAGAACTGACTCCTATTATTAAAATGGAAATTAGTAAGGGTAAATTTTTTATCAAAGTAAATCCTCCTATACATTTTCACTTTTTATATTACCATAAAAAGAAAAAAATGTATTTTGGGTGGATTTTTCAATAAGTTACATTATGTAAATAACAGCTCCATCCTTTATAGACCTGATATTCCAAATGCAATAGCAATAAATAAAAATATTACAATTGCTATTGTAATAACGGTTAGTAAGATTTTTTTCCATATACTTTTAGGACTTAAAAAAGCAAAAAATAACGTCAAAGCTAATCCAACCAATAACCATGTGTTAATAGTTGTTGATGAGTAATTATTATTTGTTGGAACCATGAAATAAAAGCCAAAAGTCAAAATTAAAAAAGCAAATGAAATTTTACCAAAATGGTTTTTCATTGTGTTATGCCTCGCTTGCTTAATAGTTTATATGAGTTATAAATAAGTATTCTTAACGATCCTGATGTTACCAGAAAATACATATTTAAAAAAGAAATCTTAACTACCGTTAACTATGATTATGGTAACTAAGAGTATATATAGATATAATAAAAATCGGGTTCAAAACCTAGGTACATACAGAGCATATCTGATACATTTAAGGTTGTTGTAAATAATAATATCCATGTTATTACAGCAATAAGATAGGAGGCTTTAAACATTAATGAAGTACGATGAATACGAGCTGCTTGAGTTATTTGAAGCTGAACCTTCAGTAATAGTTGATTATCAGACAGGTATGTTTATGTATAGCAAAGATGACGATCATGGCTTTCATTTACTATTGACGATGTCGGTACATGAAAGTCAATGTAGTGTAAGCTTAAGTTATAAACACTTTAAAGGGTTAATCTTTAATTTTGAATTAGAAGATATTAGCCAAATTAAAGGTGAGAATAATTGCTTAACAATTCTCGGAAATGATTGTAACACGGAAGTAGAAATTAGTTTCAAACCACATTTTTCGTTAAAAACTGTAAGATTGTAGTTTTAACTAAACCTTTGCTGCCGAGATCCGTTTTATGTAAATTAGTTAATCAACTAATTTAGGTTTGATTTTTAGTAATAAGGATATTCATTCTTGTTCATGATAATGGAATCCCAAAACCAGTATATAACTGCTGCACCTAATGCAAATATAAACATTCTACGATAATCCCATATTGGATCAGACCAATTTCCTTGAAGCTTATAAGAGATATAAAGGAATAGGATTGCTACGAAACAATAGATAAATAAGTAGAGTATATCAAATTTCTTAGGCCATTTATTTAAAAATGCTTGCAGTGGTACAAGTTCGTAAATGTATACTATTATGAACAATAAAACGGCAAACAGTGAGGTTTTAGAAATATGAACAAAATTACCTTTACCAAAATGAAAGCAGACTCAGCTTTTATCCAAGCAGAAAATCCAGAGCACATCTATGTTAGCAAAGATAATGTGCTGTTTTATTTAGTGGAAAGCAACAAGGGGCCTATTCAAATTCATAACGGAAGGGGCAAGATCATTGCTGTGTTGCCTCGCCATGTGGTACATGCAGATTATGTGTTAACGGTACAGCAAGTAAAGCCTGATAGATGGATGCTTCTGCATTATGATGAAGAAAAAGAAACGAATGTGATTTGTGTGTTTAGCTGTGAAGGAGAAGTGATGAAAGAATTTTCAGTAGGAGAAGGAATCGCAGACTGTCAGGTAGATGATGTACACCAAATCTGGATTACTTATTTTGATGAGGGGATATTTAGCGGATTTGAAATGAGCCGATCTGGTTTAGTAGCACTCGACATAGACGGTAACATAATTTTCGATTATGGAGATATAGTTAATGTGCATAATTTGCCGTCTATTGATGATTGCTACGGAATGAACGTGTTGGGTGATGAGATTTGGCTTTATTATTATGCGGAATTTCCTGTTGTGCAATTAAAAAACAATCACTTACATAACTGGTGGCCTGATACGAACCTAAGGGATTATTTATCAGGAGGCTTTGCCGTGTGGGATAACGTACTTCTATTTGAAGCTGCAGAACAAGAGTTGATGACCTATTCGCTACAAACGAAAGAGTTTTCTTCGGCTATTGCTGTTGACGAACAAGGAAACCGACTGGACTTTTGGGACTGTTTCTATAAAGGAGCTTCTATTTATTTGCGGACGGATGAAGGGGTATATAGATTTACACCCAACGAAGCTGAATAGTGAACAAGGGGTATATTCGTTGTTCATTTTTATAATTTATAAAAAGTCAATTTAGCATATCCTTTAGATAGAATCGCTTGTAACTCCCCCATTTCAACCTTTATGAGTGAGGGAGTTTAATATGCAACAGAACAAAAACTAAGTACTTCACTGCTTTAAGTGTAGATTTTGTTTTCTAAGAGTTCCGATTCCAAAAATAAACAATGGAAAAACCAAGCCAAAAGTAAGAGTATAAAAAAGAAGAGGAGCTAAACCGAAAAATCTCCCTTTTTCTTGCGCTTTCTAATCACGCGGAATAAGCCAATTCCACTCAGCAAAATACCAAGGGCAATCAACACGTCGTAAACTGTCTTTTCCTGCTTTTCTTGGCCAAGCTGATAGTATTCTTTATACGCTGTCACCGCTGCTTTGTTTTTCTTATAGGCAGCGGGAACATCCATTTTGGTGCCTAACTTCCAGCCGTCTTGGTACGCTTGTTTTTTGAACTGGGCTGCTTTTTTATTAGAAACAAATCCTTGTTGGTAGACTTCTAGAAGCTGAACATTCGATTCATACACTTTTGGTACTTTGTACTTTTCATTCAGAAAAGCAGCATTAAATCCTTCCATCTTCACATCTTCTAAGCGCTTCTTTTCACCTTTATTGTAACCTTTTGTAAATGCTTCGGTGCCGGCAGGCGTAAGGCCATCGGGAACAACGAGTGGCTCCATGCTGTATCCAAGCTTATAGCCATCTTTTTCATACTGTACGTTTTTAGCCGCTTCTTTTTCGTTCATTGCTTTTTGAAAGCCTTCTTCAAATGCTTTTTGCGTCATAGGGTCTTCGGTATAAAGCTCTGGTACCGACATTGCTTCATCTTGTACGCCTTGCTGGTATCCTTCTTCTCTTGCTTTTACAGAAAGATCCATCGTTTCAATCGCTTTTTCGTAGCCAAACGTGAAGCCTTCGTTCCAGTCAGCCGACTTGCTTTTCATAGTGGGAGGGGTATAAGCGACCGTCGCGTTCTCATAGTCTTGAATTCCGATTTCGTATCCTGCTTTTTCACCAGCGCTATAATCGGTTTCTTTTTCAGTCTTTTCTTCTTCTGTCTTACTTCGCTTTCCGCTTTCAAAGCCGACCGAATAGCCTAGCATGAACCAGCTTGCAGCTTCTGAGGGATAAGCTGCAAGCTGGTTGTTTCCGTCAAAGCTTATGAATTTCTCACCGCTATAGCCATCGCTTTCTCCAAGCGCATAGCCATTATCATATACGCGTTCATACAGCACGTCCAACTCCTCTTCAGGAGCGGTATTTTCATTGGGCTCCACGGCAGTAGTAGCCAGCACCTTGGTCGGTATAAACGTATTTGTGGATAATAATCCGAACATCGACAAGCTCAGTATAAGCACCTTTTTTTTCATGTCTTCACCTTTTATGTGCGTTTATAGTTTGATCGTTTTGTTTCATTCTTAAATTACAACTAACTAGAAAAAATGTGTTTAATTTCAATAAATATTACAGTAATATTACAATTGTAATGAAAAAAATAGTGTTTGTCATCAACTAAAAGATGTGAATTTTCAAACTTATATAAAAAAATAATCACCATGCTTGATAGCTTAATGGGTGAGTTTGATGCCGGAACGAAGCTCGGTGATATTCAGTTTGAAGCTTACGAAGGGCAGGAGGACGTTAAGTCAATTTTCGATTTGGTAATAAGTTGATGATAGCAGAGATAAGTAATTTAAAAGAAGAGTTGAGTTTGTATCCAGGAGTTATGACACTTCCTCCCGAAGTAGCTTACGATCAATTAGAAGATGGTTTCTATATTGATCAACCGGATGCTCCACATTTTAGTTTAGGTAAGAAAAATGTGAAGAAGCAATTCCCTAAATTAATCTATATGGTCGATTTTGATTTGTATTACGATAATGAGCGCAGTAATTTAACACTTCAGTGTAATATTTATGAAAATAAGTCTGGAGACTGGATGATCAAAGTCAGTGATATTCACGTGATGTGAAAAGTGCCTACATGTTCTAATAATGTCAAAAAGGGTTTGGGACATAACAAAATGATTGCTTCTAAGAGACGAACACTAGCTGTTCCCATCTCTTTGGTTTGTCTGAACACGTTCGTTCCATTGCGCTGCGGGATCTCAGTTTTCCCTCTCTTTCCCGCAGGAGTCGAGTGTCCTACGCTCCATTCCACCCTGTTTCCAATATTGTTTATCATTGGCTGAATTACTTATGTCCCAGCCTCTTTTTATTTTAAGACACCATTACTCTTCCGCAGGCAAATTGTCCAGGGATAAGATAGCGATTTGATTTTGGTTGAAACGGATAGGAAATGGTTTTTGGCATGCGTAATACCTTTCTTGCTGTTAAGAAATTATACAACCCATTTTTTATAAACGTAGTATAAAAGCTCAGCTCGATACTGATTAATCATATAATAAACGCCAGCGTAAAGAAGACCGCCAAACAGCACCACATTCACAAGCATTCCGGCTAGAAATATTTTGCCGATGTGTGCCCCCGTTTCTAAGTGATCGGTTAAATCATCGTCGGCAACTTCTAGTAACGCATGATCTAAATCGATGGGAACGAGATATTCGCCAACTACCGTGTTTAAGTAAAACATGAGCGGAAAAGCCCACATAAACAGCATTCCACCAATAAGGCCCGCCATGCTGTTGCCTCTACATAATTTGGCTAAACCTACAGAAAGGATTAGTCCAAACCCAAAGGTAGGAACAAAGTTAACAATTGAACCAAGGCTAAAACCAAGTGCAACTTTATGCGAATGATCTTTTAGTCGTAATAGTTTGATAAGAAGATATTTAAATCGACGCTTGAGGATCTTTAGTTTGCTCACATCATTCTTTCCCTTCTATGGTAACTCAGTTTCGGTTAAGACCTATATCACCATTTTACATCATGAAAATGCTGGAAGAAGCATTTTTTCGCATATTTCACTAAGATAAAGAAAAGTAGTCATTTTCAGTTCACAAAACTCATTTACAATAGTAGGGGAAGAGAGTACGATAAAACTAGTCAAAATGGACTAAAGGAGAGGTTTTATGATTTTAGTAGTTGGAGGAGCTGGCTATATCGGTAGCCACCTTGTAAAAGAATTAGTGAAAACAAATGAAGTCGTTGTCTTAGATAACCTATCAACAGGACACCGCTGGTCGATTGATGAACGCGCGCAGTTTGTAGAAGGTAATTTAGGGAGCGAAGCGGATTTGGAGCACGTTTTTTCTACGTATCAAATTGACGCGGTGATGCACTTTGCGGCGAACAGCTTAGTAGGAGAGTCGGTTGTTGATCCTGTGAAGTACTATGAAAACAACGTTGCAGCGACGCTTACGTTATTGAAAACAATGATGAAACATAACGTGAAAAAGTTTATCTTTTCATCCACAGCGGCAACGTACGGCATTCCGTCTGTTGATATGATTACAGAGGAAACAAGCACAAGTCCAATCAACCCGTACGGTCGCTCTAAGCTGATGATTGAACACATCTTAGCGGACTACGCGCATGCGTACGATATGGAATACGTTGTACTTCGCTACTTTAATGCAGCGGGTGCGTACGAAACAGCAGAAATTGGCGAGTCCCATGACCCGGAAACGCACCTCATTCCAATTATTCTTGAGCACTTACTAGGTGAGAGAGAACACATTTCCGTGTTTGGTTCTGACTATGATACAGAAGACGGCACGTGCATTCGCGATTACATTCACGTAACCGATCTTGCCAACGCACATATCGCTGCGCTTCAGTCACTTTTAGCAAACGAAACCAAAACAGCGACGTACAATCTAGGAAACGGCCTTGGCTACTCAGTAAAAGAAGTGATCGATACGTGCGAGCGCGTAACGAGCAAAAAAGCCAACGTCGTAATGGCGGACCGCCGTGCTGGCGATCCGGCTCGACTCGTTGCGTCTTCGGAAAAAATTTACCGTGAGCTAGGCTGGAAAGCAGAGCGTTCGCTAGAAGAAATTATTGCATCTGCGTGGAAGTGGCATCAAAGTCAAGTGAAGGTAGTGAAGTAATGAAGGAAGCCGAGACACCCGGGGTCTCGGCTTTTTACTTTCCTTCATGCTTCTTTTGTTCTTGTTCATTAAGAGCTTCTTACGTAGTTGTAGACAATGACTTTGTAAAGCAGGGCGTCACGTGTGAAAATCCAAATGCCAACGCCAATTTGACAAAAGATCTTTAAGAAAAAGCGAAAAACGGAGACTATCGCGAGCGCTTAACGGAATACATCAACTTAAATGACGGTCTTAGTCTACTGAATCGTCATTTTCCAGAGCTAGGAAAAGTCGTTGTGATGTGGGATAAACGGAAAGAATCGGTCAACATGACAGATACGCTAAGTGGAAATGTATTACGAGCTGATACGATAAGAAGTACATTAATTGATAAATTTGGTTCAGATGTAGGAAACTTTCTAGCAGATCAGCTCGGTGATGTTGCAGATGAAGCAGATGAAGTGATGACAAGTAGCGTGAACGAGGGCTTACAATCACAGAATGCTAGTTTAAACTCTAAGCTGTTTTTATTTAAGAACCCTTTACCATTACTACGCTTGTAGAATAACCTCACTATTTCCCAGGAAAGTACGAATGGTGTCTAACCATTATCGTCAAATTAGGTCAGTGTTCTTCAAATCTTCTTTTCGATAAAGTAAACCTACCGGCGGAATACAAGAAAAAGCGCGCTTTTCAAAAGGACAAATCTATGAAATCTGTATCGTTTGAACAAATCGCAGAATCCTTTCATCCTCTCATTGTCTCGATGATTCAAAAGCATCATATTTATAAAGAACAAGAAGAATACTATCAGCTCGCTCTTATTGGGTTGTGGAAAGCTTACCAAAAGTTTGATGAAAGCAAAGGTTCGTTTTCGGCTTATGCTTACAGCACCGTGCGCGGCACCATTTTAATGGAGCTAAGAGCAAGCGTAAAACGAGACGAGCGAGAAGCGCTGACAGAAGATACGCTGTTGGTGATGCACCCAGACGATTCGCTTCCCGTGGCGCTGCAGTCGTCCATTATTAACGACATGATCCAACACCTCACGCCAAGAGAAAAGATTTATATTCTGGAATACCTATTAGGAGGCTATTCTTATAAGGAGCTTGCAGATAAGTACGGGGTATCAACAGGAGCGGTGAAAAACTGGGGGAAAACAGCTAGGAAAAAGTTGAAAGAGACGCTTCCGTATTTATAAGAGTAAGAAGCAGAAGGCGGTAGCTTTCTGCTTTTTTATAATTAAACTAATAATTATGAATTTTGAGTAAAAAATACTAGATTTTTACAACTCTTTTTTATAAAATAGTAAAAAAGTAAAGGGGTTGGTGAAATGGAAGTAAACGAAAACTATGTTATAAACGTTGACACAAAAGCGTTGAAGCCAGTTCAACACTTTCAGTACCAAACAAAAATTGTAGATGCGAAAGGCGAGTACTATTCCACGAAAACGTGCAAAGAACTACTCATGGAATCTTGCATTCAGCACCTCACAACCTTCGAGGGCGCACTATACGCCGTCAGAAAACGATTTGGCTTCACGAAAGAACCTCCGCTTGTCATCGATAAAGCCAACGAGCTCATTGTCATTCCGACAAAGTCTCCAACATCACATTTGTGCAGCTGGTATTTTCTATCCCATATCGACGTTACTCAGACGCTTTCTTCTTCGAAACAAGCTTCACAGATCATCTACTTTCACGATCAAACTTATCTTCCAACGTCACTTTCTCGGCACAGCTTAAAAGAAAAGCTATCAAAGGCTTTAACCGTACAGCACGATATTCGTAAGTAGTGGGTACATATTCGGTTGTAGGGTTAGCTGATAGGTGCGGATTGCTAAGATTTTGTAAAGTTGCTTTCTAGACAGGAATGAGCATAGTTCATGATGCATTATATAAAGGGAACCATACGAGCAGTTAATTCATGAGCGAAAGCGCTATTCTGAGCTTATGAGAACCTCCATCGTGCTAGACGGACGAAATTGCTATTGCTTGGAAGACGTGAAGAAAGAAAAGATGATTTATGACTCGATTGGAAGAGATGTTGTTCAGAATATGAAAATGGTATTTGTCTAAACGAAAAAGCACAGCAAGATTACTCTTGCTACGCTTTTTTTGATTTCTTAAATCGGTCATATAAATATAAAAACAACGCTCCGCCAATCGAATCAATGATTACATCAATAATGCGCCCATCGCGCCCTACGATAAATGCTTGATGAACTTCATCCATAAACGCAAATCCTGCAAGCAAGAGCCACGCAAGGACAAAGCGTCCTTTCATTTTTGGTAGGTTCCAATAGATTAACAGAGCTAGCAATCCAAAGAAAGAAAGATGAGCAATCTTTCGCAAAACAAACTCTGCATCAAACGCATATGTATACTGCGTGAAAAACTCACCGCTTGGGTCCAATATGGATTGAAGCGTAGCCGTGTGATCCCATACCGATTCATTTTGCCACGTGCCTGGGTCCGTCACCTTTAAGTGCGGCGTATGTGAAAAATTTGAAATGGCTAACAGTAAACCAATTAATAACACTCGTTTCAACATATAACTACGTCCTATTCTTTACCAGATTCTTTTATAGTAGGGAAAACAACAGGTAAATGCAAGAAAAATGGTGAGAATTCATACACCGATAGAACTATATTGAAAGACTTAATTATATAAGTCGGAAAGAAGTGGTTCTTTTTATTTAAAAACGTCTTTCTTCTATTATAAATATGTAAACGTTGTCATTTTGATTCCTAGAAAAAATAGAGAGATATCTTGTTAAACCCTATAACAAAGCCGTTTTCATTTTCATAATTCTTTTAGCAAAGGAATTTTTATGTAAAAACAGGTTGTTAGGACTATTTAAATAGACTATAATTTAGCCGTAGAGTTCGACAGTAAAAGTAAAGCATAAGACCTATTTTAAGGGCGAAAAAAGACATGAAGTGACACAAAATCTGTATTCGATATTTTTCGACAAAATAATTCATTGAACCTGTTTTGTCGCTGTGATAACATTAAAAAAGATTTTCGGGACTTTGGAAGGATTGAAGGTGTAAAGAAATGATTGACATACATTGCCATATACTACCTGGAGTGGACGACGGTGCGCAAACGATTGATGATAGTATTGAAATGGCGAGACAAGCAGTTTCAGAAGGCATTCGTACCATTGTGGCAACGCCCCATCATCAGAACGGAAAGTACATAAATGAGAAACAAGACATTCTAGAACTTGTACAGCAGCTGAACAACCGCCTGCTAGACGAGAATATACCTTTAACTATTTTACCAGGACAAGAGTCTCGTATATATGGAGAACTAGTAGAGGACTATCAGGCTGGTAAAATACTAACCTTAAACGACACGTCAAAATACGTCTTCGTAGAGTTTCCTTCTAGCCAAGTGCCGCGTTATACAGAACGTTTACTATATGACATTCAATCAGAAGGCTTAACGCCAATTATCGTTCACCCTGAGCGAAACAGTCGGTTAATTGAAGAGCCAGATCTACTTTATAACTTTGTTAACAAAGGAGCTCTCACTCAAGTAACTGCCGGAAGCCTAACGGGACGATTCGGAAAGAAAATCAAAAAATTCTCACTAGACTTAATAGAAGCCAATCTAACGCACGTCATCGCTTCAGATGCTCATAACGTATCGGGGCGTAACTTCTACATGGAGCAAGCAAATGATGTGATTGAGTCTGAGTTCGGTGTGGACATGCTGTATTTGTTCCAAGACAACGCAGATGCGATTGTGAAGGGAAATGCATGTTTTAAAGATTCGCCTGAGAAGGTGAAAGTGAAGAAGAAATTTTGGCATATATTTTAAAGAGAACTAAATAATAATTTTCCTTTGAAAATAAAACTTAAAAAAGGGTGCATATTTATGAAAAAAGTCAAAAAAGCAATTATTCCAGCAGCAGGTCTAGGAACACGTTTTTTACCAGCAACAAAAGCAATGCCTAAAGAAATGTTACCAATTGTAGATAAGCCTACAATTCAATACATTGTTGAAGAAGCTGTAGCAGCAGGAATTGAAGACATTATTATTGTAACAGGGAAAAATAAAAGAGCTATCGAAGATCATTTTGATTACGCATTTGAGCTCGAACAAAATTTGTTTGAAAAACAAAAACTAGAATTGTTAGAAACAGTAAGAAGTATAAGTAATATGGTAGATGTACATTATATACGCCAAAAAGAGCCAAAAGGTTTAGGGCATGCGGTCTGGTGCGCGCGTACTTTTATTGGAGATGACCCTTTTGCTGTACTATTAGGAGATATTATTATTGATAAAGGCAATGCGTGTTTAAAAGACTTAATTGATTGTTACGAAGAAACACAAACTTCAACAATTGCTGTTCAACAAGTACCAACTAAAGATATTCACCAATATGGTGTAATTGATGGGGATGAAATTGAAACAGGAAAACATTTGATTAAACAATTAGTTGAAAAGCCAAAAGTAAACCCACCGTCGAATTTAGCAATCCTAGGAAGATATGTATTAGATCCAACTATCTTTAATATCTTAGAGCATATTGGTGAGGGTGCTGGTGGAGAAATTCAATTAACGGATGCATTAAATGTGTTAGCAAAAGAAAAGCAAATGTATAGCAAAGAATATACAGATAAAACATTTGATGTAGGAAGTAAAATTGGCTTCCTAGCAGCTAATATTGAATATGCATTAAAATCACCAGAGTTAAAGCATGAGTTCTCTAATTATCTTAAGAATTTAATTGAGGAAAAAGAAGTGGTGACGAGTTAATGGAAGGAGCACCTTCTATCAAAGAGATAAAAGTTAAAGTGAAATCTACAATCTATATAAAGTTCTTTAAACCGGTTATTGATATAGTTACTGCATTAATTACTTTAATCGTTTCATCACCTATTTTTGTACTCATTTTTTTAGCAATTAAACTGGATTCTAAAGGACCAGCTATTTTTCGACAACCAAGGATAGGTTATAAAGGTGAAAAATTTACTATATTTAAATTTCGTACAATGTATACTGTTGCTCCGTCACAAGGAAAGTCACCTACATCGTCTTTTGATCCTAGAATTACAAGAGTAGGCAGATTCTTGAGAAAAACTAGTCTAGATGAATTGCCACAATTATTTAATATTTTATTGGGACAAATGAGTTTTATTGGACCTAGACCAGAGCAAGAATTGATTGTAAAAGAATATTATGGTGAATATGAATCACAAAGATTTCTAGTTAAGCCCGGAATTACAGGTTTGTGGCAGATTAGTGAACACAGAACTCAACCAATACACGATCATTTAGAGCATGATTTTGTATACATAAATAATGTTTGTTTTACAACTGATATGCGTGTAATTTTAGGAACTGTTCAAGTAATGCTAATTAAAAGCAATACACATTAGAAAGTAATGAGTTGAATTTATGATCAATAAATTAAAAGGGAACTTATTAGTACAAAATACAATGTGGATGTTATTAGGACTAGGTGGAAAAACAGTACTACAACTAGGGTATTTTGTAATTATCGCCAGAAGTCTGGGTGTAGATGATTATGGTGTTTTTACGGGTGTTGTAGCCCTTGCTTTAATTCTATCACCGTTTTCTAACCTTGGACTTGGTCATACACTTGTTAAAAAAGTATCAAGAGATAAACAGCAATTTAATAAGCAATGGGGGAAGACGCTATTCGTTACGGTTTTTTTAGGATTTGTATTGTCGATTTTATTTGTTGGGATATCTCAGCTTTTATGGACAAGCAAAGTAAGTCTGACCGTGATTCTATTAATTGCATTAGCAGAATTAATATTTGCAAAAGTAGTAGAAGTTAGTGGCCAAGCTTTCCAAGCCATTAATAAGATGAAGCTAACGGCGCAGTTTCAGTTAATTATTAGTTTAAATAGGTTTATTTCAGCGATTATTTTATATCTCCTAGTTTCAAACAACGAATTAACATACTGGGCCATATTATATTGTCTTTCTACTTGTATTACAGCAATTTATTCTTTTGTTATGGTAACTAAGAAAATTGGTACACCTGTATGTGATTTACAAGGACTTATAGATGATATTAAGGAAGGTTTCTTCTTTTCTTTAAATATTTCTTTTATAACTATTCAAAATGATATTGATAAAACCATGTTAAGTAAATTTTCTACATTTCAAGCCACAGGGATATACGCAGCTGCTTATCGTTTAATAGAAGCTGCGTTCATGCCAATGCGGTCATTAATTAATGCATCTTATACCAGTTTTTTTGCATTTGGAAAAGATGGTATTAAAAAATTATTTAAGTACTCACTGAAATTTTATTTAATTTCTCTTTGTTATGGAGTAGCCATTGGTACGTTTTTATATTTATTTGCTCCTTTTGTCCCTATAGTATTAGGGGATGCATATGAGAGTACTATTGTAGCCATTCAATACTTAGCGATAATTCCTTTAATAAAAGGTGTTCAATATTTTTTATCTAATACTTTAACATGCTCAGGGAATCACTTATTTCGTACATGTTGTCAAATTTCTTCGGCAATTCTTAACGTATGTCTGTGCTTTTATTTAATTCCAGAATATAGTTGGTTAGGTGCAGTGATTGCTACAGTTGTTTGTGAGGTACTACTGATTATATTATTGGGATCTAATATCATTTATTTAATTGTTAAAGAATCAAAAGGAACAAAGAAACAAAAATTTTATAATATATCTTAAAAATAAAGCTAAGTAGCGAGGTGAGAATAAAGTGAATGTTTCCATATGTGTAGCTACAATGCAACGCCAAGAAGCTTTAGGACAGCTACTAAGTAGTATTGAAAAGTTGACATTTAAGAAAATTACTTGTCCAGTAATTGAAATTATCGTTGTAGATAACGACCCGCAAGCTACTAGTCAGGAATTCGTATCAACTTTACAGAAGTCATATCGCTGGTCAATAAAATATGTGTGTGAAAAGAGAAGAGGTATTCCTTTTGCAAGAAATACTGCTATTTATAATTGTAGTGATAACTTTGATTATATTGTATTTATTGATGATGATGAGTATGTAGAGGCTTTATGGCTAGAGGAATTATTAATAGCTCAAAAAGAATATAATGCAGATGTAGTAACAGGTCCTGTTATACCTAAATTTACTAAAGCCCCCCCAAGATGGATTGAAGAAGGAAACTTCTTTGCGCGAACTAGACATGTATCTGGTACAGATATGAAACATGTAGCTACAAATAATGTGTTAATTAGTAAAGACGTAATCGATTATATGAAACAAACACAATTATTTAATGAAAAAATGTCCCTAACAGGGGGAACAGATAACCATTTCTTTTTAAGAGTGTATAAAAAAGGTTTTAAAATGATTTGGGCTAACGAAGCTGTGGTATATGAATGGGTTCCTGTAAGTAGGGCAAATGTGAAATGGATTTTAAAGAGAGCCTATCGAATCGGAATTACAGATACAATTTGTGAGAGAGAGATTTTCCCTAGTAAGCTTTTTAATATTAAGCAATTAGTTAGAGGGATGGGGCGTGTTGTGTTAGGTACTATATTGGCAATACCATCATTAGCATTCGGAAAGCATAAGCTAATAAGAGTGTTACGTGGAGTATCTAGGGGCCTGGGTTTCATCATGGCAACGTTTGGGTTTAAATATGATGAATATAAAAAAATTCACAAAGTATAAACTTAAAAAACCAGGAGGAATTTTAATGATTCCTAAAAAGTTAGGATATTTATCAGGTGCACCAAGAGTAAGCACTAAAGAAAATGCCCAAGAAGGCGGAGCAAGATCGCATGTTTTAGGCGTAATTAACGGTTTTCAGGCAAGTGAAATAGAAGTGAAAGAATACATATTAGGAAATATGATTTCTGAAAATATTAAAACGAAGTCTGAAGAAAAGTTCACTAAGAATAAACTTTTTACTTTAGCATCCGACATTGTGAGAATACTACTAGGGTATTCTAATTCTAAAAAAGCGTGGAAGAACTTTGGACATGATGTCGATTGGGTGTATGAAAGATATGCAGCTATGCAAGCATTAGGTAATAAATTTAAAAAAAATAAAAAAACGTGGATATTGGAAACAAACGGAATAATATACAAAGAAGCTGTTACCGAAAGAAATGCTATTGTACTATCTAAAATAGCGAAATTTTTAGAATTAAGAGCTTATCGTAAGTGCGATGTCTTAATTTGTGTAAGTGATACCTTAAAAGAAATTATTGTTCGGGAAGCAAATATTCCAGAGAATAAAGTTTTAGTTGTACCAAATGGAGTAGATACAAATAGGTTTGCCCCAGGAATATATGAACCAAAGAAATTGTCTGATGAATTTACAATTGGCTTTGTTGGTAGTTTATATCCATGGCAAGGTATTAATTACTTAGTTCAAGCAATTCATTTGTTAAAAGAAAAAGGCATTACTATCAATTTAACAATAGTTGGTGATGGTCCTAAAAAGAATGAGTGGGAAGAATTGAGTAAGAATTTAGGGTTAAGTTCTCAAGTCAAATTTGTAGGAAGAGTTCCTGGGAATGAAGTTCCTAATTATGTGGAGGGATTTGATTTATGTTTTTCTGGCCAAGTAGACCTTGAAAATGAAAAAATGTATCATTCCCCACTTAAGTTGTATGAATATATGTCTATGGGGAAACCTGTGATAGCAACCTCATATAAAGATGCAAAAAAACTCATTGAAGGGAAAGAAACAGGCTTTTTGTTTATTCCCAAAAATGTTAACGATCTAGCTGAAAAAATTAATGTAGCTTATTCTTTGAATGATAGACTTGTAAATTATGGTAAAAATGCTAGACAAGAAATCCTTTTAAATCATAGTTGGGAACAGAGAGTAAAAGAATTAATTCCAAAAGTGATTGAAATAACGGAGGATACAAATGTTTAGTGACAAAAAAAGTTTTCTTGGGATTGAAATAAATGCTTATAGTGTTAAACATTTGAACGCCATTGTAAAAGAGGTAGTTAGTACTTCATCTAAGAGTATTATAGCTAATCATAATTTACATAGTTTATATCTTTTTCACAAAGATCCCAAAATGCGGGAGTTCTATTCATTAGCTAATTATACTCATATAGATGGTATGCCAGTTGTCTTATTAGGAAACATATTCAAACAAAATTTAGAAAAAGCCAATAGAGTTACCTATGTAGATTGGGTCGATCCACTAATGACTTTGGCAAATCAAGAAAGTTGGAAAGTGTATTTTTTAGGATCCAAACCTGGGGTTGGAGAGAAAGTTTCTGATATATACGCAGAGAAATACGAAAATGTGAAATTTAAATTTCATCATGGCTATTTCAATGTTAATAATATTGAGGAAAATGAAAAGGTCATTAATGATATTAATGTTTTCCAACCTCATATTCTTTTTATGGGAATGGGTATGCCTAGACAAGAAAAGTGGATTCAGGAACATCTTCAGCATATCAATGCAAATGTAATTTTACAAAGTGGTGCTTGTATGGATTATGTCGCTGGAGAAGTGGCAACACCGCCTAGATGGATGGGGAAATTTGGATTAGAATGGCTTTTTAGATTAATAGGTGAACCAAAAAGGTTATGGAAAAGATACTTAATTGAACCTTTGTTTTTAATACCCATTATTTTGAAAGAACTATATAAAAAGTAAGTAATTAATTTAGGGAGGAAATTAAATGTCACGAAAGATAATTATTACGGGTGTAGCAGGGTTTTTAGGGTCACACCTTCTAACGGAGTTATTAAAAGAAGGTAATAGTGTAATTGGTATTGATAATATGTCAACAGGAAAACAAGAAAACATTGAACAGCATATGAATAATAAATGCTTCACTTTCTTATGTGAAGATGTTTCGAATCCTCAAATTGTTAATAAAGCTATCTTCGAAAAGATTGATGAAATTTATCATATGGCATCACCCGCGTCACCTGTTTTTTATCAAGAAAATCCTTTTGATACAATTTATGTTAACACAATTGGTACTAAGAACATGCTAAGTATTGCGAAAAAAAATAATGCAAAGCTTCTTTTTACAAGTACAAGTGAAGTGTATGGGGATCCAGAGATTCATCCTCAACCAGAATCCTATCGTGGAAATGTAAACACTTGGGGTCCGAGAGCTTGCTACGATGAGGCTAAGCGTTTAGGTGAAGTAATGTGTTATGAATACTTTAATCGTTTTAAAGTTGATGTAAAAGTAGTTAGAATTTTTAATACGTATTCAGCGGGACTGAGAAATGATGACGGGCGCGTAATTTCCAATTTTGTTACTCAAGCAATTAAGGGAGAAGATTTAACAGTTTATGGGGATGGTTCACAAACAAGGTCATTTTGTTATGTTGACGATAACATTAGAGCTTTAAAATTAGTAATGGCCTCTAATAATACATCAGGAGAAATTATTAATGTTGGAAACCCTTGTGAATACTCTATTTTAGAAGTTGCGCACCTAGTCAAGGCATTGACAAATTCTAATAGTGAGATTACATTCCATCCACTACCTCAGGATGATCCAAAGGTTAGAAGACCAATTATCAATCGAGCGAAAGAGCTAATTAATTGGGAACCCAAAGTAGATATAAAAGAAGGGTTGTCAAGAACAATTGAAGTGTATAAAGAAAAGTTAAATCAAAAAATTACAAATTAATTGTTAGGGGAGTTCATTTATGAAGGTAGTAGTAATTGGTTCAGGATATGTCGGAAGCGTAACTGGTATCGCTTTTTCAGCACTAGGTCATCAAACAACGGTAGTAGATATTGATATTAATAAAGTTAACACAATCTTAAATGGACAAAGTCCTATTTATGAACCGGGGTTAGATAATTTAATTGAAAAATTTATTGGTAAAACCTTGTCAGCTACAACTAGTTATGAGTGTGTTAAAGAAGCAGATGTAGTATTTATAGGTGTAGGTACACCTTCGAGAGAAGATGGAACAGCAGATTTAGCGTATATTAAATCTGCTGCTAAAAACATTGGAGAGAACTTAAATTCTAATAGATTTACTGTTATTGTTAATAAATCTACTGTACCAGTAGGAACAGCTGACTTAGTAAGTGGTATTATTGAAGATACGTCGGGTTTACGTAGAAATGCTGACTTTGCTGTAGTAAGTAACCCAGAATTTTTAAGAGAAGGATTTGCAATTGAAGATGTATTCTTCCCAGATCGAATTGTTATTGGTACAACAAGTGAACAAGCACGCTTAATCATGAGAGATTTATATTCGAATTTAATTAACCGTCAAGGCTATGGTGAATTAATTGAAGGCTTTCAATTTAACTATGCAGAAAAATTAAATAGTCCAAGTCCAGTTTATTTTGAAACTGATGATAAAAGTTCAGAATTAATTAAATATGCATCTAATGCATTTCTAGCAGTGAAGATTAGTTATGTTAACGAAATGGCCAGGCTATGTGAGTCTTTAGATGCTAACATTCTAGATGTAGCCTTAGGTATGGGCTTAGATTCTAGAATAGGTAACAAATTCTTACAAGCTTCTAGTGGTTGGAGCGGAAGCTGTTTTCCTAAAGATACCGCTGAAATTTTAGCTACTAGTACTAGTTACAATACAAAATTATCTGTAGTAGAGGCTGCTGTAAGCTCAAACTTAGAGATGCATGATTATTGTGTCAGCAAGGTTCAGCATGAACTTAAAAGTTTAAATGGTAAAACTATAGGTATATTAGGATTGACTTTTAAACCAAATACTGATGATGCTCGTAAAACTCAAGCATCCTATATTATAGAAAAATTAATTGCTTTAGGTGCTAGAGTTAAAGTTCATGATCCACAAGGTATGGAAATGTTTAAATCTTTAAATAATAATCTTGATATTGAATATTATGAAAACCCTATAGAAATGACTCGAAACACTGATGGAATTATTTTACTAACTCACTGGAATGAATATATAGAACTTGACTGGAAAACTATATTTGATAGTGTACGCAACCCGTATGTCTTTGATACTAGAAATGTGTTAAATCACTTTAGTATGGTAGAAATTGGATTTAAATATGAAGGTCTAGGTATCTCACAGTATAATACTATTCCTTATAATGTAGAAGCTTCAGTGTAAAAAATACCCCCATTGCAACTTATGGAAGCAGTGGGGGTATTTATGGAAATTAAAATTCTAATATTTTTATTTCTTTGATTTTAATTTTTGTTTGAGATTCATAATTACTTTGTAATTGAATTAGTCTCTTTTCGTTGCTCGGTTCTATAATTAATTCAGCTTTTGACCACTGTTTACTTCTTGATTCTGGTAACAATAGTATACCTTGAGTTATAGAAGAAGCAGGAGCAATAGTTTTAATTCCTAAAACCCATCTACTGTTGGGCGAAGCTTTATAATTAATCATTATTAATAACCTCTTATTAGCTGGTAGAATAGGCATAGAAGAAACGTTTCCATATAATTTATAACTGATAATTGAAGTACTACCATTTTTATTAGACTGAGTTAATGTATTCCAACTTTTAAATGAACTAGCATTACCTTTGTAGAGTAGATGAGGCTGTAATAACGGATTAACTCTTATATTAGGAATACTCCAATTATATTTAATTTCTTTGTGTGAAGTTATAATTATATATTGCCAATTAGTAGAGTAAGTTTTACTAATTGTTATGTTATAAGGACTTTGTAAACCTGTAGTTACTTTATTGTCTGACTCCGCTGTTAATAATTTGCTTTTTAAAGATGGGATGATAATAGATTTACTAATATTAATGTTTCTTGCGACTCCACGTGGAGGAGGTGTACCAGCCCACCAACTACCAGCCCTGAGATTTAGCTCTGACTGAGAAAATTTGCGGTTGTTATGATACAATACGGCATAAGACAAATCAAAGCTTGTTTTTCCAAAACTGCCTATACCTGCACCATTATGAAAAGAAATAATGCGTTTGGCAACTGTGTTATAACACCATTCAAAATTAAGGCCATGTTTCTTATTATTAAACGCAATAACATTTGATATCTTTACATTTTTTGCCCCATAGGTACTTATGCCAGACCAAGAATTGTTATAAACAAGGATGTTTTTAACAGATATATTTGTAGAAAGCATACCGTTTAGGTAGTTTCCATTTATATGTATGCCGGTTCCATCAATATTAAAAGCTTTAATATCTTTTACATTTATATTTGAAGAAGCATCATTTAAAAAGATTCCAAAGCTTTCTTTATTTTTTCCAGCTAAATTTTTGGTTTCTAAAGCTTTAATACTTACGTTTTTAGTATAGGGGTCTTTTAACCGTATAGCTCGAAACCCAATATATTCTTTATTTTCCATATTAATCAGATTTTTTTGACCATCTATTATTAAATTTTTTAATTTTGTATTACTTTGTAGAGATATACCTGCATATATACCCTTTTTGTTTATACTTTTTGGGTTAAGTTTAAGGGTGCTTTTATTTTTTTTTCCTCTTAATGTAATACCCGAGGGAATAGAAATACCCCCTTCAAATTCAGAATATGTATGAGCTTTAATTAAGTATTCTTTTGGAGGAATATATACAGTTTTTAAATGGTTTTCTTTAGCATATTCTATAGCATATATTATTGCGGTAGTATCGTCTTTATTATCATTTGGAGTTGCACCAAAGTCTTCTATATTAACATAATAATACTTCTGTAATTGTAAATATAACGATATAGATATCAGTAAGAAAAAAAGTGATATTAGTACTATTTTTAATTTCAATATACTCACCTAGAATCCTATTTTTTGGGTTTTAATTGGAATAAAATGTTTTTGTTTCTATTATACAGTAAAAAAGCATGATATATATAGGTTTTCTTAAATTCTAGGAATATTAATATGAAATTTTTATTAGAAATTTATAGAAGTTATAGGTATTTTTTATTATAATAGAAACTGCTTGAATTTATAAATATCGGAGGTCATCATGAAAGAAACAATTAGTTTTATTGAATTGTTTCAAGTATTGAAAAAACGCTTGTGGTTAATCGGGATAATAACTATTTTAATTGCAATTTTTAGTGCAGTAATTAGCTTTTTTATTTTAACACCGGTTTACCAAGCGAAAACTCAATTACTTGTTAACCAAGAAAAGACAGAGCAGCAAGCATATAATTTTAATGAAGTACAAGCTAATATCCAATTGGTAAATACGTATAGTGTAATTATTAAAAGTAGAGCAATATTAGAGTTAGTGAAAGAAGAATTAAACTTAAAGCAAACTGTTGAAGAGTTAGATCAACAAATTCAGGTTACTAGCGTAAAAGATTCGCAAATTGTAGAGATTACAGTTGAAGATAATTCAATAAATACAGCAGTGCGTATTGCAAATACTACAGCAACAATATTTCAAGAACAAATACAGAAAATGATGAAAATAGACAACGTTAGCATTGTGTCACCTGCAGCTGTCGAAGGTGATATTTCTCCAGTTAAGCCTAATCCTATGTTAAATATAGCGATAGGTATTATTTTAGGCCTGGTCTTAAGCATTGGAATAGTGTTCTTATTGGAATTCTTAGACAATACAGTTAAATCTGAGGAAGATGTTGAAAAAATATTAGGACTACCTATAATAGGAGTAATTACAAGTATTACAGACGTACCTAATGCTAAAGATAGCCGAAGTTCACGAGTTTCAAATCATCATAGAGCTAGGGGGGAGTCAATTGGCTCGTAAGCAAAAACATAATAATAAGCAATTGACAGCTCATCGTAGAATTATATCTCATATAATTCCTAAGTCACCTACAGCTGAGCAATATCGTACTTTAAGATCAAATATTCAATTCTCAAATGTAGATAAAGATATTAAATCAATTGTTATGACTTCTTCAGGGCCTGGAGAAGGAAAGTCTACTACAGCGGCTAATTTAGCCATAGTATATGCTCAACAAGGTAGTAAAGTGTTACTGGTAGATGCTGATTTGAGAAAACCAACCGCTCATTACTCATTTAAACTTGAAAATTTTATAGGGTTTACAAGCATTTTGACTAAAAATACTTTATTAAAAGAATCCGTGCAAAGCACTGAAATTCCAAATTTATCAGTCTTAACCAGTGGTCCTATCCCACCAAACCCGTCAGAACTTTTGGCTTCTATCCAAATGAAAAAGTTGTTACAAGAAATGAAGGAAGAGTTTGACTTTATAATTTTAGATACCCCACCTACTTTAGCAGTTACGGATGCACAAATACTGGCTAATCAAGCGGATGGTACTATTTTAGTTGTTAGTAGTGGAAAAGCCGAAAAAAGTAGTGCAATAAGAGCTAAGGAGCTTTTAATTAATGCCAATGCTAATATATTAGGAGTAGTACTAAACAACAGAAAAGTTGAGGAAAGTGGAAACTATTATTACTATTATGGTAATTGAAATTGAGGCTGGGACATAACTAGCCAAAAATAATGAAAAAGGGTTCTCATCATCGCATTTTGATGATGAGAACCCTTTTTTTGTTGATCTGTTTGATTGGTCTATGCACATTTTACACTGGAGGCGATGTACTTTCGTACATTCACCGCCATGAACGCAAACCCTAATTCGTTTTTCACGTTCTCTTTGCCTCTTACGGACATTCGAGTGAAACGCAAATTAGCCTTCAGATATCCAAAAACTGGTTCTACGTCAATCTTACGTTTTCCGTAGATTTTACCCGTTTTTTCTTCTGAAAGCAGCTGTTGAATGCTTTTCTTTTGTTGTTCCCACTTTTCGTTATAATGGATTCTTCGGTTCTTTCCTTCCTTCGCCTTCGTACATTGTGAACGAAAAGGACAACCTGAACAGTCTTCACATTCGTACACATTGAATAACCTTGTAAATCCGTAACGGTCTGTGCGATGCGATTTGTAACGAAACGTCAACTTATTCCCGTTGGGACAAGTAAAGGAATCATCTTCTTCATGATAATCCCAATTCGCTGTCTGAAATGGGTCATTCTTAACGCGTTTTTTCTTCTCTTTTCGATACATACTATATGTGATAAGAGGCGTATGTCAACAACGATTCAAATTTCCCCAATTTCAACGAAATGAAATTCCCCATTATGAACGGCTAAATCGTTGTTTGGGCAGGATAAATTCCTGCTTTTTTCTTTTCTCGCAAACGGTAGGAGTCACCCTTGATGTTAAATGTAATCGCATGATGTAAGAGGCGATCCAAGATAGCCGTTGCCAATACATCGTCACCAAAAACTTTTCCCCATTCAAGGTACGATTTATTAGATGTTAAAATCATTGCTCCTTGTTCGTATCGCTTTGAAACAACCTGGAAGAAAACATTGGCGGTTAGTTCATCAAAAGGAAAATAACCTACTTCATCTACAATTAACACGTCTGGACGACTCCAACGATTTACGAGTCGCTGGAGTGTCCCTTTATCATTGGCCTTGCGGCACTGAGCCACTAAGTCGTCGGCCGACAAAAATAGGGCTGTATATCCTTGGGTAATCGCTTCAATCGCAAAGGAGACGGCTAAATGAGTTTTTCCTACACCCGGAGGACCCAGTAATATGCGATTTTCCCCATTGGCAATAAAGCGACATGTTAAGGTTTCCTTGACCCTTTTCTCGCTCAGACTTGGTTGAAATGTAAAGTCAAAATCATGAATCGTTTTGGTGTAAGGCAGCTTTGCCCGTTTCATTCGCTTTTCTAGTTGATCAGAATCTTGTTGCTCCGTTTCATGCAAAACGATAGTGTGAAGAAACTCAGAATATGATACATTATCCTTAGAAGCGTCTTCTAGTAAACTATCAAGTTGGTTGGCTGTATGATGCCAGCCGAGCTTCTTTAAACGCTCCAATAAGAGTTCGTTCATCATACAGACTCACCTTCTTCCAGTGCTGCGTAAGCAGCGAGAGGGCGTTTTTCCACATTTGGAGATGGGGTATGAGAGTGAAGACCGTCGGTCGCCAAATCTTCAACGTTCTTCGCTTTCTGCCCTTTTTCTTTTGTATGTAGCCCATCATAGTGTTCCATTCGGATATGAGTAGTTGCTTTTCCTGTAAGAACCGGATGCTTTGCGATACATTCACGTTCATCGTAAATCTCTAAATGATGATCGAGTGTTTCTTTAATCTTAACCATTTGTCCAGCGTAACGGTAAGGAACTGAATACCTTTTTCCGCGGTACGACACCACACAGTCCCGACTGACTTCTCTGGTTTCCCAATGTGAAGTGGGAAACAGAGGCTTCACTCCCCATATCTGCAGGAACTTCTGTTCCTGCTCAAATCGTTGAAATGGTGACTCATTAGTAGTCTGATTGGTTTTCTTGTTAGCTATCTGATCCAACCATGTACGTACGGCTTCATTTAATGCATGTAAAGTTGGTTCGTGTTTTCGCTGAAAGAAGTTATCTTTCAAATACTTAATGGTTCTTTCTACTTTCCCCTTTGTTTGCGGACGTTTAGGACGACAGGCTTTTGGCACAATCCCATAGTAGGCTAAGAAATCCTCAAACTTGCGATTGAAACGAATCTCTACAGGACTATGCTTGATTACAACGGTTTTCATATTATCATAGAGAATTTGTTCTGGTACCCCATTAAAGTAAGAAAAAGCATTCATATGACACTTCATGAGGGTTTCGAGATTCATGTTGGTTGTAAACTCTACGTACTTCATTCGGGAATAACCTAATATCATCACAAATGCATAAATGTCTTGCAGATTGCCATTCACTAAGTATTTTCCCACGTACGCCCAATCCACTTGGGCTTGTTTCCCTGGTGGTGTTTCAAACCGTAAGGTTGCCTGTTTCTTTGGCTGTTGACGAAGAGGACGAACAAAGTCTCTTAAAATTGTCATCTTCCCCTCGTAACCCATCGTTTGAATTTCCTCTAACAGTACGACACAGTTGGTTGTTCCTTCTTTGACTCGTTGAAGGATGTAGGACTTATAGGGTTCGAGCTTACTCTCTTTCTGCTGCTCGCTTGCCTTACGTTCCGGCAACTGATTGCTTTTTAGATATTTGCTGATCGTTTTACGATCGAAGCCTGTTGCTTCTGCAATGGCTGTTTTCGTCCACCCTTTCTGAAATAACTCTCTAATCATAAAAAACTCCCCAATCTTCAGCACCGTTTCTTCACTCCATCTTTGATGTTTGTTTCGAAACGATTATCTGTTATTTTTGGGGAATTTAAAACCGTTGTTATTGGGTATTTTACAATCGTTGATTACAGCGTACGCTTTCTTTTCTGCACATCGAGGTAATTCTCTTCACTTCCATATCCCGCATCTGCGACAATATAGTCTGGGAGTTCGAAGTAGTGATGTTCAATTGCGTCAAGAAACGGACAAAGTGTTCGTGTGTCCGTTGGATTTGAAAAGACATCGTAAGCAAGTGTATATTGACCTTCTGTCGCAATTTGCACATTATACCCCGCCTTCAGTTGGCCATTCTTCATGTAGTCATCCTTCATACGCATAAACGTGGCATCATGATCTGTTTTTGAATAACTATTCCGTTCGTTAAAAATCTCCATGTCTTTTTCATACTTTAACTTACGTTTCACAAAGTCTTGAAATTGCTTATACGCTTTCTTCGGTTCTTTTCTGCTTGATCGCAGTTGTTTTCGTTCATCGGCATCTTCACTTGCTTCAATTTCTTTTGTCAACTCTTCAACCTTTTCTTCTAATTTTTTAGTGATTAGAGATAATTCTTCAACAGAAAGTTCGTCCGAACTTTCTCGTTCGATCTGTGGAATAATTTCTCTTTCTACTAGTTCGTCATACAGCTGGGTTGATTTCTCCAAGAGGCTCGCACTATACTTTTCGATTGATTTGCGCCAGACAAATGTGAACTTATTGGCATTTGCTTCAATCTTCGTTCCATCAATGAAGATTGCTTCATTATCAATCTCGTTCTCTTGAATAAGCTGACATCGAAACTGGACAAAGCACTCACGAAGAAGCACTTGAACTTCTGGGTGAACACGAAATCGATTGATTGTCCGATAGCTCGGTTCGTAACCTTGAGCTAGCCACATCATACGTATACTATCTTTGAGAAGCGCTTCAATTTTTCTTCCTGAAAAAACTGACTGTGTGTAGGCACATAAAATGATTTTCATCATCATGCGTGGATGGTAAGCAGGACACCCCGTTTTCTGTAAGAAGCCGGCAAAGGCTTCATCTGGAATATGTTCAACGAGATGGTGAACGACGAAGGCAATATCATTTTCTTGCAATTTTATTTCTAAATCTAAAGGCAAAACTGATACTACGTCAAGAAAATAGACACAGATTTCTACCGCACTTTCGCTTGGTAGCCTTCATAAAAAAGTTTAAATTTATAAAGATTTAAACTTTTTTATGAAGGAGAAATCAAGCTGCGAATTTCCTGTACATTTGTTCAAATTCATTCGGTGTGCAATACCCCAATGTCGAATGAATTCGCTTGGAATTGTAAAAGAACTCAATGTATTCAAATAGTGACTTCTTTGCTTCTTCTCTCGTTTTATACTTTGTTTGGTAAACAAGCTCTCGTTTTAGAATCCCGTGAAAGGACTCAATACAAGCGTTGTCGTAACAATTTCCTTTCCGGCTCATGCTGCCAGTCATAGTGTACTTTTTTAATAGATTTTGATATTCACAAGAAGCATATTGAACACCGCGATCTGAATGATGGACCACCCCATTCCCAGGTTTTTGGCGTTTGTAAGCCATCTTTAACGCAGAGATAACTAATTCTTTGGTCATTTTTTTATCCATGGCCCATCCTATTATCTTACGAGAATATAAATCCATTACGGTCGCCAAATACAACCAGCCCTCATTCGTTGGAATATAAGTGATATCCGTAACCCAGAACTGGTTTGGTTTACTCGCTTTAAACTGTCGATTTAAGACGTTTTCACTTACTGGGTGATGATGCCTCGAATTGGTCGTAGCCTTGTACTTTTTGACTGTACAAGACTTCCAGTGGTTCTTTGTCATTATTCGGGAGACTGTACGCTCACTTACTTTAACACCACGCTTTTTAGTGTTTTCGTAATTTTAACACTGCCATAACGTTGCTTGAATTCAAGGTGAGTCTTTAATATCTCGTGTGAGAGTTTTTTATGCTTCTTCTGTCTTTCACTAATCGGTCGATTTAACCATTTAAAGTATCCACTCTTGGAAACTCCCAAAACAATGCACATCTTCTCCACTCGGAATTGGGAGCGATTTCCATAAATGAATTCATACTTTACCGAGTGTCTTTCGCGAAGTAGTGCATCGCCTTTTTTAAGATTTCATTCTCCTCCTTGAGATCACGCATTTCCTTTCGCAGTGTTCTTACTTCAGCTTCTGCAGAGGAGAAGGATTGAACAGACTTCACCTCTGGTTCTTGGCCATATTTCTTTATCCAGTTATATAAAGTATTCTCATTAACATCCATTTCTCTAGCTACTTGAGCCACAGACTTGTTGTTTTCTGCAATATACGTTACTGTTTCTTTTTTAAATGCTTCATCATATCTTTTACCAGTACCTCTTGGCATTTCGACACCTCGTTATAGTTTTTATTTTTATTATAACAATCTGTGTCTACTTTTTAGTCTAGCATCAAAACCACTTGATTCATGTTATAATCTTTAAACATAAGGACCCTTCTTTCCGATAAGATTTTGTGTGGTAACTTTATTTTATCAGAAGTGGTCCTTATTTTAATGTAAAATTTCACCGGCTTTTTCGGTTCAGAGGAGGGTTTTGTCCCAGCCTCAATAATTGTAAAATAATAAAAATGTTATTTGATCTTAATCATATAATTCTTTAAGTCTATAGGTAATCTAATAATAATGATAATAAATAGAATCCAAAATATGTTATTTGGTACTAAAATAGTACTTTCAGTTAAACCGAATAAGAATATAGATGCCAATGTAATTAAATAAAAGTAATTAGAAGGTTCAGATGAAAGGCGTAGCAACCTTATAGAATTTAGAGTGCATTTAATAAAGATAATTAAAAAGACTAATGTGCCTATTATTCCTACTTGTAACAATAAATCCAATATAAGATTATGTGAGTGGGGGGCATCCATCCAACCAACTTGCTTTCTTATATAATAAGCTAAAGAGCTTTCTTCATGCCAAAATGCCCCAAATCCGTATCCTAACAAAGGACTTTCGATGAATTTTTGCCAGCTATAATACCAGATGTCTGTTCTTCCAGAGAAGCTTAAATCTTTATTAAAGAAACCAACTAAAGTTTTTGCATTCATAATAACGATACCTAAAATTATACAAAGTGTTATGAATCCAAACGAGAGTAAGCTAATTAATAGAAACAGATTTATTTTAAAGAGTCTAACAATTAAAACTAAAAACAGAAGTATAAATACTAGCAATATTGAAGTTGTGGAGTTTGAGCCAAATAATAGAATAGTGGCTAGCAAAATAGATAGAATAGAAAAAGATTTAGATTTAGCATAACTAATACTATATATAATGGTTATAACTAAGCCATACGTCATGTATCGCCCTAAAGAGTTTTTATGAGTATATATTCCTTTCCATATTCCAGCATGTACATCAAATTTATGTACTCCTAAAGCAGGGAAAAATACTATTAAAATTAAGCTGAGAATAGAGATTATAAAAAATGAATAAGTTAAGTACTGTACGATTTGTTTAGTATTTAATCTTATTGATATATATATACCTATAATAGTAGTACCTAATAAAGCAATATATTTATTTAGAGTAACACTGGGGTAATAAGACCATATAAAAGATAAACCGATAATTAATAATAAAAGTATCAATAGTTTATAATTAAAAATAGCACTTGATATCCCTTTAACACGTTTTAATAGAAAAAAAGAACTTAAGAAATACAATGAAAAAAATATAAATTTAAATGAAATATCTATATAGTTAGTGTTTGCTAAAAGTACAGGTATAATGCCACCTGTTCCTATAATAAACGCAGTTATAATAATAAATTTTTCAATAATACAAACCTTGTTATTCAACATAAACGCTCCTCTGTAAAAAAAGATTCAAGTGCAAGTCGCACTTGAATTTTCCACTTGGGTGTTAAATTTCTTATCTAATACCCAAATGTTCTTTTAACATACTTGATAATTGTATACGTTCAGACTCTGATACGTGATAGTAGTAAACTCCGTTGCTTGCTTTACCGCCTGTTCCTTCAAGTTGAATCTGCTCTAGGCTATGACGAGCATCTTTATAGTTCGCTTGAACATCTTTCATTTCATCAAACGTTAAGTTTGTTTTCACGTTATCGCCAATGGCATCTAAAATGCTTCCATAGTTCGCAAGAGATTTCATGCTTGCACCTTCATCAATAACGGCTTGAATAATTTGACGTTGACGTTCTTGACGTCCAAAATCTCCTCTTGGATCTTCATAGCGCATGCGTGAATACTTTAGGGCTTCTTCTCCATTTAAATCAAGCGTTCCTTTTGTAAAGTGGTGACCTTCGTAAGTGAAATCTAAGTTATTATTCACCGTTACCCCACCAACAGCATCTACTAAATCTTTAAATCCTTCCATATTAACCTGTACATAATAATCAATCGGTACATCTAAGAAGTTCTCAACAGTTTTAATCGACATATCGACACCGCCGAATGCATAGGCGTGGTTGATTTTATCTTCTTTTCCTTTTCCGATAATTTCTGTTTTTGTATCACGCGGGATGCTGACCATTTTGACTGATTTTTTGTCTGGGTTTACCGTCATAAGAATTAGTGAGTCTGAGCGTCCACGGTCTGCACCACGTTGGTCCACACCTAGTAGTAAAACGGAAATTGGATCGCGGCTGTCTAGGTTGACTTGCTGGCCACGCTTTTCTGATTTTTCACGAGATAACGGTTCATGCGTTCTGTTTAATGTGTTCGTTACGGAGCTATAGACTGAGAAAGCGTAAACTCCAATACCAATAATCAATAATAGAATGATAGAAAGAGCGATTTTAAATCCTTTTTTGGATTTACGCTTTCTGCGTCTGCGTTCTTGTTCCATATAAATGTATCTTCCTTTTCTTGTTTATTATTACGCCTTTTGTTCTGTGACAAAATACACACGTATTCTTTTATTTTACCAAAAAAAATGACAAATTTAATCATTTTTTATAAAAATTCGTCAAAATTTATATTATAATAGAAAGGAAAGGCAAGAAAGAATTAGCAAGGGAGTTAGAATATGAAAGTATTTGTGAATATTTTAGCAATCATTGTGCTTATTGCAACGATTGTAGCTGGGAAGATCTACTGGGACTCCAATACGTCCGCAGCGCCCGCTTCTCAGGAAAAAAGTACGTCAGATAGTAGCGAGTCAAAAGCTGTTTCAGGAGGAAGCTGGGAGTCATATACGTCTAATTTACCGGATTCGATTGTCGATAAACTAGCACAAGCGTCTGAAACAGGAGAGCCAATGAATCTTATGATTGTGGGTTCACAAGCAATGTCAAAGGATGAAAATAGCTGGCCCATGCTGTTAAAAGCGGAGCTTGATAAAACGTATGGTTCGTCGTTAATTGACGTGACGGTATACGAGTATGAGGGAATGAATACTCTTGAGTTTGTTCGTGGTAATACATATGAAGATATCGTAAAAGCTGATCCTGATGTGTTATTGTTTGAACCATTCTTGTTAAATGATAACGGCGTAGTAGGTATTAAAAACACGCTTGATAATTTAAGTGTGATTATGTCTCATATTACAAAAGAGGTTGACGGTGTTGTGACAATCCTTCAACCATCACAGCCAATCTACAACGCAACGAATTATCCGAAGGAAGCAAAAGAATTGGAAATGTTCTCTAAAGAGAACGGATATGAGTACGTAGATCACTGGGGTTCATGGCCAGATTACACGAGTGAAGAGATTTTAGAGTACCTATCAGAGGACCAACGTACGCTAACTGACAAAGGTCACAAGGCGTGGTCGGAAGCATTAATTAACTATTTTGTTGCTTCATAAAAGATAGCAGGATGATCCTGCTATCTTTTTTTTGTTGTAAAATGTCGATTTGTAGTTGTTGTTATTGCTTGATTCAGGCTATAAAATGGTACTATATGCTTATAAAACTGTATAGGGGCTGGTTGAGTGATTGATTTAAATGTATTTTTGTTGCCTAATGTAGAAAAAGGTCCCTCTGACACCGAAACGTTTTTAAAGATGAGTCGAAGGCTCGTGTCAGAGGGAGTAACGACGATTATGACAAGTCCGTTTTACGACGGCGAAGATTTTGGATTCGAGAGGGATACGATTTTAAACCGGGTTCATGTAGCTAACCGTTCTCTAAAAGAAACAAAAATTCCATTAAATGTCGTTCCTGGGCAGCGAGCGCTACTTCAGCCGATGGTGCACCATTCGTATGATATCAATGATATTTTAACTGTTAACGATGACCGAGCGTATTTATTACTGCAGCTTCCAAGAACGAATTTTGTTACATATATCGATCAAGTGATGTATGAGCTGCAGCTGAAAAAGATTATTCCTATTATTAATGAGCCTGAATGTCATCCGTATTTTAGGAACAATCCAAATGCAGTGTACAAATTGGTGAAAAAAGGAGCGGTTATGCAGATTTCATCTCAAAGCTTGATGGGATACAACGGAGCCCAGGCGAAAAGGTTTGCTTATTTACTTCTGCGTCATGGACTTGTTCATTTAATGGCATCAGGATGTCATGCGACTAACTACCAGAAGTATTCACTTCCAAAAGCGTACGATGTTGTCCAACGACATTTTGGTGTAAGAAGCGTTTATTTATTAATGGAAAATGCTGAATCGGTTATAGCAGGGCAGAGTATTTATAAGGAACAGCCGGAGAGAATTCGAAAAGAAAAGTTTCTTGGTATCTTTTAAGTTCATCGATCTGAAAAGTGAAAACTATATGAATCTTCTTTTCGTTTGAGTGGCACAGTGACGTTATGATAGACTTATTTCAATAAAGGGTGTCATTGAGGAGAAGATAAAGATGATAGATTTATATACGGATATCGTACCGAAAAAGCTTGGGGCCTCAAAAGCTTTTCAAGAAGCAGCGTTGCTTTTAACGGAAAATGGGATTCATACCATTATTGCGAATGAACAAGGATTAGAGCCTGGTTATCTGGATGATATGAACCATATGCTAGAGTCGCGTGTCGTCCCGCTCCGTGTTATGCCAGGAGGGAGAGTACCGATTAGCGAGCGTTTTATTCAAAAGTCTCGCGGTAACTTCCAAACGATTAATGACAACAACAAATATATGCTTCTACATATCTCACATCAAGAGAAGCCTGTATATATGGAGTCATTAATTTATGAATTGCAGCTTGATCAACTTGTTCCTATTATCAGTGAGCCTGAACGCCACCCTTATTTCTTAGAGCATAAAGAAGAATTATATAAGCTGGTGAAGCAGGGTGCACTTGTGCAAATATCGTCTGATAGTATTATCGGCATACATGGAAAAAAAGTGAAGCAAGCGGCCTTTGAATTTTTAGAACATAATCTCGCTCACGTTGTTGCATCAGGCGTGACGCTTACAAACTATAAAAAATACTCGCTTCCAAAAGCATATAAGCAAATCGAAAAAGCATACGGTGCCAGCAAGGTCGACATGTTGATGGAAAACGCCGTTGCGATTGTGGATGGCAAAGGCGTACAGACCTTGCCTCCTGAACGTGTGAAGAAAGCGAAGTTTTTGGGATTGTTTTAAGTGAGAGGAAAAGCATCTTAATATCTTGTTAAGGTGCTTTTTTTTAATGAAGTCGAAGGTAACATCTATTCATATCATAATGTCTACTCATCTCTTCATGTAATGATAAAAAATAAATGGTTATAAAAAAGCTTCCAGCATATACATTAACGGTACTACTAGCATTCGTCATCGTACGTAGTAAAAGATATCCTATTTTAAACACACAGTGTGGTAATGAAGGAGAGTGGGATGATGGGATCGTTTTGTAGAGAGTGTGGGAAGCAGCTGCCGGAAAATGCGGTCGCTTGTCCAAGTTGTGGAACGATGGTAGATGGAACTCGTCAAAGAAATCAAGAAGGAACTCGAGAGTCAAAATCAACGAACTCTTGGCTAAAGATATGGGTTGTGGTGGCAACTCTACTTGTGCTTGGAGGAGCTGGTTACTTTGTCTATGATTACGTAACGAGCCAACAGAATTCTAATGAAACTACGCCCGTAACTAAACCGGAAGCTGAAACGCCGGAAGTAAAAGAAGTAGCTGAAGATGAAGAAGAACCTAAAGCACCCACTGCTCCGAAGCCGACGAATATTGTAAATGACTACAAAAAGAAGCTTGCGAACGTTTCTGTAAAGGGGAGCAGCGGAGCGTTTTCCGTTGATAGCTGGGAGATTGAGCACGATAAAGTGAACGGCACGCTTTATATAAGTGCAGATCGTCTTGGAACGCCCGTAGCGAACCGCTTCTTTACCCTTTACGATAAAGGAGAGATGAGTGCACTAAAGGCGTGGGGAAAAGACGTCTATCGCGTGAGCAACGAGCTGGCAACGCGTGTGAATGCGTCTCTGTACATTAGCGTAGGCACAGAGTGTTTAGGCGTATATCCGTATTCGATGAATTCTTCGGTGCTTGTCGATTATTCGGGTTCGTGTGGGTATTCGATTCCTATTTTAATAGGCGAGTCAAAGGATAACTTAGTTTTGTTTGATGAAGAGTATGTGTACTATGATGATTCTAGTTCGTCGGCGCCTCCTGTGAGCTATTCGGAATATGTTATTACCGATAGTGACCGTCGCGAGCTGTCGGTGTCTGAGGTAGCTGGTCTTAGTAAGCATGAGTTATATATTGCGCGAAACGAAATCTATGCGCGCTACGGATACGTGTTTGAAACGGACTACTTGCAAAACTACTTTAATGCGAAGTCCTGGTACTATCCCGCTTCCTCAAACAATATTAAGCTCAGTAAAACCGAAGAGTATAACGTTGCTCTTTTAAAGAAAGAAGAGGGACGGAGGTAATGAAAGGTTGGTATTCACTACTGCTTGTTGTGCTTGTCTGTCTGGCCTGGGCGTTCATGCTTGGAGTGGATAGAGCAAGCAATAATGAGCTTATGGAAGGAACGTATGAAACCATTCCAGTTAAGGTATTAAAAGCGAAACCATTTTCACTAGCGGAAGCTAAAATGGAAGAACCCCAAAAGTCGTTTATTGTTTATTTAGACCCCGGTCATCAAGCGCGAGCGAATACAATACATGAGCGCGTGTCACCCTATTCAAACGAAACGAAAATGAAGGTAACGGGCGGGACAACAGGGGTCGTGACAAGAAAACCTGAATATGTGCTCAATTTAGAAGCGGCTTTTTTGCTTGAAGAGCTTCTAACAGAAAAAGGGTTTGAAGTGTATTTGACGCGCTCAGCTCATGATGTAGACATCAGCAACAAAGAGCGAGCGGAGATGGCAAATGAAAAGAAAGCAGACCTTGTCATTCGGCTTCACGCAGACGGAGCCGAGAATCCAAACGTCAGCGGCTTTGGGGTTCTCGTTCCAAGCAAGAAGCAAGCCATTGCTAAACAAAGTAACCTTGCAGCAACTCACATTGTAAGTGAAGTAAAAAAGCAAAGTGGTATGAAAGTAAACGGCATTCGCTACCGCAGTGACTTAACGGGCTTTAACTGGTCTACGGTGCCGGTTGTACTTCTTGAAATGGGGTATATGACAAACCCAACTGAAGATCAAAAGCTGTCTAATCCGGCTTACTTAGAAGGGATGCTTCAAGCCGTCACAACCGGAGTGGAAAAATACGCAGCGTTACAATAGGAATAAAAAGAATGGCTCCTCGCCATTCTTTTTATTTAGGTCTATTTTCTTAAGGATCAATTCATAAGCGAATTTGGTGGATTTTGTTAGGGCTTTTCGTATTTCTTGTAATTGTACGAATGATTGTTGGATAAGTTGTCGAGCGAATTCCATAGAGAATCTCCGTGAAACATCGTATGATAAAGATAGACAATTTGTGGAGGAGGGCATCGTTCAATGATTGATCTTCAAACCTTTATTTTGCCGAACATTGATAATGGACCAAGAGATGTGCAGACGTTTACGAATATGGCGCGTTCGCTTGTGAAAAAAGGCGTTCATTCCGTCGTCGCCACTCCGCTGTTTTGGGAAGAGTCCGACGTGACGCGCCATGAGCTTATTTTGTATGCGAGCGCCGCCAACGATTGGCTAGAAGAAGCCCTTATTCCGCTTCGCGTTTTGCCAGGGCAGCTCGTACCCGCCTCGCCTCAGCTACTTAAAAACTATGAAAAACAAAAGCTTCTTACACTGAACCATACGGACAAATATCTATTAATGTCTCTACCTTATCATACGCTACCAACGAATCTCGATAGCGTACTCTACGACCTGCAGCTTCAAGGGATCGTACCAATCTTACAAGCACCTGAACGTCACCCAGTCTTTCAACAGCACCCAGATAAACTATACGATCTTGTAAAAAAAGGATTTGTAACGCAGCTTAGCGCTGGAAGTATCCTAGGGCTCAACGGAAAGCAAGCACGCAAATCTGCTTCAACCTTTATCAAGCACCGACTCGCTCACGTCATCGCATCAGGCGTAGACGAGCGCACGTATTGGGACTATTCTCTTTCAAAAGCTTATGACGTCATTTCCGACCAGTACGGAACGGGCCAGCTCTATACGTTTATGGAAAATGCAGAAGCAGTCATTGAAGGAATGGCTCTTGAGATGGAAGAGCCGGAAGCGGTGAAGAGAGGAAAGATTTTTAAGCTTTGGGCATAGAAAAAAAGAGAGTGACGTTTGAAAATGGAAAGTAAGTGATTATATGTCTTTAGTAAAAGAACAGCATCTTATCTTTAAGGTTCCAAATTATATCGTGTAAAACAAACAGAAGTCAGCAGGAGGTATTATTTGTTATTTCTTTCAAATGCATTCCTGGATTTTCAAAGTGTTCAAAATTAACAATTTCAACTTTGTTAGTACGTTTGGCATGTTGCAAGCGATAGTCTACATAATCTACGGCAATGACACGCTTTGCACCTTTTAGCCAACAGAATTTTTGAGCGAAAAGACCAACGGGACCACAGCCAAGAACAATAACTGTATCACCATTCTTTACGCCTGCATTGTCAACGCTCCAATAACCAGTAGTCATCGCATCGGCAATCACCGTTAACTTTTCATCAGGTTCTTCACAGGTTTCTGGGATTTTGAAGTGAGTAAAATTAGCAAATGGCACCCTTAAATATTCAGCTTGCCCACCTGGGTAGCCACCCGTGTTACCAGAATATCCGAAATAGGCACCCATATCACCATTATCATTCGAGTTATCACATTGGCTTTCCAAATGGTTTTTACAGTAAAGACATTCACCGCATGCGATATTAAAAGGAATAATGACTCGGTCTCCTTTTTTTACCTTAGTCACATCGGGTCCAACTTCTTCAACGATTCCCATTGGCTCATGGCCAATAACATAGTTTTCTTGCAGGTTAGGAATCATGCCGTGAATTAAATGTAAATCAGACCCACATATAGCTGTACTCGTTACTTTAATGATCATGTCATCTCGTTTTTCAATCTTTGGGTCTGGCACTTCTTTAACTACAATATTTTTAATACCTTGATACGTTACTGCCTTCATGCTATACAGCCTCCAGTGTTAGTGATCATCAGGTGTTCGGTCAAACAGCCCTTTTCTATTGCTTTCAAGCGGGAATAAATTCATTTTTCCAATCATCAATGTATTGTTGGCAGAGAGTTGATCTAATTTATACTGTTCACTTAGTTCGTATGGATGGAACCATTTTTTATTGATCATTAATTCCGTAATTTCTTGGTGCATGGCAATACCTTGCATTAATTGATTTCGTAAGAGGGTTCTAACATCAGGCGATGCAGTCTCCGTTAATGCCGTGGCAATATTGCGTACACCTTCTTTGGAGCGAAGAAGTAAATCCATCGCAAATGTAGTATCCGCTAGCTCTGGCATGTGCAACGCGTTTATAGGGTCTAGATAGTCCTGATTCAATGAAAGTGCCTCCTTGTTAATTTATTATTGGTGTTGGTCGGTTTTGAGGAACTGGTGCTTCAAACGGTACGCGTTGATAAACTACCTGTAATTCTTCAAGCGCTTTGATAGATTGTTCCACATCTTTTTTCATTAAGGCTCTTAAATCATCATCAAATACGAGTCCTTGCATTAGCTTAGATTTCGCTATGCAAAGCGTTTTAAAATTTATAACTTCATGTAAATCCAGTGATTCATGATTGGCTAATTGCTGATGATCCATTTCTAACTAACCTCCTTATTTGTTAGTACAGTCAATTGTATTGTTCCAAAAATAAGAGTGAACATTCTTGAATGGTTTTTTAAAAAATTGGTAAATTATTTGATATGGTTAAATGGTTCATAGAGTAGGGGGGGTTGTCGTGGTTCAGAATAATTGCTTCAGTAATCTTTTCTGCTTATAGTTCGGTAAGAGTCATAAGGAAAGTAAGTTTATAACGTTGACTTACATAGTAGGTAGGTAAGGAAGAATGATTAATCAATAAAAAGTGATGAAATCATTTCTATATTGAAATATGTTTAGCGGAGTGTTTCTTATAATAAATATACTTGTTCTCTAGTTTTTAAAGGGGCGGTAATGATTCCTACACTAAAAAGATTGATAGTATTATACACTAGTGTTACCGCTTCTTTTCTTTATAATACTACGACAATCATCATTGTGTTGTGGTCAATAAAATCCTTTGTTGTACAAAAAAGAATAGATGAATACAGACACTTTAATCCTGTTCATCTATCCTTTTTTTGGTTTATCAATTGTATATCATTTTATTTTAATGATAAATACGTTTGTAATAAAAGGTATGTGTTCTCTTTTTGTTGTGCCTATTAATTCATCAATGCCTGAACAAACACATCAAGCGGCTGTGCTTTGCGACCGAGCAGTTTTTCTAAGTCAGTGCTTTCTACATCGAGAGAGCCTTGACGAATTGGTTCTTGCATCTCAACAAGCATGTCAACGACAAAGCCTGGTAACCCAGCTCCGCTTAGCGCTTCCTTAAACCCAGCATCGTCTACGTTTACGACTTCCACGTCTTTTTGAAGCACGTTGCTTGCGATAGCGGCAAGTTCTTTTTGAGTGCGCGGCGTGCCTGCTAGTTCATATACGGTGTTTTCGTGACCCTCTCCAGCTAAAACAGCAGCTGCTGCCTGAGCATAGTCGCTTCGTAACGCCCAGCTGATTTTTGCATCACCTGTTGGATTTAGCCAAGGTGCTCCGTGAAGTACGCCTTGAACCGTACCCGCTTCATTTTCCACGTACCAGTTGTTGCGAAGAAGAGAATAGGCAATGCCTGATTCCTTAATGGCTTTTTCCGTTGCGCGATGCACTTCTGCAAGAGAAAGAGTGCTTTCGTCTGCTTTTGCCAGGCTTGTGTAAGCGATGAACGAAACGCCCGCTTGCTTTGCAGCTTCAACGGCAGCTTGATGTTGACGAATGCGCGTTTTATTATCTCCGTCTGTTGATACAAGCAGTAAACGATCAATGCCAGCGAACGCTTCAGCAAGCGTTTCGGGTTGATCAAAATCACCGTGACGCACGTCAACTCCTTGTGCTTTTAGGTGCGCTGCCTTTTCAGGGTTTCGCACGCTCACCGCTAGGTTTTCTGCGGGTACCGTTTGTAAAAGAGTTTCAACTACAATTGAACCGAATTGTCCTGTTGCTCCTGTAACTAACATTTTCATCTGTTCATTCCTCCACTTTATTTAGTATATATAACCATACTGGTTATAACTCGAATGGTTACAACTAGTGTTTTAAAAAAAGCTCATAAAAGAGCTTTAGTTACCATGTGCTTTTTCAATCATCATTCCAATGGTCGTTTCATTCAATCGTTTTTCCATGGCAGCCTGAGCTTCTTTTAGCTCCGCAGAAAGAGAGTCTTCAATCGTTCTTCCCACTGGGCATAAGATGTTTGGCTTTTCATGAATATTAAACAACTGTCCATCTTCAACCACATCAACTGCTTTGTAAACATCGAGTAGGGTAATTTCTGACGGTTCTTTCAAAAGCGACGCTCCGCCAACACCTGCCCGTACGTCAATTAAGCCAGCTTTTTTCAACATGCTCATAATTCTTCGAACGACGACAGGGTTTGTATTTACGCTTCCTGCAATAAAGTCGCCCGTGCATTCACTGGGTGCGACCGCAATTAGAGTTAACGTATGAACGGCCATGGAGAATCGGCTGCTAATTTGTTTCATTGCTTATCACCACCGTTGTAACCATTATAGTTACAATGTATTTTATTTGTCAATAAAAAAGATCAAAGAAAAAAATGGAATATGTATAGGTCTTTTATCTAAAAATTTCCATTGAACTCACAGATATTAGTAGAAAAAGAGAAGTTCTTCCTATTTAGAACCAATATTCATTATTTTATACTATAAAATATGGAAAAATACTGTGCGGAGGTGCGATCAGTGGATTACGCAAAGATTATTGCTGGGCTATCAAGTACGATTTCTCATCAAGCAGCGGAAGTAAATGAAAAAATTCGGTTGTTGGAGTCCGCCAAGCAGCAAGTGACGTCAGAGAGAACGCTCTCCATGAACGATATGAGCTTAGTAACCAATCCAGAGCTTGGAGAAGGATGGAAAGGAAAGCGGTCGACTTCATTTGATGAACAGCGTGAAAGTGCGAAAGAAGAGCTGAAGCGAATCTTACAAGATGAATATGAAGACTACTTATCGGATATTGATTCGGCAATTCTGAAGCTTGAACGTCAACAGCTTCTATTAAACGGACTGAGCTTCGTGGCAACAGAAGCGAGTTCGCTTGTACATAAAGGAGAAGAAGCAGCGGAGGATCTGCACCGAAAGATTAGTCATATCAGAGGGAGGCTGTAAGCATGGGAAAAACGATTAAATTAAACTATGAATCGGTCATGAATGAGCTAAACGCGTTAAAGGCAGCGAAAGATAACATCGTCGTAAAGGAAATGAAAAGCGTCGGAGACAATCGTTTAGAAATCACGGAGATGATGAAGAATCAAGAGATGGAAATCCAGCAGCTCATGACGAACTATGTTCAGCTTCTGACTAAGCAAATAGCGGATACGGAAAGCAACCTCAAACAGCTGAAAGCGCAGGATGAGATGATGGCGCGCAGATAAGGCGTAGGATGAAAGATAGGTAGAAAACGTATATAATAGAGAGGAGCTTTTTGGAGTGCAAAACGCTGTATATGATGCGAGCGCGCTGCTAGAGACAGCAAAAGAGCGCATCAGTTCATATAACGAAATGGAAAAGCAACTACTAGTATTACAAAAAGCGTTTAAGCGAATCGCCGCTTTAGATGAGGATCTTCAAGGAAAAGGCGCAGACAATATTAAAGCTTTTTATCAAAGCCACGCAGACATTGCTAATCAGTGGCTGAACTTAATTGAAACAAACCGAGCTTTTTTTGAAACCATTGAAGCAAAAATGGGAACTTCAGAGCTTGAAGGAAGTACGTTTGTAGCGGAAGCGTTTCTAGACCAAAATGTTCATCAAGGAAACACGCAAGCTAAAGAAATGATTATCCAGCAGCAAAACGCTCTGCAGAATATTTTTAATACAATCGACCATATCTTACCGCTCAACGTCTTTTCAAGTGCTAAGTACAATCAGTACCTAGAAGAAGCAGAACAAGAGCGAAAGGATACGCTCCAAGCCGTGAATCAGCTAGACGCGGATCTCGTTCAAGAATACAAAGGGCTGTCATTCTTCTATAATATGGTCACCCAAAACATTCAAGCCGTCACAAGTTCCACAAGTCAAGCAGGTAACGCGACGCCTCTTTACTTTGACCTTGATGCCTATAAAGCAAGCCCAGTGTATGGCATGCAGGGGGAAGCCAACAGCCGCGCCGTTTCGTATGTGGAAGCCAAAGAAGCCGAGCGAAAAGCCTACGAAAATCAAAAGAACATTCAAGCGCAAGAAAGCTTCACGCTTGAAGTATGCGAAAACCCACATGCCAAGAAGAAAGAAGAAAAAGGATTTTGGGGTGCGGCTTGGAGAAGCGTCACAAGTGGGGTCGAACATGCATGGGATAAGACAATGGATGGCTTTCACGCAGGCGTTGACAAAGTCACCCACGGAACAGAAGCTGCTTGGACCGCGACAAAAACGGGCTGGAACACCGGCGTACAAGCTGTTTCAGACGGCGTAAAGGATATGAAGCACACAGCTCACGAAACGTGGGCAGATGTCCAATCCCAAGCAGCAGCCGGTCTCGCAAAAGCGAAAGTGAGCACAAAGCTTGCCATCGAAGTGTCCAAAGAAAGCTGGAAAGTCAGCATTGAAAACATCAAGCAAGGAACCAAAACCGCGCTAGACGTCACAAAACGAAGCTGGGATGGCGTCGCTGGCGGAGCGACAGATGCCGTTGTCGATACGTGGAATGACCTCGTACATATGGTCCAGCATCCAGTCGAAACAGCAGAAAGCATCGGTGAAGGAGTCAAAGCTGTTTGGGATGATCCAAAAGGCGTAGCTCACACCATCGGTAATGAGATAAAAGACTCCTGGAATGAACAGGTCATAAACGGTGATGCAAAAAGCAGAGGCCACTATTTCTCTTACCTAACCGCTAACGTTGCCATGAGCATAGTCGGCACAAAAGGAGCGGACAAGCTCGCAAAAGCGACGAAGCTTGAACAACTCAGCGGTGCCGCCACGAAGAAACTGAATGAAGGTGCCGCAGCTATTCATGTGCGTACGCAGTCAGCTCTGCAGAACTTGGGTCTAAATAAGTTGGATAATCGTTTAGCGTATCCAGGTGTTGGATCTGTGAAGGGGAATGGTGGGTATCAGTTTGTTGAGCGTGTGGATGGTGGTAATGGGGTTGGGACGAAGGTTAGGGATGAGAGTGGTAAAGGCACGGGTAAGAACCAAGAAGTAGTGAAGTTTACAAAGGAACAATTATCTACTAAACCAGCATATTCTAGAGATCCTGACAAATGGCAGAAAAAAGGTGGGAAAATCGAAATTGATGAGGAAGGAACGTGGACTTATACTGATTGGGAGATACCACCAAATCGTGTTTCTTATCCAGGTGGTTTTCCAGATTTCAAATCTGCTGGGATGGTAAAACAAGAAGTTCCAATAGGTAAGTTTGAGAGATATGATCTTGACTTTGCTAAGGCTGATGAATTAGCCCCAAATGGTCCTAAATCAGATGAAAATACATGGCACCATCATCAAGATTTAACTACTATGCAAGAAATTGATAAAGAGATGCACAGAAGATTCCGACACATGGGTGGAATGTCATTATCTAAGAAATAAAAAGATTAAAGGGGAGTGAAATAAAATGAATTTAAATGCTTTTGGTAAAGCAACAAAAGAATCGATTGAAGAATTTGAAGAGTTTTTAGGATTTTTACTTCCTGAAGATTATAAAAAATTTTTAAGTGAATATAACGGAGGGACTTCAAAAGTTAGGTATAGTAAATTTTATGTTAAAGAATTAAATCAGGAAATTCCATTAGATGTCTTATATGGTTTAGGTGTAAAAAAAACATTTGACTTAAGTAAATGCTATGAAGAGTTTGAAGAAGATATGTTAACAAATAGTTTAATAATAGGTGATGATCCGGGTTCAGGATTAATTGTACTCATTACCGATACTGAAAACCATGGTGTATATTATTGGGATCACTCTTTTTATTTCCCGGAATCAAGTGAAGAAGAAAATACGTATAAAATCGCTGGGAGTTTTAAGGAATTTATTAATGGATTGAGGTATCCTTAATCAAGAGCTTTTTAGTTAGCTAGCATAAACGAGCTAAGGCAAGATGACATTTTATTTGTTGTCGGGTACAAAGACATGGAACGCATAAAAAACTAACGACTAAACACAAACTCGTAAGTTTTAAAGGTAGTACTTGGCACGAGACACAAAAGGTATCATACTGTTTTTCTGATGCAATGAAACTTAAAGCACTTGATTGTCAACTAGAGGCAACAAGTGCTTTTTATTTTTAGATTACAACATAGGATACGGATAAGACTGCTAATTTTTAAGAAAAAAAGAAGAAAATGATAAGTATTCCCTTGATTTATCAGTAAATTAAACCGAATATATTACTTTACCTTGATTGGCTATATGCCTTTCAAAGCTTTTGGTATATAAAATTTTATGGTTAAAAATAAACTAACATTTGAATCAAATACTTATGATGGTAAGCGATATACGAATGACAAAGCTCGTGGTGATAAAGGGAGAGATACATTGTACATGAGAAAATGAATGAAACAATATAATAAAATAGACTTAAGTTGGACGATATGAAATTGCTTATGTGAAATTCATAGCTCATGATGGTTGTACCACCATGGAGTTTTGTTTAATACTTGGTTAGTGTAAAAAGTACGATAATTAGACGAGATGACATTTTACATAATAGGGATAGTTATTACATGGAATAGCTAACAAACTAACGAGAATGACAAAGCTCATGATGATAAACAAGGGTAACGTGAAAGAGTGTTCTTATATTGCCTTGGCTTTTTAGTTTTGGGTTGTAATATTCCTAGAGACGGTCGTATAATACTCGCTATTCGTTTAAAAACGTTACGAAAATTACAATTTATGTAACAGGAGGGTGAAAAGTTGAATGTTGTTGGGTATATACGAGTTTCTACACAAGGACAAGCAAGAGATGGTTATAGCTTGAAATATCAAGAAGATGAAATTAAAGTATACTGTAAAGAAAATGGATGGAACTTGAAACATATTTATAGAGATAAGGAATTAGCGGTGCCGCCACGAAGAAACTGAATGAAGGTGCCGCAGCCATTCATGTGCATACGCAGTCAGCTCTGCAGAACTTGGGTCTAAATAAGCTGGATAATCGTTTAGCGTATCCAGGTGTTAGATCTGTGAAGGGGAATGGCGGGTATCAGTTTATTGAGCGTGTGGATGGTGGTAATGGGGTTGGGACGAAGGTTAGGGATGAGAGTGGTAAGGGTACGGGTAAGATTGATTATGTGGAAGAAACAGGTCGCCTTGGTGGTAAACACTATAGTGAAAAAGACTTGAGACTTTTAGGCAATTATCTTGAAAAAAGAGGAGTAACACTCAAGGTTGGAGATGAGTTTTTGCCACCAGGAAAAGGAGGAGGCTTTAACTATAATACTGGGGAACTGGTATTGAAAAGTAACCCCACACAATATGAAGTTTGGCATGAATTGTCACACTATATTCAATATAAACAAATCGGGAAAGAGGCTTATTCAAATTTGCCTCGTACTAGCGGACCAGTTCCAATGAATGATTTAACAAAATTCAATGCTCCTGAGCAATTTGTTTATGATATGTTATCAAATAACCCAAAAAGATGGAATTCCTTAAACGAAGCTGAGCAACTACATGCTAACTGGTATATAACACAATATGGAGGTATTCGATAATGAAGTTATCGAGAGAAAGAGCAGAACAACTGGCGCTTGAGTATGTAAATAAAGATAGGAATGAAAACTTCAAATTAGAACTAATAGGTGTGGAAATATCTAGAATTTCTCCAAAATATTGGGCTGCTACTTTTGAAGTTAGAACTTCAGAAGGGGATATTTTAGAGGGTCCTTTACTTATACTTGTGGATGATAATTTAGAAAAAGCAATGAGTTTAGAAGAGGCTGTCGAATCTCACATAGCTAATAGAGATAAGTAAAGTAGCCTTTCAGAACCAGATTGAATGAACCTTGATTGGCTAAATGCCTTTCAAGGTTTTTTACTTTAATTTATACTAAATCAGCTGATATTTGAGTGAGACAATAAGAAAATGATTTTTTTGAGAATCGAGAGCTCATGATGGTTGTACCATCAAGGAGTATCGTTTTAATACTTTACGGGAAATGAATAGGAAAGAGAAATAGGCGAGATGACATTTTACATGGCAGGAATAGTTATGATATGGAATGGTTGACAAACCAACGAGATTGACAAAGCTCGTGGCGATAAAAGGTAGGTTACGTAAGAAGGTTACTAGTTTAGCAACAGGGCAGACAAAAATTGGGTTGTATTTTTACAAGAGACGGTCGTATAATACTCGCTATTCGTCTAAAAGCATTACATAAATTTTAATTTCCGTAACGGGAGGGTGAAAAGTTGAACGTTGTTGGGTATATACGAGTCTCGACTCAAGGGCAAGCAAGAGATGGATATAGCTTGAAATGTCAAGAAGATGAAATTAAAGTATACTGTAAAGAAAATGGATGGAACTTGAAACATATTTATAGAGATAAGGAATTAGCGGTGCCGCCACGAAGAAACTGAATGAAGGTGCCGCAGCCATTCATGTGCGTACGCAGTCAGCTCTGTAGAACTTGGGTCTAAATAAGCTGGATAATCGTTTGGAGTATCCAGGTGTTGGATCTGTGAAGGGGCATGGTGGGTATCAGTTTATTGAGCGTGTGGATGGTGGTAATGGGGTTGGGACGAAGGTTAGGGATGAGAGTGGTAAAGGCACGGGTAAAGAATATAAAAACTATAAGGATGTAGAACATACTGGAACAACTAAAGTTAATGGAGAAGTAAGGGATATTAGCAGACGGGTTTTTCAAAGATTAGATATTGATTATATGAGAATTGACCCTAAAACTGGTATGACAAATCTCCAATTGATGAAAAAAGGAAGAACACCAATTTGGCAAGATGGGACTGCTATAGAACTTCATCATTTAATTCAAAGAGAGCCCGGATCAATGGTGGAGCTCCCGGGTAGTATGCATAAGGAGTATTATAAAATATTGCATGGATTAGTGGAGAATGGTGGAAGCTTTAGAAACGACCCTGTGTTAAAAAAGCAATATGAAAATTTTAGGTCGAAATATTGGAGATGGAGAGCTAAGCAAATAGATAAAGCTGAATTATAAAAGGAGGAATTTTGAATGAATAAAGAGGAATTAACCAATTTTATTAAGATAAATATGGAATCAGATGACTTTACTGGTGGAGTAGATAAAAAACAAGTTGATTATGTTCAAGATACCCTACAGTTAAAATTGCCAGAAAGTTATAAGTGGTTTTTAACTAATTATGGCTCCGGTGGATTATTTGGTGTTGATATTTTAGGGGTTGCTAAGTCTAATATAGCTTCTGTTGTTATTGAAACAGAGAGTTATAGGGATTTAGGGATGAGTGAGAATTTAGTAGTTATTGAAGATATTGGGGAATATGCTTATTGTCTAGACACTAGTAATATGGAAAACAATGAGTGTCCAGTAATAGCATGGGATAGACAAGGTGGACTTGATGACTACAATACAGCAAAGAATTTTTATGAGTTTTTATCACAAAGGTTATTGGATGCAAAAGAAGTATGGGAAGAAGAGTTTTAATATAGATAAATAGAAAGAAATTATAAATGAGATTGCTGAAAATCACAAACTTTTGATGGTTGTACCATTAAGAGTTTGTATAATGATATTTTGTTTGTAAAAGATTGCCATATAATTATGCGGGACGCCGTTTTAATCTAATGGAGTATTTTATATAGCTAACTATAAAGCACTTGGTTGTCTGGTAGGCAACAAGTGCTTTTTGTAAATAAGGATTGTAATAGCGTATGAAGTAATGAAGATGGTTTTAAAGTTCGTTACTCAAGTAGATAAACAATCAGCATAATGTAAAAGACATGACGCACACAGTTAACGAGACATAGAATGACCTCGTACATATGGTCCAGCATCCAGTCGAAACAGCAGAAAGCATCGGTGAAGGAGTCAAAGCTGTTTGGGATGATCCAAAAGGCGTAGCTAAAACCATCGGTAATGAGATAAAAGACTCCTGGAATGAACAGGTCATAAACGGCGATGCAAAAAGCAGAGGCTACTACTTCTCCTACCTAACCGCTAACGTTGCCATGAGCATAGTCGGCACAAAAGGAGCGGACAAGCTCGCAAAAACGACGAAGCTTGAACAACTCAGCGGTGCCACCACGAAGAAACTGAATGAAGGTGCCGCAGCCATTCATGTGCATACGCAGTCAGCTCTGCAGAACTTGGGACTGGATAATCGTTTAGCGTATCCAGGTGTTGGATCTGTGAAGGGGCATGGCGGGTATCAGTTTATTGAGCGTGTGGATGGTGGTAATGGGGTTGGGACGAAGGTTAGGGATGAGAAGGTTGCTGAGGTTACAGGGAAAAGTCGAATAGAATATTTACGTAATAGATATGGTAAATTTACATCAGAAGAGCTAAATTATCGAATTAACTTACGCAGTGAGACACTTATAGAATTGCAAAAGTTAAAAGAAACAGGGATAAGTAAGAAAAAATTAGGTCCAGCTTTTGCTGGAGTGTATGATAAGACAACTGGTGAAATTTATTATGCAATAAATGAATACGATGGAATTTTGCCAGACTTTCATCCTCTAATAAAGTCAAGGTATGATCTTATGCCAAAAGAAGTTATTGAATCATATGAGTTTACAAAAGGTGCCGATACACATGCTGAAGTAATTGCATTGAATAAGGCTTTAAAGGAAAACCCTCAAGCTGATTTGGATAATTTTGTTATCAATGTAATTCGTACAGGTCAAAATAGAACAAAACCAGCTGGAATGATGTTTCCAAGATGTCCTCATTGTGCTTATCTTACAGATGAATTTGAAATAATTACGGAGGTTTCAAAAAATGTCAAATGAATTATTAACTAAGGAGTATATAATACAGAACGGCTTAGAGTTTGAAGAGCACTTAGAGTATGGGGGACCATATGACTTAGCAATAGTAGAATATACTGCTGATGGTAAAGAAAGGTTGTTTACGGGATTGGCTTACGATCTTTATGAAAATGGAAATATAGAAAGTTATTTCTACGTTGAAAATGGTTTTAAACAAGGGAAGTATGTAGAGTTTTATTCGAATGGTACTATAAAAAGGGTTGGACATATGAATAAAAATTCAGCAGATGGATATCAGGTTGAATTCTTTGAAAATGGAATGAAAAAGTATGAATCAGAATGTATTGCTGGACGTGAAATGGTTTATAAAAAGTATAATGAACAAGGAGAAATTAGAAATCAAAAAACAGAGCCTAGTGAATGGGATTTATTATATGCTGAAAAATTCAGTAATGATAAAAATACAAAATAATAATATGATTGAACAGCTTTGTAAGTGGTGATTAATATGAATAATGATAAATTAAATTATTTCATAAAAGAATTTAAAAATGAACAACAAGTACTTTTACCAAGAGTAAATCTAAAAAATGATTTTCAATTGGAAGAAATAGAGTCAGTTGCAGGAGTAGATTTAGCGTATTGGGAAGCAAGTGAAAAGACGTTTGGTGTTTGTTGTATTGTGGTTATTGATTTTAGTACACACGAAGTTCTTGAAAAAGTATATAGTTATGGAGAAATAACAGTTCCTTATATCTCAGGTTTTCTGGCCTTTCGTGAATTGCCATTGATTAAGGAAGCAGCAAAAAAACTTACTAAATATCCTGATCTTTATATGTTTGATGGAAACGGCTACTTACATTATCGTCACATGGGTATCGCTACCCACGCCTCCTTTTTTCTAAATAAACCAACTATTGGTGTAGCAAAAAGTTATCTTAAAATTCAAGACGTAGATTTTATTATGCCAGAGAATTCAATAGGAGCTTACACCGATATTGTAATAAATAATGAAGTTTATGGTCGAGCGTTAAGAACGACAAAAAATGTAAATCCTATATTTGTATCTTGTGGTAACTGGGTTGATTTAGATACAAGCACTGAAGTTGCTATGAACTGTATTAATAATGAGAGTCGTTTACCTATCCCTGTTAGGTTAGCAGACTTAGAAACGCATAAGGTAAGGAAGAAGTTAATAGAGAGAATGAAGGAACTTGAAGAAAAGTAAACAAAAAAGCACTTGGTGGTCTGATAGGCAACAGGTGCTTTTTTTGCCAATAATTATTGAAGTAGATGCAATAACTTTTGTACAAATAAAAGCTATGGATAAGAAAGAGTGTCATAGCGTATGAAGTAATGAAGATGGTTTTAAAGTTCGTTACTCAAGTAGATAAACAATCAGCATAATGTAAAAGACATGACGCACACAGTTAACGAGACATAGAATGACCTCGTACATATGGTAGAAGACCCAAAAGGAACGTTACAAAGCATCGGTGAAGGAGTCAAAGCTGTTTGGGATGATCCAAAAGGCGTAGCTAAAACCATCGGTAATGAGATAAAAGACTCCTGGAATGAACAGGTCATAAACGGCGATGCAAAAAGCAGAGGCCACTACTTCTCCTACCTAACCGCTAACGTTGCCATGAGCATAGTCGGCACAAAGGGAGCGGACAAGCTCGCAAAAATGACGAAGTTTGAACAACTCAGCGGTGCCGCCACGAAGAAACTGAATGAAGGTGCCGCAGCCATTAACGTGCGTACGCAGTCAGCTCTGCAGAACTTGGGTCTAAATAAGCTGGATAATCGTTTAGCGTATCCAGGTGTTGGATCTGTGAAGGGGCATGGCGGGTATCAGTTTATTGAGCGTGTGGATGGTGGTAATGGGGTTGGGACGAAGGTTAGGGATGAGAGTGGTAAGGGTATAGGAAAAGGGGAACAAGTATTAGATAAGGTCAAAACATATGAACAAGCTAGAAATAAGGTACTAGACCTAGTTGGAGATTTAGGACCAAACTCACAGCCATATACAGGTACTCTTAAGTCAAGTGCTGGATATGGTCAAGTTGTTGGTAGGCAGTCTGCTGACGGAAAAGTAAGATGGAGATTAGATTATGACCCAAATAAGGTGCCGCATATAAATATTGAGGATTTTCGTAATGGTAAAGGGGCTAATGCCCGAAAAATAGCTGTACCGTTTGAGGGTAACGAAAGCACCTTTAAATCTTTATTAAAACATTTGAATAGATAAGGGGACTTTAGATGAGTTTATTTGATGAGTGTATTGAAGCACTAGGTGAGGATGTACATGTCTTTTCTGATAATAATAGAGAGCAAATATTAAGTAATTTTGAAAGTTCATTTCCGTTTAAGTGGGGGCGTATTGAATGGGAGAAAGTGTCTAATAATGCTGAAGTGAATACAGTTGATGAGATAATCTCCTTTTTAGACCAAAACGCGAATGAATACAGTAATGTTGTTTATGTAATTTGGGACGAAGGAACTTTACCTATTATTCAAACTACTTTAGATAAAGTACTTAAAGATATAGATGATGTTACTGCTGTAAGTTTTGATACATGGATATTTTCGCTATCTACAGGATATGTTATTGAAATATTTCATGATGGTGAAGTAAGAGTAGGATTTAAGTAAAATTGATTTAACCTTGATTGGCTTGGGACTGACCCCTGTTTTTGAGACAGGAATCAAAACACCTTTTAAACACGCAGCACCTCCTGGTACAATACATGTATCAATCAAAGGAGGTGTTAGTATGCAACATAAAAAATATTCACTGTATAAAAATGGAGTATACTTACATGATTTTGATACTATGACTGAATGCTCCAAATGGTTAGAGAATATTATAGGAGGCTCTTTGTATCAGGGCTTGAGCAGGATTAGAGATGGAAAATGGATACCTGATGAAAGGTCACAGCTTTTTGGATATGAGGTTAAAACTAATGAAACTGAGGAGAGCTAATTAGGCTCTCCTTTTTCTGTAATAGGATGCTTTTCTAAAACTGACGCAGCTTATCCCTTAAATGAATAATTTCATAGTAAATGAATAATTACATAGTAAATGTAAAAAATATATTTGTTAAAAATAACTAAGGAGATGATACAAATGGCATTAATACCTTATGATCCATTTAGACAATTAACTAACATTAGGAGAGATTTTGACAGATTATTCAATGATTTCCCTTTTCATTTAGACAATGAAATGAATCAATTGGGGAATATAAGAGTGGATGTTCATGAAACAGATAAAGAGGTAGTAGCAACTTGTGACATTCCAGGCTTACAGAGTAAAGAAGATGTAAACATTGATATTGAAAATAATGTATTGAGAATTAGTGGCTCAATTAACAGAACTAATGAGATTAAAGAAGAGAATATGCATAGGAGAGAAAGATACACAGGTAGCTTTCACAGAGCCGTTACACTACCAACTCCTGTTTCTGAGGAAGATATAAAGGCTTCTTATAAGAATGGTGTACTAGAAGTTATCATGCCTAAACAAACTCAAACAAATAAAAAGAGAATTGATGTGGATTTCCATTAAAAATGAGCAGTTTGCTACCTGTAATGAAAGAGTTTGGCAGGGATTACTTGCAGGAAGTTGCTGAGGAACAACCTGACCTAGTTGATTTGCTAATTTTAAGCTGCCATTTACCTCAGGGAAAGAAAAAAATTATTTTAAATGAGCTGACTAATAATATTAAAAATTCCTACCAGAGGCTGGGACAAAACGCTCCTAAATAAACTAAAAAAGCCGGTGCAGTTTTACGACGAGTAAAATTGCACTGGCTTTATATTTTTACAATAAAATAAGGACCACTTCTGATAAAATTAAGTTACCACACCAAATCATATCGAAAGAAGGATCCTTATGTTTAAAAATTATAACATGAATCAATTAATTCTACCTTTAGATCTTGAAATAAAACTGCAAAATAATGATAGTGCACTCTCTATTCACCATTTAGTTGAAAGTATCCCACAAGAAGCGCTCGAACCATTCCTTCGAAATACCGGCTGTCCTGCCTATCATCCTCTTTTACAGATAGGGCTACTGCTGAGAAAGTTGCTAGTAAAGTTCTTAATAACTCTAAGAATATCGAAAAAATTCAAAAGTGGCTATCTGACTCAAATAGTAGACCTAAATTACAATTGAAATACCAGGGTAACGGAGAAATAATTGGCAAGAGTGTTTCAAGAAATTCGGAAGTAGTGGAGAATGTAACAAACGCAAAGATTATTCTAAAAAAGAGTAACGATGGTAATTTTATTTTAACAGGATATCCTGTTAAATAGAAAGAAGGGAAAGGTTTATGGATAAAAACTATAATTACTTAGATGAATTTGAAGATTTTTTAGGAGGTACATTTCATCAAGATATTAGTTCTCCTGAGCAAGCCTTAGATGAATTTATAAATGAAGTCAGTAGAGAATGTTTGGTGTCTACAATAAATGATTGTGAAGAATTCTTAAATAATCATTTAACAAAAGAAGAGAAAGAAGAATTTATTCAAAGTAATACAGAAGTTTATTTTCCAGCTATTGAAGTAACTCCTTTACAGTGGCTGTATACATTAGTAGAACAGATGCGAGAAGGATTAAAAACAAAGTAAAGGTACTGGTTCAAAAACTTTATTGATTCAATGCCTTTCAAGGTTTTTACATTAATCTATATTAAAGTTTCGAACAGTAAGGAAACATGTGCTTAGAAATAGAGAACGTAGGATGATAGTTCTCTTTTAATAATAAAAGGTATAGGTATCCAACAGCCAGAAACCAATCAGTATAATCGAAATGTAGCTCATATTGTGCTAGCTGTTTTCAAAATCAGAAACAGGTAGAGTTACTATGAGATGCGACTCTTTAACACGAGCATTAAAAGTATATAGTTATAAAAATGTCTTAATTATTGAATGCAAAAACAGACTAAAGATGATTGGTAGATTAGATACAGTTTATGAAATAAATAATGGTCTAGAAGATCAAGAATAAGACTTCCAATAATATGATGATATTGCGTTTATAGTACAACAAATCTTGTTGTCTCCAACTATGGAAGATGATTTATATAAATGGTTAAAAGAGAGGAATTCATTAATAGAAGTTTCTGCGTATGAAGGCACTCCACTTGCTATTTACTTACCAGACCTTCGAAAAATATGGGGAGAGAAGAAGAGGCAGTAAGGTAATTAATGAATAAACATTGAAAAAATTAAGCACTTAATTGTCTCCTGTAGACGATAAGTGCTTTTTCACGTTCTCATATTCATATAAACTCATTCTTGTTTAATGTTTATATTTAATCAATAAAAGCTAAAGTCAGCTGATTATCACTTAACCTTAGTTTCTCACCTTTTGAAACTTTATCTCCTAAGTACGTTTGGAATTTGGTAAAGCTAGCAAGAATGCTGTCTTTCTTTTCTTGGCTCATTTCGTTTAGCTTATTCTCTACCTTGTTTTCAACTGTTTTCGTATTATTGTTCATTTTCAACTCTCCTCCTAATAAAGTAATGTCATTCTTATAAGTTAAGTCACCTAATTATTGGTATGTAAACCTATTATTGCATTTAAATGTGCTAGATAAGTATTTAGTCATAATAGTTCAATCTTTTACCGAGCCGTTATGCAGCAATTCGCAGCTAAGTAGATTATCTCAAAAGGTATGGTCATATCTTATAGAAAGACAAGCTATGGAGTTGGAGGGATAACGTGACTATTCTAATTATTCATCTAGTGGTATTGGGAATCAGTCTTGCAGCACCATTAGGGCCGATTAAAGTTGAGATGATCAAGCGAGGAATTGCAGGTGGTTTTTGGCCTTCTTGGCTTATCGGTCTGGGAGGAGTTACGGGAGATTTCCTGTTTCTAGTCGTCATTTATTTAGGAGCTGAACATTTATTTCAACATCACTTTGTGGTTGTGTTTACATATTTGTTAGGCGGTTTTTTTCTCATTAAACTCGGAATAAGCAACCTATCGAAACAGCATTCGTTCAAGCAGGAAGATATGACAACCACTTTGGCTCCGTGGTATAAAACATTTTTCGTTGGTTTTTTAATTGCGTTATTAAATCCTTTAAATATTGTATTTTGGTTTGGGGTTTATGGCTCTACCTTACAGGAAATGACGCAGACGATGTCTCATTCTCTTTCTTTTCTCTACAGTTTATTTATTCTAGGGGGAATTATCCTTTGGAATCTGAACGTGGCTTTCACGGTACACTTCGGTCGAAATCTTTTGACAGATAAATTTTTGAAAAATATCTCGGTGGTTGCTGGGGGTGTGTTGATTTTATATGGTGTGCGTTTTATCGTTCGGTTTGGTAAAGAGATTTTAGCGTTTATATAAAGAAGAATAAGCACTTGAAGTCTGAGAAGGCAGTAAGTGCTTTTTTATATGGATAATAAAAAAAAGTAATATTTAACTATAAATGGATTTAAAGAACATATATGATATTTATTTAAATTATTGTAAAAAATGTTTAAAGATGCAATATGATAGAGTGGTTTCATACAGGTTATCATTTCCGATTTATGGATATAACCTTAGATTACTATCTGTAATGTTAAATTTAAAAATCGTATATCCTCAGAAATATGGTCTGAGAGTCTCTACCCAATTCCCGTATAAAGAATTGGACTACGAGTTAAATTTTACTTTATTGGTGTTAAGAATTAATTTAAAAAGAATAATAGTGTGGGTGTACTTTAATAATTAGTACTTATTAGATGGGAGCATTTGATACAAAGCCCCATTCTCTTAAGCTGTTACTTTGTAAGACACTTACACTTTATTTAAGCATAGTTACTTGCGTTTAACATAAGTAATACGTGCGTTCTACAGGAAATAAAATGTCTGATGCTGATAATTCGAAATTTAGCAAAGCAGCTCGAGGGCTTGCTTGAAGAGTTTAGTGATGTAGAGCACCTCTGTGCAGCAATCAGTCGTTGGACATCTCAATTAACAGTAGCAGATATTCAAGCAACTAGTAGTTTTTTAATGGATTTAAATACTAGGAAATCGAGAATAAATACAATGATGGTACTTGCTTACAACCAACATAACAACCCGGAGCCTGAGGATATTTGCTTTTTCATTCCAGGTAAGCAGAATGACTGGGTTCTCGCTAGAAATGAGGACAATCGATTTAATTTAGAGCTTACAAGCAAAGCTTTCTTGAAAACGTTTATTCCTTCCTCTATATTTAAAATAAATGAAACTATTGGATAAGGAGAACGAATAATGTTATTAAATATGAAGCATTCTGGTGATGAAGTTCATATTAAAGGAAGCATGTTATATTATGTAATCCAGTTTATATTTTATATAGGTGGTTTATTTGGAACAGCACTTTTAATCATTGATGGTTTAGGCTTTAATTCAACTTTTTCACTTCAATGGTTAATTGGAGGGATTGTACTGTTTCCAGTTATGGCTTATCTATTCATATGGTATATTCCTGGTATAATTCCTGGGAAAACTATTATTTCATTTGTTCCAGGACCAAACGGTTATTTTAAGACCAAAAAAGGCAATGTGTCATTCAAGAACATACAAAAAGCAGAAGTGCGTCGCAATGGTTTCACCCTGATCAATGTTTTGGTAATTATCACGCATGATAAAAAACAATATCGAATTCCTACCTATAATTTAGTAGATGAAACTGGAATTGATTTAATGATTGACAAGTATGTTTATCCATATATGACGCCTGATGCTCGAAAGGTATGGAATGAGCAAGTGAATTTCGAGAAACTACATGAACTTATCAAATATAAGCGAGAAGATAACATGAATATGTAACATAAATCATTTCACGTAAAAGGCCTTATGCAGTAATATCTCACTACTGAATGGAGTTTTTTATACATTTTTCAGCTTAGGGAAGTTATTGACTATACTCTTTGGCAGAAGATGATTGTTAAGTAGGGAAAAAGTTTTGTTGTATAAACTTTTACTTTGATATACTATTTGGAATGTAGTAGAATAATTCTATTAACAAAGTCAAGCGTGCTTCAAAGCACATTGAGTGATCGACGTTTGGTTTTTGAGGTTTCGAACGCTTAGGCTCGGAGCCTTTTTGTTGTTTGAACGAACGATTGCAGCGCTTGCTTCGTTTAAGAATAGCTTCTTGGTTCTAAACAGTATATCTTACAGGCAGTGTTCCTGTAAGTAAAAAGGAGAAGACGATAAGCATGGAAAATGAGCTTTTCACTTTAGGCGTCGCGATTTCATCAACAGCTATTATTGCGTTATTAAAAATCATTCTTATTGACATTATCTTATCTGGAGATAATGCAGTCGTAATTGCGATGGCTACACGGAATTTACCAAAAGAGCTGCAAAATAAAGCGATTTTTTGGGGAACGTTTGGAGCGGTCGTTCTACGCATCGGGTTTGCGGCAGTTATCGTATACCTACTGAAAATTCCATTTGTGACAATCATCGGCGGCGTGTTGCTTCTGTGGATTGCGTACAAAGTACTGGTGGAAGAAGAAGATAGTTCAAATATTAAGTCTTATAACGGCTTAGGAAAAGCGATTCAAACAATTATTATCGCAGACGCAGTGATGAGTCTTGATAACGTAGTAGCGGTTGCTGGGGCTGCAAATGGTCATATTGGAATGGTTGCCCTTGGAGTATTGATTAGTATTCCAATTATGATTTTTGGTTCAAAAGCTATCGTGAAAGCAATGGACAAGTATCCGTGGATTGCCTACGTTGGAGCTGGAATTTTAGCTTGGACGGCAGCTGAAATGATTTTAAAAGACAAAAGCGTTGGCGAGCTGCTTCACATTCATCACGGGATTGCGACCTATCTGATTCAAGCAGTCGTAGTTGTTCTCATTTTGTTTGCTGGCTACAGCAAGAACAAAAGAATTAAAGAGAAAAACGATAGAGTTAAACAATCAGCATAATACGCAAAAGGGAGCGAGTGGTATTCGCTCTCTTTTTTTAGTATCTGTATCTTTGATAGAATGTAGTACATGGATCAGGAAAGAAGCATCATATGTGAAGACGTAGGAGAAAGGAGAAAGCAGAAAGTAGAAAATAATGGTCATAAACTCTTTCATATTGCGAAGTGCTGCGATTCTTTGTAAAGTTGTACTATAGGAGTGATGAACATGAGTGAACGATGGCTTTCAAAGCAGTTTATCCCCATCTATTTTACTGCGACAGTGCTTGTGTTTTTATTGTTCAAAGTATTAGGTTCTACGTGGCTGCAATCCTTTGTGATTAGCTTGCCATTTTTAATTGCAGGGATGGCTGCGGTTGGTGAAAACCGCGATCGTCGTAAAAACAGCAAATAGATTGCTAGAGCGAGAAGCTGCGCTGTTCGGTATTTAACCAGCGTAGCTTCTACGTATATAAAAGAGTATGAGGTGAAGCGATGTGTATGATGTTGTCATTATTGGAGTAGGCGTAAGCGGGGTGTTTTTAGCGTACACGCTGGCAAGACAAAGCCAAAACGTACTGCTTATTGATAAGGGAAAACAGCTCCATAAAAGGTCATGTCCTCTTGATGAAGGGAAGCTTTGCAGTTGTGACGTGTGCGGAAAATATTACGGTTTTGCAGGACTCGGAAAGTCAGAAGGAAAGTTTAATTACACCAATGATTTTGGCGGAGATTTAGAGCAAAAAGTAGGTCCAGAAGAAGCGCTTCGTCTCATGAAAGAAGTGGACGATGTGCTTTATTCGTTCGGAGGGGATGAAGTCAAGCTGTATTCCACAGTCAATCCAGACCTTGTAAAGAATGCAGAAGTACATGGTCTCCAGCTTCTTTCAACGGAAGTCCGACACTTAGGAACAGCTCGTTCGACTGCTATTTTCCAGCGCATATACGACGTATTGAAGTCACGAATTGACATATGGTTTGAAGTAGACGTCAAGCGCATTGAGAAACAAGAAAATGAGTTTAAAATTGTTTCAAATAAAGGGGATGTACAAGCACGTCGCGTCGTGGTCGCAACAGGTAGGTCAGGGAACGACTGGGTTGAAGAACAATTCTCAGCTCTCGGTGTGAAGAAAGGATCAACTCGCTTAGATTTAGGAATACGTATTGAAATGCACGGTCGCCAGCTCAATCGTTTGTTAGAGCATACGTTTGAAACAAAGCTTTCTTCCGAACATGAAGGCGTCATTTCGTATACATACTGTATGAATCCAAAGGGCCGCATTATTAGAAAGTACCAGGAAGGATTGGTCATGCCAGATGGTCAGAACTATAGAGAAGAAGGAAGCGGTACGGCAAACCTAAACTTTACGCTTTTTACACCGGCGTATTTTAATACGCTGCAAGAAGCGAACACCTATGCGCAAAATGTGATTGGTGAACTAAACGCCGGTGGAGATCAGATTGTCGTGCAGCGCTTGTCCGACTTGCGACGTCAAAAAGCAACCTCCAAGGAAGACATGAGCGGTAATCGGATTCAGCCAACGCTTAGCGCTACCGAGGGGAATTTATTGAACTATGTTCCAACTGATTATATTTCTGCATTAGAAGCCTTTTTGGAAAAGCTCGAAGGATTGCTTGGAGAAAGCATTCACGAAGATACGCTTCTTTATGGAATGGACGGGAAGTTTTATTCGCCGGTTGTGGAAACCAATGAATACTTCGAAACTAATGTGAAAGAGCTGTACGTTATTGGAGATAGCTCTGGCGTTACGCATTCGCTCTCTCAAGCAGCGGCGAGCGGGATGTATGTAGGTGAAGTGTTCAATGAAAAAGTCTTGTGATGGTTTGTTAAGAATCTATTATTCTAGTACGATAAATCTGATATTTGACTATAATAAACAAACGCTCAAAATGCTTTGAGCGTTTGTAGGAAAGAAGTATACGGTTAATGTAAAATGAAAATAGAGATAAGACCCGCAATGAAAATGATGATAAATAAAAATAAGTCTGTATCTATGAAGTCTTTTTTCTTGTTGTGGTTAGTTGGTGTCGGTTTTTTCAATGATTATTGAACCTCTTTCTTATTCTAATTTTTCCTTATGGATATTTTTACTTACCAAATGCTTGAAACACAAAAACAATCGCATAAAGGGGAATAGCAACAATGAGTACTCCAGTCAAGAAATAGCATAAGCTTCGTACGAGAAACTTCATGATGTCATACAGAGAACCAGCAATGTCGTCAATGAACTTCAACATGTCTACCACCTGCTTTTGTTTTTAGTGAAAACGGCATTTTAACACGTAGATGCTGTCGTATTCTTTTAGCTCTTTTTCGTGAGCTTTTGGATTTTTTAAATAGTTTAGCTGAATGCTTGATATGGAATCTTCAGAAGAATAAGCCATGTAGCCTAGTGGCATGTCTCCATCAATTTTTTGTACGTCTTGATAAAAGCCTTCCCACGTGCCAGCTAAGTTCTCTTTTTCTTCAATGTTCCTTTTTTCTGTGAAGCTTAACCCAGCGCTGCCCGTTTGATTTCCAACCTTTAAGTTAAACATAGTAATGACTTCTTCTCCGTCTTCATCTTCCGGATAAATATCGCTAGAAGTGAAAATAATCAGTCCTTCTTTGTCCACTTCTGTAGATAACTCATTTAGCTTTTCTACAAATAGCCCCTTTTCATACTTTTCAACCCAAACGTCGACTTCTTTCTTCTTGCTACCAGAGTCATATTCAAAGACAAACGCTTGATTAGTATTAATCAGCATATCCTCTCTTGCCGTTAGAGAATGCGTGACGTTTTTAATTGTTTCGTTTTTTAAGGTTGGTCCTTTGCTACTAGTAACTTGGTCAGAGCTGTTTGAAAAAAACATTGTCATGAAGCCTCCAACCGCTAATAGGAAAAGAACTAATAAAAAAGCGATTTTTCCTTTTGACATGGTTTGTACCCTCCTTTTTAATCAATGCTGTTTCACTATATGTAGAGACTTCTTCATATTATTCATGACGTTCATGAGAGCTGTGAGAGATGCGTGCGCATTTATCAGATGAACGTCTAATGAGTGATCTCCATCTTTTATGACGTCAATTTGAAAATTTGTCATGTGAAGCTGTTGAAGCTTTTGCTTGTCGTAGTGAACATCTTGGTCTCCGATCACAAGTAGCCCCTGGTGCCTGCTTTTTTGAAGGCTTGTAAACAGCTCAGGAAAGTTTAGCAGAGGAGTCAAGAGGAGCATTGTCGCACCTGCAAAGCGGTCTTGCTTCATGAAGTTGTGAAGGATTGGAACGGTCCCCAGCGACTTTCCTATAAAAATGATTTCTTCATATGAATATGTCTCTAAAATATGCATCAAGATAGGTTCGATATCTTTCATCATCGTATCAGCAACGATTTGAAGCGACTGCTTTAAAAAGTCGCGGTTGTAGCTGTAGTGAACGTGTACAACATCAATCCCTTCTTCAAGCATGAGCATCGTAGAATAGTAGAATAGAGGTTTCTCATAGTGATAGCCAAGACCTGAAAGCATAATACATACTTTTTTTGAACCACGGTGAATGTGGGTATAAGGAACAGAGTGATAGGGAAGTGTTTGTTTCATCGATTACTCTCCTTAGTTAATTTTTACTATTTTAACATTTATTTCATTATTTTTGAAGAGGTTATATATTTGCATAGTATTTTAGTTCATATTCCAATATTTCATAGTGCTCTAAAGCTATTGTTTATTGTCAGAAAGTTATGATATTATAAGAATCAAGTGAAGGAAAAACTTCATTGATGAATAAATATGAAGTTTTGAGTGCGAAGGAGGATGGAATGAACCAGTCATACGTAAAAAAGATGAAAAATGACATTTATAAAACTTATGAACATCTGCATACATATCCAGAATCAAGCAGTGAGGAAAAAGAAACGTCAGCTTATATTCAAAAGAAGCTAGAGGATGCTGGATACAGCGTTCGCACATTCTCAGAACATTACGGATTAACTGCTGAGCTTCAAGGTGCTTCTTCCGAAGTGGTAGCGTTCCGAGCTGATTTAGATGCGGTCGTGCAGTGGATGGACGGAGAGCTAAAAGCCAATCACTCGTGCGGGCACGATGCTCATAGCACCATGCTTTTGTACACGGCTCTTGCGCTTAAGAAAATGAATATCAAGCCTCAAAAAACGATTCGCTTTTTGTTTCAACCATCAGAAGAAACCGGGGCGGGAGCGAAGCAAATGATTGAATCAGGGTGCTTGCAAAACGTGACGGAGCTGTATGGCATGCACGTAAGACCTGAGTGGGAAGTAGAGGATAAGAAAGCATCTCCCGTTATTTTACACGGCTCAGCCTGTGCAGTTCATGGCATCGTTCACGGTGTACAAGCTCATGCGTCACGACCCGAATTTGGTAAAAATGCGATTGAAATCGCAGCGGACCTTGTACAGATGCTAAGAGGTTTACGCTTAACAAAAACGAATGATTATTCAGTCAAAATGACGAAGCTGCAAGCTGGAGGAGATAGCACAAATGTAATTCCTGATGAAGCTGTGTTTGCTTTGGATTTGCGAGCCAATACAAATGAAGCGATGGATGAATTGAAATCGCGAGTGGAGCACATCCTCTCTCACCTGACTTCAATACATGAAGTAGCAATCGATTATCATTTTGAAGGACGTACATACGCTGCGGTTCCAAACGTTCATACCATTCAAATTGCGACACAGGCCATTCAGTCTGTACTAGGTGACGATGGATTAGTATCTGTCTGCGAAACGAAAGGTGCTGAAGACTTTCACGTGTACACGAAAGAAACGGGCGTTGCTTCGACGATGATCGGTCTTGGGTGTGGATTAAAGCATGGCCTTCATCATCCTGACATGATGTTTAATAAAGAAGCGCTGCTAACCGGAACAAACATTTATCTAACTCTTGCTCTTTTGGCCTCAAAAGCAGAGGTGCAGGGAGAATGAGTGCGCAGCGATTTGAACAGGTAGTAAAAGAAGCGTTTCCTCATTTATCATCAGGGCAAAAGAAGGTTGCTCAGTATTTACTGGATTCCCTTCAAGAAGCGTCGTTTCAAACGGCAGCAGAAATTGGTCGCGCCTCGGGAGTCAGCGAAACGACAGTTATTCGCCTTTCATACTCTCTTGGCTTTCAAAGCTTTTCACAAATGCACGATGCGATTCAGCAGCGCGTAATGGGACACGAAAAAACAGTTAAAAAAGAAGAGAATCAAAACGTTCTTAAGCGCGTGTTAGAAAGCGAACTGAACATCATCTGCCGCTTGGAAAATGAGGAGAACACTCAGAGAATTTGGGAAGTGGTAGACAGACTGATTCACGCAGATCAAGTACTGGTTGCCGGATACCGAACTTCATACGGAGCAGCACACTGGTTTTCAATGATGCTTTCGACGCTTCGGGAACGCGTGCGGTTAGTCAATCAGCCGGGAGATATTCAAGAAAGTCTTTGCGATTTAACACCCGAGTCAGTCATTGTTGTCCTGTCGTTTCCCCGCTATGCAAAGGAAGCGACAAAGCTTGCGGCTTACGCTAAGAAAGTTGGGGTAACGGTAATTGCCGTTACCGATCGTATTTTATCGCCGGTTGGTGAGCTAGCTGACATTACGCTTTTAACAGAGACAAACGTCCAGTCAGGTTGCAACTCAATCGCCCCGGTCATTACGCTTTTGGACTTAGTGCTCACCGCATATCAAGAAAAAAATCCCGCTGGCGTTCAACAGCGTCAGCAAAAGCTTGAGAGCTTATATACACATCAAGATACATACATGGAATAAGCGAGGAGATAATATGACGAATTTACATATGGACGAGCTCGTCATTCGGCGGGTGGAGCATCCAGACGAACTGCGAAAAGTAGGGAATTTAGAGCGAACAATCTGGAAGGGAGAAGATCCGGTTCCAGTTGAAATGATGGTCGCAACGATTCGAAACGGAGGGCTGGTGTTAGGAGCTTTTCTTGAAGACAAGCTCATTGGGTTTCAGTATTCATTTCCAGGCTTTGACGGCAAGCAATCCTATCTATGCTCTCACAGCTTGGGCATTTTAAAAGAATATCGTAGCTATGGTATTGGGCAAAAGCTGAAGTGGGTGCAGCGACAAGAAGCAAAGAAGCTAGGTTATGAGCTGCTTGCATGGACATATGATCCGCTTGAAACAGCAAATGCTAACTTGAATTTGCGAAAGCTCGGCGGAATTGGAGCAGCCTATAAAGAAAATTACTACGGTGAACTAAACGACATTCTAAATGCAGGAATACCGTCGGACCGCTTTGTGGTGCATTGGTGGATTCAAAGCGACCGCGTGCAGAAACGAGAAGAAAAGGAATACGCGGAATGGAGCGTTAAGGAAGACAATATTCTATTAAACTATGTGCTAAATAATCAAGAGTTACCAACTCCTGCACCTATGAACTCTACATTAATGCATGACGTGTTATTCGTAGCGGTGCCCGCTCGCTATCAAGAGGTAAAGGCAAAAAATCAAGACCTGGCGCTACAGTGGCGCTTAAAAACAAGGGAAGCATTGAGCAAAGCTCTAGACTGTGGCTATGAAGTCACGGACTTTGTGAAAACAAACGGAGATATTCATTACTACGTAGTGACAAAAAAATAAGGTAGGGGGAAACGAGATGGAGATTCAGCACATTATTTTGCGCCACGTGAAAATGGAGCTTTTAGAACCATTCACAACGAGCATCTTCACCGAAACGCATAAAGAATTTATCCTAGTAGAAATCCTAGGAAAAAACGGCTTATCGGGGTGGGCAGAGTCTGTTGCTTCACCAGAGCCTTACTATAAAGAAGAAACGCTCAAAACAAATTGGCACATCATGGAGGATTATTTAATTCCGCTTTTACTTCAACATCCTGTGTCCCACCCGAGCGAACTTCAGAAGTTGTTTGAACCGATTCGGGGCAACTCCATGGCGAAAGCAGCGCTTGAAGGGGCAATGTGGGACTTATACGCAAGAAGCAACAACGAGCCGCTTTGGAAAGCACTTGGCGGGACGAAAAAAACCATTGATGTTGGGGTTAGTTTAGGGATTAAAGATTCAGAGTATGAGCTATTAAAAGCGGTGGAAAAAAACTGTGAAGAAGGATATAAGCGAATTAAGCTAAAGGTAAAGCCAGGCTGGGATCTCGATATTTTAAAAGCAGTTCGCACGCGCTTCCCGGATATTTCTTTGATGGCAGATGCGAACTCAGCGTATACGCTAGGTGACATTGATCACTTAAAAGCGTTTGATGAATTTAACCTCATGATGATTGAGCAGCCGCTCGCTTATGACGATATCATTGACCATGCGAAGCTGCAGCGCGAGCTTCAAACGCCGCTTTGCTTAGATGAAAGCATTTATACGCTTGATGATGCAAGGCATGCGATTGAGTTAGGAAGCTGTAAAATTATTAATATTAAAATTGGCCGCGTTGGTGGACTCTATGAATCGAAGCAGATTCATGATCTTTGTAAAGAGCACGGCATACCTGTCTGGTGTGGAGGGATGCTGGAAGCTGGTGTAGGGCGTGCTCATAACGTTGCCATTACGACGCTCGATAACTTTACGCTTCCTGGGGACACGTCAGCCTCTTCTCGCTATTTTTCAAGCGATATCACAGACCCTGCGATTACAGTTGAAAATGGAGTGATTACCGTACCAACCACACCGGGGGTTGGCTTTGAACCAAACCGCAAGCGAATTGAAGAGCGTACGCACTACAGCAAGCTTTATAAACTTTGAGGGATATAGACTTTAAGGGGGGAGGGAGCGCCAGTGAGTAGCGTTCCAGCAAAGAAGGTACAGGATAAGGGGTATAGTAGAGGAGATTATGTTCGATTTATTGTTCCATCCGTATTAGGAATTTTATTGTTTATGATTCCCATTCCGATGGAAGATGGAACGACCGTTTTCGTCGCGTTTGTTGCAAACTGGCTTGGTGATGTATTTGCATCAACAATTCCAATGATTGCTGCTGTTTTAATGGGAATTACGTTTATTGGAACATGCGTTGCCAAGTGGGGAAAACCTGACTTTATCATGAACTCACCGTTTTTAAAGAATTTGTTTGATGTCAGCATCCCGTTTTTTTTAGCACGTACGCTGGGCTTCTTACTTGCAGCAATGGTTGTGTTAGGCATAGGCCCCGCTTTTATTACGTCTGACGACACGGGAGGCTTTTTATTAACGGGTCTTGTGCCAGTGCTGCTGACAACATTCTTACTTGCTGGCTTTTTCTTACCGCTTCTTTTGGATTTTGGTTTACTTGATTTATGTGGCGTCTTGTTTGCTAAGCTGATGCGTCCACTTTTTAAACTTCCAGGACGTTCTTCCATGGACTGTTTAGCATCTTGGATTGGTGACGGGACAATTGGTGTGTTCCTAACGAGCAAGCAGTATGAAGACGGGCATTATACAGAGCGAGAAGCAGCGATTATTAGCACAACGTTCTCGGTTGTATCTATTACGTTTTCAATCGTCGTAATCACCGAGATTGGCCTTGCCCACATGTTCGTTCCGTATTATTTAACGATTGTTGCTGTAGGGTTGGTGCTAGCGTTTATCATGCCGCGCATTCCACCATTATCTCTCAAGAAAAATACGTATTTTAAAGAAATTGAGCGTGAAGACGAATCGTTTATTCCAAAAGGTCAAACGCCGTTTCAGTGGGGAACTGAAAAAGCGATTGAGCAAGCGCGTAAAAACGGAAGCGTGTCTACGTTTTTTAGAAACGGTACAAAAAACGTATTGGATATGTGGCTAGCGGTTATTCCAGTTGTCATGACAATCGGGACCATTTCGGTTATCGTAGCAGAATACACCCCGTTTTTTGAATGGATAGGAAAGCCGTTCGTGCCGCTGTTAGGGCTGATGGGGGTACCGGAAGCAGCTGATGCATCCGTGTCCATTTTAGTTGGCTTTGCAGATATGTTTTTACCAGCGATTCTAAGCAGTGGAATTGAAAGTGAAATGACACGCTTTATCATCGCATGTTTATCGGTAACGCAGCTTGTGTACATGTCTGAGGTTGGAGGATTAATTCTGGGATCTAAGCTTCCGATTCGTTTTAAAGATCTTGTGCTCGTTTTTATCCTTCGCACAGCAATTGCTCTTCCGCTTATCGTGCTGATCGCACACTTCATATTCTAATAACGGCTAGCCTGCTTCTGGAAGCAGGCTAGCTTTTTTTAGCTTGTTTTTGTTAAAAATAAGCTATTCACTTCTTTTGGCCTTTCGTGCTGAGGGGCAGATTCAGCGGCTTTTTTACGCTTTCTTCAAACGGATAGAATTCTGCAGCTCGGTATTTGTTTTTGTAATTAAATAGATATAGTCTTTAAACAATTAAGAATTCTAGAAGGTTATCGAATAAGAGATAAGTAGACAACGCTGGACCATTGATTCATTTTGCTAGGACTTCAGATGTGTTTATGGAAAATACTATTCTTTTTTCTATAATAATCCTGCTATTTTAAAATTGGGAGGTGTGCTTCCTCCTAGACAATTGAAGATAGGGGAGAACGGTATGAGGCGTTTGTTCATGTTGATGATGGTTTTCTGGCTTGTTGTTCCGCTGGGTGCGCAGGCAGGAGGATTCGGAGGGAAAGATGATCCGTCTGGCGTACCTGGCCAATGGTACGTAGGAAATACACCTGCTTCTGTGGATCCAGCTAAACCTGTCGTTGTATTTGTTCATGGTTTTAACAGCTCTTCAAACAGGTTATATGAAGAATTACCGTGCCCAAACGGATTCACACGCTAATCGCTTGAAAAATCCAATTTATACGTTTGGTGGAACGAGCTGGGGAAGCTTTGGTTCAGCGCTTTATTTTGGGGGCGTTTATTTGAACTCCTACGGCTCTAACGACGGAGCTGTAACGGTGACAAGTTCTCGTTTACCGTATGGGCGTGAAGTTCGCGTGGGTTCATGGGATCATTCAACTGTTAAATCAAGCGCTACCTTCAATTTGTTTAAACCATACTTAACGACGACCCAAGCACTTTCCGCTTCAAAAATCAGCGCATTAGAAGCCGTGCAGCATGAAGAAAGCAGCAACATTTACCGAGGTGGAGAATTTACAAGCTCTGCTGTACAAGAGTTTACGGTAGAAGAAAGCGCAACAAAGATTGAAGTAGACTGGCTTAGCGAGCAAAAAATGAATGATATTGAGCTTGTTAGCCCAACTGGAAAGGTGTACAAAAAAGCGGTTCGCACCATTGACGAAGGTGTCTTTAAAGGTGCTCATCATCACATGTTCCAAGTATCATCTCCTGAAGCAGGAAAGTGGAAAGTACAAGCAAAGCACAAAAAATCAGCGTACTTTTTAAACGTAAGTGTAAAAAGTAGCTTAAACGATGACATTGAACTTCAAAACGTAACTCCTTCTTCTGTCGACGTAGTTCATTCAGGTGACGTGGCAAAAGCAGACGCAACTCTAAACATTAAGAAAAATGGGAAAGTCGTAAAGAAACAGCAAAAAGATATGAAAAAAAATCAGCAGTTCAACGCTTCCTTTGCTGAAGAAGGCGTCTACAACATCACTGCGGACATCAAAGGTCAAACAAAAGACGGAAAGCCGTTTGAGCGTACCATTGTGAAATCAATTTATGTAGATGCTAAAGGGAAGATTTTTCAATAAGAAAAGAAGAGACTGAGACATAAGTAGTTCAGCCTCTACTATACCTGAACGATTGAGAGTTCATAACTTTTAATCGCTCAGGTTTTTTGGTTGATTGTGAAAACAATGTTGGAAACAGGGTGGAATGGAGCGTAGCGCAATGGAACGAACGTGTTGAGACAAACCAAAGAGATGGGAACAGCTAGTGTTCGTCTTTTAGAAGCAATCATTTTGTTATGTCCCAAACTCTTTTTTAGATAATATAAATTTATTAGAGGATAAATTAAATAAGTTAATGGATAGAAAAATTATTAACCAATCTGCTATGACAGGTTGGTTTTTGTTGTGGATCCTAATTTCTTATGCGTATAAATGACTAGGAAGAGGTAGCCAGCAATAAGAATTAAAATGACAACCTCAGGCTGAATGGCTAAGATAAAGCCAGCAGTGAAACTAAGTAGTCCGCCAATCAAGCTAGAGAGGCCAACTAGTTTGCTTGCTTTTTCTTTATTACGTATACGACGCTCGTTAAATCCAGGAAGCAACCATATTTGTTTTTTTATGCCGATGAAGTAAGCTAGGATGAAAAGAATGAAGCTAATCAGAATTAGGTTATAATTGATGAAAAGCAAAATGAACACGTCCTTTTTACAACTAATGTATGGTGAAGATAGTCGAAGTAGTACAAGGTAATAGGGGGATTTCATATATGTTTTACCCAAAAGGTAATCCACCGTTGCTATAATAGAAGCTAAGAATAAGAGAATAAAGGGGAGCGATTGATGAAAAAAGTAATTTTTACGCTTTTGGGGTTAGCGATTGTCGCTGCAGGAGTGATGGTATACATGCTTCAACATCATGAAGCAAAATCCTATGCAAAGGAAATAAAGCCCCAGGTAATCACGCATTTACAAAAAGAATTTCATGACGTTTCATCCGTCACGTTTACGGAAGAAAAGCTGTTATCTAAGAAAAGAATACAAATAAGTGGTTACGTAAATAACAACAAAGCGCTTGGCTTTTCCGTAACGACCTCGTATCCAGCCGGAGATATTGAAAGTGAGCTCGTTGTAGATCAAGCACTTTTTGATCAGCTGAAATAAGAAACCATTCTTTTTTATTAAAAATACCTAACACAATAGTAAATCATCCCCAAAACGTGCAATTATTTTGTTATGTTCCAAACTCTTCTTCGTTATACAAAACATTCATAGGCAGTGAAGGTGAGGATGCTCCATATCCATCTTCCATGCTCCGACATTTACATACAGAAAAACCGTCGGTAAACACTACTTTCCTATTTTCTAACCATATCTTTGTACTTAGTTGAGGTTTGGGTCTAAATGCTCATCTGATAATTAGGTAATTTAAGGTAATTTCCCTATTTACCTTTCAAGTCTACATGTTAACCTAATGGTAAGTACATAGGAGTAGAAGTAATATTGATTTAAAAATTAAGCGTATGTGTTAATTAACTACATCATCTTGTCAGGAGGAGTACTCATGGATCAAGCACTATTACCAAACGGGTCTGTTGTATTGTTAAAAGGGGGAGACAAAAAGCTCGTCATTTATGGACGTAAGCAAATGTCTCTTGGAGAAGAGCAACAAATTTATGATTATATCGGCGTTCCGTACCCAGAAGGGTTCATTAATGAACAGTACACATACGTATTTAATCACGCAGCGGTTGAGCAAGTAGTGTTTGAAGGTTATCGTGATGAAGATGAAGTCAAGTTTCAAGATGTACTACAGCAAGTACCAAAGCAAAAGCCAGAATAAGATAGGTAAATGAAAAGCCCTCTTCACATCGTGAAAAGGGCTTTTGCTGTTTACAGGCTAATTTCTTTTCCTTCTTTACGTTTTCTTCTATACTCAGCAGTTGCTGTGAAAAGTACGTCTGAAGAAGAGTTGAGCGCTGTTTCACAAGAATCTTGTAAAACACCGATGATGAAGCCCACCGCAACGACTTGCATCGCTACATCGTTTGGAATTCCGAATAAGCTACATGCTAATGGAATTAATAGTAAAGACCCACCAGCTACACCAGATGCTCCGCAAGCTGATATTGCAGCTACGATGCTAAGAATAAGTGCTGTACCAAAATCAACTTCGATGCCAAGCGTATTAACAGCTGCAAGTGTTAATACAGAAATTGTAACGGCTGCACCGGCCATGTTAATTGTTGCGCCTAGTGGAATAGATACTGAATATGTATCTTTATCTAAATCTAGCTTTTTACATAGATTCATATTCACTGGAATGTTCGCAGCAGAGCTACGCGTAAAGAATGCCGTAATCCCGCTTTCACGTAAGCATTGTAAAACAAGTGGATATGGATTTTTACGAATATTAATAAAGACGATAATAGGGTTAACAACAAGAGCAATAAAGAACATGCATCCTAATAAAACTACTAAAAGCTTTCCGTAATCAAGCAATGCCGATAAGCCGTTTGTAACAAGGGCTTCAAATACAAGGCCCATAATACCAAGCGGTGCTAGATTAATAACCCAGCGAACGATTGTTGAAATGGCATCTGAGAAGTTGCCAATCATATTTTTGGTTGTATCAGGTGCATGGCGAAGCGCAATACCAAGTACGATTGCCCACGCTAAAATGCCGATATAGTTAGCGTTCATCAGTGCATTTATAGGGTTGTCCACTATATTGAACAATAGCTTTTCCAGTACTTCACTTAACCCACCTGGAGGCTCAAATCCTTCAACGCCGCTTTCTTTAAGCTGTAGCGTTACGGGGAAAATAAAGCTTGCGATGACGGCAACAAGTCCAGCTAGGAATGTGCCGATTAGGTATAAGCCAATAATAGGCTTCATATTTGTTTGCTGCCCATTTCTGTGCTGTGCGATTGCGTACATAACTAAAAATAATACTAATACAGGCGCAACAGCTTTTAGCGCACCTACAAATAGCGCACCAAAGATTGTAACGAGTTTAGCTCCTTCAGGAACCGTTAACGCCAGAACGACACCGACGATAATCCCGATTACAATTCGAGTAACTAGACTAATTTGATTCCATTTGTGCAATAAGTTTTTCATCATTTGTTCCTCCGATTAATGCTTCATATCCTACATACTGCTCATACGTAAAAGTAAGTTTACCATGAAAAATATTGATTGTGAATGTGAAGAAATAAAATCTTTATAATTTTTAGAAAGTTTTTTCTTTGTACAAATGTCCACTCCACTAAAACAACCGCTTGCATGATTATATGTTATAAAAGAGAAAAATGCTAGTGTAAATTTTTATAAATAACAGAAAATTGTTTTTTTGGAATAAAGAAAAAGCACAAAATCAGGCGTGCAGCCTGATTTTGTGCTACGTTGTTTCTCGTATAACCAGTGTGGCTTTATAAAGCTTACGTCGAGGAGGCATTTCATTCTGATGTACGCGGAGAGCAAGTGCTTTAGCTACGTCCTTTGCAATTGTTTGTAGAGGGTAATCAACCGTTGTGAGTAAAGGAATGCTCGCGCGTCCAATGGAATGGTTGTCAAAGCCCATAATTGATACATCTGTCGGAATGTTAACGCTATGTTTTCGTGCACTATGAAGCAAACCCATAGCTACAAAATCACTTCCTGTCAACAGGCCATCTGGATAATCTTCAGTTTGAAAAAGTGTATCTCCAAGCCGAAGTCCGTCGTCAATTGTCATAACCCCGTTTCTTTTCATATCGGGTGAGTAGGTGATCCCTGCATCTTTTAAAGCGTGCTTAAATCCGCACAGCCTTTTTTGTTGAAGCGGCGTCTGTTCATAATCCATACAAAGTAAAAGGCGCGTTCGACCTTGTTTGAGTAAATGGGTCGTTGCATCAAATATCGCTTGTTCTTCATCTACTGAAAAGACGTCGAAAAGGTTTCCAGGAGCTTGTTCATTGCAAATGATGACGATTCTATTGCCTACCAACTCCTTGATTTCTTGTTCAGATAATAAAGTATGTGTCACAACCAGAGCGTCCATTTCTTGCTGTGCGAGCTTGTCATAGACATAACGCTCTTCTGATGGTTGAAAATCGCTTTGATAAATGACCGTTTCGTATCCAGATTGGCGACAGGCTTCTGAGAGTGCACTGATTAACTGACTAAAATAAGGGTGATCGACGGTAGGTACCAATAAGCCAATAAGCTGGTTTTGCTTCTTGCGCAAGTGAACGCCTCGCGCATTTCGCTTGTAACCAATTTGCTGGATGGCTTTTTCTACTTTTTCTTTGCTTTCTTGTGAAACGTGTGGATGGTGATTTAACACGCGTGAAACGGTGGATTTGGATAAACCGCTTATACGAGCAAGATCCAGAATTGTTGTCATAAAAAACCTCCATTTAGTCGTTGACCTGGGAACGTTCCCAGCGTGTATGCTGAAAAAAAGCAAAAGGAGAGGGAAACATGAACAAAAAAACATATCCTCATGGAAAAGAGACGCACGCACTTATTTTCTTTGATTTTGACGAAACATATTTTCCGCATGCCTGCACAGTGGAACAGCTTTCGATGCTGCAACAACTGGAGAGGTATTTACATGATGTGTGTAGTCAATATCACGTGAAAATTGGTTGGGTAACCGGCAGTAGCATCGCGCATATTGAGTCGAAAATGAAGAAAGCGAACTTAACATATTTGCCTCATTTTATTTCCAGTAATCTTGGAACAGAGCTATATATGGTTGATGAAGAAGGAAATAAGAATAGCTTACCAGAATGGCAAGCTAAAATTGACGCTTCCGGTTTTTCAAAGGAAACTGTTCAATCGCTTTTACATCAGCTTCGCACTGATTATGAGGTTGTCTTAACGCCTCAAACGCAGTTTGGTCAACAAGGGTATAAAATGAACTATTACTATTATACAAAATCAGAGCAAAATACTCATTCAGTCTTGAAGGTTATTAGGAAGTTAGCGGATGAATACGCAGTGGAAGTAAATATTAATCGATGCAATCCAAAAGCAGGGGACCCTGAAAATGCGTACGATGTTGATTTTATTCCAAAAGGTACAGGAAAAGCAGCCACCGTTCATTTTATGAAAGCATACTATGACGTTGCTCATCACCGAACGCTCGCTTTTGGAGATAGCGGAAACGATATCGACATGCTAAAAGCAGTGGAGCACGGCTATTTGCTTTTTAATGCGACTGATGAAGCGAAAGGTCTTCATGATCAACATGCATCGTCTGCTTATGGAGAGGGTATTATGGAAGTGTGTCAACAGGTTTTTACTTCGATGAAATAACAAAAACACCGGCTGCAGGCTTGCAGTCGGTGCTTTTGTTATTTTAAAAACTTCTGCACATACGGTGTAACCATTGGCTTTACGTGAGCATACAAATCTTTTGCCTGCTGGGCACCACCGGCAATCTTTGCATAGTCCATGTTACCTTGGTCATCTTGAAAATAAGACATCCATTCCGCTACTTGAGATCTTTTTTGAGGACGTCTTCTCGCAAATCCAGGGAATGGAAAAGCAGGTCTACGACGAGGTCTGTTTGAAAACATTTCTTCACCTTCTTCTAGTTGTTATAACGTATTATATGAACGAAAAGAGAAGAATGGAAAGGTTCCTGTCCTAGACCTTTGAAAATAAATAATAAAGGTTTGAAAAATGTTAAGAAAACAGAGTCGACAAATCCATGAACTTGTTAGACAAAACATGACGCTTTCTCGATAAAACGGCGCTATTTCCCTAGAAATTGTTGCAAACGACCTCTTTATTTGTAGAGATTTTACGTACGAAAGTCCCGTTTGATAGGCATAATCCCCTTTATAATAAAGGTAAGTGAATGCTGAAAGGAGCGGTTGAATGAAATGGACAAGTGGTATTGTAGTAGGAGCTTTTGCGGCATGTAGCGCAGTGATGGTAGCAGGTGTTCAGCATTGGGAAACAAAAATAGAGGGGCAGGCACAGGCAGCAGTCGTGGAAACGGCACAACCTCATCAAAAGCAGTTTTCTGGTGTATCAAGCTATACAAAGCATTTACCCCCATTTTTGGTTAGTGCGATTGAAGATACGTTTATAAAAGACAAGCCCATCTCACTTGTGCTGGTAGCGAGGGAAGAGGACGAGTGGGCATCTTTCGTAAAGAAATCTTTAGAAGATACATACGGACAAGACGTGTTTCACATCCAAATCTATTCGTATCATGATCAAACAACAAAAGAGCTCGTTCATTCTTCTTTTCAGCAAGACTTACAAAAGCTAAATCCGACCCTTGTTTTAGCTGAGGTTCCGATGTTGGAAGACCAGAAGGAGATGCCGATTGATGATGCGCTGCCCGAACTTCAAGAGTTCATTTCGCAAGTGAAAGAATTAAAAACAGCATTTATCCTTCAGCCGTCATCACCGTATGCTTCACAATATGAATCTTATGAAGAAGCGGTAGCAGCCGTCGGAGGAATGGCGAAGGAGAATCACGTTCACTATCTCAATCACGCTCCGCTATGGCCTTATGAAATCTCTCCTTATGTCACAAAAGAAAGTAAGTTAACGAAGGAAGGCAAGCGGCTGTGGGGTGAGCATCTAAGCAGTTGGTTTACAGGGAAATAAACGAGCAAAAAAGCATGAATGTTTTCATTCATGCTTTTTTGTTTGGAGAACGAATAAGCTGTTCTTTGTTAATGGTTCCAGGAGGTTGTTCAAGCCATTGATTTTTAATCATAATATCTGCTCCAGCTTTTGCATAGCGTCCAATTTCAAACGACATTCTTTCGTAATTTAAAGCAAGGTCGCTTCGCTGGCTAGCTGCAGCTGCCGTTGCGTAATTACCTATACCTGTAGCGCTCAGTAAGCTCATGTGAAACATCATCAGCTTTTCAGAGAACACTGGAGTTGTTGAATCCGTGATGTAAAGATCTGAGCTCATTGGTGCGGCGATATGATCGTTTAAAAGCGTATCAGCAAATAGCTTAATATGCTTTTGGGAGATTTCATTTCCTCTCATCATAAACTGCTTTACCTCTTTGGACGTAGCCGTTTGAGCAAAGCTTAAGCAAATCTTATAGCCAATTAAGTTCGTTTGGATATTTAAAAACAAATGTGAAATCTCAACCGCATTTACGGGACGGTTTTTGCTGAACAAGTGAAAGCCGCTTATGTACTCCTTACTATCAATGTAATCGACTTCACTTGGAACGCAAATGTAAGGTGGGCGTGTGAGAATTCCCATTTCAAGCGCCAGCTTTGTCGTTTTTTCATAAAAAGAGGCCGTTTTATGCAAAGCGGTTGAAAAATAGTCAATTAAGTCATATCGAGCGCTCATAGCTAATGAGCCGCTGTAGCCAACCATTCCAGCTTTTGACATGTGATTGAGATAGCTAAGACAAAACGTATCCGTATATAAACGGGGAGCGTTCACATTTACGTCTTGCTTCCCAAATCCATTTGGAATTGCAAACTTTTCTTGTTGAAATAACTTCTGCAAACTGCTTACATGCTCAGAGGACATCGTTAAAGCCTCTTTTACAAGCGCGTGAATATCTTTATCTTCAATATGAGTTAACATATAAGCTAAAATACATGTTGCCATGCTGTCATTCATATAAGCTGTCCATAGAGATGCAATTTCAGCTGATGTTAAATTGGGTAAGTGTTTTTCCATTCCTATTCCTCCAGTATCATTAGTTTTTCTCAAAGAGCAGAAGATTATGAGAAGTACTTCATCAGAATATGCTCTGCAAGAAAATGTTGACTTTATGAACGGTATGGGAAGATAGGTGTTTTTAGCATGATGAACCAGGTGCGTTTTGCATTTATGTAAATGGAGGAGTTTGGGACATAACAAAATGATTGTTTCTAAAAGACGAACACTAGCTGTTCCCATCTCTTTAGGTTAGCTGAACACGTTTGTTTCATTGCGCTACGGCCACTCGCTTTCCGCGGGATCTCCGTTTTCCCTCTCTTTCCCGGAGGAGTCGAGTGTCCTACGCTCCATTCCACCCTGTTTCCAACATTGTTTTTCACAATCAGCAAAAAACCTGAACGATTAAAAGTTGTGAACTCTCAATTGTTCAGGCATAGTAGGAGTTGAACTACCTATGTCCCAGCCTCTTTTTTAGGATAACTGAAGCTTGCTTGTAAGCTGTTGAACCTCTACTTCAGTTTGCGGGTATTCAGCTTTTTTAATGCTAGCAAACGCTGCTTTATATTGCTTACGCATAAGTGAAAGGTCCTCGAATGTTAAGTTTGTTTGTACAGTGTTCGATAGCTCATTTAATATCGGTTTTGCTTTTGTGAACGATGGAACGGTAGCCACTTGTTTTATAATCGCTTTGGCAACAAGTATCTGCCGGTCGTGAGCAGAGAGTACATCTTGTTCATGGACAGGCTGAAGGTATGCCAAAGCTTCCTCACCGGTCAGCTTCACTTCACCAGCTGGAAATGTACGCTCATCGTTCGTAAAGGCAGTGGGGTTGTTAATTACAATACCGTCAAGCTTATCAACAATTGTTTTAATGCTTGTTTGATCGATCATGGCATAATAGTCAATTGGAATACCTAGCGTCTGCTCAGCATTTTGTAAGAGCTGTTCTGTAGACTGGGCATTGTCTTTCAAGATAGAAGCTACGGGAATATTGGTCATATGAACATCTGCATCTTTCTTATTAATGGTCATATGCACAAAAGATGTATGTTCTTCGTTTTTTGTAATTAAAAGTGCAGAAATGGGTTTTCCTTGTTTTAACGCTTCTTCTGATAAAGGCTCTTTATGAGACAAAGGTATGTATGCATCATTCATAGCAGCTTTAACCGTTTCATATCCAAACATGCTTGTTCCAACAAATCCAATTAACAAAAGCAGAACAAGGCCACCAATCCATTCTTTTTTTGCTTTACTACTCATTGTGTCACCTTTTCTTTTTACAGTTTCGTTTTTATTATTTCCACGGAGGGTATAAGCTTAAACAAGAACAAAATGTTGAAAAGAAAGGAAGGTGGTTGCACTAAAAAAAGATAGCCATTACGTGCTACCTTTTTCGATACTCTTTTGCATATTGTTTTAATGTATCTAATAATAACTGCTGCTGGTTTTCATCTGTAAATGCTTCAATCCCGTATAAAAACTCATGATTTGATTTTTCTTTCCAGACGGCCAAACCAGTGATTGTAAGGTTTTCATCCAGTAAAGAAAAGTTAACGGTAAGCTCAATAGGTTTTTGAAATACTGGAAGATCTAGTGGTGTGATTAGCTTCATCCCTCTTGGTGATAAATCAATAATGGCAAGTGGACCGGGTTTACTTTCGATGTCTTTTCCATCGTATTTTTTAATGAAAAACGTGCCAACAATGGGCTTTGCAAATGTAAAACGAAAAGGCTCTTCACGCTTATATTGCATAAAACAGCTCGCTCCTTTTAAGTAGGGAATAAATGGAGAAAAATGCATCCTTCAGCTGATGTATTCCTTGCTTTCTTCACATATAGTAAGAGAGAGGCTGCTTTTGCTACTATTTCTCACTACACTATATCGGTCAGTTACATTAAATCTATAGAAAAAGAAAAGGTATTGTCAATATTTTATGAAATTTATGCATTCTTTTGTATCGAAATATAAAGAAATGTTATGACTGAAACGAATAGGTGACAGTGTAAATAAAATAGTAGACAATAAGCATAGTAGGGTAGAGGGAGTGACAGAGGTTGAAGAAAGTAAAACAACGCAAAGAAAAGCGAATACTGTTTGACAAAAGTCAATTAGCACCGCTTAAAGTTGATTTGGAGACTAAAAAGCTGCTAGCTGAAGTTGGGCTACCGCGAGATGTTGCTCCATTGTTTGAATTCATGTCCTCTAAAAATCAGCTATGCACTTTGTGTGAGACGCTTCATTTATCTGCTCGCTATCAGCTTTATTGGTTTTTAGGGATGACAAAGCTAGGCGATCCTATCTGTTTACATGGTGACAATGGCAACATTGTACTGTTAGATGTTTCAAACGATGACTGCGAGCGTCTAATCAACTCATCGCTTGTACAGTTTTTACAGTTTGTTGAACTATTTTACGAATATATCCAGCCTTTCGTATTACGAGATGAACGTCCCGAAGTTGATGGTCATGTTCCAAATATATTAATTCGCGAAATGCGCGAGCGTTTTGAAGAAATTGATAAAGAAGCGATGAAACCCCATAGCTTTTGGAAATTGGAATTGGATTCGCTTTCAAAGTAAACCTCGCTTTGCAACGAGGTTTTTCTATGTCCGATTTATGCTTACGGTAAACTTATAGCGATCTGCACGGTACGCTGACCTCACAACTTCTAGCGGCGTGCCATCTTCTAAGTATGTGTAGCGTTGAATCAGAAGGATAGGGGATCCCTTTGCTACCTGCAAGTGTTCCGTTTCGTTTTCTGTAGCCACAATGGCTTCTAACGTTTGTGTAGCATGTCCAATTTTTAATTCGCTTTGCTGTTCGACATAGTTATAAAGCGATTGTTGGATAATGGCTTCCGTCACGCCTTTGATTAGATTAGCGGACATATAGACCGTTTCAATGGCCATTGGAATTCCATCCGCCAATCGAATACGTGTGATTTCATAGACGGGGTGATGCACTTGAATCGAAAGCTGAGACGCAATTTTTGCTGTAGCGGGAATAATTTCAAAGTGAAGCAAGCGGCTACTTGGCGTGAAGCCCCTTGCCTTCATATCTTCTGTAAAGCTCGTTAAGCCTACAAGGTGCTGCTCAATTTTTTGTTCAGAAACGAACGTTCCGCGTCCTTTTTCACGATATAAAAGGCCTTCATTTACAAGGTTTGTAATTGCTTGTCTTACTGTCATACGGCTAATTTGAAACTGTGTTGCATACTCTCGCTCGGATGGAATTGCATCGTGAGGTTTAAGCTCTCCGTTTTCAATTTGAGAACGAATTCCATCTTCAATCTGTGTGTAAATCGGCAGAGGTGAATTTTTGTCAATCATGCACAATTCCTCCTTTACATCGATCATACTACAATCCGCTATAAGTTTGTACGAGATAATGCCTTCTCATCAGCGATAATTGTAACAGCCTGATGGTTCTTTAAGATGGAAGCAGGAAACTCTTCCGTTACTGTTCCTTCAAGTAAATGATAGATGGCATCTGCTTTATCTTCTCCAGACGCTAATAATAAAATTTCAGTGCTGTTCATAATAGATGAAATGCCCATGGTTATGGCATGAGTCGGTACTTCATCAATGGATGAAAAGTAACGAGCGTTTGCTTGTCTTGTAGAAGAAGCAAGCGTGACCACATGTGTTTTAGATGAAAAAGGCGTACCTGGTTCATTAAAGCCAATGTGCCCGTTACGACCAATTCCTAAGATTTGGAGGTCAATGCCACCAAGTTGTTCAATAAGAGCTTCGTAGCGCTCACATTCTGCTTCTGCATCTTCTGCTGTCCCGTTTGGAATAAATGTTTGATTAAGAGCTACATCGAGGTGACCCAAAAGCGTATCCACCATATAGTAACGATAGCTGTTTGGATTATCAGCAGAAAGGCCGACATACTCATCTAGATTAAATGTGTGCACTTGCTCATAAGACGTTCCATTTGTTTGATGGTCTTGAATAAGAGCTTCATATAAACCTTTAGGTGTTCCACCAGTAGCTAAACCAAGCGTGATTGAAGGATCACTCTTTACTTTGTTAATAATAATACCAGCTGCGGTTTGGCTCATTTCTTTATAATCTTTTACTGAGATGATATTCATTATTGTTCCCCCTGTTCATATGCGATATGTCCACGACACACTGTAAGCTGCACGTCGAAGTTTTTATTCAGTACAACGCAATCTCCATCTTTTCCTACCTTTAAACTGCCTTTACGGTTGAAAACACCAATTTGCTTTGCTGGATTAACAGCAGTCATTTGGATAACGTCTGATACGCTACAGCTGGTAAAGTCTATCATGTTTTTCATTGCGTCATTCATTTTTAAAATGCTGCCTGCAAGCGTTCCATCCCCTAATGTAGCCATTGTTTCGTTTACGTGAACGGGCTGACCACCAAGGTCATAAACGCCGCTTTCCAACCATTTAGCACGTAGTGAATCAGTTATTAAAATTAAGCGCTCGCTTGAAATTTGCTGATAGGCAAGTTTGACCATTTCTTTATGTGAATGAATGCCGTCAGCAATAAGCTCTGTATAGAGCTCTTCGCGCAGGTAAGCTGCACCTAGTACGCCTGGCTCACGGTGATGAATGCCGCGCATCCCGTTGTATAGGTGAGTTACGTGCGATGCCCCGGCTCCAATAGCTGCAACTACTTCTTCATACGTAGCATCTGAATGTCCAATTGAAGCAACTACGTTTGTTTGGTTTAAGTACTTCACAAGCTCTGTTCCACCTAATTCTTCAGGAGCAAGCGTCACAAGTCGAATATGATGTTGTGCTAAATCTTGCCAGCGCTTAAACTGCTCAACGCTTGGCTGTTGAATATGGTGGAGAGGCTGAGCACCTGCTCGCTTGGCTGAAATAAAAGGGCCTTCTAAGTGAATGCCTAGCGCTTCTGCTTGGGCGTTATTTTGGTTGTTTGTAATAAAATGTCCGCATGCGATCAGAGCATCGTTAATGGCTTCTACAGACTGCGTCATTGTAGTCGGAAGAAAGCTTGTTGTTCCTTCTTTTGGAAGGGTAGCAGCCATTGTTTTCAACGCATCTTCTGTTGCGTCCATCGCATCTGCGTTCCCAGCTCCGTGAATGTGGACGTCGATTGCTCCTGGAACGACGATGAAATCAGGAGAATACTCAATAACTCGATCGTTTGAGCTCTTTTGATAATCGTGAATACTACCTAGCTCAGTTATTAACCCGTTTTCTATTTTCAGATATCCGTTTGGATAGACGGTTGTTTCGCCATAAACCGTTACGTTGTAAATGACCAGCGGTTTGTTCATAACATAAGTCTCTCCTTTGTCTTTGTCGAATGTATATGATTAGTGTAGCTCTTTTGAAATTAGTTGTCTATACCAGTTGTGATTTTTTATGTTGTAAGAACTGTTAACACTTATATAAAGGTAATGAAAGCGCATAATTGGTATAGACAACTAGAACACCTCATGGTAGGATGTTAGTAAATATAGAGATAAGGGGATGAAGAAATGTTCCAATTTTTACAACGTGTAGGGAAGTCGCTTATGCTACCCATCGCCGTCTTACCTGCCGCAGCGCTATTGCTGCGCTTAGGTCAACCTGATTTATTAGATATCCCATTTATGGCGCAAGCAGGAGATGCTATCTTCGCTAACTTAGCACTTTTATTTGCTCTTGGAATTGCAGTTGGGTTATCCAAAGATGGAAGCGGAGCAGCTGCTCTTGCAGGTGTCATTGGTTATTTCGTTCTAACAAAAGGAGCCGTTGCGCTTGATAAAACGATTGATATGGGCGTACTTGGTGGAATTGTAGCAGGTATTGTTGCGGGTCTTTTATACAATCGTTTTTCAGATATAAAACTGCCGGAATGGCTAGGTTTTTTTGCTGGTAAACGCTTTGTACCAATTATCACGTCGGTTGTGATGCTTGCTATCGCCGGTTTGTTTGGCGTTATTTGGCCGCCAATTCAAGATCAAATTAACAACATTGGTGAATGGCTAACGGGTGCTGGTGCTCTTGGTGCAGGTATTTTTGGTTTTTTAAACCGTATGCTGATTCCACTAGGGCTACATCATATTTTGAACAGCTTAGTGTGGTTTGTATTCGGGGAATTTAACGGAGCGACAGGGGATTTAAATCGCTTCTTTAAAGGAGATCCAACAGCGGGAACGTTTATGACAGGTTTCTTCCCAGTTATGATGTTTGGTCTTCCAGCAGCCGCGCTTGCGATGGTAGCAGCTGCTAAAAAAGAAAAGCGAAAGCTCGTATCAGGAATGCTTATTGGACTAGCATTTACCTCATTTTTAACAGGAATTACAGAACCAATTGAGTTTTTATTTATGTTTATTGCCCCTGTTTTATACATAGTACATGCTTTGCTAACAGGAATTTCAATGGGGCTTGCCGTCATGCTTGATATTCATCACGGCTTTGGTTTTTCAGCAGGTGCCATTGACTATTTCTTAAACTTTGGAATTGCGCAAAAGCCACTGCTACTGGGAGGAATCGGCCTCATCTATGCAGCGACTTACTTCGCGTTATTTTACTGGCTGATTAAAGCGCTTAATTTAAAAACGCCTGGCCGCGAAGACGATGAAACAGATGGTGAAGAAGCGGTGGTATTATCAGATGATAAACATGTAAACATGGCTGCTCATTTTATTGAAGGTTTGGGTGGAAAAGAAAATCTTGTTGAAATTGATAACTGTGCAACACGCTTGCGTCTACAGGTAAAAGACTCGAGTGCGGTTAATGAAGGACAGCTTAAGAAGAACGGTGCTCGCGGTGTGATGAAGGTTGCAAAAACGAGCGTTCAAGTCATTGTTGGAACGGAAGTAGAGTTTGTAGCTAATGCGATGAAGCAGCTTGTTCGAGGCGAAAAAGTAATGGCAAGTGCATCAGTGAAAGCTGATCCAAAACCAAGCGAAGGCGTGCTTGACGAATTTAGCTTACCGTTTGAAGGGGTGGTTATGCCGCTTGAAAAAGTCCCTGACCAAGTGTTCTCTGCTAAGCTGATGGGCGATGGTTTTGCGATTGAACCTGTTAATAATGCGCTTCATTCACCAATTTCAGGTGAAGTCATTAGTATTTTCCCAACCAAGCACGCGTTTGGTTTGAAAACAGATACTGGGCTAGAATTATTAATTCATGTTGGAATCGATACGGTTGAGCTAAAAGGTGAAGGGTTTACAACACTCGTGAACGAAGGCGAACGTATTGAGCCAGGCACACCGTTATTACAAATCGATCTCGATTATGTGAAAAAGAATGCTACGTCACTTGTTACACCTGTTGTGTTTACTAATTTACCAGAAGGAAAAGAAGTAGAGATTAGAAAGACAGGTTATCAAAAACAAGGTGCGAAAGGTGTTATCAAACTATTATAATGAAGAGGCTGGGACATAAGTAATTCAGCCAATGATAAACCTGAACGATTGAGAGTTCATAACTTTTAATCGTTCAGGTTTTTTGCTGATTGTGAAAAACAATGTTGGAAACAGGGTGGAATGGAGCGTGGGACACTCGACTCCTGCGGGAAAGAGAGGGAAAACGGAGATCCCGCGGAAAGCGAGTGACCGTAGCGCAATGGAACGAACGTGTTGAGACAAACCAAAGAGATGGGAACAGCTAGTGTTCGTCTCTTAGAAGCCATCATTTTGTTATGTCCCAAACTCTTGGTACAAACGATAAAATGAGCTATGATATACTAAAAGAAGTAAGTACAGATAAGGGAGAAGTTGTATGAACGAAACGTCAGTTACAAAAATTATTCTTATGCAAACAGAAAAGTTAGCTCGTCAGTACGGCTATGATTTTTTATATGAACCGCAGGGAGATAAAACGCTTTGTCAAATTATTCAGCGAGATGAAGATGGCTCGATTTTAGGAACGCCGCTTAGCTTTCATATCGACATGAACGAAGAGAAAGGAATTGGCCAAATTAGCTATTATCATGAGCAAGGGGAATTTAAAAAGCAAGATGTAAGTGTATTTGAAGAAAACAGCTTAGTTAACGTATTTCTATTTATTCAACAGCGACTTCAAATTAATTCGTAAGAGAGGCTGGGACATAAGTAATTCAGTCAATGATAAACCTGAAAGATTGAGAGTTCCTCCCCGCGGAAAGCGAGTGGCCGTAGCGCAATGGAACGAACGTGTTCAGACAAACCAAAGAGGTGGGAACAGCTAGTGTTCGTCTTTTAGAAGCAATCATTTTGTTATGTCCTAAACTCTTTTTTATTGTGAAAAAAGGCTCGTTTTCCTTTCTTTTAACATGATGCTAAGTCAATGTTCATATACATATCATCGTTGAGCTTTTGGAAGATAGGAAAAAATGGAGTAAAAAGGAGGAGAAGTGATAGCCTTCTATCGAACTATAAAAAAGATCTGCTTCGTTAGGAACTGACAGATTCATATTTTTGGTAAAAATTAATGAATTTGGTTTTAATCTGGTTATATAGGGGAATGAAAAATGAGTCTTTGTATCTGTTAGGTATCTTCTTTTTATCAGCTAAATGAACTAAAAAATGTCTTTTTTTGTCGAACGACTAGAAATACTGGTAATGATTCCTTATCATGTACAAGGGACCAAACAAACAATTATTTACAGGAGGATGTAAAACGTATGAGCGATGAAAACAAAACAAGGGAAGAAACTGCTGCTTCCTTAGAAACAGCTCCAGCTCCGAGAAAAGCACCAACAAAGTTAATCATCGGATTGGCGATTTTATTTGTGCTTATTGGTGCAGCGGTTACGTTTGGCTATGTATTCATGAAATCACCAAAGCAATTATATTTAATATCTGAAGTGAATACATACAACAAAATGGCCGAAGAAATTGAAACGAAATATGGCGAAAGCTTAGCATTCCAAGAAAAAGCACTAGAGCAACCATCAAGCTCAGCGGCTTCTATCAGCGGTGATTTTTCAATGAACTCACTTGCTGCTGATCCATCTTATCAAATGATTCAAGATATGATTAGCAAATCGACGATTAATGTAAAAACAGAGCAAGACCCTAAAAAGCAAGAAACATATGGTTCATTAACGCTTGATATTGGTAACACAAAAGCACTTGACGTAGAAGGTTATCAAACAAAGGAACAAATTGGTTTTAAAGCACCAATTTTAGCAAATCAATTCTTCTATTTAAACCTTGATGAGTATGGTCAGGTTATGCGCATGTTTGACCCATCATATACGGGTCCAGATAAGTTAGAACTAAACCAAATTAAGGTGGAAGATTTAGAACTAACGGAGAAAGAAAAGAAAGCAATTGCAACAAAATACGGAAAGTTCTTCTATGATAACTTAGATGAAGACTACTTTACAAAAGAAAAGAACGCTGAGTATAAACAAGGTGATGAAACGTTAAAATTCACGCGTCTAAAGCTTGAAATGAACCAAGAACAAACGGAGAAATTTGTTCAAAAGCTTGTAGCGGAAATGGCAAAGGATGATGAGCTACAAACAATCATTGCAAAACGCGTTGCAACGATTGCTGAATCATCTGCTGCAACAGATCCAGAAATGGCTGAATTAACAGATGAAAAAGAAGTGAAAAAACAGCTAAAAGAAGGCTTGGACGAATTTAAAACAGATGTGAAAGATCTTAAATTCCCTAAAGGCTTTAAATCAACAGTTTACATCAATGATGATGAAGTAATTGTGGATCGTAACGTAGAGTTTGCTGCAACTTCAGCTGATGACAAAGACAATGTAGGAAATGTAAAAGTAGCAACAAAAGATGTAGAATACGCGGACAACAAGCGTGCTCAACAGCTAGCTCTTACGATTGGAAATGACAACAATGATAGCAAAGTAGAGCTTGATGTGACAAACGACATTACAGCTGACGGAGAGAAGAGTTCTGAAAAGTTAGTTGCTAGCGTTAACGCTTCTGATTCAACAACAGAAGACCTAAACTTAAAGTTCACAATGGATTCAGTTGTGAATGGAAAAACGGATGCGAAACAAACAGCTGATCGCAAATTCACGCTTGACTTGGGTGATCAAGCTCCTGGCTACACGTTCAGCGGTGACCTTAAGCAAGATCAAAACATTGATGCTTCAAAAGGAAAGTCAGATTACAAGTTTGATATTAACTTAAAAGTTGGTATGCCGACAGATTCAGCTGATATCAACTTAAAGATTAACTCAAATTCTGAATTAAAAGACGCGGCGGATATTCCAGCAGTTGATTCTAAGAACGGTAAAAACGTAAAAGATATTACGCCAGTTGATTTAATGAAGATTCAAGAAGACTTCTACACAAACTTACAAGGTTTAATGATGGATCTTGATATTTCTTAATCTTAACAGTTAATAGTTCATACAAAAGCGGATGACGTGTGCAGCATGTTATCCGCTTTGTTAAATTTATCAGGTTTGCAGTAGGTCTGAATCTACTTGTACAACCATATAGTAAACTATCATACCTAGTTACAATTCTAATGTAATAATGCAGGGAGAGAAGAGCAGGTGAAGATATTCTTTTATTTATGCTCATTCACATGGAAGGCGATGCTAAAAAACTGGAAGTCTTTTAGCCTGCTTCTACTTGCTCCTGTTCTATTCTTAATAGGAGCAGGGGTCATACTAACAGAAACAATGGAGGATGAAGCACGGATACAAAAGTTTCCGGTGGCAATTGTCGATGAAGATGATACGCTTCAAACAGAATACGTCATCAAACAGTTAACGGAAAGTGAGCAGTTAAGCTCACTTATCAATCCTGTGTATCCAACAAAAACAGAAGCACAACAAATGCTGTCCAAAGACGAGATTGCGGCGTTTGTTGTTTTACCAGATGGCTTTAGTCATTCGATTGCAACGGGAGAAAACATGCCTCTTGTTGTAGTGGGGAATAAAAACAAGCCGCTTCAAGCCCAGCTTTTTCGCTATGTCATGGATAGCGCAGCTGACTATACATCCGCTGCTCAAAGCGGCATTAATACAATCGATCACTTTCTACAAGAAGAAGGAGCCAGCACGGAAGAGAGACAATCTGAATTTCGTCGCAGCCTTCTTTCATTTGGGCTTCATGTTCTTGATCGTGGAAGCGTGTTTGAAGAACGAATAGCGACGTCTTTATTTCAGCAAGATATGAAGCAGTATTATATTCTCTCGTTCTTTTTAGTACTGCTCATGATTTGGAGCTACAGCAGCATGCTTTTTGTAAAAGGACTTCATTCAAATTCAGTGCTTAAGCGTATGCAGACGCACGGAGTATCCTCACTACACGTTCATCTTGCTCAGTTTAGCAGTATGTTCTTACTCGTTTTCGTTTTAGCGCTAGGATTATACGCAGTAGGAATAGAGAAGCTTGACTTGTCACTATCGTACACGTGGGGGCAACTAATTGGCAGCGTTGCAGCTAGTTCATTCGCTTTTTTAGCAACGTTTGCTCTCTTGCAAGCTATCTTCGTCAGTGAAAAGCTGTATCAGCTAGTAGGCGTTCTGTTCCTTGCTGCAGCTTCTCTTGTAGGCGGACATATTTTACCTAGCGTTTATTTACCAGAGTGGTTGCTAATGCTTCAAACCTGGTCTGTTAACGCCTGGTCGCTGCAGATGATGTTTGGCTTATTTGGAGGCTATGAGTCAGTAGACTGGTCAGAATCAATGAGCTGGCTCGTCGTTTACGGTCTCACTGCTTTTAGCTTGTCGCTCCTCTGGACGGCACTGTTTCAAAAAAGGAGAGTGAGCCTATGAATCTCATGATGGAGAAGCTGAAGGCTATTATCCGAAAGCCATTTTTATTGATACTTCTCCTGGTGCTTCCTGCTGCAGGTGCTTATGTAGGCCAAATGTTTCTTCAAAACGTTGAGAACGATGTGAAGATTCCAGTTGCCATTGCGGATGAAGACCAAAGTAAACTTTCTAAGGAAGTAATCCAGCGAGTTACGACGAATGAGAGAATTAAATTGATAGCTACAACGGCTGATGAAGGAGAAAAAAAGCTTCTCCGAAATGAAGTAGATAGCTTATTTATCGTTCGAGAAGGCTTTATGGATAATATTAAAAAAGAAGATTATGAAGAAACGATTGAGCTGGTGAAAATGCCAGCGTCAGTTGCGACGAGCGTTGTAGAAGAAGTGATTGCTAGTGAAGTAACTCGCTTATCGAGCAACAGTAAAGCTGCTATTCAAGTAGAACGCTTGTATGAACGTTATCGTTGGGAAAAGCCCGAAACCCTATGGGAAGATGCGTATCGCTATACGGACGAGCAGTGGAAGCCAGAACCGTTAATGACCATTCAATATGTGACTGATGGACAAGAAGGTGTACAACCTGATGAGAAGCAACAGACTATAAATCGCTCTGTTCCGCTGTGGGGCTTTTTGACGCTTGTTGTGTCGCTCATGGCGATGGAATGGGTCCTAAAGGAAAAAGGGCCTATTTTCAAGCGAATGAAGACCTTGCCAAAAGGCGTCATGTCTTATGTGTATCAATCGTTAGCAGCATATGGGTTTGTTTTGATCATCCAAACTGTCCTGAGCTTTTTCTTCTTTTTGAAAGTCGGAGCGGTGACAGATAGCAGAGTACTGTTGCTAATGCTCATATATCTCTGCTTTTGCTTAGCGTTTAGCTTTTGGCTAGCTACGGAATCACGTCACCTCGGGCGCTACTATACCGCAGGATTCTTGATTGCGATGATGCTCAGTATTATCGGGGGCGTATTTTTCCCAATCAGTGACATAGCGGAGCGGCTAGGCGCAATTGCTACATGGATTCCTCAGCATCTATTGGTTACGCAGCAGCTTGTACTTGCTAAAGAACTTTGGATTCAGCTTGGAACAATACTAGTCATCACCATTTTATTATGGTTAAAAGCAGTGTGGAATGTGAGGTCGATTACGTGATTTCAATTGAAAAAGTAAGTAAGCGTTATGGAAGAAAAAAATCATTAAATAAAGTGTCTTTGCATGTAAAAAAAGGTGAGGTACTGGGACTGCTAGGACCAAACGGTGCAGGGAAGTCTACGCTTTTATCCATTTTAGCAACGCTCACTAAGCCTTCGAGCGGCGAAGTGGTCATCAACGGTCAGCGTTTAAAAAAAGCTAAAAAGCACATTCGCAGTCAAATTGGCTACGTCCCGCAAGATATTGCACTGTGGGAAGAACTGACGGTAAAAGAAAACATGCGACTGTGGAGTAAAATGACGGGGCGATCCGTATCAGATGATGAGCTAAAAACACTTTGTAAATCTGTGCAGCTAGAGGGGAAATGGAGCGAAAAGGTTCAAAATTTATCAGGCGGAATGAAGCGGAAGCTCAATATCGCCGTTGCGCTCATTCATAAACCAGCGATTTTACTTATGGACGAGCCGACGGTGGGAATTGATTTGCAGTCGAAAATGGAGATTGGCAGATACATTCAAAAGCTTACGAGAGAAGGAAAAACAGTCATCTATATTACGCATGACTTGAATGAAATTCTAGGTTTATGCCACCGATTTGCTGTGTTAAAAGAGGGAGAAGTACAGTTTATCGGTACGATGGAAGAAGCGAGAACCGCAACAAGACAACACAGTGACGAAGCCGTCATCTATCAGCTCCTTCATCCAGCAGTGCAGCGTGGTTATTAAAAGTCGTCTCTACAAGTTAGGGCGGCTTTTTTATTTGTGATAAAATGTAATATATATATTGAATTATGTCATGTATATGTTACAATTAAAATGGAAGTAATTGGTATATAGTTAAAAATAATGTGAAGTTATTTCGAGTTCAAGCAGATTTAACTCAAAGTGAGTTGGCTGAGAAGGTTGGCGTAACAAGGCAAACGATTAGCCTAATTGAAAAAGGGAAGTATAATCCAACTTTAAAACTATGTTTAGAAATTTGTTATGCAGTCGATCAAACGCTTAACGATGTTTTTTGGGTAGAAAGAGAGGGCTCCAATGAAGAAAATAAAAGATGAACGCCTTATTGTTCAAAACTTAAAAAATATTCGAGTGGCTTTTATCATTCAAACATTAGGGATTTTATCCTTATTAGTTTATGACGGGTTACAAAACGGTATTTTACATGCTTATGAAAACCCCCTTTGGTTTATTTTTATTTTAACGGCTGTTGTATTAGGTTACTTAAATTTGAAGATATCAGTGGATGTTTATGACAACAAACGTGAAAATCTTGTTCCTTATTATATTATTCCCCTTGGCAGCTTCCTGCTTGGAGGAGTGTTTACACTAATTGTGACAGCTGGTCCCGATGGAAATCTTCAAAGTGGATTGCTAGTAGGAAGCGTTGTAGGACTTGTGTTTTTTCTAACTTTTACATACGGACACTATTTAGTAAAAAAGAGAAATGAAGAGTAAAAGAGGCGGAGACATAAGTCTTTCGGTTAGCGATTTATCGGAACGATTGAGAGATAATTCGGAAACCAATTTAAAAAAAGAGTGGAATGGAACGAACGTGTTCTTACAACCTAACGATGTTAAAACAGTCATGATTCTTCTTTGAGAAGGGATCATGACTTTTTTATATTTCAGCTTGTTTTTTTACAGGACCTTCTAAAATTGTGTCGAAATTAAGATTGTGAAATTGTGAACAAACTTTAACAAAATGGTGAACAGTATGGTCAACTATAAAAGAAGTTTTTATACTAGGGACTACAATCTGCTAAGAGAAGAGAAAATTCTCTTCCTACATAAAGGAGGAAATGTTTGTGTTTGAGTATGATCCGGTCTTGTATAGTCGAATCTTAACCGGTTTAACACTAGCTGTGCATACGATTTTCTCAACATTAGGAGTCGGGGTTCCACTCTTAATTGCACTTGCTGAATGGATAGGAATTAAACGAAACGATGAACACTACCACTTGCTCGCTAGAAGATGGGCACGCGGATATATCATCACGGTTGCTGTCGGAGTTGTGACAGGTACAGCGATTGCACTGCAGCTGAGTTTGCTATGGCCAAACTTTATGCAGGTAGCTGGTCAAACCATTAGCTTTCCGCTCTTTTTAGAAACATTTGCGTTCTTCTTTGAAGCTATTTTCCTCGGAATTTATTTATATACGTGGGATCGCTTCAAAAATAAAATGTATCACTTGCTGCTGTTAATTCCAGCTGCGCTTGGTGCAACCGCATCGGGTTTCTTTATTACAACGGTAAACTCATTTATGAACGCACCGCTGGGCTTCACATATGAAAACGGCGTGCTTTCAAATATTAATCCGATTGCGGCTATGTTCAACCCGGCGACGCCGACAAAAGTGTCGCACGTTTTATCCTCGGCTTATTTAACGTCTGCGTTTGTGCTTGCAGCTATTGCAGCTTTTGCAATTTTACGAGGACGCGATCACGTTTATCATAAAAAAGCGCTGCATTTATCAATGGTCGTTGCGTTTGTCTTTGCCATTGTAACGGCACTTGTTGGAGATTTGTCAGGCAAATATTTAGCAAACTATCAGCCTGAAAAACTCGCAGCGGCTGAATGGCATTTTGAAACAATGGAAGAAGCTTCGCTAATTTTAGGCGGTATTTTAACCGAAGATAACGAAGTGAAGTACGCGCTTGAAATTCCGTATGCGCTCAGTATTTTAGCTCACGGAACTCCGGGAGCTGAAGTCATTGGGCTTGAAGAATACCCTAAGGAAGATTGGCCGCCACTTGTTGTTCACTACATGTTCGACTTGATGGTTGCAATTGGAATGGGACTTGCGTTCATTTCATTTATTTACATTGTGATGAAAAAGAAAAAATCATGGAATCCGCTTAACAAACCGCTTCTTAGCTTAATAGTAGCCGGTGGGCCGCTAGCGATGCTTGCGATTGAAGCAGGATGGTTCTTTACAGAAGAAGGACGTCAGCCTTGGATTATTCGAGGCGTTATGCGTACAGCAGAAGGAGCAACAACGTCTCAGCACGTTGATATTATGCTTTATCTGTTCGCTGCTTTATACGTCATTTTAATTGTATCGGCCGTGACGGTTCTTATTCGTACCTTTAGAGCAAATCCTGTCGAAAAAGAATTGAAAAAACGCGGGATTGAATAGGGAGGACTACTATGAGCTACGAAGTAATTGGTATCACGGTACTATGGACATTTTTATACGGTTATTTAATCGTTGCTTCAATTGACTTTGGAGCAGGGTTCTTTAACTACTATGCATCGGTGACAGGGAAAGGACATGTTGTACAAAAAGTAATCAATCGTTACTTGTCTCCGGTATGGGAAGTAACGAACGTATTCTTGATTTTCTTCTATGTTGGATTAGTTGGTTTCTTCCCGTCTCTTGCTTATTATTACGGAACGGCACTGTTGGTTCCTGGAAGCATCGCAATTATCTTAATTGCGCTTCGCGGTTCGTACTATGCGTTTCACCACTATGGAAACAAAGGGCGTCTAGGCTATCAACTTTTATACGGAGCAACGGGACTTTTAATTCCAGCTTCACTTTCCATCGTCTTGACGATTTCAGAAGGTGGTTATATTAAGCTAAACGGCACGAATGTTTCACTTGACTACGGGGCGTTGTTCACCAGCTTTTATTCATGGGCCGTTGTGCTTCTTGCAGTGGTGAGCGTTCTGTATATTTCTGCTTGTTTTTTAACCTTTTACGCGCACAAAGCAGGAGATGAAGGGGCATTTCGCATTTTGCGTAAATACGCATTGTTTTGGAGTACACCTACGATTTTGGCTAGCTTTCTTGTCTTTTGGGCCATGTCAGATCATAACAGCGAGCACTTTGCGAAAATGTTAGATGTATCGTGGCTGTTTGTTTTGTCATTCTTGTTCTTTGTCGGAGCCGTTTATTTTATCTGGAAGAAAAAGCGTCTTGGTTTATCATTTATCTTTGTCATGCTGCAGTTTGCCACAGCATTTTACGGGTACGGAGCGGCGCATTTACCGTACTTACTCTATCCGCACGTGACGATTTATGATAGCTTCACAAACGATACAATGGCCATCACGCTTATCATTTCCTTTCTTGCAGGACTATGCTTGCTCGTTCCATCATTATACTTATTGATGCGACTGTTTCTATTTGATAACGAGTACGTGCAGGGTAAGAAGTGAAGGAGGGACGAAATGTGAATACGTTTTTGATTATGATAGCACCTGTGTTGCTTGTGGTTGGTGCAATTGTGTTTTTGTTCATCTGGGGGGCAAAAGGAAAAAGCCCTTATCAGTAAGTACTGCTAACTAAACGTAAGGAGACCGATTGTGTATGGAACTGCTGAGAAAACGAGCATTTGCACATAAAAAAATGATGATTCCGCTCATCCTATCATCGTTGCTAAACGGTGTGATGTTAGTTGGCCAAGCATATTTCTTTGTGTACATTGTCGACCAAATCTTCTTGAAGGACGCGTCGTTTCAAGACGTGCTTCCTTCTTTTATTTATTTATTAATTGTCTTAACTGCTCGGGTGCTGTTTATCTATCTATCAAGAAAACTAGGAATTAAGCTTGGTGAAAAAGTGAAGGGTGAAATCCGAGAAGAGCTTTTTGAAAAATATGCAAACAACCCTTTACAAGCTTCGTTAAGCGGCCAAACGGGTAAAAAAGCGAGCGTAGCGATGGATGCGATTGATGAAGTGGATAACTACTTTAGCTTCTATATTCCGCAGGTCATCCAAACGAGTATTTTGCCGCTTATTATCTTACTTGCCGTGTTTACGCAGCACTGGTTTTCAGGATTATTAATGATGATAACCGCACCATTTTTCCCGATTTATATGATTGTGATCGGGTTAAAAACGCAAAAAAAAGCGGATGTTCAAATGGAAAAAATGACGGCTTTTTCAGGTCATTTCCTCGATGTTCTGCAAGGATTAACGACGCTGAAGCTCATGCGCAAAGCAAAGGTGCAAAAAGACAAGATGAAAGAGAAAAGCTTTGAATTTCGTGATGCGACAATGGATGTTTTGAAAACAGCATTTTCATCTTCTCTGGCACTGGAGTTTATTGCGATGCTAAGCGTTGGTCTCATCGCCTTTGAGCTTGGCCTACGCCTTGTTGTATTTGAAAATATTACGTTTTTTGCATCGTTTTTTATTTTAATTCTCGCACCGGATTTTTATCTATCGCTTCGAGATTTAGGTAGTGCATTTCACGCTGGAAGAGGTAGCATCGGGGCAACGAATAAAATCAAAGAAGAGCTTGAAGCTTCCGAACACGGAGTGAAGTGGGGAAATCATCGAGTAGAGCAAGGGCAACCTGCTCATATCGTGCTGGATGATATTCATTTTTCTTATCAAGAAGGAGCATTTTCATTACGTGACGTTTCGTTAATCATTAAGCCGTTTGAAAAAGTAGCGATTATCGGTCCAAACGGATCAGGAAAAACAACGCTGCTTCGATTGATTTCGGGTTTAATTGATCCAACAGAAGGACAAGTAGTCATTAATGGAAAACAGCGAACTGACATTAGCGAAGCGGATTGGTTTGAATCTATCAGCTATATTTCTCAGCACCCGTATTTATTTTCCGGAACGATTAAAGAAAATATTTGCCTTGGTACACAAACTCAAGTGACGGAAGCAGAACTTATAAAAGCAGCCGAAAAAGCGGGGCTGTTACCGCTTATTCAGTCGATGGAAGCGGGCTTTGATACGCTGATAGGTGAAGGGGGAAGAGGCCTCTCTGGCGGTGAGAAACAGCGCCTTGCACTAGCTCGTGCATTTATTAAGCAGCCTTCTCTCATTGTATTTGATGAACCGACAACTGGTCTCGATTTAGTAACGGAACAAATTCTACAATCATCCATTAAAGAGCTAAGTGAGCGAGCAACCATGATTACCGTTGCTCATCGACTTTATACGATTCGAAATGCGGACCAAATTGTTTATTTGCAAGACGGAAAAGTCATTGATTCAGGAACGCATGATGAATTAATGACGCGCATTGACAGCTACCGCGACATGATGCAGGCGCAGCAAGGAGAGGGTGTTAGATGAGAAATTTACTGACAATCAGCACAATTGTACTGAAAGAAAAAAAGGATATTGTATATACGACGATATTCGGTGTACTAGCAGGGCTCATCGGCATCTCTTTATTCGGTGCAAGCGGGTATGTCATCTCCAAAGCAGCTCTTATTCCACCGCTGTATACGTTAACGGTTATGCTTGCGCTTTTAAAGCTGTTTGGTATTGCAAAAGCTGTAACAAAATATGCGGAGCGTTATTATTCACACCGAGCAACTTTTACGATTTTGGGAAACCTGCGCGTACGCTTTTTTGAAAAATTAGAACCGCTCATGCCTAGCGTACTTCATCAGTACCGCAGCGGGGATTTACTAGCACGAATTGTTGGAGACGTAGAAAATTTACAAAACTTTTTCCTGCGGGTATTCTATCCGCCAATCGTTTTTTTCTTTGTTTTCATTAGCACCATTTTCTTTACATTGTTTTACTCAGTTTGGATTAGCGTGACCTTAGCTATTGGAATGCTCCTCACGGGGGTTGTTGTACCCATGCTTGCTGCGTGGAGGCAGCAGCGTTTAAAAGCATCTACTCAAGAGCTCAGAAGTGAGCTATCAGCAGAAACAACGGAGTTTTTATACGGGTTTCGAGATTTAAAAGTTCATCAAAAAGTAGAAGAAAAGCAAGGAAAGCTAACTGAATTATCTAAGCGTTATTTAAGCGCTCAAGCAAGAAAGCAAGAAGCGGAAAACGCAAGCCAATCGTGGAGCTTAGTTATTTCCATGTTCGTATGCTGGGCCGTAACTTTATTCGGCGTCTATGACGTCACGCGAGGCGAGCTGGACGGGTTATTCCTAGCAATGCTTATTATGATTGGACTGAATGTATTTGAATATGCAGTTCCAATGGCTGCATTTCCGACTCATTTCGAAGATAGCCGTCGCTCTTCGGCGCAGCTGTTTTCTGTTATGGGTAACCAGAAAGAAGTAAAGAAGCCTGTTTCAGCTGTGCTTCAAGATGAACCGATGGACGTAGAAGTGAGAAATCTATCATTTGCGTATGGAAATCGCAACGTACTAGATGATGTCTCTGTTACGTTTTCAGCTGGCTCAAAAACGGCAATTGTAGGACCTAGTGGTTCTGGTAAATCCACTTTGTTTCAACTGCTCGTCAAGCTGTATGAGCCTACCTCAGGCACCATATCCATTAATCAAGAGTTCTTAACGAATGTTGAACAAGAAGATTTGTGGAGCTATACGAATGTCGTGATGCAGGAAAATCATTTTTTCTACGGGACGGTTCGTGACAACCTCCTGCTAGCAAATGATAACGCGTCTGATATCGAGTTAAAAGCAGCGTTACAAGCGGTGGAGCTACATGCGTATGAGCTCGATGATCGCATCTTAGAAAAAGGTGAAAACCTATCTGGAGGCGAGCGTCAAAAGTTAGCAATGGCTCGTGCATTTTTGAAAAAAGGCCGAATTTGGCTACTGGATGAACCTTTCTCATCAATGGACTTGCTAACGGAACAAAAAGTGATTGCCGAGCTAACACAAAAAGCAAAGGACGCAACGCTTATCTTCATTAGCCACCGTCTTGCTGGCTTAGAGCGGATGGATCAAATTATTGTCATGGATGAAGGCAGAGTGGTTGAAGTTGGTTCGTTCTCTGAGCTGATGAGTAAGAAAGGTTACTTTTATCATTTAAAGCAAGTAGAAAAAAGCATTTTATTTTCAATGATAAAAGCGTATCAGACCTAGCTGATGCGCTTTTTGTTATATTTGTCTTTACATATCGTTCATACTTCCTTAATGCTTCTATGGTAGCCTAACGATAACAGCATGAGGAGGGGATATGAAATGAGATTATTTCAACGTATAGCTATGCTTTTACTTGTAGGCATCTTATTGTTTACCACGTATCACCATGCTTTCCAAACGCATTTTACAGCCTCGTCTAATGATTTAATTCACGTGCAACTTTTAGGAATAAACGACCTTCACGGTCAGTTAGATCAATATCAGCAGCTCCAAGGTAAACGAGTAGGAGGAGCTGAGTATCTCGCTTCTCATTTGCAAGCATACCAAGAAAAAAATCCGCACACGCTTCTCGTTCACACCGGTGATATGGTCGGTGGGAGCCCTCCTATTTCTTCGTTATTTAATGATGAACCAACAATTGAATTTTTAAATTTGCTAAACGTTGATATTGGTACGCCAGGCAATCATGAATTTGATCGTGGAGTAGCAGAAATGAAGCGCTTAATTCATGGTGAATCCCCTCAGGAAAAAGGAAACTTTAAAGGAGCTACAGCACAGTACACCTCAGCCAACATTTTAGATAAGAAAACGGGTGAAACCGTGTTTCGGCCGTATGTCATCAAAAAATAAACGGAGTGAACATGGGCTTTATCGGAGTTGTCACAACGGATACAAACGATTTTGTTTTGGCAAATAGTCGAGAAGAAGTAATGATTACCGATGAGGTAAATGCCATTAACAAAAGCGTAAAACAACTGAAAGAGCAGGGCATACGTTCTATTGTCGTCTTAGCTCATGTTTCTGTGCAGTCTGATCAAAATGGTGGGAATCCAAAGGAAGATTTAGCTGAAATGGCATATCAGCTTTTCCTTTTGAGCATCATCTCGTCAAGATTGAGGTAACAGGGGGAGACCTGTATGAAATTTTGGAACAGCAGTGGAGTGAAAAATATGATGCAGCTTTACAAACAGCGGGCATTACAGTGGAATGGAATGACTTAGCGCCGTTTGGTGAGCGGATTGAAGAGATTAAAGCAGAAAGCGGTGAGCCGATTGAACTGACTCAAACGTATACGATTGCTCTGTCAAACTATCTGCAAGAAGGTGGAGATGGCTTTTCAAAACTTACAAGTACGAAAGTTTTACAGAAAGGTCCGCTTATAGTAGATGCTGTAGCTATGCATTTTGAAGATAGCTATCCATTAGTTGTTCAGAAATGAAAAAAGCTGCCTCGAGGCAGCTTTTTCGGTTATATTTCAATTTTTAGTGCTTCTTGTTGCACTTCGTTTTCTTCCTGAGATAATTGACGAACTTCTACTTCTTTCATTTGATGTCCGTCCATTTCTTTTGCCGTGAATTCATATCCGTATAGAGTGACGGATTCATTTTCTTGAATATCAATGTTTTGAAGAAGCATCCATCCACCGAGCGTATCGATGTCTTCGTGCTCAAGTTGAATATCAAGCACTTCATTTACTTCATCAAGCAATACTTTTGAATTGAAGATAAAGTGTTGATCGCTAAGCTTTTGAACATACGGCTTTTCATCTGTATCAAACTCATCGCGAATTTCCCCAACAATCTCTTCTAAAATATCTTCAACCGTTACAATACCAGCTGTACCACCATATTCATCAATAAGCACCGCCATATGCGTACGCTGTTTCTGCATGGATAGTAGTAAATCTTGAATTGGGACTGATTCAATGACTTGAATAATTGGTTTCATATACGTTTTGACAGGCTGATTACGCACAGCATCGTTTAAGACCACATCGTTTAGAATTTCTTTGATGTTGACAAGGCCGATAATATTATCTTTATCCCCATCAATGGTAATTGGATAACGAGTATAGCGATCTTCTACAGCCACTTTTAAAAATTCGTCAATTGTATCGTCTTCAGAAACAACGGCCATTTCAGTTCTTGGCACCATGATTTCACGAGCAACGCGGTTGTCAAATTCAAAAATGTTGTTTACATATTTGTATTCAGATTGATTAATTTCGCCGCCTTTATAGCTTTCTGATAAGATGATGCGAAGCTCTTCTTCACTGTGCGCTAGCTCGTGCTCTGAGGCTGGTTTTAATCCAAATAAGCCTGTTAATAAGCGAGCTGAACCGTTAAGTAACCAAATGAAAGGAAACATGACTTTATAAAAGACAATTAACGGTGGTGCAAACAGAAGCGTCACCGTTTCAGCTTTTTGAATCGCCGCCGTTTTCGGTGCTAACTCTCCAACAACGACGTGGAAAAACGTAACCGACGCAAAAGCGATTACAAACGAAAGCACGTGTGAAACGGAAGATGGAACACCTAAGTCTGCGAAAACTGGATTTAAAATGCGCTCAACTGTTGGTTCACCTAGCCAACCTAATCCAAGTGCTGTAATGGTAATACCAAGCTGACATGCGGATAAGTATTCATCTAGGTGAGTCGTGACGGTCTTCACTGCGACCGCTCCTTTTCGACCTTCTGCTACGAGCTGATCGACACGAGAGCTACGAAGTTTTACAATCGCAAACTCTGTCGCAACAAAATAAGCAGTTAAAGCAATTAAAAAGGCAACTAAAATTAAATTAATGGTTATCAATGAACATACTTACTCTGCGTAAGCAAAGTAAGTAAACACCTCCTGTAAATAATCAAATTACGACAAGAGCATGAGAAGTGAGTGCGTGAGAGTGGCTCTAGTGATTGCTTAACAGAAGTTTTTTCACCGTCATTAAGCCTTTTATTCTTGACGCTACACTTTTTGTCGTCGTGTATAATGATGTTGTTATAAGCTCGTCTTTATGAAGGAGGGGCTTGTTTTCTATATGGGATGTATTCTCCAATTGTTGCTTCCTTTTTCTAAGCAAAAGCCCTTTTTGTTTTAAAGCTTCAATAAGACGAAGATGTACGAGTAATTCTTTTGAATAGTAATTTACCGTGCGTTTTGTTATAAATGCCATCTCTGCAAGCTTGCTAATTTTATACATCGCAATCCCATCAGAAAACCACCTCCCTTCAAGTAGTAATAGGAATAAATAGTATAGTCGCTCAAAAATTGATTTGAAAAATAGTATACTATAAAACTATGTTTGATGACAAAAAAACGATTGAACAGAGTGGGAAATTAGTTTAAACGATACGAACGGAAAGAGAATTTCCTAAAATAGTAAATGTGTCTTTTCTTTTTTTAGTTGCTCGGTTATGATGAAAGCAATGATTACATAGGAGGGCAAGGATGGAGTTTAAGAGAATTCACCATGTAGCAATCATCGCAAGTAATTATGAGCAATCAAAAGCGTTTTATGTAGAAAAGCTAGGAGCGCGTATTTTAGAAGAGACATATCGAGAGCATCGCGACTCTTATAAGCTAGACTTAGAGCTAGCGCCAGGAGTACAAATTGAGTTGTTTTCATTTCCAAATCCTCCAGCTCGTCCATCACAACCAGAGGCTTGTGGTCTTCGGCATTTAGCTTTTGCTGTTGAAGACGTGGAAGCAGCAAAAGTAGAGTTAGAGAGTAGAGGCATTGAGGTAGAACCGATTCGAGTGGATGAGTTAACAGGAAGGTTATTTACATTTTTTGCAGATCCAGACGGCCTTCCGCTTGAGTTGTATGAAGAGAATGGGTATTAAAAAAGGAGCGGACGCCGCTCCTTTTTTTAGTGCATTAGTTTGAGATCAGTCAGAGGCCAATATTTCACATCGACTTCACCAACGATGTCTGAGACAGGTGTTAATCCGAAGTGTCGGCCATCGCGGCTTATTCTACGGTTGTCTCCGAGTACAAGGACGAATCCATGAGGAATGATGCCGTCATTTACGAGTTCTTCGGTAGAGAAGTTTTCAGTGAAGCGTTCGTATGTCGGGATATGCTGTAGGTATTTATGTAAGTGAGGTTCACTTACTTTTTGGTTATTAATATAGAGCTGGTCATCAATGTATTCAATCTTTTCGCCTGCAACACCGATTATTCTTTTAACGAGGTACTCGTCTTGGTCATGAGGAGAGTGAAGGACGACGAGATCGAAGCGTTGATAGTTGCTTAGTTTATTAATAATAATACGGTTGCCTTCTTGAAGCGTAGGATTCATAGAGTCTCCTTTAACGGTATAAGGCTGAAAGAAATACTGTTGCACAATAAGAGAAAAGAGAAGTGTTCCGAGAATGATGGAGCAGTAGATTATGATTTCTCGTTTTATGCGAGTTTTTCTCAATATAAGAGCACCTTCTTTTTTTAAGTGAATCGTTTTGTTAAATCAAATAGAAAGAATAAAGAACAGAATTGATTGTACCATTGTTAGCTAAAGATTTCCATTTGTATATGCGTGTTATTCATATTTTCATAGGAGGGAAGACGCATGCAATGGGTCGTGATTTTCACTCCGGATTGCTCGCTTTCCGCAGGGTTCGGTCTGAGCTTCTTCGTAAACTGCGGGATCTCAGAGCACTCGCTAGTCCTGCAGGAGTCTCGCATCTTCCGTTTCAATCACGGGCTTCTTGAGTAGGAGGGAAACTACGTATCTCTATAAGTGTTTGGGTGTGGAAGAAGGACGAGCGCACGCAACGAGTCGTGATTTTCACTCCGGATTGCTCGCTTTCCACGTGGCTCACGCCTGCCTTCCTCGTCATTGCGTTTCTGCGGGGTCTCAAGCCGTCTTGGTAATTCCGTAGGAGTCAAACATTTCCCATTTCACTCACAGGCTACTGACATAGCTAATACACCCTTTATTATAATAATTGGTTATAAGGGGTAAGGAGGAAAAACAAAAAACCCTGCCCTCCCGTAGTGTTGGGAAAGCAGGATTTTAGTATATCTCTATATTAAGCTGATGGTTCACCTTGTGTTGATAAAGGTTTTTCTAGATCAGCTTGTGGTTCTGAGTGAGTGGCTAGTTGCGTTTCTAGTTCGGCAATTCGTTTTGTTTGTTGCTTGTTTTTACTTTTAAGCTGAGTGATTTTAACAAAGCTTAGTGAAGCAGCGACGACACCACCGAATACAGCCGATGTTAAAATAATTAAAATAAGTGGCCAGTCTTGTGAGCCAAAGACATAGTTAAATTGAACTGGCTCATTGTTGATGACAGCTAAGATAGCAATAATAAGAGCGAAAATAAGACCTAAAATGAAAAAGCTTTGTCCTTTCATTAGGTGCACATCCTTTCTGAAGATAGATAAAGGAGCAAAATTAAATTTTATACTACCTTTACATATACTTAACCTATATTATTCAACTATAAACATTTTTTATTATAATTAAGTTTTAACAAAACACAATATGCAAAAACACCCGTCCTTTGTGTAGTTTAGGATGGGTGTTTTGCTGTTAGCTGATTAGAATGCTTGTAAGCTATTTTCTTCTAACCATTGTTTACGCTCTGCTGCATCTTCAAATAATGAGTCTGCATCTGTAAATTGTGAAGCAATCACATATTCAATTGTTGTTAATGGTGCTAGAAGTAGACGCCAGTTCAATACTAGCTCACCGTTTTCCATCGTTGCATATGTATCTTGCAGTTCCTTCCACGCTACAGAGTCAGGTGCATCTGCTGCTTGTTTTTTCACTGTTTTTAGTGCTTCGCTGAATTTTTCATTTGCTCGTCCTTGGTACCATTCTGTTAAAAGGTTTTGAATTCCCTCGTTTGTTTCTTGTTCAGACCAGGATGATGGCACTGTTGCGATAAATTTAGCACGGAACGTCATCTCAGGTTGCTCCACATTATCACGAACGATGTTTAAGCGGTACTGACGACCTAAATACGAAAATTTGTCATCGTTTTCAAAAGATGACGTCTTTGCTTTAGGTGCAGCTGGCGTTTTGTTCTCAGTTTTTGCTTTTTCGGCTTTTTTAGCAGCTGGTTTTTTTGCTTCGGTTGGTTGATTACCACCGTTAAGTTGTTTTAAAATCCAAGTCGCTTTACGAGAAATAACAGAGCGAACGTTGTGCTCGTTTAAGCCTCGTGGGATAATTACGGTTACCCCTTCATTGTCACAAATTTGGACCGTAATATCGGTTTTATTTGGAACGACTTTAATTTTGTAGTCAATTGTTTGATTGCCAATTTGATACGTATACATATAGTTTTTCGTGCTCCTTTCTACAAATCTTCATTTTATAAGCAAAGGTAGAGTTTGGTCAAATGAAAGAATAATCAGAAAATTATCCAAGGATTTAATTAAAGAATTACATTACGTTTTTTTTGTTAGTTTTTACGTAAAGAAAGGAAAATATTCTCGCTTTACTATGCATAGGTTAAAAAGAGTGACAAAACTGAAAAAAAGAAAAATTTAAAAAATACTCTTGCTAAATAGGAGATATTTGGTATAATGAAATCTAATTTAAAAAGTTATCACGAGTGGACGAGAGATCTGGCTCTATGACTCCACAGCAACCTACCAACGTAAGGTGCTCCTACCAGCAAAGCATTAGCTTTGGGTGATAAGACGGGTGAAAGCTCATTTTGCATCTAAAGCAAAATGAGCTTTTTTGATTTTATTAGAAGGAGAGATACGGATGACACAAACGATTATAAAGAATCATGAAGAAGTGCTAAACGATGTATTAAATCAATTGAAGGAGATTAATGATTTTACCTGTAGAAAGCTTGAGACGTTTTACGAAATTGTAGTAAAGAGCGGAAGGGATACGTATGCCATTGGAATTGACTGCAAAGTTATTGAGGGCTACACAGAAGAAGGTTTAAAAGAAGCTTGTATAGCAAAATTAAAGCGAGTTGGATGGCTGAAAGGTACATACGCTTAAGGTTGTATTCATATCAATTGCAGTCTTGTCTATAATCATGATAAGATGCTTATCTTCTCTCTTTTCTTTTTTCGTTGAAAAGAGATGATATTTGTCGAAATTTTTACACAAAATAACCGTTACAACTTGGTTGGAATTGTGGTAAGGTATAAAACAAGAATATTCTAACAATTTTAAAAGGAGGCTGAACATGGAGCTGTTAATTGAGCACGGAAATGACGAAGGTAGCGAACAATTTATTGATCGCGTACTAGACTTCTTAGAGGACGACGAATAAAAGCCTAGAAGATTGCTTCTGGGCTTTTATTCGTCGTAAACGTAAATGTATTGTAAAAGAGAAAAAGAGCTTATATTAAGTCAGAAAAGCATTATAAGCTTAAGGGTTATTTTATTAAAGATTGCTAAACTTTCGCCATTTCCCCCTTCACGTAATGAAATCTTATGGTATTTACTTTTTAATTTGAGAATGTGCTATTTTCGTCAATTTTATTTCCAAAGCAATAAAATTGACGAAAATGGTAATTTTTATGTTATGGATATATAGGAAATTAATTGTAATGGATGTAGAATTAAAAAGGAGGGGGAATTATATGAACGAGCTTTTTATAGCGGTGTTAGCACTTTTCTTACTATGTTTATCAGCATGTAGCAATTCACGGGAACAATTAGTGAGGGAGTTTAGTAAATATAAAGAATTAGAAGGATTAGACGTGCTGTTACAAACAACTCCACAACCTGTTGCAAACTCTTTATTAGCTTTTTATGAAACAATCGATCATAAATTTGGAGTGGTAGAATTTGATGGAGATAATAACTTAAAATCGGAAAAGAGAATTGAAAATATTACAATAAGTACACGGTGAAATTCTTAGATGATAAAGAGGAAGCAGTATACATTGAGCAAGTTGAATTTTATAATGTGACGTTAGATGAGCTTTTGAAAAAACAGTCAAGCACTGAACAAGTAGCTGAAGATAAATCAGAGAGCGAACTATATGAAGAAGAGAAAGAAGCTGATGATTTAAAAGCTCCTTCTGATCCCGGTTTCGTTGTTGGCCTCATCTTAATAGTGAGGAGCGTCTTTTTAGATTTGGGTGTGCTTTCAATTCAACTATACTGTTGGTTATCGGTTTAGGTACTATGGTGTTTTATGATGAAATCGTCCAGGTATTTCAAGCGATAAGAAAAGACTTTAGCCAAAAAAGCTAAAGTCTTTTCTTAGTTAAGAGCTAGGTGTTATTTCTTTGGGTGAATAGTCGAGTGCAATATGACGTTGAAGCAGAAGGAGCGCACTGAATGTTAATACAGCTCCAATTAAAAATGGATACATGCTGTTCAGTTCAAAAGCAAAGGCTCCCATCAGAGGCCCGAAAATCCTTCCTAAGCTATCCATTGATGAATTAATACCTGAAGCTGACCCATAGCCGATATTCGTTTTAAGGGTAATCAGAGCGAGTACACAAGGGCGAATAAGGGCATTGCCGGCTGTGAAGATGCAAAGGAAAACCGTTGCGTTAAATAAATTGGATGAAAATAAAATGGATGCAAATCCGACCGCTGAGACAATTAAACCAACAGCAATTAGCTTTTTCTCATTTCCTTGCTTAAATCGCTGTAAAACCCCGCCTTGAATAACAGCTTGCGTAACGCCACTGGCCATAAACATCCAGCCAATCATGGTAGGGGTTACATCAATGCGTTCGATTTGAAAAAATTGAAAAGTTGCTTCAAGGCCAGCTAGCGTAAACGTTCCAAAAAAGGAGAGTAAATATAAATACTTCATTGCGCCTTTAAAATCCGTGTTGAAATCTTGCAGCGTAGTTTTCTTTTCCTGAGAGACGCTTTCTTGCTGGAGCGATTCCGGTAATGCAAAGAAAGCATAGGTCGTCATAATTAGTGCCAATATCCCTGAAATGGTAAATGGGAAAAATAAGCTCACGGACGATAACAGTCCACCTAATGCTGGTCCAAAAATAAAGCCAAGCCCGATTGTCATTCCTAAAAGGCCCATTGCTTTTGTGCGATTTTCTTCCGTGGTAATATCAGAAGCGTAAGCGAATGCACATGGAATAACCGCTCCGGCAAATAAACCTCCAAGAATACGTGATATGTACATCAGAACGAGTGAGTCATTAGCGAATGAAAAAATAAAGAAACTAGCGCTAAATCCGATTAAGCCCGTAAGAAGAACGGGTCTTCTACCTTTTCGGTCAGATAGACTTCCCCAAAATGGAGCGATCAAGAAAGATGCGATAGAATAACTTGCCATTAAGAGTCCAAGGTTAACTGAGCTAGCTCCAGTTATGCGAATGACTTCTGGCACAATCGGAATAATAATGCCGAATCCGACAAAAATCATAAACATGATAAACATAAGCGTGCCAAGCTGTTTTTTCATATGAAGCTCCTTTCAATGAAGACGTTTTCTGTATATTCAGTATACCAAATAACGAAAAGGATTCCACTTAAATCCAACGTATCTCAAATAAAAAAGCGATGCATAAGCATCGCTTTTAGTGCGGTAAAAACACAAGTTGATATAAGAATAAAACAGCAAATACATAAACAAGGGGGTGAACCTCTTTTGCTTTACCTTTTACAATCTTCATTAGTGGATGTGAGATAAAACCTAGCGCAATTCCAGTTGCAATGCTTGATGTCAGAGGCATTGTTAAAATAACAAGAAACGCAGGGAATGCTTCATCAAATTCGCTCCAGTTAATCTTTGCAATAGAGCCCATCATTAAGCTACCTACAATAATTAAAGCTGGAGACGTAATCGCTGCAATGCCTGAAACGGCGCTTACAAGCGGGCTAAAGAACGCAGCAATAATGAATAAAAGAGCTACGGTTACGCCAGTTAAACCTGTACGTCCACCTGCAGCAACACCAGCTGAAGACTCAATGAAAGCAGTTGTTGGACTTGTTCCAAACATTGCACCAATTGATGTACCAAAAGAATCTGCAAGAAGAGCTTGGCGTGCTTTTGGCATATGGTTATCTTTCATTAATCCTGCTTGTTGTGCTACACCAATCATCGTACCTGTTGTATCAAAAATGGTTACCAGTAAGAAAGAAAATACAACAGCATACAAACCGTGCTGAATAACGTCACCAAACGCAGTTAGCGGATTTGTAATTAGAAGTCCTTCTGGTAGAGAAGGGGCAGACACAAACCCTTGGTCAAATGAAAGCTGACCTGTGAAAAGCGCGATAACGGCTGTAATAAGCATACCGAAAAACAATGCCCCGTTGATATTCATTGCATATAGCGCAATGGTAATGGCCAATCCCACTAAAGTGAGTACAACGCCAGGAGATTGAAGATCTCCTAAGCCTACAAGGTTGGATTCGTTTGCGACAATAATACCTGCTGAACGAAGGCCGACAAAGGCGATGAAAAGGCCAATACCAGCTGTAATTCCATGTTTTAAGTTGCCTGGAATGGCTTCGATTAATTTCTCACGAAACGGCGTGAGCGACAAAATAACGAAAATAATACCTGCGACAAACACGGCCGCAAAAGCAATTCTATAATCGATGTTACCGTGTGAACCGACAACAGAGTATGCAAAATATGCGTTTAATCCCATACCTGGCGCAATTGCAATTGGATAATTGGCGGCAAGTGCCATCCACAACGTACCAATAACGGCTGAAATGATGGTTGCCATAAATACTTGATCAAACGGTACACCTGCATCTGATAAAATTACAGGGTTTACAACCACGATATAAACCATTGTTAAAAACGTAGTAATTCCAGCTAAAACCTCTGTTTTAGCATTCGTGTTAGCTTCTTGTAACTTAAACATAAGTACCTCCAAAAATAACGAACATTAAAAGCAACATGATATATAATATTCGTTTTTAGAGATAAATGCAAGCCGTTTAATTAAAAAAGAATATTATTTTACCTATGATTTCACAAGGTGGACTTTTGCCAGCGTGTATCATTAGTTTGTACGATTGCTAACAAATTAAAAGGCTATACAACAATTGGAAACTTCAGTTTAACGGTTAAACGCTGGTGGTAATAAAGATAATCCAGATAGCCGTTAGAGTGCCGAACTAGCTCATGAATGACAAACGTTCCAAGTCCTTCATGGCTTCCTGATTTGGTGGTTTTGTTAAACTGTTTGAATAGTTGATCCTGCAGCTCATTAGAGAGTGGAGGTGTGGAATTGGTCACTTCCAGTATATAAATTCCACTTTTAACTAGAGATTTAATACAAATATACTTCTCGTCTGTGCACCGTGCCGCATCAAAGGCATTTTCCAAAAGGTTTACCAATAGGTTCATTTGATTAAGCTTTGTGATAGGAAGCTGTGATAACGGGTTTTCAAACTGAAAGACTAGCTCAATGTTATCTTGGGCTGCTTGTTGTTTCCATTGATATAGCATGGAAGCGATATGTCCGCTTTCGCCTTGCATGTATGTATTGGTGTTCTGAAGTGCATCCACATATTGCTGCATATATGCATTGGCTTTTTGATGTTGCTTACTATCCATAAGGTAGGACACGGCGCTAATATGCTTCATAAAATCATGTCGCTCAGCCCGAATTTGTTGGAATACTTCATTTACTTTTGAGAGTTCAGCTGATGCTGAAAGTTCGCGTTTACTAATCGAGAATAGGTAATTATGTCCGCTTGCGATTTCAAAATAGTACATCAATAGCACAGCCAGTAATAGTAGGAGTAGTAAAGGTGAGTTAGTACACCACATGCCGCTGACTATACAAATTGAGAACGTGCATGAAATCCACGAAATAGGATGGGTAAAAGAAACTCGTTTCATGTACACATATACGCTGCTCCACATGACTGTACAGATAAATATGATGGTCCAAGTGGATAATGGTTTGAAGAGTAAAACAGCTGTGGTACATAGAGCTGTTATTAATAAGAGATATTTCATACAAACAAGCTCCTTTAGAAGTAATGTTGCTGTAATAGGTCTAAGTTTCCTTTCGTAATAAGTGCCGTTTGACTGGTTTGTTGAAACGAAATGGAATAAGAGTGTTTCGTATGTAATTAAAACCAAAAATGTAGAGGTTCAGCTTCCTCCCCGCGAAAAGCGAGTGTCCGTAGCGTAATAGAACGAGCTTGTTCTTACAACCTAGTGATGTTGAAGAAATAATGTTTCGTCTTTGAGAAGGGATTATTTCGTTATGTTCCAGCTCCTTCTTTGTTGAATTCCCACTTTCTTTGCCGAATTCCTTCTAGTTTTGTCACGAATGAAGGGAATCTTTGTTTCGTAGCGAAGTTGCTAGTATAACAAGAAGATGGAGGGATTACGATGGCAATAAAAACGCTTGACGTGGCCAAACAGTTAGGAATTCATCCGAGTACGGTTTTGAAATGGGCAAAGCTTGCAGACATTGATATTCAACGAAATGATGCTGGACACTGGGAGTTTACAGAAGAAAATGTTACGAAGCTTGAGGAGTTTAAGAACAATCGGAATCGACAAGCGGTTGTGAAAGTGGTTGAAGCAAGTGATGATCGCATTGAGCAGCTTCAAAAACAAATGGATGAACTTTATGAGAAGTGGTCAGCTCATGAAGAAGTGGCGGCTTCAGTAGCGGTTGATGATAAGGACAACCAAAAGCTACATGATGTAGAAGCTCAGGTATCTGTACTGCAAGAAAAGCTTGAGGCTTATCAGTCTGCAAAGCACAAAGAAGTAGAAGAGCCTAATCAAGAAATGCAACGGCAAATTGACCAGCTATTAATGCGCTTAATTGAAAATGAAAAAAGAACGGAAGAAAAAGCAGGAGAAGTGGTCACGTTTCAGCTTCTTGAGCACCGAAAAGAAATTGATCAGTTAACGAAAAAGATGATAAAGCTCCAAGCAAAGGTAGAGGAATTTGAAACGCGCTTAAAAGACAGTCAGTTTGCAGCCGCGAAAAAGCCTCCAAAATGGCGCACGTTTTTAACAGGATTATTTACGTATTAGACATGCTTACGCTTATCGCAAGCATGTTTTTTTTTTATGGCTTTTTTTCTGAAAAAAGAAAATACTATCTTTTAGGAAGTTTTATCTTGACGATAAGCATGTTTATTTGATAAAACTATTTTAGTTAACTAAGTGAAATAAATATTTTATTAACTTTTTAATCATATAAGTAAAAGGAAGGAGTGTGTATAGTGAAAGAACGTCATGAGCTTCTCCATGAAATGGAGTTGTTGTTTCGCAGTGTATTTCGTCAGCTTCGACAAGAAATTAACAGCGTATTTGATTCGGAGCTATCAACTAATGCTTTTATGATTCTTCGCATGTTAAGAAATGAAGGTCCTCAAAAATCAACGGACATTTCAAAGCACCTGCAGGTATCCGCTAGTCATATTACGGCTTTGACGGATTTGCTTTTATCTAAAGGGTATGTGGAACGGAAAAAGTCAGAAGCAGATCGAAGAATTGTTGAAATTGTCATTACTGAAAAAGGGCATGCTATATTTGAGGAAATTGAAGCAAAAAAAAGAGCATATTTTTTTGAACGGTTTAACGATTTTACAAATGAGGAAATTCAAATTATGAATACATTATTTCAAAAAATTGATCGTTCTGCGGAGCGACAGTCAAACTAAGAGACAGGTACGCCGAAAAAATGATTCACTAGGTGAATTATTTAGTTACCGAAAGGAGTAGACATATGGAACATTTAGAACATCGAAAAAAAGTAGCCATTATGATTGCAATTATGTCAGCAATGCTGTTTACAGCCGTAAACCAAACGATTGTGGGTACTGCATTGCCACGTATTATTGCTGAGCTACAGGGAATTGAGTATTATAGCTGGGTATTTACAAGCTTTATGTTAGCTTCCAGTATCACAGCTATTTTAGTAGGGAAGCTTTCAGATATTTACGGACGCAAGCCGTTTATTTTAACAGGTATCGGTATTTTCATCATCGGTTCACTATGTGCAGGTTTTTCAAATACAATGATTCAATTGATCATCTTCCGAGCTGTTCAAGGCCTTGGTGGAGGTTTAATTATGTCGACTGCATTTACAGCAGTTGGAGATTTATTTACGCCGCGTGAGCGCGGTCGTTGGCAAGGGTTACTAAGCTCAGTCTTTGGTTTAGCCAGTGTATTCGGTCCAACACTTGGCGGTTGGATTGTTGATAATGCGAACTGGCACTGGGTTTTCTGGGTATTCTTACCGTTTGGTATCGTTGCATTCGTTCTAATTTGGATGCTGTTTCCAAGCGTTGAAAAACGAGAAGGTGAAAAGGTCGACTATGCGGGTTCACTATTCTTAACAACAACCATTGTACCGCTACTACTAGCGTTCTCGTGGGCTGGTTCTAAGTATGATTGGGTGTCAACACCAATCATCAGCTTGTTTATTGGAACCGTTGTATCGTTAGCTATTTTTATTATGGTCGAGCGAAAAGCAAAAAGTCCGGTATTACCACTTCACTTATTCCGTAACAACATCTTTACGCTCTCAAACGTTGTTGGGTTTATTTTAGGTGCTGGAATGTTTGGAGCAGCGATGTATATTCCGTTCTTTATTCAAGGTGTTATCGGTCGTTCTGCAACGGCGTCTGGATTGATTATGATGCCAATGACGCTTGCGATGGTACTTGCAAGTACGCTCGGTGGACAATATATTACGAAAACAGGTAAGTATAAAGGTTTAGCAATCATTGGCTTAGCTATCATGTCAGCAGGAATGTTCTCACTGTCAGCAATGAATCAAGATTCGACGTCAACAAACGTAATCATCAACAATATTTTAGTAGGTTTAGGATTAGGAATGAGCTTCCCAGTATTTACGCTAATCATTCAAAATGCTGTTGAACAGCGCTACCTAGGTGTAGCAACAGCATCCAGTCAATTGTTCCGTCAGCTTGGTGGTACAGTTGGGGTTGCGATTATGGGAACAATGATGAACTCACGTATGTCTAGCCATATGACAGAAGAGGTAAGCGGAGCATCTGTTCCTCCTGAATTAGCTTCGAAACTTCAGGGGCTAGATCCACAGGTACTAATGGATCCTGCGCGCTTAGCAGATATTCAAAAACAGGTACCAGCATCCATGCAACAAGCATTTGATGGCTTTGTATCTATTCTTCGTGAAACGCTAAGCTATTCACTAACAGGCGTTTATCTAACTGCTGGTTTTATTGTTGTAACGGGTGTAGTCCTAACGTTCTTTATTAAAGCTATTCCGCTTCGAATGAGTCAGCGCGTAGATGAAAAAGAAAACGAAGAACATGAAAATAAGGCAGGGTAACGAAGAGGGGGCTTCATAGCTTCCTTTTTTCTATACATAATAGTCGGTGAAGCAAGATAGTTGGTATCTCAATTAATCAGTCGTATAATAAACATAAATAATCAAGAGGAGGTCTTCTCGTTGACACAATCTAACCATCAATTAGCCACGTTTGCTGGAGGCTGCTTTTGGTGCATGGTAAAGCCGTTTGACGAACAGCCAGGCATTCTAAAAGTTGTATCGGGCTATACTGGAGGCCATACTGAAAATCCAACGTATAAAGAAGTATGTTCAGAAACGACAGGACACTATGAAGCGATTCAAATTACATTTGATCCCGAAGTGTTTCCATATGAAAAATTATTGGAGCTTTACTGGCCTCAAATCGATCCAACCGATCCAGGAGGACAGTTTGCTGATCGCGGAGACTCTTATCGCACAGCAATCTTTTATCATAATGATGAGCAAAAGCAGCTAGCGGAAGCTTCAAAGCAACAGCTAGAAGAGAGCGGCCGTTTTTCAAGCCCTATCGTAACTCAAATTTTACCTGCAAAGCCGTTTTATGAAGCGGAAGAGTATCATCAAGATTACTACAAAAAGAATAAATTTCGCTATTCAATGTACCGTCGAGGTTCCGGTCGCGATCGGTTTATTAAAGAGAACTGGAAAGATATCGGTAGAGATGAAGAGTTGAAAAAACGCTTGACGCCAATTCAATACGAGGTAACACAAAATGACGCAACCGAACCTCCATTTCGAAATGAATTCTGGAATCATACAGAAGAAGGAATCTATGTAGACATTGTTTCTGGAGAACCACTCTTCAGCTCACGAGATAAATATGATGCTGGGTGCGGCTGGCCGTCCTTTACCAAGCCAATTAATAAGGAAGAGGTAGAGGAAAACATGGATGTTAGTCATAATATGGTTCGAACGGAAGTGCGTAGTAAAACTGCAAATTCACATTTAGGTCATGTTTTTGAAGATGGTCCGACGGAAGCTGGAGGGTTACGCTATTGCATCAACTCAGCCGCTCTTCGATTTGTCCCTAAAGATAAGCTTGAAGAAGAGGGATACGGTGAATATGTAGCGCTATTTAACTAATAAAAAGAGTGAGTCACGATGAAGGTGACTCACTCTTTTTTTGAGGTTCCTGCTGTGGTTCAGGTGTTCGTTTGCTTCCTTTTATTTTCGAACGAATAATGCTGAAAATAAATAGAAAAGGAATGTAAAAATAAATAACGTATGTCCCTATTTGAGAAACGGTATTATTTAAAAGGTCAATGTTTTTTCGATTATCAAAGAAAATTGAAAGAGCTAATAAGGTTAGCATAAATACCAATAGGTAAATAGTAGACTTTCCTCGAAATGTCCGTCTCATCCCTCGAACGCTGCACCATAAGGTTGTACAAATTGCTGGCAGAACAACAAGAAGCCATAATGAAATTACAACGTATTCAAATCGTTGAATAAAGGGAATCTCAATAATTTTAGCCATTGTAAGCGTCGGCCAAATCGTTTTTAAAAGCTGCCCTTGACTAAAATAAACAAATGTTACAATTGTTAAAAATGTATAGAGAATTGTTGTAAATAAAAGGCCAGCTTGCCCCCACTTGTAACTAGAGGGTCCATTTTTAATGTAGGGATAAAAAAATAAAATCGATTCAAACCCCAAGTAGCTAAACGTCATTGTTTTAAAAGAAGTAAACAACTCACCAAAGCTATGATCTAAAATTGGTAAGATATTATTTACTTCGCCTAGCGAAAGTGGATAAAACAATGAAAAAAATAAAGGTAATGGAAGGACGACTCCAAAGAATGCAATACCTGTAATGACGCGAAAACCACCTGAAATAATATAATAAATGAGAGGAAGATAAATAAGTGAAATACTCCAAGTGGTGAGCCGCGGGAACATCCAGACTTGGAGGACTTCAATATATGTTCGATAAATCGTGATTGCAAAAGAGAAAAAGTATAGGCATAAGATGATATTAAAGAGATTGCCAATCCATTTTCCAAAATACAGGCGATGAATTTCAATGACATCCGTATTTTCACGTTTTAGTACATAAAAGCACATCCAAAACAGCACAGAGACGGCTAAGCCAGAAGCAATAACTGAAATCCAAGCGTCATGTCCGCCACCCTTCACAATATATCTTTGAAACCCCAGCATTCCAACCCCTACTTGCACGGAATGAATCAAAAAGAACAGAAAAGACGGAGAGACTTGAAATTGTTCTTTCACATTGTTTTCCACGTTGTTCCCTCCTACTGACTAATGCCTGTTTGAACTAGATTCACATGCGCTTTTACATGGATATCCATGTCCGAATAGTTTTCTCTAAAGCGTTGGCTGTCAAAGTTCCGCGTACGGCTACGAACGTAATCCGTAAAACAAATGGGGTCAACGCCAAGCTTTTGCAGCTTTTTAATTAAGCGATCACTGTCTTTTTCTAAGTTCGTAGTTAGCTTTTTCTCAAGCATATTGACATTAGATGGCTTTGTTAGTTTCAGCCATTGTGGAAACTCTTTTACAAGGCCGTCAATATTTAAATGGACAACAATGATGGGATTATGACGGTTCCCTTTTAATTCGTAATTCGTTTTGGTTCGCAGATTTTCTAAAATAACTTCGCCTGAATGCCCTTTGTGCTTCATATCCATTGTATAGCGACCGTGCTTCGTCCCATCCAGGAGTAGCTTCATTAAAAACGCCTCTTTCATATCGATTGAAGAAATGTATTTTTCATTTTTAAACAATGCAACTCCTTCTAATTTAATTGCATCTTTTTCTTGGGATAACAACGGTAAAAAAGGATCGCGGTCGTCGCTAAAAAAACTAAATAAAAACGTTTGTAAGTTGGTTCGCGGTAGGTTTTCAGTTTTAATATTCTGGTCAATTAGATTTGAGATAAACTGATAATCTTTAATTTTCTTTCTCATAACAGAGCTTAACATCTCATGTGCATTACCATCTGTGATGGCTACTTTAATCGTACGCCCTAAGTCAGGATTTCGAGCAAGCGTATTGACTAAATCGCGCATTCCGTGTTTGGCATAATCTTCACCAATTATGACGCTACGCAATTGGCCAAATGCCAAAGGGAGTGAAGACTTAACATTTAAATGGAGAGGGACATCAAAAGAACTATCGCCTTTGGCTGCAATGATGCTTGGTTCTTCCGTTGGTCCATATTTAAAGATGGGATATAAAATGGTTCCTCGAATCTTGTCTTCGTCCTTATCGTAATCGAATCCTATCGCATTCACGACTTGTATCTCATCAATCACTTCTCGATCCGCACAGCTAATTAGAAAGATGCTACAACAAGCTATAATTATTAATTTTTTCATTGCTGTATATCCTCCTTGCTTACTCTCGGTCTAGATTTTGTTTCTTTTTTGATTTTTCAGGATTATAGCGGAACCAGCTTAAAGGTCTTAAATACCCAGGGCGTTTTGCCGTTTTGCTATATGGAAGTCTAAGCAACGTATCTCGTTGGCTTTTTGCTCGAAATGGATAGACAGGAACTAAATAAGGCATACCCAGGGATTGTAATCGAATTAAATGAACGATTAAGTAGCAAAAGCCAAACATGATACCGACCAGTCCATACAAGGCTGCAAACAGTACAAAAGGGAAGCGCAAAAGTCGAATCGTATTAGACATCTTAAAAATTGGCGTTGTAAACGATGCGAGCGCAGTTAGAGAAACAATAATGAGCAAAACGTTACTAGTTAAAGCAGCTTCAACGGTTGCTTGCCCAATAACAATTCCCCCAACGATTCCAAGCGTTTGGCCGACTTTAGAAGGTAGTCTGGCTCCGGCTTCTCTAAGCAGTTCGATGGTTATTTCTAAGAACAACACTTCTACTACGGGAGGAAAAGGGACATTTGTTCTTGAGAAAATAATTGGTCCCAGTAAATCTTTTGGCAACATTTCATAATGATAGGTAACAACGGCAACATATAGCGGCGTTGCAAAAATAGAAAAAAGTACGCCAAACATTCGAATTAAGCGAAAGAATGAGCCTAGCACCCACGGTAAATAATAGTCTTCAGGTGAAATAAAAAAATCAAGCAGCGTGGATGGTCCCGTCACTGCATATGGAGAACCGCTTGAGAAAAAAGCAACTTGACCGTTTCGCAAGGTAAACAATACGCGGTCTACTCGCTCCGTTGTTAAAAACAAAGGAAAAGGAGTATTGGAGTTATCTGAAATGAGCTGCTCTAGCATGGTACTATCAAAAATAACGTCAAAGTCAAGGGACTCTAAGCACTTTGTCATGGTATCTACATGCTGTGGGTTCGTGATGTCCTCTAAATAAACGATTACTACCCGAGTTTTAGACTTTTGTCCGACCGTAATTTCCTTGAATACCAAATGCTCAGAAATTAATGTCTTTCGCATGAGATATAAATTAACGTCTAGGTCTTCTACAAATCCGAGCTTTGGACCTACAACGCTAAACTCATTTTCAGTTTCATTCTCTGTTCGAAATCCCGTATCAAAGCTTTGAACTTTAATTAACGCAACTTCTTTATCATCAGTATGAAGCTGAAACATAACATACCCGCGAAGCATCTTTTCCAAAATTTCTTGGGTATCTTTGGTGATAGAGATATCTTCAATCGGTAATACGTTTTCGACTTCGTTGACGTTTGTTAACGTAAAGTCAATGAGCTGAATAGGCTTTATAATTTTATCTTCAACGCTTTGCATCTGGACGAGCTGTTTAAAGTACGTAATGACGTATTTCTTATGCTGAGCTCCAATAGCGAGCGTTGTAAAATCACTGGATTTACTAAATTGCTCAATAATTTCATCTAGGGTTTTCTTTGGTTGTTGATCAGCATTGTTCTTTTTAAATAAATTTTTGAACATAAGTATCTCCTTGTCATCAATCCTCATCTGTTATTGGTAGTTTGTTCATGTGTTTCCTTTTTATGCGATGAAACTTTTCTCCTGAAGGATTAGTGCATTTGAAGGATTTTTTGGCTTGTAAACAGGGATTTACGCGATTTTAACGAATCTTTACATTGCCATAAAAGTGCATTTACAAAAAATTGTTAGATTTAAGCATGTAGAAAAAAGAGCGATACGAAGGGAGCACGATGAAATGAAAAAGAAATTATTAGGGGCAACGCTTGCTGGTGCTGTAGCACTCGGTTCTTTTGGATTAGGAAATGCATTAATGGAAACTGAAGCGAAGGGGCCAAAACAGCAGGAGAAAAAACCAAAAAACGTTATTATGATGGTAACGGACGGAACAAGCTCAAGCACAACAACATTAGCAAGATGGTATAAAGGTGCACCTCTACATATGGATCAGTTAATGGCTGGAGGGGTTCGCGCTTATTCAGCTGAATCAGCAATTACGGATTCAGCACCAGCAGGAACAGCATTGGCTACTGGTAATAAATCTAACTCTGGATACGTAGGAGTGCTTCCTTCACTTGTCACAACACCTGGTGTTGAACAAATAAAAGAAGAAGACAAGTACCGCCCCGTTGCAAATGTTCTAGAAGGAGCAAAGCTATCTGGAAAAGCAACAGGAATTGTGGCAACTTCTGAAATTCAACACGCAACGCCAGCTGGTTTTTCAGCCCATCATCACGATCGTAATAACTTTGATGTACTAGGTGAGCAGCAAGTATACCAAGGCATAGACGTTGTACTCGGTGGTGGTAAGCAATCACTTGTTACAGGAGAAGGTAGTAAAAACCGTAAAGACGGTGAAAACTTAGTTGAAGTAATTGACGAAAAGGGCTATGATTTTGTAGAAAATCGCGATGAGTTATTGAAATCAAAATCAGATAAAATTTGGGGTTCATTCTCAGATTCAGCGCTTGCTTACGAAATGGACCGTAAACAAACAAAGCCCCAAGAGCCGACAATTTCAGAAATGACGGATAAAGCACTTACTACGCTTTCAAAGGACAAGGATGGATTTTTCTTATTCGTTGAAGGCAGTAAGCCAGACTGGGCGGCACATGCAAACGATCCTGTTGGAATGGTAAGCGACGTGTTAGCTTTTGATAACGCAGTAGGGAAAGCAGTCGAGTTTGCGAAAAAAGATAAAAATACAATGGTTATTGTTGTATCAGATCACGGTAATAGCGGTATTTCAATCGGAAGTAAAAATACAGATAAAAACTATGATACAACGCCTGTTTCAGCGTACATTGACCCGTTGAAAAAAGCGAAAATGACGTTAGAAGGTGCAATGGGCTCTCTAAATAAAGACTTATCAAACAAAGAAGAAGTGGCTGCTTTATACGGGTTAGACAACTTAACGGTTGATGAAAAGAAACAGTTAGATGCAGCGAAAGATAAAAATGCAATTGGAGTAACATTATCTAAACTGCTGGCAAATCGTGCAAACCTAGGCTTTACGACAGGTGGGCATACGGGTGAAGACATGTTCTTATATTCATACGGAGTAGATCGTCCTGTGGGGCATTACGATAATACTGATCTTGCTAAGCATATGGCAAAAGCAATGAATTTCGACTTAGATAAACTAACGGATGAGCTATTTATTGAAGCTACAAAAGCATTTAAGGGTGCTAACGTAACAGTAAATAAACAAGATCCACAAAACCCTGTACTAGTTGTAAAATCAAACAAGCGTACGGTTGAGTTTCCTGTTAACAAAAATATTGCGGTTGTGAATGGAAAAGAAATTGAAATGAATAGCGTTGTCGTACAAGATAAAAACGGCCGCTTCTTTGTATCAAAGCAAGCACAAGACATTGTAAAAAAAGGCAAATAAGCATGTGAAGCATATAGCTCACCGGAAGTGAATTCTTCTGGTGGGCTTATTTGTTTTTGTTTCATCTCTTATTAATAGTCAAAAAGACCTATATAAAAATACGATTTTTAGGCATTTCTTTATGCATAAGTGGAAGAAGTATAGTATGATAGACTTGGTTTATGAATTGATTAGTTCATTTCTCATATATATGTTGTTACGGTTATATGCTACACTTTTGATATCCAAATACTTACTAAATTTGAGAGAAACTAGCGAGATTTTTCTCCTTAGCATAAATGTTCATTTTTGTTTTTAATTTGACGGAATAGATAATGTAAAAGGATTAGAAAGAATGTTAGAAGGAGCGACGTTTGTGAAAGTATTAATTGCAGATGATAATATAGATTCAATTGAAATCTTAGAATATTTTATTTCTCAGGTACCTGGCTTTGATGTCATTGGCTCTTGCAGGGATGGTGAAGAGTTAATTCAGCAAGTAATGGTACAAAGTCCAGAGCTTATTTTGGTAGATATTAATATACTGAGCATGAGCGGATTAGAAGCTGTCAAAGAATGTTTGAAGATTAAACCAGATTTACGCTTTATCTTTATAACAGGGTATGATCAGTTTGCGGTTGAAGCTTTCGAATTATCTGCGCTTGATTATATTATTAAACCGATTGAAAATCAGCGTTTATATGTAGCTTTAGAGCGCGCTAAAAAAACGCTTGCTAAACAAGAAAAAGACAACTCAACTAAATCAAGAGCAAAGCGATTACCTGTTAAATTTAACGGATCTACTTACTATATACCAATTAACGAGATTGTTTTTATTGAAAAATCAGGAAAGAAATGTTTAATATTCACACAGTTGAGAACATATGAAACATATGAAAACATCAGTGATATTTATATGTATTTAGATCCAAACGTTTTTAGCCAAACGCATCGATCTTATATTGTTAATCTGGAAAAGGTCTCTCATATTACTCCTAGAAATGAAACGTACCTAGTCTACTTTTTGAATTTTGATGAATATGCTCATATCTCGAAATTGAAAATTCAAGAAGTGCAAAAGCAGCTCCATGATCTAATGGTCAATTAACAGTTGAATTAAATACACTTGCACGTAACAGCAGGCGAGTCTTTGAAACGGTTCGTCTGTTTTTACGTCTTGCTTATGAGAAAGGAGCGAATGACTCTGGAAGGGAATTATAATTTATTTACCGTTTTGCTGGCAATAGTAGTGGGCATTCTAGCTGCTTATACAGCCTTAGACTTAATTGAAAGAAGCAGTAGCTCATCACGCCTCATAAAAAATGGGTGTTGATGGCAGTTACAGCGAATGCACTACAAGATGATATTGAAAAAGAAGTGAACATGGGGCTTGAAGATTATATCACCAAACCCATCCATTTTGAGACATTTTTACACAAGTTAGCACGTATACTGAATGGAAAGAAATAAATAACTATTCTTCCATTGACAAGTTGGAAAAAGTTACGTATTATGATAATAACTTAATACACTTACTTCGTCTAAGGAGTAAAGGGGAGTAGCGTCAGGGAAACCTGAAACAAAGTCGTCATTCCATGGATTCTGTCCATCGGCTTTGTTGGCATAACGAGTTTATTTATGCTTAGCAAGACCTTTGCCATATTTGGCAAAGGTCTTTTTGTGTTTTCTTTGCCGAATTAGGGAAAAAGATTAGTAAGAGAGAAAAGAGAGGAGAATGTTTATGGATGCATCATTGTTATTAGAATATGGGTGGGTGTTGCTTGTTCTCATCGCCTTAGAAGGAATTTTAGCTGCCGATAATGCGCTTGTAATGGCAATTATGGTAAAGCACTTACCAGAAGAGCAGCGTAAAAAAGCGTTATTTTACGGGTTAGCGGGGGCATTTATCTTCCGTTTTGGTTCACTATTTGCAATCTCGTTCTTAGTGGATGTTTGGCAAGTACAGGCAATCGGAGCAGTATATTTACTGTTTATCGCGATTAATCACCTCGTAAAGCGCTATTTGAAAAAGTCAAAACATGATGAAACCGTTACAAAGGAAAAAAAGGGTTCAGGTTTTTGGATGACTGTTTTAAAAGTAGAGTTAGCAGACATTGCGTTTGCGGTCGATTCAATTCTTGCAGCGGTAGCTCTTGCTGTCACGCTTCCAAATACTCCACTACCTAAGATTGGTGGGCTAGATGGTGGACAGTTCGCCGTTATTTTTGCAGGTGGATTAATTGGATTAATTATCATGCGTTTTGCAGCAACATGGTTCGTAAAATTATTAAATCAACGCCCAGGTTTAGAAACGGCTGCGTTCTTAATTGTTGGTTGGGTAGGGGTTAAATTAGCAGTATATACGCTTGCTCACCCTGAATTAGCAATTGTTGATGAGCATTTCCCAGAGTCAAAAGGATGGAAACTTTTCTTTTGGATCGTGCTGATTGCAATTGCTGTTGGCGGCTGGTTCTTATCGAAAGGTAAAAATCAAAGTGAAATTGAAGGTTCAGATGATGCACAAGATGCATTGAAAAAAGTAGATCATCAATAATCAAAGAGGCTGAGACATAAGTAATTCAGCCAACGATAAACCTGAACGATTGAGAGTTACTCGCTTTTAATCATTCAGGTTTTTTGTTGATTGTGAAAACAAACGTATTCTAACAACGTAAAGAGGTGAGAAAAGGAATTGTTCTTCTTTTTGGAAATTTGTTTTGTTATGTCCCACCCTCTTTTTTGCATGAGAAAAGCAGGTGCCTAGAGCACCTGCTTTTAGCCATGTTATGAAGTTGTTAAAATTATTTGTTTTGCCCGTTTAAATGAGCTTGAGCTTGTTGTACTAGACGTTTTGTAATTTCGCCACCAACTGATCCGTTGCTACGAGCAACCGTATCAGAGCCTAAAGTTACTCCAAATTCTTGAGCGATTTCTGCTTTGTATTGATCTAAAAATTGTCCAACGCCAGGAACTAATAATTTATTTGATTTAGCCATGGTTTCATTCTCTCCTTTTTTAAGTTCAACGAATAATTATCGTTGTAGTCGTAGTATGTACTCTCGTTTTCTTGCCATACTGGTAATGGTTTGAAGGAGATAATAAAAAGCCCAACTTCAGAAGAAGTTAGGCTTTCTTGTTTTATTTTACAACTGCATATTGATCAACTGATTGAGCAAATGATTTTTGTAGAGATTTTACTTGCTCTACGTACGCATCAGATACTTGTTGAAGCTCTTCACGCGTTTTCTTTTGCTCTTCTAGTAGCTGTGTGATGACTTGGTGGTATTGCTCTTGTGCTTGTTTCACCATTGTATAACCAGTTTTGCTTTGGTTTACAGATAATGATTGTAGCTTGCTTAATGCTTCGCTCATGCGATTCGTCCACTCTTCGTATGAGTCTGCCACAGCGTTGCCTGCAGTTTTACGTAAATTTTCAACTGTTCTTTTCTGAAGGTTTTCAAGCTCAGCTTTCCATTGCTTATCAACTTCTTGAAGTTGTTCAACTGCTTTTGAGACAAATTCTTGCTGTTGCTCTAATGTTTTTAACGTCCAAAGCTCAACTTGCTTATTTCCTTCAGCGATGTTTTCTAATCCTTTTGTCCATTGATCCCACATTGCATCGATTACTGTTTCATACTTTACTGTTGCCATAATCAAATTCCTCCTCGGTTGATTGGCTTGCGAACAGAATAAATTTATGAAACGTTAGTGGTGTTTGTCGTAGGTGTAAGGCTTAACATTTCAGCTAGCTCGCGAAATAGCCGTTATTTTTATATAAGGAAACGCAGCATCAAACTACGTGACTCCTTTTGTACATGCAAATTACTTTTGATTCTCATCTTTTTTTGTACCTGAGCTGAATGGAAAAAACATGTCTGTATACATGGAAAAGAATGAATCCAACATATTTTGATATTGCTCTAATGATGAAGCCCACATCGTTAAGTATTGTTCGCCAGCTTCCGTTAATGAGTAGATACGTCGAGCTGGTCCTTCAGCAGATGTATCCCATTGTGAAGTAATAAGGTTATCTTTTTCAAGCTGTCTCAAGGTGCGATATACGTTTCCTTGGTCGACGGATGTAAAGCCAAAGCTCATTAGCTGTTGAATTAGCTTATAACCATGTAAATTCCAACCCCGAAGGCTCAGTAATAAAAAAGGAATCATAAAGTTTTTTGGTGCACCACTAATCGATTTTTCAAGGTTAGCGGAGTTTGAAGCAGAGGCGTTATCTTCTTTACTTGTACTCAAGTTAATCACCCCTTTTTGGTAATTTGTCTCTATATGTGTAATTTACACCTAGATGAGATAAAAGTCAATCATTCCCTTGGGTTTTTTTAGAAAACGACAAAAAAACAAAAGGTTTCGACAATTTCTGTCAAAACTTTTCAAAAATAATCAAATATTGGGAATTGTTTATCGTATCAAACAACTCTATAATAGTATACGTAAGATATTTTTAACACTTTTACATTTTGTTGGCGCAAGTAGAAAACAAATTAAACAATAGTAAGCGTTCTTATTGATGATAATGATTGCGTTTACTTCGTGCTTCCTAATATGTCCACATGCGTTTTCGTCATGAGCATATTGAGAGCCATCACTTTTAATTACGTGGAAAGGAGATGGAAAATTGGAACAGCAAAAGATGTTAGATCCGTTTCAAGCATGGAAAGACGTATATGACAAAACTGAGTCTTACTGGGGAAAAGTTATTGGAGACAATATGAACAGAGAAGAGTTCTCACAAATGATGGGAAACGTTCTGAACATGAACCTTCAGTATCAACAAGCTATTAACGAAGTAACAGGGCGCTATTTTCAACAGGTCAACATTCCAACAAAGGAAGATGTAGCAAACGTAGCTTCACTTGTTATTAATGTAGAGGAAAAGGTAGAGGCGTTAGAAGATCGTTTCGATGATCTTGAAGACAAGCAAGATAGTCCAGCTTTCAAGCGTGAAGTCACTAAGCTGAAGTCAGATGTAAAGTCGTTAGACAAAAAGCTAGATAAGGTATTGTCACTGCTTGAAGAGCAGCAGGATACGCAAGCTGTGCTGCAAGAGTTAATTCAAGAGCAAATTCAAGAGCAAGGTGAACAGCTAAAAGCTGAGCTGTTGGAGCAAGTAAAAGTAGAAAAGCCGAGCGAGCAACCGGCTCAAAAGTAAGACAAGGGGACAAGTAAACACATCATACTACTGTTTATGTAGAACAATTACAATTGATGAGGCCAGGGGGGATTTTTGATGACAGAATTACAAGGTAAAGTAGCAATCGTAACAGGTGGATCTAAAGGAATTGGAGCGGCTATTACACGTGAATTAGCATCACAAGGTGTTAAGGTAGCTGTAAACTATAACAGTAGTAAAGAATCTGCAGAAGCTATTGTCAATGAAATTAGAGAAAACGGCGGTTCAGCGATTGCTGTTCAAGCGGACGTATCGTATGCAGATCAAGCTAAACACCTTGTTGAAGAAACAAAAGCAGCGTTTGGCCAGCTTGATATCTTAGTAAATAACGCTGGTATTACGCGCGATCGTTCTTTCAAAAAGCTTGGAGAAGAAGATTGGAAGAAAGTGATTGATGTTAATTTACATAGTGTGTATAACACAACTTCTGCTGCTTTAGGTGACTTAGTAGAAGCAGAAGCAGGCCGCATCATTAACATTTCATCTATTATCGGTCAAGCAGGCGGGTTCGGTCAAACAAACTATGCAGCTGCAAAAGCTGGTATGGTAGGCTTCACAAAGTCGCTGGCACTTGAGTTAGCAAAAACAAACGTAACGGTTAATGCTATCTGCCCTGGTTTTATTGAAACTGAAATGGTAATGGCAATTCCAGAAGAAGTACGTGCTAATATTGTTGCGAAAATTCCAAAGCGCCGCTTTGGTCAAGTAAATGAAATTGCACGTGGCGTTGTGTACTTAGTTAAAGACGGAGCTTATATCACAGGTCAACAACTAAACATTAACGGTGGCTTATACATGTAATTGTTCGTTCATATAAAAGTAGCCCTGACGTTTTGTCGGGGCTGTGCTTTTTCGCTCATGATTAAAAAGAAAGGTGGATGTTTTCATGGCAACTCCATATATCCAAGAATGGGAAAAGTTAATCAAATCAATGCCTAGCGAATATAAAAGCTCAGCTCGACGCTTTAAGCGTGCTTATGAAATTGTCACAACGGAAGCAGAGCCAGAGGTAGGATTGACACCAAAAGAAGTGATTTGGAAAAAGAATAAAGCGAAGCTATATCGTTACACTCCAACTCAAGAAAAACTACACAAGACGCCAATTTTACTTGTATATGCTCTTATCAATAAACCATATATTCTCGATTTAACACCTGGCAATAGCCTAGTGGAATATTTATTAGAGCGTGGCTTTGATGTGTACCTGTTAGATTGGGGTACGCCTGGCGTAGAAGATAGCGGTATGAAATTGGATGATTATATCATGGACTACATTCCGCGCGCTGCAAAAAAAGTACTGCGTCACTCAAAAGCACCTAACTTGTCCGTGTTAGGTTATTGTATGGGTGGTACGATGACGGCAGCCTTTGCGGCTTTACATGATGAATTGCCAATTAAAAACTTGATCTTTATGACAAGTCCGTTTGATTTTTCAGACACTGGTTTATACGGCGCATTTCTAGATGAACGCTACTTTAACTTAGATAAAGCCGTCGATACGCTAGGTAACATTCCACCTGAAATGATTGACTTTGGTAATAAGATGCTAAAGCCAATTACAAATTTCTACGGTCCTTACGTAACGCTAGTTGATCGTTCAGAAAATCAACGCTTTGTTGAAAGCTGGAAGCTTATGCAAAAGTGGGTAGCCGATGGCATTCCGTTCCCAGGTGAAGCATATCGTCAGTGGATTCGAGATTTTTATCAGCAAAATAAGCTGATTAATGGCGAGCTAGATATTCGTGGACAAAAGGTTGATTTAAAAAATATTAAGGCTAATATTCTTAACATTGCTGCAAGCAGAGATCACATTGCAATGCCTCATCAAGTTGCTGCGTTAATGGATGCTGTTTCAAGCAAAGATAAAGAATATAAGCTTCTTCAAACAGGACACGTTTCAGTTGTATTTGGTCCAAAAGCGGTTAAAGAAACGTACCCAACAATTGGTGATTGGCTACAAAAGCGTTCAAAGTAAAACTTTTTAATAAGCGAAATGTAGCTAGAATAAAAGCTGTACGTGTAGTGGTTTTCCTGCACGTACAGCTTTTATTATTAATGGGAAAAAGAACTTTTTATACTGAAATTCCTGTTTGGTAATGACAACGGTCACTTGTTCTTTTATACTAAATAAAGCTATCTCTTCTTTTAGTGAGTAAAAGAAAATAATACATAAGGAAGAAAAATTCAAAAAAAGGGAAAGCTATTATGTATTATAAAAAAAGGAATGTCTATCATGCGTCGAAATTGGAAACATCGAATTAGGCAAATGTCCTCAGCACAAATTATTGTCGGCTTTTATTTGACGGCCGTGACGGTTGGTTTTTTACTTTTAAGCATTCCAGCAGCATTAAAGCCAGGGGTGGAGCTAGATTTAATTAACCGTTTATTTATTGCTGTTAGCGCGGTAAGCGTAACAGGCCTCACGCCCGTTTCAACAGCTGAGACGTTTAGCACATTCGGATATTTTATTTTAGCATTTATTTTTCAAATAGGTGGAATCGGTGTTATGACACTAAGTACATTTATTTGGCTTTTAATTGGAAAAAAGATTGGCTTAAAAGAACGACAATTAATTATGATGGATCATAATCAGTCCAAATTATCTGGACTCGTTAATTTAATGAGAAATGTACTGCTTCTTATTTTTGCCATTGAGGCAATTGGTGCATTGGTATTAACGCTTCACTTTCATCAATATTATTTAGATTGGAAAGAAGCATTTTTACATGGTTTTTTTTCATCTATTAGTGCGACAACAAACGCTGGGTTTGATATAACTGGAGCTTCGTTTGTTCCATATGCTAACGACTATTTTGTTCAAGTCGTGACGGTGCTCTTAATTACGCTAGGAGCAATTGGTTTTCCAGTTCTAATTGAAGTTAAGCACTTCTTTTTAAAGCGTAAAGAAAAGCGTAAGTTTCAGTTTTCTCTTTTTGCAAAATTAACGTCTATTATGTTCTTAGCCTTGTTAGCTGTTGGAACTTTGTTAATTTTGCTTTTAGAACAGAATGCGTTTATGGCAGGGAAGTCTTGGCATGAAGCATTCTTCTATGCCTTTTTTCAATCAGCCGCAACCCGAAGTGGTGGAGTAGCCACGATGGATGTTAGTGAATTTACGCTACCGACGCTGCTTATCATGAGTGCCATGATGTTCATTGGAGCATCTCCAAGCTCCGTCGGTGGAGGGATTCGGACGACCACGTTTGCTCTAAATATTTTATTTTTGTTTTATTATGCAAGAGGAAGTAAAACAATAAAGATTTTTAGACGAGAAATTCATGAAGATGATATTACTAAATCTGTAGCTGTGTCTATGTTTGCCATTATTATCTGCTCCACTTCTGTTATTATTTTAACAATCACAGAGTCGTTTTCTTTAACAGAGATTATTTTTGAAGTGTGTTCAGCCTTTGGAACGACAGGCTTATCAATGGGAATCACGAGTGGCTTATCAGATGTAGGGAAAATACTCATTATTATTCTGATGTTTATCGGTCGAATTGGAATGCTCGTATTTATTCTAATGTTTCGTCGTCCAAAAACAGAACCAGACTATCATTATCCAAAAGAACGCATTATTATTGGGTAATTCATTAAGCGTTTTGACAGGTTTTACTGCTCATAAGATCTATGCACTTGCACAAGCTAGTATAGAGCAAATGCTTATAATCTTATGAGGAGGTTATTACAATGGCAAAACGTAAAGTAGCACATAATCCAGCACAAAAAAATAATCAAACGCCAAAAGAAAGCTTACCCGATACAGAATTTTCAGCTGAATATGGCGGAGAAGACATATATAAAGCAGCAAACCGTAATTCAAAGCACGGAAAGCAAGGACAAAGCAAATGACGAAAAAAGATCATAGACACCTTGCCCACTCGAAAGAAAAGCAAACACAACTTTTACAAGAGGAGTTTGGACCTGAAATGGGTGATCCAAACGCAGCTAAGTTTTTAGAGATGGCTGAAATTGCAAAAGCTGAGAAAAAACATAAGAAAAAGCAAAAAAAGAACTGTTAAAAAAAGACCTCGATACGCGTATCGAGGTCTTTTCCGATTAGCTCACTACTGGCAAATCAAAGGCTTCAACAGGAGAGGTAAACAGTTTCGTCTCGTTGGCTTTTTGATCATAGTAGAATAAAATTAAAGACTGCTTTTCTACAATTTTTCCAGTGTTTTTGTAGTATGCATAATCAAATGGAAGCAGCTCAAGAACAGTGTGCTTATAAAGCTCTTTTTCCGTTAGGTTTTCATCGACAAAGTCATCGCCTAATACCGTTGGCTTTGCAAGTATTTGCTGATAGTAATGAGAACGAACTTGCTTATCTAACTTATCATCCCACCAAGGTTTGCGAGGCTTGTGTTTTTGATTGAATAAATAGTCAATCTTCATGAAGCCTTCAATGATTGCTTCGTTTTTAAAGCTTTCTGTTTCAATATATTGTTTTAAGCGTTTAAACAAATCTTCAAGCTGGTGTCCAATACGTGACCAACCTATTATGTTGCTACACACCGCATTATTATTTTAGGACTTTCATCTTAGTGAATGTTATCTCCGGCACAGAACCAATTTTCCTGTCACTTTCTTTTGTTACATCTATGTAGATATAGTCAACAAAAGAATGGACAGCTACTTTTTTCTCTTCGTCGGTTGCTTCGTTCCAAATAGCGTTAATATTGTTAGCAATCATTGCGAGTTGTTCTTTTGTTATGGCTGGTGTTTGCTTATCTAATTGATTCCATAATTCTAATTCTTTTTGTTTAGCTTCACGCATTTTGATTGTATATTGTTCTTTTGGTAAGTCCCCTTCAATATAAAGTTCTTTTAAACGCTCGATTTTTCTTTCAATCGCTTTTAATTGCGGTGCAACATCTATTTCGTTCTGCTTCTCGTCATGGTCTTCTATTAAGATATCGGCATCTAAGTGTTTTAGAAACTCGGATTCAATTACTTCTGAAGGTATAATAGGTATTTTACATATATTATGATTGAATCGGCCGGAACACTTGTAATATATGCGTGTGGAATGTTTCAATTTTTTTCTTTCAGCATACAAAGGCATACCACAACGTTCACACTTCAACACACCGGTGAAAGGGTAGTGACGATTACCTTTTTCTTTCAGGACATATCGTTTCTTTTGTATTCGCTGCGTTTCATCAAATGTTTCTTTTGAGATAATAGGTTCGTGATCGCCTTTTACTAATATCATGTCATCTTTTATTTTCCCCTGGCTATCCTTTCGATTCCAACGAACATAACCGGCATATACGTGATTGTTAATCAAGTAATTAAGTACAGAGTTTGACCACAATTTTCCGTTCCTGGTTTTTACACCTCTTGCATTTAACTCAAAAGCAATCATATCTTTCCCTTTTGTTCGGTACTGATTAAATATCCATCTAACCCATTTCGCTTCGTCTTCATTTATTATGAGACTGTCACGTATGTTATGATAACCAAAAGGAGCCTTACCACCAGGTCTTTTTCCTTCTTCTGCTTTATGTTTCATGTTAACAAATACTCGTTCACCAAGATTCTCTCGTTCCCACGCTGCCATGCTGCCAACAATAGAAATAAAAAATCTTCCCATAGCAGAAGTGGTGTCGAACATTTCGGTAGCCGAACGAAACATGACGTTATGTTTATCAAACAAATTAAGTAAGTTGTGTAAATCTAAAACCGAACGCACCAAACGATCTAAACGATAAACCAACACAACATCAAACTTTTGCTTTTTTACATCTTCTATTAATTCTTCAATCGCTGGTCTTTTTAAATTTTTTGCAGAGAATCCTTCGTCTACATATTCGTTATAAATATCCCAACTTTGACTTTCTGCAAACTTACGCAAGTTGGTTAATTGAGAGTCGATACTGTACCCTTCTTCAACTTGTTCTTGCGTCGATACTCTAGCATATAAACTAACTTTCATCTCACTACTCCCACTAATTTAGGTCTTTTTACACTTATCTGCACACGACTATCATATCTTGACATAATTTGTTGTCTTGTTTTGTCGAAACAATACTTTTTTTATTTGTTTTGTTATATAATTAAGTCGGTTGAAAAAACAGGAACGAACGTTCTTATTTTTAACAAAAAAGGTGGAATGTCGATTGCTATCACTTGCTCATAATAACCCAAAACCTGAATTGGACCTGCTTGAATTTATTGAAAAATTAAAAGAGTTAGAAAGGAAATTAAACTAAGCGCTCATTTATTTGAGTGCTTTTTACTTTCTGACATAATACGAATCGCTTCAATATATTTAATAGCTTGCTCTATCTCTTCTTTCGTAGCGATACGATCACCAACTTTTAAATTGTAATTATCCGCAATTGTTTCTAAACTAATTTCTTTTTGGAACAAAAAACTTTTTTCTTCTTCCGAAAAATCATTCAAATAATCATCCTTAATATAAAAGTAAGATATGTCTACATTGAAGAATTTAGAGATATGTTCTAGTGTTTCTTCCGACGGACTTCGTTGGCCTTTTTCAATTTGACTTAAATAAGATGGAGCAATAGATAACTCGGCTCCTAACTTACGGTAAGATAATCCGCGGTCCTGGCGTAACTTTTTCAATTTTTCACCTACACGATTTCTCAAAGCGTACACCTCCTTTGCTTTAAGTTTAACTAGTAGCGTACAAAGTATCAACAATAGAAGCCGAGTGAAGTGTTAGCTAATTTGGAAAAAACTTTTAAAAAAGTGTTGACTATAAGCGTACACTTTTGTATATTATAAACATAAGGTGTTAACAAATAGCGTACACTACAGAAAAGAGGTGAAAGTATAATTGATTAACAACATAGCTGTTTACAGGAAAATGAAAAATATGTCACAAGAAAATTTAGCTTGTGAAATTGGTAAAACTAGGTCATATATAAGTGATGTGGAAAGAAATGTTAAAAACCCAAGCGTTAAAACACTATTGCGTATTGCTGACGTTTTAGAAGTGTCATTAGATGATTTATTGAACCGAAAGTTGGATTTTTTTTCAAATAGTGTTCGCTCTAAGCGAACTAAAAGCGTAATTCACGATAAGCGAAAGTGCTAAAAAAGCTATTAATTAGAAACGGAAAGAGGGAAAAGGTCATGAAATTAAAACCGGAGGGCGAACGTTTAAGAGATTTTTGGAAAGCATTAATGCCAGCTATGGTTCGGCTAGCTGAAAAAGAAAATGAAAATAAAAAAGGGGCGTAAATAATGGAGCGCATTATCATGGAACAAATTGAATTTGTTAAAAAACGTATTGTAGCAGCAGAGCAAAAGAAACAACATGCTACTGATTTGTATGAAGAAGGTATCCAAGCCGGCATGGTCATTGCTTACGAAATGGAGTTAAACGATTTGGAATATATGTTGGCATGTTATCACAAACATCAAGAAGCTAGAAAATTTGTATATGAAGGGGCGATTAAATAAAAAAGAGCCTGCGGGAACAGGACTCTCATAAATAATATTTCTTTAACAGTATAACCGAAAACTAAAATTCACTCAATGGGAGAGGAAAACATGAAAAACATCACATTACAAGTATTAATTCTTAAAAACTTTAAAGGTGTTAAAGAATTCAAATTAGATACACAAGGTTACAACGCTCAAGTATTCGGTGATAACGGCACAGGTAAAACAACATTGTTCGATGCATTCATTTGGTTGCTGTTTGATAAAGACAGCCAAAACAAAAAAGACTTTCAATTAAAAACAGTTAATGCAGTTGGTCAGGAAATCAACAACCTGGAACATGAAGTGGAAGGTATCTTCTCAGTAGATGGTACACCACTAAGTATCCGTAAAGTATTTAAAGAAAAATGGACGCGTAAACGTGGTGCTGCAACAACTGAATTCACAGGGCATACAACAGATTATTACGTGAACGGTGTACCAAGCAAGAAAAAAGAATTTACAGATGCGGTTGCAACTTTAATTGATGAAGATGTATTCAAACTGTTAACAAGCCCACTTTACTTTAATGAACAGTTACATTGGCAAAAGCGCCGTGAGTTACTTCTTCGAATCTCAGGCGACATCACAAATGAAGATGTAATCAACAGCAATAAAGAATTAGCTTCATTAGAAAACATTTTAAACGGCAAAAGCATTGAAGATCATCGCAAAATCATTGCGGCTAAACGTACTGAAATCAATAAAGAACTTACACGTATTCCAGTAAGAATTGATGAAGTAAGACGTTCTATTGTTGATGTATCAGAGTTAAATGAATCAGCAATTAATGAAGAAATTGAAAAGATTCAAGCGCTTATCACTCAGCAAGAAGAAGAACTTTCTCGTATTCAAAATGGCACAGAAGTTGTTGAGAAACAAAAGAAATTACGTGAAATTGAAAGTTCTTTAATTGAATTGAAAAACGAATACAAAGAAAAGAATTACGGTGAGTTAAATGCATTAAGAGATAAAGTTGCTGTTCAAAAAGATAAGAACAATCAATTCAATTTTGATATCAAACAGAAGCAACATGACTTAAATATTTATGAAGAACGTTTAAAAGCTTCCGAAAAGAACATTCAACATTTACGTGAAGAGTGGGTTAAAAAAGATAACGAAACGTTTGATGAACATAAAACAACTTGCTCTATGTGTGGTCAAGAATATCCGGAAGATCAAAAGCAAGAAATTATCGAAAAATTTAACATCGAAAAATCTCAGCAATTAGAGGAAATTATGAATGATGGAAAGTTAGTTGCTAAAGATGTTGAACAGTTGAAAGTTGATGTTTCAGCTATTAAAAATCAATTAATTTCTTTAGAAGCTGAAAAGAAAGAAAGTGAACGTGTTTTATCTGAATTGAAAACTCAGTATGGAGAGTTAAAAACCAACACTACAGCATTTGAAGAAACGGAAGAATTTAAAACAAAGCAAGCAGAAATAGCTTCTATTCAGGAAGAAATCCAACGTGTAAAAGATCATGCCAATGAAGAAGCTACTTTGGTCCGTGAGAAGATCATGAATCTTAAAGAAGATATTCGAAACTTAGAACGTGATAAAGCAAAGTTTGATCAAGTTGAAGCTTCTAATAAACGTATTGAAGAGCTAGAAGCAGAAGAAAAAACATTAGCAAAAGAGTTTGAAGAACTTGAACATCAGTTGTTCCTAACAGAAGAGTTCATTCGCTCAAAAGTTACTTTATTAGAAGAAAAAATTAACTCTAAATTCAAATATGCTCGTTTCCAACTATTTAAACAAAACATCAATGGTGGTCTTGAAGAGACATGCGAAACGTTATATCAAGGCGTTCCGTACTCAAGAGGTTTAAACAATGCAGCTCGTATCAATGTAGGTTTAGACATCATTTCAACGCTATCTGAACACTTTGGAGTTGCTTGCCCGATCTTCATCGATAACAGCGAGTCAGTTACAGAATTAATCGATATGGATACACAAATCATTTCATTAGTTGTAAGTGGTGCAGATGATGAACTACGAGTAGAGCAAGATGATAACAACTCATTAATCACTGTTGATTGCGAGGTAGTTTAAATGTCGAAAAAAGTTGTAACAGTAACGGTTAAAAGTTGGGAAGACAGTGATTATTGCACACATGATGTTTTAGAAGTGAACGGAAAACAAATATTCGGAGTGCGTCCTTTATCAGAGTGTCCAGAAGACGCAATCATCGGAAGGGATTTAATCTCTTCTAGTGAAATCGCCAGCTTTTTAGAAAACTTTTTAATTGAAAACAAAGGTAAACAAGTGAAGTTTGAATATCTAGAAGCAAACCCATACGAGGAGGAAGAATAATATGACAAATCAATTAGCATTAGTTAAAAAAGATACGGTAGATGTAGTAGCAGCAAAGGTAAAAGAGTTTCAAGAAAGTGGTGAACTACATTTCCCTGCTTTCTATAGCCCGGAAAATGCAATGAAATCAGCTTGGTTAATCCTTCAAAATACACAAGACCGAAATAAACGCCCAGCTTTAGAAGTTTGCACAAAAGATAGTATCGCTAATGCATTACTGGACATGGTGGTTCAAGGGTTAAACCCGGCAAAGAAGCAAGGTTACTTCATTGTTTACGGAAGCCAATTAACTTTCCAACGTTCTTACTTCGGAACAATGGCAGTTACAAAACGTGTAGCGAAAGCGAAAAGTATTGATGCAGCTGTTATTTATGAAGGTGACACGGTTGATTACGAAATCATTAATGGTCGAATCGCTAACCTTAAACATAAACAACAATTTGAGAACATCGATAAAGAAAAGATTATAGGTGCTTATGCAACGATTGTCCTTCCTGAAGGTGAAGTGTATATCGAGTTAATGACAATCGCAGAAATTAGACAAGCTTGGAGTAAAGCACAGTTTTGGAGCAAAGACCAAGACAAAGAAAAAGAAGGAAGTACGCATGATGAATTCAAGCAAGAAATGGCTAAAAAGACAGTCATCAATCGTGCTTGCAAGAAGTTCTTAAACTCTTCTGATGATGAAAGCGTCATGATGAAACACATCAATAAAGAAGATGAAGAAATCGAAGTACAGCAAGAAATCGATGAAAACGCAAATGGTGAAGTGCTAGATATGGATTATGAAGAGATCCAGGACGAACAAAAGCAAATTGAAAAACAAACAGAAGAACCAGCTGCAGATGAATATAACAAAAAGGTTCCAGAAGAAAAACAATCTGCTCTCGAAATGGATTTTGTAGAAGAACCTGAGAAAAACGGTGCGCCGTTTTGATTGACATTAAAGTAATTGGTTCATCAAGCAAGGGAAACGCTTACTTGCTTGATGACTCTCGTACAAAGTTGTTATTGGAATGTGGTGTAGGTTGGAAGCAAATTCAACAAGCTGCCGAATTTAAAACTTCTGAAATTGCAGGTTGTTTAGTCTCTCACGAACATGGTGATCATGTTAAATCCATCAAGGATGTTTTAAAAGCTGGTATCGACTGCTTTATGTCGAAGGGTACAGCGAACGCGATAAACGTTGAACATCATCGGATAAAAACGATACAAGCTAAGAAACCTTTTAAAATTGGAACGTTTCAAATTATGGCCTTTGATGTGCAGCATGATGTTTCTGAACCATTTGGCTTTCTGATTATGAATCAAGCCGGGGAAAAACTTCTCTTTGCTACAGATACTTATTACATCAAATATAAGTTCCCCGGACTAACTCACATAATGATCGAATGTAATTACTCATCATCTATCTTAGATGCAAACATAGCATTAGGTGTGATTCCGCAAGTAATGAAAAAACGAATCGCACGTTCACATTTTAGTTTAGAAAATGTAAAAGAATTCTTCAAAGCTAATGATTTGAGCAAAGTTGAACAAATACATCTCTTACATCTTAGCGACACAAATAGCGATGAAAACCTTTTCAAAGAAGAAATTATGAAATTGACCGGCAAGCCTGTATATATAGCATAGCGGGGTGAAGTAATGTTTAAAACACTAAAGATATGGGACCGGGAGCATTTTCCTCCTGGTTCTATCCTAAAAGTATCGGGTGTATCTGATTTATCCAAACATGCATTTCATGGCTACTATACATTAGTCGAGATAGATGAGGACATCATGGTGGTACAAGCTACAGACGGTCATTTCTACCGCCTATATGTCGGTGAAGTAGAAGATAAAGGGATTGTCATAAAAGTCTTTGTACAAGGTTCTGTTGAGCCATATGAGGAGGGAATCAAGTGGACATTATCATGAAGCGTTATGTCGAACAACAAAAAACAAGGGGGTGAATATCATGTCTCAGGTAGTCACAGTAAAAGTTAAATTGATTCCAACAAAAGAGCAGGCTTCTATTTTGCGTGAGATGAGTAAAGCGTACATCTCCACTATCAATACTCTCGTTTCTGAAATGGTTGCTGAAAAGAAAAGCACAAAGAAGTCGAGTAAAGATATTTCTGTTTCTTTGCCAAGTGCCGTTAAAAATCAGGCAATCAAAGACGCAAAAAGCGTATTCAAGAAAGCAAAGAAAAGTAAATTCACTACTGTTCCTGTTTTAAAGAAGCCCGTCTGCATTTGGAATAATCAAAACTATTCGTTTGATTTCACGCATATTTCAATACCTATCATGATAGACGGAAAAGCAAAGAAAACACCGATTCGTGCCTTGTTGATTGATAAAGACAATCGAAATTTTGATTTGTTAAAACATAAACTAGGTACACTTCGTATCACAAAGAAAGCGAGGAAATGGATTGCTCAAATTTCCGTCACTATTCCAACGATTGAAAAGACAGGTCTAAAGGTTATGGGTGTAGATTTAGGTTTAAAAGTTCCCGCTGTTGCCGTCACAGATGATGAAAAGGTACGCTTCTTTGGAAACGGCAGGCAAAACAAGTACATGAAGCGTAAGTTCCGTTCTGAACGCAAAGTGCTAGGAAAAAAGAAAAAGTTAAATGCCATTCGCAGTTCAAAAGATAAGGAACAACGTTGGATGAAAGACCAAGACCATAAAGTGAGTCGTGCAATTGTTAATTTTGCAAAAGAAAATAAAATTTCTGTCATTCGCTTAGAACAATTAGCGAATATCAGGCAGACGGCAAGAACAAGCCGTAAAAACGAAAAGAATCTGCACACCTGGTCATTTTATCGTCTATCTCAATTCATTGAATATAAAGCGAATTTAGAAGGCATTAGAGTTGAATATGTAAATCCTGCATACACAAGTCAAACATGTCCAAAATGCTCTGAGAAAAACAAAGCAAAAGACCGTAAGTATACATGTAAGTGCGGATTCGAAAAACATCGTGATTTAGTCGGTGCTATGAACATTCGATATGCACCTGTGATTGATGGTAACAGTCAATCAGCCTAAGATGCTATATGCACTGTCTTAGGAGGGGTGATGAGACACCCTCATCTTGAAGGCTGTTCAAAACAGAAATGGACTGCGAACGCTTAGTCATTCAAGAATCCCACCCGTCACACCGTAAGGTGTAGGGCTTGCGGCTTTAGCCGTGGGAGTCTCAAACCACAGATGATACCTTGTACTGTGTAAAAATGCGAAAGGTGGAGGTGTTTATATGAAATTACATCTTACATTAGGAGAATTCGTTATCTTAGCTTTTTGGTTATGGATCATGTTGTTACTAGGAGCATCTATCTTCTATGTGCAGGTTTATAGCAGGGTTAAAAGGTGGGTAAGACGATGAGTTACCGCTTCTTCTGTACAGTTTGTCAATTTGAAATGCTTAGCTGCTATGTGTTACCTCTACTTAAATGTGAGTGTGGATGCTTGGTGGAACATGAAGAATTGGAGGGGATGGAATGAAAGCTAATCTGGAACATGCACAAGTAACTGTTTTACTTGAAATCAATGGACAAATACATTTAGTGGCTATGGATAAAGAGAAGTTAGATGCCATTAACATGTTAGTTAAATCTTCTGCTGAAATGGTTGTACCAACAGGTAAGAGTCAAGCTGATTTAAACAAGTTTTTAGGATATACAAGAGTTTAAGGGTAAATGTCCACTTTACGGACAGAGTGACTTTAATATAATACGTCGTCATTGACGGAAAAAGCGACATAAAGGGAGAGAGCGAAATGACAAATAAAACTAAAATGGAGCTTTACCATGACCATTTTCAAAACTTTAAAAGATACAACATACCGAGAGCGCAATTAGTTATAGCGGATATCCCTTACAACTTAGGGAATAACGCATACGCTTCAAGTAACCAATGGTATATAGATGGTGATAACAAGAACGGTGAAAGTAAACTAGCAGGTAAATCGTTTTTTAAAACGGATGAAAATTTCAATCTTGCCGAGTATATGCACTTTTGTAGCAAGTTATTGAAAAAAGAACCAAAAGAAAAAAACCAAGCACCTGCCATGATTGTATTTTGTTCCTATCAACAAATGCCGATGATTGAGGAGTATGGAAGAAAACATGGGTTTAAAAACTCATATCCATTGTTTTTTATTAAAAATACAAGTTCTCAAGTGTTAAAAGCGAATATGAAGATTGTAGGAGCGACAGAGCATGCAGTTGTCCTATATCGTGATAAGTTACCCAAGTTTAGAAATGGTAAAACGGAAGAAACAAAAGGCCGAATGATTAAAAACTGGTTTGAGTGGAAACGAGATAACGCAAAAGAATATCCACGAGTTCACCCAACGCAAAAGCCTGTAAATGTGTTAAAAGAGTTGATTCAAATTTTTACTGATGAAGGTGATGTTGTCATTGATCCATGTGCGGGTAGTGGTTCGACATTAAGGGCTTCGTATGAATTAAACCGCCACAGTTTTGGTTTTGAAATTGAAAAAGAATTTTACAACAAAGCAAAAGAATCCATGTTGAATGTTGAAAAAGTAAAAAAATTCGAGCAGTTAGAATTGATTTGATTGTGTCGCACTTCGAGAATAAAGCGAAATAAAAATCTGGGGGAAGTAAGATGCACAAGCAGCAGCTTCTATTGATAAAACAATATCAAGATCGCATAAATGATTTATTGAAAGAAAACAATCAGTTGAAGCGTGATTATCTTAATGTCATTAAGAAGATGAAAAAGATGCGAAAGAAGGGGCATGCAAAGTGAAAGTGACGAAAGAACAACGGTTACAAGCAAAAGCGAATGGCATTTCGGAAGCTGCATTATACAGTCGTCTTAAATTAGGGTGGAGCATCAAACAAGCTATCCACATTCCAGTTAATTCGCATCACGTACTTTGCAAAGAAGATATTGAGCGCGCAAAAGAATACGGTGTACACAAACGCATGTTATATGCCCGCACTATGGAATTGGGCTGGGACTTAGAACGAGCAATTACGACTCCACCTAGGTATACAAGTGCTAGTACATCAAGGGAGTTCCCTGAAACAAAGCGGTTACGTGAGTTAGCAGAAGCGAATGGTGTGCCGTTTAAACTAGCTTATGGTCGTTACTACCGCAGGGGTTGGGATTTAGAACGAGCTGCTACTGAACCGAGAAAAACAGCAAATAAATAGAGAGCGTGTTATTCGCTCTCTTGGGAATCGGATTCTTCTAATACAAGAAGATCGCCTATGTCACAACCGAAGAAATCACACAAGATACCTACTGTACCGAAATCTAACTGCTTTGTTTCTTCATCGTATAAGCGAGTTAATGTAGGTCTTGAAATACCTGTTTCTTTTGATAATTGGTTAATGCTCCTGATTTTATGCTTACCCATAAGTTCATGGAGCTTTATCCTAACTTTTTTCACCTTGTCCCACCGCCTAATTTAGATATATGCAATATTGTAAAAGGATATACCCTGAATTGTAAATTTTTTTGGAAATTTTGTGAAATGTATATTCCAATTCTGTAATGGGTATGTTACAATCATAGTACAAGCCACAGAGGAAAGCGAGGTGTAAATAATGGCAAAGAAAAATGAAGTGAAAATCAACCACAATTACAAGATCATGCTGGATGAACTAATGTGGCAGAAAAGAGTCAAGTCACTTAATTATCTTAGCGTCAAAACAAAAATCAGTCGTCCAACACTTCAAAGGTTGCGTGACAATGAAGCAAATGGAATCAACTTAGATACACTCGAAAAGCTTTGTGCGTTCCTTAATTGTGAAATTACGGATCTGATTGTAAAGAAAGAAAAAGTACAAGCGTAAAGGAGTTGGGGAAATGAACGATTTAAAAATCATCGCTGACGGTTTAATACCGGTGTATGTAACTTCTACAGGAGAACGAGTGGTAGATGCTCGAGAGTTACATGAAAAATTAATGGTTGGTAAGGATTTTACATCTTGGATTAAAGATCGTATTGAGAAATACGGGTTCATTGAAGAAGAAGACTTTTCACCAATTTTGGGGGAAAGCCTTGGTGGAAGACCTAGAACAGAATACATTTTGAAATTAGCGACAGCTAAAGAAATTGCAATGGTTCAGAACAATGAAATGGGTCGTGTAGCAAGAAGATACTTCATTGAAGTGGAAGAGGAATTTAATAAAAAATCTAAGCAACCTATGACGCAGCTTGAAGTGTTGCAAGGTGCAATCAATCAAATGGTTGCACAAGAACAACGTGTGAATCAGTTGGAACAAAAACAAAATCGGATTGAACAAGAAAATCAAGTGTTAAAGCACCGTATCGATAATTTAGATAACGTTAATATCAGTGGGGATCTTAGACAACGACTCAATGCAATGGTCAGAAAATTAGCAAATCAAGACGGCATCCAGTATGGTGCAGCTTGGAAAGTGTTCGTTCAATCGTTTAATACAGCTTATAAAACGAACTTAGAGCTTAAACGCCAACATCATATTAATAAGACAGGTAAAGATATCAGCCGGCCACGCTTCTTAGAAGAGATTGGATTGTTAGAAGATGCGGTAAGAGTTGCAGATAAAATGTTAAATCGCGTTGCTAATTAAAAGGGGGAGAAACAAATGAATAACTTAAAAACGACTAAACAAATACATGCTAGTGTTGGAATTGAATTTGTACACGGTGATTTATACGGAGTGGCAATGGATGTTGTGAAAAAGTTTGTAGCAAAAAGTGATACACGCCCTATCCTGCAATACGCTTTACACACTTCAAACGGTGACGTTGTAGCAACTGATTCACACCGATTAATAAAAATCGAAAACATTCATGGGTTCGAACAGGAATATATCATCAACCCTAAAAATTTAATGGTTGCCAAAAGTGACCGTTACCCGGATGTTGCAAAGCTTATAGAAACAGCTAACGAAAATTCATTCGAAGCAATCACTTTGAATAAAGAACACATTCATTTATGGCTCAACATTTTTAAATCAATTATGCAAACCATGAAAGCTATGAAGGTGGTTTCGAGAAATAAAACGGTTGATCTTCAATTCAACAAAGAAGGGATTTCTGTTTCGGTGGACACGTTAAAAGTCGATTTCACTTTACCTTTCGAAACATACGCACAACCATCTAGCTTATCTCGTATCCGTTTTAATTGTGAATACATGAAAGACGCTATGGAAGCTCATTTCAAACTTAATTCACCTGAAGTGACAATTCGATTCACTGGTGATATGCGCCCATTTACTTTAAGTGATGGAGTTATGGTTACTACGTTAGTTCTTCCGGTGAGAATTTATGAGTAAGGAAACAAATAAAAAAACCCGATGTTGGCGCATCGGATCCAAAAGAAATAATTGTACACATATTATACCACATAAAGGAGCGTTTTAAATGGCTAAATATAGACAAGTTCACACAACATTTTGGGATGATGCTTTTGTTTTAGATTTAACACCCGAAGAAAAGTATTTCTACCTTTACCTTATGACTAATAACAAAACAACTCAATGTGGTATTTATGAGCTGCCTAAACGAGTGATTGAAATGCATACAGGTTATAACCGTGAAACAGTCGATAAATTACTGCAGCGTTTTGTTGATTACGAAAAAATCATTTACAACGATAAAACAAAAGAGATCATGATGCGAAACTGGGCTAAGTACAATTTTATTAACTCTCCAAAGGTTAAAGTTTGTATTGAAAAAGAGTTAGAAACCGTTAAGTTTCAAGGGTTCATCGATGAATATTTAGATGAACTAAAAAAACACGGATACGGTATCGATACGGTATCTGAAAAAAAAGATACGGTACCTATAGACCATAGGGAAGAAGAAGAAAAGAATAATAAGAATAAGAATAAGAATAAAAAGAAAAAGAGTAGTCACAAGTATGAAACTTGCGACGTCGATTTAGCTAAAAAGTTATTCAATCTTATTTTAGAAACAGACAACCATGTACGAGAACCTAATTTTGAAAAGTGGGCTAATGACATTCGTTTAATGCGTGAGAAAGATGGACGAACTGTTGAACAAATCGATTATCTAATTACTTGGTCACATCAACATCACTTTTGGAAATCAAACATTCTAAGCACAGCAAAATTACGTGAAAAGGCTACAACCTTAATCGCTCAAATTAAAGGTGAGAAAGAAAAGAAAGTAAACATCGGAACACATCAAAAGCAAAACAGCTTATTTAAACCGAGTGAAGAAACCTTAGAACGCCAAAATAAATTAGAACCTCTCACAGACGAAGCGTTAGAACGTTCAAATAAAGCCGTAGAGGAGATGGAGTTTTAATGGAAAAGCCATTTGATGAAAAGATGATGTTGCCCCTTATGAAGCGTAACTTTAAATATCAATTTCCTGCTTATGCAGAAGCAACGGAAGTAGATGTTATTCCAGGTCAATGTCCAGTATGTGAAGCAGAAGATTTTTGGTGTTATTCCTTCTTGTATAAGGGCGAAAAACTCGTAATACCTGCTTGGAAGAAATGTTTGAAATGTGGAAACAAAGAATTATCAAAAATCGCAACGGATCATGCAGAAGAAAAACGGTTGAATCACCTCATTACTAATTGGTATGAAGCAACAGATGATGAGAAGTTCGGATTTAAAAATTATGAAGTTAGTAACAGCGTCCAATTAGAAGCGAGGGACAAGATAAGAAACTATGTACAAGCTATTTGCCAAAACTCATTAAAGGATGAAACAAATTTGCTCGTTCAAGGTTCAACAGGAACAGGGAAAACGCACTTAACCAAAGCAGCAGCAAGAACATTGAAACACAGAGGCTTAAAGGTAGGTTTTGTAACAGCTCATTCGCTCTTTCATAAGTTTAAATCAACATTTGGTAAACCTGATACGGAAGTTTTGCAAAAACGCTTATACGGAGAAATGAAGACTCTAGACGTACTCTTCATTGATGATGTAGGTGCAGAAGCAGTCAAATTGGATCAAGAAGCAAGTTGGGCCATTACTACATGGACAAACATTGTAGAAAATAGAAAAGGTTTGCCGACAGTGTGGACGACAAACCATGATGAAGACCAATTGAAGCGTGTTGTAGGTGATAGAGCGTACAGTCGCATGTACGAAGAAACACGATTCATTGATATGTTTACAACTGATTATCGGAAAAATAAAGCTATTATGTAGGGTTTCCAAACGAATGATAAATATACCTTTCTAGGAGGATGGAGAAATGAAGAAGCAAAGATGGAGATTCACAAAAGGTAAACAATATTTCTGTTCACGTTGTAAATACCATATGGACAAAAGATATTTAACAAAGGAAGACACGAAATGCAGCTATATCTATTGTTCGTCAACTTGTCATATGCATGATGTTGGTATGAGTTGGAGCGATTTTTGCTAATAAAAATAAAAGGGGTGTTCAAATGGAAAACGAACAATATTGGGGAGTTTGTGTTGGTGCAGGAAAAGAAGCTGAGATAGTTGCGGTTTATAAGACGTACGACAAAGCCGTGCAAGAATCGATGTTCTTCACACATGAAACTCAAATGCCACATACGGTAATGCCTGTAGTTAAGAAGAAAAAGTCTTGATTGTGAACAAATACCTTTTTAGGGGGATGGAGAAATGACGAAGATTCAACCTGAAACAGAAGAACAAAAACAATGGTTCTTTCTAGGTTATTTACATGCAATGGTTAGTGATTTTGCAAGACAAACAAATCGTTCTTATGAAGAAGCGGATAAAATCATCAGAGATAACTTAATGGAACAAATTAAGCGTGAAATGAAGGTTAAAGACAATGTGTAACACTTGTAACGGGTTAGGGAGAGTGGCTAACTCTCCTGCTCCCGGAATGATCGTCGTAGAAAATTGCTCTTGCTCTCATGATATGTCCGGTTTGGACAGGTTAGAACAACAATTAATGGAATTGGATGCACGAATTGAATATTTTGAAAGGGAGAATGGGATATGACAACAGTAGTGAGGATTGAGGATGCTGTTATCACCAGGATTGAACAGAAGTATTTAAACAAGCGTAAACACTTCAACGGAATCAAAGGCGTAGAGAATAAAGGGAAAGTCTACTACGCCTTAGACGATTGCGACTCACACGGAATCAGTCTTGACTGGTACGAAGAAGATGTGGAAGAGGTAGACCGCTTGTACACTAACGGATTGACAGTCAAACAGATAGCCAAGCACTTTAAACGAAATATAGATGACGTAGCCATTTTAATTATAGATCGTGCAATAAAAGGAAAAATTCAACCAAAGGAGCGGTTGACATGAAACCACAAGACATACTCAGAATGTCAGAGATTGCTCAATATGACATTTATGCTCAAGGAAATATAAAGGCTCATGACAAGTACATTAAACAGCTAGAAACGGAGAATAAGCAACTTAAACAACGTGTAGAGAGTTTAGATAGATTGAATCAAATGTTAATGAGGTTAATAAAATGAATCCGCAACGGTTGGCGGTCATTAACAAGATTGATGATTTAATAGACCGAAAGTGCAAGAGTTGCAAAAACTATGGTAATCGGAAGAATATGCATCATTGCACACCTTGTCCGGTCAACAAGCAGTTGCTTGCATTAGGAGATAAATTAAACAAAATATCAAGGGGGAAACAAAAAATGACGAAAGTGCAAAAGAAAGTGTTTTCAAAAGAAACATATCAGTTAATGGCTGAAACAAAAACTGATACTGAAATTGCAAGAGAGTTTGGTATCAAACAACCAACATTGGCTTATCACAAAAAGAAATGGTTCGGTGGAAAACAAGATGCGAAAAAAAATCAGCAACCCGATCAAGAGTATCAAAAGTTGATGGGTGAGTTGAAAGTTCAGCTAGATAAAAAGAAAGTTACAGTGGAGCAGTTAGAGGATAAAATTCATCAGCTAACGGAAACAGTCACAGCGAAGAATCAACGTGTGAGTGAACTAGAACGAGAGAATGAGAGATTAAAAGCAGATATAGAGACGCTGCAAGATGATATTGAAAACATCGAGTGTCTGCATGGTGCAGAATCACTAGAACAGGAACATATTGCAAAGGTTGCTGAAACCTACAAAAACGAGCTGGAACAACAAGTGAAACAAAATCAAGAACTACGCAATCGTATACGCTCAACAGTAAAAGAATTAGCTCAATACATTTAAGGGAGTTGGGGGAAATGAAAGCTGATGAACTTGTAATGATTCATTGTATCTTTAACCGCAAAATTCATGGATGCATGGCGTACGTACACAGCTTTGATAAAACAAATGATTTAGCAAATGTCCGATTATTAAAATACGCTACAGGCGTCGCAGTACCACTACACATCGAGATGACTTTACATAAAAGGTACTTAAAACAGATAGATACACAAATGGATTACCGTCATGTCATTGACCTAGCATTAGCAACCAATGATCGTGAGTGGTTCGAGGAATTAGTGGGGAGGGAGAAAGTTGTTGAATGAATTTAATCCGTGTCCAAAGCCTACTAAGGTAGACAAGAAGTTAAAGTCGTATATGAAAAAGCGTCCAAAGAAAACGAAGAAAACAAACCCTTTGAAACAAGAAATCTATAAAGGTCGCAAAATACCAACGAAGCAACAACGTGGGAAGATTACTACAGCTCAATACAACGAAGCAGCTAGACAGCATGGATACGAATGTTATGTATGTGGTTGCCAAACTAGTTTAGAAGCTCATCACGTAAAATTTCGTGGGAATTCGGGTCGTGGGGGATGGAGAAACATCAGATTCCTTTGTTCAGAGCATCATAGGGGTAATTACAGCCCACACCAAAATGAAACGCTTAGAAAGGAAATAGAAGCGTTACACGAAGAGTTATATGGACCGCATTACTTCTGCGATAAATACGATTTATTCAAATTAGGATTGATACCAAATACAGATGATAAATCATTTGAGAAGTTTTTCGGGGAAGGGGAGAGTTGATATGCGGCGCTTAAAGGATCTGCATGTTGAATAAGATGACAACTACCGCATCTTATACCATCCAGAGATACACCTTAAACAAGGGACACCTTGGAGTGAAGAAGATTTAGAGTATCTATGTAAGTATCACGAATATGACGGCTTACAGTCGATGAGCATGGCGTTAGAACGCACACAGACAACCATTGCTACTAAACTAGTTAAACTACAGCAGACAGGGCGTTATCAGCGTTATAAAGAGAGGGAGAAATATTGGGTGAATAAATAAGGGGGAGCATATGAAACGATATGTGAAGGTAAAAGTGGAGAGGAACACCGATCAAGAGGTTTTGCAAGTCGTAACAGTGGACAATTCGCAGCCGAAAGACTTTGATTATTTAATCTTTGTTCAGAAATAAGCAAAACTAATCCATTTAAAACATTACTACAAAGTGCTTACGAACACAAAGGGGAACAGAGGAGGTATAAAATGCCAGGTAAACCGTATAAGGATATAAGTGGTCAAAGGTTTGGGCGATTGATAGCTGTAGATTTAGTGGCTGAAAAAGGAAAACGAACGCGTTGGCGGTGTAAATGTGATTGTGGTGGCGAAAGATTAGTGCCTTTAAATTCTTTGAACTCAGGTAAATGTAAAAGTTGCGGGTGTCTCAGGAAAGAAAATACCAGCAAAACATTTAAAAAGCATGGACTTACAGATACAAGATTATACGAAATTTGGTTAAACATGCGTAACAGATGCAAGAATCATAAAAATTCTTCTTTTAAAAATTATGGTGGAAGAGGGATTGAGATTTCTGAAGAGTGGGATGTTTTTGAAAACTTCTACAAATGGTCTATGGAAAACGGTTATAACGATGAGTTATCAATTGATCGAATTAATAATGATGGGAATTACGAACCTTCTAATTGTAGGTGGGAGACAAGGGAGGTACAAGCTAACAATACACGGATTAATGTTTTTACTGAAGTTGAAGGCGTAACAAGAACATTATCAGAACACGCAAGACACTATAACATTAATTATTTCACTTTTCATCACAGATATCACGAAATTGGTTTGCGTGGTGAGGATTTGATAAAGCCAGTCCAAAAGAAACAACTATCGATTGAAATAGATGGTCAAATAAAATCACTGAAGGCTTGGGCGAGACATTATGGTTTAAACTACAGAACTGTCCAACATCGATACAGCAAAGGGATTAGAGGTAAGAAGCTGTTTGGCCCAGTAGATCCGATAATGAGTGCTAAAGCAAATAAATTAAAAGAGATGAGAGGTAATTAACATGAACGTCATTATTCTTACAGGTAATTTAGTTAAACAGGAACTTCGATATAACCAAAGTGGTACACCAATCTGCAACGGAACAATTGCAGTAAGAAGAGATTATAAAAATCAGCAAGGCGAATATGAAACAGACTTCCACAACTATGTGGTGATCGGCAAGCTAGGTGAGGTCATCGCCAATCATGTAAATAAGGGTGATAAGTTCGGTATCAAAGGCAAGTTACAAAATCGCGTATGGGAGAAAGGCAACGGCGAGAAAAAGTATTTCACTGAAGTATTGGTAGATGGATTCGATTTCCCTTCTAAGCCTTCAAATGGCAGAGGTAATACAAATACATCACAAGGTGGTCAAAACAGCTATACGAGGGATAATGACCCATTTGCAGGTAGTGGAAATTCGATTGATTTGAGCGATGATGATTTACCATTTTGATTAGTTAGGTAATTGACGGAAAATGCGAAATAAGGAGGGATAAAAATGAATGAGATTTTGTTTTCACTTGTAAGAACTTTATTGCTATTTGGCGGTGCTTTTACACTTGGATACACAGTTGATATGAAATTAATTCACTACATTGCTTTGTTGGCTATTGTAATTGGGTCTGGTATGTCAGCACTTAAAATTAAGGAGTGAAAACACTGATTATTTGGCAGAATGTAATAACTGTGTGGGCGTTGATAGTAATAAGTTTACTATGCATTAAATGGGCTATCAAGGCTACAAAGGATGATGAATAAGGTTAGAATGTTTTTCGTGTTACGAGAATAAAACGAAATAAACAGGGGGAATCGATGTGAAAAAACGTTTAGGGATTTTAACGGTTCTAAGTGTTGGATTATTAGCTGGTTGCGAAGAAGCAGAAATTATGTATGACGACAAATTAAGACCGGTAAGCGAAGTAGAAGAAATCATGGCGGATAAATTAGAAGTGGACAACCCTGATCTTGATTTAGAAGTATCCATTACGGAAGAAGTAGAAGATTAATGGATTACAAGTTAGCTACACAAGAACAGCTACTCACAATCGCTCTACATGAGCCTTGTGAGTTGGCTGATAAATATAAGGCGGCAGCCGAACTGCAAAGACGTGCTGATGAAGAATGATTTAAAGAAATTTTATCAAAAGGAAGAAGAGGAAACTGTCCAGGTTACACAACGACCTGGCACATGCTCCTTCTGTGGGTATGGTAGCTTCTCACTCAGATTAAAGGGCAAGTACATTATACGCAAATGTAAACAGTGTGGCGAAGATCAAGAACCAATTAAATGAGGTGATTGCATGACATTGCTAATAAGTATGCTCCAAGCTTTTCTATGCCTAGTCCTACTGTTTGGAACAGTCATTGTGTACAAGCTTATTAAAAAGTTAACGCATATATTCATTTTCGGTGGCGCAGGAGTTACAACGTTCTTAATAGCGGTGTTGATTATTGTGTTCGTGATTGAGAAAAGAGCTAAAAATGATGATTAGAGGGTTGCTATTCGGCACTCTCTTCTCCCTTCCTTTATGGATTAGCTTTTTCGGATGGGTGAAGTTGATAAACAAATTAATTTAAAGGGGATATGGCATGCAAAAAACGTTAGATTTTAACGAAGTGTTTCAGTTTATGAAAAAATTCAGTGTAGATTATGTTAATAGATTCGGTGAAATGATTATCGATCATAAAACAAATATTTATTTACCACTTAGTGAATGCAAAGATTTAGCGGATATTGAAGCGTGGTCTGTATTTGTTCTGTGTCGTCCTATCGGCAAAGGTCTAGAAGATAAGGATGCGAAACGTCTGTTAAAGCGTGTGAATGCCTATTTTGAAACGGAATTAACACAAGAAGATATGTGTACCATGTACGGTGAGTTGTGCTACAGAGATAAGTTAGGGGAGTTTAAAGACTTTATAAAACGTGGTTTTCCAATGGATCAACTAAAGGGGGAGGAAATAAAATGATGAACACAAGCCATTTAGTAGGTGAAATTACAGAAATGATGACAAAGGGACAAGGGGAAATGAAAGTGTTTGGATTAAATCAGTATCAAGAATTAGCAAGTCGTACAGATAACGATAAAGAGCCTTTGAATATGAGATTAGCAAACTATGGTCTTGGTGCAGCAGGCGAATGCGGAGAGTTAATTGACATGATTAAGAAGCACGTATTCCATGGACATGAGTTGGACAAGGATAGTTATTTGAAAGAATGCGGGGATCTACTCTGGTATCTGTCAATGTTAGCTCAACTAGGAGGATTCACATTAGAAGAAGTTGCAACCGCTAATATCAGTAAGTTATCCAAGCGATATAAGAACGGCTTTAGCAAAGAAGCAAGCATTAAACGTGTAGATACAAAATAAAGACAGGGTACATCGTATGGTGTACCTGCTATAAGGGAGAGAGAACGTGAGTAAATACAAAAATAAGAAAATTGAAATAGACGGTCTAGTATTCGATAGCCAAGCAGAAGCGAGATATTACACATACTTATCAGATCTCATGCAAAAAGGGGTTGTAACAGCAATTATTCCTCAACCTAGATACTTACTACAGGAATCATTTAGAAAGAACGGTATCCTATTTAGGAAAATTGAATATGTAGCAGATTTTGCGGTTCAATACGAAGACGGCCGCAGTGAAGTAGTGGACGTAAAGGGCATGGAAACAACAGATTTTAAGATTAAGAGAAAGTTGTTTGAGAAAAAGTATCCAGAGTTATCACTCAAGGTTGTGAAATATGTGAAGAAGTTTGGTGGATGGGTGACGATAGAGGAATATAAGAAGTTCAAGAAGGAAGAAAAGAAGGTGGCTAAGTGATGAAATTAGTTAGTTTTGGATTAAGTTGGTTGTGTTTGATTACGAGTTTACTAGTTGTAGTTATGGACAAAGATATGATTTACGCTGTGTATTCCGCTTGTTTGGCTATTTACTTTTTAATTAACGAGGTGTTAAGGGTTTTGGACGAGAAGGTGAAAAAATGACAAATGACATCATTGCAGCTGTTGTAATATTAAGCGTGTTTTATCTAATTTCGGCAGTAGCAGCTTGGATTGCTACAAAAAGATGTTGTGAATTGAGATGTGAAGTTCCTGGTATGTGGGATTTATTTTGTGTAGTCACACCATTTTTAAATACTTTTCGTGCTATAACGTATAGCCACTTTATCGAAATGAAAAAGATTGATACAAGTTGGTTTTTTGGATTGAAGGTAAAGAAATGACTGAAAGAGATTGGGTAGCTGAACACCTTGAAGAAATAAAGAAGTATCAAAAGCGATTAGAAAGCACACCTGTTGAGATGAAAGTCCAACGAATTGAAATCTTATCACGGATGCTGGTGTTTATCGGTAAGTTAGCTGCTACATTTTCAGAAGAATACAAAAGCATTTATGCTGAACGGAAATATGTCTATGCAGAAGCTGAACTAGCAGCAGAAAAGAACAAGAAGGCTCATGCCGAAATAGCAGTTCGTGAGTTAAGGAAGCAAGAAGCAAAGGCTTATGGGAATATGCAACGTTGGAGAAATGCTTTTGACAGCACGAAAGAAGAAATAAATGCATTGAAATATAAAGTAAAGATTGATGTGGAAGATGGCTCAAGCAGAATGAGGTAGGAGGAAGCGGGATGACTCAACAATTAACTGAATGGCAAATTGAAGAGTGGATTCGTGATTATGGTTTTATGTTGGATGAAATTAAACGATTAAATAAAATGCTAAACAAAGTAAGTCCTATAATTCAAAAGCTAACAGCAACATACGGTATTGAATCAACTTTACCTAAAGGAAGTGCAGGTATCAGTCAAGCAGAATTGAATCAATTGGACCGTAGGGAAAAGCGTTATTATCGTTATTTAGAAATTGTTCACTTCTTAGATGCTGCTACTGATGATATAGAGGACGAAAAAGAACAAACAATTTATGATCTTATGTTGGAAGGGATGACTTATACACAAATCGCTGAACATATGAAAAAGACGCGTAAAACTATAAGAGTATCCAAAGAATCCATAATTTCCACGATTGCTCAAAAAGCCCAAAAAATCCAATTAGACCAAAAGCTGAAATCAATAAATAATTCAAGTTATAATGTGGGAGAAGCAGTGACAGCAGTAAACAAGTGCTGAACGTCAACCTGCTTTAAGTTAGGTATAAGGCACGGAAAAACCTTATACCGGCTAAATTCCTGTAAGTGAATAGAGCGAGGGCTATTCATTCCAGGTCATTATAGTACGGAAGCTTTACTTAACTTTTGCCTTTTAAACGAAAGAGTTTTTCAATCAGCTACTAACAAGCGCTTATCCAATTGGATAGGCGTTTTTAGTTTCTAATAAATTCATGAGGTAATTAAGAAACAAATACAGGTACACATCCCAATATACGGGAAACCAGCGAGGTGAGGACATGAACAAAAGACAATTTGAAGAGAATGAGGATAGGAAACGTGAAGAAGCATTTAAACAACATAAATGTTATATGTGTCGGTGGGGTAAGCCATTAAATAAACATACAGTTGTTTTTTGTTCGCGTCCTCTCTCATGTGAAAGAGAAGGAAAATAAAGGAATGCATCCCCTTTTGTCGAAATAACTATAGGAATAAAAGACAAGGGGTGATAAACATGGAACAACCAGGAAGAAGCTATACAGATCCTAGAGGTGGAAATCCTTCTGCTGATCCGGGAAGAGGTTATTCAGATCCTAGAGGTGGAAAAGTTTTAGAAGACATTCCTAGAGGTGGCGACATTCTACATCAACCAGGTAGAGGACGTAGACCGGGAGTAATTTAAAAACATAATATCAAGAAAAGGGCGCTGATTATTCAGTGTCCTTTTTTTGTGTGTAAATCTGAATACGGCTATAAGGAGTGAATCAAATGAGAATGGTTGAATTAAATGATTATGATTTAGCAGAATTAAGTCTATTCAGCACACCGGAAAAAGTAAAAGAAAAAATAACTGACCGTTTGAAAGCTGCAGGTTTTGATTTAGATATAGCTGTTACAAGAATACGTGATGATAAATTAAAAACAACTGTCTATATGCAAGAAACAACCGCTGGTGAAGATTTAGAAAGCACCTTGAATTACATACAATCCTTTTATGATAGGAGAGATTAACATGAAAACAGTAACGATTGATATAAATGGTTCTTCTAAAACGGTACAAGTAGAAGATGGAACGAATGAAGAAATAACAAAGCGGGCTTTCATGAAAGCTTATGGAGCTGAGATTGAATATACACCATTTGGAAAGCCAATGACAAAAGAAGAGTATTTAGGAAAGATGAACCGTTTATAAAGAGCGGTTTATTCTTTGCCTATCAGGTAGGAAACTGAAAGCGCGCAAAAAGGGGTGTAGACGTCCATTCCTTCTTTCCTGCCTGGTAGAGAGAGAATAAACATAAAGGAGTGAACAATGTGGCAGGTATAAGAGGAATATTACATTTAGTAGGTGGAGAAGAATTTGTAATGAGTGCTAAAGCTTCTGATGGAATTGCGAATATAATTAGAGCAGCAAATCAAAGTATGCAAGGCTTATTGATTAATGATGGTGATTTTACAGTTCCTATGTGGAGTGTAGTTAAGATAGAGTGGTTAACATTAAAACAATTCGCGGAAAGATACCCGGATAAAAATAATTAAATACATATACAAGCCTAAAATGAATGGAGTGAGGAAGTGATGACATAATGAATTGGGATGCAATACGTAAAGAGTTTGAAACCAGTGATATCACACTTTCAGTATTAGCAGCTAAACATGATATTAAGCTAGGAACATTGAAGAGTAGAAAGAGCCGCGAGAAGTGGCAACGTGCAACTAAAAAGGATGCAACCAAACCAAAGAAGGTTGCAACCAAAAAGAAAAAGGATGCAACCACTAATCTAATACGTGATGATGCAATAGAAGCCATTGTGGAATCGGATGAATTAACCGATAGACAAAGGCTTTTTTGTTTGTACTACGTTAAGAGCTTCAATGCTACTCAGTCAGCAATAAAGGCCGGTTATGCACCTGAAAGCGCTCATGTAGAAGGTAGCAGGTTGTTAAGACATGCTAAGGTTTCAAAGGAAATCAAGCGCATCAAACAGGACATGACACAAGGAATATTCATTGACGCAATGGATGTGTTGCAGAAGTGGGTAAAAATCGCCTTTGCTGATGTAACTGATTATCTAACGTTTGGACAAAAAGAAGTGGAAGTGATGGGCGCGTTCGGTCCAATAAAAGATGAAGATGGTAACGTAATAACTAGGATGGTTAACTACGTTGAATTCAATGAATCAAGTAAAATTGATGGTACATTGATATCAGAAGTTAAACAGGGCCGTGATGGTATATCTGTTAAGTTAGCGGATAAAATGAAAGCTCTGGAAAAACTGTCTTTATACTTTGATCTGTTCCCTGATAAGTTCAAACGTGAGATAGAAGAAGAGAAGCTTAAACTTGCACAAATAAAAGCCGCTAAAGATGGTGGAGATAATGAAGAGTTTGAAAGCGATGGATTCATTGAAGCATTAGATGGTAAAACCGCTGAGGTGTGGGGCGATGATTAAAAAGAAACCAGCTCCTTTTAAATTCAAACCTTTTTCAACTAAGCAGCTGCAGGTCTTAACATGGTGGCGAAAAGATTCACATGTGAAAGACAATGACGGAATTATTTGTGATGGTTCTGTTCGTGCTGGTAAAACGGTTGTAATGTCTCTTTCTTATGTTATGTGGGCTATGGAAACTTTCAATGAAGAAAATGTAGGGATGGCCGGAAAAACTATTGGAGCTTTGCGGCGTAACGTATTAAACCCGCTCAAGCGTATGTTAAAAACGCGTGGATACAAAGTAAAAGATCATCGCGCTGATAACTATTTAACAATTAGCTTTCAAGGCAAAGTCAATTACTTTTACGTTTTCGGTGGGAAAGATGAAAGTTCACAAGATTTAATCCAAGGTATCACATTAGCGGGCATGTTCTTTGATGAAGTTGCGCTTATGCCACAATCATTTGTTAACCAAGCAACCGCGCGCTGTTCTGTAGAAGGTGCAAAGATGTGGTTCAACTGCAATCCAGCTGGTCCTTATCATTGGTTTAAGCTTGAATACTTAGATCAATTAACAGAAAAACGTATGGTGCATTTGCATTTTACAATGGATGATAATTTATCGCTATCTGAGCGTGTTAAAGAGCGTTATAAACGTATGTATTCAGGTATCTTCTATAAACGTTATGTGCTTGGTTTGTGGGTCCTTGCAGAAGGCGTTATTTACGATATGTTCAACCATGATGATAACGTAGTAGATACGGAAGACAGACCTTACACTGAATACTATGTAGCAATTGACTATGGTACACAAAACCCTACTGTTTTCGGTTTGTGGGGCAAGTTAAAGAATAAATGGTATAAGGTCAAAGAATACCATTATGAAGGCCGTAAAGAGTCTAAACAACGTACAGATGCAGAATACAGTGAGGACTTAAAAGCCTTTGTGGAAGGTATCCGGATAAGAGGGGCTATTGTAGATCCATCAGCTGCTAGTTTCATTGCTCAGTTAAAGAAGGATGGTTTTAGAGTTATCAAAGCTATCAATGATGTAGCGGACGGTATACGCAACGTAGCAAGCGCGTTGAAGCGTAAGCTCATTTATTACAATGACTGTTGCAAAGAAACGTTCCGTGAATTTGCTTCTTACATTTGGGATGAAAAAGCAGCGGATAGGGGCGAAGAAAAGCCAATTAAAAAGAATGACCATCACCTAGATTCAGACCGCTATTTTGTTAATACAATCGTATTTAAAAAGCGCGCTGGTTCAAGTAGCTCAAGCGCTTGGTAAAAGGAGAGAAACGCATGAGTTTAAAACGAATACGTGTAGTTGATTTATTAGCAAGCGATGGAAGAGTGATTGAAAGAGCAGATAATGAAAGCGCAGCACGTGAAGCTCTATTGAGAGAAGAAGCAGATGCTTTTGTAGTTTATGAAATGCTGCAGTCTGAAAAGGGCGGTTACTCAGGCCATACGAAAATCATAAGCTTCTACACACAAGAAGACCTCAAAGATGAAGTTGAACGTGGTGTTTTAAAGTTCCAAGTGGACGGTGAATTTCTTAATCAGAATATACAGGATATCCGGGAAATAATTAAAAAAGCCGAAGAATAAACGTTGTTAAATCAACGATGTATAAAACCGTGTATAAAGGGGTGTTTTTAGAAGCTTCACAAACGTTGCTGTTGTGAGGTTCTTTGTCGTTGATTGGTTCCTGTAAGAATTATTATGTTAACTAAAATTGAATGATCTATACATTATTTTGAATGGGAGTAGGTGAACAGATGACAATTGAATGGAAGAATTGGGATGATAAAACGATAACAGAAAAACACGGTGATATCTTTTTGCATCGTGACTTATATGAAGGCAACCATGCTGAATTGTTCCCTAGAGCAAAAGACCTTATAGAAAACGGTGAGATTACAGACCGCTATTACAATGGACCAGTGAAAGCAAAGAACGTTCAAACACCTTATATCATCGCAAACCTTTGTAAACTCATTGCAGAAGTTCCCGCTATGCTAGTTGCCCGCTCTATTGGAAAAATAACTTCTTCTATTCCAAGTGATAAAGAAGATAGTGAAGCGGCCAATGAAGAAACAGATGAATTTATTGACGGTCCAACATCCGGTGATTCAAGTGAAATTGATGATCTGCAGAATGAAGTGTTAGAACAGATTGAAACAAATAGTAAGCTGCAGTTAGAACATTGGAGCAACATTGTTCAGCATCAAGTTGATGGTGGATTGGTTGGTGTGCCTTGGAATGATGAAAATGGCATTAGGATTGAATTCAAATCAAGGGATGTATATTTTCCTCATGAAGATGGTTTAGGTGCTGATTTAGCCTATAAACGCACCATAAATGAAACGGATTATATCCACGTATACAGGGAACGCCAAAATAAAGGAAACTTAGAAGTAGAAGACATGTTGTTTTTGTTAGAAGGTACAAGAATGACAAGGCTTGATGATGCAACCGCTAAAGAGATATTGAAGAAGGACCAGTTAAAAAATACTTTTCCTGGACGTTCTCAGATGTTCATTAGCTATTGGCCGAATAATAAAACATTCATGAATCCTTTAGGTGTTTCTGATTTACGTAATCTGTTTGGAAAGCAGGAAGAGATAAATTGGAGATTAACCAACACCGGGATTGTGTACGAACGAAATTCAAAACCGCGCATTGCTATTAGTCAATCGGTGTTTGATGATCTAATGTCTAAATCAGAAGAAAGGTATGGTGTAGGTAATGGTCGCATTGACCATAGAGATTTAGAAATTACTACGTTTGATGAAAACGGGCATGCAATGGAAGTTATCCAAGTAGATGTTAAAAATATCGGTGGTTTAGAGTGGGCCAAGGACCTCATGAAAACTATGCTGATGGAAACACGTACATCAGAAAAGGCGTTGGATTTTTACGCTGATTCTTCATCAAATGGAGCTGTTAGCGGTGTAGCCAAATTCTATGATCTATTCGTATCCATCGTAAAAGCTGAACAGATTCAGCAAGAATACATCTATTTTCTTAAACAATTAATCCGTAGCTGCTTATGGTTATTGAACCAGGATGATAAAGCGGTGCAGATTGAAGAACCGGATATTGCTTTAAATAGTATGGTTCCTGTAACAAGAACGGATCTAATCACTGAGAACTTACCAGCATTTGAAGGCGGCGGTATGTCACTTGAAACATTCGTAAGAAAAACAAACCCTACTGCATCAGAAGAATGGATTCAAGAAGAAATAGAGCGCATTGAAATGGAGCGGGAAACCGTAGATAGCGTAACTATTCAGAACGGCGGCCAAAATGGTGATAATCTTGATGATAACCGCGATATAAACGGTGATCCGATTGAAGTTGAAGATGATGAAGAATGAATTCAAATCAGCTTATAGAATACTTTGCTGATGTCATCCAACAGATATTAAATAAAATTGGTTCCGCTTCTAATTTAAGTGAAGATAAAAACGCTCAGGCGCTTATTTCAGCTATTTTAAAAGCTTTAGATGGTTTAGGTATCAAAGCAAGTGAAGTGATGCCAAAAGAGCTTGAGAAGGCGTATTATCTAGCTGTAGATGAAGCAAGTGCATCATTAGAAAAAGCGGGTACTAAAACAGATGGTGCTTATGCGATGACTAAAAGAGGTTTCATTGCAAAAGGGTTCCAACGAAAAATACACATTGCTGCAGTTAAAAAGATTGTTAGTGATACACTAACAGATTTAAAAGCAGCTATAAGGACCGCTAAGAAAAGCACTAGAACCACTATTAATAAGGTGTTAAAGAAGGTTAAGAAAGAAATTGCAGATGGTTTAATTCTTGGTAATCACAACAGGGTTGTAAGAAAGAGACTAGCAAAAGCATTCCAGGAAGAAGGACTAACCGCTTTTTTAACTGCACCTGATAAAAAAGGTAAGCGCAGAAGGTTAAGGGTTGATAAGTACGCTGGAACTGTAGTAAGAACTAAAATGCGTGAAGCTAATACACAAGGAGCTGCTAACCGTTATATAGAAAGCGGTGTTACCCTTGTGAAAGTAAGTCAACACGCTCCAACGTGCCATGTGTGCGCAGGGTTTCAAGGAATGGTTATTAGCTTAACCGGTGATAATCCTGGTTTTAAATCAATCAATGATGGCGGGGTTCAATTACCTCCTTTTCATCCTAACTGCAGACACACCATAATTCCTTTTGTAATTGCTTTTAAAACAAAAGAAGAGATTCAAAAGGAAAAGGATAAATGGAAGACCTGGAAACCTAAAGAAGATATTCGTTCTAACAGTCAACAAAGAGCCTACAAAAAGGAACAGGATATTAGAAGGAAGGCAAACGATGAGTTTAAACTATATGAAAAGTACCGTTCTTTGTTGAAGGGTGAAGGCTTTCCAAAAACCATAGGTGCGTTCAGGAGGATTAAACGAACAAACGGCAAGTCATGGAAGTTGTTGCAACAGAAATACAGACAAGCAAATAAAGAAATAAAAGCACAATAAAAAAGAAGTCTTACGACTCCTTTTCTTTGTGTTCTTTAATTATCTTCTTTAACGCTTGTTCGACTAAACGTGCTTGAGGAATCATCGTTTGTTCAGATACTTCTTTTAATTCATTTATCGTCTCTTTATCAAAAGTAAAAGTTATACGTTTTTTCATAAAATCATCTCCTTAATCAAAGAATATCACAACAGGTATTGCATATACAATACGTAATTTTTATGATACAATATAAATATGATAAAGTATTGTATAAAGGGGATGTGAAAAATGACTAGACCTGGTGTTAGATACGGTTATGAAGAGGTTAAAAAGATATTCACCGAACGAGGTTATGAACTACTGGAAACTGAATATAAAAACAACGTTACAAAGATGAAGTTTATCTGTCCTGAACATCCAGATGTGGAATCGGAAATCACTTTAGCTTCTTTGATAAGAGGTAGTAAATGTAACATTTGTTCCAAAAATAAAAAAGTTGATTTTTCTCAAGTAAAAAAAGATTTCGAAGCGGTCGGGCTCATACTGTTAGAAACCGAATACAGGAATACGGGACAGAAAATGAAATGTAAATGTCCGAAGCACCATGATGTTGTACAAGAAAAATATTATGGAAATGTAAGGCATAAGAAAACAGGATGTAGTTTATGTGAAAACGAAAGAAAAAGTTCAGTGAAAAGATTCTCTTTTGAGGAAGTTAAAAGAATTTTCGGAGAGCTGAATTACACATTATTAGAAACGGATTATAAGAACGCTCAACAAAAGTTAAAATATAGATGTAATTATCATCCTGAATATGTAAGCTATATAAAATTGAACGCTTTAAGGAACGGAACAAGATGTGTGCATTGCGTTAGAGTGTTTTCGACATTTGAAGCTATTAAAGAGGAATTTGATAAACGAGGATATGAATTGTTGGAAACAGAATATAAACCATCCAGTTATAAACTTAAATACAGATGTCCGAAACATCCTCAATTTACTTCATCGATAACTAGAGGAAATTTAAAACTAGGCAAAGGTTGCCCTCATTGCGGTCATGATATCCACCGAGGAGAGAACCACCATCAATGGAGAGGTGGAGTTAGTGAATTAAATCAGCATTTAAGAGCTAGACTTAGACAATGGATAGGTAAGTATAAACCTACAAAAGAATCGAGATGCTTTGTTACTGGAGATTCTATTAATTTACAGATTCATCACTCTACACCTTTTCATGTAGTGAGGAATAAAGTTCTTGGAGAACTAAATTTACCTTTCCTTAATAAAGTCGCTAAATATAAAGAAGAAGAACTGAACGCTATAGTTGAAAGGTTAAGGGAATATCATGAGGATATAATTGGCGTTCCATTAAGAGAAGATATTCATAAATTATTTCACCATATTTATGGTTACGATGTAACACCTTATGATTTATCAGAGTTTAAAGCTCGTTACTTAGCGGGTGAGTTTGATGACAAAGAAAAAACCGACACACAAATAGAGTTATTACTTTAAGCGTCCTTAACAGGGTGCTTTTTTCTTGTCCAAACCATCGTTGATGACATAAAAAGCTACATGAGTACATGGTTCCTGCACCTTACGCAGTGGGAGGATTTAATATGTTTGCAAAACCTTTATTTCAACGTTCATTCGAACCGCTTGTACGTTTAGATATTCAATATTTCGCTGGTGAAGGTGATGAAGGCGACGATCAGGATTCTGACGACGACCAAGATGATACGCCTAACTTAGCGGAAATGTTGAAAGACCCTGCATTGAAGAAGCAATATCAAGAATTGCTGAAAACGCAGCTTGGAAAACGTATGAAGAAATTCGAAAATGTGGACGTTGAAGAGTATCGCCGACTCAAAGAAATGGCTGAAAAAGGTAAAGACAAAGGCAAAGGTTCTGATAAAGAAGATCATGATGATGCAGATGAATTGAAATCAGAATTGAAAGCCAAAGAGGAAAAGCTCCTACGTGCTGAACGTAGAGAAAAACGTGCAACAGTAAAGGAATTTGCTATTGATAATGGCGTTGATCCAAAATTGCTTGCTCGTTTAATTAATGTTGATGATATTGAGCTTGATGAAGATGGAGAGCCGGAAAACTTGGATGAACTATTTGAAGAGTTACAGGAAGAGTTCCCGCAATACCTTAAAGCTCAAGAAGAATCAGATGAAGAGGAAGACCAAAGGACAGCAAAGAAAAAGGGTTTTTATTCCGCTGGTTCTACTCAAAAAGGAAACACCAAGCCAAAAGAAAAAGACGGTTATGATGTTGGTGTTGCAAGCTATCAACGTGTAATGGCAAAACGTAACCGAAATAAAAAGGAGGACTAACAAATGCCGTACAATTTAAAATCTGAACGTACACCGTTCAAAGGCGGTACAAACATTTTAGCTTCTGTTCATATGCAATACATTGAAGGTGGCGCAACTTTAGACGCTGCTAAAATTGGAGCGAAATATTTACCTGTTGGAACACCTATTGCACGTAACACAACATCAGGTAAATTTGAAGTATACAAAGAAGCTACAGCTGGTACGCTTCCAACAGGATTTGATGAATTCGCTTTACTGAATGTTGATGTAGATTGTGATGGTAAGAATGATGTGATTGTAGGAGAAGTTCTTATTCGTGCTTCTGTCTATGATGCTAAATTACCTTCTACAGTAACAGAAACATTTAAAACGGCAACGCGTCCGCTTATTCGATACGTTAAACACATTTAATTAGGCGCTTACCTAAACAGGGAGCGCTTTTATTATGCCTAAAAACAAGGAGGAAATTATAAAATGGCTGGTATTACACATTTAAAACAATTCCAAAAGCCTGCATTACGTGGGCTAGTAGATGAAACGGTTGCTAATGCACCACTTACATTAGCGGACGCTTACATGCCTACAGAAGAAACGTTTAACCGTCAATTTGCTTATGACATTGTAAAAACAAATAACTTTATGGCCGGATATATCGGTATGGGTTCAGAACCGCCGGTTGTAGATCGTAACGCTGTAGCTGATCGTATGGGTGAAATCGCTCAGTTCGGTTTACAAGATATCGTTACGTATGAAGAGTTAGTAGCAATTAATGAAGCACGTAATGACCGTGAAGAAGCTGCAATGATTGATAAGGTTGTTGTTCGAAACATTGATATTGTGAACGGTACACTACGCCTTATTCAATTAGCGAAATTAGAAGCGCTTATGAAAGGTACATTAGCGTATAGCGGGAACAACGTGAAAATCAACTTTGATTTCGGTATCCCCGCAGAAAACAAAGTAGGATTAACTGCAGGTAATGATTTCAACAAAGCTGATTTTGATATTATCGGTTTCTTATTAGCTCAAGTTCAAGCTTATGCAGATGCAAACAGCGGTAAAACACCGGATGAACTGTTAGTATCCCGTGAACTTAACGCTAAGATTCTAACTAACTCAAAGATCATTGCGGAAGTAGGGCGTCCAGCTGGTTCAACACGTGTGAATCAAGCGGAAGTAAGCGAACTATTAAACAGCTACGAATTACCGCCGCTACGCGTTGTTTCTGAGCGTAAAATGACTTATAAAGACAATGCAACAAATCAAACTATTGTACGTGAATTCATGCCTGTAAACCGCATTGTCATGATTTCAGAGGGTGCAGGTAAATATCTATTAGGTCCAACATTGGAAAACGATTTTCAACCGGGCATTTACCTGAACAATGAGGATTTAACGCGTCCTATTCGCTCAGTAATTGAAACATATGGTGCAGGGTTCCCAACACTAGAGAATCCTTTCTTAATTCGTCACCTTGATGTTTATACACCTTAATAAATAAAGACTAAATGAAAAGGAGTGGTCAACATGCCAGCTGCTAAAAAAGAGGAAAATAAAAAAGTAGAAGTTGAAGTGTTAGATGCTGAAATTGACGGAAAAGTGAAAGGTGAAACGCTTGAGATTGATGAAAAATCAGCAGATTATTTTGAGTCAATCGGATATGTGAAGAAGCTCTAAGACAAGGCGAATTGCTTTGTCTTTTTTATTTTAAAAAGAAAGGGTGAATGGAATGCCACAATATAAAGCGCAAGCCTATTTAGTTTATAAAGATAAAGTAGTTGGTCCAGGTACAGAAATTGAATTAACTGAGGACCAAGCAAAGAATCTTGGTGATAAAGTGGGGCCAACAGAAGAGAGTATTCTTGCAGAAAAAACGGTTCCTGAATTAAAGGAAATAGCCGCTGAAAAAGGCGTTGAAGGCTATAACGATATGAAGAAGGATGAACTTCTAAAAGCTGTTAAAGAAGAGTAGGTGAAGCTTTATGAATGGCTATGAATTTGAATTAGTCAACGCCTATCTGGAATCTATAAAGTACACGGATGTGTACACGGAAAAATCTATGGAAGATAAGGAGAAGCTTGTATTTACCGCTTATGACAAGCTTACCAGCTTCTATGATGAAAAGTATCTTACACCTAAAGTCATCGGCCTACAAACAGTCTACATGATTGAAGGTGAAGAGGAAGAACACGCGATGTTCAAACGTCAAGGCGTGAAAAGCATGAACGTGGAAGGTATCTCTTTCTCGTATGATCTAACGCAACAAATTTCACCGGATGTAGTTGAAATCATTACGCGGGAGCAAGAAAAGGAAATCAAGCCTAGCGGCGCAAGAACAGCGAGGTTAATATGATATGCCAGCACCGCCAATGAAAGACAAAGTAACAGTCTATACGCCTACCAGTGAAAAAGATAAATACGGAAAGCCCGCGTTCTCTAAAGAAACTTCTAAAGCCCGTGTGCAATACACATCAGAAGTATTTCAATTATCTGATGGAACTAAATTTGCTTCTTCTGTAAAAGAAACGGATGGAAGCAAGTTTACATCTACACTTAAAGTTACTTTGCCGCCTGAAACGCGAATTGAATACGGTTCTGAAATCGAATGGTTAGGCCGGTTTGGTGAAGTGGTCAGGGGTGATGTAACAGTGTTAGAAGAGACACTTAATTATTCCGGCAAAAAAGTTTATTTTAGGACCGCTTACGTTGGCAAAAAGAGATCATATTGATGTTGAATTTCAAGGCATGAAAGAGCTGGAACAACTATTTGAAGAAATGCCGGAAACCTTTGAAACAATCGCAATTGAGGAAATGACTATGTACGGCAAGCTTGTAGAAGAAGGCGCTAAAGCGCTGGTTCATCATGATGAAGGGGATTTAGAAGATTCTATTTCATTTGATGAAGCAAAACGTGTCGGACAAGAAGTTGTGGTTGAAGGTGGTTCTAGTTCTGTTTATGCATGGCGCCGACATGAAGAACCTTATCGTCCTGGTACACACACCAAATATGATAATGGCGCGAAATATCCGCGTTACTATCTGAATGGACGGGGTAGAAGAACGCTAACCAAGGCCCGTTGGCGTGGATATAAGCCGGGCAGAAAGTTCATGCAGAATGCTATTAACGCTACAGAAGCGGATTATAACAGCATGAACGAACGCATCCGTGACAGAACTTTAGAAGGTGATGCTAAATGATCCAAGAATTTTTGATGAACAAAGCTAAACCGGTTAAACCTGATTTGGAATGGTCCGTTGATTATTACACTGGACTTGATAGAACAGGAACCGTTTATTATGAGGGTGGCCGCGCAGCATATCAAAATGATGAAGCACAAACGCGCCGTCCGGAATATATGATTTTCATTCGGTCTTCTGATTTCAGTGAAGCAGAAGTAACCGCTCATAAATTATACAAGCTCTTTCACATGCAAACCGTGGATGAGCTTGTTTGCGTTCCTGAGCTTGAAACGTGTTACCGCGTGTACTTTATTCAAGCCGTATCGGAACCTAGCCGCTTAGGTGTAAGTGGCGATGTAATGGAATATTCACTGAATTTATTAATCACTTTAAAGGAGGAAATAAACGATGGCGGGAACACCACAAACTAAACGTATTCCTTTTGGTATGTCAGATATTACAGTTGGCGAAGGTGCTAACGTAATGAACTTTAACGGTAAAGACAACCTACAAGCAGAAGGTGGAGAATTAGTTATTACACCTCAATTCACAGAAGTTAAAGTAGCTGATTTTGGTGAATCAACTTATGACAAAATTCTAGTAGGTTGGGAAGCGAAATTAACTATTACTGCAGCAGAAGAAAGCATTGATAACTTTGAGTTAGCGATGGCTGCAACTGTAGCTATTACTGATGCAACATCAGGCGCTAAAGTAGGGTTAATGGATGCAGCTTTAGGAACTTCATTAAGAAGCAAAGCTAAACGCGTAAAAATTCATCCACGTGTGCTAGGTGCAGATCAATCACTTGATATCACTATTTATAAAATGGCGTCTGACGGTGACTTTAACCGTAGTTCTGCTAATGAACAGGGTAACGTCACTATTGAAATGTCTATGTTCATTCGTGACAACTTTGATGCATCTAAACCTGGTAACTTCTATTACATCGGTGCAAAAGATCCAAACGCTGCAGCTTAATTAAATAAATCAATCTAAAAAGAAGAGGGCTGAATTCAGTCCTCTTTTTCATTCCAAGGAGGAAAATAACATGGCAACAGTCATTACATTAAAAATCAAAGATCAAGAAGGTAACGTAAGAAAAGAAAATCATGAAGTTGAAGAAATTGATGTATTGCAATTTAAGCAGCTCATGAAAACGATAAAAGAAATCATGGCTAAAGTGAATGAAAATGAAGATTTGAAAGTATTGTTTGGTTCACTAACTAACGGCCAGGGATTAGAAGATGAAGATGCAGCAGATCAAGATGTAATTACTAAAGCGATTGCTTCTTTTGATATGTTAGCGGTTGAATTGCCTGACCAAGCTTTTAAATTACTAAGCATCTTGAGTGGCGTTGAACTTGATGTAATGGAAAGACAAAAGCTTAAAGATGTTATGGACATTTATGATGCTGTTTTAGAAGAGAATGATATGGATGATCTTATAAACCGCGCAAAAAAGTCTTTAGCGTTGACGCAAACAAAATTCAAGTTCAAGAATTTCATGGAGAAAGTGAAGACGACAACGGAAAAACCAAAAACAAAAGCAGCAGCAAAATAAAAATAGAGCTGCATGAAGCGATAATTTACCGCCTTGCACCTTTACTTGGTGGGCGTTCAGAAGTTCTCAAATTACCGCTTAGAGAAGCGTTAGGGCATATGAGCTTATTGAAAGATAAAGATGAAATGGAAGCTAAAAACAAAGAGTTTGATAGATGGATAAACTTTCTTTCACTTGCTCATTCACATCCATTACAAACGGATGATTCAGAAATGAAACAAGCGAGAAATCAATTCATTGAACTGATCAAGCCGAAAGTAGAAGCTGGTTCAAAAGCGGATAAGCGATTTGAAACAGACATTGAACTGCTCAAGAAGTTAAAAGCCCAACAGGAAGGAGGGTAAATAGTGGCCGGAATTATACGGGAAATGCGTACTATCTTTACTGCTTCTGCAAATGGTTTGTTATCCACTGTTAGAGGTGTTAGGCGTAGTTTGCAAGGTGTAAGTAGAACTTCACAGCAAACGGTTAGGGAGTCATCGCGTAGTTTCTCACAGATGAATGATAGTGTTTCAGCGGTTAGTGACACAATTGATTCATTAAATGACCGTAGAGCATTAGATGACTTAAACAGAGCTTTAAAAGATTCACGCCAACATTTTGAGCAAACGCGCCAAACCGTGAACGATTTAGAACATGAATTTGAAGCGCTTGGTGAAACAAACTCATTCAACAAGATTGATAGTTCCCTTAATCGTGTTCAACAAGAAATGTCACGTACAGGAAAAGTTACGCAACGTAGTTTGAGCATGATTGAAAGAGAGTTAAACAACATTGATGATGTGCTTGATAACTTAGGTGATGGCGGTGCTTTTGATGAAGTTCGTGATTCTATCAAGGGTGCTGAAATCCAATTTAAAGCATTGAAACGCGCAGCTGATGACGTTGACTTTGAACGTAAATTTAAACAACTTCCTGAACACTTGAAAGATTTCGGGCGTGAAATGAATGCTTCTAGTCGTGAAATTAGAAGAATGAGCGTTCAAGGTACACAGTCATTAGAACAAATGGCTGATGCAGCTATCAAATCAAGTGTAGCTATGAATAAAATTACAAGCGTTACAAAGACCGGTAAAGAAGCAATTAAGACTATCCAAGGTTTAAGCGATGCTACCAAGGAAACACAATTAGCTATCTTAGGTCTTAATCGTGACGGTACAGTGAAAATTTCAACAGAAGAAACTACACACCGTCTTGCTCAATTCAAAGAAGAGTTAAACGATTCAAGAAAAGAGCTAGAAAAGTTGCGTGATGCTGGTGATTTCGGTTCTTATGAAGCTGGAATGAGAGTTGTTGAACAAAAGTTGCGCGATGTTGACAGGGCTATGATGGCCGCATCACGTGGCGGTAGAGCTTACCAAGCTATGATTACGGAATTAGGCGTAAATACATCAGATGCAGCGAATCAGGCAGCTATCCAAATGGAAGCATACAAGGACCGTTTTATTCGTTCAATTGATATGATGAACGCAAGAAGCAATCAATCAAAAAAGATGATGGATATTTTACCGGAAGTCAGTCATATCCAAAGGATTGATAAATTCTTTTTAAACATCGGTAATCGTTTAGAAGATATGGGTAAGCGTGGAACAGCGGCTAATATCGCATTAAGCATGTTAGGCCGTAATGCCAGTATGAAAGACCTGAATGATAGAATTATGCTCATTAATCAGGGCTTAATGCGTATGAATCAAGTTGCTATAGGAGTAGGGATTGCATTAGCTGGTTTTACAGTAGCGATGTTTAACGCAGCAAAAGGTCCTGAAATGGCTGATGTATTTGAACAGCGTGGTCAGTTATTGCTTGATTATCAAAAAGCAGTACAAGATCGTACACAAGAAATTGTGGATACCTGGGGATTATTCGAAAAGGCTGAGGTGGAGAAAACAAAACCTGAAACCTTGATGAAAAATCTGCAAGGTCAAGTAGATGTGATGAAGAATTGGGCTTCAAACATTGATAGTTTAGCTAAAAGAGGAATTGACCAGGGATTGCTTGATTCTCTCAGGAAAATGGGACCGGAAGCAGCGGGCCAAATTCAAGCACTTACTAAAATGTCTGATTCTGAATTGAACAAGTATGTTGCACTATGGAAAGAAAAACATGCTTTAGCTCGTAAAGAAGCACTAACAGAATTAGAAGGATTACAAAAAGAAACATCCGAAAAAATCAAAGCGCTTGAAAATAGTTTAACACCTTTAGGTATTTCACTTGAAAAAGCTAAATCCACTTGGTTAGAGGCACTACAACCTTTCATAGATATTTGGGGTAAGATAGCGGCTAAAGTGGTTGATGGTGCAACAGCTATTGGTAACTTTGTTAATTCGGTCAATCAAATGAATCCAAGTATAACAGCAGCAGCAGGAATGTTTATGTATCTCTTCACCGCAATGAGTTTAATTTTATCACCTATGGCTATCGGTATCGGTAGAGCAAAAGGGATGCAAGCGGCCTTTTCAGCAACCTTCTTGATCATCAAACCGTTTGTTCTTGGTATGTTGAGGATAGCGGGAGCTGCAACGGTGGTTTCAGGGGCCTTAGTTCTAGTAGGTGGAACATTTATTAAGCTATGGAAAAACTCAGAGGATTTACGCAATGCTGTTATGCACTTGTGGGATACATTGAAACAAGCGGGTAGTACCATTGCAGCGCCTTTTGTTAAAGCATTCAAAATGATAAGTGATGAAGTAACTACTCTACTTAATAAATTGATTGGAAGCGATGCGCAAAACATGGCTTCTTTTTGGCAATCCATCGGGGATAAAATAGCCGTTGGTCTGAATAAAGTGAGCGATGCTATACAACCAATTGCTGAAAAAATAGCTAGTGTAGTTGATGCATTTGTTGAGTGGGAAGGTTTTACACCTGTCATTCTAGGACTAGCAGCAGCGTTTGTTACCTATCAAGGAATAGTTACAGGTGTTGCAGCTGCAGTAAAAGCTTGGAACCTAGCACAAAAAGCATCAGTGGCTATCATGGGTATTGTTAGAGCGGCTATGATTGCTTATACATTAGCAGGCGGTGGTTTGCAGGGTGTTATAGCAGCGGTAACAGCTGCACAAAGAGCGCTTAATTTAAGTATGATGATGAATCCTATAGGTTTAATTATCGCGGCTTTAGTTGGTTTAGGCGTGGCTTTTGTCGTGGCCTATAACAAGTCTGAAACCTTCCGTAATTTCGTTAATAAATTATTTGATGCATTTAAAACAGGTGCTTCAGCGGTTTGGAATTTCTTGAAAACGTATTGGCCGGAAATCCTAGCGATTATTACCGGACCTATCGGATTAGCGGTTTATGCGGTTGTTAAGTATTGGGATCAAATAAAATCAGCGACATCAACAGCTTTTAATGCGGTGATTTCCTTCTTTAAACAGTGGGGGCCGTTACTGCTTGCTGCTTTAGGTGGACCGATTGGATTAGCCGTTTACGCGATTGTGAAAAATTGGGATTCTATAAAATCTTCAACTATCTCAATTTTTAATGCAGTCAAGGATGCAGTAGTAAACGCGCTTACGAAAGCTAAAGATTTAGCGGTTGGAATCGTACAAAATTTTGTGACGAACGTAAAAAATGACTGGAATAATTTAAAAAATAATACAATTTCAATTTATAACTCAGTCAAAGATTTCATAGTCGCGGCGTTTAATTGGATCAAAGATAATGCAACCAAAATCGTACAAAATTACATTAACAACGTAAAAAATAACTGGAACGCCTTGAAAAGTTCAACAGTGACGGTTTACAACGAAATAAAAACGTTCCTTTCAAATTTGTGGACATCTTTGAAAGATAATGCGGTCAAAGCGGCTCAAGCTCTTTGGAATGGTGTTAAGTCACAGTGGAATGCATTAAAAGCTGGAACAATCAATATTTATAACGCTACAAAATCCTTCCTAACAAATTTGTGGTCTAGCTTGAAAGATACCGTGTCAAAATACGCTTCTGCAACGTGGAATAACGTAAAAAGCCAATGGAATGCGTTGAAGAGCGGAACAATTAATATTTACAACGCGGTGAAAAAATTCCTGTCTGACTTATGGAGCGCTTTGAAAAATCTCGTAACAAAAGCAGCTCAAGGTCTTTGGAACAATGTGAAAAATCAGTGGAATGCATTGAAAAATGGAACAATCAATATTTTTAATTCGGTGCGAAAATTCCTTTCAGATTTATGGTCTGGAATCAAAAATAATGTGACAAAATTAGCATCATCAGCAAAAGACGGTGTAGTAAATGCATGGACTTCGCTACGTAACCGCACAACGGAAATGTTCCAAAGTATCAAGACAAAAGTGAATTCTGTTTTTGATGATATCGTTTCAGGTGCTAAAAAATTACCTGGACGCATCGGTGATGGTATCAAAGCAATGGCCGGTGGCGTGAAAAAAGGTGTTACTTCATTTGCAAACACTTTAGTTGGGGCGATGGGTAAAGGCTTAAATGGTGCAATTGATGGCGTGAACTGGGTACTTAAAAAGATAGATGTAAAAGAAATTTCTAAATGGACAATTCCAAAATACAAGCGGGGAACAGACGGGCATCCGGAAGATGGTCCTGCTTGGGTTGGTGATGGATACAAACCTGAATTAATGCTTAGACCTGATGGAACTGCTGCACTAAGTCCAAATAAACCTACACTTGTCAACATGGAAAAAGGAACAAAAGTATTGAGTGGTGAAAAAACAGCTCAATTCATGCGTTCAATTGCTGCTCCGATGTATAAAAAGGGTAACGTTATCGGTGACGCTGCAAAAGCTGTTGGTAATTGGGCTAAAGAGACAGGCGGCAAAGCAGTAGATAAAGGACAAGAACTTTATGAGCATGCAAAGGATAAGACAGTAAAAACAGCAAGTAAAGCAAAAGATTTAGCTTTAGACGTTTGGGATTACATGTCTGATCCGGAAGGACTCATGAAAAAGGTGTTTGGTAAATTCATTCCTGATCTACCGAAACTAGGTAGTGCAGCGGGTGACATTCTAACCGGCGGCGTGAAGAAAGCAAAAGATTCTACAGTTGGTTTTATCAAATCAAAACTAGATGAATATATGTCTTTCTCAGGCGGCGGGGGCGATGGTTCAACCGTAGGTCCTGGTAGTGGATTCGGCGGGATGCATCCATATGTTGAATACTGGTACAACAAAGTGAAAGATAAGTTTGGACCTACTAAATTTATGGGTGCTTATAACAACCGTAACGTGCGGGGCGGTTCTAGTAAGTCAATGCATGCTTATGGCCGCGCCTTTGATATTGGGGGTTCCCACAAAGTTATGTCACAAATTGCTGAGTGGGCGCGTACACACATGAATAACTTACAATACGCAATTTACAACAGAAGAATTTCCGGGCCTGGTATGGGTAAACCTTGGAGACATTACAGCGGGGTGAATCCGCATACTGACCATGTGCATCTAGACTTCATGGCGCAAGGCGGTGGCGGTGCTGGTGGTAAATCCGGTAAAGGTGCAGAAGCTTGGAGAGGTGCAATTTTAAGAGCTGCAGCACAAATGAAAGAGAAAGTAACACCTGCAGAAGTAAACGGGATTATTGCCCAAATTCATAGAGAATCCAAGGGTAACGAAAAAATCACTCAAGATCCGCGCGTTAATGATATTAACGCAAGAACTGGAAATTTGGCAAAAGGATTGCTTCAATATGTGGGGTCAACATTCCGAAATTATTCCGTGAAAGGCCATAGCAACATTTTCTCAGGCTATGATCAATTATTAGCGTTCTTTAACAACACGAAATGGAGAAAAGATTTGCCTTATGGCCGTAGGGGTTGGGGGCCTACTGGAAAACGCAAATATGAACGTGGTGGAATCATTAACTATGAACATGATGCAACAGTAGGTGAAGGTGGAAAACGTGAAGTTATTATTCCACTTGAACAATTCCGCGCCCGTGCGTTACAGCTCTTTAGATATGTAGGTGAGCAATTAGGTTTTGATATGGACATGTTGATGGATGGTAGGTTGTCTTTATCATCATTACTACAAGGTTTAACTAACAATGCAGTTTCAGCTATTACAACACCAGTTCCTTCATTCGCTGCAGCTGATTACGCTAATACAACAAACCTAGTCAAAAACTATCCAGCTAATGAAAAACCTAGTCAAACGCCTGAGCGAAATAGCCAAGATGATAAGCCTATTCTTGTAGAGCTTAATATTGATGGTAAATCGTTCGCTAAAGCTACTTACAAAGCACGTAAAGAGTATGACAGTAAGCAAGATGATGTTAAAAAACGATTCTAGGAAGGGGTGATAACCTTGGGTATTACATTTAACGGGGAACGCCGAAGTTATTTGAATATCGCACCAGGCTGGAAACGTCCAGCTTGGGCGCCGATTCAAAGAGACATTCTAAAAATTCCAAACCGTCCAGGTGGTTATCATCAGCGGACAACCGTAGACGTTCGAGAAATCACTATTCCCGTGTGGATAAATGCAAAGAATCTACAAAAGATCAAAGAAGATTTAGCTGCTTGGTTGATTACAGATGAAGCAGCGGAATTAATCTTTGATGATGAACCGGACCGCGTATATTATGCGTTGGTTGACGGTTCATTTGATCCTGATGAAATTGTGACACTTGGACAGGGTACAATAACTTTTGTTTGTGCTGATCCTTATAAATATGCCAAAACAGAAAAGGTTGCTGATTCAGTCATTTCAAACGGTACTGCACTAACAACAGTGAGTAACGCCGGGACTGTTGAAACTCAACCAGTTATAGAAATTCAAATTGATAAAAGCTATACAAACATTGATATTACTAACGGTGAAGAAATCAACCGTATAGGCCGCGTTGTTAATTTAGAAGATTACGCAGTAGATAAAGAAGAGACTGTATTGAATGATAAATTAACTTCAATTGTCGGGTGGGCTAAAACGGAAGGACGCGTAGGGATTGATGGATACGCAACGGGCAACATGAAATCCGATGGATACCGTTTTATAGCTCAAGATTTTGGAACTACTCAAGACGCTTGGCATGGTCCTTTTTATAAAAAATCATTAGGGCAAACTTTAACAGATTTTCGCATGGAAGCAATGGTGGAAATTCTAAATACCAGTGAAGACAAATTCGGAAAGGTTGAGGTCTACTTGTTAGATGAAAACAACCTTTCCGTTTGTATGTTAACAATTAAAGATGTTGATTCATCCGGAAAGCGTAACTATGCTACAGCACGAACAGGCGGCGGTGATGCAGGGTACAGGGATATTGTTAGCACATCCGGCGAAAAGGAATCAACTTACTGGAATTTCTACGGAATATTACGGGTTGAGCGGGTTGGCACACGCTGGACTGCTTATGTTGCTAAAGTGGATAAAAACACTGGAAAACATACAGCAAGGACGTTCAAAGAATTTAATGATGTAGAGCAGCAATTTATGAGAAAACCGACTCAAATAGGCATCTACATTGCACAATACGGAACGCGTCCGGTTCCATCGCTGAGAGCTGATGATGTAAGAGTGTATAAGATTAACCAGCTTACTAAAAATCAAATTCCTTACATCGTAAAGCAAGGTGATGTAGTCACTTTTGATCATAAGAGTAAAGATATTTTAGTAAATGGTGAATCACGCCTTGATTTAAAAGCATTTGGTGGTGAATATTTTCCTCTCAATCGCGGTGATAACGTTATTGTTACAAGCCCGGCCTTGCCTACTAAGGTAACGTGGAGGGAGAAGTTTAGATGATCCACATTCTTGAAAAACAATCAGATGATATTGTTGCTACGCTTGATGAAAGCCTGCATTCAGGGGAACACAAAAGAAATCCACAGTTAGAAGAAACGTTTGAATTTTCTTGTCCTGCAGATCATCCAAAAGCGGAATTTATTGTAGGAAGGAATAGGGTTGCAATTCCTGATGAAGACGGTAATTTTCGCGAATTTATCATAGATGACATTGAACGCGATGAAGAAGTAACAGCAATTTGTACAGCATCCTATTTAGACCTACGTAAGCAAAAGACTATTGAGCCTAAAGAATTAACAGGGCAAACAGTCAGAACCGCCGGTAACTTTGTGTTAGATGGTACTGAGTGGGAAATGGGTGTAACAGATAACGAAAACATCAGAAAAATATCTTTTGACTATTCAGATCCTTATGAATCAATACAGCTGGTAGGAAAAACTTTTAACCGTGAATTAGATTTTCGTGTGGAAATTGACGGAAACCGCATTGTTAGACGCGTTGTAGATATGCTTGAGCAAGTTGGAGAATTCAGGGGTAAAGAAGTTGAATTTGGAAAAGACTTGCTTAATTTGGTGCGTAAAGAAAAAACAGATGACATTTTAACAGCTCTTTTGTGCTTAGGTCCTGAAAAAGATGATGGTTCACGGCTTTCTGTTGTCGTGCAAGATAATGATGCATTAAGACGTTGGGGCCGAAAAGGGAAGCATTTGTGGAAGATATATGAGCCTGAAAGTTCAGATGCAGAAATGACAAAAGAGCGTTTAACTTCTTTAGGTAAAACTGAATTAGCCAAACGGATCAACAGTATTGTTGAATATGAAATTTCACAAGCTGATTTAGAAAACGTTCCAGGTTATCAACATGAAAAAGTTAGGTTTGGGGATACATTACGCATTAAAGATTTACACTACATTCCTCCTTTGTACGTAGAAGCGCGTGTAATTAGCGTAGAACGTTCTTTAGTTGATAAAGCATCTAAGAACTATACATTAGGAGAATTCGTTGAATACTCTCAGCGGGATGTATTAGCTGAATTTGATGATTTTAAAAAGAATCTAAGGGTTAAGATACTCAGACAACCAACGCCGCCAAAAGGGGCGTTTAATGTGTTGTGGATAGATACATCTAAACCTGTAGAAATTCTTTACACCTGGGACGGTTTTGAGTGGAGAAAAGCAACACCTACAACAGCTAGTGAAATAGGAGCTGAAACGCCGGAAGGTGCGCAAGAAAAAGTAGACAAAATCAAAAACGATATTGTTTACAAAGTAGAAATAATTTCAAGCAATGGCATGGCATTTAAAAACGGTTTAATAGATACAGAGTTAACCGCACGTGTTTACAGAGGAAAAGAAAACATAACGGATACATTGCCAATAGAAGCGTTCATTTGGACGAAAAAAGATAGAGCGGGCAATGTTGATTACGTTTGGACAAATGCACACAAGAATGTAGGTAGCAAGATATCAGTTAGTACATCCGATGTTTACCAGCGCGCCACTTTCTATTGTGACATTGATATACCGGAAGAACAAAAAATTAGAAGAAGAGAGAGTGGAATTTTATGACTACTGTAGCTACTGGTTCAATGAGTTTAGTAGATTTATCGGATGCAAGACAACTGCAAGCTTTTATAGGTTCATCACAACAAAGACAAGTTATTTATAATCCCAACGGTGGAGCTTACACACCTAACTATGCATCAAGTAATAATGTTTTAACACCTCAGCTTTTTATTGCTGGTAACAATACAGATATTGCTTCTCAAGCAAAGAGCATTAAATGGTTTTATCAAACGAACAGCTCAGGAAATTATACAGAAATTACAGCTAGTGACACTACTTATACTTTAGGTACAGGGGCCGTTAAAACTCTCACAATCAAATCAAACGTTTTAGCTTCAAATAACTCTATGACTTACATGGCTGAAATTGTTTACACTGATCTAGGAACCGGATTCGATGTTACAACAAAAGCAGAATACGAGATTGTGAAGGTAACGAACGGTTCAAACGGTACGAATGGTACAAATGCAATTATGGCCGTATTAAGCAATGAATCTGCAAACGTACCAGCTGATGCAAACGGCACGGTTTCAAGTTATGGTGGAGCTGCAACAACTATTTCAATCTTCAATGGTGCAACAGATGATACCGCGAACTGGACCATTACACAAGCGTTATCAGGTATTTCAGGTACAGCATCAGGTACACCAGCAAACAGAACATTTACAACTACAGGTATGAGTGCAGATGTAGGAACCGTTACTTTCAAAGCGACAAGAAGCGGTTATGCAACTATTACGAAAATATTCACTGTAAATAAAACTAAAGGTGGAGCTAACGCAACATCTTACTGGTTATCTCAAAGCGTTTCAGCAATCCAAATGAACATTTCAAAAGCTTACACACCGTCTAGTATTACATTCTCAGCATTCGCCCAAACGGGAGCGGGAACACCTTCTGCTTATGCCGGAAAGTTTGTTATTGCTGAATCAACATACGGTTCAACATTCACTGATAAATATACATCAGCTTCAAATGAATCATCTAAAACATATACACCAACAGCTCAAGCCACTTCTGCAATTAAAGCGGTTCGTGTGCGCTTGTATCAAGCTGGTGTTACACCATCGGCAACAAACTTTATTGATGAACAAATCATTCCGATTGTTGCAGATGGTCAAACAGGTCAAGCCGGTGCTGATGCGGTAACAGCTGTTGTATGGACGCCGGAAGGAAATGTAGTGCGTAACTCTACAGGAACGGTTAAAGCTCATGTGGATGTATACAAAGGAGCGAATCAAGTAACTGGTACAGCGTTCAAGTGGTACTATCAAGATGCTTCTGCTACAACATCAAGCGGTGGTGATGCAGATGGCGGTAATGGTTGGAGATTAATGAAAGATGCTGCAACCGCAAATGGTGTTACAGGTTATACAACTGATACAATCACTATTCCGGCAAGTGCCATTCCAAGCGTTGAATCATTCAAATGTGTTGTAACTTATGGTGGCGTTAAATATTCAGATGTTTGCACCGTAGTAGATGTTAGTGATCCGTATGTTGTAACAATCGTAGGAACGAATACATTTAAAAACGGACAAGGAACCGTTACTTTAACAGCTGAAGTTTTTCAAGCTGGTGTAGAAGTTGATGCTGCAGGAACCATGTTTACTTATAACTGGTCCTTGTATGATGCTAATGGTGTGAAAAACACAACCTGGAATACAACCGGAAGCAAGACAGGGAAAACAATTACTGTTGCTGCATCTGATGTAAATGCAAGGGGTAATGTTGTGTGTGATTTAGATAAGGCGTAAGAAGAAGGGGGGAATTCCTCCTTCTTTTTATTTTGAAGAAAGGAGGCTAATTGATGGCAATTGCAACAGGTACATTTTCATTAGTTGATTTAAACGATGCAATAGTAGCGGGAACAGCACCAGCAAACCCTTCAATTGATACTCTTTGGTTAGATACAAGTGTCACTCCTAACATGATGAAAAAGTGGAATGGTTCAGCTTGGATTGAAGTAGGTGAACTTGATCCAAATTATTCAGACACTATTGATGGCATTCAGAAAAGCATTGATGATATTACAAGCGATAGCTTGATTGATTATACAGAACGAAAAATTTTGAAGGATAGAATAACTGAAATTATCGGTTACGTCATCGCGGATAGTGCAACCACTTTGCCGACAATCACAACACTTGATGGTAGTAGTAAAGGTGAAGTTTATTCGGTAAGAAAGCAAGCTTTAAATGCAGGTATGGCAACGGTTGATTCTTTGTATATAGCTGTAGCAACACAATATACGAACTTAAAAACCTATTTGGATGGTTTAACACCGGTTAAGATTTGGGATCTATCAACAGTTAATAAATCAAAAACAATCAGTGTAACGAAATCAACATTCAGGGATAAGTTCCTACAATATAATAATGCAGTCAACGCATTGAAAGAAGCTATTGAAGCAAAGCAGAAACAAAATGTAGATGATGTAGTTGTAGGTGGGGCCAACTTACTTGAGTTAACGGGTATGAAAAATTACGCCAATAAATTAAGTGCTAGTGTAGGGACCGGCGTAGCTACTTCATTATCTTTTGTTACTGAATCTACTGCACCATATGGCGTTGCAGCTCAAATTCTCAGAACAGATACATCTACAACTAGCGGTGGCCGTTATTGGTCAGCTCCAAGATTAACAGTAGGTAAAAAATATACTTGGTCCGGTTGGGTTAAAGGTTCTGGAACCTGGACTATTGGACATGAGCAAGGCGGGCAAAAAAACGTAGCGTTAACAACTACTTGGACTTACGTAACTTTTACGTTTACTGCTACAAATGCAACTTACAACAGCTTTACCTTGTATAGAATTACAGGGCAAACAGGCGGCGAATTGAATTTTCATTCTCTTAAATTAGAAGAGGGAGATAAAGCAACTTCCTGGAATCCGCATGTAAAAGATATTACAGACGCAATTGATCAAGCTGATGGCAAAGGACAAAGCGCTTTAGATAATTTGTCTCTTAATGGTACTAAGTGGTCTGATGCAGCAGAAGCGGTTACTCTTTGGAGATTCAACGGGCAAAATTCAATTTTTAATGGAGCTGCAATAGCAACAGGAACTATTTTTGCGCAGTCTCTTTTATTAGCTGATTGGACGAACCTTGTTGAAAATCCTGATTTTGAAAACGATACGTTAAACACATTCCCTTTAGGATACTATCCAAGTTATGAAGCGAATAGATCAAAGAACAGGGTAGAGGATATTTCCACTTTCCAAAACGGGAACGGTTCAAATAAAGCTTTAGCTATGGATGCTTTACAAAGCTCCAATAACAGTATTTACGTAAATAACCTTATACCTGTTACAGCTGGTGAAGAAATGTTTATTCAAGCTACAGCACGTTATTTAAACACGGCGGGAACAGGTAATGGAAGAGTAGGTTTTTTATGTTATGACGCTAAAAAGCAATCATTAGACATTTGGAATACGCCGTTAAGATGGACCGAATCACCAAAAACAACAGCATTCGTTACAAAAAGCGGTTCTTTTAAAGTTCCTGATGGTACTGCATATTTACGTTTTTACATCAGCTTTTCAACTAATGGTGAAACAACAAATAAATTTTATGTAGACAATCTTATTTGGCGTAGAAAAGCAAATGCTGATTTAATTGTTGACGGTACAATTGAAGGCCGACACATTAAAGGTTCATCCGTTGAATTTGATAAATTGCAAGGTGGAACTGCTACCCTTGGAGGGGCAAACAATGTTAACGGTCAATTAATCGTTTTAGATGCAAATGGTGATTTAGCTGTAGGGTTAAACACTTTAGATGATGACGGTGTAACTTATTATTCAGGATTTCAAAACGTTGTAGCAGAAACTTTGTTTGCATCTAAAAGCATTAAAGCTCCTAACATTGTGGAAACAACTACTGACGTCATTAATTTATATGTTGATCCTATCAACGGAAATGACGATAACCCTGGTACAAGTTGGGCCGCGGGAGCATTAGCAACTATTCAAGAAGCTGTTAACCGTTTACCTAAAATACTTTCTCATGATGTACGCATTCAAACGCATTATTCAAATGCAGCTGAAATGTATGAAAATGTTATAGTTGCAGGGTTTACAGGTAGCGGAAAATTAACAATTGATTTTCAAACAAACTCAAATGTAATTTACGGCAGCATGCAATTTTACTATTGTACGGTAAATGTAAATATTAACAGAGGTAAAATTGTTGCAACCAGTGATTTTGCGCCTTTATACGTTGAGGGTTGCGCAGCTGTTCATACTTCTTCAACTATAACCGATGCGAAGAAGTTAACGGCCTATGCTTGTTACTTCCTAAGCTCATATGGTGATGTTAGATCAAGTGAATTTTATAACGGAACAAATTCATCTATCCTTGCCGGCTACGGTTCACGTATGGATGTAATTAACTGTAAAGGTTCCGGTGGCTTAAATGGCATGAGAGCATACCGTTCATCATTTATTGCCGGTTCAGGAACAGCACCAACAGGTTCAAGTAAAAATGAATTTGGTGATGAGGGTGGAATTGTTCAGGGCGCTTGGACTTATCCAACATCTACAGCTCCTTCTACACCTGCACCAGCAACGTATACAACAGTTACAGTAACAGCTAACAGTGGTAATTCATGGCGCTCAGGTTTTGGTGGTCAGTGGTATGGCGGGAATGTTCGTCAAGCTCTTTGGACCAGCTCTTACGGGCGTTATATGGGTTATTGGTTCTTTGGTACTCAGTTCAATCAGTTCAATGGAAAAACAATTACAAAGGTTCGCATTTGGGCGCAGCGTTATAATGGCGGCGGTTCTTCTGCTTCAAAAAACGCGCGTTTTGTCTTACATGGTTATCAATCGCAACCGTCTAGTAGTTCACAACCTACTTTCTATGGTGGTCTTTCCACTGGTACAGCATATACAGCAGGATTCAAGTGGGGAGAAAGTAAATGGGTTGATGCAACAGCAGCGTTTAAAAATTCTATTAATCAAACTTCTGTTTATGGTATTGGTCTTTGGATGTATGCAGATAGTCCGTATATGATCTTCAACAATAATCTAAAAGTTGAAGTAACATATAAAAATTAATTAAAAAAGGGGAAATGTAGAAATGGCTATGGAAAAATCAATGTTAAATTACGATGAAAGTTTACAACAAAATATTGCAGGAAACACACACAAAGTTCTTTATTTAAACCCTGAAACACTAGAAATTATGGCTGTTGATTATGTAACACCGCCTTTTGTTCTTGGTGTAGATTCTCTTAAAACAGCAAACATGACAGCTGCAGGAATTAACGTTCCTTATATCATCGTAGAAAAGGATTATAATGGCGTTATTACACAGGATTTATTAACAGATTTTCAGCGTGAAATTGCTTATAAGGTGTTAGAGGATAATTATAAGCAAGCTCAATTGAATTTAATGGCAGAATCCGATGACTATGAAGAATATCTCATGAAAGATACCATGCTCAAAAAGAAATATTTTGCAGTAAAAAAAGAGATTGCACCTTCGATAGCTCCACTATTATTAGACCTTAGTTTAGTTTAAAGTTTGTGAAATCTAAAAAAATCAATTAAAAAGAGGCTTGGATTTATTCTGGCCTTCTTTTTATTTAAGGAGGTTCCTATGAAGTTTTCAGCTGATATCTTTGATTTACGCTTACTCATTAACCCCAGTTTTAGCTTTGCCGGTATTGCTGGTGGATCGATTGGGATAGTATTAAATGCTTTATATGGCAATTCACAAGTTAATATGTACATTGCTTTATTGCTCATTCTTGTTGTTGCATTTGATTGGTTAGGAGCTATTGGTGCAGCACTAAAGGATGGGTCTTATTCCAGTGACTATGGCATTCGAGGGGTAGTTCGCACAACTGTTATTTTAATGTTGCCTTTAGTTGGCCGTTTAATGGATACAATCATAGGTACACCCGTTGTCATTGCTGATGTACCTATTAGCGGTTTTTATTTATTCATTTCTTCCGGCTTAATTTATCACAGTTGGATGAGCATGACGGCAAACTTCGCAAGAGCTGGATATGATAAATGGATACCAGAGTGGATGTTGAAAGCTGTAGCATCTGAAATTAATGCTAAAATAACACGCTCAGAAGGTCGTAAAGAAGCTATATTAGGTAATCAAGTACAAATACCACCAACTGTAGAAATACCTCCTGTAGCGCCTGTAGAAACGCTTAAAAATGATTCTGAAACAAAATAATTCAATTGTAATTGAGGGCCGCTGTGAAATGTGGCTCTTTTTATTTAAAAAGGAGGAAACACGCGATGACTTATAAATTTGAACAGCTCGCTCAATTAGTTGATAAAAGAGGGAAATTACCAAGCAAAGGCTCTTATAGTAAACGAGCAAATGGTGTCAATTCAATTACAACTCGTGTATGGCATCACTCGCTAACAAAATTATCTGCAGGAGGCTCTAATATTGTTTCCTTTGCAAACTTTCACGTTGGAACAAACGGCTGGCCAGAAGTTGCTTATCATTTAATTATTGATCCAAACACAATTATTAATGGTAAGGCAGCTATCTATTATTGTGTAGATATTAGCAAACGTAGTTATCATGTTGGTAACAGCAATACAATCGGTCTTGGAATTTGTGTAATTGGCGACTACCGTACTGATAAATTAAGCAAGGCAACCATTGCATCCATTATTGATTTGCGTAATGCATTAATTAAAGATGGTATCGGTAAATATGATAAGTCTCACAATGAAATGCCAGGTTACAGTTGGAAAGCATGCTGCGTATATGACTATAACAAAGCTTTCAAAGATATCTTAGAAACAATTGCACCTGGAGCCAACCAAAAGCCTTCATTACCACCTGATTTATATACAATTCAAGAAGGAGATACATTTTGGTCAATTGCTGAAAAAGATGGTCCAGCAGGCATTACAGTAAATGATTTGATTGCTGCTAATCCAGATATACACCCAACACAATTAAAGGTAGGTCAAACTATTAAATTAGGAAAAGCTCAACATGCATATACACCAAAGCCAGAAGCGTCTAAAAAGCCACAATCCGCTTATAAATACCCATTACCTTCACAGGTTCTTAAAAAGGGCTCACGAGGCGAATTGGTGCGTCAATTACAAGCTGCATTAGTTGCTGTTCACTTTTACCCAAATAAAAGTGCTAAAAACAATGGTATAGACGGCATCTATGGAAATGATACGGCGGATGCAGTACGACGTTTTCAAAGTGTGTATGTTCCTGGACAAGCAGATGGAATTTATGGTCCAAATACACAAAAGAAACTGCAAGCGGTCTTAAAATCTAAAGGATATTAAAAAGAAAAGCCCACTACTCAATTGAGCGGTGGGCTGTTTTTTATTCGTACATATAAGCGAAAATCTCATATCTTTCTGGTTCTTGCAATTTCCCGAAGTTTTGCCATGGTGAATCTGTTTGAAACGGCACACTTTGATTTGGGTTAAACGTTTCTTGTACTTGGCCATAAGATACCGTTACAAATTTATCATTCTTATCATAAATAGCTGCTGCTATTGTTACGTGGTCAAGAGGTGTATCGCTTGTGTTCTTCACTTTACCGATCATTCGTAAAAATACACTGTTATCATCCGCTGTTAGTAATTCTCCTTCAATCGGCAATTCAATCGCTTTTTCTGTTGTTTCTTCAGGAGTAACCGTCATTTCGGCACTTTTAAAATCATCTGAACTTGCGATAGGTAAATCTGTTTCATTCATCACATACGCTTTTTGTCCAGGTTCTATAACATGAGGAGATACCCATACAGTTGAATTGGTGCTAGATCCAATGACATTACCGTCATTATTTTCATAAGTAACAGTGATGTTTGATACATCTACAGGGATATTGCTTTTATTTTCGATAACAGCCGAATAATTCCCCATCAACTCTGTGTCATCTTCATACGTATAACTCGCTTCATCTACGATATCTACTGACAATTCAACTGGTTTCTCATCTTTTGCAACAGCAGTAGCTTTTTCTTCTTCCTTCGGTGTTTCGCTCACTTTCTCATTCCCACAACCTGCTAATAGTCCTACCGCTAACATACCTACAAGTAATTTTTTCATACCCATCCTCCTACATAAATTTACCTATAATGACAAGTTTTATTATAAACGTAAACGAAAAGCATGCAAGAGTTAGTTCTTACATGCTCTAAATAAGATCTAAAAGGCTCAATTTTCTCTTTGGAATAGATCGTAAACGGAACAATTCAATAGTTCTGCTAATAACATCGCTTTGTCAACAGGTGGTAATACGTTTCCTTTTCTCCAAGCGAACAATTGATTGACAGAAATGCCTAATTTAGCTGCGATGAACTTCTTAGACATTCCGCTCTCTTTAATGTAATGATCAATATTATTTTTCCATTTCATCTACATCACCACTATATGTAATTCGATGCGTATGTATGCTTATCCTTCTGTTATTAATTACGTTTTCATAAGTTATCACAAATAAAAAAACAAATTAAAATTGATGGACAATGTAAGTTTTAGTTCATGTGCCCATATAGTGTATTAACCAACGGGTTACCAACCGCTTTCAAATCTAGTTTCGGACAGCGTGAAGGGGGACCCAATACACACCAAAGGGGGAACAAATATGATTTTAGGTATTGATGCAGGAAATTATGAAGTAAAAGTAGTTAATGAAAATGGAGCATTTAAGTTTTTGTCGTGTTTAGGTGAAGCAAGAGAACGTCAACTTGTCTCTAATTTCGGTGATGATCTTGAGTATGAGTACAATGGACAAAAGGGGTTTGCTGGAACATTAGCAGCGTATGAGTCTGTTTTCCGTCGAGAAATGTATGGGGATAGTAAAGCTCATGAAGATGCAAAAATACGTGTTTTAATTGGTGTCCACCGCTATGCTGAAGGTTCAGAACACGATATTGTCATTGGGCAACCCATCTCAAAACACCAGGAAAAAGAGAAAATGAAAAGCATGCTGCTAGGTAAACATACCTTAACTTTAAACGGTGTGACCAAAACCTTCTATATTCAACATGTGAATGTAGCGCCAGAAGGAGCGGGAGCAATTGCTTCTTATACAGGAATGGAGCAGAAGGTTCGGATTTTAGATATCGGAAGCGGTACAGTAAACTGTGCAACTATTTTTAATGGTAGATTCATTGACCGCGATAGCTTCACAGCTCCATTTGGTGCAAACACTGAAGCTCAAACTGATTTGAAGTTGTTAGCGGAATCTATCGTAGCCTACACCACGAAGAAGTGGAGTAAAGGTGATGTGGTACGGGTATGTGGTGGTATCTCAGACTTTGCTATAGATCATTTAAGTAAGTATTTTACAAACATAAAATTACTTGAGCCTATTATCAATGGAGAGTCTATGCATCCTGTATTCGCTAACGCTGCTGGTTTTTACGAATTAGGGAAGAAGGTTTACGTATGAGAAAACAATTAAATGTTAGTTTCAATACAAAAGATGCTTTCGAAATTCAACTCTTAGAACATTCATTAGACCAAGGTGCTTTTTCAAAATATATTAAGCGTTTGATTCAAAGAGATATGGAAGGGATTCCGGTTCGAAGACAGCAAACTATTGTAAGGAAATTGGACGTAGAAGCAGATTCATTCTTTTGAAAAACGGTCGCGCCAACACATAAAAAAGATGTCGCACGAAATGTTAGAAGGAACAGGCATCTTTCTCGATATCCGCGCATACGTTACTACTACAAGCGTCGCTCGCAAGCGGTAGTGATAACGTGCTACTGTTTGTGAGCGAATTTTTCATCTGTAACGGTATTACCGGTAACACCGAAAGGATGATGTTTATGAGTGAAAACAAGCGAACAAAGCCAGTCGGTTTTAACATCAAAAATGAACGTGATCAGAGGATGTTAAAGTATGTGGCTAGACGTAATTTTAGTGGCTATGTCAAAAACTTAATTGAAGCAGATATGAAAGCGAAAGGGAAGTGGGAAGAAGTCGAAAAAGCTCCTGCTCCTAAAAAGGAACAGAAAAAGGATGCAGAAGTTAACAAGTTCGATGCGCTAAAAGACAAATTAAAAAGACCCAGCAAACCGCCAGGTCCATTTATTAACCAGCCAAAAGATTGACTAACATTCCAATTGCGTATCCTGCTCCAGCAGCAATAATAATATGCATGTTCTCAATCCCTTCATGTATATGTGAATACGTTTAGAATGTCCTGCTTTCATCATCTTTATACACCAAGGAGGAAACAACATGAAAACTGAAGTGATTCCATTTCGTGAGTTTATGAACGGTGATTATAAAAAGAGTGTAGATCAAACAACGAAGATTTTAACATCCACGTTACCGATGTTGGTATTAATCACACCGAAATTAGCGTTTGCTGCAACCGCAGATGCTACGTTTGGCAATGTTCATAAGGCAATCATGAATGCGTTCGACGCGGGTGTTGTGTTGGTCATTATCTTCGCTGGAGCATCGTGGGGGTTTGGACACCGCACAAAAGCCATCGAGATTCTAATTGGCGTATCATGCGGATATATACTTGCTCGTCATGCAGTCGATATCAGAAACTTCTTACAGGGGATATAAGCCATGAAATTCACATTACAAAACGGAGTTCTTCAGACAGCGATGCCGGATAAGTACATCGGAACACCAGCAAAAGACGGAAGTTGGATGGATTTCTTCAATAATTTTTCCGAAGCATTCATACAAGGAGAGGTTGAGTTGATTTTAAAACCTCTCGGTCATTTTCTGCACGATTTTGGTCAGTTTTTATGGGAGTGGTTTATCTTCATTCTACCTGACCTAATGGGGTATGGAGCCATCTTATACGGCGCTATGATTATCTTAGGAGCTATGACAAGCAAAGGGCAAATGATGAAACATCTAGGGCGCTTCGGAGCGTACTTAATTGCAGCAACTTGCATCTTAGGGAGTGTGTGAATATGGAGATTAAACGTATTGACAGTAACTTGCCAGCTACAACCAAAATGCAATACCCAGTGCTATACAATGGGGGTCTACCTGCTGAAATTAAACAGGTGGATCCACCAAAAACAAAATGGTTTCAAAAAGTAAAAACGATTAGTTGGAGTGAGTTTTTTCAATACGACCAAAATGAAATGGTGGTATATCGAATTACGCCACATGCTGATGTCACCAATAACAACAAGCGGTTATGGAAAACTATTTATAAGATGTATGAAATGTACGAAAGTCCGAAAAGTCGCTTAGATCGTGAAGGATTTAAATTGCATTATCGTGAGAAGGATTACTTTTGGTTTGATATTGTCTTTAAACAGCAGAACAACGTCAAGCGTATCGAATTTTATGTCAGCACCTCACGTTATCAAGCGCAAAAATTAAAGCGTAAACTTGAAAATAAAATGAGCATCACAATGACAGAAGCGGATATAAAATCATTACAAGTACCAACAGAACATACGATTGTGCAAGAATTACGATACTTACATCATGATATCTTTTCATTAAACAGTAACACTAGCGACGTCAAAACGCCTATCTCAAATATTTTAAACACGCTAGACGAATTACAATATGACGGAGATTTTGCTCGTCTTAGCATCTGCAATGAAGCAGAAAACCGCACCAAATGGGTAAAAAACGCACAATGGGCCTACGAGAAATTACGAAACGGCAAAGTTCCGCAACGAGCCACAGCTAACGGAAAACGTATCACGAATGGCGCGAAAGTCGGAGTTGCCGGTTTGGTAAATGAAATTAACTCATTGGTAACAGATACATTCCAAGCCTTCGCAAACACATTCTTCAAGTCAGACGAAAACTTCAAACACAAAAAGGTGATCGAAAAAGCACACTCAGTCCAAGATGAAGTGTTCACTACTCGTGTTAGTCATGAAAAAGGGAATCAGCCTGTATTTAAAAGTCGTATACGTGTTGCTGCCCATTCGCAAGACCGTTTAACCAGGGATACGATTAGTGAAACCCTATCCTTATCGTTAGCGGATTTGAGTGAAACAAATGAACTGCATGGCATTAAAGTAAAGATGCGTGGTCGTAAAAATGAAATTATTAATGAAATGAATACAATGAAACTATCAAAGAAAACAAAACTAGATCCAAACGTTAACCTTATTAGTACAGATGAAATGAGTAAACTAGCACTTCAGATGCCTAATAAAGATATTCAGCGTAAATATGCCGATGCTTTAAACACGAAGCAGCGTGTTGAAGTTGAAATACCAGCAGCACTTCAAGACAAAAATGGCATCTATTTAGGTGAAGCGACTGTAAAAGATGTAAAGGTTCCTATTTATATGCCTGTTAGCAACCCTGATAATTTTTACCGCGGGTATGTCTTTACAGGAGGACAGGGAGCCGGAAAAGATACAGCTATCAAAAACTTTGTTGTAGAGGGGAATTTGAAGCACGGCATCAGCTTTATTATTCCAGATGCCATCGTTGAAGAAGGTGATCGTGGAATGGCAGATGGCATACGCGATGCATTGCCACCAGAAAACATCATTGACATTGATTTGAACGATGATGATTTTATTCCACCACTGGACCTAACAGAAGTTATCCAATCTCTAGGACGAAACGGCACAAGTCGATTTGCTGATGAAATGATTGACTTCATTGATATTGAAGGACTCAATCGTTCCGAAAAATATTTAACGGATGCAGCCAAAGCAAGCGGCGGTTCACTCTTTAACATTAAGCGGATTATTGAGGATGAAGATTATCGTGTTCAACGTATTGAAGAACTAATAGCAGAAGGGAATACACGCCTTGCCAGTGAGTTGGTTCAATGGGGAGATAATAAAGAATTAGGAACAAAATGCGATGCTATTCTACATCGTTTAAACCGCTTCTTTGGTAACGAAAGACTTTATGATATCTTTGCTCAAGAACCATTAAAAGAGCTGGATTTCGCTAAGTGGATGCGTGAGGGGAAGGTCATTATCCTACGGGTTCCAAATGGAAGAGGATTAGGAGAACACGCTGTCAAAACGTTGGTTCATTGGATTACCTTAAAGGTGTTTATGACTCGGTTACTGATGAGCAAAGAAGAACAGAAAAATGGAGCATTCATTGTTTTTAATGAGCCTGAACAATATGAAAGTGAAGGGTTAACGAAATTAATGGGACGCATCGGCACAGAGGGACGTAAGGAGAGGTTAGGAAGCATTTATGCATTTCACCATTGGAATAAGTTACAACCTTCCTTACAAGAGAATTTACAAGGTGGCGGTGTGCAACAGTTCTTATTCCGTAATGATCATACAAAAACATTTGAATTATCGAAACATCGGTTTGAAGATACCATTCCACTCGAGCAAGCGTTTAAGTTACCAGATCACCATGCAATCATCAGCGTAAGAGCAAGTGGTGATATGCAACCAGCTTTTATTTGTCATATGGCTCCGCCAGTTAAACAAACATATAATAATAAACATCTAACTAAACAGCATACCAAACAATACGGGCGACCTTGGAAAGAGTTGCAAGAGTTATGAGCTATCACATTTTGTGGTGGCTTTTTTATGTAAAAAATCGTGTAGGTGAAATATGGTGGTGTACTGACATAATAGGGCAGCCCATCTCATCCCAGAAAGTACCAAAGTTTTGGAAGAAATCAAATGGCGTTTCGTAACAGTTTTGGACCAGGAACTCAATCGTCTCGTCCATGCGGTGATCATTCCAGAATTTCTCTAAGATATCCTCAACGTGCTTAATACGAACAACATCAGAAAACGGCAGAACGTTATTACTTAGAATTTCATACGGTGACTGGTCCATAAACTGATAGTTGTAACGCTGCGCACTAAGGCGTAAACCTGTTCCACGAAGCATCTTTAAAAACCCGAGCTGAAGCTCTTCTGGACGCAGAGCAAATACGTCATTAAACGTGGTTTTAAACGAATGGTAGTCTTCATCAGGAAGGCCTGCAATTAAGTCTAAGTGCTGATCGATTTTACCGCCATCTTTGACCATCGTAACGGTACGAGTAAGCTTTGTGAAGTTTTGCTTACGCTTTACAAGCTCGTTTACAGCATCGTTTGTCGACTGGACACCAATTTCAAAGCGGAAGAGTCCAGCTGGTGCATGGTCATTTAAAAACTGAATAACTTCTGGACGCATGATGTCAGCCGTAATCTCGAATTGGAAAACAGTACCAGGCTTGTGCTCGTCAATTAAGAACTGAAACATTTCCATAGCATAGCTGCGGCTAATGTTGAATGTGCGGTCCACAAATTTGATGGTTTTAGCACCGTTATCCATTAGATAGCGAATGTCATCTTTGATTTTCTCGCGGTCAAAGTAGCGCACGCCTACTTCAATAGAAGATAAGCAGAACTGACAGCTAAACGGACAGCCGCGACTTGTTTCAATATAGACAACACGCTTAGATAAAGAATTGCGATCCTCTTCAAACCGGAACGGTGAAGGCATTTCGCGAAGATCAATTTTATTGCGCTGTGGATTCACTACGTGTTTCCCATCTTGTCTAAATGCAACACCACTGACGTTTTCAAACTGACGGTTTCCATGAAGCTCATCTAAGAGCTGCTTGAACGTTTCTTCTCCTTCACCAATTACAATGAAATCAGCTTCTGGGATACGGTCTAGCCAGTACGGAATATCATATGTTACTTCCGGTCCACCGAAAATAATCGTTAGGTTAGGGTTAATTTTTTTTAACATTTGTGCGACTGTAATCGTTTCTTCAATGTTCCAAATATAGCAGCTAAATCCAATGATATCAGGATTGCGCTTATATAAATCCGTCACGATATTCATCGCTGGATCTTTAATCGTATATTCAGCCATCTCAACGTGATAGTCAGGTTCTGCGTATGCTTTTAAACATCGAAGGGCCAAAGATGTGTGAATGTATTTGGCATTCAATGTACTGACAACAATGTTCATGTAAAAAGGCTCCTTTATTTAACATAATCTTAAACCAATTCACTATTGTAGCACATTTAATGGACAAAGTATAAAAGTGATAAGAAATCCTCTCTAGAAAATTTGCTTTTCTAGTATCTGTTTATTTATTTAAATGAGGGAATGTATTATACTTACTCTATTGTAAAGAGGTTTACACAAATATAATGGAATTGTAAAAATTGTTGGGGGTACGAATGATGAGCAGGCGATATGCTGACGATAGCTTAGCTTTACATACAGATTTGTATGAGCTAAATATGGCCAATACATATTGGAAAGATGGAATTCATAAACGCAGGTCTGTATTTGAAGCTTCGTTTCGTCGAATGCCTTTTGATAATGGCTACGCAGTCTTTGCAGGACTAGAACGAATGATTGATTTCATCGCGAATTTTCGATTTTCAGAAAGTGATCTCGATTATTTATCCAGCGAGCTGCACTATGAAGATGAATTTATTGATTATTTAAAAGGAATTCGTTTTACGGGTAACGTTAAATCGGTGGTAGAAGGTGAAATGATTTTTGCGAATGAACCTATTCTTCAAGTGGATGCACCGTTAGGAGAAGCACAGCTTATTGAAACACCGCTTTTAAACATTTTAAACTTTCACCCATTAATTGCAACCAAGGCTTCCCGAATTCGCTTAGCAGCTGGAGAAGATGCGGTGTATGAGCAAAGTGATAATCGTTTGATGGAATTTGGAGCAAGGAGAGCTCACGAGCTTGATGCAGCGTTATATGGAGCGCGAGCAGCTTATATTGGAGGGTTTGATGCGACTAGCAATGTGCGAGCAGGAAAAGTGTTTGGTATTCCAATCTCTGGAACGCATGCTCATGCGCTGGTACAGGTGTACCGTGATGAATATACCGCGTTTAAAAAATATGCGGAATCTCATCAAAACTGCATTTTCCTTGTTGATACGTACAATACCCTCAAGTCAGGAATTCCAAATGCGATTCGCGTTGCTAAAGAGATGGGGGATCGCATTAATTTTGTAGGTATTCGCTTAGATAGCGGAAAGCTTCCTTATTTATCTCAAGAAGCACGACGGATGCTAGATGAAGCAGGGTTTCAAAACGCGCGCATTTTTGCTTCAAATGATTTAGATGAACATAGCATCATGGATTTGAAAGCACAAGGAGCTAAAATTGACGGCTGGGGTATCGGCACAAAGCTGATTACTTCATATGATCAGCCCGCGCTTGGCGCAGTTTATAAACTTGTATCAATTGAAGGTGAAAACGGGGAGCTTGTTGATACCATTAAGCTGTCAGATAATCCTGAAAAGGTATCGACGCCTGGATTAAAGGATGTATACCGTATTGTTAATCAAGTAAACGGAAAATGGGAAGGCGATTATATTGCCATGCAGAATGAGCAGCCAAACCATGAGCATCATTTGAAGATGTTTCATCCGGTTTATACTCATGTAAGTAAGTTTGTCACAGATTTTCATGCCCGTAAGATTCATAAGCAAATTTTTGAATCTGGTAAACTCATCTACAAACAGCCGTCAGTCGAAGAGATGCGCGCATATTGCTTACAAAACCTTAATCATTTGTGGGATGACTATAAAATGATTGCTAAATCGAACGAAGAAGTGCTGCGACCAACCGAATACCCTGTGGACCTTAGCACAAATTGTTGGAATAATAAGATGGATAAAATCAATGAAGCGCGCTCTAGAGCGTCTCAGCTATTAACTCATGTATAACAATTAGAGGCAGGGAGAGGACCATATGACGAAGCAACAGTACATCATTGACGAAATGAAAGTAAAGCCAGTTGTTGACCCTAAAGAAGAAATTCGTAGAAGTGTCGACTTTTTAAAAGAATATATGAAGAAGCACTCGTTTTTACGTTCATTTGTACTAGGCATTTCAGGAGGCCAAGATTCTACGTTAACAGGTAAGCTTGCCCAAATGGCTATAGAAGAATTAAATGAAGAAGCAGGCGAAGAAACATATCAGTTTATCGCTGTGCGTCTACCGTATGGTGTACAAGCTGATGAACAAGACTGTCAAGACGCTCTAGCCTTCATTCAACCAAGTCGTTCGGTTGCTGTTAACATTAAGCCTGCTGTAGATGCAATGATTGCGGCAGTCGAAGAAGCAACGGGAGAAATTGTTTCTGACTTTAACAAAGGAAACGTAAAAGCACGTGAACGTATGATTGCACAGTATAGCATTGCTGGCATGCATCAAGGAGTTGTGCTTGGCACGGATCATTCTGCAGAGGCAGTGACTGGATTCTTTACGAAATTTGGAGATGGTGGCGCAGATTTAGTGCCGATTTTCCGTCTTAATAAGCGCCAAGGCAAACAGCTGTTAAAAGAATTAGGTTGCCCTGAACATTTATATTTAAAACAACCGACAGCTGATTTAGAAGAAGATCGTCCACAGCTGCCAGATGAAGAAGCATTAGGAGTTACATATAATCAAATTGATGACTATTTAGAAGGTAAAGAAGTTGGGGAGGAAGCAAGTAGGAAAATTGAGAGTCATTTCGTTAAAACAGCTCATAAACGCAGCCTGCCTATTTCAGTATTCGACGATTTCTGGAAATAATTTTTAAAAAGTCCGCTATGTGTATAGATGTACGCGTAGCGGACTTTTTTCAGGAAGATTTTCATTGTTTTTTTAAAGGTGAAAAAAGAAATTTGTAGAATAATAGTGTATTAGTGACTAATGTGCCTATCAATGACTGCGCACATATCTACCTGGGAATCGTTAGATTATGAAAGAGAGTAGAAATTTGTCGAAATAGCTTTGTCTTTTGATAGGAAGAAAGAGTTTAGAAAGGAGGATGTGGCATGGCTCCACATCGGCAACTACCGATTGAACAAGACCAACACGAAGAAATAAAGCAGTTGCGTGCCATTTTTAATGCAGTTTCAGATGCAATTATTGTATTTGACGAGAATTTTTGCGTTCAGCATGTTAATGAAGCAGCCAGTCAGTTATTTGACAAACATTATGATGAACTGATTGCATATCAATTAAAAGACTTTCTTATGTTGTTTCCGTATGATGTCATCAATGATTATTATCCAAAGCTAGTAGAAAATCAGAAGTTTACGTATAAAGGTACAATGAGCTTGCAAAATGGCATCGTAAAATATGTAGAGTTTACGTGCGAACAACGAAGCGAAGCCTCTGGCAGTAAGATTTGTACTTTCCGTGACATTACAGCACAAAAAATGGTGGAGAACGAACGCTTTTTGAGTCAGCATATGTTTATGGACGTATTCAACGAAGCGGTTGATGGGATTGTCATTTTTGATCGAGCAGGGCAGCTGATTGATGTCAATCCATCGTTTTGTGACCGGTTGAATTTTCCAAAAGAATACTTATTAACAAAAACGTTAACAGAATTAGTTGAGCCTGCTTATCACTATAAGCTAAAAAAATTATGGCGCCTTCTTCAGCAGCAAGGAAAAGCGAGCGGAGAACTTCCGATTAAGCTTAAAAATGGAGACATAACTTTTTTTGAATTCACGACAACCGCAAATATTTATAGTCGTTACTATATGTCAATTATGCGTGACGTAACGGAAAAAAGAAGAATGGAGCAGAAATTGTTGCGAAGTGAGAAAAATTTTCGAGCCATTTTTGAAGATGCAATTGAAGCTATTTTAATTTGGCGTCATGACGGGGTAATTGTAAATGCTAACGCAGCTTCTTCTAGGACATTTGAACTACCCTTAGAAGAACTAATCGGCACAAATCTTCAAACGTTTATTAATAAAAAAAGATCGTCACGTATGGAAGCTTTATTATCAATTTATTGAGCAGGAAGAGATTCGGGAAGAGCTTACCTTTTATATGCCAAACGGAGAAGAAAAAGAGCTTGAGTTTACAGGGAAAAAAGGCATTATTGAAGGCTATCATTTAACCATTTTTCGCAATATCAGCGAGCGAACCAAAATGGAGCAAGAACTTCGGAATAATGAACAAAAGTTTCGTAAAATCTTTGATGGTTCCATAGATGGCTTAATCTTATGGGACGGAGAGCAGCAGATCATTGATGTTAATGAGCCTGCTTGTGAAATTTTAGAACAAACGAAGGAAGACATTTGTTCCCAAACGATGGAAATGTTTTTATCATCCTCTAACTTTGATTTAGTCATTGAGCATAAGGCTACGATTGAGAGCAAAGGTGAAGGAGAAGGAGACATTCAGTATAAAACAGCTAGCGGTAAAGTGAAGCAAATTGAGTTTTCGACGAAAAAAGGTATTTTACCAGGCCTATACATGACAATTATTCGCGATGTAACGGAGAAAAAGCAAATGGAGGAGCAAATTCGGAAATCGGATACGCTTCAAGTAGTAGGGCAGCTTGCAGCTGGCATTGCGCATGAAATAAGAAATCCAATGACCGCATTAAAAGGTTTTATTCAGCTACTTGAAGATAGCATGAAAGAAGGTCATTCGCTTTATTTTGATATTATTACGTCTGAACTGCAGCGAATTGAATCAATTATTACAGAGTTTTTAGTATTAGCTAAGCCACAAGCAACTAAATTTGAAGAGAAATCACTAGCCGTCATCGTACAAGAGACGATTGATTTATTGAATGCTCAAGCTTTACTTGAAAATGTTCAATTTGAAACAGACTTCGATCCATCATTGTCAAAGGTTTATTGTGAGCCTCATCAGCTAAAACAAGTGTTTATTAATGTAATTAAAAATGCAATTGAAGCGATGAAGGGTGGAGGGGTAATCTCCATAGAGGTCAAGCATCTTAACAATCGCTATATGAGAGTATCCATTCATGATGAAGGAGAAGGCATGCCCCCAGAGCGAATTCGTAAGCTAGGAGAACCGTTTTATACCACAAAAGAAAAAGGAACTGGACTTGGACTGATGGTGTCTTATAAGATAGTAGAAGAACATAAGGGATATATTGAAGTAGAAAGTGAGTTAGGGGTCGGAACAACATTTCATGTGACGTTACCCGTTTCCCAAGTACAATAGAGAGGAGAAAACGATGAATTACTATGGAAGCATTCCGCTGTTTGACAATGAACATGTGTATGTTACATGTTCTGATAAAGGGATTTCCGGTTTATTCTTTTCTTTTGATGAGTTGATGTTACAAACAAAGGGAACGGCCACTTTGCTCGAAAATCATGAATATATTAAAGAAGCGACAAAGCAGCTACATGAGTATGTAGTTCAAACGCGGCAAAACTTTGATCTTCCGTTAGAAATAACAGGAACGGCTTTTCAGCAAAAGGTGTGGAAAGAACTTAAAACCATACCATATGGAGAAGTCATTTCCTATAAACAGTTAGCAAGTATGATTGGACAGCCAAAAGCTGTTCGTGCCGTAGGACAAGCAAATCGTAGAAACCGTCTACCTATCTTTTTACCTTGTCATCGTGTTGTTGGCGCATCAAAAGATTTAACTGGCTATGCAGGAGCACAGGTTCATTTAAAAGAGAAGCTTTTAACGTTAGAAGGAATACAAGTAGCAAACGGAAAGGTTGTATTAGCGTAGCGCTGCTAGGCTTCATCATCGTTCTCTAGCTTCCATCCTTCCCCTTGTACAAATACACCATCTACAGACGTGAACGTTTCGTCTGAATGATCTTGCTGAATGGTTTGATTTGTAACATCTAAAAGCTGAAATTGCTCCTTTCGTGCCCGCTGCTTTCGCTTTTTACAGGTTGAGTCGGGATGTTCTTGTTTGGTCATAGCTACCCCTCCTATACAGATTTCGCTTAACATGATAAAACTAACTATAATATATGTAGGTAGATGATAAATTACTGTTACATTTATGTTACAAAGCAAAAAAGAGAGAATCACATTGTAACCTGAGATTCTCTCTTTTTTTAGTTTAGTACGAGTTTAATTGTATCGACAGAAGGTGAGTGAATAATGCCATGCTCTGTGATGATGGCTGTAATGAATTCACTTGGCGTAACGTCAAATGCCGGGTTATAAACAGAAATATTGTCTGGAGCAACTTGTACATCACCGATATGCGTAATTTCCTTTGCAGAGCGCTCTTCAATTGGAATTTCTGCTCCTGATGCGATCGACAAATCAAACGTTGATTTTGGAGCTGCTACATAAAACGGAATATTAAATGCTTTTGCTAAAAGTGCAAGCCCATATGTTCCAATTTTATTAGCAGTGTCACCGTTAGCTGCAATACGGTCAGCTCCGACAATAATGGCATTAATCCCTTTTGTTTTAATGGTATGTGCAGCCATACTATCTGTGATAAGTGTCACATCTACGCCTGATTTTTGAAGCTCCCATGCCGTTAAGCGTGACCCTTGGAGAACGGGGCGTGTTTCGCACGCAAATACTTTCAGCGGAATATCACGCTCTTTTGAAATATGAAAAGGCGCTAAAGCAGTTCCATAATATGCTGTGGCAATCGAGCCAGCATTACAAATTGTCATAACACGATCGTGTTTATTAAACAGCGATAATGCATAATCACCTATGCGGTAGCAGGTGGCTTCATCTTCCGCTTGAATTTGAATCGCTTCATGAATAACAAGTGTTTTAGCCTCATTTATGGAAATGGCGTTATTGATGCTGTTTACTACGCGTTCTAACGCCCAAAATAAGTTGACGGCTGTTGGGCGAGAACTCGCCAAAAATTCTTTGTCGGCCTGCAGCTTTTTTTTGAATTCTTCAATCGTCTGTACATCGTAGTTTTGAAGCGAAAGCGCTAAGCCAAACGCTGCGGTAATGCCGATTGCAGGTGCCCCTCGTACTTTTAGCGTAACGATAGCGTCCCATACGTCTTGTAAAGTATGTAGCTTAATATATTCAACTGTGTTTGGTAATAGCTGCTGGTCAAGCAGTGAAATAAACGTTTCCTTCCATTCAACTGAACGAGGGAGTGTAAGAGTGTGTGTCATGTTGGGCTCCTTTCATTCTTCAATCAAGTTCTTAAAATCATGTGCACTAATTTCTGTTTGATGAGTTAGTAAATAACGTCCTAAACGAAGAGCTGCTTTTTGAGCGTTTAAGCGCTCTTCATCAGGCAATGAATCAATATCTACTACGTGCGCCAATCCAATTGTACGTCGAATTAACTCGCACCCCGCGTAGCCAACAGCATCGGTCCACGTTTGTTGTAAGATATAGTCGGAATAGTTTGGATTTTTAACGAACGGTTCCACTTTAGACTCAACCCAAAGTTTGTTCCATGTTGTTTGGAAAACATCCCACGTTTTGGTGATATGATCCAAAAGTACACTGCGTTTTTGAGCAGGACGAGACAAGGTGTTAAGCAGAAGATTGGCAACAAACTGTCCTAAGTCAAAGCCAAAGGGCCCATAAAACGCAAACTCAGGATCAATAACTTTTGTTTCGCGCTCACTAGCAAAAATACTACCCGTATGCAGGTCACCGTGTACAAGCGTTTGGCTACTTGTTAAAAACTTTTGTTTAAGCTTAGCTACTTCAAGCTTAGCTTCTTCATCTGTCCATAAGTTTTCTACATCGCTTCGAAGCGTTTCTTCAAATTCATTTGTATTGTAATCAAAAAACGGATCTGTAAACACTAAGTCTTCTGTAATATTGCATAAATCAGGGTTAATATATTGAGCAACCAGCTCTTTTTTCTCCTGTGGCTTAATCGCAAAGTCAGACGTCTCAAATGCAATATGAGCTAAAAATCTACCGATATGTTCTGAAAGAAGTGGGTATGTTTCTCCTTGGATTAATCCTGTACGAGAAATTGTTAGGTGAGACAGGTCTTCCATGACCGTAACAGCTAAGTTTTCATCATGATAATAAACGTCTGGAACGAGTTCGGGTGTTAAGCTGCCAAACTGTTTGAGCGCATTGCTTTCAATCGTTGCGCGCTTGAGTGATAAAGGCCAGCTTTCTCCTACAACTTTCGCATAAGGAAGAGCCTGCTTTACAATAATGGACTTGTTGGTTTGGTCGTTCACAATATGAAAAACAAGGTTTAAATTGCCATCACCAATTTCACGAGCTGTAAGAGCTTCACTTTCCGAAAATAACTTCAGCTGTTTCACAAGTCTAATCGCTGTAATTTCATTTAGTGGCTCATATGTATAAGTTGTTGTTGTCATCGTTATCTACCTCCATAAAAATAAGTATACCGGAGGCTTTTAAATCATATAAAAGCCTCTTTCGGTGAGTGAAAGAGGCTTGATTGTCATTCAAACCTCTTATCTGCCAGAAAGATTTCTCTTTCTGTTGGAATTAGCACCGTGCCTTCATAAAACAACGAATTGTTTTATAGCGCTAAAAAGCTGCGCTCCATTTCACAATGGTATTACGGTCGGTTGCTGGGCGTCATAGGGCCAAATCCCTCAGCCAACTCTTGATAAGAGTAAAGATATTATTTAATTTTGATTTGTTTGACTTATTAGTAACTTCTGGAGAACATCGTATCATGTGAATTTTTGGATGTCAACAGCGAAATTTAATAAAATTCTGTGCGACGATCTGTAAAGACCGGAATTTGTTCTCGGATTGCCTTTACGGTTGATAAATCAACGTCTGCTGTTAGTATTTCTTCATTTTCACCTGCTTCTGCAATAATTTCTCCCCAAGGGTCAATGATTAACGAATGACCAGCAAATGTGTTAGCTGGATCGTCTCCAGAGCGGTTGCAGGCAACCACGTAGCATTGGTTTTCAATGGCTCTGCTTACCAGAAGTGCTTTCCAGTGAGCAAGTCTTGGCTTGGGCCACTGAGCAACCACAAAAAGGAGTTCTGCACCTGCGCTTGTATGAACGCGAATCCATTCTGGAAAGCGAATATCATAGCAAATAACGCCTGCGCATAATGAGTTTTCAAGCGTAAAGATGTTTTTGGTTTCACCTGGTTGTAGAAATAAGTGCTCATTCATCAGCTTAAATAAGTGTAGCTTGTTATATTGCGAGACCTCCTGGCCTTCACGATTAAAGACATACATTGTATTCGTAACGCCGCTTTTTGTTTTCTTAGCAACTGATCCAGCGATGATGTTCACGCTGTGTGTTTTGGCGAAAGCAGAGAAAAAGCTAGTCGCTTGCTTACCTTCTGAGTCCGCGATAGCGTCGAGGTTCTGTAAATCATAAGCCGTATCAAAAAGTTCTGGCAGTATAAGAATATCTGGAGATTCAAGCAGTGCTTCCTTCATTTTTTTTTCAGCATGCTCGTAATTTTTTTTAGGGTTTCCAAATGCAAGATCAAGTTGTAAACACGCTACTTTTAAGCTCATTAAACTTCACCATCCTGATTTATTTTATAAAAATGACTTTACAAGTTGACTATTACAATATATTATTTGTGACTAGAATTTCAAGAATTTTTTGAGAAGGTGTTCACATGAAGCAGTTTGAACAATCAGAACTATTGAAGAGTTTACCGAAACAATTTTTTGCATCCCTTGTTAGCAAAGTTGCAAAAGTAATAAAAGAAGGGCATGATGTGATTAATTTAGGGCAAGGAAACCCAGATCAGCCAACGCCCCCTCATATTGTCAAGGCACTTCAAGACGCGAGTGAAAATCCAAACTACCACAAGTACTCACCGTTTCGCGGACAAGCTTTTTTGAAAAAAGCGGCAGCAGCGTTTTACGAAAGAGAATACGGTGTCCTGCTAAATCCCGAAAAAGAAGTCGCTATTTTGTTTGGAGGCAAAGCTGGGTTAGTAGAAATTCCTCAGTGTTTACTTAACCCTGGAGATACAGTTTTAGTGCCCGACCCAGGTTACCCAGACTATTGGTCAGGCGTGGAGCTAGCACGAGCGAAAATGGAAGCTATGCCCTTGAAAAAAGAGAATGATTTTTTACCAGTTTACGAGGAAATAAGCGAAGAAGTGAAGCAAAAAGCTAAGCTCATGTTTTTAAACTACCCAAATAATCCGACCGGTGCAGTAGCTACGGCATCATTTTTCGAAAAAACGGTTGAATTTGCTCGCCAGTACGATACGTGCATTGTACATGACTTTGCGTACGGCGCAATTGGGTTTGACGGTCAAAAGCCCATTAGTTTTCTGCAAACTCCAGGTGCCAAAGAAGTGGGCATTGAAATTTATACGCTATCCAAAACGTATAATATGGCGGGGTGGCGCATCGGTTTTGCTGTTGGAAACGAAAGCGTTATTGAAGCGATTAATCTTTTACAAGATCACTTATTTGTAAGTGTATTTAGCGGAATACAGCAAGCAGCCGCGGTTGCTTTACTAGAGTCACAGAACTGCGTAGATGAACTAGTCGAACGCTATGAATCTCGTCGCCAGGTTCTCATTCATGGACTGCGTGAAATCGGATGGGACGTTGAAGCCCCACCAGGGTCGTTTTTTGCGTGGTTGCCGGTTCCAAAAAGCTATACATCAGAAGAATTCTCTGATTTGTTACTTGAAAAAGCACACGTCGTTGTTGCTCCTGGAATTGGGTTTGGTGAATACGGAGAAGGCTATGTGCGCGTAGGTTTATTAACCGATGAAGATCGACTGAAAGAAGTGGTTGATCGAATTGCTAAATTAAATTTATTCAAAAAATACGTTGACAATTCTTTTTGAGTTGGCTTAATATGTAAGAAGTTGTTGATTCATAAACACATATTTTTGATGAATACGATTAGCGTGAAAATCGATTATACAATATAAATAGCAATTTTCTTATTAAGAGTAGGTGGAGGGACTAGCCCTGTGAAGCCCGGCAACCGACTTAACGTTTTGTTAAGCACGGTGCTAAATCTTGCAGCAGTAGCTGAGAGATAAGAAGAGAGCAAAAAAGCCTCTTCTTTCTCACAAGAAGAGGCTTTTTTATTTCGTAACGATGGGAAATTTACAGCAAGGGAGTTTGAAGCAAATGAGTGAAATCGTTGCAAGTTATTTATTACATGATGAAAAAGGAAACTTTGAAAAAAAAGCAGAAGGCATTGCTCTAGGCTTAACGGTAGGTTCTTGGACAAATCTACCTCAGCTTGAGCAGGAGCAACTTAGAAAGCACAAAGGGCGCGTAGTTGACATTACGCCACTTGAAGACTGCGATCGCGTCAACAATTATTTAGAGCAAACGACAAAGCAAGCGATTGTGAAAATTGGTTATCCGCTTTCTAATTATACAAATGATTTACCTGCTATTTTAGTTACTGTTTTCGGAAAACTATCATTAGACGGAAAAGTAAAATTATTAGATTTAGAGTTTTCACAAGAAGCATTAGCCGCTTTTCCTGGCCCACGCTTTGGAATTGAAGGGATTCGTGAGAAACTAAAAGTGTACGATCGTCCTCTAGTAATGAGTATTTTTAAAGGTGTAATTGGGCGTGATATGGATTATTTAACGGAGCAGCTTCGGGCACAAGCACTTGGAGGTGTCGATCTTGTAAAGGATGACGAAATCCTATTTGACAACGAACTGACACCGTTCGAAAAGCGTATTACAGAAGGGAAAAAAGTTCTTGATGAAGTATATAAAGAAATGGGTCATCGTACGCTATATGCCGTAAATTTAACGGGGCGTACATTTGATTTAAAAGAGAAAGCTAGAAAAGCAGCAGAGCTCGGAGCCGATGCTCTATTGTTTAACGTGTTTGCATATGGACTAGATGTGCTACAAGCTCTTCGTGAAGATGATGATATTAACTTACCAATCATGGCTCACCCAGCAGTAAGCGGTGCGTTAACACCATCTGAATTTCATGGATTCTCAAATTCTCTTTTACTAGGAAAATTACTTCGTCTTGTTGGAGCAGATTTTTCACTATTCCCATCACCGTACGGCAGCGTCGCGATGCCGCTTGAAGATACAGCTGGAATTACGTACGAGGTAACAAGACCGCTACATACCTATAAGCAAACGTTCCCGGTTCCATCAGCAGGTATCCACCCAGGCATGGTTCCGCAGCTTATTTCCGATTTCGGTGTGGATAGCATTATTAACGCAGGCGGAGGCGTACACGGTCACCCAGATGGAGCAGTCGGTGGAGGAAAAGCATTCCGTGCAGCAGTTGATGCTACGCTTGCTGGACAGCCTTTAGAAGATACAAATGACGAAGCGCTACAAAAAGCACTTGAGCTATGGGGAGCAGTGAAGGTGAAGGGGTGATGAACGTGAAGATTTTCTGTGACTTTGACGGTACGATTACAAACAGCGATAACATCATTGCTATTATGAAAAAGTTTGCTCCAAGTGAGTGGAAAGCTATCAAAGATGATGTGTTGGCAGAGCGCGTATCGATTCAAGAAGGCGTTGGCAAAATGTTCTCTTTACTGCCAATCTCTTTAAAGGAAGAGATTGTATCATTTATTTTATCAACTTCGGAGATTCGAACAGGATTCGAGCAGTTTGTGCATTACACAAAAGAAAAGGATATTCCGCTATATATTGTCAGTGGAGGAATTGACTTTTTTGTTGAGCCAATGTTAGACGGCAAAATAGATAAAAAGAACCTTTACTGCAACGGCTCAGATTTTTTAGGGCAAACGATTAAAATTACGTGGCCTCATACATGCGATAGCCACTGTGAAAATGGCTGCGGCTGCTGTAAGCCGTCAATTATGCGAAATCTGGTAGATGACAAAGATTTTATCATCGTAATTGGAGATTCCATTACGGATTTGCAGGCAGCAAAAATGGCTGATTGCGTATTGGCACGTGATTTCTTGCTTCAGAAATGCAAAGAGTTACATTTACCGCATCGGCCGTTTGAAACATTCCATGATGTCATTGAACATATTAACGAATTATCGGAGGTGGAAGTATGAGTATTTTAGCACAGCAGCGTTTACAAGAGATTGCGGATGTAAAAGAAGAACTTGCACAGCGAGATTGGTTTTTTGGAACGAGTGGTAACTTATCGATTAAAGTAAGTGAAGAGCCAACAACCTTCTTCGTATCAGCTAGTGGAAAAGATAAGCGAAAGCGTACAAGTGAAGATTTCTTACTTGTAGATAGCCATGGGAAAGCAGCAGAAGAAACACACTTGAAACCTTCCGCTGAGACGCTTTTACATGTTAAGGTTTATAGTCATACAAACGCTGGGTGCAGCCTGCATGTACATACAATTGATAACAACGTCATTTCTGAACTATATGGTGACGAAGGAAAGGTAACGTTTAAGGGGCAAGAGATTATTAAAGCACTCGGTATTTGGGAAGAAGATGCAGAGGTTACCGTTCCGATTATTCCGAATTATGCGGACATTCCGACGTTAGCTGAAGTCTTTGCTGAATATGTAACGGCGGATCAAGGGGCTGTTTTAATTCGTAACCACGGTATTACCGTATGGGGGGAAAATGCATTTGAAGCGAAAAAAGCGCTAGAAGCATACGAGTTTTTATTTAGTTATCACGTGAAAATTCTTTCACTAAAGAAATATAATCAATCAACACTTACTTAAGGGGGAGTTACATATGGCAAACATTCGTTTACATGCAACAGATGTACGCATTGAAAATCAAGAAGAGGTAGCAAGCTTTTTAGCTAATAATGAAGTCATTTATGAAAATTGGGATATTACAAAGCTACCTGAAAATCTGCGTGAAAAATTTAATTTAACAGACGAAGAAAAAGAAGAAATCTTAGCTTCATTTGATACAGAGATTAGGGATATTTCTGAGCGACGAGGTTATCAAGCACAAGATGTGATTTCGTTATCAGATACAACGCCTAACTTAGAAGAGTTATTAAAAAACTTTCAGCGTGAGCATCACCATACGGACGACGAAGTTCGTTTTATCGTCAGTGGACATGGTATTTTCGTCATTCAAGGAAAAGATGGTTCATTCTTTGATGTCGAGTTAGAGCCAGGTGACTTAATTTCTGTTCCAGAAAATGTGCGTCATTATTTTACACTAATGGAAGATCGCAAAGTAGTAGCCGTTCGTATTTTTGTTACAACAGAAGGCTGGGTGCCAATCTACGAATAAATTGAGATTGTAGACAAGGAAAAATAGCAGGATGTATGCGTGGTTAACGCAAGAAAATGCCGCTTCTCTTCTTGATGAAGCGGCATTTTCTTAAGCAATAAAAGCTTTAAGTCGGCGCTTGCTCTTCATTGCGCTAGGAATAATTCTTACTATTTTTATGAGAATAGTAATAGATGGAGGAAGAAGATGGAAAATGTAAAAAAATGGTGCAGCCCATTTATTTTATTGCTATTTGTCCTGTTCGTTACGGTTGGATGTGCAAACGAACAGCCGGATATAAACGCGGCAAGTAAGCCACAAGTCAAAGAAGAACAAAAGACAGAGGCGAATTTCACAGCAAAAAACGTTAGTAAAGATACGAAAGTCGCTCTTATTGCCGAGTTTACGACGGGAACGCACGCAGCCCAGTATATTAGCGGTGCAACAGCAGCTGCCAAAGAACAAGGTATTCAGCTTACCGTGTCAGATGCCAACAACGATCAGTCAAAAATGGCAGCGTATTTAGATACGGCAATTAATCAAAATGTGGATGGTATTATCATTAAGCACGGTCGTTCTGAAACGTTGGAACCTGGCGTGAAGCGTGCCGTTGCAAAAGGTATACCCGTTGTTGCATTTGATGTTGAGCTAGATGTAGACGGCGTAACAACGATTGATCAAGATGACTATATGTTGGCGCTGCAAGGCTTAAAGCAAATGATGCAGGATATTAATGGCGAAGGAAAGATTGTGTACATTTTTGTTGGTGGTTTTGCGCCAATGGAAAAGCGAAACACCATTTATGAAGCAATGCTAGAACGTTATCCGGACGTAGAAGAAGTAGCGCGATTTGGAAACGCTACATCTAATACATCGCTAGATACTCAAACAAAAATGGCGGCTATCTTGAAAAAATATCCAAACAAAGGCGACATTACAGCCGTATGGGCACCTTGGGACGAATTCGCCAAAGGAGCTACGCGTGCAATTAAAGAAGCTGGCCGAGATGAAATTAAAGTTTACGGCGTCGATTTATCGGATGAAGATCTGCAGATGATGCAAGAAGAAAATAGCCCATGGAAAGCATCAGCAGCGGTAAATCCAGCAGCAATTGGTGAAAAGCAAGTGGAATTTGTTCTGCAAAGAATTGCTGGACAAGACATACCGAGATATTACTCGTTTAACCCAACGCTCATCACTCAGGATGATTTACCTGATGCGCCTATTAATATGGACCAAGTGGGTGAGTTTGTAGAAGCTTGGAATCAAAAAGAGTAGAGGAGAAGGCAGATGACGATCGAACAATTAGAAATGAAGCATATCGCAAAGTCATTTGAATCATTTCAAGCGCTTCAAGATGTGAGCTTTACCGTGAAAAAAGGCGAAATCCATGCTTTACTGGGAGCAAACGGTGCAGGGAAAAGTACGCTGATGAAAATATTATCTGGAGCATACTCAGAATATACTGGGACCATTTACAAAAATGGTCATTCTGTTACGCTTGGTTCTCCAAAAGACGCAAAAAACTTAGGTATTGCAATTGTTCATCAAGAAGTCGATGTCGCGCTTGTACCATCACTAACGGTGGCAGAGAATATTGTGCTGGACCGCCAAACAAGTAAAGGTAGCCCTGCAATTGTTAAGTGGAAGCAACATGATACTGAAGCGAAAAAGGCGCTTGCTATGCTGGGTTCAACGTTAAACGTTAAAAAGAATGTATCGGAATTAACGTTAGCAGAAAAGCAGCAGGTATTACTCGCTCGTGCGATCTTACAAGATGCGGAATATATTATTTTGGATGAACCAACAGCACCGCTAAGTCAACATGAGACAAAGCGTTTGTTTGAAGTTGTGACGAACTTAAAGAAAAAAGGCATGGGTATTATTTATATTTCTCATCGCCTTCAAGAAGTTAGCGACCTATGCGACGTTTACACCGTTTTAAAAGATGGAAAGCATGTTGTGACAAAAGCAATTGTGCAATCTACAATGCAAGAAATGATTACATTTATGCTAGGGAAGCAAGTAGCGCAGGAGTCGGTACGTGAAGAGGTAGCGGTGGGAGCTGAACTGCTTCGTGTGGAAAAGTTGTCTTTGCCAAACGTACTACAAGATATTACCTTTCATGTTAAAGAAGGTGAAGTTGTTGGCATTGCGGGACTTGTCGGTGCAGGGAAAACAGAGCTATGTCGAAGCTTATTTGGTCTGGAGAACAAAACAGCGGGTCAGCTATCAATGCGCAATCATCCGCTTTTAGTAAATCGCTCTCCTCGTTACTATATTAAAAATAAGCTTTCTCTCATACCAGAAGAAAGACGAAAAGAAGGCATTTTAGTAGACGAATCGATTGTACTTAATTTGTCACTTCCAAGCTTAAAAGATTTTACGAAATGGTCTTTTGTACAAAAGCGAAAACAAAAAGAAGCATCTCAGAGTGTTACTGCGAATGTTGGTGTAAAAGCCTCGTCTGTTGAGCAAAAAGTAAAAACGCTAAGCGGTGGGAATCAGCAAAAAGTAGCTATTGGTAAATGGCTCTTAAAAGAGACCGATGTATATATATTTGATGAGCCAACAAAAGGAATTGATATCGGCTCCAAACAGGAGATTTTCTCAATAATGAATGAGCTAACTAAACAGCAAAAAGGCATTTTATATGCAACTTGTGAATTTGATGAACTGGTCAACATGGCTGATCGAATTTACGTTATGTATAACGGGAAAATTGTAAAAGAACTATCGAAAGCAGAAGCAACGTATGAACAGCTATTTTATTACGCGTCTGGAGGAACGGTATGAGTGCAGAGTTAGTGAATGAACAAGTAAAAGCAAAGAAACAAACAGGACAGCTGATGGAGTTTGTCACAAAATACGGTACGGTAGTAGCCATTTTATTAGTCACCATCTTTTTTTCAATTGCTTCACCCAATTTTTTAACTCCAGGAAACATCAGCGATATTTTACGTTCGATTTCAATTGTAACGCTTATCGCATTAGGTGTGACAATTTCACTGACTGTAAATGGTCTTGATTTATCAGTTGGCTCGACGGCTGGGTTAGCAACCATTCTATCAGCATCGATGCTTGTGTTGCACCGTCAAGAGCTGCTAGTGGCATTGTTGATTCCTATTTTAGCTTCACTTCTTGTAGGGCTTGTGAATGCATTTTTTGTCGTGAAAGTTAAAATTCCTGATATTTTAGCCACGCTATCAATGATGTTTATTGTGCAGGGAATCTTGTTAACCTATACGAAAGGATCGGCTATTTATACGAATATGCCTTTAGAAAGTGGAGAGCGTGCACCTGGAATCTTTATTCCTTCTTTTTTAGCCTTAGGACAAGGACATGTTTTGGGAGTTCCGGTGCCAGTAATTATTATGCTCCTTGCTGTCCTCGTTGTACATATTTTCTTCACGTATACAAAATACGGACGATTCTTTTATGTAACGGGTGGAAATATGGAAGCAGCGAGGCTTTCAGGAATTCCAGTCAACCGCTACCGCATGTATGCCTATGTGTTATCTAGCTTACTAGCGGGGATTGGAGGAGTTGTGTTAGCAGCGCGAATTGGGGTAGGAGAAGTGAATGCAGGAGCTCCTTTTCTAATGGATGCCGTTGCCGCAGCCTATATCGGCTTCTCTGTATTTGGAGCAGGTAAACCGAATATTATTGGCACGCTGCTAGGGTCTATTTTAATTGGCGTTCTCTTAAATGGTTTAACGATGTTAAATGTTCCGTATTATACACAAGATATTATTAAAGGAACGGTTCTTGCAGCGGCTTTAGCTCTTACATACTATCGTTCAAAGAAATGATTACGGTAGATTGCACGAGGTGACTTTGTCATCTTCGTGCAATTTTTTTGTTTGAAATCGGGCAAAGTAAGGGAAATATGCAAATAAAAAGGAGGCTATAAAATGAAGCGAATTATTGTAATTGGAGGCGTTGCGGGTGGTATGAGTGCAGCATCTCAGCTGCGTCGCTTAGATCAAGAAGCCGAAATTATTGTATTTGAGAAAGGCCGAGATGTTTCATATAGTGCATGCGGTATGCCGTATTATTTATCAGGTGTTGTGAAAGAGCAAGAAAGTCTTATCGCTCGAACAGTTGATGAGTTTAAAGAGCGTGATATCATGGTTCATCTTCAACATGAAGTAAAAGAAGTGAATCACATAAAGAAATATGTTGTTGTACATAATCATCAAACAAATGAGTCACAAGAAGTGTCGTACGATGAGCTTATTATCGCAACGGGAGCTTCAGCTGTAAAGCCACCCTTTATGATTGATGCTCAAAATGTTTTTTCATTAAAGACGTTAGAAGATAGTACGAACATCCATCGTTATTTAAAAGAAGAAAATGTACAAAAAGTTGTGATTATCGGCGGTGGATATATTGGAATGGAATTAGTAGAGACCATGCATCTATTAGGAAAGCAAGTGTCTGTTATTGAGCGCGGGAATCATATACTATCCATGTTTGACGAAGAAATTGCTACACGAATACAGGGCGAGCTGAAAAATGATATTGCTTTTCATGTCAATGAAGAAGTGGAAGAGTTAATTGCAGAACGTAAAAAAATAACTGCGGTTCGCACCAATAAAAATACGCATGAAGCAGACCTTGTTATTGTAAATGTGGGAGTGAAGCCAAATACATCTTTTTTAGAGAGAAACGGCATTCGAATGCTCGAAAACGGTGCGATCCTCATTAATGACAAAATGGAAACCAACGTTCCGCACCTTTATGCAGCAGGTGATTGTGCAAGCAGCTACCATCTTGTGTTGAAAAAGCCAGTTCATTTTTCACTTGGTACAATTGCTAATAAGCAAGGAAGAATTTTAGGCGCAAACCTAGGAGGAGAAGATAAACATTTTCCAGGTGTCATTGGTACCAGCATCCTAAAAGTTATGGATTTAGAAATTGCTAAAACTGGAATTACTGAAAAAGAGGCAAAAGCAGAAAACCTTCAATATAAAGCGGTTACGGTAGACGCTTATAATCATACGCCGTATTATCCAGATGCAACAAAAATGTTGGTTAAACTTATCTATGAAAAAGATACACATATTATATTAGGAGCACAAATTATGGGTAAGTCAGAAGCAGCCAAGCGGATTGATGTGTTTGCAACAGCCATTACGGCACGGCTAACAACCGAGCAATTAACCATGCTAGATCTTAGCTATGCTCCGCCTTTTGCTACCGTTTGGGATGCGGTTCAAATTGCTTCTCAAAAAGCGACATAATCAGAGGCCGACGTGAATTTATCACGTCGGTTTTATCGTCTAAAGGAGACGTTGCAGAATTTGTAGATGCGTTGTCATATTTGCATGTTTTGTCGAAGAGGAATTTTTTTTTCTAAAATTTAAAGGTTGAGAAATCAACGTTGATAACGCTTTCTTTCTTTAGGCTAAAAAAACTTTATAAGAAAAATGTCACTAGTGTCGCATTAAAATAATTCAGCGCTTTATAAAAATCTAAATTTTCAGTAATTTTATCTTTGCATAAAAAAGCCTTTATAATGGTTGGGAGGTACTAAACCATCCAAATCCAAAATAAAGGACAATAAGCATAGATAAGTTTACACGAAAAACATCATTTGAACAATGGTTTTCACCGATTTTCTCCACAAAACTCGAGGAATTGGTTGAAAGCTATCAATTAAATTACTATACAAAGAAGCTACACATTGCGTCATTCTTGAAATTGTTCGTATTCGCTCAGCTCAATGAAACCGAGAGTCTGCGTGCAGTCAGTGAGACATTATTTTCTGACGACCTTCAAAAAGCGACGCATTTAGAAGCGATTAGCTTTTCGCAGCTCGGACGCCGATTAAATCAAGTGCCGACTGAAGTGTTCCAACAGGTATTTTTGGATTTAGTTGCCCAAATTCACGAGAAATCACATTATGAGCAGCGCCGAGAAACGACAACACCACTGAAAATTATCGACTCGAGTACGTTGCCATTGAACTTGAAAAACCATAAGTGGGCTGAATTCCGTAAAACAAAGTCGGGCATCAAGCTTCATTTACGTCTTGTTTACGCAGAAAAAGGCTGTTCCTATCCAGATAAAGCGGTGCTGACAAACGCGAAAGAACATGATCGTGGTCAGCTGGAAGTACTCGTTGACGACAAAGAATGCATGTACGTCTTTGACCGGGGTTACTTGGATTATGAACGATTTGACCGCATGACAGACGATGGGTATTTCTTTGTGTCACGCTTACGAAAAAACGCTGTCATTCGTGTAATCGAGCCATTTAAACTGCCTGAAGACTCGCTTGTGTTTTCAGATGAAATGGTTTTGATTGGTACACCACAAAACCGTGCAGAAAACGCTTTTCGCTTCATCAAAGTGCTCGATTCAAAAGGAAACGAACTGCATCTGATCACGAATCGATTTGATTTAAGCGCTGACGAAATCGCTGAGTTATATAAGTCGCGCTGGGCAATCGAGCTATTTTTTAAATGGCTGAAGCAGCACTTGACTATTAAAAAGTTCTACGCACAAAGCGAACAAGGCGTGCATAATCAGGTGTACATCGCGATGATTGTCTATTGCCTGCATGTACTGGCACAACTGAACACGAATAGTTCGAGAACGTACTTACAAATTAGTCGTTTACTGAAGGCAGCTCCATGGAAATCCGCTCACTTATGGCTACGAAAAATCGCAGGAAAAGCGGTCCCATAAAGGGTTTCCCGCCTCTGTCACACTCGTCAACAGTTATAGTAAAAAAATGGATGTTTACTACCTCTGTTCAAGAGTATTCGTTTTTCTTTATAAAAGGAAAAATAAGAAAACAGAAAATTCGGTTAAAATTTATGCGACGCTAGTGGAAAAATGTCTATTATTGCGACTCTATTTACATATTTAGTAGAATTTGTAATAATGCGTTATAGGCTAATTTTTCTTTTAATAGGAGAGGATCTTGTGTTTGGTTTAAAAAAGCAAAGTAAATCAGAAGCGTTATTTATACAAATTGTGAGGAAAAGACAAAAAATGGTGGAGATTGGTGAAAAAACAGGTTTATCAAGTGAAGAAACGATTACCTGTAGTCAAGAGCTAGATCAACTTTTAACGCTTTATCAAAAACAACTGTTACGTGAGGAAGAAGATCGGACAAGCATTACAGCAACAATCAGTCGCTTTTTGTCTTTTTCAAAATCGTAAAAAAGGGCAGCAAAGCTGTGCTCGAATCTGCCCTATATCTACTTGTACCTTAAAAGAAGTTAATAAGAAAAACCATAAATAATAGGCCCGTGATGAAAGAATACGTTGCAAAGCGTTCATTTCCATCTCCATGACTTTCCGGTATTAGCTCTTTGTAAATGATAAACAACATTGCTCCAGCTGCGAATGCTAATCCATACGACACAAGAGACTCGACAAAATTAGTGAGATAAAAACCAAGTAGTGACGTAATAATTTCTACTGATCCTGTTAATGTTGCAATAAAAAATGCTTTGAACTTACTGATATTTTGCTGCGCTAAAAACAAAGCAACTAATAATCCTTCCGGTGCATTTTGTAATCCGATGGCTAAAGCAATCAGGTTTCCGGTATTTTCTGCATCAGATGCATAGCTTACACCAACTGATAATCCTTCTGGCAAGTTATGTAGCGTAATTGCTGCAATAATTAATAAAGCTTTTTCGTCAAACTGAATCCCTGTTTTAGAATGCTCTAAGTCAATATGAGGTATGTTTTGTTCTAAAATTGTAAGCGTCATGACCCCGAGTAAAAGCCCGATTGCTAACGAATAAAAACTTCCGCTTGCAAGGGATTCAGGAATTAAGCTCATTGTTGAAGCAGCCATCATAATTCCGGCTGTAAACGCGAGCAACACGTCTTTCCAACGGTGCGTTACTGCCTGATTCATAAACAGAATTGGCACAGCACCAAGTCCTGTAGATAGTGCAGAAAGAATACTGCCTATAAGTACGTCTGTCATAACAATCTCCTTTTTCTTCTATCTTTCCACATCATTACTACACTCATTATAATCTTCTTTATTCTTTCGCGAAAGCAGAACTTCTTTCATATTCTCATATGAAAAAAGAGTTTGGGACATAACAAAATGATTGCTTCTAAGAGACGAACAATAGCTGTTCCAATCTTTTTGGTTTGTCTGAATACGTTCGTTCCATTGCGCTACGGCCACTCGCTTTCCGCGGGGAGGAACCTGAGCTTCCTCGCTGCGCTGCGGGATCTCAGTTTTCCCTCTCTTTCCCGCAGGAGTCGAGTGTCCTACGCTCCATTCCACCCTGTTTCCAACATTGTTTTCACAATCAACCAAAAAACCTGAACGATTAAAAGTGAGAAACTCTCAATCGTTCAGGTTTATCATTGGCTGAATTACTTATGTCCCAGCCTCTTTTTTCATTGTTGCTTATTTTGAAAAATAAAGAGAGTGAACTTGTTTTGCAATCTCTTCAATTTTGTTTGACACCTGAGGGATTCCATACCCAACAAACAGCGGAGAGGTTGCAAAGCGAGGAATCACTTTACATGCACTTCGTCCATCATCCAACTGATAAAAAAACAGGTTATAGCTCGTGCAGCTACGATGGAAATGATTAAGCAAATAATGAGTAGCAGCTTGAATATAATCAGCTACTTCTTTATTATGTTCTTCAATATTCGATGTCACAATGTTAAATTCAAAAAATCCCATTCTTGGCTTTGTAGATAAGTTAAACTCGACATCTTTATTTTGTTGAATTGAGATGCCTTCAAAATGTGCATCAGTAATATTTGAGCTTGTATCAAACGTTTTTAATCCAATGATTTGCATATGCGGATGGCGAAGAGAACCACCTGACATGGGTCCGTGATTTTTAAAGAATAAGACGGACTCATATTTTTTACTCTCAATCATCTGTAGCCAGCGAGTAGTGACAAACGAAAACAGTTTATACAAATGCTCTTTTGGATATTCTGATAGTTCTGATTGACATTGATCTGTTTCGATAATCACAGTTTGGTAAGCATTTTGGAGAACTGGGTACTTGTTTTCTAACCAAATAATTGAATCTTCTTTTTCAATAATGCCTGTTAAGGAGTCCACATCACAGAATGGACAAGGATTTTGACGATTTACAATGGTTTCTGGTTTTTGTGAACCAATTGCTGAATTAAAAAATAAATGAGATGGTTTCATAAGCTTCACCTTTTTAATCTAATTATATCTATTGTAGTAGAACAACTAGAAGAAATCTACTGTTTAGCTTGCTTCGTTGACTTTTTAACCAGATTTTAGTATTATCTTGATATCGAGATAAATTAAAAAAGGAACTGATAAAAATGGATTCAACAGTAAATCGAGAAGAATTAGATCAATCTTTAAAATTATTCATTGTTCTATCAAGAGCGAATCGTTCCGTTATGGAGCATGTTCATAAGTTTATTCAACAACACGGTATGAACCCAACTGAATTCGCTGTATTAGAGCTTTTATATCATAAAGGAAAACAGCCTCTTCAGCAAATTGGTGGCAAAATTTTATTAGCAAGCGGTAGCATCACGTATGTTATTGACAAGCTAGAGAAAAAGAGCTTTTTAGAGCGTGTAGCTTGTCCAAATGATCGTCGTGTCACGTATGCGCAAATTACAGAAGCAGGAAAAGAAATGATTGAAAGCATGTTTCCTGATCATGAGAAGCGCATTCATAGTATTTTATCTGTTCTTACAAGTGAAGAGCAAGAAGTAGCCATTTCGCTACTAAAGAAAATTGGACACTATGCAGATGAGTATACGCCGTCTGAATAAAGCAAAAAAGCATCGGTTTGATGCTTTTTTTGTGTGAGAAAATAGCGATTGCGGATTGTTTAAAGGAGATTATGTAATCATCACGAAGTACATAAATGAGCCTATAAAAAGAGAGGGGAAAAAGACGTGACATTTCATCAATATACATATGAAAGACCGGATTTAAATCAGCTGAAAAAAGAGTTTAAACAAAGCATTGGCATTTTAAAAGAAGCTAAAACCATTGAAAAACAGTACGAAGCGATTGAAGAATTAAACGAGTTGCGAACAGATTATAGTACGATGAGCAACTTATGTTATATTCGCCATTCCATTGATACAAACGATGAGTTTTATCAAAACGAACAGGATTATTTTGATGAAATCAACCCTCTGTATGAAGAGCTTATGCATCAATACTACGAAGCGCTTGTTTCATCAAGCTTTCGCGAAGAGCTAGAGGCTGCATTAGGAACGCAGCTATTTGCATTAGCTGAAAACCAATTAAAAACGTTCCATCCGTCTATCATTGAAGATTTACAACAAGAAAACAGACTTTCTTCTCAGTATACGAAGCTTATAGCCTCCGCTAAAATTATGTTTGACGGTGAAGAACGCACTCTTGCTCAGCTGGAGCCTTTCATGCAGTCACCAAACAGAGAAACTAGAAAAAGTGCTGCGACTTCACGCTTTCAATTTTTTAAAGACCATGAAGATGAATTTGATCGGATTTATGATGAGTTAGTTCAAGTACGAACAAAAATGGCAAAAAAGCTGGGGTATAAAAATTTTGTAGAGCTTGGGTATGCACGTATGACTCGTACAGACTATAACGCAGAGATGGTTCAAGCATTTCGCGCGCAAGTCTTAACAGAAATTGTTCCATTAGCAGAAGAACTTAAAAAGAGACAGGCAGATCGTATTGGAGTTGACGAATTACTCTATTATGATGAGTCGTTTGAATTTCAAACAGGCAACGCAACCCCAAAAGGAGATGCAAGCTGGATTATTGAGAAAGGTAAAAAGATGTATAGTGAGCTTTCAGCAGAAACAGATGAATTCTTTGCTTTTATGATGGATAATAATCTTATGGACTTAGTTGCAAAGAAAGGCAAAGCGGGTGGAGGCTACTGTACGTTTTTAGAACGTTATAAAGCACCGTTTATTTTTTCGAATTTTAACGGGACCTCAGGTGATATTGATGTATTAACTCACGAAGCAGGACATGCTTTTCAAGTATATCAAAGCCGAAATATTGGGGTAATGGAATATTATTGGCCAACTTATGAATCAGCTGAAATTCATTCTATGAGCATGGAGTATTTTACGTGGCCGTGGATGGAAAGTTTTTTTAAAGAAGACGCACAAAAGTATAAGTTTACTCATTTAAGCTCAGGCCTTCTTTTTCTACCTTATGGTGTAGCAGTTGATGAGTTTCAGCATGTTGTCTATGAAAACCCAACGCTCACGCCAAAAGAGCGAAAAAATGAATGGAGAAAGCTAGAACATAAATACATGCCTTCTAAAAACTATGATGGGGAAGCTTACCTTGAAAACGGCGGATTTTGGCAAAAGCAATCCCATATTTATAACGATCCATTTTATTATATTGATTACACGCTGGCGCAAATTTGTGCATTTCAATTTTGGAAAAAAGATAATGAAAATCATGAAGAGGCATGGAGAGACTATTTGCACTTATGTAAGCTGGGTGGAAGTAAGTCGTTTACTTCGCTTGTGAAAGAAGCCAATTTGCTTTCTCCTTTTGAAGACGGTTGCGTAAAGTCAGTTGTTGGTGAGATTAAGGCTTATTTAAATAGTATAGATGATCAATCATTGTAAGGAAAAGCGAGCCACTTCAGCTCGCTTTTTGTTACTTTGTAAAGGAAATGAATGAGAAATATAAAGAAATGAGCATAGTGTAAAGAGTTTGTTAGAAGACTGTAAAAACGCTCTTTTTTCCTTTTTTTTGAACTATAATCATCTCAAGAGCCATGTTGATGCACGTACATAGTGGCTCAATTGATTTGAAAGGGGACAGGTACGATGAGTAAAAGTTTCTTAGTCAAATTATTTGGAGCATTTGCAGCAATTACGCTTATGACAGCATGTAGTGCAGAAGAGGGAGAAGACATGACAGATCAAGAACAAACGGAAGATGCGGAAGAAACAACTGGAGAGCCGGCAGAAACACCAGTTGAGGAAGAAGCCGTAGAAGAAGATACAGAAGAGCAAGATCAAGATGCAACAGAAGAGGCAGAGGAACCAGCTGAAGAGGAAACAGACGAATCAACAGATGACCAAGAAGATAATCAATAAAACAAATAGAAAAAAAGCGACTCCCAAGGGAATCGCTTTTTCCTTTTTCATTATTTCAGTTTAGAAGTGACGCGGATTTCTTGCTGTTCATTGACATCAATGAATACCTCGTTGACTTCTTCATCCGTTAGTAAAAGGTCAGTAATTTGGTCTTCAACATGCTCCTGTATAGCGCGACGCAGTGGGCGAGCACCAAATGCCGGGTGGTAGCCAAGAGATGCTAGTGTTTCTTTCGCTTTATCTGTAACTTGTAGGGCGATGTTTTGTTCTTTAAGCGTTTCTTTTAATTCTTGAAGCATAAGCTCAACAATCTTAACCAGATGTTCTTGTTCAAGGTGATTAAATTCAATAATGGCATCGAAACGATTTAAGAATTCAGGCTTAAAGTAAGCAGATAGTGAATCTAAAACAGATGCATGTCTAAGAGCTGCATTTTCAGATTCAAAGCCCACCGTAATTTTCTTTTCTCCCACACCTGCGTTACTTGTCATGATGATTACAGTATCTTTAAAGCTTACTGTACGACCTTGACTATCGGTTAAACGTCCGTCCTCTAAGATTTGTAGGAACATATGCTGAACGTCAGGGTGCGCTTTTTCAATCTCATCTAATAAGATGATTGAATAAGGGTTACGACGTACTTTTTCAGTTAGTTGGCCAGCCTCATCATGACCTACGTATCCTGGAGGTGCGCCAATTAGTTTAGACACCGCGTGTTTCTCCATATACTCACTCATATCAAGACGAATCATCGCATCTTTTGTGCCAAACATTTCCTCTGCTAGAGTTTTTGTAAGCTCTGTCTTACCAACTCCTGTTGGACCAACAAATAAGAAAGATCCAATTGGACGATGCTTAGCTTTTAACCCAGCACGAGAGCGACGAATTGCTTTTGCAACTTTTTCTACAGCTTCGCTTTGACCAATGACTTTGTCGGAAAGGTTTGCTGACAGGTTCTTCATTTTGTGAGCTTCATTTTCTTGAAGTTTCCCAACTGGAATACCCGTTTTCTTTTCAATGATTGCTTGAATATGCTCAACGGTAACTTCAGCTTTATCTTGTTCTTGGTTTAGCTGCTTTTCAAGTTTTGCTTCTTCATCGCGAAGTTTGGCAGCCGCTTCGTACTTTTCTTCTTTTAAAGCTGTTTCTTTTTCCACAGCAATTTCTTTTAGTCGTTTATCGATATCGTCTTTGTTTGAGATACCTGCTTTTAAGTTCATTTTTGAGCCAGCTTCGTCTAATAAGTCAATGGCCTTATCAGGTAAGAAGCGGTCTTGGATGTAGCGATGTGATAAATTTACACAAGCTTTAATTGCATCTTCTGTGAAGTTGACGTTGTGATACGCTTCGTATTTGTTTTGGATGCCTTTTAAAATTTGAACGGCTTCGTCAACAGATGGTTCATGAACCATCACAGGCTGGAAACGACGTTCAAGAGCCGCATCTTTTTCAATAGCGCGGTATTCTTTCAGCGTTGTGGCACCTACGACTTGAAGTTCACCTCGCGCCAACGCTGGTTTTAGGATGTTACTTGCATCCATTGAACCTTCAGCAGAACCCGCTCCAACAAGCAAGTGGATTTCATCAATGAATACGATAACGTTTTTACGTTGTTGTAGTTCGGCGATTAGCTGCTTCATGCGCTCTTCAAACTGACCGCGAATACCCGTGTTTGCTACAAGAGCAGCGACGTCTAGTAAGTATACGTCTTTGTTCATGAGCTTTGAAGGAACGTCGCCTTCTGCAATTTTTAATGCTAAGCCTTCGACAACAGCGGTTTTACCTACACCAGGTTCACCGATTAAAACAGGGTTGTTCTTGTTACGGCGGTTTAAAATTTCAATGACGCGTTCAATTTCTTCGTCACGTCCAATAACAGGATCAATTAGTCCAGCTTTTGCAATTTGTGTTAGGTTGCGACCAAATTCATCTAAGAATCCACCCCCGTTACCTCTTTGCTGAGGAGTAGGCTGCTGAGCTGATTGATTCATGGCTTGTTCATTTGCTAATTGATTGAATAAATCATCGATGTTCATGAAGTGCCCACCTCCAAATCCAGACGGCATTTTACTTTGTTTCATTAATGATTGATAACATGTATGGCATAAACGATATTGTGATTTTTGTTGATTAGCTTGTACGTTTAAATAAATTGTTGCTTCACGTTGTTGACAGTTTTGACACATCATTTAAAAGACCTCCTTAGAATGATTAAATGAATGTAATCATTGATCAATTAGTCAATTTGACTTTGACTATATTTGACCTTTGTGAGTTCATTATACTTTGACCTTTTTTGACTTTCAAGTGTTTTGCTTACATTTTTTTTTTTGGAAGTTATTTCTTATTTTAAGTAGAATATTTTGTGGTTTGTTTATTACCTTTTATATGAGATGTAGTAAGAATGCACGCAACGAGTTGTGATTTCCACTCCGGACTGCTCGCTTTCCACGGGGCTCGCGTTGAACTTCCTCGTTACTTCGTTCCTGCGGGATTTCAAGCTGCCTCGCTGATCCCGTAGGAGTCTCACATCCTCCGTTCCAATCACAGGCTTCTGGAATAGAAGGAACAAGTCCTGCTTCGCTGTCTTTTTGTTTTGAAGGAAGGAGCATACGCAACGAATAATTGTGATTTCCACTCCGGACTGCTCGCTTTCCACGGGGCTCGCGTTGAACTTCCTCGTCACTTCGTTCCTGCGGGATTTCAAGCTGCCTCGCTGATCCCGTAGGAGTCTCACATCCTCCGTTCCAATCACAGGCTTCTGGAATAGAAGGAACAAGTCCTGCTTCGCTGTCTTTTTGTTTTGAAGGAAGGAGCATACGCAACGAATAATTGTGATTTCCACTCCGGACTGCTCGCTTTCCACGGGGCTCGCGTTGAACTTCCTCGTCACTTCGTTCCTGCGGGATTTCAAGCTGTCTCGCTGATCCCGTAGGAGTCTCACATCCTCCGTTCCAATCACCTTTTCCTTTAATAATTATAAATAAGAAGTATAGGTAATGTACCCGGTTAGAATTGGGCAAAACATAGAAAAGAGAGTGGAATTTATTGACGATGTTGTTTTTTGGCGAGAAGCGATTGACAGTAGTAGGAATAACCCATATACTTCAACTATGTTTAGTGCATAAAAGCATAAAAGCGTTTAAGTGAAAAAGAGATTGAGGGGAACAAGTTAATGAAAAAAGAGATAACATTTGGACAGTCAATTGGGATTGTCGTTGTTTTATTAGGACTTATTTTTGCATCATTATTTTTATTAGGTTTAGCACCACATGTTCCATTGCTTATTAGCATTGTAGCGCTTTGTACCATTGGAGCACTTATGGGTGGTAAGTGGAAAACTTTTGAACATGGCATTGTAGAAGGGATTAAAGTAGGGGTTAAGCCAATTTTAATTCTTATGCTTGTTGGTGTATTAATTGCTGCCTGGATGGTGGGCGGAACGATTCCAACTATTTTATCGTATGGATTCAATTGGATTTCACCGCGATATTTCTTAATTAGCGTACTTTTAATCACAATTTTAGTATCGAGCTTTACGGGAAGTACATTTACAACGATTAGCACGGTTGGAGTAGCTTTATTTGGAATTGGAACGGCTATTGGGGTGAATCCAGGCCTAGCTGCAGGAATCATTGTGTCAGGAGCAGTGTTTGGTGATAAGATGTCTCCTTTATCCGACACAACTAACTTTGCTTCAGGGATTGTTGGCGTTTCTCTAAGTGATCACATTCGCCATATGTTGTGGACCACGTTACCAAGTATTATTGTAACGGCTGTAATTGCATTGGTCATTGGCATAAGCACACATCGAACAGGTGTAAACTATGGAGATATTGAAGCTGTACAAAGTGCATTAGGTGATACGTTTAACCTTAATCTTCTAACACTTTTGTCACCGCTTGTTGTGTTAATTCTATCGATTAAACGATTTGATGTACTCCCTACGTTGGTAATTGGAATTATCATCGCCGTAATAACAGGGGTATTATTACAGCCAACTGTTACATTAGGAAGCATGCTTGGGGCTCTTCAAAGCGGTGGTCAAATTGATTCAGGAAATGAAATTGTAAATGCTATTGTCACAAAAGGCGGACTGGACTCCATGATGTTTTCAGTGTCCCTTGTCATTATTGCGCTAGCTCTTGGTGGGTTGATGCGTGAACTTGGTGTTGTTCAAGCTTTAATTGAAGGATTAGCTAAGCAAGTGCGAAGAAGTGGCGATGTAGTGTTTTCGACAGTTCTTTCATCTATTGGTGTTAACGTTATAACAGGCGAGCAGTATTTATCTATTTTATTACCTGGGCAAACATTCAAGCCTCTTTACGTGAAGTGGAACTTGCAGGAGAAAAACTTATCTCGTACGTTAGAAGATGGAGGAACAGTTATTAACCCATTAATTCCGTGGGGAGTAAGTGGAGCTTTCATTTCACAAACACTTGGTGTTCCGGTTGTCGATTATTTACCTTTTGCATTTTTCTGTCTGCTATGTCCAATATTTGCTGTAATTTTGGGCTACACAGGACTTGGTATTGCTAAACAAAAATAACTTATGGTCTAAAAAGCTTTGAATTCTTAATTACTTATTAAGAATTCAAAGCTTTTTATTGTACCAATCATGTTTAATATTTGCTGTTAGAGGTAATGTGAGTAGAAGCTCTAATCTTTCTCTTCCAAAAAAGAGAAAGTAGTAATACAATAAACCATAACGTTTAGTTGAAGAGCTATTTGTGAAGGGTTCCACAAAAATCCTTTTTAGCAAACATTTAAAAAGGGTAGAGCAAAAAGAAACGGCTCATCATAAAAAGAGATAAAAGTTAGTAATTGAGGAGAGGATTCTGTTTGAAAAAGTGGGGGTTCATTGTACTACTTACCATCGTTGTACTTGGCGTAACCGCTGTTTTTTATCGAGCGGAAAGCGGCGATGTTAATAAAGAGAAAGTGCATTTATTTTCACCTTATGCTAGTAGTGTTGATATATATCAAATCACATATCCAAGCGATGGGTTGCAGGTTAAAGGTTTTTTATTACAGCCAAAAGACATTGTGGATAAAAAATATCCACTGCTAGTTTATAATCGTGGCGGGAACCGTGAGCACGGTATGATTCGAGATAAAACGCTGCGCTACTTATCATCATGGGCGGATAAAGGCTATGTTGTGGTTACAACCCAATATCGTGGTAATGGTGGAAGCGAAGGAGTAGAAACATACGGCGGGGACGATATTCATGATGTCCTTAACCTCATTAAATGGGGAGAACAGTTGCCTTATGTAAACCCTGAACAAAAAGTAGCGTTTGGATATTCTCGCGGTGGAATGATGACGTATTTAACCATGAAAAATGGCATATCCTTTGATGCGGTGGTTGTTCAATCCGGAATTACGGATATGTTTCAGTTCTACGACCAACGGGGTTCTGAAATGAAGCAAGTGCTAAGAGATATTGTTGGAGATCCTAAGGTGTATCCTGAACGATATAAAAGTCGATCGGTTGTGTATTGGAGCGATAAGGTAAATTCGCCGCTTCTTATTTTACAAGGAGATCACGATAAAAAGGTACATCATACGCAAGCAGAAAAGCTAGTTGCGCAGCTTGAAGAACAAAACAAAGAGTATAAATATGTCTTATACAAAGGCGGAGATCACCCACTAAGTAACTATTATAATCAGTATAATGCTGAGATTGACAAGTGGTTTCAACGGCATTTGGTTGAATAAAAGTGGCAAGCATATTCGTCCGTTTTTCGCACATCCTAGAAAGGAACACTATAGAAAAGGATGATGAACGATGACACAATCAAAAAGACAGCAAGAGCGTCAATGGAATGTGCGTAAACAGTCGCAAAATCCAGCTCATGGCAAAGTAAAGTCATTTGAAGAATTAGCAGAAGAAATTACGCCAAAAAATAAAAATAAATAATAAAAACCCCTCTAATCGAGGGGCTTTTTGTTTGTTTAGATTAAGGGTTAGTAGACCACATACCAGCTGATTTAATAAAGATACGAGGGTGTAGCTTCAGCTGTGCTACCATGATTTCCGCTAAATCTTCAGGTTGCATTACCTTTTCAGGATTACCGTCTGTTAGGTTTTCCTTATAAGCAAGCTCTGTAGCAACTGTACTTGGTGTTAAAGCAGTTACGCGAATATTGTGTTTGCGTACTTCAAGAGCAAGCGATTCTGTCAGACCTAATAAACCAAATTTTGAAGCACTGTATGCACTTGTTACAGGAGCTCCTTTTTGTCCAGCAGTAGAGGAGATATTAATGATATCTCCACCGTTTTTCTCAATCATTTGTGGTAAAACAGCTCTTGTAACGTAATAGACACCCATTAAGTTAATATCAATGATCTGCTTCCATTCTTCGGGAGATAGTTCTAAAAAGCCTCCGAATTTTCCGATGCCGGCATTGTTGATTAAAATGTCTGCTTTACCTAGTTGGTTATATAAGTAATCAACGGCTTTATTTACTTCTTCCATTGAAGATACGTCTGCTGTAGCATAAGCAACTTTTACACCCAATGCTTCGACTTCTTGTGCAACGGCTTGTAAATCAGCTTCTGTACGTGCTAGTAAGCCAAGGTTGACACCTTCTTTTGCTAAATCAAGCGCTGTTGCTCGGCCAATACCTTTACCAGCACCAGTAATGATGGCTACTTTTCCTTGTAATGATTGTCCCATCTTTCGTCACTCCTTCTTAATTAAACTATCGTTATTGCTAAAATCAGTTTGCAAATCATGCTAAATGAGTAGCTGAATAAATTAGCAATCCATCTAATCCTACAAAATGTAGAGAACCATTGTCAAAGCTCTTGCTCTATAAGGCGGTTAAAAATACCAAGATAACTGAATAAATTTCCTGCATAGATAGAAACTATAAGGACTTGAAGAGGAACGCTGTGCCGTTTGGAAAATGGAGGATGACGTATGCGAATAAAAAAACTATCAGAATTAAAAAATCGATCTAAAAAGCCTAAAGAAAATGAATCACAACCAATAGCTGAACCTTCATCTTCCGATACTGAACTGTTAAAAAGCGTAAAAGATAACTTGAATGCGGTGAAAGCAGAGCTTGGAGATAGTGCTGATTTGGTTTGCCGCGAGTTTGCCATTTCAGTTCAAGAGAAATTTCGATTAGGGCTTATCTATATTGATGGATTGGCGAGTGAGGATAGCGTACAAGAGTTTATCATGGAATCAATCATGCATAATCATACGAAACAGCTCGTTCATGATGATGGTGCTGTGAACATGTTTGAGCTCATTAAAAATTACAGCTTAGCAATTGGGGAAATTAAAGAGGTGACTCTTTTAGATGACGTCATCTTACATGTTTTATCAGGTGATACGGCTCTATTTATAGAAGGTTATCAAACGTGTATCATTGCTAGTACAAGAGGGTGGGGAGAAAGAGCGATTTCAGAACCACAGGCTCAAATAGTAGTGCGTGGACCAAGAGATAGCTTTACTGAAACGCTGCGCACCAATACGGCACTGGTAAGAAGACGGATTAAATCTCCTAATTTACGAATGGAGTCTCAGAAAATCGGTAAAGTAACGCAAACAGACGTAGCGATTATGTATGTAAAAGGAATAGCTGATAAGCAAGTGGTGAAAGAAGTAAAGTCCCGGCTTTCTAAAATTGATATTGACGGCATATTAGAGAGCGGATACATTGAAGAGCTTATTCAGGATGAAGATTATACTCCTTTTCCAACAATTTATAACACAGAGAGACCTGACTCAGTATCAGCAGGTCTTTTAGAAGGTCGAGTAGCAATCTTTGTAGACGGAACGCCGTTTGTGCTATTAGTCCCGGCTTTGTTTATTCAATTCTTTCAAGCTGCTGAAGATTATTATCAGCGTGCAGATATTAGTACACTCATTCGTATTATTCGATACGTCGCATTTTTCTTAGCTTTATTAACGCCGTCAGCTTATGTTGCGCTTACCACTTTTCATCAAGAAATGCTGCCGTTTGGTTTGCTTGTTAGCATTGCAGCTCAGCGTGAAGGTGTCCCTTTTCCAGCCGTAATTGAAGCATTGATTATGGAAGTGGTCTTTGAAATTTTGCGTGAGGCAGGAATTCGATTGCCAAGAGCCGTAGGTTCTGCTATTTCGATTGTAGGAGCGCTCGTATTAGGGGAGGCCGCGGTACAGGCGGGGTTGGTCTCACCAGCGATGGTCATTGTTGTATCCATAACTGCCATCAGTAACTTTGTATCGCCGGCTTACGATATGGCGATTGCTGTAAGGATGCTTCGCTTTGCCTTGATGTTTTTAGCAGCAACATTTGGATTGTTTGGAATTATTTTAGGACTTATTTTAATGATTCTACATCTGTGCAGTTTACGTTCATTTGGTATTCCATATATGACACCAATGGCTCCATTTGTAAGTAGTGACCAAAAAGATGCGCTCATTCGTCGTTCGTTAAAGAAAATGAATACGAGACCGAAGCTTATTAACGAACAAAACGTTGTACGTGAACGGTCAAATGATGAGAATTAGCTTTTATAAAGGTGGAATAAGCATGAAACGAATCGTACTTGTATTATGCATATGTCTACTCCCACTATCAGGCTGTTGGAGTAGTCGAGAGCTAAATGAATTGGCCATCACCGTAGCGGTAGGTATTGACGAAGTAAAAGATGGAATTGAGTTAACGGTTCAAATTATTAACCCGAGCGATATTCAAGCCCAAACGCCGTCGAATGGTCCCTCGGTTACTACGTACTCGATTGAAGCAGATTCTGTCATGGAAGCTCTTCGGAAAATGACAATTGAATCACCTAGAAAAATATACTTATCTCATTTACGGATGCTTGTTCTTAGTGAAGGAATTGCAAAAAGCGGAATTGCTGAAGTGTTAGATTTTTTCGCGCGAGATCATGAGGTGCGAACCGATTATTTTGTTGTGGTAGCAAAAAATTCACGCGCTTCATCCGTTTTAAATGTCTTGACAACCATTGAAAAAATTCCAGCCAATTATATGTTTTCTGCATTGGATACGTCACAAAAAGTTTGGGCGCCTACGCGAGGTGTAAAGCTGAATGAGCTTATTAGTAACTTAACGAGTCAAGGCAAACATCCTGTGTTAACCGCTGTTCTTGTAAAAGGTAACCACAAAAAGGGCGGAGATATGGCAAATGTCCAGCGAGTTAATCAAAATACCATTCTAAAATTTAAAGGTCTTGGCATTTTTAAAGGAGATGAACTTGTTGGGTGGTTTAATGAAAGTGAAAGTAAAGGATATAACTATGTTACCGGAAATGTAAAAAGTACGGTCGTTGTTATTCCGTGTGAAAAAAAAGAAAAATCCCATGACATTATTGGAGTTGAGATGCTGCGAACAAGTACGGATATTAAAAGCCGTATGAAAGATGGAAAGCCTGTTATTGATGTGAACTTAAAGGGAGAAGCAAACATCGCTGACGTAGAGTGCCAGGTTAACTTGCAGGACCCTGCTATGATTACTGAACTAGAGAAAAAAGCGGAACATGATGTGCAAGATAAAATGCGAAGAGCAATTAAGAGAGCACAAAACGAATATCAAAGTGATGTCTTTGGGTTTGGAGAAGTTTTTTACCGCCAAAACGTAAAGGACTGGAACAAGATGAAAAATCGCTGGGATGAAATCTTTGCGACAGATCTAGAAGTGAACTTAAAAGTAGATGTGCAAATCCGTCGACTTGGAACGTTGAATAACTCATACATGAAAGAGATGCAGGATTAGTGCAACATGGAAAACTTACTGCTGTTTTTAGGGGTATTCAGCTTTTTAGCATATAAGGCAATCCGCCTTCTTTATCAACAAAAACAGATAAAAGAAATCGTAATATACAGCAGCTTTTCTACTACAAGAGTGGTAATGTGGATAGTGGTTATTTTTCGAATAACCATTCCAACTCCGCTGTATGCCCTTGAGTTTTGGATGCAGTCCATCATTGATATCTTTTCTTCATTTTATTCGGTGTAGGTGTTCAATATGAGCCAAAAAGAAGTGATAAGTGGGAAACAGTTCTTTACATTAACCCACGTATTCTCCATTGGAAGTGCAATCTTAGTTGTATCTACTTTATTATTAGCTGTGGCAAAGAACATCGCTTGGATTTGTGCAATAATTGGAACAGGAAGTGGGTTAGTATTTGCGAGGCTTTTATTATGGTTAATCAAAAAATACCCTCAATCGACGCTAATTGATATAGCAAAGAAGTCTTGTGGCAAGTATGACCGAAAATCGGTAACTACCTAGTGAGGAAAGGAGAGGAAAGGAATGCATCCACGCTTAGTAATAAGCAATTTTCAACTATTCTCAATGATGCTGCTGTTCTTATTTGGAAGTGCGACCATTGTGAGTATTGGACAGGAAGCACGTCAATCCGCATGGATTGCCGTTTTAGTAGGGATGTTAATGTACCTGCCTTTCTTTGCTCTTTTTACACTTTTATATAAAAGGCATCCAGAAGAAACGTTTCCAACAATATTAAAAATTGCTTTTGGAAAGCTAGTTGGCAAAATTATTTGCATGCTGTACGTGCTATATTTTATTTACATTGGTGCGCGTGTTCTAAGAGACTTTTGTGAGCTGTTATTGTTAACATCAATGAAGGATACGCCTCTAGTTATTGTGGGCGGGGTTATGACGCTAGTTATTGCGTATGCATGCTTTTTAGAAGTTGAGCCAATCGCAAGAGCGAGTGTGTTATTGTTAGTTGTTTTTGTTGGCTTCATTGTGTTAGGTTTTTTCTTACTGTTCTTTTTTGATGTTATGAACCCAGATCGTATGCACCCCATTTTAGCTGAAGGAATCGGTTCAATTTTTAGAGCGGTGTTTCCGCTTATTTTGACGTTTCCATTTGGAGAAATGGTTGTTTTCTTAATGTTTAACCAGTTTATAAAAGGAGAAAAGTCTCTTAGAAAGATGGGAACGCGTGCCGTGGTGATAGGAGGCGTTATGCTTAGTATGCTAAGTTTAATTAGCTTAACTACACTCGGAGAGCACTTGGTAGGATCATCGACAATCCCCCTACTTGTAACCGTACAGCAAGTGAATATTGGAGATATTATTCAGCGGATGGATATGCTAGCCATTAGTGTTCTTATTATTGGCGGTTTTGCTAAAGTAACGATTTTCGCATATGCAGCTATTTTAGGGATAAAAGATATTTATCAAACCGGGAGTCACAAGCTATCACTCCTTTTGGTTACGGTATCCATTCTGACTACGACTATTTTTATGTCGGATAATGCTGTTAAACATTTAGAGATAGGTTTGAAAATTGTACCAGTTTGGATTCACATTCCCATGCAGTTTGTCATTCCAATCGTAGCGCTGGTGATGATTCAATTGAAAAGTAGGAAGAAAAGTAGAAGTACATAGTAATTTTAAATGGAGTATGATATAGTTAAAAGCGAAAATTGAAAGAAGAAATGCCGTGCTCTATGTGCGGGAGAGGTTCGTAAACTCCCTCTATAAAAAACTAAGATCATCAGTGAGATGACAAATGGCGCCGATTTTAGGGGCTTTTTTCCTGTTTCTTTTTTAATATAAGAAAGGGATTCTTAGTTAAGGGAGATTGCAAACGAAGCAATCTCTTTTTTTATATGATCTAAACAACGGAATGTTTTCTTCTTTGACTTTATAAAGGAAAAGGAGACAAAAAAATGAAAAACGAAAAAGCAATTGTTGTATTTAGCGGTGGACAAGATAGTACGACTTGTTTATTTTGGGCGCTAAAAAATTTTAAAGAAGTGGAAACCGTTACGTTCGGCTACGGTCAGCGTCATAGTAAAGAGATTGAGGTTGCTGAAGCCATTGCAAAAGATCTTGGTGTGAAGCACACAATTTTAGATATGTCGTTGTTAAGCCAACTAGCGCCTAACGCACTAACAAGAGATGATATTGACATTAGCCAAGAGGAAGGGGAGCTACCGACAACGTTTGTGGACGGACGCAACCTTCTCTTTTTATCATTTGCGGCTGTATTAGCTAAAAATAGCGGTGCACGTCATTTAGTAACAGGTGTATGCGAAACAGATTTCTCAGGGTACCCAGACTGCAGAGATGTGTTTGTTAAATCGCTAAACGTAACGTTGAATTTATCAATGGATTTTGAATTTGTCATTCACACACCATTAATGTGGATTGATAAAGCAGAGACATGGGGACTAGCCGATGAATTAGGTGCGCTTGATTATGTGCGTGAACATACGTTAACTTGCTATAACGGTATTATTGCAGACGGGTGCGGAGAGTGTCCTGCATGTAAACTTCGCAAGAGAGGTCTAGAACAATATCTTGACACGAAACAAGGAGGGGAACAGTAATGCTTCAGCAAATTTACCCACAGGTAGCACATCCTTATTCGTACGAATTAAATAAAGACATGAACTTTGCCGCTGCGCATTTTGTTCCTCATGAGTCAGCAGGAAAATGTCAGCAGGTTCATGGCCATACGTATTTTGTGAATCTAACTATTGCAGGTGATGAATTAGATTCATCAGGCTTTTTAGTTAACTTTGCTACGTTGAAAAAGATTGTGTCTGGTCAGTTCGACCATACGCTTTTAAATGATCATAAGCATTTATTTAATGAAGAGGATGCGAATGATTTCCCAACATCTGAAGTGATTGCTCGGAAAATTTATGAACTTGTACAAGCTCACTTAGATGAACTTGAAAATAAGCCAGCATGCGTGCAAGTGTTTGTTCGTGAAACTCCTACAAGCTATGTTGTATATCGTCCAAAGAAGGTGAAGCGAGATGAATAATAAGGTTCCTGTTCTCGAAATATTTGGTCCAACGATTCAAGGAGAAGGAATGGTTGTGGGCCGAAAAACAATGTTTGTGCGCACAGCTGGCTGTGATTACTCATGCAGTTGGTGTGATTCGGCATTTACTTGGGATGGGTCAGCGAAAAGTGACATCCGTCAATTGACGGACGAAGAGGTCTGGCATGAATTGCAAACCTTAGGAGGAGACCGCTTTGACCATGTAACTATTTCAGGCGGGAATCCAGCGCTGTTGAAATCTTTAGATAAACTAATTGATCGCTTGCATGATCATCAAAAGCAAGTCGCGCTTGAAACTCAGGGAAGTCGCTTTCAAGAGTGGTTTTATAAAATTGATGATTTAACTCTTTCACCCAAGCCACCAAGCTCGGGAATGAAGACAAATTACGAAGTGTTGGATGATATTGTTGAACGCTTGCAAAACAATGGACGTAGTCAACATATTAGCATTAAAGTGGTTGTGTTTGATGAAACGGATTTCGATTATGCAAAACACATTCATCAGCGCTATCCATCAGTGCCATTCTTTGTTCAAGTAGGAAATGATGATTTGACAACAACGGATGACGAGGCGTTAACTCGTAAATTATTAGGGAAGTATGAGTGGCTAATTGATCTTGTTGTAGCTACAACAGATATGAATAATGTACGCGTGTTGCCGCAGGTTCATGCACTTGTATGGGGAAATAAAAGAGGCGTGTAAGCGTTCTTTAAAAAATTTACAAATAAAATACAAAAACAAATATGTACAAAATGAAAAAACGCTGTTAGAATGACAATCGTAGAAAGAGAGGAAACACACATGAGTGGTCGTAAAGAAGAGGAATTAGAAGGTGTAACGCTTTTAGGTAATCAAGGAACAAAGTACTTGTTTGAGTATTCACCAGAAATTTTAGAGGTGTTTGATAACAAGCATCCAAATCGAGATTATTTCGTTAAATTTAATTGTCCAGAATTTACAAGCTTATGTCCGCAAACAGGACAGCCTGATTTTGCTACAATCTATATTAGCTATATACCTGATGAAAAAATGGTTGAAAGTAAGTCTTTAAAGCTTTATTTGTTTAGTTTCCGAAATCATGGTGATTTCCATGAAGATTGTATGAATATTATTATGAATGACTTAATCGAATTAATGAATCCACGTTATATTGAGGTATGGGGGAAATTTACGCCACGTGGTGGAATTTCCATTGATCCATATACAAACTATGGTCGTCCAGGCACAAAGTATGAAGAAATGGCTTCTTATCGATTAATGAATCACGATTTATATCCAGAAACGATTGATAATCGTTAATGAAAGCAGGTTGTCTTAACAACCTGTTTTCCGATGTAAACAACAACAAGGTGAGAAGGTGAAAGAATGTCACAAAGATCAGCATTAGTACTAGGAGCAAGTGGCCTTATTGGTCAAGAACTTTTACAGTTGCTTTTAGATAATCGCTCATATAGCCATGTGACAGTACTTGTTCGAAAGGCACTGCCGGTTGAACATGAAAAGCTACGTCAGCTCGAAATTGATTTTGCAGAGCTTGAAAAGTATGAGAAAGATTTTGCAGTTGATGATGTATATTGTTGTTTAGGCACAACGATGAAGAAAGCAAAAACAAAATCGAAATTTATTAAAGTGGACTATGAATTCCCACTAAAAGCAGCAAAATGTGCCGAAGCAAATCGCTGCCAAAACTTTTTAACCGTTACAGCAATTGGTGCTGATCTTCGTTCCCCTTTCTTTTACAGTAAGGTAAAAGGTCAGGTGGAAGAAGATATTGCGAGTCTGTACATTCGATCTACGCATTTCTTCCGTCCATCGCTACTATTAGGCAAACGCGATGAGTTTCGTTTGTTTGAAAAAGTAGGGGAATACACTCTTAAGTCTTGCTCATTCTGCCTAATTGGTAAATGGAAGAAATATCGACCAATTAAAGCTTACAATGTTGCAAAAGCAATGATGAAAGCGGCTATGGAAGATAAAGCAGGGGTTCATATCCATGAAAGTCAAGATATTTTCACAGGAGAATGTTATTACTCATTTACAAATGGTAAAAAAGTGATTGCAAAGTAAAAGCCTCGAATTTAGAGGCTTTTTTTCTTTTTTTAGAGGAAGCTATTTTTCTTTCCTTAAGGAAACTTTTTTAGTTGTGTGAATATAATAAAGTAAAAGCATGAGGAGGAAGGAAATGAAATCGGCTAAAAAAGCACAACAATATGCGTATATGTTGTACAAACTCGGTATTTTAAGTAAAGAGCAAAAGGAAAAGATTTGTAACAAATAACCACCCAGTACTTTGTACTGGGTGGTTATTTGTTACATCGCATGATTGATAATGGTGTAGTTTTTATGGTTTACAACTGTTCGCTGTTCTAAGTCTAAATCACGATAGTTAGTCATATAAGTTAGGTCAACAATTACAGAGTTCTCATTTACTTTTTCTACAATACCTTTTAAACCATTTTTAAATTCAATTACGTTTCCTACCTCTGCAATTTTCATCGCAATCGCTCCTTTATTAGATTATTTTTAGAAAATTTATAAAAGTAAATCTAGTTAACGCTTTCTATTTTCTTTTTCTCAATTTTGCCTTAAATTGGTTAATTAGTAAAGATGTTTTTTAAAAAATGTAAAAAAAGATGTTTTTTTAAGTGAATTCTTCGACAAAAGGAGGGTAATTCGATATAGTACTGACATGTAGGATTATTTAATGATTAAAACATTAGAAATAGAAGGTGTCAATTATTATGAGAAATACAGGGTTAGTATTAGAAGGTGGCGGTATGAGAGGCCTTTATACAACGGGGGTACTTGATTACTTTATGGAACAAGATTTATATTTACCTTATGTGATTGGTGTTTCGGCGGGAGCCTGTCATGCAACTTCCTATTTATCACGACAAGTAGGAAGAAGCCGTCGAGCTAATCTAGATTATATAGATGATCCACGTTATTTGTCACTGCGAAATTATTTTAAGACGCGTGAGATGTTTGGGATGGATTTTGTATTTGAAGAAATTCCAACCAGCTTACTTCCATTTGATTTTGATTCTTTTCACAAGCGAACTGAACAGCTTGTAGTAGGCACAACGGACTGCGTAACGGGAAAGCCTGTTTATTTTGACAATCATGAGGACGATTTGCTGACCATTATTCGCGCGTCAAGCTCGCTTCCATTTGTGTCAAAAGTTGTGGAGTATGGTGGTAAACAGCTGTTAGACGGGGGAATCAGCGATCCAATTCCAGTAAAAAAAGCAGAGAGTGATGGATTTAAGAAAAATATTGTGGTGTTAACACGAAATAAAGGATACCAAAAGAAAAAATCCAGTTCATCTTGGTTTACAAAGCGTTATTATCGTAAGTATCCAGGTTTAGTTAAGGCATTAGAGAACCGCTATAAGCTTTATAATGATACGCTTGCTTATATCGATGAGCAGGAGGAAGCAGGAAATATATTTGTGATTCGTCCACAGAAGCCACTGGTAGTAGGGCGAATGGAGAAAGACCGATCAAAGTTAGACGTTTTGTATAAGCAAGGATATGAAGAAGCTGCAGAACAGTATGATAAACTAAAAGAATGGTTAAAGGACTTTTCGTAGAAAGGAGTACATATAAATGAACGAAGAGGAAGTAATGAAGCAGTTAGATGCTCTCCGTGACGGCGAGATTCAAGAGCTACACGTTCGTAAAGAGGATTTTTTAGGGTTTCAACCTGTGCTTGTAAGAAGAGAGGATTTCAAGCATTTTCGCGGAGTAGCTGGTCGAGGTGGGAACTTTACGTATTATTATACCGAAACGCCTCGTAGTTAAGTTGAAACGCTAGCTTTCTTGAGCAGACGCTTATATAATGAAAGTAATGTGTAGCTATAGGAGGGATTACATGGACGATTTTCGAAAAAGTACAGCACCATTTTATTTTGCAGATTATATATGGAAAGATAAAAATGGACAGATGACATATGGGATGCTGTTAACAAACCGGCCAGCTGACGACCGGGAGTACGACCTCCATTCATTATTAGAAGAAGCGTTTGTTGAGCACAAAAAGGTTTCATTAACAACGGTTTATGATAATAGTGAACAGCTACTGTCAGGTTATGTCCTGGATTTATCAGACGATCAATCTGCGTTTACGTTTATGGACGATACAGGTGCTAAGCTAGTAATTGATTTCTATGATGTTGTAGAAATAGAGCTTGAAGATTAAAGAAGATGAAGCGTGTAAATTTGCGCTTCATCTTTTTTGTTTTGAAAGAAGAAAGAACGCATACAATGGGTTGTGATTTCTACTCCGGCTGCTCCCTTTCCGCAGGGCTCGGTCTAAGCCTAAGCCTCCTCGTAAACTTGCCGGGTCTCAGAGCATTCGCTAGTCCTGCAGGAGTCTCCCATCCTTCGTTGCAATCACAGGTTTCTTCGAGTAGTGGGAAAACTACTTATCTCTATGTATTGTTTGGGTGTGAAAGAGAGCAGAACGCGCGCAACGAGTCGTGATTCTCACTTCAGATAGTTCGCTTCAATCACAGGACTTTTAAGGAAAAGGAGAAGTCATACTCTATATCTTTTTAATTCGATTTTCTAAGAGGAAAGTTTCACATAACGAATGATGACTTTGCCTGATAGGAGTTGTTTTACTCACAATATCTTGGGGGAAAGGTGTGGCATAGAGTTCGTTTTGAATAATTGCTTTTTTCAGCAAATGTAGTTATAGAGTAGTTAAATGTGCATTTATTTCTAGAATTGAAATGATTTTGAAGTGAGTCAAAAGTCTGAAAAGGGAAATGTAAACAAGGTAATACCTACCTCCTTGCACAAAAAAATTCCTTCATTATGACAAATATATAGGATTATTGTCATAATCGTGTTTGATTCGTAATGTTATTAATCAAACTAAAAGAAATGTAAAGGAATCGTTCGGTGAAAGAGGTACTACGCTATGTTAGAGTAGTACCATACGAATTTTCAGGAGGTATTACCGCATGAAAAAGAGTTATGTTAAGTCTTTATTCATGATGCTAACTGCTATGTTTGCTCTTGGAAGCGTTCAGTCAGTCGCAGTAGCAGAAACGAAATATAAAGTCATTAAGGGAGATACCCTTGGGCAGTTAAGTAAACAATATGGTGTAACCATTGCAGATATAATGGACGAAAATAATCGTACAGACGAATGGATTTATGAAGGGGAAACGCTTCGTATTCCAGAAAAGCCAAACGGTCGAGATACTGATGGGCTAATTTCAGAGTCAAAAGTAGCTGAAGAAGAGAAAGCCGTTAAAGCGGTTGAAACGGAAGAAGTAAGCCAACCTGCTGAAGTAGAAGAAGTTAAGGCAGAAACACAGCCGGCTCCTGAAGGAATGGCCATTTCTCAAGGAGAGAAAGATTTGTTGGCACGCTTAGTAGAAGCGGAAGCAAAAGGTGAGTCGTATGAAGGAAAATTAGGTGTAGCTATCGTTGTCCTAAATCGTGTAGAGTCACAGCAGTTTCCAAACAGTGTTAACGGAGTAATTATGGAAGTGGTAGGGACTAGCTATGCGTTTTCTCCTGTTCAAAACGGCTCAATTAATAAGCCAGCATCTGATGAAGCACACCGTGCAGTGGAAGAGGCACTAATGAGAAAAGATCGCTTAAATGATTCCATTTACTTTTATAACCCTGACACAGCGACAGATGATTGGATTCGCTCTCGTCAAGTTGTAAAAACAATTGGAAATCATGTATTTGCAAAATAAAGAAAAGCCGTCGATTTGACGGCTTTTTAATTTTTGATAAAAATTTCATTTTCAGTGGAACCTTTTGACCCTGTGACCACGAGTCCGATATCTGTATCAGCTTCTAGATTTTGTACAATAGTAAAAGGAACGTTATGTTTGTTTGCTATTTGAATATATTTTGATAAAAAAGAGTAGGAAATCGTTCCGTTTAAAAAGACTTGTCCACTTTGAACGTTAGTGATGGTTGTTTCAACCTCTTTATAAACGGTTGGCTTCATTACCTGTCCCTTAGTTAGAGCAATTTCAATTCGTTCACGTAAAGCAGTGAGGAAGTATTTACGCTCAGCTTGCTTTGTTTCTTGGGTGCCATATAGTCCTCTTTCTAAATATTCTTTGATGTTTTCACTCATAATTGTCACTCCTTCTTACGTATCATTTCCCCATATTTCAATAAAATATGAGGACTTCATATAAAAATATCATCTTTTAGAACATACTTAAAGAAATCCGATAAAAAGGGTTGCTATTTTGAAAAAATTAGTGTTTAATGAACATAGAACGAAAAGGAAATGATTTCATAAAGTTAAGATTGTAAGCGATTTCAGTTCGATTTGTATAAAGTTATTTGGGGAGATGACTTTATACAATAATAGCGCGTTTTGAGGTTTATAAAGGGGAGAATAAGCCTTAAACCAATGGTCAAAAAAGGGTTTTCCATTATAAAGATGCAATCATTTTATCCTTTTCATAAAATGGGCGATGAACGCAAAATTCATCGCCTTTTTTATGTCATTTTTTACTGAGCTGTATACCCGCCGTCCATTACAATGGCTTTGGCTTGTCACTCCTTTCGCTTTATCGCTTGCTAGGAAAAGTTGCATAATCAGCAATTTCATCAACTGTTAGCAAACGCTGATGTGGAACGAGGGGGTAGATTACTTGTTCTAATACTTTCTCAAGTGAGATGTTACGTGTTTTAGCTAAGTCTTGAAGTTGGTTACGAACAAGTGGCGTATCTACATAACCAGGACAAAGCGCATTTACTGTAATGACATCCTTCTCCAGTCATAAAAAGATGGTAGTAGTATTACCTGGGGGAATTGAGATATGTATTTATTTCAATAAATGAAAATGAAGCACGCCCACAGGGCGTGCTTCATTACAGGGAAGACTAACTATTTCTAACATTGTACACTTATATATTTCAAATCTAGGGAAGTTAATTCTAAACATAACGTTTAAACTTGTCAAGGGTTATAAGTTTAAATGTTAAAAAATCCTGCTTATGCCCATGTGAACTGAATAAGGAAATATATGCAATATCGTATAACATGATTTTTAAAGAAAAGGAGTGAGCAGTGGTTCACTTCTTTTCCTGTTTTAAAGGAAAAAAGAATAAAAAAAGCGAATATCATACATGACGTCAGAAAAAGTCGAATAAGGGGGAACTTCTATGAAACACATAGTTGGTTTTTTTAATGGGATTATGCAAAGGTATTTACCAGATCCATTTTTATTTGTCATTATCCTAACATTTGCAGTGTTTGGATTTGGGCTTATCTTTACAGATAGTACCTCAATAAATCTAGTGCAGTACTGGGGAGAAGGTTTCTGGGGGTTATTAGCTTTTTCTATGCAAATGATTCTAGTATTAGTTACGGGGCACGTATTAGCAAGCAGTCCTTTATGTAAAAAAGGATTAACGCGCCTTGCTAGCTTGCCTTCGACTCCAGGACAAGCAGTGGTACTTGTATCGATTATCTCATTACTAGCAAGCTTTATAAACTGGGGATTTGGGCTGGTTGTAGGTGCGTTATTTTCAAAGGAATTAGCGAAACAAGTGAAGTATGTCGACTATCGTTTATTAATTGCGAGTGCATACAGCGGCTTTGTCATTTGGCATGGAGGACTTTCCGGTTCTGTTCCTTTAACGATTGCGACACCTGGTCATTTTGCAGAAGACATGATTGGACTTATTCCAACAAGTCAAACCATTTTTTCTACATTTAACTTAGTGATTGTAGCCGCCTTGTTTGTAGCCGTACCGATTGTGAATAGATTAATGATGCCACCAAAGGAAGAAGCATTTGTAGTAGATCCTGAGCTGTTAAAAGACTTTCAAGCAGCATCGGCTGAAGTTGAGCATATGACGCCCGCAGCACGTTTAGAGAATAGCCGAATTATTTCATTGACAATTGGGGCTGCGGGAATCGTATTTTTAGGTTATTACTTCGTGGAAAAAGGACTTTTATTAAATTTAGATATTGTCAATTTTCTGTTTCTGTTTCTGGGAATTTTATTTCATGGAACGCCTCGTAATTTTTTGAAAGCGGTAACAGAAGCTGTGAAAGGAACAAGTGGCATTATTATTCAATTTCCATTTTATGCAGGGCTGATGGGCATCATGGTATCTTCAGGGTTAGCAACTGTGATTTCAGAAGCATTTGTTTCGATTTCAACTGAAACAACGTTTGCGATGTTTGTTTTTTGGAGTGCTGGAATTGTTAACTTTTTTGTACCGTCCGGAGGAGGGCAGTGGGCAGTTCAGGCTCCGGTAGTTTTAGACGCAGCTCAAGCTTTAGATGTACCAACCGCAAAAGCTGCCATGGCAGTAGCCTGGGGAGATGCTTGGACGAATATGATTCAGCCATTTTGGGCGCTTCCTGCTCTTGCAATCGCTGGGTTAAAAGCAAAAGATATCATGGGATATTGCGTCATGATTTTGTTAGTAAGCGGCGTCATTATTTCATTAGGATTGCTTATTTTTTAATACAGCGATTAGTAAAAGATGTTATCGATAAGCATGCAAAAAATGCCGATACTATAAATGCAGTAGAAGTCGATACTGTAGAAAACGTAAAATTTCTCTTGCAACCGCCACGGATTTTGCTATAATAGCCACGGTGGCTTTTTTAGACACTGGGTGGGTGAGGGATATTGAGAAAAGAAGGAAGAAAATTTGAAAGCGTTATTAGAAAATTTGTTTCAATTGAAGCATCATAACACAACGCTTGGAAAAGAAAGCGTTGCGGGCGTTATTTCCTTTTTATCAATTGTATATATCATTGCGATTAATTCAACTATTTTATCAGATGCAGGCATCCCATTAGAAGCAGGTATTTTTGCGACGGTGGCTGTATCGGTCATTGGTTGTTTACTGATGGCGTTTTGGGCAAACGCCCCCCTTATTTTGGTTCCAGGTATGGGAATCAACGCGTTGTTTACGTATACAATGGTACAGTCAATGGGATTAACGTGGCAAGAAGGACTAGCTGCCGTATTTATATCCGGCGTTTTGTTCACTTTGCTTGCATTTTCAAGGCTATCTGCAAAGCTTGTGGCTGCGATTCCGCACTCTTTAAAAGAAGCAATTACCGTTGGAGTCGGGTTATTCTTAACATTTATTGGGCTTCAAAAAGGTGGATTGGTTATTCCAAGTGATACAACGTTTGTTGCATTAGGGAATCTATCAGATCCGTTTGTGCTTAGTACGTTGTTGACATTGATGATTACAATTGTGTTATTTATTCGAAATATACGCGGAAACTTTTTGCTCAGCATGATTGCTGGAACGCTTATTGCAATGCTGTTTGGTGTTCAAAATCAATCGAACGGCAGCACCTCTACAAGCTTTCAAGAATTTTTTGCAGGTTTCGGTGCCTTTTCGTTTACAGCGCTTGGACAAATTACGTTTTGGGCTGCAGTGTTCTCGCTAACCATGGTACTTGTATTCGAGAACATTGGATTAATTCATGGCCAATTAGGCATGATGGACCAACAGGAAAAGTTTTCAAAAGCTTTTCAAGCAAACGCTGTTTCTGCCTCTTTGGCAGGTCTTCTTGGCACGAGCCCAACTGTTGCTTCAGTTGAAGGAGCATCAGGTATTGCAGCGGGTGGAAGAACGGGACTTACGTCTTTAATTACAGGCGTGTTATTTTTAAGCTCACTGTTCTTTGTTCCATTTATTAAGCTTATTCCAGATAGTGCAATTGCACCGATTTTGATTGTTATTGGTGGTTTGATGATTCAAAATATCAAGAACATCAACCTCCAAGATCTATCAGAAGGTTTCCCAGCGTTTTTAATTATCGCTCTAATTCCGCTCACGTACAGCATTGCTGATGGTATCGCTTTTGGTTTTATTGCATACCCGCTTTTAAAGCTTGCAATCGGCAGAATGCGTGAAGTATCCGCTTTTATGTACGTAATTGCGTTGTTATTTTTCTTGAACTTTGTTTTACATTATATTGCATAAAGTTAAGCAGCTGGATTGCCAGCTGCTTTTTTATTTGAATGGATGATTCTAAACTTCTAAAAGAAGGAATAAGGTAGACAAAATTCATGCGTGGTTGCATAACTTAGGGCTTCCTATGATGATAGGATTATTTTTGATGACTGTGCTTAATACGTAAAGCATGACGCTTATTATAGCAGTAGAAGCTACTTTAACAACAGTTGGGATTTTACTGTTTGTTTATCATGTTTTGGCGCATTTAAAGTCGGAATAGAAGCAAAATATGTCGGCAATTAAAGGGAAAGAGATAAAGGGAAACGCAGTTATTTTATCGAATATCTAATAGTAAAATAACATAAGAAAAGCGTTTTTTATTTATCAAAAGCAGACTAGGCCTAATAAAAGGGGGATCTCAGCCGTAAGAAGTCTAGTTACTTATTACGCCTAAAGAGTGGGGTATAAGTTTCTTACTGCGGAAATACTATGAATGAACAGCAGCAGTTTGTACGTGTGAGGGAGTTAGCAAATGAGATTATTCGTTTTAAGCTTCAAGATCGTGCGGTCTATAACGAAGTTGAGCTGCGCAATAGCGTCGAGTTATTAGCTCGCTCCATTGTAGATTTGGCAAATGTTCATTTAAAAGAAGATGCTGACCCAGAAACATCTCTTAAAGCAACAGTGTGTAAGGTGAAGATGGTGTATAACCATATGAATCAAAAAGCAAAACAGCAAGGTCTTGAAGGGGCATATCAAGAAATTCAGGATTTAAAATCGTATGCAGAGAATGAATATGAACAGAAGAATCTTTTAGGATAAGCGATTCAACTAACTCCTTCCTTTGTACAAAAAGAAAGGAGAAGGTAAATTTGTGATCTTTAACAATGCCAGAAACCATTGTAGCATCATTATTAGCGCTATTTGTAATGGGAATTTCCATTCTGTTTTTTATGACGCTGATCTTAACGATTGTTAGGAGAGAACGTATTCAGGCTCTTGTAAAAGCAGGCAAGACAGATAATGGTGCTCAGCACAGCCTAGGAGAATACCTCCGGGCAGTTTGGAAGAGACATTAAAAAAGTGCGAGGCAGACGCTTCGCACTTTTTCTTATTTAGTAGGGATGCTATTATTTCGTGCTAAAACAATTTCCGCTGCTTCACTGACGGATGAAACAACAGCAGAAGCGTGTTTTTTCACTTCTTCAGGAGCTGTGGCCATCGCAAAGCTATTCGGCGTTAAGTGAAACATTGGAATATCATTAAAGGAATCACCCACGCATGCTACTTCTTCAGGTTGTAAACCTAAATGATCTAGTAAGATTTGAATAGCATTTCCTTTGCTGATGTGCTTTGGCATGATATCCAAACAGTTTTTGGCAGAAATGTAGGCATCAATTTGCTCTTTAAACTGATGTGTTAAATCAGCTTGAAGAGCTACCAATTCGGAGTGGTCTCCAAGGATTGTAATTTTAGATGGCGAGAGGTTTAATCCAAAAGAGTCGAGCATATTTTCCTGCTCCTCAATTGGGAAAAACATATGCTTTTCAATTTCATTAATGACGTCGGTTTTCGTTTCTACATAGTTCGTATCGTTTGAACAAACTAAGACGACGTGGTTAGGATTTAGCGTTTGTTTGTATAGGCTGGAAGCTAACTCACTTTCAAATACCTTAGCGTGTAGTGAATGATTATCTCTTGTCCAAACAAACGCACCATTTTGACTAATTCGATGAAAATTATTTTGAATATCAGACGAAATTTTTAGAATTTCACTATCCATTCGTCCTGATGCTAAACAAACATCAATATTGCTTTCTTGAAGCTTTACTAACGCTTCAATATTATGTGTTTCAACATATTTTTCCTGATGAAGCAACGTACCGTCAAGGTCGCTGACAAATAGTTTGATCAACTTAAAAAAGCTCCTTTCAATGAACCGGTCATATTCTTATAAATAGTAGTATACATGCGTATTTATTGTATCAAGAAAACGCTTGTATTTCATATAAAAAGGCTTCCTCGAATCGGAAGCCTTTTTATCATGCTACTTGTGTATTAATGTTTCGATTAGTATAAGTGCGAATCTGTTTAATATACCAACCGCCTACGAATAAAGTAAGAACTGTACCAATACCCATTGATAAACCATAATCTAACCCTAAACCTTCTGGAGCATAGAAGATATAGCAACAAACTACCGCCGTCATAAACATAGATGGAATTCCGCAAATCCAATGGTTTTTAGCATGTTGAAGCAAGTAAATGGTAGCTGTCCATAGCATGACAGTGGCAACGACTTGATTGGTCCAGCCAACGTATCTCCAAAGGAATGAATAATCAATTGTTGATAGATAAAAAGCTGGAACCGCAACGGATAATGTATAAATAAACGTTGCTTTTTTATTTCCTTTTTCTTCTTTATGGTTCTTACTAACAAGATCCTCTAAAATCATACGAGATGAACGTAATGCCGTATCCCCAGTTGTAATTGGTAGAATGATAACACCTAAAATAGCGAGAATGCCTCCTAATGTTCCAAGCCACGATGTTGAGATTTCATTTACTACCGCAGATGGTCCACCAGCAGCAAGTGCTTCTTGAAGGCCACCTGTTCCGTTGAAGAATGTCATTGCAGCTGCTGCCCAAATTAAGGTGATAACTCCTTCTCCAATCATCGCGCCGAAAAATACTTTGCGTCCGTCTTTTTCATTTTTTAGTGTACGAGCAACAATTGGACTTTGCGTACAGTGAAAGCCCGAAATAGCACCACATGAGATAGTTACCATTAATAGAGGCCAAATCGGCAGCTCTTGTGGATGAAGGTTTTCTAATGTTAAATTTGGTACAGATTCTTTTGAAATGAAAATAAGTGCAAATGCAATTGAGACAGCCATGAAAATCAATACTGCACCGAATAAAGGATAAATTCTTCCAATAATTTTATTAACGGGTAGGACCGTCGCTAAAATAAAGTAAGCAAAAATAATAATTAGCGATACGATAAAAGGTAAAGATGTAACGCTTGTAATTAACTGAGCTGGACCAGCTGTGAAAGCTGCCGCTACTAAAATCATAAGCACAAGAGAAACGACATTGATGATCTTTCTCATATTTGCTCCAAGATATTTACCAACTAGCGCTGGGTACTGTGCTCCACCATGGCGAAGAGATAGCATACCAGAGAAGTAATCATGTACAGCTCCTGCAAAGATACAGCCGATGACAATCCAGATGAACGCTACCGGTCCGTATAAAGCGCCCATAACGGCTCCGAAGATGGGGCCAAGACCTGCGATGTTTAAGAGTTGAATTAATGAACCTTTCCACCATTTCATCGGAACGTAGTCTAATGAATCAAACTTTTCATACGCTGGTGTTTGTTTGTTTGGATCTATAACGAAAATTCGCTCAACCACTTTTGAGTAAATGGCATATCCCCCGATTAAAAGGGCAATAGAAGCGAAAAAAGTAACCATGTGAACATCCTCCTAAAAAACAAAAGTTTTAATTGTTTGAAAATTTAATATTCTTATCCTAACAAATGTCAGAGGAGGTGACAAGGTATTTTTTTAGAAAAGTTAATTTTTTTAGTTTTTTAATGTTTGAATAGGAAAAATCCACCGTTAGATAACGATGGATTTTTCTTTATTTATTATAGGACGTTAAAATATTTAGCTTCTGGATGAGCGAACACAAGAGCGGTAACGGAAGCCTCAGGCTCCATCATAAAGCCGTCCGTAAGTTGAATACCTATATCTTCAGGCTCAATCAACTTAAATAGCTTGGCTTGATCTTCTAAGTCTGGACATGCCGGGTAGCCAAAAGAGAAGCGTTGTCCTTGATACTTAGCTGAAAATCTTTCTGCCATAGTAAAATCTGGAGAGTCAGGGAAGCCCCAACGGTCTCGAATTTGTTGATGAACACGTTCTGCCAAGCCTTCTGCTAGTTCAAGTGCTAGCGCTTGGAAAACGTGACTCTTTAGAAACTCACCGTTTTCTTTAAACTGAGCGGCACGTTCGCGGATTCCTGTACCGGCTGTAACTGAGAAGAAGCAGACATAATCCATTTCTTTCTCAACAGGCTTGGCAAAATCAGATAAGCACAAGAACTGTCCTTTCTCTTGACGCGGGAACGTGAAGCGCTCAATTTCTGTCTTCTGGTCAGAAGGGTCATAGATAATTAAATCATTTCCATCTGACTGCGCAGGGAAGAATTGATAGATAACAGCTGGCTTAATTAAGTTTTCCTTTAGAGCTAATTCCAGCAATTCATCTACCGTTTCTTTTAATTGAACGGCTCGTTCATCTTTTTCAGCAAGTAATTTATTAACTTTACCTTTAAGTCCCAGATGATGGCCTAAAAGCATTTGCCAGTTAATGTAGGGTAAAACTTGCGCCAAATCGTAATGCTTCACAACGTGACGTTTTAAATCAGATGGAATAAACACCGGAGCATCCGTTGATACAGCAGACCGTTGTAACACGGCTGTTGCAGTTGTGTTTTCCTGATGTTTTCGCTCTTTAAACGTGACTTTCTTTTCTTGACGAACTTTTAAATCTTCAAGAAGCTGTGTAATCTCTTCTTTGTCCTGAAGTTTATTGGCAAGCGATAAGCCATCCATTGCGTCTTTAGCATATAGAACAGCACCTTCGTATTCAGGTGCAATTTTAAAATCAGTAAACTTACGAGATAGCGCAGCGCCTCCTACCATAATAGGCACGTTGATCTTAGATTGCGTAAGATCCTGAGCTGTTAATACCATCTGCTGAGCTGATTTTACTAGTAGGCCGGATAAGCCAATGATATCAGGCTTTTCCTTTTGCACAGCTTCAATGAGCTGTTGAGGCGTTACTTTAATTCCTAAATCGATCACTTTAAATCCGTTGTTGCTTAAAATAATGTCGACTAAATTTTTACCGATATCATGTACATCACCTTTAACTGTAGCTAAAATCACTTTCCCTTTACCAGAATCGTTTTCTGACGCTTCCATATGCGGCTCTAAAAAGGCAACGGATGCTTTCATGACTTCAGCACTTTGGAGAACTTCGGCGACGATTAGCTGGTTATCATTAAACAACCGCCCAACCTCTGCCATTCCATTCATTAATGGACCGTTAATAATATCCAATGGGTCATCATATTTAGCAAGCGCTTCTTGCAGATCCGGGAGCAGTCCTTCTTTTGTTCCTTCTACAATATACATAGCTAAACGTTCTTCAAGGTTTAAATTCGATACTTCGATTTTTGACTCTTTCTTTTTATCACGATAAAAGTCTGTAAACGAGCTTAACGTTTCATCGTTAGTAGTAAACAGTAACGCGTCTGCTAGCTTAATTTCTGCTTCAGGGATGGACGCATAGCGCTCTAACTTTTCAGTATTTACAATGGCATAGTCAAGACCAGCTTGCGTACAGTGATAGAGGTATACAGCGTTTAGCACTTCACGCCCAACAGGCGGTAAGCCAAACGATACGTTACTGACGCCGAGAATTGTTTGACAGTCAGGCAATGCTTCTTTAATCATTTTAATTCCTTTTACCGTTTCTTCCGCAGAGCCAATATACTGTTCGTCACCTGTACCAACAGGGAAAACAAGCGGATCAAAAATAATATCTTTAGGGTTGAATCCATGTTTTTGAACCAGTAAATCGTGTGAGCGCTTCGCAATTTCAAGCTTTCGCTCAGCGGTAACCGCCATACCTTCTTCATCAATTGTACCAACCACAAGAGCAGCACCGAATTTTTTTACAAGCGGTAAGATGGCATCGAACCGCTCTTCGCCATCTTCTAAGTTAATGGAGTTAATAATTGCTTTACCCTGTGAGTAGGTGAGGGCACGTTCAATTACGGCTTCGTCCGTTGAATCAATAACAAGAGGGACTTTGACTTTTTTCACAACCTCTTGGATAAACAGTTCCATGTCTTCAATTTCATCGCGATCGGGATCGGCTAAGCAAATATCAATAACATGTGCACCATTTTTTACTTGAGCGCGCGCGATTTCAGAAGCTTCTTCAATCTTTCCTTCTGCAATAAGGCGCTTAAATTTACGTGAGCCGATAACGTTGGTACGTTCACCTACAAACAAAGGGCGCATGGAGTCATCGTAAATTAATGACTCAATTCCAGAAACAGCATGGTTATGCTCAGGTCGATTTAATGGACGAGGAGAGACGTCTTTCACAGCTTCAGCCAACGCCTTAATGTGAGCAGGCGTAGTACCGCAACAGCCACCAACAAAATTCAACCAACCTTTGTCCGCAAAGCTTTTAATTTTTTGAGCAAGAAGTTCAGGTGATTCATGGTAGTTACCTTCTTCATCTGGAAGGCCAGCATTTGGGTAACAGCTAACAGCAGACGTTGCTAATTCAGATAAAGAGCGAATATGATCCGTCATAAACTCAGGGCCAGTAGCACAATTTAAGCCAACAGATAGAGGCTTGATATGCTCTAATGATAGATAGAAAGATTCAATATCTTGGCCCGCCAGCGTCGTTCCCATCGGTTCGATTGTTCCTGAAATCATAATAGGAAGCTCTTTGCCCGATGCTTCAAATGCAGCTATAATTCCTAAAAAAGCAGCTTTTACGTTTAGCATATCTTGACACGTCTCCACCAGAAGGAGGTCAACGCCACCGTCTAATAATCCACGAACTTGTTCTTCGTACGACTCGACCAATTCTTGAAAGGTAACTCCGCCCGTTACCGACAATGTTTTTGTTGTAGGACCAATAGCTCCGGCTACAAACCTTGGCCACTCAGGCGTTGAAAACTTATCTCGTGCTGCCACCGCTAGCTTTACAGCTTCGATGTTTAGCTCGTAGGCAAGGTGACCTAAATCGTACTCATCTAATACAATGGAAGTAGAGCCAAACGTATTGGTTTCAATAATATCAGCACCTGCAGCGAAATATTCTTCGTGAATACGCTGAATAACGTGAGGAGCTGTTAGGGTTAAATACTCATTACAACCATCGTACTCTTCGCCACCAAAATCAGCAGCTGTTAAATTTGCGTCTTGAATCATGGTTCCCATTGCACCATCAATAATTAATATTCGCTTTTGTAATTGTTCTTGAATTAATGAGGTCATTTAGTTCTTCCTTTCTGTCGTTACAAGCTGTTTATCGTTGATATAACGAGTTAAAATCTCGGTCATTTCGTAGCGCAAAAACGGTGTAATCAAATAGATACCATTAAATAATTCATAGGCAGTATCGATTAAGTCTTTTGCAATTGCTAATCCTTCAACTTCACCTTTAATTCGATCTTCTCCAGTAGCATCCATGCGTGCTAAAATATCTTCCGACAATTTAATTCCGGGTACTTCATGATGAATGAAGCGAGCGTTACGAGCACTTGTTAGTGGCATGATGCCGATATAAATTGGAGCATCTAAATGTTTCGTTGCTTCGTACACTTCTTCAATTTGTTTTGTTGAGTATAGCGGCTGTGTAATAAAATAGTGAGCACCGCATGAAATTTTCTTTTCAAGTCTGACAACTGCACGGTCTAAATGTCGAACGTTTGGGTTAAATGCCGCTGCGATTGAAAAATTGGTTTTTTGTCCAAGTGGCTTTCCTGAATAGGATAATCCTTCATTAAATTGAGCAATTAAGCTAATTAAATCGAATGAAGAGACATCATAAACGGACGTAGCTCCAGGGAAATCTCCAATCTTTGATGGATCTCCTGTAATGGCTAATACTTGGTTAATGCCAAGTGTATGAAGTCCCATTAAATGGGATTGAAGTCCGATTAAGTTACGGTCACGACACGTAATATGAACAAGCGGTCGAGCATCCGTTTGCTGCTGCATAAGCGATGCCATTGCTAAGTTGCTTACTCGAGGTGATGCCAGAGAATTATCTGCAAGGGTAACCGCATCAACACCAGCCTTATGAAGAGCTTTTGCACCATCTAAAAATTTTGTTGGTCCGAGCTGTTTTGGTGGATCAAGCTCAACGATAATTGAACGCCTTTCTTTCACAAGATCATGGAGGTGTGGTTCCTTTGTTTGTTCTTGTTCTTTGATTTCTACAACTGGTCTAATCTTTACTTTCTTTTGCGTAATAGGCTTTTCATGCTTCAATGCTTGTGACATCGCTTGAACATGAGCGGGCGTAGTACCGCAGCATCCACCTACTAAACGAACGCCTTGATTGCGAAAAGCTTTGGCGCTTTCAACGAAATAATCTTGATTTGTAGCGTACTCCACTTTTCCTTCTACATAAGCTGGTAAGCTTGCATTTGGATAAGCTGATAAGAAAGCACGATCTAAAAGCGGAACTTCTTCAAGCGATTGAATCATATGAGAAGGGCCTAAACGACAGTTCAGACCGACAACATCTGCACCTAAAGATTCTAACTCTTGAAACGCATCATAAAGGGATGTTCCATTTTGTAATACGCCAATATCATGGAGTGAAACATGCGTAATGATTGGTTTTGATGTCTCTTTTCTAGCCAAGGACAACACCGTTTTTAATTCTTCAAAATCGTAGTATGTTTCAAATAGCAAGCCGTCAACGCCTTCATTTAACAGCCAAAATAGCTGCTCGCGAATGCTTCGCTTTACTTCTTCTGTTGAGATGGCATTTTTTTGAAATGAGCGAATGCCTCCTAGTGTACCGACCACGTATGCATCTTTCTTAGCAGCTTGCTTTGCAATTCTGACGGCTGAAATGTTAATATCTTTGACAGCATCTTCTAAACCATATCGTGCAAGCTTTTGATAATTGGCAGCATATGTATTGGTTTGAATGACATCTGCACCTGCTTCTACATATGCACGATGAATGCGCTGAATCTCTTCTTTTTTTGTGATGTTTAGCTCTTCAAAGCAGCTATCAATTCCATGTGAATACAGAAGGGTACCAGTTGCACCATCTCCTATTAAAATGCGTGATTGTAAATCTTCAAGTAACCCCATTTGAAAACCTCCTTAAACGTTCCATTTCATCTGTTATCAGTTGTGTTCAAATAAAAAAAGAAAATGAATTAACAAAAAAAGCCTTCTGTAAGAAGAAGACTTTATTTCTTCTTCTTATCTTCCAAGCGATTTGCTTGCTGGATTTAGCACCATGTCATTTCGACTGGTTGCTGAGGTTTCAAAGGGCCAGTCCCTCCACCTCTCGTGATAAGAATCCATATATGATTATTATTTTAGTTCATTCTGCGATATGTTTACTTAAAAAGAAACGAACGATAAAGATGAAATTTAATCTTATTATCTAATTTATCTGATTTTTGTATATTATACAAGACAATTTCGAAAATTTCACTAATAAATCATAAGAAGAGGATGGGCATAACAAAACAAATTTCCAAAAATACCAACACTCCCTTTTCTCACCTCTTTACGTTGTCAGAACACGTTCGTTCCATTGCGCTATGGCCACTCGCTTTCCGGGGGGAGGAACCAGAGCTTCCTCCCTGCGCTTTGGGATCTCAGTTTTCCCTCTCTTTCCCGCAAGAGTCGAGTGTCCTACGCTACGCTTCATTCCAGCCTATTTTCAACATTGTTTTCACAATCAATAAAAAACCTGAACGATTAAAAGTGAGGAACTCTCAACCGTTCAGGTTTATCATTGGCTGAATTACTTATTTCTCAGCCTCGGAGTGCATTGAATTAAATTGTTGAAATCTACGTGTTAGAAAAGAAATTATCTAAATAGGTTTAATCAACAGGTCGTCCTTTAGAAGCCTCTAAAATTTGGAACCACTGCATGCGATTCACCTTTAAGTCCAACGCTTGAATAGCTACATCAATGCGGTTCATTTTTCCAGACCCGACAATCGGCATAATAGTAGCTGGGTGAGCTAGTAACCAAGCATAGACAATTTGATCTAACGATTTCGCTCCAATTTCTTCACCGATTTCTGTTAGCTTGTTTCGAACGCGAATGGAACGCTCATCTTCAGCAGTGAAGATGGAGCCGCCACCTAGTGGTGACCAAGCCATTGGCGCTATCTTATGCTGCTGGCATTGTTCAATTGTGCCTTCTTCAAAATGGTTTAAATAAGTAGGCGAGACTTCAATTTGATTCGTAATAAGTGAAAAAGGTAAGAACGATTGAAGTAAGTCAAACTGTGAACGTTTAAAGTTCGAGACTCCAAAGTAGCGTACTTTTCCTTCTTCTTTAAGCTGAATAAACGCATCTGCTACTTCTTGTGGATCCATAAAAGGATCTGGACGGTGGAGGAGTAAAACATCTACATAGTCCGTATTTAAATTCTTTAATGACTGGTTGGCGCTGTTGATGATATGTTCTTTGCTCGTATCATAAAAATTAATTTTACGCTCTGGATATTTATCAGACGTTAGCTTAATGCCACATTTTGTAACAAGCTGCATAGACTCGCGTAAAGAAGGCTTTTGCGCTAACGCTTGCCCAAATAACTTTTCACAGCTGTAGTTACCATAAATATCCGCATGGTCAAATGTAGTAATACCTCGATCTAAGCATTGTTCAATTAGAGTTTGCGTATCATTTGTTGATAAGTTCCAATCGGCTAAACGCCATAACCCATGAATAATTCTTGAAAACTTTAAATCTTCCGCTAGCTTTATGTATTGCATACCTTCAACCCTTTCAAAAGAACTAGATAGTAAATTCGCTTTGATTATAACAGGTAGATAAAGCGATTACATCTTTAAAGATTCGTCATTTTTACTTTGCCTCTACATATAGTTTAGTACAAGCTGCTTTTCTGAGCGATAAGACATGTTGTCATAAAGAATAAAAAATAGTGAGTTCCAAGAAAATGAGGTGGAGAACTTGAGTAAATGGAAGCTGACGCTACAAGTAGCTGCTACCTATATCGGTACGGTAGTGGGGGCTGGGTTTGCAACGGGTAAAGAAATTGTTCAATTTTTTACTCAGTATGGCTCAATGGGTTTATTCGGAATTTTAATTAGCGGTTTGTTCTTTATTTGGTTAGGGTCAAAAATGATGCTTATTGCACAATCGATTGATGCAACGTCTTATCAAACGTTAAATACGCATCTATTCGGTACATTTATGGGGAAGCTGATTAATGGATTTACCATTATTATTTTGTTTGGAGTCACATCCGTTATGCTAGCGAGTACGGGAGCAATTGCAGCCGAACAGTTTGGACTTTGGCCACAGGTGGGTATGCTTCTTACAATTGGTTTAGCATACATATCAGTGTCCAAAGGAATTAATGGGTTACTATTTGTTAATTCACTTGTAGTGCCAATGATGCTTGCTTTTTCAATTTTAATCTTTATTCCACACGCTCCTGATTTTTCATTTTTACAAGTGTCAACGGTTCATTTTCAAGGGGATTGGAACTGGCTGATTAGTCCTTTTTTGTATGTGGCTCTTAATTTAGCATTAGCACAAGCCGTCCTTGTTCCTTTAGGAAGCGAAGTGAAAGATAGAAAAGTCATTAAAAACGGTGCGGTTTTAGGAGGAATTGGTTTAACATTTATGATGGTGGCAACGCATTTAGCTCTTTCAAACTTGCCGTATGCATACCATTTAGATATTCCAATGAGTGAAGTAGTAAAACATATTGGCCTTTTCGTTAATTGGCTCTTTTTACTAGTAGTTTTTGGAGAGATTTTCACCACACTAATTGGAAATGTATTTGGAATTGCTAGACAGATTCAATCCATATTGCCAATCTCAAATCAGCGAGCTTTTGCCTTTATCTTTGCGCTATGTTTTCTAGTTGCACAGGTTGGGTATGGAGAGTTGTTGAAGGTGCTGTATCCGATTTTCGGCTATATTGGATTAGCACTTTTAGTTATGCTCTGTATCAAAAAAGAAAAAAGTTAACTCTGTAAGTTAAGTGAAAATGTGTTAAAAAGTGTGACAACTGTTTAAAGCTTTGCTATAATAAGGTCAAATTCGACAGATATTGTCGACATAAATATCCTTCGGGGTCGGGTGTAAGTCCCAACCGGCGGTGATAAGGCAATGCCTTTAAGCCCGTGACCCGTTTTCGTATTTTTCGATAGCGGTGGATCTAGTTAAAATCTAGAGCCGACAGTAAAAGTCTGGATGGGAGAAGGATCAGGAGCACAGTGGATGTGTAGCGATTACATAGGCGTAATGGCTTTTTTAGAAAACCGTTATATCCAACTGCTTATTTAGTATATCGCAAAGTGAGATGGCTATTAAGTGCTATCTTGTTTGTGGATGCTTTGTATACACTGATTCTAAAAACAACCCCCTTGGACACTTGTTTAAGGGGGCTTTTTGCGTACATTGTATGGGGAAAGAAGGTGAAAGAATGTTTACAGGAATTATTGAAGAAATTGGTCAAGTGAAACAAATTAACAAAGGAAAAGAAGCAATTGTATTAACCATTGAAGCACGTGTTGTCCTACAGGATGTGTCTCTAGGAGACAGTATTGCAGTTAATGGTGTGTGTCTGACAGTGACTTCATTTTCAACTAATCGATTTACCGTTGACGTGATGCCTGAAACGATCAAAGCGAGTACGCTCCAATTATTGACCGTGGGCTCAAAGGTTAATTTAGAGCGTGCGATGAGCGCAAATGGACGGTTTGGTGGTCATTTTGTGAGTGGGCATGTTGATGGTATCGGTACAATTGTGAATAAAGAGCGAAGAGGCAATGCTGTATATTATGAAATTAAGGTAGACCCTAGCCTTCGTCATTATATGATGTTAAAGGGCTCTGTTACTGTTGATGGGACAAGCTTAACGATATTTAATGTTACAGATCATTCTTTTACAATTTCTTTAATTCCGCATACTGCCAAAGAAACAATTATTGGAAGAAAAGAACGAGGAGATGTTGTTAACATTGAATGTGATATGTTAGCCAAATATATTAAAGAAATGATGATGAAACCTTCATCTGCTCCTGCACCGAAACCTTCCAATATGCAAAGTTTACTCGAAAAGCACGGGTTTACAAATTAAAAGAGAGGTGAGAAAAATGTTTCACACAGTAGAAGAAGCAATTGATGATTTAAAAAAAGGTAAAGTGGTTATTGTTTGTGATGATGAAGACCGCGAAAACGAAGGGGATTTTATTTCACTAGCTGAAACGACTACTCCCGAAATCGTTAACTTCATGGCAACGCATGGTCGAGGTTTGATTTGTACACCAATCACAGAAGAAGTTGCTGCTAAATTAGAGCTTAATCCTATGGTAACAACCAATACGGATATGCATGGTACAGCTTTTACTGTTAGTGTTGATCATGTATCAACAACAACGGGAATTAGTGCTCATGAGCGTTCGGCAACCATTCAAGCATTAATTGATGATAAAGCTAAAGCTACAGACTTTCGTAGACCGGGTCACGTATTTCCTTTAATTGCGAAAAAAGGAGGAGTATTACGACGTGCAGGTCATACAGAAGCTGCCGTTGACTTAGCACTTCTTGCTGGAGGTAAGCCTGCGGGTGTTATTTGTGAAATCATGAAAGAAGATGGAACTATGGCACGCATGGCAGACCTTGCTGTGATCGCAGAGCAATTTGACTTAAAAATGATTACAATTAAAGATCTTATTGCATATCGTCGCAAGCATGATGAGCTTGTAAAGCGCGAGGTAGAAATTCAATTACCAACTGCTTTTGGTGACTTTAAGGCGATTGGATATACAAATAAAATTGATGATAAAGAACATGTAGCTATTGTAAAAGGTAAAATTAATCCCGAAGAACCTGTTCTTGTTCGTGTTCATTCTGAGTGTTTAACTGGCGATATTTTTGGATCCAAACGCTGCGATTGTGGACCACAGCTTCATGCAGCACTGTCAAAAATTGAAGAGGAACAATCGGGAATCCTTCTTTATATGCGTCAAGAAGGAAGAGGTATTGGGTTAATAAATAAATTAAAAGCATATGAACTGCAAGAGCAGGGATATGACACGGTTGAGGCTAATGAAAAATTAGGGTTTGCTGATGACCTTCGTGAATATGGGATTGGTGCGCAAATTTTAAAGGATTTAGGCGTGAAAAAGATGAAGCTTTTAACCAATAACCCGCGTAAAATTACCGGTTTAAAAGGTTATGATCTTGAGGTAGTTGAACGTCTTCCAATTGAAATGCCAAAGGAAGCCGAAAATGAGAAATATTTAAATACAAAAGCGACGAAACTAGGTCACTTATTACATTTTTAATTATTTAATTTACACATAAAACATAAAAAAACTAGGAGGAATAGAAAATGAGTCATGTGTTTGAGGGGAATTTAGTTGGTACTGGATTAAAAGTTGCAATTGTAGTGGGGCGTTTTAATGAATTTATTACAAGCCGATTGTTAGGCGGAGCGCAAGACGCGCTAAAACGTCATGGTGTAGCAGAAGCAGATGTGGACATTGCTTGGGTACCTGGCGCATACGAAATTCCGTTAATTGCAAAAAAATTCGCAGAATCAAAAAAGTATGATGCGGTGATTACGTTAGGAACAGTTATTCGCGGCGCAACACCACACTTTGATTTTGTTTGTAACGAAGTAGCAAAAGGCGTTGCTTCACAGAGTCTACAAACGGGCGTACCAATTATCTTTGGTGTACTGACAACGGAAACAATTGAACAAGCGATTGAACGTGCAGGTACAAAAGCCGGTAACAAAGGATGGGAAGCAGCAGCTTCTGCTATTGAGATGGCAAATTTGTCTCGTTTAATTGAAGGGTAATAAAAAGCGCTTGTTGCAGTCTAGAACTGTAGCAAGCGTTTTTTAAACTATTTACAAATGTATAATTTACAGGAAAGGTTTTACCCTATATAGTAACTAGTTTATGTTAAGGGAGACTTTCATGCCTCATTATATACCGTTTTTAGTTTTAATTATCATAAGTGTCCTAATCTTTGTTTTTGTTCTATGGAATACAAGGGATAAAAAACTGATTATCTTATTATTCTTTATGATTGGTTTAGCGTACGTGTTGGAGTACTTCATTCTTGTACTATTTAAAAGCTATCAATATAATCCGAATTTTGTACATGAAACAGACCTTGATAATATTTTGGGGTCGTTGGTATCACAAGCCTTTGCATTTCCAGTTATCGCTGTTTTAATTGGGGCTTATCAGCTGAAGTTTCGTTATATTGTACTTATATCGTTTATTTTTATGGGAATTGAAGAATTGTTTATCTCTTTAGGTGTTTATACACAGTATTGGTGGAAAACGATTTACACAGGTATTTTTATGACAATTGGGTTCGTCATTGCAAAGACATGGCATGCGTGGCTGTCTGATCGATTTGAGCGGTGGATTCATGTATTAAACTTATTCTTTAGCTTATTAGCAATTAACACAACCATCATGTTGTTTTTACTTGCCATGTTTAAAACCCACTCTATACATGTGGGGTGGTTTCAATCAGAGACACGGGATGTGCTTAGTTTTAATACACTTTATGTATGGCTTTTAACAGCCCTATATTCTTGGGGAATTTTAAAGCGTTCTCTAACCATGCTAGGCTGCTTTTTTCTTGGTTTTCGAATAGCTGATTTCGTTTTACTGTCTACAGATATATTGGTGTTACCTAAATGGAATTCGTTGGGGTTCTTTGCACTATTAGATGCTGTAGTAATTTTATTTACAGCTAAATATAACCAATTTATTGTCAATGCATGTTATGGAACCGACTCAAAAAAATTCATTGCGTTTATGAGAAATAAGCACTAAGATAGTACGTACAATAAATTATTTTGAAGCTAGTATAAAAAAAGGTAAGCTTTTACTTATTAAACATTTAATGAAGGAAAATATTTACTTTCCCAAGAGATGCTTCTTTCATTAGGTTATAAAGGTAAAAATGAAACAAAACAAAAGATTTGACGTTCTTTTGCCAGTTTTCGTACAATAAAAAAACGCGTAATTGAAGTCAAGTAGGGGAGTGAAGGATTCGTGAGAGAGTCCTTTTTTGTAAAAAAGGTACTAAATAATAATGTTTTAATTGCTACACACAATGCATACAAAGAGGTTGTTTTAATAGGAAAAGGAATTGGCTTTAATAAAAAGAAAAACGACGAAATAGATGCAGATGCTGTAGAAAAGATGTTTTTGCTTAAAAGCGAGGAAGAGCAGGAACAATATAAGCAGCTTTTACTACAGGTTGACGAAAATGTAATTGAGATGATGAATGATATCATTACACATATACAAGCACGTGTATCTAAACCTTTAAATGAGCACATTCATATCGGATTAACAGATCATATTGCATTTGCTGTAAAGCGTTTTCAACAAGGCCTTGATTTGAAAAATCCTTTTTTAATTGAAACAAAAGCTCTTTACCCAAAAGAATTTGAAATTGCTGAAGAGGTTGTAGCAATGATTCATGAAAAAATTGGAGTGCAGCTACCGATAGGGGAAGTGGGGTTTATTGCACTGCATATTCACAGCGCGCTAACGGAAAAAAATATTTTAGAAGTAAATCAAGATTCGCAGCTTATTCAAACAATTATTAACGTCATTGAAGAGTCTTTAAACCTTGATGTGAACAAAGAATCTGTTCATTATATGAGGCTAATTCGCCACTTGCATTTTGCAATTGATCGGGTGAAGACAGGGGAAGTCATTGAAGAACCAAAAAAAATTGCTTTACTATTGAAAGAGGAATATCCTCTATGTTACAATGTCTCATGGAAAGTGATTAAAATTATGCAACAAGCTCTACACTTACCAGTTTATGAAGCAGAAGCCGTTTATTTAACGATGCATCTGCAGCGACTTATGACAAAATCGGATTTATAAAATCATTTCATACGTGTTACTGATACGATCAGGCATGAGTGAGAAATGAAACGCATGGACAGGGATAGGTCTATCCTTTTGTTGGTGTTTCAATTTTCACCATGCCTTTTTTGTTGTAAGAAAGCGTAATCATGAACAAACTAATGAAATACTCACTTAGATTCACGTACCCTTTTTGGTTAAAAAGAAAGCGTTTGAATTGAATGTGTATCAAAACATCATCTTGTTGCACAATACAAATATAAAAAGGGGGTAAAACGCCATGTTTAAAAAGCTTTTTGGCGTCTTACAAAAAGTCGGAAAAGCACTTATGTTGCCGGTTGCGATTTTACCGGCAGCAGGTATCCTACTTGGGTTTGGTACTGCTTTTCAAAATGAAACGTTACTTGAAAGATTACCGGCTTTAAATGCTGACTGGTTCCAGATGGTTGCTCATGTTATGTCCAACGCTGGAGACATTATTTTTGGTAACTTACCTTTACTATTTGCTGTAGGGGTAGCAGTTGGGTTAGCTGGAGGAGAAGGCGTAGCCGGACTTGCAGCAATCGTTGGTTATTTAATTATGAACGTAACGATGGGTACAGTAAAAGGGCTGGATGGTTTAAAACCAGCTGAATTTGCTAAGTTATTAGAAGATCCTGCATACGCAAGTGTGTTAGGAATTCCAACGTTACAAACAGGTGTGTTTGGTGGTATTATAATTGGGGTGCTAGCAGCGGCTATGTACAACCGTTTCTTTAACATCGAGCTACCTCCATATTTAGGTTTCTTTGCTGGTAAGCGCTTTGTTCCAATCGCAACAGCGGTATCATCAATTGTTATTGGTTTAATCATGGTAGCAATATGGCCAATCATTCAAAATGCACTAAATGCATTCTCAAACAATATGATTGATGCAAACTTAACGCTATCGGCATTTATCTTCGGGGTTATTGAGCGTTCATTAATTCCATTCGGTTTACACCATATTTTCTATTCACCATTCTGGTATGAGTTTGGGTCTTATGTGAATCAAGCTGGTGAAGTGTTCCGTGGAGACCAACGTATCTTCATGGCACAATTAGCAGATGGTGCTGAATTAACAGCAGGTACGTTCCAAGTTGGTAAATTCCCGTTCATGATGTTCGGTTTACCAGCAGCAGCGCTTGCTATTTATCACGAAGCTCGTCCTGAAAATAAGAAGTATGTAGCTGGTATCATGGGTTCAGCGGCTTTAACATCATTCTTAACAGGTATTACAGAACCACTTGAGTTCTCATTCTTATTCGTAGCACCAGTTTTATTCGCAATTCACGCAGTGTTTGCTGGTCTATCATTTATGATCATGGAGATTTTAAATGTTAAAATTGGTATGACATTCTCCGGTGGGGTTATTGACTATATCCTATTCGGTGTGTTACAAAATAGAACAGATTGGTGGTTAGTAATCCCAGTTGGTCTTGTTCTAGCAGTTATTTATTACTTTGGTTTCCGCTTTGCGATCCGTAAGTTTAATTTAAAAACACCAGGTCGTGAAGAGAAATCGGATGATGCAGATAGTGATAAGGTTGAAGCGGGTGAATTACCACGCAATATCCTAGAAGCATTAGGTGGTCAACCAAACATTACGCACTTAGACGCATGTATTACTCGTTTACGTGTATCAGTTGATGATGTTAAAAATGTTGATAAAGAGCGATTGAAAAAGTTAGGGGCTTCTGGTGTGTTAGAAGTAGGTAACAATATTCAAGCAATCTTTGGTCCTAAATCTGATACGTTAAAGAGTCAGATTAAAGACATTATGGATGGCAAAACGCCTGTTGCACCAAAAGAAGAACCAAAAGCTGTAGAAGAAGCATCGAAAGCTGCGGTAAGCACAAACGGTGGCGACATTGTTTCACCAATTGAAGGAGAATTAGTTCCGTTATCAGAAGTACCGGACCAAGTATTCTCACAAAAATTAATGGGTGACGGTTTTGCGATTATTCCGAAAACAGGCACAGTAGTTGCGCCAGTGGATGGAAAGATAGTAAACTTATTCCCGACGAAGCATGCTTTAGGAATTGAATCAACGACTGGGCAAGAAATTCTAATTCACTTTGGAATTGACACAGTTAACTTAAAAGGTGAAGGTTTTGATGCACTTGTTGCTCAAGGTGACGAAGTGAAGCAAGGCCAACCATTATTACAAGTTGACTTGGATTTTGTAAAATCAAATGCACCATCTACGATTACACCTGTCATCTTTACAAACCTACAAGCAGATGAAAAGGTAGAAATCTTAAAGCAAGGCGAAGTTTCATTGCAAGAACAAAATATTATTACTATTTCAAAGTAAAAAGGAGATTGATTTAACATGGCACAAAAAACATTTACAGTAACAGCAGACTCAGGAATTCACGCACGTCCAGCAACAACATTAGTACAAGCAGCTAGCAAATTTGATTCTGATATCAACTTAGAGTTCAACGGTAAAACTGTAAACTTAAAATCAATCATGGGCGTTATGTCTTTAGGTATCCAAAAAGGAGCTACAATCACAATTTCTGCTGAAGGTTCAGACGAAGCTGATGCAATTGCAGCTCTTGAAGATACAATGAAAAAAGAAGGATTAGGCGAATAATGACAGTGGAAATTCAAGGCATTGCCGCTTCTAGCGGCATTGCTATTGCTAAAGCATTCCGTCTAGAAAATCCAGAGTTAACCGTTGAAAAGAAATCCGTTTCAGACGTTGAAGCTGAAGTAGCTCGTCTAGAAGAAGCACTTGCAACATCTAGATCAGAGCTTGAAACGATTAAAGAACATGCGCGTAAAGAACTTGGCGAAGATAAAGCTGAAATCTTTGCAGCACATTTATTAGTATTAAGCGATCCGGAATTAATCAATCCGATTAAAGATAAAATTACTGGTGAAAACGTGAATGCAGAAGTCGCACTAGACGAAGTTGCAGCGATGTTCATCAACATGTTTGAGTCAATGGATAACGAATACATGAAAGAGCGTGCAGCAGATATTCGTGACGTAACGAAGCGTGTATTAGCACATCTTTTAGGTGTAAACGTTTCAAACCCAAGCATGATTTCTGAAGAAGTTGTCATTATTGCAGAAGACTTAACGCCATCTGACACAGCTCAGTTAAATCGTAAATTTGTAAAAGGGTTTACAACTGATATCGGAGGCCGTACTTCTCACTCTGCAATTATGGCCCGTTCAATGGAAATTCCAGCTGTTGTTGGAACAAAAACAGTTATGGAAGACATTGAAAACGGTACACTTGTAATCGTTGATGGTCTTGATGGAAACGTTATTGTTAACCCATCAGAAGAAACGATTAAAGCGTATGAGAAAAAGGCAGAAGAATATGCAGCACAAAAAGCTGAATGGGCAAAGCTTGTAAACGAAAAAACAGTTTCAGCGGATGATCATCACGTAGAACTTGCTGCTAATATTGGAACGCCTGAAGATGTTAAAGGTGTATTAGAAAACGGTGGTGAAGGCGTTGGTCTTTACCGTACAGAGTTCTTATATATGGGTCGTGAAGAACTTCCAACAGAGGAAGAACAATTCACATCATACAAAACAGTTTTAGAGCGTATGGAAGGCAAGCCTGTTGTTGTTCGTACTTTAGATATCGGTGGAGATAAAGAGCTTCCTTATCTAAACCTACCTAAAGAAATGAATCCATTCTTAGGTTTCCGTGCAATCCGTCTATGCTTAGAAATGCAAGATATGTTCCGTACACAGCTTCGTGCGTTATTACGTGCTAGCGTATATGGAAACTTAAAAATCATGTTCCCAATGATTGCAACAGTTGACGAGTTCCGCCAAGCAAAAGCCATTCTTTTAGAAGAAAAAGCAAAGCTTGAAGCAGAGGGCGTTAGCGTTTCTGATAACATTGAAGTAGGTATGATGGTTGAAATTCCTTCTTCAGCAGTTATTGCAGATTTATTTGCAAAAGAAGTAGACTTCTTCTCAATTGGAACAAACGATTTAATTCAATACACGCTTGCGGCTGACCGCATGAATGAGCGCGTATCTTACTTATATCAACCGTATAACCCGGCAATCTTACGCTTAGTAAACATGGTTATTAAAGCGGCTCATAAAGAAGGCAAATGGGTTGGTATGTGTGGAGAAATGGCTGGAGATGAAATTGCGATTCCAATTCTTTTAGGCTTAGGCTTAGATGAATTCTCAATGAGCGCAACATCTATCTTAAAAGCACGTTCTCAAATCCGTCAATTATCAAAAGCGGATATTGAACCACACTTAGATGAGATTTTATCAATGTCTTCTACTGAAGAAGTAATTGAATTTGTAAAATCAAAATTCCATATCTAATAAAAAAGATGCTCTAGTGATTAGAGCATCTTTTTTGAATTTTATAGTATAAAATGAGGCTATGACCTAAGTCTTCCTGGTAATAATCTATCCGAGCTATTGAAAGTTAACTCTCAGTAGCTCGGTTTTTTTGATGATTTGGAAATCGTCTTTAGGAAAATAGTGGAATGGAGCATAAGACACTCGACTCCTGCGGGAGATAGAGGAAAGGTTGAGACCCCGCAAGCGCAGCGAGGAGGCTCAGATTCCTCCTCGCGGAAAGCGAGTGTCCGTAGCGCAATGGAACGAACTTGTTGCTATAAATTAACTATTGTAGAAACGTTATGATTCGTCTTTGAGAAGGGAGCATTTCGTTATGTCCCAACCTTGTGTTGTTTAAAAGAGCAAAGGTAAAAAGATATTAGCAAACACGATCGTTAAAAGCGCTGCTACAATCATTCCTAAGCTTGAGAATGTCCCTTCAATTTTACCAAACTCGAATGCACGAGCCGTACCTGTACCGTGTGACGCCACTCCTAAAAGCAAGCCTTTAGCTAGTGAAGAGTGAAGAGCAAGGTATTTGATAAGGGTAGGTGCAATAAACGTTCCAATAATGCCTGACAGCACAACGAATAAAATTGTAATATTCGGATCTCCTCCAAGCGTTTCTGATACGTTAATGGCAATAGGAATAGTCACAGAACGTGGAATAATACTTTGTACAAGCGTGGCTTTCATATGGAAAAGACCTGCTAAAACCATTGAAGATACCATCGCTACAAGAGTTCCAGTTGCTACGCTTACGGCAATCTCTACACGATGTTTTTTTAGAAGATGAAAATACTTATACATCGGCACAGCAAATGCTACCGTAGCGGGTCCGAGCATGTAGCTAATAAAGTCTGCTCCTTGCTTATACTGATCGTATGAACCATGTGAGAATAATAAAAATATGATGAGCAAGCAGGGAGCTAGTAAAATAGGCGAAACCAAAATGGTTTTATATTTTTTATAAAGCCATTTTGAAAGCGTATAGACAACGAGTGTAAGTGGAAATGCTACAGCTGTTAACCAAGTCATTCGTTTGACACCTCCTTGCGTTTAGAAATAGATTCAGCCATCATTCCGGTAATCGCCATAACTACAATGGTACTTATCGTAATAACAATTAAAATTTGAAGTCCAAATGATTTAAGAACGTCTCCATAATTAATTAGACCTACAACGGCTGGAATAAAAAAGAGTAATAGTTCACCAACAAGCAAATTGCCAGCTCGCTCTACCCAATTTAATTTAATGACCTTCAAATGAAGCAACAAAAACAGCAAACCAAATCCAACAATGCTTCCTGGAATAGGAAGGTTCAGCGCTTGAGAAATCTGTTGACCAACAAAAAAGATTAATATGAAAAAAAGAATTTGAACAAATAATGTTAAAACCTTCATTATGATGTTCCTCCTTGAGCTTATTCATAATAATAGAGCCGCCTAATCGGCGACTCTATTGGGGGAAAAAGAAAGTATTTTTGGCTTATACCGATGAGGTATAAATTGAGAAGATGAATGCTACAAACTTATCTTACCTAAATTTAGCTATAACGTAAAATATATAATAACTATAATTACTATGCCTTTTAACTATAGATAAAGTGGAATGAAAAAAGCCACCATCTTATAAAAGAGGTGGCTTTTTTGCTATTCTAAATTAGCATGTTTACCGTACATTTTGTGCGTATCTAAACCTTTCTTTTCCATAAAGCGCAGAATAAGCGCATCGTAAAAAAGCAAGAGCGTTTGTTCAAATAGAGACCCCATTGGCTGTACAGTTTGATAGTCACTATTTGTTTGGTCTTTTTTTGCACCTGGAAGTTTGACAGTAAAATCAGCTAACGTTCCAAGCGTCGATTTAGGAGAGATGGTAACAACGCTAACTTTACCACCAATTTCTTTTGCTTTTTCCACAACTGGAATAAGCATTTTTGTTTCACCAGATCCAGATCCTAAAATAAGCAGGTCATCTTTGGTAAAGGTTGAGGTAACGGTTTCGCCGATAACATAAGCATCAATACCCATATGCATCATTCTCATGGCAAATGATTTTCCCATGAAGCCTGAACGACCAGAGCCTGTTACGAAAACGCGCTTTGCTTCAATGATGGCATTAACAAGCTGCTCAGCTTCACTAGCTGAAACACGCTCTGTAGTCTGTGTCAGTTCGTCTACAATTTGACGTAAATGGCTGTTAATATTCACGATTCGTTCCTCAGTTTGAAATAAGTTCTTTCATTTTAGCAGCTGTCGCTTTTTTATCGTCTTGACCTGTAATACCGCCACCAACAATAACAAGGTCTGGCTGAGCTTTTACTACTTCTGGTAACGTTTCTAACTTAATGCCACCAGCAACAGCGGTTTTTGCATTTTTAACAACGCTTTTGATCGTTACTAAGTCTTCAAATGAGTTTTGGCCAACAGCTTGTAAATCGTAACCAGTATGAACACAAATATAATCAACGCCAAGCTCATCTAATTCTTGAGCACGACCTTTAATATCTTTAACACCAATCATATCAACAAGGATTTTTTTGTTTTGTTTTTTTGCTTCTTCCACAGCACCTTTAATTGACATATCTTCAGCAACACCTAAAATCGTCACAATGTCAGCGCCAGCTTTTGATGCTTGCTGTACTTCGTAACCGGCAGCATCCATAATTTTAAGGTCAGCTAATACTTTTAAGTTTGGAAATGCTTCTTTAACCTCTTTTACAGCACGCAAGCCTTCGTTAATGACAACGGGCGTCCCGATTTCTACGATATCAATATGATCTTCGACTTCTTTAATAACCTCTTTTGCTTCAGCGATGTTTACTAAATCTAATGCTAATTGTAGTTCCATGCTTTCTTCACTCCTTAGAAATTCTATCTATTCACTGTTGTGTAACAAAGCAACAGGTGTAAAAGTAGTATACCCAGTTTTATTTGCTGCTAAAAGTACGCACTTTGTAAACAACTACTATAGAATTTGATAGTATACTAAAGTATACTTTTGGTGATAACAGCTATGTAATCGCTTTATTTACTTGGGAAAATAGAGATGATGCATAATGCATCATCTCTAAAAAAATTTATTTCACAATTCTTATTTGGTGATTGCTTCACTTTTTTCTTGATTTACTAGTACAGTTTCACGGTAACTTTGTCCCCAGCTATACATAGCAGTTAAGACTGGTATCAGGCTTTGACCATGTTCAGTTAGCGAATACTCAACCTTTGGAGGAACGACAGGGTATACCTCTCGGTGGACGATTACATCATCTTCTAGCTCTCGTAGCTGATTTGCCAGCATGCGAGGCGTGATGTCAGGGATTAAGGCTTTTAATTCACCAAAGCGCTTTGTCCCTTCATGACCTAAATGCCATAGAATGAGCATTTTCCACTTTCCGCCGATGATAGCGAGCGTCAATTCTTTCTCACAATTAAATTCTTTATTTAGCTGACTCAATTGGTTCACCTCATTTTTGTTCCATTACTCAGTACCTTTTATTATACTTCTTACATTTCTATTTTTTCAAAAGTTTAGCTTGCAGCGCGTGCGATTATACAGTTTGTTTAATATGATCAATAAATGCTTGAGTGGCGTATGAAATATAGCGATCTTGTTTTGTAATAAGAGCTAGTTCCCAAGGAATCCCGTTTTCTAACTCAACAACTGTGAGCTGTTCTAAATCAATTTTTTCACACAAAGAATAAGGAAACAGCGCAATTCCTAAGTTAGCGGCGACCATTTCGCTAATAAAATCCCACTGTGAGCTTTTATAGCCAATAGTAGGCTCAAAGCCGCTTTTTAAACACTCATTGTAAACCATCTCATACATCGTAAAGTCTTCGTGAAACGAAATAAAGGTCTCATTTTTTAATTCTTGCAACGAAATGCTTTTATGACGAGCAAGAGGGTGGTTTTTATGAACAATGAGCTGCAAGGTTTCTTTTGCTAATGGGGTAAAGGAAAACATGTCCTCGTTTACTGGCAGTAGCACAACTCCTACGTCTACGTCTCCTTGTTCTACGATTTTCTCCATCTTTTTTGCTCCGTACTCAATCATTTGAATTTGAACGTCAGGATATTGCTCTCGAAATGATTTAATAATACGTGGGAAAAACAATGTACCGATAATGGGAGGAATGCCAATCTTAATGATTCCTCGTTTTAAATGCATTAAGTCATATAAAGAATTAGATAGGTCGCGTAAAGAAGCGATGATGCTTTCAGCTTGTTCATACACAATGGCTCCCGCATCAGTTAGTTCTACTTTTTTAAAGGAACGATCTAATAGTGGAGTTCCAAGCTCTTCCTCTAAAGACTTCACCATCTTACTTAGTGAAGGTTGTGAGATATGTAAAGCTTCTGAAGCACGCGTGAAATTTTTATGCTTAGCAACCTCAGTAAAATAATGTAGATGACGTACATCCATGAAAGCATTCACTCCAATTAAAATTTGTTTTTAGACTATGGAATATTGTAGCATCATATTCGGGAATTTTTAATGATTAAAATGGAAAATTCTCTGAAAAATTACTGCATATATATATTTACACCTTCTTTATTTTAGAGATATAATAAATGAATTGAAGGAACGTATTTACTCTTTGAAATGAATTGGTAAGGTGGTTAGGAAGGTTGAGTAAAGCAGAAGGAATGAAAGATGTCGTTTATATAAATGGAAATGTAAATGAGAAGTGCTTTGTCACGCATGGCATTACGTTTAAAGAGTTCTATCAGTCATTGCGTAATCCTCTCACGAACCTTTTGTTATTAAAACATCAATTTGAAGATAGCGATTACCATTACTCTACTCATATGGACTATCTTGAAGAGGAACAGGTTTCTTTATTAGTAGACGAAGAGGTATCAGATTACGGTGATTTTTGTTGGATAGATGTAGATGATGTGTCTTCACTTGATTTATTGGAGCCACAAGATGTTGCTTCTCTCTTGTATTTAGGGCACATGAAAAAGCCCTTACATTCACCTTTTGTGAATAAATTAAGCAATCAGTTTGTTTATTTAGCTGGTGAAGATGGCTATTATAATAAAACGTATTATCGAGATGTATACGATATTAAGCATATGATAAGCCGTGTGATTCCGTTGAAAGCATCTTCTTTGAAGCAAAAAGGTTTTGGGTTTCGACGAAAAAAATCTGAATATCCTGCTTTACCACTTGTAGTAGCTAATACGCTTTTAATGTTGACGCAGGACGGCTTGCTCTTTGATTTTGAACAACAGGCTCAGTCACGTAAAGATCTGCATATTCCAGTCTATACGATCGGTCGATTTACGGATATGGAGGATATGTATAACGAGCGTTTTAATAATCAAGAAGAGAGTAAATTAAGAGCTTATTTGATTTTTAACAAAAAAGAAGCAGAGTGGACCCTAGAAGAAGTTTAGGAAAAGAGCATTGAAGAGATGCTCTTTTTTTATTTGAGTCATATCTAGATTTTGTGATACTATTAAAAAGATTCAGATAGTTAATAGACGATAGGCGGTGTCAAAGTGGAGTTGAATTTAAAGGAGAAAACAGCCTTAGTTTTTGCAGCGAGTCAAGGGCTTGGCAAAGCAATTGCAACACAGTTTGCTAAAGAAGGAGCGAATGTTGTAATAGCTAGTCGTTCTGAAGACAAGCTTCAAAGAGTAGTAAGCGAATTGAACAAAATAGAATTACATAATGTACGTTATATCAAAGCTGATGTAGCAAGCCTACAAGATATTGAACAAGCCGTTCGGTTTACGGAAGAAGAGTTTGGCACAATCGACATTTTAGTAAACAACGCGGGGGGACCAAAGGCAGGTAACTTTCTAGAGATGACTGATGAAGACTGGTATACGGCGTTTGAAAATAACTTAATGAGCTGTATTCGAATGACTCGGACTGTCGTTCCGATTATGAAGAAAAGCGGTGGCAAAATAATTAATATTGCCTCGTCTTCTATTAAAGAGCCAATACCTGGTCTTGTTCTGTCAAATACGTTTCGAACAGGAATTGTTGGCTTAACTAAAACGCTTGCTGAAGAGTTAGCAGCTTATGGTATTTTAATTAATACCGTTGCTCCAGGAAGAATTGCAACGGATCGAGTAGGAGAATTAGATTCAATTCGGGCTAATAAGTTAGGGATAACGAAAGAAGAAGTACAAACAGAAATGGCAAGTCAGATTGCTCTCGGACGCTATGGGAATCCTGAGGAGTTTGCTAAAGTCGTCACGTTTGTTGCTTCAGGAGCAAATTCGTATATGACGGGGCAGTCCTTTTTAGTAGATGGAGGCTTAGTGAAGTCCATTTAATAGAAAACACGCAAACGATGTGTTTGCGTGTTTTCTATTATTAGATCCATGTTGTTACTTGGTCTAATGGTAAACGATCACTAGCATGAGCAGGCTTTGCAGCTTTTCCAACAGAGATTAACATTACTGGGATGTAGCGATCTTCAATTTTAAATTCTTCAACAAATTTTTGAGCGTTAAAGCCACCCATTGAGCATGTATCATATCCTTTTGCTTTCGCAGCTAGCATGAACGTCATGGCAGCTAAAGAAGCGTTTGTGAATGCTGCATCACGTGCAAACGTTGCATTTTTATAAGCACCGTTAATTTGACCAGCTAAAATGTCTTTTACTTCCGCAGTCATGTGACCAGTGTCAACTAATGGGTTATATACAGCATCTGTGTTTTTGTTTGCTTCTAAGTCACCTAAGATTGCGATGACTGCACCTGCTTCAACAATCTGTTTTTGATTGTATGCAATTGGAAGCAAGCGTTCTTTTGCAGCTTCGTCTGTAATGACAACGAAGTGCCAGTGCTGTAAGTTCCATGCAGAAGGTGATTTCACTGTTGCGTCTAGTAGCTCAGTTAATTCTTCTTTACTTAATTTTACAGATGTGTCATAGTGGCGAATTGATGTACGCTCGCTTACAACATCAAAAAAATTTTTAGACATACTAAAAAACCTCCAATAAATAAATGTGAAAATGATGGAATTGATGCACATTCTATCCTGTTTATAGGATGAACGTCAAGATATATGCTTTAGTATGCCTAAGGGGTTGTCATCACAAACATTGAGCTTGAAAAGAAAAGAGGAGACTTTATGAAAATTGGATTTATCGGTAGCGGTGTTATGGGAAGCAGCATGATTATGCATTTACTAAAGGCAGGTTATTCTGTGAATGTATATACGCGTACAAAAGAAAAAGCAAAAGAGGTTATTGCTAAAGGAGCTATATGGAACGATAGTCCAGCGACCGTAGCAAGCGAATCTGACATCATTATTACCATGGTAGGTTATCCAGCTGATGTGAGAGAAATTTATTTTGGGAAAGAGGGAATTTTACATAATGCGAAGGCTGGTTCATATGTTATTGACATGACCACTTCGGAGCCAAGCTTAGCTGTTGAAATATACCAACAAGCAAAAGAGTTAAAGATTCATGCGTTAGATGCTCCCGTATCAGGTGGAGATGTAGGGGCTAAAAATGGAACATTAACAATTATGGTCGGAGGAGACAAGAAAGCATTTGAAGCGTGTAAAGATGTCTTTTCGCTCTTAGGAACAAACGTTATTTTACAAGGTGATGCAGGAGCTGGTCAACACACAAAAATGTGTAACCAAATTACGATTGCTTCCAATATGATGGGCGTTGCTGAAGCACTTGTTTATGCTGAGAAAGCAGGCCTTGATCCGGAGAAGGTATTAAGCTCAATTTCTGCAGGAGCGGCGGGAAGTTGGTCGCTGAGCAATTTAGCTCCGCGTATGATAAAAGAAGATTTCGAACCTGGCTTTTATATTAAGCATTTTATAAAAGACATGCAGATTGCTTTAAAGGAAGCAAAAGAGCTAGGAATGGAAACACCAGGGTTAGCTCTTGCGAATCATCTATATGAACAGTTAGCTGCAGAAGGAGAACAAGATAGCGGAACTCAGGCTTTATATAAGCTATATAAAAAAGAATAAAGTTCTAGTTAAGGTTGTAAAAAAGTACATTAATAAAAAAGCGTGAGTTTCCATGAGAACTCACGCTTTTTTATTAATATATATCATTAGTAGGAGGTTAGATAGGATACGTATAGAGATCATAGCTAAACAAAGCTCGTTAAGTCATTTTTAGCCTTTTTTTGTTTGCAAATAGGATTCCATACGGTCCATTGCTTCAACCAACGTCTCCATTGCATAAGCATAAGAAAGTCTAACATAGCCTTCACCTAGGTCTGAAAATGCACTACCGGGAACAAGAGCTACGCCTGCTTCTTTTACTAACTCAAGTGCAAAGTCAAACGACGACATGTTAAGTGATTGAATCGATGGGAAAATATAAAAAGCACCGTTAGGCTTTTCCACATCAAAGCCCATCTTAACAAGACGCTCGTAAACATAATTCAATCGTCTTTCGTATTCTTTTTTCATGTCTACAGCATCATTTTTACCTGCTGTTAAAGCGTTAAGAGCCGCAGCTTGCGAAATGGATGATGCGCAGCTGACGTTATATTGATGCACTTTTAAAATATGCTTTGTTAAGTATGCTGGCGCAAATAATAATCCGATGCGCCAACCTGTCATCGAATGAGACTTAGATACGCCGTTTACCACAATGGTTTTATCACGCATTGAAGGAATGGCTGCAATCGAATGATGGTTACCTTCAAATACAAGTTCACTATAAATTTCGTCAGATAAGACAAAAACCTCTTTATCCTGTAACAAGTCAGCAATCTCTTGAAGCTCTTCTTTGGACAGCGTTACGCCGGTTGGATTTGAAGGGTAAGGTAAGATAACACATCTTGTTTTATCCGTTAGGTGCTGCTCAATTAAATCAGCAGTTAAACGAAATCCAGTTTGTGTTGTATCAATATGTACAGGAATAGCACCGTTTAATTTAATGAGCGGTTCGTATCCAGGATAGACTGGACCTGGTAAAAGTACCTCTGAGCCATCTTCTAAAATTGTTCGCATCGCAATATCAATGGCTTGACTCGCTCCAATCGTAACAATGATCTCAGATGATGGATCGTAGGATAATTGATACTTTGTATGTACAAACTCAGCGGCTGCTTTTCTTAGCTCAATTGTTCCTGCATTATGTGTGTAAGACGTAGCGTTTTCATCAATAGCCGTTTTAGCAGCTTCTTTCACATGAGGCGGCGTTAGAAAATCAGGTTGTCCAATTGTTAATGACAATACGTTATCATACTGAGCTACCATATTATAAAATTTGCGAATACCCGACAGTTCAATGCCTTTTACTCGTTTGTTAATTAAATGTTCCATACTAGTCGTTCCATCCTTCCACAGTGTTTCACTCATTTTATCATAATGTATACATGTAAAAAACCACTATCTTCTCAATGCAGATTGAGAAGATAGTGGTTTTAATCATTCACTTTATAAAAGGTGAGAATAGCGAGCTATTAATTTGTAAAAAAGTTCTTCATCTCTGTTATCAAGCGCTTCGTCAATTAATTCTCTTACATGCTTTTTGTTAAAATCCGTTGATAACTTTTTCAACAATAGACTTGCTTCTTTTGAATAGTATGGTTGGACAGGTCTAAATGAAGTAGATGTGGCGAAATTTTTATTTTTTCGATAATCGTTCATCACTCAACAACCCCTTTAATTATACTTACTAATCTATACCCTCTTATGGCGCATGCAACCCTCCGTTTTCTAAAAATCATAAATAGACACTGTGTTTTTATGATTTTATTGCTAAACGAGAGGGGGCGTTTTATTTAAATGTATGTATTTAGTTGAAATACAGTGAGAGGTAGTCTACTTAAAATTATTATGTATGTAACAGCTTCGTAAGGGTAGTGGAAATCACGCCAATCGAAGAACAGAAGCTAGTGTTAGCCCCCTCATAGTTACACACAAAAAAGGCTTAACAACAAAAGTTGCTAAGCCTTTCAAAGCAATTATGCATTATGTTTATAGTTAGAATCAGTCAGTGTGTATGTTTCCTTCGCGCCAGTACACAGGAGATACATGACCGAAGTCCACCGTTTGGTCGTCTAATGTCACGATACAGTGATCTGTGCCAGCTTGCTCTTTAATATTCTCGTAAATCTCTTCTTCTACATCTTCAATAATAGTCATTTCATTTTCATCATTAAAAAGAATGACGGAACCTTTCATTAAACATACACCTTCTTTAAGTAATTGTGGTTTATCATGTGTAGTATAAAGGGTTTCAATTCAATCGTCCACAGGTATTACAAAGATTTTCGTTAACATTTTGTGAACGAGTTATATCCTAGAAGATAAGAATTTGTTATTAAACCTCTCGCACTTTCAGCCGATAATTACTAATACAGAGATGAAAACGTTTTATGTTAAAAACATTTATTTTTTAGGTGGTTTTACTTTACGACTATAAAGTTTCATTACTATAATAAAGGACGACCACTACATAAGTACACTTTACTATGGAAGGGCGAAAATTTATGCAGCACGATAAAGGAATCCTATTAGAAAGCGGAACAAATGAGCTAGAAATTGTTGAATTCTCAGTCGATACTATTCGTTTTGGAATCAATGTTATTAAAGTTCGAGAAATCATTAACCCAGTAACCATTACACCGGTTCCTAATTCCCATTCTTACATAGAAGGAATCATTGAGCTGAGAGGAGAAGTTCTGCCTGTTGTTGACGTTGCGAAGGCACTAAAGCGCCCAGCATCGAATCAACCTGCTAAGGATAAATTTATTGTCACAGAATTTAATCAACAAAAAATTGTTTTTCACGTTCATCAAGTCACGCAAATTCATCGCATATCGTGGATGGAAATTGAAAAGCCTTCAGATTTATACCAAGGGCTAGAAACTCAAATCACGGGTGTAGTAAAAGATGAAAGCGATATGATTTTATTACTGGACTTTGAAAAACTTGTCACCGACGTTAATCCTGAAGCTGGAATTGATCAGTCTAAAATTAAGCGATTAGGTCAGCGCCAGCGATCAAGCAAGCGATTAGTAGTTGCTGAAGACTCACCGTTATTACGCAAAATGATTTCAGATACATTGGGAACAGCAGGCTATGCCAATACAGAGTTTTTTGAAAACGGGTATGATGCGTTACTTTATCTACAATCACTCGTAGAGTCAGGTCATGCCATTGAAGATGAGGTACAACTAGTTATTACAGATATTGAAATGCCACAAATGGATGGACATCATCTTACCAAGAAAATAAAAGAAGATGATCGTTTATCTGCACTCCCTGTTATTATTTTTTCATCTCTAATCACAGAAGATTTACGTCATAAAGGAAAAATGGTTGGTGCACAAGCACAAGTAAGTAAACCGCAAATTGGTGAACTAGTGCAAATGATTGATGAATTTATTTTATAAAGTAGTTGTGAGCAATATCAAGTTAATGAAAAAAGTGCCTCAATTGTTTCTTTGAGGCACTTTTTATTTACTTACCAATAGCTTTTACCTAGTGGCTTAAAAACAGGCGCCTGCCGTTTGCGAACATTAGAAGGCTGAACAGGGTTAGGTGCTGATAATAAAAAGCCAGTATATTTGGATAATAATCGTTTTGCATAAGATAGTGACATTGTCGTTTTGGGATTTCGATATTGATGGTTTAAGTGACCGAGGTGTGTTAGTTCTTTGAAGTCCTCTTTCTTAGGAGGCATATGGAAAAAGTAATCTCCAACGGATACCAGCACATCTGATTTTTGCTGACTTTTACCTGGGTTAGGTGAAAAATGAAGTCCTTCTTTTTTTGCTTTTCCTTCTGAAATCAGTTGCTCAAGCGCAAGCTTTTTTAACGTATAAAGCTGCTTCGGATCAGGGGCTGCTTTAGCGTGCCTGTTTACCGTGAAAATAGCTTGTGCAATCTCAGCAGTAGATGGATTGAACGTTTCTTGGTTGGTTGAATGAGGCATAAATAAATTCACTCCCTTTCATTAGTCGCTTCATGAAGCAAATGCTGTTTCATAAGGCTTAGTTCTTTTATTATAGCGTGTCTTGTCCAATTTGAAAATAATTACACAGAGATTGGATAAATTCAAAAATATTTTTCTTTTAGGTTTCGTTTAAAAATGAGAGGTTATACAAATAATACAACAAAAGTTTGAAAGCATAAGAAGGTGTTGAATGAAGTGGATATTTTAATTGCATTAATTCCCGCTGTCATGTGGGGGAGTATTTTACTTGTAAGTTCGAAGCTCGGAGGCAAAGCTTATAGCCAAACAATTGGTTTAACTGGAGGAGCGCTTTTATTCTCGATTGTAGCATTTTTTATTGTCTCACCTGAACTTACATGGAAAATCTTTATTGTAGGTTTTGTTTCAGGTTTATTCTGGTCAGTTGGTCAAATGAACCAATTCTCAGCCGTTGAATATTTAGGTGTATCAAAAACACAGCCTATTTCCACAGGTATGCAGCTAGTCGGGACATCGTTATTTGGTGTCTTACTGTTTGGTGAATGGTCAACTCAAACAAAGCTACTAATTGGAATTGCTGCTCTTGCGTTTATTATTGTAGGTGTAGTGTTTACGTCATTAAATGATAAAAATAACAAAGAAGCTGATGGGAAAAGTCAATTTGGTAAAGGGATGTTTACACTTTTCATTTCAACATTAGGTTACATAGGTTATTTTATCGTCGTTCAATGGTTTGGAGTAGAAGGCTGGTCTGCGATTTTACCACAGTCTTTGGGTATGCTAGCAGGTGCATTGCTTCTTACTTTCCGTCATAAGCCATTTAACAAATATGCTACACGCAACATCTTAACAGGATTTGTTTGGGCAACAGGTAATATTGGTCTATTAGTAGCAGCTCCTCGTGTCGGAGTAGCAACAAGTTTTTCATTCTCACAAATGGGAATTATTATCTCAACGTTAGGTGGTATTTTCCTACTTGGTGAAAAGAAATCGAAAAAACAAATTACGTTTGTCATCATCGGCTGTATTCTAATCATCGTAGGTGGGGTACTGCTTGGATTTACGAAAAAATAAATAAAACTCTCATAAAAAACGAAACCAGAAAAAAAGGAGCGATTACTGTGTATAAAGATTTAGAAGGAAAAGTAGCAATCGTGACAGGAGCGGCAACTGGACTTGGAAAATCAATTGCAATAAGATTTGGACAAGAAAAAATGAAAGTGGTTGTGAACTATCGTTCAAAAAGTGAAGATGCTCAAAAAGTAGTGGAAGAAATTAAGCAAAATGGTGGAGAGGCAATCGCTGTACAAGCTGATGTATCAAAAGAAGAAGATGTGAAGCGATTGATTGAATCAGCTCATACGACATTTGGATCGCTAGATGTCATGATGAATAATGCTGGAGTTCAAAAAGAAATTCCCTCTCATGAAATGTCGCTTGAAGAATGGAACAAAGTCATTTCTGTTAACTTATCAGGGACGTTTATGGGGTGTAGAGAAGCAATTAATTACATGCTTGAACATAATATCAAAGGTACGGTCATCAACATGTCAAGCGTACACGATATTATCCCGTGGCCACATTTTGTTCATTATGCATCAAGTAAAGGCGGCATTAAAATGATGACAGAAACGTTAGCATTAGAATATGCGCCAAGAGGAATTCGCGTAAATTCAATTGGTCCAGGTGCGATTAATACGCCAATCAATGCTGAAAAATTCTCAGATCCATCAACCAAAGCTGATGTGGAAAAGCTGATTCCAATGGCTAAGATTGGAGAACCAGAAGAAATTGCAAGCGTCGCGGCATGGTTAGCATCGAACGAAGCTAGATATGTTACGGGCATCACGCTGTATGCTGATGGTGGAATGACCCTATATCCAAGTTTTCAAGCAGGAAAAGGTTAATTCATTCTTCTAGAAGGACGAATATACACACCGGTACCATTTGGCACAATGGAAGCAAGTTCGTTTACTTGTTCGTTTTTCATTCGAATACAGCCTTTTGAAACGGCTTTTCCAATCGAACTAGGGTCATTTGTTCCATGAATGCCATAGGATTGTTTTGAAAGGCTTAGCCACATTGTACCAAATGGTCCACCGGGATTTGGCTCTCTATTCACAATGACAAAGTCTCCAACAGGTGTTGTGCTAAGCATCTGCCCAACAGCAATTGGGTAAGTTGCTTTTACAACATTATTTTCTCTTAGCTCCAACTCTCTCTCCGCGATAAAGACATGAATGGAATATGGAATGGTTGTTTTATCTGGTAGGTCAGGAATAAGAATTACTTGCCCTGGTACGATGATGTTTGGGTTTAACCCTGGATTGGCCGCAAGAATCATACTGAAAGGCCTTCGATAATCAAGTGAAATTTGATACAATGTTTCACCTTGTTTCGCAACATGGAGCATGACTTTCCCTCCTTAATCATAAATCTTTTTAAAATTAACAGAATTTTTCGTTATTATATAAATCTATAGGATTATTTGTTACTATATGAACAGCGTGAGGAGAAAGTGAGCAATAGAGTAAAGGTTTCATATATACGAAATTAGAAGGTGTTGAACAAAAATGAAAATGAAGCACGGAATGATTGACATTGGGTCGAATACAATGCGACTAGTGATTTATGAAAATAGAGAACGGAAAGGCTTTAAGCAAATTGAAAACCTCAAAGTAGTAGCCAGATTACGTAATTATTTAGATAATGACAGTTTGTTAAACGAAGAAGGCATTCATGTTTTGCTTCAAACGCTACAAACGTTTCAAATTATTACGCGTCATCACGAATTAACACACGTTAGCTGCGTAGCGACTGCTACGGTTAGACAAGCTAAAAATAAAGAGTACATTGTCCAACTGGTTAAAGAAAACACTGACTTCTCAATGAAGATCTTATCGGAATATGAAGAGGCCTTTTATGGTTTTTTTGCCGTGACGAATTCAACTTCAATAGAAGAAGCTGTAACAATTGACATAGGAGGAGGGAGCACAGAACTTACTTACTTTCGAAATAGAGAACTTGTTGAATATCATAGCTTTCCTTTTGGTGCGCTCTCCTTACGTTTGCAGTATGTGAAAGACCATGTACCGACCAATGAAGAAAGAGGCAAAATCCGTGATTTTGTACGAAGTGAATTTCAAACGCTATCTTGGCTTAAAAAACGCTATGTACCAATTGTAGCAATCGGTGGAAGTGCGAGAAATCTTGTACAGCTCCATCAAAGTTTTATTCAGTATCCGCTTGCTGGGGTGCATCAATATAAAATGGCACCTAGGGACATTGCACAAGTGAAAACAATTATTACCCCCTACTCCTACGCTGAACTTCAAAAATTAGAAGGGCTATCCAAAGATCGAGCAGACACCATTATGCCTGCTATTGAAGTGTTTCAAGCCCTGTGTGAGGTCGTAAACGCGCCTTCATTTATTCTCAGTCGTAAAGGGCTTAGAGAAGGAGTGCTATATAAAGAAGCACATGAGCAAAGCCAGGGAACAATGTATCCCGACGTAGTGGAACGTAGTTTTCAAGAACTTGTCGATGACTTTGAAATTAATCCAATTTACGTTCAACAAGTAACGCGTACCGCTACAATGCTGTTTCAGCACCTGCGAGTGAATGCTTTACCAACCTTAACAGATGATGACCTCGAATTGTTAAGAAAAGGGGCTCAAGTGTTTCATTTGGGAGAATATATTGATTCAGAATCCAGCAGTCAGCATACGTTTTATTTATTAGCAAATCGTACAATTGACGGGTTAACGCATTTAGAACGCCTAAAGTTAGCATTAGTTGCTTCTTATAAAGGGAAATCTACGTTTAGACAATATATTGAGCCGTTTCGTGAATGGATTTCAAAAGAAGAACAGAGAAAACTCTTATTAGTAGGAGCTCTATTAAAATTGGCAACAAGCTTAAATGCAACTAAGCGAAATGTGGTAACACATATAGAAGTCAAGATTACGGATGCAATGTTAACTTTTACGCTCGTGTGTAATGGTAATTATAAAGCGGAAGAATACCAAGCTGAAAAACAAAAAAAGCATTTAGAAAAAGTGTTGAAAAAACCTATTGCGTTGAATTTTAAATACATTACGAATTAAAAGGTGATACTATTCCTGTACAAAATAAGAAATAAAAAATATACATGTCGTTCATCTTATCTTTATAATTAGTTCATAATTAGATATTAATTAAAAAAGGAGAGCATTTAGGGGGAAATGTAGATGGTGGATGTGGATAAAATATATAGACTGGATAAAGAAAATGAACTGACAAACCCTTCCTATTATAATAACCGGGAACTAAGCTGGTTGGCATTTAATCAGCGCGTACTAGAAGAGGCGATTGATAAACGGAATGCTCTTTTAGAACGATTAAAATTTCTAGCGATTTTCAGTTCTAATTTAGACGAATTTTTTATGGTAAGAGTAGCAGGAATAAAAGATCAAGTAAAAGCAGGATTTAATAAGCCTGAGAACAAAGCGGGACTGACCCCAAAACAGCAGCTTTCAGCAATCGCGATTAAAAATCATGAGCTCATTAAAGTTCAATCTGAAACCTATATGCATACTTTATTGCCATTGTTAAAACAAGAACAAATCAACTTTGTTTCAATCAAGGAATTAACGACGCATCAGAAAGAGTTTTTAAAATCTTATTTTATAGATCAAGTGTTTCCTGTTTTAACTCCAATGGCAGTTGATGCGTACCGACCGTTTCCGATACTTCTCAATAAAAGTTTAAATTTAGCTGTGGTATTAAAAGAAGATAACGAAGAGCAGCAAGTTACGGGGATAAAAGGAAGACTTGCCATTGTGCAGGTGCCTGCGGTTTTAGAACGGTATATTGAACTCCCAACGGATTCATTGGAACGCTCATTCGTTTTATTAGAAGAAGTGATTGCCCACTTTATTCAGCAATTGTTTAGCGGTTATGAAGTAACATCTGTGACGCAGTTTCGCATTACGCGAAATGCGGATATGACCATTCATGAAGAAGGAGCTCGAGACCTTTTAAAAGAAATTGAGAAAGAGCTGAAAAAACGAAAATGGGGCGCTGCTGTGCGTTTAGAAGTAAAAGCCTCTTATTATGATGAACAGGTTCTAGTCTATTTAAAAAGAGTGTTGGATATCCACACGAAAGATGTGTACGTAGTTGACTCACCTCTTGATTTAACCATGCTGTTTTCGTTTTGTGACAAGATTAAAGTGACGCATGAGCATTTAGGTGTTGAAGTGTTTATCCCGCAGCCTCCGCAAGATTTAGCATCGGATGAAGATATCTTTGAAAAATTGTTAGAGCAGGATTTGTTGTTTCATCATCCCTACGAGTCGTTTGAGCCGGTTGTTGACTTTGTAGCCGATGCTGCAGAAGATCCTGATGTATTAGCCATTAAACAAACTTTATATCGTGTAAGCGGAGATTCACCCGTCATAAAAGCGCTGCAAAGAGCTGCTGAAAATGGAAAACAGGTTACCGTATTGGTTGAATTAAAAGCACGGTTTGATGAAGAGAAGAACGTTCAATGGGCAAAAAAATTAGAAAAAGCGGGTTGTCACGTTATCTATGGGATGACACACTTAAAAACGCATAGCAAAATTACGCTTGTTGTCAGGAAGCGCCACAATCGAATTGAGCGATTTGTTCATCTTGGCACAGGCAATTATAATGACGCAACGGCTAAAATCTATACGGATATTAGTTACTTAACATCAAAGCGCCAGTTTGGTATTGATGCAACTAATTTCTTTAATTACTTAAGTGGCTATACGCAAAAGCCAGCTTATCACCACTTATCAGTTGCGCCGTTTGATATTCGAGATGATTTCCTTGCGTTAATTGATAAAGAAATAGCATGTCATAAAAAACACGGCAATGGCCGAATTATTGCTAAGATGAATTCCCTGACAGATAAGGCATTAATTATGAAGTTATATGAAGCTTCGCAGGCTGGTGTGTCCATTGATTTAATTGTCCGCGGTACGTGTTGTCTGCGTCCCAAAGTGGAAGGGATTAGCGAACATATTCGAGTGAGGAGTATTATAGGGAGGTTTTTAGAGCATAGTCGCATCTATACATTTCATCACAATGGAGAAAAAAAGGTGTATTTCTCATCTGCTGATATGATGACAAGAAATATGGTAAAGCGCGTTGAAATTCTATTTCCAATTCTCGAAAAATCGTTAAAAAACAGAACGCTAAAATGGTTAAACCTTATGCTTGAAGATAACATAAAAGCTAGAGAGCAGGATGCGAGCGGAAATTACTATTACCTGCCGCAGGGGCAACAAGAAGCTGTTGATAGCCAAAAAGTTTTTAGGCAACTAGCATATCAAGTCATGGAGGATGAAGAGTAAACAAAAAAGCCGATAGAAATCGGCTTTTGCACTTGTTATCGAGGAATGGGGCCAAATCCTGGTGTGCCTGGAGCCCCATAGAAAGTGTTGTAAACAGGTGGACCTCCATAGTATGGAGTAGGTGGATATGGGTAGAACGGAGGGCAACAACCCGGGCGTCCACCGAATCCGCCCACTGCTAGTCCTCCAAGTAAGCCACCAGCTAGGCCAGCTACGAATGGAAAAGCAAAAAAGCGCTGTTCACCGTTAGGAGCGGTACGATATACGCCATACGGATAATATTGATGATACATAATTCAACCTCCTTCAATGTTGTCTATGTAGTGTATGGTGGTAGGTTTCATTATGAGTCTGTCTTACTATATGTTTCTAGTGTAATCACAAAAAAACGTCTAACTAGACGTTTTCTTCAGTGTGAATAATGTAATTTCAGGTGTAGCTAAAAATCTAAAAGGAATGCGCGTTGTGCCGATGCCGCGGTTCACATATAGCTGCATTTTGCTTTCTCCAACCTCGTAAAATCCTTCTGGATAAACTGTACCAAAAGGAGGAGTGATTAACGGCCCGAAAAATGGAAGCTGAATTTGTCCTCCGTGACTATGCCCTGATAGCTGTAAATCAACGGGAAATGCCGCAGCTTTAACTGCTACGTCAGGTTCATGAATCATAGCGATTGAAAAAGTAGAAGGCTCTAATCGACCAAGTGTTTGTTCATATTGAGGATCTCCTAACATCACATCATCTAACCCACAAATCTGGATATATTCGCCGCTATCAAGTGTAATGGTGCGTACGTCATTGACTAGAAGTTGGAAGTTTGATTCCTGAATTACATCTTGATAAAGCGTCGTACCATATCCTCCATGATCATGATTTCCGTAAATTGCGTACTTTCCAAGAGGCGACTTTAATCGGTGTAAAATAGGAGGAATTCGATGCGGATAAGCATATTCATTCGGTGCATCCATTAAATCTCCTGTAAACAAAATGACATCAGGTTTGAGGCTGTTAATCTTACTAACAAGCTCTTCTAGCTGCTGAAGATTATAAGAAAGCCCAAGGTGAGTATCACTAAATTGTAAAATTGTCCGATTGTGAAAGCCGGTTGGAATATTGTTTGAAAAGATGTTTTTACGCGTTATCTGGAGTCGCCTTGGCTCAATATACTTCGCATATGTATAACCAAAGGAAGTCGTTAATACAGTTCCTAACGATAAAGAAAGTAAACCTTTTAAAAAAGAGCGTCGTGTATACGTCTTTTTCATTTTAAAATCAACCTATTCTCTTTCATATTGCCATTCTACTTATAATGGCTAAAGTTTAATTATAGCACCTCCGAAAAAAGGATAAAACTTAAAACCCTTATTTACCTAAATAACTAGTAAAAAAACTTATTTTCGAGAAAAGTGAATAACTATTCATTTCTCTTTTAGATAAAAAAAGGTAGAATAAAAGAGTAAGAGTTTTAATAAAAGGGGGATAACAGAATGAAGGAGAAAGTAGTGATTGTAACAGGTGGTTCAAGTGGGATGGGCAAACATATGGCGAAGCGTTTTGCTAGCGACGGAGCGTATGTCGTAATTACTGGAAGGTCTCTAGAGAGGTTAGAAGAAACGAAGGCGGAGATTGAAACATTTGAAAATCAAGTATTACCTGTGCAGATGGATGTACGAAACCCTGAAGATGTAAAGCGGATGGTAAGTGAAACTGATAAGCAGTTTGGTCGAATCGACTACCTTATTAACAATGCCGCAGGGAATTTTATATGCCCTGCAGAAGAGCTTTCAGTAAACGGTTGGAAAAGTGTTATTGATATTGTGTTAAACGGTACATTTTACTGTAGCTCCGAAGTAGGAAAGTATTGGATTGACCACAAGATTAAAGGAGCCATTACGAATATTGTAGCTACATATGCCTGGAATGCAGGTGCTGGAGTTATTCATTCAGCTTCAGCTAAAGCTGGCGTGTTAACAATGACAAGAACATTAGCTGTTGAATGGGCAAGTAAATATGGTATTCGAGTGAATGCAATCGCTCCTGGACCAATTGAGCGTACTGGTGGAGCAGATAAATTATTTCAATCCGAAAAGATGAAAGCGCGTACACTTAATTCGGTACCACTTAGACGATTTGGTACACCAGAAGAAATTGCAGGACTAGCTGCATTTTTATTTTCGGATGAAGCCTCTTATATTAATGGTGAATGCATAACAATGGATGGAGGCCAATGGTTAAACCAATATCCTTTTTAAATGAAGGAAAAAAGCAGACAGCCGAATGTCTGCTTTTTTGAACTTTATGAAAGCGTTACTTCATTGCAAAGACTAGCAAAAACAGGATTTTCATATTATACTTACTAAAAATGTATATATAGTAATTGAGCACATTGAATGCTACAAAAAAGCTTGAATATTCATTGCGCTTACGTAAACCAATGAAAGTAGATCAAAAGGTCTGGAAAGAGGATTGAATTGAATCTATATGATAAGGGGGGAACGTCATGGATCCTTTAGATGTGTTAACAAACATAGAGAACACCCTTCCATATTATCAAGCAATTTTTAGTGCGGATGAACACAAGATTGTTGGGTATGAAGTGTTAGCAAGGATTAAACAAGATGACGAGATTGAAAGTTTAGGAGCTTTTTTTCACGATGATGCGATTCCGGATGAATATCGAATTGAAGTGGATTATGCCGTTTTAACAAAAGCATTGAATCACATTTTAGAGCAAAAAGAAGAGTTTTTAATCTTTATTAATCAAAATCCCAATTTATTGATGAATGACCATGGAGAATCACTGTTAGAACTATTGCAGTATTTTGAAACAAAGGGGTTATCACTTAATCGAGTTGTTTTAGAAATTACTGAGCACAATTTTAATGGTGATATTGAATCTCTTCAGCATTTGTTGAAATATTATCAAACGTATGGCATTAAGGTGGCAATTGATAATATCGGTAAAGAAAGCAGTAACTTAGATCGCATTGGTTTGCTTTCACCAGATATCTTAAAAGTAGATTTGCATATTTTACGACAAACCGCTATGACGCAGTCTTATCAAGACGTTTTGTACTCGTTATCATTGCTAGCGCGTAAAATGGGAGCTACCCTGCTGTATGAAGACATTGAGGCTTCTTACCAGCTGCAATATGCATGGCGTAACGGCGGGAGGTACTTTCAAGGTTTCTATTTACATAAACCATCAGCTGAGTTGGTTGACCCGTTTCTGTTAAAAGATAAATTGAAAAATCAATTTGAAATGTTTATTGCTCATGAAAAGAAAAAATTACAGGCTATTTATGAATTAACGGAGAGTTTCGAAGTGAAAATGCAGCAGTTAATGAGTCAATGTCGCAAGATGGAAGGCTATGACGAGATGCTTCAGTATATTGCGAGTGAGCTTTCAATCGCATGCTTTCGAGTATATATATGCGACGAGAATGGGTTTCAGCGCTCATCAAACTTCTTAAAGAAAGAACATGAATGGATTGCTGAGCCAGATTACCTTCACAAAAACTGGAGCTGGCGTCCGTATTTTCTCGAAAATATCATCCGAATGAATCATGAGCAACGTGGGATTTTATCGGACTTATATAACGATATTGAAACAGGAGAGAACATCCGAACCTTTTCGTACCCAATTGAAAACGGTCATTATCTATTTATTGATATTTCATACGCCTTTTTATATGAGAAAGACGCATTATAAAAAAACATGCCCACTCTTAGTTGGGGGCATGCTTTTTTTTATTTCTAAAAATGAAAGAATATGGGGTTAAAAAGAAGGAAAGCTATTACTAATTAAAACGAAAGGGATGATCGTTTATGAAAAAAGTAGTAGCATCCATAATCATATTTTTATGTGTAGTGTGTTTGTATACGCCCGCCCAGGCTGAAGTCGACGGAGATACGCGCAATGAAATTTTTACTGCGCTACATGAAGCATTTCAAGCACAGCTTCGTTTAACGAACGAGCATTATTCAAAGGAAAAAGCAATGAATACACTGCTACCATATTTTGAAAAAAGTTATGCAGAGAAATTTCTAGATGACAATATGGTTCAAGAAGCTCAGGGGTATACCGTATACGGTTCTGATTTTGCTCTTCATTATATCCCGTATTTTTCATATGATGAACAGACAAAGGTAGCGGTTCATCCATCTATGCAAAAAGCTTACGTCTTCGAATATTTTCCGGCTGTAAAAGATGGCCCCGTATCTTATGTTGGGCATTATGAGATGCTGACGTTGACTCGCCATGAAGGAAAATGGAAAGTGTCAGGATTTACATATAGTAATCAAAAGCCGAGCTAACCTTTTCCCATAAAGTGTTTAACTTAAGAAAGATCTAAAAGCTTTTCTAGTGTTTGTAAATCAAAACCTTTTATCACATCATTGTTGACTTTAACAGTTGGTGTTGAATACGATTGAAATACGTCAATCATACGATTTCTAGCTGCTATATCTTTGGAAACGTCATATTCTTTATATGAAATATTATTGTGTTTTAAAAACAGTTTAACAATTTCACACGGTGGACAAGCTGGTTGTGTATATAACTCTACGTTTTTCATCTTAAAACTCCTTATTGTATAATATGATATTATAATCAAAAACGACAAACTGCGCCATAATAAGCCAATTTCTTACGAAAATTCATGTAAAGTACTTGTGTTTTTTCTGTATGTGGCATATAGTGAAATGGTGTCTTTTATGCATGAGGATTCATGCTGAAGAAATGAGAATGAATAAACAAGCCTTAAATAGGGTAAGTAATGATGTAATCGTTGAAAGGAGAGATTATATGTCACAATTACAAGGTATTTTAACTCGTCTTGTGAATCTCCGTGAGCAAGCAAGTGGAAGTGAAGCACCACAACGCTTCTTCGAAGTAGATGGAAAACGAATTTGTAGCGTGAAATATCATGCGAAAACTGAAACGTTTGAACTTGAAGTATATCAAGATGGCGAGAAGCCAAGCGTTTATCAATTTGATAATATTGACATGATTGCAATTGAGATTTTTGAATTAATTCATTAATGAAGCCATTAATCAGCTTAGATCTGTAAATTGTCGATGATTCGAATTAAAGCCTTGGGTGCACATTTACGTGTATCCAAGGCTTTTTATATGTCAAAAATAACTGATATACTAAACGTCCTTCATTTTATATAAAAAGTTAAAAAGAATCTTGACAATAAATAACTTTTGTCTATCTTTCTGAAGCATTTTTTTATATGATTAGAAGGTGAAAAAGTAAAACAATGTGTTGAGAGGAATAGCAAAATGCAATTAGTAGAATGTCGCATGCTTGTCGTATTGGCCCAAGAATTAAATATGAGAAAAGCAGCTGAGCGCTTATTTGTATCGCAGCCAGCTTTATCACAGCGCCTGCAAACAATTGAGCGGGCATGGGATACTCAAATCTTTATCCGTTCCCAAAAAGGTCTTTCTTTAACACCAGCTGGTGAAAAAATTGTGCAGTTTGCAAAGGAAGTTGTTGAAAAAGAAGACCAAGTAAAAGAAGATCTTCATCATTTAGACACCGAAGTATACGGTACGTTAAAGCTCGCTGTAGCCTCCATTATCGGCCAGCATTGGCTGCCAGCGGTTTTAAAAAAGTATATGGATAAATACCCCCATGCAAAGATTTCCCTTGTAACGGGATGGAGCAGCGAAATGCTTCGCTATATTTACGAAGATGAAGTTCATATCGGAATTATTCGAGGAAATCCCGAATGGAAAGGTGTAAAGGAACATCTCTTTACCGACCCTTTATATTTAGTAGATACTGAAATTGAAGATGCCTCTGAGGTACCAAATAATGATCGACCGTTTATTCAATTTAAAAGTGATTCCACCTATTATCAAGAAATACTCGATTGGTGGCACAGGGAGTTTCATACAACTCCAAAGCGAACGATTGTTGTAGACCAAATTGAGACGTGTAAACAAATGGCTTTAAACGGTCTGGGTTTTGCCATTTTACCGTCAATTGCTGTGAAAGATGCGCAGCACTTACATCGCATTCCACTATTAAAAGAAAATAAAGAGCCGATTACTAGAGATACTTGGTTAGTAGGATATGAGTCAGCGTTTAAGCTGAAACAAGTGCGTGCATTTATGGAAATTGTCAAAGAGTATATCAAAGAACAGCAAGAAAAAGAGCTATCATAATACATCTACGCATTATGTGAAAAAATGAGAAAATTACGTGACTTCTAACTTGTCATGTGGAACTCATTTTGTTACATTAGTAAAATGAAGCAAATGCTAACTTAGGAGGAATACATAATATGAAAATGATGGATGCAAACGAAATTATTTCATTTATTCAAAACAGCACAAAATCAACACCTGTAAAAGTATATGTAAAAGGTGATTTAGAAGGAATCGACTTCGGCGCTTCTTCTAAAACATTCGTAACTGGCAACACAGGTGTTGTATTCGGTGAATGGAAAGAAATTCAAGCTGTAATTGAAGCAAACGAAGGAAAAGTAGAAGATTACGTTATCGAAAACGATCGTCGTAACTCTGCAATTCCGCTTTTAGATATGAAAAATATCAAAGCGCGCATTGAGCCAGGTGCAATCATTCGTGATCAAGTTGAAATTGGAGACAATGCTGTTATTATGATGGGTGCTTCAATCAACATCGGTTCTGTAATCGGTGAAGGTACAATGATCGATATGAACGTTGTAATGGGTGGACGTGCAACAGTAGGTAAAAACTGTCACATCGGTGCAGGTTCAGTATTAGCTGGCGTAATTGAGCCACCTTCTGCAAAACCAGTTGTTGTTGAAGACGATGTTGTAATTGGTGCAAACGCAGTTGTTCTAGAAGGTGTAACAGTAGGTAAAGGTGCAGTTGTTGCCGCTGGTGCAATCGTAGTTGAAGATGTACCACCATATACGGTAGTAGCAGGTACACCAGCTCGTGTTATTAAAGAAATTGACGAAAAAACAAAATCAAAAACTGAAATCAAACAAGAGCTTCGTCAACTAAACGACTAATAAGCGAAAGACACAGAAAGCGTGGGCAACCACGCTTTCTTAACTATAAGGAGGATTTTTGGTACGTGGACATTTCTCAATTTGCTGCTTTGCGCAGAGAATTACATAAAATACCTGAGCTAGGCTTTCAAGAAGTAAAAACGCAAGCGTTTTTACTACGCTATATTGAAAGTCTTCCTCAAGAACACCTTGAAATTAAAACGTGGAAAACCGGCATCTTTGTGAAAGTGAAAGGGAAAAAACCAACGAAAACAATCGGCTATCGAGCTGACATTGATGGTCTCCCAATTACGGAAGAAACTGAGTATGAGTTTTCGTCCACTCATGAAGGTTTAATGCATGCTTGTGGTCATGATTTTCACATGAGTATTGGTTTAGGCATTCTAACACACTTTGCAAACCATCCAATTGATGATAACTTGCTGTTTATCTTTCAACCCGCTGAAGAGGGGTCGGGTGGAGCTCAGCCAATGCTTGAAAGCGAGATTATGAAAGAGTGGAAGCCTGATCAAATTGTTGCGCTACACATTGCTCCTGAATATCCAGTAGGATCAATTGCGGTGAAAGAAGGCATTTTATTTGCGAACACATCTGAACTGTTTATTGATTTAAAAGGAAAAGGAGGACATGCAGCATACCCACATAACACAAATGATATGGTGGTAGCCGCTTGTCAATTGGTTTCACAGCTACAAACAATCGTTGCTAGAAACGTTGATCCATTAGATAGTGCTGTTATTACCGTTGGCAAAATTACTGCTGGAACGGTTCAAAATATTATTGCTGAGCGCGCTCGCATTGAAGGAACCATTCGTACGCTATCTCCTGAGTCAATGGCACGTGTTAAAGAGCGGATTGAGGCTATTGTAAAAGGTGTGGAAGTAGGTTATCAGTGTGAGACAGTCATTGATTATGGTTGTATGTATCATCAAGTTTACAACAATCATGATATGACAAAGGAATTTATGACATTTGCTAGAGCTCAAGAAGAAGTTGAGGTTATTGAGTGTCAAAAAGCGATGACGGGAGAGGATTTTGGTTACATGTTAAAAGAGATTCCTGGCTTTATGTTTTGGCTTGGAGTAAATTCTCCTTATGGTCTTCATCATTCAAAGCTTCAGCCTGATGAGAAAGCAATTGAGGTAGCCATTTCTCTTATTACTCGCTATTTCGAAATGAAAGGCATTGCATAAGAAAACCCCGGAAGCTAAACTTCCAGGGTTTTTTCGTTATCCGTTATCTTTAGCGGGCTGTGGTGATTCACCAGTCGGCTTTTCAACGTATACTTGGTGTGGGAAAGGAATTTCAATTCCATGCGCGTCAAATGCTTCTTTAAACGCTTTACGAAGCTTACGTTCTACTCCCCATTGCTCGCCATTTTTCGTTTTTCCAACTACTCGTAGTACAACGTCTGATGCACCTAGCCCCTGAACACCAAGAACGTTTGGTCCATCTACAATGTTTTCATCTTCTTGTGCAATACGATCACATACTTCTTGTAAAATAGAAACTGCGCGATCAATATCGTCATCATATGAGATGCCAATGTCTACAAGCGCACGCATATTTCCACGAGAGTGGTTGCTTAGGCTCGTAATCTCACGATTTGGCACATAGTGCAATGTTCCGTCAAATCCGCGAATTTGAGTTGTACGAAGTCCTACAGATTCAACAATGCCTGAAAAGCTCCCTGTTGTTACATAATCGTCCACATCAATTTGTTTCTCAAGTAGTAAGAAAAATCCTGTAACAATATCGCTCACAAGTCCTTGCGCGCCAAAACCAATTGCTAATCCCACGACTCCAGCACCGGCAAGAAGCGCTGTTGCCTGCACGCCAACAGTTTCAAGTAACATTACAATAACAATAAAGATAAGAACGTATGAAAATACATTTACCATTAAGCTTTTAAGCGTAAGTGCTCTACCTTTTGACACGCTATCACGTTCCATCATACGGTTGAAAGAACGATCAATAATACGAGTTCCAATGGAACGTACGATTAAGAAACCAATTAAGATGAGGATAAGTTTTAACGCAACTACCCCTGCAACTGTCAGAAGTTGTTCCCAATTGACTTCTGAAAAATTCAACATAAAAAATTCATCCTTTCTAAACATAAAGCCTTAACTGGAAATAAATGAAGAAGATAACCATATGTAATGTAAAAACTTGCTTAGTTTCTGGCTCTTTCAGTACATTAATTTATTCCCGCTATTAGACATGCTAAACTTAATTTGTCCCTTTTTGCAAGTCATTAACGTTATTTTTTCTAGAAATGAGCAAAAAAAGTTCGTTTATCTTAGATAAAAATAGGGCATAACATGTATATCGTCCTATTTCATGTAGTTTGTAACGAATTAATAGGTATAATTTACTATATTTAAATGAAGAGCAGAATAAACCTGAGTTTATTATTATGTTGGAGGGATGATTCATGCCAGAACGCATGGTAGCCAAGCAGGCCCCACGCTTTGAAATGGAAGCAGTATTGCCGAATAAAGAGTTTGGAAAAGTAAGCTTAGAAGAAAATATGAAACAAGATAAATGGACAGTTCTGTTCTTTTATCCTATGGATTTTACAACAGTGTGTCCAACTGAGATTATGGCTTTATCAGATCGATACGATGAGTTTAAAAAGTTAGAGGCAGAAGTAATTGGCGTCTCAACAGATACTATTCATACGCATTTAGCTTGGATTAAATCAGATCGACGAGACAACGGATTAGGACCAGTTAACTATCCTTTAGCTGCAGATACAAATCATATTGTTTCACGTGAATATGGCGTTTTAATTGAAGAAAAAGGCGTAGCTTTACGTGGCTTATTTATTATTAATCCTCAAGGAGAACTGATGTACGCTGTTGTCAACCATAATAACATTGGCCGAGATGTAGATGAAACGCTGCGCGTATTACACGCTTTACAAACTGGGGAGCTTTGTCCTGCAAACTGGAAACCAGGACAAGCTACGTTATAAAAAAGCTTAGGGCAAAGATAAAAACTTTCTTACAGCTAAAGTTCGGCTGAAGAATTAGTTAAAGCTAAGTGAAAATATATAAATGCTGGTGTTTCTAAAAAGTAGACATCAGTGTTTTTTATGTTTTGTTTAGAAAGTAGAAAATACGTTTGAAGATGACGAATTTATATCATACTAACAATAATTTAGTATTGAAGGAGGAATTTATATGCAAATTGGAATGATTGGTCTGGGAAAAATGGGAGCGAACCTTTCGCTAAACTTGATGGAACACAACCATGCAGTTGTAGCATTTGACGTGAATAAAGAAGCGGTTAAAACGTTGGAAGAACAAGGAGCTGTGGGGGCTCACTCAATAGAAGAATTAGTTAAAAAATTAGAAAAGCCAAAAGTAGCTTGGGTGATGGTACCGGCGGGAGATCTTACAGAAAAGGTAATAAATGAGCTTCAAGGCCTGCTTGATGAAGGAGATATTATTATAGATGGTGGAAACTCAAAGTACCAAGATTCTGTTCGTCATGCTGAAAAAGCTCATCAAAAGGGGATTCACTTTTTTGATGTCGGAACCAGCGGTGGAATGGAAGGAGCACGAAATGGAGCCTGCATGATGATTGGTGGAGATAAGGAAGCTTTCGCTCACATTGAACCTATTTTTAAAGATATAAATGTGGAAAAAGGCTATCTGTATGCAGGAGATGCAGGAAGCGGCCACTTCTTGAAAATGGTACATAATGGAATTGAATATGGTATGATGCAAGCAATTGCAGAAGGGTTTGATGTGTTGCAAAAAAGTCAGTTTGATTATGACTATGAAGCTGTTGCGAGAGTATGGAACAATGGTTCTGTTATCCGCTCGTGGTTAATTGAGCTGATGGAACGTGCCTTTTCAAAAGATCCTCGTTTGGATGATATCCGTGGCGTGATGCATTCTTCTGGAGAGGGAAAATGGACGGTTGAATCAGCTTTAGACTTACAAGTTCCAACACCGGTTATTGCGCTTTCACTAATGATGCGCTATCGTTCATTAGAAGATGATACCTTTACCGGGAAAGTTGTGGCTGCTCTTCGAAATGAATTCGGTGGTCATGCTGTAGAGAAAAAGTAAAGGGAAATCTAAAAGCTGTGGAAATCCGCAGCTTTTTTTTCTGCAAGCTGACATGTATAGAGAAAAGAAGTCTTACATTATGGTAAAATAAAGTAGTATATGGACTTCACTTGTTACTATATGGAGGATTTTTCATGAAAAAGGAATTTGCAGTAGTTGGATTAGGGAGATTTGGCGGTAGCATTTGTAAAACATTAAGTGATCAAGGTATGGAAGTACTGGCTATTGATACGGATGAAGAGAAAGTAAATGAGTATGCGAGCGTTGCCTCACATGCCGTAGTGGGAGACTCTACGGATGAAGGTGTACTAAAAAGTTTAGGCATTCGTAACTTTGATCATGTCATAGTAGCTATTGGTGATAATATTCAAGCAAGCATTTTAACCACGCTGATTTTAAAGGAGCTAGGCGTAAAGAAAATTACGGTAAAAGCGCAAAATGATTATCATGCTAAGGTATTATCGAAAATTGGAGCTAACTTTATTGTGCATCCAGAACGTGATATGGGAAGAAGAATTGCCAATAGTATGATTTCCAATAGCGTACTTGACTATCTAGAGCTATCTGATGAGCACAGTATTGTTGAGCTAGTTGCGAGTAAAAAAATGGCGGGAAATACGCTTATCGACTTAGATATTCGTGCTAAATATGGTATTAATATTGTTGCAATTAAGAGAAGCCAAGATATTATTGTCTCTCCACAAGCATCAGAGTCAATCAAACAGGGTGACATTTTAATTGTTATTGGTGCAGATGTAAATATTAATCGATTTGAGAATAAATTCGCAGATATGTAATGAAAACCTGCTTTCAGCATTGGAAGCAGGTTTTTGCTATGTATTTATAGAAAATATGGATTTTATTGGTGGTTTGTTAGTACAATAGTAAGCGGAGGAATGCAAGATGAAAACTTTTTTAGTGCAAACTACTATGTTTTTAGCGATATGGATTGCCCTTTTTTTTTCAATGTATCAAAGCGTAAATACTCTTGGATTACTTTTTTTAAGTTTTCTGTCCATGCTTATTTATTTTACAAAACCACTGTGGAGGCAGAAGCTAGGAAATCAAATGTGTCAAGTGTTGGTGCTGACAAGCTTAGGGTTCTTCTTATCGTTCTCCCCACTTTTAATGGCTCTTTTTCTGTATGTTAGTGTTGAAGCAGCCAGTGAAGTGAAGGGACTTTCTTTTCGAATTTATGCTGGATGTACACTGATTGCTTTTTTACTTTTAACCTGGATTAAGTTAGAGGACTTATTACTACCAACCATTATCATAACTGTGCTAATTGGGGTTGTTTTGTATCAATTAGGTGTAAGTAGGGAAGAAAAGCAACAAAAACAGCTTTTATATGATGAGCTTAGAGGTGAATATCGCTCTCTTAAACGAATGAGTTTGGAGGCAGATAAAGCGGCTCGAAATGAAGAAAGAACAAGAATTGCTCGAGATATTCACGATTCTGTTGGCCATAAATTAACGGCTTTATTACTAAATATTCAAGTGTTAAAGATGAGTCAAGAGTTAGAAAATGTACAGCTAGACCAATTAAAACGGTTAGCAGAAGAAAGCTTAGCCGAAACACGTCATGCTGTAAAGGAGTTGGATAAATCAACCTTACAGGGAGTAGCATCCATTGTTCATTTAATTAAAAAGTTAGAATCAGAGAGTCATATGAATGTTTCGTTTACAGTGAAGCAGCGAGTATTATCACTGACGCTGTCCAATACTCAAAGCGTCGCGTTATATCGCGCTATTCAAGAGGGATTTACAAACGCAATGCGTCACGGTAGTTCAAGAGAATTAGCAATTACTCTAATGCTATCACCAGTAGGAGATTTATCTTTCAAAATAAAAAACAGCATTGCACCTGATGCACCTCCTTTTCAAGAAGGGTTTGGGTTAAAGGCATTAAAGCAGCGGATTGAAAGTATCCGAGGACAAGTAAGCTACTTGCAAACACCTGAACATTTTTCTATAGAAGGCATCATTAAACTAAATTAAGGGATACAAAGAAGGTGAGTTTACTTGATTCATATTTTACTTGTGGAAGATCAAAGCATTGTTCGTTCAGGAATTAAAATGATGATTGAACAAGATGCTGCTCTGTGCGTGCGAGCAGAAGCGAGTAATGGAAAAGAAGCGTTAGAGCAGCTGGAGCGTCATATGATTGATCTTGTGATTATGGACGTATCAATGCCAATTATGAACGGAATTGAATCGACCCAGAAGATAAAAGCGCAGTGGCCAACAATACGGGTATTAATGCTAACGACCTTTAATGATGAAGAGTATGCTATGCAGGCTCTTCAATATGGAGCAAATGGGTTTATGCTAAAAACGGCTGACCCCGAGCATCTCATTCAATCCATTCATAGTTGTATGAACGGTGGTTTAAGTATTCATGATCACGTAACGGCTAAAATTATGCCAAGGTTATTAAGAAAAGAAGCAGCAGACCCTATACAGATTGAACTTACAAAAAGAGAAAGAGAGTTAGTCAAACTTGTAGGAGAAGGGAAAACGAACAAGGAAATTGCAGCAGAGCTTTATTTATCAATTGGAACGGTTAAAAATCATCTTACGCAAATTCTACATAAGCTAGAGCTGCGTGACCGCACGCAGCTGGCTATTTATGCTGTGAAAAATCACTTAGCGTGAAGAAATCTTCTGACAAGAGGTCAGAAGATTTTTTGTCATGTGACGGAGGTCATAGTTTGGAATAGAAGAAGTGACGGAAGTAAGTGGTGAAGGAAGTGTTGAATTTATAAGATGAAGTAAGAAAGAAAATAAAGGAGTGAAGCCTTATGCTAGAAGTCATCGAACTAAGTAAAGCATACAAAAAAGCGAAAGTAGTAAATAACATCAGCTTGTTTTTAGAACGTGGCGAAACAATTGGATTATTAGGGCCAAACGGTGCAGGAAAGTCAACGACCATTTCTTTGATTTCTTCTCTTATTAAACCGTCAAGCGGTGACATACGTATCAACGGGAAAAGCAGCGTAGAAGATCCAATTCATATGAGACAAATACTGGGCGTTGTTCCTCAAGAGCTAGCTTTATATGATGAATTAACGGCAAGAGAAAATCTCGACTTTTTTGGAAGAACCCAAAGAATGAAAGGAAAACAGCTAGCTGAAAAAGTGGATGAGATTTTAAACATGATTAGCTTAACCGACCGCCAGCATGATCGTGTGAAAATCTTTTCTGGAGGAATGAAAAGACGACTTAACATCGGTATTGCGCTTCTTCATAGTCCAAAGCTTTTAATTATGGACGAACCGACCGTTGGAATTGATCCACAATCTAGGTTTCACATTCTAGAGTCGGTTAAGCATTTAAATCAGCACTATGGTATTAGCGTGATCTATACAAGTCATTATATGGAAGAAGTAGAACAGCTTTGTAACCGTATTTACATTATGGATAAAGGAAACATTATTGCTTCTGGTACAAAAGAAGAGCTTCGAAGCATTTTATCTTCTGAACAAATTATTCATTTTAAAGCAGATTGGATTAAAGAAGGACTTATTCATAAACTACAGTCTCACCCATCTGTATCAAAGTTAACGCATACGGATGGATCTGTTCAATTCTCTGTTCCAAAAAATGTGAATATATTAGCCGATTTGTTTAAGTTTGCTGAGGAACAAGAGATGATGATTTCCGCTGTCCAGATTGAAGCACCAACGCTTGAAGATGTGTTTTTACATTTAACTGGTCGAACGTTAAGAGATTGATGAGGGGGAATAAGGATGTTTTTTGCGCTTTTAAAAAAGCAGTTCATACAGTTTATTAGACGCCCTCAAGAACTTATTATTTTATTGTTAATGCCGTTTGTTTTAATTGTAATCTTAGGATTTTCTCTTGGAAGTATTATGTCTGATAAGCCTGGTTTTGAAGCCACTGTTGGGGTAGTTGTGAAAGGGGATGAAGAAGAAGAAATAGAACGCTTTAAAAAAGAATTAGCCCTGCAATCGTTACCTGAGGAAGCGAAGAAACAGGTGTTTACGACTGTTGATCATATGAAGCCAATAGAGTTTTTACTACAAAATACGTTTCAACAAAAAGAAGTAACGCAGTTTATTAAGATGAAACAGATTTCAGATACTGGGTTAGAAAAAGCCAAACGAAGCAATGAATATAGTGCAATTATGGTGTTTCCTGAAGGGTTCTCATACGGGGTATTACAAAATCAATTTTTAAAAAGAAACATCGAGAATCCACCGCTAACAATTATTCAAAATGAAGACAAATCAATTGGTGCCGATACGGTAACTAGTATAATAGAAGCTTATCAACAAAAGTTATCTCTGTACACTTATGCTAGTCAAGTAAATCCTGAAAAAGCAGGTAATATCGAAATAGTAGGTTCTTTAGGAGAAAAAGAAACGGCGAACAAAGAAAAGCCGCTTTCAGCTCTTGCTTACTATGCGATAGGCATGAGCATGATGTTTGTTCTCTATCTTGCTCCTAGCTTAGCTACGAACGCTTATGTAGAAAAAGAAGCTCATAGCTTGTCGCGTATCATTCTTGCTAACGTATCGCCGACTCTTTATTATTTTAGTATTTTCTGTACAGGTTTCTTACTAGCTCTATGTCAATTGCTTATTTTGTATAGTCTCGTGACAATATGCTTTGGAATTATATGGCCGAACTTACTGGCGTTTTTAACCATTACTGTTGCTGTGAGTATGGCTGTAGGAGGAATTAGCGCATGTCTATCTTCTGTGGTGCATCGCTGCAATTCAGAGGATGTGGTTTCCATCTTTCGAAATGTAGTTGTTACGATATTAGCATTTTTGGGAGGCAGCTTTTTTCCTACTGAACAGCTTTCAAGCCAGCTTGCAAAAATCGGTGAAATAGTGCCAAACGGAGCTGGTACGCAAGCTTACTTACGCGTGTTGCAAGGGGAATCTATTCTGAATATTAGCGGGGAACTGTTTACGTTGCTTATGACGGCTGTCGTCATGTTTAGTACCGTCTGGTTGCTTGGAAGGAAGGTGTGGAAAAGTTGAATACGGTTTTAATTGGGCGATTTAAGCAGCTGCGTAGAAGTCCATGGGCGGTAGTGGTGTCACTCTTTTTAGTTATTGTATTTGCGTACCTAATGGGAAAAGTTGATCAAACGAGTACTACTATCCTTGTATATAGTAAAGATCAACAAGTAAACGTCACATCTCTTATTCACGATTTAAACCAAACCCAGCACTTACTATTTAAAGAAAGCAATGAAAATGAAGCGCGAGATCAAGTAAAAGAAGGTAAAGCAGAAGTAGCTTTAGAAGCAGGGATAAATGATTTTAAGTTAATCTTAACATCAGAAACAACACTTACAGAAAAAGTAAATCAACATGTGAAAGCACATTACGAACAGCGAATACAAACCCAATCACTTGCGAAGCAGTTTACATCCAAAGAAGCAGGCATGATTAACAAAAAAATTGAAGAAGCTCCTATCTTTAAGGTTAATGTAGAAAGTATGCAAAAAACAGAAGGAATTATGCTTCAAGAGAATATGCAGGCGCTCTTTGGCTTTACGCTATTTTTTATCATATATACCATTGGATTTAGTGTGCTCAAAATTTTGCAAGATCGGAAAATTGGAGTCTGGGACCGCCTTCTTATTTCAAGACTTTCAAAAGTAGACCTTTATACAGGGAACTTAGTATATTCATTTTTAATTGCGTATGTAGAAGTCATTGTTATTTTTAGCACATTCCATTTTGGTCTTGGAGTAGATTTTAACGGTCGATTTGTACTTAGTTTACTCATCGTTATTCCTTACCTATTGGCAACTGTTGCTCTATGTATGTTTCTAGCAGGAGTGGTCAAGAGCATTGCTCAGTATCACGTGCTTATTCCTCTATTAGCAGTGAGTATGGCAATGATAGGAGGGGCATATTGGCCTCTTGAAATTGTCACATCTCCAGTTATGCTGACACTTTCAAAGTTCGTACCGTTGACATATGGAATGGACCTTTTAAAGCAAGTTGTGCTCTATGATTATGCATGGCAAAAAATTGCGTACTCAAGCCTATTATTATGCATTATTACAGTGGTATTAATGGCTCTTGGAATTAATATTTTAGAGAAGAAACATACGTAAAAAGGATTCGCGTAAGCGAATCCTTTTTCTTATACTTCCATAATGATTGGTAAAATCATTGGACGACGTTTTGTTTTTTCATAGAGGAATGGAGCTAGTGTGTCTGTAATTTCATTTTTAATTTCAGACCACTGAGATGTACGGCGCTCCATTACTTTATTTAAGTGCTTTGTAATTAATGATTGTGCATCGTTAATTAAATCGCCAGATTCGCGCATGTAAACAAATCCACGTGAGATAATATCTGGACCCGCTGCAATTTTAAAGTCTTTCATGTTAATGCTAACAACGACGATTACAAGACCTTCTTCAGATAGAATACGACGATCTCGCAGTACGATATTACCAATATCACCAATGCCGCTTCCGTCAATATAAACAGAACCAGATGGGATTTTACCCGCTACGGATGCTTCGTTCTCGCTTAGTGCTAATACTTCACCGTTATCCATAATGAAGCAGTTTTCTTCTTGAACACCGCAGTCAGTTGCTAGCTTGATATGCATCTTTTGCATGCGGTACTCACCATGAATTGGCATAAAGTACTTTGGTTTCATTAAGCGAAGCATTAATTTTTGTTCTTCTTGTCCACCGTGACCTGACGTATGGATGTCATTCAGTTTACCATGAATAACTTCAGCACCAGCACGGAATAACATATCGATCGTTTTGCTTACACTTACTGTGTTACCTGGAATTGGTGATGAAGAGAAAACAACTGTATCCCCAGGGATAATCTGAATTTGACGGTGTGTACCGTTTGCAATACGTGATAAAGCAGCCATCGGTTCACCTTGACTACCTGTACATAAAATTGTTACGCGGTTAGCAGGAATACGATTGATTTGAGATGGTTCAATAAACGTATCTTTTGGACAAGAGATATAGCCAAGCTCCTGACCAATATCAATTGCTGCTTCCATACTGCGACCAAACACAGCAATTTTACGATTGTTTAATACAGCAGCTTCAACAACTTGCTGTAAACGATGAATGTTAGATGCAAACGTTGCGAAAATAATACGGCCTTCAACTTTTCGGAAAATGTCATGAATGCTGTCACCAACGCGACGCTCAGACATTGTAAAGTTAGGGATTTCACTGTTTGTACTATCTGATAGTAGGCATAGTACGCCGTCTTTACCGATTTCAGCCATCTTTGTTAAGTTCGCTGGTTCTCCAACTGGTGTAAAGTCAAACTTAAAGTCACCTGTATGTACAATTTGTCCATTTGGTGTTTTTACAACAATACCGTATGAATCAGGAATGCTGTGTGTTGTACGGAAAAACGTTACCGACGTCTTGCGAAACTTAATAACGTCGTCTTCTGTAATTTCATGAAGCTGTGCAGTTCTAAGTAATCCGTGCTCATCCAGCTTATTGCGTAGTAAACCTAACGCTAGCTTTCCAGCATAAATTGGAATGTTTAATTCGCGTAAAAGATACGGAATTCCACCGATGTGATCCTCATGACCATGTGTTACGAAAAGTCCACGGATTTTGTCTGCGTTTTTAACTAAATAGCTGTAATCAGGAATTACATAATCAATACCTAATAGTTCATCTTCTGGAAACTTAATTCCGGCATCGATAAGAATAATTTCATCTTGAAACTGTACGGCATAGGTATTCTTACCGATTTCACCTAGTCCACCTAGAGCGAATACCGCCGTCTGATTATTTTTTACAAATTTCATTTTTATCATATCTCCAATACTTTAAAATCTTCGCTGTGTTGCTCATATTCTAAGTAGTCTCCGTCCACTAGTTGAACAAATTCAATGTTAATTGAACGCGCTTTTAACTTTTTACGAACGTCGCGTTCAGACTCTCCTTCTACATAAACAGTTTGTGTGTTTTCACGAACTGGTACTTCTGTTAATTTTTCTTGAAAATATACTTTAAAAATCATAACTTCATTCTCTCCTTAAATCCGAAATTCAAATAACTTATTTTATTATAATATAAAATGTGTATGTATTTCATGTATTTTCTAAAGAAACTTGCTTTCACTACATTTTAGACATCAAAATAACACAAGTCAATTCGTTAAATGCAAAATAGGGACGATTTCTATCGATAAACTTAAATTTTATTGAAAAATTATACGAATAGCTAATATGAAATTATGACTATGTGAAAAAATTGACTGACTGGACTGCTTATTTAAATAGAAAATAAGGGCTATTCTATTTTACGTTGCAGACACACGCTCTGCAAATGTATTGATAGAAAGCCCTTAAATCGTTAATTAAGCAATTGATTTTTTTCGTAATAATTCATTCCAACGTCTTAAAAGGCGCTTTCGAAAATCTTTTAGCATGAATCTCATCTCCTTTATATCTGATGAATGCCTGTCTATGTTTATAGTTGTAGTATATGAAAAAAGCGCATAGACTTGCGTGGTTATATATGGAAAGATGGAGAAAGTAGAAGTGGTTTGTTATAATGGCGTGAGAAACGAAAAAAAATAGAAAAGTTAGGTGAAACAATGGACAAAAAAATAGTGTTCTTTGATATTGATGGTACATTGTTAGATCATGATAAAAAATTACCTGAGTCAACAAAGCGAGCGGTAAATCAGCTCAAGGAAAAAGGTTATGAAGTAGCCATTGCTACAGGCCGAGCACCGTTTATGTTTAAAGAGCTTCGAGATGAGCTTGGTATCGATACATATATTAGCTTTAATGGTCAGTACATCGTATTAAATGGTGAAGTTCTGTATCAAAATCCATTAGACGTACAAGAGCTTCAAGCGCTCACCGCGTTTGCTGCTCAAAAAAATCATCCAGTCGTTTATTTAGATCATGATGATATGAGGTCTAATATTGAATTTCATGAACATATTGAAGCAAGCATTAGCACGCTAAAGCTTGGCATCACACATCCAATTCATGACCCTTTGTACTATGAAAACCGCGAAATCTATCAAGCGCTTCTTTTCTGTACGGATGGTGAAGAGAAGCCTTACGAAGAAAAATTTAAAAAATTTGATTATATTCGTTGGCATGAATTCTCAACGGATGTGCTTCCTGCTGGTGGATCAAAAGCAAAGGGAATTGAGGTTATGATCAATAAGTTAGGCTATAAGAAAGAAAATGTGTATGCATTTGGCGATGGCTTAAATGATATTGAAATGCTCTCGTACGTAGGAAATGGCGTAGCAATGGGAAATGCCCATGATGAAGTAAAAGAAGTGGCAAATTATATTACAAAAGACGTAGCTGATAACGGAATTGCACACGGTCTTCAACTTGTAGGATTACTGTCTTAACAGAAAAGAGTTTGGGACATAACAAAATGATTGCTTCTAAGAGACGAACAATAGCTGTTCCCATCTCTTTGGTTTGTCTGAACACGTTCGTTCCATTGCGCTACGGCCACTCGCTTTCCGCGGGGAGGAACCTGAGCTTCCTCGCTGCGCTGCGGGATCTCAGTTTTCCCTCTCTTTCCCGCAGGAGTCGAGTGTCCTACGCTCCATTCCACCCTGTTTCCAACATTGTTTTCACAATCAACAAAAAACCTGAACGATTAAAAGTGAGAAACTCTCAATCGTTCAGGTTTATCATTAGCTGAATTACTTATGTCCCAGCCTCTTTTTTTAGCGCATATAAGGGCTTGCATTTTCAGGTTCTTTAAACGGCTCTGCTTTATTAATATGGTCATAAAACATAACGCCATCAAGATGGTCAATTTCATGCTGAAAGACCACAGCTAATAGGCCTTTCAAACGGATTTTAACCTCTTCTCCTTCTAGCGTTGTACCTTTTACAGTAATACGAGCATACCTTGGGACATATCCAGGTATTTCTTCATCTACGGATAAGCATCCCTCACCGCTTGTTAAATACGTTTTTTCAACGGAGTGGCTCACAATTTTCGGGTTGAAAAGAGCATAGCTTTGCACGTTTCCACGCTCATCAGGTGCTTGAATAGCAATCATTCGCTTTGATACGTTGATTTGAGGAGCAGCTAATCCAATTCCAGGACGTAAATTATACTTGGCTGCAATTTCAGGGTCTTGGCTGTTTTGAACATACTCAAGTAGTTGTCTAAGCGTTTCTTTATCTTCAGCTGTTGCTGGAAGCTTTACTTCTTGTGCTACTTTGCGCAGAGTAGGGTGGCCATCCCTAATAATTTTATCCATTGTAATCACTGTTCACATCTCCCTAACGATATATGGTACTAATAGTTATGACATATACTTGTCAGTTTAGTACTATAAAGTGTATCAAAAGACATATGAAAAGTCATCCGAGTTGCTATATGTAGAAGAGAAAGCCACTTGACTTTCTCTTTGTTTAACTAATTAACAGCCGCCCCAACTGCAGCCAATAATAACCAGTAAAATAAATAGCACAATTAAAAGAACGAATTCTTTATTTGAACCGCCACATCCGTATCCATATCCTCCGTAATACATAACTAACACACTCCTGAACAGACAGAATCCCAAAAAACACAAACGATTTAACCGTTTTTTCTTGATGGGTTAGTATAATATATTAAAAGATAATAAAATGGTGTAGATGAATTGCTTAATTCGGGCAATAAAGATAAAATAGTGCTGGTATAAGGGAGGATTTACCAGGTATGAAGACTAAAAAAATAGTAAGTGCAATAGGTATAAGTATGATGCTTTTAGCAGGATGTTCAGCAGAAAGCGGAGACGAACTAGAAGTTTATAAAGCGCTTGAGAAAGTCGCTGATCAAGAGAAGCAGTTTATAAAAGAGCAGCAACCGATGACGGCACTCGAAGACAAAGAAAATGTTCTATATGAAGAAATCTTATCAATTGGAATGAAAGAAAAAGAAAAAGTTGACGAAAAAGCAAGCGAAGCGCTCCAATTATTAGATGAACGAGAAGAACATTTAGTAAAAGAACAGGAAAGTATGCAGCGTTCAAAAGAAGAGTTTGAAAAAGCCAAAGAGAAAATCGAACTGGTAAAAGATGAAGACATAGAGAAGCAAGCCAACAAACTCGCTTCTTTAATGGAAAGTCGCTATAAGGCATACGACTTGATGTATGCTTCGTATGAAGAATCGGTGGAGTTAGACAGAGAGCTATACACAATGTTTCAAAAAACAAACGTGAAGCTAAACGATTTAGAAAACCAAATTTCTTCTATTAATGAGATGTACCAAAAGGTGCAGGAGAATAGTGAAAAGTTTAATCAAGCAACGGATGCTTATAATGAAGAAAAAAAGAACTTCTACAAAAAGGTGAAATCAGATCAAGAATAAAAGCAGGAAACACTCAAAGCAATAAGCATTGGCTGTTTTTTGATTTGATATACAACAGTATTCGACATGAATTAAATAGTCTGTAAAACGCTTTCATTCAAAGGGTTTGTAAGAAATTAAACGGTGATATTAAGCAGGTTTTTAAACGGTTATTATAAGACAAGTAGTACAGGATATGTTTGTGTAATAGCACAGATGGATTTAACATTTTTTAAAAGTGTAATAAGGCAAAAAGCTTAAATTTATAAGCGTAAATAGATTGACGAACCGTTTTAATGTGGTGTACACTATTTAGCGTAGTAAGTGTTGTATTAATCATTTTGTTGAAATAATTAATACAGTTTAACGGAATGAAAGTTTCGCTTAAACTTTCCTTTTACTTAAATGTTTGAATCGAGTGCGCCCGGGAATACATAAAACATGTTGAAATACGTAGCGGACTCAAATGGAATTCTAGTCGACAAAAAATGACTTTTAGGTGCTTGTTTTGGGTATCCTAGCAATGTGTATTTTTTTGTTTGATTAGCACATTGAAAAGTAAGGCTTAAATGAAAGGAAGAGGTGACTTAGATGGCTGCTAAAACTAAAAAAGCTATTATTGATGTATCAAAGCAACTTGATAAAATTGCTGAGCAGTACCAAACGTTCCAAATTCTTAATGAAGAGGGCGAAGTAGTAAATAAATCAGCAATGCCAGATTTATCTGATGAACAATTAAAAGAACTAATGACTCGTATGGTGTACACACGTATTCTTGATCAACGTTCAATTTCATTGAACCGTCAAGGTCGTTTAGGTTTCTATGCACCAACAGCTGGTCAAGAAGCTTCTCAAATTGCATCTCATTTTGCATTAGAGAAAGAAGACTTCATTTTACCTGGATACCGTGATGTACCACAATTAATCTGGCACGGTCTTCCATTATACCAAGCGTTCTTATTCTCTCGTGGTCACTTCCACGGTAACCAAATGCCAGAGGATTTAGGCGCACTTTCACCACAAATTATCATCGGTGCACAAATCGTTCAAGCAGCGGGTGTTGCATTAGGTCTTAAAAAACGTGGTAAAAAAGCAGTAGCAATCACTTACACTGGTGACGGTGGAGCTTCACAAGGTGACTTCTACGAAGGTATGAACTTTGCAGGTGCGTTCAAAGCTCCAGCAATTTTTGTTGTTCAAAACAACCGCTTTGCGATTTCAACACCAGTTGAAAAGCAATCTGCTGCTAAAACAATTGCTCAAAAAGCAGCTGCAGTAGGTATCCCAGGGGTACAAGTGGATGGAATGGATCCATTAGCAGTTTATGTTGCCGTAAGCGAAGCTCGTGAGCGCGCAGTAAACGGCGAAGGTCCAACATTAGTTGAAACATTAACTTACCGTTATGGTCCACATACAATGGCTGGAGATGACCCAACACGTTATCGTACAGCAGAGCTTGATACTGAGTGGGAAAAGAAAGATCCACTAGTACGTTTCCGTAAATTCTTAGAAGCTAAAGGCATCTGGAATGAAGAAGAAGAAAACAAAGTAATCGAGCAAGCTAAAGAAGATATTAAAAATGCAATCAAAAAAGCAGATGACTATCCAAAACAAAAAGTTACAGACTTAATGGATATCATGTATGAAGAAATGCCTTTCAACTTGAAAGAGCAGTATGAAATCTACAAAGAGAAGGAGTCGAAGTAAGCCATGGCGCAAATGACATTGATTCAAGCAATCACTGATGCGTTACGCACAGAAATGAAAAACGACGAAAACGTATTAGTTTTTGGTGAAGACGTTGGCGTAAACGGTGGAGTATTCCGTGCAACTGAAGGTCTTCAACAAGAATTCGGTGAAGATCGCGTTTTCGATACACCACTTGCTGAATCTGGTATCGGCGGTCTTGCTGTTGGTCTATCGACTCAAGGTTTCCGTCCAGTACCTGAAATTCAATTCTTCGGTTTCGTATTTGAAGTTCTTGATTCAATTTCTGGTCAAGCAGCTCGTATGCGTTATCGTTCTGGCGGTCGTTGGAACGCACCAATCACGTTCCGTTCACCATTCGGTGGCGGCGTACACACACCAGAACTTCACGCTGATAGCTTAGAAGGTTTAGTAGCATCTCAACCTGGTTTGAAAGTTGTAATTCCTTCAACTCCATACGATGCAAAAGGTCTTTTAATTTCAGCAATTCGTGACAACGATCCTGTTGTTTACTTAGAGCACATGAAATTATACCGCTCATTCCGTCAAGAAGTACCTGAAGAAGCTTATACAATTGAAATTGGTAAAGCTGATGTAAAACGTGAAGGTACTGACGTTTCAATCTTCGCTTATGGTGCAATGGTTCATTCATCATTAAAAGCAGCTGAAGAATTAGAAAAAGAAGGCGTATCTGTAGAAGTTGTTGACTTACGTACAGTTCAGCCTTTAGATATCGAAACAATCATCGCATCAGTTGAAAAAACTGGTCGTGCAATTGTTGTTCAAGAAGCTCAAAAGCAAGCTGGTATCGCTTCAAACGTTGTAGCTGAAATCAACGACCGCGCAATCTTAAGCTTAGAAGCTCCAGTATTACGCGTAGCTGCTCCAGATACAGTATTCCCATTCTCTCAAGCAGAGGGCGTTTGGTTACCAGACCACAAGGATATTGTAGCAACTGCTAAAAAAGTTCTTGAATTTTAATTGATTGTTACTCTATAGAAATCAGCATTTTGCTGATTTCTATTGTAAATAAGGTATAAAAACCAACTAAACATATTGCAACTAACTAGGAGGTTGAAGACACGTGGCATTTGAATTTAAACTGCCGGATATCGGTGAAGGTATCCACGAAGGTGAAATCGTAAAATGGTTCGTAAAAGCTGGAGATGAAATCGATGAGGATGATGTACTTGCCGAAGTACAAAACGACAAAGCTGTTGTTGAAATCCCATCTCCTGTAAAAGGTAAAGTATTAGAAGTTAAGGTTGACGAAGGTACAGTAGCAACTGTAGGTCAAGTTATCGTAACTTTTGATGCTCCTGGTTACGAAGATCTAAAATTCAAAGGCGACGATCATGACGACGCGCCAAAACAAGAAGCTCCAAAAGAAGAAGAGCAAGTTCAAGCAACAGCTGAAGCTGGACAAGACGTAGAAAAAGCAGCAGCTAGCGCGCAACCACAAGCTGAAGTAGATCCAAACCGCAAAGTTATTGCTATGCCTTCAGTTCGTAAATATGCTCGTGAAAAAGGCGTAGACATTAAAGCAGTTCCAGGATCAGCTAAAAACGGCCGTATCGTAAAAGAAGACATCGATAGCTTCTTATCTGGTAGTTCAACTGCAGCAGCTTCAACAGCAACTGAAGAGGCTCCAGCGGCAACTGAGGCAGCACCAAAAGCTACAGCTACAGCAATTCCAGAAGGTGACTTACCAGAAACTCGTGAGAAAATGAGCGGTATTCGTCGTGCAATTGCAAAAGCAATGGTTAACTCTAAGCAAACGGCTCCTCACGTAACATTAATGGACGAAATTGATGTTACAGCACTTGTTGCACACCGTAAGAAGTTCAAATCAGTAGCAGCTGACCAAGGTATTAAATTAACATTCTTACCTTATGTTGTTAAAGCATTAACTTCTGCACTTAAGAAGTTCCCAGCTCTTAACACATCTATTGATGATTCTACTGATGAAGTAATCCAAAAACACTACTACAACATCGGTATCGCGGCTGATACTGAAAAAGGTCTTTTAGTACCTGTAGTGAAAAATGCTGACCGCAAGTCTGTATTTGAGATTTCTGACCAAATTAATGACCTTGCTGGAAAAGCACGTGAAGGTAAATTAGCTCCTGCTGAAATGAAAGGCGCTTCTTGTACAATCACAAACATCGGTTCTGCTGGTGGACAATGGTTCACTCCAGTAATTAACCACCCAGAAGTTGCAATTCTAGGTATCGGACGCATTGCTGAAAAACCAGTTGTACGTGACGGTGAAATTGTAATTGCTCCAGTATTAGCATTATCTCTAAGCTTTGACCACCGTATCATTGATGGTGCAACAGCTCAAAACGCTCTTAACCAAATCAAGCGTTTATTAAATGATCCAGAATTATTATTAATGGAGGCGTAATAAATGGTAGTAGGAGATTTCCCAATCGAAACTGATACTCTTGTCATTGGTGCTGGCCCTGGTGGTTACGTTGCAGCAATTCGTGCAGCTCAACTAGGACAAAAAGTAACAATCGTTGAAAAAGGTAACCTTGGTGGTGTGTGCTTAAACGTTGGTTGTATTCCTTCAAAAGCATTAATCGCAGCAGGTCACCGTTTTGAAGAAGCAAAACACTCAGAAGATATGGGTATTTTTGCTGAAAATGTAACTGTTGACTTCACAAAAGTTCAAGAGTTCAAAAACGGCGTAGTAAACAAACTTACTGGCGGTGTTGAAGGTTTACTTAAAGGTAACAAAGTAGATATCGTAAAAGGTGAAGCTTACTTCGTGGATAGCGAAACTGTACGTGTAATGGATGAAAATTCTGCACAAACGTACAAGTTCAAAAACGCAATTCTTGCAACTGGTTCTCGTCCAATCGAGATTCCAGGATTCAAATTCTCTGAGCGCGTAATCAACTCTACAGGTGCATTAGCGCTTAAAGAAGTTCCTAAAAAATTAGTTGTAATCGGTGGAGGTTACATCGGTACTGAGCTTGGTACTGCTTATGCTAACTTCGGAACTGAAGTAACATTTGTTGAAGCAGCTGATGAAATCTTAGCTGGTTTCGAAAAACAAATGAGCTCTCTTGTAAAACGTAACCTTAAGAAAAAAGGAAACGTTGAAATCTTCACTAAAGCTATGGCTAAAGGTGTAGAAGAAACTGCTGATGGCGTTAAAGTAACGTTTGAAGTTGGTGGAGAAGCAAAAACAGTTGAAGCTGATTACGTATTAGTAACAGTTGGTCGTCGTCCAAACACTGACGAGCTTGGTCTTGAGCAAGTTGGCGTAAAAATGACTGACCGCGGTGTAATCGAAACTGACAAACAATGCCGTACATCTGTAAGCAACATCTATGCAATCGGTGATATCGTTTCTGGACCACCACTTGCACACAAAGCTTCATACGAAGGTAAAATTGCTGCTGAAGCAATCGCTGGTGAACCAGCTGAAATTGATTACTTAGGAATTCCAGCTGTTGTATTCTCTGAGCCTGAGCTTGCGAGCGTGGGTTACACAGAAGCACAAGCGAAAGAAGAAGGTTTAGCAATTCAAGCTTCTAAATTCCCATTCGCAGCTAACGGACGTGCACTTGCACTTAACGCTGCAGAAGGATTCTTAAAGCTAATCACTCGTAAAGAAGATGGCGTTGTAATCGGTGCTCAAATTGCTGGTCCAAGTGCATCTGACATGATCGCTGAACTTGGTCTTGCAATCGAGAGCGGTATGACTGCTGAAGATATTGCATTAACAATTCACGCTCACCCAACATTAGGTGAGATTACAATGGAAGCAGCTGAAGTAGCAATCGGAAGCCCAATTCACATTGTAAAATAATAGATGAAAAAGCTCATGCCTCCGGCATGAGCTTTTTTGTTGTAAAACGTGGTCAAGCTGCATATAAGTGATGTAAGTGCCGTTATAAAAGTGAGGAATGAGCGATGGTTAAACCTTTTTTGTACAGCTTGCAGCTTATGATTTGGAGCGGCTATGCGACAGTTGAGCTTTTATCAAAACGTGATGAATTAACAGCAAAAATTATTCTTTTCTTTGTATTTGCCTATTTAGCATATGGAATTGCTAAAATGAATGTACACTCGAAGAAAAAAGCGTTCTTTGTGACATGTAGCTCGCTCTTTGTTTTTTTTCTAGGCTACACCGTCATTTTTTTATTTATTAGATGATAATAAAAGGATTATTTCGTTTAATGTGAAATTATAACATAGTAAAAGAAGCATTCCGAAAACGGGAATGCTTCTTTTCTTAAATTTTTTTAGGATGTACATCTGCTTTTTTTAATTCTTCTCTAAACGATTTGATGAGTGAGAAGACCGTGAGTACCAGTACGATTGAAAATGGCAATGCTGCAATAATGGCGGCTGTCTGAAGCGCATCTAATCCACCAGTCCAAAGCAGGATAACCGCAGTTAAAGTTTGAATCATACCCCAAATAAACTTCACAGAATTTGACGGGTTTAAGTCACCATTCGTCGTTTGCATGCCGAGAACAAATGTTGCAGAGTCGGCTGATGTAATAAAGAAGGTAGCAATCAAGCAAATAGCGATAATTGACATAACCGTTCCTAATGGAAATTGTTCTAATACATAAAACAGAGCTACTTCTGAGCCTCGCTCGTTAATGACATCCATAACTGGTATGTTTTTAAAGAAGTCTAAATGAATGGCTGATCCACCGAATACAGAAAACCATAGGCCACCAAATATTGTTGGGACGGCTAACACACCAATTAAAAACTCTCGAATCGTACGTCCGCGAGAAATGCGAGCTATAAAAGTTCCAACAAATGGAGCCCAAGCAATCCACCAAGCCCAGTAGAAAATCGTCCAGTCCTGAACCCACGTGTTGTTATCAAACGGACTTAATCGGAAGCTCATAGATGGTAAATACTGAATGTAAGACCCGATTGTTGTGACGAATAAGTCCATTATAAAGTTTGTAGGACCCGCAAATAGTAAGAAAAGCATTAAAAGAATAGCTAATAGGATATTAATGTTACTTAAATATTTAATTCCTTTATTAAGACCCGTTTGAGCGGATAACATAAATAGTACCGTAACAATAATAATGACGATTAGCTGTGTAGTAAAGTTGTTATCAATGGCTGGAGATAAGTAAGCCATTCCACCTGTAATCTGAATGGCTCCTAACCCAAGTGATGTGGCTACGCCAAACACAGTTGCAAACACGGAGATAACGTTAATAAGAGTACCTAACCCTCCGTCTACGCGCTTACCTAAAAGAGGACGTAAAATATTGCTAATTACAAAAGGATATCCCTTACGAAATTGAAAGTACGCAAGTGCCAAAGCAAGCACTGAATAAATAGCCCAAGGATGTAATCCCCAATGAAAAAAAGAATATCGCATTGCTGCTCGAGCGGCTTCTGCTGTATTTCCATCTCCAGAAGGTGGGGTATGAAAATGGTTAATAGGTTCAGAAGCGCCCCAGAATACTAAACCGATCCCCATCCCTGCACTAAACAGCATGGCAAACCAGGATATATAACTATATTGAGGTTCATCCTCTGTCTTACCTAATTTGATATTTCCATACCGTGAAAAAATTAAAAATAGTGTAAAGCCTAAAAATAGGGTAGCAGCTAATAGGTAATACCAACCGAATTTTTCAATAATAAATTGATGAATAGCACTGGTAACAGGCGTTAAAGCGGCATTTCCTAGCGTGCTTTCTGGAATGACTCCCCAAATAATAAACAAAGCCGCAATAATCACAGAAAACAGAAACACTGGCGTCAGCTTTTTCAATTAGCTCGCACTCCTTTCGTGAAAAAACCTCTTATGTACAGTTTCTCTTTTAACCTTTTTTACTATACATGAAACCATTTTTACACTTTCCTCGTGCAGTACGATTCATCTTTCGTTTAAGACAATGTCAAAGAGGACAAAATGACGTAATAATAGAAAGGGGAGTCCGTATGAAAAAAAGAGTGTGGCTTACGGTAGTTGTTTTAATGGCATGTACCGCTTTTTTATTTATGAAGTTAAGCACGGAAGAAAAAGCAGGATATGTATACAGGGAAGGAAAGGCCTATTTAGATATGACGATTCAATCGGCGGCTTATGATTCTACATACAGCCCGGTCGACCGTCAGCTTCAGCTTGTTGTCGCGGATAACGTTTATATGTTTATTGAAAATGTTCCCGTCGTCCAAATTAATAATGAACTTTTTCCACTCGCTGAACAAGATTTTTTCATTCAAAACAATCGAGCGTTTATATCAGCATCGTTCTTAGAAAAACAAGAACCTAGCTACGTTAAACTTAAAGCAGCGTATGCTATTTTAAAGTCATCTCAATCAAGCGAAGAAGCAGCTCAAGCAGTTAGTACTAAGCAGTTTACAAGAGAAGAAGTGATGCAGTATATGAGTGGGTTAACACCACCACTAGAAAACGCTAAAGCTGATACGTTTCCATCTCATTTGCCAGGAGCTGATCGTACATATCGCCATGGTTTCCATGAAGGGTTAGACTGGTATACATACTCAGCGGGCGTAGTTGTCAATAAAGAAACTGAAGTGTATGGAATGGGAAAAGGCAAAGTGGTACGAGTGGATCATAATTATAAGCCGTATGAATCCGTGGAGCAACGAAACAAAGATTTAGCATATTGTAAAGAGGTTCAAAAGACTCCTGCTTATATCCTGGATAAGCTACGTGGTAGACAAGTATGGATTCAGTATGACAATGGCATGCAGGCACGATTTGCTCATCTAGATCAAGTCGATGAAGAGTTAAACGTGGGTGATACTATTACAAAAGATACGCTAATCGGCTACGTTGGAAATTCTGGTACAAGCGGAGAGGTGCAAAAAGATAATACAGAATTACATTTGCATGTAGACTTGTTGATTAACGGTACCCTGTTTTGGAAAGGGTTATCACAAGAAGACGTTAAAGATGTATTAATTAGCCAACTGAATAATAACGAATAGCTCATCCTATAAGAGATTGAGACATAAGTAGTTCAGCCCCTACTATACCTGAACAATTGAGAGTTCACAACTTTTAATCGTTCAGGCTTTTTTTGATTGGGAAAAACCAGTTTGGAAACAGGGTGGAATGGAGCGTAGCGCAATGGAACGAATGTGTTCAGATAAACTAAAGAGATGAGAACAGCTAGTGTTCGTCTTTTAGAAGCAATCATTTTGTTATATCCCAAACTCTTTTTTTACGTTTGAATGTCGAAAAAAGGCGGTCGAAAAATTAAATGTGACATACTAATTTAGTATTGACAGAATAAATGTTACATACTATTATAATATCAAGAAGAATAAAACGCTTTCAAAAATCTTTGAAACCAAAGGGGAGTTACACATGGGAACTATTGTATGTCAAACTTGCAACTGCACAATTGAACATTTTGAAGATGAGAAAGTGACGCGGCTATATTCAAAATGTAAAGAGGGAGAATGTCAAGCAGTCCATGAAGATTTAGACTAATAAATAGAAAAAGGTGCGCATTATAGCGCACCTTTTTGTTATTGAATTGCTTTATGTTCTTTAATTACACGTAATGTTTTTAACTCAAAATCTTCCGGTCCTTGAACGGGTAGACCAGCTTCTAGGTTTGTTTGAATATAACTCAGATTCTCTTCCGTAATAATTTCTCCAGGAATAAAGATTGGAATTCCCGGTGGGTATACCATTACAAACTCAGCGATAATTCGGCCAGCTGATTCATGAAATGGCACAACTTCGGTTTCAGCATAAAAAGCATCGCGAGGAGTAACTGCTAAGACTGGAATATCAGGTAGTAAAATAGCTGGTTTTGTTGCTTTTTCAGCTAAGTGATGAACTTCTCTTGACAGCTGCTGTAAAGCGGTAAGTAAGCAATCGATGTCTTCCTTACTATCTCCTGGTGTTACAATACATAAAACATTATATAAATCAGACATTTCCACTTCAATATTGTACGTCTCGCGCAGCCACTTCTCTACGTCATATCCTGTAATACCAAGGTCTGATACGGAAATAATAAGCTTTGTAGGATCTAGGTCGTACGTTGCTTTTGTCCCTAAAATCTCTCGACCAATACAGTGAATATGCTCAATCTTGTTAAGCTCTGTACGAGCATATTCAGCCAGTGCAATAGCTTGATTAGCTAATTTTTCGCCTTCTGTGGCTAATCGCTTACGAGCTACGTCCAAAGAAGCTAGTAGCACATATGATGTAGATGTTGTTGTTAACATACTTAGGATTGCTTGAACACGCTGTGGCGATACAAGCCCTTCGCGAACGTTTAAAATAGAGCTTTGAGTCATTGATCCCCCAAGCTTATGAACACTTGTAGCGGCCATGTCTGCGCCTGCTTGCATAGCTGATAGCGGTAATTCATCGTGAAAATGAATATGAACACCATGAGCCTCATCAACCAAAACAGGTACCCTATAAGAGTGAGCAACTTCAACAATTTTACGTAAGTCACCTGAAATTCCAAAGTAGGTAGGATTAATAACGAGTACCGCTTTTGCATCAGGATGCTGAGCTAGCGCTTTTTCAACTGCATCAGTCGTAATTCCATGAGAAATACCGAGGTTTTCATCGATTTCAGGATGAATGAAAACAGGCGTAGCTCCAGAAAAGACAACGGCGCTCATAACGGATTTATGAACGTTTCTAGGAACGATGATTTTATCTCCAGGCCCACAAGTTGTCATGACCATTGCCATAATAGCCCCGCTTGTTCCTTGGACAGAAAAGAAAGTATGATCTGCTCCGAACGCTTCAGCAGCTAAGTCCTGAGCTTCTTTAATAATACCTTTTGGCTGATGTAAATCATCAAGTGGTCCAATGTTAATCAAATCAATTGAAAGTGCGTTGTCGCCAATAAAATCTTTAAATTCAGGGTCCATGCCATTTCCTTTTTTATGACCAGGAATATGAAACTGAATGGGATTTTTTTTTGCATGTTCCACTAACCCTGTGAATAATGGAGTTGAGAATTGAGAAGTCAACTTTGCTAAACACCTCTTTAATAAAAATAATGAGCGGAGCCAGCTTTTGTACGAAGGTCTCCCGTGCGCTATATTGCTATAACTAAGAATCAGTGAAGATTCATTCTCCACTGATTAAATGTGCATGACATGTAAACTGTTTTATAAAAATAAAAACAATAAGAAGAAATGTAATTTCATACAGTTTCTTCGTTATGTATTCAATAAAACAAATGAATTATAGCACTTATTAATATGTTTGCAAAGGGATTTTTTAAACATATTCGCATTATAAGAAATCAATCTAAACTTACGCGTAGCGATAAAGTTTTGTGAAGCTGAATTCATATGATAAAGTATTACTTGAAAGTCTTAGGACAAATACATAAAAAGTGAGCGGAGGAGTTAGATGGAATATCAATATCCTATCTCCCTTGATTGGAGTACAGAAGAAATCATTGATGTGGTTAAATTTTTTGAAAGCATTGGAAAAGCTTATGAAAAAGGAATTGAGCGCGAACAGCTAATGGGTATCTATCGTCGTTTTAAAGAAATTGTTCCAAGCAAAGCAGAAGAAAAAACAATTTGCAATGACTTTGAAGATCAAAGTGGGTATTCATCCTATCGAACAATTCAACAAGCAAAAGCTGGCCAATCTGGTGACATTATTCGCATGAAAAAGTAAAGAAAATTCTTTAACATGTTTTCCGAACCAACAAAAAATATCCGGACTATCAAAAGTAGTTAACTTTTGATAGTCCGGATATATTAGTGGCTGAAATATTTATTTCTTAGCATCTCTTTTTACGCGTGCGCTTTTTTACTAAGTTCATATAAAGGAGCTAATGTCTTAAATGTATCATCAATTAAATCAATCCATTGTTGGCCAGTCATCTTAACTGCTTCTTCTTTTGATACATTAATTCCGCATAAAATCTCTGCTTTTTTAACATGTTCTAATCGTTCAAATAATCCCTTAAGTTCTGTGGTAGATAAGGAACTCATTTTTTCGACAGCAGGTTTTGTATGGTCTTTTGACCAAACGAATGATTGAGGAATTTGCTCTTTAATGTGGTCTATCTGGTCGGCTAGTATTTTGCCGTACGCTGATTTAATCGGTGCTTCATAAATAACCGCAAACCAAACGAAAACGTGAGTGCCCCAAAGACCAATTTGGAAGTGAGGTAACATCTTATAGCCACGCTTGTTAGTAGCAAATGCTACCCATGTATCTTTTGGTGGATTTACCGTTCTACGCGCATGTTTTGCTACATGGACAAAGATTTCATCGCCCACTAATGAGGAAAGTGTAGGAGCAAAGTGCGTGCTTAACTCTTCGAATTTAGGACGAATTTGTGTTTTTATTGCTTCCATTCGTTCATCTAAACCACCTATTGTAAATACGTTAAAATCAGCTTCTGAAAATCCTTCAAACAAATTCAATACCTCCAATATCCAATAATAGATAATTCATCTCATATTTCGTAGTGATTTTACCATAGAAAGGGCATAATCACCAATTTATTCGCATATGCTTGTCAAAAACACGTCTATCATTTTTTTATAGGTAATCACACAATTTAGTTACATGAAATTGAGCTTCAACATAGACTATTCTAACCGAAAAAATTCTGAAAATTTAGTTTTATTGAAGCCGTTTTGAGGACCATTCATTATTATTGAGAGGGGTGTTTCATCAATGAAACAAGTGGTGAATATGTATAAGAAGAATGATGGGCAAAAGAGACTAGGAGTTATTCGATTAGAGCTTGATTACGAATTAGCTACGCTGTATGAAGCAATGGTTGAAAATAACGAAGAGAAAAAGAATCAGTGCAAGCAAAAGTTAGAGAAGCTTCGCCAAGAAATGATCTCCTTGCAATAAAGATAGCTGATGCTGGAATGAGAGTAGAAAAAACTGGTGAATATAAGAGTAAAGGGAATGGAGAGGAGCGTAAATACTTCTCTCCTTTGTTCTGTGAATTGACATCTTGCAGTCGTTTTTTTAAGCTTAATACAGGACTTTCAAAAAAGGGGGAACACTAAATGAGGGATTTTTGGAATCAGGTTGATACATATGCAAAGCAATGGATTAAAGAAGCAGGTGATCGAATTAAAGCTTCTTTTAGTAGAGAGCTCGTGATTGAAACAAAATCAAACCCTAACGATTTAGTAACCAATATGGATAAAGATATTGAACAGTTCTTTATTTCAAAGATTAAAGAAGTATTTCCAGGCCACCGGATTTTAGGTGAAGAAGGGTATGGCGAAAAAATTGAAACATCTGAAGGTGTTATTTGGGTAATTGATCCAATTGATGGAACAATGAACTTTGTTCATCAACAGCGAAATTTTGCTATTTCCGTAGGTATTTTTGAAAATGGAGTTGGACAAGCTGGATTCATATATGATGTTGTACATGATGAGCTGTACCATGCTAGAAAAGGGAAGGGAGCATATATTAATGACCAACAGCTGCCACCTTTAAAGCAAGTTAGCATTGAAGAGTCTATTGTCAGCTTAAACGCAACGTGGGTAACGGAAAATAGAAGAATTGATCCATCGGTGCTTTCACCTCTAGTAACGCGTGTGAGAGGAACAAGGTCATATGGGTCCGCAGCCATTGAGCTTGCATATGTTGCAGCAGGAAGGTTAGATGCTTATATTACGATGCGCTTAGCACCGTGGGACTTTGCAGCAGGGAAAGTTTTAATTGAAGAGCTTGGAGGCGTCGTAACAGACTTAGAAGGGAAGCCTTTAGATATTTTAGACAGAAGCAGCGTATTCGTTGCCAAGCCAGGTTTACACGAAGAAATTTTGTCTACGTATCTTTCTAAGTATAAAGGCTGAAAAAAGACGAGTCTGGGACAAAACAAAATGTTCCTTTCTAAAGGACGAATGATGCCTTTTTTAAAGTCGTTAGGTTATAATAACCGGTTCGTTCCATTGCGCTACAGACACTCGCTTTCCGCGGGGAGGAATCTGAGCCTCCTCGCTACGCTGCGGGGTCTCAGCCTTTCCTCTATCTCCCGCAGGAGTCACGTGTCTTACGCTCCATTCCACTAATTCTCTAAAATTGGTTTCCCAATCAACAAAAAATCCGAACTATAAAAGAGTCGTTAACTCTCAATGGTTCGGATAGATCATTGACTGAAACACTTATGTCTCAACCTCGTTTCGTTTTTGTGCTATTTCAGAAAAAAATTACAGTTGATTTTTTTCTCTCATTTTCTTTTTTGTTGTGAATCCGAAGCCCATAATTGCAACGAGGGCAACGATGGATCCAATAACACCGGTAGCGCTTCCTTCCCCGATAAATATACCAATTGCCATAATTGAAAAAGTTGCTAGCATTGCATATAAAACAAATACCCACTTAATGTTTTTCATGTTGATTCCTCCCAAATTTATTCAATAAGTATAGTGTACAACAAAATCATTCAGCAATTCTAGATTTAGTGTGATATAATAGCTTAGTTATTACAAGCATAGGAGTGAAATGCGTGAACATTCGTAAAGATTTACGTAATATTGCCATTATTGCCCATGTAGACCATGGGAAAACAACGTTAGTAGATAAATTATTACATCAGTCCGGAACTTTCCGTACAAACGAGCACGTGGAAGAGCGTGCGATGGACTCAAATGACCTAGAGCGTGAGCGTGGAATTACAATTTTAGCTAAAAATACAGCTATTAATTATAAAGATACGCGTATCAATATCATGGATACGCCAGGACATGCCGACTTCGGTGGAGAAGTTGAACGTATTATGAAAATGGTAGATGGTGTTCTACTTGTTGTTGACGCATATGAAGGTTGTATGCCTCAAACACGTTTTGTATTAAAGAAAGCTTTAGAACAAAAGTTAACACCAATCGTTGTTGTAAACAAAATTGACCGTGACTTTGCTCGTCCAACTGAAGTTGTTGATGAAGTAATTGACTTATTTATTGAGTTAGGTGCAACAGAAGAGCAAATTGAATTCCCGGTTGTATACGCATCAGCAATCAACGGAACTGCAAGCGTAGATCCTGAGAAGCAAGATGACAACATGGAAGCATTATTTGATTCTATTATTGAGCACATTCCAGCACCAATTGACAACAGTGAAGAGCCGCTTCAATTCCAAGTAGCAATGCTTGACTATAACGATTACGTTGGTCGTATTGGAGTAGGACGCGTGTTCCGCGGAACAATGAAAGTAGGACAGCAAGTTGCTTTAATGAAGCTTGACGGTTCAGTTAAGCAATTCCGCGTAACGAAGATGTTCGGTTTCTTAGGGCTAAAGCGTGTAGAAATCGAAGAAGCAAAAGCAGGAGACCTAATTGCCGTATCAGGAATGGAAGACATTAACGTGGGTGAAACGGTTTGTCCGTCAGAACACCAAGAAGCACTTCCTGTATTACGTATCGATGAGCCAACATTACAAATGACGTTCCTAGTAAACAATTCACCATTTGCAGGACGTGAAGGTAAGTTTGTTACATCTCGTAAAATTGAAGAGCGCTTAATGTCTGAACTTGAAACAGACGTAAGTCTTCGTGTTGAAAACACTGATTCTCCTGACGTATGGGTTGTATCAGGACGCGGTGAACTTCACTTATCTATCTTAATTGAAAATATGCGTCGTGAAGGCTATGAAATTCAGGTGTCAAAACCAGAAGTAATCGTACGTGAAATTGACGGTGTACGCTGTGAGCCTGTAGAGCGCGTTCAAATAGACGTGCCAGAAGAGCATACTGGTTCTATTATGGAATCTATGGGTGCTCGTAAAGGTGAAATGGTTGATATGATCAACAATGGAAACGGTCAAGTTCGCCTTATTTTCATGGTGCCGGCTCGTGGATTAATTGGATATACAACAGAGTTCTTATCATTAACTCGTGGTTTTGGTATCATCAACCACTCATTTGATAGCTATCAGCCAATGCAAGCTGGTCAAGTAGGCGGACGTCGTCAAGGTGTGCTTGTATCAATGGAGACAGGAAAATCATCGACTTACGGAATCCAAGGTGTAGAAGACCGCGGTACAATCTTCTTAGAGCCTGGTACGGAAGTGTATGAAGGAATGATCGTTGGTGAGCATACGCGTGAAAATGATCTTGTTGTTAACATTTGTAAAATGAAACAAATGACAAACATGCGTTCAGCTAACAAAGACCAAACAACAGGTATGAAAAAGCCGCGTATCATGTCTCTAGAACAATCTCTTGAATACTTAAACGATGACGAGTATTGCGAAATTACGCCAGAATCGATTCGTTTACGTAAAAAGATTCTAGATAAAAACGAGCGTGAAAAAATCGCGAAAAAGAAAAAATATGCTGATATGAAATAAGCAGTAAAGAAGTTGCTAAAGCGCTATGCTCTAGCAACTTTTTTGTTTTTTATAGAGGTAAAAGGAAGCTCATTGTCGAATATTGTATATGTTGATAAGTAAAAAGAAGCCTACTTCATAAGAGAGAAGTCAGTGGGATTACATAAAGGAGGAAACATAGGGTGAACGTAGAAGATCGTCTGTCTTTTTTTGCAGCTCTATATCGTGTTGATAAAAACTCGGATGTCGGAATGTGGATGCTTTATCTTACAATTTTATTGCTGTCAATTGTTGTATATAAGCTGGGGTTTGCGAAAAAATTGCCGCTTTTAAAATCCATTATTATTTATCTGTTCCTAGGGTTCGGCTGTACTGTGCTTACGTTTTTAGGTATCTTTTTGCCGGTAGCAGAAGGGTTAGTTGTGGCAGCGCTTATTTTAATTATTTATAAGATTAGGCTGTATCAATCCAAAAAAGAAGATTCAACGATAAATATGTAAAAGCCGCTAAGGACAAATCTTAGCGGCTTTTATAAATGAAGCTACCTATCCATAAAGACAGGGCAAAAAGAATATGTCCCGCCGTCCAATAGAAGAAAGCTCCCGTGTCATCGATACGCGGGGTAGCTTTAATGGCTAAAGCTGTAAGAGGAAATATAAAGGAATGGTAGGTAAAGTTAAGAGAAAGGCTATAACAAGCATGCTACCTGACGATAAGTGACGAAATCGATTTTGTATCCACATAAAAACAATCCCTATAATGACTGCAATGACTAGGTGAAACACAAACTCCACCCATTCAGGCCATTTGATGTCTCCTATAATGGGAATGAAATCGACGTTTAATAAGAGTGTATAAACCTTTTTAGACATCAGCTGCTCCAGCCATTTTAAGACCAAACCTAGCACAGTGCCACTTATTACTCCTACAACCATTCCTTTATAAATCATGCTTACCAGTCCTCCTCCGTCTGCTTGGATTGATATAGCTTAAAGTTTCCGGTAGCAATTCGTTCTTTTGTGCGCTCTTCAATACGTTCTGAGCATTCATTGCACATATATGTATGTATAGGACGATTACGAAGTCTTTTTGCTACAAGCGTTTCATCCTCAATTGATTCAATTTTATCACATAGGACACATTTTACTCTCATCTATCTCACCTCGTTTTCTCTATACAACATTCTAGCCCAAAGTGCATTGTTTATAAAGCTGTAAAATGTATTTAGTCGTTATTTAAACAATGTAAAAGTTTTGAAAACAAGGAAAAGTAAGCAGGTAAACAGATTCTTTGTCTAGAAAACAAGTAAGTATACATAAACGGGAGGAGGGATATAAATGGCAAATGAAGTTGAATCCAGTTTAGTCGAAGCACTGTACGAAGAGCTACAAGCAGAACGTTTTGTAACAGTTTCAACCGTTGATTATGAAACAAAAGGACCAAATGTGAGTGCCATTTCATGGATTTATGCTCCAACCAATCAAATCATCCGTTTTGCTGTCGCAAGCAAGTCCCGAATGGTTAAAGACATTTCGCAGTGTAAAGATGTTGTTGTGAATTTGATTGCAAATGAATCTTGCTATGCGATTAAAGGCAGTGCAATTGTTGCCAAAGAGAGAATGGAAAACGTTCCAATTAAGCTGACGCTGATTGAAGTAAGCATAAAAGAAGTAAGAGACGTTATGTTCTATGGATCTAAAATCTCTACCAATCCGACTTATGAAAAAACATATGATCCAGTAGCTGCTTCTAAATTAGATAAACAGGTAATGAGCGCATTAAAACAAGCTTAGCGTGAACTAAGCTTGTCTATTCTTTATTCGTTCTTTTGAAGGTGATTATTTGATTGTTTTTCTTGCTTGTCTCGTAATTGTTGCTGCTGCTCATTGTTTAACTTTTCATCATTTGTTTTGGTAGGTTCTGGGTTGCGGCGAATCTCTTCCGCTACTTCTGGCATGACGCGGTTTACGATGGCAGCAAGCTCATCTAAAAAGCCTGTAACTGGTCGACCACGTCCGATTTCTCTCGCAATTTCTTTTAAGCGCGTTACGGTATCAGGATCAGCAATGACAACGGAATTTGCTCCGTATGGGTCTGCTTTTAGACTTTCTGCTACCGTATACTTAATCGAACTTACTTCGGAGCGATCAATTTCGTTATTTACATCAATACCAACGATTGCATATTTTCCTAACACAATAGCAGTAGCATCATTTACGTTTGGAGCGCTTGTTGCTAAGCTTACAAGATGCTGAGAAATTTGCCCAGCAGAGCGTTTTGTTTCAGTTTCAGGCGTTGAGTTTTTCACCTGAACGATGCGGTCTGTTTTTTGTCCTTCTTCAATCTGGGATTGATTATTGTTACAACCTGCTATTGTAAAACAAGCTAAGCTAGCAATAAGTAATCCTTTTTTCATTGGGGAGATACCTCCTTTGGTAATGGCTCATTTTTTGTAGCAATTTGTGTTTAGTTTTCAATAGTTCTTCTATCTTTATGCATATGTTCATATATTTAAAGCAAATGGTCCGTCCATTTACTCGAACTTCACGCGTGCGGTTTACATAAGATAAAAGTGAATGGATTCCTTGTTACACTCCTTAACTGGAAACCAAATGGAGTAGGAGGCTGAATTGTTGGGAAAAATCTACGTTTTAGATACAAATGTGTTATTGCAAGATCCGCATTCAATCTTTTCATTTGATGATAATGAAGTTGTAATACCAGCTGTAGTATTAGAAGAAGTAGATTCGAAAAAGAGAAATATGGATGAGGTTGGAAGGAATGCGAGACAAGTATCAAAGCTCATTGATAACTTGCGTCAACACGGTAAATTACATGAGAAAATCCCTTTGGAAAATGGTGGACATTTACGGATCGAGCTCAATCACCGTTCGTTTCATCAATTACAAGAGATTTTTGTAGAGAAAACGAATGATAATCGTATTTTAGCGGTCGCAAAAAATTTGTCGCTCGAAGAGGAAACCAAGGAAGACGGCCGTGAAGTCATTCTTGTTAGTAAAGATGTATTGGTACGCGTGAAGGCTGATGCTATCGGTTTGAAAGCAGAGGATTTTTTAAGCGATCGTGTTGTCGAATTTAACAGTATATATACGGGATTTGTGGAAGTATATATCCCAAGAGAAGTGTTAAATCATTTTTATGAAAACGGTGAAATTCTCACTTCTCAGATCGCAAATCATCCATTTTTCCCAAATCAATTTCTCGTTATGAAAGATGCATTTGGAGGTTCAGGTTCTGCTATTGGAATCGTCGATCAGACCGCTACAAAAGTAAAAAAGCTTCTCTTTGAATATGACCATATTTGGGGAATTAAGCCGCGAAATGTTCAACAAATTATGGCGCTCGAACTGCTCTTACGAGACGATGTCCAGCTTGTCACGCTCATCGGAAAAGCTGGAACGGGTAAAACCTTATTAGCTTTAGCATCGGGTTTAATGCAAACGGAAGACTTGGGCTGCTTTAAGAAGTTGTTGGTTGCACGGCCAATTGTACCGGTAGGAAAAGACTTAGGGTTTTTACCGGGTGAAAAGCAAGAAAAGCTTCGACCATGGATGCAGCCAATTTATGATAATTTAGAATATTTATTTAACACAAAAAAGCCTGGGGAACTGGATGCTATCCTAGCAGGCCTTAGTTCAATTGAGGTAGAAGCCCTTACGTATATTAGAGGAAGAAGTATACCAGAACAATTTATCATCATTGACGAAGCACAAAACTTAACAAAGCATGAGGTTAAAACCATTTTAACGCGCGTTGGTGAAAAGAGTAAAATTGTGTTAATGGGTGACCCTGCTCAAATAGATCATCCATATCTTGATGAATACAATAATGGGTTAACATATGTAGTTGAAAAATTTAAAGAACAGAAAATATCAGGTCATGTAAGGCTTGTTAAAGGAGAGCGTTCAGGTCTCGCACAGCTAGCTGCTGATATTTTATAAGTGGAAAAAAATGAGCGCGCAGCTTTTCCTTTCTGCGCGCTCGTTCATTATGTAATAATAATTTCTTTTAAGTACGTAAGCGGCTTGTCACGGTTAGAGCCATCGCGTTCATAAACGTGTACAGGTCCATCTTCAGTTAAAGGTTTTCCGTTTTTACTAAAGCCAAAAATAAGCGTTTTAGCCTCTTCTAATGAGTAGCTAACGGATTCATTAGCTGTTACAAGCGTAACTGCGGTTGCCTCTTCTAGAGGCTGAGCGTTCTTTAAAAAAGGAGCAAAGGAGATACCGAACGTACCGTTCAATAGCTTTTGTTTTTCGTATTTCTTTTCTGTTTTTAAAGTTGGTGGGAATACGGCACCTTCTTGGATTTCTCGATCCCAATGTTTTGAAACAGCCTTCGTATATTGTTCATTTTCATCTACGTTTTCGACCTCAGTATCAAAAAAAGTAGTTAAGTCTACTTTTCGATCATCAAAAATCCAAACTCCAGGATCTAACGTGAGGGGGTAACGCACTTTCCCATGTAGCGAAATAATTGAATTCATAAAAACGCCTCCTTGGTAAAAGTATAAGCGCTTTCTTGTAATTTGTCATCCATACTCAGGATTTTGGTAGAAGTACTAAAATAGAATGTGCTATAATAAATCTATATTAATAAAGCGAGAGTTGCGATGAATAGTACACGTAATTTGTAAGAGAATTCGTAGGTCTGATGACATGCATGTTAGTTCTTGCTTTTTTACGAGTAAAACCTTACTATTAAAAGATAGATTAGGTAATCGCTCGGAAACGGAGGGATTGAGTTTGACGCCTGAGACAATGATAGATCATCGTGAAAAAGCTTATGCATTGTTAAAAGCTGATGCAGATAAGATTTTGCAATTAATTCAAGTTCAAATGGATAACTTAACAATGCCACAATGTCCTCTTTACGAAGAGGTTTTAGATACACAAATGTTTGGTTTATCAAGAGAAATTGATTTTGCAGTTCGTTTAAATTTAATTGATGAGCATGTCGGAAAAACATTGCTAGATCGACTTGAGCGTGAACTTTCTGCACTGCATGAAGCATTTACAAAAAAATAACACACACGGTGAAACTCAAACTATTAGATGGATAGTTTGAGTTTTTTGTTACAGCTCGTTTACATTCTTACGTGAGAAAAGCGAAAGTATATAATGTATAGTAAAATGAGTAAAGGCATCACTTATTAACGTTTAAAGGAAGAGGTTTATGCTAAAAAAAATCTTTAAGCACTATGATTATTCTATCATTATTACCATTGCGTTGCTTTGTACAATTGGCCTTGTAATGGTATATAGCTCCAGCATGATTACGAGTATTACGCGGTATGGGCAGGATAGCGATTTTTTCTATGGCAAACAAAAAGGTTGGCTTATCATTGCTGGATTCGTATTTTTAGCAACCATTTTATTCCCGTACAAGCTATATCAAAAGCTGTTACCTATAGCTGTACTTGGTACATTTGGTCTTTTAGGGCTTGTGTTTTTAATGGGGCATACGGCAGGAGGCGCTCAAAGTTGGCTAAAGTTAGCTGGAGCAAGCTTGCAGCCCGCTGAGTTTGCAAAGTTAACGGTTATTTTATATTTAGCGCTTGTGTTAGGAAAACGTCAAGAATACATAAATGATATTAAGCGTGCTTTTATTGGGCCAATTGGGTTAACAATGGGTATCTTTATATTCGTAGCGATTCAACCAGACCTTGGGACAGGCCTCATTATTTTAATGATAGCAGTTGCAATCATGCTATGTTCGGGAATATCTCGAAAAACATTTTTTAAGCTTATTTTATTAGGGCTTGTCATGCTGACCATTATGGGAACGATTGGTGTATTAACAGGGCAAGTGACTGAAAATCGTATCGGACGTTTTACAGGAGCATCGGATCCTTTTAAATACGCACAAGGTGAAGGATATCAGCTTGTAAACTCTTACTTAGCTATCGGTTCTGGAGGGTTAAAAGGGCTTGGACTTGGTGAAAGCGTGCAGAAGTATGGCTATCTTCCAGAGTCACATACCGACTTTATTATGGCGGTTATTGCAGAAGAACTTGGATTCTTTGGCGTATTTCTCGTTTTAGGTTTACTAGGCTTTTTAATCTATCGCATTCTGACACTTGCCAAACGCTCAAAGGACCCTTTTGCTAGCCTTATTTGCATAGGTGTAGCGACCATGCTTGGAATTCAAGCGTTTATTAATCTGGGTGGCTTAACCGGTCTTATTCCGATTACCGGCGTAACGCTTCCGTTTATTAGTTACGGTGGATCATCACTGCTAAGTTTAATGATTGCCATGGGGATTGTTGTTAATATTTCGTTCTTTGTGAACTATCAAGAAAAAAGTAGCAAAAAAGCGAATAACGTTGTTTCTTATCCGAATAATGCTAATCCTGACTTATCTTAACATTCGGGTATATATATCATCTCAAAAAAGCAAAAATGAACGGTTAATTTATAACTTTCCGTTCATTTTTGCTTTTCTTTTATCCAATTTTGCTATATATTGAAGTTTATATAAAGATTGAAGGGAGAATTCGATGTGAGTCTGGTAACTAAAAAAATAAAAAAAGTACTAGTTGCAAATCGTGGAGAAATCGCAATTCGAGTATTTCGAGCTTGTACGGAGCTAAATATTCGAACGGTGGCAATTTATTCAAAAGAAGATGCAGGTTCCTATCATCGATACAAAGCAGATGAAGCGTATTTGGTTGGTGTGGGCAAAAAACCAATCGATGCATATTTAGACATCGAAGATATTATTAAAACGGCAAAGCTACATGATGTTGACGCAATACACCCTGGCTATGGTTTTTTGTCAGAAAATATCCAATTTGCGAAACGTTGTGAAGAAGAGGGCATTATTTTTATTGGGCCAAAGTCTAAGCATTTAGATATGTTTGGAGATAAAGTAAAAGCTCGTCATCAAGCAATTCAAGCTAATATCCCTGTCATTCCAGGAACGGATGGACCAATTGATTCATTAGATGAAGCAAAAGAATTTGCTGCACAGCACGGGTACCCCCTCATGATTAAAGCGGCGTTAGGTGGAGGCGGTCGTGGCATGCGCGTCGTTCGCAATGAAGCAAGCCTAGCGGAATCGTATGAACGTGCTAAGTCTGAAGCAAAAGCAGCCTTTGGAAGCGACGAGGTATATGTCGAAAAGCTTGTTGAAAACCCAAAGCATATTGAAGTTCAAATTTTAGGGGATCACAGTGGAAATGTTGTTCATTTGTATGAGCGTGATTGTTCAGTACAGCGTCGTCATCAAAAGGTAGTAGAAGTTGCACCAAGCTTGTCGCTAAGCGAAGAGCTGCGTGATCAAATTTGTGATGCTGCGGTACAGCTGATGGATAATGTAAACTACATAAATGCGGGTACTGTAGAGTTCTTAGTATCAGGTAAAGAGTTTTACTTTATTGAAGTAAACCCTCGCGTACAGGTGGAGCACACAATTACAGAAATGATTACAGGTGTTGATATCGTTCAATCTCAAATTCTAATTGCGGATGGCTATGACCTTCATAGTAATGTTGTTGCAATACCGAAGCAAGAAGAGATTATCACGCATGGTTATGCTATTCAATCTCGTGTAACAACAGAAGATCCACTAAACAACTTTATGCCAGATACGGGTAAGATTATGGCGTACCGTTCAGGCGGTGGCTTTGGCGTGCGTCTTGACACGGGCAACAGCTTCCAAGGAGCAGTCATCACGCCTTACTATGATTCTCTTCTTGTAAAAGTAACAACGTGGGCCTTAACGTTTGATCAAGCGGCGTCCAAAATGGTTCGTAACTTAAAAGAATTTCGAATTCGTGGTATTAAAACAAACATTCCGTTCCTTGAGAACGTGGTAAAGCATGAAAAGTTCTTAACGGGAGCGTATGATACGTCCTTTATCGATACTACGCCAGAGCTATTTGTATTTCCTAAGCGTAAAGACCGTGGTACTAAAATGCTAACATACATTGGAAACGTAACGGTTAATGGTTTCCCTGGGGTAGCTGAAAAGAAAAAACCAATTTTCACAAAACCTCGCGTTCCTCAGCTAGATTTATCAACGCCAGTGCCAAATGGAACGAAGCAAATTTTAGATGAACAGGGTGCTGAAGGGCTTGTTAACTGGGTAAAAGAGCGTAAAGAAGTTCTTTTAACAGACACAACATTCCGAGATGGGCATCAGTCTTTACTAGCAACGCGTGTACGTACGAACGATTTAAAACAAATTGCTAATCCAACAGCAAGACTATTACCGGATTTGTTTTCTCTTGAAATGTGGGGAGGAGCGACGTTTGATGTAGCGTATCGCTTTTTGAAAGAAGATCCTTGGGATCGTTTGTTAACGCTACGCCAAGAGGCGCCAAATGTCTTATTCCAAATGCTTCTTCGTGCATCAAACGCCGTAGGGTATAAAAACTATCCGGATAACGTAATTAAAGAATTTGTTGAGAAATCAGCATATGCTGGAATTGACGTGTTCCGAATTTTTGATAGCTTAAACTGGGTTGAGGGTATGACGTTAGCCATTGATTCCGTACGACAAACAGGTAAGATTGCCGAAGCAGCAATGTGCTATACGGGAGATATTTTAGATCCATCTCGCCGCAAATATGACTTAACGTACTACAAAAACCTTGCGAAAGAATTAGAGCAATCCGGGGCACATATTTTAGGAATCAAGGATATGGCAGGATTATTAAAGCCTCAAGCTGCTTATGACTTAGTGTCTGCATTAAAAGAAACGGTGGATATTCCAATTCATCTTCATACGCATGATACAAGCGGAAACGGCATTCTAACATATGCCAAAGCAATTGAAGCAGGCGTTGATATTGTGGACGTAGCAGTAAGCGCAATGGCAGGCTTAACGTCGCAACCAAGCGCCAATTCATTATATTATGCTTTAGAAGGGACCGAGCGTAAGCCGAAGCTGGACATTCAAAACCTTGAACAGCTATCTTACTATTGGGAAGATGTACGCAAGTACTACCAAGACTTTGAAAGTGGCATGAATGCTCCGCATACGGAAGTTTATGTTCATGAAATGCCGGGTGGTCAATATAGCAACCTTCAACAGCAGGCGAAAGCAGTTGGTCTTGGAAACCGCTGGGATGAAGTAAAAGACATGTATTCACGTGTGAATGAGTTATTTGGTGACATTGTCAAAGTAACGCCTTCTTCCAAAGTGGTAGGGGACATGGCGCTGTTTATGGTTCAAAACAATTTAACGGAAGAAACGCTATTTGAACGTGGTGAATCATTAGACTTCCCTGATTCAGTTATTGAACTATTTGAGGGCTATTTAGGTCAACCACACGGTGGATTCCCTGAAAAGCTTCAACGAATTATTTTAAAAGGTAAAAAGCCAATTACGGTGCGTCCGGGTGAGCTGTTAGAAGATGTTGATTTTAATGCTCTTAAGGAAAAGCTATTCCACGAGTTAGGACGTCAAGTTACAAGCTTTGATGCCTTGGCATATGCTTTATATCCAAAAGTATTTATGGATTATCACAAAGCGGTTGAGCAATATGGTGACATTTCGGTACTTGATACGGCTACTTTCTTATATGGAATGCGTCTTGGAGAAGAAGCTGAAATTGAGATTGAAAAAGGGAAAACGTTAATCGTTCGCCTTGTATCAATTGGAGAAGCACAAGCTGACGGTAATCGTACAATTTACTTTGAACTAAATGGTCAGCCTCGTGAAGTAGTCATTAAAGACGAAAGCGTGAAGACGACGGTTGTATCAAAGATGAAGGCAGATCTAACAAATCCAAATCAAATTGGAGCGTCTATGCCTGGAACGGTCATTCGCGTTATCGTTGAAAAAGGCGATAAAGTATCCAAAGGTGATCATCTCATGATTACAGAAGCAATGAAAATGGAAACAACGGTGCAGGCACCATTTGATGGTGTTGTGAAAAATATTCATGTAGGAAGCGGAGACGCTATTCAACCTGGAGACTTACTTGTTGAATTCGAAAGCTAAAAAAAGTACGAGCAGACATTCTGCTCGTACTTTTTATTTTGTTCTTTTACTGCGAGTAGCAAGAAGTGTCAAGTAGCTTAAGACCCCAAATAATAGAGAAATAATTAGTGCGTGGGCTAAAGCTAGTCCTAAGTTTAGGCGAGTAACAACAACTAACATACCTGAAATGGCCTGCATTGTTACTAACACTAAAGCAATTAGCCAACTATAATAAATATTCTTCTGGTCACGGTAGTGCTTAAACGCGTGAATAAACGCAATTAAAATCCAAACGAAAATTAAGGTTGCAGCAGTTCGGTGTCCCATTTGAATCCATTGGTTAATATCACCTGGTAACCAGCCAGCTGCATTGGAACAGAACGGAATATCGGGACAAGCTAAGCTTGCTTCTTTATGGCGTACTAGCGCTCCTGTATAGACGACAACGTACGTATAAAGAATAGATCCATAAATATGTTTTTTCATCGTTGAACCAATGACGACGCTATCAGCATCAAACTTCTTATCTACCTCAAAAATGATGAGAGTTAATAGGAGAACAGATGCAAATGAAATAAGTGAAATTCCAAAATGTAGTGCAAGTACGGCATCTGATTGTCCCCACATAACCGCAGCAGCACCGATTAACGCTTGTAGCACTAAGAAGAAAAACGAGATAAAAGCAAGTGGTCTTACTTCACGAATATGTCCTAGTGCAATCCAAGCCCACACACAGAGTAAAAGTACTAAGATGCCTGAAGCACCTGATACAAGTCTGTGACTAAGTTCAATGACGAGTTCAAATGTTATGTTGCTGGGAATCAATTCACCGTTACATAGAGGCCAAGAGTCGCCACAGCCATCTCCTGATCCAGTTTTGGTTACAAGTGCTCCCCCAAGTAAAATCAGGAGCATTGCTAACGTTACAATAACAGAAAGCCCTTTTAATCCACGTTTCAATGTATTCACCTTCCTAAAGTATGATAATTAGTCCGCTAAACGTTTCCTTTAGACAGGAAGACGAATGGAAGTACATGACTTACTAGTTTAAGGTTTCGTTGAAAAAGTTCGAATAAAATCCCATAAGCATGTATTCATTTGTTATAATGGTAGAAAGTGTAAGGTTGTATTGCTAGAAAGATAAGTTATTAAACTCATTCGACAAGATACAACACCTTATTCTACTTATAATAGTATACAATAATCAAGTATAAGATAGGGTTTTGTACAAGGTGACAAAAAAAATCCATATTTATTTCAAAAAAATTTCACATAAACTTTCCAAAATATGCTTTAATAAACAGGAGAAATATAGTAATTTACATCTTTACATGTTCATGCATCAGGCTGTAAGATTTCAGAAATCTAAAACAAATGTGAAATATTTGTGAATAGATGATTTTTGTGATGTCAAAACTGTAAACGGATTCTTCATACCACTGCTTCAACAACATATGCTTACCTAAAGAGGCCGCTAAGAAGTCATCTATTTTGCGTAACGAGCTCCTAGACACCGTAGTCCTACATAAAAATTTAAATACAGGGGATTTCTTCTAATCTAGAATTTATCATAGAAGGAAGAAAGTTTATTCATAGCAGCTTCTGTTATGAATAAGAAAATCACGTCCATGAAAGAGAGGTTGAAAAAGCTATGAGAAAATGGCGATTAAACTTTCGTGTTTTATCGTTGTTTAGTCTGGTAGCCGTGCTATTAGCTGGCTGCGGAGAGCCTTTTTTATCAACGCTTCGTCCTGCAGGTGAAGTGGCAGAAAAGCAGTATTCACTTATGCTGCTTAGTACAGCAATTATGGTTCTTGTAATTATTGTTGTTACAATCATCTTTGTGTATGTAGTTGTGCGTTTTAAACGCCGCAAAGGTGAGGAAGATGTGATTCCAAAACAAGTAGAAGGAAACCACAAGTTAGAAATTCTTTGGACTGTTATTCCTATTATTCTACTTGTCATCCTAGCAGTTCCCACAGTAGCTGATACGTTTAAATTAGCTGATGTGAAAGGAATGGAAAAGGAAGACGCAATTGTCGTCAATGTAAGAGCTAACTTGTATTGGTGGGAGTTTGAATACCCAAACCAAAAAATCATTACATCCCAAGATCTTGTTGTACCAACAGATACAAAAGTGTATTTTAACGTGAAAGCCTCAGATGTCAAACACTCCTTTTGGATTCCTTCAGTGGGCGGAAAAGTAGATACGAATACAGAGAATGAGAACAAGTTTTGGCTTGTGTTTGATTCAGAAAAGGCTGAAAGCGCTAACGGTCTTTTTTATGGGAAGTGTGCAGAGCTATGTGGTCCATCTCACGCCTATATGGATTTCAAAGTTAAAGCCCTTCCAAGTGAAGAGTTTGATACATGGGTTAGCGATATTAAAGATGTGAAACCAGACGTATCGACAGCTTCAGCAAAAGCGGGAGAGGAAATCTTTACAGAAAGCTGTATTGGCTGTCACGCTGTTGAAGCGCAGGATGGTCGACCAGAACAAGCGCGTCAGGCTCCAAATCTAGCTGGATTTGCAGATCGTGAGCGTATTGCAGGTGTTTTAGAACATAATGAAGAAAATTTAAAACAATGGCTCAAAAACCCTGAAGAAATTAAGCCAGGAAACAAAATGAGTAATACATATCCTGACTTAACAGATGAACAAGTCGATCAGCTAACCGAGTATTTATTAGAGCTGAAAGAAAAATAAACGGTAATTAGCTTTCAAAAGGGGAGGTCTAGCTATGAGTACGCTCACTCAAAAAAGGGGTATAGGGGCGACAATATGGGACTATTTAACAACCGTTGACCATAAAAAAATCGCCATTTTGTATTTAATTGCGGGAGGTTTTTTCTTCATAGTTGGAGGAATCGAAGCACTTTTTATTCGAATTCAACTGGCTATTCCTGAAAATAACTTTGTCGCGATGGGAACATATAATGAAATCTTAACAATGCACGGCACAACGATGATTTTCTTAGCAGCTATGCCGCTGTTGTTTGCGCTAATGAACGCAGTTGTGCCACTTCAAATTGGCGCTCGTGACGTAGCGTTTCCATTTTTAAACGCACTTGGCTTTTGGCTATTTGCTTTTGGTGGATTGTTTCTAAACTTAAGCTGGTTTATAGGAGGTGGAGCACCTGATGCAGGCTGGACATCATACGCTTCACTATCACTAGCATCGCCTACACACGGAATTGATTTTTACGCATTAGGTCTGCAAATTTCCGGTGCTGGAACGCTGATTGCGGGTATTAACTTTCTTGTTACAATTATTAACATGAGAGCACCTGGTATGACTTACATGAGAATGCCCCTCTTTACGTGGACTACGTTTGTGGCATCAGCACTTATTTTATTTGCATTTCCTGCTTTAACTGTTGGATTATTTTTAATGATTTTTGATCGCTTGTTTGGTGGGAATTTCTTTGATCCAACGATGGGTGGAAACACAATTATTTGGGAACACTTATTTTGGATTTTCGGACATCCAGAAGTATACATACTAATCTTACCGGCCTTTGGAGTTTTTTCAGAAATTTTACCGACGTTTGCAAGAAAAAGACTGTTCGGATACTCTTCTATGGTATTTGCAACAGTGCTGATTGGGTTTTTAGGATTCATGGTTTGGGCTCACCATATGTTTACAACAGGCCTTGGACCAATCGCAAACGCAATTTTCGCAGTAGCGACGATGGCAATTGCTGTACCGACAGGAATTAAGATTTTTAACTGGTTGTTTACGCTTTGGGGAGGAAGCATTGAATTTACATCACCAATGCTGTACTCTGTAGCGTTTATTCCATCGTTTGTTATCGGTGGTGTAACAGGTGTTATGCTTGCTGCGGCACCAGCAGACTATCAGTTCCATGATACGTATTTCGTTGTTGCTCACTTTCACTACGTTATTGTAGGTGGAGTTGTGTACGCTCTATTTGCAGGAGTCACGTTTTGGTGGCCGAAAATGTTTGGGCGTATGCTTAATGAAACGCTTAGCAAGATTACGTTTTGGCTGTTTTTTATCGGTTTCCACTTAACGTTCTTTATTCAACATTTCTTAGGTTTAATGGGTATGCCTCGTCGTGTAGCAACTTTTTTACCAGGACAGGGCTTGGATCTTGGAAATGCAATCAGCTCAGCTGGAGCCATTTTTATGGCCTTGGCAACCATTGTACTGATTATTAACGTCATCAAAACAAGCATCAATGGACCAAAAGCAGAAGGCGATGCGTGGGGAGAAGGTCGTACGCTGGAGTGGGCGATTTCATCACCGCCTCCAGAATATAACTTTAAACAAACGCCGCTTGTGCGTGGATTAGACACATTCTGGTTAGAAAAACGTGCCGGAAACAAAGAGGGCATTACGCCTGCTGAGCCGCTTGGTGATATTCATATGCCAAACTCATCAATCATTCCGTTTATTATTTCTCTTGGTCTGTTTGTTTCAGCATTTGGCTTTTTGTTCCGCAATGACCATGGCTGGGGAGATCTAGTTGGAATTATAGGATTAGTGATTACCTTTATCTCCATGTTCTTCCGTTCGTGGATTGATGATCATGGCTATCATATTCATAAAGAAGATTTGCTTGATGAGGAGGCGAAATAAAGATGGAAGCAGAACAAAAATTAACGCCTGAAACTTTTCCAGATTCGCCTGAGAAATCAACCCTTGAAGGGAAAAATAAGTTCATAGGATTTTGGCTTTTTCTTGGGGGAGAAACCGTACTTTTTGCTTCGTTGTTTGCAACGTATTTAGCGTTGAGAAATTCAACGCATACAGGCCCAAAAGCAGAAGAATTATTTGATATTACGCTTGTATTTATTGCCACAATGATTTTATTAACAAGTTCATTAACAAGCGTATATGCAATGTATCATATGAAGAACTTTAACTATAAGAAGATGCAGCTTTGGATGTGGATTACTTGGCTGTTAGGGTTCGCTTTCTTACTATTAGAGATTTATGAGTTTAAGCATTATGTTCATGAAGGCCATACGTTTACGAGCAGTGCGTTTGGATCTGCATTTTATGCCTTGGTAGGAACGCACGGAGCGCACGTAACGTTTGGATTATTGTGGATTGGCTCATTGCTTATCCGTAACTCAAAGCGTGGCTTAAGTCTATACAATGCGCCAAAATTTTATGTAGCAAGCTTATACTGGCATTTCATTGATGTTGTATGGGTGTTTATTTTTACAGTTGTATACTTAATGGGAATGGTGGGATGAAGAGATGACAACAAATCATTCTGACACAGGTAACCCAAAGGTAGACTTACAGTATCGTAAGAAGAAAAACGCTGAAGACATGCGAATGCAGTTAATCTCGTTTGCGTTAATGATTTTCCTTACGCTCATAGCTTTTTTTGCCGTATGGAGCGATAGCTTTAGCGGATGGTTTACCGTACCAGTTATTATTTTGTTAGCAGTTGTGCAAGTTATCTTTCAGCTTTATTACTTTATGCATATGAATCATAAAGGACATGAAGTGCCAACGATGTTTCTATATTCAGGAGTGCTTGTAGCACTTATAACGGTTTGGGCATTTGTTACAATTATTTGGTGGTAAGTAAAGAAGAGCTAGCGCTTGCTAGCTCTTTTCAAGCATGTACTATTCGCAATTGAGTAAAGGAGGGACGGATTGTGATTGATAATTTAAGAATGTTTGGATTCGAAGCGTTATGGAGTCCGTATTTTTTCTTCGTTATTTGTGCGGTGACAGTTGTTTATTTATTGTTCACAGGTCCGTATCGATATAAAATTGAAGGAAGTAAAGAAGTTGATCGTAAAACAAAAGCGTTTTTTGTATTTGGAATGGCGCTGCTATACATATGCAAAGGCGGTCCGCTAGATTTACTAGGGCACTTGATGTTTAGTGCACATATGGCCCAAATGGCGCTGGTTTATTTAGCTATTCCACCTTTACTTATTCTGGGAACACCGCCGTGGATGGCGCGATTACTGATTCATCAAAAAGGCATTAAGCCAGTGTTTCACTTTTTAACAAAGCCGCTCATTGCTTTACTTGTCTTTAACGGATTATTCTCTCTTTATCATATACCGCTTGTGTTTGACACTGTGAAGACAGATATGACGCTTCACGCAATTATTAGCATTTTGCTGTTTATAGCTTCTTTTTGCATGTGGTGGCCACTTTTAAACAAGCTGGAGGAGTATCAGACGTTAAACGGTGTGAAAAAAATTGGCTACATTTTTGCTGATGGGATGTTGTTAACGCCTGCTTGTGCGTTAATTATATTTGCTGATACGTCGCTATATGCCACGTATACTGATTCGCAGGCGTGGGTGAATGCTTTAGCCCTTTGCGTATCCCCGGATGTTATTCAAGCGATGGGCGCATTAGCCCCAGAAATGTTTAACGTATTGCCTCCGGTAGAAGACCAGCAGCTTGGGGGAGTCATCATGAAAATTATTCAAGAGATTGTATATGGGATTATTCTTGGCTACACCTTTTTCCGGTGGGCGAAGAAAGAGCGTGAAAAAGATAAGAAGCAGGAAATGGAACTTGATGCAGGTTATGATGCTTCATCTCCGATTTCTTCTCAATAAAAAGAGTGCTTACAGGATTGTAAGCACTCTTTTTATTAGGAAGCCTGAACGCTTTGAAGTTCGGAATGAATTTGGCTTAAAATTCGCTTGCATTGATCAACCAGTGTAGAAGGGAAATTTTCTTCTTCTCCATATTCTACGCCGTGCGGATAATAGTGTTTGCCAAGCAGAGGCGTCATAAATTGAATCAACGCATGCCTGCCGCCAATGTCCCCTTCAGCAGCATATCCTTGTACGCGTAAATAAAAGGTATGGTGCTGAATTTCAAACTTGCGATCATATGTTACCCGCTCGTAATCCCACTGTCCAGCTCGCACTAGTCCAAATCGGCTCATAATCTCATCGGCATGCTCTAAATCAACTCTTACATCAGTAAAATCCATATCTTCTAGTTTCATTACAGTTCCCCCTTTAAACCAAATGTTTCTCCCATTTTCATCATAGTATGATTGGATAAAACTTGCAATGTTTATCCGGATTTTCAGTTGAAAAGACCAAGAAATTGTAAATAACGTGAAAGATTTTTTGAAAAACGGTCAAAATAACGTTGAATGTAAAGGAGGAGATTCTATGAAATGTGTTCGTGATGTAATGACAACAGACGTTGAAACGTGTACCACGTTAGATAATGTATACGAAGTTGCATTAAAGATGAAAGAATTAAACGTTGGTAGTATTCCAATTGTTGATCAAGACCGATTAATTGGATTAATAACTGATCGAGACTTAGTTATTCGAGGTATTGCTGAAAAGAAGCCCAATTCCAGTAAAGTAACCGACGTAATGAGTGATAAACTAGTAACGGTATCGGGCGAATCAACGGTAGAAGAAGCTGTGGAAATTATGGCCAATCATCAAATCAGAAGGCTTCCAGTTGTAGAAGGAAACAAGCTTATTGGCGTTGTCGCTTTAGGAGATTTATCTACGTATCGCTTTACAGATGAACAAGCTGGTCAAGCTCTTTCTCGTATTTCCAATCAACTTCATTAATCCAGGAAAAGCTGTCGCCACCAAAGGGTGTTGATAGCTTTTTTATTAGCTATTTTCACGTCATTACATGTATAATAACTATACGAACTCTTGAAGATGTAAGGAGAGGAACTGACGCTGAAAAAAGTTATATTTGTTCTCGTGTTAATCGTTGCATTTGTATACGCTGATGAATATATCCCTTTATTGGAGCAGTATGTAGATGAATCAGCACAGGAAGAGGTTTCAAATAATGAGACTATAAATGACCGTGCGGTTGAAACGGCTGCACCAGAAATAGAAGGGGAAAACGTTATTGATTTGATTGGTCTACATCCTGAACAAGTCATGGGAATGTATGGAGAACCAACCCGTGTTGATCCTTCTGCTTACGGATATGATTGGTGGGTGTATAAAACCGATGATCATTCCTACATGCAGGTAGGGGTAGATGGTGACCGAGTGGTGAGCGTGTATTCTATTGGTCAAAACGTAAATACCGCACCATTTGTGATTGGTCAATCTCGATCTGAAGTAGCGAAAGCTGTTAAAATTGAGCGAGAAGTTGAATTGAGAGAAGGGCTCGATTATTATCGTTTTCAACTCAATGACGAAGATTTAAAAATGCGCCCATTAGTAAAGTATGATGATGTATATATCCAGCTTTATTTTGATCAATTTTTAAATACATTATCAAGTATCCGCGTCATGGATAGTGAAACTTTAATGAAGCAAAAGCCGTATGAAGTAATGTATAGAGGGAGTTTCCCTGAAGTACCATCACTTTCTCAAGAAGAGTGGAAAGAGATTGAAGATGGAGCTTCTCAACAAATTATCGACTTGACGAACGTTATTAGAAAGCGCCATGGAAAAGAGGCATTATCGTGGGATGAAGATACGGCGAAAGTGGCTTATTTACACAGCAAAGAAATGAGCGATTTAGAATATTTTGCTCATGAGTCTCCAGTTCAAGGAGATTTAAGAAATCGTCTGCAAAAAGGAGACGTCTTGTATCGAACAGCTGGTGAAAACATTGCATCTAACTATACGGATGGTCCTGCTGCGGTTGAAGGCTGGTTAAATAGTGAAGGTCACCGTAAGGCGCTTTTAAATAATGATTTTACGCATCTTGGTGTTGGCGTGTATGAAAAGTTTTATACGCAAAACTTTATTACCCCTTTGAAGTAGGGATTTAATAGGTCTACTCTTGTCCTATTCCTCATAAGTTTCTAATAGAAGCTAGAGGAGGGACAAGAATGAACAAGAAAATATCTGTCATCGCCATGCTTATTTTTTTACTATTAACAACATCAGTTAATGCGGCTACACAGCAATCTTGGGATAAGTTAAATGAACTTGCTGATGAAACATTAGACCTTGCTCAGCAGGAAAAATATGATGAAGCGCGTGATTTAATGAAACAATTTTCACATGAAGTTTCAAGCGTAAATATACATGATTTAGATTTATCCACTAAAGAGTATCAAGTGCTGGTAGTAACAGCTCAAAATGTTGAAAGAGCACTGGACGATGAAAATAGTGACCCTGTAAATACAGCATTACAGTTTCGGTTACTAGTTGATGCTTTATCAAGTGAATACCAACCTCTTTGGACAGAAATGGAAAAAGAAGTTATTACCACGTTTCAAGATATGAAAATGAGTATATCAAAAGGTGAAGATGGGCAGTATCAAGAAGAGCTTCAAAGTTTACTACAAGCCTATGAATTGATTTCTCCAAGTGTTCAAGTCGATGTTGATGATAAGGATATTGAACGTGTTGAACAGCATATTGAAGATTTAAAGCAAGATGATGCAATGGTGATGTCTTCACAAGAATTAGTAGCAGCAGAAGAAGATTTTCAGTCTCTGTTTGAACATTTAAAAGAAGATAAGGTAGATCCATCACTTATATGGGTCATGATTACGACAGGAAGTATTATTGTATTTACTTTATCGTATGTTGGTTTTCGTAAGTATCGAGCAGAGCGTGTTCGCAAGGCTGAGCCGGAGCGAAATGATTGACGGACATATTCGAATTGTCTAAAATGAAAATGTACCAACCATACAAGTAAAGGAGTGTGCATATGGGGTTTTTGGTTTATTTTCTCATCATTATTTTAGTGCCGATTTGGGCACAGTTTAAAGTGAAAAGTGCTTATAAAAAATATTCAAAAGTAAGCAGTTCTTCTGGAATGACAGGTGCTGAAGTGGCACGACGTATCTTGGACGAAAACGGCTTGTACAACGTTCAAGTTGAGCCAGTTCGCGGCGTGTTGTCTGACCACTACGATCCACGTTCAAAAGTAGTACGATTATCTGAAGATAACTACTTCGGAACATCTGTAGCAGGCGCAGCGGTAGCAGCCCATGAAGTAGGGCACGCAATTCAAGACGATGAAAACTATTCGTTCTTACGCATGCGTCATGCCTTAGTACCAGTAGCTAACATCGGATCAAACTTTTCATGGATTTTAATCATGATTGGTATCTTTGCTCAGATGAGCGGCCTATTGTTGCTAGGGATTGTGTTTATGGCAGCAGCAGTTTTATTCCAGGTCGTAACGCTTCCAGTTGAGTTTAACGCCTCAAATCGCGCGATGAACCTTCTCGTATCAAGCGGTGTAATTCGCAACGACGAAGAGCGTGAGACGCGAAAAGTACTAAACGCAGCAGCTTTAACATACGTTGCAGCAGCAGCGGTTGCAGTACTAGAGCTTGTGCGTTTAATCTTAATTTACACAGGAATGAACAACGAAGATTAATTGAAATGAGGCTGGGACATAAGTAATTCAGCCAATATTAAACCTGAACGGTTGAGAGTTCTTCACTTTTAATCGTTCAGGTTTTTTGTTGATTGTGAAAACAGGATGGAATGGAGCGTAGGACACTCGACTCCTGCGGGAAAGAGAGGAAGCTCAGGTTCCTCCCCGCGGAAAGCGAGTGGCCGTAGCGCAATGGAATAAACTTGTTCTGACAACGTAAAGAGGTGAGAAAAGCGAGTGTTCGTCTTTTTGGAAATTTGTTTTGTTATGTCCCACCCTCATTTTGTATGTACGATTTAACGTTCTAACGGCTTTTTATTTTCATCCAATGTAAAACCCTCACCTAGTACATCGTGAACGTCACTCACCGCTACAAACGCGTATGGGTCAACAGAAGTGATGACCTGTTTTAATCGAAAGACTTCATTTTTACTTACAACACAGTACAATACGTTAGTTTCTTGTTTAGAATAGGATCCTTGGCCTTTTAAAATAGTCACTCCACGATCCATTTCCTGCATGATTTTTGCTGAGATCTCTTCGTTACGAGCAGAGATAATGGTTGCTCCTTTTGCGGCGTAAGCTCCGTCTTGAATAAAATCAATGACTCTAGCAGCGACAAATACGGCTACGAGCGTATACATTGCCTCTGTATAGGTTAGGTAATAGATAAGAGAGGTAATAATAACAAGAAAATCGAATAAAAACATTGTTTTTCCCATGTTCCACCCAATATATTTCTGAACGAGACGAGCGATAATATCAACTCCACCCGTTGTCCCTCCGTATCTAAAAATAATTCCAAGCCCCACTCCAATAAATACACCTGCAAATAGAGCTGCGAGCGTCATATCATCTTTTAAAGGCATATCGACTGGAAAGCGCTGAAAAATCCATAAGAAAACAGAAAGGCTGATAACGCCTAGTATGGTGTAGTAAAATGAGGTTCGTCCTAACAGCTTCCATCCGACAAAGAATAGTGGAATATTAAGCACTAAGTTTGAATAGGAAGGGTCGATGTTAAATAAAAAGTATAAAAGCAGTGTAATACCAGTAAAACCGCCTTCTGCTAAGTTGTTTTGCATGTTAAAATTCACAAGTCCAAATCCAAAAATAGCCGAACCTAACAAAATAAAAAAGATATTCTTGAACTTTAGTCCTTTCACAATAGAAAACCTCCTTCTATAAACATGAATACATTCTTTCCTATCATACTAAATGGATAAGAGAAATGTCATCGTCCAAATGAACCGTCCAAAGCGCTTTGTTTGTATCATACACGTTTAAATATTGAATCATGCACGGCTAAAGAGAATAGCTTTATTCATTTATAATGTTTGTTAATCAAACTTTTCTATTAAGAAATTTAGGGAAGAAATGTTATAATATGAAGTTGAATGTACAAAAAAATAAAAGGTAAATACTTATTATGCAATGAGAGAGGCATAGAAGGTAAAGAGGTGAATACATATGGCAGATAAATCAATGAAGGTTATGCAGGCTGAAGTTGATCAATATATTGGACAGTTTAAAGAAGGCTACTTTAGCCCCTTGGCGATGTTGGCTCGTATGACTGAAGAAGTTGGAGAGTTATCCCGTGAAATTAATCATTATTACGGAGAAAAGCCTAAAAAGACAACAGAAGCAGAGCGGACAGTTGAAGAAGAAATGGGCGATATTTTATTTGTATTAATTTGCTTTGCCAATTCGTTAAATATTGATTTAGAAGAAGCACATAATCGCGTTATGCAGAAATTTAATACGCGGGATAAAGATCGTTGGACAAAAATTGATGAACAAGGAGAGAATTAACATGAAAAAAACTCGAATTATACTTGCAGGCCCTCGTGGGAGAATGGGAAAAGAAGCTGTGACCCTAATTCAAGAAACAGAAGCGTTTGAATTAGTAGCTGCTGTTGATCGTATTCATGAAGGGAAGTTAATTAGCGACTTAGAAGGAATGCCAAATGTTCAAGCTCCTATCTTTACAGATATTGAAAAATGCTTCCAAACTGTTGAAGCTGATGTATTAGTTGATTTAACAACGCCTGAAATTGGAAGAGTACATACGAAAAAAGCGTTAGAATACGGCATCCGTCCAGTAGTCGGAACGACAGGTTTTTCCGAAGCAGATTTAGCGGAATTAAAAGAATTAGCAGAAGAAAAAGGAATTGGCTGTATCATTGCTCCAAACTTTGCGATTGGTGCTATTTTAATGATGAAGTTCTCTCAAATGGCAGCTAAATATTTTGACGATGTTGAAATTATTGAGCTTCACCATGATCAAAAATTAGACGCACCTTCTGGAACAGGGTTAAAAACAGCAGAGCTCATTAGTGAAGTTCGTGAAACGAAAAAGCAAGGTCACTCAGAAGAAAAAGAAATTTTAGCAGGTGCAAGAGGAGCTACATATGACGGCATTCATCTTCATAGCGTACGCTTGCCAGGATTAATTGCTCACCAGGAAGTATTATTTGGTGGCTTTGGACAAGGATTAAAGATTCGTCATGATTCGTATAATCGTGCGTCCTTCATGTCTGGCGTGAAGCTCGCGGTTGAAGCGGTAATAAATATTGATACGCTTGTATATGGTTTGGAAAATATTATTGAGTAAGGAGAGTCATATATGAAAATAGCATTAATTGCACATGATAAAAAGAAAAATGACATGGTTCAATTTACAACTGCTTACCAACATATTCTAAAGAACCATGAGCTTTTTGCAACGGGTACAACGGGAATGCGAATCTCTGAAGCGACAGGATTATCGATTCATCGTTTTCAATCGGGTCCATTAGGTGGAGACCAAGAAATTGGTGCTCTTGTTGCACAGAATAAAATGGATATGATTATCTTCTTTCGTGATCCGCTTACAGCTCAACCTCATGAGCCAGACGTATCAGCACTTATGCGCCTATGTGATGTGTATGCTATTCCACTCGCAACCAATATGGGAACAGCTGAGGTTCTAATCCATGGTTTAGAGCGAGGAGATTTACAGTGGCGTTCAATTTTAAAACAATAGGGTGAAATAAAATGATTGAAAAAATAGATGTTCTTGCTTTTGGAGCTCATGCTGATGATGTTGAAATCGGCATGGGCGGCACTATCGCCAAGATGACTGAGCAAGGTTTAAAAGTTGTTATCTGTGATTTGACAGAAGCAGAACTATCGTCAAACGGAACGGTAGAGCTACGCAAACAAGAGGCTGAAAAGGCGGGACAACTTCTTGGTATATACAAGCGAGTTCAATTACAGATGCCGGATAGAGGACTTTTGTTACAGCGATCCTACATTAGAGAAATTGTATCGGTAATACGCAAATATCAGCCAAAACTTGTGTTTTCTCCTTATTTTGATGATCGTCATCCGGATCATGGAAACTGCGCGCGCCTAGTGGAAGAAGCCGTATTTTCAGCTGGAATTCGCAACTATACGGCAGAGCAAAACGTGGGGTCTCATCGACCGGATGGACTGTATTTTTATATGATTAATGGTTTTCATAAACCCGATTTTGCTGTTGATGTAACGAATACATTTGAAAAGAAAAAGCAAAGCTTACAAGCTTATGAAAGTCAGTTCATCAAACAAGCAGGAAGCGTGGAGACGCCGTTGGTCAACGGGTATATAGAAACAGTTGAAAGCCGAGAGCGCATGTTTGGAAAAGAAGTAGGCGTTCAGTATGCAGAAGGCTTTCTTTCTAAGAAGCCGCTGCTTATTTATGATGATTTAGTAGGTGGCGGTAGATGAAATTAAAAATTGGTATCACGTGTTATCCTTCAGTTGGTGGTTCTGGTGTCATCGCAACTGAATTAGGAAAGCTCCTTGCAGAAAAGGGACACGAAATTCACTTCATTTCTTCAAGTATGCCTTTTCGCTTAAATAAGGTATATCCAAATATTTATTTTCATGAAGTAGAAGTGAACCAGTATTCTGTATTTAAGTATCCACCTTACGATTTGGCACTAGCAAGTAAGATGGCAGAAGTTGCACAGCGTGAGAAATTAGATTTAATTCATGCTCATTATGCCATTCCGCATGCGGTGTGTGCGTTTCTAGCTAAGCAAATGGTGTCACCAAATCTAAAAATAGTAACGACGCTTCACGGGACGGATATTACGGTTCTTGGAGAAGACTCGTCTTTAACAGAACTAATCAAATTTGCAATTGAAAAATCGGATTGTGTAACTGCGGTATCTGATGCGTTAATTGAGCAAACGAATCAGCTCATTAATCCAGATAAAGATATTTGTACAGTTTATAATTTTATCGATGAGCGAGAGTACCATCGTAAAGATGTTGGTAATTTAAAGCAGGACTACGGTATTTCAGACGATGAAAAGGTCATTATTCACGTTTCAAATTTCCGTCAAGTTAAAAGAGTACAAGATGTTGTGCGTACGTTTAAACGAATCCATGAGCGCATTCCTTCTAAGCTTTTGCTCGTTGGGGACGGTCCGGATATGAGAAATGTAAGTCAGCTTGTAAAAGAATTGAACCTTGAGGATGATGTACTGTTTTTAGGGAAGCAAGATAATGTAGCGGAGCTCTACTCCATTAGTGATTTAAAGCTTCTGTTTTCTGAAAAAGAAAGTTTTGGTCTCGTACTACTAGAAGCCATGGCTTGTGGCGTACCTTGTATTGGCACAAGAATCGGTGGTATTCCAGAGGTTATTGAAGATGGTGTAACAGGTTATATTTGTGAATTAGGGGACGTTGAAACAGCTGCGAGTAAAGCAGTGCAATTGTTAAGTGATCAACAGCTTCATCAACAAATAAGCAGAGGAGCTTTACAGGCAGTGAATCAAAAATTTCATTCAACGGAGATTGTAAACCAATATGAACAGCTTTATTACAATCTTTTACAACGTTAAGGAATGGAGGATATTATGAAAGAGCCTTTCATCCATCCATTATTTATTATTCACACACTACAACAAGCCGGACACGAAGCTTATTTTGTTGGTGGTGCTGTTCGAGATATGATCTTGCAGCGAAAAGTAGGTGATGTAGATATCGCGACATCTGCTCGTCCTGACGATGTTATGAGTCTATTTCCAAAAACAATTCATGTGGGGATTGAGCATGGGACCGTTGTGGTGCTTCATGAAGGAGAGCAATATGAAGTGACTACCTTTCGTTCAGAAGGGGAATATGCAGATTTTAGACGCCCGACATCTGTTCAGTTTATCTCATCACTGGTGGAAGATCTAAAACGTCGTGATTTTACCATCAACGCTATGGCTATGAATGAAAAAGGTGAAATTATTGATCCGTTTAATGGCAGAGAGGATCTACGTAACCAACTTATTCGTACGGTAGGGAATCCAGAAGAACGTTTTCATGAAGACGCGCTGCGAATGATGAGAGCTGTTCGTTTTGTGAGTCAACTAGCGTTTTCTATTTCAGATAAAACGAAGAGAGCTATTTCAGAGCATGGAAATCTATTGAAGCACGTATCAGTTGAACGAATTACCATTGAGTTTGAGAAGCTTCTTTTGGGTAAACGCCCCTCTTTAGCTCTTGCGCTCATAGCAGACACTAAATTATATGAGCATTTGCCGGGATTAGATATTGGTGAAGAAGCTTTTCGACGCTTGTGTAAATACGACTGGATGATGCTTGAAGATATATCGGAATGCTGGACGCTTCTTCTTTATTTACTAGGCGTTGATTTAGATCCATTTTTACGTAAATGGAAGCTTGCTAATCGACAAATAAAATCCGTGAAGCTTCAGCTTGGTGGACTTGAGGACGTATTAAAAAATGGTTGGTCAAAAGAAACGATGTATAAACTTGGAGAAGAGTCTTCTTTAAGAGTAAATCGAATTTTGCAATTAGTGAGAAGTACTAATTATCTGCATACAACCTTGCTTGTTTCTCGTTATCGAGAGCTTCCTATTCACTCTATGAAAGAGCTTGCCATCACGGGGCAAGATGTTATGACGTGGCTAAATCGTAAGGGCGGTCCATGGCTTTCAGCCTTGTTACAAACCATAGAAATGAAAGTATTAAATGGTGAAATAAAAAATAGCAAAGCGTCGATAAAGGAGTGGATTCAGTCTTGCAAACAGATATTAGAAGAACGTTATTAGAGATGTTTACAAACGCAGAGGGTGAATATGTATCTGGCCAGCGCATTAGCGACTTGCTAGGCTGTTCAAGAACGGCGGTGTGGAAACATATTGAAGACTTACGAAAAGAAGGTTATGAACTGGAAGCTGTTCGAAAGAAAGGCTATCGTATTGTCACTAAGCCTAATAAAGTAAGTACAAACGAGCTGCTTCTTGGCCTGCATACGAAAAAAATTGGTCAAAACCTTCACTATGAGGAAACCGTGGAGTCAACACAAAAAATTGCGCATCGTCTTGCTCAAGAAGGAGCTGTAGAAGGAACGGTGATTGTAGCGGAAGAGCAAACAGCTGGTCGAGGTCGCCTTGCTCGCAAATGGTACTCTCCTAAATATACGGGAGTATGGATGAGCATTATTTTACGACCTGCCATTCCACCACAGCATGCACCACAGCTGACCCTATTAGCCGCCGTAGCGATTGTACAAGCGATACAAGAAGTAACGAATGTGCTACCTGATATCAAATGGCCAAATGATATTTTAGTGAACAATAAAAAGCTAGTAGGAATTTTAACTGAAATGCAAGCTGATGTTGAGCAAGTTCACTCTGTTATTATTGGGATAGGAATCAATGTCAATCAAAAGCTAGAACATTTTGATTCCGACATTCAACACTTGGCTACTTCTTTATCAATTGAAGAGCAAAAAGAAGTGAATCGCGCAGCCCTTATGCAAGCGATTTTCTTAAAGATGGAATCTTTGTATGAAGATTACTTGGAAAATGGTTTTGGATTAGTAAAGCATTTATGGGAATCTTATTCTATTAGCATTGGAAAGCGGATTATTGCACGCACTTTAAAAGCAACGATTGAAGGGCATGCAAAGGGGATTACAAACGATGGCGTCCTGCTGTTAGAGGACGATAATGGAACGGTTCATCACATTCATTCCGCTGATATTGAACTCTCTTCGAAATAAAACTAGAAAATGTAAGAATATTTCTTTATAATACGAGTATCAGGGTAGTATCGACAGAACTTCACCTGATACTCTTTTTTATAATTTATCGTTTACGAACTGCCTTGATCTAAAAAAGACTAGGACAGAGGGATGACAATATATAAGGACAAGCGTGTGCGTTTAAGCACGCTGTTTAGCTATAGACTACTTTTGTCAAAAACCTTCTTCCGCTTTAGTGTAAGAAGGTTTTTTGCGTTGTCATCTCCTCTAGTATAGGAGGAGATTTATGTTGAAAACGAAGCTGGATTTTTTAAAAATGAAACAGCAACAAGAACCAATTGTGATGCTTACTGCTTACGACTACCCGTCTGCGAAATATGCGGAAGCATCAGAAGTGGACATGATTTTAGTAGGAGACTCATTAGGAATGGTTGTGTTAGGATACGACTCAACGATTCCAGTGACGGTCGATGATATGATTCATCATACAAAAGCGGTGAAAAGAGGCGCGCCTAATACATTTATCGTAACAGATATGCCTTTTATGTCTTATCATATTTCAAGAGAAGAAACGATGAAACAAGCCGCTCGAATTATGCAAGAAAGTGGGGCGCATGCTCTAAAGGTAGAAGGCGCAGACGACGTTATTTTTACAATTTCAGAATTAACCCAAGCAGGAATTCCGGTTATCGCTCATCTTGGCTTAACACCTCAGTCTGTTGGAGTTCTTGGGGGATATAAGGTACAAGGTAAAGAAGCGAGCGGAGCGAAAAAGTTGATTGAAGATGCCGTGAAATGTGAGCAAGCTGGTGCAATTGCAGTGGTTTTAGAGTGTGTACCTAAACAGGTGGCTAAAGATATTTCTACCAGACTAAGCGTTCCAACTATTGGAATTGGAGCAGGAAAGGAAACAGATGGTCAAGTGCTCGTCTATCACGATGTATTGACGTATGGGGTTGAGCGCTTTCCGAAATTTGTTAAGCCGTTTGGTAACATTGGAGACGTTGCAAAAAAAGGTCTGTCCCAGTATGTGCATGATGTTAAAGCTCGTGAATTTCCGGAAGAGAGTCATACATTTACCATGAATGATGAACAGCTAACGGCTTTATATGGGGGGAAGTAAGATGAAAGTAATCTCTACTGCCAAAGACATGCAGGAGCTTTCAATCAAGCTTCAGCATCAAGGAAAAACAATTGGATTTGTACCGACGATGGGGTTTCTACATGAAGGTCACCTCGCATTACTTAAGCAGGCACGTGCTGAGAATGATATTGTGGTTTTAAGTATCTTTGTTAATCCAACTCAGTTTGGACCAAACGAAGATTTTGATACGTATCCACGAGATTTTGAACGTGATGAACGCTTGGCAAAAGCAGAGGCAGCTGACTATTTGTTCTATCCAAGCGTAGCTGAAATGTATCCCGGTCAAGCTTCTGTTTCCATATCGGTTATTGATCGTGTGGATGTACTTTGTGGAGCAAAGCGTCCAGGACATTTTGACGGTGTTGCAACAGTGCTGACAAAACTATTCCATCTCGTGCAGCCAAACCGAGCATACTTTGGGAAAAAGGATGCTCAGCAAGTAGCCGTGGTGCATGGGTTGATTACTGATTTTAAGTTCCCAATTGAGCTCGTGGCAGTTGATACGGTGCGTGAAGAAGATGGCTTAGCAAAAAGTTCAAGAAACGTAAACTTGCTAGATTCTGAACGTAAAGAAGCGCCAGCCTTATATCAAAGCTTGCAAAAAGCCAAGCAGTTAATTGGAAGTGGCGAACGTGACGTTGAAATGGTTAAAATGGAAATTGAAAGAACGATTAAAAAGAATACAAGCGGTACAATAGATTACGTAGCAATTTATTCTTACCCAGAGCTAAAGCCTTTAGACAAGCTAGATGGGCAGTTTATTATTGCAATTGCTATACAATTCTCTAAAGCTCGATTAATTGATAATATTATTATGGAAATTTGACCATAGAAAGAGGGTTTCACGATGTTCCGAACAATGATGAATGCAAAAATTCATAGAGCACATGTAACAGAAGCAAATTTAAATTATGTAGGAAGTATTACGATTGACGAAGACTTAATTGAGGCTGTAGGTATCCAGCCAAATGAAAAGGTGCAAATCGTAAACAATAATAATGGTGCTCGCTTAGAGACGTATGTTATACCGGGAAAGAGAGGCAGCGGGGTTGTTTGTTTAAATGGTGCGGCAGCACGCCTTGTACAGCCTGGAGACGTTGTTATTATTATCTCTTATGTACTAGTAGCTGAAGAAAAAGTAGCTGATCACCATCCAACAGTAGCCATTATGGATGAACACAACAAAATTAAACAATTGCTTAAACAAGAGCCAGCTGGTACAATTTTATAATATTATCCCCCTTAATCGAGGGGGATTTTTTTGAGCGAATATAAGCTCTACATAAGTAGTTTCGTATAGAAGCATGTATTTTCTTTTATACTATAAGAACAGGCAGGTGAGGTCATGATGATGAATAAACGCTTTGTTGTTGTTGATTTAGAGACGACAGGACATTCTCCAAAACAAGGAGATCAAATTATTCAATTTGCAGCCGTGGTTGTTGAAAACGGCCGCATAGTTGAGCGTTTCTCAACGTTTTTGAACCCCAATATACCAATTCCTCCTTTTATTTCACAACTGACAAATATTCATCAAAAAATGGTCGAAGATGCCCCGACGTTTGAGGATATTTCCGAGAAAATTATTGAACTGTTAGAAGGTGCTTATTTTGTAGCACATAACGTTGCTTTTGACCTTAATTTCTTACAGGAATCATTAGCTCAAAGCGGGTATGATAAGCTGTATCCATCCACGGTGGATACGGTCGAATTAGCGCGTATGCTTCTCCCTACAGTAGAGGGGTATAAGCTCAATCAGCTGGCTGAATATTTAAATTTAAATCATGATCAGCCTCATCAAGCTGACAGTGATGCTGAAGTGACGGCGAAGATCTTACTTCTATTAATGGAAAAATTAAATAGTCTTCCTCTTGCAACATTAAAGCAGCTATACACGCTGTCTTTGCATTTGAAAAGTGAGATTGGTGAGTTGATTCAAGGTATAATGAATGAAAAGCAAGATGATTATCATGAAGGTTATGATTTTGTTCATGGCTTAGCGCTTAGAAAGCAAAGGCCTGTTGTGAAGCCATCGGAAGTTCTTGTTACATACGAGGAGTTTCAAGAACAAAGGGAAACTTTAGCATCAGTGTTTAGCTCATTTGAAAAGAGAACGGGTCAAGAAAAAATGATGAATGCAGTCCATGAGAGCTTAATGGATAACGAACACGCGCTTATTGAAGCGGGAACTGGTATTGGAAAAACGATTGCTTATCTAATTCCGTCTGCTTTTTATGCTCAACAGCATAAAAAGCCAGTAGTTGTTTCAACGCATACTGTAACGTTACAACAACAGCTAATGGAAAGAGATATACCAATGTTAAAAAAGCTTATGCCATTTGAGCTAAGCGCAGCAGTTTTAAAGGGGCGTGAACATTATCTTAGCATTCGGAAATTTAATCAGTTTTTAAAAGAGCGCAACCATAACTATGATGTTATTCTAACGAAAGCAAAGCTATTGATTTGGTTGACGGAGACGGACACAGGCGATGTTGATGAAATCAACTTACCGTCAGGTGGAAAACTATTTTGGGAACAGCTGAATGAAAGCAATCCTTCCCACTTAGACTTTAAGCATCCGTGGAACCAACATTCTTTTTATAATCGTGCACAGGAGCGTGCAGCACAAGCTCAGATTATCATTACAAATCACCGTCTTCTTTTGTTAGACGTTGTAAGTAAGCGGAACTTACTTCCAAGCTATGAACAGGTTGTAATTGATGAAGCGCATCATTTCGACACGATTGCAAGCGAAGAGCTTGGAGGGAGGTTAGATTACTTTTCCATTCATGCCTTGTTGAGCAGGATTGGCTTGTTAGACGATAAAGGTTTGTTAAACAAAGTACATAAGCTTTGTCAAAAACATGATATAAGGCTAAATACGAAAAAACTAGAAGAAATGCTAGAAAAGCTTCGCATTGAGTGTGATGACTTATTTCGTCTTGTCCATGCGTATGTAATGAAAAAAAATAAGCAAACGGATAGTGAAATTGGGCGAGTGAGCTATCGCTATAATGTTCAAGAAGAGAATACTCTTCATTGGCATACCATCCAGGAACAGGCATCTCGAGTGAGATTTTTAATGAACGATATTCTATCTCTTTTACATGCTGATTTTCAGGTGATGGATTCCTATCAGGAGCAGCTTACAAAAAGGGAACAGTCCCATATTCATGAGTTAACAAGCGCAATTGAACAATTTCATCATCTGTCGAGTGAGTTTGCGGACTTTTTCTTCCAGCCGCATCTTGAAGAGGTAACGTGGATTGAAATAGAGCCAAAAGGAGCGGCAAACGCTACTTTTTTATATCGTCAACCGCTCTCGGTAGCGGACACGTTAGCAGATACGTTTTTTGCGAAAAAGCAAAGCGTTATACTAACTTCTGCTACGCTAACGGTCAATCATTCTTTTTCATATATTATTGAACAGCTTGGTTTATATGATTTTCAACCACTTCAAATGACGATACCGTCTCCATTTGACTATCGAAGCCAGGCAAAAGTATATATCCCAAAAGATATGCCAGCTGTAAATGATGTAACGCTTGAAGAATATAGTGCGATTATGGCAGAAAGTATTTTAGATATCGCATCTATTACTAAAGGGCGCATGCTTGTACTATTTACCTCTTATGAAATGTTAAAAATGACGTATCAGTATATGAAAGAACTAAATGATTTAGAGGAATTTGTCATCCTTGGTCAAGGAGTCACAACCCGTAATCGAAATCGATTATTAAAAGACTTTGCGCAGTTTTCACAATCGATTTTATTAGGAACGAACAGCTTGTGGGAAGGCATTGATCTTCCTGGTGAATTAGTATCTAGTCTCATCATTGTTCGCTTACCTTTTGCGTCACCACGACATCCATTTCTAAAAGCAAAATTTGAGCAACTCCGAAAAGAAGGGAAAAATCCATTTATGGACTATTCACTACCTCAGGCTGTCATTCGTTTCAAGCAAGGATTCGGAAGACTAATTCGAACCAAGCAAGATAAAGGATCTATCTTTATTTTAGATAATCGTATGATTACAACGATGTATGGCTCTCATTTTCTTCATTCTTTGCCGGATGTAGATATCGTAAGTGAGTCATTTTCGGTAGCACTTCATGATTTTGAAGCATGGTGGACGTCAAAAAAGCTTTAGCATACTCAGTGCTAAAGCTTTTTTTGCATAGCTCTTCTTGTAGATGTACACGCTAAGAGTGGAAAACACAGGAAGTGAGGGTGTTTAATATGATTAAACGAAATATGTTAATATGGGCGGTATGCTTATGCTTTTTTAGCAACGGTTCTACCGTGCAAGGGGCTAGTCAAGTGGACTTTAGCCTTAAAGAAGATGAAGCAGCAATTTCTTTTTTTCCTTTATTCGATGGAGAAGCCACGCTTTTGCAAGACGGAACGGATCGAGTTATTCTCATTAATACAGGTAGTAAAAAATCGCGAAAAGAGTTGGCGTATTGGCTGGATTTTTATCATATTAAGCAAATTAACCAAGTGATTATTACAAAGCAAAGCGAGAAATACAACGGAAATGTAGACTGGGTTACAAAGAAATATCAGGTGGAAGAAGTAGTTTTGCCTAAAGGCTCAAATGATTTACAAAGTCAACATATTCGCATGTGGCAAGGTAGGGATGTGTATCAGCTATCAAAGCATATTCATGTATCTGTTCTTTATCATGAGGAAGTAAATTCACCCTCAATGGATTTGATAATAGCATTCGGCGAGCATCAAATGCTTTATATGAGTAACTCAGCATCTACTATTGAGAGGCATTTGCTTATGAAGCCATTAAAAAAAATAGACTTGATTAAACTCGCAAATTTTGGTGAAGGTGAGCCGCTGTCTGAGTCGTTTTTAAAGCAGTTAAACCCTCAGATTGGTGTTTTATTCTCAAAAGAAGACCGTACTATTCATCCTGAGCTTGTATCAAGATTAACGGATGGATGGGTTGAGTTATACGATACAAATAAAAGAGAATCGCTTTCTATTAAAATGTCACCTACCATCTATGACGTCATGAAATTTAAGAAGACTACCTAAATTTCTTTTGCAAAAGAAAGAGAGATAATTATAATGAAAATAGAGAGGCTTTAGAGGGAGCGGAACGAATTCTCTCAGTTTGATTTTATGTTTAGGTGGGGAATACAATAGCCCAAAAGCCAAGCCGTGTGTTATGATAAACAGATAATCATTTTATTTAGAGGTGTTTGTAAGAGGAGGAACAGCATGGAAAGCAAAATTGAAGTTTTATCAACCGTTCGTATTGAGCATTCTTCTGATTTATATAAAATTGTGGACAGCTTAAATCGAACGTTAAAAAAGAAAGATTTGATGTTTGGCCTAGCGTTAGACCAAGAAGATCAAAGTAAAGCAATTTTTACGATTTATCGTACATAAGTAGGGATAAAATGAAAAAGTGGTTTATTGGAATTGTTGTTGTTGTATGTTTAGTAGCAGGGTGGCAAACCCATTCAATTTATAAAGCGGCTGTAAACGATGTACAAGCTGACGAAAAAAAAGCATCAGCCAAGGCAAAAGAAGATTTTAATCTGAAATCTGTGACGAGTACACAAGCATATTTTGGAGATCATACATTTTATGTAGTAGAAGGTACTAACAATAAAAACGAAGATGTTATCGCTTGGGTTCCAAAAAGTCAAAAGCAAAAAGCGGTGCTAAAAAAAGTAGCAGATGGAATTACAAAAGAACAAGCCATAGAGATTGTTCAGCGAGACCGAGATCCAAAAGAAATTAAATCAGTTCGACTAGGAATTGAAAATGAAAAGCCGCTATGGGAAGTTACGTATATTGATCAAGAAGAAAAACATTTAACTTACTACTATCTTGATTTTACAAGCGGGGAGTTTATGAAGCGCTATAGCTTAACAAAACCTGAATGAGTTTATTTATAACGTATGTTTACACATACGTGTTATAAAACGCTTTGCACCTTAGAGTGAAGCAAAATTGTTGCTATAATCAGCTTTACATAGCTGATTATAGCCGTAGTTCATAGGGGGAGATTTTAGTGAAATTAGCAAAACGTGTATCAGCTTTAACACCATCATCGACATTGGCTATTACAGCCAAAGCAAAAGAGCTCAAAGCCGCAGGACATGACGTCATTGGCTTAGGTGCAGGTGAACCAGATTTTAATACGCCGCAGCATATATTAGAAGCATCTGTAAAAGCAATGAATGAAGGCCAAACAAAGTATACGCCTGCAGGTGGACTTATGCCTTTAAAAGACGCAATTATTGAAAAGTTTAACCGTGATCAGAGCTTAACATACAAGCCATCTGAAGTTATTGTATGTTCAGGTGCAAAGCATGCTTTGTATACATTGTTTCAAGTAATTTTAGATGAGGGAGATGAAGTGATCATCCCAACTCCTTACTGGGTAAGTTATCCTGAACAAGTAAAGCTAGCAGAAGGTACACCGGTTTATGTTGAAGGTTCTGAAAATAATGAATTTAAAATTACGCCAGCACAGCTAGAGTCAGTGATTACTAATAAAACAAAAGCTGTGATTTTAAACTCACCAAGTAACCCAACAGGTATGATTTATACGCGTGAAGAGCTAGAAGCAATCGGTGAAGTTTGCTTAAAGCATAATGTGCTAATCGTATCAGATGAAATCTATGAAAAGTTAGTATACGATGGTGCAGAGCATGTTTCGATTGCAGAATTATCACCAGCTCTCAAAGAGCAAACTATTATTATCAATGGGGTATCTAAATCTCACTCAATGACAGGATGGCGCATTGGTTACGCAGCTGGTAATGAGACCATTATAAAAGCAATGACGAATCTAGCGAGTCACAGCACGTCTAACCCAACGTCGATTGCTCAATATGCAACAATTGCAGCTTATAACGGAACGCAAGAGCCTGTGGAAATGATGCGCAAAGCTTTTGAAGAACGTTTAAACGTAATGCATAAACAACTTAATGACATTCCTGGTTTTTCTTGTTTAAAGCCTCAAGGTGCATTCTATTTGTTCCCTAATGCAATCGAAGCTGCTAGACTAACAGGATTTGAAACAGTTGATGCTTGGGTAGAAGCGATTTTAGAAGAGGAAAAAGTAGCGCTTGTTCCAGGTTCAGGATTCGGTTCTCCTGAAAATGTTCGTTTATCTTATGCTACTTCGCTTGAGCTATTGGAAAAAGCAGTGGCGCGAATTGCGTCATTTATGGCAAGACACATGAAATAAAGTGATGGAGAGCGGCTTCTATAGAAGCCGCTCTTTTATTGGTGATGTCATAAGTTTCCCATGATTGTTACTTGTTATTGTGAGTGTCGAAATGTATAATAGGGTGGCATACATAATTAAAGGATGTAAGTTTTTTGGAGGGATTTTAATCGTGAAAATTACGATTTCTGAAGCAAGTAAGCACGTTGGAAAAGAAGTGACAATCGGTGCTTGGTTAGCAAATAAACGTTCAAGTGGTAAAATTGCATTCCTACAGCTTCGAGACGGCTCTGGATTTATTCAAGGGGTTGTTGTGAAAGCAGAAGTAGGGGAAGATATTTTCAAAAAAGCAAAAGCCTTAACGCAAGAATCTTCTTTATACGTAACAGGAACTGTTCAAGAAGATGAACGTTCACCTTTTGGATATGAATTAACAGTAACGGATGTAGAAGTTATTCATGAAGCAGTTGACTATCCAATTACGCCAAAAGAGCACGGGACAGAGTTCTTAATGGACAACCGTCACTTATGGTTACGTTCAAAGCGTCAACACGCTGTAATGAAAGTGCGTAACGAAATTATTCGTGCAACATATGAATTCTTTAATCATAATGGATTTACAAAAGTAGATCCTCCAATCTTAACGGGAAGCGCGCCAGAAGGTACAACAGAACTTTTCCATACGAAGTACTTTGATGAAGATGCATTCCTTTCACAAAGTGGCCAACTTTATATGGAAGCAGCTGCAATGGCACTTGGAAAAGTATTTTCATTTGGTCCAACTTTCCGTGCAGAAAAATCAAAAACGCGTCGTCATTTAATTGAGTTCTGGATGATTGAACCTGAAATGGCGTTCTATCAATTTGAAGATAGCTTAAAAGTACAGGAAGAATACGTATCACACGTGGTTCAGTCAGTACTAGAGAACTGTAAGCTAGAGTTAAATGTACTAGGTCGAGATACGTCTAAATTAGAGCAAATTAAAGCTCCGTTCCCACGTATTACGTATGATGATGCACTAAAATTCTTACATGAAAAAGGATTTGATGATATTCAGTGGGGAGATGACTTCGGTTCACCACACGAAACGGCTATCGCAGAAAGCTATGATAAACCTGTGTTTATCACGCACTATCCAACGTCATTAAAACCATTCTACATGCAGCCGGATCCAACAAATGCAGATGTAGTGTTATGTGCAGATTTAATTGTGCCAGAAGGTTATGGTGAAATCATTGGTGGATCAGAGCGTATTCACGACCAAGAACTACTAGCTCAGCGCGTAGCAGAACATGAGCTAGATACAGAAACATATAAATGGTACTTAGAGCTTCGTAAGTATGGATCAGTTCCACATTCTGGATTCGGATTAGGGCTTGAGCGTACGGTAGCATGGATTAGTGGTGTTGAACACGTTCGTGAAACAATTCCATTCCCACGCTTATTAAACCGTTTGTATCCTTAATAGAAGCGAAGTGACTTCGGATGTAAAATTGTTACATTAGAAAAAGGTGGCATTACGCCATCTTTTTCTAATGAATGTTGTTTCACATTAAATAAACGTCCACCCTTTTTAGAAAACGGTGGATTTTTATTTGTTTTTTGATGAAAGTTTTCGTAAACAGTTTTTCGTTTTCATCTGTCCTTCGTGATATACTAACTTTAGAGGTGTTCCAAAATGAAAAAAGATGACATGATCGCATGGTTTGAGCAAGGCTCAGTTTCTATTCCAAAGCTATTGTTTAATCACTATAGCGATTTAGGCTTAGACGAAACAGAATTTATGATGCTGATGCATCTTAATGTATTTATTGATAGTGGTGAATCCTTTCCCACTCCACATGATCTCTCTGCAAAAATGAGCGTCTCCACGACAAAGTGTATGGAAGTACTTCGAAATCTTATTCAAAAAGGTGTTCTAACGATCGAACAGCTTGATGATTCCTCTTCGGTTATTTCTGAGCAATATTCTCTTAAACCGCTTTGGAGAAAGCTAATCAATTTATTAATGCAAGAAAATCAAAATGAAGTGCAGCAAGAGCAGGAGCAAGAAGAGATAAATTTATATTCTATTTTTGAAAAAGAGTTTGGTCGTCCGCTTTCGCCGTTTGAATGTGAAACGTTGGCTATGTGGGTAGACCAAGATCATCACGACCCACTCATTATTAAAACGGCTCTTCGTGAATCCGTTATGTCCGGAAAATTAAACTTTCGATACATCGACCGCATCTTGTTTGAGTGGAAGAAAAACGGCATTAAGACTATTGATCAAGCACGAGCGCATAGTCAAAAATTTAGACAACATCAACAACCAAAAAATCAGAAGCCTTCTCAATCTCAAAATTCCTCAGCCGTTCCATTTTTCAACTGGCTTGAACAGTAAAGTAACATGCTCTATTACTTAGAGTGGTTAACGGAAGAGGAAAGCTGATTCAACATCAGGCGTGCCTGATGTTGAATCAGCTTTTTTAGCATGATAATACATACCAAAATAAAAAGGGGTGAAAAGCTAAAACAAATTAAGTTTGTTTTAGTAAGCTATGTTAAATCTAACACAAATTCGTCACTGCTTAGGCGTAATGGCTGAAATGTTTCCTGATGCACACTGTGAATTAAATCATAAAAATCCATTTGAGCTTGTGATTGCAGTTGCTCTATCCGCTCAGTGTACGGATGCACTTGTCAACAGAGTAACAAAAGAATTATTTCAAAAATATCAAACACCTGAGGATTATTTAGCTGTTTCATTAGAAGAGCTTCAGCAAGATATTCGTTCAATAGGTCTTTATCGTAATAAAGCAAAAAATATTCGAAAGCTGTGTGAGCTTTTAATTCATGAGTACAACGGTGAAGTACCGCAAGATCGAGATGAGCTTACTAAGCTTCCTGGAGTGGGCCGAAAGACAGCTAATGTCGTCGTTTCCGTGGCTTTTGGTATTCCCGCTATTGCGGTTGATACGCACGTGGAACGGGTTAGTAAAAGGCTTGGTATTTGTCGGTGGAAAGATTCAGTATTAGAAGTAGAAAAAACGCTGATGCGAAAGGTTCCAAAAGAAGAGTGGGGAGTTACTCATCACCGCTTAATTTTCTTTGGTCGCTATCACTGTAAAGCTCAGTCGCCGCAATGCCCAACCTGTCCATTATTAGAGCTGTGTCGAGAAGGAAAAAAGCGAATGAAAGCGAGAGGTCAGCATGTTAGCAAAAGTTAAAGTGCCGCCTGAATTTAAGCGTGATCCATTTTTTTCGCACAAGATGTTATTTCGTTTCAGCCGCCTCTGCTAAGGCATAAAACGCATCATCAACCAATTTTTATCTATGATATAGTAGCGAAAGAAGAAGGGCTTTTAGAAGCACCGTGGAATTCACTAGAAGACTGTATCCCCTCGTTGTTTATAGAATGGAAAACCCAAGAGAAAATTCTCCATGAACAATTTTCTCTGCGTAAAGTGACAAACGCAAAAGAGATAGTCACTGAATGGAGTGGACGGTTTTTAAGCGCGCTGTTTTGGATTAATGGGGGACCTCTTCAAGGTCTTACAGCACTGGAAGCTAATATTCAAAAGCTAACATACAAGCCAGTTAACACGTCTGAGCGCGTATTATTTTTGTTGAAAAAGCCTGGAATGTATCACTCATTCGTTCAACTTAGTGAACTATATACAGAATTGCAAAAGCAGTATGCCATTAAGCGTATACGTTTAAAAAAATAAACCGCTCATCGTGAGCGGTTTATTTTATTCATTTTCAGTTTGTTGATCTGGAGTGGCAGGAGGCTGTTGGTTGTTTCCTTGTCCATTGCCGTTAGTGCCATTATTTCCGTTTCCATTATTGCCATTGTTTCCAGGCTGACTAGGTGGTTCACTAGAGTTCTCCGTTTCACCTTGATCAGGCTGTTGACCTTGATCAGGGTTCTGTGGACCTTCGCTATCAGGCTGATCGGTTTCTTCACCATCGTTTTCGTTTTCATCTTCAGGGCGCGTTCCTTCATCAGGATTTTGCTCTTCATCACCCGGTTCGGATTCCGAATCATCTTCTGGTTCCTCTTCAGCTGTTTGAGGTACCTTTACAGAAGCACTTGCGCTGCCGGCGTTATTTGTACTTAAGATGAAGCTATACGTCGCACCTGGAGTAGGTGATGGGATAGAGGTGCTGCCAGCACTTCCTTTATCCGCTAACGTTTGGCTCGCGCCATCAGAAGAGGTCATATTGACGGTAAATTCTGTTTCGTCATCGCCACCTGACCAGTTAACGTTAATGGCGTTAGAACCTTCGCTGAAGGAAGCTGTAAGTTTTGCTTTTTCTTCTTTCTCTTCTTTCTCTTCTTTTTCTTTCTCTTTTTCTACAAAGACTTGAGAAACTTTTGTTGGCTCTGTGCCGCGTACGAAGTACTCATACGTGATTGAATCTTTTGGTGTTGCACCACTTGGTTTCTTCACATCTTTACTTGAGACTTTTTCAACGGCACGTTTTACCACGCTATCAGGTTGTTTAAAGCTGCCTTTTTCTTCACCTTGAGATACGTGTGTAATGACTTGCTTGAAAATATTCTTTGCCATGGCTTTTTCGTTTTCACTATAAATATAGCCGTCGGAATTTTTCTCATATCCTGTCCAAACTGATACCGTGTATTTTGGCGTGAAGCCTGAGAACCACACATCTTTTACGCCGCCTTCTGGAATATTAAAGCTTGCTTTTTCCTTGGCACTAAAGTTAGATGTTCCGGTTTTACCTGCGATGTCTAAGCCAGGTACACGTACAGCACGTGCTGTTCCGTACGGTGCTTCAACAACGGATTTCATCATGTCCGTTACCATAAACGCCGTGTAGTCTTGCATCGCACGCTTCGGTTTTGGCGATAGGTCTAACTCTGTACCATCTGAGAATTTTACTTTTGTTACCGTATAAGGTTTTGTAAACATTCCTTCGTTAGCAAATGCGCTATAAGCGCCGGCTAGTTCCATAGGCGTAACACCTTTAGTAAATCCACCGATAGAAAACGCTTCGGCAAACTTTTCGCCGCTAGATTCTCCAAGCTCAAGACCTAAGCCTTCACCGAACTCTTGTGCTTTATCAGCTCCTACAGCTTGGAAGGCTTTTAAAGCAGGGATATTTAACGAACGTCCTAGAGCTTCACGAGCTGATACCCAGCCTTTATAGTTTCGGCTATAGTTTCGAATTTGCGTACCGTTTGAGTATTGATGTGGTTCATCCTTAATTGGTTCTGCGGTAGACCATTTTAAATACTCAACGGCTGGTCCATAGTCAAGAACAGGTTTGATTGTTGAGCCTGGTTGACGCTCGATGTCGGTAGCAAAGTTTAGGCCTCCAGCTACGCGGTTACGACCTCCACCAATTGCTTCAACTGCACCTGTCTCATTGTTTAACACGACAAGACCAGCCTGGAACTTATCGTTAGGGAAGGTGACAATTTCGTTATTCATTAATTGGTCAACATAATCCTGTGCATCCACGTCAAGCGTTGTGTAGATTTCTAATCCAGAAGAAGAGACGTTAGCATCCGTTTTTTCTTGAACTTCTTCAATTACTTGGTCAATGAATGCATCATACTTTGACGTTTTCTCATTTTGTTCAACCAAATTTGCCTGCACGTCAACTTGCTTTGCTTTATCTGCTTCTGCTTGTGTAATAAATCCGTTTTTAGCCATTAAATTTAATACTGTGTTACGGCGTTTTGTAGCATTCTCTGGGTTTTTATACGGATTATACGTTGATGGTGCTTTTGGTAAGCCAGCGAGCATAGCGGCTTGATCAATTGTTAAATCGTTTAGATCAGTCACGCCATAAAATGTTTCTGCTGCTTTGGCGATACCGTATACTTCTCCAGTCGAGAAGTAGATTTTGTTTAGGTACATTTCAAGAATTTGCTGTTTTGAATATTTACGTTCTAGCTGATAAGAGAGCCACATCTCTTGTACTTTACGCTTTACGGTTTTTTCAGGTGATAAAAATGAATTTTTCACAACCTGCTGCGTAATGGTACTTGCGCCTTCTGATCCAAAGCCCTCTTTGAAGTTGGCCACTACAGCGCCACCAATTCGATAAAAGTCAATTCCATGGTGTTTATAAAAGCGAACATCTTCGGTTGCAATGAACGCATTTTTAACAGTCTGAGGAATTTCATCATATTGTACGTATGTACGCTTTTCGCCTCCGACTTCTTTAAGGACCGTTTTTCCATCGTTTGCGTAAATCTTAGATGAAAACGAGTCTTTTAAAACAGAGTCGTCAACTTTAGGTGCATCGCTTATTAATGCGAAAAAGGTTCCAACACCAGCTATCAGTCCAATAATACCTAAAATGAAAACTGCAGCAACAATCTTGCGGAAAATGCCGCCTTTTTTCTTGTTTCCTTGTGATTTGTTCGTTTGTTTGTTGTCATTCATTGCTCGTCTTCGTTCTTCACGCGAGCGATAATTATCTGACATAAAAGCTCCTACCTTTCAAACAATTGTAAGAGAATGATTTCCGTAAACATATATATCATACTCTTAAAAATACAATTTATCTATAGTTTTTATGTAATCGATTCTAGGATGGTAACCAAGTTCGATTAAATGTCCTTTTTTTTCAATATCGGCTTTTGGGATGGATTTTCGTCCATCTTTTTTCATATCTTGCCAATAGGGAAAAAGGGACGGTGCTTCAAAAAGGTATATTTCTTCCAAAGAAGTAAACATTAATATAACGAATGAGATTCCATTTTGTTTCACGATCTGGTTCATATGTTGAATTTGATGTTCGTGAAAATTACGCAAGGGAAAAGACGTTTTATTTTTTGTTTCTTTTGCTTCAAAATCAATATACTTTCCTTTGTATACGCCGTTGTAATCGGTTGTAGAAGCTTGTTTAAAATAAGCTTCTTTAATAACTGCAGCACTTCGCTTAGGATAGTCAACGTTCACAATTTGAATCGGCGTAGGTTTTTTATGAACCACTGCTATTCCTTGTGCTAAATAATACTCATTGGTTTCATTTAAATCTTCTTCCAAAGTCATACCTCGATTACTGTATACGGACTCAACTTTCGCCCGGGAAGGACTGTTGGGAGGCTTAGCAGGGTTATATGCTTTTCCGTTAGGATAACGAATCATGCACATCACTCCTTTACTTAATTTCACACACGCACACTCTATTATACCAAATTTCAGTTGAGATAGAATGAAAACATACTTCGTGTTCATACCAAATGTAAAGGAAGAAAGCAGCATGTTGACAAGCTTTGAACAGCAAGTAGTGGAAACAATTAGGCTCAAAACAAAACAGTTGAACATTGATAATATATCAAGAACAGAAGCTTACGCAACTTTTTACAATAATCATCCTGAAGTAAAGTGGTCGTTTCTTGCTAGCATGGTTTCACGAAACGCAGGCTGGAATATGTGTGACTTGCAGGGAAAGTGGTTTCCTGAGCTACTATCTATAGAAACGCGAGATTTATTGTTTTTAACGTACGAGCGAGCGAATTGGCTGATCTTTCAAGACGCTTTTCCACAGCTGCTGCTATATGAAATATCAAAAAAACACGAGAAGTCTTATTTTCACCTTCTTGAATATTTTGATGTATCTCCGTTCATGTACGAAAAATGGACTGTCTTTTGGGAAAGGAAGAAAGAAATTGAGCTTATGCATGCTCTCATTATTAATGAACAGCATATTATTGAGCCAGCGGTAATAGCACATCCTTTCTACCAGAAGAAAGTGTTTCATCGCTTAGTATTTCACTTTCAGGACTCTTTGCATTTTAGTTCCGTTTTGTTCCCTACAATGGAAGGTGAAATTTATGGGTGCTCCGTACATAGCTTCACCAAGGTAGATGAGCGAATTAAGCTTGGTAAAAAGCTCGGTGAACTGCTGTTTTCACAAGCTTTGTATCCAAAGTTCCTTCAGTTTTCAATGTCGACTGTTCATACGGGATCACGCGTTGATTATGAACAGTATGTATTTCGGTCTAAAAGAAGAGACACACCCTATTTGCGAATGACCTTTCCAATTGTTTCACATCATGAGAAAAAAAGGGGACAGTGGAGAATTTCAAAGCGTAGAGAGAAGAAATTAATGAAGAGTCTTGATTTACCCGCACCTATGCCGATTACGGAGTGGTACCAAAATAAACAGAAGCAGCTGCATGTCTTGGTAGGAATAAAGAAGTTTTTTAGATGAGTTTGGGACATAACAAAATGATTGCTTCTAAGAGACGAACACTAGCTGTTCCAATCTCTTTAGTTTGTCTGAACACGTTCGTTCCATTGCGCTACGGCCACTCGCTTTCCGCGGGGAGGAACCTGAGCTTCCTCGCTGCGCTGCGGGATCTCCGTTTTCCCTCTCTTTCCCGCAGGAGTCGAGTGTCCTACGCTCCATTCCACCCTGTTTCCAACATTATTTTCACAATCAACCAAAAAAACCTGAACGATTAAAAGTTATGAACTCTCAATCGTTCAGGTTTATCATTGGCTGAATTACTTATGTCCAGCCTCATCTAGGTGGACATATTACGTAGACGGACGGTTTGGTCCGTTTAATTTTTTAGGGTCACCAAATGTTTTTGTTTCAGGCTTGTTTTTTGGCTGTTTTTGTTCATGTTTATTTGCCACTTCTTACACCTCCAAATGAATGTTGTAACAAAGTTGACTGCACATACAATACGTGTTTCTTGCACAATCTAATCATAGTGTTTTCACTCATCCTCATTTCAATTCGTGCAAATTAAAACATTTTCTGCGTAAAACATCTTTCTTTGCCGAATGGAAACTAGTTTTGTCATGTGTGAAGGTAGATTAAAAATAAAAAGAGAATAGGTAGTTAAACGAAAAGTTGGAGGGATGGCTATGAAGCTGAAAATGGTAAATACGAACGAAGTGTTAAGTTTATTCGATAATGTATTAGAGCAAATAGATGTTGTAGAAGATACATTATCTTCACAAGTTAATCAAGCGTTTACTACTTGTGAAGAAGTATATAGCAATCACGTTCAGCGTATTGACGAGTCGTTACGAGAAATTGAAGCTGCAGCCTATGAAATCCCAACTCAATCAGAATGGCGGAGAAGAGAAGTACTACTACGTACAGTGTAACGATGATTTATGGTACAATGTCATCGTTGAGGTGACAAATATGAATTTAATGATAGAAGCAACAAAGGTACTACATCACTATAATGAGTTAGCTCTTACTCGTTTATCCACTATTAAAAGTAATTCAGAGTATGAGGTGAATTTCTTTGGGGAGGTCAAACCATATGTTGATCAGTTTTTTTTATGAGTTAGATATGTGGACGGATCTTGTTACCAAGTGGCTCAAAGAAACAAAGCCTAAATATATTCACATCAATCAAGTAGATACCCTTCGTGAAAACTTGCAAAACGTAGTGCTCCAGTCTTTTTATCAAGAGACGCGAGACAAGCGCTTTAAGCAAATGTATCAATCAAATAAGTACGTATTAGAGTCCATTTTAATGAACGGTTAAGTTTGATTAAACAGTAAAAGCCTAAAGGTGTGTTTACACTTTTAGGCTTTTGCTGTGTTGTAATTGAATTAATCGTTATCTTTTTGCACGTGGATGCTAACAGCAGGATCGTCTTCCGTACCGACTGTATTGATTACATAATCCACTTTTTGAGTGTGTTTTGGTGTAACGGGCTGCCCCGCTTGCGAAACGGTTGGTTCATGCCCTTGCTTTTTATGGTTAAAGTGTTTTCCTCGACTCATCGAAACTCCTCCTTGAAATGAAATGGACGATCTTTTTTAATATGCGTCACAGTAGCGGTGAGTATAAGTAGTTAAATATAGAAAAGCCCTCAGTCAATTAGCTGAGGGCAATGTAGTACAATTAATTCTCGTGTGCAAATTCGGGTTTTGAAGCTCCGATTTGTTCTAACTCACGAACGGCGATTTTATAATCGGATAGTGTTAAACAACCTTTTAAATACTGCTGCTGCGCGAAGTCTAGCAGCTCATTACTTGAAGTTGGCTCATACTGTTTTTTAGCCATAAAAGCTTGTTGAAGCTCGTTCACATACATGTAAATTCACTCCTTATCCCCATTTTGTGTGCTTGTCTTGTTAGCATCACTTATAGTTATCGTAACATAGATTGAAATTATCTCGTTTTTTTGAAAAATTTAAACTTTCGACAGAAACTAACATTTTTCACAACTTTCTTCTAAATATAAAGTGAAAAATAAAAGGTGTAGTGCGTCACCTCAGATTGAGTACCCACATACCATATAATAAAATTTTTAAAGGGAGGTAGCGAGCCAGTATGTATAATCAACAGAATCCTTATCCATATTACATGCAGAATCAATGGGAAGAAGAACGGTTTGATTTAAGTCAGGTGTACCCATTTCCAGAATATCATCAGCAACCATGGCATCATACACAGTTGCCGCAACAGCCTTATGCTCAAGTTCCACCCCAAATGCAATATGTAAACAACCAACAGCAATACCCTTTTTATCAAAATGGAATGCCTTTTCCAAATCCTTATCCAAAAGGTAATCAGCAAATGAAGCAACAGCCTAACCAGTTTCATTCTTTAATGTCTCAATTTAAATCTTCAGACGGAAATTATGACGTTAATAAAATGATGAATACAGCGGGACAGATGATGGGAGCAATGAATCAATTAACAAACTTAGTAAAAGGGTTTACAGGTATCTTTAAAATATAAAGAATTGTATAGTATGTAAATGGAATAAAAGGGCTCTACAAGAAGCTATAACGTCTTGTAGAGCATGTAATGTTTTATCTAAAGAAGCGGTTGAATGGGTGATTACAGAAGCAAGGAGAATGGTCACATTTTTTAACTGGCTTTTTGCCTGTAATTGGATGGCTTGTTAAGTTAGGTAAGTGTGAATGCCCAATTTTTTTCTTGTGACCATATTTTTTTGAAGAGTGTTTCTCTTTTTTATGGGAATGTTTAAACGTTTGAGAAGGTTGATGCTTATTGTAAGAGTGTTTTTCTTTACAGAAACATGTTTTTTTCTTTTCAGAGCGGTGTTTTTTATGAGAGTGTTTTGTGGAATGAGAATGTTTTTTATAAGAACGGTGCTTTTTATGAGAATGCTTTGTAGAGTGAGAATGTTTTTTGCAAGAGCGGTGCTTTTTATAAGAGTGCTTTGTAGAGTGAGAATGTTTTTTGCAAGAACGGTGCTTTTTATGAGAATGCTTTGTAGAGTGAGAATGTTTTTTGCAAGAGCGGTGCTTTTTATGAGAGTGCTTTGTGGAGTGAGAGTGTTTTTTGCAAGAACGGTGCTTTTTATGAGAATGCTTTTCTTTACAGAAGCACGTTACTTTTTTGTGAGAACGATGCTTTTTGTGAGAACGTGAGCTTTTCGTACAGTACTTGTTTTCCGTTCTTTTCTCTGTTTTCTTTTCTGTCTTTTTCTCCGTCTTTTTGTGAGAAAGAGCTGTTTTTTTAGATGAACTTTTTGAGCTATGACCTTTTGGTTCTTGATACATAAATCTGCCTAGCTCTGATTTTTGTAAAGATTCAGCAGCTTTACGAATACGCTTAGATTGAATATACAATCTAAAAACCTCCTTATGAGAATCATTTTTTTGCCTTTCACCATAAGATACGCTTAATACGCCGTACTTGCTATGAGATAAACGTGGAATTTTAAGAAATAACCAAGGAGTTTCTAGCATCTCGGTGGGAGAGGAGCTCATATAATTTAAAATGTATCCAAAAGGAGGGAAAGAGATGGGAATTGCCACCTATTCTGTTTTTGCTAATGTTCGGGACTTTAAAGAACTAAAGGCCGACATCTGGTCTGAAGATTCCATACCCGCAGTGATGAAAGTTCACAAAAAGAGGTATGAAATAGGCTTAACTCTAAGGGGATCACACATCCGAGAAATGAGAAAGAAATCGTACTATATAGAGTTTTATTCACCAAATAAATTCGGGAAGACCAACGAAATTCATCTCAATGCAGAATATAAAGATCCATCGCTAGTTCGCAATAAACTATCGCTCGATTTCTTTTCAGACCTTGGTGTACTATCACCGAAATCACAGTTTGTTCATCTCACCATTAACGGGAAAAATGAAGGTGTTTATTTACAGTTAGAATCGGTAAACGAGTACTTCTTAACAAAGCGTAGCTTGCCAAAAGGCTCTATCTTTTACGCTGTAGACGGAGATGCCAACTTCTCGTTAATGAGTGATTTGGATGAGAAGCCAAAAGAATCGCTTCAATCAGGATACGAAACAAAAGTAGCGTACGGAAAAGATGAAGAAGCGCTAGAATATTTTATTTATAACTTGAATACATGGACGAATCAAGAGTTTGAAGATAACATTGAAGAGCACTTGGAGGTAGATCGCTATTTAGCCTGGTTGGTGGGAGTAATTTGTCTTCAAAACTTTGATGGTTTTGTTCATAACTATGCTTTGTACCGGAACAGTGATACGAAGTGCTTTGAACTCCTTCCTTGGGACTATGATGCTACGTGGGGGCGCGATGTCAACGGAGATGAAATGGAAAGTAACTATGTGAGAATGGAAGGGTTTAATACGTTAACAGCACGACTTTTGGCCATATCAAAATTTAAGAAACAATATATTGAAAAAATGAATTCTGCGCTAAATCATCAGTTCACTGTTAACTATATGAAACCAAAGATTGAAGCACTCCACCAGCTGATTTTGCCTTATGTAGAGAAAGATCCGTATATACAGCACAAGTTAGCTACTTTTTATCAAGAACCTGCGTTTATTTGTGACTTTATTAAAGACAGAGCAGCCTATATAAGAAAATCAATGAAGTCTTTTTGAATAAATGAGACAATTGAAATTGTTTAGAAAATTCTATTGACATTCTTTGTTATTTTTATTAAAGTATACACAATGAATAATTAACTTAATAAAACTCTTATCCAGAGTGGCGGAGGGACTGGCCCTGCGAAGCCCGGCAACCATCAAACCATATGTTAGTCAGTGAGTTTGAACGGTGCTAATTCCTGTGAAATACGATTGTATTTTAACAGATGAGAGAAGTCGTGATTAAGCGAACGCTCTTCCATCTGTGAAGAGTTTTTTTTATTTACTGCAAAGAGGAGAGGACATTATGCATATTGAAACACTACTTGTTCGTTCGGGCGTCAATCGAGACCCTGCTACAGGTTCCATTACAACACCTATTTACCAAGCATCTACGTTTGCACACCCCCGTTTAGGAGAAAGCACAGGATATGACTATGCTAGAACAGCTAATCCAACAAGAACAGCGTTAGAAGATGCGATCACTGCGTTAGAAGAAGGCGAAGTTGGAGCGGCATTTGCTTCGGGAATGGCAGGAGTTATGGCTGTACTTGCTTTGTTTAAAAACGGTGATCATTTAATCGTCTCTGAAGATTTATACGGTGGTACATACAGAGTTTTAAATGATATTTTTGCAGAACAAGGTGTAGAAGTAACGTATGTAAATACAGCTCATTTAGACCAAGTTAAAGCAGTATTAAAGCAGAATACGAAAGCGTTATTTATTGAAACACCGACAAATCCAATGATGCACGTAACCGATTTAAAAGGAATAATTGAACTTGCTAAAGAAAGTAACTTGTTAACAATTGTGGATAATACGTTTATGTCACCTTATTATCAAAGACCTCTTTCTCTTGGAGCGGATATCGTTATTCATAGCGCTAGTAAATACATTGGTGGTCACAATGACGTAGTAGCCGGGTTAGTCGTTGCACGATGTCGTGAGCTAGGTGAAAAAATTCGCTTTTATCAAAATGCAGCAGGTGCAATTTTAGGTCCGCAAGATAGCTGGTTGTTGCTGCGAGGTATTAAAACGCTTGCTTTGCGCATGGAGAAACACAATGAAAATGCGCTGAAAATTGCGAATTGGCTGACTTCACATGAGCTGGTTGAGAAAGTGTACTATCCAGGTCTTGAATCTCATCCAGGCTATCACGTAATGAAGCAACAAGCAGGAGGCTTTGGCGGAATGATTTCCTTCGCTGTAACGGACCCGCAAATTGTGCCAGTCTTACTTGAGAATATAAAGGTGATTACCTTTGCTGAAAGTCTAGGTGGTGTGGAGAGCTTAATGACGTTCCCAGCTCGTCAGACTCACGCAGATATTCCAGAAGAAATACGAAATCGAGTTGGCGTAACGAATTGCTTATTACGCTTATCTGTTGGGATTGAACATGCAGAGGATTTAATTCAAGACTTAAAGGAGGCATTTGATGCATACAACAAATAAACACTCATTTGGTACAAATTTAATTCATGCAAAAACAGGTATTGATGGACATTTTGGAGCGGTAAATGTTCCCATTTATCAAGTGTCTACTTTCAATCTAGAAGACGAAACAAACGGTGGGCGCTATGACTATTCGCGTTCAGGTAATCCAACACGAGAAGCTTTAGAAAATACGATTGCACAGCTTGAAAATGGAGCTGCTGGGTTTGCTTTTTCATCAGGAATGGCCGCTGTATCATCTGTTCTTTGTTTATTTGAAGCAGGCGATGAAATTATCGTTTCAAACGATATCTATGGTGGCACATATCGCGTATTAACAAGATTATTTTCAAAGTTTGGTATTAAAACTACATTTGTCAACATGACAAATGTAGAGGAAGTAGAGGAAGTCATTTCGAGCCAAACAAAAGCGATTTACATTGAAAGCCCATCAAATCCATTCTTACAGGTAACGGATATTAAAAGCGTTGCAGCGTTAGCTAAACGCTATGACCTGTTAACAATCGTTGATAATACGTTTATGACACCTTACTTGCAGCAACCAATTAATTTAGGGGCAAATATCGTCATTCATAGTGCGACAAAGTATATTAGTGGCCATAGCGATGTAATTGGTGGATTGGTTGTTGTAAGTGATGAAAAGCTTGCTGATGAAGTAAAGTTTGTTCAAAACGCATTTGGAGCTATTTTAGGGCCACAGGATTGCTTCTTATTTCTACGAGGCATTAAAACATTAAAAGTAAGGTTAGATCAGCAACAACAAACGGCTTTAGAGCTAGCGAAATGGTTTGAAGAGCAACGTGACGTCGAAGCGGTTTATTACCCAGGGCTGAAGACACATCCTGATTATGAATTGATTACTGAGCAGGCAAACGGATACGGAGCAATTATTTCGTTTAAATTAAACAATGATGAACTCGCACAGCATATATTAAAAAACGTGCGCTTATCTTCGATTGGTGTAAGTTTAGGCGCAGTTGAATCCATCTTAACACACCCAGCAACAATGTCTCACGCTAGTATTCCAAAAGAAGTGAGAGATGAAAAAGGTATTACAGAATCGCTGTTACGCTTATCAGTTGGACTGGAAGAGTATGAGGATTTAAAAGAAGATTTTAATAATGCTCTAATTTCTTTTCAAGAAAAAGCCGTAACTAAATAATAATAGAAGAAAAGAGGTTGTTTCTAGATTTAAATAGAAACAACCTCTTTTTTAGCAATTTCTGAGTAGTTTTGTGTACAGGTCGATTAAAGCCAGCTGTTCGCTATGAGCAAGACTGCTATTGTTAATCCGCTGAACGGCCAGTTCATATTTTACCTCAGGAGATTTACGAACGCGAGGATGCGTCATTTCATCACGTAAATCCTTTTGAATAGCATAGGATAACTTTTCTTTAACGGAAAGATTATCTTGGTTGGAAAAAGAGCGATTTACCCAAAGTTTTTGATAGGCGCTAAACAATTGTTCATCTGATATCACGATGCATAAACTCCTTTTATTAATATACGTATTAGTTTAGCACACATACTCTAGTACCTGTATGTCACTTCTACAGCTGATACAACTGTCAGAGACTGCGTTTGAATCGGTGGAGCAGACCCAAGTGTCTTAGCTGCCACTACATAGCCACCAGGGGGCTGCTGAGTCCGTTCAGTGACTTCCAGCGGAATAGGGTTTAAGGCAACGCCTAGGGTGTCTGCAATAGCCGTTGCTTTCTCTCCAGCGTGCTGAACGGCTTGAGAAAGTGCTTGCTTTTCATAGGGTGTCGGATCTTTCACAAAAAAACGAATATCTTCTGCTACGTTTCCACCGCTTGCAACAGAGATAGCGTACACTTCACCAGCTTGTTTAATATCTGCAACATGAACTTCAAATAAATGCTGTACTTCGTATCCAACTAATGTCGTTTTGCCATCAGTGTAGTCATATTTTGGGTTAATAGTAAACGATGCGGTCTCAATATCACTTTGTTCAATTCCGGCATTTTGAAAGCCATCAATCATTGTATTGGAAACGGTAGTGTTTTCTTTTAATGCTTGCTGTACGCTTAGGTTTTCTGTACGAACACCGATAATAATGGAAATGCCATCTGGAACAGCCGTAATATGGCCTTCTCCTATCACTTTTAGCTCACGCTCATTTCCTTCACGTGATGGTGGGGGCTGGTGATTATATGGAAACATGGATGGATGCATGTTATAAACCTCCTTATAAGCTCTTATCTATATACGTATGAAGAAAAAGCTTGGGCTACGTATAGAAAATAAAAAGCTCGCAAAAAGATGTTTGCGAGCTTTCGTTTGGATTTATTTAGTTTCTTCTTCTAATGTTTCTTCCATTTCAACGAAAGTACCTTGAACTTTCGTTGAAGGATCTTTTGTTAACAAGCTGACAACGACGACAGCTAAGAAGCTTAGTACGAAACCAGGAATCATTTCATAAAGTGCTTCGCTTAATCCAGGTACGTTTACCCAAATTAATACCGTAGCAGCCCCAACAATCATACCGGCAAGAGCACCCCAACGAGTCATCTTCTTCCAGTATAGACTTAGTAAAACTGCAGGGCCAAATGCTGAACCGAACCCGGCCCATGCATAACCTACAAGACCCAAAATCGTATCATTTGGATCTAATGATAAGAGAATACCAATGATTGCGACACCTAGTACAGATAGACGTCCTACTAAGACAAGTTCTTTATCTGTTGCTTTGCGACGGAAAAACGCTTTATAAAAGTCTTCCGTAATAGCACTTGATGTTACAAGTAGCTGAGACGAAATTGTACTCATGATTGCAGCAAGAATCGCTGCTAGTAAGAACCCTGTAATAAATGGATGGAACAATACTTGTGCGAATTTAATAAAGATTGTTTCTGGATCTGCTAATGTGGTTGCAGTTTGGTCAACATAAGCAATACCAATTAATCCAGTAAACATTGCACCGATAATGGAAATAATCATCCATCCCATACCGATTCGGCGAGCTGGTTTTAACTCTTTAATAGACGAAATAGCCATGAATCGAACAATAATGTGAGGTTGCCCAAAGTAGCCAAGACCCCAAGCTAAGAATGAGATAATTCCAACAACCGTTGTACCTCTAAAGAAATCTAAGTACGCTGGGTCAATGTCACGAACTACATCAAACGTTGTTCCAACACCGCCTAATTCAGTAAACGCTACAATCGGTACAAGAACAAGAGCGATAAACATAATAATACCTTGTACAAAGTCGGTTAAACTTACCGCTAAAAATCCACCGAATAGTGTATAAGCAATAACAACACCTGCTGTTACAAATAAACCAATTCGATAGTCTAAACCAAACGCAGACTCGAATAATGTACCACCGGATACCATTCCAGCAGAAGTATAAAGAGTGAAGAAGACAAAAATAACGATGGCTGATACTGTTCGAAGAACTTTGGATGTATCATTGAAGCGGTTTTCAAAATAATCTGGGATTGTAATGGAGTCATTTGCTACTTCTGTGTACGTTCGAAGACGCGGAGCAACAATTAGGTAATTTAGGTAAGCTCCGATTGTTAAACCAACGGCAATCCATAAACTAGATACTCCTGTAGCATACATAGCACCTGGTAAACCCATTAACATCCAACCACTCATGTCAGATGCACCAGCTGATAGGGCTGTTACAGCAGGACCAAGTCCACGACCACCTAGCATATAGCCTGAAATGTCATCAGTAGATTTTTTATAAGCATACCAACCGATAGCCAGCATCCCTATAAAATAAATTGCTAGTGAAATAAATAAACTAATATCCACAATATCTCTCCTTTTTCTGTTTTTATATATGACTTGTGGAAAATCGTGTCATATAAACAGCTTACGGTTTTTTAAGCTAACAAACTTTTCCCAGAGTATCAAGTTATTAAACACGAATTTTTTGAAATGAAACCCGCTTGATTACATAAATAAAGCCAATGAAACCGCTTACTAAATAAAAATAAAGTAAAAATATTATGAATATTAAAACATGTATTTATTCTTTAAAAATTAGAATAAATTACCAATAAAATTGTTGCTTTCTACTATTTAATATGATGCTTTTTGATTAAAAATATGTACACGTTCTAAAACAAAAAAAGGCCGCATTGGCCTTTTTTAATTAACGATTGTTCGGAAATACTCGGCGTACTACTTCATTAAATTCGTCGATAATGCCGGTAATTGGCTGTCCATCTTCCAACTTGTTAACATAACTATTCATGCGATCAACAAAATCTGGGTTTGTTGAAACATATACTTCTTGAATGTTGTTGTTAGATTTTTTAACCTCATCAGCAATTTTTGTTTCCATTTCTTTTGTTAACTTGCCTTCTTTTTTATCTTCTAAAACTGCTGCAACATACGCATCACGATTCATTATAACAACGTTTGCATTTTTCACTTCACTTAATGCATTTACTCGATCGGCTGCACCGTTTGCTACTTCCATGCGTGATTCAGCATATTGATCACGCTTTTTTTCTTGCGTTACGTCATTCATATTGTTATCCATTTCATTTTCATATGAAACGTTGCGGACCGTATCGTCATTAATGAGGCCATCTTTTCCTTGGTCTGTAGTGTTACAACCAAATAATGATAAAATTGTTGCGAAACTAACTGCTACAAAAAGTGATTTTTTTATCATGTCTCATTCCTCCTTGTGAAATAATTTTCGTTCGTTAGCTTTCGTTAAACGAGGTGAAAACATACATAGAAATTTGAAATAAGCTTATACTAAGCCAAAAAGGAGTGGTAAAAATGAACGGTGGAATTGAAGAAAGCTTATTGATTATACGAAGCGAAACAGGGAATGAACATGAGAAAACAACCTTTGCTTTAACAGAAGTAGAAGCACGATTGTTATTTGAAACGCTACAAAATAAGCGTAAAGAAGTCATCGATGAAGATTTAGACAATATGCTTACATAATAGAGAGGTGAGAGCCGAACCTGTTGATTCGGCTTTGTATTCTTTTTTAAATCAAGAAAAGAAGAATGTAAAAAACTACCGTTCTCTCTTGCATTTTAGAAAAAGTTATTGTAGAATGAAAACGTAAACATTTTTAATTTTTAAATAAAAAATTAAGTGCTCTCACTTATTTCAGAATGAGAGGATTTATTGCGAACTAGATGGTTGATACACAATTCACGTGTTATAAAGGAGATCTACTTCGTAGTAGAAAGTCTTTATAATATGTGAATTTTTTATTTACGGTGTAAATATAGAGTAACATATTAAATTTTTTACATTTTTTTGGAGGTTTTTTTATGGCTACTAAAGGTACAGTAAAATGGTTTAATAGTGAAAAAGGATTTGGGTTCATCGAAGTTCCAGGAGAAAATGACGTATTCGTTCATTTCTCAGCTATTCAAACAGACGGATTCAAAACATTAGAAGAAGGCCAAAGCGTAGAGTTTGAAATCGTTGAAGGTCAACGTGGTCCTCAAGCTGAAAACGTTGTAAAACTTTAATTTAAATCGTTAAAAGCTACCTTATTTAAGGTAGCTTTTTCTATTTTACAAAAATGTATTGACAGCTTCTCAATAAACAAGTACTTTATTTAAGCATGTGTATTTTAGGAGGTAAAGAATGAGTCAAGTTAAAGCACAAGAAGTAAAGATTACCACTGCTGATCCATCAGCTATTGGGTTATTCGGTTTGGCAATGGTGACGCTAGTAGCATCATCACAAAAGCTGGGCTTAACAGATGGATTAGCTTTTATTTTGCCGTGGGCTATTTTCTTAGGTGGTCTTGCGCAATTGTTCGCAGCTATTCAAGATGGCAAGCATAATAATACGTTTGGTATGACTGCATTTGGAGCATTCGGATTGTTCTGGTTCGGTGTAGCTGCTTCATGGTTAATGCAGCTAGGGGTTTTTGGAGAAGAACTCGCAGTAGTTGATGGGCGACAATTAGGTATGGCTTTTATCGGCTATTTAATTTTCAGCTTATTTATGACAGTTGGAGCAATGGAAACGAATAAAGTTCTTTTCATTATTTTTGTTCTTATCGATTTCTTATTTATTGGTTTATCATTGAGTTCGTTTAATGTTATGTACCATGTCACACATTTATTAGCTGCTTTTTCAGAGCTTTTAATTGCAATTATGTCATTCTATGGATCGGCAGCCGCAGTATTGAATACGCATTTTGGAAGAGAAGTGCTTCCGATTGGAAAACCGTTCGGGATTTTTAAAAAATGATAAAAAAGAGTTTGGGACATAACAAAATGATGGCTTCTAAAAGACGAACACTAGCTGTTCCTATCTCTTTGATTTGTCTCAACTCGTTCGTTCCATTGCGCTACGGCCACTCGCTTTCCGCGGGGAGGAACCTGAGCTTCCTCGCTGCGCTGCGGGATCTCCGTTTTCCCTCTCTTTCCCGCAGGAGTCGAGTGCCCTACGCTCCATTCCACCCTGTTTCCAACATTGTTTTTCACAATCATCAAAAAACCTGAACGATTAAAAGTTATGAATTCTCAATCGTTCAGGTATAGTAGAGGCTGAACTACTTATGTCTCAGTCTCTTTTTATTTAGACTACAACGCTCAATACAATCGGAAGAGTAATAAGGCTCAAACAGGTGCTAATAAGCGTGGATGATGAGACAAACTCGGTGTCAGTGTTATACTCGAGCGCATACATTGTGGTATTAGCTGCTGTTGGCATGGCAGCCATAATAATGAGTATTTGCTTTGTCATTTGATCAATCGGTAAAAATTGAACAATGATAAATGCAAGAATTGGTGAAACTAATAATTTTAATGATAACGAAAAAGACAGTTTGCGAAACGCAATGTTTTTTAACTTGATATTAGCAAGCTGCATCCCTAGAACAATCATAACTGTTGGAATTGTCGCACTTGCTACTAAGCTAACTGCTTCTTCAACGGGTGGAGTTAGCGTAATATGTAGAAGTTGAAAAGTCAGCCCTAAGATGGCTCCGTATACAATTGGCATTGTTGCAACAGCACGCAAAGCAGATTTGATTCCGTTCGCCTCGGGACTGCCTTTTGCAGCATAGTAAACCCCAACGGTACACATGATGAGCTGTTGAAGAACCATTAGTACAATTGCAATATCTAATCCCATCGCTCCGAATACTAATAAGACTACAGGAGTTCCGTAGTTACCGTTATTCATAAATGCAGAAGCGAGAATCATTCCACATGTTTCCGTTGTTGAATAACTCCGGATAAACCCAATTAGCCTGACAACCGCAATGATTGATAAGCAAAGAATGAGTAAAAAAGCGCCTAGGTACAAATATGTAACAGATATTAGATTCGTATAAAACGTTTGAAAGACAAGTACAGGAGACATTAGATACAATGACATTTTTGAAATGTTTTTTGCATCAAAACCAATGGTCTTTTGGCCGATAAATCCAAGAGCGAAAATGCCGAAAATAGGAAGTAGTACTTGTAGAAACTCCATCGAATCCTCCTTTCTATAAAAAAGGTAATCTACGTATAAGGTGAGAGCTGTTTTGCACTCGCGTTCTTAGAAGCATATGTTAAGTACACGCAAAGTGATAATATAATATACTTATTATACAAGAAAAGATAAGAAGAAGGGGGAAGAACCGTGCGGGATTTTCACTGTTGTGCAACCTGTCAGCATTTTAGAAGTATAAAGCTTGAAAATGGAATGAAGTATTTTTGTTCCAGGCTGGGGTATGATACGAAACCATCCTACCAGTTTAACTGCTGGAAGCCTACAGAAATAGTAAAAAAACTAATGGAACATGAAGAAAAAAAGAAACAAAAAGAGGATGGAACATAACAAAACCTTTTCTCACCTCTTTACGTTGTCAGAATAAGTTCGTTCCATTCCACCTTGTCTCCAAAATTGTTTTCACAATCAAAATAACCTGAACGATTAAAAGTGAGGAGCTCTCAATCGTTCAGATTTATCATTGGCTGAATTACTTATGTCCCAGCCTCTTTTTGTTTATTCTCCTGTATTTTCAGCTTCTAGATGCTTGCTACAAAATGCTTGAACTTCAACAGCTTCATCATCTTCTAGTTCAAAATCTAACACCTTATTAGTAGAGATTTCATAGAAATAAGGTTGAGAAATAGAAGATTTGCCATCATTAATAATATAAAGTGTTCGGAGACCTAAGTCACTGCCTGTATATAGTTCATCTTCTTCATCTACGTCGATATAAAGGTGAAACTCATAGCGTTCACCTGATAACATTCCAAATGGATCTTGCAATTTTTCTACGGTGTATTCACGAATTGAAAACATATGTTTATCCTTTCTGTTTGAAACAAAAATTGCTCTTAGCTTAATAATATGTAAGAGAAAAGCAACTAAAGAGCTTCTTCATTATAGCGTAAATAGTAAAAGAGAACAAAGGGTGATTTTTTATTTTAAGGATTTACAAGCTTTAATAAATGAACCGTACGATTTAAAGTGAGAACTTCTGTTTGTTTCTGATAGTTTTTGTAGCGAGCACTCGATAAATGTTCATCTAAAGCATGCTTGTCTCGCCATTGTTCGTAGAAAACAAAGGTGGAGGGATTGTCAATAGATCGATGCAGGTCATATCGAATGTAGCCATTTTCGCTTTTTGAGGGTGCCAATACGTTTAGCAAGACATCATATAGTTTTTCCTCAGAACCTGGCTTTACTTCGAGGATTGCTGTTACTATTACAACTGACATAACAAATCTCCTTTGGCCACTGAAATTGTATTAGTAGTATTCCGAATATAAAGAGTTAATATGCATTTACGTAGATTCTACATAGACATTTATACGAAGGTACGATAAACTAAACCAAAAGGGGTGCACGGAAGCATGAACAAGGAAAGCTATAAATTAGATGATTCACTAGGATATCGATTGTTTCACGCCTCACGCTTAATGATGAACCGTTTAAATCATCATTTTAAAAATAACAATTATCCACTTACATATGAGCAGTGGCAGATTATGAGTCGACTATATGAAAAAGATGGCCAAACTCAAAATCAGCTAGCTATTCAAAATGAACGCGATCAAGCAAGCGTATCACGTCTAATTGATAACATGATTAAGCGTGAGTTAGTAAAGCGAGTTCCACATATAACGGATCGTCGAATTAATTTAATTTATCTAACAGAATATGGGAAAAACATCCAGTTGGAATTAGAAAAACTAGCACAGCAAACAATTAATGATGCGTCAGAGGGGTTAACAGAAGAAGAGTTAGCAACCTGCTTGTCAACGTTAAATAAAATTCGATGTAATTTACTGTAATAAGTATTCTCCGTTTGTCATGTAAGTACAAATGGAGGTTATTTCCACTTAAAAACTTGTTTAAACAAGTTTTTAAGTGGAAATAAAGAAAAAAATAGGGGGATCCTATTGACATATGATAATGATTTTCACTATCATATAATAAGTGAGAGGATAACAAGACCAGTGATGGAGACATCATTTTATTTTTTACCATGAACTGATAATGATTATCGTTATTGATATTTTTAAATTATACATAGTAAGGAAGAGTAGCAGCGTGAAAATTAGGTATCTTATTATTTTACTATTTTTATTATCGCTTATTTCGTTATTTATCGGCGTATCACCAGTAAATATTTATGGGGTCTTATCCTTTGATCAAGAGCAAATTCAAGTGCTACTAATTAGTCGTTTTCCACGATTGATTAGCATCATTATTGCTGGAGTAAGCTTAAGTATATGTGGATTGATTATGCAGCAGCTGACGAGAAATAAATTTGTTTCTCCAACGACCGCTGGAACCATGGATTCTGCACGCTTAGGTGTTTTGGTAGCATTGATGTTATTCACATCAGCTAGTCCAATTCAAAAAAATGTTGGTTGCATTTGTTTTCGCTTTAATTGGAACCTTCATCTTTATGAAGATTTTAGATTCTATCAAAGTAAAAGATCGAATTTTTATTCCTCTTGTTGGTTTGATGTTTGGTAATGTCATTGGTTCCATAACGACATTTTTTGCTTATAAAAATGATTTGATTCAAAGCATTGGCTCTTGGTTGCAAGGTGATTTCTCTACCATTATTTCAGGACAATATGAGTTAATCTATTTAAGTGTTCCACTGATGATTATTGCCTACTTGTATGCTAATAAATTTACGATTGCAGGAATGGGAGAGGACTTTGCTACCAATCTAGGGTTACCATTTAAGCAGGTTGTGAACATTGGGTTAGTCATCGTAGCACTTGTGTCATCTATCGTACTATTAACGGTTGGAATGATTCCTTTTTTAGGATTAATCATTCCGAATATTGTGTCAATATATGCTGGAGATCATTTGAAAAACAGTCTTCCGCAAACAGCTTTGCTTGGAGCGGTTTTTGTATTGACTTGTGATATTTTAGGACGAGTTATCATTTATCCATACGAGATTTCCATTGGTATGATGGTTGGCGTCATTGGTAGTGGGATATTCTTGTACATGTTGATTAGGAGAAAGGCTTATGAGTAATCGATTAAAATTAATAGTTTTAGCAACCGTGGCAGTTGGCGTAACTTTATTATTTTTATTTTATCAATCAAATGGTAATTGGGACTATATTCTGCCAAGGCGTCTAGAGAAATTAGCAGCAATTATCCTAACGGGATTTTCCATTGCAGTTTCCACCGTGGTGTTTCAAACAATCACTAACAATCGGATTTTAACGCCTAGTATTATTGGATTAGACTCTTTGTATATGCTTATTCAGACCATTCTTATTTTTCTATTCGGTTCAATGAATATTGTGACGGTGAATAAAAATATAAACTTTGCAATTTCCATTGTAGGGATGGTTTTGTTTGCCATGCTTCTCTATCAAATGTTGTTTAAAAAAGAAGGAAAAAGTAACATTTATTTTTTACTGTTAGTCGGGTTGATTTTTGGAACGTTTTTCCAAAGTGTCTCTTCCTTCATGCAAGTATTAATTGATCCGAATGAATTTCTAATGGTACAAGATCGAATGTTTGCGAGCTTTAATAATGTTCAGACAGAACTGCTTTTTCTATCTTTCTTATTAATTATCATACTAAGCGTATATGGGTCTCGGTATGTTAAATATTTAGACGTTTTATCACTTGGGAGAGAAGAAGCCATTAACCTTGGAATTGACTATGATGCAGTGACAAAAAAGCTTCTTGTGTTAATTGCTATCTTTATTTCTATTGCAACAGCATTGGTTGGACCCATTACTTTCTTAGGCTTGCTGGTTGTTAACGTAGCGCACGAAGTATTTAAAACGTATCGCCACACGTATCTTCTAAGTGGCTCTATTATCATTAGTATTTTCTCTTTAGTAGGTGGCTTACTAGTAGTTGAACGCGTCTTCACGTTTTCAACAACGCTCAGCGTCATTATTAACTTTATTGGTGGCGTGTATTTTCTTTATCTTTTATTGAAGGGGAGTAGAACATGATTACTGTTAACGGCGTGACAAAAAAGTACGGAAACAAAAAAGTAATAGATGATGTATCTGTTCAAATTCAAAAGGGAAAGATTACGTCATTCATCGGACCGAATGGAGCAGGAAAAAGTACGCTGCTATCTATGATTAGTCGCATCTTAAAGAGAGATGAAGGTGAGATTCTATTAGAAGGTCACGATGTGATGAACTCAAAAAGCAACGAATTAGCAAAGAAAATTTCAATCTTAAAACAAACAAACCATTTAACGATGCGACTTACGATTCGAGAACTCGTATCATTTGGTAGGTTTCCTTATTCACAAGGAAAGTTAAAGAAAGAAGATATAGCTTATATAGATGAAGCGATTGCATATATGGAGCTTGAAGATATGCAGCATAAGTATATTGATGAGCTAAGCGGTGGGCAGAGGCAACGAGCATATATTGCAATGGTCTTAGCTCAAAATACGGATTATATCTTACTTGATGAACCTTTAAATAATTTAGATATGAAGCATTCTGTTCAAATCATGAAGGTTTTAAGAAGGCTTGTGGATGAGCTAGGGAAAACGATTATTATTGTCATTCACGACATTAATTTTGCCTCATGCTATTCAGATTATATTGTTGCTTTAAAGAATGGACAACTCATTAAGCATGGAGCAACTTCTGAAATTATTAAAGAAGATGTTCTTTTAGACGTCTATGATATGCATATTCCTATTCAAACAATTGATGGAAACAAGATAGGCGTTTATTTTTCAGCTTAGATCAAGGTGATTGTTATTTTAATCCATTAAGAGGTTGTTTAGCGCGGGGCCCTTTACATGAAGTGCGAAAATAGCAGCTTATGATTAGAGTAATTCACATATATTTTAAATACAGCGAAAAGGATGGAAGTTAGATGAAGAAGTTATATATGGTATTTCTAGCAGCGTTGCTTGCAGTTATAGTTGCAGCTTGCGGATCAAATGAAGGTAGCACGACTGCAGACAATGAAAAGAAAGAAACGAAAAAGGAAGAAACAATCACGGTTCAGCATGAATTAGGAGAAACAAAAGTAGATAAAAATCCAGATAAGGTAGTAGTCTTTGATTTTGGTACATTAGATTCTATGGACAAATTAGGAATCAACGTAACCGGTGTTCCGCAGGATAGCATGCCTTCTTATCTATCAAAATATGAAGATAAGAAGTATGAAAATGTAGGAGGATTAAAAGAATCTGACTTTGAAAAAATCAGCGAAATCAATCCAGATTTAATCATTATTTCAGGGCGTCAAGCTGATCAATACGACGAGTTTACAAAGATTGCACCGACAATTCATATGGGTTTAGACACAGAGAACTATATGACTTCATTTAAGAAAAATGCACAAACGTTAGGCGAAATCTTTGGCAAAGAAGCAGAGGTAGAAAAAGAGGTAGCGGCTGTTGAAAAAACAATGGCAACTGTGAAAGAAGAAGCTCAAGCTTCAAAGAAAAATGGTTTAATTGTTCTTGTTAACGAAGGAAAAGTAAGCGCATATGGACCAGGCTCACGCTTTGGTATCATTCATGATGAACTAGGAATTACGCCAGTTGATGCTGGTATCGAAGCTTCCACGCATGGTCAAGGCGTGTCGTTTGAATACATTGTAGAGAAGAATCCTGATTACTTGTTTGTAGTGGATCGTAGCGCAGTTGTAGGTGGGGAATCATCTGCTAAGCAAGCGCTAGAAAACGAGCTAATCAAAAAAACAAAAGCTTATAAAGAAGGAAACATTGTTTATTTAGATCCGAACTACTGGTACTTATCAGGTGGGGGACTACTTTCAGTAGCTGAGATGGCGAAAGAAATTGAAAAAGCAGTACAATGATGAAAAAGCGATGCGGTTTAAACCGCATCGCTTTTTTTTATTCTTGATTCTTTATTTCTGCCATTTTATGAAGAGCTTCATGCATTTTAAATACAACAATTAGGGTTTCACAGTAAATGCGCGTAAATAGTGGCCCCACCACAATTAATGCTAGGCCTAAAAAGACAAGGGAACCACCACCATACATGCTATTAATTCCACTTACAATAAATCCAAAACCTAATAGAATGGTTAAGACAGAGACAATAATGAAGACAATTTTAATGATAGAAGGTGTTAACATCTTGTCGAAGTTGAAAAAGCTACTATTCATTTAATTTCTCTCCTTTGGTGTGTAGACTAGTTGTTTTGTCCTTTTATACATATCAACAAGCACGGCTATTTAGAACAGAATCACTTTATTTTTTTAACGTTAAGAACCAGATAAGTTATAATGATAGAAAAGTAAAGAAGACAAACAGATGGAGGAATAAATGATTAAAGAAAATAGTGTGCTAAATAATCAGCAAGCAAAAGCCATTTTAGCTTTACAAAAACGATCATACGAAGTTGAAGCATCAATTATTCATAGTCGTCAGATTCCACCTTTGCAAGAAACGCTCCTCCACCTACAACAATCTAAAGAGATATTTTTGGGATACTACATAGAAGACACGTTAGCCGGCGTTATTTCGTTTAAAGTGCTGGGGAAAGAGTTAGATATTTACCGGTTGTTTATTGATCCTGCGCATTTTAAACAAGGAATTGCTCAAAAATTACTAGCCTTTGTAGAAAAAAACTATTCAGCTACTAAGATATCTGTTTCAACGGCTTCAAAGAATATGCCAGCTATTTGTCTTTATCAAAAGAAAGGCTTTGTCGTGATAAGAACTACAAAAATAAATGATGAGCTAACCCTAGTTCATTTGGAGAAAGTAATAGAAGGCGGTAAACTATCACTATAGAAAGAAGGTGTAAAGATGCAAAAATATACTAACGCACTGATTCATGAGAAATCTCCTTATCTGCTACAGCACGCACATAACCCAGTTAATTGGTATCCGTGGGGAGAAGAAGCCTTTGAAAAAGCCAGGCGTGAAAATAAGCCTGTATTTGTATCAATTGGATATAGCACTTGTCATTGGTGCCACGTGATGGAAAAAGAAAGCTTTGAAGATGAAGAAGTCGCAGATTTATTAAATAGACACTTTATTGCAATTAAAGTAGACCGTGAAGAGCGACCAGATATCGATTCCATTTACATGCGCGTATGCCAAATGATGACCAATCACGGAGGTTGGCCTTTAAACGTCTTTTTAACACCTGACCAAAAACCGTTTTATGCGGGTACCTATTTCCCAAAGAATAGCGCTTATAATAGACCAGGTATGATGGATGCGCTACCACAGCTCGCTGAAAAGTTTCTGCATGAGCGGTCCTTTGTTGAAAAGGTAGGAGAGCAGGTTGTAAAAGGTTTAAAAGCTTCTGTACATATTCCTTCAGACAGCACACTTGATGAAGCCACCCTTCATCAAGCATTTCAGCAGCTCGTTGGTCAATTTGATCCAGTGTATGGAGGATTTGGGCAATCACCGAAATTTCCAATGCCGCATACGCTGACATTTTTGCTTCGATATCATCGATTAACCAATAATGATACGGCGCTGTTAATGGTTGAAAAAACGCTTGATTCGTTAGCCTCAAGCGGTCTCTATGATCAAATTGGTGGTGGATTTGCGAGGTATTCAACAGATCAACAATGGATGATTCCGCACTTTGAAAAAATGCTCTATGACCAAGGGCTGTTGCTACATGCTTATATTGAAGCATATCAAATGACGAAGAAACAGCGCTATCGTGAAATAATTGAAGAGAGTATCACATTTTTAATTCGTGAAATGAGAGATAGTCAAACGGGTGCATTCTATTCAGCGATTGACGCTGACTCAGAAGGAGCAGAAGGAACCTATTACGTATGGTCAAAAGAAGAAATAACAAACCTTTTCACTGAAGAGGAAGCCGAGTTTGTCTGCAGTGCATATAGCATTACGGAAGAAGGGAACTTTGAAGGCAAGAACCACCTTCATTTAATTCCAACGGAAATAGAAGAGCTAGCCAAGCGCAGTAAACAATCCGTTGAAGAAACGGAAACTAAGCTAAAAAAATGCAATGAAAAACTGTTAAAAGAGCGTCAAAAACGCATATACCCTCACGTTGATGATAAGATTTTAACATCTTGGAATGGCTTGATTATAAGCGCATTAGCAAAAGCGGGTCGGACATTGCAAAATGAAACATTTACAGAGCTAGCTGAGCAGGCTGCGCTTTTTATCCACGAAAATATGTACGAGACGGAGCGCTTAATGGTTCGCTATCGTGAAGGAGAAGTAAAGGAAAAAGGTTTAATTGATGACTATGCGTTTTTATTATGGGCTTATAACGATCTTTACGATGCGACACTCAAAGTAGATTATCTTACGAAGGCGAAAGCACTTGCAGAGAATATGACTTCATTATTTTGGGATGAAGACAAAGGCGGGTTTTTCTTTACTGGAAGTGATGCAGAGCAACTGCTTGTGCGTGAAAAAGAAGTGTACGATGGTGCTCTCCCATCCGGTAATAGCGTCGCCGTTTGCCAGCTTTTACGTTTAGGTCACCGAACAGGAAACGAAAAGTTATTACAAATGGTTGAAAAGATGGAGCGAACGTTTTATTCACTTATTCGAATGCAAGCCAGTAGCCATACGCAGTTTTTACAAGCGCGGCTTGAACAAGCAATCGGGATAAAAGAAATGGTTGTGTTAACTAAAGGTAAAGTAGAAGAAATACAGCTTTTGAAGACGTCATTTATACCAGAAGTTGTATGGTTGGTTGGGAATAAAAACGAACTGATGCCACATGCTGATTTCCTAGAGAGCTATGACCAAAGAGGTGAGTCGACCATTTATGTATGTAAAGATTTTGCGTGCGAGCGTCCGTCTATGGAAATAAAAAAGGCTATTGAAGCAGTTTTATAAAAGTAATAAAATACCGCCATTCCTCTATGGCGGTATTTTTTATGATAGTTGCTTGCTTTCAGCGTGTTTTACAAATGTATATTCATCTTCAATTAAACCACATGCTGCGCACTGAATGCGGCGTTCTGGGCCACGGTATGGCGCATGGAAAGCATCTAGTGAATCATTGGTATATTCTGTTACAACGTCACCAGAGCGAGGATCTAATTTGACTGCCGTAGCTTTTTGCTCAATGATATTAAAGCGCGTTCGGTTTGTTTTACAGCTTGGACATAAATAAGGATTTCCCATGTTGTCCACCTCCTAGTTGTTACGATGTCCCTTTTTTGAAAAAACATACAAAAACTAATGATTTGAAACAAGCCTTAAATTCGTTAAAATAAAGCTAGGTGATGAAGATGAAAATACGTAAAAATTTACAAGAAGTAATGAACGTGTTGCAAACGAATGAACAGTTTAAATCCAACATCGTTCATTGGCATACAATTGAAGAAAAAGAAGCAAAAACAAGTCCTTTTCCTTCACAAATTCATGAGAAAATACGTGCGGGATTAGAGAAGAGAGGAATTCTATCGCTTTATACGCATCAAGCTACAGCTTTTACATATGCGTATGAGAAGAAAAATGTAGTTGCCGTTACGCCTACTGCTTCAGGAAAGACGCTTTGTTACAACCTTCCTGTCCTTCAAAGTATCATGGAAAATGAGCAGTCCCGTGCGCTATATTTGTTTCCAACAAAAGCTCTTGCACAAGACCAAAAGACGGAGCTAAATGAACTGATTGAAGAAATGGACGTTTCAATTAACAGCTACACATACGATGGAGACACGCCAGCTAATATTCGTCAAAAGGTGCGCAAAGCGGGTCATGTTGTCATTACAAATCCTGATATGCTTCACTCTGCTATTTTGCCTCATCATACAAAATGGGTATCGTTGTTTGAGAATTTAAAGTATATCGTTATTGATGAGCTTCATACGTATCGAGGCGTATTCGGAAGCCACGTAGCAAACGTTATTCGACGCTTGAAGCGAATATGCCGCTATTATGGCAGTAACCCAGTGTTTATATGTACGTCCGCTACAATTGCCAATCCAAAAGAGCTTGCAGAGCATCTTTTAGGAGAGCAGGTGGAGCTTGTCGATAATAACGGAGCACCGAGTGGAAAAAAACATTTTATCTTTTACAACCCACCCGTCGTAAATAAGCCACTAAATATTAGGAGAAGCGCTACGCTGGAGGTTCGTAACATCGCAGGAGAGTTTTTGAAGAATAAAATCCAAACAATCGTTTTTGCTCGAAGTCGCGTTCGGGTTGAAATTATCTTAACGTATTTACAAGAGCTTGTAAAAAATCAGCTGAAAGGTAAATCGATTCAAGGGTACCGGGGGGGATACTTACCTAAGCAGAGACGTGAAATTGAAAAGGGACTGCGTAGAGGAGAAATTTATGGGGTCGTCAGCACAAATGCACTAGAGCTTGGAGTAGATATTGGGCAGCTGCAAGTATGTGTGATGACAGGTTATCCTGGAACAGTTGCAAGTGCTTGGCAACAAGCTGGACGTGCAGGGCGCAGACACGGAGAAGCCGTTATTGTGATGGTTGCTAGTTCGAGCCCGCTGGATCAATATATGATTCAAAACCCTGAATATTTCTTCAGTCGTAACCCTGAAAGGGCACGCATTAATCCTGATAACTTAGTGATCTTAGTGGATCATTTAAAGTGTGCCTCCTATGAACTGCCCTTTAAGCAAGGAGAAACGTTTGACGGTGTGGATATTGAAGATGTATTGGAGTTTTTAGGAGAAGAGCGCGTGATTCACCTAAGCGGTGATAAGTGGTATTGGATGAACGATTCATTTCCAGCTCACAATATCAGTTTGAGATCTGCTTCACAAGAAAATGTCGTTATTATTGATCAGTCAGACGTCGCCAACGTAAAGGTCATCGGAGAGATGGACCGTTTCAGTGCCATGACGCTTTTACATGATGAAGCTATTTATTTACATCAAGGTATTCAATATCAAGTTGAGTATTTAGATTGGGATGAAAAAAAAGCATACGTACGTGAAGTCACCGCTGATTATTTTACAGACGCCAATTTAGCCGTTAACTTAAAAGTGTTGGAAGCCGATAAAGAAACGAAAGCACCTTCTTATACGATGGGATACGGAGATGTAATGGTAAGCGCGATGGCTACTATTTTTAAGAAGATTAAATTTGAGACGCATGAAAACATTGGGTCAGGTCCAATTCATTTGCCTGAGGAAGAGCTGCATACCAATGCAGTTTGGCTTAGTTTTTCAAAAGAAGTATTCCAAGAGTCAGAAGAACGATTAGAACAGGCTCTATTATCAGTTGCTACTACCATTCAGTCAATTGCACCGTTAATGGTGATGTGTGACCCTTCTGATTTACATGTTGTTCCGCAAGTGAAAGCCGTTCATAATGAAGAGCCAACCATCTTTTTATATGATCGATACCCTGGTGGAATTGGACTGAGTGATAAAGTATACGAACAAATGAAAGAAGTGTTAGAAGAAGCGCAGCAGCTTATTGCTACTTGTCATTGTGAAAGCGGCTGTCCATCCTGTATTGGATTAGAGGGGCAAGGTGAACATGCTAAACAGGATGCGCTCTCACTGCTTCAGCTATTATTAGCAAGGTAGGTGCAAGAAATGTCGTTGAAAAATAAGCTTAATCGAATGAAAAAGCATTTGCATGTGGAAGAGAAAGTGCCTGTTTTAAAAAGTGAACCGGTTAATCATCAACGAATAGCCTATGAACAGCAGTGGAATGAAAAATTTGCTAAGCCTTATTTTAGCGAGGATAACTACTGCATGATTCGTGAAGTGCGCTATCCAATTGGCTATCGTCACGGACATTATGCATTTTCAGAACTACAGAAAGTGATAGAAGCATGGAATAAGTCTCCCCTATCACATCCACTTTCTGCAAAAGGGCATAAAATGTCGGATTTGTTTTTCTTCGATACAGAAACGACGGGGTTGAGTACGGGAACAGGAACGACTATCTTTTTACTGGGCTATGCACAGGTGATAGAAGATGAAGTGATATTTAGGCAGCATGTGTTAACCGAGCCAAGCGGTGAAGTTGCGTTTTACGAAAGCTTTTTAAAAGCCGTTGATTATACAACGCTCGTCACTTATAACGGAAAGTCTTTTGATTGGCCTCATGTAAAAACAAGACACACGTTATTAAGAGACCATTTACCGAAACTTCCTAAGTTTGGGCATTTTGATTTACTACACGCTTCAAGAAGGCTTTGGAAACATAAAATGGATTCTGTTAAGCTTGCAAATGTTGAAAAAGAGGTGCTGGGGGTTGAACGTGTTAATGATGTCCCAGGGTTTTTAGCACCAATGATTTATTTTGATTTCATAGAAAGCAAAAATCCTCAAGGGTTATTTGAAGTAATGGATCATAATGAATCAGATATCCTCTCTTTAATTACGCTCTATATTCACCTGTCAAAGCAACTTCTCTCTGAGCATAAAGCTACGTTGAAAGAGAAATTTGAAGTCGCTCGTTGGTACGAACAGCTCGGTGAAAAACAAGAGGCGTTAGCATTGTATGAAGATGTGGCTAATGCAAAAAGTGATGAAGAGTATCAAGCGATCCGAGCTATTGCTTTTGAGCATAAGCGTAACAAGCAATTTAAAAAGGCAGAAGAGCTGTTTTTATATGTTGTTTCCAACGCGCCAATACTTCTTCAAACTGAAGCAGCCGTTGAGCTTGCTAAATTATATGAACATAAGTTTAAAAACTATGAGCGTGGGGTATTTTATGCAGAAAAAGCCTTACAGCTGACGGAAGAAAGTCAAACGTTCATTGAAAATGATAAACTAGAAGCTCTATACAAGCGGATTAATCGGGTTAGATATAAAGATAAAATGTATACATCTCACTTATAATGATTGTTAATTCATTACTGAAAATTCAAAATTGTTAAATTTTAGTTTTCTCTATTTTAAATATTGTTCTATTTTTCAGTCGTTGATAAAATAAGACATTGTATTGCTGTTTTAGCAATTTATATCAAAAATATAGAACTTTGGTGAGATGGAGAGAAGTAATATGAAAAATGTCATTTTGGTATCATTTTTCGCAATTATTTGTTTGACGGTAATTATTTTTAGTAGCATGAAAAACACGTACTTTTCTTTGATGTAGTTTTAGAAAATAGGTGTTTACATTAGTACATGTACACCCCTTATCACATACTGTAGTAATGTAATAACTAAACAGTGAAAGGGGAAAACATCATGTATCCAAGACCAGTAAAGTGCATGCCACCAATCGTGCACCCAACAAAATGTTGTACACAGTTTAACAATCAGGAGGTAGTTGTACCTCATATTCACCCAAGCCATAACACGCTAGTGAATCAAACGAATTTTAAACATGTACACTATTTTCCACAAACACAATCTGTTGTAAATCAACAAACAAGCCAACAGTTCTTTGGTGGTGCACAACAATTTCCTACACAAGTAGGTGGGGCAATGTCTCCAGGAATGCCCAACCAAGTGGCTGGTGCTCAAATGCCAGGTATGATGCCAGGTATGATGCCAGGTCAAGGCAATCAAGTAGCAGGAGCGATGGAAAACGGCATGATGCCAGGATATCCAGGTGCAAAAAGAAGATTTTAATAAGAAATAAATCAATTGATAGGAGCTGAATATTTCAGTTCCTATTCTTATATTTAAAGGAGTGCTTACACGATGAAAGTGCTGACAATTTCAGGGTATAAACCATTTGAATTAGGGATTTTTAATGATCAGCACCCTGGTATTTCATACATAAAAAAAGCAGTAATGAAGCGTTTAGTACCGCTCATTGAAGAAGGGCTTGAATGGGTCCTAATCAGTGGCCAGCTCGGTGTAGAATTGTGGGCTGCTGAAGTGATATTTGACCTGCAGCTGGAATACCCCCAGCTACAGCTTGGTGTATTAACCCCTTTTTTAGATCAGGAAGAGAAGTGGAACGAAGCGAATAAAGAACTTTATGAATTTATCGTGAGCCAAGCTGATTTTGTGGATAGCATTACAAAAAAGAAGTATGAAAGTCCTAATCAGTTCCGCTTGAAAAATCAATTTTTAATTGAAAAAAGCGATGGGATTTGCCTTGTATATGATGAAGAGCATGAGGGTAGCCCAAAATTTATGCTAAAAGTAGCCCAAGATAAGGCTGAAAAGAGTGAATACCCGATTATCACCATTACATCCTATGATTTACAAGATATAGTTGAAGAGGAGAAGTTTTCATCTTTTTAAACAATATTGAAAAACATTTTGCAAGATAAATTGACAAGTTGAGCTATTTCTGAAAAAATGGTTTATAATAAACAAGAGGTTTATTGTATTCGAGGTGATTGAAATGTTAGCTGATAAAATTCGTTTAACAGCAAAAGAAATTTTGGAAAAAGAGTTCAAAACAGGAATGAGAGGCTATAATCAAGAGGAAGTCGATAAATATTTAGACTCCATTATTAAAGATTATGAAGCGTTTCATGAAGAAATCGAGTTACTACAGGCAGAAAATTTACGCTTAAAAAAGCAAGTGGAAGAGTTATCAAAACGTCCACAATCTACAACGGCACCGTCTTATACGCCGCCACCAGCACAGCAGCAGGCTGGTACGACAAACTTTGATATTTTAAAACGTTTGTCTAATCTTGAAAAGCATGTATTTGGTAGCAAGCTATACGAATGATGAAGAATAAAAATAGGAGTTGCAATTAACTCCTATTTTTATTATAATTAGAAAGGTCGTAATCAATAGCGTTTGGGTAATTGCTGCATCTCTTTGAAGATGTAGAGGAAAGTCCATGCTCGCACAGGCTGAGATGCTTGTAGTGTTCGTGCCTAGTGAAGTCATAAGCTAGGGTAGCGTAACTGCTAACGGCGGGGAAAAAGCCTAAGTCTTAGGATATGGTTTGAATACTCTGAAAGTGCCACAGTGACGAAGTCTCATTAGAAATAATGAGAGTGGAACGAGGTAAACCCCACGAGCGAGAAACCCAAATAATGGTAGGGGAACTTTCCCAAAGGAATTGAACAGAGGGAAGGACAAAATGCACGCATTTTGTAGATAGATAATTACCACCGGAGTACGAGGTAGCTAGCCGCTTGTAGTACAAAGGAACAAAACATGGCTTACAGAACGCTATTGAACAGCAGTCGACATTAGTTGTTAACCAAATATATTCGCACCAGCTCTTCATATCATGAAGAGCTTTTTTTGTGTGCTTTTTTCTGTACTAAGCCTCAGGTCTTAGATGGAAATCAAGCTTAAGCTCGTTTTGGAAAGAAAGAATTGTAGGTAAGATGAGAATAGAAAAAGAAAGGAGGCAACATGATGAAAAAATTTGGACTATTTATTCTGGGCCTAATAGCAGCGGTTGTGCTTATTGCTAATTTAGGACCGATGATGCTAATGCTACTAGGGCTTGTCATTTTATATGGTGTATGGAAGCAGGTAGTAAAAGCAACATCTTCATTTAAGAAAGCAGCTTTTGCAGTACTTGGTGTGATTGTTATCTTGAGCATGATTGCTAACGTACCAGCATTTTTCGGTATCTTAGCAGCCATTGCGCTTTACTTTGTATACACCAAGTGGAACGATAATGACGTGAAAGAAATTAAAACAGAGGATCCATTTCAAAACTTTGAAAACCAATGGACAGAATTAAATAAACAATCTTATTAAGGAGTGAACGTTATGAAAAATATTTTTACACGTATGAAAGAATCAATCTCATCGGACTTGCACAATATGCTTGACCAAAAGCAACAAAAAAACCCAATTGCAGCTTTGAATTACTATTTGCGCCAATGCGAAGAAGAAACAGAACGAGTTCGAAAGTTGGTGGAACGTCAGCACCTATTAAAAGAACAGCTTGTGCGTGAATATAAGCTAGCATCGGCAATGAAAGAAAAGCGCCAGCAGCAAGCGGAAGTAGCTCTGCAAGCTCAAGAAAATGAGCTGTATGAATTTGTTCAAAAAGAGCATGCTCAATATGAAGAGCGTACAGAACGCTTGAACATATCGGTTCAGCACGTCACCAAGCAGCTTGATGAATTAGAGCGTAAATATGAAGAAATGAAGCACAAGCTGAAGGATATGCATATTCGCCGAATGGAACTGATGGGGCGTGAAAACGTTGCGCGAGCAAATCATCGAATGAACACTGTTTTAAACAATGATGAACTAGCATCAAGTGAATATTCTAAGTTTTCGGATATCGAAAACTATATTGATCAATTAGAAAATCAAATTAATACCGATTATTATCGTCAAACAATTGACAGCAAAATTGCAGCTTTACAAAAAGAAGCAAAATAAGGTTAATTAGGATGAAAAAATGTAATTTCATAGACAAAACGTGATATTCTAAAAAGGGCGTAGTAGTAGCTACGCCTTTTTCATCAAGAGGAAATGCCTGCAAAGCGAAAGGAGGAGAACGGCATGAAAAGAATTGTAGACAATGGATACTTCAATCTAATAATCATTACAGCTCTATTTATTTTATTTGTTGAAGTTGTCTTTTTTCATAGCGGGTTTATTTTTGCACTCCTCGTTGCTGGTGCTTTTATCTATATAGGGCGAAAACGTCTACCAAGGCGCTCAGGTAAAATCTTATTTTGGATAGGAATCATTGGTGCGATTTTAAATTTAGTTAATACAGTCGCATTTCAGTTTTTGGTCATTGCAATTTTTTTCTATTATTTATTTCATTTTGTTAAGTCTAAAAAAGAACCGGTATATATTACGCCTTTAACAGAAAGTCGAGAATCCCTGCGAGCGCAAAGGCAGCTGTTGAAAAATTCATTTATATCGCGACAGCGAACAGACGAAACCGTTTACGAATGGAGTGACATTAATATTCAAAATGTGTGGAGCGATGTGGTAATTGATCTTAGCTACACCGTGCTTCCAAAGGGTGAATCGGTTATTTTTATTCGACAACTAGCGGGTAACGTGACCATTTTTATTCCATACGAAACAGAAATTTCGGTTAATCATTCTTCTATGGCTGGAGCAGTTACAATCTTTGATCATGCGCAATCTTTTGCGCCACTTCAAAACGTGTATATGAAAACGCCAGAATTTGATGAGGCATCACAAAAAATAAAAGTAATGATTTCAATGGGCGTTGGAAGTTTAGAGGTGAAGCGAATATGAGCGTTATTCAGCGCCAGTTACTATGGGGAATCACGATAGCCTTTACAACGTTTATTACAATGATAATTAGCGTGTTTATGGCGTTTCCTATCCAACGGTTTACAGAGCTATGGGAACGAGAAGTGTTTGACGTTCCTTTTATTCTTTTCTCCATCACGAGTAGTCTAACGATAGGAGCAATTTTTGGAGGCGTTTCTGGATTGCTTTGGAGGCAACAGCTTGAAGTGATTGAGAATCGATTGCGTGAGATGAAAAACCGTCAATATCAAGATCGAAATGATAAAACAACGGTTCAAGAAGTAGAAGGTATTTTATCTAATGTAAAAGAAGTTCAACGCTTAATGAGCCAGCAGGTTGAACAATCGCAAAAAATGGTTAATGAAAAAGTGGAAGATCAGCAAAAGCGAGTTCAAGAAGTCATTGTGCAAGAGCGAAATCGATTAGCTCGTGAGCTTCATGATTCTGTGAGTCAGCAACTGTTTGCCGCATCCATGCTCATGTCAGCTTTAACAGAATCAACGGATGAAGATTCTCCGAAAAGCCAGCAGTTAAAAATGGTAGAAGAAATGATTAATCAATCGCAGTTAGAAATGAGGGCACTGCTACTACATTTGCGACCAGCTGCATTAAAAGGAAAATCGTTGCAAGAGGGCATTACAGAACTTTTATTAGAACTTGCTCAAAAAGTTCCGATGGAGCTTAAGTGGAATGTAGAAGAGTTTTTACTAGATAAAGGAGTAGAAGACCATCTATTTCGAATTGCTCAAGAATCTGTTTCCAATGCACTGAGGCATTCTAAAGCATCCATGCTGAAGGTACTGCTCGTTCAGCGTGACAGCTTAGTTATTCTACGTATTGAAGACGATGGTATCGGTTTTGATGTGGAAATGGAAAAATTAGGCTCTTATGGATTGCAAAATATGCATGAGCGAGCTGTTGAAGTAGGAGCTACCTTAAAAATTGTTAGTTTGCCAAATCACGGGACGAAGTTAGAAGTAAAGGTCCCGCTCATTCATAACGAATAGACTGAAGAAAGGAGAGTTGCTCATGATTAACGTATTGTTAGTTGATGATCATGAAATGGTACGAATAGGCGTTTCAGCGTATTTATCTGCTCAGGCAGATATTCACGTCGTCGACGAAGCTGCTAACGGTCAGCAAGCGGTAGAAAAAGCGCTAAAGCACCGTCCGGATATCATTTTAATGGATTTGGTCATGGATGGTATGGATGGTATTGAAGCAACAAAACACATTGTTGACCATTGGAGTGAAGCCAAAATCATTATTGTGACGAGCTTTTTAGATGATGAAAAAGTGTATCCAGCACTTGAGGCAGGAGCATCCAGCTACCTGTTAAAAACGTCTAAAGCAAGCAAAATTGCGGAAGCTATTCGCGCTACATATGCAGGAGAAGCTGTGCTTGAGCCGGAGGTCACCGGGAAAATGATGACGAGAATGCGTCGCCCATCTTCTCCGCACGAGCTGTTGACAGGACGTGAAATGGAAATCCTTTTGCTTATGGCACAGGGTAAAACAAATCAAGAAATTGCCGATGAGCTATTCATTGCTTTAAAAACGGTTAAAACTCATGTGAGCAATTTACTAAGCAAGCTCGATGTGCAAGATCGTACGCAAGCGGTTATCTATGCTTTTCAACATAAGTTAATTAAATAAAAGCGAAGGTCTTCTTGAAACCTTCGCTTCTTTTTTTTATAAAATAGCTGTTTTTTTATTGCATTTCAGTATAAAATGATGGTAGCGCTTTATATGCTAGCGCTTACTTGTAGGGAATGTTGTGAGGAGTTGAACAAATGGAAAAGAAATGGTGGAAGGAAGCCGTAGCGTATCAAATCTATCCACGTAGCTTTAAAGATTCAAACGGAGATGGAATTGGTGATATTCAGGGCGTCATTTCAAAGCTTGATTATTTAAAAGATCTCGGGATTGATGTTATTTGGATTTGTCCAATTTATCAATCACCAAATGACGATAATGGTTATGATATTAGTGACTATCAAGATATTATGAGTGATTTTGGTACCATGGCAGATTTTGATGAACTGTTAGAGGAAGTTCATAAACGAGATATGAAATTAATTATGGACTTAGTTATTAATCATACATCTGATGAGCATCCTTGGTTTGTTGAAGCGCGTTCTTCAAAAGATAATCCGTATCGTGACTATTACATTTGGCATGAAGGTAATGATGGCAATGAACCAAACAATTGGGAGTCCATTTTCAATGGTTCTGCTTGGGAGTTTGATGACGAGACGAAAGAATATTATTTGCACGTGTTTTCAAAGAAACAGCCCGACCTAAATTGGGAAAACAAAGCGGTTCGACAAGAGCTATATAATATGGTGAATTGGTGGTTGGATAAAGGAATTGATGGATTCCGAGTAGATGCTATTTCACATATTAAAAAAGTGCCTGGTTTTCCAGACCTACCAAATCCAGAAGGGTTAGATTATGTACCTTCGTTTGAGGGCCATATGAATCGTCCTGGTATTCAAGAGCATTTATCAGAATTAAAAGAAGAGACATTTGCTAAATACGATATTATGACAGTTGGTGAAGCAAATGGCGTTACGTGGGACGATGCTGACGAATGGGTAGGCGCTAAAAACGGTAAATTCGATATGATTTTTCAATTTGAACATATGGGACTGTGGGACAAAGGGGAAAGTGAACCTCTGGATTTAGTTGAGTTCAAAACAATTTTAACGAATTGGCAAAAAGGCTTAGCTCAAATTGGTGGTTGGAATGCACTTTATCTTGAGAACCACGACCATATTCGTTCTATTAATAAATTCGGTAGTATGAAATACCGTGAAGAAAGCGCAAAATGCTTAGCTGCACTTTATTTCTTAATGCAGGGCACACCTTTTATCTATCAGGGCCAAGAGTTAGGAATGACAAACGTAAAGTTTAACAGCATTGAAGATTATAATGATGTCGGTATGGTGAATTACTATCGTATTCAACGTGAAAAAGGTCAGAGTCATGAAGAAATCATGAAAGTGATTTGGGAAACAGGTCGTGATAATTCACGTACACCGATGCAGTGGGATCGTACGAAAAATGCTGGTTTTTCAACAGGAACACCTTGGATGAAAGTGAATCCAAACTATGTTGACATTAACGTGGAGCAGCAGCTGTCAGACGAGGAATCGATTTTAAATTTTTACAAGAAGCTTATAACGTTACGTAAACAGCATGAAGTATTTGTCTACGGAACGTATGACTTGTTGCTAGAAAATCATCCAGCAATTTATGCATATACGCGTACGCTAGATGATAAAAAAGCAATTATTATTTGCAACGTATCTTCTAAAGAGCAAGAGTTTAAGTTGCCAAAAGAAGTAAAAACTAATGAAGAAGAGCTGCTTATTCACAATTATCAAGTAGCAACAGAAGAGACGGTTCAAGAGTTTACATTACGGCCATATGAAACGCGTGTTTATTTTGTTTGATAACAAAGGTTAGTGCAAACGATTGCGCTTATTTTGAGGCTCACATATGTGAGCCTTTTTTAGTGAGTTTAAGCATTTTCTTTTTGAAAGCTTTTGACTACCGCAAGTGGATATGGTACTTTTACACGTAGTATTCATTATTAGACAGTAAAATGAGGTTGAAAAATGACAAAATATAAAATTATTGCAACCGCTGCAATGGGAATTGAATCACTTGTAGCAAAAGAGGTTCGTGCATTAGGCTATGAATGTGAAGTAGATAATGGAAAAGTAATCTTCGAAGGCGATGAGCTAGCAATTGCGAGAGCAAATCTATGGCTGCGCACAGCAGACCGCGTGAAAATTGAAGTTGGTCAATTTAAAGCGCGTACATTTGATGAATTATTTGAAAAAACAAAAGCGCTTGATTGGGGACGCTATTTACCCGTAGATGCTCAGTTCCCTGTGTCGGGTAAATCAGTGAAATCGAAGCTGTTTAGCGTATCTGATTGCCAAAGTATCGTGAAAAAAGCCATTGTTGATAAAATGAAAAAGCATCATAATATCACAACAGGCTGGCTTGAAGAAAAAGGCGCGACGTTTAAAATTGAAGTAGCGCTGTTAAAAGATATTGCAACAATCACAATCGATACGAGTGGAGCAGGTTTGCACAAGCGCGGTTACCGCGTTGGACAAGGTGAGGCACCGTTAAAAGAAACGTTAGCTGCAGCACTGGTTATGCTGACGCCTTGGAATCCTGATCGACCGTTTGTTGATGCATTTTGTGGTTCAGGAACGATTGCGATTGAAGCAGCTCTAATTGGTCAAAATATTGCACCTGGCTTCAATCGTGACTTTATTTCAGAAGAGTGGCCTTGGATGTCTCAAGAGATTTGGGATAAAGCACGTGATGAGGCAGAGGAATTAGCAAACTATGATCAAGATTTAGATATCGCTGGCCATGATATCGATCACCGTATGATAAAAGTAGCGCAGCAAAACGCATTTGAAGCTGGTCTCGGAGACTTGATCCAATTTAAACAAATGCAGGTGCGTGACTTCACGACTCCAAAGGAATACGGGATTATTGTTGGAAACCCACCGTATGGAGAGCGTTTAAGTGATCGACCTTCTGTTGAAGCAATGTATGCAGAAATGGGCGATGCATTTGCTAAGCTTGATACGTGGTCTGTTTTCATGCTTACATCCCATGAGCAGTTTGAACAGTATTACGGCAAGCCCGCGACTAAAAAGCGTAAACTCTTTAACGGATTTATCAAAACCGACTATTATCAATATTGGGGACCACGTCCACCTCGCAAAACAAATTAATCTAATTAAAATACACATGCTCAAGTTTTAGCATGTGTATTTTTTATGGAAAGCTTTGTAGCTAAAAAATTCAAATGGTGGTCCTTTCCAATGCCTCCTTTACGCTATCTTACAGGAGAAGTGGCACTTGTTTTGGGCCCTTTCATTCCAGGCTCTTTTTGGATTATGAGGCTTACATACGGACGCTTTGGCCTATATATGCTGTTGAATTTAATTACCGATTGGCTTTTTGTTTTATGACAAAGAAGCTGAAGATGTTTCGATTTGGAACGATTAAAAAGCCGCAACTTCTCAGCATTTTTCTTTTCAAAGCTGTACTGATGTATGGATTTCAGTATTTTATCGTTGAAAAAGCTAATAAGGAAGATCCATCACCGTGATGGATCTTCTTTATTTTACTGCGCCAGATGTCATATTCAGTAAAGAAAGTTCATCTCTATCTGACATTTTTTCTATGAATAAATGAAACGGTTTCTGTATACAATAAGCTTATAACTATTTTTATAGAGAGAAGGAGAGTGTTGGAAATGGTCCGACCAAACGAGCATTTCTTAATAATTCGTCAAGCGTTAGAAAATAGCTATCATCATATACAGCAAGGAGGAGAACTTTCTCCAGATCTTTTGAATCAGTTTGAGCAAGCTAAAGCTGAATATGAGGCTGCTTTAAATTTTATTTCATCCACGGACTCTTGTTTTCGCCCACTTTCTTAATGCGAATAGCTCTTATATATGATACTAATACCTTATGCTCTGCTTTTGCAGAGCTTTTTATTGTTTACGACACTAGAATAGATATTGACAATCCTTTCTCAATACTAGATAATTAAGTTTTGCTTCAGTTAGTTATTTACAGAAAAAAATAAATGAATTTACCTTTTGAAAGGTTTATATTTACATAGTTAAAGGAGTCATTAATCAATGATGAGAGAGCGATTGCCTTTTACAATTGGACGAGATGAGAATTTTTTTGATAAGTTAAATGAATGGATTGGGGACGTTTTTTACGATCACCTTCCGGATGCAGGGTTGGAGCTTCGAGACGAGCAAATCTTTATGGCCTTTCAAATTGAGCGCGCGTTTAAAGAAAAAAACGTTATTTTTGCAGAAGCAGGAGTAGGTACGGGTAAGACCATTGTTTATCTATTGTATGCGATTTGCTACGCACGCTATGTTGGCAAGCCTGCTATTATTGCCTGTGCGGATGAAACATTGATTGAGCAGCTCGTAAAGGCTGAGGGAGATATCGCAAAGTTATCAAAAATCCTAGATATCAACATGGATGTTCGCCTTGCAAAATCGCAAGATCAGTACCTTTGCTTAAAGAAACTAGATGCAGTTACAAGCCGAACGGATAATGAAAACATTGAAGAAATTTACGAAACATTACCTGATTTTGTACATGATCATAGCGGTATGCAGTCGTTTTATCATTATGGAGATCGTAAAGAGTATTCACATCTAACCGATGAAGAGTGGCAGCAGATTAACTGGGATTCTTTCCAAGATTGTTCTTCTTGTGATCAGCGCCACCGATGTGGTTTAACTCTATCACGTGAACACTACCGCAAAGCGACAGACTTAATTATTTGCTCTCATGACTTTTATATGGAGCATATTTGGACTGTTGAAGCTCGTAAACGTGAGGGTCAGCTACCGCTCTTACCAGAAAGTAGCTGCGTAGTGTTTGATGAGGGACATCTGCTTGAATTTGCAGCGCAAAAGGCATTGACGTACCGTATTAAAGAAGATACGCTTGAGAACTTATTAACACGTTTATTAGAAAATGATGTGCGTGAAGAACTAGCATTAAAAATTGAGCATACAATCGATGTTTATTCGCTATTTTTTGATGCGCTTAGTGAGGCAAGTCAAGATATCGTTGGATCTAATCGAAAGCAAATTGAGCGTACAAGCCGTGTGCAAAAGGTTGGAAAAGAACTGCTTGGTCTTTTGGAGCATATTGGAAACGAACTTGTTTTTGAAAGTGAAACCTATACGGTAGATGAATACACGCTTCGCATTGTCGATGAGTATTTAGATCAAATTGACTATTCAATGCGTCTATTTATGGAGAATGAAAATGCAATTTACTGGCTTGAAGAAAAAGATTGGCAGCTAACGCTCGTTATTATGCCACAAGCTGTTAAAGATGTATTAAAAGAGCGCGTATTCTCTAAGAAGATTCCATATATTTTTACCTCAGCGACGCTTTCAGATAATTCATCATTTGATTATTTAGCATACAGTTTAGGGATTGGAAAACCTTTATCATTTTCAGTAGAGTCTCCGTTTGATTATGATGAAAAGATGGACATTACCTGTAAAATGGTAGCAGCTGGCAGTGAAGCATTTGCTGAAAAATATGGTTATACGCTGAAACAGCTTGAAAGAACAAATGGACGAGCCCTGCTACTATTTAATACACGTGAAGAGCTAGCTTTATTTAAAGAAGCATCTAAAGAGCTAAGTGAATACACGTTTTTATTTGAAGGAGATCAAGAAATTAGCAAGCTAGTTTCTCAATTTCAACGTGAAGAAGAAACGATTTTATGTGCGGTTCACCTTTGGGAAGGTCTTGATATCCCAGGTCCATCACTTTCAAATGTTATTTTATGGTCACTTCCATATCCGCCAAATGATCCGGTCTTTGAAGCAAAACGAAAGCAGGTTGCAGATGCATTTTGGGATGCGGATATGCCTTACATGCTGCTTCGTTTAAAGCAAGGCGTGGGACGATTGATTCGTTCGCATGAAGATGAAGGCCTAATTACTATTTTTATGCCGGAAAATACGGATGAGAAGGTTCAAGCCATTATTGAAAAGAATTTACCTACAGCGATAAAAGCTCGCGTTTAAACAATATGAGGATAGCTCGTCTTATGCAGACGGCTATCCTTTTTTGTTTAAAACCTTTAAACTAAAAGCAGAGAATGTAACGATTCTCTACTATATGACATAAGTGCATAGTAAGCTAGTAAGTAAAAAGGGGAGGTTTTTTTATGAAGGAAAATATTCAGCTTGTAGAGCGGGATTTTCATGAATTGATGAAGAAAATCAAAAGTTATCATGAAGCGATGGGTGTTATGTACTGGGATTTGCGCACAGGTGCACCGAAAAAAGGAGTGGAGCAGCGCTCAGAAGTAATTGGCATGCTGTCCTCTGAAGCGTTTAAACTATCTGTTTCTAATGAAATGGCTTCATTCATTCAGCAGTTGACTACTGATACCGCTCAAAATTACATATCCCATACGACAAAGAAAGCGGTAAAAGAATGTCAAAAGGAATATGAGCTTAATAAAAAAATTCCGGCTGACGAATATAAAGAATACGTTATTTTAACCTCTAAAGCTGAATCTGTGTGGGAAGAAGCGAAAGGTAAAGCAGATTTTCAGATGTTTCAACCGTATTTAGAGAAAATCGTAGCGTTCAACCAAAAATTTGTAGAGTACTGGGGATACGAAGGTAATAAATATAACCGCTTACTAGATCTTTTTGAACCTGGAATGACGGTAGAAATCTTAGACAATGTGTTTGGGCAGCTCCGCAATCGAATTGTGCCGCTTGTACAAAAGATTGCTGCTTCACCTAATAAGCCAGAAACAGGTTTCTTATTTGAAACTTTTCCAAAAAATAAGCAGCGTGAATTTAGTTTAGCCATCTTAAAAGAGCTCGGCTACGATTTTGAAGCTGGTCGCTTAGACGAAACGGTTCATCCGTTTGCAACAGGCTTAAATCCAGGAGATGTAAGAATTACAACTAAATATGATGAAAAGGATTTTCGAACGGCAATCTTTGGTACCATTCACGAATGTGGTCATGCTCTATACGAACAAAATATTTCAGAAGATCTAGTTGGTACGGTGCTTTGTGAAGGCACATCAATGGGCATTCATGAGTCACAATCCCTTTTTTATGAAAAATTTGTGGGTAAAAACTTTTCATTTTGGAAGCGTAACTATGACGTGATTAAACGCTATTCAAGCGGTCAGTTTGAGAACGTATCATTAGAAGACTTCTATCGGGCAATTAATCAGTCACAGCCCTCATTGATTCGTATCGAAGCGGACGAGTTAACGTACCCACTTCACATTATGATTCGCTATGAAATTGAAAAAGGATTAATAAATGGTGACATTGAAGTGAAGGATCTTCCTGGGATCTGGAATGATAAATATGAAGAGTATTTAGGCATTCGCCCAAATCATGATGGAGAAGGCGTACTTCAAGATGTACACTGGGCAGGTGGAAGCTTTGGGTATTTCCCTTCCTATGCGCTTGGTTATATGTACGCAGCTCAGTTTAAAAATGCGATGGTAAAAGACTTACCAGATTATGATGAGCTGTTGGAAATTGGTGACGTAAAAGCAATTACAAATTGGTTAACATACCATATTCATCAGTATGGCAAAACGAAAAAGCCGCTTGAAATCTTGCATGACGTGACGGGAGAAGGGTTAAACGTCAATTATTTAATTGATTATTTAGAAAAAAAATACACGGAAGTATACTCTCTTTAATAGAAAAGACGAAGAAGATAAGAATAACCTTATCTTCTTTTGTCGTTTTCACGAACATTTTTAGAATCTTTAATATAAAATGTTCGATAAAAAGGTTTTCAAACATGTAGAATATTGGTATACTAAACACAACTCAATAACGCACTCATATAATGACGAGAATATGGCTCGTAAGTTTCTACCAAACCACCGTAAATGGTTTGACTATGAGTGAGCGGTGACACTTTTAGCTTTCGTCTTATAGGTTAGCTCAAAAACATTGCTCTACTCATACGTGGGTGTAGCTATGTTTTTGAGCTTTTTATTGTGAAAAAGAAGTTGGAGGAATTATAAGATGAAAGCATTACAAGAAAAGATTTTAACAGACGGTATTGTACTATCAGATACGGTTTTAAAAGTTGATACGTTTTTAAATCACCAAATGGATCCAGTTCTCATGAAAGAAATTGGAGAAGAGTTTGGCAAACGATTTGAAAAAGAAGGTATTACAAAGATTTTAACAATTGAATCATCTGGTATTGCTCCAGCAATTATGGCGGCACTGAAGCTCAATGTGGAAATGGTGTTTGCTCGCAAGCGTAAATCATTAACTTTACAAGACGGATTAATTACATCAAAAGTATATTCCTTTACTAAAAAAGAAGAAAATGAAATTTCGGTTGCTGAAAAGTTTATTTTGCCAATTGATCGCGTATTAATTATTGACGACTTCCTGGCAAACGGACAAGCTGCACTGGGATTAATGGATATTGTTAAAAAAGCTGGTGCTGATGTTGGGGGCGTAGGAATTGTCATTGAAAAAGCTTTTCAAGATGGCGGTCGCCTAGTTCGTGAAACGGGTGTGAAAGTTGAATCGCTTGCACGTATCGAATCACTAAAAGATGGACAGGTTACGTTTGTTCCTACGAAGCAAGGAGTGACATCTTAAGATGAATAATGGAAAAGTGCTATCACTAGGATTACAGCATGTTTTAGCCATGTATGGCGGAGCTATTGTTGTGCCATTAATTGTGGGTGGAGCAATTGGATTAACGCAGCAGCAGCTAACTTATTTGGTCGCAATTGACTTGTTTATGTGTGGAATTGCTACGCTATTACAGGTGTGGAAAAATCGTTTCTTTGGTATCGGCTTACCGGTTGTACTAGGATGTACGTTTACTGCTGTAGGTCCAATGATTCAAATCGGAAGTTCATATGGCGTATCGAGCATATATGGCTCCATAATTGTGGCAGGGCTTATGATTGTTATTTTATCAAAATACCTTGGTAAGCTTGTTCGCTTTTTCCCTCCACTTGTCACCGGGTCTGTGGTGACGATTATTGGAATTACGCTTATTCCCGTAGCAATGAAAGACTTGGCTGGTGGAGAAGGAAGCGCTGATTTCGGGAGCTTAAGTAACTTAGCGCTTGGGTTTGGTGTATTAGTACTTATTATTTTATTATATCGTTTTACAACAGGGTTTATGAGATCAGTGTCTGTGTTGGCAGGTCTAATCGTTGGAACCATTGCCGCATCATTTATGGGAAAAGTAGATTTTTCAGGCGTTCGTGATGAAGCTTGGGTCCACGTTCCACACTTCTTTTACTTTGGAATGCCAACCTTTGATTTAACGGCTATTTTAACGATGTTTTTGGTGTTATTAGTAGGGATTGTTGAATCAACAGGTGTATATTTTGCAGTTAGTGATATTTGTAAAGAAGAAGTAACGGAAAAAGATTTAGCTGGTGGATATCGCGCAGAAGGGTTAGCTATTACCCTGGGTGGATTGTTTAATGCATTTCCCTATACGGCGTATTCACAAAACGTAGGGCTGCTTCAGCTTTCGGGTGTTCGCACCAAAAGCGTAGTGTTTGCAGCGAGCGGTATCCTAATTGTTCTGGGGCTTATTCCCAAAATTGCTGCGATTACAACCGTGATTCCAAGCCCTGTATTAGGGGGGGCAATGGTTGCGATGTTCGGGATGGTTATCTCATCTGGAATTAAAATTTTAAGCGAAGTGGATTTACAAAAGCAAGAGAATCTGTTAATTATCGCATGCTCTATTGGAATGGGGCTTGGCGTAACGGTAGTACCAGATTTATTTGCTCAGCTTCCAGAAGGAATTCAAATCCTAACTGGAAATGGAATTGTAGCAGGTAGCTTTACAGCGATTATTTTAAATATTGTATTCAACGTACTGGCGGTTTCAAAAGTAAGAACTCCAGAAACATCTGTACAAAAAGAAATGGTAACAAAATAAAAGTAAAAAGCTCTTAATGCTTGTGTTAGGCAAGCGTTGAGAGCTTTTTTATTGAATAATTTGAATATTGCTATTTATTTTACTTTATGCAAACCATTTGCAATGTGCACAAGGATATGCAAAAATAAATTTTCCCAAAAAGGTTTACAAATATAAAGGCTTTGGGTATATCTAAAGTGCAGTTATCAGTTTACCTGACAACATGCAAAAAGAAACATTTCCAATGATAAAGTAGAGAATTAAACGAACACTAACAACAAGTGATTATTGAATGGTTAGAGGAGTTGATATAGATGATTACAGCAGAAAAAGATACGGTAACATTTGTAGCAAAGGATGGACGTGAAGTAACAATACGTCCAGCAGAGCCCCGTGATGCAAGAGAGATTACAACAGCTGTAGAAGAGATTATTAAAGCGGGGGAGTTTATTCAAAAAGACGCGCCAAAAACCGTTGAAGAAGAACAGAAGTTTATTGAAAGTGTATCAAAGCAAGGGCATATGTATGTTGTTGCAGAAGTCGAAGGAGAAGTTGTTGGAATTGCACGTGTTCTTCGCGGTGAAATTCGAATGAAGCGTCATAGCGGGCTTTTCCGTACGTGGCTAATTTCAAAAGTACAAGGTATGGGAATTGGGAAGCAGTTAATGGACTATACGCTAAAATGGTGCAAAGAAAACGACATGCATAAATTGTCGCTAACGGTGTTTACTTCAAATGAAGTGGCGTATAAATTATATGAAAAAGTTGGCTTTAAGACAGAAGGCGTTATGAAAGAACAAGCTTATATTAATGGGAAATACGTGGACGAAGTATATATGTCTGTATTCTTTTAAATAAATAAAGAAAGCCCAAAAATTTCATGTTCAATACCAGGGAAAATACGTTATACTAAACGTGTGCGCAACAAATAGAACTTCTTCAAAACGAAGAGGCTGGGACATAAGTAATTCAGCCAATGATAAACCTGAACGATTGAGAGTTTCTCACTTTTAATCGTTCAGGTTTTTTGGTTGATTGTGAAAACAATGTTGGAAACAGGGTGGAATGGAGCGTAGGACACTCGACTCCTGCGGGAAAGAGAGGGAAAACTGAGATCCCGCAGCGCAGCGAGGAAGCTCAGGTTCCTCCCCGCGGAAAGCGAGTGGCCGTAGCGCAATGGAACGAACGTGTTCAGACAAACCAAAAAGATTGGAACAGCTATTGTTCGTCTCTTAGAAGCAATCATTTTGTTATGTCCCAAACTCTTTTTTTATTTTTCATAAAGAATAAATTTCTAAAAAATTACAGAAGGTATACATAACGAACTAAAGAGGTGAGAACGGTGCCTAAAATTATGTCAACTGGATTTTGTATACCTCCATATGAGCTAAAGCAATCGGATACAGCACAGTTTGCAAAGGATCTATTTGCCGAGTCATTTCGAGATATTAATCGTTTGTTAACGGTATTTGAAAATGGTCAGATTGAAACAAGGCATTTTGCCAAAGGAATGGATTGGTTTCAAGAAGACCACACGTTTGAAGAGAAAAATAATGCATTTATTGAGTCTGCAATTGAACTTGGCGTAAAAGCTGTTGAAAATTGCTTAACAAATTCAGCTTATCTCTCAGACAATATTCCCTATGAAGAAATTGATACAATCTTTTACATCTCCACTAGTGGGCTTGCAACACCGAGCATTGAAGCAAGAATTATGAACGAGCTTCCCTTTTCCCCTCACACGAAGCGTATTCCAATTTGGGGTCTAGGCTGTGCAGGAGGAGCTTCAGGTGTGTCAAGAGCACATGAGTATTGCTTAGCGTTTCCGAAAGCAAAGGTACTTGTGCTTTCCATTGAACTTTGTAGCCTGACGTTTCAGCGTAATGATCGTTCAAAAAGCAATTTAATTGGTACATCTTTATTTGCTGACGGAGTAGCAGCTGCTTTAATTGCAGGAGATGAAGCAGACATAAGCGCTTCACAATTGGACACGCTGCCATCAACGTTACATACTCAGTCTACTTTAATGCCAGACTCTAAGGATGTTATGGGTTGGGATATTCGAAACAACGGTTTATATGTTATTTTTTCAAAAGACATTCCTACAATTATTGATTCTTGGTTAGGAGATCAAGTTCAGACATTCCTGGCGAGTCATGGTCTAACTACGCAAGACTTGCGACATTTTGTGGCGCATCCTGGGGGGAAGAAGGTGTTAGAAGCTTATCTATCTACGCTTTCGCTTGAAAGCTCAATGATTGACCATTCACTTCATGTGTTAAAGCATCATGGAAACATGTCATCAGCAACTGTCTTATACGTATTGGATCGGTTTATGAAAGAGAAAATTCCAAGTGGAGAATACGGCGTGTTAACTGCGCTTGGGCCAGGATTTAGCTCAGAGCTCGTCTTACTTCAATGGAGGGAATAACATGCTTATTGATGTCATTTTTGCATTGATTATTTTACAACGTTTAGGAGAACTTGTAATTGCGAAGCGCAATGAAGCCTGGATGAAACAAAACGGTGGATATGAAGCGGGAAAAGATCATTACAAATGGATGGTAGCCATGCATGTTGCTTTTTTTGTGGCGTTGTTTGTAGAAATCCAGCTTATAGACTATCCATTTTCATCGCCTTTTTGGGTATTTGCGGCTTTATTTTTAATGGTGCAGCTGGGAAGAGTATGGGCTATCACCTCATTAGGGAAGTATTGGAATACTAAAATTATTGTAATGCCAAAAGCTCCCGTTGTATTAAAGGGCCCTTACAAATACATTAAGCACCCAAACTATACGGTTGTCACGCTAGAGTTTCTTCTAATTCCGTTTTTATTTCAAGCGTATCTAACGCTTATAGTGTTCAGTTTATTAAACATGTGGATGCTATCAGTTCGGATTGTAAAAGAAGAAGAAGCGCTGAAGTTACATACAGACTATGAGGTAGCCATGGATGGAAAGCTACGTTTTATGCCACAGTTAAAAAAATCAGAAAACTAATTGAAAATGATTATCTTTCGTGATAGACTGTAAGTAGCTGATAAAGATTATCAATTTCATCAATAAGAAACGGTGGTGGACATAATGGTTAGTCTTTTTGTAATTGGAGCGTTCGTAACGTGTACGGGTATGGCAACGTATGTCATGAAAAACATTGAAAAAGCGCAGCGTGTATAATTTTTTGAATATAAATAAACGTAAAACTGCCAATGGTTTGGCAGTTTTTTTGCTTTTTTGCATAAGTAAACGGAAGTGGAAAATTCAGTTTTTTATAGGAAAACGCTTTAAAATCAAGTAAAATAAAAAGAGGAATAAGTAGCAGAAATGGAGTAAGTGCACGATTGTAAGTGCCTAACAAAAGGAGTCGAAAGTGATGTCTCAAGTAAGCGTTCAGCATCAAAGGTATAAAACTTTACAATCCTCTCTTTATCATTTACATGAGGCTTTTATAAATGCTGGAGATGAAAAGCAAGCGGAAAAAATTATTCAGTTATTAAGAAAACAAGAAAAAGAAGAGTTTGTTATTGCGTTTTGTGGTCATTTTTCAGCAGGGAAATCAAGTATGATTAATGAACTCATGGGCCAAACAATTTTGCCCGCAAGTCCAATTCCGACAAGTGCTAATTTGGTGTCTGTTAAGGCTGGCGAGGAGCATGCAACCGTTTATTATCGAAAAGAAAAGCCAGTACGTTATGAAGCACCATATGAGTATGAACAAATTAAATCGTTTTGTGTTGATGGTGATGAAGTAGAGTCCATTCATCTCTCGATTGAAACGGAAGCAATTCCACAAGGAATTGTTGTAATGGATACGCCTGGAATTGATTCAACAGATGATGCTCACCGTGTGTCAACAGAGTCTGCTCTTCATCTTGCGGACGTTATTTTTTACGTGATGGATTACAATCATGTACAGGCAGAGCTTAATTTTCATTTTACAAAAGAGCTACAGGATGCCAATAAAGAGCTGTTCTTAATTATTAACCAAGTTGATAAGCATCGAGATGATCAGCTTACTTTCCAAGAGTTTAAGGAATCTGTAGAAGAGGCGTTTTTAAAATGGAATGTACGACCAAAAGGGATTTTTTATACATCTTTAAAAGATAAGCAATATCCTTATAACGAATTGGCTGTTTTAAAGAAGCATTTGCACACGATGATGGAGAAAAAAGAAAATCGCGGTCAACATATTATGGATTCCATGAAAATGGTAGTAGAAGATCACATGCAGTTTGCAGAAAGCACTGAAGAAGAGAGCCTTCTTGAATATGATGATATTCGTTCACAGCTTCGTCCAAATGAATATCAAAATGCAAAAGAAGAAGCGGCTGAGCTTATAGCGAAGCGAGAAATGATTTTACATAAACGCACAGCGTTTTATACGACGTATCAAAACGAAACAGCTAAAATTATGAACAATGCGAATTTAGCTCCCTATGAGATGCGAGAGAAAGCAAAGGCATTCTTAGAAACAACCAAGCCAGATTTTAAAGTGGGCGTATGGTTTACAAAAAAGAAAACAGAAGAAGAAAAAAAAGAGCGGCTAACGGTTTTTTATGAAGATTTGAAAGAGCGTGTTCAAACAGAGCTACAGTGGCACTTGCAGCAGTACATGCAGCAGCTCATTCAAGATGAAGAGCTCGTAGATTCTTCTCTGTTGGCTAGCGTTCAGCAGTTTGAAGTACCGTTTGAGCCACATGACTTAGTGGATGCTGTGAAAACAGGAGCAACCATTAATGGTGAATATGTCCTTACCTATACAAAGGATGTAGTAGATGCAATTAAGAAAAATACCAATCGTATTCTTTCCGAACTGTATACTCAAATTGAACAAGTAAAGAAAGAAGAAGAAGAACGAATACTCCAAAACATTGAACAGTCGTTAGCTACGGAGCAACGAATTATTGAGGGCTACGAACGAGTTCAAAAATCTACTCAGCATCTTCAAACCTTGCGGCAAGATTTAAAACAAAAGCTAAATATCTTAAGGCCTCTTGAACCTTTGGAAATGGTGAAGCTGTTAGACTTATTACAAGAAGAAATCGAAGTGGGAACAATGGTTGAGGTAAAAGCAGCTCCTATTACAGTCACATCAGAACAAAATGTTGCTGTAGAGGAAGAAGTTCAGTCAAAAACAAAGGTCGATGCGGTTATTCGAGATATTGATGAGTCGACAAAGGTGCTTTCTACATTCAAACAGCTTGAAAAGGTTGTTGGTCGCTTAAAGGAAAAGCGTCATAAGCTTGCAAACCAAACGTTCACAGTGGCACTATTTGGAGCTTTTAGCGCTGGAAAGTCGTCTTTTGCCAATGCGTTAATTGGTGAAAAAGTACTGCCTGTTTCACCGAATCCTACAACGGCGACGATTAACAAAATTATGCCTCCTACAAAGGACTACCCTCATCGAACAGTCGTAGTTCTGATGAAAACGATGGATCAGCTATTAGCTGATATTAACAGTTCCTTGGAACTGTTTAAATATACTATTGCAAACGTAGAAGAGCTAAACGAATTATTGCCAAAATTAACTGTAAAAGAAGAAAACCAGCTGCATTTCTCATTTCTACAGGCAGTGATAAAAGGCTATGAGGATGTTAAGGACGTAATGGGGTCTGAAGTAAACGTTACGATTAAAGAATTTGAAGCGTACGTAGCTAAGGAAGAGAAGGCCTGCTTTGTCCAGCATATTAACCTATATTATGACTGTGAGTTGACTCAGCTAGGAATTACGCTTGTCGATACGCCAGGGGCCGACTCTATCAATGCTCGCCATACGGGCGTTGCGTTTGAATATATTAAAAATGCTGATGCTATCTTGTTTGTTACGTACTATAATCATGCGTTTTCAAAAGCAGATCGTGAATTTTTAATTCAGCTTGGTCGTGTAAAAGATGTATTTACACTAGACAAAATGTTCTTTTTACTGAATGCAGCTGATTTAGCTCAATCTGATGAAGAGCTAGGTCTTGTACAAAATTATGTAAAAACACAGCTTGAAGAGTATGGTATTCGCTTTCCACGCCTCTATCCAATTTCAAGCTTGCAGGCGCTAGCAAATCGAGAAGATAAAATGTTTAAGGCTTTCCAAAAACCATTTTATCACTTCATTACAGATGAGCTAACTCAGCTAGCAGTTGCGTCTGTATACGAAGAGCTTAATCAAGCACTTGCCGTCACGAATGAAATTAAAGATGTTCAAACAAAGTCTGCGGTTGAAAAGCAGCGCTATTTGCAATCTCTTCATATTAAGGATCAACAAATTTCTGCTAAGGTTTCAGAAATGACATTTACGTATGAAGAGCAGCAGCTCGAAAGGGAAAGCAATGAGCTTCTCTTCTATGTGAAAAAGCGTGTCTTGCAACGCTATGATGATTTCTTTAAGGAATCGTTTAACCCGGCAACGCTTAGAGATGATAAAGGAAATAAGAAAGAACAGTTGGCTGCATGTCTTGACCAGCTTTTACAAGCAGTTGCATTTGATGTCACCCAAGAAATTCAAGCCACAACGCTGCGTTTAGAAACATTTATTCAACGCTTAACAAAAGAGTGGAATCAAACGAATATGAGGCAGCTGCAGCGCTACGAACCAACATTCCACCCTGCTCTTCCGGATATTAATGTGGAAAGCGGCAGCACTCTGGTTAGTCGCTGTTCGTTTGAAAACCTTGAACTATTCCAGAAGGATTTGGCTCTTTATAAAAACAGCAAAAGCTTTTTTGAGAAAAATGAAAAAGCTAAAATGCATGAAGGATTAAAAGCTAAAATTGAGCCGCTGCTTGATGATTATGTGTGCAGTGAGCAAATAAAGCTACAAAATCATTACAATGAACAAATTCACATGTTTGTTTTAACGTATAAACCGACGCTTTTAGAAGAATGGTATGATTATTATAAGCAGCTTCAAACAGCGGTTAATGCAGATTTTCCAATTGAAGCGCTAAATCATACAATTGATACGCTAAATGTCATCGTCGTAGCTCATCAAAATGAAAGGACATAAGATGAACGATAATATCGAAGAACTGTTGGATTCAATTGAGAAAAAGCATGATATCACGATTTTGTTTGCGTGTGAAGCAGGAAGCCGGGCGTATGAATTACATACGCCTTCTAGTGATTATGATGTACGATTTATTTATAAATATGAGTCCGCACGCTACCTTGAGTTACATCGACCTAAAGACGTTATTACAAGCATAGATAAAAACTATGATCTTCAAGGGTGGGACGTTTATAAAGCACTGCATCTCTTTACAAAATCGAATCCTTCTCTTTATGAATGGATACACTCATCGGTTTGCTATCGTAATGTGAAAGGGTTTCGTGAAAAGATTTGTTTTATGATGAAGGAACAGTATTCGCTAAAAGCGCTAGGGTTTCATTATTTTAAACTTTTGCATCAAAATAGTAAAAGAAATCTGACATCTTCTGTTACAATAGAGGATATAAAAGTTGTTCTTCATATGGCTAGGGCATACATGGCATTAACCGTTTTAATTCAGGGTAGGGAATTACCGCCTACGTCGTTTTTTAAGCTTGTTAACGGCTTTAAAGCTGATCCTTTAGCGCAGGTGATTACAAAGCTTAGCGGTGCTAAAAAACAAGTCGTACACATAACAAGTAGTGAGATAAAGGAAATAAAAGCTTTGCTTGAAAAAAAGCTCCCTCATTTTAAAAACGAACTTGTTAATTTGCCGGATAAAGACGCTAGCCTCGAAGACATTAACCTATTCTTAGCACAACAGCTTACATAATGGAGGAACAAAAATGAGCGTACACAAAGCAATATCAGAACATTCAAAGAAACAGCATGAACTTGTTAAAGCATTTGTCAGACTAGATACAATGCGTGAGCAAGCAATTGAAGCAACGGTGCTTTTATGTAAAGAAGGCCAAGAATTTTCAACGGATACGATTAACGCTGTGACGGCTCAAATTAATGAGCTTGCAAAAAATAATGGAATTGTACCAACACGTCAATTTGTAACGAAAGAAATGGTCGAAGAATACGTTCAACGCTTAAATAATTAAACAAATGAAAGCCGCCTTCTAATGGCGGCTTTCGCTTGTTTATTGAATTGAAAACAAGAGGGAAATTGCCCATTAGCTCCCGGTGTTACCTTATTTTTCGCAGTGTTTGATTTCAAAACAAATCCATACTAATGAATGTACCAACGAGGTACAAACAAAGGAGGAGATTGTAATGGGACGTACAAAATCAGGTAATGCAAATGCACAACGTAATAACAATGCAAAACAAAAACATAACACAGAGTTTGCTTCTGAGTTCAAAGCTAACCAAGCTCAAAAAGCGAAAGCTGCTAAAAAAGCAAACGGTGCACATGCTGAAGAATTTGCATCTGAATTTAATGTACAACAAAATCAAAACAATTCTTCTAACCAAAAGCTTAAAGTTTCTAAAATTTCTAAAAAAAACCAATATAACCAAGAATTTGGTTCTTATGCTGAAGTAGAATCAGCAAAGATGAATAATAAAGCACAAAAGAAAGCTTCTAAGAAAAACAATCACTAAGTCATAGTGAGCGTCGAAAATGCCAGAAACATTCATGATGCGAGTGAATGTTTCCGGCATTTTCTTTTTTACACAATAGTAAAAGAGGTGAGCATGTTGAACAAAGGTATTGGCTTGTCACTTTCTTCAATATTGTTGGCACAAGCATTAAAAATTCCCATTAAAAAATATCAAACAGGTGTATGGGACGTATCAATGATTGGAGCATCGGGAGGAATGCCTAGCTCTCACTCTGCCGGGGTCTCTTCTTTGGCTACCTATGTAGGTTTAACCAAAGGCGTTTCTAGCATTGAATTTGGGATTGCAACCGTGTTTGGAATTATTGTTATGTATGATGCACAAGGGATTCGTAGACAAACTGGTGAAATTACCATTAAGGTAAATACGTTAGATGAAGAAATTGAAAAGTTAGCCGGGCTTCCTGATAAAGGCTTTCATGACTTAACTGAACAAAAGCTAAAAGAGATGCTAGGGCATCAGCCGGCAGAAGTACTTGCAGGTGCTCTCCTAGGTGTAACCATAGGATTAGTTGGCTATTTGTTTGGTGAAAAATAATGGTCAAATTTTTATAAATACGCTAAGATAAAGAAGGAACCTTTATAAAGGATGGGATCGGATCGTGACAAAAATGGTAAACTCCTTAGAAGAATACCTTCTTTATCTTGAGGAAAAAGGCTTTTCTTTAAAAGAAGATGCAAAGGGCTTTATTGCATTTGGTCAGCAATATACAAAAATGCCGGATGAAATGGTTATTTTCTCCATTGAATGGACCTTAAAAATGCAAAAGGAATTCGATGGTAGCTTTTTTGTTGCGCTGCTAGAGCAACTTGCCGCACAAAAGGTGAAGACGAGAAAACAGGCAATGCAAGTATTAAAACAGACCGGAATGATTTGAAGCAGGAGCTTATAGTCCTGCTTCTTTTTGATGAATAGCTTCTCTAGCAAGTTGATCAGCTCCGCTATTCTCGCTGCTTGGAACCCACTTAATAAAAAATAAATCTATTTGTTTGGAGAGCGTTAGGGCTTTTTCGAGGAGAGGAAGAAAAGCTTTATTTTTTACATATTCTCTGTTCATAGCCGCATCTACAATTTGCGAATCTGTTCGAAAAGAAACCATCGTATACTGTTTTTCTAAACAAAGTTCTAAAGCTTTTATTAAGGCGTAGAATTCAGCTTCATGATTACTCATCACTTGTAAGGGAATAGAGTAGCGGTGGTGCTCCCCGTTACCTTTTATAATAATTCCAGCACCAGATGGCCCAGGATTTCCTGCAGAGGCGCCGTCGATATATACTTCTATCATTGTTATCACTCCATTATATAGCGTAGTCAGTCAGATAAGTTGCAATTAAATTAACTCTATTGTACCATAAAAAAATTTAGTGCTAACTACAGTAAAATCACGATAATAATTGTCATGAAAAGACAGGATGAGTGATAAAATACAAAAAAGTAGAAAAGTTTACGTGCGGTATTTAAAAATTGCCGATGAAAGGAACTGGAAAGATGAAATTTCAAATTGAATGGCACTATAAATCATCCAAACAAAAGCAACTGACGTTTTACTCTGATTTCACAGATGCAAACGAAGCGTTTATCATTATAGGGGATTTGGAACGAACTGGACGCGCAAAGGAAATTTATTTGATTAGTGAAGATGGACAACGTTGGACTGTAAAAGAAGCCAAAAAATTATTTGAAGAAATTCAAACGGAACCTCATGACATCACGGTATATTTTGATGGGGGCTTTCACCACGACATGCAGGTCGCAGGTCTCGGTGCTGTTATTTACTTTACACAAAATGGATTTCCTCAGCGGATTCGAGTTAACACGCAGCTTGAACAGATTGAATCGAATAATGAATCGGAATACGCGGCTTTTTATTTTGCGGTACAGCAGCTAGAAGAAATGGGAGTTCATCACATCCAAGTGACGTTTAAAGGAGATTCGCAAGTTGTATTAAATCAGCTAGCAGGTGAATGGCCTTGCTTTGAAGAAACCTTTAATAAATATTTAGATCGCATTGAAGATAAGCTACAAGAATTAGGAATTAAACCAATTTATGAACCGATTTCACGCAAAGATAATGAAGAAGCAGATCAGCTTGCAACACAAGCCTTACAAGGAGTTACGATAGCTAGCCGAAAACGAATATAGGTACTAATTGAAATGGAGAGATGCAGCATGGAAAGAAAGCAAGTATTAGAAGAGGTAACAGAGCTTTTAGATTACTATTGCAATGACTGCTTTGTTAAAAAAACGTTTAATAAAGAGCGCGGAAAAACGTATGCCCAATCGTTTTGTATTAATGAGTGTACGGTAGGGGAGAAAATTAAAAATTACGGAGAGCTATTAACTAAAAAGTAGTTCTGTATAATTTTTTTCGTCTTGCTTTATCCTATCTACAGGAGGTGTTTTCCGAATGGATAACTTTTCAAAGCAAGACGTAACAACAGGTTATAATGATTTGCAACAAGCTCAAGTCTCTATTCAATCGGCGCAAAAAATGATTGGAACTGCAACGATGAGCATGAGTCCACAGCAGCTTAGTGAAGCAACAGAAGCTCTAGCAAACGCGCGCACAGAATTAGAAGCGGCACAGGCAAACGCAACGGGCGTAGACGAAGAGTTTCTTCAAAAGTGCATGGCGGATTTAAAAGCTTGTGAGCAGCAGTTAACTGAGGCAAAGCAATAAGGTTGTAACAGAGGAAGAGCACTCTTTTCATCGTAAAGTGACCGCGATAAAAAGAGTGCTTTTTTCACTGATATACATAATGATTTAAATATCTGTAATATTATGGATGTATTTACTAATCTTTGTTTTAGAGGTATAATGAAAATAGATATCGAAAAATTCTGTTTATTATCAGGTTAATTGTCGATAAGGAGTGAGAGCTGTGTACCGTACACAAGTGAAAGGAAATGAAATTATCGTTTTGTTTTCAACGACAGAAGCATCCAAAAAAAGGACTGATATTGAAAGAGAAAAAATCTATAAGCGCGTTCTTCATTTGGATGAAAAACTGCTTACATTTCATAATGGTACGAGCTTTACAATTGGAGATCCGCTAGGTTTGATTGTCGCTCATGTTAAGAAGAGTGAGTTAACGACAATTTACATTGAACATATTATTGATAAACAATTTATGTATCATGATGATGTGATTTAAAAAGGTGAGACGAATTCGTCTCACCTCAGACTGTAGACAAACTGGAAGAAATCCAGTTTGCCTACAGTCTTTTTTATTTTACAATGGAAGTACTACATAACTTGAGGTGATTGACATGCTTTCGAAACATAATCCCATTCAACGAGATCAATTAGAAATGATTACGTTAAATCAATTGGTACCGGCCAGCCACTTGGTTCGTAAAATAGAGGCAGCACTTGATTTTTCGTTCATCTATGACTTGGTGAAGGACATGTATTCAGAAATCGGTCGTCCCAGTATTGATCCTGTCATCTTAATTAAATTGACCTTCCTTCAATACACGTTTGGAATCCGGTCCATGCGCCAAACGATTGAACAAGTGGAAACCAATATGGCCTATCGCTGGTTCCTTGGGTATGGTTTCCACGATAAAGTGCCTCATTTCTCTACGTTCGGAAAAAACTATGAACGCCGTTTTAAAGATACCGATCTGTTTGAACAGATTTTCTATCGCATCTTAAAGGAAGCTGCCGAGAAAAAGCTAATCAGTGCCGAGCACGTTTTCGTGGATTCGACCCATGTTAAAGCGAGTGCGAACAAACGCAAATTTGAAAAGAAAGTCGTTCGCAAAGAGACACGCGCGTATCAGGAACGCCTTCAAGAAGAGATTAACCAGGACCGGGAAGATCACGGAAAAAAACCATTTCCTCCGGACAAGTTTGAGAAGGAAGAGAAGAAAGAAATCAAAGAAAGCACCACCGATCCAGAGAGTGGTTACTATGTGAAGGATGAACGGACGAAGCAGTTCGCCTATTCTTTTCACGCAGCCGCGGATCGTAACGGTTTTGTGCTTGGCACCATGGTCACACCTGGCAACACACATGATAGTCAGATTTTAGAGCCATTGGTCGGAAAGGTCATCGAGAGAGTCGGAAAGCCTGAAGCGGTCGCCGCAGATGCCGCGTACAAAACTCCTGCGATTACCCGTTACTTATTGGAACAGGGGATGACCCCTGCCTTGCCATACACACGACCACGTACGAAAAAAGGTTTTTTCCGAAAACATGACTATGTGTATGACGAATACTTTGACTGTTATCTTTGCCCGGCAGGTGAGATCTTGGCCTACTCGACAACGAATAAAGAAGGATATCGGGAGTACAAATCGCCAAAACAGATTTGTGCGACATGCCCATTTTTAGCCAGATGTACGGAGAGTAAAGACCACCAGAAAGTGGTGACGCGTCATATTTGGCAGGAATACGTAGAAGAGGCAGACCATCTTCGCTATCACGCAGAGGTGAAAGAGATTTATGCCAAACGTAAAGAAACCATTGAGCGTGTATTCGCAGATGGAAAAGAAAAGCATGGCATGCGTTGGACAACGTTAAGGGGACTTAAAAAATTGTCGATGCAGGCGATGCTTACTTTCGCTGCCATGAACCTGAAGAAGATGGCCAACTGGACGTGGCAAGGTCCAAAAATGGCCTAAATGATGAACTCGAAGAGGTCTGTCTTTTTATTAAATAGCTTCAAATCCCATAAAAAGCTAAAAAGGGGTTCGGAATGAGACCATTCCGAATCCCTTTTGTCGACAAACTGAGGTGAGACGAATTCGTCTCACCTTTTGCTATTAAATAAACATACCTGCGATTGCTGCGCTTAATAAGTTAGCTAATGTACCAGCAAGAATAGCACGGAATCCTAAACGTGCGATTTCTGGGCGACGGCTTGGAGCCATGTTTCCTAAACCACCTAATAAAATAGCAAGTGAAGATAGGTTAGCAAACCCACATAGTGCAAAGCTGACAACAGCGACCGTTTTATCAGAAAGCTGATCAATCTGTGGAGCAAAAGAAGAGTACGCTACAAATTCATTCAACACAAACTTTTGTCCGATGAAACCAGCAGCTTGTACGGCCTCACTCCAAGGGACACCAATAACAAACGCAATCGGTGCAAACACAAACCCTAAAATGGTGTCAAGCGTAAAGTTTTCAAGATTGAAAAGGCTTCCAATTCCAGACAAAAGTCCATTTAACAATGCAATCAGTGCGATGAATGCAAGTAGCATTGCTCCTACGTTTAATGCAAGCTTTAACCCGTCAGATGCTCCGCGAGCAGCTGCATCAATCACATTAACCGTATCTTTATCTTTTTCCATTGCAATGCCTTCAGCTGTTGACGTCTTTTCTGTTTCTGGAATGATCATTTTGGCCATAATTAATCCGGCTGGAGCAGCCATAAAGCTTGCTGCTAATAAATATTCGATTGGTACACCTAAAGCTGCATATCCAAATAATACTGAACCAGCAACTGATGCTAGACCACCCGTCATAACGGCAAAAAGCTCTGATCTTGTCATTTTTGGCAAGTATGGTCGAATAACTAACGGTGCTTCCGTTTGACCAACGAAAATATTCGCTGCGGCAGATAAAGATTCCGTTTGGCTTGTTCCTAGTAGTTTGGCTAATCCGCCACCAAGGAACTTAATAATAATCTGCATGATTCCTAGATGATATAGAACCGCAATTAAAGAAGAGAAGAAGATAATTAACGTTAATACATTAAATGCAAAGATAAACCCAGTAGGCTGACTTGCATCCGACAGTGTACCAAACAAGAAGGAAATCCCTTCATTTGCATAGTTTACAACGTTTTGGACAGCAGTTGTTACTTTTTCTAAAGCTGCTCGGCCAACGTTCCATTTTAAGACGATAAATCCAAATAGAACTTGAATGGCTAAGCCGACTAATATCGTACGAGGTTTGATTGCGTTTTTATTACTGGATAATAAAAACGCTACCAAAAAGATAAATGCAATACCTAATAGACCCCAAAGGAAATTCATATTCTCCACCTTTTCTTTATGTTTTTAGCAAGTTGTCGTCAGACTTCTAACGTCTTACGACAACTTAAATATAATAGTTTTTATCGAAAAATGAAAGAGGTTTTTGAGTTTTTCCTCTTTTATCTTGTCCGAACTTTGATAATTTATGAATAAAAAATGAGTGATTAATCTTTTAAAAAGGTTTGATACACAAGGGATGGTTAAATCATAGGATTGTGATTTATGCATGAATAGGAAATGATAAAATAGCAAAAAAATATAGATATGCATTGTTTGGCAAATGCTTAAAATTGTTTAGCATCACGCTACCTGGAGGCTGCTATGGAAAGTAGAAAAAAATGGACTTGCTTGCGCTTGCATCGGTTCCGCTTATTATGACACTGGGGAACTCCATGCTCATACCTGTTTTGCCAGTCATTGAAAAGCAGTTGAAAATCAGTTCTATGCAGGTCTCAATGATTATTACCGTGTACTCAATATTTGCTATTTTTTTGATTCCAATTGCTGGCTATTTATCAGATCGCTTTGGACGAAAAAAAGTCATCATTCCCAGTCTAATTTTAGCAGGGATAGGTGGAGCAATTACGGGGTGGGCTTCATGGCAAATGGATAGCCCGTTTTGGATTATTCTAATTGGGCGAGCCGTTCAGGGGATTGGTTCAGCCGGTGCCATGCCAGTAGTGATTCCTTGTGTAGGGGATATGTTTGAGGACGAACAGGAAGTAACGAAAGGGTTAGGGTTAATTGAAACGGCTAACACGTTTGGTAAAGTATTAAGCCCCATTTTAGGTTCATTCTTAGCCTCTTTTATTTGGTTTTTACCGTTTTGGTTTATTCCTATTCTTTGTTTATTGTCCATCTTACTTGTTCTCTTTTTGGTGAAAACTCCTAAGTCAGGATCATCTGATACAAAGAAACAAAACATTAAAGATTTCATTAAAAATGTGAAGGGTACTCTTCATAAGAATATTCGCTGGCTGTTAGCTATTTTTATTTTAGGTGCTATTATCATGCTTGTTTTATTTGGAATGCTCTTTTATTTATCAACAATTCTAGAAGAGAGATACGACATTATCAATACAAAAAAAGGCTTTGTTATGGCCATTCCATTGCTTGCACTATCCATTGCCTCTTATGTTGCTGGAAAGAAAATTGGTCAGAATAAAGTTGTGATGAAATGGTGTTCATTCTTTGGATTTCTTCTATTAACTTGCTCTTTTCCCATCTTATTCTTTAATACCTCGATCGTCATGATTATCATAACGCTTGTAATTGGCGGTATCGGAATAGGTGTTGCTCTCCCAAGTCTAGATGCTTTAATTACGGAAGGTATTGAGAAAGAAGAGCGAGGTACAATTACGTCAATATACAGTTCCATGCGCTTTGTTGGAGTTGCTGCCGGACCCCCATTGTATACATTGTTAATGAAATGGTCAGATATGGCTGTTTTCCAAATGTCTTTATTTGTTAGTGCAATTGGGGCTATCATTGTCCTTAAGGCAATCAAACCAACAGATGAAGCCGTGAAGGTTAAAAAAGCTGAGGTTTAATTTTATTTTAGAGATAGATGTTTGTCCCTCACAACTTGTATTACTGTGCCATATACTATGAATGAAAAGATGAATCAGTGAAATGAGGGACAAAGAAGATGGCATTGCAAATTATGAAAATTTTAGCTTCTGCTACAACAGTTGCAACCGTAAGCCCCGTTAATACAAAGTTATTCTACGTTACGACTGCACAAACGGATGGAGGAGGCACGCTAACAATCGATGCTGCTGACTTTTTTTTAGATGATGGCTCAGCAGCAACGACACTTCCTGCACTAGAAAGCAACAATAGCTATTATCAAGTGTACATCAATGGTTTATTACAGATGGAAGGGTTATTGACTTACACACCTGGTGCTACGGGCGTAGGCTCAGTAGCAGTTGATGTACCAATAGGCGGATCAATTTTAACAGGAACTCCTGTTATTGTAGAGGTTGTTAACTTTACACCGGCTTCCTCAACAACCGTTACAACATAATGAAGCGATACGAAAGAAGCAAAGCTACATTTTTGCTTCTTTTTATTATGGAATTTAAGCTAAATAAATTGTAATAAACTGGAGTAAAATTAATGTGTTCTCGGAAGGGACATCTGTCGACAAAAGTTCAAGTATACCTTCATCCACTTTGTAAATTGCAGGAGGTTGAAGCATTCCGTTTACAAATAAATTAGTATAGGAAACCGAATCAGGGCTCAATATGCCGCTGTTTCCGTAGCCTGGCAATTGGTCTTTATTTGTAAAGATGCGCTGTTGTCCATCTGCTCTGGCATAATAATAACCTATATTTGTTTTGGCGATTTTTAAAGGTGGCAAAGAGAACTTGGTTGAAAGCTTTATCGAACGTGTCGTCCAGTCAGTAACTTGTTTAGCTCTTATTGAATGAGAATTTTTATTGTTTTTTTTCATAGTTATACACCTCGCTTTTTACGCGTTCTTCTTATATTAAATCTGCTTTTTATACAATATTAATTTTCTGATAAAAAGTCCCTAATATTAGATAGTTTATGGTGTTAATTACCTTGTTAATAAATAATTGTCTAACAGTAGAAACGTTGATATGATAAGAGTTAAGTGACCATTAGAGCTGTTAAAAGATGTGGTTGCGGAATAGATGAGGTGGCTAGAATGATGAAGATTACAGTAAAAGAATTGAAAAATTATGTAGAAGAGCATCGGATTGTTGATGGACTTCAATCTGTGCGCTTAGAATTAGAACAGCTTGAAAAGGCACCCTCACACCTTACTCTAAGGAAAAAGCTTGCTGAGTTTCAATCGAGCGATGATTTATACGAGCTCATTCGTCTATTAGATGACGGGTTAATGTATCGATATAGTAGCGTGGTTACTCGATACGCTTATCGCCATTTTGGCACATTTCAAATGGCTGTCTTTTTATATGATGAATTTGTTCGTGAAGGAAAGACGCTACAAGCAAAGCGAGAATTGGATTTATTATTAAAAACTACAGATTTAAATACAGTTACACCAAAACAAATTGAAATGGCTTACTTCCTAATGGTACGTATTCTGTTAGAAATTAAGCGGTTTGATGAAGCGAAAGAATGGATGCAAAAAGTCGAGCAATACAACGAAACCGAAATGTTTGATAAATGGGGCTATTTTTATATTCAAACGGGCGAATGGGAAAAAGCAGAATATTATTTAAGCGAGGGTATCGGTGAAAATAAAAAATCTGATATGTGTTTTTTATTTTTGGCGGACCTATACGCTGCAAAAGGTGAGCATGATAAAGCTTTACATACGATTAATGAAGCTTTGGGCATGTATCCTCAGCTACCTGCATTATATATGGAGAAAGTTAGAAAACTAAAAGATTTACAGTGCTATGAGGAGCTTCTTGAGGCTGTTAATGACTTGGAACAAATACTCATTACAAAAGAGTATCATTCTTATTTTACACAGCTCAAAGCAGAAGCCTATTTTTATTTAAAAAATGCAAGCAAGCTACAGGTATTAGTAGAGCAAGAAGAGAGTTTGAAAAATACGCCGTACGCAAAATTAATGAATGATGGACAAGCTGTGAAGTTACCCATTAAACCTATTATTCAAAAAGATAACTACTGCGTTCCGGCAAGCTTAAGCATGATTCTTAGCTTATTTAACCAACCCAAGACACAAGATGAAATTGCTGAACATATTTATAGCCAACTTGGTTCAAAACTTTCAACCGCGGTGGAGTATACGGAAAGTCTAGGCTATAGCTGTCGTTTTTTCACAGGGACTATAGAGACGTATAAGCAACTGCTTCATAACGGTACACCAATACTTGTTAGCGTAGAATTTGAGCATGCTTCACATGTTCAAGTGGTATATGGTTATAATGATCAGCTACAGGCTTTCTATGTGCAGGATCCTAATTTTTTAAATCCTCAGCTGGTTGAGTATAGTGAGTTCGAACGAGCTTACGTAAACTCAGGCTATTTATCAATTGCTATTTGTAAAGAAGAAGCAGGACTTGCGTTTCTTTCAGAGCGTGATCACTATTTTTTTAAAGAATTATATCGCATAACAGAGCTAGTTGAGCAGGATGAAGAGCGTTATATTCAACAGCTAATAGCGCTTCTAGAGTCACATGGAGATATTCCTTTTTCTCCTTTGTTTGGCATTAAGCACATTTTTCGAGAGGATAGTCGTCAAGTTACGTTCGAGTGGTTACACAAACTGCTTACTACGTATCCAAACAATGACTATATTAGGCTACACACAGCTTATGCGTTTTTCCGAACGGGTGAAAAACAAAAAGCAGGTGAGCTCTTGCAACAAGTTAAAGAAAAACGAACGAGTTCATTTTATTATTACTTAAAAGGTAGGATTCATTTTGAAGATGATCAGTATACGCAGGCAATTACGTATTTTCAGCGATCATTGCAGCTAGATATTGAGCAGCATCTTGTACTGAGCTATTTAGCTCTTGCATATTTCTATAAAGACGATGTTGATTACGCTTTTGAACTGTCTCATACTTCACTAAGCTTTTATGATGAAGAGCCATTTTCAAAAGTTAATCATGCACTGATTTTAAATGACCTCGGAAAGACTCAAGAAGCTCGAACTATTTTCGATGAGTTATTGCGTCATGATCGCACAGACGCATTTCTATGGTATGAACGCGCTAAGTGTGATCAGCGCTTAGAAAAAGGACAAAAAGCTTATCGAGGCTTTATGGTAGCAAAGCATCTGCAGCCTGATATGCTTTACCCGTACATTTCGTTAGCAGATTGGTATCAACATGAAAAAGACGATTCGTTAAAAGCTGAGACTATTTTATGTGAAGGAATTAAGCAAGTCGAAAGCAACGAAACGCTCTCACGTCTTCTTGGAGATCTCTATATTGAAAACAAAGAATATGAAAAAGCAATTCAGCTCTTTGCAAATGCTGATACGCCAATGCTTCAAAATGGCCTTGCTTATGCTTATCTGCAAGCTGGCCGTTTATCGGGAGCTTTAAAGCTGTATGAACAAGCTTTAATAGCTGAAGAGTACGATCAAGATGCTTATTTAGACGCTGGGAATGCGTTGGTACATTTTTGCAAAGAAAAGGGCCTTCAAGAGGGGATAGAGGTTGGAATCTCTCTCATTGAAAAAGGTCTTGCTGGCCTAGAGACGGATTTAGATCAAGCTTTAGAATCGTATGTTGGATTTATGAATGATTTTGATCAATTAGAACGAGGAGTTACCTTCTTAAAACAAGAATGGAAAATGAATCCAAAAGAAATTCTTTATGGATGCTATGCTGGCGTACTGTTAGAAGAAGAGAAGCGATATGATGAAGCGATAGCTCTTTATGAAGAGACGCTGAGAGTTGAACCAAATGGCTTTTCATACTATCGATTAGGTGAAGTTTACAAAGAGATGGATTTAGTTGGAAAAGCTAAAGAAGCGTATGAGCTAAGCGTGTATTATGATCGTCGAAACAGCGGTGCGTATGAGAACTTAATACTAATTGCTCGAATGGAAGAAGATGAAGCAGCAGAAAGAGATTACCTATATACCGTACTGCAATTCGATCCATTAGATGTGAATATGGAGCGTTTATCACATTTGTGTAAGACAGAATCCGACTATGCAGAGCTCATTAACTATTTAGAAACCGTTGACACACCTTCACTTCAAGGATGGGTTATGGATAGTTTAGCTTATGTATATGGTGCGAAAGGTGATAAAGACCAAGAGGAAAAGTGCTTGTTAAAAGCGCTAGAGATGAGTCCAAATCAACAAGCCGTACAGCACCACTATGCAAATTGGTGTATTCAACAAGGAAATCTTAAAGAAGCGAAGTTGGTTATGCTAACCCTCATTAAAGAAAACGTGGAAGAAGAGCTGTTTTATGCAACGTGGCTGGAATGCTTCCCATCCCGAAAAGAACTTTTGACACTGTCTACTCATTTAAAGAAACTAAATGTCCCAAAGGAAGAAAAGGCATTTATCTATATGAATACAGCGGTCGCGCTGCAAGCAGTAGTCGAAGAATTTAATGATGTAGAAGAGGAAAGCGCATTTCTAAAGCGTACGATTAAAAAATTTAAAGAAAAAGCAACAATGATTGCACTTTTCGGTATGATCATTGAATTACATGAAACGGCTATAAAGCTAGATCGTACAAATGTACAAGCCGTGCATGCGCTAGCAAGCTTTTATGAAGAAAGGCAGATGGAAGACGAAGCTATTGCTTTGTTAGAGAGAAAGTTAAAAGAAACGGAAGACCTTAGTATTGGATATCATTTAATGCATATTATCATCAATCTCGATCATGATGATGAGAGCGTAAAAAAAGGTTTATCTTTTCTCGGATTTTTATTAGATATAGAGCCTTACAACTTTGATTTCTTATTATATCAAGCGATTCTACTCGGTGAGCAAGGAAGTGAAGTAGAAGCGGAGGAAAAGTTTAAACAACTTTTAAAGCAGCAAAAATATGATCCCAACGTTTATGCTGGATTAGGAAAGCTATATAATCGAATAGAACGTTATGATGAAGCCATTGGCATTTTCAATGAAGGAATTGAAAATGGCCAAACGAACACCTTGCTGTATGTAGAGCTTGGTATTGCCTATCATTTAACGGGGCAGACACAAGTTGCAGCGGAGCTTATGGCAAAGCGATTAGAGGAAGAAGATGACCTGTTTATTCGCTACAATTTAGCTTGTTACCTAGCGAGTATAGGAGATATAAAACAAGCGGAACAAGAGCTTCACCTTGTATTGGAACAAGATGAAAGCGGCCAGTTTTATGAGATGGCAAAAAGAGACGAAGATCTTCGTTTGCTACGTGTTAAGTAAATGAAAAAAGTGCTTTGCAGCTACATATGCAAAGCACTTTTTTATTGGCTGCTTTTCTTAGAAAGGCGGCGTTCTTGAAAAGATGAGTACACTTCGATAACAAGAATAATGAGCGTACCTAACACCAAACCGTTGCTCAAGAATGTCGTTACCAGTGGAGGCAGTGTAGAAAAAGCTTCCGAAGGTAAGAACATAACTCCAATTCCTGCGAATAGAGGAATTCCAGCTTTTTTCATGGCTTGATAAGGAGCAGATGTATTGGAAAACTCATGCATGCCTAATGCAATCATGCTCGCAAAGACAGGGAAAATAGCAGCATAGCCCACGGCTGTTGGTAAGCTAGACATAATGGAAGTGAGCGGAGTAAAAATGCTCACAAATAATAATAAGAACGACGCTACGATAAACGGTAAACGACTGTATATACCAGTTGCTGAAATAAAGCCTCCAGACCCCGAAATTGGAACTGCCCCGACACCAGAGAAAACGCCTCCAAGTAATTGACTAATGCCTGAAGCAATGCCTGATTGTTTGATATAGCTTCCTTTTGTTTTTGTCCCGTTACGTTCATAAACAGATTCAACGACGCGTATGGAAGCGAGCATGTTTGTAATTAAGATAAGCGTAACAAAGAAAGCAGTTGTTACCATGCTCCATGCTATTTTTGGGGGGCCAAAAGCAAACGGTTCAGGGATATAAAAGAGGTTGGGTTGAAACGTAATTTGATCCGTTAAGTTTAAAAGAGCGAACAGTCCCCAACCAATGCCGATGCTTGCAATAATACTAAACTTGTTAAATAGCGGATGTGACAGCATATAAAAAGCCAATAGTAAAATAGCAGCTGAAGCTAACGCGACTGGAAGTTTAATAGTAGGGTTATCGCTTGTTACGCCAAGCATCCCTTTTAAAAATGAACCGCTTAGCTGTGCTACTAGTAAAATTAAATAAGTACCCGTTACGGTTGGGGTAAAATATTTTGCTAGCTTATCAATAAGGCCAAAAGCACTCATTAATAAAGCAATAATCCCGCTTGTAATCATCGTGAATTGTAAAACCTGAAGCGTTTCCGTTCCCGAACCAAATAAAACTGTTCCTAAGCCGGCATAAAGGGAAAATACGCCCCACCAAACGCCAGCTGGGCCTTCCATAATCGGTAATCGATGTCCGATGAAGATTTGAAGTAAGCCTGATGCTCCAAGAATGAAAAGCGTCCGCTGTAAAAATTCAATGGATTCTGTTGGTGAAAGGTTGAATTGAGAAGCGATGACAATTGGAACGATAATGCTATTAGAAATCATAAATAAAAACCATTGTAAAGAAGCAATGGACGTACGAATCATAGTATGCACCTCATGTTTAATCTGTCTAAATCTAGTTTGTTTTAGCTAGTAACTTTTTACATTTTACCACGAAATCGTTGTTTTGAAAGCGATATCTCTATATTAATCTAGAAAACAAATGCTGTAGGTATATCGACGCAGGTAAAGAAACGGTGCAAAAATTGACGAAATATGTAGGGTGAATAGAGAGATAGACAGAAATAAACAATTTATTCCAAAAACAATAAATATTATATTGAAAAAATTCACTAGTGTCGCATTAAAATAATTCAGCGCTTTATAAAAATCTAAATTTTCAGTAATTTTATCTTTGCATAAAAAAAGCCTTTATAATGGTTGGGCGGTAATAAACCATCCAAATCCAAAATAAAGGACAATAAGCATGGATAAGTTTACACGAAAAACATCATTTGAACAATGGTTTTCACCGATTTTCTCCACAAAACTCGAGGAATTGGTTGAAAGCTATCAATTAAATTACTATACAAAGAAGCTACACATTGCGTCATTCTTGAAATTGTTCGTATTCGCTCAGCTCAATGAAACCGAGAGTCTGCGTGCAGTCAGTGAGACATTATTTTCTGACGACCTTCAAAAAGCGACGCATTTAGAAGCGATTAGCTTTTCGCAGCTCGGACGCCGATTAAATCAAGTGCCGACTGAAGTGTTCCAACAGGTATTTTTGGATTTAGTTGCCCAAATTCACGAGAAATCACATTATGAGCAGCGCCGAGAAACGACAACACCACTGAAAATTATCGACTCGAGTACGTTGCCATTGAACTTGAAAAACCATAAGTGGGCTGAATTCCGTAAAACAAAGTCGGGCATCAAGCTTCATTTACGTCTTGTTTACGCAGAAAAAGGCTGTTCCTATCCAGATAAAGCGGTGCTGACAAACGCGAAAGAACATGATCGTGGTCAGCTGGAAGTACTCGTTGACGACAAAGAATGCATGTACGTCTTTGACCGGGGTTACTTGGATTATGAACGATTTGACCGCATGACAGACGATGGGTATTTCTTTGTGTCACGCTTACGAAAAAACGCTGTCATTCGTGTAATCGAGCCATTTAAACTGCCTGAAGACTCGCTTGTGTTTTCAGATGAAATGGTTTTGATTGGTACACCACAAAACCGTGCAGAAAACGCTTTTCGCCTCATCAAAGTGCTCGATTCAAAAGGAAACGAACTGCATCTGATCACGAATCGATTTGATTTAAGCGCTGACGAAATCGCTGAGTTATATAAGTCGCGCTGGGCAATCGAGCTATTTTTTAAATGGCTGAAGCAGCACTTGACTATTAAAAAGTTCTACGCACAAAGCGAACAAGGCGTGCATAATCAGGTGTACATCGCGATGATTGTCTATTGCCTGCATGTACTGGCACAACTGAACACGAATAGTTCGAGAACGTACTTACAAATTAGTCGTTTACTGAAGGCAGCTCCATGGAAATCCGCTCACTTATGGCTACGAAAAATCGCAGGAAAAGCGGTCCCATAAAGGGTTTCCCGCCTCTGTCACACTCGTCAACAGTTATAGTAAAAAAATGGATGTTTACTACCTCTGTTCAAGAGTATTCGTTTTTCTTTATAAAAGGAAAAATAAGAAAACAGAAAATTCAGTTAAAATTTATGCGACGCTAGTGGAAAAAATTGAATAAATATTTTATAATTTTCTTAATATTTACTACAATTAACTCTTTTAAACAAAGAAGGGAGTGTAAAGATGAAGCTATACGTATCTATTGATATGGAAGGAATTACTGGTCTCGTGGATCAAAGCAACGTCTTTTTACAAGAAGCAAACTATGAGCGCAGTAGGCGCATTATGACGCAAGAAGCCAATGCTGTCATCACAGCTGCTTTAAAAAGCCGATGTACAGAAGTGGTTGTAAACGATAGCCATTCAAGTATGAATAACCTGTTAGTTGAAGACCTACATCCTGAAGCCGTTTTAATTTCAGGAAGCGTTAAGCCATATTCAATGGTTCAAGGTCTTGATGATTCATTTGCTGGAGCTATGTTTATTGGATACCATTCACGCGCTGGAATGCCTGGTGTTATGTCACATGCTATGACTTTCGGAGTGCGAAATATGTATATAAACGACGTAGCCGTTGGTGAGCTCGGATTTAATGCTTACGTCGCAGGATATTATGAAGTGCCCATCTTACTTGTAGCAGGAGATGATTATACAACCACCGAAGCGACATCGCTCATTCCAAACATTACGACAGCAATTGTTAAAAAAGCCATTTCTCGTTCTGCAGCACAAACACTTACTCCTAAGAAAGCAGAACAATTACTTCAAGAAAAAGTTGAAATTGCCATTCAAAATAAACACTTAGTCAACCCTTTATTACCACCAACCCAACCAACCTTGAGAATCGAATTTAATAATTATGGTCAAGCGGAATGGGCCAATTTAATGCCAGGTACAAAAATTGAGCCTAATTCAACAATCGTTAGCTTTCAAGCGAAAGATATTTTAGAAGCATATCAAGCGATGCTTGTTATGACAGAACTTGCGATGCGAACTACATTTTGTTAGAAAGTGTGATTAAAAATGAAGACATACATAGTGAAGCGGTTTATTTCAATGATTATCACATTGTGGGTCATTGTAACATTAACCTTCTTTTTAATGAATGCTATACCAGGTTCACCTTTTAACGAAGAGCGAGCTACGAGTGAAGCTGTACAAGAAAATCTAGAGTCGTACTATCACTTAAATGAGCCATTAATTGTCCAGTATTTTATGTACATAAAATCCATTGTTACGTTTGATTTTGGACCATCAATTAAGCAGCCGTCTCAAACAGTAAATGATTTGCTGGGGCGCGGGTTTCCCGTTTCTTTTGAACTTGGAATGGTCACTTTACTTGTAGCTGTATTTTCAGGTATTGCGCTTGGAATTGTAGCTGCACTACGCCGCAATGGAATTGTCGATTATTTAGCTATGACGATTGCTGTTATCGGAATCTCGATTCCCAACTTCGTTATGGCAACGCTGCTTATTCAAAAGCTAGCCGTTGATTGGGCGATTTTGCCGGCTGCTACATGGACGAGCCCGAAGCATATGATTTTACCAACGCTTGCTCTTGCGACGGGGCCAATGGCTATTATCGCGCGCTTGACCCGTGCAAGTATGATTGAAGTGTTAACACAAGACTATATCCGAACAGCAAGAGCTAAAGGGCTTTCCCCCTATAAGATTGTATTTAAGCATGCTTTGCGAAACGCGTTGCTTCCTGTTGTAACGGTGTTGGGAACAATTGCTGCTAGCGTACTGACAGGGACGTTTGTTATTGAACAGATTTTTGCTATACCTGGTATGGGAAAATACTTTGTTGACAGTATAAACACGCGTGATTATCCGGTCATTATGGGAACGACAGTGTTTTATAGCGCCATTTTAATTTTTATGCTGTTTTTAGTAGACATTGCCTATGGCATTTTAGATCCAAGAATTAAACTACATCGAAAGGAAGGATGAGCATGAGTGATTTGAAAGCACAAGAGCCAGTAAACATTCCTGATGAATGGTTTGTACCAAAGCAAAAAGATCGCACCGAGGCTGAAGCTGTTGTGCGTCCTAGCTTGTCTTATTGGCATGATGCATGGCTACGATTAGTGAAAAACAAGCTAGCAATGCTAGGTTTAATCTTTTTAGTTTTATTAGTCATCATGGCCATTATGGGACCGATGATTTCTCCCCACAGCGTCACGCAAACGGCATTTGCGAATCAAAATCAGCCACCTTCAAAAGAACACTGGTTTGGAACAGATGATTTAGGACGGGATGTCTTTACTCGAACGTGGTATGGAGCAAGAATTTCATTATTCGTTGGAGTAATGGCTGCTTTAATTGATTTTATAATCGGCGTTATTTATGGAGGAGTTGCTGGCTACAAAGGAGGTCGCACAGATAACGTGATGATGCGTATTGTTGAAGTCCTATATGGTCTTCCTTACTTGCTAGTCGTCATCTTGCTAATGGTGGTGATGGGACCTGGTTTATCAACCATCATCCTTGCACTTTCCGTGACAGGGTGGATTGGAATGGCCCGAATTGTCCGAGGGCAGGTTCTTCAAATAAAAAACTATGAATTTGTGCTTGCTTCCAAAACATTTGGCACAAAAACAGCCAGAATTATTAAGAAAAATTTGTTACCTAATACAATGGGACCCATTATTGTTCAAATGACATTAACGGTTCCAACAGCTATCTTTGCCGAAGCGTTTTTAAGCTTTTTAGGATTAGGTGTTCAAGCGCCTTTTGCCAGCTGGGGGGTAATGGCAAACGACGGTTTATCTTCTATTTTATCTGGCTATTGGTGGCGCTTATTTTTCCCGGCTTTCTTTATTTCCATCACCATGTTTGCATTTAACGTGCTAGGGGACGGTTTACAAGATGCCCTTGATCCAAAGTTAAGGAGGTAGAAGCGCAGTGGAAAAAGTTTTAGAAGTTCAAGATTTAACTGTGAAATTCGCTACATATGGCGGTGAGGTCCAAGCGGTTAGAGGCGTGTCGTTTGATTTATATAAAGGCGAAACGCTCGCGATTGTAGGCGAGTCAGGATGTGGGAAAAGCGTAACTTCTCAAAGCATTATGAGGTTGATTCCAAATCCTCCAGGAAAGATTACAAGAGGATCAATCTTATTTAAGGGAAGGGATTTAGCAAAGCTTTCTGAAAAGGCAATGAGAAAGATACGCGGCGCGGATATCTCAATGATTTTCCAAGATCCAATGACTGCATTGAACCCAACAATTACGGTAGGGCAACAAATTGCAGAAAGCATGATGCAGCATGAAAATATTACAAAAGAAGCAGCGAATAAAAAAGCACTAGACATGCTTAATTTAGTTGGAATTCCAAATCCAAAAGAGCGCTTGAAACAATATCCTCATGAATTTAGCGGAGGTATGAGACAGCGGATTGTCATTGCCATGGCTCTTGTATGTGAACCGGAAGTACTCATTGCCGATGAACCGACAACGGCTTTAGACGTAACGATTCAAGCTCAAATTTTAGAGCTTTTTAAAGAGATTCAAGCAAAAACAGGTGTATCCATTATTTTGATTACGCATGATTTAGGAGTTGTGGCCCAAGTCGCAGACCGAATAGCCGTCATGTATGCAGGTAAAATCGTTGAAGCAGGAAAGCGGAGAGATATTTTTTATCAACCGCAGCATCCTTATACAAAAGGTCTCTTACAGTCTGTGCCACGCCTCGATTTGAGTGGTGGAGACCTCGTGCCAATTGCGGGTTCGCCGCCAGACTTATTTGCACCTCCTATTGGATGCTCATTTGCTGCTAGGTGTCCTTACGCAATGGAAGTGTGTGATCGCGTGTATCCTGGTGAAATTTTGTTTCGGAATGAGCATTCAGTCAGCTGTTGGCTGCAAGATGAAAGAGCCAAAAAACTAGTATCTACTATAAGCTAGCCTTATAGATACATAAATAGGTAAAGAGAACAGGGGGAACAAGATGAAACGAATTATGTCTGTCGTGATGATGTCTATTTTAGTATTTGCGCTTGCTGCCTGTACGGCAACAAGCGATTCAGGTGCCGAGCTTGAAGGTGGTAATAAGAAGGAAGATGGTAAAGTATTGTATATGAATAACGGTGCAGAACCAACTTCTTTTGATCCACCAATTGGTTTTGACTCGTACTCTTGGCAAATGTTAAACAACTTAATGGAAGGCTTAACAAGATTAGGGCAAGAGCATGAACCAGAAGCAGCAATCGCTGAGAAATGGGATGTATCAGAAGATGGTAAAGTTTATACATTTCATATTCGTGAAGATGCAAAGTGGTCGAATGGTGATGACGTAACGGCAGGAGACTTTGAATTTGCATGGAAACGATTATTAAACCCTGAAACAGGCTCTCCAGCTGCTTTCCTAGGCTATTTTATTGAAGGTGGAGAAGAGTTTAATACAGGAAAAGGAAAAGCTGAGGACGTAAAAGTAAAAGCAGTAGATGATAAGACGTTTGAAGTAACGTTAAAGAGTCCACAAGCGTACTTTTTAAGCGTCATTGCAAATCCTGCATTTTTCCCAATCAATGAAAAAGTAGCAACGGAAAACCCTAAGTGGTTTGCTGAAGCGAAAAGTTTCGTTGGAAATGGTCCATTTAAGCTGACAGAGTGGAAGCATAACAGCAATATCGTTATGGAGCGAAACGATCAGTATTGGGATGCGAAAAGTGTGAAGTTAGATAAAGTTAACTGGGCAATGGTGGAAAATACAAATACAGAATATCAAATGTACCAAAACGGTGAGCTTGATGTATCTGAAATTCCAGCGGATTTAAGTGATCAGTTGTTAAAAGATGATAGTCTAGACATTAAAGATCAAGCAGGTGTTTATTTCTATCGTCTTAATCTAGATCAAGAGCCGTTCCAAAATGTCAATATTCGTAAGGCGTTTGCTTTAGCTGTGGATCAAGACCAAATTGTTAACTATGTAACGAAAAACAAAGAAGAGCCGGCTTATGGCTTTGTATCAAAAGGGTTTAATGATGCTAACGGCTCTGATTTCCGTGAAACAAGCGGTGATCTTGTCAAAACAGATGTGAAACAAGCAAAAGAGCTTTTAGAAAAAGGAATGAAAGAAGAAGGATACGATAAGCTACCTCAAGTCACGCTAACTTATAGCACAGATGATACGCATAAGAAAATTGCTGAAGCACTGCAACAAATGTTTAAAGAAAATTTAGGTGTTGATGTGAAGCTTGCGAACATGGAGTGGAACGTATTCCAAGAAGAGCAAAAAGCACTGAAATTCCAATTATCTCGTAGTTCGTTTTTAGCTGACTACGCAGATCCAATCAATTTCTTAGAAAACTTCCAAACAGGCCATTCAATGAACCGTACGGCTTGGAGTAATGAAAAATATGATCAATTAATTCAACAAGCAAAGAATGAAGCTGATGAAAAGAAACGATTTGAGCTAATGTATGAAGCTGAAAAACTATTATTTGATGAAATGCCAATTATCCCAATTCACTTCTATAACTACGTATTTTTGACAAACGAAAACGTATCTGGAATTGTTCGTCATCCAGTTGGTTACTTAGAGTTAAAATGGGCGGATAAAAAATAAACATCGTTCATAAAGTAGTGAATAAGCAGGCTGTGCAAAATGGGAGCAATTTCTCTATTTCGCACAGCCTCTTCATTACATAAAGGGAAAGGGTGCTTTTAAATGATGAAACCTTCTGCTTTAAAAAAAGGAGATATCGTCGGCGTTGTATCACCAGCTAGCCCACCAAAAGAACAGCAGTTAAAAAAGGGAATTGCGTACCTAGAAAGCTTAGGACTTCAGGTTCAAGTTGGAAAATCAGTTTATGAAAAAAATGGCTACCTTGCAGGAACAGATGAACAGCGTGCAGGGGATATTAATGCTTTTTTTGCTACTCCAAACGTCAAGGGGATTATTTGTGCTTGCGGTGGTTACGGAACGGCTAGAATGGCAGATTTACTAGATTATGAGCTCATTAAAGACAATCCAAAGATATTCTGGGGCTATAGCGATATTACATTTTTACATACGGCTATTTCTCAAAAAACAGGACTTATTACGTTTCACGGGCCAATGCTGTCATCTGATATCGGAAAAGATGATGTAAAAGAACAAACAAAGCAGTCTTTTCAACAGCTTTTTACCCCGCAGCCAACATATTATACTGACCAAATTACCCCGCTCCAGATTATCGAACAGGGGGAGGTAAGCGGCCAGTTAATTGGTGGCAACCTGACGTTATTAGCAAGTTCACTCGGTACAGAGTTTGAAGTGGATACAAAGGGCAAGATTTTATTTATTGAAGATATTGAAGAAGAGCCGTACAGCATTGACAGGATGATGACGCAGTTAAAGCTTGCTGGGAAATTTGAAGACGCAGCAGGCATTATGCTTTGCGATTTTCATAAGTGTGAACCGTTAAAAAAAGAAAACTCTTTATCATTAGAAGAAGCTTTATTACAGCCGTTAAAAGGTTTGAAAAAGCCGATTATGAAAGGGTTCTTAATCGGACACTGCTCGCCACAAATTGCGGTGCCTGTTGGGGCGTATGCAACAATGTCAACCTATGAACGAATGGTAGAGTTAGAAGCCGGCGTGAAAGTAGATTAATAAAGGGAGAGGATACAATGGATGCTAAGAGATACGTTGTCACAGTGTCAGTTGCAACGGTGTGGACATCTACAGAATCACCTCGCAGCCTTGATAAGGTCGCACTAGAAGCACCTGTTGATATAGAAGAGTGGTTATATCGTTTAACGTATGAAAAACGTCTCGCTTTATGCAACGAAAACCTTGTCCAAACGCAGCTTTTATTTGGTGAAAAGGTCGAGGTTATTAAGCAGGAGGGAGATTGGTGCTACGTCCTTATTCCAAGTCAGCCTTCTAAAAAGAATGATGCAGGGTATCCTGGTTGGGTTCCCGCAAGTCAATTAAAGTCAGTAGAGGTACAAAAACAAGACTCATATGCTCAGGTAGTGGCCAAAAAAACGCTTTTAGTAATTAATAATCAAACAGAGCTGATGCTTAGCTATCGAACGACTTTACCTGTGCTTCAACACCTAAACGAACATGTTGAAGTAGAGACGCCGCTTGGAAAAGGTCTCCTCCTGACTAAGGATGTTAATGTAGTTCAAGCTGATACAGAACAGCATCCAACAAAATCGGGAGAGCATCTCGTGTTGGAGGGAAAGCGATTTCTAGACCTTCCCTACTTATGGGGAGGAATGAGCTCATATGGCTTTGACTGTTCAGGCTTTACCTACTCCCTTCATAAAGCGAATGGATATACGATTCCTCGCGATGCAAGCGACCAGGCTACAAGTGGCAAAGGGGTTGCATATGAAGAAATGAAGCCAGGAGATTTATTATTCTTTGCTTACGAACAAGGAAAGGGTTTTGTACATCATGTGGCTATGTACTATGGAAATGGTCAAATCATTCATTCGCCGAAAACGGGTAAAACTGTTGAGGTTATTCCTATTAAAGGAATGGAATACGAAGATGAAATTTGCGCAATACGTCGCTACTGGACATAAGGAGGAAATGAAATGACAAAGAAACAGCCTATTCTCGAAGTGAAAAATATGACAAAGTACTTTCCTGTTGCTAAAAATAAAGAATTAAAGGCTGTAGATAATGTTTCGTTTTCCATTCAAAAAGGTGAAACGTTTGGATTAGTAGGAGAGTCTGGATGCGGAAAGTCAACGACAGGACGGACGATTATTGGTCTTTATCAGAAAACGAGCGGTGAAGTACTTTATAAAGGGAAAGATGTGCATAAACTATCTGAAAAAGAGAAATTTACGTTTCAGCGAAATATGCAAATGATTTTTCAAGATCCGTATGCGTCCTTAAACCCAAGGTCTACAGTAAGGGAAATCATTTCAGAGCCCATGGAGGTTCATGGGTTATATTCTAATAAAAAAGAGCGCTTAGAGCGCGTTTATGAACTTTTAGAAGATGTTGGTTTGAATCGTGATCATGCCAATCGCTATCCTCATGAATTTAGTGGGGGGCAACGTCAAAGAATTGGCATTGCACGGGCTTTAGCTCTAAACCCCGAATGTATTATTGCAGATGAGCCCATTTCCGCTTTGGACGTATCGGTTCAGGCTCAGGTTGTTAATTTACTGAAGAAATTGCAGGAAGAAAAAGGGCTTACGTATTTATTTATTGCTCATGACTTGTCAATGGTTAAGCATATTAGCAACCGTATTGGCGTTATGTATTTAGGTCATCTCGTTGAACTGACAACAAGTAATTCATTATATAACAAACCATTACACCCTTATACAAAAGCCCTTTTATCCGCCATTCCAATACCAGACCCTGATATTGAAGATGCGCGCGAACGCATTGTACTACAAGGAGAGCTACCAAGCCCAATTGATCCGCCATCCGGATGCGTATTTCGAACGCGATGTCAGTTTGCGATGGATGCGTGTGCAAATATGAAACCGGAGTGGCAGGAGGTTGGAGAGAATCATTTTGTGGCGTGTCACCTTTATAACGAAGGGATTGTAGATTTAACCTCTGAAATTGCAGCAAGCAAACTATGAGTCTAGTGGAAGAAAAAATTCGTTTTACCGTTCGGCAATGGTCGTCCATGTATAGGGGGAGAGTGAGCTATCTCTTTGAAACTCCTGAAGAAAGGATCGAGCAAGGAGCGACAAACGTGTATCCGTCTGCTAGTACTATTAAGCTGCTCATTGCAGTTGAAGCGTGTCGCCAAATTGATTCCGGCGTTATTTTAGTTCAGCAGACCATCGCTGTTAAACAATCGGATCTTGTAGGAGGAGATGGAATCTTACATGTGTATCCCTACTTATCGACCGTTACAGTGAAAGAGCTAGTTTTGTTGATGCTCATTCTTTCTGATAATACAGCTACAAATATGTTAATTGCCCTTTTGGGACAAGACCGCATACAAGCTTGTATTAATGATTTAGGGTTAGAAAACACCCAGCTCAATCGTCAGATGATGGATGCTCAAGCGGCTGTGGAAGGAAGAGATAACGTCATAACAGCAGCGGACTTACTTACATGTCTGAAAGTACTCTATAGAGAGGACGTTCTTTCTAAAGATTCGCGTGACTTTTTAAAAGAAAGCTTACTTAACCAGCGAATGCGGGATAAACTACCTTCTATGCTGAATGAAGAGTGTTTTATTTTAAATAAACCTGGACATTTGCGCGGAATAACGCACGATTGCGGTGTGCTGTTTACGCATCATAAAAGGTGCTATGCTGTGGTATTAATTGATGGACTTGAACATAACGAGTATGGACGGAGGCTAATTGCAGATCTCGGTCGGATTATTAGCGAAGTGCTTACTCAATAAATTGTATAATCAATCATTCATCCTATACAAACTTTCACATATTTTTTATATAATAGATTTGTATAATTAATTTTTGGTTGAATTTACTAACGACAGTATTTAACCATAATGGTGGTGTAGGTATGACAAACGAGTCGGCAATGGTTGATATTATAAAAGCGTTTAAGCGCAATTCAACAGAGTCAATTGCAATGGATTTAATAAAAGAAGTAAGGGGAACGTTTTGTCCGCTTCCAAAGTATGTGGCGGACTTAATTGATGAATTGAGAAAGTTAAAATTAAAAGATGAAGTTATTAGCGTCATCTTATATCAATCTGTATATGTGCATAATCATCAGTTTAATATTAAGGATACGCCTACTAATCGGCAATTTATTCAGGATACTGTTTTTATGGGGCGCAAGTGGGTGCAGCAGTACGGGAAAATTGAAAATGTCGAACAAGCAATTCAAATTGCGGAACATGCGTCCTTAGATGCAGAAGAGCCAGAAGTGCCAAATCCTTTTGATTCAAAGAAGGTTACGCTTGAAGTGAGCTTAGACCCGCAAACGTACGAGATGTTAAAAAATATTGCTGTCTATTATGATCATGTGGGATATGATGACTCGATTTCAACGGCAGTACAGCATTTATACACGCAGCTACTCGAGGCTCAGCAAAAAAGTCGATAAGAAAAAATCACGTAACATGGAAAACGTTACGTGATTTTTTTATCATTGATTGTTTCGATAAACGTAAGGGTCATCAGGTTCCAGGAATTGATGCTGATCGTAAGGGCTGTTTTTTTCATAGATTGGAAAATTAAATCCCTGCGCTTCAACAATCTTAGAATCTAGCTTGGAAATTGGTAAAAATAAAGCGGTGATAAAAGGTATGCTAGTCCCATCATTACGAAATGAGCCGACCAATCCTGTTGCCCAAGGTCTAACAGGATGGATGTTTTCATAAACGTTTGCATACTAGCCGCAATAAGCGCTCCAATGATTAAATATTTACCGACTGAAAAAAACTCATCAATGGAATGCTGGATGGTGCCTACTAACTTTTGGCCAAATGTCTTTTTCTGAACGTCAACGCATACGCTATGCTTCGTTTGATCTGTTTTAAATTGAAACGTCAGCAGCATGCCGACTACAATTGCTACGACGAGCGCTACAGAGCTACGTTCCCATACAACGGCCCAGTCATTTCCAAACGCTACATATGTAGAAAACAAAACAACTGGGTTAATGATAGGACCTGTAAACATAAACGGAATCGCAGCGTATAGTGGTACGCCTTTTGCCATTAATCGCCTTGTAATAGGTACAATTCCACATTCACTAGCTGGAAATAAAGCGCCTATAAAAGTTGCTAAAAAACAGCGCCTACTTTATTTTTTGGTATGGCTTTTGCCATCATTTCTTCTGTAATAAACACTTGAATAATTCCAGAAATAAATACACCCAATAACACAAAAGGAAGGGCTTCAATTAGGATACTGATAAAAATTGTGTTTAGCTGCAACAAGGATGAACTCATAGTACCACTCCAATTTTGTCTTAAGAAAATAAATTTGCAAGCACTCAACTTTTACAGAAAATAGTTTAATATAAAAGGATTTGTGAATATCCACCTAATTGTCTAGTTTGAATAGTTGAGTTAGTCCTATAACGGGTAGTATTGTAAAGAGCGGGAAGCTTTGCTAAGATACGATTTCAGGAGAAGAATAGGAGGAACGAAACATGTACATTATGGACTATCATCATCATACGAATCATTCATTCGATTCAAAAGCGGTTATGAACGAGGTATGCACAGAAGCTATCCATCGTAATATTAACGAAATTTGCTTTACAGAACATTATTCACTTAATCCACTTGCTCCTACATATGGACATATTAATTTAAAACGTTATATAAAAGACATTGAACAGTGTCGTGCGCAGTTTGAAGGAAAGCTAGTTATAAAAGCAGGAATTGAAATTTGTGAGCCGCATTTATTAAAAAGTGAGTATCAAAAGGTATTAGAGCCGCTTCAGCTAGATTTTATCTTAGGATCTGTTCATAACATCAATGACAAAAAGCTCCGCTTATATTTACAACATAAAACAGTAGAAGAAGTATACGGTGGTTATTTTGAAGAACTCTACAATCTAGTGAAGCATGCTGATATCGATGTGCTTGCTCATATTGATTTAATGAAGCGCTATGCAATAAAAGTGCACGGGAATTATGACTTTGACCAATTTAAGCCACAGCTAAAGGACATTTTAACAAAAGCGATTGAACGCAATATTGGAATTGAAATTAACACTTCGGGAATGCGAAGCAGCTTAGCGGAGCCCCTACCTTCTCAAGCTGTATTAAAATTATATAAAGAGCTTGGAGGAGAACTGCTAACGGTAGGTTCTGACTCTCATAAAGTTGAAACGGTTGGCGACCATATTTCTGAAGCAATAGCGCTTGCGAAGGAATGCGGATTCCGCTACGTCTTTACGTATGACAAGCGCCAGCCAAGTGCCATTTCGATTTAAAAGACCAGTTGAATGTAGAAGAGAATATTTGTCAATAAGAGTCCGCAGAAGTCTTTATGTAGAAGGCTTACGGGCTTTTTTGATTACTATTTTGTGAATGCGGTTTTGGTTTTATTGAGCTTAGCAAGTTCTTTTCCTCTTACAAAATACTGCTTTACTTCTTTATTCTCTGCACATTGCGCAAAACCAGTAATTAACTGCATTCCAATATTATTTGTCTCTATTCCGTGAATGTTCTTGTTACTAGTATTGCATAAGATGATTTCGATAACTTTAGTTGCTAAATGTGTGAATCATTCTATCTTACACAAAAGAATAATAGAAGTAGGTGGAGGTGTACTAAACACGAGCAACTTGAAGCTATGACGGTGGATGAAAAGAATCATGCAAGCTTAATCAAACGGTCACAAAATGTTCACATCATTAAAAGATGTTAAGGATAAAACACAGGAAACAACAGGCTTCTAGAGAGGTTGATGTGTTTACAAATAATTAATAAAAGTACATAAACGAAGGTACCAACACAATGGATGCTAAGGATATGAAAGGGTTTTCGAGTGCCAATATGACATTTGTCATATTTGTCATGTGACATATACTACTACACATGGTTTCTTTTTATATTTATAATTTTAAATAAATTATGAATGTGAAAGGGAAATCCAAATGATTAAACAAAAACAAAAACAAAAAATGTTGAGACAATCAATGGCACCTTATGAAAAGCCAAATGAGAAAAGCAGTGTCGTTCAACTGATTAATACTATTGTTCCGTTTTTTGCTTTATGGTTTCTTGCTTATCAAAGCTTAGCGATTTCATATGTATTAACTTTAGCAATTGGAGTGGTTGCCGCTGGCTTTTTAGTTCGAATTTTTATCATTTTCCATGATTGCTGCCACAACTCTTTCTTTAAAAATCGACGCTACAACAAAGTTCTTGGTACCATTACAGGGGTTTTAACTTTGTTTCCATACAACCAATGGGCACACAGTCATTCCATCCACCATGCTACGAGCGGAAATTTAGATAAGCGTGGAATCGGTGACCTGTGGATTTTAACAGTAGACGAATACTTGGAAGCACCTCGCTCACGTCGCATTGCTTATCGTTTATACCGCAATCCATTTGTGATGTTTGTGATAGGTCCTATCTATGTGTTCTTGATTACAAATCGCTTTAATCGTAAAGGAGCTAAGCGAGCTGAGCGTATCAATACGTATATTACAAACGTTGCGATTGCGCTTATTGTGACAGTTGGATGTTTAACACTAGGATGGCAGTCATTTTTAATGGTTCAAGGTCCGATTTTCTTAATCTCAGGTTCACTGGGCGTTTGGTTATTTTACGTACAGCATCAGTTTGAAGATTCGTACTTTGAGGCAGATGAAGAGTGGGAGTACGTGCAGGCAGCAGTTGAAGGGAGCTCTTTTTACAAACTTCCGAAAGTGTTACAGTGGTTAACGGGTAACATTGGCTACCATCATGTTCACCACTTGAGCCCTCGGGTTCCGAATTATCACTTAGAAGCTGCTCATAATAATACCGAGCCGCTTCAAAATGTACCGACAATTACACTTCGCACCAGCTTAGAGTCTTTACGCTTTCATTTATGGGACGAAGATCAAAAGAAATTTGTTGGTTTTAACCATCTAAAAACATTTAGCCGTGAAGAACGACAAAAAAGAGTAGCGGTATATTCTAGAGCAAATGTAAAATAATACTCAATGCCATATGTGATTATGATACGATAATCATATATGGCATTAATTATGAAAGTAAAAGAGGGTTTGCGTCATGAAGAAAAAGGATACAATTTTTCAAAAGATAACGGGAATGTCTCCTTACATATGGACAGTTTTTAGTTTACTGCCTTTTTACTTTGTTTTTCAGTCTTCTTCAATGAATGAGATTGTGTTAGGTATTTTGTTAACGATTCTCTTCTTTATTTTTTATCGCATTGCTTTTATATCAAAAGGCTGGCCTATTTATGTATGGACAATTCTCCTCATTAGTATATCCATCGCGATGACGACGCTTTTTAGCTACGTTTATTTTTCCTTTTACTTTGCTTTTTTTCTCGCTTATTTCATAGGAAATGTTCAAAAATGGCTTACATTTATTACGCTTTATATTATTCATTTAGTCAGCACAGCCATTTCACTAAACTATAATATGGTTGCTCAAGAAGAGCTGTTTGTTCGCCAACTTCCGGTTATGATTATCATTTATATGAGCGTAATCATCTTTCCATTTACAATCTATAACCGTAAGAAAAGAGAGCGCTTAGAGGAGCAGTTAGAAGACGCAAATAAGCGAATTTCAGAGCTGGTCAAACAAGAGGAAAGACAGCGAATTGCTCGTGACCTTCACGATACGCTTGGGCAAAAGCTATCCCTAATTGGATTAAAAAGTGACTTGGCACGTAAGCTGATCAATAAAGATCCAGAGCAGGCAAGAGCAGAGTTAAAAGACGTTCAGCAAACCGCACGAACTGCGTTAAATGAAGTTCGTAAACTAGTGTCTCAGATGAGGGGGATTCGATTAAAAGAGGAACTCGTACGCGTAGAACAAATACTTAGCGTAGCTGAAATAGAGTTTATTCATAACGAATTGACTTTATCAAACGTTTCTCCTCTGACAGAGAATATTTTAAGCATGTGTTTAAAAGAAGCGGTAACAAACGTTGTAAAGCATAGTAAAGCCTCTTGCTGTGAAGTGAATATTGTACAATCTACAGATGAAATTATGATTACCATTCAAGATAATGGACAAGGCATTGCAAGTAAAGATGCTTTTCAACACGGAAATGGACTTATTGGTATGAGAGAAAGATTAGAGTTTGTAAACGGAACGCTAGATATTCAATCAGATGAAGGAACAAAGATTATTGTGAAAGTTCCGAGCGTGCGTAAGCAAGTGGAAAAGGAGGAAGAGAAATGATTCGAATCGTTATAGCGGAAGATCAGCGGATGCTGTTAGGTGCTTTAGGCTCTTTGCTAAGCTTAGAAGATGATATGGAAGTCGTTGGGAAAGCATCGAATGGAGAAGAAGCAGTAGCTCTTGCGCGTCAGCATCATCCCGATGTTTGCATCATGGATATCGAAATGCCTCTTAAAACAGGGCTAGAAGCAGCAGAAGAGCTGGAAGAACTCGATTGCAAAGTGATTATTTTAACGACTTTTGCACGCTCTGGTTATTTTCAACGAGCGTTAAAAGCAAAAGTTAGCGGTTACTTGCTGAAGGATAGCCCAAGTGAAGAGCTAGCGAGTTCCATTCGAAGTATAATGCAAGGAAGACGAATTTATGCTCCTGAGCTTGTGGATGATGTATATGCGGAAGAAAATCCGCTAACGGAGCGCGAAAAAGAAGTACTGCAGCTTGTAGCTGATGGGAAAAATACAAAAGAGATTGCAGAAGAGCTGTCTTTGAAAACCGGTACCGTAAGAAACTATATCTCCACCATCTTGGATAAGCTTGAAGTGAAAAATCGCATTGAAGCTATTACGCGTTTTAAAGAAAAAGGTTGGTTTAAATAAAAGGAAAAAAGGGGACATATTACTATGCTCTCTTTTTTTGTGTTTATTCTAAATTTTCTGATATTAGTATTTTACATTGTAAGCGATTTCGTTTATAATGAAAGCAGAAGAGCTGATTGCTCTCACAACATTATTTAATTGAAAAAGAATGGCTAATAAAATAAACATAATGGATAGGAAATATTTGTGGTTAATTGAACAGTAGAGGAGATGAAACAGAAATGGTAAAACAGGAAAAGTTAATGTTTGGTGACTTCATTCAAGGTGATCGCTTCGAATTACATTCTTACCTTGTTTATTTGTTTCAGCAGTCTCAAAGAAAGATTAGACATATTAAACGAGAAGCAAATTGATACATGTTCAGCATCCCGTCATACATAAGCGGTAGCGCTTCGTTTCTTAACGGCGCTACCGCTTATTATATGAAAAAAAGAATAAATTAACTGATTGACAACAGCATGTCTATCAGTATAAGTTATACTACGTGTAGAAAAAAATGAACATGAAGTATACTGCTGTAGCATGCTATTTTTGTGTTCTAATAGGAGGAGAGACAGCTCGAATGTCGGGAGAACAAAGAAAAAAATCATTATCTTAATGATTAATATGTTTATTGCGGTTGGAAGTTTTGGAATCATTATTCCAATCTTACCTGCTTATTTACAGTCAATTAATCAGGGGGGAACTGCAGCGGGGCTAATGATTGCTATTTTTGCAGGTGCTCAGCTTATTTTTTCACCAATTGCAGGAAAGTGGTCCGATCAATACGGACGACGAAAAATGATTATATATGGACTTGCTGGCTTAACGCTGTCTATGTTTATCTTTTACGCAGTCAATTCCATTTGGTTACTTTATGCATCTCGCGTCATTGGTGGAGTGGGTGCAGCTTTACTTATTCCTGCTATCTTTGCATATGTTGCGGATATTACAACGATGGGGCAGCGTGCAAAAGGAAACAGTCTTGTATCAGCGGCTATGTCTCTAGGAATTGTAATTGGGCCTGGACTTGGTGGCTTTTTAGCTGATTTTGGCTTGAAGATTCCATTTTTAGTCTCAGCACTTGTATCTCTTGTAGCTGTTTTATTTTCAATGATGCTATTAGAAAATAGTGAAACAGAAGAAGCTACAGCAGCACGAGCAGCTATTCAAGATAATGAATCTATGGTTTCGAAACTAGCACGTTCTGTTAAGATGCCTTATTTTATACCGCTGGTTATTACTCTTGTGATGAGCTTTGGGCTAATGGCGTATGAGTCAGTTCTTGGTCTATTTTTAGATAAACAGTATGGGGCTACGCCACAGCAAATTGCTTTAATGGTTACAGCAACAGGGATTGTTAGCGTGATTGTACAGCTGTTTCTAGTAGATCGTATTGTTCGCACATTTGGTGAAGTTGCGGTATTAAACATTTTTATCGGTGTGGCAGCACTTGGGTTTTTATTATCATTGTTCACAAGGAGTTATAGCTTATTCTTTGTCATTTCGCTGATTATTTTCCTTGCAACATCTATTCTTCGTCCAGTCTTAAACACGCTTATTTCAAAAATGGCCGGAAATGAACAAGGATTTGCTATGGGAATGAACAACGCTTATATGAGTATCGGAAATGTATTAGGTCCAACTCTTGCTGGCGTTTTATTTGATGTGCAAATTATGTATCCGTTTGTACTAGGTCTTGTTTTATTACTTGTAACGCTCGGTATTACGATAGTGTGGCAAAAGCGTACACTAAAACATAGCGCCCTTGTGAATAAATAAAAAGAAAGAGCGAAGTCTCTCTCTTTCTTTTTATTTACATATTTTAATAGTTTGTGGTAATATATAGAAAAATTAAACGCGGTGAAGAGAAGAGTAAATAAATAAGCTTTGCACAGAGAGCCCGGTAGCTGAAAACGGGTCAAAGTGAATTTGTTGAACCAAGTCTCAGAGAGGCATATCGGAACATTTAAGGGATGATATGACGGGTGCTCCTGTTACAGAGCTAAGGTATGATTGTACCTGATGAGATTGATGTGGTGACATGTCAATAAACTGGGGTGGCAGCGCGATAAAAACTCGCCCCCAAGACAGTATTTTTGTCTTGGGGGCGAGTTTTTTTATGGATTAAAGGAGGAGAGAATTAATGAAGAAGACAGAATTGCGCGGACGATTATTACTTCTAGCAAGTATTGGCATTTCAGGAATCGGGAGTTGGATTTACTTTATTGCTTTGAACTTAGTTGTGTTACAAATCACTGGTTCAGCCCTAGCCGTTTCAACTCTTTATATTGTTAGAGCAGCAGCTGCGATGTTAACGAACCTATGGGCTGGGAGTCTCATTGATCGTTTAAACAAAAAGCACGTAATGATTGGATTAAACCTGATCCAAGCCGCTGTTATTTTATGGTTGGCTTTTTCAAATTCACTTCTCGTAATCTATGTACTGGTTGGAATTACAACCGCTGTAGGCGCAGCGTATGAACCAACATCTATGGCGTATATAACAAAGTTTTTACCAGAAGAGAAGCGTAAAAGATTCAATTCACTTAGAAGTCTTCTTGATGCAGGAGCATTTTTTACAGGACCAGCCGTTGCGGGTTTATTAGTGATGGTCAGTACACCAGCAACTGCTATTTGCATTAACAGTATCGCATTAGTGCTTTCGGCGCTGCTGCTTTGGTTTGTGCCAAATATAGAGCCAAAGGGGTTTACTACACAAAAGGTTCAAAGGTTATCATTTTACATGATTAAACAGGATTGGCATCTTGTATTTTCTTTTAGCCGGCACGCAGTGGGAGTTATGCTTATTTATTTACTCTTTAGTTTCATGACGGTGTTGATGACCGCAACTGATTCACTTGAAGCTGTTTTTTCAGTAAAGGAACTAGGTTTAACAGAGGGAGAGTATGGACTATTGGTTAGCATAGCTGGTGGAGGTGTACTTATCGGTGCGCTTCTTAATACCATAATAGTTGAAAAAATTCCTACATCTTGGCTCCTTGGTATGGGGAGCATGCTAACAGCTGGAGGGTATATGTTATTTACAAATTCAACTACATTTTTTATAGCTGCCTGCGGATGCGCCTTGATATCGTTTGCAATGGCATTTGCGAACGCGGCATTTTATACGTTTTATCAAACGTATATTCCAGTTGAAATAATGGGGCGAGTTGGAAGCCTATATGGATTAGTAGAAAGTCTATGTATTATTATTGTAACCGCATTGTTTGGCATTTTAGTAGAAGTGATCTCCATACGCTTGGTCGTTATAATAGGAGCTGCTTTAATGATTATTGTAGCTTTGGCAGTATGGACTTGTAGCTTACGGGTACTTGTTCAAAGAAAAAACGTTAGTGTAGAAAAAGTGAGTACATGAATAAGCAATTAAATGAGTCTTCAAACGTTTTATTAATAGTTAAATCGTAGGAGGGCTTATATGTTTAAAAAAATAATAAAAAGAGTAAGTATATCTTTAGCTGTAGCGTGTGTAACATGGATAACCTTGCATCAAGTGTTGACTGTTGTGGAAGACAAACGATATCCACCATTAGGAGAGCTTGTAGAAGTAAAGGGAAAGCAGATGCATATCTATCAAAAAGGTAAAGGGAAACAAACAATTGTATTATTAGCTGGCTTTGGAACACCTGCTCCAGCTGTTGATTTTTGAGTTATCACATACGTACAAAGTCGTAGTTGTGGAGCCTTTTGGTTATGGTCGGAGTGATTTTACAGAGAGCGAACGATCGGTTGAAAGTATTGTTGAAGAAGTAAGAAATCCATTGAAAAAAGCAGACGTACAAGGTCCATATATTCTTATGCCTCATTCGGTGTCAGGCATTTATGCAATGTATTATGCCAATCACTATCCTGATGAAGTGGAAGCCATTGTTGGCATTGATCCAACGTTACCAAAGATGCTGAGGTGTTTTGGTGAAGCTCCCTCAACGATGCCAAGTATTTTTCGATTTGTCGCTCCAACAGGGATTGCTCGTCTAGCAGTTGAGCTTGATGATGAGTCTTATTTACCTATCGCTGAACCAGGGATGTATTCCAGCCGAGAGTTAAAAATGATAAAGGCAAAGACCAGCATAAAAGGATACAACAAAAACATCATTATGGAAATGAATGAGATAGAAAGAAACGTGAATAAAACAGAATCCTTAACGATTCCAAATAAAGTACCAGTCGTAATTTTTGCTAAGAACTTTCAGAAAGAAACAAACGGTAAATCAACACTATCATTTTATGAGCAGGAAATTGCAAAGCAGCATCATAATAAAGTGGTGATGTTGAACGGACATCACTACCTTCATTGGACACGTTCTCGTGAAATAGTTGACGAGCTAAAGCTTTTTTTAAAGGGAACGACACCAAATTAAAATTCAGAGCAGTATTTACTTTTAAGACAAATTAATAGGGTACATCAAGTATAGGTGTGAATCTTAATTTCGTATTTAATTCAACTTAAGTCTGCACACTTTCTCCATATCTATCCTTTATAATAGATGTACATTTACAGGGGAAGTGAAAGAAATGAATAAAGTATCCATTAAATTAGGACTATTGTTTTTAGTTTTTATCTTAATTATTGAAGCAGGTTTATTTTTCTATTTATATACGGGGTTAGCGAACACTCGCATCTCAGAAGAGTTAGAGAGTTTAAGAGTAAGAGGGAATAGCCACCGAGAAGTATTAGAGCAGCACCGTGATTCCATAACGCTTAGTCACGTCGCGTTAATGGAGTCAGAAACCGATACGGATGTTGTCATTACCAATATAAACGGGGAAGTTTTGAGTGCTTCAACACCTCTTATTACAGGAGCAAAAGCGGCTGTGAATGAGTGGAGAGATAAGAAGCTCCCTTATGAGGGGAAAATTTTGCAAAGAGATTGGGAAATTTTCCCCTATATTGCAACAGCTTCTCCAATTGAAGTAAATGATAATCAAGTTGGCACAGTGTATATGTTTAAAGATACGAAAGATATCAAAGGAATGATTGATCGTCTCCAGCATCACTTTTACATAGCTGGTATTATTTCAATTGTATTTGCAGTTGTTACAACTTTTGCTTTATCAAAACTAATCACGGCACCTTTAGTACAAATGAAGCAAGCGACAGAAAAGATTAGCCAAGGGCATTTGACGGTAAAACTGGGGGCGCATTCTCGGGATGAGGTTGGACAGTTAGGAACATCCATTCAAGCGCTTGCGAATGAACTGCAGCGCTTGAAAAAAGAGAGAAACGAGTTTTTGAGCAGTATTTCGCACGAATTGCAAACGCCGCTGATGTATGTAAAAGGCTATGCAGACATTGCAAAGCGCCATGAAACAAGTGAAGAAAACCGCACAAAATATTTAGGGGTCATTGAGGAAGAGGCTGAGAGAATTTCAAAGCTTGTAAAAGATTTATTTCAGCTTGCTCGTTTAGATAAAAATACGTTTCTCATTGAAAAGCAAGAAGTTGAGCTTCAGTCCTATTTATCTAAAATTTGTGAAGCATTTCAATTAGCTCTAAGCGAAAAGAATGTTCATATTGAGGTGAACTGTCCAAAGTATGTAAATGTACTAATTGATGAAGAGCGCTTTATGCAAGTCATTATAAACGTTATAGATAATGCCTTAAGATATTCTGAAACAAAAAAGATTTTAATAAGCGTTGAAGAGGATAATTGGCGCGTCAAGCTGTCCATTCAAGACTACGGAGTGGGAATTCCGAGTGAAGATGTACCATATGTGTTTGATAAATTGTATCGCGTAGATAAATCAAGGTCTCGGAAGAATGGAGGCTACGGTTTAGGGTTATCGATTGTAAAAGATATTGTGGAAGCGCACGGTGGAAAAGTGGAGATGACAAGCATAGCAGAAAAAGGAACAACCGTGAGCATTTCGTTGCCAAAGGAGCGTTAATATGCCTACGATTTTATTAGTAGACGATGAAGTGAGAATGCTGGATTTATTAGAGCTGTATCTAGCTCCACATGGTTTTTCATGCATGAAGTGTGAAGATTCTACAGAAGTAGAAAAGTACCTAGAAAAGAACCCAATGATTCAGCTAGTGCTGCTCGACTTGATGATGCCCAAAAAAGACGGATGGACAGTTTGTCAAGAAATCAGAGCCAAGTTTAAAGTCCCTATCATCATGCTGACTGCTAGAGACCAAACTGAGGATGTTGTAAAAGGTTTAAATAGTGGAGCGGATGATTATATTACAAAGCCTTTTAGCGAAGAAGAGCTACTGGCTCGAATACAGGCTGTATTGAGAAGAACAGGTGTAGAAAAGAAAGGTATTTCCTATAAGGAGCTTTACGTAAATGAAGAAAGCAGGGAAGTTATTTATGTTGGTGAAAGCATTTCAATGACAAAAACAGAATTTGAGCTACTCTGCTTATTTTTAAAGCATCCCAATCGCGTTTTTCCTCGCGAAGATTTAGTTATGCTCATTTGGGGCTATGATACGGAAATTGAAGGGCGAACAGTTGATTCCCATATGCGTAACGTCAGAGAAAAGCTCAGAAGCGCTGGTTTCCCAATCGAGCAACATCTTCAAACTGTGTGGGGAGTAGGATATAAATGGGGCGCTTCATAAATAATCACACAATAAATTGTGTTTCTTCATAAAATCTGCACACTTCTTTTTTACACTAAACGTATATCGTTAAACCATTCGTAAAAATCTAGATAGCGAATGAGAAATTTGTAAAAGAGGGATGAAGATGAAAAAATCACTATTTCTGATTGGGCTAGCGACAATGCTTGGTTTAGCCGGATGTGCAGGAAACAACGATGAGAGCAAAGAGATGAACTCAGAAGATAATCAAAAACAAGAGCAAAAAGAAGAAGATCATGCACATATGAATCATTCTAGCTCAGGTGAAGTACCAGAAGGTTTACAAGAAGCTAAAAGCCCAACGTATGAATTGGGAAGTAAAGCAACGCTGACAACTGATCATATGCCAGGGATGAAAGGTGCAGAAGCAACCATTGTCGGTGCATATGATACAACAGCATATGTGGTATCTTACACGCCTACAAACGGCGGAGAGAAAGTAACTGGTCATAAGTGGGTCATTCAGGAAGAAATAAAAGACGCGGGTGAAGAAGAGATACCAGCAGGAACAAAAGTGGTTCTTGAAGCAAATCATATGGAAGGCATGGAAGGTGCAGAAGCAACGATTGATTCTGCTGAGAAAACAACGGTATACATGGTAGATTACACGTCTACCACTGACAGTCAAGAAGTGAAAAATCATAAGTGGGTCACAGAAAGCGAGCTTACAAAAGAATAAAAATAACAAAGCATAGGTTGAAGCCTATGCTTTTTTCTACGTCTTAGGTCTGAGTATAATTTCAAACCTATGACTTTGGAAAAAGTGTTGGCACCTGCTTATACTAATTAAGGAGTAAGCAAGGAGGAAGACAATATGAAGCACAAAAAGAAAATCATCACGGGCCTATTACTAATAGAAGGAATCGTTTCACTTAACGGCAACCGAACTAGGAATTGTTTTTTCTATTTATACATATTCATATACAATTATGCAAATCCCTGTAGGTAGCTTGCTAGACAGGTACGGGGTAGCATGGGTAACCAAAATCGGGATGATTATTTGGAGTCTCCTTACTATTTCGATGGCTTTTTTACAAGGAAAGCTGCTTTTATATCTTGTAAGATTTCTAATTGGAATTACGAGCGCCTCAGCATTTCCAGCAGCTTCTAAAGCAACATCTATATGGTTTCCACCAAATGAAAGAGGCTTACCAAATTCATTATTTGATTCTGCTGCCAAGTTTTCGAATGTACTCGGTGCACCGCTGGTTGCGGTGTTAATTACGCATTTCGATTGGCGCGCAGCGTTTCTAGCAATCGGTATTATTAACGTATTATTTACAATTTTCTTCTGGTGGTACTATTGCTGATAAGAAGTCATCATAACAACAAGAAGTGAGGGACACCAATGCGTATTGTGACGCCTTCTAAAATATTGATTACTTCGGTTTCTAAAAAGCAGATTACAAATGTCTTATTGTATGATTGTTGTATTGGGACAATTGGTTATTTCATTGGAAAGTATGATCAACAACTGATATATGAATTAACAGGAATTTTAGGAAGTATCTTATTACCAAAAGCAATGAAGAGGCTACTTTTACGAGGTGAGTACTTTTTCTTTTGGAAAGAAAGAGTGATAGTAGTTCGATAAAATAAGTAGTAAACATAAGTGTTTGCTACTTATTTATCGCTTTTTTAAGAAATATCTGCTAAATTAATGTTGACAGAAGATAACCATTCGTTTTATAATTATCTCGAATTCAAGATAATAACAACTTCTTTTTACAGCTTACAAAAGTTAAATGCATATTTTTTTCGACAAATATCTCGAATTCGAGAATTATGATATAGAGATTGGCGTTTATGCATTTTATTACCGTGGAATTAAATAGTAAAACGAAGTAGGAGTGAGTTCATTGCTATCAATTGATCCATCTGCACAAACGGAAAGAGAAAACTATAAGCTTCTAACGGGAAGCATTATTCCAAGACCGATTGCTTTTGTGACAACGCAGTCAACAAACGGAATAATTAACGCAGCACCTTTTAGCTATTTCAATATTGTCTCTGCAAACCCGCCGATGATCTCGATTTCAGTCCAGCGTAAAAGCGGCGAAATGAAAGATACGGCAAGAAACATTATGGAGAAAAAAGAGTTTGTGATTCACATCGTCGATGAAGACAATGTCGAGCAGGTGAATATGACGGCAGCTAACCTGCCGGCTGACGAAAGTGAGATTGAAGTAGCTAAATTAATGTTGACCGAAAGTGAAAAAATTTCGGTACCTGGGGTAAAAGAAGCAAAAATTCGCTTTGAATGCATACTTGAACAGGCAATTTCATTAGGAGAAGGTGAAGAAACAAGTACCGACTTGCTTATTGGAAAAGTTGTTCAGTATCACATTGAAGATCAGCTATATGATAAAGGGCGAATTGATCCACACGGTCTTAAAGCTGTTAGCCGCTTAGCCGGCAATGATTACGCTAAGCTTGGTAAGACTTTTACAATTGCACGACCAGAATAATAACAGTTCAATGAGAAACAATACATCTTAGAAATAAAACAGAATACCGACTTAAGGGGGTGATTTTACTCATCCAGATGAAACAGCGGTATGAATACGCATATAGAGGTGAAGAAAAATGGGATTTTTAGATAAATTATTTGGAACATCGACTAAGGAGGAAGAAAAAATGGAAAATGTAAAATTAGCGGTTATCTACTATAGTTCAACAGGTACAAACTACCAAATGGCGCAGTGGGCAGCAGACGGTGCAAAAGAAGCAGGTGCAGATGTAAAAGTATTAAAAGTACCTGAAACAGCTCCACAAGCAGCAATTGATTCAAACCCAGCATGGAAAGCACACGTAGAAGAAACAGCTGCTGTACCAGAAGTAACGCTTGCTGATTTAGAGTGGGCTGATGCAATTATCTTTAGCATTCCAACTCGTTTCGGAAATGTACCAGGACAAGTTAAGCAGTTCTTAGATACAACGGGTGGACTGTGGTTTAACGGTAAATTAGCAAACAAAGTTGTTAGTGCGATGACATCTGCACAAAACGCACACGGTGGTCAAGAACAAACTCTTTTATCTCTATACACAACAATGCATCACTGGGGCGCGCTTGTTGCATCACCAGGATACACAGATCCAGTCATTTTCAGTTCAGGTGGGAACCCTTACGGAACAAGCGTAACGGTTGATCAAAATGGGAAAATGGTTGAAGATGTGGAAGCAACAGTGAAGCATCAAGCAAAGCGTACAGTAACAGTAGCTGGATGGGTAAAGCAAGGCAATCAATAATAGCGTAAAAGCTCAACGTTAATTAGACGTTGAGCTTTTTTATTTACATAAGCATTTAATAAGAGTTAAAAAATTCTTCTTCAACAGCTTTCATGATAGGAAAGGCCCCATGTGATTTGTTTGAGCAAATAACTGCAGTGACAGAGCACTTTGGATAAAAAGCAGAGTGAAAGCTAACCCCTGGGTCATAACCCATAATATGATATTTGAAAATAGCTCTTTCTCTTTTCTCTATCCACACCCCATAGCCATAAAAACTATTTTCATTATTGGTTTCAGTATGAGGGGTAAGCAAACGCGTAGTATATTTCTTACTGAGTAGCTGATGATTCAAAAGAGAGTTCCACAAGCGGTTCATGTCATAAACCGTTACAAACGCCCCGCCATCTGCACCTCCTTTAACAGGAAGGGAGTAAATGTTTGTTTTCCACTTGTCGTCAGGAAAGTCAATGTAGCCAAGTGCTGTATGATTTGGCAAAGCATCGAGTTCAAAATAGCCAGAGCTTGTCATATGTGCTTTATGTAGGATCTCTTTTTCTACGTATGTATGAAATGAAAGCTGAGTTGTTTGCTCTATAATTAAGCCGAGTAGGATATAACCGGCATTATTATAATGAAACTGCTCTTCAACTTTATACTTCATCGGTTCATATTGGAAAAAAGGAAGAAATTCTTCTAAGTTTCTTATTTTGTACATTGGGGTTTTTGTCCACAACTCTTCAAAATCATCCATTACTTCTTCATCAAAATAGTCAGGTATTCCAGCTGTATGCGTTAAAAGGTGATGAACAGTAATGGTTTCATCAAAACGAGGAAAATTAATATCAAGGCAATCTTTTAATCTTGTTTCAAACGAAAGGACGCCTGCTTCTACAAGCTGACAAATCGCAATAGCTGTAAAGAGCTTACAGCCAGATGCAATACCGTATCGCGTAGCAAGGCTATTTTTTATTTGGTCAGCTCGATTGGCATAGCCGTAGCTACTTTCAGCTAGTATATGATGTTCATCTTTAATAAGAATACTTCCAGAAAAGTTAACTTTCTTTTGGATATCGCTAATAACGCTTAAAATATTCGTATTCAATGTAGTTCCCTCCGCCATCGTTCAGATCTTTTGAATTATCTAATGCTTTCTCTATGTAGTTACATATTGCAACTGAGATTTCCTTCTAAATGATGTGAGAAGGACATTAGATAAAAGTGTAAATGAGCCAGGTTCTTTTAAAGAACCTGGCTCATTAATCTATTAAAAGGAGTAAGCTTCACCGTCTTCTGGAACGAGAAGATGACTACTGAATTGTTTTTCAGTAGCAAAAAGCTTTAATTCAGCTCTTGATAGCGTCCAATGATTTACGGCTTCCATATGAACGGAAATGATAGTTGCTTTAGGAGCAAACTGATGAACATGCAGGATGTCTTCTTTCCCCATTACAAGTGAACCGCCTTCAAGGAATTGATTATCTCCACCATTTACAACAATAACGTCTGGCTGGTGGGCTGAGAGATTCTCTTTTACTCCTTCATACCAAACTGTATCACCTGCAACGTACAGCGTTTTTTCATCTTCATGCTTAAAGACAATTCCACACACTTCCCCAGTTAGCTTAAGAATCTCACCGCGGCCATGTTCACCTTTTGTTTTAATTAGCTGTACGCCTGCAAATTTTGTCTGTTCAGTTAACACTTCAATGTTTGTAAAACCAGCTTTTTTTACTTCAGCTTTATCCGCTTCATTTTGTACGAATAACTTTATATCTTTGTCTAATAGTTCTTTAGCAGTCTCATCAAAATGATCTAAGTGCAGGTGAGTGAGAATCACTGCATCTACATTTAATAATTGTGTTACAGGTACTGGTAGCGGCACAAGTGGATTACGTTGATCTTGTCGTACAGAGTTTGGAAATGGAGGGTACGTACTTTGATCCGCTAACATAGGATCAATTAAAAAGGTTTTATTCGCATAGGTAAGAACAAGAGTTGCATTTCGAATTTGTTGGATCTTCATGTTTTTAGCTCCTTTTCTTTAATTTACGTATAGTTTATAGTAAAAGTAACCCAATATTACATAGTGAAAATCAAGTGTTTTCACCGTTTTACTTGATTAATGAAAGGATTTGAAATTATGTTAGACCAAACCGACTTGTCCATACTAAAAGAGCTATCCAAAAACAGTCGGATTACGATGAAAGAGCTGGGTGAAAAGGTACATTTAACTGGACAAGCAGCTGCATCGAGAGTCTTAAAGTTAGAGGACGCTGGTATTATTGAGCAGTATACGATTAAAGTAAATCAGCAAAAGCTTGGCTATCATGTTCATGCAATGATCACTATTTATACAACCAGTCCTTATCATGAGCCTTATTTATCGTTTATTAACACGCAGCGTGACTACGTCGTTCACAACTATAAAATTAGCGGAGACGGCTGTTATCTATTAGAATGTAATTTTCCTTCCAATCAAGAGCTGGACCAATTTTTAGAATCTTTAAACGGTCATGCTAACTATAAGCTGTCTATAATTATTAACAAAAGCTGACTAAAAAAAATTGCGCTGAATAGTTTAATACAGAATGTAAAACTCAAATAATGCAGCAGGGGGATACGATGAGAAAAGTTTCTTGGTTAAGCATAGGAGTGTTTTTAATCTTTATCGTCACTGCGTGTATAGCTGAAGATTATGATGTGGGTCCACCTACGGCGCATCTCTACGCAGAAAATGCTTCGTCTGTAAGGTTAACAGAAGCGAATATTAGCTGGGCTTCATCAAGCGGAGATGTAAGTAAAACGGTAGATGATATTTGGGAGTTCGCCTTATCACAAAAGGACATTAACGCTTCTAGAAATGAAAAAGTATTTCTAGATTTTGAAGAAAACAAAGAAAACGGTGGAGATATTTGGACGAACCCAACTATAGCAGCTAATCTTTGGAAGGAAGAGCAAAAGGTTGAACTTAAAATGAATGAAAATCGAGAATTTGAAATGCCTAAAAGTACAGGTAGATATGTGTTGGAAGTTACCTTTACAACCTCAAGTGGTACTGCTCAATACGTAGGAAGTATACTTGTTAAATAATATGTTGAATGCAAAAACCTCACTTCCAAGTGAGGTTTTTTATTAATGTAGACTGTTTTTCTGCAGATGCCAGTTTAATAAAATAATAGAAATTTAAAACCTTTTTTTTGTAGCGTCGTCTAATAATGTGAAAGGAGAGAAAGAAGTGAAAGAATGGACTGCAGAATGGATTAAAGTAAATGATTATGACTTTGTCATAGATGAAATTATGGATTGTTATGGAGATGATATATTAAAGCTGGCGTATTCTTATGTACATAGTAAAGAGATTGCGGAGGATTTAGCTCAAGATATTTTTATTAAGTGTTATAAAAATCTTCACACATACAATGGTAAATCAAAGTTTAAAACATGGCTTTGGCGCATTGCTATCAATCATTGTAAAGATTTTTTGAAAAGTTGGTATAACAACAAAGTCATTATGACTGAAAATCAATATCCCACTTCTTACATAAATAGATCAGGGATAGAAGAAAAGGTTATTCAGAAGCAGGAAGACCAACAATTAATTTCAGCAATCATGCTGCTTCCGGTTAAGTACCGAGAGGTTATTTACCTATATTATTTTGAAGAGAACTCAATTAAAGAAATTGCACTGGTGACTGAAACCGGTACTAATACCGTTAAAACAAGGCTTAGACGTGCGAAAGCACTTTTAAAAAATGCACTGGAGGAGAAAAAATGGATAAGCGTTTAAAACAATTAAAACAAAAAGTAAATAAACAAGCGTTTAATAGCTTAAAGTTTACCTCTTTTCATAAGAGGAAAGTGAAAGAAGCCATCTTACGCCATCAGCATAGTGAAGGTGAAATTCTCGTAGCAATTATGCAATTGCTAGTAAGTGAACAAAATGGGTATGAGCTTTGCAGTTTAATACGCAGCAGAGGAATTTTTCACTTTGAAAATAATGAAGGGGCTCTATACGTCTTATTACACGAATTAGAAAGTCGACGATTAATTGATACAAGATGGTCTACAGAAGAAATTAAGTATTATTACTTAAATCAACAAGGGAAGAAAGCGTTGAAAAAAGCAGAGAAGCGAATGCAATCCAAAAAGTTGAGCTTTCATGAAATTTTAGAGGGGTAACGCTATGATTAATCAGAGAAATACATTTTTACAAACGATAAAAGAACAAATTAAATCAAAAGAGGCTCAAGAATACGTAACAAAAGAACTTCAACATCATTTAAACGAGGCAAAAGATTATTGGAAACAAAAAGGCGTAGATTCAGATGAGGCAGAGCAAAAGGCCATCTTACATATGGGCAACCCTATTGTATTAGGTCAAAAGCTAAATCAGATTCATCGACCTAAAATTGACTGGATTACAATTAGTTTATTAATTACGAGCCTTCTATTAGGTTTTCTACCACTAGTTGCGATAGGCTACGCTCAAGTCAATTACTTTTTAGTGCATAAGTTATTGTTTATGGTCTTTGGCATAGCGCTTGCCATACTTTTGATGCTTATTGATTATAGAAAGTTGATGAATAAGGGGCTGGGATTTTATTTAGTGGGCTGTTTTTTACTTTTATATATTATTTATAGATCTGACTCAGGGGTATTTTCTCTTACTGTAAAAGTAGGACCGCTCACAATTGAAAGCCTAATGGCTCTGCCGTTTTTCTATTTAACTTGGGCGTCTTTTTTTCAAAGTCGGCAATTTAAAATTTGGCAATTTATGATTTTATTCACTATAAGCGCTATTTTGTTTAGCATGACGGCGAGCGCAACCGCATTCTTTATTTATGGTGTGATGACCTTTTCTATGATTTGGTGGAGCAAGTTTAATAAAATAAAAATCATGTTAGTATTAGGTAGCTTTTTTATGATGATTTTTATTTATATAGGAGTTTCTCTACAGCAAATGAAGGCTTATCAAATCGAAAGCCTATTAGCATTTCTTAATCCTTATGAATTCGTTACCGGAAATTCTCTAAGGTTTCAAATCCCACAGGTTCATGAAATGATAAAAAGCTCTGGTTGGTTTGGAACAAAAGAAACAACTGCGTTTATTCCAGAAGCTCACACGAATTTTGTTTTTCTTAGTTTTATTTATCATTACGGCTGGCTATTAGCTCTTATTCTGTTAGGAATTCTTAGTCTCTTGGTGATTCGGATTGTACAAGTAACGGGTAAAATAAACAATTCGTATAGTAAACTGCTATTAGTTGGAGCTGTAAGTGTATATGCAACGCAACTGATTGCAAACGTTGGAATGCTGGTTGGCTTTTTCCCATTAACAAGCATGCCAATGCCTTTTATTAGCTATGGTTTGATGCCCATTGCTCTTAATTCCTTTTTTATTGGAATGGTGTTGAGCGTATATAGACGAAAAGATATAGCAATGAACTAAAGACAAAGAGCTTCTCTTTTCGTTTTTCTACTTTACATAATAAGACTATACGCAACTATAACGGTTATCCAATATATGGACATAGTGAGAGCTCTAAATTAAAATTAACACCAGCAAATCTAGTTACAAGGGGAATAGATATGGCACATACATATAAAATTGAAAAAGCAGTGCTAAGTGATGTAAAGGGGATCATTTCACTGAGAGTTGAACTGTTAAAAGAAGTGAACGAGATTAAAACACAGGAAGAAGAAAAGACAGTGGTGGAAGCAACGGAAAGATACCTAAAAGAAGCGATGGAAAAAGGGGAGTTTGTCTCGTTTGTTGCCAAAGATGGAGAAGAGATTGTTAGCGTAAGTGGCTTATCTTTTTTTACGAGACCACCTTATTTAGAAAACTTAAAAGGCAAGGAAGCTTATCTCTTAAACATGTATACGCTCCCTTCTCATCGGAAGCAAGGATTGGCGCGAAGAATCCTTCAAGAATGCATGAAAGAGTGTCAAAAACGCGAAGTGAAAAGAGTGTGGCTACATGCTTCACAAGCGGGAGAGCCGCTGTATAAAAGCATAGGCTTCCAGTCTAAGGGTAGTGAAATGGAGTTGTTTTTTCATGAGAGTGAGGGGAAGATAAATAAGTAAGCAGCAAGGAGTGTGTAGCTCCTTGCTGCTTAGCTGTTTAAGAGCTACAAGCGCAGCCATTAGAGTCTGCAGCAGGCAAAGTGGCTTGATTATCTTTTGTATAGAAAAACTCCCATTCGTTGCCATCAGGGTCTGTTACCCAAAACTTATCCTGTAGGGCATAGCAGCAGTTTGTATCCATTTCCTCACGAGCAAAAAAACCTTCTTTTTCTAAGCGGACTTTATGTTCATGGATTTCGCTAGCAGCTTCTACTTGAAATCCAAAGTGATTTATTTGGTTTCCATTTACTTCATCCCGTACGTTTAGCGTGAAATTTAGCCCAGGTTGATTTAATAAAAACTTCGCATAATCTACTTTTACTTTCACAGGCTTAACTCCAAAAAGCTTTTCATAAAAAATGACTGATTTTTCTAGATTTGTGACGTTTACCCCTACGTGAACATATTTCATAAAATATTCCCCCTAAGAATTTTTTTGAGTTTTTAGCAGAACTAATAGGTTAAGATGAGCACGAGCTTTCTTTACGAAATAAACAGCAGAGCTCATCCGATAAAAGGTGATTTACTTCTTCATCGTTTAATGCGTAATAGCTCCATGTGCCTTTTGTTTCTTTCGTAATTAGATTAGCGTCTAGAAGAATCTTTAAGTGATAAGACAGCTTAGACTGAGGTATACCAAAAAAATCCGTTAAATCACATACGCAGGTTTGACCGCGCTGACACAGCTCATGCATAATTTCTAATCGTCGTTCATCAGCAAGTGCCTTAAATTTTTGTTCATATTGTTTGAATGAATGTGTCATAATAACGCTCCTTAATCAAATTTTTTTGATTTATTGTGTAAATGCAAGGTAGGCTTTTTCAAAGTTAGAATAAGTTGTTTTGCCTCTAAGAAGTGGATCATAGTTGAAGAATCGTTTAAATATAAGCTCTTTAGCTTCATGTGCTTTCATCGTTTGAGTGTTCATAACTAGTTGAAAATACGAAATAAAGTACTCTACTGAAAGGTTTCCAGAATTGTTTACTCTCACTTGTTCATCACCTTTACTTTCTTCATCAAATTTTCTTGATGAATTAAGCGTAAATGGAAATTTCAGATAAATCAAGTTATTTAATCAAATTTTTTTGATTTATTAAAATTGGCTTATGCCTCAAGACGTTCATACTTTTTTCTTTACCGCTTATACTAAAAAAGTCTTGAAAATTACTTCAAACAATATTATAGTTTACATAAACATATAAGCAAATTATTATATATTAATTCGTTTTTGTATGGGAGGTGTCACGATGGAAACTAAAACGGTCGTTGAAATCGAAAAAGCGGCTCAAATTTTAAAGCTGCTCGGTGATAAAACGAGATTATCTATGATGAAGCTGATGGAACATAGTGAGTGCTGTGTATGTGAATTCGTTGATATTTATGGTGCAAGTCAGCCTGCAATCAGCCAGCATCTCCGCAAGCTAAGAGATGTAGGGCTAGTAAGAGAAAGACGAAAAGGACAATGGATTTTCTATTCGCTTAATAAAGAAAGCGAGAATTATCATTTTATACTTAGTATACTCGCGTCGATACCAAGCCAAGATCAACGCTTAAAAGAGTTAGAAGAAAAAGGGCTTCGTATTAATTGTTGTGAGTAATTGGAGGGTTAAAATTTGACATCAGTTGTTTTAGCATCACTGATCTTTTTGGTGACTTTAGTGTTTGTTATCTGGCAGCCAAAGAATTTATCGATTGGCTGGTCGGCGATGGGGGGAGCAGTTATTGCTCTTCTAGTTGGCGTTGTTAACTTCGGTGACGTTTGGGACGTAACGCAAATTGTTTGGAACGCTACGTTAACGTTTATTGCTATTATTATTATCTCATTAATTTTAGATGAAATTGGCTTTTTTGAATGGGCAGCGCTTCACATGGCGCGTGCTGCTGGTGGAAATGGTATTCGTATGTTTGTGTACGTTTCCTTACTTGGAGCGTTAGTTGCTGCATTTTTTGCAAATGACGGTGCGGCCCTTATTTTAACGCCGATTGTACTTGCAATGGTTCGAGCATTGAAGCTCGATGAAAAGATGGTATTTCCGTTTATTATTGCAAGTGGATTTATAGCTGACACAACATCGTTACCGCTTGTGGTAAGTAACTTAGTAAACATCGTGTCTGCTGACTTTTTTGGTATTACGTTCTCAGAATATGCGTCTCGCATGATTATTCCAAATTTCTTTGCACTGTTTGCGAGTATTTTAGTACTGTATTTATATTTCCGAAAAAGCATTCCAAAGCGCTATGATGTAACCCATTTACAGGAGCCAGTAGCAGCGATTAAAGACCAAAAAATGTTTCGTTTATCTTGGTTTGTCTTAGCGCTGCTTCTAGTCGGTTACTTTGTAGGAGAGTTTATAGGCGTGCCTGTTTCTATTATTGCAGGTATCATTGCCGTATTCTTCTTGCTTATGGCAAGAACAAGTCCTGCAGTTCAAACAAAAACTGTATTAAAAGGTGCACCTTGGGCAATTGTCTTTTTCTCAATTGGTATGTACGTAGTTGTGTACGGTCTTCGTAATGCAGGGCTTACTGAAGTGTTAGCAAACGTTATTCAAGCAGTTGCCGACCAAGGATTGTTCGCGGCAACAATCGGTATGGGCTTTATTGCAGCGATTCTATCATCCATTATGAATAATATGCCGACTGTCATGATTGACGCATTAGCTATTGATGCCACTGCGACATCTGGAACCATTCGAGAAGCACTTATTTATGCCAATGTTATTGGATCTGATTTAGGTCCAAAGATTACCCCAATTGGTTCTTTAGCTACTTTATTATGGCTTCACGTTCTTTCAACAAAAGGAGTGAAAATTTCATGGGGCACGTATTTTAAAACAGGTATTATCTTAACCATCCCAACATTGTTTATTACGCTTGTTGGTTTATATATTTGGTTACTCATACTTTCATAACAGACAAAAAAGGAGATGCTACACATGACAAAAAAAATAATTTACTTCCTATGCACAGGTAACTCTTGCCGTAGCCAAATGGCAGAAGGTTGGGCAAAAAAGTATTTAAGTGATGAATGGAATGTATACAGTGCAGGTCTTGAAGCACATGGGTTAAATCCAAATGCTGTAAAAGCAATGAAAGAGGCAGGTATTGATATTACAAACCAAACATCTGATGTAATTGACCCTGAGATTTTAAATTCTGCAGATTTAGTAGTGACGTTATGTGGTCACGCAGCTGATCACTGTCCAGTGACGCCACCACACGTAAAGCGCGTGCACTGGGGCTTTGATGATCCAGCAAAAGCAGAAGGAACAGAAGACGAAAAATGGGCGTTTTTCCAACGAGTACGTGATGAAATTGGAGCTCGCATCCAACGTTTTGCTGAAACTGGTGAGTGAAAAATAGATAAGTCGAGAGCTAGCCTCTCGACTTTTTATATTTATTGGACAGGAGGAAACTAAGTTTTTGGTCCAAGATTCATATAAATAGTGATACAAATCATATATTTTTAAGGTGTAGAGGATGAACAGTGAAAACTATCAATCCCTTATTTATAATCGCATTTTAATTGGTGGTACGTTAGATGTAAAAGAAATGATACTGGCAAATCCAGTAGATATAATCTATGATTTGCGAACAGAGGATCTCGAACATGATGAACCAACACTGCGTGTACACATGCCTATAGTAGATGATAAAGAACGACAAGACGAATCAATTGAAAGAGCTATCCGTGCAGTTGTTTCATCATATAAAGAAGGTAAGAAAACCTATTTCCACTGTGCAGGTGGGAGTAATCGTACGGGTACAGTAGCGATGGGTGTATTACTGGCCCTTGGAGAAGCAGGTAGCATAGAAGAAGCAGAGAAAAAAGTGAAAGCTACTAGATCAAAAGTTAATATAAAACCTGAAATGAAAGCTTCTCTTCAACGCTTATTTCCTAATGCTTAAAGGCGTTGATAAAATGTTAGGTCAGACGTCGTTTTTCCGTGTATAAAGTGTTAAAAGCTACATTCTTTGAGTTTAATAGCAGAAAACGATATACTTGACGAAGTGAAGATTTTTAAGTCAGGGGGAATCACTGTTATGAGTTTTATGCCTAAAGCTATTTTCTTAGATATGGACGGTACGATTTTAAACCGCTCGAATCGAGTAACAATTGAGACAAAAGAAATTATTGATGACCTACGTGCACAAGGAATCTTCGTCTTTATTGCAACAGGAAGAGCTTTTGATGAAATAGCAGAGCTAGTGCCTGAAGGCTTTGAAGTAGATGGATTCATTACATCCAATGGTATGGCAGGACATGTAGGAGGCGAAATGGTCTTTAAGCATTCACTGTCACGCGAATTGGTTGAAAGAGTCATTGAAAAAGCACGGGAAAACCAAGTTTATTACGAATTATTCCCATATGGAGCACCGCGAATGACGCTTCAACAAGACAGAGAATATGTTGAACATGAAGTTCGTGAGCCAAAGCCAGAAAGCGTTGAAATTAATGAATGGCTTTCAAGAAAAAAAGCTATCGGAGAAGAAATTCAGTGGCAAGAGAAAATTGAAGGCAGTGAATTCTCCAAGTTTTATTTCTTTGCTAGAACCTATGAGCATATTAATAAATGGAAAGCGGAGCTTGAAGAGTTAAAGCAAGAGATGGATTTTACAATGTCCATTTCATCGCCTCATAACGTAGAGGTGATGGTTGCGAATGTTAATAAAGCAACTGGAATTCAACAGATGCTCAAACACTTTAACTTACCGCATGAAGATATTTTAGGTATCGGAGACAGTAATAATGACCTGCCAATGTTTAAGTACGTTGGATATGCAGTAGCCATGAAAAATGCCGGTGACCATATTAAAGATATTGTAGATGACGTGACAGAGTATAGCTGTGATGAAAACGGCGTTTATCATTATCTTTCTAGATTTAAAGTGGAAAAAACCAATCCGATTATGCCAAACGCATAATCTAAAAAGCTAACGAGACTCTTTGCTCGTTAGCTTTTTTATGTATGAAAAAAGTTATAGAATCGAAACCTAATATTAATAAAGTCAACGTGGTGGCTAGTCGTTTACTATGTAGTTATGATTATTATTTCTTATTTAGGTTCATTTGGCGGAGAGCTTGGAGTGTTAGGAAACCCTTTAAATCTATTTTTAATTGCTGTTATTTCCTTAATAATTTACTACTGGGCAAAACATTCTGGCTTGCCAAAAGCCATTATTGGTGAAGATGATTAACAATAAGCACCCTGATACGTTACGTATCAGGGTGCTTATTTAAATAATTGGTTTGTTCATTTTATAAGTTGGATAGCAGTAATAAGGCGGTCTAGGACCAATTTTTGGCATGGACCACGAATTATTAATGTACACCATTTTTACTTTATCATCTGATTGATTTACTAAAAGCAGCTGTACTTCTTTATTAAACTCATATTTCACTCTGTTCATCTCCTCGTACTAAGAACTTGTTGATTCCCCTCCGTCTACGTGCAAAACTTGCCCTGTAACGAATCTCGAATCATCAGATGCTAAATATACATATGTTGGAGCAAGTTCAAACGGTTGGGCTGCACGTTCGAGTGGATTAAAAGAACCAAATACGGCCACTTGGTCTGAAGAAAAGCTAGCTGGAATAAGAGGTGTCCACGTTCGACCAGGAGCTACGGCGTTCACGCGAATTCCTTTTTTTGCTACGCTTTTAGCTAAAGCGCGCGTAAAGCCAACGTTTGCAGCTTTCGTTGCAGTGTAGTCAATAAGCTGTTTTTCACCTGCATAAGCAACAACCGAAGCTGTATTAATAATTGAGCTTCCTTCTTTTAGATGTGGAAGAGCTGCTCGCGTCGTATAGAAATGAGAATAGATGTTGACTTTAAACGTTTCATCAAACTGTTCATCCGTAATATCTACAAGGTCTAGCTGCTGAAATTGAATGCCCACATGATTGCAAAGGATATCAAGCTCACCAAACGTTTCAATTGTTTGGTCAACAATGGCAACGCACTGCTTTTTTTCTCTCAAATCACCAGGCAACAACAAACAGCGCTGACCGAGTTCTTCAACTCGAGATTTCGTTCGATTTGCATCTTCGTGTTCGTTTAGATAGGCAATGGCTACATCAGCGCCTTCCTTTGCAAATGCAATGGCAGCGGCTGCACCAATTCCGCTATCGCCTCCCGTAATTAGCGCAACTTTTCCTTTAAGTTTCCCGCTTCCTTGATAGTTTGGGTTTTCAATAATAGGAAGGGGAACCATTAATTTTTCTACACCCGGTTGACTAAGCTGACGCTGTTCGGGAACATTGATGGGAATTTCTTTAAACTGGGTAATGTTCCCATAGTTTGGGTAAAGAGGATAAGGATCATTTTGCATTTCGCTCTTGAATTTTTCTTGCAATTCTTTAATTTGACGCAGCTGTTCTTGATCTCTCTCGTTCATATAAACCTCCTATAGAACAAATTTACTTCTATAGCATCTCTATGTTCACTTTGATAAACAAATGAAGAGAATATTTTGTAAAAGGGGAGTATTCATAAAAAAAGTAGGAACATAACGCGTGTTATGTTCCTACGTGATAAAGTTATTCTTTCATTTTTAATAACCGTAAACTATTTAAAATAACGAGTAAAGCTGCGCCTGTATCACTTAATACGGCAATCCAAAGCGTCAGCCAACCAGGGAAGATAAAGATTAACGCAATAGCTTTAATGATAATAGAAAACCAAATGTTTTGCTTGATAATCTTTAAAGCTTTGCGGCTAAGTTTTATGGTGTGCGGAAGCTTCTCTAGATTATCAGCCATGAGAACGATATCTGCTGTTTCCATTGCTGTATCGGTGCCAGCTCCACCCATTGCGATGCCGAGGTCAGCGGTAGCAAGAGCAGGAGCATCATTAATTCCATCACCCACCATTGCGGTTTTATAACCTTCAGCCTGCAGCTTTTGAATTGCTTTGACTTTGTCTTCTGGCAAGAGGTTAGCAAAATATCTCTCTACGCCAGCTTCTTTAGCAATAGTTTTAGCAGTTCCTTCATGATCACCTGTTAGCATGACAGTTTGTTTAATACTTGTGTTTTTAAAGTTTTGTAAAGCGGATACAGTTGTGCTACGAATGGTATCTGCTACGCTAATCACACCTAAAAGCTCTTTTTCTGTTCCTACAATAATAATCGTTTTCCCGCTTTCTTCAAAACGCTCAACGTGAGTCTGCAAATTCTCAAAAGTAGTTCCTAGTTCAATGAACAGCTTTTTATTTCCAGCGTAATAATTAGTTCCGTTGATGGTTGCCTGAACACCTTTTCCGGTAATGCTTCTAAAGTTAGCTCCGTCTAACGTATCAACGTTTCTTTCATCCGCGTATGCCACAATCGCTTTTGCAATGGGGTGATTAGAATAAGCTTCAAGGGTTTTTATAACAGCAAGTAAGTCTTGTTCAGATTTCAATGCAATTACATCTGAAACAGCTGGTTTTCCTTCTGTTAGTGTGCCGGTTTTATCAAACGCAATAGCGTTTATAGCGCCAGCTTTTTCTAGAAAGGTTCCGCCTTTAATTAACACACCATTTTTTGCGGCGTTGCCAATAGCTGATACAATCGCGACTGGTGTGGAAATAACTAAAGCACAAGGGCACGCTACGACTAAAAGCTCAAGTCCTTTATAAAACCACTCACTCCATAGTCCGTCAAAAACGGGAGGGAGAACCATAACGAATAGCGCTAAAATAAAGACAATAGGCGTATAAATAGCGGCAAACTTATCAATAAACGCCTGAGTAGGGGCTTTTTTCTCCTGAGCTTCCTCAACTAGATGAATGATTTTTGAAATCGTTGTATCTTTCACTAGCTTTGTTACTTTAATTTCAAGAGAGCCGTTTTCATTAATTGTGCCAGCATATACGGTATCACCAACCGCTTTATCAACGGGAATAGACTCTCCTGTAATAGGAGCTTGATTAATGCTAGAATCACCTTGGATAATCTCTCCATCTAAAGGAATACGGTCTCCTGGTTTTACGACTAGAACATCACCAAGGGCGACGTCTTCAACCGCTTTTTTGATTAAGGTATTGCCGGTTTTTACCCAAGCATCAGGAGGGGCTAAATTCATCAAGTTACGAATGGAGTTTCTTGTTTGTTCAATTGATCTTGTTTGAAGCATGACGCCTAAAGCAAAGAGCCAAACAACAGTAGCACCTTCTAGCCATTCTCCAATAATTGCTGCTCCGAGTGCAGCAACGGTCATTAAGACATTCATATCGAGTGAACGGCTTTTAATCCCGTAGTATGCACTTTTTGCGGGCTTGTAGCCGCTAATAATCATCGCGATGGCATATAAAACGTTACTTATTAATAATGGAATTCCAAAGAAAGAGCCGGTGAATCCCAATGCAATAAGTACACCAGAAGTAATTACCGGAAGCGTATTTGTTTTTTGAGAAGAAGAAACTGTTCTGCTACTCGTAATCAAGGTAGCCGTATAGCCGGCTTTTGATATTTCACGAATAATCTCTTCTGTAGGGGTGTCGTGCTCTACCTGCGCTTTTCCAGTTGAAAAGTTGACGCGAACATCTTGAACGCCAGATATATTTTTTAAGTGATTCACAATGGTATTTGCGCATGCTGTACAGTCCATTCCTTCAATTAGGTATGTCTTTGAGTTTTGGTGATGAAGAGGTTCAATGTCAAAACCAAGCTTTTCTACCTGACGTATAATTGGAGAGAATGCAGATGAATGAGCAGCGGAAACCTGTAATTTTCCCGTGCTGTAATTTAGGTTTATTTCATGAATGTCATGTAGATTTCGCAAGCTCTTTTCAATGGTAGCAGCACACGATGGACAGTCCATTCCATAGACGCGATACGTTTCAATTTGTCCAGGGTTTTCTAGATTAATAGACTCAGAGGGCTCACTAGTACAACAAGATGAATGCGTATGATGCTTTTGTAAACTGGCGCTGCTTGAACCGCAGCGGGATGCTGTTTGTGTTTCATGCTGTTCTTGGCAACAGCTTTTTTCTCCTTTATAACTTTCTCGATCGGAATGTGCCATTTCTTTCAACTCCTCATAGTATACAAAAAGCTTAGCTCGTTACGGATGAATCGTTCTTAAACATCGTTACAACCAATTGCTTAATGTGCTCATCAGTTAACGAATAAAAAGCAAGCTTGCCATCTTTTCGATAGCTCGCAATATCTAAATTGCGTAATAGTCTTAGGTGATGAGAAGCAGTAGCAACCGTACATTCCACAATATTTGCCACGTCACATACGCATAGTTCATCACTTTGACAAAGAGCAAGTACAATTTTTAATCGTGTTTCATCAGCTAATGCCTTGAGTGTTTTTGTGACTGCTTGAATGCTTTCAGTATGAATCGATGGCTTAATTCGATTGACTTTTTCTTCGTTACAACAATAAATATCACAGCGATCCTTTGCCATAGAAATCTCCCTTCATTCAAATAATCGTTTGAATATAGTATATTACAAAGATAATAAAACGTTCAAACAAATATTTGAATGTAAATAAGATAAGTACACAAAAAAGAGTTTGGGACATAACAAAATGATTGCTTCTAAAAGATGAACACTAGCTGTTCCCATCTCTTTGATTTATCTCAACTCGTTCGTTCCATTGCGCTACGGCCACTCGCTTTCCGCGGGGAGGAACCTGAGCTTCCTCGCTGCGCTGCGGGATCTCCGTTTTCCCTCTCTTTCCCGCAGGAGTCGAGTGTCCTACGCTCCATTCCACCCTGTTTCCAACATTGTTTTCACAATCAACAAAAAAAACTGAACGATTAAAAGTTATGAACTCTCAATCGTTCAGGTATAGTAGAGGCTGAACTACTTATGTCTCAGTCTCTTTCACTCTTATCATTTTAGGTTCTTTTTAATGTACTTTACAATCTTGCGAAGCTCTGTTACTGCCGGGCGGCCAAATGGGCTGGTTTGCTGCTGTTGGTATAAAAGCTTGCCATTTTCGTCAACAAGGAAATAAGCAGGTTCACCGTGCGTTCCGTGATCTTCGTATGGAGAATCCTCACTATGATAGTATACGTCGAACGCTTTTAATGCTGTTAAATCCTTGTCTTGTAATATTGGGAACGCCAAATCATTTTTTTCTGCTAGTTCTTGCAAGCTTTCTTGTTGGTCGGTTGAAATTGCTAATAAATGCACGTTTTGTTCATCAAAGAAACCTTTATGCTCTTGAAAATCTTTTAATTCACTTTCACAAACTGGACACCATGCTCCGCGGAAAAATACGATTAAATGCCAGCTTTTATGTTCCTGTTGATGCTGATCAAACGAAAATGTTTCACCTGTAATTGTTGGTAGTGTGAAGGTAGGAATTGTATCTCCTAATTGAAACTTTGCCATTATGAATCTCTCCTTTAATACAAATTTGAGTAACTACTTTGTAAGCTATATGTATAGTACCCGGAATCCTAAGGTTGTAATCTAAAAAAATAGATATTCCTTTTTATAGAAAGAGATGAAACTTTAGTAAGGTTGAGTTAGGATATAAACGGAGGAATACATAGAATTCAAACTAATAGTGAAAGGAGAACCCACGATGTACATAACGTATCATACACCAGAAGAACAAGATTTAAGCGAGTTAATGGTCATTGAAAGACTGGGCTTCACTCCTGAAGAAGCGGCAACTGAAAGCGCAATGAAAGAAAGAATCCAAGTTATAGCTGATTCGTTTATCATTGCGAAAGATAAAGAAGGGAAAATTACTGGATACGTCGTAGGCCCAGTCATTCCTACACGTTATTTAACGGATGATTTGTTTGAAAAAACGAATCTAAATCCAAAGGAGGGAGGCTTCCAAAGCGTACTTAGCTTAGTTGTTCATCCTGATTATCGGGGGAAAGGGATAGCTCGTAAACTATTAAAAGAGTTAGAAGCTGTGTGCGTAAAGAAAAAAAGAGAAGGGGTTACGCTTACTTGTTTAGAAGCACTCGTTCCTTTTTATGAAGAAAACGGTTATCGTAATGAAGGGAAATCAAACTCAACACATGCAGGTGAGGTTTGGTTTAATCTCGTAAAAGAATTGTTATGAAAATAGAGCTGGTTGGAAGTTCAGGTCGTTTTCTAAACAAGTAGTTCAAGCGTAGATAGCCTTGGTTTTTATAATCAAGGCTATTATCTTTGAAAAAGGAGCGTGACCTATTGAATTATCGTACATATCTTGCTCTTGCAATTCCACTAACGATTTCAACGATGACGACGCCTTTATTAGGAGCTGTCGATACGGCTGTGGTTGGGCGACTTTCAGACCCTGCGTATATTGGTGGTGTAGCAGTTGGAGCACTTATTTTTAATACATTATATTGGCTGTTTGGTTTTTTGCGCGTTAGCACATCTGCTTTTGCAGCACAAGCTAATGGAGCCAACAGTTCTGAGCAAGGAATCCTTGCGTTGTCCCGTCCATTTTTAATCGCTCTAGCGGTTGGACTTATTTTTATTCTGCTACAGGTACCGATTCAGCGTGCAGCTTTGGCAATTGTGTCTCCAGATGCAGCCGTAAGTCGATTGGCTGTTGAATATTTTACAATTCGCATATGGGGAGCACCCTTTACATTAATGAATTATGTGATTTTAGGCTGGCTGATGGGAATGGCTAAGATTAAGCAATCTCTCTCATTGCAAATTATAACGAACGTATTAAACATGACGCTTGCCATTCTATTCGTAGAGGTCTTTTCTTTTGGAGTAAAAGGCGTCGCAGCTTCTACATTAATAGCGGAAGTCACAGCATTTATTTTAGGATTATTCATTGTTTCTAAAGCATCTCCGTTTAAGTGGAAAACACCTTCAATAGGTGTTCTATTCGATACAGCATCCGTTAAAAAAATGTTTAACGTGAATAAAGATTTATTCATACGTACGATTTGCTTGTTAGTTGTTATTAACCTATTTACAGCTAAAGGAGCTTCGTTCGGCACAGAATTTTTAGCAGCTAACGCGGTGCTATTTCAAATTCACTATATTATGGCTTACTTCTTTGATGGCTTTGCGAATGCTTCAAGTATTCTTGTTGGAAAAGCAGTGGGGTCTCAGGATCGAAGTTTGTATATCCAAACTTTATCTCTATCGAGGAAGTGGGCCGTCATTGTAGCTTTTGTAATAGCCGGGGTATACACAGCTTTCTTAGAACCAATCATTAAGCTTTTTACAACGTTACCTAGCGTTATTACGCTTGCTACTGAGTATGGAGTGTGGCTCATTTTATATCCGTTTGTAGCTTGTTTAGGGCTTGTCATGTACGGCGCATTCACCGGAGCAACCTATATTGCACCGATTCGAAACTCAATGCTTTATACGATGCTTTTATACATCGTTGCACAGGTAGTAGCGACGCCGATATGGCATAATCACGGGCTTTGGCTAGCATTTACTTTATATACGGTTGGAAGGTCGGTATTTTTAGTTATGTATCTTCCTAGCTTAAATAGACGATTTTTAAGTCAACAGAACGCAGCTTAATAAATGTTTCAAAGGGTAGAAAATTGGAAAGAAATACGTGCATCAGTTATTCTGTAAATAGAATAACTGATAGGAGGCAATATAGATGATTACAGAACAGGATATAAAGCACCTTAAGCGCTGTGTGGAATTGGCTGAAAGCGCGCTTGAAGAAGGAAACCAGCCATTTGGTTCTATTCTAGTTTCAGAAGATGGCAACGTGCTTTTTGAAGACTATAACCGTATTTCAAGCGGTGACGATACGCAGCACCCTGAATTCTCAATCGCGCGCTATGCAGCCGAGCACTTATCAAAAGAAGAGCGAGCGCGTGCAATTGTTTATACATCAGGTGAACACTGTCCCATGTGCTCAGCTGCGCACGGTTGGGTTAGGGAAAATTATCTATGCAAGTTCATCGAACCAGCTAGCCCAGTGGCTGCACGAGCTAAACGTTGCTCCGTCACCTGTGCGTAACCTATCGATTGAAGAAGTGGTGAAGGGTATTGAAGTAGAAGGACCTGTCCCTGAATTAGCTGAGGAAGTTCGGAAGTTGCATGTGAGGCTTCATAAGAAATAATGAGAGTAAACCTGCTGAAGATGATCAGCAGCTTTTTTATTGTATATGCTGTTTCAATTAATCTTAAATTTTCGTACAATAAAAAATAGTAAGATAAAAAAGGAGAAGGTTATGTTAAAACCTATTGGTAAACACATTTATTATTTAGATCATCAGCCTGATACGGACCGACCTTTGCTAGCAGCTGTTGTTGGGGAGAAGCACTGTCTAATGATTGATAGCGGTAATTCACCTGCTCATGCTGAACTGTTCCAAGTGGAGCTTCAAAACGTTACGGAAAAAAAGATTGATATTGTCGCGCTTACTCATTGGCACTGGGACCATACGTTTGGACTACAAGCTATTGATGCTGTAAGCGTTGCACATGATTTAACAAAAGCTAGATTAAAAGAATATCAGTCGTTTGCATGGGATAACGAGGCGCTAGATCAACGAGTGAGAGATGGAATTGAAATTGAATTTTGTCAGGAGATGATAAAAAAAGAGCTGCCTGACCGCTCTAATTTACATATTCAAACACCTGTTATTACATTTGATAAAAGCTTAGAAGTTGATTTAGGGGGCATAAGCTGCCGAATCGAGCATATTGGAGGCGACCATGCAGAAGACTCCTCAGTCATCTACATTCCAGAAGAAAAAATGGTGTTTTTAGGCGATTGTTTAAGCCCTGACTTTTATAGCGGAAGCTGGAGCTATGATTCTAGTAAGTTAGAAAAGGTTATCGAACAAGTACGCTCTTACAATGCAAACTGGTATGCAACATCTCATGATCATGTAGAAACAAAAGCTGAGCTCTTTAAATATCTCGACCAGCTACAGCAGCTATCCAAAATTGCTGAAGATTATCTGTCTGAACAAGAAATGCTTACTAAGTTTAAGGAAGAGGTACATAGAAGTCCTAATGAAGAAGAAAAAGAGCTACTGGACTATTTTCTACAAGGTAACCGAAAGAAGGAAAAGCAATGAAAGTATTAGAACTTAATCAACATGATTTGGAATTAATTGAAGCGGCTAAGCAAAAGATTACGGCACTGTATGAAGATGATAAGCATCATGTAGGAGCAGCTATTCGCTTAGCAACAGGTGAGATTATCTCTACTGTTCATATTGAAGCGTACATTGGCAGAGTGGCCGTTTGTGCAGAGGCCATCGCTATTGGAAGTGCCGTTTCAAATGGGTATAAAAGCTTTGATACGATTGTAGCTGTAAGGCACCCTTATAGTGATGAAGAAGATCGAACCATTCGAGTGGTGAGCCCATGTGGAATGTGTCGCGAGCTTATTTCAGACTATGCACCAAACTGCTACGTGATATTGGAAGTAGACGGTAGATTAGTGAAAACGACAATTGGAGAGTTACTTCCTCTTAAGTATACAAGAAGATAAAAGAAGTAATGATTAATGCTCGGAAAGTCTGCTAAGGAAAAGTAGGCTTTTTTTAATGAAGAGGTTACTTTTTAGTGACTATATTACTTGGAAGTACGTACTTTTTTTATCTCTTTATACGCGTCATAATGAATACATATCTAATGAATGTGATTGTTTATAAAAGCTTATAAATGGTTAATTTACAGAATATAATCGTAAAAGGAGATGCAAACAATGAAAGAAATACTAAAAGGTAAGCTTGGATTCGGTACAGCTCCACTTGGGAACATGTACAGAAACATTCCAGAAGAAGAAGCCATAGCTACAGTAGATGCTGCATGGGAAAATGGAATTCGCTATTTTGATTCAGCACCTTTTTACGGAGCAGGATTAGCAGAAATTCTACTGGGAAAAGCACTATCACATCGAAATCGAGATGAGTATGTCTTAAGTACAAAAGTTGGACGAGTCATCTTAGACGAGTTAGAAGATCCTTCAGCTCGTGATTTTGGTGAAAAGGGTGGCCTGTTTGAATTTGGAAGGAAAAATAAAATTATTAACGACTATAGTGCAGATGCAACGCTCCGTTCCATTGAACAAAGTCTAGAACGTTTAAAGACTGATCGTATCGACTTTGTTTATATTCACGACGTAGCGCAAGATTTTTACGGAGACGAATGGCTAGCTCAATTTGAATCAGCAAGAACAGGGGCTTTTCGAGTGCTGACTCAGCTTCGTGAAGAAGGGGTTATTAAAGGTTGGGGGCTTGGTGTCAACCGTGTCGAGCCGATTGAAATAATGCTTGAATTAGAAGAAGCAAAACCAGACGTATCGCTTTTAGCTGGGCGCTACACGCTTTTAGACCACGAACGTGCACTAGAACGGGTAATGCCATCAGCAGTAAAACACAACATGGCTATTGTAGTAGGGGGGCCATATAGTTCCGGAGTTCTTGCAGGTGGCACACATTTTGAATACCAACCAGCATCACCGGAGATTATAGCCAAAGTTGAAAAGATGAAAGCAATTGCTGAGCGTCATCATATTACCATTAAGTCTGCTGCTTTACAGTTTGCACTTGCAAACCCTGCAGTGTCGGCTGTTATCCCAGGAGCTAGCCGACCTGAGCGTATTTTAGAAGATAAAGAAGCATTAAATACAGCAATTCCAGCCGCTTTCTGGGAAGAAATGCGTAAAGAAAATCTTGTGGCACCACATGTACCACTACCGGCTAACTAAGTGAAAAAAACCTCATTTTTCTACTTGTGTAGAGATGAGGTTTTTTTATTTGATAGGGTGCTAATCACTCCAACATACTCTTAAAAGCATTTATATGATAAAATAATACAATTGAGCAACGCTATTTTAATGAATCAAAGATATAAGGTGATTAACTAAATGAAGGTAATTATTGCAGAAAAACCAGATCAAGGGCTAAAGCTAGCGTCGCCTTTTTCGTTTAAAAAGCGGGACGGCTATGTGGAGATTGCCCCGAATCAGTTGTTTCCAGAAGGAGCATATTTAACGTGGGCAATTGGACATTTATGTGAGCTTGTACCACCCGAAGAGTACGATCAAAAGTGGAAAAAATGGTCGCTTGATACGCTCCCGATTGTGCCCACGCAGTTTCAACATCGCGTAACGAAGTCAAAGTGGAAGCAGTTTTCAATTATTAAAGGTTTACTACATAGACAAGAAGTGAATGAAGTTATTATCGCAGGTGATGCTGAGCGTGAAGGGGAGGCAATCATTCGAATCATCCTAACGCTTTGTAAAAACAGCAAGCCGATGAAGCGCCTTTGGATTTCTTCGCTAACGCCAAAAGCAGTGATAAACGGTTTTGAAAACCTGTTAGAAGAACAAGAAACAAGAGATATTTATTACGAAGCGTTAAGCCGAGCGTGTGCGGATTGGTTAATCGGAATGAACGCTTCTAGAGCATACACGCTCTTGCTTCAGAAAAAAGGAATTTCAGACGTTTTTTCGACAGGACGAGTGCAGACGCCCACGCTTGCTTTGATCGTTAAGCGCGAGCATGAAATTGAAAATTTTAAGTCTGAACCGTTTTGGGAAGTGCTGGCTACGTTTAATATGGACAACAAAATATATCACGGTAAGTGGCATAAAGACGGTGATTCTCGCTTAACTGATGAGCAGATGGCCCATAAAATTATGCAGTTTTGTAAAGGGAAAAATGCGGTTATTGATTCCATTGAAAAGGAGCGCAAAGAGTTTCAAGCACCGTTTTTATTCAACCTTTCCTCATTACAAGCAACAGCTAATAAAATGTTCAAATACTCACCGCAAAAAACGCTTGAAATTGCGCAAAAGCTTTATGTGAAAGGGATTATCTCTTATCCAAGATCTGATTCGAGCTATGTGACAAAAGAAGAAGCGGGAATGTTTCCAGATACGCTTGCAAAGATTAGTGAGCTTGGTGCATTTAAGGAATTTTTCCCTCTTCCTATTGAGTCCATTATGAATAATAAACGGTATGTAAACGAAAAGAAAGTAACGGATCACTATGCCATTATTCCGACAGAGCAGGTGACAGATCCAGCTAAAATGTCAGGGGAAGAATCCAACATTTATACGCTCATTGTCAAAAGATTAATTGCAGCACACTATAAGCAATCCATTTTCGACTATACGACCATTCACACGCTCGTCGAAGGACGGGCAACGTTTATTTCAAAAGGAAAAGAGCAAATCCAAGAAGGCTGGCGCAAAGTTATTTATGGGAAGCAAAAAGAAAAAGACGCAGATGAGGATGAGCAAGACCTTCCTTCACTAGAGGAAAAAGAAGAAGGAATTGTTCAGGATGTAAAGGTGAAAAACGGAAAAACACAGCCTCCAAAGCGCTACACGGAAGGTCAGCTTATCACGCTAATGAAAACAGCTGGAAAGCATTTAGATGACAACGAGCTTGTGAAGGTGTTAACCAAAACGCAGGGGCTAGGGACAGAAGCCACACGTGCAGGAATTATTAGCGTTCTTCGCGATCGCAAGTATATCGAAGTGAAGAAGAATCAGGTGTTTGCCACGAATAAAGGAAAAGTACTAATTCAATCAATTGGACCAAGTATTCTTGCATCACCTGAAATGACGGCCAAGTGGGAGCAGCGTCTTCATGAAATTGGTCAAGGAAAAGCATCTTCTCAAGAGTTTATGGAACAAGCGAAGAAGCTTTCTCTTAAGTTAATTGAAGATGCAAAGGAACAAAGCAACCATTGGTCATTTGACGGATTTGATCTCAGTGAGTTCAAGCAAACAAGAGGTAAAAAAGGTGGAAAAGGTAAGACGACTGGAACAAAAGTAGGAAGCTGCAAAAAATGTGATGGTGACATCGTTGACAAAGGAACGTTTTATGGCTGTTCTAATTACCAAAGTAATCAGTGCAATTTTACATTTTCAAAAAAAATTCTTGGGAAAACGATCTCGCAAGCCAATGCGAAAAAGCTGTTAAAAGACGGGCAAACGAACCTCATAAAAGGCTTTAAAAAAGGAGACAAGATCTTTGACGCGAAGCTTGAGTTAAAAGGAGATAAGACTCAGTTTTTGTTTGAAAAATAAAGAGTAGCTACACAATCAGTCACTAGACTTGTTGTGTAGCTACTTTAATTAATATAAGATTTGAGATCCATTCTCATAGCCTTGCTCAACTGCAACCTTAACTGTTTCTGAAGTACATGTATGAGTTTTAACCTGCTAGTTTCTAGCTCCATTTTAAGTTCTCCTTTTTATGACGTTTATTCTAATCTTTCCATTTCTTTTAGAAGTCTGTCATACCGGGCATCTCTTTCTTCCACTTCTTTCTTCAGATAAGATTCCTTTTCTTCATCAATTACAATATAGCTCGAGTCTGTACTAAACACATACGTTTTACCGTTTTCTGTCTTGTAGCCTATTATATTATCTAAAATGGTTGTACCGCTGTTCTTTTCATAAAGATTATAAGAGGTTGGAGGCCTTCCAATTATGTATTTATTATCAGCAAAACCTACGACATCATCTCTTCCTAAGCCAACAGCAGCACTAATAACGAGCAGAGTAGTACCAATTGCACCTAAGGTAAGAATAATCCCTAAAATAGATAAACCTACTACAACTACCGAGCTGATTAATTTCTTCATTCTTTAATCACCTTTAATATAGTTTGTTGTTATTTACTTAATTGTATAAAAAAGGTATATTGGTGTACAGCAATAAATTATTTATTTATAGATTGCTTCATTGGAAGCAGTACTACGAATCTACTTAAGTAGTTAGCTTAGCAAAACATGATTCTCAACAGATAAAACATGTATGGAAAGATGAATGAATTACTCAAAAAAGCCTGCATCCAACGCTAAGGGTGCAGGCTTTCATTACAATTCACGCGCAATAAATCGATCAATGATATGGACCGCTTCTCTAGCACCGCCACACTCTTGAAAGCTTCGGTTAATGGTTTGAATACCTTCTTTGTATTGCTCATTAGCAAGCACTTCGTTTACCGCTTTTTTGAGCGTGTTTGAATTGACGTGCTCTTTTTGCAATCTGTATCCCGCTTCTAGTTCTGTTAAGCGCTGGGCGACCATCGGCTGGTCTTTATCATGCGGGATGACCACCATCGGAACGTTAAAATGAATAGCTTCATTTACGCTGTTCATGCCTCCGTGCGTAATAAACACATCTGCGTGCTCAAGGACCTTGAGCTGAGGCACGTAAGCGGAAATGATAAAGTTTTCAGGTGCTTCTTTAATTTGATTCATGTCAGCTCGTTCACCTGCAGCGATGACAACTTTACCATCGAAGTTTGCAAAGGCATCAATGCACATGTTAAAAAACTCTTCAGTGTGATCAAGTACGGTTCCCATTGAGATAAACAGAACTTGTTCGTTCTTTAACATGTCAATAGGAAAGTTATCCTTATCAGCACGATTAGGAAAAGTCGGACCGATGAAGACCTTCGATTCATCAAATTGCTCATTGTTAGGCTGGAAATATGAGCTCGTAAACACAAATGTTAAATCAGCAGAATTGTTCATAAACTCTTTCTGTAAAAGCTTTTACAATACCAATAGTAGGATTGACATGTCCTTCTGCAGGGAAATTAACCATTAAAATGTTTGCCACTTAAACCACGGCTCCTTATCTATATACTTAAAATCTATTAGATGATGATTTTAAGCAAATGTAATAAGCTCCCCATTCATAAATAAATGGTAGGCAATGGAAACATTTTTATCATACTTTTTGAAAGGGTGCAATAAATATGGTTGTTATGGTAACGGTATCCAGTATAAATGATTTGTTTGGCATAGGAAAAATGAGTCAATAGTAATAGTTTAAGTGAAAGAAGTGGGTATAATAAAGAAAAAGTAAAGTTTAAGAAATTACAAACATTAAACTTGTATGATAATCCTATAAATGGTATATTTCTTTAGGCTGAGGACATTACTTATATACTGTTATGTACTTATAAAAAGATAGTAAGAGGGAGGAATTAACTATGAGTAACCAGCAGGCTGCACAAACTCCTAACGTAAAAGCTTTGCCGATTATTGCTTCGTTTCTAATCGCTGGGTTCATCGGACTATTCAGTGAAACAGCTTTAAATATGGCTCTTCGTGACTTAATTATTGGCTTTGGTATTCATGAGACAACAGCACAGTGGCTTACAACAGGATACTTATTAACGCTTGGTATTTTAGTACCAATTTCAGGCTTCATTCTTCAATGGTTTACAACAAGACAGCTATTTATTGCGTCGCTTATCTTTTCCATTATTGGAACGTTTATCGCGGCAATCGCACCAACATTTAGTGTATTAATGATTGCTCGCGTGGTACAAGCCATTGGAACAGCTCTTCTTTTACCTCTAATGTTTAATACCATTTTGGTCATTATTCCGCCTCATAAACGCGGAAGAGCGATGGGGATTATCGGTCTTGTGATTATGTTTGCACCAGCGGTTGGTCCAACAGTATCAGGTCTGATTTTAAAAACACTTACGTGGCACTGGATTTTCTGGATTTCGCTGCCATTACTACTTGTGGCTTTGGTGTTTGGATCATTTTTTATGCAAAACATTACAACACCAACAAAGCCAAAAATTGATATCTTGTCCATTATTCTTTCAACAATTGGCTTTGGTGGCATTGTGTACGGCTTTAGCAGCGCTGGAGAAGGCGGTGGCTGGGGAAGTACCGAAGTAATTATTGCCCTTGTAGTTGGGATTTTAGGTTTGATAGTCTTTTCAATTCGTCAAGTGAAAATGAAAGAACCAATGCTTGATTTAACAGCATTTAAGTACCCAATGTTTGTTATTGGGCTTCTCTTAATTTTAGTTTCGATGATGGTTATTTTGTCATCCATGATGATTTTACCGTTATACTTACAAACATCATTAGCTCTATCAACATTTGCAGCCGGATTAATGCTTCTTCCAGGAGGAATTGTGAACGGACTTCTTTCACCTGTAATGGGTGGGCTATTCGACCGTTTTGGCCCTAAGTGGTTAGTTATTCCTGGTCTTATTATTGTAGTAGCGACAATGTTTGGCTTTTCAACGATTTCACTTGAAACGTCAACAGCGCTTATTGTTGCTTCGCATATTGCCCTTATGATTGGCGTTTCCATGATTATGATGCCGGCTCAAACAAATGGTTTAAACGAACTGCCACCAGAGCTTTATCCACACGGTACAGCAATTATGAATACGCTGCAGCAAGTAGCAGGTGCAGTAGGAACAGCGGTTGCAATTTCAATTTTATCGTCAGGTTCTAGAAGTTTTATGGAATCTGTATCAGACCCAACAGATCCATTAAATGTAGTGCTTGCGTTTACCAATGGTGTTCAAAACGCTTTTATCTTTGGTGCGATCGTCGCTGTTGTTGGCTTGATTATTTCGTTCTTTATTAAGCGAATTATTGTAGATAATCAAGAGCAAGCACATTAACATGATGAAAAGAGTAGTTCAAAATCGAACTGCTCTTTTTTATTTGTATAAAAGTAAAAAATAAATAAAATTCAAGTATATGTAAAGGCGGGGTTACATGTCCAAAAAATAATCAATATAATACTGCTGGTTTCCATATCAGCTTACTCACTACTACATCTAATTCTCCAAAAGAAAGTCCAGTGAACGAAACAGGTAAAGCTGAAGAAGAGGTAAAAGTCACTACAATTGTTTCGAAAGAAGAAAAAGTCAAGGAAGAGTTAAAGGTTTAAAAATAGAAAACAAAATGAAATTAAGATTTTTTTATTATTTACAAGAAGGTTTGAAAGAGGCAAGAACAAGAGAATTTAGATAAGAAATGAAAAGGGAGCTGGGTTTAATGGCCTAGCTTCCTTTATTTGTGAAAAGAAAATGAAGTTTTGTATTGCCAGCTACTAATCGAAACGTTCTTCTTGGGTTATTTATCGCTACAGCAGATTTAGGTGTTTCATTGGGCAGTGTGGTTATGGGACCCGTTGCGGATGCTTTATCCTATCCGGTCATGTACACGGTTTGTGCAGGATTAGGTGCTTTAATGATTCTATTTTCTTATGACAAGCGTAACCAATTTGTTAATTAAATACGCTTATTCCATAGAGTGTGATATGTTATACATATTGATTTGGTAAGTTTTTACCATCTTTTTCAGCAAAGGTGTATAAAATGACGAATCTTTTCAATACTGTTACAGATATGTAAAATTGATCGAATTACTTTCTTTTTAGAAGCATGTTCGATACAATGCCCTCAAGATGTTTTCTAAACGAAAGCAATTCTTTGAAAAGACGAAAGGAGCTCTATTAGCTATGAAGAAATTGAAATACCCTTTCATCATTGGACTACTTTCCGTAGCCCTTGCAGCATGTGGCTCAAACGATGCTAGCGACAGTGCTGATAAAAAAGAAGATTCGAAAACAGCTCAAACGGAAGAGCAGCAGAAACAAACAAAAGAACAAGAAAAGCAAATGAAAGAAATGCAGGAGAAATTAGAAAAGCAGCAGGTAGATGAAAAGAAAACCGTAGCGCTTGTAAATGACGAAAAGATTTTAGGATCTGAATATAACCAAGTGCTTCAAACATCTCAAATGCAAATGCAGCAAATGGGGCAAGACCCAACAACAAAAGATGCAGCTAAGCAGGTTAAAGATCAAACAATCGATAGCTTAGTAGGACAAACGCTGCTCATTCAAGATGCAACGGAAAAGGGTTATAAAGCATCAGAAGACGAAATTAATAAGCAAATTGAAGATGCTAAGAAGCAGTATGATTCTGAAAAAGAATTTAACAATGTATTAAAGCAAGCAGGTCTTAATATGGATCAATTAAAAGAACAGCTGGGTGAAAGCATTCAGTACAATAAATATGTAGAAAAAGAAATTAAGGCTGAAGAAGTAACAGATAAAGAAGTGAAAGAGTACTATGACCAATATGCGAAGCAAGCAGAAAGTGCAGGGTCAGAGCAACAGCAGCAACTTCCAAAATATGAAGAAATAAAAGATCAAATCAAAGGCCAGCTTGAACAACAGAAGAAGCAAGAAAAAGTAGGCGAACAAGTTGAAAAGCTGAAAAAAGAAGCAAAAGTTGATGTGAAAATTTAACCTAAAGTAATGCAAAGAGACTGAGACATAAGTAGTTCAGCCTCTACTATACCTGAACGATTGAGAGTTCATAGCTTTTAATCGTTCAGGTTTTTTGGTTGATTGTGAAAACAATGTTGGAAACAAGGTGGAATGGAGCGTAGGACACTCGACTCCTGCGGGAAAGCGAGGGAAAACGGAGATCCCGCAGCGCAGCGAGGAAGCTCAGGTTCCTCCCCGCGGAAAGCGAGTGGCCGTAGCGCAATGGAACGAACGTGTTGAGACAAACTAAAGAGATGGGAACATCTATTGTTCGTCTTTTAGAAGCAATCATTTTGTTATGTCCTAAACTCTTTGATTAATTGGAAAAAAGGGTAAAAAACACGTTATAATAAAAAGAGCCTTAAAATAGGAGTAGATAAAAACGATGAAAAAACAGGTTCTTGCATTCATAGGGTTAATAAGCTTTATTATGATTTTAATAGGGTGCTCAAGTCAGCAAAGTGAAGATAACAAAGGGTACGTAATCCAAGGTCGCATCATGGAAGTGAAAGAGGATGAAATTTTAGTTGCGAACGTCATTCCTAGGGACGTAGCGCTTAATTATACGACAAACGAAGTATTAGGTGATGATACCATTCAGCCTATTTACTTAAAGGTGCCTGATTCATCTGTTACCTACAAAAAAGGTCAACTAGTGAAAGCATGGTTAAAGAAAGGTGAAAGCGTCAAGTACACAGTCCCAGCAAAAGGGAATGCGGAAGAAATTCAAGTGATTAAAGAAGGTAATTAACAGCCAGGTAAAGTGGAAAGCACGTGATCCGCTTTGCCTGGCTGTTTTGTGAGAAGCTGGAAACAGAAGTGAGGATACCAAAAAGTGAATTGACATAAAAGGAAATTATCACTATAATAGTTTTAGTTCATATAATTTGTATACTAATTATTTTTATGGAAATTAACATGCTAATTGTTTAAAGGAAAGGAAGGAATGAAATGAGTAAGTCAAAGCTATGGACGAAAGATTTTGTAGCCGTCTCGATGACGAGCTTTTTTATTTTTGTTGTTTTTTATATGATGACAGTTACGCTTCCTTTATATGCTACAGACATTTTACAAGCAGATAAAGGCAGTTTAGGACTTATTGTTACAGTGTTTTTAATTTCAGCTATTATTTTTCGCCCGCTCTCTGGAAAATGGATGATTACCTTTGGTCAAAAGAGAATTCTAGTCATTGGAGCGGTGCTTTTTTTAATTGGTTCGGTTTTATATAGTCAAATCAATTCACTTTCAAGTTTGCTGCTGCTTCGCGTATTGCACGGAATTGGGTTTGGAATGGCAACAACAGCTACTGGGGGAATTGTAGCAAACGTTATTCCTGATGATCGTCGTGGAGAAGGAATGGGCTACTTTGCTACATTTATGAACCTAGCGATGGTAATTGGACCGTTTATGGGATTAACACTAATCGAAGTATCTGGGCATTCAGCCGTTTTTACAGTAGCAATTGTAGCATCAGTGTTAGGGTTATTATGCAGCTTGGTACTAAAAGTTCCAACGCTAAAAATAGTGAAAAACTCTACAGAAGTGAAGGCATCTTTCCTAGCAAGCCTATTTGAATTCAAAGCACTTCCGATTGCATTAGCTGGCTTTGTGCTTTCATTTGCGTACGCAAGCATTATTTCGTTTGTGTCTGTCTTTGCTAAAGAGATGAACTTCACAAGCGTAGCAAGCTATTTCTTTGTTGTGTATGCGGTTTGTTTATTATTGTCTCGTCCATTTACAGGAAAATGGTTTGACCGCTATGGTGAGAACTTCGTTGTTTATCCAGCCATTCTACTGTTTACAATCGGTGTATTTCTTATCAGTCAAGCGTCTTCAGGGACGACTTTCCTACTAGCTGGTGGCTTGATTGGAATTGGGTTTGGAACGTTAACATCAAGCTTACAATCTATTGCAATAAAAGTATCACCACCGCAGCGTCGTGGAGTTGCCACAGCTACGTTCTTTGTTTTATTTGATTCAGGATTGGGAGTGGGATCCTCTGTATTAGCGGTTGTCTCTGGTTCAATTGGTTATCAAGGAATGTACGGTGTGTGTGCTATTATTGGTGTGATGGCACTTGTAGTTTATTATGCTCTGCACGGTCGCTATTCGAAAGTTACCTCTAGGGTAGCGTTGGAAAAACAGATAGTAAATAAATAAAAAATTGGTGAAAAAGCTTAAAAAAGCACAGTGAAGAAATTATTCGCTGTGCTTTTCTTTCGTTTCCTTACCCTTGTAAAATTATATATAGCACATTGACGCGTAATAAATAGTGTTCAAATTATTTACTTTGAGATAAAATGATTTACAAATATAAATGTAACTTTTATAATTAAATTAACTTACAAAAAGTAACTAAATGGAATGTAAAGCATCCAAATTGGAAGGATGACATTAATTAGTTTAAAATAAGAATGTAATGTGATTGTCAGGAGGAACCAATATGTTAAATGAAAAAGTGATAGATGCACTAAAAGATAAAGTAAATGTCATTAATAATCAAGATCATTATATATACGTTGTAGGACCAATTCGTTTACCGGTTAACTTAGAAGGAGAAACTAAAATCTTTCAATGGTATTCTTGGTTACGTTCGGATGATGTGGAACAAGGAGAACTTAGCTTAGAAGAGCTAGTTGAACAGGTGAATTCTGCTAATTTAGCTGATTTACAGCAGTCTAGCGTACTTGTATATGGAGACTTTAAAGAAGCGGATCAAGCATTAATTCGCATGCACAGTATTTGTCATACAGGTGATATTTTTGGAAGCAAGCGTTGCGACTGCGGATTCCAGTTGAAACAATCCATGAAGATGATTACAGAAAACGGAGCGGGTGCCTTATTTTATTTAGCAAATCATGAAGGAAGAGGAATTGGCTTATTTAGTAAAGCGATGGCTTACGTGCTTCAAGAAAATGGGTTTGATACGGTTGAAGCGAACGAAGAGTTAGGGTTCGCTGATGATACTCGTCAATATAAAGAAGCAATCAGCGTGCTAAAGCAGATTCGTAGAAAGCCGGTTATTTTAATTACAAATAACCCAAAAAAGCTTACGGCATTAGAAGAGAACGGTGCTTCATTATCTGGCCGTATTCCACTTTGGGGAGACGTATCAGAGTTTAATGAAAAATATCTTCAAACAAAAGTGCAGCGCTCCGGTCACTTAGGTGAGGAGGTACTGGTTTGATTAGTCACGAATTTTACATGAACATTGCAATTCAAAATGCAAAGGCTACAAAAGGGCAAACGGACCCTAATCCACTTGTTGGATGCGTGATTGTAAATGATAACCGCATTGTAGGAATTGGTACGCATTTAAAAGCGGGGGGTCCTCATGCTGAAATTCATGCTTTAAATATGGCCGGTGAGTTAGCAAAGGGAAGCACGGCATATGTTACGTTAGAACCGTGTTCCCACCATGGTCGCACCGGTCCTTGCGCAGAAGCGCTTGTTCGAGCAGAAGTGTCAAAAGTCGTCATTGCTACGCTTGACCCAAACCCACTTGTGGCAGGACGAGGAGTAAGTATTTTAAAGAATGCGGGCATTGAAGTTGAAGTGGGGATATGTGAAGAAGCATCTCGTCAAATGAACGAGGTGTTTAATCACTTCATTACGGTAAAAAAGCCGTTTGTTATTTTAAAATCTGCCATTACGCTAGATGGCAAAATTGCAACGGCGTCTTCTCACAGCAAATGGATTACGTCAGAAGATGCTAGAAAAGATGTTCATCAACTTCGTCACGAAACAGGTGCAATTCTAGTCGGGGTTCAAACAGTTATTGAAGATAATCCATCATTAACAACTCGTCTTGAAGGTGGTCGCAATCCAATTCGCATCGTGTTGGATTCAAAGCTAAGAACGCCGCTGGATGCAAAAGTAGTGACGGATAAACAAGCGCCAACGTGGATTTTTACAACGAGTAATTATGATGATAGAAAAAGAAAATCTCTTGAAGAACAAGGTGTAAAAGTCTTTGTCACAAGCGGTGAAAAGCATGTGAACTTATCTCAAATGCTTGAAATAGTGGGTGAGCATTCGGTTTCTTCTCTTTTAATTGAAGGTGGAGGACAAGTGAACGCATCCTTTATTGAACAACAGCTAATTAATAAGCTCGAGCTTTACGTGGCACCAAAGATTGCTGGAGGTGAAGATGCTCCTACTTTTGTGGAAGGAAAGGGTGCTGAGAAAATGTCAGACGCACTAGAGTTTGAGCATGTTACCGTAACACGACTGGGCAGAGATTATAAATTTAGCGCGTATCCAATCTATGAATAAAAGCTGGCTCTTATAACCTGCATCTTAGCTGTTAGGCGTATTCTAACAGCAAGATGCAGGTTTTTTATGTATGGTTTCGACAGTCAGTAGCTTATTTTGTGAAATTTGCGAAACTTATATTGTGTTTTATCGTTTGTTTTGATACAAGAACCTATAAACGTCTTGGAAAGCGGATTTTATGTCTTTAGATAAAGGAATTTGCTTAAGAAAAAGAGAAACACATACTATTGGTTGAAATTTTATATAAGGGTGAGGAATGAGATGAGAGAGTACAGAATTGGGCGTGTCATGAGAGAACTTCGAAAAATGGCGGAGCTAACTCAACAAGAATTAGCAAAAGATATTTGTACCCAAGCGCAGATTAGCAAAATTGAAAATGGTGAAGAGTATCCTTCTAGCATTACGCTGTATAAGCTATCAAAGCGTTTGGGCGTAGATGTAAACTATTTTTTTGATACAGTTGAGTCTCCCCGATTAGATTATGTGGATGCAGTAAAATCACTTATCCGTCAATATATTCGCCAAAGAGACTATGAGGCGATTGACCATATTATAAAGAAGGAAAAAGAAAGTCCATTGTTTCAACCAACGCTAAATAAGCAGTTTTTAACGTGGCATGAAGGAATTTGTACGTATTACTTGCATAAGCAAAAAGAGAAAGCATTCAATCTTTTATACGAAGCGATTGACTATACCAAGCAGTCGAAGACGTTTTATAAAGAAAAAGAAATTGAGATTTTAAACAGCGTAGCTATCATTTATCATGAAGAAAAAGAATATGAAAATGCAGAAGAACTATATAGACAAGCGCTAAAGCATATAACGGCACTTCCACAAATTCGTCAAGAGATGCTGAAGGTTCGTATTTTATATGGATTATCGAAAACATTAGCTGATATGAAACAGTACGAAGAGTCGATTACCTACAGCAGTAGAGGGATCGATCTTTGCATAACCAATGAGTCCATGTATTTATTTGGTGAACTTCACTACCAAACTGGTGAAAACTTAATAAAGCTTGGAAGAGTTAAGCAAGGGAAAGAATACTTAGAGAAATCCGTCCATATCTTCCAGTTACAAAGGAATGAAAAGTTCACGGAGTTAGTGAAAAGTGAAATTAATGAACTTTTCGTATGAAAAAACAAAAATATTCCTATTATTATAATTATTGAGAAAATAAGGCGAATTAGAAGAATAAGCCCGTTTAAACAGGTATATTCGCCCATATCATCAAATTCACGAAAAAAAATCTTATGCTACACTAACATTAATCACAATAAGGGGAGGAAATATCTATGAAAAAATTATTAGTAGGATTAACATTAGCATTTACATTGGTGGCAGGTGTAGCATCAGTTGGTGCAGTAACTCAGGAAAGTCAAGTAACAACTTTAGGGTTACCGAACCAACATTGATTATAACGATTTTCTCAATATCACAATAATAAGTCCGCTGTAGAGCTTTTTTCAGTAGACCCCCTCTATGAAATAAATGTATGAATTAAGCCCAACCTGTTCTTGGTTGGGCTTGTTTTTTGTTGTTCTCGTTAATTAAGGTGAAGTCTATAAAAGTTAAAATGAAATAACCGAAAAGCCATGACTATCATCATGGCCATTTCGGTTATTTCATTTTACGCATAATCACAAATTCATTTTCGTTTAACATCAAATCGTTTGATACGTGCTTATTTGTCCATAAATCAATGCTGTCAGCAAATGAAGTAGGAAATTTAACCTTTAATGAACGGTTTGTTGGATTAATGATAATGAGTAGCTCTTCATCACCAAGCGTTTTGCGATAGCTTACAAGAGACTCATTTATAGCATGGAACGAGAATTCTCCCTTGGAGAAAGCTGGGCTTTGTTGACGAAGTGAAATAAGTTTTTGAACAAAATGAAATAATTCAAGGTCCTGTTTGTTTTCATCCCATTCCATACACTTACGGCATAAGGGGTCATCTCCACCTGTCATGCCAATTTCGTCACCGTAATAAATACAAGGTGTTCCAGTGAAGGAAAGTTGGAACAAATAAAGCAGCTTTAAACGATTTGTATCTTCTTCACATACGGTTAAAATTCGCGCTGTATCGTGGCTACCTAACAGGTTAAAAGCAACCTCGTTTACGTGCTGCGGATAAGATTGCAACACGTGAACCAGTTCGTTTTGGAATTGCTCTACGGTAGTTTGTTTTTTTGCAAAAAAGTCAATCGCTGCGTTTGTAAAGCGGTAATTCATCACAGCATCAAATTGATCTCCCTGCAGCCAAGGCATTGCATCATGCCAAATTTCACCTAGGATATATGCGTCCGGTTTAATTGCTTTTACTCGGTTGCGGAACAATCGCCAAAAATGGTGATCTACTTCATTCGCTACATCTAATCTCCATCCGTCAATATCAAATTCTCGAATCCAATACTCTGCTACTTCTAGTAAATAATTTTGCACATCTTTATTTTCTGTATTTAACTTTGGCATGGTTGGCTCAAAGGAAAACGTACGATAAGATAGCTGGTTTCCTGGATTAAGCGGGAATTTGGCAATGTGAAACCAATCCTTGTATTTCGAGCTTTCACCGTATTTAATAACGTCTTGAAACGGTTCAAAATAGTAGCCGCTATGATTGAAGACGGCGTCAAGCATGATTTTAATATCGCGTTTGTGACATTCGTCTACAAGTCGCTTAAAAGTCTCTTTGTCTCCAAAATGTGGATCAATTTCAAAATAATCAATTGTATCGTATTTATGGTTGGTCATTGCTTTAAAAATAGGTGTGAAATAAATGCCGTTAATTCCTAGTTCAATAAGGTGATCGAGATGATTAATGACCCCTTCAAAATCGCCACCAAAAAAGCTGCTTTGAGTAGGTGTTTCTCCCCATGATAAGGTGTTCGTTGGGTTTAACTTTGGATTTCCATTCCCAAAACGCTCAGGAAAAATTTGATACCAAACCGTGTCTTTTACCCATGAAGGAGGGGAAAAAACATCTATTTTATTTAAAAATGGAAAAGCAAAATAGTAGTGACAATGGGTAGGAACATCTTCAAAAAATCCTCTTTCCGTATACGTTAAAGATTCTTTTCCATCGTTGCAAATAAATCCGTATCGTAAGCGAGCATGTGGAGGACGAATGATAGCCTGCCAATAATCGAACAAGTCATCAGAACCTACAAGCTTCATAGAACTTGTTGAATAAATCCATTCACCGTTTTCCCATATGTAAGGGTCACCATGAATAAGAGTCACATCTTGGAGATCTCCTTTTTGAGCCTGCAATCGGATATGTAGAGTTTCTTCATCGTACGCATACGCGAAATTATTTTTCGGTCGATGATAAATAGAAGAACGAAGCATTAGAAACATCCTTTCAAATTTAATTTATTAATTTACTTAATTAATATTGATTGAATCTTATATTATGAGTATTTTAATAATGTGTCAATAGAAAAACATAAGAGTTTTATTTTAAAAAAGATGGTGTAAGTGCTTGCAAGAATAGAAAACCGAATTATAATGATGAACCATAAATAAATTAATTGAAATAATTAATTAATTGTTGGGTAGGGGGTTTTATTATGAAGATAAAGAAAATCATTGCAGCTTTACCTCATGATCAAATTGGTCAGCTAGCACTAGAAGGTGTCATTGCACCCGTGACAATAGAGTCATCAATTGTATCGGCATTTACAGAACAATCAATCCGAGCAGAATCTTATGCTGGGAAACTTTACGGACTACCAAAAGCTATTGAAACGCCTATTTTTCTATATAATAAAGACCTTATGAAGAAGGCGCCCAAAACGATGAATGAACTTTACGAAATTTCAAAATCTAATCAAAACGCAGGGCAATACGGTTTCTTGGCTCCATGGGATAATTTTTATTTTGCCAATGCTGTATTGAGCGGTATGGGAAGCTATGTGTTTAAACAAGAGAAGCAATCGCTAGATCCAACTGATATTGGACTACATAGTGATGGGGCGATAGATGGGGTCAGCTATATCTCAAAATGGTACAACGAAAACTTGTTTCCAAAAGCTATTATTGGTGAAAATGGTGGCTCTACCTTAGAAGCGCTTTTTCAGAAGGGAAAGTGGCGCTATTATTTCAATGCGTGCATGGTATAATAAAAAATACCAGTAAATACAAAGATGTAATAGGAGATAGAGAGATATGGTATTAAAAGGTCAAAATACAGCGCGAACAAAACAGTTAAATCAGTCATTGGTACTCAGAGTTTTGCTGCAAAACGGACCGATGTCGAGACAGAAAATTGCTGAGATTACACAGCTAACACCAGCAACAATTACTTATATTACAGCTGAATTGATCCAGGAAGGCTTTATCATTGAGCGCGGAGATGTTCAAGAAGGAACAAAGCGAGTAGGGCGAAAATCCATCGCGTTGGATTTACAAGGCGATGCTTATTGGGCAGTTGGAGTTCACATTAGTATGGAGACAATCCGAGTGGGGTTGGTAAACCTAAAAGGAGAGACGCGTAATATTCAAGTGGTTCCTGTTCCAGCAGATTTTAACCTGGAAGAGTATTTAGAGTTTGTGGCACGTAGAATTAGTGAGTATATTAATGCGCAAGAAGTAGACGTAGCGAGCATCGGGATCGGCTCATTGGGAGCAGTTGATTTGAAAGAAGGTAAGCTTTTAGGAAACGATATAATTGGTTGGCCTGATGTGCCCATTGTGCAATATCTAAAGCAGAAGTTAAAGCTTCCTATTTATTTTGATAATAACGTAAGTGCCTTAACTTTAGCAGAAAAGATGTTTGGACAAGGAAAGCAAGTTGCTGATTTTATGTGTTTGTACCTTGGATATCGTATCGGAGCAAGCTTAGTGTTGAAAAGCGAATTATATCGCAGTGGGTTAACAGGAGCAGGTGAGTTCGGCCATATGACATACCTGCCAGATGGAAAGCCATGTTGGTGCGGAAGCAGCGGCTGTCTCAATCAATATGCATCAGAGCAAGCCATTGTAGAAGAACTACAGGCACAAGATATCCAAGAAGTGCTACAGCGAGTAGCCAATCAAGAAGGTAAAGCTAGGCGCGTTGTTGAAAAAGCAGCTGAGCGAATAGCGGTCGTTCTGGCTTCGTTTGTGAATATGGTTCACCTTAAAAAAATTGTTGTGTCTGGTCCATTAACCCTTGCTGGCGTTGATCTAACGTCAATTATTAAACAGGAAGTGAATGAGCGATCTTTCTTAGCTCGTAAGGAGGAAGTAGAAGTTATTTCATCCGAACTTGGAGAATATGTCGAGATTATTGGTGCCGGTAGCTTAGCGTTATGGTATAGCGTGTATCAAAAACAAGTATAAAGGGTGTGAAAAGCGCTCTTTTCTTTTAAATATATTATTTAATTTAATGAATTAATATAAAGAGTGAATTAGTTTGAGTGATCATTCAATTGTTGAAATTTCAAATTTTAAATCTATTCATTTGCAGAACGAACGTAATTTGTATGTTTATTTACCACCTAGCTATAAACAAGCACAAAATACCACGTATCCTGTGCTCTATATGCATGATGGTCAAAATATTTTTCATCCAGCCTTCAACGGCCAATTATGGAACGTTCATCATGTGGTAAATAGACTTGTTGAGCAGGGGAAAATGCAAGAAATTATTATTGTTGGAATTGAAAATATGAAAGAAGAGCGAGCGAATGAATATAGTGTGCAAGTCCCTCCAGCTCTTGCTTGCATTCAACCGAAAGGAGAATATCAAGTTGAGAATGAACGCATCGTTTCAATTGCGAAAGATGGAACGATTATCCCTAAGTCTGTGGGCAAAACCGTTGTTCAGTTTCAGAGTGAAGGAATAGTAAGCTCAAAAGAAATTGAAATCGTAGATTACCTATCTGATAGAGTGCCCGTTTCCATTCAAGTGAACAGCAAAGATGCATTGTTAGATGCATTAAGGGTTTACGCCGATTTACCTCTTAAGAAGGTGGATTCTCACCATTTCTATAATCGGTTTATACTACCTATTGATACTGGATTGGGTTTTCGTCTTTACTTAGATGATGGCAAAGGAGAAAGTTGACGATTATGGTGCTCCGATTCATCATCGTATAATAATTACACATCCACTTCATAAAAAGTTCAAGGTAAAAAGGTGGTTGTAAAAAGCAAGGGTCCGTTTGGATCCTTGCTTTTTATGTCCTATTAATTTGTTTTGCTATTTTGATCTTTGTTACGCTTATTTCCTTTTGAATTATCTCCGCTTGTAATTTCTTCGCCCATTTCAACCATTTGATGCTGAGTTTTTGGGTTGCTTTGATTTGCACTACCTTTATTGTTTTTCTTTGTCATAATCATCATTCTCCTTTTAAAAAGTTGGTAACGAATCTAAGTTGTTTGTTTTATCATGGTCAGGTACGCTGCGAATATATGTATCGCCGTCTTTTCCAATAAACGTCGTAACGTGTTCAATTTCACCGGAGGCGACACGCTTCATGGCTTCCTCGTAGTTCAGTATCTGACCACTTTGTGTTTTAAATTCAGTTAAGTTTCCTTTATCATCTTTGCGAACGGCAACAAATTGATCCATGTTTTTCACCTTCTTAGTTATGATTATGAAGAAACCTACACATTTTTATCATGGCTAAACTGTAGAGTTTTATTCCTTTTAAAAGGTAAAGAAGCTTTTGTCACGAATAACATAACAATAAATTAAAGTAGGAGGTACATACATGACAACATTTAACTGGCATCAGGAAGCACATTCACAGTGGAATCAAAAAGTTTCATTCTGGAATCAAAAAAGTGAAAATATGTGGAAAAACGGGAGTAGAAAAGGAGTTATCCCTTTAGTTCAACAGCATGTTAAGAAAGATGGTACCGTCATAGATATTGGATGTGGAGATGGGTACGGAACGAGGCTGTTAGCACAAGCAGGGTACAAAGCACTTGGAGTCGATTTATCAACAGAGATGGTTGAAAAAGCAAAAGAATTGCATGAGCACGTTGCGACATTTAAAGCAGCAGACGTTATGGATCTTCCTTTTGATGATGATTTAGCAGATGCTGTAGTCGTCATTAATGTCCTTGAATGGACAGAACAGCCGTTAGTAGCATTAAATGAAATCAAACGAGTGGTGAAGTCTGGAGGTCATGCATGTGTAGGAATATTAGGACCAACAGCACAACCAAGAACCAATAGCTATCGTCGTCTGTACGGAGAGAACGTCATTTGTAATACGATGATGCCGTGGGAGTTTCAACAGCTTGCTTCTGAAAATGGTTGGGAGATTATAGATGGTGAAGGCGTATATAAAAAAGGAGTAAACCAAGAAACACTTGTAACATTGTCTTCTGAGTTGAAGCAGTCATTAAGCTTTTTATGGTTGTTTATATTGAAAAAAATGTAAAAAACACATAAACCAAATGTAGCTCAACATACCAATGAAGTAAGACTGTCAGATTAAAGAGGGATGAACGTGGAGCAAAAAAGACATGAACTCACGAAAGAAAGTCGACCTCATTTCCCGTTGCTTCCTTTTTAGATGATAATGGAGATCCCGTTGCAGCACTACCTACACCCGCAGCAGATAATGTATATAACGTTTATATCAACGGAGTACTCCAACAAGCAGGATTAAGCGTTATTACTCCTGCGCAGGTAACAATCAGTGCACCTGTACCCGTTGGTGTTCCAGTGGTATTAGAGCTTGATGATTTCGCAGACGTGACCTCAACGTCTACTTCCATCACAAACTTAGATGTTGATACAACCATTAGTACGTAAGGAATATGCAGTACATCAAAAAGGGAGTAACAAATGTTACTCCCTTTTTGATGTGTGTTCAACTATATAAAAGGAAAGAATCAATCTCTGTATCTAATGCAAGCTTTTTTCTTTAAACTCGTGGATGACGTTCGTTATTAACAGAATATCTTTGTAAATCTCATCTCGAATGTTTGAATTTGAACAATTACGATAATCTGCCAGCAGCCGATTTAACTCATGATGAAATAGAAACGCTTCTTTTTTTGTAATCATTTTAAAAACTCCCTAACGTTTCAGTAAAGACTTCTGAGGTAGAATGAGGAGCTGATAAAACAGCTATACAGCTTATCATTAACAGATTCATTTAACATCATTCTGTTAAAAGTCTCTTTATATAGTATTTACTCTGTATTTACATAAATTAAACCTCGGGTTACGTTCCTTTTTTTAGAAAATAGTTGAAGTGGGTTTCTGTACGTGTCGCTATAAGCGAATGCAGCATAATTTAAATATAGGGAGGAGACAAGCGATATGAAAAAAATTTATCTTGATGCAGGACATGGTGGTCACGATTCAGGGGCCGTGTCAAGTGGGCTGCTTGAAAAAAATTTAGTATTAAAACTTCAGCAATACATGATTCAATTTTTTAATGATCAATATACGGGGTTTACCATTCGCACTACGCGTACAACGGATGTGTTTTTGTCACTAAGTGAAAGAGCAAGTCGGGCAAACGCATGGGGAGCAGACGCATTTATGTCTATTCACGTGAACGCTGGAGGTGGAACAGGATACGAAGATTATATTTATACGGGTCGAAGAGTTAGCTCTGTTTCGTTGCGAAATGCAGTACATGATGAAGTAAAGAAAGTAATAGGCGGTTACAACCATCCAAACCGAGGGAAAAAAACAGCCTCTTATGCCGTGCTTCGTCGTACAAATATGCCGGCTGTTCTAACTGAAATTGCTTTTATTGACCGAGCTGCAGATGCGACTTTGCTTAAAAACGAATCGTTTTTACAGAATATAGCCTATGCCTATGCAAAAGGAATGGCAACTTTTTTAAGGTTGCCTGCAAAATCAGGGGCTACACCTGCACCTACGCCAACACCAACACCAGTTTCAACGCCGCCAAAAGCACCTGCAAAACCACAGCCAACACCACCAAAGCCTTCAGCTCCGCCAGCTTCAACTTCGGGAGATACTGTTATTCGTACCATTCAACAAACGTTAAATTCTCGCTATAAAACAGGCATTGCTGTAGACGGCATTTATGGACCTAATACAAAAGCAGCGCTTATTAAAGGTCTACAGTCTGAGCTGAACACGCAGTTTAATGCTCGCTTAGCCGTAGATGGTATTTATGGGAGTAATACAAGGAATGCCGTTGTAAATATTGTACAAGGGGCTCGTGGAAATTTAACATGGATTGCACAAGCCGCTCTTTATATTTCTGGCCATAATCCAGGCACTATTGACGGCATTTTTGGCACCAACACGTTAAGTGCAGTAAAAGCATTTCAGCGTAGCAAAGGCCTTTCCGTAGATGGAATCATTGGTATAAATACGTGGCGTGCATTATTTTAAAGAAATAAGCGGACTCTAGAGAGAGTCCGCTTTGTTTGTGACCAGGTTCTTTCATTTCCACTCATAAGGCGTTTCTTGGTAAACATAATAGTTTAACCAGTTCATGAATAATAGATTTGCGTGCGAGCGCCACGTTTTGAGCGGAGCACGGGTTGGATCATCATTTGGAAAATAGTGCTCAGGCAACTTTGCATCCATTCCTTTTGTTTTGTCCCGCATAAACTCATCTTGTAGCGTCTGAACATCATATTCAGGATGACCTGTTACGAAAATGAACTTTTCATCCTTTGACATGACTAAGTAGACACCTGCTTCTTCTGAGTGTGATAGCAACGTTAGATCGGGGTGAGTTTTCACTTCATTTAAGTCCACATCTGTATTGCGTGAATGAGGGGAGAAAAAGAGATCATCAAACCCTCGCAGAAGCTTAATAGGCTCTTGAAGAGAAGTATGTGTGAACACACCTGTACATTTTTCGTCAAGCGGTCTTTTATCAATGTTAAAATGATGATATAACCCAGCTTGAGCTCCCCAACAGATATGCATCGTTGACGTAACGTTTGTTTTACACCAATCCATAATCTCAGTGAGCTCCGACCAGTAATTCACATCTTCAAATGGAATATGTTCAATTGGTGCACCGGTGATGATCATGCCATCAAACTTTTGGTGTTTAATTTGCTTAAAGGTTTTGTAAAACTGCTCCAAATGATTTTTACTCGTTGTCTTCGCTTCATGGGTTGCTGGGTGCAGAAGCGTAATATGTACCTGTAACGGTGAGTTACCCAGCAGACGAAGCAGCTGTGTTTCAGTTTTTTCTTTTTCAGGCATTAAATTTAAAATCGCAATATTTAAAGGGCGAATTTCTTGATTAAATGCCCGGACATCATCCATGATAAAAATACGTTCTTTTTCTAAAATTTCTTTTGCTGGTAGATCACGCGGGATGTTAATAGGCAATAAAACTTCCTCCTGTTTTTTCGTAATATAACGTGCAATCAATCACTATATATAGTGAGCGCACAGATTTTTTTATCTCTTGAATGGTTTTTTCAAAGACGATTTTCATTTCTATATACAATACACTATTATATGAATATACAGAATATTAATCAACTGAATTTTCGAAAAAGTAGAGTTTCTTATTCGTAATTTAAGCCAAAAATGATACAATATCAACAGTAAGTGCTAGATAATACTTAGATAAGACTAATATACATAAATAAGGTTCTTTTAATGGTAAAAAGAGCGTGCATTCATTTGTATGAAAAAGGAGAAGGATAACATGACAACCAAGAAACAAGTGAAAAGTGATTTACAAATCGCTCAAGAAGCAAAGATGAAACCGATTAAGGATATTGCAGCTCAGCTAAGTGTTTTAGAAGAGGAGCTCGAGCCATACGGCCATTATAAAGGAAAGCTTTCATTGGACATTATGGAACGCTTAAAAGACCAAAAGGATGGCAAGGTTATTTTGGTGACGGCCATTAATCCGACCCCTGCGGGTGAAGGGAAGTCTACGGTAACTGTAGGACTGGCACAAGCCCTTCAACAGCTGAATGAAAAAGCAATTATCGCCATGCGTGAGCCTTCTTTAGGTCCAGTCATGGGAATTAAAGGAGGAGCAGCTGGAGGTGGCTATGCTCAGGTTGTGCCGATGGAGGACATCAACCTTCATTTTACGGGAGACCTTCATGCCATTACAACAGCAAACAATGCGCTATCAGCTATTATTGACAATCATATTCACCAAGGTAACGAGCTAGGAATTGATACGCGTAAAGTAACATGGAAGCGCGTCGTTGATTTAAATGATCGTGCACTTCGTCAAGTAGTAGTCGGGCTTGGTGGTCCAGTTCAAGGTGTACCAAGAGAAGATGGCTTCGATATTACAGTAGCATCAGAAATTATGGCCATTTTTTGTTTGGCAACAAGCGTTCAAGATTTGAAAAAACGATTAGCTCGCATTGTAGTTGGTTATACATATCAAAATGAGCCAGTAACGGTCGCTGATTTAAACTCGGAAGGAGCACTGACCCTTCTGTTAAAAGATGCGATTAAGCCTAATCTCGTCCAGACGTTAGAGCATACGCCAGCTCTTATTCATGGCGGTCCATTTGCTAATATTGCCCATGGGTGCAACAGCGTGATTGCAACGAAGATGGCGGCTAAATTAGGTGACTATGTTGTGACAGAAGCAGGATTTGGAGCTGATTTAGGAGCAGAAAAGTTCTTAAATATTAAAGCACGAATGGCAGATATTAAGCCTGAAGCCGTTGTGCTTGTTGCAACCGTCCGCGCATTGAAAATGCACGGAGGCGTTCCAAAAACTGAGTTAAGTAAGGAAAATATTGAAGCGCTACAAGAAGGCATGAAGAATTTAGAAAAGCATATTGAAACAATTCGCGCATTTGGAGTTCCGTGCGTCGTGGCAGTGAATCGTTTCGTTACGGATAGTACAGGAGAAATTGAAACGATTATGAGCTGGTGTGAAGAAAACAGCGTAAAAGTAGCCCTCACAGAAGTGTGGGAAAAAGGTGGAGCTGGCGGTATTGATTTAGCAAAAGAACTTCTCCAAATCATGAAAACAGAAGAGTCAAACTTTGCACCGATTTATGATTTATCAGCGACAGTTGAAGAAAAAGTAGAAACGATTGCAAAAGTAGTGTACGGAGCGAGTGGCGTAGATTTCTCTCCAAAAGCCCACAAGCAAATCGCCCAGTTTGAACAATACGGATGGTCGTACTTACCGATTTGTATGGCGAAAACACAGTATTCACTAAGTGATGATCAAGAACTATTAGGAAGACCTGAAAACTTCCGCATCACAATTCGTGAGTTTAAGCCATCGATCGGTGCGGGTTTTCTAGTTGCTTTAACAGGTTCAATTATGACGATGCCTGGCCTCCCGAAAAAACCAGCAGCGCTAAATATGGACGTCGACGAGAACGGACAAGCAGTAGGAATCTTTTAATAGGAAAAGGCGATGGGTGCATCGTCTTTTTCTTATTTTTTCCAAAGAGCGTATGTTATCATAGGAAATGGTTAGAACAAGTAAAGGATAAATTATTTTATTGTAAAGAAAGTAGTGGAACGATGTTTGATCCAATTGTATTTGATAATTTAAAAGTGGTTGTGGAAGGGGAAATATACGATTTAGATTTATCGGGGCAAGTATCGGTTGTAAATCGTGAAGACTTAATGGACTTAGCTCGGTTTACGAGGACGTATCGTATTTCATTTCAGCAGCATTCGTGCTGTACGGCAACCTTGGCTCTTTCAACGGATTTAGATAGCATCCATGCTGAGTTAACTCCGTCTCGTCAGGAAAAGCCAGGCTGTACGGTATTTATTGCTTTTTATATTAAGCAAGCCGTTGCTTATACGATTGAAGACTGCAATGAAATTCGCACGCTGTGTGAAAGAGTTTGGGGAGAGAATCGAGTAATTGAACAACGAGTGATTCATGAAGTTGACACTGACGAATATGAAAATGAAGTAAAAGTGATGTTTAACCGCTTTGTTTATGAAGACCAAGTGGCCGATTTAATTGAGATGATTGACTATATGCTCCAAACAATGGACCAGTTGAAAAATTATTATGACCAGCAATCACATGATAAGCGCTTATAAATTGTTGAAACGACATCTCATACATTACAATAAAGGTATGAACGATACTTTACTAAATGGAGGTCGAATGTATGTCAGTTTATAAGTATTCTGCAAAAACGATTAAAGGTGAACAAGTGTCGCTTTCCCAATACGAAGATAAAGTTTTGGTCATTGTTAATACAGCAAGTAAGTGTGGATTTACTCCGCAATATAAAGAGCTTCAAGCACTTTATGAAGAGATGAAGGACCAAGGTGTAGAGATTCTTGGATTCCCTTGTAACCAGTTTGGTGGTCAAGAGCCGGGTAGCGCAGGTGATATTGAACAGTTTTGTGAACTTAATTACGGAGTATCTTTTCCGATGTTTGATAAAGTGGACGTGAAAGGCGAACATGCACACCCTCTATTTACATACTTAGCTGAAGAGGCGCCCGGTGTGTTTGGATCTAAAACAATTAAATGGAACTTCACTAAATTTCTTGTGAACCGTCAAGGAGAAGTAATTAAGCGCTATGCGCCACAAACTTCACCAAAAGATATAAAGAAAGACATTGAAGAATTAATATAAGGCAAAGCAGGTGAGCGTAGTGTTCATCTGCTTTTTTGTTACTCAAACACCCTGAGCTTCTTTGTGGTAAAATGAATTGAATAAATGCGTTTCATAAGGAGGCTAAGATGAAGCGAACGATAAAAGAAGCAGAAGCATTTGTGAAAGAGAAGCTCGCACATGACACTACGGGCCACGACTGGCAGCATATTAATCGCGTGCGCAATTTAGCTATGATTCTATGTGAAAAAGAAGGTGGAAATAAACAGGTAGTCGAACTGGCTGCTTTATTTCATGATGTTGTAGATGATAAACTAGTGGTTGATGTTAATAAAGCTTACAAAGAAGTAGAAGAGTGGCTGATTGTTCACGGGATTAGCGAAAAGGATTGTCATCATATTATACATATTTTAAAAACAGTGTCTTTTAAAGGTGGAAACCGTCCGGACATGACGACGTTAGAAGGAGAAGTTGTGCAAGATGCGGATCGCTTGGATGCAATTGGAGCAGTGGGTATCGCGCGAACATTTATGTATGCAGGAGCTAAAGGAACACCTTTATACAATCCTTCAATTGAGATTCGAGACGTGATGTCGGAACAAGAATATCGAAATGGAAAGTCAACGGCTGTTGCCCATTTTTATGAAAAGCTACTGAAGTTGTACGAAGGAATGAATACATACACAGCTAAAGCAATTGCAAAGGAACGTCATGACTATATGCTTGGCTTTTTAGCACAATTTAAGAAAGAGTGGAATTATAACAATGAAAATGATTACGATTGAAGAATTAACAAAAACGTATGGGGAAAAGAACTTATTTAATCATTTAACCTTTACCATTACTGAAAATGAACGAATTGGCTTAATTGGTGTCAACGGTACAGGAAAGTCAACGTTGCTAAAAATTATTGCAGGACTGGAAATAGCCGATGGTGGCGAAGTCATGCACGCGAAGGATTACCGCATTACGTATATGCCTCAACACCCGGATTTTAATCCTGAACTTACGGTGCTAGAGCAGGTCTTCAGCGGTGATACGCCGCTTCTTCAGTTATTAAAGCAATATGAGCTTGCGCTGTACGAGCTCCAGCAAGATGCTTCGAGTGAAAAAGCGCAGCAGAATTTATATGATCTTCAGCAAAAGATGGATGCAATGAACGCATGGGAAGCGAACTCTAGTGCCCAAGCCGTTCTAACGAAGCTTGGTATTACCAATATGCAAGAGAAAATTGGGGCATTATCTGGTGGTCAGAAAAAACGTGTTTCCATTGCTCAAAGCTTAATTCAAACGCCGGATCTTTTAATTTTAGATGAACCGACAAACCACTTGGACTATGAAACGGTAAAATGGCTAGAAGAATATTTAGCGAAGTATCAAGGTGCTGTTTTACTCGTAACGCATGATCGTTACTTCTTAGACGCCGTTACGAATCGCATCTTTGAATTAGATGGTGGGAATTTATACAGCTACAAAGGAAATTATGGAGCGTTTTTGGAAGGGAAAGCACTTCGTGAAGAGCAAGAAAAAGCAACGCAATCCAAGTTAAGTAATTTATACCGTAATGAATTAGCTTGGATTCGACGTGGTGCCAAGGCGCGAACAACGAAGCAAAAGGCGCGCATTCAACGATTTGAAGAACTTGAAGGAAAAGTAGGAAGTACTGAAAAAGAGGGACTGGATATAAGTTTAGCAGGCAGTCGTTTAGGGAAAAAAGTTGTTGAACTAAAAGAAGTGTCAAAAGCATTTGAAGGTAAGATGCTCTTGAACGATTTCACTCACATTGTGAAAAAAGGAGATCGGATTGGGATTGTCGGTAAAAATGGAAGCGGGAAGTCAACGCTTTTAAACATGCTTGCTGGTCGTATTGGACCTGATAGCGGAGAGGTTGATCGTGGGCAAACTGTTAAAATTGCGTACTATACGCAAGAAAGTGACGATATGGACTTAAATAAACGAATGCTAGATTATATCAAAGAGTCAGCTGAAATCGTCCAAACGACGGATGGAAAAGTAATTTCAGCTTCGCAAATGCTTGAACGTTTTTTATTTCCTTCTCATACACACGGAACGCCTATTCGAAAGCTTTCAGGTGGAGAACGTCGTCGCCTTTATTTATTGAAGCTTTTAATGACCTCACCGAACGTGTTGCTGTTAGATGAGCCAACCAATGATTTAGATACACAAACGTTAACGGTTCTAGAAGATTATCTAGAGGAATTTCCAGGCGTTGTTATTACTGTTTCACATGATCGCTATTTCTTAGATAAAGTCGCTGACTACTTGTTGGTCTTTGAAGGAGACGGCGTCATTTCAACCTATTACGGTGCTTATACGGATCAGCTGGAAGAAGCAAGACGTCAAAAGCAAAAACAAGTGCAAGAGACCAAAGTGAAAGAAGAAAAGCCTAGAGTACAAGAAAAGCAGAAAAAGCGTCGCTTATCATATAAAGAGCAAAAAGAATGGGATGAAATTGAAGATAAAATTGCAGCCAAAGAAGAGGAGATTGAACGCTTAACAGCTGAAATTGAACGAGCTGGAAGTGATTACTCCAAAGCCTATACCTTATCGATGGAACAAGAGCAAGCAAACGATGATTTAAATGAGCTGCTAGAACGCTGGACGGAGCTTTCGGAACTAATTGAAGAAATTGAAAATGCGTAAAAAAGCAGGTGATTAGACCCTCTGTTTTTGAGCATGTTACAATGTAAAAAAATGAAATTGAGGAGTATGAGTGTATGAAGATTAAATCTATTGAACCCACACCAAGTCCGAATACAATGAAGATCAATTTAAATGAAGTGTTGCCTGGAGGAAAAAGCAACAACTACCATAAAGATAATAGTCATGAAGCCCCAGCGGTTATTCAAGAAATCATGAAGGTTGAAGGCGTAAAAGGCGTATATCACGTCGCTGATTTTTTGGCAGTTGAGCGTAATGCAAAATATGATTGGAAACAAATTTTACCTCAGGTTCGCGCAGCTTTTGGAGAAGACATACAGGATGAGACTGAAAACCAGCAGATTAATGAGCACTACGGGGAAGTGAGCGTAGCTGTTCAACTGTTTAAAAATGTCCCTATGCAAGTAAAGTTAACGGATGGAACAGAAGAGAAGCGATTTGGGCTTCCAGATCGTTTTGCAAAAGCGGTTGCTGAAGTTCAGCAATTTGCATCAAACGTTGTATTGGAGCGTAAATGGAAAGAGCAAGGAGTTCGCTACGGTGAACTAGAAGCAATTGGAGAAGATGTTGTAGAGGAATTATCAGCAGCTTATCCTGAGGAGCGTTTGAATCGACTTGTCCAACTTGCAAAGCAAGAGGAAAGTGGAGAGCAAGTTGTAAAGCCACGCGAAGCATATAAAGTAACAGAAGAAATGTTAGATGAGGAAGATTGGACAGTTCGTTATGCTCATTTAGAGCAAATGAATCCAACAGAAGAGGATTTACCCGTTTTGAACAAAGCGCTTGATGATGAAAAAGCATCCATCCGCCGCTTAGCAACGGTCTATCTTGGAATGATTGAATCGAAAGAAGTCCTTCCATTCTTATATAAAGCTTTAAAAGATAAATCTGTAACGGTTCGTCGTACTGCAGGAGACTGTATGTCAGATTTAGGGTTTGAAGAAGGGATTGCGGCGATGTGTGAAGCGCTACAAGATAAAAGTAAGCTTGTGCGCTGGAGAGCAGCAATGTTTTTATACGAAGTAGGAGACGAAACAGCTTTGTCAGCCTTAAAAGCAGCGGAAAACGATCCAGAGTTTGAGGTTGATTTACAAATTAAACTAGCAATTGAACGAATTGCAGGCGGAGAAGAAGCAAAAGGATCCGTTTGGAAACAAATGACGGAAAGTCGTAAAGGGTAAGAGAAAAAAGAGCATTCAGATGAATGCTCTTTTTTTATGTGCGAAAAGGAAACTGCAATGGTTTCATTGTATTATTAATCGTCATAGATTGATAATGATTAGAATGTAAATAGGTTAATATAGTCGGCAAAGACTGTGCCGTAAAAGGCTTATCGTGAAATAAGATAACCGGTGTTTGTTCGCTTGCATTCACGTGTTCAATGTGTGGCTCAATGGATTGAATGATTTTTGGCGCAGAGCGTAGCGCCCAATCCTCACTGTCAATATTCCAGTCCCACAGCTGGTAACGAGAAGTCAGCTGTGTTCTATGCGGTTCCTTTAAGTACGGCACGCTACCAAAAGGTACGCGGATGAGCTTGCTATCAACGCCAGTCACGTCCTTAAGAGCTTTTAAGCACGTTGTCATTTCGTTTAAAGCAGCGCCATCTTGCCCGTACATCTGATGAATATCATGTGAAACTCCATGACATCCGACGCTATGCCCTTCAGCAACAATGCGCTTAGCGATGTCAGGATATCGGTCAATTTGATTCTTTAATAAAAAGAACGTTGCTTTGACGTTGTAGTCTCTTAGAGTATCTAAGATTTTTGGAGTATCATTGTTAGGTCCGTCATCAAACGTAATAAAAATTGGTTTAGTAAGCGGTTCGTTGCGATCGTTTAGCGTATTTGCTAAATACGCGCTGTGATGTAATGTGTTTAACGTCTTGCCTGCATAGTTTACACCGTTTTCTTTTTGTGGCATTGGTGTGTAAGCCAAGGGTTCTTTTGCTGCTGCACTCATTGTTTGTGCATTCGTATACTTGCCAATTGCCACCAATAAAAGAAAAATGAGTAGTACTAAGCTAATTCCAATGTAAAATTGTTTTGATTTCTGTAAAGCCGGTTTCAATTGAAAAAATCCTTTCTATGTATAAACTTCTACCTATAACTATAGTATAAAAAATGGAAGAATAATAGTAAAATACGGCAAAAATTGAACGAATTTTAGTAATTGCTGTTTCTTCTCAATTTATGTGGTACTGAACCGAGCTCTAGCTAGATTTTTCCTGGCATTTGTAGTATGATGTGTGGATGAATTATTGTAAGGAGGAAGATTACGATGTCAATGGCATATGAAGAATATATGCGTCAGCTTGTTAAGCCGATGCGTGAAGAGTTAACTCGTGCTGGGTATAAAGAGCTTACAACAGAAGAAGCGGTAACAGAATTTATGGAAAATGCAGAGGGTACAACGTTTGTTGTTGTGAATTCCGTATGCGGATGCGCTGCTGGGTTAGCTCGCCCTGCGGCAACACAAGCATTTTTACATGCTGAAAATAAACCGAATCAAGCGGTTACTGTATTTGCTGGCCAAGACAAAGAAGCAACAGCAAAGATGAGAGAATATTTTGGTGATATTGAACCATCTTCTCCATCAATGGCTCTATTAAAAGGAAAAGAAGTTGTTCACTTCATTCCACGTCACGAAATTGAAGGTCAATCATTAGAAGCCATTTTTGAAAATGTTTTAGACGGTTTTAACAAGCACTGCTAATTTATAGCGTGCTACGAAGTAGATGAATAATGTAAGACGCGAAAAGGATGTCTTCAGGCATCCTTTTTCTTCTGCGCAAATAATGTAGCTTAGGTGGAAAGGAGTAAAATCAATGATTGTAACGACAGCTGGGAGAACGGATGAAGAGATGATTAGATTTGCTAAAAGCGTAGCAAATGATTTGCACATTCCATACGTTGCTCGAGCAAAAACATCTGTGAAAACGTTGCAGAAAAAAGAAAAATCAGATCTTTTAGTTGTTGGAAAAGAGAGAATGGAACTACATATCCAAGAAGCAGAAGAACCATTTTTCTTTCATCCAAACTCAGCGATGTTTCGGGCAAAGCGGTTATTAAAAGGTGAACAAGACCCGTTTATTCAAGCCGCAAAATTAACAACTGGTATGAGCGTATTAGACTGCACGCTAGGACTTGCTTCCGATAGTATTATTGCCAGCCTTGCCGTCGGAGAAAGAGGGCTAGTAAAGGGATTAGAAGGAAATCGTTTTATGGCGTATTTATTAAAGCAAGGCTTAAAAACGTGGAAAAGTGGTATTCGTGAAATAGATGAAGCGATGAACAGAATCTCTGTCGTGCACCAAACATTCGAAACATATCTTCATTGCTGTGAAGATAATTCATTTGATATTGTCTATTTTGATCCCATGTTTGAAGCAAACCTTGCTGACTCTAACGGAATTCAAGGGTTAAAGCAACTTGCTTTATACACACCGCTAACGGAGCAAGTTATGACGCAGGCAAAGCGAGTTGCAAGGAAGCGTGTTGTGCTTAAAGATCATTACAAAAGCACGCGTTTTCATGAGCATCAATTTCATGTGTATAAGCGTAAAACCGCCGCTTTTCATTACGGTGTTATTGAGATAAAGGAAGGTAGATAAAATAAAAATATGGTTTATATTCACTATAAAAGAGGTAGAGGGAAACTAAAAGCAGTATAAAAAAATTTTTTAACTATATTTTTTAAGTAAGAAAAAAGTTTTTAAAAAAAGGTGAAAAAAATTGAAATATGATACAATACACACTATATTAAAAATAGTTGAATGAAAGAAGAATTGAAAGGATCGATAAAGATGCCTAGATGGTTGAAAAGAATGCTCGTTGTATTAATTACGGTATTTACATTTGGGCTTGTCACGCCACCTGAGTATTTATACGTTGATGACGCGAAAGCCGACAAGCAGCATAAATCAGGCTATATACGTGATGTTGTGCCTTCCACAACCACGTTTGAAGATGCTGAGCTTCCCTCTATCCACTTTAAGTTTGAAGATGTTGATTCATTTGTTGCATATGCAATGGACCAAGCAGAGAAACAGTCCGTTGAAAAGTTTGGAACGAAAATTGGCCCTGTTATTGAAGAGGAGTTTCGAGGGGCTGTCCTACCAGAGATTGAAAAAGTCCTTACTGATATTGGCACAGAAAGAGAACAAGATATTACAAACCTAGAGATAAGTGAGCATCCAGCTTCGGGTTACGGAGAGAAAATTTTTCACGTTTATGACCTGCAGTCTGGGCAAGATTTAATTCGCTTTCATGTGCGGCGAGAGAACCCTCCAAAAGATGGGTATTGGTTTAACTTCCATTATCATAAAGCAGAAGATAATTTTCAAAAACACTATACGTTAGGGAAAATTTATTGGAACCGTAATATGCCTCCAAAATGGATGTCGTAATCAGGTTCAGTGACTAAAACTAGATTTTGATAAATCTAGTTTTTTTATTTATCTCTGCTGATAGGTTGTATGAGAAGAGTAGATGCCAAGATTTGCTTGGGAGTCTCCCTAGCTTTATGTGATAGCATAAAGCTAGGGGAGGAACAGCAGGTGAAAAAGAGAATCTTATTTGTTTGCATGTTATTGCTTGGCATGGGTCCAGCAATAACGTATTCTTCGTTTGAAAGAAATTATACGCTATTAAAAAATGTGGATATTGGAATGGAAACAAGCAACCAATCATACATTTCTCGCTATCTAAATGAAATAGTTTACATCCCAAAAGACAACTATAACGAACAAGAAGTAATGACTAGCTTGCACTATATTAGTCGCATACCGTCCCCGCTCTTAAAAGAAATGGCTCAAAAAGAAATTAATATAAAGTTGTTTAATGGCCAGCTAACCGATGAGCCAGGTTTTTTATTTTTAAAAGGAAAAGTACCAAGAGGCTATGAGCTTTCGAGTAAAGTGTGGGACGACGTCCCTGGGGCGGGAGGTTCAAAAACGGTTTACGTAAAAATTGGTCACAGCAAAAAAGGGCAAGGGCACGGTTCGGTCAATCTAGAGCTTCACGAGATTGCTCACACGGTTGATCGTCATATTTTACACAACCTCCGTCATAAAGAGAAATTTTTAACGGTTTGGAACGAAGAGAAACAAATATTATTTCCAAATCAACATTACTTTTTAAACTACCCAGAAGAATACTTTGCTGAAGTATTTGCAATGTATTATGCAAATTCGTTTACGCGTACTTATTTGAAAGAAAATGCCCCGAAAACAGCTCGTTACTTAGAAGAAGTGATTGGTGGACGGAATTTTTAAGGTGCCAAGCAAGTAATATGATAAATCGAAATGAATTCGTTATAATAGAAATGAGTGATTTGACAAAGATTGTTAAACACGAACATAATTGTATGAAGTTTGGTATTGGAGGATTTAGTAATGAAAAAGATTACAGAGGAAAAGCAGTTTCATGAACAAATCAAAAGAGAAGAGCTAAGCGTTGGTATCTTCACAACAACATGGTGTCCAGACTGTAAACGCCTTGATATGTTTATTGGTGAAATTATTGAAGAAAACCAAGATAAAGCTTGGTTTGAAGTGGATAAAGATGAGTTTGAAGAACTTTCTGCAGCAAACAATGTAATGGGAATTCCGTCTCTTCTTGTTTATAAAAATGGTGAGAAAATTGCACATCTTCATAGTGCAAATGCAAAAACACCTGAAGCAGTGCGTGAGTTTTTAAGTTCAATCTAAGTTGATTAGCTACTTGTTTACATAAGCAAGTAGCTTTTTTGTATAGAGTTTTGCTAAACGTCCCGCTCTTATTTTTTAAGAGTCTTTCTTGTCTTTAAACACTTTATTAGATAAAAACAAGCTTGTAGAACACGAACGTACGTTTTATAATTTAAATGTGGGAATACATGGTAATATGGAGGGGTTTTGAATGTACATAACAGTAGAAGATTTTATTAAAGAGTGGAACCGCGAAGCCATGCTAACTCAAAAAGTTTTAGAAGGCCTAACTGATCAGGCGTTAACTCAAAAAGTTTATACAGAAGGTCGTACTCTAGGAAGAATTGTGTGGCACTTTACAACAAATATTCCAGACTATTTGGCTCATTTTGGGTTGGAGATAGATTAGCTAGCAAATGCTGAACATGTACCCTCTTCCGCTAAAGAGATTGCTGGAGTTTTCAATAGAATTAGCTTACAAGCAGCGAAAGCTATTAACCAGCAGTGGACAGATGAAGCGTTAAAAGAAGTTCAAACAGCCTTTGGTCGACAAGAGACGAATGCTCAAATTTTAATGGGATTAATCAAACATATTATTCATCACCGTGGACAAGTTACGGTACTTATGCGTCAAGCTGGAATTGAACCTTTTGGTGTATACGGTCCCACCAAAGAAGGATGGGTTGGTGTAGGCGTGGAAAACCCTCCTGTTTAAAAGTAATTAGGCTATAAAAAAAGAGTCTTTTCACAGACTCCAAAGACTTACCCCTAAATTTTCAGCCTATCATAATGATACAATAGCAAAAATGTTTATATCTTACTATTACTTTGCTAGAACTTCTGACCTAAAATGTATGAAAGTTATGTCGATTTTCTATTTCCATTTTGAATGGAGTGCGTTATACTAAGACAGGTGAATAATCGTGAAGCAATAAGGTCTCAAATTTAACATTGAGTGAAAAGGGAAGTTTGGTGCAAGTCCAACGCGGTCCCGCCACTGTAAACGTTAGATGTCTAAAGATGCCACTGTTTGAAAAATGGGAAGGCTTAGTACATCATATACGTAAGTCAGGAGACCTGCCTTATTGTCAACTGTGAAACCTTCGAGGAGAGGGGAAGCAGGGTATTTGACGTACATAAACAATGCGAAAGTCATTCGCATCATTTAACGTTACCTGCTTTACTTTCGATTGAAAGTAAAGTTTTTTTATGTGTGCTGAGCGACTTCATAACCGATACATAATTAGGAGGGGTTATCAAAATGAAAAAGTGGTTATCATCTGTTATTGTTGCGATGTTCCTTGTTGTTCTTGCAGCGTGTGGGGCAACTGATGAAGGAAGCAAACAAACAGAGCAAACAAAGCAATCAGAAGAGCAAGCTGTTACGGTTAAAGATGCAAGAGGAGAAGAAGTAACGGTTGAACAAGCACCCAAGAAAATTGTTTCTCTTATGCCAAGTAACACGGAAATCGTCTATGAGTTAGGTCTTGAAAAAGAATTAATCGGAGTAACAAGCAACGATGATTATCCTGCAAGCGTGAAAGAAAAAGAGCAGGTAGGAGATATGAATATCAACGCAGAAAAAGTTATTGCATTAAATCCAGACCTTGTGTTAGCTCATGGTTCAAGCATGGGAATGTCGGATGAAGTTTTTAAGCAAATTGAAAGTGCTGGTATTCCATTATTTGTTGTAAATGATGCAACTGATTTCAATACTGTGTATGAAACGATTGGGAACATCGGAAAACTAACGAACAAAACAGATGAAGCAAATAAAACAGTAAAAGAAATGAAAGCTGCTGTTTCAGAAATTGAAGAAAAAGCGAAAGAAATTAAAGACGAAGATCGTAAGAAAGTATGGGTAGAGGTTTCACCTGCGCCTGAGATTTATACAACTGGTAAAGGTACGTTTATGGATGAAATGATTAAAATAATCGGAGCAGAAAACGTAGCTGGAAATGAAGAGGGATGGGTAAAACTTTCGGAAGAGAAAGTGGTTGAGCTAAATCCAGATACAATCGTTACAACATATGATGGTGACGCCAACGAAATCAAAAATCGTCCAGCATGGAGCGATATTACAGCTGTAAAAGAAAATCAAATCGTAAACGTTGATTCTAATAAAACAAATCGACCTGGACCACGAATTGTAGAAGGGTTAGAAGAGTTCGCGAAAGCCGTATATCCTGAGGTGTATAATTAATCGAGAAAAGGACCATATTCCAATTCAAAAAGGAATTGGTCCTTTTTTATCGTTACGTCTTGAGCAGGATGATGAATTATTAACGATGAAAACAAGTATACCGTTTAAAGCGTACAGTTCAGGCGTACTAGGAGATGGTATGCTTGAGACTAACGTTTTTTATAATCGTTTTGTACACAAATACTACCGTGCTGATTCACCTGCTGAAGAATATAGAGTATTTTTAAAAGAAAAAGGCTTCGTTTATGATAAAGTAGTAGGGTTGATGACGGCTGTTTATTTACGGAACAAATCGGTTTATACATATTGTAAAGATGGTCTTACAGTCTCATCTATTATTACTGCCGGAGTTGGTAATGCCGTTGATTTGACGTCTGATGATATTACTCCATTTTCTTCAGGGCCTGGAACGATTAATATGTTCATATTTATTGACGGGAAATTAACGGATGCTGCGTTTTTACAGCTGTTTATCGCAGCAACGGAAGTGAAAACGCGAATGCTTTACGAGCTGGGAGTGCAAGATTCGAACACAGAGACGCTTGCGACAGGAACATCTACTGATAGCATTTGTATTGCCGCAAGCCAAACCGGTAGCATGTATGAGTACGGTGGGTCCATGACGGCTCTGGGACAAGCGGTAGGAAAGCTCGTTAAGCTAAGTTTACTTGAAACCATTCAAAAAAGGTGATGTGTATGGACTTTCAACAATTAATTGTAGCGCATTTGCTAGCTATCTCAATGGCGCTTGTATTAGATGCTATTATCGGAGATCCTGTAAATTGGCCACATCCCGTCAGGTGGTTTGGACGCTGGATTTCTTTCATTGATAAGCGTTTAAACCAAGGTAAGTTTCAACGAATGAACGGTCTGTTCCTTGTATTAAGCATGGTAGTATGGTGTTTTGTACTACCTCTAGCTCTTCTAATCGCTCTATATGAAATTTCCTACTGGATTGGAATTATAGTCGAAGGCATAATGATTGCTACCACAATTTCAACAAAATCTTTGGGGGAAGCTGCCTATAAAGTAGCGCTGCCTTTACAAAAAGGTGACTTACAGGAAGCGCGCTTTCAAGTGGGCATGATTGTGGGAAGAGATACCGATCATCTTGACGAAAGCGAAATTGCCAGAGCGACAGTTGAAACAGTGGCGGAAAACACAAGTGATGGCATTACAGCTCCTTTATTTTTTGCTTTTGTATTAGGCGGAGCAGGCGCTTTTTTTTATCGAAGTATTAATACGTGTGATTCAATGGTGGGCTATAAAAATCCTATGTATGAAAAGTTTGGATACTTTAGTGCGAAATTAGATGACTGGTTGAATTTTATCCCTAGTCGGCTGACAGCGTTTATTATGGTTATTAGTAACGTAATGCACAGTGAATTTACAGCAAAGCATGTGTTTAGCATAATTAAAAGGGATGCACCTAAACACCCGAGCCCAAACAGCGGCTATGGTGAAAGTGCTGTTGCCGCTTTGCTTGGCATTCAGCTAGGAGGTCGCAACACATACAAAGGAATTGTTTCAAATCGTGCGAAAATGGGAGATCCTCTTTATTCTTTAAATGTTAGTCATATTTTTAAAACAGTCCAAGTGATGAAGCGGACCGTTTGGTGTACTTGGTTTTTTTATCTGATAGGAGGGATACTGATTGGCATTACCTACACATGGAGCTAACCCCGCAATTTTTCTAGAGGCGATAGGCCAAAATGCAGAACGTTCATTCATTGATTTTAGCGTGAATACAAACCCTTTAGGAGCACCGAATATCATTAATGAAAATTGGGATGAACTTAGAGAAATCGCTTTTTCTTATCCTGATCCTGATGTGAAAAAGCTAACGGGCCTCATTGCTACTTACCATAAGCTTACTTCTAATGAAGTCTTAGTAACAAACGGTGCAGCAGAAGCCTTCTTTTTGCTTGCTTCCATATTTTCAAACGAAAAGGTAGGGATTTTACAGCCTACTTTTATTGAATATGAACAGGCGAGTTTAGCTCATGGCTGTGAAATCATTCATATTTCTCTGGAAGAAACAGATAATTGGAATTGGAATATGTCGGAAATAAAACAAAAGCTTCCAATCTTAAAAGTCATATGGATTTGTCATCCCAACAACCCTACCGGACGAATGTATGACATAAATGAGTGGGAAGAGCTAATTGACTTAGCTCATCGTGAGAAGACTTATCTAGTTGTTGATGAAGCGTTTATTGATTTTGTAAAGGGAGCTTTCTCGTTTGATCGATGGATTCAAAAGTATCCATATCTAATCATTGTTCGGTCTATGACAAAAATGTTCAATATTGCAGGGGTAAGGTTAGGGTATGTTTTAGCTCATCAAGGCATCATTACTAAGTTGATGCAAAAGCAGCCACCTTGGAGTGTGAATGGTATGGCGCAGCAAATTGGCCGGTGGTGCTTATCTGAAGCGGAGTTCGTGAATAAGACGGTCGAGTATATTGATACAGAAAGAAAGCGAGTGACAAACGAGTTACAAAAGCTAGGGTTTACCATATCTCAGTCGGCAACTAACTACTATTTATGCAGTATTCCAGAGAGTTACACTTCAGCTGGATGGCTGTCATTTTTAGCACAAGAAGGAATTGTAGCAAGACACACGGAGAATTTCCTAGGCTTAAACGGTCGTTATGTTCGATTAGCAGTCAAAACACAAGCAGAGAATGATCAGCTTATTAGCGTATTGAAAAAAGGGGTCGGGTTGTCATGTTAGTATTTGTAACCGGAGGTGTTCGCAGCGGAAAGTCAGCAGCGGCAGAGGCATTTGTTCAAAAGCTAATGACCAATCGTGCCGTCTATCTAGCGACTAGCCGCGTCACTGATCATGAAATGCAAGAGCGAATTTCGTTGCACCAACAGCAACGAAATGATTCTAACTTGTCATGGTCTACTCTTGAAGTTCCAAAAGATCTATCTGGTATCTATTCATCGATTCAAGAAACGGATGTCATTTTGCTAGATTGTGCTACAAATTGGCTGGCAAACGAGCTTTTTACCAAGGAAGAAAAGTGGCAATCTCATTTGAAAGCAAACGAACTATTCAACAAAATGGTAGGAGTAATTCATCAATTGAATGAGCGATGTCAGCATCTTATCATTGTATCAAACGAGTTGTTTGAAGAGAGCGTCCTAAAGGGACCTACGTTTACATATATGAAGTTATTGGGGCGAATTCATCAGGAGATTGTGAATCAAGCAGACTTAGCGATTTGTGTAGAAGCGGGTATTTCCTGCTACTATAAGGGAGATGAAACAGCATGGCAGTAAAAGAGTGGATGGTCATCGCGCGCTTAGCGCTGCAGTTTTTTACAATCTTGCCAACAGCAAAAACAATTCAATGGACGGAAAAGCGCACGGCCAAAGCACTTTATTTTCTACCATGGATTGGCGCTTGTATAGGAGCAGTTAGCTATGGGCTATTTTTAGGTCTAGAATGGTTAGGGGTTAGCACTGTCACGACGGCTATTTTGCTTATGCTAGCTGGTGGGATACTCACAGGAGGCTTACACTTAGATGGATGGATAGATGTGAGCGATGCTTATTTTTCACATCAACCAAGAGAAAAAAAGCTTGTGATTTTAAGTGATCCTAACGTAGGTGCATTTGCAGTTCTGTCAATTCTAGCTCTATTAGCTCTGCGTTTTAGCGGAATAAATGAGCTGATTAACATTGAATCAATTAATTTAGTTATGTTCATGAGCGTATTTGTATTGCCTCGTATTGTAGCAGGGTGGATTTTGCTTTGGGATCAGCCTGCTAAAGAAACAGGGTTAGCTTCTTATTTTCAAAAAGGCTCAACTGAAAGACAAAAGTGGATCTATGCTGCAATGAGCATACTAATGATTGCAGGTCTTGTCTATTTAATGGAAAATAAAGCTGTAGTTTTAATTGGTGCTATCACTGTTTTTATATGGATTAAATTTTATCGCGCTCAGTTTGGAGGCATTACGGGAGATGTCATTGGAGCAACGATTGAAGGAGGGGAAACCCTTGTATGGTTGAGTATGTGGATATGCTATTTATTCGGCACGGTTTAACAGAATCTAATAAGCTGCGCCAGTACATCGGATGGAGCAATCCGTCGTTAAGTAGTGAAGGAATTGCAATGTTAAAAGCGTCGGATGCGGTACCGGACTTAGTTGTTGGAAGTGATTTGAATCGTACAAGAGAAACGAGCGCAATATTATTTCCCAATCAGCCATATACTGTCTTTGAAGATTGGCGCGAACTTTCATTTGGCGATTGGGAAGAGCGTACATATGAGCAGTTAAAAAATGATTCCGCATATCGAAAGTGGATTGATGCGCCTTTTGAAGAGCAACCGCCCAACGGGGAAAGTTTTGAAGCCTTCTCTAGTCGAATTTGGAAAGCTTGGGATCGAACCGTTGATTTGATGCTGCAGCAAAAGGCTAGTTTAACAGCGGTTGTCACTCACGGTGGACCTCTTCGCTTCATTACCTCTTATTTTCTAGAACAGTCTTCATTTTGGGATCATTCTTTTTCGTATGGAGAAGGAATACGACTGCGTTTCAAAAAGGATGATATAAAGGAGAGAAAGCCATGCATTTCGTATTCGGTGGTGCGTTCAATGGGAAGCGAAAATGGGTAAAGAAACAGTATGAGAACCAAATTACAGAGTGGCATAGTGCTTATGAAGACTTTATAAAAATGCCTACACTCGTAAAAGGAGATCAATACATAGTTATAGAAGGAATGGAGCTATACATTAAAGAATTAATTGATAGCGGTAAAACTGTTGAAGAAGTGTGTTGCTATTTCAAAGAACAATTACAAGCATGGCGAGCTGAGAACCTGCTAGAAAATGTAATTGTTATTGGAACAGAAATTGGAAAAGGGATTGTTCCAATGAGCCAAAATGATCGCAGTTGGCGTGATGCATGTGGCTATGTCTATCAAATGCTTGTAGCAGAAGCGGAAACAGTTGACCGCATCTGGTATGGAATTTCGAATCGGATAAAGGAGGAATAAGGGAATGAATATCTATACAAAAACAGGAGACAAAGGGCAAACAAGTTTAATAGGAGGTCGTGTAAATAAAGACGACATTCGAGTGGAAGCTTACGGGACAATTGATGAGTTAAATAGCTATGTAGGTCAAGCAATTACTCAGTTAAATGATAGGGTATTTAATGAATTAAAAGAAGAGCTTGTGACAATTCAGCACGAGCTATTTGATTGTGGAAGTGATTTAGCTTTTGCGAGAGATGATCACCCTTATAAAGTTGAAGCAAGTATGATTGAAGTATTAGAACGAAGAATTGATGAATATATGAAAGAAGCACCTGAGCTTGAGCGGTTTATTTTGCCAGGAGGTACGCAAGCAGCAGCAACACTTCATGTGTGCCGCACCGTGACAAGAAGAGCCGAAAGATTGGTTGTTGGGGTTCAGCGAGAGTTTAAAATTAACGATGCGGTCCTTCAATATTTAAATCGTTTATCCGATTACTTCTTTGCAGCTGCGCGCATCGCCAACTCACGAGAAAATGTACAAGATGTTGAGTATATTCGCAGTGCGAAAGTATTTAAAAAAGGAAAGAAAAAATAAATAAAAAAGTGTGGATATTTTTTATCCACACTTTTTTATTTGTGAAATATTCGAAACCTGAAATAAATGTCTGTAAAAAATCAGCGGTTGCCTCTATAATAAAAGCAGTGTAAAGAAAGAGAAAAGAGGTTAGGAGAATGAATAAAGGTACATTGAAACAACCTTATCAAGCCGGCCTAGTATATACGGCTAGTGCGTATGTGATGTGGGGAGTGTTTCCTTTATATTGGAAGCTGGTAGATAACGTTCCTGCAGACGAAATTTTAGCCCATCGCGTGATTTGGTCGTTTTTATTTATGCTACTATTGCTGTGCATAACACGGCAGCTTGGTAGTCTTAAAGAAACCATTGGGTATTTATTTCGTCATCCAAAAAAAACGCTTATTTTATTTTCGGCGTCCTTATTAATTAGTCTTAATTGGTTTATTTATATTTGGGCTGTCAATAATGAAAGGATTATTGAAACCAGCCTTGGTTATTATATCAATCCTCTTGTGAGCGTGCTGTTAGGTATTGTTGTTTTAAAAGAAAAGCTGAATTTCTGGCAGGTTATCTCAGTAGGTTTAGCCGCTATTGGCGTGCTGTTTTTAACACTTCACTATGGAGAGTTTCCTTGGGTATCGTTAGGGCTTGCTTTTAGCTTCGGTATATACGGGCTTGTGAAAAAGACCATTCAGCTAGAAGCTAAAGTTGGTTTGACTCTCGAAACATTTATGGTCACACCAATTGCACTTGTGTACTTTATTGTGCTATATGCCAAAGGGGATTCTAGCTTTGTAGTTGGCAATCCGACAACAAGCTTACTGCTGATTGGAGGAGGCGTTGCGACGGCCATGCCGCTTTTATATTTTGCAAAAGGTGCACCTTTAATCCCTCTATCTATGGTTGGATTTTTACAGTATATTGCACCGACGATGACCTTACTTTTAGGTGTTTTTGTTTATCATGAAGCATTCTCTAGTGTTCATATGATTGCCTTTTTATTTATTTGGGGCGGATCGGTTATCTTTGCATTATCAAAAACAAAGTTCATGGTCGCTCATCAACCCAAGATTCGCAAGAGCCGTTCGGTAGGTTTGTAATATAAAGTTCAACATCTGTATGCTGGATGTTGAACTTTTTTTGTGAGAAAAATGAAAGGAGACGGTAGTATTAGGAATGAACACCACCGTATGTATATTATAGCTTGCGTTGAAAGTGAGCGTTTAACTGCCCACGTAGCATTTGATTTTTAACTTCTTTCATTTTTCGTTCTTCATCTTTTTTTGCTAGCTCAGTTCGAATTTCGCTTGTTTGTACCCCTTCTTCAATGCGATCTGCGATTTCCATTAACCGTTCTACGTCTGAAAAGGAATACTTTCGAATTCCTGTATTTGTACGCTCTGGAAACAATAAGCTGCGCTTTTCGTAATAGCGAATCTGTCTTTCAGATAGTCCCGTCAATTCCTTCACGATGCCAATTGACATAACCTTTTTGTCACGATAAGATGCTTCATTTGTGGACAATCTCCCTCACCCCTGAGTGTATGATAATTATGTTATATCCTTATTATAAAGGAAAAAAATACAAAAAAGTTATAACATGTTATATATTCTAACATAATTATGTGATATTTTTTAGATAAATGTGAGGAAAAATAACAAAGATGATGAAATTAGGAAATGATTCTTATAAAATAGAACAGAAAAAGTTACTAAGAAAGGAATAAAAAAGATGAGCGACAACGAAGTGATAAAGAAACAAGTTATAAAACTTGCTACAGAAATTATTGAGCTGGATTTAAAAAGAGATGAAAAGTTTGAAGAATTAACCGTTTTAGCAGGTAACCATGCTTATGAAATTCTCAGGAGAGTCCAAAATGGATAGTAAGGGGTAGTAATCCCCGTACGATAAAAAAACTCCCGCTTTGGCGGGAGTTTTGTGTTTAGACTTGATCTAAAGTTGTAAGCTCTTTTTTTAACTGTTCATGACGAAGATTTTCTCCGATGATGACAAGATTAGTTGGCATTTTCAACAGCTCTTTCATATATAAAGGCATTCCATACGAGTACTGAAATGAATACGTATCAGTAGAGTGAGTAAAGCGTAAATAACCTTTCATTCGATAAATTGTATCTGGCGTATGACGTAGCCAATCTTCAAATTTTTCAAGGTCAACTGAATTTTTAAATTCATAAACAAATGTTTTTAAGTGTAACTGTTTTTCAACATGAGCTTGCTGGTGCGCTTGTTTCTCTGAAAGCTTCGCACTTGTTAAAAGTTTCAACTGAATAGAAGAATAACTTGTGAATACGCAAGCTGCTTGTGGGTTAATTGATTGAACTTCATACAGTAGCGCTGCTTTAGCTGATTCAGATAATGTGTCAGCTTTGTTCAATAGTATGACATCTGCATGTCGAATTTGTTCTTGGAGTAGCTTTTGCAATTGAATACTTAAGCTGCCTCTGTCTTGCCATCTGTGAACGTCTACCGTTGTCACGATACACTTTACAACGACATCGTTAGCAAAGAGGGGAGACATGCAGGCGTCTAGTACTTCAATTGGATGTGCTACACCTGTCGTTTCAATGTAAATGGCATCTAACTTATTTTCTTGTAGAAGCGAATGGAGCTGCGTTTCAAACTGTCCTTGAATGGTGCAGCAAACGCATCCGTTTAGTAATTCTTTAAGCGGCGTGTCTTCTTCTACTTCATCGGAGTCGATAGAGACTTTGCCAAGTTCATTCATAATAACGGCGATTTGACGGCCGTTTTCTTTTTCTTGCTTTAATGCATTTTTTAACAATGATGTTTTTCCGCTTCCTAAAAAGCCGGATAAGATATAAATTTCAGTTTTGTTTATCATTTTTCTAACTCCTGTATAAAATCGAAATGATTATGATTTATGATTATATACCATACACTATGTTTGCATTTTTGTATATATCTATCTAGGTAATACATTAAAAGCATGCTTACTCTACTATATAAATGGTATCACAAACGAAAATAAATTGGAAAAAGCGAAAAGATAAAATGAATATTCTCAATTTTAAAACGCTATTATGCTAAAATAGAATAATAGATAGCAAGTGTATAGAGGGAAAGGGAGATGCTTTCATGCGAATTTTAGTATTAGGAGCTGGTGGAGTAGGGGGCTATTTCGGTGGGCGCCTTGCTGAAAAAGGAGAAGATGTTACATTTTTAGTTCGAAGTCAAAGAAAAAAACAGCTTGAAAAAAGTGGATTAGTCATTAAAAGCATACATGGTGATTATTCATTTTCTCCAAAGTTAATCACAGCAACCAGTGAGGGAGTACATCCCTTTGACTGCGTTTTATTTTCGACAAAAGCATATCATCTGGATCAAGCAATAGCTGATGTAAAACCGTTTGTAGGAAGTGATACTACTGTCATTCCACTGTTAAATGGAATTGATCATCTGTCTACGTTGCAAAGAGCTTTCGGAGAGGATAATGTAATAGGTGGTCTTTGTTTTATCGAAACGACATTGAACGCAGATGGGGAGATTATTCAAACAAGCCCTGCACATCGAGTCGTTTATGGAGAATTTAATGGTGAAAAAACAAATCGAATCGAGCGCTTAGAAACTGCATTTAGCTATACAAAAACTTCATTTGTGCTAAGCGATTGTATTGAACAAGAGATGTGGCATAAGTATCTATTTATTACAACCCTTTCTGGAGTTACTACCTTGATGCGTTCACCAATTGGGCCTATTCGTGATGTAGAAGGAGGTAGAACGTTTATTCAATCTCTTCTTCAAGAAGTGTATGAAATCATGGTAAGAGAAGGTGCTCCGGTTAGCGATGGAATTGTACAGCAGCATATGAAAACAATGGAATCGATGACTTATACTATGAAATCATCCATGCAACGAGACATTGAGAAGGGGTATATGACTGAAGCGGAACATCTTCAAGGGTACCTCCTACGGTTAGCACAAAAATATGATGTGAAATCAGACATTTTACATATTGTCTATCAACATTTAAAGGTATATGAGAAAGTTCAAAAAGGGACTGATAACCAGTGAGCTTGACAATTGATTTTGCAAAATTAGATGTGATAAAGTCTCTTGTTCCAGTTCAGCAGGTACAAAGCCTTTCCTCAAAAAAGGGTCTATATTTTCTCTTTGATACGGAAAAGGAACTTGTCTATATTGGTAGTACAATGAATTCATTAAAACAAAGGGTGTTTGCACATCTTAAAAGCGGTGATTTTCAAGAAAACCAGCCTATTGCGTTTATTGGCTGGTTGGAGATAGAAGGTTCAAAAGAAACGATCGAAGCGCTTAAAACGATGCTCATTAATGCGTATTTCCCTATCTATAATCAATATGGCATTAAGTATAAGCATAAGCGGCCTCTAAGAGCTGAGCATACTAATTGTCAGGTAGAGGTTAAAAAAGCTGTAGAGCCTGCTACATCCAAAGTGAAAAAAGTTGTTGGAAATAAGCGCTTTACTTCGGCTAGTGTAAAAGAAATAGCAAATGGAGATGAAGCGAAGAGGTTATGGTCTCGGAGTGAGGCTCGGGCAATACTGCATTTATCAGACGCTGAGATTATCACTTTAAGTGAGAGACTGTTGACGGAACAATATTTCTTTCAACGTGACATGAAAAAGAATCTTATATTTACGCTAAAAGATTTGGTTGTCATGCAGGTTTTATTAAATATTACTCAGCACCACGTCGTGAAGAAGAGAGAAATGAAAGAGGCTATTCGTTTAGTCCAAAAATTTGGATTGATTGAAGCGCTTAGAATTTCTGAGCGCTTAATTACGAAAGTAAATATGTAGACGACAAAACCAAGCTGTATTCTATTACAGCTTGGTTTTAATACTTAAGCAATTTCGTCAATAACCCGTGGGAGGGCAATAATGGAAAGTATACATAAAGAGCTAACTACGTGATGCATTTCAAAGATAGCAATAATGAAAAACATAATGGACATGTATAGCTGCAATCCCTTTAATCCCCACGATCTTTGCGCAAGAAAGAAGTCACTTAACACGAATAAGAAAAAAATAAGCGAACTGCATACTATGATGACCGTACTTGACATCGTATGGTTATAAGCACTAATAAGCAATAGTGTAATAAGTAATAAAACGGCCGTTGTTTTTAACAATTTTATCATCATTTTCACCTTCAATACAAAGTGATCTGTGTTTTTATTTTATAGCATAGTCAATAAATCGGAAAGTCAAACACCATAAGTATAACAACAATTTAACATCTTTATAATGTATTTACAAAAAGTTGTCTTCTAAAACTAGCTCTTAGGCTGTTAAATTGACGATTAACAAGCATAATGCTATAGTATGTTTTCAAAAAATCCAGCTAATCCAGCAATGTGGAACGTTGTTAAATAAGTAAAAAGGACGTGTTTGTTTGAGCGAAAAATTATTATTAATTGACGGCTTTAATTTGCTGAGCCGATGCTACTTTGCTACATCATATGGGCGAGAAGAAGCTGATTTACCTCGCAATAGCAAAGGTTTATTTACAAATGCGCTGCGTGTAGTTGTTCAAAAGATGAATAATTTAATTAAGCAATATGAGCCAACGCACATCGTTGTCGCATGGGATGTAAAGCGTAACGAGACAAAACGCAAACAAGCATATAGTTTTTATAAAGAAACGAGAAATGATTTACCAGTATCATTAATTCAACAGTATGAAACGCTGCGTACTTTCTTTCAAACTGTAGGAATTCCTCAGCTCTCAGTTGAACTATATGAAGCAGATGATGTTATTGGTGCCTTTTCGTTAAAATGGACAAAACAAAAACAGTCTCCAGCATATATTTACAGCAATGATCGCGATTTGTTTCAGCTGTTAAATGAGCATGTATCGCAAATTGTGGCGAAGCCAAAAATTGGTGATGTTTTGTATACAGCTACGGACTTTAAAGCTGAATATGGCATATCTCCCACTCAGTGGGTAGATGTAAAAGCTTTGTTAGGTGATAAGTCAGATAATATTCCAGGTGTTCCTGGTGTGGGTGAAAAAGCTGCATTACCTCTTATACAACAATATGGTTCAATTGAAGGAATTTATGCACAGGTTGACGATTTAGATGTAACTTTTAATCGATATAAGAAAAAACTAAAGAGCGGCCAAGAATTAGCTGAATTGAGCCTAGAGCTTGTAAAGATTGATACGGATATTGAAGCGGTTAATCTGACCGAGTGGCCTCAACTAAAATTTGAGCGAAATTTATCACTGTGGGAAGTAGAAATAAACCGGCTAGAACTAAACATTATGCTTCAAACGTAATTTTTAGTAAAATAAAAAAGAGGAAAGCTTGAAAGGAGTAAAAACGTTGCAACCAATTGATAAAGAAAGCGTACAAGCAAAATTAGAAACTTTTTTTCATAAAGATATATATGTTCATCTTGAAACAACAAATGGAGCATATGCGTCTCATGTAAATGCAAAGGCAATGAACGTAGGAGCATTTATCCGCAATGGGAAAGTGAACGTATCAGGCGGCAAAATTACAGGTGGAGGGCCATATCGAGTAGGACTTCAAATTGATTTAGGCTGGATCTATGCGGAAGGCTTAACAGATTGGGAAGTTGATGACCATAACAGATTACTATTAGCGGGCCATGATTCGGATGGTCGTCTAGCCGTTGCGTTTCAATTAAGTGAAAAACCGTTTGAGTAAGAAAGGAGAATTATTGTGCAAGAACGATTATTAATTGTATTTCCACACCCAGACGATGAAGCGTTTGGAGCAGCTGGAGTGATTACGCTAGCAAGGCAAAAAGAAACACCGGTTACATATGCTTGCATTACGTTAGGTGAAATGGGACGAAATATGGGAAGACCGTTGTTTGCTAACAGAGAAACGCTTCCTAAGATTCGTAAAAAAGAACTTCAGGATTTAGCTGAAGTCCTTGATATTCAAGACTTACGTATGATGGGTTTACGTGATAAAACATTGGAGTTTTTAGATATTGAAGATTTTGCCGATCGTCTTGAATCTATTATTCAAGAGGTAAAGCCAACTCATATCATTACTCACTATCCAGGCTTTGCGGTTCACCCTGACCATAACGCAACTGGAGCAGCTACGCTTCATGCGGTAAAGAGAATGCCAAAAGAAGAGCGCCCGATCGTTTGGTGTCATGCCTTCTCACATGATCGCATCGAGCATATTGGTAATCCCGACGTTGTTATCGATGTATCGAGTGTAAAAGCAAAGAAGATTGAGGCATTAAAGGCGCACCGTTCACAAACAGAAGCGATGTTTGACGGCGTGGAGGTTGATGCTTTGTTATCCAACCCGCAGCTTGAAAGAATGCTTCTACGAGAAGAATTCTGGACGTATAAATGGGACGACTAAGATGACAAATCAAAAGGTATTATTTATTGGAGCAGGGCGAATGGCAGAAGCTATTGCGGCTGGGTTAATTCATACGAATGCTTCTATGAATGAACGTATCGTGATGACAAATCAACGCGATAAAAAACGTTTAGCAGAGCTTAAAGAAAAGTATGTTGTGGACGTGACGCAAGATTGGGAAGCAGAAGTTAAAAATGCTACAACTATTGTTTTAGCAATGCCTCCTGAGGTACATGACGAAGTTCTTGAAAAACTCTCTAAGCTTGTAACCAATCAGTTTGTCATTACAGTAGCAGCGGGAATTGGGCCTAGTTATTTAGAAGAGAGGTTGCCAGCTCATACAGCGGTTGCTTGGATCATGCCAAATACAGCCGCTACAATAGGTGAGTCAATATCGCTGTATGCCGTTGGAAGCTCACTGAGTGAAAGTCATAAACAAGCGTTAACAGTTATTTTAAATAGCATAGGATCCTCTCAGCTTTGCACAGAAGATGAAGTGAGATATCTTACCGCTATTACAGGGAGTGCTCCTGCGTTTGTCGCTTATTTCTCAGAAGCATTAATTGATTCAGCTATGAGCTACGGAGTGTCTAAAGAACTTGCCCAAAAGCTTGTTGTGCAGATGATGTCAGGTTCGGCTAATTTGATTAAACATGCAGCAAACCCATCAGCTGTAAGGAAGCAGGTAACAACGCCTGGAGGTGCGACAGCAGAGGGTTTAAAAGTGATGGAGCAGCATCGTTTTAAAGAAATGATTCATCGAGCTGTAGACGCTACCAATTCAAAGGCTAATGGAAGCATTAAAGGTGTAAAGAGAGAGAAACTGAGACATAAGTAGTTCAGTCCTTACTATACCTGAACCATTGAGAGTTCATAACTTTTAATCGTTCAGGTTTTTTGTTGATTGTGAAAACAATGTTGGAAACAGAGTGAAATGGAGCGTAGGACACTCGACTCCTGCGGGAAAGAGAGGGAAAACTGAGATCCCGCAGCGCAGCGAGGAAGCTCAGGTTCCTCCCCGCGGAAAGCGAGTGGCCGTAGCGCAATGGAACGAACGTGTTGAGACAAATCAAAGAGATGGGAACAGCTAGTGTTCGTCTTTTAGAAGCACTCATTTTGTTATGTCCCAGACTCTTTTTTTTGCGAAGAATTAATCAATAAATCGCTTTTTCATATCTGGTGTTGGAATCATGCACTCACTCTGTTTTCCAAACCATTTATAGCGGTTTTTAGCAATGATTTTATAAAAAAAGTTGCGAAGAGGTTTTGGAATGATAATGAAAATAGAAGCAAATTTCCAAGGTGCTTTTAGATGGTTAGCAATTTTTAAAGCAGCAGTGGATTCAGTGTAAAGCTTATTGCCGTCAATATAAACGACGCTATCAAGCTGATTGCTTGATAAGTTAAACTCCCCTAATAAATGAGCGGCAGCTTCTGATTGTAGGGATGCAAATGAAAATAAAGCATGCTGATCGTGCTTAATAATGAATTGAACGCTGTGGTTACAAAGGTTGCACACACCATCAAATAAAATAATTTTTCTCACGTCTAAAAAGCCTCCTGCTCAGGTATCATTTAACCTATTTATACTTGTGTTTTAGCAAAAAGAAAGGTACGTTTAAAAGATGTAAGTAAAATGATCCAAAAAGATACGTTATTACGATTATATAATAAGGACTCAGATGAGTTAAAGGAGAAAGGTATGAAAGAACAAAATGATGTTATTTTATACAACCGAATAAAGCAAAAAGATCAAGCTGCTCTTGAATTGTTATATGACAAGTATGAACGAGTTTTATACTCTTTTGTGTATCGATTAACAAACCAGCCTCATTTGGCTGAAGAAGTTGTACAGGAAGTATTTGTTAAAATATGGCGAGGGAAAGGTATTTATCATGAAGGAAAAGGGAAATTTTCTTCGTGGCTCTTTACAATTGCGCGAAACACAGCGATTGATTTAATTCGAAAGCGAAAATCAGATCCTATTTTTTCAGATGAAGTGTTTGATTATATAGAGGATGAGCAGGCAAAGTCAGATGAAGAAGCAGAGTGGCAAGAGGAAAAGCTTCCAGTCACACCTTCAAACATGTTCAAGCTGTCAAGAAGAGCTCCAAGAACTTGAAATAGTACTTGGTGACTTAACATTTTTAGCAGCAGAGCAAGCGCTTCCTCCAGGTATGAAAGAACGCGTATTAGCAAATGTATTTCATGAAGATGAACGAGTGAGTGAACTATCGCATCATAAAGAAGAAATTAAGCAGAAGAATAAGATAAGGTCTACTAGCAGGTGGATCCCGTTATTAGCAGCGGGCTTACTTTTCTCATTAGTCGGAAATGGGTATCTACTGTTAAAGTCAGACAGTGAGCAGGAGGTAAGTGAGTCTCCGAAACTTTCTGAGCCTGCGACTTCTATTCAAACGGTTACTTTACAGCCGACAAACCCTGAAAAAGGAAAGACAACAGCTTCTATTGTGGACGACAATGGAAAAGCAAACGTGGTCATTCAAGCAAGTGGCCTTCAACAACTTCAAAAAGATGAAGTCTATCAAGTCTGGCTTATTAAAGATGACAAGCCGGTTCCTGCAGGTGCGTTTGTAGCGGATGAACAAGGAAACGGAACAGTGATTTATAAAATGACAGAAGAGCAGCGGAAACAAAAGTGGGATACGATGGCAATTACTTTGGAGCCTAGTGCTAATAATAAATTACCACAAGGTGATATTGTGCTTAGCTCCGCATTATAATTAATAAAAAAAGATATCATCAAATTTTGATGATACCTTTTTTACATACTAGAACAGTAAGTTTGCTACGATAACAGCAATTGGAAGCGTAATAAGCGTACGAAGAATGAAGATGATTACAAGGTCCATAAATTTAATTGGAATCTTTGACCCTAGTAGTAAGCCACCAACTTCTGACATATAAATGAGCTGTGTGACAGACACACACGCGATAACAAAACGAGTAAGCTCACTTTCAATGCTTGATCCAATAACAGCTGGTAGGAACATATCAGCAAACCCAACAACCATAGTTTGAGCTGCCTCGGCTGCTTCTGGTACTTGCAATAAAGCTAATAATGGCTCAAAAGGTAAGCCAATCCACTTAAATAGCGGCGTATATTCTGCGATGATTAACGCAGTTGTACCAATTGCCATTACGACAGGTACAACGCCCATCCACATATCAAGGATGTTTTGAATTCCATCTTTAAAGAATGCCTTAACGCCTGTATTATTCTCTGCTCGATCCAACGCTTTTTTCATTCCCCATGAAAAGGACGTATGCTCTTTTGGAATTGTTTCGTCTGCCACGGTATGATCTTTAGCATTTTCATGATACGTATCCGGTTTTTTTGATAACGGGGGGATACGCGGCATAATAATGGCTGAAACCAACCCAATAAGCAATACCGTTAAGTAGTAAGGAATAATATATGCTTCTAGCTTTAAATATGAAAGAATAACAATTGTGAACGTAATGGATACGACTGAAAAAGTGGTACCAATTACCGCTGCTTCACGCTTTGTATAGTAACCTTCTTCATACTGTTTACTCGTTAATAATACACCAATTGTTCCATCACCTAACCATGATGCAAGACAGTCAATGGATGAACGCCCTGGCAACGTAAAAATTGGACGCATAAATTTTGTAAATAGAGCACCACATAGCTCCAATAAACCGAAATTTAAAAGAAGAGGTAGTAAAAGACCAGCAAATAAAAATACAGAGAACAATACGGGAATTAAATCATATAAAAGCGTCCCACCTGTGTTTTCCGACCAAACAGCCTCAGGTCCAATCTTAAAATAAGTTAAGATGACATATACAGCACCAACCAAGCGCGTAATAGTCCACACCCAACTAACAAGAAAAAGAGAAGATAGAAAAGGACTATTCTTTATAAAATCCGGCTTTGTTAATTTAAATAAGATTGTAAAAACAGCTGTTGCAACAACGATGATTGTCATTATTAATGGAAGCTGACTCTCAAGCATTGCTTGTACAGCATTTGCTAAAATAGCAATAGGGATGGTTAGTTCTCCCTTATAAGAAAAAGGAACAATAAACAAGAAAATCCCTAGTAGAGAAGGGAGTAAGAATATCAATAAAGTTGATAAAGCAAACTTTTTTTCAGTAAGGGGTTGTTTCAATACTTTCACCTCATTATGCACATACATAGTTATTCAAAAGAAGTATGCTCAAATTCCGAAGAAATTAGAGCGGAACCTGGCTGTGTTTAAATGCATAAATCTATAAATTGATTGTATGTTTAAAACAGCAACGTTATAAAAATAACATACTTTATAAGAGAGTAAAAGTTATTAATTTAATTTAAATTTTCGGAATAAAAAGCATTTTTTGATCGCTAGCTGTATTGGGATGAAATAAAAATAAGCAGCTGTTTTACGGCTGCTTATTCTTCGTTAAACTCGATTGCAATTTGCTGGTTTACTTCTTGCTTTAAGAGTTTAATTTCTAATAACCCATTGCGATACTTAGCTTTAATTTCATTTTCTACAAATTGAAAAGGAAGTTTAATCGTACGCATAAATACACCTGTATGGCGTTCATTGATTTTCAAATGTGGTTTTGCAACTTCATAGGAGTAGGGGAGCTGACCTTGAATTGTAAGCGTGTTGAGCTCTACTTTAATTTCTACATCCTTAGCTGACTGAAGACCTGGAAGTTCAGCCACAATAATTCCTTCTTTCTCAGTTTCATATAAATCAACTGCTGGGAATTTTTTAGGGAGAAGTGTGGTAAAGTCGTTCCAAAAGTGAGTCCCTAACATTTCTTCGACTTTGTCATGTAGAGAACTCCAATCTAAATCATCAAAGTGTTTTGACATGATATTTGCCTCCTTAGTCAGTAATAAGTGATTATTTATAGAATGTTATGGGTTCATTTTATATATATGAAGGAATCATTTCTTTTTTGACATGATTTTTGAATGTTGTTCATTGGTGGTATGTCATCTTTAACGAGGCGAGATAGTTGAAGAAATCCCCTATGATGGTATATATTATAAAATAAGGAACATAAGTTCTTGTTTTAGCTGTAAAAAAGTTTCAAACGGAGTTAAATATTTAGACTTATGTTATGAAAAGCAGGATTATGAGAGAATAAGAAAGTATAATTATTATATAGCGATTGTCAAGTAAACTTGAAGCGGAGGTATACCTATGAGAGAAAAACGAACGTCTAGTGGGTTCCTATTAAAGCAGCGTGCTTTTTTAAAGTTATATATGATTACAATGACCGAGCAAGAACGCTTATATGGACTCAGGCTTTTAGATGTCCTGCGTGAAGAATTTCGACCGTTTGGTTTTAAACCTAATCATTCGGAAGTATATAAAGCATTACATGATTTAATTGAAGATGGTGTATTAAAACAAGTAAAAAAGAAGAAAGAAGGAATGAAGCTGCAGGAAGTAGTATATTACAAGTTTGCAGCGGGCGGAGAGGAAAAAGCAAAACTATATAAAAAGCAGCTAAAGGTAGAACTAGAAAGATGTGAGGCAATGATTCAAAAAGCCATTCGCGATAACTTTAGCGTTGTTTCAAGAGGTATTCAATCATGAATACCTCTTTTTAACTGAAAAAAAGATATTTGTAAAGAGGGAATTTCGTCCAATTCACGTTAGGAAAAGTTATATTATGGGTCAGCAGTAGTGAAAAAGATGGATTTATAGGTATAAAATGGTTTAAATACACACTTTTAACATATATGGATAGATTATTTTTTAAAGACTATGTACTATTCATAAATAAAGGTTGAATTGATATGATACAAGTTGTACATAAATTTTAAAAACAGAAATGCCTTATTTTGAGATTCAAAATCCATGTATGAGGACCAAATAAGAGCATTTTAGAACTGAGGATGTACAAGAGTTTATTGCATAAGGTGAACATTTTACATCGTACGAAAGGAATGGAGATTATGAAGTCTACAGGTATTGTAAGAAAAGTAGATGAATTGGGTCGAGTTGTAATTCCAATCGAATTGCGACGAATTCTAAATATTAATACAGGTGATCCAGTCGAAATATACGTTGATGAAGACATTATTATTCTACAGAAATATAGCCCATATGGTGCTTGTGCCGTAACTGGTGAAATTAAGAGTGATAACCTTACGTTCGCTAATGGAAATGTCGTGCTAAGTAAAAAAGGAGCGGAACAACTTCTGAACGAACTTCAACGTACTTTAAACAAATAAAAAAGAACGTCATTGGACGTTCTTTTTTATTATGCAGTTTTCGAAGCCTGGGCTGATGAAATAAAGCGCTTTTGAATCGTCTTAAGCCGATAGCTTAATCCAATTGCACCTACAGCCAAACCACTAATCAGTCCAATCCAATATCCAAAAGCTGCAAGTCCTGTATAATTTGCCAATATATATCCTAGTGGTAAACCAATTACCCAATATGAAATCAACGCCATAAAAAAGGTAATGTTCACATCTTTATATCCTCTCAGAGCCCCTTGAATCGGTGCTTGAATTGCATCCGATAATTGAAAAAAGACCGCATAAATTAAAAAATGAGTTGTTAATGCCAACACTTTGGGATCTGTTGTGTATAAAGCAGCTACTTTTTCTTTAAATAAAAATAAAAAGACTGCACCTAAAAGAGCTAAGCAAACGGCAAGTAAAATACCGATACGACTGTACATCTTTGCATCTTCAAAACGCTTAGCACCAGCTTCAAATCCTACAACAATTGTTAAGGCCATTGAAATGCTGAGCGGAATCATATACAGAAACGATGCAAAGTTTATTGCTGCTTGGTGAGAAGCAATTGTCACCGTATCATATGCGCTCATAAACAATGTAACGGCTGAGAAGATACTTGTTTCAAAAAAGATAGCAAATCCAATTGGAATGCCGATCCCAAGTATTTCTTTAAATGAAGGCCAAGCGGGTTTATAAAATGTACGAAATACCTGAAATGATTGAAAAGGATCTTTTCTGGTGATAATCCAAATTGCCACGAGCAAAATGCACCAATAAGTAATAGCCGTAGCATATCCAGCTCCAACGCCTCCAAGCTTAGGGAAACCAAATTTTCCGAAAATCAATAAGTAGTTTAACGCAACGTTAATAGGCAAGCCAAGAAGGGTAATAAACATCGATGTTCTTGTTTGACCCAGTGCATCAATAAAGTTACGTAACACGGTATAAATGAATAGAGGAAAAATACCAATTGATAACGCCACTAAGTAATCTAACGCAATCCGAGCTACGTTTGGATCTAGATTCATAGCGTTTAAAACGGGGTTTACGACAAAGAATCCAATAACAATAACAATTAAGGCCATGATAATTGAAACATATAGTCCCTGAACAACTGTAAAAGCGACATTTTTCTTTTTATCAGCCCCAATCAGCTGAGCTACAATAGGAGTTATGGACATTAAAATACCACTTAGTCCAGTAAATACAGGCATCCAAAGGCTTGAGCCAATAGCAACTCCTGCTAAATCATCTGCTCCTACACGACCCGACATCATCGTATCAAAGAAGCTCATTGAAAACATACCGAACTGCGTCATCAAAATAGGTAATAAGATAAATAAAAACTGCTTCATTTTTTCCGTTTTAGAGAATGTTTGATTCATGTTTGTACTCCTATCCGTCAAGTTCACACGAGAAAAATTATATCACGATGAGGCTTGTTTTTGCGAAAGAATAGTTAATATATTACTATTAAATAAAAACAAGGAGGCATTATAATGGATTTAAATTTAAAAGGTAAAAAGGTGCTCATAACAGGTGGAACGAAAGGGATTGGTCAAGCAATTGCTGTGCTCTTTGCAGAAGAAGGAGCAGATGTTGCGGTTGCAGCTCGAGGTGAAGATGACTTAGAGCGTTTAAGTCAGAAATTTACCAACATCCGTACATATAAAGTAGATGTGACGAAACAAGACGAGCGCATTCAATTGATTGAAAATGTCGTAAAAGATTTTCAAGGTATCGACATTTTAATTAACAATGCAGGCGGAAGCAATGGAGGGCAAGCGCTAGAAACAGATTTATCATTGTTTTATGAAGCGATGGAGCTTAATTACTTTTCTGCGGTTCATTTAAGCAAGCTTGCAGCAGAGTATATGAAAGAACGAAAAACAGGTTCCATTGTAAACATTACATCTATTTTTGGCCGAGAAAGCGGAGGTAAAGTAACGTATAATAACGCCAAGTCTGCTTTAATTAGCTTTACTAAGTCATTTGCGGATGAAATGATTTCCTATGGCATACGCGTTAACAGCATTGCGCCTGGAAGTATTCTACATGAAACGGGTAATTGGAAGAAACGGTTAGAAGAAAATCCTGAAAAAATTAATCAGTTTGTAAAAAATGAAATTCCAGCAGGTCGTTTTGGAACCGTGGAAGAAGTAGCTAACGCTGTGGTTTTTCTAGCATCTGAAAAAGCTTCGTGGATTGTTGGAGCAAGCTTAAATGTAGATGGCGGGCAGTCAAAAATGAATTTTTAATAGCAAAAAGCCTGCATTCCAGCTCTTTAATCTGAGCAGGTGTGTGGGCTTTTCATCATTATTATCCGATATGCTTTTTATTAATAGAAGGTAACTGAAAATCTTCATTAATTGCATCAGCAGTTAGCTGCCCCGATAGAGTGACCATCGGAACGCCACCGCCAGGGTGAGTAGAACCACCAACAAAGTATAAATTTGATAGAATTTGACTACGAGCAGGGATTTTAAAACCACCGTTCTTTTTACGATCGGTTGCTACGCCGTATATAGAGCCTCCATTTGCGCCGTATAGCTGCTGGATGGTGTTTGGTGTGAACCTTTCTTCAAATTCAATGCTATCACGTAGGCCTTCAAGACCCATCGCTTCAAGTTTGGTAAGAACGACATCTCGGTATTGTTCTTCAATAACGTTCCAGTCTTCACCTTCTTTTAATGAAGGAACGTGCGTTAAAATGAATAAGTTTTCTTTTCTTTCGGGCGCTTGTGTCACGTCAGATTTAGATGAAACACCAATATAAATCGTTGGATCTGAAGCAATTTCACCTTCATTAAAAATCGTATCAAATTCTTGCTTTTGATTTTTTGAGAAAAAGAAGTTATGGTGAGCAAGCTGCTCGTATTTTTTGTTGGTTTTGAAATCATTTCGTTATGGACCATCATCTTACTTTCTATATATACTTAAACGTAATTTTGTGTAAGCATATGGCGTGAAACAAAATGATTTACAACTGTTTCGTTTCAATTCTATTTGGGTAAAGAAACCGGAAGTAAAACTACTCGGTTGTTTTCTTCTTCTCGATCCTCTAAGTTATAGATGATGTACCAGTCATAACAACGACATTTAGAATAGTATTTCAATGAAAGAACAAGAAGTCCTTTTTCTTAAGAAAAAAATGGAATGGCATAAGATATAGAATTCATGGTGTCCAGCGTATTGTCAGTGTGTAGGAATGGCAAACTTAACATAATGGTGATAAAAAGCTTGAGAAAAATATAAATTGAACATAAGGATAAATTTATTTTTAAGTAGATGTTTGTACAGGCTGGGCATATAAATAGAAGAAGCAATGAACTAGTTATTTTTTCATGTTTTCAATAAAATATACAGCAAGAGTGTTGACAATTTTTTTTAAAGAGTTAAAATGTGAAAGAACAGTTTAGCTCTCTTACAGTTTTTGTAAGGGAGATTTCTTTTTACGAATTTAGACTAACATCCATCCAGATTTACGTCTAAAATAAATGAGCTCAAATTTCAAATAGATATAGAGGTGGGAATATGAAACAGCTCATGACAAACGGAAAAAACATTTTTGTTAAGCAATTACCGTTGTTTTTAGTTGCAGTATTGTTATTTTGGATTAAAACTTATGCCGTTTATCAAATTGAATTTAATTTAAGTCTTGAGAATTTTATCCAAAAGTTTTTACTATTTATGAACCCACTCGGTTCAGCAATTATCTTTTTTGCTTTTGCCTTACTATTTAAAGGGAGAGGAAAGGTACGAGCATTACTAGGTATTAACTTCTTATTATCATTTATTTTGTACGCAAACGTTGTGTACTATCGATTCTTTAATGACTTCATTACAGTACCTGTTTTAACTCAATCAAATAACTTTGGTCAATTAGGTGGAAGTGCAATGGCTTTAATTCAGCCAACAGATATTCTGTATTTCATTGACTTCTTTGTTTTAATTGCACTTATAATGTGGAAGAAGTTTGATTTACCTACAACAATTAGTAAACGTACGGTAACAAGCGTATTTTTAGTTGGGGTTCTAGTTGTAAGTGCAAATATTGCCATTGCAGAAACAGATCGTCCACAGCTTTTAACACGTACGTTTGACCGTAACTATTTAGTTAAATATTTAGGTGCATATAACTATACAGTTTATGACATTATTCAAAGCTCGAAATCGTCAGCTCAACGAGCTCTAGCTGACAGCAGTGACGTAACAGAGGTTGAAAACTACGCAAAAGCAACTTACGCTGAGCCAAATGAAGAATACTTTGGTAAAGCTAAGGATATGAACGTAATTTATATCTCACTTGAATCATTACAAACATTTATGATGGGATATGAATTAAATGGTGAAGAAGTTACGCCATTTATGAACTCACTTAGAAATGATAAAAATACGCTTTATTTTGATAACGTGTTCCATCAAACAGGTCAAGGTAAAACATCGGATGCTGAGTTTATGGTAGAAAACTCAATATTCCCATTACCTCAAGGATCAGTTTTCACAACAAAGGCAAATAACACGTATCAAGCTGGATCTGCTATTTTAGGCCAAAACGGTTATACAAATGCAGTATTCCATGGTAATGGTAAGACATTCTGGAACCGTGATGAAATGTACAAGTCATTTGGTGTTGATAAATTCTTCGACTCAGCATATTACGATATGAATGAGGAAGATACGCTAAACTATGGTTTAGAAGATAAGCCATTCTTTAAAGATTCTATGCCTTATTTAAAAGAATTAAAGCAACCATTTAGCGCAAAATTTATTACGCTATCTAACCATTTCCCTTATCCATTAGATGAGGAAGATCAAACAATTGAGCCGCATACTACAGGCGATAAATCAGTTGACCAATACTTCCAAACGTCTCGCTATTTGGATGAGGCATTAAAGCAGTTCTTTGATGATTTAAAAGCTTCTGGCTTATACGATAACACGATGGTTGTTATGTATGGTGACCACTATGGTATTTCTGAAAACCATAAGCGTGCAATGTCTGAGGTTCTTGGTAAAGATGTAGGTGACTTTGAACAAGCGCAATTACAGCGAGTACCACTATTCATTCATGCTCCTGGTCTAGAGGGTGGCGTGAAGCATACGTACGGTGGTCAAGTTGATATTCGCCCAACAGTTATGCACCTATTAGGTATTGATACGAAAGACTATATTGACTTTGGTACAGACTTACTTTCAAAAGACCACCAGGAAATTGTTCCGTTTAGAAACGGTGACTTTGTAACTCCTGAGATTACAAAAGTGGACCAAAAAGTATTCAATAACGAAACTGGTGAGCAATTACCAGAAGAAGAAGCAAAAAAATATGATAAATACGACGAACTGGTAAAACAAAAGCTTGAGCTGTCCGATAAGCTTGTATATGGTGACTTATTACGTTTCCATACCCCAGAAGGCTTTAAACCAGTAGATCGTTCTCAATATGATTACAATAAGCGTGACTAAGAAAAAAGCGAAGGCAAACATGCCTTCGCTTTTTTTATGGGAACTGAAACTTATTTGCTCTTCGTTCGTATATAACGTATAAAGGTAATTTATTTTAGAACTAGGAGTTAAATGGTATAATATTCTTATCATAATAAGTGAAACGTAACGATTTTAAACATAAATAGAGACGATAAGGAGTGAGCGGACATGAAAGTGGTGACATTTTTAAAACGATTGTTTATCGTATGGGCTGTTGGTACAGCTACGATTCCAATTAGTTATTTAGGGTTTGGTGTAGGGATTGGTGATAGCATTTTATTAAGCTTTGGTACGGCTGCACTAACAGCAATATTCTTCGTTTTTAAAAGCGCTAGAATTGCATATAAAGACCCTTATAGAGAAGAACTTGCTTATATCAAGCATCAGGCTCGTGAAGCACGTAAGCAATTAAAAGTTATTAGCAGTTCTCGCTTTAAGCTAAAATCAATTCACATGTGGACAGAGCTTTCTAAGCTATATAGAGTAGGGAAAAGTATCGTTGATATGGTTGAAAAAGAGCCTGCGCGCTATAAAAGTGTTCAGCCATTTTTTACGAACTATTTGCAAGCAACGGTGACGGTTATTGAACGCTACGTATTTTTATTATCTAAACCTACAAAAAGTATTGATGTAAAAGAAAGTATTCATGAGGCTGAAAATGTGATACATGAACTGTCAACACAGTATGACCAGCTTTTAAATTCTGCACTTTCTCAAGATGTGCTAAGTTTAGATGTAGAAATGAAGGTTTTAAAACAACATTTTCAAAATGAAGAAGAATATGCGCCAATAAATCGAATGAAATAAGGGTGGGGTTTATATGAAAGAAGTGGAAAAAAAACAATCGCTAGATGAACTTTTAAATGATCCGTTTGCATCACCAACTTTGGCTACTCAGCTTGACCAACCGGTAGCTAAGCAGCTTTCAACATACAATAACTTAGCCCCTGAATACCAAGAAAAAGCACAGAAAATCGCCGAGCAAATCGATTATAAAAACCAGCAGGCTATTCTTCAATATGGAGTAGCCGCACAGTCGGAGCTTTCGCAGTTCTCTCAGTCTGTTTTACAGCATGTGCAAACGAAAGATACAGGTCCTGTTGGAGATGTGATTGCTGACTTAATGTCTAAAATACGTCAGGTGAATCCAGATGATTTCACAACGAAGAAAAAAGGATTTATCAGCAGAGTATTTTCTGGTTTGTCAAAGCCAATTCAAAATTTATTAACAAAATATCAAAGTATTAACGTTGAAATTGATAAGATTGCGGATAAATTAGAACGTTCAAAGCAAATGCTTTATCGTGATATTACAATGTTAGATAGTTTGTATGATAAAAATAAACAGTTTTATGATGCGTTAAATATTTATATCGGAGCTGCAGAGTATCGATTAGAAACGCTTAGAAATGAAGCGTTGCCGGCACTTCAGCAGGAAGCAAAAGCAAAAAATGATTACTTGATGGCTCAGGAAGTAAATGATTTAAGCCAATTCATTAATCGTTTAGAAAAGCGCGTTCATGATTTAAAGTTAAGTAGACAAATTGCTGTTCAAAGTGCACCGCAGATTCGCTTGATTCAAGAAGTAAATCAAACGCTTGTAGAAAAGATTCAAAGTTCTATTTTGACCGCAATTCCCCTTTGGAAAAATCAAATTGTAATTGCGACTACACTGCTGCGACAAAAAGCTGCAATGGAAGCTCAGAAACAAGTATCTAAAACAACAAATGATTTATTAACACGTAATTCAGAAATGTTAAAGCAAAATACAATTGAAGTAGCAAAAGAAAACGAGCGAGGAATAGTAAATATTGAAACGCTTAGACAAACACAATCAGATTTAATTACTACGCTTGAAGAAGTATTAAAAATTCAAGAAGAAGGCCGTACAAAAAGAACAGAAGCAGAAGCAGAGCTGTATCAAATGGAAGCTGACTTGAAAACAAAGCTAATGGATTTAAAATAGACTCAAAAAGCCGAACACCTTTGTGTTCGGCTCAGACTGTAGACAAACTGGAAGAAATCCAGTTTGCCTACAGTCTTTTTTATTTTACAATGGAAGTACTACATAACTTGAGGTGATTGACATGCTTTCGAAACATAATCCCATTCAACGAGATCAATTAGAAATGATTACGTTAAATCAATTGGTACCGGCCAGCCACTTGGTTCGTAAAATAGAGGCAGCACTTGATTTTTCGTTCATCTATGACTTGGTGAAGGACATGTATTCAGAAATCGGTCGTCCCAGTATTGATCCTGTCATCTTAATTAAATTGACCTTCCTTCAATACACGTTTGGAATCCGGTCCATGCGCCAAACGATTGAACAAGTGGAAACCAATATGGCCTATCGCTGGTTCCTTGGGTATGGTTTCCACGATAAAGTGCCTCATTTCTCTACGTTCGGAAAAAACTATGAACGCCGTTTTAAAGATACCGATCTGTTTGAACAGATTTTCTATCGCATCTTAAAGGAAGCTGCCGAGAAAAAGCTAATCAGTGCCGAGCACGTTTTCGTGGATTCGACCCATGTTAAAGCGAGTGCGAACAAACGCAAATTTGAAAAGAAAGTCGTTCGCAAAGAGACACGCGCGTATCAGGAACGCCTTCAAGAAGAGATTAACCAGGACCGGGAAGATCACGGAAAAAAACCATTTCCTCCGGACAAGTTTGAGAAGGAAGAGAAGAAAGAAATCAAAGAAAGCACCACCGATCCAGAGAGTGGTTACTATGTGAAGGATGAACGGACGAAGCAGTTCGCCTATTCTTTTCACGCAGCCGCGGATCGTAACGGTTTTGTGCTTGGCACCATGGTCACACCTGGCAACACACATGATAGTCAGATTTTAGAGCCATTGGTCGGAAAGGTCATCGAGAGAGTCGGAAAGCCTGAAGCGGTCGCCGCAGATGCCGCGTACAAAACTCCTGCGATTACCCGTTACTTATTGGAACAGGGGATGACCCCTGCCTTGCCATACACACGACCACGTACGAAAAAAGGTTTTTTCCGAAAACATGACTATGTGTATGACGAATACTTTGACTGTTATCTTTGCCCGGCAGGTGAGATCTTGGCCTACTCGACAACGAATAAAGAAGGATATCGGGAGTACAAATCGCCAAAACAGATTTGTGCGACATGCCCATTTTTAGCCAGATGTACGGAGAGTAAAGACCACCAGAAAGTGGTGACGCGTCATATTTGGCAGGAATACGTAGAAGAGGCAGACCATCTTCGCTATCACGCAGAGGTGAAAGAGATTTATGCCAAACGTAAAGAAACCATTGAGCGTGTATTCGCAGATGGAAAAGAAAAGCATGGCATGCGTTGGACAACGTTAAGGGGACTTAAAAAATTGTCGATGCAGGCGATGCTTACTTTCGCTGCCATGAACCTGAAGAAGATGGCCAACTGGACGTGGCAAGGTCCAAAAATGGCCTAAATGATGAACTCGAAGAGGTCTGTCTTTTTATTAAATAGCTTCAAATCCCATAAAAAGCTAAAAAGGGGTTCGGAATGAGACCATTCCGAATCCCTTTTGTCGACAAACTGAGCCGAACACCTTTGTGTTCGGCTTTTTGAGTTTATAAATTTTCAATCGAATTAGCCATTTCTAAAAAGGCATTAACATTTTCTGTTTCAACCGGAGTGAAGATGGTGAGCCGCATAGCTGGACGCTTATCAGATGCCTTCACTAAATATGAAGTAGTTCGGTTCTTGTCGTTGCTGGCTGAATGTACACTGTGGAATGAAAAAGTCTCATTATAAGACGTGACAGAGCTTTTTTGAACGTCAGTTGATACAGCTTCTAATCCTTTTAGAGCTTCTTGTTCTACCTTGTCCCAATCTACGTTATCAGGAAGAACTTCAATACGCATCCACAGCTTATCGTTAGCATCGTAGTAAATAACATCTTTTCGTGGTTCTTCTTCTGTAAACGTATATCCTTCTAAGACATATAAAGAATATTTTTGGTTTTCACTAGTTTTTAAAAACCCCATTTTTTCTTCTTGCATACCTTCGTTTTCATACGCCATCATCTGTTCAGGAAGACGAATGGTTTGTTCATCAGATGAAGTGTCTGAGGATTCTTTCGATGTTTTTTCTTTTGGAGATTGATCACTTGTACTATGAGAAGAATTATGGGACTTAGAGTTTTCTTGTGTTGTTCCACAAGCCGTCAGCATAATTGCTGTAAACAGAACTAACAAATATTTTTGCACACTATCTCTCCTTTAATTGAATGCTATTAATCATAGTAAACAATTCTTGTTCATCAGGTGAATGTTTTTTTATATTAGTTATAATAACTAGTATTTGTGCTTTGCTAGGAGCCTTTACGATATATAAGGCCGCTTTTTCTTGATCAGTGTAGGCTTCAAAAGCAGTAATGAGTGGCTTCTTAATATGGTGCTGATCGGCAATCATTTTAGCTTTTCCGAATTGTTCTTCAAAAGTAGATGTAGCCGTATTAACCGACGTAAGTTTATTTGCTGTATCGACTTCTAAGACTTGAATTCTCATCCAAGTATGAGGTGAATGCGTAGAGAAAATAATGTCTTTTCCTTCTTCTTCTTTTTGTAATTCATAGTCAGGTAATACATTTATTGAAAAGCCTTGATGACTGGACGTACCTTTTCTAGCGTTTTCTTGCTCACTTGCTAAAGGCAATATGTTCGTTTTTGTTTGAAGCGCACTAAGCGTAAAGATAAACAGAGCTACTATTACTATTCGATAGATCATATACAGTCTCCTTTATCTATAGTGAAATTGTCAAAATCAACCCTTCAATGAGTATAGTGTTCAATTTCTTACATTTTTCCCCATTCCATTAAAAGTAAACGCAATACGGTTGTTTTTATCGATTTGTTTTCATTTATTTGGGAGAACCTAAAAGAACATTCTAAAAAGAAAGAGAGTGGATGTCGAGTGAATCAAAAGTCGAAACAAGAGGAGTTGTCAAAGCATTCGTATGTATGCAGTGAATCATTTTTTGAGAATGACTTACGAGCCATTGTCATATCACAACTAGAGCAAGATCAAATAGAGAAACAAGAAAGAAGGTAAGCGTATGAAAAAAGGTTGTTTGCTTCTTTGCGCACTTCTCTTTTTCACAGGTGCATCGAACGGACAAGCAGCAAAGAAAAGCCGCTTTTACTATGAGAAAAAAGGTGATATTGTTTGGGAAATTCCAACAAGTGAAGAAAAGATTATTGCATTAACGTTTGATGATGGACCTGATCCAACGTATACGCCACTCATTCTAGATTTATTAAAAGAATACAATGCAAAAGCTACATTCTTTGTTTTAGGTGACCGAGTTACTCAATATCCTACAATTGCTAAAAGAGAGGTTAAAGAAGGGCATGAACTTGCAAATCATACGTATAGTCACTTAGAAGTTCGTGGTAAAGATACTGTAAAAATAGAAGGTGAGATTGAAAAGGCTGATGACAAAATTCAGCAGATAACGGGTATTAAACCCTATCTTTTTAGGCCACCAACTGGTTACTATGATGATAAAGTGGTGAAAGCAGCTAAAAATCAGCAGTATACTGTTGTATTATGGTCATGGCATCAAGACACATTTGATTGGAGAAACCCTGGTGTAGACAAAATTGTTCATCAAGTTCTGAAAAATGCAAGCTCTGGCGACATCGTTTTGTTTCACGATACAGGGGGGGATCGCACGCAAACGGTTCAAGCACTGAAACAAATACTGCCTGAGCTAAAGGAAAAAGGATATCGTTTTGTCACAATTTCAGAGCTTTTGAAGCATCATCCAAACTACGAATCGCTTTATTTAATGCAAAAGGAAAACAAAAACAAAGGCACTCCTTTAAAATAGGAGATGCCTTTGTTTTTTAAGGGGTAGATACATCCTCTTCGAGAGAGGTTTTTTTCTTTTGGAAATATTCCGTAACGCGCTCGCGTTTCTTTTTAGAAACAAGAACGTACAGAGTATCGCCAGAAAAGATTTTAGTATTTCCGCGAGGTGTAATTAGCTTTTCTTCACGGATAACAGCCGTAATTAAAACATCTTCTGGCAAGGGAAGTTCTTCAAGTGATTTTCCAGAGATTGCGGCATCTGGAACCAGCTTTAGCTCAATCATTTCATTATTGGTTTTGCCCATCGAAACAAGTTCTAAACTGTGTGGAACCACTTCTTTTTCACCATCTGAGAAATTCAAGTAATTGGCTAACGGAGAAATGGTTGCTCCTTGTAATAACGCAGAAGTAAGAACAACGAAGAATACCACGTTAAAGATAAGTGTGCTATTTTCAAGGCCAGCCATCATTGGATATGTAGCTAGAACAATTGGAACGGCTCCTTTTAGTCCTCCCCACGAAATGAATAGCTGCTCTTTCATTGTATATTTAGTGAAAAGCATGCTGATGAAAACACCTAATGGTCGAGCAACGAGCATTAATAAAAACGACAATAAGATACCTTGCCATGTAACCTCAATAAGCTCTTTTGGAAAGACGAGTAGACCTAAAATAATAAACATAAGAATTTGCATCATCCATGCAAAACCTTCATTAAAGCGTACAATTGCATGACGATATGTTAAATGGGAGTTTCCGATAATAACAGCCATTATGTAGACAGCTAGCAATCCACTTGCTCCAATAAAAGCAGTGACGCCATATGTTAAAGCTGCTAAAGCAAGAGATAATACTGGGTAAAGACCGGATGAATCTAAATTAATGCGATTGATAATCCATACGGAAGCTTTTCCGAGCACTAATCCCATTAGTAACCCCATTCCCATTTGCCAGAAAAAGTCGAAGAAAAGAGTAAAGATAGGTGATTCAGGTGCTTGGATTAGTTCAATAATTGAAACAGTTAAGAAAATCGCCATTGGGTCATTTGAACCTGACTCTGCTTCTAGAGTTGACGTGAGCTTTTGACGAATGTTTTTAGATCCTAAAACAGAAAAGACGGCTGCAGCGTCAGTAGATCCAACGATTGCTCCAAATAATAAGCCTTCTAGCCAAGTAACATCCAAAATGTACTTTGCTAATACACCGGTTACAACAGTTGTAATTAAAACTCCTAATGTAGCAAGAGAAATAGAAGGGCGAACGACGCTTTTGACGTCGGTCCACTTTGTTTGAATACCACCATCAAATAGAATGATAATGAGAGCAATTACTCCGACACCTTGTGCTAAAAGAGCGTTGTCAAAGTAGACGTAATGACTGAGTATCATACCAACAATAATAAACAGTACGAGGGAAGGTAGACCTAAACGCGAAGAGAATTTTGCTGTTAAGACTCCCGTAACTAGAAGAATGGATAAAAGGAAAATTAAATTGTCAATCGTAAAACTCAATGATTGTTCACCTCTTTTTCATAATTAAGTTGAATTTACTTTTGAATGGATAACAGATGAAAAGCTGCTAATAAACGTCAAATTCATTATATTCCTCCTTATAATAACCAAATCTACAGCAAAAAAGAAGCTGTATCAATAAAAGTATACCATAATCGTCAGAATAGAAGAGATTATTATGCTTCAGTATTTTTTAATAAAAAAGAACCCGGTTATATAACCGAGTTCTCTCATTATTATTTAAGATCTTGCTGGTAATAAAGCTCAGGTGCTTTAAATGGTTTTCCTTTTTGTGTTTTTGGTCCTTTATGATCTGGTCGAGCGCGATCATACACGGCAGTTCCCACAATTTCAGCGACATCTTGAAGTTTTTCTTTACTAATTTTGTCAATGCTATCTTCTGGTGTATGGTACCATGGTTCAGCTGGATCATGGATAAATAGTGCAGCAGGAATGCCTGCTTCTGCAAACGGAACATGATCACTGCGTCCACCCTCTGAATATGGAGTAGCCGCACCATTTAGGCGCAAGCTTGACGCCTGAGCTAATTTTGTTACAAAGTTAGCTTTTCCATCTGCTGTTTTTAATACTAAATCACCAGCATCGCGGCTCCCAACCATATCTAAGTTAAACATACCAACGATACGATCTTTCTCATCGTGAGATAAACCATCCACGTACTCTTGAGAACCAATTAAGCCAAGTTCTTCAGCTCCAAACGTTACAAAGCGTAGCTCCGTATCTGTTGGTAGAGATTTTAATACGCGAGCTAATTCAATGACCATTGCTGTTCCAGATGCGTCGTCGTTTGCACCAGGCGCACCCTCAACTGAGTCATGATGAGCCCCAATTACGATGATATCATCCGTGTTGCGTTTTTTTTCAGTTGGTGATTTTGTTGCGGTTACGTTATATGAAATACGCTCACTAACTTCAGCACCTTCAATATTTACAGTAGCTGTTAGATTGCCTGCTTTTATTTTTTCAAGAAGCTGTTCACCCTCCGCTTTTGGTAAAGCTACAGCTGGTACATAACCATCATTAGCTCCACCAAGCGTCCCGTTTAACTCACCGTCAGCATTATTATAAATAATAACGGCTTTGGCTCCTTTTTCAGCTGCATTTAATACTTTTTCACCAAAGCTAATAGAGCCACGTTGAATCAGTGCAATTTTGCCTGTCAAGTCTTGATTCGTTAACTCTTCTTTTGTTCCAAGGCCAGCATCAACAACTTCAGCGCTTACATTACCGTTTATGCTATATGTGAAAGCGCTAGGTGAATAGCTTGTCCCATCAGCTGAAAGTTCAACTTTAGATGCTTCTGTATAGCCAACGAATGTAAATGGCTCGACGTTTGCTTTATAACCAAATGATTTTAATTTCTTTTGAATATACCAAGCTGCTTTATGTTCAGCTGCAGTTCCAGCTACGCGAGGCGTTTTTGCTAAATATTCAATATCATTGTAGATGTTATCTACATTAATTTTGTTGAGCACCTTTTTATCTACCGCATTGTAAGCTTGACTCGCTGAAGCTTGAGTAGCAGGAGCAGCTGCAGTATATGTACTAGATATTGAAAGGGCTAAGCTTGTTGCTAGAGCAACGGATACAATTGTCTTTTTTGTTCTTTTCATTGTGTTCCTCCTTTGGGAAATTATAGATACAACTTAAAATTTATAATATTCCCAAAAATAAAAAAAGGGTAAATATTCCTATTTAGTTTGATTGTTTTAAGGTAAAATGCTATTTTTTATGTCTGAAATTATAAAATTGAGAAGAGGTTGTAAAAGAAAAGTAATCAAACCGTTATCGAATTCTTATTGATAAAGTTTCATGGACATGATGTAATAAAAGAAATAAGTGAAGCAGGAAGGGTAAAAGAATGAGAGATGCATGTCAAAAGATTATATTGCCATATACGCCTGAGAATCTAAGAATGTTACTGTTACAAGTTTGTGATGATGAAAATATGTTTTCGCATCAAGAGCTCGCTTATTGGTGTGATAAATTTACGTTACATTATTATGAATACGATGCAGATGAAAAGCAGTGGATGAGTGATATGCAACAACCTGATGCGCGCCAAGACTTGGCAAGGTCGTATGCCATTGCAAAAGATATTGGTTGGCAGTGGTATTATTATATGTCAAGGGGGACAACGCTGTCTGATATACAGTATACAGATTTACACTACTTAGAGCTCCCAAAGCATTTATTTGTTAGATGGCTAAACGAACTGTATGAAATGTAAATACATATGCGAAACATCCCGTTACAAAGGGATGTTTTTTTGTATGCTAAAGCTTTAACGATGATAAATATAAAAATTGGCGAGCAATTAGAGTGAAAAATCGTAAAAAACACAAAAACCGAGTTGACTTATTGGAATTCTTATAATATAAATAAAGGAGACTTATATTTGGAAAGTGTTGTAGGAGGAATTATTTTGACTTTATTATTAGTTATTCTTAACATCATTATCATGCTGGCATTAATCGCTGGTTTATATATGATGCAAAAAAAATACGTTTCATTTTCAAAGCGTGTATTCACTGCTCTAGGACTTGGAATTGTATTTGGGTTTGCTCTTCAATTGGTATATGGACCAACTTCAGAAGTGACAGCTCAAACATCAGATTGGTTTAGTATTGTTGGTAGCGGTTATGTGAAATTTCTTCAGATGATCGTTATGCCACTTGTGTTAGTTTCGATTGTGGCCGCATTCACTCGCTTAAAATTAACGAGTAACATTGGGAAAATCAGCGGTTTAATTATTGGGATTTTAGTTGGAACAACAGCCATTGCAGCAGCAATTGGGATTGTGACAACAACGGGATTTAACTTAGAAGCTGTTCAGATTGAACAAGGAGCAGCTGAAACCGAGCGTGGAGCAGCATTAGAGGAGAATTTGTCAGGAATGCAAGCCCAAACAATTCCACAACAAATCATTGAATTGTTGCCTGCGAATCCATTTTTAGATTTAACAGGAGCACGACCAACTTCAACAATCGCAGTGGTTATTTTTGCTGCATTTATCGGAATTGCTTATTTAGGCGTAAAGCGTAAAAAGCCAGAAGAAGCAGCTCTTTTTTCAAAGGTTATTGATATGATTTATGCAATTGTAATGCGCGTTGTTACATTAATTTTACGCTTAACGCCATATGGTGTATTAGCCATCATGACAAAGACAATCGCTACGAGCGATATTGATGCTATCGTGAAGCTTGGTAAATTTGTTATTGCGTCTTATGTAGCGTTAGGAGCAATGTTTGCTGTTCACTTACTTTTACTAACGCTTGTCGGTGTTAACCCGATTATGTATGTAAAAAAAGCATTTCCAGTTTTAACATTTGCTTTCACATCTCGTACAAGTGCAGGGGCTTTACCGCTAAATGTGAACACACAAACGAGACAGCTTGGCGTTCCAGAAGGAATTGCAAACTTCGCAGGGTCATTTGGTTTATCAATTGGTCAAAATGGATGCGCGGGTATTTATCCAGCAATGCTAGCCGTTATGATTGCACCAACAGTTGGTATTAATCCTTTATCACCATCGTTTATTGCCACACTAATTGCTATTGTAGCTATTAGCTCATTTGGAGTAGCAGGTGTTGGTGGAGGTGCAACATTCGCGGCACTTCTTGTTTTATCTGCACTAGACTTACCAGTTGCACTTGCAGGACTTCTTATTTCAGTAGAACCTCTGATCGACATGGGGCGTACAGCATTGAACGTCAGCGGAAGTATGACAGCAGGTGTTATAACAAGTAAAGTAACAAAAGAATTAGATACAACAGTTTATAATGATAAAACAATTTCGCCTGAAACGGCAGAAGCATAAAAAAGCTGGGACATAAGTATTTCGGTCAATGATTTATCCGAACTATCGTGAGTTAACTACTTTCGATAGCTCGGATATTTTTTTGTTTGGAAAACATTTTGAACGAACTTGTTCTTACAGCTTAACGATTGTAGAAACGTCATGATCGGTCTTTGAGAAGGAAACATTTAATTATGTCTCACTCTCTTTCTTTGTGAGAAGATTAAAATTTCTAAATAATATGACATATCGGTTGATTTTTTTTGAAAAGGGTAGTGTAAACTAATTATTGGTAACGCTTTCTAAAATTGAAGGAGGTATGGATTTGATGCAAAATATTGGAGCAAAACAAGTTGAAGTAAGTCCAAAACTGAAGCAATTTTTACAAGGTGTAAAGAAGCTTTATATTAACGGTGAGTGGGTGGAGTCGGCATCTGGAAAGACGTTTGAAACAGTAAACCCTGCAACTGGTGAAAAGTTAGCAGATGTAGCTGAAGCAAATGCTGAAGATATTGACCGTGCTGTGTTAGCAGCTCGTGAAGCTTTTGATAAAGGACCGTGGACAAAAATGTCTGCAGCGGAAAGAAGTCGTTTGATTTATAAGCTTGCTGACCTCATGGAAGAACACAAACTTGAACTTGCTCAATTAGAAACGCTCGATAATGGGAAACCAATTCGTGAAACATCAAATGCAGATATTCCTTTAGCTATTGAACATTTTAGATACTATGCTGGTTGGACAACAAAAATTGTTGGACAAACTATTCCTGTACAAGGAGCATACTTTAACTATACGCGTCATGAACCACTAGGAGTGGTTGGGCAAATTATCCCTTGGAATTTCCCGCTGCTCATGGCAGCATGGAAGCTGGGTGCTGCGTTAGCTAGCGGTTGTACAATTGTACTAAAACCAGCAGAACAAACGCCTTTATCAGCTCTTTATCTAGCAGGTCTTGCTGAGGAAGCGGGCTTTCCTAAAGGAGTGCTAAATGTCGTTCCAGGTTTCGGTAAAACAGCAGGTGAACCACTTGTTAATCATTTGCTTGTAGATAAGATTGCCTTTACGGGATCAACTGCGGTTGGAAAGTCGATTATGAAGCAAGCGAGTGAAACTTTAAAGAAAGTTACGTTAGAGCTTGGAGGTAAATCTCCAAATATCATTTTACCTGATGCAGATTTATCAAAAGCTGTTCCAGGAGCATTGGCGGGTGTAATGTTCAACCAAGGACAAGTTTGTTGTGCGGGAAGTCGGTTATACGTACAAAAAAAATTATATGATAATGTAATAGCAGACTTAGTGGCACAGTCTAAGGTGATTAAACAGGGTAATGGATTAATAGAAGATACAACGATGGGCCCGCTTGTGTCTGCACAGCAGCAGAAGCGAGTCAAATCATATATTGATAAAGGTGTAGAAGAAGGAGCTGAAATCTTAACAGGAGGTTCGCTGCCGTTTGAAAAAGGATATTTTGTGGAACCAACAATCTTTGCTGATGTTGATCATTCCATGACAATTGCACGAGAAGAAATCTTTGGCCCTGTTGTTGCAGCGATGCCTTTTGATGATTTAGATGATTTAATTGCCAAGGCAAACGATACGACATATGGATTGGCAGCGGGCGTTTGGACGCAAGATTTGAAGAAAGCTCACTATGTAGCTCACGGTATCAAAGCCGGAACAATCTGGGTGAACTGCTACAATGTATTTGATGCAGCTAGTCCGTTTGGTGGATATAAACAGTCTGGAATTGGAAGGGAAATGGGTAGCTATGCGCTTGATAACTATACAGAAGTAAAAAGTGTATGGGTTAATATGGAATCTTAAAAACAATTTCAGAAACATTAGCATATCTATTTGTGAAAAAGAGTAGTCTTTAGTGGACTACTCTTTTTTATTATACGTTGCATAAACCATCTAGTATTTTGCGGAAGTAATTAGTAACTACTAATTCCATAGAAAGAAGTGATGCGTATGAAAGGAATACAGGGTCCGTCGACTTATCGTATGACAGGCCATTTGAAAGATTTTCAAGAAAATCCGCTTTTGTTTTTACGACATCTTAGTGAATACGGCGAGGCAACAAGCTTTCGGCTAGGTCATCGACGATGTTACTTAACAACGAATCCGCAAATGGTAAAAGATATTGTTTTCACAAATGCCAATAGTTTTGTGGATGTAGGGATTAAAAATGTTGTTCGAACACTACAGGTTCACGACTTATATGAATTTAATTTTTCAACGGGGGTGCCAAAAGTCAAGGGTTCCTTTGTGAAAAAACATTTTTCTACCTTTCGAATTGAGCATCGTACGATCGTGCAATCCCATATATCTTTATGGGAAAGTGGAGATTTAAAAGTCTTCAATGAAGAAGTGCAAGATTTGGCGCTCTGTTTATTAGCACACAGCTTTTTTGGCGTAGCCAACAAGCATGATTTGACAGGACACTTACGAAAACTGGCTGAGTTGCGGACTAAGAGACATCAACCTTCGATGATAAAGGTGCCGATCCCAAAGCTTGGAAAGCGAAATCCAATAGAGGCACACGCTATAGCGGGTGTTTTTTCATGCCTTCAATCTCTTTACAATCACAGGTCAACTTGTGAACAAAATAATGTTTACAATGTACTTGATAATGAAAGTGAAGGTGACATTCTTCAGCGATTCTTTATTACGTACGACTTAATTCGCAATGCATGTAGTTGGCTGATGTATACGTTTTGTGAGCATCAGGATATTCTACGACATATCCAGTTGCTAAAAGGTCAGGAGCAAGATGAATATATGCGTATGGTTATTTTAGAGTCGCTGAGGCTCTATCCTCCGATTTGGTTATTTGGTAAACAAGCGGTAGAAGCTGTTCAGGTGGATAACTATCTCTTTAAAAAAAATGAAACGATTTTTATTAGTCCTTATAGCCTCCATCGTAATGAAGCTTATTTCTTAGAGCCTAATGAGTTTTTACCTGAGCGTTTTTGTTTAGATTTAAACGTCGATATACCACAACACCTTTACTTACCGTTTGGCATGATTGCAGAAACCGAAGCTCAAGTGGAATATGTTATGACCATGGTAAAAGCTATTACCCTCCCGTTAGTAACATCATTTAATATAAAAAAAGTGCGGTCCATTATTCATCCAAAAGGAGAGATTTTATTGGAGATGAAAGAGCCTTTTTCTATTGTTGTGACAAAAGACAAATCACCGATAGTAACCTCGTTATAAGATACTTTTTCATTATTGATATATGAACGTATTGACATTAAACTCATTGAAATCTATCATTAAGTGCATCTATTATGAAAGGTACAGATAGAGGAGCTTATGGATAAACTACCCAATCAATTTATTGAACTTGTTGAAACATCCTTATTGCCTAACTTAATTATTAAAAGTGAAAATGAACATGACCCTGTTATAGTCGAATATGTACCTGGTGAATGGATTTTAATTGGAAAAGGCAACTATGCAGCCGTTTTTTATCACCCTTTATATGAAGGTCTAGTAGTGAAGGTATACGGTCGGTCATTTGAAGAGGTAAAAAAAGAAGCAAATGTCTATAAGAAATTAGGAAAACATCCTGCTTATTCTCAGCTTTATTATTATACAGATCACTACTTAATTCTAAAGAGGCTGCAAGGCATTACACTATATGAAGCTGTTCAAAAGCGCGTTATAATTCCGTTAACGGTTATAGATGATGTAAATGACGCATTAGCTTATGCTAAATCAAGAGGGCTCAATCCCTTTGATGTTCATGGGAAAAACGTAATGATGAAGGAAGGGCGCGGATACGTAGTTGATATTTCTGATTTCTATAAAAAAGGCATTGATAAAAAGTGGACGGATTTGGTGAAAGCTTATCACAAAATCTATGTGCCTATTATAAAAAAGTACCATCTTGCTATTTCACCATCTTTATTGAATCTAACAAGACACGTCTATCGTTTGTATCGCAAAGTGAAAAATAAATATAAAAAATATGTATGAAGGCTTTCTGCTCTTGGTTGATCACTAAAAGCAGAAAGTCTTTTTATAATGAAATTGCTATCTTATGCAGGTCTTTAAATCCTTATGAAAACATCCTGACATTGATATTTATTTTAAGAAAAACAAAAAAACATTCAAAAATTCGTTTTAAATGTCGAAATAAAAAGCAGATACACTAAAATCACGATGCACTGAGCGGACAAAGATAGGAGACATAGAAATGGATAAAACATCTTTTTTTGGTTTGATTTTAGCATTGGTTGCACTAATGATAGGAATGTTTCTTAAAGGCGTTAGCCCAGCTGTTTTAATGAACCCTGCGGCCATTTTAATCATTGTTCTAGGAACAATCGGAGCGGTAGTCATTGCGTTTCCAACAAGTGAAATAAAAAGGGTACCTAAGTTATTTGGCGTTCTTTTTAAAGAGCCAAAGATGGCTACACCAAAAGATCTTGTGTTTATGTTTTCTGAATGGGCACAAGTTGTTCGAAAAGAAGGGTTATTATCATTAGAAGCAAAAACAGCTGATGTGGAAGACCCTTTCTTGCAAAATGGATTAAATTTAGCAATTGATGGGCAAAGCGCAGATTACATTAGAGACGTGTTATCTGAAGAGATTGAAGCAATGGAAGACCGCCATCAGGCTGGCGCAGCTATTTTTTCACAAGCAGGTACATATGCACCGAGTTTAGGGGTACTTGGAGCAGTCATTGGGTTAATTGCTGCTTTAGGAAACATGGCTGACACAACTAGTTTAGGGCATGCTATCAGCGCTGCTTTCGTTGCAACACTACTAGGTATTTTTACGGGGTACGTTTTTTGGCATCCATTTGCTAACAAATTAAAACGTAAATCTAAGCAAGAAGCAAAAGTTAAATATATGATGATCGAAGGTGTTCTGTCTTTACTAGAAGGTGAAACACCAAAAGTGATTGAACAAAAGCTGGCATCTTATTTACCAACAGCTGAGCGTAAGAAGCTATTGCAGGAAAGCGAAGTGGCTGAAAATGAGTAAAAAGCGTTCAAAGAAACAAAAAGAGGACGCTCATGTTGACGAGAGCTGGCTATTACCGTATGCGGATTTATTAACGCTATTACTTGCGTTATTTATCGTTTTGTTTGCCATAAGTTCTGTTGATGCTCAAAAGTTTCAAGCCTTATCAAAAGCGTTTAATGCAACGTTTGAAGGGGGAACAGGTGTGTTAGAGTTTCAAACACCACCTACTCCAAAAGAAGAAAACCTCCCGGCTGAAGACCCAACGGAAAAAAATGTAGCAAGAGATAGCGGAATGGATCCTAGTGAAAAAGAAGGAGAAAAGCCGTTAACGGAAGAGCAAAAGCAGAAAATTGCTCACGATGCCGACCAGCAAGAGCTGTTAACTGTTCAACAAAAAGTAAATGCATATATGGAAGAGAATGGAATTAAAGACAAGTTGCAAACCTCATTAACAGATGAAGGGTTACTAATCTCGATTCGGGATAACGTCTTTTTTGCATCTGGAAGAGCTGATGTTCGACCGGAAGATATACGTCTAGCAAAAGAAATTTCAAATTTGCTTGTAATGGACCCTCCTCGTAGTATTATCATTAGTGGTCATACTGATAATGTACCGATACGCAACGCCGGCTTTCAATCAAATTGGGAGCTTAGCGTTATGAGAGCGATTAACTTTATGAAGGTTATTCTAGAAAACAATCGCTTAAACCCAAGTATGTTCAGTGCAAAGGGCTTTGGTGAATTTAAGCCGGTAGCCTCCAATGACACTGAGGAAGGCAAAAAGAAAAACCGCCGGGTAGAAATTTTAATCACACCTCGGACAACAACAGCAGAAAATGAGTAAAAACACGGTTTAATCCGTGTTTTTATTTTTTTATTATAATAAAAGACGTCGATTTTCATAAGTTCCGCGTACTAAATTAAGCTCTTCTCCCTCTAAAATTAAGTCAATTAAGGCACCATTAAATAAATCAGACACCTGCTTTTTATCATTTGCTTGCAGGTATTCAACTCGATACCATTTCTCATTATAGCTAAAATACATAAAGCGTCCCCACGTATAGTCTAGCCAAAACTTAATTGGTTTGCCGTTCACAAGCTTCTTTACGTACCCCCAGCTTCTTCCTTGGTGTGAATCGGTCATTTTAGGTTGAGCTGAATTGAACACTTGATAATAAAGCTTATTGTGCAAGTCATATAGCATCATACCTAAGTCACTCCTTTTTACTCGTTATTAATTAGTAGTATGCAAGGGAATAGAATTTAGAAGTAGTAAATGGACAAGCCTTCGTAATTTTAAAAATAATGCGAGTGTATACTAAAGAAAGACTGTTTGAAATCATTTACCTTATCTACATGCCGACATAATGGTTAACAAACGTGGGGAGTTGACTGAATTTCAATGCAGAAGAAAGCATAAAGGATTTCAACATAAAGAAATTTTGCTGACGTATAAGCCTATATCTCCTCCTTATTATACAAAAGAAGGAACCGTTGATGAGTGGTTAAGGGATAGAGATCGTCTCTTTACGGTGCACAAACAGAAAGTTTTTCGAGGAAAGCTTTTTCATCAACCCTGGATTTTACAAGATGGACACTATTCTATGAAAAAAATACGATTACGACAGCCTATCTACCAATAAATAAAGATGAAACAATTGTGCATTATGCACAACATCTTGTTACGTATTTTTATTCTTTTCAAAAAATGTGAAGAAATCGATATAAATAAAGGCTTGAACGAGCCTGTGAGGTTGTGGTACTATTTGCCTTGTGAAAATAGTGAATATTACATGGGATAAAAATGGCCTTTTTAGATGTGAAAAGGTAAATGAATTGAAAGTATATTTACATAAATTTGTTCGAATTATACATTTTTATCAAAAGATGTGTGCGCTTTTACATCCTGCAGCCATCTAGTATTCAAGTCATAAGTTTAGGGGGATTTGATTTTGAAAACACCAAGATTACCTTCAATTGGTGAAATTATGATCGTGTTACTTTTATTTCTAGCGGTTGTTGTTTCATTCGCACTCATTTTCGAACTTCCCATCCAGCTAGCGCTCTTTATTTCATGGTTTATTGTTATTGCGTTAGGTATTCGCTTAGGGTATAAATATGATTTTTTACAGAAAGCGATTACAAAAGGGATTGGGAACGGGTTAGAAGCGATTCTGATTTTATTGGCAGTAGGAGCTTTAATTGGAACATGGATCTCTGGAGGGATTGTTCCATCATTAATTTACTACGGCTTAGAGTTTATTAACCCTACGTTCTTTTTATTAGCTACTTTAGTTATTTGTTCAATCACTTCTGTTGCAACGGGTACATCATGGGGCACAGTAGGAACAGCAGGTATTGCAATGATGGCGATAGGGGAAGGAATGGGAATGCCTCTACCGCTCGTAGCTGGGGCAGTTATTTCTGGAGCATATTTCGGAGACAAGCTATCTCCACTATCTGATAGTACAATCTTGTCTGCTTCCATGGCAAAAGTGGATGTAATTGCTCATGTGCGAGCAATGCTTTACTTAGATATTCCAGCTTATATTGTTACATCTATTTTGTTTACCATTGCTGGATTTATGTACGGTGATAACAACTTTGATAGTGAGCGAGTAGAGTTTTTAAAATCATCTTTACACGATGTGTTCCAAATTAATGTGTGGATGCTTGTTCCAATGGTTGTTGTTATTGTTTTATTAGCATTAAAAAAGCCGTCACTACCATCAATTGCAGTGGGTTCTTTACTTGGTGTAGTATGGGGAGTCCTTTTTCAAGATTTAAGCGTATCAACTGCTTTTCATACAGCTTACAGCGGATTTTCCATCGAGTCAGACATCACCTTTATAACAGAATTGCTAAACCGCGGTGGAATTGAGAGTATGGTTGGTTCAATTATTGTTATTATTTTTGGATTAGGCTTTGGTGGCTTGCTGGAAGAGTTAGGTGTACTAAAAGTACTTCTCTCTAAATTTGAACAATTTTTAATAAATGCCGGGAACGTCACGACAGCTACGATTTTTACAGGTCTACTAGGAAATATCTTCGGTTGCGCTATGTACGTATCGCTTATCTTAACGCCAAAGATTATGCAAGATAGCTATGATCGTTTAAAAATCAATCGACTTGTATTAGCGCGTAACTCTGAAGTAGGTGGAACGTTAACCTCAGGTATGGTTCCATGGACCGATAATGGTATTTTCTTAACAACGATCCTAGGTGTATCAACGTTTGCTTATCTACCGTTTATGTGGTTAAGCTTTGTTTCTATTATTATTGCTATTATTTATGGTTATACTGGAAAATTTATTTGGTATACAACAGATGAAAATAAGAACGTTAGCTGAAAAGCTAGCGTTTTTTATTTGAAAACGTTAGCTTTCTATTTTGTATTCATGAAATGTTGTAAAAAACCAGAAAAATTTTATAATCAAACAATGATTCTGATAGTAATACTTGCTTTTAGTCAAACAACTAGAACGAAAAGCGAGTAAAAGAATGTTGGGAAAGATAGAAGGAAAGAAGTGAAGTTAATGGCACAACATGAAGGACAAAATGATCTGAAGCGGACGATGAAAAGTCGTCACTTATTTATGGTCTCACTCGGAGGTGTAATTGGAACAGGGTTATTTTTAAGTTCTGGTTATACAATCGGACAAGCAGGGCCGGGAGGAGCGATGCTCGCTTACTTGGTCGGTGGTTTTATTATGTATTTGGTGATGCTGTGTTTAGGTGAGCTGAGCGTAGCTATGCCACATGCGGGTTCATTTCAGGTCTATGCGACAAAGTTTATTGGACCTGAAACAGGATTTGCTGTAGGGTGGTTATATTGGTTAACTTGGGTTGTTACCACTGCTATGTTATGCAGTTTATTATTGGAGACGACGTAAAGGATTAAACGTATATACAGATCAAAGTGAGGCAAAGTAAGAAAAGAGTTTGGGACATAACAAAATGAGTGCTTCTAAAAGACGAACACTAGCTGTTCCCATCTCTTTAGTTTGTCTCAACTCGTTCGTTCCATTGCGCTACGGCCACTCGCTTTCCGCGGGGAGGAACCTGAGCTTCCTCGCTGCGCTGCGGGATCTCCGTTTTCCCTCTCTTTCCCGCAGGAGTCGAGTGTCCTACGCTCCATTCCACCCTGTTTCCAACATTGTTTTCACAATCAACAAAAAACCTGAACGATTAAAAGTTATGAACTCTCAATCGTTCAGGTATAGTAAGGACTGAACTACTTATGTCTCAGTCTCTTTATTATTCTATGTATTTTTTATATTTGAAACAGACAAAAACACCCTATCCATTCCGAACTGGTTAAGTGTCCCGCAACAAGCGAAATGGTGATGGATAGGGTGCTAAGCTAAGAATAAGCTTTTTTCATACGAATGTCAATGTTTAGAGGGATGAACATTGACATAATGGTCCATTGTAACGTTTGGCTCGAAGAAACGTCCCATTTGTTTGTCCCATTCTTCGAATAATGAAGATTGGACAAAATTCACCATATGACTTTCAACATTTTCCCATTCAACAATAATCATATATTTAGTATCTGTTTCAATGCATCGATGAATGGAATGATTAATATATCCTGGTACAGATGCGATAACGTGAGCGGCTTGATCAAATGCTTCTTCAAACTCTGCTAGTAGCTCTTTTTTAATACGGAAAAAAGCAACTTCTTTAATCATAATGTCCTCCAAATTTCTCTATATAAGATAAACAACTTCAAAGATTACCTCACATGGTTCGTAAACAGAGCAAACTCTTTTTACGCTTTCACCAACTTTTCATTTTGTTTTTGTATAGTTAGAAGCGTAGAAAGAAAACTGTTCAAAAAGCTCATAATTCTTGCGCTTACATACATAGCGTAAGTCATGGATGGAAGTTAGGAGAGGTAAGAAAATGGATAAGAAGAAAAAGAAAAAAAAGAAAAAGCTTTTTTCTTTTCTTGGTATCATTGCTGCTGGTGCTATCATTGCGGGTGTCGTGTACCAAGTCAATCGCGTTGATGCAGTAGCAAGTGTTGATGGAGACAAAATCACAAAAGACCAATTATATGAAGTGTTAATGTCTCAAGGTGGAACTGACGTTTTAGATTCAATGATTGAACAAAAAGTCATTAATAAAGAAGCGGAAAAGAAAAGTGTAACAATTAGTGAAAAAGAACTCGACAAAGAGCTTGATGCGTTAATTACATCATACGGTGGAGAAGATACGTTTAATCAAGCTTTAGAAGCAAATGGTATTAAAGAAAGCGAAGTAAAAAAGGATTTAGAAACAAACTTAAAAGCTAAAAAGCTGGTAGAAGATACAATTGACATCTCTGAAGACGAGATGAAATCATATTTTGATGAAAACAAAGATTCATTTGATCAGCCAGAGCAGGTAAAAGCAAGTCATATTCTTGTAAAAGATGAAAAAACGGCTAATGAAGTTAAGAAAAAACTGAGCGATGGTGAGAAATTTGCTGAGTTAGCAAAAGAATATTCGACGGATACAGCCTCTAAGGAAGATGGAGGAGATTTGGGATACTTTAGTAAAGAAGATATGGTTCAAGAGTTTAGTGATGCTGCATTCGACTTAAATGTTAATGAAATTAGTGAGCCGGTTAAAACAGAGTATGGTTATCACGTTATTAAAGTAATTGATAAAAAAGCAGCTCAAGATGCGAACTATGAAAATAGCAAAGAGGAAATTAAACAACTCTTGTTAGAGAATAAATTTCAGTCTGAATATCCAACTTGGTTAGAAGAAACAAAGAAAAAGTATGACATTGAGAATTTTTCGTAATCCATTATTCTAAATAAAGTGAGGAATGAAAATGAAAACGCAAAAGCCTTACAATAAGTTAGAACAAATTGTAGAAAAATTAAAAGAGCGCGGAGTACGAGCTGAAATATGTCGCCGCGTGGTACAAGTAACAGAAAGTGTAAACAACCAATCAAATTCTCATTCTCAACATGCTTTTAACCGTTGACATAAATAAAATAAATAATAACATAAACAATCAGCAGGTAAACCTACCTGCTGATTGTTTATGTCCTAGCGATAAAGTAGTATATTTATAAATGAATGGAGCTGAGAAAATATGAATGTTTTATTAGCAGAAGATGATTTGCAACTAGGAGAGCTAGTAAGTTATATGTTAAAGAAAAAAGCCGGCTTTAACGTCGAATGGGTGACGGAGGGGCGTGATGCTTACTTTTATGCTGTTGATGCGCATTATGATATTCTCATTTTGGATTGGATGATGCCAAACGGAGATGGAGTAGAAATTTGCCAACAGCTTCGAAAGGAAGGCTATAATGGCGCAATTTTAATGTTAACAGCAAAAGATGCTGTTCAAGATCGCGTGCATGGATTAGATGCTGGTGCGGACGATTATATGGTGAAGCCGTTTGAAATTGATGAACTGTTGGCCAGGCTGAGAGCTTTGTCTCGCCGCAACTATGCTCCAATTGTTGAAGAAACTGTTAAAATCGATCAAATCACCTTAAACCGTTCGAGTCAAATGATGAATAGTGGAGACAAATCAATCCAGCTCAGCCCAAGAGAATTTCAGCTGTTGGACTTTTTACTGAAAAATAAGGGACAGGTCTTATCAAGAGATATTATATTAGATCGCGTTTGGGGCTATGAATCGGATGTATCCATTAAAACAATCGATGCAACGGTCAAACTCCTGCGAAAAAAGCTAGATCATTTTGGGAAACAAGAGCTCATCCAAAGTATACGTGGAGTAGGTTATAAAATTGACTAAAAAGTTAATAAGAAGAGCTCGTAACCGGATGAAGCAAGATTTATTTAGCAAAACGCAAAATCGTCTTACCTTTCGCTACAGTGCGCTGTTAATGATATTTCTGCTTTTATTTGTGTTTATTGTCTATTCACTTGTTTACGTTGTGATTAGCAGTAACCAGCAGCAAAGCTTAAATATGTTGCTCAAGCAAGAAACAAAATTTGTGAAAAGTCTTTTGGTCGAGCAAAATGACCAAGTAGAAGATGAATACCAAGATATTGTTGTGGCAAGGGAAGATGCGTTCTTTTATTATGTCGTTAGTCCAGAAGGTCAGTTACTAATGGGCAGCGAAGCAAGTGAAGGACTAAGACCGAAATTGCTAAACTTAATTAACGGCTGGATTCCGATTGAAAATGAAGTGCGTAAAGAACGCATTGAAACAATTCGTCCAAATGTGGAAAAGTTTGAGCGGAATGGTCATGCTGAAGATGAATTTAAGGTAAGTATTGATTTGCTTATGACTGGACAGCCAATTTTTTATAAAGGTGAGTTTTTAGGGATGCTTTACATTGGTAAAAACGTTTCGTTTCTATACCAGTTGCTAAAGTGGCTTTTGGTCATCATGTTATCGTTAACAGTTTTATTTGTAGGCGTAGCCATTTACATGAGTCGTTTAATGTCAAAGCGTGCAATGATTCCCATTGAAACCGCATTTTTAAAGCAAAAAGAGTTTGTAGCCGATGCTTCTCATGAATTGAGAACGCCATTAAGCGTGATGCTATCATCTATTAATGCGCTCGAAATGCAGGATGAAGTAAATGAAGATCCTTTTTCTAAAAAGCTTGTCGGTAATATGAAAGCAGAAGTAAAGCGGATGACTAAGCTTGTAAGTGATTTGCTTACGCTGGCTCGGTCTGATGCTAGCAAAAACCAGCAAGCCTTTAATAAATTTGATATTAAAAAAATGGTTGAAAAAGTAATGCAGTCCGTTGAGCCACTTGCTCACTCTAAAAATATTAGCTTACATCTAGAAGCACCTGACCAGATAGAGCTTTCGGGAGATGAAGAAAAGCTTACGCAGCTCATGTATATATTATTGGATAACGGAATTAAATACACCACTCCACAAGGACACGTAAAAGTATTGATTAAGCAAAGACCGAATGCAGTTGAAATTCGAGTGGCTGATACGGGTGTTGGTATCCATAAAGATGAACAAAAAAGAATTTTTGATCGCTTTTACAGAGCGGACAAATCTAGGTCTAGACAAATGGGCGGACATGGTCTTGGTTTAGCAATTGCGAAATGGATTGTTGATATGCATAAAGGAACAATTAAAGTGGAAAGTGAACCTGAGAAAGGAACCACTTTTCGAATCAGTTTACCTCAATGAAAATGTGCCGGATACTCGTGTATCTAGGTACATTTTTTGTCTAGTTTGCACAAAACATCTTTTAAAAAAAGGCAAAATACACGATGAAAAAATTAGAAAATTCAGTTATATTTAAAATAATCTAATGCAAGTGGAAGGGGTTTATGGATGAAAAAGTATGACTTACTTATCAAAAGTGGAACGGTTGTGTTAGAAAACGAGGTATGCGTAATAGATATTGGTATATATGAGGGTAAGATTATTGCTTTAAAGTCTACTATTGATACCAGCCTAGCGAAAGAGGTACTAAGAGCAGAAGGAATGCATGTATTACCTGGAGCTATTGATATACATGTTCATTTTGATGAGCCTGCAAGAGAGCATTGGGAGGGATTTGATAATGGTTCAAAAGCGATGGCAGCAGGAGGGTGTACAACCTATTTTGACATGCCTCTAAATGGTGTTCCGCCTACCATAACGAAAGAAGCTTTTTTAAATAAAAAGAAGCTTGGAAATGAGAAGTCATTTGTAAACTTTGGTTTATGGGGAGGATTAGTACCTGGTAATAAAGATGAACTTAAAAAGATGGCAAGGCAAGGGGCTATTGGTTTTAAAGCATTTATGTCAGAAGCAGGATCAGAGTTCGAATTTTCAGATGGACTTACGCTCTATGAAGGGATGAAAGAAATCGCGAAGTTGGGTAAGGTTCTCGCTTTGCATGCAGAGAAAGACAAAACGATTAAAGAGCTTCAAAAACAAAAAGAGGAACAGGGGCTTACATCGATTAGAAGCTATTTAGAAACAAGGCCAATTGAAGTGGAAGTAGAAGCAGTTAAAGAAGCATTAGAGTATGCTGAGCAAACTGGATGTTCACTCCATTTTGTACATATCAGTAGTAAAGAAGCTGTTGACTTAATCGTAGATGCTAAAAAAAGAGGGGAAGATGTTACTTTAGAAACTTGCCCACACTACTTATTGTTTGGAGAAAAAGACTTTGTACAAATTGGAGCACTGGCTAAATGTGCACCACCGCTCAGGTCAAAAGCAGAACAAGAGAAACTGTGGTTATCGATGGAAAAAGGTGAAATTGATATGATATCTTCCGACCACTCGCCGTGTCCTATGGACTTGAAGAAATCAAATAATATGTTTGAGGTGTGGGGAGGAATATCGGGAGGGCAATATACGCTTCAAGCAATGATCACAGAAGGGTATCAAAAAAGAAGCATCCCTCTTACTAAAATTGCACAGTTAACTTCAACGGCTCCTGCCAAGCGTTTTGGGTTGTATCCTCAAAAAGGTAGTATTCAAGTGGGCGGAGATGCAGATCTAACAATCGTTGATTTAAAGAATTCCTACATCGTAAAGCAAAACCGCATGTTTTTTAAACACAAGCACAGCATTTATGAAGGCTATGAATTCAGCTGTACAATTCGCTATACGATTTGTGAAGGTGAAATAGTATACGAGTTTGACACTAACACGTTTCAGCAACCTATTAATAAGTCAAGGTTTGTACAACAAATCGAAAATACAAACGTACGTTGAGGATGACAGCAGTCATCCTTTTTATTTTATACCTTTTATTATATCGAAAAACTATATAGGGTAAAAGACACAGTTTTAAAAGAATAGTAGGGTAAAAAGAAATAGAAAATATTAGCTTGGTATTATAAAAAATCAGGGGGATGAATAATTAAAATAAAAAATATAAAGGATTTTTTATTTAGAATAAGCTGGTTATATAGCTGTTCTTAAAGCACGGATAAGAAAAAAGATGTATAAAAAATATGTTTATTTACATTTTTTTATATTGACAGAATCATTTTATAAGAATAAAATTTTATTGTTTCTAATTTTATATCATCATAATTTTTTGATATTTTAAAAATTAGTAAACAGGGGAAAAAGGGAGAAAGATAGAGAGAAAGGATGTAAAATATGTCGCTTGATAAAGAGAAAATTGTCCAAAGTGTTCCTCAAAAAGGATTTTTTGGCCATCCAAAAGGATTATTTACGCTATTTTTCACTGAGTTCTGGGAGCGCTTTTCCTATTATGGAATGAAAGCACTTCTAATCGTGTATTTATACACGGAAGTGTCTAAAGGTGGACTAGGTATTGATAATGGAACAGCAGCATCCATTATGTCCATTTATGGAGCGCTTGTTTATATGTCAGGAATTATTGGCGGATGGATTGCTGATAGGATATTAGGAACCTCAAGAACAGTGTTCTGGGGCGGCGTGTTGATCATGATTGGTCATATCGTTTTAGCTATTCCAGCCGGATTTAACGGTGTTTTAGTAGCCATGCTGTTTATTATTTTAGGGACAGGCTTATTAAAGCCAAACGTTTCAAGTGTTGTGGGAGACTTATATAGAGAGAACGACAACCGACGCGATGCCGCATTTAGTATTTTCTATATGGGAATTAACTTAGGTGCTTTTATCGCTCCATTAATCGTATCTACACTTGGAGAAAACTATGGATTCCATTTAGGTTTCGGTGCCGCAGCAGTTGGAATGTTAGGTGGATTAATTGTTTTTTCTATGACAAAAAAGAAAAACCTAGGTTTAGCAGGTACGGAAGTTCCAAATCCGTTAAAGCCTGGTGAGCGTAAAAAAACGTTTGGAATTATTGGTTTAATCGTTGCTGTTCTCGTAATCTTTTTAATTGTAGCAGGAGTAGCAGGCTTCTTAACTATAACGAATGTTATTGCATTCATTAGTTTCTTAGCTGTTATTATTCCAATTATTTATTTCACCGTTATGTATCGTAGTTCCAAAACAACTGATGTTGAACGCTCTCGATTACTTGCTTATATTCCATTATTTATTTCTGCTGTCATGTTCTGGGCAATTCAAGAGCAAGGTTCAACAATCTTAGCCATTTATGCTGAAACATCAACGCAGTTAACTTATGGAAGTTTTACAATTCCAGTAGGGTGGTTCCAGTCGCTTAACCCGTTATTTATTATTTTATTAGCACCTGTATTTGCTAAGCTGTGGGTAACGCTTGGAGATCGCCAACCGTCTACACCGCAAAAATTTTCTTTAGGATTGTTATTTGCCGGTTTTTCATTCCTAGTAATGGTTATCCCGTCAGTAACAGGTGATGCGAATCATTTAACAAGTCCATTATGGCTTGTTTTAAGCTTCTTCTTAGTTGTAATTGGTGAGCTTTGCTTATCCCCAGTTGGATTATCGACAACAACAAAACTAGCGCCAAAAGCATTCTCAGCACAAACGATGAGCGTATGGTTCTTAGCAAGCGCAGCTGCACAGGCAATCAACGCACAAATCGTTCGATTCTATGAGGGAATTTCACAATCCTCATATTTCGGATTATTAGGTGGAATTTCTGTTGTTCTAGGTATCATCATCTTCCTTTCTTCTTCAAAAATTAAGCAATTAATGAAGGGGATTAATTAATAAAAGAGGCTGGGACATAAGTAATTCAGCCAATGATAAACCTGAACGATTGAGAGTTTCTCACTTTTAATCGTTCAGGTTTTTTGTTGATTGTGAAAACAATGTTGGAAACAGGGTGGAATGGAGCGTAGGACACTCGACTCCTGCGGGAAAGAGAGGGAAAACTGAGATCCCGCAGCGCAGCGAGGAAGCTCAGGTTCCTCCCCGCGGAAAGCGAGTGGCCGTAGCGCAATGGAACGAACGTGTTCAGACAAACCAAAAAGATTGGAACAGCTATTGTTCGTCTCTTAGAAGCAATCATTTTGTTATGTCCCAAACTCTTTTATTTTTTTGATCCAAAGATATTCATAAATGACCTGTAGCTTTGATCATCTTCTTCACCGTTATAAGTGGGAAATTGAAAGAGAGCGTTCATCGTATTCGTTGAGTTTTCAGTTTCAGCAATAATTTGATGGATATGAACGGCTTCGGATGTATAACCATTAGCATATGCATTTTTTATTTGGTTCAGCGTTAAATGAAGCGAGAAAACTTCTTTACGAAGCTGTAACTTCGTGTGCTCGTCAAAATAAAGAAATTTTTCGTAATAAAGATTGGATGCTTCATTAAATACTGCCAATCCATTTTCAAGCTCATTTACGGCAATATGCCTAATCGCTTCATCTTCTAATCGTGTAAACGGCTCTTCAATCATTAGACCTAAAATGATAGCTGTATCAGGTTTGAGCATAGCTATTTCCTCCTACTCTCAATTCGTCATTATTATATATGTATGGAAACATTGTTAAAATATTCACTACACTTTTAAGGCTAGCCGAACATGGCTAGCTCTATACATTTTACTCATTTAATTTTTTTAGTTACAAAAATGCTTTAAAAGTTACAAAACGTATCAAGTTGTCTGAACATTAAGTATCATAGACTTTGTAGAAAGACAGGAGGTTAAGGTAATGGGTACAGCTCGTAAATTGGAAACGTTGTAGCCGTTATCTGTGAGGGTATGATGAAGCGCTTAGGAGAAAGCAAACCGGAACTTACGGGTAACGGTGTATTAGTTAAAGCAGCAGGCGGAGATAAAATGAACGAGGAGACAAACATTGATAAACCTGTCGATTTCTCTTTAATGGGTGCAGGCGTATTAATTGCTTGTTCGTTCTTTATCTTCGGTAGCTTAGCTCATAAATTTTTAGGAATCCCAGGTCCGGTGTTAATGATTGTAGCAGCAACACTAGTCAAATCTTTACAGCTTATGCCGAAAAAGATGGAACAAGGATCTTATCATTTATACAAATTTATTTCATCAAGCTTAACATGGCCACTAGAAGAAGCACTTAAAACGCATAAAGAAAAACAAGGAAAGCTTGGAGTACATTCCAAAGTAGAAGTTCAAAGCGCAAAAGATTTAAGCCTTGCTTATTCACCAGGAGTAGCAGAGCCATGTCTTGAAATTGCAGAAGATGCTGAGAAAATCTATGATTATACGATGAAAGGGAATTTGGTTGGCGTTGTTTCAAATGGGACAGCCGTTCTTGGATTAGGTAATATTGGTGCAGGTGCTTCAATGCCAGTTATGGAAGGGAAGGCATTGCTATTCAAGTCATTTGCAAACGTCGATGCATTTCCTATTTGTTTAAATACTGAGGACCCAGACAAGGTAGTTGAAACGGTTAAACTTCTTGAACCTACGTTTGGCGGTATTAACTTAGAGGATATTGCAGCACCTTACTGTTTTGAAATTGAAGAACGCTTAAAACAAGCTTGTAATATCCCAATCTTTCATGATGATCAGCACGGAACGGCAATTGTTACGGCTGCAGGTTTGTTAAATGCGCTACGCTTAGCAAATAAAAAGCTTGAAGATATTAAAGTTGTAGCAAATGGTGCTGGTGCTGCAGGTGTTGCCATTGTAAAACTTCTTTTAAACATGGGTGTGCAAGACGTTATATTATGTGATACAAAAGGAATTATTTATGAAGGACGTCCTGTTGGTATGAATTCATTTAAAGAAGAAATGGCACGCATGACGAACAAAAATCAACAAGAAGGTACCTTAGCGGATGCATTAGTAGCTGCAGTGTATGCAATTGCTGGATTAATTGATGAAACAGATATCCATGCTGACTATGTAATTCCAAATCCATTCGATAAGAGAGTCGCAGCTCATGTTGCAGCTGCCGTAGCGAAAGCGGCAATGGATTCAGGGGTGGCAAGGAAACCAATCGATGTGGAAGGTTTACGCAATAAAATGCTTCAAACAAATGAAGTTCCAGAGCTTGTTACAACAAAATGACACATAAAAAAGCCAGCGCCAGCTGGCTTTTCTTTATTTAACGGCTAAACGATTTAAAACAAATTCTTCTACTACCTTCGCAACACCATCGTTCATATTTGTATCTGTTACGTGATTTGCCAACTTTTTAATATCTTCAGGTGCATTTCCCATCGCAACGCCTAAACCCGCAAATTCAATCATGGCTACATCATTATAGCTGTCGCCCATGGCAATTACTTCGTCTCGCGTAATCCCTAGCTTCTGAATAAGAAAATCAAGGCTTGTACCTTTTGTTACTCCAACTTCTGTGAACTCTAAGAAATATGGTTTTGAGCGCATAACGCTTAGCTGTCCATCAAGCTGTTTTTGTAGCTTTTCTTCAACATGAACCAGCTCTTCACTTGGTGCAAGCATCAAGACTTTTACAACAGGATCTTTCACAGCGTCAACGAAGCTAGGTACTAGTTTAATAGGTAAGCCAGTAATATTACTTTCGATATCCGTAAATTCGTTTTCTACTTCCGTAATAATTTCATCTCCTACATAGGTATGAATCAATACGTTTTCTTGTTTACTCAATGCATCTAATTGATGAACGGTTTCAGGTGATAATGTACTACTAAACAATTCTTCCTTAGTACGCCAATCAATAATTTTTGCTCCGTTAAAGGAGAGGATAAAGCTTCCGTAATCAGCTAGTCGAAGCTCTTCAGCAATATGAATCATGCCATAGGTTGGTCTACCGGAAGCTAGCACAACTTTTACTCCGGCTTCTTGCGCATCCATTAAAGCTTGCTTTGTACGGGGAGAGATTGTATGGTCATCTCGTAAAAGAGTATCATCTAAATCTAGTACAATCATTTTATAGGCCATTTTAATAATTCCTTTCTATGACAATATGTTCATATCGTACTACAAAAGAACAGGTAGTTCAATTTTTGTTCAAGTTACGTGAAAGGAAGTTTCCTAGATCACACACGTAAGGGCGAAAAGGCATATAAAAGCGAAGCAGCTAAAAGATGCTTCGCACAGAGTGATTAGTCTAGTTCTGTAATTGGGTGACGACGAAAAAACTCATTTATTTTATACTCATTGTTATTGTTTTCAACGTTAACGTTTTGAATACCCTTTGAAGCATTTGGTGTAAGCGGATGTCGATAGAATGCTTCTAGTTCTGCACGTGTAATCGTAATGCTTTGAGGAACAACGGTATGAACGTTAAAGTGGACAGAATCAGCATGGTCAATCAACCCAAGCAGTATGGTAGCGTTGTTGAATACGCGTTTTTTAGTAAAATCCGCCGACCAATTGTGTTCAAACTGCCTGCTCGTTTCGGTCGATGCTTGTGTATAATCAACTGAAATATAGGAAGGAGATTTTTGGGTTTGCAACGTTACGTTATGAACATTTTCATGTCCAGGAAGCTCATTAATAACAGAAATAGCATCACGTTGATCTTCATTATATGAATAGTGGTTAGCCTTTAATTTTTCAGCTTCAATCGAATCATTCTTTTGAGAAGCATTATTTATAGCTTGGCATCCAACTAATAGCGTGATAAAAACAAAAAAACAACATAAAAAAGCAGAGTAGCGCATGATAAGTCTCCATTCTTTGCTTGAAAATAACATTGTAATTATATACATCATAAGGATAATTTTACAATAGCTGATAAGAAAAATAATCTAAACCAGAACTTTGTTTACATTGGGAAGTAGAGCGCTTGGGATTATGACCACCTTTTCTAGCTAACAATACATCGAATACTGTAAAAGTTCCTGCTCCAGCAATAAATCCCAGAGCAGTCGAGAAAATACCGCTTTTATTGATAGACTCTCGCAAAAATTCACAGGAAGCAGCAGAAATTGTTACGTCGTTTGTTCTTTTTCATACAAATCAAGATAGATAAAGCCACTACGGTCAATTTGACCAAGCATAACATCAGAAATGCTGGCGATATTACGAATAGAGAGCTGTTGGTGCACCCAGTCGAGTGTAAAAGAGGACGCAGTTAATTCTTTTTCAACTAGCTTTCCATCTTTAATGAGAAGCCGAGGTAGTCCGCTGCGGCTTTTAACAATGCTCATTGCTTCCATGGTGACAGCTTGGTGGCTTGGTTTTAACTGCACGCTAAAGCCACCGTTTTGTTCAATAAGGACCGTTTCTACATCTTGAAAAGAAAAGATACTTTGAAGCCTAAGCTGACTAGCAAGCTCTTCGACATTTAAGCGTGCCTTTCTTAAATTTTGTTCAAGAATTCGCCCGTTTTCCATTAAGATAATGGGTTCACCATTGTTTAATAGCCGAAATTTATCAAATTTCATTGAAAGGTAAGAAAATAAAATTTCAAGGACGAGAATGATGACCAAAGCTGGTATATAGTTAGTAAAAGGTTGGTTATGGTCAACCGCGCCCGTAGCAGCAATGGATCCAATGGTGATTCCCACAACAAAGTCACTGAAGTTCATATTGGATAGCTCTCTTTTTCCCATAATTCTAGTTAAGATAAGCAGAGAAAAATAAGCTAATATTCCTCGTAACAGCAAATCAAAAATGTGCTCCATGACACCATCTCCCTATTCTCTCTTTTTTTAGAGAATGTCCAAAGTGGATAGAAAATATGTAGAAGACAAATAAAAAAAGAGTACAGTAGCGTACTCTTTTCAGTTTGTCGACAAAAGGGATTCGGAATGGTCTCATTCCGAACCCCTTTTTAGCTTTTTATGGGATTTGAAGCTATTTAATAAAAAGACAGACCTCTTCGAGTTCATCATTTAGGCCATTTTTGGACCTTGCCACGTCCAGTTGGCCATCTTCTTCAGGTTCATGGCAGCGAAAGTAAGCATCGCCTGCATCGACAATTTTTTAAGTCCCCTTAACGTTGTCCAACGCATGCCATGCTTTTCTTTTCCATCTGCGAATACACGCTCAATGGTTTCTTTACGTTTGGCATAAATCTCTTTCACCTCTGCGTGATAGCGAAGATGGTCTGCCTCTTCTACGTATTCCTGCCAAATATGACGCGTCACCACTTTCTGGTGGTCTTTACTCTCCGTACATCTGGCTAAAAATGGGCATGTCGCACAAATCTGTTTTGGCGATTTGTACTCCCGATATCCTTCTTTATTCGTTGTCGAGTAGGCCAAGATCTCACCTGCCGGGCAAAGATAACAGTCAAAGTATTCGTCATACACATAGTCATGTTTTCGGAAAAAACCTTTTTTCGTACGTGGTCGTGTGTATGGCAAGGCAGGGGTCATCCCCTGTTCCAATAAGTAACGGGTAATCGCAGGAGTTTTGTACGCGGCATCTGCGGCGACCGCTTCAGGCTTTCCGACTCTCTCGATGACCTTTCCGACCAATGGCTCTAAAATCTGACTATCATGTGTGTTGCCAGGTGTGACCATGGTGCCAAGCACAAAACCGTTACGATCCGCGGCTGCGTGAAAAGAATAGGCGAACTGCTTCGTCCGTTCATCCTTCACATAGTAACCACTCTCTGGATCGGTGGTGCTTTCTTTGATTTCTTTCTTCTCTTCCTTCTCAAACTTGTCCGGAGGAAATGGTTTTTTTCCGTGATCTTCCCGGTCCTGGTTAATCTCTTCTTGAAGGCGTTCCTGATACGCGCGTGTCTCTTTGCGAACGACTTTCTTTTCAAATTTGCGTTTGTTCGCACTCGCTTTAACATGGGTCGAATCCACGAAAACGTGCTCGGCACTGATTAGCTTTTTCTCGGCAGCTTCCTTTAAGATGCGATAGAAAATCTGTTCAAACAGATCGGTATCTTTAAAACGGCGTTCATAGTTTTTTCCGAACGTAGAGAAATGAGGCACTTTATCGTGGAAACCATACCCAAGGAACCAGCGATAGGCCATATTGGTTTCCACTTGTTCAATCGTTTGGCGCATGGACCGGATTCCAAACGTGTATTGAAGGAAGGTCAATTTAATTAAGATGACAGGATCAATACTGGGACGACCGATTTCTGAATACATGTCCTTCACCAAGTCATAGATGAACGAAAAATCAAGTGCTGCCTCTATTTTACGAACCAAGTGGCTGGCCGGTACCAATTGATTTAACGTAATCATTTCTAATTGATCTCGTTGAATGGGATTATGTTTCGAAAGCATGTCAATCACCTCAAGTTATGTAGTACTTCCATTGTAAAATAAAAAAGACTGTAGGCAAACTGGATTTCTTCCAGTTTGTCTACAGTCTGAAAAGAGTACAGTAGCGTACTCTTTTTTTGATTTAAGAAGAAGTGTTGTTCCATTTTGTGTAACGAGTGGAAGGAGAAGTGAAGTTCATCATTGATGAAATTAACGATTGCGGGCTGCTTGAAATATTGATAAGCTGAATGGCTGATTCTTGTGAAAAGCCCTCTGTTACAGCATGTTCAACCATACTCATTAACGCATTATAATATCCATTAACATTGAGTAATCCAACTGGTTTTTTATGAATTCCAATCTGTGCCCAACAAAGTGCTTCAAACAATTCTTCAAACGTACCGAACCCTCCTGGAAGAGCGATGTAGCCGTCAGATAAATCGTGCATGGTGGCTTTTCTCTCATGCATGCTGCTTACTTCAATTAATTCCGTGAGGGCGGTATGAACAATTTCACCGCTAAATAGCCCTTTTGGCATAATGCCAACTACGTGACCACCATGCTTTAACATTTCATTGGCTACTTCACCCATCAGGCCCATTTTTGAGCCCCCGTAAATTAATTTATAATCGTGTTGAGCCATATACGCTCCAAGTTCTACGGCAACGTTTCTATAGTGAGGATGAACACCAGAATTAGATCCAGCAAATACACAAATGGCTTTCATATACAGGTCCTCCTTTTCACAGCGTATAGTCATAACATTTCGTTTATTTATAATAAAACCCTTTTTTATGATAAAAAATAATCGATTAATAGAAATGAGAACAGGTGTTTTTGTTTTAATACTAAAAAAAGTAAAACCTCTTTTGGAGTTACCTTGATTATTAGTATAATTTTCTTTATAATCAAAGCGTATATTAAGTGTTTAATAGAAGGTGTCATACAGCGTAGTACGCTAGTTAAAACAAAAAAGCTGAGAATTAAGCACGCTCACATAAAGATTAACTAATAGAAAGTAGGTCGCAGTATGGCGAAAAAGGAACAGCAAAGTCGTATTGAAAAAGATTTTCTTGGCGAAAAAGAACTTCCAAAAGACGTATATTACGGTGTCCAAACAATGCGCGCAGTTGAAAACTTTCCAATCACTGGATACAAAGTGAACAAAGAGATGATTCGTGCTCTTGCGATGATCAAAAAAGCAGCTGCTATGGCGAATATGGATACAAAACGATTATACGATGGTATTGGAAGCGCTATCGTACAGGCGGCTGACGAAGTGATTGCAGGTCAATGGCATGAATATTTCATTGTAGATCCGATTCAAGGTGGAGCGGGTACGTCAATGAATATGAATATGAACGAAATTATCGCAAACCGAGCGCTAGAACTAATGGGGTATGAAAAAGGTGATTATGTAAAGCTTAGTCCGAACAGTCATGTAAACATGTCACAATCTACGAATGACGTGTTCCCGACGGCTATTCATTTATCAACATTGCGCCTATTAGATGATTTATTAGCAACAATGGACAAGATGGTTGAAGTATTTAAAAAGAAAGCGAAGCAGTTTGATCCAATTATTAAAATGGGAAGAACACATCTTCAAGATGCAGTACCCATTCGTTTAGGACAAGAATTTGCTGCATATAGCCGTGTTTTAGAGCGAGATATTAAACGTATAAGCCAGTCTCGCCAACACTTATATGAAGTGAATATGGGAGCAACAGCGGTAGGAACAGGTTTAAATGCTGATCCGAAATATATCGAGAACGTTGTGAAATATCTAGCAGAAATTAGTGGACTACCATTATATGGCGCTGAGCACCTTGTGGATGCAACGCAAAATACAGACGCTTATACCGAAGTATCTGCTGCTTTAAAAGTGTGTATGATGAATATGTCTAAAATTGCAAACGACTTACGCTTAATGGCTTCAGGTCCACGGGCAGGCTTAGCAGAAATTAGCCTTCCTGCTCGTCAGCCGGGATCTTCTATTATGCCTGGAAAAGTAAATCCAGTAATGCCAGAGCTGATTAACCAAGTAGCATTCCAAGTTATTGGAAATGATAATACCATTTGCTTAGCTTCAGAAGCAGGACAGCTTGAGTTAAACGTAATGGAGCCTGTGCTTGTCTTTAACCTACTGCAGTCTATTAGCATTATGAACAACGGTTTTGACGCGTTTACAAAATATTGCTTAGAAGGTATTGAAGCAAACGAAGAACGGTTGAAAGAATATGTAGAGAAAAGCGTAGGCGTCATTACTGCAGTTAACCCACATTTAGGTTATGAAGTTGTTTCTCGTATTGCCAGAGAAGCCATTATGACAGGGAAATCTGTACGGGAACTTTGCTTACAATATGACGTATTGACAGAAGAAGAGCTAGATTTAATCTTAAATCCTTATGAAATGACAAATCCAGGTATTGCAGGTAACTCACTTTTTGATCGTCAATAATCGTTAGACAAGTAGACAGACTGATAATTAACACTAAAATGATAAAAATGGAGGAGTCAACATGAGCAATATTATCCGTACTTTAATGATTCAAACACCAAGCGTACCAGGAAATCTAGGACGAGTAGCTACGGCAATTGGTCGCGTAGGTGGCGATATTGGCGAGGTTGAAACAGTTAAGGTAGGCCATAACTATACGCGAAGAAGTATTACTGTACAGGTTGAGAGCGAAGAGCAGCTAGAAGAATTATTAGATGCAGTTCGTAGCTTGGACGGAATTACGCTACACACAGTTTCAGATGAAGTTTTACACGCTCACGAAGGCGGGAAAATTCAAATGAAAAGTAAAATGAAAATTGAAACGTTAGCGGATTTACGACGCGTGTATACACCAGGTGTAGCTAACGTATGTATGGCGATTAAAGAACAGCCGGAAAAAGCAAAAATTTATACAAGCATTAGCAACACTGTAGCTGTTGTAACAGATGGAACAGCAATCTTAGGTTTAGGTAATATTGGACCAGTAGCTGGTATGCCTGTTATGGAAGGTAAAGCAGCTCTTTTTGATCAGCTTACTAATATTAATGCTATTCCTATCTTATTAGATGTAAATAGTCCCGAAGAAATTATTCAAACAGTTAAAAATATTTCACCAGGATTTGGTGGTATCTTGCTTGAAGATATTGGTTCTCCACACTGTTTTGAAGTGGAAGAGCGCTTAAAGAAAGAACTAGACATTCCTGTTATGCATGACGATCAGCATGGAACGGCCGTAGTTACGTTAGCTGCAGCTATCTCAGCTTGTCGCAGTGCAGGTGTTAACTTAAAACAAGCTCGCGTTGGTCAAATTGGCCTTGGGGCAGCTGGTATTGCCATATGCCGCATGCTAATGGCATATGGTGTCGAAAGCGTAGTTGGCGCTGATAAATCTGAAGAAGCAAAAGATCGTCTTCGCTCTTATGGAGGCGAAACAGTTGATAGCTTAGAAGAGCTAATGGAGCAAAGTGATATTGTTATTGCAACAACTGGTGTACCAGGACTTATTAAAAAAGAATGGGTACAAAAGGGACAAATTATTTTGGCTCTATCAAATCCAAAACCTGAAATCGAACAAGAAGATGCGTTAGAAGCTGGTGCAATTTATGCAACAGATGGACGCTCTGTAAACAATGTATTAGGATTCCCAGGTATTTTCCGTGGCGTACTAAACGCTGGTGTTCGTGATATTACTCACAAAATGCTAGTTGCAGCTGCAGAAGCGATTGCAAATTCAACAAAGCCAGGGGATCTAGTGCCTCATCCGCTAAATGTTAATGTACATGAAGCTGTTGCTGAAGCAGTAGAGCGTGTAGCAGTACAAAGTGACGTAAAAAAGAACGTTTATCGCTAATGAATAAAAAGAGGCTGGGACACAAGTAATTCAGTCAATGATAAACCTGAACGATTGAGAGTTCCTCACTTTTAATCGTTCAGGTTTTTTGTTGATTGGGAAAAACTAGTTTGGAAACAGGGTGGAATGGAGCGTAGGGCACTCGACTCCTGCGGGAAAGAGAGGGAAAACGGAGATTCCGCAGCATAGCGAGGAAGCTCAGGTTCCTCCCCGCGGAAAGCGAGTGGCCGTAGCGCAATAAAACGAACATGTTGTGACAATGTAAGGAGGTGAGAAAAGGGAGTGTTCGTCTTGTTGAAAATTTGTTTTGGTATGTCCTACTCTCTTTTTGTATACAAATTAGAAAAAATATGAAAAAATACATATTATTGAAACTTTTTGGGCAGCTCAAGCGTTTAAGAAGAAAGAATACATGAATTGAGAGGATATACATATGGAAATTACACATTTACAGGGGAAGCTACCTTCCGAAGCAAAAACCGCAATGAGAATTCAAGCATTATTGCCACATATATTGTGGTTAGCAGGAACGATTGGTTATTATGTTCTTGTCTATTTTTTTAATTGGTGGATCTGGATTTTTTGGGTTTCTGGAGCTCTGCTAATCGTTAGCTTTATTGTTTATGTTGTCATCGCTCCGAGCATTTACATGAAAGTGTATTCGTATCAACTAACAGAGACGCATATCGAAGTACAAAAAGGTTTGTTTATCTGGAATCATACAAAAGTGCCGATTGTGAAGGTTCAACATGTGGAAACATCAACGGGGCCAATTTTGCGTAAATACGGTCTGGCTTCAATTAATGTTGTAACAGCTGCAGGATTTCTTGAATTTCCGGCACTACAATCAGAAGACGCAAATAATTTACGCGAAACAATCGCAAAGATGGCAGAGGTGAAGGACGAATATGAATAAAAAGCTGCACCCACTTGCCGTTATTGTTCAAGCTGCAAAGTACATAAAAGACAATATTTTACCATTTGCATTTTTAATCATTCTTCAGCGAGATAAAGTACTGACATACTGGTGGGTTGGTTTAATTATTATAGGTATCAGCTTGTTTTTTGCATTTGTTAAATGGCAAACATTTCGCTACGAAGTTACAGAAAAAGAAATTCGAATTAAAAAAGGAGTCTTTAAAAAAGAAAATAGTTTTATCCAACGAACGCGTATTCAATCGATTCAAATTGATCAGCCTTTTCTGTTTCGCCTAGTTAAACTGGCACGGCTTCGTATTGAAACAGCAGGTGGAACAGGAATGGGTGCAGAAGTCGATTTACCAGGTGTTTTAATGAAAGACGCCCATGAGTTAAAAACAATGCTGCAAGCAGGGGAGTCTTTTTCAGTAGAAGAGAGTCCTGAAAGAAAACAAATCATTAAAACATTAAAGGTGCCCACCAGTCGCTTAGTGATTGCTGCTGCGCTATCGGCGAACTTTGGCTATATCTTTGCTGGACTGGGTGTACTATACGAATACGTGGATGACTTAATCAACCCGTGGATTCAAGATGCTTATGAACAGATTGTTACGCAGTCTATATTAGCTATTATCATATTAGTATTTTTTATTTTATGCATAGCATATATACTTTCTATTATCTTGTACGTAATCCGCTTTGGTAATTTTATGGTGGAGCGCTATGAAAAGCACCTTCAAGTTCAATACGGGCTATTAAACAAAAGCTCGCTTACGATTCCTTTTGAAAAAATTAAGGCGGTTACAGTTGAAGAAGGTTTGCTTCAGCGTTTATTTGGTTGGGGAGCCATTTCGTTAAAAGTCGTAACTTCTGATTTAGAGCAAAAAGTGTATTTACACCCATTTTTAAAACAAAAGGAAATAACGGAGGTTTTTTCAGAGTATCTTCCTACTTATCGTTACCTTGAGTTTAAGCCAAACGTAGTGCGCAATTATGTATGGTATAAGCTATCATATGTCTTCATTACAGCTTGCATTGCAGCAGTAGCAATCAGCTTTTGGAAAGTTCAGCTTGTGTGGGGAGTGGTTGTCATTTTGTTAGCTACTTCGTTGTTAACATGGTTTGGATATCACCAAGGAGGCGTAGCGATGACCCATGAATTTTTAAGTATTCGATCGCAGTTTATTACTCGAAAAACAACGGTTATGCAGCGCAGAAAGATTCAGGATGTAAAGGTGAAAGCAAGCAGCAGGTTTTGGGAAAAAGGATGTCGTCATCTTATTGTATCAACAATGGGTCTTGGTTCTTCCTACGGAGTTGGCTATTTACCGGAGCGCATATGGAAGCCGATCTTTGATAAAGCTACACATTGGGATGTAAAGAAAGAGTGAGTTATGATTAACATAACCTGTCCACTGTGTGGAAAAAAGAATGGATGTCAGCATGTTTTAAAAGAAGAAGAGTTTACTTGCTGGTGCGCAGAAGAAGAGTTTCCAGATGCGTTAAAAGCAAAATCTAGTCATTCTTGCATTTGCAAATCTTGTCTGCAAGTGTATAAAGAGAGTCAGCGTGAAGAGTAATGATTACGCTGACTCTTTTTACTTAATTAATCAATGCTTGTAGGGGAGCAGGAATTCGTCCACCGCGATTTACTAATCGCTCAGAGCTATAAGGGTTAACACCCATGACTGGAGCTCGTCCTAGAAGACCACCGAATTCTACCATTTCACCTTCACTTTTACCGGGAACAGGGATAACGCGTACTGCGGTTGTTTTTTTGTTAATCATTCCAATTGCCGCTTCATCAGCAATCATTCCTGAAAGCGTAGCAGGACTAACATCTCCTGTTAAAGCAATCATATCTAAACCAACAGAACATACGCAGGTCATCGCTTCAAGTTTTGATAGATTTAGAGAACCGTCGGTAATACCTTTAATCATCCCGTTATCTTCACTGACCGGAATAAAAGCCCCACTTAGACCACCAACGTAAGAGCTAGCCATTGCGCCTCCTTTTTTCACAGCATCGTTCATAAGTGCTAACGCAGCAATTGTACCATGAGTACCCACACGTTCTAACCCAATTTCTTCTAAAATTTCAGCAACGCTGTCGTTAATAGCATTAGTAGGAGCCAGTGATAAATCCATGATGCCAAAGGGAACGTTTAGTCGTTCAGCCACTACGCGTCCAATTAACTCACCAGCGCGCGTAATTTTAAATACCGTCTTTTTAATTACTTCAGATACCTCACCTAAATCAGCATTAGGATGACGTTTTAGTGCATTTAAAACAACACCAGGGCCACTAACACCTACGTTTAAGACCACTTCACCTTCACCTGAGCCGTGAAAAGCCCCGGCCATAAATGGATTATCTTCAACAGGGTTACAGAACACAACCAGCTTGGCGCAAGCAATGCCATCACGATCTTTTGTACGGTTAGCCGCTTCTTTAATAATAACGCCGAGCTGTTTTACAGCATCCATATTAATACCGGTACGAGTGGTGGCTACTGAGATTGAAGAACAAACGCGTTCTGTTACGCTAAGAGCTTCAGGTAACGCGTCTAGCAACGTTTGATCACTCTTTGAAATTCCTTTATGAATAAGAGCTGAGAAGCCTCCGATAAAATCGACACCAACCTGTTGTGCAGCACGGTCTAATGTTTTAGCGAGCGTGATTGTTTGTTCAACCGTTGCATGACCTAAAATCTCTGCGATAGGAGTAATTGAAATACGCTTATTTACAATTGGAATTCCATATTCTTTTTCAACCTGTTCAGCAGTTTCTTTTAATTCACCTGCATATGAAACAATTTTGTTGTAGACATTTTGATTCATTGTTTCAAAGTTAGAATCAGCACAGTCTCTTAAACTGATACCCATTGTTACTGTACGGATATCGAGGTTCTCCATTTGAACCATTCGGATGGTTTCCATCATTTCTGTTAAAGCAATACTCATATTTATTCCTCCTTTTATACGCGATGCATAGCTTGAAACGTTTCTTCAAGCTGCACGTGAATTTTTAAACCAAGCTCTTCGCTAACGTTATTTAAAGAATGTTGTAGCGAGTTTAGTTCAATAGCTGATACATCGACAATCATCATCATCGTAAAGAAATCTTGTAATATTGTCTGACTAATATCGAGGATGTTAACACCTTGATTTGATAAGACAGTTGTGACGCTTGAAATAATCCCTACTTGATCTTGTCCAATTACGCTAACCACAGCGCGCTTTTGTTGCATAATAATCACCTCAAAAATAATATAGAAAATAAAAAAAGAGATTGGAAGAATCCAATCTCGAATAGGTCATCGAATAACATACGTATGTATCGTTACTCTTCTGTCCTTTTGCCTGAGATTGTGAATCCTTCGGCGCCGCCTAAGCGGTCTCTCCAGAAGCTGCTCCTGTTGTAGTGTTATCCACAACAATCATTGCTTGGGGAATATTCAATTTAACATTGGCTCAAAAACCAATAGAAAAATCATATCAACAAAAGAAAAGATAGTCAATGTTTTTTGAACATTTCTATTGTTTCATCATGTTTACTTAGAATGGGAGAGTGTTTTGTGCTATATCACACTTAAAAATAGAGCAATGGAAGCAAAAGGTGAGAGGAGAGGTAGGAGCTAAGGCTTTTCATCAATAGTTCAGCAAAGGGAAAAGGGTACAATTGTTATAAATAGAAAAAAAGGAAAGAGCCTATCAGTCGCTTTCCTGTGATAATTTTTATTACTCGTCTTTTCCAGAAGGGCGAGTTGTTTGGGAGGCAAGCGTGTCCCAAAAGCTTGTATCTGCATTTTCTATTGAGCCATCTGAAATAGCTCTTACAGTTGAGTCTAAAGTAGTGATTGTTTGTTTAATGTGCCATTAGTTAAAAAAGGCATGAGCTTAAAATACTGTATTTTGAGAATATTTAAAGTAGAATGTAAACAAATTATTGTAACTGTACAAATAAGTGAAAGTTAAGACGAGGAGAAAGAGGGAGAGGGCGGATATCGCAGTGGATGGCTAGTTACTGATTATCATGAGATGTGTAATAAAAAATTAGGTATTATAAGAATACTATGCTATACTAAGTTTACCATTTTCTTTACCAGTTACTATCTGTGTTTTGATGTTCCCTATTCATTCGTGAGTAGGGTTTTTATTATGTCCAAATTTCAATGTAAATTAAAAACAGACTCTACAAGTAGAGTCTGTACATAGATGTCCGTATTAATTACGCTTTTTGAACGTTAGTAGCTTGAGGTCCACGTTGACCTTGCTCTACTTCAAAAGTTACAGCTTGACCTTCATCTAAAGATTTGAAACCTTCGCTTTGGATTGCTGAGAAATGTACGAATACATCGTCTCCGTTTTCGCGCTCGATGAATCCAAAACCTTTTTCTGCGTTAAACCATTTTACTTTACCTTGTTCCATTGTTGTTGCCTCCTCGTGTGCTTTGCACACATTGTGTTACTATTCTTGCTCAAATCTTCAGACGAAAGTTGTTAACTTGTCAATCCTTACCGAACAAAAATAATTCTTCTTAAGAATAACAGAAACAGTTCAGTATTGCAAGTAAAGTAAAAAATAGATGCGTCCGTTTATTATTTTTGGCTCATTCTTCCCAGCGCTTACTGCTGATTTTCTCAATAATCCCGTGCAAATCCCCAGGCTTATGAAACTCAATCGGAGACGCGCCTTTTTCAAACAAAATCGATTCTGCTTCAATTAACGCCACGTAGCGTCCGTTCACTTTCGCTAAGTGAATATTTTCCCCGAAATCCGCTAACAGTCCTTTAATCTCCGTTTCGCCAAGCTTCATTTTAAGCTCGGCATCAGGCGTATGCTCGACGATATGAGCAGCAGCTTCCATAACTTGATGGGTATCCAAACGTTCTTGAAGCTCACGCTTTTCACTTGTTGCCCACAGTTCCATGTCCGACTCAAACTGTTCAAGTTCTACGCTTTCTGCTTCAAACGTTTCGCTGACGTGTTCACGCACCATATCCATCACTTGTGTTTTCATAATCTCAGGCATCGGCTCGTTGTAGTCAATAAATTTCAAGAAGTCTTCAAAGTAACGAGCGTGAGACGCTTGGTGGATGACAAGTTCGCTTTCTTCGACCATGCCTTCTTCAGGCATGTATGGGTATTGAATAGACTTCATGTTCTTGGTTGTAATGGCCATTTCGACATGGCGAATGAGCGTTGATTCATCGGTGATTGAGGCAACTTTGGGCTCAAAATCACATTTTAAAATAAATACAAACGCCTGATCGAAATATTTGCGCGGTACAGCGGATATAACTAAAAAAGCACCGCCTCGTACAGCTGCGGTATCTAAATATGCGTGAATAAACTGTTCGCTATTTTCCTCAAATTCCTCCTTTGCCGTTGCAAAGCGCGTGCGATGAAATAAATTATAGTTAGGATTAGAATCTAATGCGTGCCCAGGTTCCGTGACAAAGTAACCAAGCTTTGTAGGAACTTGTTCAGCTTTTGGATGGCGTTCAACCTTACGTTTAACAATTTTTTTAAACTCACCGTCTAAGAAGTCTTTAATTGAGCTTTCTTCGTATTCTTCTGTATTCAGCGTTTGAAAATGCTTGTAGCGTTTGTCTGCTTGCTCGTCTTTACCATCTACTTGGATGACGTAAAATGATAAGAAATTAATTTTAAAGTCCATAGATTCACCTTGTTTCATTAAGAGTTCATCATTTCAGTATAGTAGAAAAAAGAAAAAAGCGTCAATGATAAATAAAGTATCGAAAGGGTTGAAAAATCTAAACTTTCTAAAATTTACAAAAAATAGTATAATAGATAACGAGAGTCTAGTAAAACAAAGGAGGGAATTGTATGACTGTAGAATTACATACGAATGAAGCACCTACTCGGCTGAGGAGTCGACTTTCAAAAGTAGGTCCGGGATTGATTACGGCTGCAACGGGTGTAGGAGCAGGGGATTTAGTAGCCGCATTAGTAGCGGGGGCGACGCTTGGGATGACGTTCGCATGGGCTATTGTAGTAGGGGCCATTTTAAAGTACTACTTAAATGAAGGCGTAGGAAGATGGCAATTGTCAACTGGACAAACTATTTTAGAAGGCTGGAATTCAATGGGGAAATGGGCTACCAGCTATTTTGGAGTGTATTCAGTCCTTTGGGGGTTTGTATTTGGAGCTGCTGTTTCATCATCATGTGCCTTAGCCATGCATGCGTTATTTCCTCAGCTCCCGCTTTGGGCTTGGGCTATTATTCATGCACTTATTGGTTTTTTATTAGTTTGGAATGGGAGATATGCATTGGTTGAAAAGCTAATGACTGTTTTTGTTGGCATCATGTTTGTTACGGTTGTAGGCACTGCCATATTACTATCTCCAAATTTAACAGCACTTGCTGGAGGCATGGTACCAAAAGTACCTGAAGGATCGCTGATGAACGCTCTAGCTTTAATTGGAGGAGTAGGTGGTTCTATTACAATGGCTTCTTACGGATACTGGATTCGTGAAAAAGGCTGGAACCATCGTTCGTGGATTTCAATTATGCGCCTTGATTCAGCTGTTGCTTATATTGTAACCGCTATCTTTACGCTGTCTCTTCTCGTAGTAGGAGCGGAGTTTTTATTTGGGACAGGCATAACGTTGAGTGGTGAACAAGGTCTTATTCAGTTATCGAGTATGCTAGGCGAGCGCTTTAATGAACCGATGCGCTGGCTGTTTTTAATCGGTTTTTGGGCAGCTTCCTTTACGTCATTGTTAGGGGTATGGAACGGTGTACCATATCTATTTGCTGATTTTGTTCGCATTATGAAAAAAGAGGCGAAAAATCCAGGGGTCGTCGTGGAGAAAACCAAACCATACCGTGCGTATTTAATCTGGTTAACATTTCCTTCCATGCTTTTATTGTTTATTGGAAAGCCTGTTGGCCTTATTATGGCATACGGGGCGTTAGGAGCGTTATTTATGCCATTTTTAGCTCTGTCGCTACTTTGGCTTTTAAATTCAAAGCGAGTAGAAAAACAGTATCGTAATCCGTTATGGAATAACATCATGCTAGCTGTCTGTATTTTATTGTTTATTGTCTTAATGGTAAACGAACTACTTAATATTTTTTAAGCATATATAAAATAGAACAGTATAAATGAAGAGTTTCTTCATTTATACTGTTCTAACATAGCGAAAAAGGATTTAACAAACTCATAAAAAATTTGATCAGAAGGTGCTAAATTTCGGTTTCTTGGAATAATCATTCCGACTGTTCGTTTTACTTCAGGTGTGTGAATAGGAATCTTTGTTGTAAACCTGGGCGTTGTTTCAGAAACGGTGCTTTCAGGTAAAAGTGTAATTCCCATACCTGCAGAGACTAGCCCTTTAATTGCGTCTAAATCTTCACCTTCAGATGAGATATTTGGCATAAACCCAGCTTGCTTACAAGCATCTACGGCAATCTTACGAAGCACAAATCCATTTGGGAATAAAACGAAATCTTCGTTACGTAAATCGCGGAGGCGTAAATTTTCCTGTGTTGCTAAAGGATGACTTGAAGGAACAAGTGCCAGTATCTTTTCTGTAAATAAAATGTGCCCTTCAATATCTTCATCGTCTACTGGTACAGGGCCTAAAAACGCAATATTAATATCCCGCTTCTTAACGGATTCAATTAGAAATTTATAAGACCCTTGTCTTAAATGAAAAGCGACGTTTGGGTGATTCTCTTTAAACGCAGATATAATCGTAGGCAATAGATGACTTGATAGACTGGTAGGAAATCCAATTTTAATCGTTCCTCGCTCAGGATCTAAATATTCATCCACTTGTTCCTTTGCGTAATCAATTGCTTTCATGGCCGTTTCTGTATGTTCTAGAAACAGCTTTCCAATCGACGTTAACTTTACATTTCTTCCTTCTCTTTGAAATAACTCCACGCCCAGTTCATCTTCTAAGTTGGCAATTTGTCGACTGATAGCAGACTGCGCAACATGTAAATGTTCAGCTGCTTCAGATACGTGCTCACGTCTGGCAACTTCCATAAAATAGCGTAATTGTCTAAGTTCCATCGGCTTACTCCTTTTCTATATATCAAAATGAGATTGGTTTCATCTAAATTATATATTGTTTATATTAATTTGAAAACTTAAAATATAAACAAGTGGTCTTAATAAATAGATAAAGAAAACGAACGGGGGAGAAAAATATGACATACAATCAAATGCCGAAAGCTCAAGGTCTCTACCGTCCTGAGTTTGAGCACGATGCATGCGGAATCGGATTATATGCACACTTAAAAGGAGTGGCATCGCACGACATCGTAAAAAAAGGACTAAATATGCTTTGTCAACTCGATCATCGCGGTGGTCAAGGAAGTGATCCGCTAACGGGTGATGGAGCGGGACTAATGGTTCAAATTCCACATGACTTTTTCACAAAAGCATGTACTGATTTTTCATTACCTCAAAAAGGTCGCTACGGTGTAGGTATGATCTTTTTCTCAAATAATGAGCAAGAACAAAAAGAAATTGAAGGGTATATCAATGCTTTAATTGAACAAGAAGGACAAACGCTTGTAGGCTGGAGAACTGTACCAACAAATGTCGGAAAAATCGGAAAAGTAGCAAAGGAAAGCTGTCCGCACGTGCGCCAAGTATTTATTGGTGCAGATGAAAGTATTACAGATGATTTAGCGTTTGAACGCAAACTATATATTATTCGTAAACAAGCTGAATATTGGGCAGCAGAGCGTAAAAATCGCGTTTACTTCTCAAGCTTATCTAGCAGAACGATTGTTTATAAAGGTTTATTAACACCAGAGCAAGTAGATGCATTTTATCTTGACCTACAAGATGAAAACTTTACATCTCCTTTTGCTTTAGTACACTCACGCTTTAGTACAAATACGTTTCCAAGCTGGGAGCGCGCGCATCCAAACCGTTATTTAATTCACAATGGAGAAATTAATACGCTTCGTGGAAATCAAAATTGGATGAAAGCACGTGAGCAGCAGTTCGTATCAGAAGCTTTTGGTTCAGATCTTCATAAAATACTGCCAATTTTAGATAGTGAAGGTAGCGATTCGTCCATTCTAGATAATGCGCTTGAATTCTTTGTGTTAGCAGGTAGAAAGCCAGCGCATGCTGCAATGATGATGATTCCAGAACCTTGGACTGAAAATCCTCATATGTCTGATGAGAAGCGCGCATTTTATGAATACCATAGTGCTCTTATGGAGCCGTGGGATGGACCGACTGCTATTTCATTCACTGATGGAAAACAAATTGGTGCAATTTTAGATAGAAATGGATTGCGTCCAGCGCGTTATTATGTGACAAAAGATGACTATATTATCCTTTCTTCTGAAGTAGGGGTTATTCCAGTAGAAGAGGACAATGTTCTTTATAAAGAGCGTTTAAGCCCAGGGAAAATGTTGTTAATTGATTTAGAAGAAGGACGCATCATTTCAGATGAAGAAATTAAAGCTGAAATGGCGCAAGCGGAACCGTATCAGCAGTGGTTAGATGAGCAGATGGTAAAGTTAGCTGCTTCAGCTGATGAAAAGCCAGAATCTTTTGATGACTTAGTTGTTCGTCAAAAAGCGTTTGGCTATACGTATGAAGATATTCATAAATATTTACTGCCGGTTGTGAACGAAGGAAAAGATCCGTTAGGTTCAATGGGGAATGATACGCCACTTGCAGTTCTTTCAGATCGTCCTCAGTCCTTATTCAACTATTTTAAACAGTTGTTTGCACAAGTAACGAACCCACCGATTGATGCAATTCGTGAGCAGCTGGTGACGTCAACAATGACGCTGCTAGGTGCAGAGGGCAATTTGCTACACCCAACAAAAGAAAATAGTCGTCGCATCCAGCTAGAAACACCAGTGTTAACGAATGGACAGCTTCAAACATTAAAAGAAGATAGCATTAAAGGTTTCAAGAGTGCTGTTCTTTCAACGGTATTTAAGGATGATTTGAAAGCATCTTTAGAAGATTTATTTAACGATGCAGAAAAAGCAATCGTAGAGGGTGCTAGTATTTTAATCTTAAGTGATCGAGAGATTAATGCAAACCGTGCACCAATGCCAATTTTATTAGTTGCAAGTGCTCTTCACCAGCATTTAATTCGTCGTGGTAGTCGTACAAAAGTCAGCTTAGTTATTGAATCTGGAGAAGTTCGTGAAGTTCATCATTTTGCAGCTTTAATTGGTTATGGAGCAGATGCAATTAATCCTTATTTAGCGTTTGCAACGTATGATTATGAAATTGCAGCTGGCAATTTAAAAACTTCTTATCAAGTAGCAGTAACGAAATATGTAAAAGCAGTTACCGAAGGCGTTGTAAAAGTAATGTCTAAAATGGGGATTTCTACTGTGCAAAGTTACCGAGGAGCTCAAATTTTTGAAGCAGTTGGAATCGGTGAAGAAGTTATTGCAGCTTACTTTACAGGTACAGCATCTCAGTTAGGAGGAATTGGCTTAGATGTCATTGGAAAAGAAGCGCGCACACGACACGAAGCAGCTTATGCTGAAGCGTACGAACAGACTTTAGAGTCAGGAAGTGACTTCCAATGGCGAAAAACAGGTGAGCATCATGCGTTTAACCCGAAAACGATTCATACCTTACAATGGGCTTGTCGAAAAGGTGACTATGATTTATTTAAGCAGTTTTCAGAAGCTGCAAACGAAGAGCGTATCGGGTTCTTACGTAACCTTTTTGCCTTTAAACAAGAACGCCCAGCTCTTTCAATCGATGAAGTAGAATCTGTGGATTCTATTGTCAAGCGATTTAAATCAGGTGCTATGTCGTTTGGTTCTTTGAGTGAAGAAGCACACGAAGCATTAGCAATTGCGATGAATAAATTAGGTGCTAGAAGCAATAGTGGTGAAGGTGGAGAAAATCCAAGACGTTATGAGCTTGATGAAAACGGTGATAACCGTCGCAGTGCCATTAAACAAATTGCATCAGGGCGATTTGGTGTGAAAAGTCACTATTTAGTGAATGCTGATGAGTTGCAAATTAAAATGGCTCAAGGCGCTAAGCCAGGAGAAGGTGGACAGCTGCCTGGGAACAAAGTATACCCATGGGTTGCAGATGTACGTGGATCTACTCCGGGAGTAGGCTTAATCTCTCCTCCGCCACATCATGATATTTATTCAATTGAAGACTTAGCTCAGCTTATTCATGACTTGAAAAATGCCAACCGTAACGCTCGTATTAGCGTTAAGCTTGTATCAAAAGCAGGTGTTGGGACGATTGCAGCTGGTGTTGCAAAAGGTGTGGCAGATGTAATTGTTATTAGTGGATACGACGGTGGAACAGGTGCATCACCAAAAACCAGTATTAAACATACGGGCCTACCTTGGGAGCTAGGTTTAGCAGAAGCTCACCAAACGTTAATGTTAAACGGTCTTCGCGAGAAAGTAGTGCTAGAAACAGACGGAAAGCTAATGACAGGAAAAGATGTTGTTATGGCAGCACTTTTAGGTGCAGAAGAGTACGGATTTGCTACGGCTCCGCTAATTGTATTAGGTTGCATCATGATGCGTGCTTGTCATTTAGATACATGTCCTGTTGGCGTAGCAACACAAAATCCAGAGCTTCGTAAAAAGTTCTTAGGTGAGCCAGATCATATCGTAAACTATATGCGCTTTGTTGCACAAGAAGTTCGTGAAATTATGGCAGAGTTAGGATTCAGAACGGTAGAAGAGATGGTTGGACGTACAGATGTGCTGCATGTTAGTGAACGTGCACAGTCACATTGGAAAGCGCAGCATTTAGATTTGACAACACTTTTACATCAGGTAGAGGGTGTTCGTACGTTTAAGACGCCGCAAAATCATAAAATTGACCAGTCTCTAGATGTGCAAAAAATCTTACCTGCTGTACAGCAAGCGATTGAAGAGCAATATCAAGTGGATCTTTCGTTAGATATTCACAATACAAACCGAGTGGTAGGTACCGTTGTTGGTAGTGAAATCACCAAGCGTTATGGTGAGAAAGGATTGGCTGAGGATACGATTACGCTTCGCTTCTCAGGTTCAGCTGGTCAAAGTTTTGGAGCATTTATTCCAACTGGTATGACGCTTCATTTAACAGGAGATGCCAACGATTATATCGGTAAAGGCTTGTCAGGTGGAAAGATTACAGTATCTGCGCCAAAGCAATCCACTATCGTTTCAGGTGATAATGTTATTGTTGGAAATGTTGCGTTTATCGGTGCGACAAGTGGTGAAGCGTATGTAAGTGGCAGAGCAGGTGAGCGATTTGCAGTTCGTAACAGCGGTGCGCATGTTGTGGTAGAAGGTATCGGTGATCACGGCTGTGAGTATATGACAGGCGGTCGAGTTGTTGTTCTGGGAACTGTTGGTAAAAACTTCGGTGCAGGTATGTCAGGTGGTATTGCATACGTACTAGCAGATGATAAAGCAGAATTTAAGAAACTATGTAACCAAGAAATGATTGGTTTTGAAGGTTTAGAAGCTCAAGAAGCTGACGAAGTAAAAGCGATGATTGAGCGTCACCTTGAATATACAGATAGCCAAAAAGCAGCGTTTATTTTAGAAAACTGGTCACAAATGAGCAGTAAGTTTGTAAAAGTTATTCCAAATGACTATAAGCGTATGATTACTCGAATTGAAGAACAAAAAGAAGCGGGGCTTTCTGAAGAGGAAGCAATCATGAGCGCGTTTGAAGAAAATGCACAGCAAGAAAAAAAGTCAATTTCAAAACAACAAGAAGCAGTAGCTCAGTAAGAAAGGGGAGAGTAAAATGGGAAAACCAACAGGATTTATGGAAATTAAACGTGAAAAAGGCAAAGAAAGAGATCCTTTAAAACGTTTAAGTGACTGGAACGAATATGCTGCTCCTTTATCTGATGAAGCACTGAGTCGACAAGGAGCACGATGTATGGATTGTGCAACTCCATTTTGTCATATGGGGATGGATATTAACGCTTTTACATCGGGCTGTCCAATTTATAATTTGATTCCAGAATGGAACGATTTAGTATATAGAGGTCAGTGGAAAGAAGCGCTTGATCGTTTAATGAAAACAAATAACTTTCCTGAATTCACAGGGCGCGTTTGTCCAGCGCCTTGTGAGGGGTCTTGTACATTAGCTATTTCAGATCCTGCGGTTTCAATTAAAAATATTGAACGAGCAATTATTGATAAAGGGTTTGAAAACGGTTGGATTACACCACGTATCCCAGAGAAGCGCACAGGTAAAAAGATAGCAATTATCGGTTCAGGGCCAGCAGGTTTAGCGAGTGCAGATCAGTTAAACCAAGCTGGACACTCAGTCACTGTATATGAACGTGCAGATCGTCCTGGCGGTTTGTTAACTTATGGTATTCCGAATATGAAGCTTGATAAAGAGGTAGTCGCAAGAAGAATTCGCTTACTAACGCAAGAAGGTATTGATTTTGTCACAAATACAGAAGTTGGTAAAGATGTGACGCGCGAGGAACTTCAAGAGCAATACGATGCGGTTATCCTTTGTACAGGTGCTCAAAAGCAGCGTAATTTAGTCATTGAGGGTAGAGAAGCAAAAGGCATTCATTTTGCGATGAACTATTTAACAACGACAACAAAAAGTATGTTAGATTCCAATTTCAAAGATGGTCAGTACATTGATGCTAAAGGTAAAGATGTAATTGTTATTGGAGGAGGGGACACAGGAGCAGACTGTGTAGCAACAGCATTACGTCAGGGGTGTCGTAGCGTCGTTCAATTTGGTAAGCATCCTCAGCTTCCAACAGAACGTACATCTGATAACATGTGGCCAGAGTACCCTCAAGTATTTAACCTTGAATATGCATATGAAGAAGCTCAAGCAAAGTTCGGAGATGATCCGAGAGAGTATTCAATTCAAACAAAAAAAATCGTGGCTGATGAAAATGGCAACTTAAAGGAGCTTCATACAATTCAAATGGAGAAGCTTGTTGATGAAAGCGGTCGTTATACATTTAACGAAATTCCAGGAACAGAAAAAGTTTGGCCAGCTCAGCTTGTCTTTATCGCAATTGGCTTTGAGGGGCCTGAGCAACCTGTGCTTGAGCAGTTAGGTGTTGAAACGAAAAATAACAAAGTGGCTGCAGCGTACGGTAAATATACAACAAATGTTGAAGGGGTATTTGCTGCTGGAGACGCACGTCGTGGTCAGAGCCTGATTGTATGGGCTATTCATGAAGGGCGCGAAGTAGCAAAACAAGTAGATCATTACTTAATGGGAGCTACTGTACTGCCATAACGTTTAAAAAGAGGACTACACTGTAGTCCTCTTTTTAGCGTGGGTTAGGTGCGCCAGGTCCAGGATTCTTGCGGAGATGCTCGAAAGCGACGGTTAAAACAGTTGTGGTGATGCGAGCTTGTGAAGCAGGGGACACGCTGTATAACGTCATAAGCTCAAAAATCCACGGCTCTTTTCGTTGAAGCTGTCGGTACGCTTTTTCAACTTTTTGATTAATCGTTCCTGTAAAGCTACTATAGTTATCATCTACAAATCTTACAATTGAACGAAACAAATATTCTGTTAGTTTATCGTCCATGCCTCCACGCTGTGCTTCGCGATAGATACTTCGATATTGCCTTTTTAAGATTTTCATCACGCGGTCTACGTCTTTAGTAGCGCGTATGAATTCAGCTTGATGAGGCAAGTATGCATACTGACTCTCGTCATATCGATATGGTTCTTCGTAAGACGTATTGATTGTTGGTACAGCGTAGGTGTATTGAGGCATTGTATGATAGTTTGGAGTATAGTCTGGGTAGCTCCAATGGTAATAATACATCCATTTCACTCGCTTTCAATTAGTATAAATTAAATGATTGTTTATCAATTAGTAAACGGGATGGTTGGTGTACTGGTGAAGTTTTTCTAAGTAATATCGAGGTGTTTTAAAGTACTTCCATGTACTATAAGCTGAATCTTTTGTTAAAACGTTAATATAAATAGGTGTATCAAGAAAGGTTTCTTTAGCGGGTAAGCTACTATAATAGCAATCAAATATTTTTAGTAAGTCAACTTCAATTGCAGTTTTTAGCGGCGTTATCTCATTGGAAGGAACAGTGAACGAGCCGAGTATAGAAGCACATTGATTTTTGTATGATATAACGTTTTGTTTTTTAATAAGGTCAAACTCAGATACTATCCATGTTTCATACGACTGAGCAGCGGGGTTTATAAAAGTAAGTCTTAGTTCCCAAGCGTTTATCATCTTTATCCCACCTCTATAATCTTTACCTATACTTTTTATGATGGAAGAGGTAAAATTTAACTATAGTGTTTTCACCTAGATAATCATCCATAACATATAAATATGACGGGAGATTGATAGTGTGAATGTCCAAGTATTTGATGGAAAAAATGACAACTGGTTGACAACGAAAAACCCCGCTCAGCTTGCAGCGGCAACCGTTGATGGAAATAGCGGTTTAGCACCTGTTTCCTGGGGGAGCGAACAAGAAAAAACAGGATGGTATCATATGTATCAACCTCAAGGGATTACGGGAGTTCAGGTCAAAGATAGAGTAGAAGATGGGAATATCGTTCTGCGAATTCCTGATAATTGGAATGGAAAGCTAGTGGCTGCTGGTATTCCGGCTACGCGAGGCGAAACGTCAACCGATTTATTGTTTAGTGACTACGTACTAGCTAAAGGATATGCGTTTGTAGCTTCTGATAAAGGGACACCTGGAGAGGAGCAAGAAGGTGATCCGTTTGCAAAAGCAAAAAATGCCCTATCAGTAGAATGTGCCTCTATTGCTAAATGGAATAGGCAATTTCGTGCGACGGTACGCTATGCTCAAGAATACTTATTTACGCACCGTAAGACGGATCAAGTAGCATCTGAGATTCCGACATATGGTCTTGGCATTTCAAATGGTGGCTACGTTATTCGGTATGCGATAGAAAACGACGGGAAAAACGGTGAGCCTAAGCTTTTTAACGGAGCTGTAGAGTGGGAAGGTGTACTCTGGAGAGCAGAAGAGCCTAACTTGATTACATCTCTTACAACTGTTGTTCAGTCAGCAAAGGCTGCTCTATATGGTGGGAACTTGGCAGCAGTCAATTCTTTATATGAAGCTGGATTACCTAAAGGAACCGAATTTTTGTGGCCTTACCACGATCAATATTATTGGTTTTTAACGCTTAATATTTACCGAGATCATTTTGATTCTCATGCGCCTAAAAGACTGCAGTGGCCTGAATATTTAGCTTTGAATGAGCAAGGTATCCGCGACCGTTCCCGTGATGATATCTTTGAACAGTATAGTTATGCAAAGCGCCCAAAGAAGGTTAAAGAAAAAGTGAAAGAAATTGAAAACACAGGAGACCTTACCGCGCCTTTAATTAGCGTAACGGCAGCATATGATACCCTTATTTTCCCGCGCGTACATGCTTATCCTTATGAACAGCTAGTAAAAAAAACAGGTAAAGCTAAATGGCACCGTCATTACGTAATTGAAAATGGAAATCATATTGATGGGCTTGTTTGGAATGAGCATGTGGATCCCAATCGTAAGCTTCAACCCATGCTTCCATACGTATATCAGGCGTTCGAGCTGCTTATTCAATGGGTAGAGGAAAAGGTCGAACCGCCTGAAAGTCACTTTGTTCACGCACCTACTGAACCTTATAAAATAACGAATTTAAAAACAAAGCAATTTATGAATCCATTAACAACGCAGGGATAGGTTTAATACCTTCCCTGCTTTTTTATGTTTAAAATTCAGAAAGAGTGGAAGATACACAATAAGAACATACTAACTATTTAATGAATAACGAGGAGTGGGCCTGAAATGATGACGCATAAATTGTATATTAACGGACAGTATACAGACTCAACATCGAGTGAATTGATTGAAGTAGTAAACCCTTCTACAGAAGAAGTTATTTCGAAAATTTATAAGGGTACAGAAGAAGATGCAAACAAAGCAATCGATGCGGCATACGAAGCACAAAAAAAGTGGGAGAAGGTTCCTTCTGCAGAGAGAGGGAAAGTGGTTCGAAAGCTTGGAAATCAAATAAAAGAAAAGCGTGAACGTTTTGTGGAGCTGCTTATGGAAGAACAAGGGAAAAGTAAAGATCAAGCTGAAGGAGAAATTGATACTGCTATTGAGTACTTTTACTACATGTCAGAATGGGCTCGTCGCATTGAAGGTGAAATTATTCCAAGTGATCAACGCAATGAAAACATCTTTTTGTACAAGCGTCCGATTGGTGTTGTAGCAGGAATAGTGCCGTGGAATTTTCCGATGTTTATTCTAGCGCGAAAAGTAGCGACAGCATTGATTACCGGCTGTAGCATCGTTTTAAAACCAAGTCAACAAACACCAAACACAGCTGCTGAATTTACAAAAATTATTGCACACATGAAAGAGCTCCCCGCAGGAGTTTATAATTTTATTACAGGAACAGGATCTACAATTGGTACAGCGATGGCCAGTAATCCGAAAGTAGGCATTGTCACAATGACTGGAAGTGTTCCGGCGGGTACAAAAGTGATGGAAGCAGCAGCGAAAAACATTACCAAAGTCAACCTAGAGCTCGGTGGGAAAGCGCCAGCCATCGTAACAAAGCATGCAAATCTAGACGTTGCGGTTAAAAGCATTAAAACATCTCGTCTTACAAACGCAGGTCAAGCTTGTACAAATGCTGAACGTGTCTATGTTCATGAAGACGTTGCGGAGGAATTTATTAAAAAGATGACGCAGGAAATGTCCAATGTGAAAATTGGAAATCCTTTAACAGATGAAAATGTTGAAATGGGACCGCTTGTTAGTAAAGAGCGCCTTGAAACAGTAGAAAAGATGGTGGAAAATGCAGTAAAGCAAGGTGCGGAAATTCAAGCAGGTGGCAAACGTTTAGAGAAAGAAAAAGGTTATTTTTACGAACCTACCGTTTTATTGAACGTGACGCAGGATATGGAAATCATGCAGGAAGAAGTGTTTGGGCCAGTTCTGCCAATTATGACTTATAACGACCTAGATAAAGCCATAGAGCTTGGGAACGACTCTAAATATGGTCTTTCTTCATCAATCTATACAGATAATATTCATGAGGCAATGAAAGCAGCAAACGAATTAAAGTTTGGTGAGACATTTGTAAATAGAGAAAATTTTGAAGCCATGCAAGGTTATCATGCTGGTATGAGACAATCTGGATTAGGAGGAGCGGATGGTAAGCACGGCGTAGAAGATTTTCTGGTTACGCAAGTAGTTTATATGGAATATAATAAAGATTTTTCATAACCTCTATACAAATTTTATGCTGGGGTATAAATATTTTAGCTAACGAGATATCCGAACTATTAGAAGTTAACGACTTTTGATAGATCGGATATCTTTTTGTTCATTCCGGAAACAAGTTAAAAGGACCATTTGGTTATGTCCCAGCTCTTTTTTTGTGTATGATGAGACCGAATTTCTTGAATTTTCCTGTTAATTTGGTATGATAAAGTACAATGTGAAAATTTTAAAAAAATATGAAACTAGATGAAATATAGTTCGTATTTACGTATATACGAAATACATATATTTATACATGTGTAAGGAGGAGTGAATCTTTAAACTAGTAAAGCTAACAAATAAATTAAGATAAAATTAGGGAGTAGATTGTGTGAAAATGCCGCGTTTCTTTAAAAGTGGATTAGGAATTTTATTATTATTATTAATTCTATTTATGCTGTCAAAAGTGCAGTATATCTTACAGCCGATTGGCGTTATGATTACAACTATATTAGCTCCGATTTTAATCGCAGGGGTTTTGTATTACTTACTTAGCCCTATTGTTCGACTGATTATGAGAGCAAAGGTCCCCAAAACATTAGCGATTCTATTTGTTTTTCTTTCATTCATTGGTTTTCTAACCGGTGGAATCGTATTTTTATATCCTATTATTCAAGAACAGCTGTTGTCCTTAGCAAATTATCTACCAACGCTCGCGAAAGACGTGATGAATTTAATTAAAGATCTCCAACATTCACCGTTCACCGCTCGCTTTGCGGAAGAAGCAACAAAGTTTGATTTAGAGCAGCGCTTGACTGATATACTTGGGAACGTGGGGGATATGGCAACGACGATTGGTACAAGTACGTTAAAGATTTTTGACGTTTTGACAAGCACAATTATTGTCATTATTACCGTTCCGTTTGTACTATTCTATATGTTAAAAGATGGAGAAAACTTACCTAAGCGCATCGTTCGTTTGACACCAAAGCGCTATCGTCATGATATCGACGGAATTTTAAGTAAGATAAATACAGGATTGAGTGCATTTATCCAAGGGCAAATTATTGTCAGTATGTTCGTTGGGGTTTGCGTTTATATTTGGTATTTATTAATTGGGTTAGATAATGCACTTGTGTTAGCGTTAATTGCATTATTTACGAATCTTATTCCGTTTATTGGACCGTTTATTGGGACTCTTCCTGGTGTCATTATGGGATTAATTCAAGATCCGTATATGGCGCTTTACGTTATTTTAGGCGTACTAATTATTCAACAAATTGAAAGTAACTTAATTTCTCCTCAAGTAATGGGAAGAAAGCTTGACGTTCATCCTGTAACCGTGATTTTGCTTTTATTAATAGCGGGTAGCGTAGCTGGATTTTTAGGATTGTTATTAGCACTGCCAACTTATACAGTGTTAAAAGTAATTGTTAGTCATATCTATGGAAGATTAATGGAAGATGACGAATAGAGCAAGCGACGTGTGTGATTTATATCATACACGTTTTTTTGTAGATATTATCCGTTTATTTTTGAATTATATATAAAAAAATAATAGTTTTTTATAAAAATGTTGAAAAAATACGAACTTTTGTGTTAGATTATTTAATATAATTCGTAGATAAAGATTTGGAAGGAGCCGTTTTACATGACAGCAACGATTATTAAAGGTAAGGAAGTAGCAGCAGAATTACGTGCCGATTTAAAAGAAGAAGTCGCACAATTAAAAGAGCAAGGTGTTGTACCAGGACTTACAGTTATCTTAGTAGGTGATAATCCAGCTTCACACTCTTATGTGAAAGCTAAGGCAAAAGCATGTGAAGAAATTGGCGTGGCATCAGAAGTAATTAAGCGTGATGTTAACATTACACAAGAAGAATTATTACAAGAAATTCAACAGCTGAATGAAAGTGAAGCTGTACATGGAATTTTAGTACAGCTGCCATTACCAAATCATATTGATGAAAAAGCTGTGTTAAACGCGATTTCTCCTAAAAAAGATGTAGACGGTTTTCACCCTGTAAGTGTTGGAAATATGGTGATTGGAGACGAGTGCTATCTCCCATGTACACCACACGGAATCATTGAGCTGATCAAGCGTTCAGGTGAAGAGATTTCAGGTAAACATGCAGTTGTAATTGGTCGCAGTAACATTGTTGGAAAGCCGGTTGCTATGCTTCTTCTTCAAGAAAATGCAACGGTAACGATTGCTCATTCACGCACAAAAGACCTATCAGCAATGATCAAGCAAGCTGATATTTTAGTGTCTGCTGTTGGTCGACCACGCTTAGTGAAAGCAGAAGACTTAAAGCCAGGTGCTATCGTTATTGACGTTGGGAACACGATGGAAAATGGAAAGCTTGTTGGTGATATTGATTATGAACCAGCAAAAGAAGTAGCAGGGTATATTACACCAGTACCAGGAGGTGTTGGTCCAATGACGATTACGATGCTATTGAAAAATACAGTTGATGCAGCGAAAACAATTAACAATTTAAAGTGAAACCCTAGACACAAGAAAGAGACTGAGACATAAGTAGTTCAGCCTCTACTATACCTGAACGATTGAGAGTTCATAACTTTTAATCGTTCAGGTTTTTTGGTTGATTGTGAAAACAATGTTGGAAACAGGGTGGAATGGAGCGTAGGACACTCGACTCCTGCGGGAAAGAGAGGGAAAACGGAGATCCCGCAGCGCAGCGAGGAAGCTCAGGTTCCTCCCCGCGGAAAGCGAGTGGCCGTAGCGCAATGGAACGAACGTGTTGAGACAAATCAAAGAGATGGGAACAGCTAGTGTTCGTCTTTTAGAAGCAATCATTTTGTTATGTCCCAAACTCTTTCTTGTTGTCGTATAATGATGGTGAGGAGAATACATTAAGATGTAACCAAGTGTAAAGGGAGATGAGAAAATTGATTACGCTGCCGCTTCTTGTATATTCTCAGCGCATCGTGAAACCAAAATTAGACGTGGTTTACCCGGTCATTCATGGAATGGCTAATCAAGCAGTTCAGTATAAAATGAACGCTAAGCTCTTAAAGCGAACAAACGAATTAATTGTTCAACAAGGGTACGGGGAAAACCCTGATACGACCGAAACAGGATACTATGAATTGAAAAACAATCAGCGTGATGTGCTGAGCTTAACGCTCATAAACTATGCTTTTTCAGGTGGTGCACATGGATTAACCGTTGTCGTACCTATCACCTTTAATACAAAGAATGGAAAGGTATATAAACTAAAGGATTTATTTAAGCCTGACAGCAATTATGTTAAACGCTTATCTGAGCTCGTGGAGAATCAGATTAAAGAACGAGACATTATGGTTCTCGGAGAATATACGGGAATTAACCCAAATCAAGACTTTTATATTGCCGATAAGTCGCTTATGTTATTTTATCAGCTCTATGATTTAGCACCGTATGCATATGGGATTCCTTACTTTCCTATTTCTATTTATGATATTCAAGATATAATCGCAGACGAAGGGCCTCTTGGTCAAATGTTTGGATAAAGTTATAAAAAATTTCGGTGAGGACGAACATAGCGCTTTACTTCTGCAGTTAACAGCTGACGAAGCGATTTATTTGATACGGCACTTGCAATATCTTTTACTACAGGAAATACCCCAATGGAAGTAACGTGCACGCGTACATCTCCTTCAAAAAGTATGTCCCCCGCTTTTGTTTTAATCTTTGTGAAAACAAAAGCTTCTTTTGTCTCAGGTTTGTCTATTGGATAAGAGTCTTTAATATGAAATCGAAATGCATAATCTTCGCTCATAAATAGCCTGCCTTTTTTCATTTTTGTTTTATTATATTCACTAGAACCAAGCCATGTAAAGCATAAGTGTGTACGTTAATAAATGTTCATGTTTGAAAGAATGATGCATACATTAAAACGACAATAGAAAAAAGGAGACGATAAACGGATGACTTATGAACAAGACGAGCGTAATTATGAAGCGCCTTATATGGTAACTCAAGTCGATCCTTATGTATTTGCGACTCTTGAATCAGTCAAGGGGAAAGAAGTAGTTATTGAAACCGTACGTGGAAACATACGTGGAAAAGTTAAGGATGTTAAAATTGATCACGTTGTCATTCAATCAAAAGATTCTAGCTTCTTTGTACGTATTCAACAAATTGTGTGGATTATGCCTGAATAATAAGCAGAAAAAATGCGCCTCAATTGTTAGATGGTTTAACGGTTGAGGTGCACTGTTTTTGTGTAAAAGTTCATTTGGCGAATGAGACAACCTTGTCACTTCATACATCTTAATGGATGGAATTTTTCAGAGAGAGTGGAGGAATGCGCTATGTTTAAGCGGATTGATAAATTATTAATTGATTTACCAGAGTCGAAAAATCCAGATCCGAACGCAGCTGCTGCTGTACAAGAGCTATTAGGTGGTAAGTTTGGAGAGATGTCTACGCTAAACAACTATATGTATCAGTCATTTAATTTTCGTGCAAAGAAAAAGCTGCGCCCATTTTATGATTTAGTTGCGAGCATTACAGCAGAAGAGTTTGGGCATGTAGAGCTCGTATCCAATACAATTAATCTTATGTTAGAAGGATCTACGTTTCCGGGTGATCCAGACATTACGCCAATGCAGGATGCAAAGGATGTGCGCAATACCCAGCATTTTATTGCCACTGCGCAAACAGCTTATCCATTCGACTCTATGGGAAAAGCTTGGACAGGAGAAAATGTCTTTAATAGTGGAAATTTAATTCTGGATTTATTGCACAATTTCTTTTTGGAGTGTGGGGCAAGAACCCATAAAATGAGGGTATACCAAATGACAGATAACCCAGTTGCTCGTGAAATGATTGGATATTTATTAGTTCGTGGTGGGGTTCACGTTGTGGCATATGCTAAAGCGTTAGAAATCGCAACCGGTGTGGATGTTACAAAACTAGTGCCAATTCCAAATTTGAGTAACAAATCGTTCGATGCTGCTAGAAAATATGAAGACCAAGGTGTTCATCGCCGTCTCTATACATTTAGTGATGCTGATTATATGGGAATTGCGAAGATTTGGAAAGGTACGCACCCAGAAGATGGTGGGAAGCTAGAAGTCATTGAAGGAACGCCTAAAGGTGGGAAAATTCCAGACTTAGAAGAGGTAACTGAAGAGTTTGCTCCTGGAATCGGTCCAGATGAGTTCGCAGAGATTGCCAAACGATTGCAGCGTAACGCAGGGTTATAGTGGTAAGCAGGTGTAGATTACACCTGCTTTTTTTGTACCTAAATAGTTAATCTAAGAAGAATGTTCATAATCAGTTCATATTCGTTTATTACACTAGCCTTACAATCAATAAGGGAGTGAAAGAATGAATAGAAAAAAGAAAAAAATTGATAAATGGTTAGTGTGGATTTTAACACTAGCTGTAGCCTTAAACTTTACGAATATATGGGAAGATGAATATGTCAACCAGTATTACACCTCAGCTGTCAAAAGCATGATGCAAAATTTGCATAACTTCTTTTTTGCATCGTTTGACCCAGCGGGGTTCGTAACGGTGGATAAGCCGCCCGTTGCGTTTTGGATTCAAACGATTAGTGCTAAGATTTTTGGATTTCACGGTTGGAGTGTGATTTTGCCTCAAGCGTTAGCAGGAGTAGGGTCAGTTATTCTGCTGTACGTCATGATAAAAAAAGTATTTGGTGTAGCTGCGGGGCGAATAGCTGCGCTAACCATGGCTATAACGCCAATTGTTCCAGCCGTTAGTCGAACCAACAACATCGATAGTTTACTTGTTTTTACCTTATTATTAGCAACGTGGATGCTGTTTAAAGCGATAACCATAAAAAAACATCGCTGGCTGTTTCTAGCGTTTGTGCTCATTGGTGTTGGATTTAATATGAAAATGATGCAAGCTTATATGGTTTTACCAGCATTTTATTTATTTTACTGGCTATCAGCAAAGATTGACTGGAAGAAAAAAATCAGCTTATTATCTGGAGCGACAGTACTACTAATTGTTGTATCGCTTTCATGGGCAACAATTGTTGACTTAATTCCAGAAGATAAAAGGCCTTATATTGGAAGTAGTGAAACAAACTCAGTATTAGAGCTAGCGCTCGGTTACAACGGTATTTCGCGTTTGACAGGAGAGATGTCTGGTGGGGGTAGCCCCCAAGGAAGCCGTGGACAAAATGAAGAACAAGGTGAGCATCTGATACCTCCAAGCGGTGATAAGCAAGATGAATTAGCATTAGAAAATGAAGGGATGCAAGGTGGAGGAAATACAACTGATTCAAGTGACAATGAAAATCAGCAAAACTCAAACTTAGATAGTGGACAAGACTCAAATTTTAGAAATGCACCAGGCGGACAATCCCCTCCACAGATGGACGGAGATAACAATGACCCTGGTGGAGGAAACGCTGGAAGATTTAATACAGGAACGCCTGGCATGTTTCGATTAATTCAAGATGGACTTGCAGATCAGATTAGCTGGTTTTTACCATTAGCGATTGTGAGCATTATCAGTTTGTTGGGAGGGGCAAGAGTAAAAGAAACCCTAAGCACGAAAGTTCTTCATACTGTATTTTGGTTAGCGTGGTTAGTACCAGTAGCTGTGTTCTTTAGCATTGCAGGATTTTTCCATCAGTATTACCTCATCATGCTAGCACCGCCGTTAGCAGCAGTAATAGGAGCAGGACTCCCCGTTTTATGGAAGGCATATCGTGGCCTCGAAGGGTGGAAGTCATGGCTGTTACCGGTAGGTATTGCATTAACAGCTGGGTTGCAGGTTAGCATTATGCTACCGGATCGTGAAACAATCGGTCTTGCATCTATCTTGGCTGTGGGGATTATCGGAATTACATTGGCTTTAGCACTTGGGAGTATGAAACAGCGATCAGCAATCAATACGTATATGATGACAGCAGCACTTATTGTGCTTGTGATTGGTCCACTTTACTGGGCAATGACACCAATTCTTTATGGTGGAAACAGCATGCTTCCAGAAGCGGGTCCAACGTCTTCGCAAGATGAACAGCTACCTCAAATGGATGATATGGCATTTCCAGGTGATGAACAAGACGTCTCAATAAACAATAACAATCAAGTAGATACGAATGAAGCACCTAATGATGAAAAGAGTTCTACCAATAGAGAGAAGAGGAATGACGGTCGTGGAATGAATGGACAGATTAACCAATCTCTTCTTACGTTCCTTGAAAAGAATCGCAACGGAACAAAGTACCTATTTGCTACGCTCGATTCCACAGCGGCAGCACCGTATATCATTGAAACGGGCGAAGCCGTAATGACGATGGGAGGTTTTTCAGGGGCTGATTCCATTTTAACAGTTACAGAACTTGAAAAGCTTGTTGCAAGTGGAGATGTTCACTACTTCTTAATTGGAAATCGAGGAATGGGTGGAAACTCTGACATTATTAGCTGGATTCAGGAGAACGGCACAGAGATTCTTTCCGAAGAATGGAAAGAAAATGAGAATAGCCAACAAGATGGACCTGGTGGAGGGGCTTCACAACTCTATTATGTTGATGTGAAAGGAGAAGAATAAATGAGTGCAATTAAATATTCCATTGTCATTCCTGTTTATAACGAAGAAGAGGTTATTCATACAACTTACCATCGTTTAACAGAAGTGATGAAGTCCACAGGAGAAGCGTATGAGCTTCTCTTCGTGAACGACGGTAGCCGCGATAAAACAGCAGATATTTTAATTCAATATAGTCAACAAGACTCGTCAGTTATGCTGTTAGATTTTGCACGTAACTTTGGTCATCAAATTGCAATTACTGCTGGCATGGATTATGCCAAGGGAGATGCGGTGGTAGTCATTGATGCAGATTTACAAGATCCACCTGAATTGATTCTCCAAATGATTGATAAATGGAAGCAAGGTTACGACGTAGTCTATGCGAAGCGTACAAAGAGAAAAGGAGAATCGTATTTTAAAAAGCATACCGCTGCCATGTTTTACCGATTACTGCGCTCAATGACTGATATTGAAATCCCTCTAGACACGGGAGATTTTCGCTTGCTAGATCGTAAAGTATGCGATCAAATGAAGCTATTGCAAGAAAAGAATCGATTTGTCAGAGGTCTTGTCAGTTGGGTTGGGTTTAAGCAAATTGCCTTGGAGTATGAACGAGATGAACGAGCAGCTGGGGAATCAAAATATCCGCTGAAAAAGATGCTGAAATTATCGCTTGATGGCCTTACTTCCTTTTCATATAAGCCTTTAAAACTAGCAACCTATACTGGCGTAGCATTATCTTTTATCGGCTTTGTCTATCTTATTATCGTTTTATATTTAAAGCTATTTACGGATAACACAATTGCAGGGTGGTCATCTCTTATTGTTATTCAACTGTTGTTTAGTGGCTTTACTTTGGTGATTTTAGGAATGATTGGTGAATATATTGGTCGGATTTATGACGAAGCCAAAAATCGTCCGCTTTATATTGTGAGAAAAACATACAAGCAACAGCCGATAAGAAAGTTTGCTCATCGTGAATAAAAAAGGCTTACTTGCATTTTCAAAGTTTTCATCAGTTGGTGTCTTAAACACGGTAATTGATTTAAGCGTCTACATGGTGCTCGTGTCATTTGGCATGTATTATTTAATTGCTCAGTGGATATCTTATGGAGCTGGAGTTGCAAATAGCTATACGCTAAACAGAAAATGGACGTTTCAACGAAAAGAGCCCTTAACGGTTAAGGAAGTTACTAAATTTTTAGTTGTCAATTTGGTTACATTCATTTGTAGTTCGCTTATTTTGCTGTTATGTCATGAATATGCCTCTTTCAACCTTTTTGTAAGTAAAGGGGCTGCAAGTATAGGTAGTTTAGGAATTAATTTTGTGCTAACAAATCGCTATGTGTTTACAAAAACAATGGAAGGAAGGGAACACTATGAACGTTAGAAAAGCAGTCATTCCGGTTGGAGGGTTAGGTACTAGGTTTCTACCAGCCACAAAAGCTCTTCCAAAAGAAATGCTCCCAATCGTTGATAAGCCTGCCGTGCAGTATATTGTGGAGGAAGCAGTAGAAGCGGGCATTGAAAGCATTATTTTTATTACAGGTAAGCATAAAAAAGCAATCGAAGATCATTTTGATAAGTCAGTTGAATTAGAACATCTGCTAGTAGAAAAAGGAAAGTATGAACTATTAGAAAATGTACAGCGTATTTCGAAGATGGCAAGCGTACACTATACCAGGCAGCAGGAGCCTCAAGGGCTCGGGCATGCAATCTTGTGTGCAGAGAAGTTTATTGGAGATGAACCTTTTGCAGTCTTGCTTGGTGACGATGTAATGGTAGGTGAAACGCCGGCTTTGAAGCAGCTTATAAAGGTGTATGAAGAACTAAATCAATCGGTTATTGGTGTTAAAGAAGTAAAGAAAGAAGATGTATCAAAGTATGGAATTATTAAAGCTGGGTCTGTGGTTGGGGATGTATATTCAGTTGAAGACGTGGTGGAAAAGCCAAAACCTGAGCAAGCGCCATCGAATGTAGCCATTATGGGAAGATATATCTTAACGCCTTCTATTTTTCAGTCGCTAAAAAAAAATTGAAAAAGGAGTAGGAAATGAATTACAATTAACAGATGCGATAAAAGATTTATCTCAGTATGAACAGATTTTTAGTGTGCGGCTAAAAGGAAGTCGTTTCGACATTGGTGATAAGGTTGGTTACTTACAGGCAATGGTTGAAATGGCTTTAAAAAGAGAAGATTTACGGAATATATTTTTATCTTACTTGCAGCAAATTGTTCAACAAGAGCGATTGAAAACAAAGTAAGAGCATTGTTCATATTCAATTCATATTTAATTTATATAATAAAGTCACATGATAAAGGATGATAATGGACGGGGGAAATACAGCGTGATTCAAATTTTAGTAGCAGACGATGATCAGCATATTCGAGAGCTGATTTCAGTTTATCTAGAAACACAAGGATTTAAAGTGATTGAAGCAGGAGATGGAGAAGAAGCGTGGCAAAAGTTAGAAGAATTTAGAGTAGACTTGGCCGTGGTAGATATTATGATGCCTTATAAAGATGGATGGGAATTAACAAGAGAGATTAAAGAGTATTTTGATATACCCGTACTAATGGTAACGGCTAGAGGTGAAGCTCACGATAAGCTAAAAGGCTTTGATATTGGAACGGATGACTATGTTGTCAAGCCATTTAACCCTGAAGAATTAGTTGCTAGAGTGAAGGCACTTTTGAGAAGGTATCGAATTGAAGCAAGTAATATTGTTCATATTGAAAATATACGATTAGATCGTACGAAACTTGAAGTGCATGTTGGTGACTATGTTGAAAGCCTTCCTCTAAAAGAATTTGATCTTTTGTTTAAATTGGCGAGTTCACCTGGGAAAATCTTCACAAGAGACCAGCTTATCCAAAGTATTTGGGGTTTCGATTACGAAGGAGATGAACGAACTATTGATGTCCACATCAAAAGGATTCGTGAGCGCTTAAATCAAAGTGGTCTTAAGGCAAATATTGAAATTAAAACTGTTCGAGGGCTAGGGTATAAACTAGAAGGGTGTTAATGTGAAGTCAATTTATTTGAAACTGGTGCTTTCGTTTATAATAACGATTGTGTTAAGCGTTATTATTACAATTACTATTACAACACTTTTAAGTAAAGACAGGCTAGGTGATAAGCTAGAGCCGGATATGTTTCGGATGGGTGAGGAGTTCATTCAATTATACGGTGCAAATGGTTCCGATGAAGCCGCTCGTTTTTTATCGAATACATCATTTATTCACTTTTCATTTATTATTGTTGATTCCGAGTATAATAGGAGAGTATTAGGCGATCGAGGACCGACTTTGCCCATTGACAAAAGCGTTGTAGATAATGTTTTGCGGGGAGATCGGTTTTCAACGGTTGAAAGTGAACCATCCAATAAGCCAAAACCAAACATTGTGGGAATACCCTTTATTGAAAATAATCAGAAATATGCTTTATTTGTTCAGTCGCATCCTCAAAGGCAAATTTCTGTTATTCAAGACGTACAGCTTATTCAGCTCATAAGCGTGTTGTTTATTGGAATTATTTTATTTGCATACGTTTCTACGATTCTTATCAAACCAATTCAGCGATTAAGTGGAGCGATGAAAAAAGTAGGTAAGGGGGATTACTCGGTTCAAGTTGAGCATGCATCTAGCGATGAGATTGGTTTATTAACCAAAAATTTCAACCAAATGGCAAAAGAACTCAACAAAATTGAAACGATGAGACAAGAGTTTATTGCGAGCGTCTCCCATGAAATTCAATCACCGTTAACTTCTATTAAAGGTTTTTCAAAAGCCTTAAAAGATAATATTGTGAGTGAAGATAAAAAGCAGCAATATTTAACGATTATTGAAAAAGAAAGTACAAGGCTTTCACAATTAAGCTCGAATCTTTTAAAGCTAGCTTCATTAGATGCTGAGCATCATCCGTTTCATCACAAAACGTACGATTTGGATGAACAAATTCGTCATGTCATTCTGGCGTTAGAGCCACAGTGGACAGAGAAGGAACTTGAGATTGAGCTCGATTTAGAAAGAGTTAGGATTGAAGGAGATGAAGAGCTACTGGAGCAAGTATGGCTTAACTTGCTTTCAAACAGTATTAAATATACGCATCAAAGCGGCACGATTGAAGTTTCAATGGCTTCTATGAAAGAAGGTGTAACCGTTTCAGTGAAAGATACGGGAATTGGTATAGATGAAGAAGATCAAAAGTACATTTTCGAAAGCTTTTACACAGTAGATAAATCAAGGTCGCTAAAAAGTAATGGGCTGGGGCTTGCGATTTCTAAAAAAATTGTTAACTTACATGAAGGCTCGATTTCTGTTGAAAGTCGCATAAATAAAGGAAGTACGTTCACGGTATTTCTTCCCGATAAAAAGTCTCAAAGCACCTGAGTTTATACAAGTGCTTTGAGACTTTTTTAATTGGAACGAGGAATACGAAAAGCGACGTCCACTTGTTCAAAACCAATATGAGGATAGTATTCAACTGCGCTTGGTGCAGATAATAAAATAATGGCTGATTGATCAGTTGCTTCTTCTTTTATTTTATTGAGAAGTGTTTTTCCAATTCCTTTTTGCTGGTATTCTTTACACACGGCAAGATCTGATACGTAGCAGCAATAGCTAAAATCAGTTACGCAGCGAGCGATGCCAATTAGCTTTTCACCATCCCAAGCCGTAATCAGTAAATTCGCATGGTCAATCATTTTCTGGATTCGAGCCACGTCTTGGATAGGACGCTTGATACCAGAAGATGCAAAGACGCTGATTAGTTGTTGCGCATTAATAGGACAATTTCGTTTATAGGTAATGGTAGTTGTCACAATAGAACCTCCTTTTGTTACATAAAATAATACCATATTTTAACTAAAAAGAATATTCAAATTTTTAATTCCTACTTGACATATAGGTAAAGTGTAAATGATATAATACTATAGATTATTTGGAAAAATGAGATAGTTAATTTGCTGATCGGTCAACCAAAGGCTTATACTTTGTCCACAAAGTATGAGTTTTTTGATAAACCCTACTATCATAGTAACTAAAAAAGAAACCCGTTGAAACAAGGGTTTCTCTTTTTTAGCACATAGCGAATGGACTTGTTACACTCAATCACTCTAATTTAACGAGCGTTAGGAAATACTCTTCGAATGGTTTCAGTAAACTCTTCAAATAATCCTTTTACTGGAGCGCCTTCATTAATTCTGTTTCCATAATCCCTCATACGCTCTACAAAGTCAGGATTAGATGATACAAATACGTCTCGAATATCTGGATCTGTCGCTCTTACTTGATCGGCAATCTTCTTTTCTAAACGATCTGTTACTTCTCCTTTTGTTCCATCACGTAAAACAACTGCCACATAGGCATTTCGGTTTGTAACAATCACAATTGCACTGTCTACTTCGTCTAATTTAGCAATGCGATCTGCAGCCTTATCAGCTACCTCTAATCGTGTCTGATTATTATCATCTACATTATTATTCTCGGTTCCATCGGGTTGGAATCCCACATCTCGTGGTCCATTGTTGCGATCATTTTCTGCCTTTTGTTCAGAAGGTTCTTCAGTTGGATCGGGCTCGGCTTCATCCTTTTTATCATTACAACCGAAAAGGAATCCTACAGATAAAATGGTGGATAGAAGGCCAAATAAATATTTTCTTTTTTTCATCTTGTCTTACTCCTTTCATTTTAACATAACATTTCTTTCGTTATTATCCGTTTAAAGAAAGGAGAGTATACTAGCTTTTTTATATACTGTTTAACTCACTAACGTCGCATAAATATTGACTGAATTTTCTGTTTTATTATTTTTCCGTTTGAGAAGAAAAATGAAGACACGTGAACAGAGGTAGTAATCATCCATTTTTTCACTATAACCTTTGGCGAGGGCGACAGAGACGGTTAAACCTTTACGGGACAGCTCTTCCTGCTATTTTTCGAATCCAAATGTGTGCGGATTTCCACGGTGCTGCTTTTAACAACCGACTAATTTGTAAGTACGTCCGTGAACTGTTTGTACCCAACTGAGTCAGTACGTTTAAACAGTAGACAATCATCGCGATGTACACTTGATTATGGACAGCTTGTTCGCTTTGTCCGTAGAACTTTTTGATGTTCAAGTGTTGTTTCATCCACTTGAAAAACAGCTCGATTGCCCAGCGTGATTTGTACAGTTCAGCGAGTTCATCCGCATTTAAGTCGAAACGATTCGTGATGAGGTGCAGCTCATTCCCTTTTGAATCCATCACTTTCAGTAGTCGAAACTCATTACCAGCCCGACTTTGTGCTGTGCCCAAAGAAATCATTTCATCTGATAAAACAGTTGAATTTTTTGAAAGGTGAAATTTCTCGATTTGATGTGTAACGGCGTTTTTTCGTAAGCGTGAGACAAAGAAATACCCGTCGTCTGTCATACGGTCAAATTGCTTGTAATCCAAGTAACCACGGTCAAAAACATACATGCACTCTTTGTCGTCAACAAGTACTTCTAGCTGACCTCGATCATGTTCAATCGCATTCGTTAACACCGCTTTATCCGGGTATGAACAGCCTTTTTCTGCGTAAACAAGACGTAAATGGAGCTTAATGCCTGATTTTGTTTTGCGGAATTCAGCCCATTTATGATTGTTCAGGTTCAATAGTAACGTACTTGAGTCGATGATTTTCAGTGGTGTTGTCATTTTCCGTCGCTTTTCAAAATGCGTTTTCTTATGAATTTGCGCGACTAAATCTAGAAACACCTGCTGGAACACCTCTGTCGGCACTTGATTTAGCCGGCGTCCCAGTTGCGAAAAGCTAATTGATTCTAGTTCGGTTGCTTTTTGCAGGTCATCCGAGAATAACGTATCACTAACCGCACGTAGACTTTCGGTTTCGTTGAGTTGTGCGAATACGAGTAATTTCAAGAATGAAGCAATGTACAGCTTCTTTGTATAGGAATTTAATTGATAGGCTTCCACAAGTTCCTCTAGTTTTGTGGAGGAAATCGGTGAAAGCCATTGTTCAAATGATGTTTTTCGTGTAAACTTATCCATGTGTATGTCCTTTATTTTGGATTTGGATGGTTTACTACCACCCAACCATTATAAAGGATTTTTTTGTGCATGAATAATATTGCAGAAAATTCAGATTTATAAAGGGCTTTGAATTATTTTAATGCGACGCTAGTGCTTTGTTATTACATTTTCAATGTTAAATACCCATAAATAAATAGGATGATTAAGAGGGAAAAACTCTTGAAACTTTGGGATAATATCCAAAAAACGGGAAAAACATTAGTCCTTTCAGGAAATACAATCATCTTATTTTATAAAGGTAGGGGTGTAAAAGAAATTGAAGTTGAGAAGAGAAAAAATGAAAAGTTATAAGAGCTATTGCTGTCAACGAGAAATAGAAGAAATGATGGGGATATGGAAAAGGGGTTATTATCGGAAAAATGGAGCTATATGTCAAAAATAATTTAGATTTAAATTTCCCAAAAATCATTGAATAAAAAATTCTCCATAGAGCAATATAAAAGAGTAAAAAAAATTCAAGGAGGAAATTATCATGACAGTAATAAATGACGTTAAAACAGCTCTAGCAGGATTGAAAAGTGCTCAAGCAAGTTTTGAAACATTTGCTCTTAGTACAGATAATCAACAAGCTAAGCAACTTTACCAAGATGCAGCTAAGCAAACCCAATCCGTTGTAGACAGCATTGAACCACGTGTTCAACAAATCGAACAAGAAGAACCTCAATACAAGCAATAAGAATAGGATAAAAAGGTTGGTTCAATTAACCAACCTTTTTACACTTCAATTCTTGAGTAGAAACGGACAGGTGATTGTATGAAAAGAAAGATAAGAAGATTAAATCATTTTCTTTTTTTAGCCATGATTATTGTATATATATCCGGATGTACGGGGCAACAGAATCATTCGACTAATGGCAATAATGATACAACGATCGTCAAAGTACATACAAGCCAACCCATTAATCAAACAGTTGCCAATCAAGCAAAAGAAAAGATCATAAAAGAGGAAGAAGTTTCGGCTGTTAAAGCAGTAAATACCGATAAAGAGCTGTTAATGGCGATAAAAGTAGATCAATTTCATCGCTTTCAATTAAAAAAAATCAAAAAGAACGTGAAAACAGACTTAGAAAAAGCTTATCCGGATTATAAAGTCTTAGTTTCAACTGATCAAAAAATCTATTGGGAGTTGGAACAATTAGAAGAAAAATTGCAAAAAGACAAGACAAAGAAAAAAACATTAAAAAGAGAATTTAACAATATTAAAAACCTTATGAAAGAAAAAGCGTGATGAAAGAGGTATACACATGTCAAATAATCAAAAGAAACAATTAACACCTGTCCAACAGGAATATCAAGATCTTGAAAAACAGAAAGAAACCAAGAGACCAGTAGTTAAAAATTGTATCAAAGCTTTTTTTACGGGTGGGATCATTTGTCTTATTGGCCAAGCCATTCAACTGTTTTATATTTATTATTTTAATTTTACAGATCAAACGGCTGGAAACCCAACAGTGGGGACCATGATTTTTATTGCTATGCTTCTAACAGGCTTCGGTGTTTACGATCGAATTGCTCAATTTGGAGGCGCCGGTTCCGCGGTTCCCGTTACCGGCTTTGGAAATGCCGTCATATCAGCATGTATTGAACATCGAACGGAAGGATTTGTCCTAGGTGTTGGTGGTAATATGTTTAAGTTAGCTGGCTCCGTCATTTTATTTGGTACCTTTTCGGCATTTGTTATTGCGGCCATTAAAACGATTCTCATACAGTGGGGTGGCTTGTAATGCTTACGGGACATCGTACATGGGTCTTTGATCAAAAACCTGTCATTATCTCCACTGGAACGGTCGGAGGTCCTTTTGAAGCAAAAGGAGCACTTGCTAATGATTTTGATTTACTTCATTCTGATTTATGGTTAGAACAGGATTCTTATGAAAAAGCGCACAAGGTTTTGTTAGAAGAAGCGAGTCAAAAAGCTATCGAAAAAGCAGGTCTTCAAAAGGAACAGGTTCAGTTTTTCCTTGGAGGAGATCTGATTAATCAAATTACGCCCACTAGTTTTGCTTGCCGAACACTTGGCACACCGTACCTTGGATTATTTGGTGCTTGTTCTACATCCATGGAAGGACTGGCTCTTGGTGCTTACTTAGTTAACACAAAAGGAGCTAACTATTTGTTAACTGGTGCTTCGAGTCACAATACCGCCGTCGAAAAACAATTTCGTTATCCAACCGAATACGGTGGACAAAAACCACCTACTGCTCAATGGACAGTGACAGGTGCTGGCGTTGCTTTGTTAAGTGATTCTGGAGAGGGACCTCGTGTGACCTCTGCAACGATTGGACGTGTGATCGATATGGGAATGACGGATCCATTTAATATGGGAGGAGCAATGGCTCCGGCGGCTGTTGATACCATTGAAGCACATCTTACTGAGCGAAATCTTGATCCATCTTATTATGATTTGATTGTAACGGGAGATCTTGGCCACATTGGACGAGAAGTCTCGCTTGATTTATTTAAAAAACATGGAACACCAATACGTGAAGAACAATATCAAGATTGTGGCCTTATGATTTATCGAGAAGGACAGCCAGTTCTATCTGGCGCTAGTGGGCCAGGATGTTCAGCAACCGTTGTATATGGTCATCTATTAAACCGAATGAAAAAAGGCGAATTTAAACGAATATTAGTCGTAGCAACAGGTGCTTTATTATCGCCATTAAGCTTTCAGCAGAGTGAAACTATTCCTTGTATCGCTCATGCGGTATCAATTGAATATGGAGGTGAATAAGAGCTATGATTTTCTTTTGGGCTTTTGTTGTAGGAGGTTTGATCTGCGTTATTGGGCAAATTATGTTTGATGTATTTAAGCTTACACCAGCACATACCTTAAGTACATTTGTAGTGATTGGCGCTCTTCTAGATGGGTTTGGTTTATACGAACCTTTTATCGATTTTGCAGGAGCAGGAGCGACCATTCCTATTACAAGTTTCGGAAATTCTCTTGTACATGGGGCAATGGCTGAAGCCGAAAAACATGGGTTAGTAGGTGTTATTTCAGGAATGTTTGAAGTAACAAGTGCCGGAATTTCAGCCGCCATTATTTTTGGAATGATTGGCGCTATATTTTTTAAACCAAAAGGATAAGGAGGATGTAAAATGACGATTGCATCAGATGTGAAACAATGTCTTGTCAGTCTTAAAGGAGCAGAAGCTGGTTTATCCAATTTAGCATTACGAACTCAAGATGATCAATCAAAGCAGACTTTGCACGAAACGATGAATGTCATGAATGAAATCGTAACAGATTTAAAAAATCGAGTGGGAGAATTGGAGAGAGAAGAAGCCCAATATAAAGGTTTTTAAGACGAACAGCTTTTTCTAATTTTATAGGAGGTGTAAAAGATGCCAGATTGGTTAATTGTAGTTTTGCGGTCTTTATTGTTTTTAGTTGTTCTTTTTGCTATTACAAAATGGTTAGGTAAAAAACAAATATCTGAGCTTTCCTTCTTTGAATATGTCACCGGTATTACCATCGGTAATATAGGAGCAGAAATGGCCACGGGAATTGAGAAAAGCATTGCTCATGGGATACTTAGTATCGTAACCTTTGCGGTAGTACCCTTCTTAGCAGGCATCATTTCCTTGAAAAATAAACATTTTCGCGACTTTATGGAGGGGAAAGGGACGGTTTTTATCAAAGATGGAAAAATTATGGAAGATAATTTGAAAAAGGAAAAATACACAATCGATGAATTGTTAGCGTTACTTCGAAAGAAAAGTGTCTATCAGGCAGCTGATGTGGAATTTGCGGTATTAGAGCCAACCGGCGATCTCAACGTCTTGTTAAAGAAAGAAAATCAACCGTTAACCGCAAAAGATTTAGGGATAGCTGTTGCTCCAAGTAAGGAACCTCAAACAGTTATTATGGATGGTGAAATATTAGATGAACCATTATCGACAATTGGCCAAAGCAGAAGGTGGTTACACACTGAACTAGAAAAACTAGGAGTTACCATTGAAAATGTCTTTCTTGGGCAGGTAGATTCTTATGGGCAATTAACCGTTGACCTTTTTGATGATAAACTTCAAGTTCCTTCTCCTCAAGAAAAGCCTTTATTACTTTCAACTATGAAAAAATGTCAGGCGGACTTAGAATTATTTGCGCTTGGGACAGAAGTAGAAAAAGCGAAACATATGTATAGCCAAAACAGTCAAAAGTTACAAGAAGCCATTGATAAAGTGACCCCTCTTTTAAGAGGTTAAATAAGGTTATGACGGGTTTCAAGCTATAAAGTCAGAAGTAACAATTTAGCAGTTGGCGGCTTCAACTAAGTAATATCGCAAGTAGTAGTTACCGTTACGTGATAGGGACGTGTCTTCGGCAGTAAAGCGCCCGGACTGATGCTTTCGCCAGTATAGACCTGCGTATTTCGCTACTTTAGTTTCATCATCAAACCGGTCTATTTGGCCAATTTCAGCTATGATACCCGCAGCGAATACGGAACATGGGTTACTACAACCGATAGAGCTCTTACCGGATATCCCGTAATTAGTGGTACCTTGCCTTCTGTTGGAGTCTTTTTAACATCGAATATACTTAGTCAGCTACGGGAGAACAATGTAATATTTTAGGTTTAAATGAAATAAATGTAAAATGAACCTCCTTTTTGTTTTTCGATACATCTTCAACATTAAATTTGCTATGACAAAACAAACTAATTACAAAACTATTTGAGGTGTCTCATGAGAAAAGCTCAATCTAAACAATTCTCGTATTCCAAACGTATACTTGCTACATAGTTTGTACATGTTAAGGGAAAAACTAAGGAGGAATTTTAGTTGGAGTGGATTTTTTTTCTATACCCGTTAAATACGTTCTTTATCTTATTCATAGCAATTTGGGAAGTTCGTCGGCCAGCCAAAGCTTTGAATTGGATAGTAATCGTCCTTGTTCTGCTTGTCATTGGTTTCTTACTATATCTTAGCATATCAAATCCCAAGCTTATTCATCGTAAAAGATTGACCTCTTTTCATAATGAGTCTGATAAGTTACCTGATACATGTAGTGATTCAGCATCGATAATCGCCGATGCTTTAAGGTATTTTACTGTAGGCGGGCTTCGAGTCGGCAAAGTCCAAGTACTAAACAATGGAATAGCAAAATATGAACAACTTATCGAATCCCTACAAAAAGCCCAAAAAACCATTGATCTGGAATATTTCATCTATCGGAACGACCAAATTGGTAATCGCATCACAGAACTGCTGATTGAAAAAGCAGTAAATGGAGTGCGGGTTCGTTTTATTAGAGATGGTTGGGGGAGTAAAAAATTCCCGCGTCAAAAAATTCTTCAGATGGTGGAAGCAGGGATAGAATGTCGGACAATATTTCCTTTACGCTTTCCCTGGATTTTGTCCAATTGGAATTATCGGGATCATTGTAAGATTGTCACGATTGACAGAAAGGAATCCTTTACTGGCGGTATGAATGTTGGGTATGAATATACAGGATTAAAGTCAGACGTAGGATTTTGGAGGGACACTCATTTGAAAATTATAGGGGAAGCAACAGGCGACTTGCAGACTATCTTCGACGCTCATTGGAATATCGCTGTACCAGAACGGATAAAGTCAAAAACAAAATCTGAGGCAACGAAAAAGCCCACTAAAATCCCAAAATATAAATCAAAGGAAATCAATCCAACCGGCAGCATAGATCTTTCAAGATGGTCTGCCGAATTAGGCTCTGAGTTATGGGCTATAGAAGGTAAAATAGACAATACTCAAACAAAGACAGGAGAATTGCAAAAAGCATACATCCATACGTTGGAAGGAAACCCTGGAATTCCTACATCAGTTATTCGTCAAGCTTACTTTATATTTATAACACAAGCGACCAAAACCATTGATATAACAACGCCCTACTTTATACCAGAAACAGATATTATTATGGCATTAAAGACAGCTGTGGCTCGTGGTGTACGCGTAAGATTACTTGTTCCTCGCCATATTGATCAAAAAATCGTGGGCTTTGCAAGTCGTACCTATTACGGGGAACTTATAGAAGCTGGGGTCCAAATCTACCAGTACGATAAAGGAATGTTACATGCGAAACTGATGATCATTGATGAGGAAATTGCAGAAGTAGGCGCAGCAAACTATGATATGAGAAGTTTTCGCCTGAATTATGAAGTGTGTCAAGTCGTGTACAGTGCTGATGTGGCAGGGGAACTCACAGAGCAGTTCGAGAGGGATCTTACTGATTCTGTACCATTAAGAATTGAAGACTTGCTGCAACGATCCCTGACCGATCGCATTGTTGAACAGGGTTCTCGCCTGCTTTCTCCATTATTATAAGATGATGTATCCTGTTTTTATTGTTCTATCTTAAATCTATATTTTAAAAATTTCATTGTTTTTAAAATATTTCTGATTCATTTGAAAAAAGTCGAAAACCCGTGTTAGAAGAACTTTCAACATGGGTTCTTTTCTTATTTACGATGGAATTTCATTACTAAAAAATAGACATACTAAAAAGGCAGCTCAAAGAGTTTGAATTCAAAAATAGCTGTTAGCTTTTAATTTAAATATAGGGGTGATATCAATAGATAATATATTTGAAAATCTTAAGGAAATAAGTTTATTAGAAGATAAGCTGTATCATTTTTATCTACACTTCAAGATCTTACAACTAAGTAAAATTTAAATTGGAGGAAAAAATTTTGGAAGAAGTTAATATTGGTTTCCTGACGATCAAAGTCATCGTTGGTTTTGCCACTTTATTTTTTATCATTATCATAACAGGCAGAACATCCATCTCTCAGTTAACCCCGTTTCACTTAGTTTTTGTGTTAGTACTTGGAGATTTTTTAGGAAATACCATTTATGAAGATAAGGTAAGGACTTTTCACTTTTTATATGCCATCGGATTGTGGACGCTTCTCATGTTGGTGATAGAGTTTATGACTCTAAAAAATAAATCGATACGTTCTCTCTTATTAGGCGATCCTAACATCATCATTCGGGATGGTGTCATGGATCGAAAGTTACTTAAAAAGAACAAATTGGATGTAAATCAAGTTTTGAGTATACTTCGACAAAATAATGTTTTTTCAGTTCGCGAAGTCAAATACGGTATATTGGAAGCTAATGGGCAAATAAGTTTATTATTAAAATCTAAGTATCAAAAACCAGACAAGCAAGATCTCAATCTTCCAGAAAGTCAAGTAGACCTCCCAACATCGTTAATTATAGATGGGGAAATTTTATGGGATAATTTACATGAACTCGGATTTGATCAACAGTGGTTAGATAACCAATTAACTACCAATGGATATGATAATGTAAAGCGTATACTTTACGCAGATTGGCGAGAGAGTGAAGGCATACATGTAAGTCCTAAATAAAATTTGTTAGAATAGGAGTACATCAATTTTCTTGGTGAATATAATGTGGATTTAAAAAAAGATGAACCAGAGAATCCGTTTTATGAATTTATCTGATAGGGTGATTGTTACTCTTTGGTTTTCCACAATCGGGCGCTTTTCTAGAGTAAGGATTGCGCTCTTTTCGCTCTAAGTGTTCATTACAAAAAACCAGCTAATATCTTGACCGGATATTAGCTGGTTTTTGTCACCAATCAAAAGGTTCTAGTGCAAAGATTGCATTTATTTTAAAAGCCATCAATTTCGCCATACATATGCTGTCAAAATGTTAAACGGTGGTGCAGATATTTTAACAGTACAAGAGTTATTGGCTCATGCTTCTCCAGAAATGACACTAAGATATGCAAAACTATTAGATGATACCAAAAGAAAAGCCTTTGAGTCAAAGGGCTTTTATTTAGTTTGTTGTCAACTTTTGAAAAAATTTGTTTAAGCCATATAAAACTGCTCCTATGAAACTTCCTAAAGCAATTGATCCAATAATCATTAAACTAATTTCCTTAATTGTAACTGGTGTCATAAACTGAGTGGATGAAAATAATAAAACGATAACAATTGGTATTAAAATATCAATGCTGGTATTTTTCAATTTTTATTCTTTACACCAGGAACATTACTCATTACTGTTTTAGCGAGCTTTGCTTTCTTTTTCGTCAGTGGTTTAACTTATTTTAAACATAAAGCTATCTAAATGGTGAAAAAACCCTTCTATTATATAATAGAAGGGTTAGCCTGCTTTCGGTAAAGTAAAACCGAGACCAAATACATCTCGCACATCATGCACTACAACAAACGCTTGATCGTCCACTTTATGAATAATTCGCTTTAACTCTAAAAGCTCTTGCTTGTTAATTACAATATAGAGTACTTGTTTGGCTTCTTTTGTATAGCTGCCGTGCGCTGTAAAAACCGTTACGCCACGCTCCATCTTATTATTAACTTGTTCAGCCACTTCGTTTGAACGAGTTGAAATAATCGTTACGGCTTTGCGAGGGTTTAATCCTTCAATAATATAATCAAGTACCTTTGTACCAATGTAGAGTGCGATAACGGTGTACATCGTTTTTTCGCCTCCAATTACAAAATAGGCACTTCCTACAACGACTAAATCAATCGCAAGCATGGTTCTGCTAATATTCCAATCAAAGTATTCATTAGTCATTCGAGCAATAACCGCAGATCCACCTGAGGTCCCCCCGCCTCTAAACACGAGGCCAAGACCGATTCCAACGAATAGACCAGCGAAGATGGCGCCTAAAAGCGTATCGTCTAGCGGTGCTCCTGCTTCTTCAGTTAGATGTAAAAAAACCGAAGTAGCCACAATAGAAAGGACCGTATAGACAATGACGCGTCTATGTAAAAACTTATATCCAACCAAAACGAGCAGGCCGTTAATAATAAAGTTTGTTATACTTGGAGACCACTGGAACAGGTAGTATGTAATCATAGTAACCCCAGTTACGCCACCTTCTGCAAGCTCGTTTGGAATAGCAAAATAGTTGATACCAAGCGCAAAAATTAAGCTACCAAGTAAAATTAGTATAATTTCTTTTATTCGTTTTACCATCATATACATCTTCTTTCTAGTGTGTTAATTTTCATTCTGGCGAAACTATCTCCATGAAAATGTATTATATCAAGGAGACTACTGGAATGAAAGACTAGTTTTTAAAAACGAGAGGTAAATTTTTTGACACGCTGAACTTCATATGGAAAAATGAAAAAGTTATGCAATGAATAAAGCATTTTATGATAAATAAAAATAATTTCCGCTTTACAAAAAGAACGTATGTTCGTTAATATGGATAATGAAAGGGGAGAGGGAGTTGTATCAAGAAGAACTAAAAGAATATGCCAAGCTTTTGATGCCCGAACATGTGGAGCAGATGAAAGAAATTTATCGTTCTCATCTAAAATTAGAGACACCACCAGTACGAATGCAAGGTAGAGAAAAAATTAGTCAAATCCTTCATACAGCGTGCGAACAACATCGACTAGTTAATCTACATGTTTATGAAGGAGGTAGCGTTCGAAAGTATGATCGAGTCACGATTGATTGTATTGATCAGCAATCAAACCGCCTTTTAGCAACGGGTCCTTATTATACATATTCTATTCGGGAAAGCTTTGTTGTTAACGCAATGCTGTGCATGGATTAAGCTGCTTCAATTTTGAAGTAGCTTTTATTGTATTCATTGGCTTTGTATCTTTTTTGTGGAGTCTGCATATACTGATAAAAAAGCTCGCGGCAGCACGAGGTAGTATTGAGTGTAAAGTGTGCCGTAGCGATATAAAAAAGAAGGGGAAAGCTATGCAAAATGAAAAAAGTCAAGTGAGAGAAATTGAGTTAACGCAGTTCATCAAAAGAAGGCTCGTTCGCTTTGCATCTAGTTTAGCTATTTCATCGGCGTTAGCATCCATTTTATACATGCTGTTGTTTCTATTTAAATAACGAACTTCCCAATGGTTGTCCAAAAAAATGGACAACTTTTTGGTGTGGGCAAATTTAAGTGAACAAGCTTTATTTGTTATAAAACAATCATAAACGTTCAATGATGACAGGTTGAACAATTAATATGACCGCATTATAACATTTGGTTATAACGTTTGATTTTAGTGTAAATGTGTTGAAACCTACATATTAGAGCGCTTCCGTTAACCGTAAGTTTTTATTAAAAAAAAATAAAAAAAGTGAATGAAACTGATTTTTTATGATTGATTTTGAAAGATTTGCGTGTTAAAGTAAAATCATGAAAGATAAATGAAAACGCTTTTTTGGAAAAGGAGTCACGTTATGCTAACACCTGAAAGGCATCAGCTAATGTTAAAGCTTTTAAAAGAAAAAGAGCTTGTTAAAGTGCAAGAGTTTATTGAAGTGACGGGTGCCTCTGAGTCCACAATACGTCGTGACTTAAGTCAGTTGGAAGAAGAACAACTACTTAAACGTGTTCACGGTGGTGCTTCACTAATTCAGAAAAAGCGAATTGAACTAAGCGTTATAGAAAAAGCTGATAAAAATGTAGAAGACAAACAAAGAATTGCTGAATACGCAGCTTCTCTTATCCATGAAGGCGATTGCATCTTTTTAGATGCAGGAACGACAACGTATGAAATGATTCCATTTTTAAAACAAAAAGATGTAGTTGTTGTGACAAATGGGCTTATGCATTTAAATTTAATGCTTAAAGAAGGTATTACCCTTTATTTAACAGGTGGTGCTCTTAAGTATAAGACAGGTGCTTTAATTGGAAATGGTGCGCTCTTAAGTTTAGAGCAGTATCGCTTTGATAAATGCTTCATGGGAGCAAACGGAATTCATCATCAATACGGATACACCACACCGGATCCTGAGGAAGCCCTTATTAAACAAACAGCGATGAAGCTATCTCATGAGTCTTATATCCTGGCAGACTCAACAAAATTTTTTGAAACCAGCTTTGCAAAAATAGCAGACCTACATGCAGCAACTGTTATTACAAATGAGCTACCGCAAGAGGTGCTTATACAATATGCAAACAAAACAGACATAAAGGTTGTGAAATTATGATCTATACATGTACGTTAAACCCTTCAGTTGATTACATTGTACATGTAACAGACTTTAAAGAAGGCGAATTAAACAGAACAACAAGCGAAGTAAAGTTTCCGGGTGGAAAAGGAATTAACGTATCTCGCGTGTTGAAACGATTGGGCGTCGAAAACAAAGCGCTTGGTTTTATCGGTGGGTTTACTGGAACATATATTGAAGATTACTTGAAAACGGAAGAAATCAAAACCGCTTTTACAAGAGTTAATGAAGATACTCGCATTAATGTAAAACTAAAAACAAAAGCTGAAACAGAAGTAAATGGACAAGGGCCTACTATTTCGGAAGAAGCTCTTCAGCAGCTTTTACAGCAAATCTCTCAGATGAAAGAGCATGATGTGCTTGTGTTAGCAGGCAGTATTCCGAAAACGCTTCCAAAAGATATTTATGAAACGATTACGCAACAAGCTACTGCTAAAGGTGTGAAAGTTGTCGTAGATGCAAGTGGGAAAACACTTCTAGATGTAGTGAAGCATAATCCATTTTTTATTAAGCCAAATCATCACGAGCTTGGCGAATTATTTAATGTTGAGGTAAGCGGTGTAGAAGATGCAATTCAATACGGTCAAAAACTAGTCGAAATGGGAGCAAAAAACGTAGGAGTTTCCATGGCTGGGGACGGGGCACTGTTGATTACAAAAGATGCAGTGTACCGAGCAACTGCGCCAAAAGGGAATGTTAAAAACTCAGTTGGAGCAGGCGATTCACTAGTAGCGGGTTTTCTAGCTGCTTACACAAAAGAAAATGACTTACTTGAGGCATTCCGTACAGGAGTGGCATCGGGTAGTGCTACAGCTTTCTCGCTTGAACTATGTGAAAAAAGCTATGTAGAAGAATTATTAGAACAAGTTTCAATTACAAAGATAAAGTAGGGGGAGCCGAGAATGAGAATTACAGAGCTATTGAAAAAAGACACAATCATTCTTGATCTACAAAGTTCATCAAAATCAGATGTTATTGATGAGCTAGTTGGCAAATTGGATGAAGCAGGTCGTTTAAACGATCGTGAAGGATATAAGCAAGCAATTTTAAACCGTGAATCACAAAGCACAACGGGAATTGGTGAAGGGATTGCCATTCCACATGCAAAGACAAGCTCGGTAAAGATGCCAGCAATTGCATTTGGGCGTTCAAAAGAAGGGCTTGACTATGAATCGCTTGATGGTCAGCCGGCACACTTATTCTTTATGATTGCGGCAAGTGAAGGAGCAAATAATGCTCACTTAGAAACGCTATCACGCTTATCAACGTTATTAATGGATATAGATTTTCGTCAGTCATTATTAAATGCTGCGTCAATTGATGAAGTTATCCAGTTAATTGATGATAAAGAAACAGAGAATGAACAGCCAGAAGAAGTTGATACAAAGTCGGACGATGAGCTAGTTTTAGCAGTTACGGCGTGCCCAACAGGTATCGCTCATACTTATATGGCAGCAGATAGTTTAAAAGCAAAAGCAAAAGAAATGAACGTTACGATTAAAGTTGAAACAAACGGTTCAAGTGGTATTAAGAACGCATTAACAGCTGAAGAAATCGAAAAAGCAACAGCAATTATCGTAGCGGCTGACAAACAGGTTGAAATGGCTCGCTTTGCTGGTAAAAAGGTCATACAAGTACCAGTAGCACAAGGGATTCGTAAACCAGAAGAGTTAATTAATCGAGCGCTTAAAGGAGATGCACCTGTTTATAGCGGTGACGGTGGTAAATCTGAGAGCGGTTCTTCTGGAAGTTCAGAACGTAAAGGGTTTTATAAACACTTAATGAGCGGTGTATCTGCAATGCTTCCATTCGTAGTAGGAGGCGGGATTTTAATTGCCATCTCATTCATGTTTGGTATTGATGCAGTCAAACCCGATGATCCAACCTATAATGCGTTTGCAGCAGCATTAAATACAATTGGTGGCGGTAACGCATTTGGTTTAATGATTCCAGTATTAGCTGGTTTCATCGCGATGAGTATTGCCGATCGTCCAGGTTTAGCACCAGGTATGGTCGGAGGTTTAATGGCTTCTACTGGTCAAGCCGGTTTCTTAGGTGGGCTAATCGCAGGTTTCTTAGCAGGTTATATCATACTTGGATTGAAAAAATTGTTCAGTCGTTTACCACAGGCATTAGATGGTATTAAGCCAGTTCTTTTGTACCCATTATTCGGGATATTCATTACCGGAATGATTATGCTTTATGTCATTATCGATCCAGTTAAAGCAATCAATGATGGATTAACACAGTGGTTGAGTGGGTTTGAAACAGGTAACTTAGTATTATTAGGAATTATTTTAGCTGGTATGATGGCCATTGATATGGGTGGCCCAATCAACAAAGCAGCATTTACGTTTGGTATTGCAATGATTGATGCAGGAAACTTTGGTCCACACGCTGCAATTATGGCTGGTGGTATGGTACCTCCATTAGGCTTAGCGTTAGCAACAACAATCTTCAAAAATAGATTTACACAGCAAGAACGTGAAGCAGGAAAAACATGTTACGCGCTGGGAGCTTCATTTATTACAGAAGGAGCTATTCCATTCGCAGCAGCAGATCCAGGTCGCGTAATTCCAGCAGCGGTTATTGGTGCAGCAGTAGCAGGTGCCTTAACAATGGTATTTGGTATTGGTTTACCAGCTCCTCACGGTGGTATTTTCGTAATTGGTGTAGTAGAGGGTAACCCATTCTTATACGCACTAGCTATCATTATCGGTGCAGTTGTAACAGCTCTACTTGTTGGAGTATTGAAAAAGAAAAAAGTAGTTTAAAAGTTAAAACCTCCTGTAAAAAGCAGGAGGTTTGTATTTATATTATAGACATTTGTTCTTTTTGGAAGTACAATAGATTTAATATTCGAAGAATTGTTAGAAAAATTAGACAGAAAGCTTTTTTGTCAGACAGATTATGTTACAATAGTTGAATATTAAAAACAGGTAAGGAAGTGTCTCAAACATGAAGGTTTCGAAATTCGGCGGGAGTTCAGTTGCAAGCGCAGCGAAATTTAAACAAGTTGCACAAATCATTCAAGCAGACAAAGAGAGAAAAATGATTGTTGTATCTGCACCAGGAAAGCGATATGCTGATGACACAAAAATGACAGACTTATTAATTGCGTTGGCTGGGAAAATTCAGCTAGGTGAAGATTACGTAGAAGAGTTTGGCAAAGTCATTGATCGTTATCGAGAAATTGTGACTGAGTTAGAAATGTCTGAAGAGATTATCACGGAAATCATTGATAACATTGACTCATTAATTTCTTTACATAAAAATGACCCATTCCGCTTATTAGATTGTTTGAAAGCAAGTGGTGAAGATAATAATGCAAGATTAATGGCTGCATATCTACAGCATTTAGGAGAAGAAGCTTCGTATGTAAATCCTAAAGAAGCGGGTATTTTTGTATCAGATGAGCCAGGTCGAGCAAGAATTTTAGAGCTTTCTTATGAAGAGTTACCAAAGTTGAAAGAGCGTGAAGGCATTTTAGTTATCCCGGGCTTCTTTGGTTACTCTGAACAAGGCAATATTGTGACGTTTTCAAGAGGTGGTTCTGATATTACAGGTTCTATTGTTGCTGCTGGTGTTAAAGCAGACTTATATGAAAACTTCACAGATGTAGATGCAATTTATAGCGTAGATCCAAGACTTGTTGAAAAACCTTGTGAAATGAAAGAAGTGACGTACCGAGAAATGCGCGAATTGTCTTATGCAGGCTTTTCTGTTTTCCATGACGAAGCGCTTGAACCTGTCTTTAAATCCGGGATTCCGGTATGCGTCAAGAATACAAACAATCCCAAGGCAAAGGGAACATTTATTGTCTCTAAGCGAAAAGTTGGTGACCAACCTGTCGTAGGCATTGCAGGTGATAAAGGCTTCTGCAATATTCATGTCGATAAATATTTGTTAAATCGTGAAATCGGATTTGGCAGACGGCTTCTGCAAATTTTAGAAGATGAAGGGATTTCATACGAGCATACGCCGTCCGGAATCGATAACATTTCAGTCGTTATGCGTGAACATCAGCTAACGCCGGAAGTAGAAGAGCGGGTACTTGATCGTATTCAAACAGAGTTGGAAGTAGATAACATTTCAATTGAACGAAATTTAGCGCTAGTAATGGTAGTAGGAGAAGGAATGAACAGTTCTGTTGGAATTGCGGCTAAGGCTACAGAAGCATTTGCCAAAGCAGGCGTGAATTTAGAAATGATTAACCAAGGCTCTTCAGAAGTAAGCATGATGTTTGGAGTAAAGGCTGATGCACTTGAAAAAGCAGTACAGGCATTGTACAACACTTATTTTAATAAAATGTACAGCATTTCATATTCAAGCGTAAAGTAATTTACTAGTATGCGTATAATAAACGTCTCCGTTGGGTATACGAATAGTAGTCGTATATTTAAGGAGGCGTTTTTTATGTTGAAAAAAGTATCTGTTCTTTCTGTATCGTTCGCTGCTCTATTAGGTTTAGCTGCATGTAATAATGATGAAGTGGAATCTCCACCACCAGAAGCTCCGGTTGAAGACAACGTAGAGCAACAATCAACAAACAGCGAAAATGATCAAAATATGGCGTTTAACTTCTCGAAGTTCGATTTGGATGTAGAGTATAAAGGTTTAAACAATGACTATGAAGTAGAATACGAAAATGAAAAAGATGATATGGAAGCAAAAATTGACGATGAAGCAAATGATAAGCATTTAAAAGGCAATGAGGCTTTTGAAGAGCTATCATCTAAGTTTGAAAAATTAACGTTTGACCAGAATACATCTGAAGAAGATGTTGTCAAAGAAGTAGTAAAAGTATTTAATTTAAATGGTGATTATGAATCATTTGAATTAGAAGTGCGCTTTGCTGATGGAACTGAAAAAGAATACAATATTAACAAATAGAAAAAAGATGCTGAGACATAAATATCTCAGTTAGTGATCTATCCGAACGATTGAGAGTTAACTCTCAATCGTTCGGATTTTTTGTTGGTTCAGAAAACAATTTAAAAAAAGAGTGGGGCGCAATGGAACGAACTTGTTCCTACAACCCAACTATTATAAAAAAGTAATGGTTCTTCTTTGGTTTGAAAAGGAATTATTTCGTCCTGTCCCGCGCTCTTTTTTTGACGTCTAAAAACCTATGAAATGTGAAAGGATGATGATATGAAAGCTAAAGGAGGAATTAATAATGAAAACAATCTTAATGAAATGCTGTGTCAGCGCAGTTTTCTTACTATTAGCTGCCTGTGGGTTAGGACAAGGTCAACAACATTCCCAGGATGAGTACCAACCAGCTGCAGAAGTAAATAAGGAATCAGTTGCGCCATTAACGGTAGAATTAATGGATACAAAAGGGGCAAAAGTAGGGAAAGCAACCTTTACAGAAGAGAAAAATGGAGTTCGTATTAAAGTCGAAGCAGAAGGGCTAATTCCAGGTAGACATGGTTTTCATATTCACGAAATTGGTAAATGTGAAGTTCCAGATTTCAAAACCGCAGGTGGACACTTTAATCCCTATGATCGTAAGCATGGATTTAAAAACCCGAAAGGTCCTCACGGTGGTGATCTTCCTAATTTAGAAGCAGATAAGCGCGGGAAAATTAACGCAGAGACTTTCGCTTCACTTGTAACGCTAGCGGAAGGAAAGCCTAATTCATTACTAGATGTTGACGGTTCATCCCTCGTTATTCATGCAGAGCCAGATGATTATGAAACGGACCCTGCAGGGAACTCTGGCGACCGCGTTATTTGCGGCGTCATTACGAAATAAAACGTTAAAAAGTAAAAGTCGCGAAGGAGCGTTTTATGTAAAGGGAGGACTGTATCAAGTTGCAGAAAGACTTCAGACGTACATTGAAAATCATGGAGGAAAAGCAATAAAAGGAAGAGAAGCAGTACGAATAGAAAGAAAGGACAATCGGTGGATTATCCATGACCATCGTGATAATTCCTATGATGCTTTTCATGTTGTGTGCAATGTGCCGGTTCAAAACTTAGGCACAATACTAGATGAAGACGTATATATGAAGCTAACCCCAAAGCTGAGAGCAAAAGCGAAATTACCGCAGTGGGGTACATATACGATGTATTTGGCTGTCAAAGAAGAAGATTTACCGAATAATCTTTCTTTATTTCAGCAAATTCTTCTATCAGAGCAAGGAGATATGACAGAAGGTGAACACATTTTTGTTTCCATCTCCCATCCAAATGATGAAAAGCGTGCACCAAAAGGCTATCGAACGATTACAGCTTCAACTCATATTGAGCTAAACAAGTGGCAAACAAAAGAAGCTTACGATGCTAAAAAACAGTGATGGAAACAAAAATGATTGAAGGAATAAAAACAGTCATTCCACATATTGAATCTGCCATTCATCAAATTTTAGGTGGACCGGTGGCGTGGGAACGTTTCACATCCAGAGCTCAAGGGACGTAGGAGGATTTCCTCAAACGTTAGAGAATGCTCTGTTTAACAGTCTTTCCCATCGCTCGGGTGTTAAGGGCATGGCTCTGTGGAGATACGATTTTCCCTGGTGCAGGAACGATCGGAGCATCTGTAAGCGGGTATCATGTATTTCAAAGCATCACTGAACATAAATATACTATATAAGGTGTGTGTTAAAAAATGGGAGGTGGTGCTTTGCGAGAAGAGATTAACGTCTTGTTGTTTATGGACCCAGGTATTGATGATGCCTTGGCGCTTATGTATGCTCTTTTACATCCTAATATTAACGTAGTAGGGATTGTGAGCGGATATGGAAATGTATCAAAAGAAGATGCGATTTTAAATACTTCTTATGTTTTAACGTTAGCAAATCGTAAAGATATTCCAATTATAGAAGGGGCTAAAGGACCAATCACAGGTGAAATCTCTGTTTTTTATCCTGAGATACATGGAGAAACTTTAGGGCCAATTAATGTTCCTCCATCCTTTGCGTTACCGGTGGAGCCATTTAGTAAATCATTCGAGTTAATTGAAACGTATAAAGGGAATATTACGGTGATTGCTACGGGACGTCTAACGGAATTAGCTATGTTATTTGTACTTCATGGGGATGTATTAAATGAATATGTAAATGAATTTTTTATAATGGGTGGCGCTTTTATGGTGCCAGGAAATGTTACGCCTGTTGCAGAAGCTAACTTTCATGGCGATTCTATTGCGGCTAATGTAGTTATGGAACGAGCAGAAAAGGTGCGAGTGTATCCATTAAACGTTACTCATAAGGTTATTGTAAAGCCGGAAACGATTCAAAAAATATCATCAACCAGTCAAAACCCATTTCAACCTCTAATATTACCAATTTATACTTATTATTTTGAAGCCTATAAAAAGCAATGGCCTGGTATACAAGGAACGCCTATACATGATATCGTTCCGTTAATGGTTTTAGTTAACGATGAGCTTATTCAATATGTTCAACGTAAAGTAAGTGTAGATTTAAGTGGAGAAGCAAAAGGAGAAAGTATCGCAGATTTTCGACCTAAAACATTAGTTGAAGAACAAAAAGAACCATCATATATAGCTTGGGGTATTAATGAACAGGCATTCCTAAAAGAGCTTACGACAATTTTAGTAAGACCCGTAAAATAAGTAAAGTCCCCATGATACTGGGGACTTTACTTATTATGATAAAAAGAGCTTCCACCACTTTCGCTTTCTTTTCATATCAGCAGCAGCTGTTTGGCGAAATGTTTGAACAAAATCATTGAACATTTCTTCTCGCTCAGACACATTTTGGCGGTGAAGCTTTCTTTCCTTTTCCATTTCTTTCAAATAGTAAACGCGCTCTTCATTCATGGAATCAATTAAATCTCGCAGTTCTTCTGTCGTATGGCTAGAAGAATTAGAGAGCTTTTCGACCATAAATTTAACTTGATTCATTGCAACGGTAGAATTGCTAGAAAAGCGATCAAGTAAATATTGCATCTCTTTTGATGATTCATCGGCATTCGCTACGATATCTTTCATATACAATTTCATTTCTTCAGCGCTTTGCTCTGCGGTATGAGACTGTTCATCCATAATGGACGAGATTTCATCCAATGCTCTTTCATTGGCACGGATAATTTTCTTAGACATATTCTCGACTTCTTTAGCGTTACGTTCTGAAGACTCAGAGATAACAGCTCCCACCGTTTCAACCATTTCGTACGTTTGATTAGCGCTTTTTTCAAGCTCTTTTTTTACTTCACCAACAATTTCTTCACGTACTTCGTTACGCATTCCTTCACGCATTTCTTTTAATAAATCATCTTTAAATGAATTTAATACTTCAAAAACATCCTCGTAGCGTCGCACCGCTTCTACAAGTTCTCCTTGCAATATTTCTCGTTCTTGTACGATAACGTCATTAGAAGAGACGGGTTCTGATTCATTAGCATGAAGATGACTTTGTTTGTTTAGTAGCTCTTCATTAGACACGTTCGCTTTCTCTTCAGTAATTGGTTCTTCAATAGGCGGGTGAGTTTCCTTTTCATCTATTTCCTCAATTCTGTCTTCAGGTTTCTCAAGGGATTTTGACTCTACATCTTCGTTCGTCTCTGCAGACGACACTTCGTCAACTGTAGGAGCAGCTTCTTCATAGACCGTCTGCGTTTCTTGGCTCACTAGCTGTATGTATTCTTTCACTTCATCTAAGGTGCAGTTTTCCGCAAATAGCTGGTTAATATCACTGAGCAACTCAATTTTGTCCTCAGTATATACACGTGCTCCATCTCTTCTCTCAATATATAAATAACCCTGTAAGGAACTTTCCCACCCTTTTAATGTGCGACGATCTATATCTAGGCGGTCACATACAGCTTTAATTGTATAAATTTCAGTCATTTTTTTTCCTCCTCTAATTCTTTCCTAATAATAAAAAGTATGTACTAGCTTGATTTTCGTTGTATGTTGTATTCACCATATCTAACTAATTTTTCCTGCTAGGTGACAAAGGTTGTCAAAACTAGACGACATTAGCCTTTTATGTAAACAAAAAGAGAAATTTGTAAAATGCTCGTATGTATAAAAAGTTGACAGTATAAACTAAGTTCGATAAGATATGTTCAAATGTTTAAGTTTTTAAACATATAAACGCAAGGGCTGTTTTAAATGGAAAAAGGATATGCTTTGATTACAGGTGCGTCAGGTGGAATTGGAAGACAATTGGCATATCATTTTGCGGAAGATGGCTATTCACTCGTATTAGTAGCACGTAGTAAAGAAAAGCTGGAAGAGTTAAAGAAAGAGCTTGAAAATAACTATTCAATTTCTGTTTTAATTAGTATAAAAGATCTTTCTAAACAAAAAGAGGCGTTAAAGCTTTACGATGAAATAAAGCAACAACGTATTACGGTTCAGTTTCTAGTCAACAATGCTGGCTTCGGTTTATATGGTACATTTATCGAGACATCTTGGGCTGAAGAAGCAGATATGATTGACTTAAATATAAAAACGCTCACGTATTTAACGAAGCTATTCTTACCAGAAATGGTGGAGCGTAACCAAGGGCGAATTCTTAACATTGATCAGTAGCTTCTTTTTTACCTGGACCATTGATGGCTGTTTACTATGCAACAAAGGCCTATGTTTTATCGTTTACTGAAGCGTTGGAGAATGAGTTGAAAGATACTAATATAACCATTAGTGCGCTTTGCCCGGGGCCTACTAAGACGGGCTTTAGTGACCGAGCTAATTTAAGTAGCTCAAAATTATTTGAATCAGGGGCTCTCCATGTGGAAGATGTAGCGAAAGTAGGTTATGAACAATTCATGAGAGGGAAAACGATTATTATACTTGGAGCTAAAGTAGCAACTATGCTGCCGAGGTTTTTCCCACGTAAGCTTATTACAAAAGTTGTAAGAAGTATGCAAGAAGTTAAGTAAGAGAGGATAGGTAGCATGAGTACACGCGCAGTGGAATTATTTCGATCAAGTATTCCTGTTTTTCAAGCACTAAGCGATTCAGCGAGACAGGACATTATTTTATTATTAGCAGAAAAGGAACCACTAACGGTCAATGAAATCGCAAAAGAATCAACCCTCTCTCGACCAGCAGTTTCTCATCATTTAAAAATATTACGTGACCAAAAGCTTGTAAGTATTGAGCAAAAAGGAACGCAGCGTTATTATTCACTCGCATTAGAAGATGCGGTAGGGCTATTAAAGGAATTAATTTCAACAATTGAAAAAGAATGTTTATGATCAAAGAGGTGAAGAAATGAAGCATAGTGAGTATTACGTTACAGATGAGAACATTATCAGCAATATTGTCGAAAAGCAAAAGCGGTAACGCAGTTTTATGGCGAAGATGTACTCACAAGCGGGCGTTATGGCAGAATTGTCAGTGAGAGACACTTCGATCGTTTAATTGAGTTTTTACAAGATGGAAAAGTTGTAATTGGCGGTAATTATAATGAAGAAACGCTCCAGATTGCTCCAACCGTCTTAGACGAAGTAAAATGGGATTCAAGCGTTATGCAAGACGAAATTTTCGGTCCAATTTTACCTCTTATTGAATATGAAAGTGTAGATGAGGTCGTAAGTGCAGTTCATCAAAAAGCAACGCCGCTAGCTCTATATTTGTTTTCAGAAAGTGAAGAGGTTCAGCAGCAAATTATTAACACGGTTTCATTTGGGGGAGGGTGCATTAACGATACGATTATGCACCTGGCAACGCCGCACCTGCCATTTGGAGGAGTTGGAGAGAGTGGAATCGGTCAATATCACGGTGAGGCAAGCTTTAAAACGTTTTCACACTTTAAAAGCGTGCTGAAGCAAACAACAAAGTTTGATTTTGCCTTTAAGTATCCGTCTGATAACCAAAGTCTAAAAACGATTAAAAAGTTTTTGAAATAACGTCAAACGAAGAGGCTGGGACATAAGTAATTCAGCCAATGATAAACCTGAACGATTGAGAGTTTCTCGCTTTTAATCGTTCAGGTTTTTTGGTTCATTGTGAAAACAATGTTGGAAACAGGGTGGAATGGAGCGTAGGACACTCGACTCCTGCGGGAAAGAGAGGGAAGACTGAGATCCCGCAGCGCAGCGAGGAAGCTCAGGTTCCTCCCCGCGGAAAGCGAGTGGCCGTAGCGCAATGGAACGAACGTGTTCAGACAAACCAAAAAGATTGGAACAGCTATTGTTCGTCTCTTAGAAGCAATCATTTTGTTATGTCCCAAACTCGTTTGTTATGAGTGCACGATGGTTTGAGATAGAGGCCATTGCTCTTGTTTGTAGGCCATGTCCCAAAATAGATACTCAAGTTCGCAACTTTTGATAAAATGCTCTTTCATACGTCTACGTTCCTCAGCTGAAGCTTTTTCTGCTAACTCATCTAATTTGTCACAAAACCATTTTGTCGTTTCTTTCATTTCTCCATTGGTATAAAAGGAAATCCATTCGTAAAAAGGGTGATCCGGTGTTAAGTTCACTTCGCCTGCAATGCGCTTGCCAATTTCAACGTATGTCCATGGACATGGCAGTAGCACAGCAATAATTTCACCTAGTGTCCCTGTATGTGCGACCGTCATCATATGGCTAATATAATGATTTGCTGTTGGTGCTAAGGGCTGATGCTTCATATCTTCATAACGAATGCCAGCTACTTTACAAAAATTATTATGAGGATGGACTTCACTATGTAAAACAATTGAAATACCGTTATTAAACACTTCCATTTCATCACGGGTACTACATTTTGTTAACGCCGCACCGTATATGCGAACAAAAGCAGTTAAATATTCATAATCCTGTGACACATAATGAATTAAAGCTTCTTTTGGAACTTTTCCTTCCTTAATACCTGCAACAAATGGATGTTGAAAGATGGCATCGTAAATGTAAGCTGCTTCTTTGCGTAATTGAGCTGAAAATGACAATTGATATTCCTCCCTAATTGAATCCACAAGGAACGCGCTTATAAATGTAGGCAATAACAAAAAAAACACCCCATTATATGGAGTGGTAAAGACAGTTGTTGGTGTATTACACGACAACGCCGTACCACTTTCCTACGCTGGTATAAGCCAGATCAGGTTCAAAGGGATCAAGATTCCTTGTCTCAGCCAAACGGCACCCCTAGTGGATTCTTTCATTTTATTCTTATTCAATTTAACATAAAAAAAAGAATTATACAAAAGTTTAGAAAGAATGGTTCAAAAGTAACGGAAGTAGTAGTTTGAATAGTGATATTTTTTAAAAAAATAAACGAGATAAATTACATATGAAACTAGTAACTAAACGATTGAAGTAGTTAATGAAAAAATGAGAAAATTGTCACGAATCTTGTCGGAATGTGCAAAGGCTGTGCTATCATGCTATAATAATTGTAAGCTCGTTACGTTTAAACAAGCTCAATTAAAGAATTAAGCTACAAATTGAAGAGGTATTTAGCTGAAGCTAAATGGCCTTTTCAGTTTGCCTAGTTTAATATAAATTAGTCCTGTCGATTTAGTAGGAATTATATTTTTTAAGGAGGTTGTTTAATGAATCTATCAGCATGGGATTTATTTGTGGATCTTGGTTTCATCTCACTGTTATTAGTGGCTGGTACCATTATTCGAGCAAAGGTCAGGTGGGTACAAAACTTATTTTTACCTGCGAGTATTATTGCCGGAATATTGGGTTTAGCATTAGGGCCAAACGGTATTGGCCTCATTCCATTCACTGATCAAATTGGAACTTATCCAGGTATTCTAATCGCGGTTATTTTTGGTGCAATTCCAATTGCAACTCAAAGTGTAAAGTTTAAAGAAATAGCGGGTCGCGTAGGTAGTATGTGGTCGTATTCTCAAATGATTATGCTAGCAATGTGGGGCGTCGGTTTACTATTTTCATTGCTGCTATTAAATAACGTTTGGGGAGATTTAAACTTAGGATTTGGCTTGTTATTAGCAGCAGGATTTATCGGTGGACATGGAACAGCGGCTGCTGTCGGAGATGCGTTTGCAAAGCAAGGATGGGAAGAAGGATTATCGCTAGCGATGACATCAGCAACAATTGGTGTTATTTGCTCAATCGTAGTAGGGTTGGCGTTCATTAAATATTATTCGAAAAAAGGTGAAACAAATTATCTTGCAAGATTTGAAGACTTACCACGAGAATTAAGAACAGGATTAATCCCCCCTGAAAAGCGCACTTCTACAAAAATGGATACGGTATCATCGATTGCTGTTGATCCACTTGTCTTACATGTGGCTTTAGTGACAATTATCGCATTAGGTGGCTACTATTTAAGTGAGCTAGGTCAAACGTTGTTGCCTTCAGTAACAATACCGGCTTTTTCACTAGCTTTTCTTGTAGGTTTAGCTATTAAAGGTATTATGAAGAAAACGAATAGCGATCAGTATATTAATGCAGATGTAATGAACAGAATTAGTGGAAGTGCAACAGACTTCTTAGTTGCGTTTGGTATTGCTTCTATTAGTTTATCAGCGGTAGCAAGCTATATTGTACCTTTTGCACTGTTATTATTATTCGGTCTGTTGTTTGCATGGTTTGTATTCCGAGTTCTTTCTGGCAAGTTCTTTGGTCCAATTTGGTTTGAACGAGGAATTTTCACTTGGGGATGGATTACAGGAACAACGGCAATGGGAATCGCACTATTGCGTATCGCGGATCCTGAAAGCAAAAGTAAAACACTCGATGATTACGCGTTGGCATATATACCGATTGCGCCGGTAGAGATTCTCCTTATTACATTTGCTCCATTAATGATTGCAACGAGCCAGCATTGGTTGTTTGTGCTTATTACAATTGGAGCAAGCATAGCTATTTATTTATTTGCCATGTTAAGAGGATGGGTTAAAAACGAAAAGAAATCATCCAGTCAATCAAGAAGTATAGAAGCAAACTCAAAATAACAACTCAGCCTAAGGCTGAGTTGTTATTTTTTTAGGAGTCAAAAGGCCTATTCTAAGAAAAATTGTTAACGAGTGCATAAATTTAAGTCAGACGAGGTATTAATGAAGAGAAGCTACTATTTTATCTTTTTAGCTAGAACAACTATATTTACATCTACAGGAAAGGAGAAATAGTATGGCAAATTTTCGTTTTTATAGTATCTTAAATGCGATTGGTTTAGTTCTTGTGTTAATCGTAAACTATTTAGCGAACGCTTTACCAATAGGTGGTCAAACTACAGGTGAAGTATCTGATAGCGTACCAACACTGTTTACGCCAGCAGGCTATGCGTTTGCGATATGGGGCCTAATTTATACGCTTCTAATTATCTGGATTATTCGTCAATTTATTGCGAGAGAAGATCAAAAAGAAATCTATGCGAAAATTGGTATTTGGTTCTTCATTAGTTGTTTACTAAATAGTGCATGGATTTTTATCTTTCAATATCGTTACTTTACTCTTGCTTTACTCGTCATCGTTCTATTCTTAGTAACGCTAATGATTATTTACTCCATCATTCAAAATTCCAGAATGACAACATGGTTTATGAGGCTGCCGATTTCTATTTATATTGGCTGGGTATCCGTAGCAACAATTGTTAATGTCTTTGTTGTATTCCAAGCTAATGGAATCGAAACGCTGTTTGGTTTAGGTGAACAGACGTGGGCAATCATTATGCTTGTAGTGGGCGGAATATTAGGCGTTTTGTTTACAAGAAAAAACAGAGATATCGCATACTCACTCGTATTCATATGGGCTTTTATTGCAATTTCTGTTAAGCAAAGCGCATACTCAGGGATTGTAACAACAGTTTGGGTTGTAGTCGTAATATTGGCACTTAATATCATTGTTCAGCTCATTCGTAATTATCGAAAGTGAAGAAATCCTAGCGATTGCTAGGGTTTCTTTTTTTCGTTACGATCCTCTAATAAAGAAGATGTGAAACCGATTAAGCAAATCAATATGCCAAAAGGGACAACAATGGGAATAAAAGATAAAATAAAGGCCATTCTGTACCCTCCTTTACACCAAACGGATTTTATATATAAATATGTGAAGAAGAAAAAAATAGTCTTGGATGTTTAAAGGGATTCATTCAAGGCTATATCATAAGTAATAAAGTAAAAGAGGAGCTTAAAAATGACGTATTTAGTAGCTTATACAGATAAAGAAAATATGGAGTACAGTCAAATTACATGTAAAGATTATGCAGAAGCGGAAAGAGAGGTCCTTCGATTAGAAAAAGCAGGACACTTGCATATTGAAATTATTTCGAATCAAGAAGCATATGACGGTGACGAGTCTTCTTTTCGCGAATAGCTAGAACAAAAAAGTTATTGTAAGAAAACGAAACAAGCAGTGTTTTTCTTGAAAAAATGCAATAGAGAATGATTTTCTCTTCAATATATGATAAAGTACTATTCAGATGAGTATAGAAGAGGAGAGAATTTGGTTATATGAGTAAAGCAAATCAGTGGTCTTCACGTTTAGGATTCGTATTAGCATCTGCAGGTGCTGCGATCGGTCTTGGTGCCATTTGGAAATTTCCCTATGTGACTGGGACAAGCGGTGGAGGAGCATTCTTTTTATTGTTTGTACTGTTTACGCTCTTTATCGGGTTACCGTTGTTGTTAGCGGAATTTATTATTGGTAGGCATACTGGAAAAGAAGCGATTAGTGCATATAAAGCAATTGCCCCCAACACAGCTTGGGTTTGGATTGGACGAGTAGGCGTTATCAGCTGTCTGGTCTTGTTGTCTTTTTACAGCGTTGTAGGCGGATGGATTATTCTTTATACCATTATGAGTCTTAGTGGACTACTTACTGGAAAAGAGTATGGTGCACTTTTTAATACGGTTATTGCAGAGCCTTATCTAGTAATTGGAGCTCAGGCTTTATTTTTGATTATTAATGTATATGTTGTATCAAGAGGAGTTCAAAAAGGGATTGAGCGTACAAACAAATATATGATGCCTTTGTTATTTATTTGTTTTTTAATTATCGTTGTTCGCTCGTTAACGCTAGATGGGGCAATGGAAGGTATAGAGTTCTTTTTGAAGCCTGATTTTAGTGCCATTACAGGTACATCTGTTTTGTACGCATTAGGGCAGTCTTTCTTTTCTCTATGCGTAGGTTTATCTTGCATGGTTACTTATAGTTCTTATTTAGGAAAAGATATAAGCTTAACAAAATCTGCCGGTTCCATCTCTGTTTTAAATCTGGTTGTATCACTTCTCGCTGGGTTAGCTATTTTTCCTGCCGTATTTGCATTAGGCATGGAACCAACAGAAGGGCCAGGATTGCTTTTTGTTGTATTGCCACAAGTGTTTGAGCAAGTACCATTCGGCCCTGTATTTTTAGCACTATTTTTGCTGTTATTTTTATTTGCAACGTTAACTTCATCTTTTTCACTTTTAGAAATTATTGTGGCGGCTCTTACAAAAGAAAAGCAGGAGAAGCGTCCAAAATCTGCAGTGTTAGCAGGAGCTATTGTCTTTCTTGTTGGGTTGCCTTCAGCGCTGTCATTTGGTGTCTTAAAGCACATCACGGTGTTTGGTAGAAACATCTTTGACACAGCAGATTTCTTTGTAAGTAACTTAATGCTTCCCATTGGAAGTCTTTTAATTGCTATTTTTATTACATGGAAAATGAAAAAAGAGCACGTGTTTGAAGAATTTAAAACGGGAAGCCCAAAATCTGAAAGGTTATTTTCAACGTGGTTTATCCTAGTTAAATATATTTTGCCATTCATTATTATTGTGGTTTTATTTAATTTAGCTAGTGCCTACTAGGTAAAAAAGCACTCCAAAAGGAGTGCTTTTTTCATTTGTTATTTTGCAAAAACATGATCACCGATTGTAGTAGTGACTTCTTTTTGACGTAACCATTGATTATCTGTTTTTGAAGGGTTAAAGAAGAAGAGAGAACCGCTACCTCCCCCATGTAATGCTAACGCTTCGTTTACTGCTTTTTTCGCTTCAGCATCAGCTGGCTTGTTAATTTCACCATTGCTTACAGGTTCAAACTGGCCTTTTTGGTAAATGACTTCACGAATAGAATTTGGGAACGCATCATCATCGACACGGTTTAAGATAACAGTCGCAACGGCAACCTTTCCAGCGTAAGGCTCTCCTTTTGCTTCTGCATGTATAATGCGAGCTAATAGATCTTTGTCTGTACTGCTAATTGAGCTTGGGATTTTTAGTGTTTCATTGATTGCAAGTGCGTCAGTTTCTTTGTTGTTTTCAGCTTTTAAATCTTTAATAGAGACACCATATTCCATCCCAATTTTATAAAGGGAATCGCCGCTGTCTACGCGATGCGTTGTTTCCGCTGCGCTTGCTGAATGCCCTAATCCGAGCATAGATACTGTTAAAGCACCAATAATAGCTAACTTTTTCCACATAGTTTTATAACCTCCGATGTGTAGTGTCTTAGCGTGCACGTTCTAAAGAGTAACAGCATATGAGGTGTCTTGTCATTAATGAAAACATACCAGTCTAGGAAGATATTAAATAAATTTAACAATAATCGTAATAAATGTACACATCCTTAACGAACAGTCAGCTTTTCACTTTAATAGAGTGAGATAAAGAAGAAGAGTAACTGTACGTAAAGGTCTGCTAAGTGTAAAGAACCATTCTTATTTTTAAAAAAGAGGATTGACTTGAAATTTAAGGTGACTTATAATGAGCGTGTAACTAGTTAACCGTTTAACTGGAGTGGGTATATGAATGGGAAAATAACGATTCGAGATGTTGCAAAGCACGCAGGAGTTTCTCCCGCAGCTGTATCTTATGTGTTAAATGGTATTAACAAAGTATCAGATGAAACAAAGCAGCGAATTTTGAAAGCGGTTAAAGAGCTTGAATATGAACCAAATCTAACCGCAGTAAGCTTATCAAAGCGGAAATCAAATGTCATTGCGGTTATGTTTCCGTTAGTGAACGATTCCCTTGTTACGATGTTTAAAGATAATCACTATCAAAGTGAAATGATTAGTGGAATCGAATACGTACTTCGTAAAAATGGATATGATTTACTCATTTCAGGTGTGCAAAGCCCAAGTGAATGTATGAAATGGATTCGGAAGCGAAACGTAGATGGCCTCTTATTTTTAGGGGTATTTCCAAATCGTTTATACGAAGAGATGAAAGCGTTATCCAAGCCTATCGTGTTAGTGGATACATACGATAAGTACGAGCGTTATTTCAATCATATTACGATGAACGACGAGGAAGGTGGCTACCAGGCTACGAAACATTTAATTGATCTAGGGCACAGTGCGATTGGTTTCATTGCGCATCGAATGACAAATAGCCCCATCGACTATAAGCGGTTTATTGGCTACGAAAAAGCGCTCAAAGCAGCGGGAATCAAGCCGTGCAAATCACATGTATTCGAAGCGTTAGATAGTTCATTTGAAAATGGATACAGGATGGGAAAAGAGTTATTATCACGTCCACATTCTATGTCTGCATTCTTTGCTTCATCTGATACGCTAGCATTAGGAATAATGAAAGCGCTACAAGAGGAAGGTAAGCGCATACCAGAAGACTATTCAATTGTGGGATTTGATGATTTAACGTTTAGTAGTTATGCTACACCTAGCTTAACTACGGTACGTCAAGATGTATTTAATAAAGGATCGGTGGCTGCCACAGCAATCATTCAAGCAATTGAAAATGACACTACTGCACTTCAGCATATTCGACTGTCGACGGAGCTTATTCATCGAGAGTCCACGGCTAAAAAGAAAGGGTAAGTGGTAAGTTAATCGGTTCACTAAAAGTTAATGATGACAAAGGGGATATAAAAATGACAAAAGTAACGGTATGGAATGAGAATCGTCACGAACAAAAAAATCCAGTTGTAAGAGAAGTTTATCCGGAAGGAATTCACGGCGCCATCGCTTCATTTTTACAAGAAGCTGGCTATGCAACTGCAACAGCTACGCTGGATGAGCCTGAGCATGGATTAACTGATGAAGTTCTTGAAAATACTGATGTGCTTGTATGGTGGGGACATTTAGCTCATGAAGAAGTATCTGATGAGATTGTCCAAAAAGTACAGCAACGCGTGTTGGATGGTATGGGACTAATCGTCTTACATTCGGGGCATTTTTCAAAAATCTTTAAAACATTAATGGGAACAAGCTGTGATTTAAAATGGCGTGAAGCAGATGAAAAAGAGCGTTTATGGGTTATAGATCCTTCTCACCCAATTGCAGAAGGTATTTCAGAATTTATTGAACTTGAGCGTGAAGAAATGTATGGAGAGCACTTTGATATCCCAGCTCCAGATGAACTTGTTTTCACAAGTTGGTTTGAAGGCGGAGAAGTCTTCCGCAGTGGCTGCACGTATAAGCGTGGAAATGGGAAGGTATTTTACTTCCGACCAGGACATGAAACATACCCAACTTACCACCATAAAGATATCCAACGTGTAATTGTAAACGCTGTAAATTGGGCGAAGCCTGTTGATCGCAAGCGTCCAGTATACGGAAACGCTCAGCCACTTGAAAAAATTACGGTGAAAAACTAAAGAATTAAAGGGGAGAAGAATAATGGAGAAATTAAAAGTAGCGGTTATCGGTTGTGGAAGTATTGCTCAGTATCGCCATCTACCAGAATATAAAATGAACAAAGATGTAGAGTTAGTAGCAGTTTGCGATATTAACGAAGAGCGTGTCAATAAAGTAGCAAGTGAATACGGCGTAAAGGCTTATACAAGTTATGAAGAGCTGTTAGCAAGTGGAACGGTAGATGCAGTTAGCGTTTGTACACCGAACTACCTGCATGCTCCTATCTCGGTTGTAGCATTAAACAGCGGAGTACATGTTTTGTGCGAAAAGCCAATGGCAACGTCAAAAGAATCAGCTGAAGCAATGATTGAAGCGGCTAAAGCCAACAACAAAAAGCTTATGATTGCTCATAATCAACGCTTTGTAGCATCTCATCAAAAAGCACGCCAATTAATTGAAAACGGCGAAGTTGGAAGGATCTATAGCTTCCGTACAGCTTTCGGACACGGTGGTCCAGAAGGTTGGAGCGCAGATGGTAAAGACAGCTGGTTCTTTAGAAAAGAAGAAGCATTTATTGGAGCGATGGGAGATTTAGGTGTTCACAAAACTGACTTGCTTCGCTACATTTTAGGAGAAGAAATCGTTGAAGTTGGTGCATTTGTTGAAACAACTGCAAAAGACTTTGGCGACGTAGATGATAATGCTGTGTGCGTACTAAAAACAGAAAGCGGCATTGTGGGTACGCTAGCAGCAAGCTGGGCGTACACAAGCAAAGAAGATAATTCAACAATCATTTATGGCGAAAAAGCAATTCTTCGCCTAGAAGATGATCCAAACTATTCATTAGTAGTTCAATACACAACTGGGGAAGTTGTGAAGTACGAGTTAGGAAAAATTCAATCAAATGATGATGGTGGTCAAAGCAACTCTCACGTTGTTGAAAAATTTGTGGATGCAATCATTAACGATACAGAAACACCGGTTTCCGGCGAAGAAGGATTTAAGTCATTAGCTGTTATTTTGGCTGCTCTTGAGTCAAGTGAAACAAAACAAATTAAGCAAGTGTAATGAGGTGACAGCTGTGAAAGTAGGAATTATTGGAGTGGGCGGCATTGCAGTAGGCCGCCACATTCCCGCATTTAAACAGCTACAGGATGAGTGTGAGATTGTGGCTGTAAGTGATATTAACGCTGAGCGTGCAACGGAAGTAGCAAATGAGCATAATATTCCACATGTATTTATTGATTACAAAGACATGTTTGCAGAAGTCGATGCTGTTTGCATTTGTACACCGAATAAATTCCATGCTGAATACGCAGTAGAAGCGTTAAAAGCTGGCGTTCATGTGTTATGTGAAAAGCCAATGGCCTTATCGAAAGCTGAATGTGAGCAGATGATTCAAGAAGCGAAGAAAGCAGATAAAGTGTTAGCAATTGCCTATCATTATCGATTCATGCAGGAAGCACAGGCGGCTAAAAAAAGCATGGACGAAGTGGGGAAACCACTTGTTGCGCGAGTACGAGCAATGAGACGCCGAAAGGTACCAGGATGGGGCGTGTTTACTAATAAAGAGCTGCAAGGTGGAGGGAGCTTAATCGACTACGGCTGTCATCTTCTTGACTTAGCTGTATGGCTAATTGGGAATCCAAGCCATACAGAAGTAGTGGGATCTACGTATAACGACTTAAGCCGTTCACCCAACCAGCTAAATCAGTGGGGTACGTTTAATCACGAAACGTTTGAAGTAGATGACCACGTCACAGCCTATGTCAAATTTGATAACGGTGCATCTTTGTTACTTGAAACATCTTGGTCAGCTAACATAGCAGATGACGAAGAGCATGTAAGCATCTCTGGTGTTAATGGAGGCATCAATGTATTCCCGTTTGAATTATATACATCCAAAAATGGCATGTTGTTAAATAGCCAAGCAGCTTGGATAGATGGGGAAGAAAACTTTAGCTTATTACAAGCGAACAATTTTATTAATGCTTGTAAAGGTAAAGAGGATCTCGTTGTAAAGCCGGAAGAAGCGCTTCAAACATCAGCAATCATCGATGCTATTTATAATAGTAGTAAGAAGTAAAAAAAGGGGGAAAACAAGGTGAAACTAGGGGTATTTACCGTATTATTTGCAGATAAATCATTTGAAGAAATGCTTGATACTGTCAAAGCAGCTGGGCTTCATGCAGTGGAAATTGGAACAGGAGGCTATCCTGGAAACAATCATTGTCCATTAGATGAGCTGTTAGAAGATGAAGCCGCACGAACAGCATATAAAAATCAAATTACAAATCGTGGATTAACGATTAGCGCATTTAGTTGTCATGGAAACCCAATCTCACCAGAGGTTAATTTTGCAAAAGAATCTCATGAAACGCTATTAAAAACGATTAAACTAGCTTCGCTACTGGATGTCCCAGTTGTAAATTGTTTTTCAGGGACAGCAGGTGATCATGAGGGGGCGAAATATCCAAACTGGCCCGTTACGCCTTGGCCAAATGAGTATGGTGATGTTTTAAAGTGGCAGTGGGAAGAAAAATTAATTCCTTATTGGAAAGAAGTAGGCGCTTATGCACAAGAGAACAATGTGAAAATTGGTTTGGAGCTTCACGGTGGATTTTTAGTACATACACCGTATACATTATTAAAGCTACGTGAAGAAACATGCGATGCAATCGGTGCAAACTTAGACCCAAGTCATTTGTGGTGGCAAGGAATTGATCCTGTTGCAGCCATTAAAATTCTGGCTAAAGAAAATGCGATTCATCACTTCCATGCAAAAGATACGTATTTGGATCAAGAAAACATTAATATGTATGGATTAACAGATATGCAGCCTTATGGTGAAGTTCGCTCTCGTGCATGGACGTTCCGTTCAGTAGGATGTGGACATAGCTTAACAGAATGGTCGGATATGATGAGCGCTTTACGTACGTATGGATATGATTATGTTGTAAGCATAGAGCATGAAGACCCGATTATGTCAATTAATGAAGGGTTTAAGCGTGCCGTAACAAACCTTCAAAGTATTTTAATTGAAGAGCAGCCTTCACAAATGTGGTGGGTATAAATAAAGAGACTGAGACATAAGTAGTTCAGTCCTTACTATACCTGAACGATTGAGAGTTCATAACTTTTAATCGTTCAGGGTTTTTTGGTTGTGAAAACAATGTTGGAAACAGGGTGGAATGGAGCGTAGGACACTCGACTCCTGCGGGAAAGAGAGGGAAAACGGAGATTCCGCAGCGCAGCGAGGAAGCTCAGGTTCCTCCCCGCGGAAAGCGAGTGGCCGTAGCGCAATGGAACGAACGTGTTGAGACAAACTAAAGAGATGGGAACAGCTAGTGTTCGTCATTTAGAAGCAATCATTTTGTTATGTCCCAAACTCTTTATTTTGATACATATGGATGATTCGTAATCCAAAATCGCCAAGGATAATCCTTTGCTTCACCAGAGTTATCGATGCCAATCCTTGGCCCTGATGAAATAGCTGTAGGCGTAAATCCTTTTGAGATATACAGAGGAGAATTAGTAATGTCATGTCCATAAGCCTTCATTGTAATCGCAAGTGCTTTTGTTAACTTACCTGGTCCGTTTGTCCAATTTTTAGGCAGAGCTTGTTTTCGACGCTTTTGAATAAGATCAATTCCACTAAAAGGTTCGATTGCTCGAATTAACACGGCTTCTGGCTTATTAACTGGGCCGCTGACAATATTAACAAGGCAGTGGGTGTGCATTACATAGGTATACACATTGCCAGGAGCGCCAAACATCACTTCGGTTCGTTTTGTTCGTCGGTTATTAAAACTATGTGCAGCACGATCTTCAGGTCCCATATAGGCTTCTGTTTCAACGATAAACCCAGAAGTAGTACCTTCGCTTGTTTCGTGAATAAGCAGGCAACCGAGAAGGGATTGTGCTAAAGATAACGTTGGTTGATTATAAAACGAAGCTTCGAGAGGCTGGAGTGATAATGTACCGTTCACGGATAATCCCTTCCTTTGTATGTTAAGTTAGTCTTCAGACGTTTCTGCTTCAAAGCGTTTATATCCTAAAAATAACATAAATGATACGACAATTAATACGGTCATGCCAATAAATAAATTTTGAAACATTGATTCGATTGGTAAGCTTTTTTGCCAAACGATTGCTACTCCTGTTAAAGCTACGCCGGTAGCTCCACCAACGAACTGAGAAAGTTGTGAAAAGCCCATTCCTGTGCCAACACTATCTGAAGGTAGCATGCGTGAGATTTCGTTTGCTACGCTAGACGTAAGGGATGTGAAACCAATGCTCATAAACATATACATAAATAAAATGGCTGTAGGTGATACAGTGCTGAAAAAGGTAAAAAGTAAAGCTGCAATAGCTAAAAATAAGTGGCCAAATCGAATTAATACTTTGTTTCCGAACTGATCAATAATTTTACCAATAAAACGAGAAGCAATGGCTGATAGAATTGCACCTGGGAAAATGAGTAATCCAATTTCAGCAGAGCTTTTTTGGAAAACTTGTACCAATAATAACGGCATAATAAAAAGAGTGGCAAAGTGAGTCATGTATGCTGCAAAACCGATACCATTTAATAGTAAATAGCCTTTACTTTGAAAAAGCTTGGGCTCAATAAATGGATGGTTATGCTTGCGGATACGAATGCTTAATAAAATAATGGCTACAATACCGACCGCTAGTAATAATAAAGAATAGGAAGTTAGAAATAGTAAAAAGCCGGTCACACCCGCTGCTGTTAGGATACCACCTAGAATGTCAAAATAAACTTTCTTTTTATCTTCAGCAGGTAAAACCTTATGAAATAATGGGATGAAAATTAAAACTAACCCTGTTACGATGAATAGAAAGTTCCAACCCATATACTGCGTTACTGCTCCTCCAATAACAGGACCAAGACCAAATCCAAGTGACGCAGCAGAAGAAATCATAGACATTGATTTACCACGTCTGGATTTCGGGATATAGCGCGTGATTAAAATCATTGCTAGTCCAGGTACTGCTGCTGCTCCTGCAGCTTGAAGAACGCGGGCAAATAACAGCATTGTAAAGTTGTTCGACACAAAGCCAATAATTGAAGCAATCCCTAGCAGCGTTAAGCCAGTCGTTAGCAGCTGTCTAATCGGAATGAAGTCGGATAGTCGACTATATGTAATTGTTGCAATTGCAAAAACAACAGAATAGCCAGTAATAATCCAAGCAGAGGTTGAAGATGTTAAAGCAAATTCTGTGGATACTTTAGGAAGAGCAACGTTAAACATTGTAGTGTTCATTACTACAAGCATGATTGTCAAGCTCCAAAAAGGAATGACGACAGATTCTTTAAATGGTTTTGGCTCTAAGATTGAATGTTCTTCATTTGTAGTAATAGTAGTGGTAGTCATCTTTATCTCCTTACAAAATAGCATATTTAATCAAGATTGAATGGTATATCATTAATTCTCAAACCTGTCTACAGGTATATAAATATAGAATTTTATGATACGTTTGTCAATCTTTTTCGGGTTGCGAAATAAAATCAGGTGCGTGCACCTGATTTTAATTTCACTTTTATAGCTCTTCACCCTTCTCAAACGTAACCTTATGCTCTTTGGCAAGTTTTTTAATATCACTTGCATATTTACGCATTCCTTTTCTCGCTTCATCTAACATCACATTAGCTTCGACAATTAATTCAGGGTCCTGTTTTTCAAGAGCGCTAACAATTTTTGCAAAAGCGTTATACTGAGTATTGGCAGCTTTAATATAATCTTCATGGAGCGCCCGTAGCTCATCTGTTTCTACTTCGATTTTTTCAAGTTCTTCAATAAATTCACGATATTGTGGAATGACTTCATCCACAAGCGTATCATACATCGTAAAATCATCTGTGTAGTTAGCTCCGGATACGCTGTCATATGCTTCAACCGCCTGTATTTCTAGTTCACTGACCTTGGGGATTTCAGTATTTGAATAGTTTAATAAATCGTCTTGAACGGGGTCGTTGAGGCAGGCGGATAAAAGCAACAGCAGTGGAACAAATAGCAGCAAAAGTTTTTTCTTCATTTAACTCTCACCTCCATTGTTCAGTTTATGAACGAACTGCTTGACACAGTCTCGGGAATCTGAAAGTGAAAAAACAAAATCAAGATAGCCTCAATATTGCCATGAAGCGTACTTATATAGTAGACTTTTACTATAGTTTAATAGAATGGGGAGCTTGCGGATGCAGGCTGAGAGTATGATTAGGAAACCATCATAGACCATTTGAACCTGTTGGATAATGCCAGCGTAGGGAATGTGAGTAGATTGTAAAAGCACCTTGCGTTCATGCAGGGTGCTTTTTTATATCGAAAGGTAGGAGGATGGAAAAATGACGGCCCAAAAGGAAATAGGTCATTTATTATCTCAAGTAAGACAAGAAAAGCCACTAGTACATAATATGACGAACGTTGTTGTAACAAATTTTACAGCGAACGGTTTATTGGCTTTAGGCGCATCGCCCGTAATGGCTTATGCAAAAGAAGAAGTTGCGGATATGGCTAAAATCGCTGGAGCACTCGTGCTTAATATGGGAACGTTAACAAGTACTGAAGTTGAAGCGATGATAATTGCAGGAAAAGCAGCGAATGAGGCAGGCGTTCCGGTTATATTTGATCCAGTCGGAGCAGGTGCAACACCATTTCGTACAGCTACAGCAAGAGAGTTATTAAATAAAGTAAACATAGCAGTTATTCGAGGAAATGCTGCTGAAATTGCCAATGTTGTAGGAGAAAACTGGGCGATAAAAGGTGTAGATGCAGCACCTGAAGAAGGGGATGTCGTTACGTTAGCTAAAATGGCTGCAAAGCAGCTGAAAACAGTAGTTGTTGTAACGGGTGTACAAGATGTTGTTAGTGATGGAGATTCAGCTTATATTATCACAAACGGGCATTCAATGCTTGCCAATGTAACAGGGACCGGTTGTTTATTAACATCCGTTATTGGTGCCTTTGTTGCAGTTGAAAAGAAAAGAATTGTTGAAGCAGTTCTTGAGGCGTTATGCGCATATGAAGTCGCAGCTGAACTGGCAGCTGATAAAGCAGCAGGTGAAGGGCCAGGAAGTTTTCAAACCGCTTTTTTGGATGCTTTACACCATATTCATCCAGAACAAGTGAAAAGCGGAGCAAGAGTTGAACAGCAGTAGAAGGGAGCTAACAGAAGATGAATATTAAAGAGTATCTAAAAGTTTATTTTATTATGGGAAGCAATAATTGTAAGGGAGATCCGCGAGTCGTATTAAAAGAAGCGATTGCGGGTGGAATTACGATGTTCCAGTTTCGTGAAAAAGGAGAGGGAGCTCTGCAAGGAAAAGAGAAGTATCAGCTTGCTTATGATCTTCAACAAATTTGTAAACAGCATGAGGTACCTTTTATTGTAAATGATGATGTTGACTTGGCAATCAAATTAGGTGCTGATGGTATTCATATTGGTCAAGAAGACGAGAAAGCGTATATTGTGAAAGAAAAGGCTCCTCATCAACTAATCGGTGTGTCGGTTCATTCGATTGAAGAACTACAGCAAGCAATTAAAGATAAAGCGGATTATGTGGGAATGGGGCCTGTATTTCCAACCACTACAAAAACAGATACAAAAGCTGTTCAAGGCACAAATTTAATTCAGCAAGCTCGTCAACAGAAGATTGATTTCCCAATTGTAGGGATTGGAGGCATCACAGCCGAAAATGCTGAGAAAGTCATTCAAGGTGGTGCTGACGGTATATCTATTATTACAGCGATTAGCTTAGCAAGGTCACCTAAGCAAGCAGCAGAACAGTTGCTTCAAGCAGTGAAATGAAAAAATGCCTCCTGCGGGAGGCATTTTTTCATTTCACTATAAGCTTATAGAAGTTGGTGTATCTTTCCCTTCATTCATCAACTTGATATGAGTAGGCGTAATTTCAAGTAAAACGTAGTTAACGTCATCAGGTCCATTAAACCACTGTGACATATGATCATTCCAAAAGCGGTTCTTTAACTCTTGATTATCATTAATTTTAGCAATTCCAGACACCTCTACATAATTATCTCCGTATCCTTCGCCGCTATAGCCAAGCAAAATATGCACGTTGCCGTTTTCATCAATTTCATCAGCTTTATGCGTAGCTATGCTTGTTGGCGTGTACAAGGTAATGTCACCATCTTTTTTAAAAAACGTCATGTAGCGAGAATTAGGTTTTTGATTCACAACGGTCGCTAATGTACCCACTCGGTTTTCATCTAGTAAGTTCGATAACTTGTCCATCATTTCTTGCTTATTCATTTGAATCAGCTCCTTAAGTTTATCGTCTTACTTAAGATATACCACCGTTGGAAAAAACTAAACATCGTGTATCTATTTACTTTTAAATAGACAATAATATAATTATGTAAACTTAAATACAATAAAAAGCCCGCACTGCCGTAACTCGAAGTGTCTTAAATACCCAGATCAACTAGGTGGGTGTTCGCACAGTCGGTTTTAGCGTCCCAAGAAGGGCATGCTATCCGCAACTGAATTTTGAACTCCCTTTTAACACTCAAAGGTTTAAGACAACATGAGTATACGCACAGCGCAGGTATGTAGGTATACCTTTTAAAAAGGTATACATGGTGTGTGTTAGGAATTTTACACAATCGCAATCATGTGTACAAGAGATGATTATAAAGCAATATTTGTGGAAATGCAACATAATTATTTAATGCTAAAAAATGTATTTAAAGATGTGTTGTTTTTTGATTTATAGTTAAAAGTAAAACGAGGGGCCCTAAGATAGGTAGAACACATATGAATCAGTAGCGATGACTCCTAAAAAGAATATAGGTTAACCAAGTAAGGACAAAAAATCAACGGTCATAACGCTAACTAATTCAGAATGCTTGAAAGCTTCTATATAACCTGAAAATGAGCCTGCTGCAAAACCATACAAATAAAGAATGAGAGTGATTGTCAACAAAGACAGTAAGAAAGTGGGTGAGGTTAACCATTTGTTTAGAAGGTTAAATCCGCGACTCTTAGTTGATTTCTCGCCCTTTAGTACAAAGTAAGGTAAAAGCGCGAAGGCTCCTAATCCAAAAGAGAGCAGTGAAAAAGGCCAGCCTGGAAGTTTAAATGAGTCGTTTGGCATAATTAGTGATGCAAATAAAAGAGGGAATAGTCCTAAACAAGAAAAAATCATAACGACGAGTGGCTCCACTGTTGCGAATTGCCCAGAGATCAACTTCATCATGACGAGGTCGTTTTTTCCTTTGCTGCTAATAGCCATGCATAAATAATAAGGAAAGTCCACATGGATAGATACTTCAAAATCCTCACTCCTTTTCGTTTTATCATAGCATGTAAAAAGAAAAGCATGAAAACGTAATGTTCTCATGCTTTAATGCAAGGTACCTTGAGTGGGACGAGTAAACCAATTCCATAACTCTACTTCTCCTAAAGAAGAATAGGTAATCGACGGTTCGTTCTTTAGTTTTAGCAGTTCTTTTGTTGGTCCTGTTAAGACAATGCCGTATATTTTAACACCGTTCTTTTTTACAAATTTGTATCGGTTAGTTAACTGAAGTTCATCTGGGTTCATCCATCTAATTTGTTGAACCGTCCGTTCGTTATCAGCAAGCAGCTTCAGTAGCTGCACCACGCGCTCTTCATCCGTAAAGGTTTCTTTTTCTTCATAAAACGGTAGCTCTAGCATTGATGGGAACCCAAAAGATGAGGTTAAATCTACAAGCGGATTGCTTGTATCACTTCCTTTTGCTTCATACCCAGTGTCTAAAGCATACCAGACGGGTGAAATGTCGCTTGAAAGTGTAGAGCTAAGTTTCTCTTCAATTTCTTCCATAGTATAGGCTTGATCAAAAGAAAGCGCAATTTCACTAACTGTGCCTTCAGGGAGTTGATCAAGTGCTCCCCATGTTTCATTCGACCATTTTTGATAGAAAGAAGCGTCTTTTTCTTTTTTTACTCGCTCTGGATAAGCAAATGATAACTTCATATTATAATGGTCGTTTAAAAAGTTTTTGTCGACGTTTGTGACCCGTTCAAACAGGTGGTGAAACGTATATTGTCCGACACTTTTTTGCGCTTGTCCAATCTCTTTATACAGCGTGTACTCATTTTGTAAGCGGAAGAAAGGCTTCGTTTCGGTTCTTGAATTTTGTACATATATGTTTGGTAAAGCAGATTCAATCGCCGCTTTATCCACAGTTCGTAAATATTCACCTTTAGGAGTGAAAGAATAGTAAATAGCCGATAAAAAGCTGCCTCCTAACCAAAGTAAGATAAAAGCGCTTAGCACAGTCAATACATTAGTAAAGCGTTGTCTCCATTTCGCCCTTATCATTGAGCGCTTTGCTTTTTCCTGGTCAAACGTAGAGGAAGCAGTGACTGGCTGTATTTCTTCTTCATCAAGCAGGTTTTGAAGATAATTCATACATTCATCACACTCTTCAGTGTGGCGTTCGAGCTCTTCTACTTCTGCATCTGTCAAAGTTCCGTCTTTGTATTTTGTCCATTGGTGCTGCATATTTTGACAGCTCATACGTTCTCTTCCTTTCTCTTCTTTAATTGCTGACGTCCTCTATAAAGAGCCATTTTCACTTTTGCTAGAGTAAAGCCAGTCATCCCAGCAATTTCTTCATATGTAAAACCGTGATAATCACGAAGTAGTACAATATTTCTTTTTGGCTCTGGAAGAGAGGATACTTCTGAAAGCCACGTGTTAATTTCATCTTGCACAAACACCTTCTCTTCAGCACTTGGTTGTGGTGAAAAATGCCATTCCTCTAGTTCGACAGTTGGTCGCTTTTTTTCTTTTCGATACCAATCAATAAATGCGTGATAGGCAATTTTGAACAGCCAAGGCTTTACTTCTTCACCGCTATATGTTTCTAAATGTAGCAGTACGCGATAAAACGTTTCTTGCATAAGGTCTTCTGCAGCTTCTTTCCGCCGCGTAAGAGAGAGAAGATAGCGGAAAAGATCGTGCATATGCTGTTCATAAATTTCTTCGAAATGATGCTTAGGTGCCATTTTCTCCCCCTTTCCTTTAACTAACGGAAATGTTCGTCAAAAGTTTCTAATTATAATGTAGGAAAATATAACTGTTTTCTAAGCGCATAAAACATAAATGTTAGCATACCATATGGAAGAGAAAATGCGATGAAATTCGACAAAATTCCATGAAAAATGTCATTTTTTAAAAAAACTAAGGTTTAATTGGTGTTCGGAATGGCAAGAAAATGGTATGATAAGACTCAGAAGGTATACATTGTCATATTGATGGCGTACATAGCATTTTTAAAAATGACGCTCGTTGAAACTTCTCTCATAAAATTTTATTTAAACGTTTGAAATAAAGTAGTTTCGGGAAAAGTCACAAGATAGCTCAAACGAGTGGTGAAAATCAAGCTTTGTAGATAAAAGGTGTATATAGTTAATAAAATACAAAGGTGGGATCATCATGGATGTAGAAAATACACAAGGAACAGAAGAGCAAGCACCGAAGGTAAAAGCAGCAAAAGTCGGTGACACAATTCAGCCAAAAAAAGGTGATTTTAAAGGATACAAAGGTATCGTCATGGTGGTTCGTGATAACTCGGTCATCGTCGATTTTGGAAAAGACGCTGAAACAGGCGAATCAATGAAAACAGTCGTTAATCACAAAAACTATAAAATTGTGAAAAAGTAGGTATCCACCTACTTTTTTTCGTGACATAAAACCTTTGAGAACCCAAATAAAATCTTGTAGAATGAAGACAGCAAACCGAGAGAAAGGATATGAATTATGGCAATTGAATTAACAGATTTAGCACTACCAAGCGAGGTACTTACTCGTATTCAAGAAAGAAAACAAAAGCTAACAGCAGAAGATGAATTTTTAATTGGGAAAGGGGGCTATACTGCAGAAGAAGCTGACATCTTAGAAGATGCTCTTATTGCTTTAGCACTTGGAAAAAACGTACTTTTAAAAGGTCCGACAGGCTCTGGTAAAACAAAGCTTGCAGAAACATTATCTTATTTGTTTTCACAACCGATGCACAGCGTTAACTGCTCAGTTGATTTAGATGCTGAAGCGTTATTAGGTTTTAAAACAATCGCTGAGAAAAATGGAAAGCAAGGTATTGAGTTTGTTTCTGGACCAGTTATCAACGCAATGAAGAAAGGTCAGCTTCTTTATATAGACGAAATTAATATGGCAAAGCCTGAAACACTACCAATTTTAAATGGTGTTCTTGACTACCGTAAAATGATTACAAATCCATTTACAGGTGAAGTCGTAAAAGGAAAAGAAACCTTTGGTGTAATCGCGGCAATTAATGAAGGCTATGTTGGGACGGTTCCGTTAAACGAAGCATTAAAAAATCGATTTGTTGTTATCGATGTACCATATATTCAAGGAGAAAGCTTGCGACAAGTATTAAAAACACAATCACAGCTTCAAGATGAAAAGTTAATTAACCAGTTTGTACAGCTTTCAGGAGATTTAATCACGCAGGTTAGCAACGGTCATATTTCAGAAGAAGCAGCATCGATTCGCGCGTTATTAGATACATGCGATTTAGCGTTATATATGCCTCCACTGCGTGCTATTAAAAGAGGGATTATTGAAAAGTTAGAAGATGAAAGGGAAAAGGCAGCCATTCAAAATATTGCAGAAACGTTATTTGAATAAGGGGTGGCGCTATGAGATTTATTAAATTTAACGATAAAAACGTTGATTCATTTTTATATATGGAGCTTGCCGATTTAACAAAAACGCTTACAAAAAACGATGATATTGAAGTTGAGTATCGGGTGTCCTCTTACTATGATCCGCTACAGAAAATTATTTATCTAAGTCACTTCTGGGATAATCGACCCGATAGTGATAAAGTGTATGGCCTTAAAAGCGACGTGTTTTTAAGAGCGATTGGAAGCTATTATCACTGTGATTTCCAAGAGGTAAATGCGTATTTGAAAAAAGTGAAGCGTTCATCTGTCTCAAGTCTTGCAAAACAGCTCTTTATGCTTTTTGAAGACTTACGTTTAGAAGATGTATGTACGAAAGAAAGACCTGGTACGAAGAAAGCTTTCGCCACACGCAGAAACGTATACCGTAAGTATTTTGCTACCCAGCTCAATGCAAATTTAATAAAAAGCGTTCATACCGATGCACTCTTTAATGGCATCTATCTCTTATTAACGGCGGAAAACCCGTTTGAAGAAATTCCGTTCATTACAAATGAGGTTGATATGGCAATGCCATTTATTCGAAGCCAGCTAGTGAAGGTGTATGAAGCGAAAACTACTAAAGATATTGCGCGTATTTGCTTAGAGCTTGTTGATTTGTTTGATGATATTTTAGACAAAGACATGCTTAATACGTATTTCTTTTTGGCAGAGCTGGATTATGAAGAGTTAGAGACAGGCTTAACTTTTGACGATTTAAAACGTGAATCCAAACTTGCAAATGATGATATTTTAGAGCATGAACAAGACGGCGATGAAGATATTCATGAAGAGAAAATGGAAATGTGGCACCGTGAAACAAGTAAAGCAACGCAAAGCTTTTTGCAATTTGATATGGATCAAGGCTCTAAAACGGATATGCTAGGCGATGGTGTACGTGAAGGAGACGATGGTGATCAAGCGCTCGGTATTGTTCAAGGTGCTTCACAAAAAACGTCACGAAACGATTACTCACAGATGGAAGCAATGGATCAAACGCATCCAGAAAAAGACGGAGCAGCTGACTATGAATATGGAAAAGATAATAAGTACGCGTTTCCAGTGTTCGTGGATCCAACCATTCCCACAGACGAAGAAGTTGCTTTGTATGGTGAAAATAAACAGCTTATTTCATCTTTTCAAAAGAAGCTAAAGCAAATGATTGAGAAGACGTTAGAGCATAAAAAAACGTTACCGAGAAGTGAACTTCAGTTTGGTCGTTTAAATAAAAGGTTATTAAAGCTATGGACAGATGATAATCCTCGCTTGTTTTATAAAAAAGACCAAGAATCTCCGCAGATTGACGCGGTTTTCTCTCTACTCGTTGATTGCTCAGCATCAATGTATGACAAAATGGATGAAACGAAGCTAGGAATTATCTTATTCCACGAAGCGCTAAAATCAGTGAGGGTTCCACATCAAATCGTTGGGTTTTGGGAAGATACAAACGATGCAACTGAAACAAGCCAGCCTAACTATTTAAAAACAGTGATGGACTTTCAATCTTCTCTTAAACCAAAAAGCGGTCCTGAAATTATGCAGTTAGAGCCAGAGGAAGATAATCGCGACGGATTTGCTATTCGTCACATGACAAGACGCTTGCTAAAGCGAACGGAAAGACAAAAATTTTTACTCGTATTTTCAGATGGAGAGCCTGCAGCGATGGGATATGAACAAAACGGTATCGTTGATACGCATGAAGCAGTGCTTGAAGCAAGAAAGCATGGAATGGAAGTAATTAATGTCTTTTTATCAAACGGTGAAATTGATGAGGGACAGCGAAAAACAATTCAAAATATGTATGGGAAATATAGCATCCTAGTACCAGATATTAAAGAGTTGCCAGATGTTTTATTTCCGCTTCTGAAAAAATTACTTCATAAAAGTATTTAAGGATATTGACAGAAATGCAGATTATCCACTAATATAAGCTTATAAATGAAAAATGTTCTCCTAGAGGGGAGTAGCTTTTACCTTCTAACGATAAACGATCGTATAGGTTTAAAACAAGGTTAACTTTTAGTGAAGGAGTAGAAAGTAAGGACCAAGATCAGATTACCATTACGGAATAAGAAAACAGCCTGAGAAAAAGCTCAGGCTGTTCTTTTATTCTTCTTCCTTATCAAACCAAAGCAGTTCTTGGTCGTCAACGTCTCCGTTATAGTTAATTAACACTTCATCCCCAGCTTTAATGTCTGTATAGGCATAAAACTCGAATACGTGTTTATCAAAGTTAATTTCATAAGTAGCATTAGGGGTATAAGAGTGATTAAACAGCATCCCATAGCCTAATAAAATAGCAGAATGATTAATGCCATATTCAAATGAATAATCTGCTAAAAGCGTTTTTTCAATATGTTCATGTTCTTCGTTAGGGTAAGCAATAACAGGTGCTTCGTGGATTAAATCACCTTTTTTAATATCTTGCGTTGCAAATACCCCGCGATTAAATTCACCATCACTTAATGTTGAGGCCTTAATTTCGATCATGTGTTCACCTATTTATTCTTTCTTCTAAATTTTAGTTCCTCCTTAAGCTTGCCAGGTAATCAAGTAGAAATCAACCATATTTTAAAAATAAGTTGTCATGAATAGAAGCAGGAGTTAAGTATGGTTTGTTCCATTGCGCTGCAGATACTCGCTTTCCGCAGGGAGGAACCTGAGCCTTCTCGCTTGCGTTGCGAGGTCTCAGGCTTTCTGCTAGTGCTTCATTCCAATAGTTTTTAACTTGTTTTTGGAACTAATAAAAGACATCCAAACGATCAAAAGTGTTTAACTTTCAACAGTTTGGATATCTCGTTAGCTAACATACGTATGGCCCAGACCTTTTAGGTAATTAAACCATTGGTTTCAGCATAAATTCATGCACATATGAACGGTTAGCGTATAGCGTATACTGTGGATGCGTTTTTGCTCCCCAGCTATCGTCACCGCCTACACCCATTTGCTTATAGTTAATGCGAATGGACGTTTTATCACTAACAGGCAGCTTGTAATGATGATCATAGCTTTCAAGTTCAAACGGAGTGTGCGGTAATGCACTTAATTCAATGGTTGGTGTACCCTTAATTGAGAAACCAACGCTGTTTTCATTGAGAACGCGTGCTGAACGAACGTCCGTTTTATTCCCGCATTCCTGTGGACGTAAATAAGGTGTTACCTGTGACTTTACATCACTTGTATAATAACCAACCTTTGCTCCTGTGTTGCGATCCCAATGATTTTCATGAGGTCCTCTTCCGTACCAAGAGAGCTGGTTAAATTCTTTTGGCATAGTAAAGCGTAAGCCGAATTCAGGAATTTCAGGCAGCGTCTTGCTCGGAACGAGAGTTTGACGAATGGCAACCTGTCCGCTGTTATCTACTTTATACACAATTTCACAGGTTGTATTTTCAAGCGCATGAAAGCAAAAGCGTGTGGTAATAGCTATATGGTTTTGCTGTTCTTGTACACTGAACGATTCCAACTCTCTGTTAAGGCTTGCTTCTCTCCAAACTTGGCAGCGCTCTTGAAGTTTGTTACCCAGATCGTTATCCGTTACTGCTCTCCAAAAGTTTGGCTGCAATCCATCTAGCAATAATTCGGTATCTTTACATAAATAAGAAGTTAACAACCCAGATTCTTTGTTAAATGTAAGGGTAGCAGAGTCAGCTTTAATCGTAATTTCTTGGCATGTATCTTTTATAGCACGTGGCGCTTTTGTCTCAGCTGCAGGTTGTGAAGCAACTTGTGCCGGTAGAATAAACTGTTCAAATGCTACTTCATGACCTTTGTCAGCCCACTTGGTCTGGCTTTTTAATTTCATTGATAGAGTAGCAATAAATTCATCATCGTTTTGGGATTTTTTATAATCATCCAACGGTAATTGAATCTCTTTTGTTGTTTGAGGTTTTACATCTACTATAAACGAATAGTTATAAATGTCTTCACCATTTTTTGTCACTGTAAGCGTAAACTCATAATCTTTTAAATTTGTAAACAAGTAATCATTTTGGACAGTAAAGGTTTTTTGTCTAAGATCAGTAGCCTTCCATGATACAGCTTCATAGCATTTTTTAACTTCATACAGCTTTGGCGTCACGTCACCATTAGCAAATAAAAGTCCGTTACCGCTAAAATTGCCATCATGTGGACTTTCTCCAAAGTCACCACCGTATGCTAAATAAGTAATTCCTTCTTTTGTTGTTGTTTCAAGAGCTTGGTCTCGCCAATCCCAAATGAAGCCGCCTTGTAAGATAGGGTATTGATTAATAATATTCCAATAATCGGCTAAGTTACCGCACGAATTCCCCATTGCATGGCTATATTCACAGAGAAGATAAGGCTTTTTAGGGTTCATCAGCGCATATTTTTCAATGTCGGCCGGCTTAATGTACATCGTGCTTTCGATATCAGATGCATCGTAATCTCGGTGATGGAATATTCCTTCATAATGTACGAGGCGCGTATCATCTTTTTGCTTGAAGAAATCATACATATGCTTGAAATTTTCCCCACCAAACGATTCGTTTCCAAGTGACCAAATGACAATAGAAGAGTGGTTTTTGTCACGTTCGTACATAGAGCGACAGCGATCTAAAACATTTTCTTTCCATTCAGGCTTACTTCCCGGGATTGCATCTTGTTCCCCTTCTTGCAGGTAGCTCCATGTCCCGTGAGTCTCCAGATTTGTCTCGTCAATTACATAAAGGCCATACTCATCGCAAAGTTCGTACCAGCCTGAAGCATTAGGGTAGTGAGAGGTGCGCACTGCGTTAATATTAAACTGCTTCATTAATAAAATATCATGGAGCATATCTTCTTTTGTAATGCCGGCTCTACCTTTCGTCGCAGAAAACTCATGGCGGTTTACGCCTCTGAAAACAATTGTTTCGCCGTTAATCTTCATTAATCCATCTTTTAATTCAAATGTACGAAATCCAACCTTGCAGCTTTGTGCTTCAATTACGTTTCCGTCTCCACCTTTCAAGGTTAGCACAAGCGTATAGAGATAAGGGCTTTCTGCACTCCATTTGTTTGGTGAGGCAATGCCTGCTTCAAGCAAAGCAGTCTCTTGTTCATGTATTGAAAGAGATGTTTGCAACGGCTGATTCAGCACTTCTTTAAGCTCAGCATCATAAAGCATGGCTTCAAGCGTTACGTGTTCAGCAATTTGTTCGATATAATTCGTAATATCAGCAGAAATCGTTAGCTTTCCGTTCACATATTTGTCGTCTAGCTGTGCGCGGACGGTAAAGTCAAAAATATGAACTGGAGGAGTAGAGTATAGATAAACGTCTCTAAAAATTCCGCTCATTCGCCAAAAATCTTGATCTTCAAGCCAACTAGCATCGCTCCAACGATATACCTCTACAGCTAGTTTATTTTCACTTTCTTGAATATAAGGAGTTAAATCAAACTCAGCAGGCGTAAAGCTATCTTCACTGTATCCGACTAGTTCACCGTTTACCCATACATAAAAAGCGGATTCTACTCCTTGAAAACTAAGATAGATAGGCTGATTGTTCCAACTTTTATCTACTGTAAAAGTGCGCGTGTATTGTCCTACAGGATTATAGTTAGTTGGTGCAAAAGGTGCTTTAATATCATCATGATGTATCCAAGGATACGTCACGTTTGTATATTGTGGGTAATCGTCTCCTTGAAGCTGCCAGTGGGAAGGGACCGAAATGGATTCCCACGCGCTATGATCAAAATCTTTGCGATAGAAATCCATAATGCGTTCATCAGGGCGCGGTACCCACTGAAATTTCCAATCTCCATTCAAAGACTGATAGTAAGAAGATGAGGTATTAGAGTGTAAGGCTTGTTCTGGCGTTTGATAAATTGTCGTATTTGCATGAGCTGGTAAGCGATTTAATTGGAAAATTTCAGGATTGTTATTCCATTCAGGAAACCCGTTTGCTGGTGGAGTATAGCTGAATTTTTTAATTGTTTTTAACATGTTCATCCATCCCTTATTCATTTATAATGGTATATGAATATGATAACGCTTACTAAAAAGCGAATCAATCAGACAATTTTAAAAAAATATAACAAAATTCATATGAAGAATGATGAGCAGGAGAGGAAGTTAAATGGATAAAGCAATTTTTCCAACACTAACAGAGTTAGATATTAGCCTACCCTTTTATATCTCAAGCGTAGGGTACTGGAAACATCAAGTTCATATCGCACGTGAACACGAGTTTCCAGACTTTCAGTGGATTCAGTGTATGAGTGGGAAGGGGAAGCTTTGTGTGAATAACGAAGCGTATACAATTGAACAGAATGAAGGTTTTTTTCTAACTCCTCATGTTCCGCATGAATATTATCCTTTAAGTGAACAGTGGGAAGTATGTTGGGTTTCGTTTAATGGAGCACAAATCAATGAAACTCTTCGAACATTTGGCTTGCTAAACTCAACAAAGGTTAAGGTAACGTATGCTGAAACGCTTTTGCAAAAGCTAAATGATATGATTACAGCGTTCGAAAGCAAAGGATCATCAAGTAGCTTAAAGGCTTCTGAGTTAATTTATAGCTTTTTACTTCATTTACAAAATGACTGCTTGCTGTCTGAAAGAAAAACGAGACATGAGCACCACGCGCAGCTTCAGCCTGCCATTGATTATATTGAAGGTTCGTATGCTAGTGTTGTAACCCTAGATGCTATTGCTCACTCTTTAAACGTAACGCCTCAGTATACGTGCCTTTTATTTCAGCAAGCTTTTGGTTTAAGACCAATCGAATACGTTACGCGAGTGCGCATTCAAAAAGCGAAGGAGCTCTTAATTAAACATAGCCAAATGTCTGTCTCAGAAGTTGCAGCATTTGTTGGATATGAAAATGTCAGCTATTTTATTAAGCAGTTTAAGAAATATGAAAAATTAACCCCTAAGGCATTTCGTAAACTGTATTTATCATCATAAACTTAAAAAGGAGTCGAGCGATGAATCTTGCTATAATAGAAACAGAGCGGTTAATTTTAAGAAAGATGAAAGCGTCTGATGATCAAGCGCTGTTTCAAATATTTAATGATCCAAAAGCGATGAAATTCTATCTTCATACAAAAAGCATGGATGAAACCAAGCTGTGGATTCAATCTGTCCAAAATCACGATATGTCCTACGGCTTTAGTTTGTGGACCGTAGAAAAAAAAGGGGGAAAACAAATTATCGGGCAGTGTGGCTTGTTGTTGCAAAAGGTTGATGGCACCATAGAAGTAGAGTTAGGGTATTTATTTCTTCAAGATTTTTGGGGGAAAGGCTATGCAACCGAAGCGGCTCAAAGTTGTATTAACCACGGGTTTCAAAACCTTGGGTTAACGAGGATTACAGCTTTAATTGATCCAGAGCATCACGCATCGCGAAAAGTAGTGGTAAAAATAGGAATGAAAAAAGAAAAGCAGATTATAAAGTGGGATAAACCTATTGATGTTTATTCAATTCAAGCTGGAGGGGTGTCAGTTGACTAATATTGTAGAATTAACAAATATTTCACTTATACGCGAAAACAAATTGCTGCTAAACGATATATCGTGGGAAATCAATCAAAACGAGCATTGGTGTTTACTAGGCTTAAATGGCTGTGGCAAAACAACGCTCTTAAACGTTATAAATGGATACATATGGCCAACTAAAGGAGAAGCAACGATTTTAAATCATACGTTTGGTGCAACTAATTTGCCAGAAATGCGCAAAGAAATTGGCTGGGTCAGTTCGTCGTTACAACAGCGATTTCCTGAGGATGAAACGGCAATCACGATTGTTTTAAGCGGTAAGTTTGCTTCAATTGGATTGTATGAAAGCGTAACTCAAGAAGAGATAAAACGTGCAAACCAACTGCTCAAGCAGCTTAAGTGCCAGCACTTTGCAAATCAACTATATCGCACCTTATCTCAAGGTGAGCGTCAACGAGTGTTAATTGCACGCGCATTGATGGCGTCTCCAAAGCTTCTTATTCTAGATGAGCCGTGTACAGGTTTAGACCTTTTAGCTAAAGAGCAATTACTATTGTTAATCCAGCAGATTGCGATAGAACCAGATGGTCCAACTCTTATTTATGTGACGCATCATGTAGAGGAAATCTTATCCTGCTTTACCCATACTATGCTAATGAAAGAAGGACGAGTGTTTTCGGCTGGCAAAACAGCTGATTTGTTAACGGAGGGTCGGCTTTCTGCGTTCTTTGAACAGGAAGTATTAGTTCAAAAAATAAAAGACCGTACATGGCTATCGCTAAAAGAAAAAGTTACCTATTGAAAATATGGAATTTTCAAATGAAAAACTTCTCCATTAGTTGGAGAAGTTTTTTTAAGCCTTTGCTTGATAATGAGAAAGAGCTAATAATGGAAAAAGGTCATTATAGCTGTGATAGTTAATATAAAATTGCCCGGGAAGTCCTATACCGGTCGGATAGTTCCGTTGCTGTATAGTTTGTTCTGAGCGATTAAGTAAAAAGGAAACACCATCTATTATTTCTTGGTTTGTTTTTGGACAGACGCTTAGTAGTGCATCTATAGCCCAAGCGGTTTGAGAAGGTGTACTAAACGATAATGGTATATAGCGCTTGTATTTCGCACTAGAGCATGATTCTCCCCAGCCGCCATCTGAACGCTGGATGCTCTTAAGCCAGTTAATTGCTTTTACAATCTGCTTATCGTGTTTTGAAACACCTACTGCTAAAAGGCCCGTAACGGCTGCCCATGTACCGTATATATAGCAAACTCCCCATCGACCATACCAGCTGCCATTCTCTTCTTGATTGTCAAATAACCAATCAACGGCTGCTTGAATTTTTGGGTGATTTTTGTTCATGCCTCCAAATGACCCAAGGCATTCTAGTACTCGGCCCGTTAAATCCGCAGTTGCGGGATCTGTAGCCGCATCTTCCGCATTTTCAAGGGGGAGATACGTAAACAATGTGCTATCAGTGTTTTTTTCAAAGGCAGCGAACCCACCGTCTCGATTTTGCATCGATAACAGCCAGTTGATTCCTTTTTGCCACGAATGGAAATAGGAAGGATCGTCTGAGGCTCGACTTGTTAGTGCACGAATTGCAGCTGAAGTATCATCTAAATCAGGGTTGATGGTGTTGTTATGTGAAAATCCCCATCCACCTGGTTGAATACCTGGGTTGTGAACACGCCAATCTCCAAAGCGAGAATGTTGTTTTTGCTGTAAATAGGAAGTCGCTTTTCTTATCATGGGGTCTTTCCAAGATAGGCCAGCTTCTTGAAGTGCATAAGTTAAAAGAGCTGTATCCCATACGGTTGACGTAGAATTTTCAATATGTGTATAAGTGGAGCATTCACTAGCTAATCCGCAAATTCCCTCAACGGCCCGTTGAACAATTGGAGAATTACGCTTATATCCAAGCGCTAAAAGAGCGTAAATCATAAAAAATGTAGCACTAGCGTAACTGTATAGCGTCCCATCATCTTCTAATCGATCGAGCATGTAGCGCTCAGCAGCTTGATACCCAAGTCGATGAATATAAGATGGAAGGGATGTCAAATGTTTCACTTGCTTAAGAAATGGTGATGCTCGAACATTTCGTTGCATATCCAGTTCCTCTGACCTTGTGAGTAAATGGCTGAGAGAAGGGGTATGCTTAGATGTCACTGAAAATTTTTTATTGGCAACGATCATCATTGGAATAAAATGAATGCGTGCATAAGCGCTTAAATTATAAAAGCTAAGTGGAGCGTTAGGCGGAACGACTAGAAACGAAAGCGGTAAATAAAATAACGAAGGCCAGTCGTACAATCCGTTTGCTGCGAGCATCCATTTTGTCATAAAATGAGCCTTTGATAGCGCATTGGTTTCAATGAGGTAAGCTTCTGCTTTTCGAAGAACGCGATCTTCGCGCGTATAGAAGCCAGAATATAAAAGGGCTGCGTAGGCTTGAAGAGTCGCAGAGGGGTTTGGCTTTTCATCATCGTGTAAAGTCCAAACGCCATCTTTGTTTTGTTTTGAAACAATTCGTTTTGTAAGCTTTTCAACAAGCTTCTGGTTTGGGTGTTCGATGCTTCGCAATAGCATGATTAGGAAAGAATCAGTCATAACGCCACCTTCAAAGCAATACTGAAATGAACCATCAGCTGACTGTCTGCCTTGAATTTTTTGTATATAATAATGGATTTCTTTTGCTGTTTTTTCTTGTAGCATGAGTCATCACCTCAAATTAATATTTACTAATTCCAAACCCTCACTATTTAACCTTATTCCATTTGGACGTCTTGTATGAGGGTTGAAAGTTGCAAAGCAATGTTCATTTCCTGCAAAATAATAGTAGATTAAATGAGGTGAAAAGGAATGAAAGAAATAAAGGTAGAGATTATCCAGGGAAGAGGATCTTATTATAACCTTGGTATGCTACAAGGGTTACTGCATAAGGGCACAAAGCTTGAAGAGAATCATTTGAAAAGAAGAAAGCGATCGATTCGAAGCTATGAGGCTAATCAACGTCAGGCTAAAACGTATTATGATTTGTTTGCACCAGGCTTGTGGAGTGAGTTAGAAGGATTGAGTGAAGGGCTAGAATGGTCGCTTGAAGATATTGTTCATGAATACAGTGGCTATCAACAAAACTGGGATAAAACAGGGTGTTCTGCTCTTATGCAAAACGGAGTGTATGTGCGTAACTATGACTATCACCCTAAAACATATGAAGGAAGGTTTTTACTCTTTCAACCCGACCAAGGCTTTGCTAGCGTAGGATTTGGAACTAGAATGATTGGTCGTATGGATGGTATGAACGAAAAAGGCCTTGTAGTCGGCTACCATTTTGTCAATCGTCGCAGGCAGACAGGTGGCTTCATTTGCTGCACGTTAGCTCGTTTTATTTTGGAATCATGCGAAACAACGGAAGAAGCGATAGCTGTTTTAGAGAGAGCACCCCACAGGCATGCATTTAACTATTCACTTTATGATCGAAGTGGGAATGCAGCTGTTGTGGAGGCATCAGGTAGAGGAGTGCGCGTATTGAGAGGAGCTACGATGGCTTGTACAAATCATTTTCATGAATTAGTCGAAGAGAATCGTCATTACCTCGTTGAATCAACAGAGCGTTTAGAGAATATTCGGAACCAGATTGACCAAGCGCTATCCATACGAGATTCGTATCAAGTTTTTAATGATCCAGCCTACGGAGTCTTTAAAGAAGACTATAAAAATTCAGCTGGAACGTTGCATACGGTTGCATATGAACCTCATACGCTGCAAGTAGCAGTTGGAATTGGTCGGTCAGCTGAGCCTTTCACCTTTTCATTTAAAGAATGGATAGAAGGTAAACCTTTGGATAAATCATATTTGAAAGGGATTATTCATACAACAGAGGAATTTCCATTTGAAGAAACCAAGCACTAATGATTTTTTATTAAATTTTGTTAACAACTTTGTCTGACAAGTTGTCAAAAACTTTGGTAAATGATAACGTTGTTGTTAGCTAAAATTATATATAGAAAGAAAGTGATGTTTTGTACTATTCATCAAGGCCAAGAGGCGTACACTTATTTATTCCGGGCCTACTGTTTGTACTGACAATTGTTTTATTTACAATGGTGCAAGTAGGATTTTATTTAGAATCAGGAATTATTCGAAAAATTTGGGTCATCCTAATGGCGTTACTCCCAGTAGCTGGACTTATTACAGCGATTAAAGGAAAGCGTGGGAGCGTGAAGCCCTGGTTAATTCTTGGAAATTTAGTGCTTGTGTTAACTGTAACGGTGATGAGCGTTCAAGCTGTTTTCTCATAAGTTTTTACATAGGAAAGAGACTGAGACATAAGTAGTTCAGCCTCTACTATACCTGAACGATTGAGAGTTCATAACTTTTAATCGTTCAGGTTTTTTGCTGATTGTGAAAACAATGTTGGAAACAGGGTGGAATGGAGCGTAGGACACTCGACTCCTGCGGGAAAGAGAGGGAAAACTGAGATCCCGCAGCGCAATGGAACGAACGTGTTGAGACAAACCAAAGAGATGGGAACAGCTCAGCTAGTGTTCGTCTTTTAGAAGCACTCATTTTGTTATGTCCCAAACTCTTTTTATTGTTTTATTAAATTAAAATAGTTTTTGTTTCTGCATAGACAGCTTCACCAGCAATTGAAATGCACAAATCACGAGAGTTTTCCACTTTAACATACACCAATCCATCCTTCTCTATTTCCAACCCTTGTTCAACAAGTAGATTCATGCTGCTGAAGGCTGAGTCGTGAACATAGGTTGCGTAGTAAGCGCCCATCACGCCTGAAGCAGTTCCTGTTACCGGGTCTTCTACTATCCCTGAATAAGGAGAAGAGAAGTGGCGCCCGTGCATATGTGCATCTTTATGAACGGTTTCAAAGCAAAAAGGATGAATAGAAGCTCTCGGAAAATCTGTTAGTAGTTGCGGGAATCTTTCCGATAAAGGCTGTATTTTTTGACAAGCAGTCAGCGATTTTAATGGCACAATTAAAGTCCAACTTCCCGTGCTTCCGTAAACAATGGGTAAATCTGAAGAAAAGTCATGTACTGTAATTCCAAGAGCACTTGCTAATTCATCTTTTGAGCCATTAAAAGGGTGAAAGCTAGGCTTTGCTTGATTCATTGTAATGAGTACCTGGTCGTTATCTTCTATTTTAATTGGTAAAATGCCAGCTTTGGTTTCAATCGTTAGTTTTTTTGAGAGCATGTTATTCGTATAGAGTGCATAAAGCGACGCAATGGTGGCATGTCCACATAAATCAACTTCCTGTCCAGGAGTAAAGTAGCGGATATGTAATTCTGCGGATGAAGATGGTAAAATAAAAGCTGTTTCACTAAATTTTGCTTTTGTTGCAATGAGCTGCATCTCATGATCTGTTAGTGAGTCAGCTTTAAAAACAACTCCTGCAGGGTTTCCCTTATGTGGTTTTCTACTAAACGCATCGTATTGATTAACTTTAATTTGTTTCATATAGTCACCTTCCTTTCTCTAGCATATCATAGTTTAATTGACTTCGAAGGCAGTAGATAAAGCAGTAGCTCGAATTTTCATTATACAAAAAATGGATTTCGGAGAGCTGTTTTATGTTACCATATGGATGATATAGTATGAAGGGGGACGCGAAAGCATGAAAAACGTAGTAGCTGCGCTTAGCATGGGAATGGGCTCAGTGGGAGTCGGGAAATTTGCAGCAAGCCATGTTTACAAGCAATAAAATCTTTAGTCAAGCCCTGTTTGCGGTCAATGGTGTATCAACAAGGTTATTATATACAGATTTAAGGATGCAAAAGGCTGGTCGCTTTTTAGAACAAGAAAATAAGTTTAAAAATAAAAAAGAAGCCGAAGTTTATCGTGACCTCATTAAAGAGCGCTATCAAACGGTTAAAGATTATTACCAAAACGAGTATGAGCGAAAAGATCAGGTTCGTAAGCAAACAAAGGAAGCAATCGATAAACGAATTAAAGAATAAAGTGGTGAAGCACCATCTTCATCAACTAATGACTAATAGAGAATAAAGGAATGTTAATAAATGAGTACATATATCGTTATCGGAGCAGGAATATTAGGAGCATCAACTGCTTATCATTTAGCCAAATCAGGAGCGGATGTAACGGTTGTAGACAAAAAGCATGATGGACAAGCAACAGATGCAGCTGCAGGAATTGTATGCCCATGGCTGTCACAGCGTCGTAATAAAGCTTGGTACCGTTTAGCTAAGTACGGTGCAAAATATTATCAAGACTTAATTGCAAGCTTAGAAGCGGATGGAGAAACAAATACAGGCTATAAAAAGGTTGGAGCGATCAGTATTCATACAGATGAAAATAAACTTGATAAAATGCAAGAGCGGGCTTACAAGCGACGTGAAGATGCGCCTGAAATTGGTGATATCAGTCGCTTGCTAGAAGATAAAACTCAACGGGAGTTTCCCTTTTTACAAAATGGCTTTCAATCTGTTCACATTAGCGGAGCTGCTCGCGTTAATGGAAGAGCATTGTGTGAAGCTCTGCTTGCAGGGGCCAAAAAACATGGAGCAAAACTCATTCATGATGAAGCTAAACTTCTATATAAAGGTAAAAAAATAAGAGGAGTTCTTACAAGTTCAGCTACTATTGAAGCAGATTATGTTATCGTTACGGCGGGAGCTTGGGCAAGAGAGCTATTTGAACCGATTGGGATTGATTTACAAGTTACGTATCAAAAAGCCCAAATTATGCATTTGCAGCTTGACGAAGAAGACACCGGTTCTTTACCTGTTGTGATGCCACCCAATGACCAATATATTCTCGCTTTTGAACAAGGTAAGATTGTAATTGGGGCAACACATGAAAACGACACGGGCTTTGATTACCGGGTAACAGCTGGTGGGGTTTATGAAGTGCTTAATAAAGCATTAGAGATAGCACCTGGATTAGCCGACGGAGCAATAGATGAAATTCGCGTAGGATTCAGACCGTTTACGCCAGGGTTCTTACCAATTATCGGGGCGGTTCCGTCACATTCAAACGTCTTTTTAGCAAATGGACTTGGAGCATCAGGTTTAACAGTAGGACCTTATTTAGGATCACAGCTTGCTAAGCTTGCGCTCGGACAAGAAATTGAGCTACCTCTTGAAGACTATTCTGTAGAAGATGCAATTCAAGCCAATAAATATATGTTCTAAATAATCATTAAGATGATACATCAGCGGATTAGACGTAATACAGTGATAAAAACTCTCCATTTTTATCTCTTATCCTAAAAAAATAAGAAAAGATAATGGAGTGGTGAAGAATGGATTGCTGTTTGCGTACAGCTCTCTCTTTACTAAAAAGATGTGTTCAATATAGCATGCAGAACACATCTTTTTACTTAGTCAACTGCTGATGGGACGAGATCTTCTTTTTGAATACTTGGTACACTTTTTGGTTCGTAGCGAAGATCATTTGTTGAAAATAGCATAATGCTTACTGTACTTCCCTTTGCATAAGCGCGAATAAGGAGCGGTTGGTCATAGTTGTTTCGAAAATTGAAGTCAGGACCGTACCAGCTTACAGTGGCATCTCTTCCCGGTGGAACATAGTGAACCGTTTTGCTATGTGAAAATCGCTGAGTTACTTCCAATCCCGCACGATCAACGGCGTTAAACAAGGTTGAGGAAACTTGACAAATGCCACCCCCAATTCCTTCTGAAAATTCACCACGCACGATAATTTTAGCAGGAAGATAGCCTTTTTCTTTTGTTCGTTGCCCCACAGTACGATTAAACGAAAACGTTTCTCCAGGAAAAATAACTTGATTATTAATGGCTTCTGTAGCTAAAGAAATGTTGTGTGAGCGGTTTTTATTATGCGTATTAAAATAAGTATAATAATGACTAATTTGCTTGGACCGTACGGATGCTAACAGTTCGCTGTCCACTTTAGGATAAATAGCCACCTTTGGAATCTTAATGGATGGTTGTGAATGATTATAAAAGGTTCTGTAAAACTCTTCTTTAAATAATACGCTGTTAAGCTGTGAGCCAGGCTGCTCAGAAATGATGTTGCCCGCACGATCAAGCTTTGCATTAACAGGTGGTTTATACACAATAGGCTGAATTTTTTTCAATAGCATGTCGTATTTATCATCATCAATAAGTGGAACGCCTGGAATATCACTTTGAATATCTGCACGATTAATGGTTGTAATTGGTTTATTGTCATCGGTTAATAACAAATGGTCTGATACCGCAGTTGGATGAGCAACCAACATAAGACCTAACATCCAAGTTAGTTTCATACGCATTTCCCTCCCGATGTTAGTATAAGGAAGCATAACAATTTCATGTAACCGAATAAAGGTTTCTTTTAGTTATTAAGTGCCAATTATAAAATAAATAAACTGTCGTATATTAATAAAGCTAAAATGTACATGAAAGAGGTTTATGTATGAACAAATATTTCATTATTTTATTGTTTATAAGTCTTATTACGCCGACTCAAGCAAGTGCAAAAGCAAAAAATCATCCTTTAACTTATTATGGCGCAGTACAAAAAGGTAAAATTATACCATGGAAAGAAGCCCAACATTTACTTCTTAAAGGCAAGAAATTTACGGTAATTGATATGGATACAGGTTTATCCTTTAACGTGCAGCGGCGAGCGGGAAACAAGCATGCAGATGTACAACCGTTAACAAGAACCGATACAGCCGTTATGAAATACATCTATGACAATCATTGGAGCTGGAATAGAAAAGCAGTTCTGATTCCTGTAAAAGGACAGCTTATAGCTGCATCGATGAATGGTATGCCACACGGGGCCGGGGCGCTAGATAACGGATTTCCAGGACATTTTTGCATTCATTTTTTAGGCAGCACTACTCATAAACGAAATCATGCTGACCCAGATCATCAAATGATGGTGTTAAAAGCCGGAGATAATCTTGAGAAATTTGTTTCTACAGCTACACCAGAACAACTCATTCAGCTTTTCTTAATTGGAGTTAAACAAAGAGATGATATACTGTTGAAAGCAGCGGTAGGTAAAAAACAGCTAGAAAAAGTCTATTCAAAAGTGGAAAAGATTGAAGCATTACATTACAAACAAGAAGAAATTCAATCAGTGATAGAAACACAGCCCTTAATCGTAAAGGGAGCAGTAAATGTTTCAACTATTGCAGTTGAGAGAGGTGAAGGTCAAAGAAGCTTAACAGTGAGCTTTAAATTAGAAAAACCTTCAACCAGTGGTACTTGGAAGATTAAAGAGGTAAGTTTTAACTAGCTAACAAAAAGCTGCTTGTATGAGGCAGTTTTTTATAAAATAACAGGATCACTGTTTAAAATGCTATACACGCGATAATGAGTAATTTATACTAATAGTGAGTTTATCGACTTATTTTTAAAAATTAGAAAGAGGTTTTTATCGTGGTGAAAGCGGGTTTATTTGGACATTATACCTTTGTAGGAGTTTTATTTGGCTGTATTTCTGGGCTCTTTATTGAAGGGGTTGTATACGAAGAAATGGCAGTTTTACCGCTCGGTCTATTCAGTGGGTTGTTAGTGGGTAGCTGCGTCGATTTATATCGGTGGTGGAAAACGCCTGTAAAATAAAAAATCGTCAACATAAACTGAATTGTAGCAGTTGTCACAATCGGTATTTTGAAAATAAGTAATGGAAAAGAAAATATGTTATAATGCTCTTAACAGTAACAGTTAAGGGTGATGACAATGGAAATTGGTCAGCGTATTAGAGAGTTAAGAGGAAAAAAAGGAATGTCTTTAACCGAACTTGCTACACGAGCTGGGGTAGCTAAATCTTATATTTCATCGGTAGAGCGTGGCATTCAGCTTAATCCTTCAATTCAGTTTTTAACAAAAGTGTCGAATGTATTAAATGTTAATGTTGAGACGCTTATCAATGGTACCAGTGATAAAGATGAATCACAGTTAGACGCAGAATGGGTAGAGCTTGCAAAAGAAGCGGCACATTCCGGAGTTAGTAAAGAACAATTTAAGCAGTTTTTAGAGTTTCAAAAGTGGCAGCGCACTAATCAATAAGCTGCTTAAAAAATAAATGAGATGGTGTTTAAATTCAGAAAATAACGAAAGATTATTGACAATAAAATGTTAAAGTGATAAGATTCACATGTGTTCTTTATAAAGAACACATGTGTTTTTTGCTCTTATTTACTTGTTTATGAGGTACATGAGCAGTTATGAAACAAAAGCATATAAAGGAGGATTAAAATGAAAAAAGAATGGAATACGCCAACGGTTGAAGTGTTAGAAGTCAAAATGACATTAAAAGGTTGGGAAGACAAGCCATCAAAAGATTCTTCCAACAATGACCTAGACAGCTAATAACAGCTAGATGGCCTTGTTACGTTGTTCGCAAGGTCATCTTCTGGTTTTTTATAAACCACAGCATGTAGTGATCCTGGGAAATAGATAAACTTTGTTTACATCTAAACTATCAGCGTCAAGGTTACTTCAGTCATTTCTTTTCTATTTTTAACCATCATGCAAAGATCTATCAGCCTAAGTACTACATAGCCCTCGTTGAAAAGAAGCTGTACCGTATGCTTCGCTTTTCATATCACTCGTGGGTTGAACAAACAGGTCCTGAGTTGGTTGGGCCTACAACATCTCTAATTCCAGTTATCATTCATATTGAAAAAATGATGCAAGAAGGAATCCTGTTGTCAATTATGAAAGAACCGAACACCCACTAAGCATAAATGATAAAAAATAAAAAACATTATATTGACATGTTCTTTATAAAGAACAATATTCTTGTTGAACATGCATAATAAGGGTGGTTAGCATGAAGAGTGAGAATATACAAACCTTTCAAAGAGGTAAAAGTGACAAAGAAATTAATTTAAAGGAATATTATGATGTGTTAAAGAAAAGAGTCTGGGTCATTCTAATCATTACGGCTATTACTACAATGATTGGCGTTATCTACAGCGGCTTAAATAGCTCCCCTCTTTATCAAACATCAACACGAATTATTATTAATACAGATAGTGAATACATGAAAACGTTAATGGTCATGATTAAAGATCCTATCATGATGCAAAAAGTAAAAGAAGAGTTAAGGCTACAAAAATCTCCAGAGTCGATTGCGAATCAAATACAAGTTACAAGGATTGACGAATCTCAAGTTGTGAGCATCTCAGTTGTTGACTCGACTCCACAAAGGGCAGTAAGTATTGCGGATACAACGGCTCGCGTTTTTAAAAATGAAATTGCTTCCATCTTAAAATTTAAAGATGTACAGCTATTATCCGGTGCAAAAGAAAACCCTTATCCCATCAATGAATCCCAAAGTCGTACAATTATTTTTACCTTTTTGTTTGGATTAGTAGTTGGTGTGGGTTTGGCATTCTTATTGGACTCTTTAGATGTAACGCTACGAAAGCATAGTGAGATTGAAGATATTCTCGGTGTTCCAGTTCTCGGCGTAATCTCAAGTATGAATAAGAAAAATTTATCTATTAATAAAAAACGAGCGAAAGAAATGGAAGTAAGGAGAGAAGCTGCTGATGCTAAGTAAAAAAAGTCAATCATCCGCTTTTAAAAAACAAAGTCTAATTGCTTACTCAAATCCAAACTCTTTAATTTCAGATCAGTTTCGAACAATTAGAACCAATATTCAATTTTTAATGAAAGAGAAAAAGAACTACTTGCTGTTAATTACATCTGCAGAGCAAGGAACTGGAAAATCAATGATTGCAGCGAATCTAGCGACTTCTATTGCTCAAAAGCAAAGAGTGTTATTAATTGATGCCAATCTCCGCTCTCCGTTCATCCATACAATTTTTAAGCTGTCTAATAAAGTTGGGCTTACAGATGTACTAGAAAGAACCGCTGATTTAGTAGAGGCTATATATCAGCCCGCCATCGGTCAGCTTGAAATTTTAACGAGCGGTAAACCATCTTATAATCCAGCAGAGCTTTTGGGAAGCGACACAATGATTCGACTTATGCAAATTATTGTTAATCGCTACGATGTAGTGATTATTGACTCACCGTCCGTATTAGATTTTACGGAAACAAGGTTAATGGCTAACCGGTGTCATGGGGTTGTACTTGTACTTAAGCAGGGAAAGATCAAACCTCAGCAATTGATTGAAGCGAAAAATATTTTAGATTTAGCGCATGCAAAGCTAGTAGGAACGATTATTAATGAAAAATAAGTATACAAATGTTCTTTATAAAGAACGAGGTGATGTCTACTTACCTGTATCAATGGAGACACTCGACCGTGCTGTGGGTTACAAAACCTTAGACGCTAGTCGTCAAAAGTGTGGTGTGAGGATAGGTTAGATGCCTATTTAGTTTAAATAAAGTTTTTATGTATGAAGTATAGTGTGAACTTTATACATAAGAACTTTATTATATTAATTCCAGAAAGAAAGGGATCAATTCATGACGCACAGACAGAGATTATCACTATTTATCGTCATCGATTCATGTATTGTTTTCATGACAATCTTCATTAGTAGATTTCTTGTTAATAGTGACTTTCATATAGTAACTGCTGAAATATGGATGAGTTCACTAGTATTGCTGCTTGGGCACCATCTGTTCGCTATTAAATTGGGCTTATATTATAAATCATGGGAGTATGCAAGCGTAGGGGAGCTCGTTATCATTTTAAAAGCTGTTTCTTACTCAGTTATGCTGGCCGGTGTGTTTCAACAAGTGATTATACAGACCGTTCATGTTCGACTTTTATTAATAACGTGGCTTTTGCATCTTTTGCTTATTGGGGGGTCACGATTTGTGTGGCGTGTTTATTTAGATTCTTTAAATAAAGAAAAGCAAAAGAAAAAACGAACACTAATTGTAGGCGCAGGCTCTGCCGGCACCATGGTTGTGCGACAGCTAGTAAAAAACAAACAAAGTGAGCTTTATCCTGTTGCGTTTATTGATGATAACGTAAGCAAGCAACACCTTGATATTTTAGGTGTAAGAGTTGTAGGAGGCTTGGACAGCATTGATTGGGTCGTTAGTGATTTAAAAATTGACAATATCATAATTGCAATTCCTTCTTTAACAAAAAAGCAGTTACATCGCATATCAAAAGCTTGTGTTAAAACACGAGTGAAAACTCAGACACTTCCAATGCTTGAAGATTTGGTAACTGGGAAAGTATCAGTCAATCAATTTCAAGATGTGAAGATAGAGAGCTTGTTGGGAAGAGAGCCTGTAGATATGGACATGCAAAGCGTGGCCAAGTACGTAACAAATAAAACGGTTCTCATTACGGGAGCTGGTGGATCCATTGGTTCTGAAATCGCTAGACAAATTACAGGGTTTGCGCCTAAGCAATTAATCTTATTGGGACACGGAGAAAACAGTATTTATTCGATTAGCGTAGAGCTAAAAGAACAATTCTCCACTACGAAAACGCTTTTTATAACAGAAATTGCAGATATTCAAGATGCTGAAAAAATGATGCGTGTGATGAAACACTATGCTCCTGACGTCGTGTATCATGCCGCCGCTCATAAACATGTTCCACTTATGGAACATAATCCAGAGGAAGCTGTAAAAAACAATGTTATTGGCACGATAAACGTAGCAAGAGCTGCCAGTGATAATCACGTGAACACATTTGTCATGATTTCATCAGATAAAGCCGTAAATCCGACAAGCGTTATGGGAGCAACAAAAAAACTAGCTGAATCCATTGTTCAATATATGAATGAACAGAGTGCAACAACATTTGTAGCCGTCCGCTTTGGAAACGTGCTTGGAAGCAGAGGGAGTGTTATTCCTCTTTTTAAGAAGCAAATTGAAGCAGGAGGACCTGTGACCGTTACAGATCCAGAAATGGTTCGCTATTTTATGACGATTCCAGAAGCGTCTCGACTTGTTATTCAAGCTGGAGCATTAGCAAAAGGTGGCGAAGTATTTGTTTTAGATATGGGAAAGCCTGTGAGAATTGTTGATTTAGCTAAAAATTTAATTACCTTATCTGGTTATAGTTTGGATGATATTGACATTGCATACACGGGAATTCGTCCAGGAGAAAAACTATTTGAAGAATTATTGACAAAAGAAGAAGTTCATGAGGAACAGGTTTATCCAAAAATTTACGTAGGCAAAACATCTTCGCCTTATTTTCAAGAGATTGAGAGATTACTTGCAACATCTCATGAATTAAATAAGCATGAACTGCGCAGCGAGTTAATTTATTTAGCAAATAAGAAGGTAGATAAGACATTATCTGTATCAAGTTAATATTACTGTAGTAGAAAGGAACGCTCGTCTATGCCTAAAATATTGTTTTGTGCGACAGTTGATTTTCACTTCAATGCGTTTCACCTTCCATATTTAAAGTGGTTTAAAGAACAAGGGTGGGAAGTCCATGTTGCAGCGGCTAAAACAATGGATTTACCATATGTCACTCACCAGCATGCGTTATCTATTCAGCGTTCACCTTTTCATATGAAGAATCTGCTTGCATATAAAGAGTTAAAGAAACTAATGAAAAAGCATCAATATGAAGTTATTCACTGCCACACGCCAATGGGTGGCATATTAGGGCGCTTAGCGGCTTTACAAATTCGAAAGCATGAAGCGTGTGTCCTTTATACAGCGCACGGCTTTCATTTCTATAAAGGGGCACCTTTATTAAATTGGCTTGTATATTATCCAATTGAGCGAGCAATTTCGTCTTACACTGATGTTTTAATTACAATTAATAGTGAAGATTATCATCTGGCTAAAGCAAAACTAAAAGCGCATAAAACAGTGCATGTAAAAGGTGTAGGGGTTAATACTGATAAATTCAAGCCAAGGTCCAAAAATCTTAATAAAACAATACTAGGCTACCATTCTCAGGATTTTTTACTAATCTACGCCGGAGAGTTTAATCACAATAAAAATCAACAGTACCTTATTCATTTAATGAAAGAGTTAAAAATACGAATACCACATGCTAAATTGTTGCTTGCAGGAGAGGGACCTTTACAAGGAAATTGCAGGTTATTAGCTGAACAATTAGGTGTAAGAGAAAGCGTTGAGTTTTTAGGGTACCATAAGGACTTAAATGAATTACTGCCGCTTTGCGATGTTGCTGTTGCTTCAAGTTTTAGAGAAGGTCTACCCGTCAATGTAATGGAAGCCATGGCATGTGGGTTACCGATCGTAGGTACAGATAATAGAGGACATAGAGAACTAATTCAGCAGCGACAAAACGGCTTCATTGCTCATACTCTGCAAGAATTTGCTTCTTATATTGAAGAGCTAGCAACAAACCAAGAATTAAAATATAGAATGGGCATGAAAGGGAGAAACGCAATTATGAATCATTACAGTTTAGAGAAAGTAATGGATAGAAAAAGAGCAATCTACGAAGCATGTATGAGAAAGGAAGAGAAACGGTGGATTGCAAATTAAGAGTACTTCATGTTGTCGTTAATATGAACAGAGGTGGAGCAGAAACGTTGCTCATGAATTTGTACCGCAACATCGACCGTTCTAAAGTTCAGTTTGATTTTTTAACATGCAAAGAAGGGGTTTTTGATTCAGAAATAAAAGAACTGGGTGGAAAGGTCTACCGTATTCCATATGTAACTGAAGTTGGTCACCGCTTGTATTTAAAGCAACTCTACTTATTTTTTCAACAACATCACACTTATCAAATTGTACACGCTCATTTAGATAAAATGAGTGGTTTTGTACTGCAAACAGCTAAAAAAGCTAAAATTCCAATTCGAATTGCCCATAGTCATAACACGAGAAGTGAAGGTGGTTTAGTGGCGCGCACTTATAAATGGTATGCAGGAACTCGAATTGTCCCATCTGCTACACACTTATATGCTTGTTCAAAAGCAGCTGCTAGCTGGTTATTTCAGAAGCATGACAGGAAAGTCATTCTGTTGAACAACGGAGTTGACGTGGATCGATTCCGCTATTGTCAGCAAGCAAGGCAGAAAGCTCGTGCAGAGTGGGGCGTTAATGAACGTACACTTGTATGGGGACATGTTGGTCGCTTTAACCATCAGAAAAACCATCGCTTTTTACTTGAATTATTTCATAAAGTTCATCAAAAAAATCAAAATACCGTGCTGGTCCTCGTTGGAGAGGGAGTATTAAAAAGCGAGATTGAAAAGCAAATTAAAGAACTGGAGCTCGCACAAAGCGTTAGATTATTAGGCGTTCGCTCAGATGTTCATGAGATCTTGCAAGGGTTTGATTGCTTTGTTTTTCCTTCAGTACATGAAGGGTTACCCTTAACCTTGATTGAAGCACAAGCATGTGGTCTACCCTGTATCATCTCTGATGACATCAGTGAAGAAGTTGACATGGAATGTGGTCTTATTCAGCGATTATCACTAGATAAGGCGAAGGAGTGGGAAAGGGTTCTATCTTTTATAGACCCTTCCTTGCCTCGAAAAGAAGTGGCTTATTTATTAGATAGAAAAGGCTATAACATTAAGCATCAAGCTGAAAAAATTGAGCAGTTTTATCGGGTGTGCATGAAGGAGGGCCATGATGAAAACCATAACCATTTTTACGCCAACATATAATCGGGCATATTGTTTGAACGATTGTTATGAAAGTTTAAAAGTCCAAACGTGCAAAGACTTTATTTGGTTAATTATCGATGATGGCTCCACGGATGATACTCGTCAAAAAGTGGCTGTTTGGAAAGAAGAAGGAGATGTAGATATCTCCTATTGTTTCCAAGAAAATAAAGGCATGCACGCTGCACACAATAAGGCGTATGAATTAATAGATACAGAACTGAATGTCTGTATCGACTCAGACGATTACATGCCAAGAGACGCGGTAGAGAAGATTATACAGCATTGGAAGCGATACGGAAATAGCAGCGTAAGCGGAATTATGGGGTTAGATTCAAACCGTAACGGCACTATCATCGGAACGGCTTTTCCTGAAGAATTAAAGCAGTCAACGCTGTTTCATCTTTATCATAAGCACGGCGTTACAGGAGATAAAAAGCTTGTATATCGAACAGAACTAACTAAAAGATATCCATATCCACTGTTTGAAGGTGAAAAATATGTCGGGCTTGCTTATAAGTATCACATGCTTGATAAAGACTATGAGCTGCTTTTAATGAACGAAGTTTTGTGCTGTGTAGAATATCTTCCCGATGGATCATCTCAAAATATGTTATCACAGTATCTAAAGAATCCACAGGGGTTTGCATTTTACAGAAAAGAGTTGATGAAACTTCCTTTTGCCAGCCCTCTGTTTAAATTTCGCCAAGCTGTTCATTATGTATCAAGCAGCCTCATCAGCCGGAACGGTCAGTTTTTAAAGGAGACACCTCTTAAAACAATAACTCTGTTAGCTGTCCCACTTGGTATTACGCTATATGGCTATATTACGTTAAAAACGAGAATGTTTATATCCTAAAACTTGGTTTAAATGAAAGGATCTTTTCAAATGGCTCTTTTATGGTTAAACCTAATTATTGTCTTTTTGTTGTCTTTTTTTTCACGGTATGCAGCTACACCTTTAATGGAATCAGGTTCACCTGTTGAAATTCGCCCTAATAAGCTTCTTGTTACAGGAGCGCTGATGGCGCTTGTTTGTATTTCAGGTTTGAGATCAAATATCGGCGATACATTGGCTTATATAGATATTTACACATCCAATGATTTTACGTGGCAATATGTGATGAGTCAAAAAGACATCGGGTTTGGGTTGTTTCAAATGCAGCTAAAGAACCTTTCACAAGATCCACAGCTTCTCATCTTTTCAACAGCTTTAATAACAAATGTTTTGGTTGTAACCGTCCTCTATAAATATTCGAGAATGCTAGATTTAAGCCTTTATGTATACATTACGGGAGGTTTATTTTTAGTATCAATGAATGGTATTAGGCAAATGTTAGCAGCAGCTATTATCTTCACAGCCACAAAACTGCTAATTGAAGGTAGATGGAAAGGATATTTTCTAGTTGTTATATGCGCTTCGTTTTTTCATCAAAGCGCATTTATTTTACTTCCTTTATATTTTGTTGTTCGGACAAAAGCATGGTCTAAATCTACAGTCGCTCTCGTTTTGTTAGCTGTAACTGCAGTGATTGGCTTTGACCAATTTATAAACATCTTGTTTTCAGCTATTGAAGATACCCAGTATGCAGAGTACAAAAACTTTGATGAAGGAGGAGCAAATTTTCTACGAGTTTTGATTAATGCCATACCTTTAGTCATTGCCTATTTAGGGAGAGAGCGGCTGCGAGAATTATTTCCAGAAAGTGATTATATCGTCAATATGACGCTTCTTGGCTTTGTATTCATGATTGTTTCAACACAAAACTGGATCTTTGCTCGCTTTACCATTTACTTTGGTCTTTATCAGCTAATTTTAATTTCCTGGCTAGTCAAGCTATTTCGAGAGAAAGATCAGAAAGTCGTTTACTACGGAATCTTAGCTTTTTACTTTGTTTATTTTTATTACGAGCACGTGGTGACGTTAAATATTATATATAAAAGTGACTTCTTAAACTGGTTTTAAAAGTTTAAGAGTAAAGTGAATGGAGGAGGAAAAAGATGGCTATTTTAGTCACAGGAGGAGCTGGTTATATTGGCAGTCACCTCTGCGTAGAGCTATTAAATGCAGGCTATGAGCTGATTGTAGTTGATAATTTTTCAAATAGTCATCCTGAAGCATTAAAAAGGGTTTCTAAGCTAACAGAGAAGTCTTTCGCTACATATAGTATCAGCCTACTGGATGAGCAAAAGCTTAAACAAATCTTTGCAAAACATCCTATCGAAGCAGTTATACATTTAGCAGGTCTCAAAGCTGTTGAAGAGTCTGTAAAGGAACCTTTGATGTACTATCAGCACAATTTAACTTCAACATTTGTACTATGTAATGTAATGAAGCAATACGGGGTGAAAAAGATGGTATTTAGCTCGTCAGCAACTGTTTATGGGAAGAGCAAGCAGGTTCCCATTACAGAAAAAACCCCCTTAGGAGCGATTAATCCCTATGGAAAAACGAAGGAGATCATCGAACAAGTTTTAGGTGACTTGTATGGCTCAGATGCTTCATGGAGCATTGCAATACTAAGATATTTTAACCCTGTTGGTGCTCATGAGAGTGGGTTAATCGGTGAAGACCCTCGAGGGATTCCAAGCAACCTAATGCCATATCTTTCACAAGTAGCAATAGGTGAGCTTTCTCACCTTGATGTTTATGGAAACGACTATCCGACGGTTGATGGTACGGGAGTTCGAGACTATATTCATGTCGTAGATTTGGCTATAGGACATATAAAAGCAATGGAAAAGATGAGGAATCAAACAGGAATTCATACGTATAACTTAGGAACAGGAAAAGGCTATAGTGTATTGGAACTAGTGGCTGCATTCCAGCTTGCTTCAAAGAAAAATATTCCGTTTCGTACAACGAATCGTCGAAGTGGTGACACGGCCATTTGCTTTGCTGACGTAACAAAAGCGGAAAAAGAATTAAATTGGTCTGCGCTTCGTGGTATTGATGAGATTTGTAAAGATACGTGGAATTGGCAGAAATTAAACCCAAATGGGTACACCACTCAATCAGTGCAGAAAATAATTTTATCAGAATAGGATGAATTTAATGGCTTCTAACATTAAGCAACTAAATGAACAGACATTACGGCGGATTTTAGCTGAATTGGAGAAAAAAGCACAGGTAGCCACACACTTAACGCTTTCGGAAGTACTCGATGATTTAAAGCAGAGTTTACTAGCCGTGAATGTGACAGCAGATGCTACGTCAAAAAGTAAACAAGATAAGGAGTAAGTGTTCACATGAAGCGTTTACTTGATATTGTTGTTACATTTATCTTATTAATTCTGCTATTTCCTATACTACTAATTTGTTGTATGATTGTGAAATTTAGCTTAGGTTCACCAATTTTCTTTAAGCAACAGCGTCCTGGCTTAGAGCAGAAACCTTTTTATGTATACAAACTTCGTACAATGAACTCGACGGTAGATGAAGAGGGTGAACTATTAGCTGACCATATAAGATTAACCAAAATGGGATTATTTTTAAGGAAATATAGCTTAGATGAACTTCCCCAATTAGTTAATGTTTTAAAAGGGGACATGAGCTTAGTGGGACCTAGACCACTTTTAATGGAATACTTAACCCTCTATACAAAAGAACAAGAAACTCGTCATTCAGTTAGACCGGGAATAACAGGATGGGCACAGGTGAACGGTCGGAACAATCTTTCTTGGGAAGAAAAGCTTGCGTTAGATACTTGGTATGTTCGAAACCAAACGATGGGCTTGGATTTGAAAATATTACTACTGACGGCTTTAAAAGTTGTAAAAAAAGAAGGGGTTTCAAAGCAAGGGCACGTCACGACGGATAAATTTACGGGTTCGAAAGATGTGATATAGGATGAATGTTGTTGTTATAGGTAACGGAGGTCACAGTAAAGTTATTCAAGAGATAATTCGCTTAAACGGCCATATCATTATCGCGGTGTTAGATGATCAATATCAGACCAATTTCTTTGAGGATGAAGTGATTTATGCACCTATATCGTATATAGAAAAATTGGAGAGTGCGTATGTATTTCAAATTAGTATTGCTATTGGAGATAATTCAATAAGAAGACAGTTAATGGAGCTGTTAAATCTTTCATCCAGTCAGTATTTATCTGTTATTCATCCAACGGCTGTTATCAGTCAAACAGCAGAGATTGGTAATGGAACCGTTATTATGCCATATGCGGTTGTTAATGCTGGTGCAGTGATAAAAAAACATTGCATTATCAACTCAGGTGCAATCATTGAACACGATAGTTTACTAGAAGATTATGTACATGCTGCTCCTCGAGCTACGATTACAGGTGAAGTAACAATAGGTGAAGGCGTATTTATTGGAGCAGGAGCTACCGTTATCCCTCAAAAAAAAATTGGAGCATGGTCAATAATTGGTGCTGGCTCAACGGTTACATCAGATTTACCAAGTTATTGTATAGCAGTGGGCTCGCCAGCAATAGTGAAAAATAATAACTCCATAAAAGCAGAAAGAAGGTGAGTAAGTTCCATGTACCAAATTTATTTATCGCCTCCTCATATGAGTGGAGAAGAGCAAAGGTATATTCAACAAGCATTTCAAACGAATTGGATTGCACCAGTAGGCCCTAATATTGACCGGTTCGAGCAAGAAGTAGCCTTATACGTAAGAGCTAAAGGAGCTGTAGCAGTAAGTTCAGGTACTGCTGCCATTCATTTAGCTCTTTCTTTGCTAGAAGTTAAAAAAGGAGATCGGGTATTTTGCTCAACTCTAACATTTGTGGCAAGTGCTAATCCCATTCTTTATCAAGGAGCAGAACCGGTTTTTATTGACTCAGAGCCAGATACATGGAATATGTCTCCACGTGCACTAGAAAGAGCATTGAAAGAAGCTGTTCAAATAAATCAGTTACCTAAAGCTGTAATTGTCGTTCATTTGTATGGACAAAGTGCAAGGATGAACGAAATTATGGAACTTTGTCAGAAATATAAGGTACCTGTAATTGAAGATGCTGCTGAATCTCTAGGCTCCACTTATAGAGGCCAGTATACAGGAACGTTCGGTGATTTTGGTATTTATTCATTTAACGGCAACAAAATTATTACGACATCAGGTGGTGGAATGCTTGTTTCAAATAATGAAGAAGCATTGAACAAAGCGAAGTTTTTAGCAACACAAGCAAGGGATCCAGCGATTCACTATGAGCATAGCACGATGGGATACAATTACCGGATGAGCAACATATTGGCTGGAATTGGTTTGGCTCAATTAAATGTTTTACAGAAACGAATTGAAGCTAGGAGAGCAGTATTTCAGCGCTATTATAAACGTTTATCTCATATTAACGGCGTTGCGTTCATGCCTGAGCTACGAGAGACTATCACCAATCGATGGCTGACAGCCCTTACAATTGATTGTGACAAGCTAAACATAAAGCCTAAAGAAATTATAAATGTCTTAAAGAAAAACAAAATTGAAGCAAGACCTGTATGGAAACCTTTGCACTTACAGTCACTATTTAAAGGCTGCCTTTACTATAGCCATTCTGAAGTCGAGCATATTGCTGAAACGCTTTTTTATACAGGAGTGTGTTTACCATCTGGTTCCAACCTCTCCGTAGGCGAACAAACAGCTGTTATTAAGCTATTGCAAACTAGTATGATGACCAGCAGTCATTCAATCGTGTAGTCAATAAGAGAAAGTATGAGGTATGTATATAATGATAGGAGATAATATATATAGGATTCGTAAATCAAGAGGCTTAACTTTGTCAGAGCTTGCAGAAAGATCAAATGTCTCAAAGTCATATTTAAGCAATATTGAACGAAATGTAAACCAAAACCCATCTATACAAGTTGTTGAGAAGATTGCAGCAGTATTGGGCGTCGAATTTAATTGGTTATTAGAATTACAACCTCAACATGACTCTCTCCCGGAACAAGAATGGCTAGATTTTATTGATGAACTAAAGAAGATAGGTGTGAAAAAAGAACAGTTAGAAGAGTATAAAAGGGTTTTTGCGTTTATTAAATGGCAGCAGGAAACGAAAAATACGTTGGTAGAATAGTAGGAAGGAGTTATGAGAGGTGGCTAAATCCAAAGAGACAATCCCTAAGATTATTCATTACTGCTGGTTTGGTAATAAAGAAAAGCCTCCATTAGTTCAAAAGTGTATTCAAAGCTGGCGAGATTGTTTGAAAGATTACGAAATCATTGAGTGGAATGAATCAAATACATCGTTAGAGTCTAACCAATACGTGAAAGAAGCGTATAAACAAGAGCAGTATGCATTTGTCAGTGATTATGTTCGAATGCAAGCGTTGTATAACATGGGCGGAATTTATTTAGACACAGATGTAGAAGTGTTTAAATCTTTTGATAATTTGTTAATCAATCAGTCTTTCTTTGGCTTTGAAGAAAAAAGTTTTGTCGCGACAAGTACATTTGGTGCTATGAAAGAACATCCTATTTTAAAGAACATGCTTGATTATTATGATGGGCAAAGCTTTATTCAAAAAGATGGATCCTACAACCAGCTGACAAACGTCGCTGTTATGACAAAAATGTTTGAAAAAATGGGAATGAAAAGAACAGGAGAGCAACAGTATATTGAAGAAATGGCAGTTATTTATCCGCAAAGTTATTTTTCACCGTACGATTATATAAACTGTCGTCTACTTCAAACGGAAGAAACGTACGCGGTCCACCATTTTTATAAAAGCTGGCTTTCCCCACGGCAAAAAGCGAAAGGAATGGCAAAGCAAGCAGTTGTCAAGCTTATTGGTGGTAACAACTTAGCATATATTCGTAGCATTATAACGAAGGGATCGTGAAGCCATGAAGAAAATGTTAATCTCTTCGTTTGACATGGAAGTAGGAGGTGTGGAGCGTAGCTTATTAAGTATGCTCGGTCATTTTGATTATGAAGCATATGAAGTAGATCTTCATCTTCATAGTCATACAGGAGATTTATTTGCGGACTTACCATCAAAAGCTAAACTGTTACCAGAATTAAAAGCATATAAAACGTTTCGTAAATCAATTGTTCAAAATATAAAAGATAAGCAGTTCCCCATTGTGCTAGCTCGACTTTTAGCTAAGTATCGAGTAGCTTACTGTAAAAGTACTGAAAGTGGCTATAAGCAAATGCAGTATATGTGGAGGTATACTCTGCCTTTCTTACCTGCTCTGAAGCAAGAGTATGATGTAGCAATTAGCTATCTATGGCCACATGATTTTGTAGCAGAAAAAGTACAGGCTAAAATTAAAATTGCGTGGATACATACTGATTTTTCTACGATCGAAACGGATAAGGTACTCGACCTTAAAGTATGGAAACAGTTTAACCACATCGTAGCGGTGTCAGAAGAGTGTAAACAAGCATTCTTAAGAAAGTATCCTTCTTTAGCTGATAAAACAACAGTGGTTGAAAACATTCGCTCCCCTAAGCTTATTGAAAATCAAGCTAATGAGCCTTTAGAATCTCGAATGGCGAAAGATAATCGATTTAAAATTGTCACGGTAGCTAGGCTTTCTCATGCTAAAGGGATTGATCGAGCTGTGCAAGCATTCAAATACTTGAAAGCAAAAGGACATAGCAATATCGCCTGGTACGTGGTTGGATATGGTGGGGATGAGGAGATGCTTCAATCGTTAATCCAAGAAAATAATTTAGAGAATGATTTCCTACTGGTAGGAAAAAAAATGAATCCATATCCGTATATAAAAGCAGCCGATCTATACGTGCAGCCTTCCAGGTACGAAGGGAAAGCAGTAACGATATGTGAGGCGCAAATCCTTGCAAAGCCGGTGCTTATTACGAACTACCCAACGGCTGTGAGTCAGGTGAAGAGCTATGAAGACGGCGTTATATGTGAAGCTTCTATAGAAGGAATAGCAAGTGGAATTGAAGAAATGCTACATAACTCGGGTTTGAGGAGTCAGCTAACTTCTAAGTGTAAAAGTATAAACTATCACAATGAGAAAGAATTAGAGAAGCTTTATGAGTTAATGAACTAGGTTGCCGTATTCTTAAATAGAAGACGTGTGAAAAGTGAGGCAAACTAAATGAAAAAACGGATCCTAATTGTAATAGACTCTTTAAATAGTGGAGGGGCCGAAAAAAGCCTAATCTCACTATTAGCTTGTTTTAATTATCAAAAATATAAAGTAGATTTACTATTATTTTCAATTGAGGGGCTCTATTTAAATATGCTTCCAAAGGAAGTTACTATTTTACCGCAGCCTGCGTATATGAAAAAGCAAGCTAAAAAGCGAGTAGATTTAGTAAAAGAAAAAGAGTTTAAATCACTCTATTTTAGAACGTTCGCATCGCTTGCTTTGCGTAACCCTTTAAAAAAGAAAACAATGCACTCCTCTCAAATTTTATGGACATGGGCGAATAGAGGAATGGAACCGCTAGAACAAAGATATGACGTAGCGATTGCATATAGTCAAGGAATGCCAACTTATTTTGTAGCAGAGAAAGTACAGGCAGCTAAAAAACTTGCCTGGGTAAATACTGACTACAAATTAATTCGTCATCATAAAAAATTTGATGTGTATTACTATAATCAATTTCACCATATTATTGCTGTTTCGGATTCATGTAAAGAAGTGTTGACGACTGAGCTACCAAGCATAGCAAAAAAAGTGGAAGTCATTTATGATATTATCTCTCCTGCGCTCATTTATGAGATGGCAATAAAAAAAGGAGGGTTTACTGATTTGTTCGATGGCATAAGAATATTGACAATAGGGCGACTTGTTGAGCAAAAGGGCTATGATCTTGCCATTGAAGCGTGCTATAGATTAAAAAAGCAAGGCTTCAATATAAAGTGGTACGCAATTGGTGAAGGCTCACTAGAACAGAACCTAAAGCAAAAAGTAGCCGCCTACCACTTAGAAGGTGTATTTGTTTTTTTAGGCACATATCAAAATCCCTATCCTTTTTTACATCAGGCGGATATCTACGTGCAACCTTCTAAATTAGAAGGCTATGGTTTAGCTATGGCGGAAGCGAGGCTATTGAAAAAGCCGATTGTCGCTACTAATTTTCCGATTGTCTATAATCAGCTTAGAGATCGAGAGAATGGATTAATTGTAAAAATGAACGCTGTCAGTTTGGCTAAAGGTATTCAAGAAATGATTTGTGATAGTGAATTAAAAAAGTCTGTCTGTGAAAAGCTGAGCCATGAACAAGTAGGGACAGAAGCTGAAATCTTCAAGGTGTATTCCTTACTTGAGGCCGCAAAATAAAGGTGGAAGATGAAATGAGAGTACAAAAAGCAACCTTAAATGCGGTGATGAACGTATTATCTTTTATTCTACTATTATTTCCCGCCTTTATAGTGAGAAAAGCTTTTATTGATGCTTTAGGTAACGAACTACTAGGGCTTACTGCGCTATATACTAGCATGATTGGGATGCTATCAATTCTAGAATTAGGTATTGGTAGTGCAATTGTATATGCTTTATATCAACCATTTGCTGAAAGAAATACAATCAAGATTAAAGGATACCTTAATTATTATGCTAAATTTTATAAAATAATTGGTGCAATTATATTGGGCGTAGGTATATGTATGCTGCCGTTTTTACCGCTGTTTATAAAAGGAAATTTGAATATAATGGACGCAAGAATATACTTTCTTTTATTTTTAGCGAATAGCGTTATCACCTATTTTTTTTCATATAAATTTAGTTTGCTCATTGTAGCACAAGAAGAATATCGAATAGCTGTGAGCATGACCTTAGCTAAGCTGGGGACCTTTGCTTTACAGTTTGTGTTATTAAAACTATATCCAAGCTTATATGCTTTCTTGATTATTCAGCTCGTTATTAACCTTCTCTTTTATTATATATTAAATCGCTTAATTCATAAAAAGTTTGCTTGGGTATTTGAGGTAAAGGGAGAAATAGAACCTTCAGAAAAAAGAGAGTTAACGAAGAATATGAAAGCCATGTTCTTTCATAAAATTGGCGGTATCTTGGTGTTTAGTACAGATAATATCATCATGGCTTACTATATTAACCTAGGAGTAGTAGGAGTGTTTAATAATTACTATATGATTATTAGTGCGTTTCAAGCTACCATACTAAACGGCTTATCAGGTATAACAGCAAGCATTGGCCAGCTGCTCACAGAAAATAATCGAGAAAATGCGTTTGTCGTTCATCAACGTTTATTTTTTATAAGCTTTTGGTTGGTGTCATGTATGGTTATTTCACTGTGGAATACGATTAATTCGTTTATTTTGATATGGCTTAATGAAGAACAGCTATTAGACTCACTAACGATTGGCCTCATATTAGTAAATTTGTATATTTTTTTAATGCGAGGGTCGGTAGATCGATTTAAAGAAGCGGGTGGAATATTTTATCAAGATCGATATGCTCCTTTAATTGAAGGTGCTGTGAATATCGTTGCGTCACTTGTGCTGGTAAAAGTGATGGGTTTATCAGGTATTTTTTTAGGAACGCTCATCAGCAACATAGCGGTTATCTTTTGGGTTAAACCAAAAATGGTATATAAATATGTATTTCATAAGCCTTTACGCCAATACTTCCAGCTCTATTTTAAGTATTTACTATTTGCTTTAATTCCTTTGTTCGTAACGCATTTGGTGACGTCTAGTCTTAAAGGTTCAGATAGTACTCTGTTATTTTTATCCAATTGTGTGCTTAATTTAGTTATTATTAATGGTTTCTATTGGGCACTTTTTCATCGTACACCGGAGTTTTCTTATTTTAAGAAGTTAGTAGTAAACAGCTTAGCGGCTAGTCGTTCTCGTTTTTCTTTCCAAAAAGGTTTTAGTAGAGGTCAATAATTGACGACAAAACTGGAAGAAACAGTATTGCAATGAAGAAAGAAGTATAGTAAAGTTCTTTATAAAGAACAAAAATGAGATATATTTTTTAATTATGTGTTCTTTATTAAGAATAGAAAAGTGGGGAGTAGAGAAGTGAGTGCAATTGCTGGTATATACCATTTTAATTCAAGAGAAGTATCAACCGAAGAAATAAACCGGGTAATGCGTTCATTTCAATCATACCCAGCCGATGATATTCAGGTTTGGCGTCAAAAAGGTTTGTTTTTGGGTTGTCATAATCAATGGATTACGCCTGAATCTATTTCTCAACCTATCCCATTTTATAATTTAGAGAAAAAGCTTGTTATCACAGCGGATGCTATCATTGACAATCGTGAAGAGCTTTTTTTAAAGCTAGGTGTTGATAAAAACGCTTGGGGAGACATTTCTGATACGGAGCTAATCTTACTTGCATATGAGCGCTGGAATAGTAGCTGTCCAAGTTATTTAATTGGTGACTTTGCTTTTATGATTTGGGATGAAAGCGAAAACCAGTTGTTTGGGGCAAGAGACTTCTCAGGAGCTCGTACACTTTATTATCATCATGGTTACGAAACATTCGCATTTTCTACCCTTGTTCGCCCGCTGTTACATCTGCCATTCGTGAGGTCAAAAAGAAATGAAGAGTGGATAGCAGAATTCTTAACAATTCCGTGGAACTTTGAGTCAGTTGATACATCTTCAACGGTATACGAACAGATCAAGCAGCTGTCTCCTGGTTATCAAATCATCGTCAAAAGCGGACGCGTAACGCTAACACGCTATGCATTTATTCAGCAACAAGACTTGCTATTGAAAACAAACGAGGAATATGAAGAAGCATTTAAAGAAGTTTTTCAAGTAGCGATTAGCTCAAGAATTCGTACGCATAAAGCAATTGGTGCACATTTAAGCGGGGGATTGGATTCAGGGTCAGTTGTTAGCTTCGCTGCGAAAGCTTTACGAAATCGAGAGGAAAAACTTCGCACCTTTAGCTATGTACCTATTCAAGATTTCGTTGATTGGACGCCAAAATATAGAATAGCTAATGAGAAAAAATTTATAAAATCAACTGTCCAATATTTAGGGAATATAGAAGATACTTATCTAGATTTTAAAGAGCGAAATCCATTTACGGAAATCGATGATTGGATTAACTTATTAGAAATGCCCTACAAATTTTTTGAGAACACGTTTTGGCTTAAAGGAATTTATGAGGAAGCTGCGCGACAGAATATAGGTATTTTGTTAAATGGTCAAAGAGGAAACTGGACAATTTCCTGGGGGCATGCGCTTGACTACCAGGCATCTCTTTTGAAGAAGTTATCTTTGAAAAAGCTGTCTCACGAGATGAAACTGTATAGTCAAAACATCGGCGTTACTCGCTCAAGGGTTTTTCATTTTGTCCGTAGAAAAGCTTTTCCACTACTACATTTGTCGTCGTACCGAAAGCAAGAAAGTCAATTTCCACAAATGGTTAATCCCAACTTTGCTCGAAAGCAAGACGTATATAAAAAGCTGAAGAAGCACCAAATTGATTTAACAGGAAATGCTATAACCAGCGTATATGAAGTGAAAGAGAAACAATTTGAACACCCTTATTATTGGAATATTACTGGTACATATGGCTCTAAACTATCTGTACGGTATGGTGTGTGGGATCGAGACCCGACCAACGATTTGCGCGTGATTCGTTTTTGCTTATCCGTCCCAGAATCTCAATACGTACAAGATGGAGTTGACAGATCGCTGATTAGAAGAGCTACAAAAGGGATGCTTCCGGATAACATTCGTATGAATCAAAAGGTGAAAGGTGTGCAAGGCGCTGACGGGACTTTACGCATGGTTCAAGCATGGCCAAGTTTTCTACAGGAAGTTGAAGCTTTAATTTCTGATGAACAAATGGCTTGTTATCTTGATATGGCTTCTTTAAAAGAAGCTAAAAAGACGATTGGTACTATCCCGAAGCCTGAATTGATTTTCGACCTTCGCTTTCGATTGCTTATGCGTAGCCTAATTTTTTATCGGTTTATGAAAAAAATGAATTGAAAGGGGGTGAACGAATGAAAAAACAGTGGGAATTACCAGTATTAGAGGTAGTAGAAGTTAAAATGACGATGGCAGGGCCTGGAATTAAAACACCGGATGCAGTGCAGCCTGATGTTGATGAAGTGATTCACCATAGCTAAATAGATGATTTAATTGATGGACTGCCCTTGTACGCACTTTATCAGTATAAGGGTATCTTTCAACTAATGAACGTATCTTTTTCACTGGTTGTTCTTTATAATGAACAAAAGTGTTTTTAAATAGAGGAGGCGTGATGATTGTTAGATATTCAAACAAAAGTAAGGTATCAAGCGTTTGGATTATTAATTGCTAGTGAAATGAAGATCCCGGAACTGATAGCGGTCGATTTAGGAAAAAGCGAAGAGGAAGTAACCGTGCAAATAAAAGAGTTGGAGCTTTTATGGAATCAAACATGCCGTGAAGATCAATATTTTCATGTTGAAGCAAATCGATTCTTTTTTAAAGTCCCTGATGTAGCCATTTTTGATGTAAAAAATGGCAATGAGATTAGCATATGTCCTATGAAAAACTCAAATGAAGATCAAATCAGGCTGTATGTGCTTGGTTCTTGCATGGGTGCACTATTATTGCAGCGAAAAATCCTGCCTTTACACGGAAGTGCAGTTGTTATTAATGGAAAAGCGTACGGAATTGTTGGGAAATCAGGCGCGGGTAAATCTACGCTAGCGTCAGCTTTTTTACAAAAAGGATACGAGCTGCTAACAGATGATGTGATTGCCCTGCCTTTGCAGAATAACCAGCCAGTTGTGATTCCTGCTTATCCACAGCAAAAGCTATGGCAAGAAAGCTTAAGTCATTTTGGTATGAACGCTACCATATATCGCCCGATTGTCCAGCGTGAAACAAAGTTTTCGATTCCAGTTACTTCTCAGTTTGCTAATTGTCCAGTTCCGCTAGCAGGCGTAGTAGAGTTGGTAAAAAGCAATCAAGAGGAAATAGAAATAAACGAAGTAGCGGGTATAGAAAAGCTCCAAATGCTGTTTAATCATACGTATCGTCGTTTTTTAATGGAATCGTTTAATCTGTATGATTGGCATTTTCAAACCACAGTATCCGTCGCTAACCAAATCGGTATGTATCAGCTAAAACGACCTATTAATCGCTTTACAGCAAGTGAGTTAGTAGAAAGTATTCTACATAAAATTCATGAAGGAGAGAAGAAAAATGATAAATAGCCAAGTGATTGAAAAAAGCCAACTTGTTGCACAAGCAAAAGGACAGATTGTAAGTGATATGGGTGGAGAGAAAGTTATGCTAAGCATTCAAAACAGCAAATATTACAATCTAGGTGAAGTTGGTGGTGATATTTGGGAAGAATTAAAGCAACCGATGACAGTGAGCAACCTAATCTTACGCTTAACAGAAAAGTATGAAGTCGAAAAAGACGTTTGTGAGCAGCAGGTCATGCACTTTTTAACCTCTCTAAAAGCTGAAGGCTTACTTTTAATCCAAGACGCACCTAATAAATAACTAGCAGGGGGCCATCATGAAAATTTGGAGTAGGTGCAGGCGATTTATAGAATTGGAGCGTCAAAAAAAGCGTTTATTTATTGAAGCTTTTGTGTATTTAGCATGGGCACGCTTGATGAAAGAAAAGTCATTTGAAAAAGTGGCATCATCGCTTCATTTACAGATGAATGAAACTTCTTTTGAAACAGAGGCAGCTCATAAACAAACGCTTCAAAACGTTTCAGACGCGCTTTACGCAATGAGCGGCTACACTTTTTGGGAAAGTCAATGCTTGGTTAAAGCGCTAGCTGGGATGAAGATGCTGGAAAAAAGAAATATTGAAAGCACACTTTATTTAGGAACGGCTAAAGATGAGGATCACCAGCTAGTAGCTCACGCGTGGTTACGAAGTGGGAGCTTTTATGTATCAGGTGTTGAAGGAAAAGAGCGCTATACCGTCATTGCAAAGTTTGCAAAGCATCCCACGAAAAGGAGAACAGGATGAACCAGACGTTACCATTAACAAATATTCCGCAGGAACTTAAGCTTATTTTAGAGTTGTTAAGGAACCAGCACGACGATCAAAGTGAAGAATCTTGGGTTAATTATACACGGTCAATCGATTGGGATCATTTTTTTAAGTTAGCAATGCATCATCGGGTATACCCTTTGCTGCATGTAAAGCTCAATGAAAATAAGAAATTAAAAATCCCAAAAGCAGTTTCAGAAAAACTAAAAGCACAATATGAGCATAATACGATTAAAATGCTTTATTTAAGTGGTGAAATGGAAGCAGTCAGTACCTTATTCTTAGGTGAGAATATTCCAACTTTGTTCTTAAAAGGTCCTGTTATCGCAGAACATCTTTATCAGAATTTATCGCTTCGGACATCGAGTGACTTAGATTTTTTAATTTCAATAGAGCATCTACAGAAAGCTGAAGAGCTGCTTGTTAGTCTTGGATATGAAAAAGATGATTATATCCAAACGGTCTTGGGTGACTGGAAGTGGAGACATCATCACGTAACCTACTTTCATCCTATAAAGCGCATTAAGCTTGAGATTCATTGGCGGTTAAATCCAGGCCCAAGCAGTGAGCCACAGTTTAAAGAATTATGGAGTCGCAAAAGGCTAAGCACCGTAACAAGTTCGCCTGTGTATTTTTTAGGACAAGAAGATCTAACTGTGTTTTTAATCTCTCATGGAGCTCGGCACGGCTGGTCAAGACTGCGCTGGTTAGCAGATATTCATCAAATTTTAAATCAGGATATAGAATGGAAGCTGGTATATAATCTGTTTAAAAAACATTCTAATTACCATGTCGGTGGGCAGGCGCTTTTGCTAGTAAAAGCATGTTTTCAGTCGTCCATCCCCGAAGGAGCACACAAGTTTTTTATAACAAAAAAGGCAAAACGCTTAGCACAAGGAGCCTTTTATTATTTAGAACAAATGATTAATCTTCATACGGAGCCTTTAGCCGAAGACATTTCCGCTTATCACTCTCGTCATTTGTTTTCGCTGATGTCAACTCAACAAAAAGCATGGTTCTTGCTTAGCTTTTTATATCCTTATCCAGAGGATGCTGAAACGCTCCCTTTACCAAGCTATTTACATTTTTTCTATTTTCCTTTGCGACCTGTATTATGGGCATGGCGCAAAACTAGGAAGCAAGTATTTTCCTAGGAGGTGTAGTCGATTTATGAATTATGTTTTTTATTTCTTGAAACAAATTCACTCATATGCTGGAAAGGCTCTTTATTTAAATTTATTGGCTATGGTAGCCATTAGTTTACTTGAAGGAGTAGCTATTTTATTGTTAGTTCCAATGCTTACTATGAGTGGAATCGTTGATTTTAGTAAGGTAAATGAATCGGGGATGAAATTCTTTGAGTTGTTTACATATGTACCGAATCAGCTTAGTCTTTCGCTTATTTTAGTAGTATTCGTATTGATTGCTTTTGTTCAGTACTTTTTGTACAGGCATGTCTCTATTAAAAATGCGATGATACAGCAGGGTTTTTTTCGACAGATGCGCCTGCAAACATATGAGAGCGTTCTACATGCTAATTGGAGCTTTTTTTTAAGAAAAAGAAAATCAGATCTTATTCATTTATTACAAACGGAAGTGGCTAGAGTCAGTGGAGGCACTCACGCACTTTTGCAGTTTATGACTTCTTTAGTGTTTACGTGTATTCAAATTATGTTAGCTTTATTGCTCTCACCTGTTATTACGCTATTTGTATTATTATGCGGTGCGATTTTGCTCTTTTTTAATCGAACCTTTTTGAGAAAGTCATTGTCATTAGGAAAGCGAAATTTCACATTGGGCAGAGACTACGTAGCAGGGTTGACTGATCAAATTAATGGTATTAAAGATATCAAGAGCAATACATTAGAAGCTTCGAGGGTAGAATGGCACTCATCTATTACGAAACAAATGCAAAGTGAGCAGCTGGAATATACAAAGATGAAGATGACGTCTCAATTTTACTATAAAGTAGCTTCCTCCATTTTTATTGCTCTCTTTATCTTTGTTGCGATTAAGTTGTTCCAGGCCCAAGCAAGCCAGCTAATGCTCATTATTTTAATTTTTTCAAGGCTTTGGCCAAAGGTAGCGGGTATACAAGGGGAGTTAGAACAAATTGCGAAGTCGTTTCCATCTTTTGAAGCGATTAAACTTTTACAGGAGGAATGTAGAGAAGCGCAAGAGTACGGTAATAGACAGTCGCAAAGTACTCAGCTCGTATTTAAACGAGAAATCGCTTGTCGAAATATCCATTTTCGTTACAACGAAGACGGAGAAGCCTACGCATTACAAAATATCAATCTTGTCATTCCAGTTCATCAAATGACGGCGCTAGTAGGAAGCTCGGGTGCTGGGAAAAGTACATTGATTGATATTATAATGGGGTTAAATCAACCTCAAAAAGGAGCCGTATTTATAGATGGTGTTCCTTTAAGTGCTACTAACATAATGGCATTTCGACAGTTGATTAGCTATGTGCCGCAAGATCCAGTTTTATTTAATGCGAGCATTAGAGAGAACTTATTATTAGTAGATCCTAACGCTACAGAAGAAAGAATGTGGGAAGCTCTTCAGTTTTCCTTAGCTGCTGATTTCGTAGAAAATCTACCAAGCGGTTTAGATACGTTAATAGGAGACAGAGGAATAAAGCTGTCTGGTGGTGAACGACAGCGTTTAGTGCTAGCAAGAGCTATTTTAAAAAAACCAAAAATTCTTGTGTTAGATGAGGCCACCAGTGCGTTAGATACGGAAAATGAGTATAAAATTCAGCGGGCTTTAGATAGTTTAAAAGGCAGAATGACTATTGTTGTAATTGCTCATCGATTATCTACAATTCGCAACGCCGATCAAGTACTTGTACTTCAAGAAGGACAAGTTATTCAGCAGGGAGAGTTTAAAAGTCTAGCGGCTGACAAAGGGTTGTTGTTTAACAGACTGTTGGAAAAGCAAATGAAAGTAATGGAATAGCGAACTTTAATGGTGTAGAGAAGGTTTCTTTTTAAATGGTTTTGTTTTAGGTCCATATATCTACTTTAAATAAAAAAATTCCATAAATATCATTCTATCTCATCAAAGTGAATCTGTGGAATTTATGGTACAGTTAAATTTAGATATTTTCTGAAAATGTCGGTTTTCAGACAGAGTAAGATGAGTGGATGGAGGTATACAATGAAACCATTTAAAAAATTAATTGAAGAATTAGGAAATAGAGTCGATGTTTTGACAAGTAAACAGTCGAGCATTTATTTTGAAAAATTAGTGGGGCAATTCCCCTTTACAAAAACGAATACCATTGATTGGAAACGAGTGCTAATTAAAGAAAAATGTCAGCAGGTTCAGCAGGTTATTCAATGGCTACAAACAATGAAAATTTATGATGAACACGTTATTTTATTTTCAAAAGATTATCGTATTCCGGCTGTGCGAGTGAATTTGAAAGAAGCTTTAACAGTGGTGACAAAACTGCAAGATTGTCATTTGTTTATCTATTGCCCAACAATTGAGTATGTCATTGAGTGGGTGAAAGACAAATGCTTTACTGTCGGATTAGCTGCAAGATAACGAATAAAGAAGCATCGTCGTCCTATACGACGGTGCTTTTTTTATTATCCAAGCATAAATTCACTTCTTTTTGTTGACATTATAAAAAAAGTACGTATAATTAACATTAATCAAATTGTTAATTATAAAACTAATCAGGAGATAGAGCAATGTTAAATCATGATCAAAAAAATGTAAAAAAAGAATATCCAAAGCCATACGGATATACGGCAGATATTGCTGTGTTTACGATTGTAGCTACTGAAAAAGAAGCATATAAGCCACCAAAAATGGTGCTAAAACTAATGTTGATTCAACGAGCAATTTTAAATGCTGAAGGTGAACAAAATATAGAAGCAGGCAAATGGGCGCTTCCAGGTGGATTTGTGCACCCTGCTGAATCCGCTTATGAAGCAGCTAAGCGTGAACTAGAAGAAGAAACAGGTGTAGCTGGTATTCATATGAAGCAGTATGGAGTCTATGATAAACCTGGGAGAGACGCACGGGGATGGGTTATTTCAAATGCTCACTATGCCATTGTACCAGAAGAAATGTTAGCTAAAAGACAAGCAAATGATGATGCAGCAAACGTTGAACTTTTTGATTTAGAAGAAGTTTTTTCACTACCACTGGCATTTGATCATGCTCAAATTATTCAAGATGGAATTGCTGAAATTAAAAAAGATCTCCTTCAGACGACGGTTGCACAAAAATTTTTACCTAAAATGTTTACGTATTCCGAGCTTCAGGCTGTATTGCTTACAATTACGGATAATCCGGCAATTAGGAGTGATCAAGCATTTGCGCGTAAGATTCGAATGCTGCCTTTTATTGAAGAAGTAGAAGGACAAACAACGACTAGAACATCTAAAAAGCCAACAAAGCTATATCGGTTTATTGATGCAGATTTTGCTACATCTATCTACACAGCTAGATATTAATTAATAAACAATTTGTTTATTGTTAATTAATGATAAGGGGGAAAAGTAATGAAAGCACTTTTAAACATCGATTACACGAATGATTTTGTAGACGATAAAGGAGCTTTAACTTGTGGAGAGCCTGGACAGCAAATTGAATCAGAAATAGTTAACTTAACTAAGCAATTTATCGATAACGGTGACTATGTGGTATTTGCAATTGATTTGCACGAAGAAAAGGATCAATACCATCCTGAAACCAAACTATATCCGCCACATAATATTAAAGGTACAAAGGGAAGAAGTTTATACGGTACGTTACAAGAGGTATATGATACGTACAAAGAAAACCAAAACACTTACTGGATGGATAAAACAAGATACAGTGCTTTTGCAGGCACAAATTTGGAAATGAAGCTTCGGGAAAGAGGAATTACTGAGGTACATCTAGTAGGCGTATGCACCGATATTTGCGTTTTGCATACTGCTGTAGACGCGTATAATAAAGGATTTAGTATCACCGTGTATGAAAAAGCGGTTGCAAGTTTTAACCAAGTAGGGCATGAATGGGCGTTAACTCATTTTAAGAATTCATTAAACGCAACGGTTATTAAATAAGTTGTGGATTGATTATTTGGAGGAAAATAGAATGACTGTGTATAAAGATGATAGCGTTATGCTGCATACGGATTTGTATCAAATTAATATGGGTGAAACGTATTGGGAAGATGGTATTCATAACAAAAAATCAGTGTTTGAGGTGTTCTTTCGCAAGCTTCCATTTGGAAACGGCTATGCAGTATTTGCGGGATTAGAACGCATTATAAACTATATTGAAAGCTTTCGTTTTTCAGAATCAGACATTACGTATTTACGTGAAGAAGTAGGGTTTAAAGAAGACTACTTAGACTTTTTAAAAGAGCTACGCTTTACAGGAAATATTCGTTCAATGGTAGAAGGGGAGCTTGTGTTTCAAAATGAGCCCATTTTACGAATTGAAGCCCCGTTAATTGAAGCCCAGCTTGTTGAAACGGCTATTTTAAACATTGTTAATTACCAAACGCTAATTGCTACAAAAGCTTCTCGCATTAAGCATGTAGTTGGAGATCAAGTAGCAATGGAATTCGGTACTCGCCGCGCTCAGGAAATGGATGCAGCAATCTGGGGAACAAGAGCGGCATACATCGGTGGGTTTCAGGCAACATCAAACGTGAGAGCTGGGAAAAAATTTGGTATCCCAGTAGCAGGAACCCATGCTCACTCAATGGTTCAAGCTTATAAAGATGAGTACGTAGCGTTTCACAAATACGCGCGCCGCCATAAAGACTGCGTATTCTTAGTTGATACGTATGATACCTTAAAATCAGGCGTGCCAAATGCTATTAAAGTTGCAAAAGAATTAGGAGATAAAATAAACTTTCGAGCGATTCGATTAGATAGCGGAGATTTAACATATCTTTCTAAAAAAGCACGTCAGCTTTTAGATGAAGCGGGATTTGTTGATACAAAAATTGTGGCTTCAAATGATCTCGATGAAGACACTATTATGCACTTGAAGTCTCAAGGTGCTCAAATCGATATGTGGGGTGTTGGCACAAAGCTTATTACGGCATATGACCAACCTGCATTAGGTGCTGTATACAAGCTCGTATCTATTGAAGGAGAAAACGGTGAGATGGTTGATACAATTAAAATTAGCGCTAACCCTGAAAAAGTAAGTACACCAGGCTTAAAGCGCGTATATCGTATCATCAATAAGCTGAACGGCAAATCAGAAGGTGACTACATTACCCTTGAAGGTGAAGATCCACAAAGTGAAGAACGATTAAAAATGTTCCACCCAGTGCATACATTTATTAGTAAATTTGTGACAAACTTTGAAGCAAAAGAACTTCATCAAGATATATACAAAAGTGGAGAGCTTGTGTATCAAACGCCAAACTTACAGACGATCCAACAGTATGCAGAAGATAACTTAGGGTTGCTTTGGGATGAGTATAAACGAACGCGAAATCCAGAGGAATACCCAGTTGATTTAAGTGAGAAATGCTGGGAAAACAAAGCACGTCAAATAAATGAAGTGCGTAAAAAAGTCTCATCCAAATTAAATCAAGCGTAAAAGGGGATACTGAAGATGGAAGGAAATAAGTGGAACGAACTGAAACAGTTAAATGATACGAAGCAACTCAATCAGCTTACTTCACCGGGAGTAAAGATTGGAATATACGGTTCATCCTTTGATCCAATTACTAATGTGCACTTGTGGACCGCATCAACCGTAGCTCATCGTAAAAAGCTAGATTATATTATCTTTCTTCCATCTTCTAATAAACGTACAGATAAACGCTTGCAAATAACCGATGAACATCGCGTTGCCATGATTCAAAAAGCTATTTCAACTAATCCTAAATTTTTATTAGATACTCATGAATTAAATGTATTGCCAGGTTATCATTACACATACTACACAATGGATTATTTCAAAAAGCTTTTGCCAAAAGCAAATCTCTATTTCATCATGGGTGCAGACTTACTGGTTGATATTGCGGATGGTAAATGGAAAATGTCAGAAGAACTTGTCAGCGAAAATCAGTTTATTGTCATGGCTCGAAATGGCATTGACATGTTACAAGCAATTAGCCGCTCACCGCTTTTACGAAATTATGATGATGGTCGCTTTCAGCTCTTAGATAAAGGATTAGCTATGGAAATTAGCTCTACTTATATCAGAGAGGAATTCGCCAGAGGTGGAGAACCTCGCTATTTACTACCAGACGCATGCTATGACTATATTAAGAATCATCATTTATATAAAAGATAAAGTGAGAAATTGAAAGGAGCTTATTATGACAATTCAACAGCAAATTATGAAAGAGTTAAACGTTTCTCCAACAATCACTTCATCAGAAGAGGTTCGTAAACGCGTTGATTTTTTAAAAACATATGTAAAAACAGCTCACGCGAAGGGGCTTGTGTTAGGGATTAGTGGAGGTCAAGACTCAAGCTTAGCAGGAAGGCTTGCTCAGCTTGCAGTTGAAGAACTTCGTAAAGAAGGTTATGAAGCAAAATTCATCGCGGTTCGTTTGCCGTATGGAGTTCAAAAAGACGAAGACGATGCGCAAGCGTCATTGGATTTTATTAAGCCTGATGAAACGATTACATTTAACATTGAAAAAACAGTTACGTCTTTTTCTCAAACTTTTAATGAAGCAGCTGGTCATGAATTGGGAGACTTTCATAAAGGAAATGTGAAAGCACGTGTTCGTATGATTGCGCAGTACGCAATTGGCGGGGAACATGGACTATTGGTAATAGGTACAGATCATGCTGCTGAAGCAGTCACAGGATTTTTCACGAAGTATGGAGACGGTGGAGCAGACGTCCTACCGTTATCTGGATTAACAAAGCGCCAAGGAAAAGAATTACTAAAAGAACTAGGTGCAGATAAGCGCTTATATGAAAAAGTTCCAACTGCAGACTTATTGGATAACAAGCCAGGCCAAGCAGACGAAACGGAATTAGGCATTAAATATGATGAGCTGGATGATTATTTAGAAGGAAAAGAAGTGGCGCCAGAAGTAGCTGAAAAGATTGAGAAGCGCTATCGAATGACTGAGCATAAGCGCCAGCTTCCGGCAACTATGTTTGATACGTGGTGGAAATAACAGAAATAGCAAAAGGAGCTCTGGTTGTAGAGCTCCTTTTTTAGGGTTATTCTTGCACGGCTTCAAGTAATAAATCCACGAGATGAACAGCTCTTACTTTCGAGGATAATCCTTCCCTTTCAATTCCTAACTTCATTTGAAGAAGGCAGCCTGGATTAGCTGTCACAATCGTTGTAGCTTGTATAGCCACAGCATTTTTCATTTTTGTATCGAGGATTTGCATGGACATTTCAGATTCAACGATGTTATAGATACCAGCTGATCCGCAGCAGCTATCTGCATTTTTCATTTCCCTATATTCTACGTTAGCAATGGCTTTTAAAAGCTTTCTAGGTTCACTTGATGTTTTCATGACGTTGCGCAAGTGACAAGAATCTTGATACGTAATCACTTGTTGAGGCAGTGAAAGTTTCATGTTGAAAAATTCAAGATCGACAAGAATACTGCTTATATCCTTCAGCTTTTTAGAGAACGCTTGAGCGCGCTCAGCCCAGTTAACATCATCTTTTAACAGGTGATCATAATCGATTAAAAAAGCACCACAGCCTCCTGCATTTGTGATAATATAATCTATTTTTAAATCTTCAAAGGCTTGAATATTGCGCTTCGCAAGCTGTTTCGCTCCGTCTTTTTCACCACTGTGACCATGTAAAGCCCCGCAGCAAGCTTGATTTTTAGGAATCACAATTTCACAACCCGCAAGCTGAAGTAGCTTCATTGTAGCATCATTTGTTTTCATAAACATGGTATCCATCAAGCAACCAGAAAAAAAGGCCACTCGTTTTTTTGTTTCAACTTTTGAAAGCAAATGGGTAGGTCGATTTTTCATTTCCTTTAAAGGAGGAACAGTTGGTAATACTGTTTCCATTAACGCTAGGTTGTCTGGAAGAAGCTTTAGTATTCCGGTAGAGCGAACAATGCGTTGAAGGCCAGAACGCTGATAAAAGCTAAGTAACCCTGTCGCGTTTTGCATGCGGTTTTGATGAGGAAACAGGCCTTCAAATACCACTTTTCGAATCGTTTTTACAGGAATAGAGTGCTTTTTATTTTGATTGATAATATCTCTTGCTTCTTCAAGTAAATGTCCATAGTTGACTCCAGAAGGACATACAGGCTCACAGGCTCTACAGCCAAGGCACATGTTTAACGATTTTTCTACCTCTTCATCAGGCTCAATAACACCGTCAACTACGGCTTTCATGAGCGCAATTCTTCCTCTTGGAGAATGCGATTCTTGAAAGCCTGATTCAATATAAGTAGGGCAGGTTGGTAAGCAAAAACCACAGCGCATGCAGTTTAATAGTTCATCTTCATTCATTTGTTCTTTAAATTGCTTTTGGATTTTCTCACGTTCTTTAACTGTTGTCATGTTGTAATCACCACTCGTTTTCGGGAATCTTTAGCAAAAACTTTCCCTGGGTTGAGAATGTTATTTGGATCTAGGGAACTCTTAATGGCTTGCATTGCAGCAATTCCTTCTTTGCCCACTTTAAGCTCAAGATAAGGAGCTTTCATGACGCCAACTCCGTGTTCACCTGTAATTGTGCCTCCGAGCTCAATCGCTTTAATAAATATCTCTTCAAAGGCCTTTTCAACACGCTCAATTTCTTCATGGTTTCGTACATCTGTTAAACATGTTGGATGAAGGTTACCGTCTCCAGCATGACCGAATGTACAAACTGTTAAGTTATATTTTTTAGCAATTTCATTAGTGGCCACAACCATCTTTGCAATTTCAGATCTTGGAACCGTTGCGTCTTCTAAAATAGTCGTTGGCTTTAAACGCGCTAAAGCTGATAGGGCAGACCTTCTTGCTGTGCGAAGATCATCAGCTTCTTTTTCTGAATCAGCTACCTTTACCGATACAGCATGCTCTCTTTCACAAATGGCAGCCATCTTCAGCATGTCTCGCTTCACAATGTCAATTGGTCCATCTTGTTCAATTAATAAAACAGCTTTTACATCTGTAGGAAGCCCAATTTTAGCAAAATCCTCTACGACTTTTAATGTTGGTTGATCTAAAAATTCAAGCGTAGTCGGAATAATTTTATTCGCAATAATCGTTGACACCGATTTTGCTGCGGCTTCAAGGTCTTGATAAAGAGCAAGCATCGTCATTTTTGATTCAGGCATTGGTATTAGTTTTAAGATTGCTTTTGTAATGATTCCAAGAGTTCCTTCAGAACCGACAAACAAGCGTGTTAAATCGTAGCCAGCTACGTCTTTTGCGAGCTTTCCTCCCGTCTTAATAACGTCTCCATTTGCGAGTACAATCTCAAGCCCTAACACATAGTCGCGCGTAACGCCATATTTAAGACCGCGAAGCCCCCCTGAGTTTTCGTTGATATTTCCCCCGATTGTAGAAATTTTCATCGAGCTCGGATCTGGAGGATAAAACAGACCTCTTTCTTCTACTTGGTGGATGAAATCTAAGGTAATGACGCCTGGTTCAACTGTAGCAGTTAGGTTTTCTTCATCAATTTCTAACACTTGATTTAGATGTTTAAACAAAAGAACGATACCACCTTCAGTTGGACAGGTTCCTGCGCATAAGTTTGTGCCCGACCCTCTAGGTACAATCGGAATTTTATATTCATTACATAGTTTTACAATAGCTGCTACTTCTTCAGTGTTATTGGGCGCAATAACGGCATCAGGCAGTGATTGGAATTGAGGTGTAGCATCGTAGGAGTAAACGAGTCGACCGGCTTTTGAGTCATCATAATTATGGGCGCCGACAATGTCTTCAAAGGATTTCTTGAGTTCAATAGGTATCATGGTTATAGCTCCTTTTAAGTAAACGAATTCTTACTTTTATAATAAGAAATAGAAGAAGGATTAACTATGGTTAATCCTCTAAAGTGTAGCAGTTATTTATGCGGTATCGTTGGTTATTCATCTAAAAACAAAAAAGCGAGGTGAAAAATGAGCAAGTCCTCGGTATGGCGAAGGTTTAGTCCAGTTAATTCTTCGACTCGCTTTATTCGATAGTGTAGCGTGTTGATATGAATGTGCAGTGCATCTGCCGTAGCTTTGAAGGATTGATTTTGCCTTAAAAACGTTTTAACAGTTTTTATTAATTCTTGATCATTCATAACCTGGGAAATGGTTCTGCGAATAAATTCAACCTTTGTTTCTTTTTTTATATCTTTTAACAACATTTCAAGACGAAGGTCATCATCAAATATAATAGCTCCGGATTTTTTTGCAGTACTCAAAGCTCGTTCCGCTTCGTGAAAAGATTGATGAACCATTCTAGGAGAAGCAGGTTGTCCAATTCCAATTGAAGCGTTTACTTGATATCGAGTTTTGAAATGGCGGCTAATTTGCTTAGCAAAGTGAAGCGTACGTTCCTTTGTCTTTTGGTCAGCTTGTAAAATAATAAAGCGGTCGTTTCCCCAGCGAACAAACACATCTTTGTTGTCCTGACTAAAGTTCTCCATAAGATCTTTTAACATTTTGTTATTCATTACGTCTGAACAATGACCGATTAAAACTTGTCGTTCAATTGAAAGATCGATACCAATCAATTCCGCTTGGTGGATAAATTCTTCACTCCAATCGGATTTTTGGACCCAATCGAATACAAACGCTTCAAGTGCTCGCGCTTGCCATTCAAGCTGCTCGGAATAGTAGCGTTCATTCATCATTAGTTCAGTCATTCTTTTTAAAATTTCGGCATAAGCGGATACGCGTTCTGGGTTACCGGTAATACCAATTACACCAGCAATTTGATTTTGAAAAAGGATTGGAAGATTAATTCCCGCTTTGACGCCTTTTAAAGGAGCTTGATTTTCTTGAGTAATAATGAACTTTTGCTTTTTTTGCGTGCAAATGAGAGCTCCTTCATGAAATGTATTTACTCGGTTTTTATCCGTGCTGGCGATGATCATGCCAGACGTATCGGCTACAATTAAATCTTCATGAATTAGATGATTGATTTCTGAAATGATGCTATCTGCTAAAGATGCTATCATCATACATGTTCCCCCGTTCTGTTTCTATCACTAGTGTAGCATAGTGGGAGTGAAGAGCTAGTAGTGAAAAGCATAGGCTTTAAATAGAAAGATAAGGAAGTAAGTCGTCTGGATTCTAACAAGAATACTTCACCTTTCTCATAATCTTGAAAACAAGAGGGGGCTAAAAGAGCCCTCTCTTGTTTTCATTGAGCCGTATATCCCCCGTCAATAACGACAGCTTGACCGGTCACGCCTTTTGCTGCATCACTTGCTAGAAAGAGGGCGTAATCGGCAATTTCACTTACATCTAATAAACGTTTCTGAGGGACGAGTGGATAAATTACTTCTTCAAGTACTTTCTCGAGCTCAACGTTTCTCGTACGAGCTAAGTCTTGTAATTGGTTACGGACAAGAGGCGTATCTACGTAGCCAGGGCAAATAGCGTTAACGGTTACTCCATGTTCAGCACCTTCTAGCGCCGCTACTTTTGTTAAGCCGATGACTCCGTGTTTTGCACTGTTATAAGCTGCTTTTCCTGCAAAGCCAATCAAGCCATTTATGGATGCCATATTGATAATGCGACCAAATTTTTGCTGCTTCATAAGAGGAAAGACGTGCTTTGTAGCAACAAAAGGTGCAGTCAGCATAATCTTTAATAAAAGTTCAAATTTTTCAGTTGGAAACTCTTCGAGTGGGGAGACAAACTGCATGCCCGCATTGTTAATTAATACGTCAACTTTTCCGTATTTTGCAGAAGCAGCGTTAATCATCGATTTAATATCATCTTCATTTGTGACGTCTGCTTTTACACCGTAGACGTCATATCCCTTTGAAGAGAGTTCTTGCTCTGCTTTTTTAACACCTTCTTCATTTAAATCAGTCAAGACAACCTTTGCATCATGTTCAGCAAAACGCTCGCCGATTTGAAAGCCAATTCCTTGAGCAGCCCCTGTAATTAATACAACTTTATTTTTAACCATTGTTCATTCCTCCCACACGCTTTATATAAAACGCTTACTTTTCCATTTTATCAAAATAGTAGGTTGATATAAATATAATTGCTTTTCAAAAAAGGAAATTTTCTTTGGTTGAAGAATATAATACAAGTTCATAGAAAGTTTATACAGGAACGAGAAGGTAATAGAAAGAAGGTTTTATATGCAAGCAGCAGTAAAGTTACAAACGAAACAAGAACAAACTATTTATCGTATTTTATTTGCTATCAGCTTAGGTCACTTTTTAAACGACTGCATGCAATCAGTTGTTCCAGCGCTTTTTCCCATTCTAGAGCAATCAATGAATTTAAATTATACGCAAATTGGTTGGATTGCATTTGCGCTGAATATGACATCCTCTATCATGCAGCCGGTATTTGGTATCTTCGCAGATAAGCGGCCACTCCCATTTTTATTACCAATTGCAATGTGTTTAAGTTTAGTCGGCATTATTGGCTTAGCGCTAGCACCTAACTTTTATTTTGTTCTAGCGTCCGTGCTGTTTATTGGATTAGGATCAGCCATTTTTCATCCGGAAGGGTCACGTGTTGCCTATATGGCTGCTGGACAGAAAAGGGGGTTAGCTCAGTCAATCTATCAAGTAGGAGGTAATACGGGGCAGTCGATGGCGCCTTTATTCACTGCTTTTATCTTTATTAGCTTAGGTCAGTTTGGTGCAATGTGGTTTACACTCTTGGCAGCGGTTGGTATTGTAACTCTTTACTATGTATCAACGTGGTACAAGCAAGAGCTGATTGTTCGAAAACAGTTGCAAAAAAAGCGATCAGTAAATGAAATGAAAGTGACAAGCAAATTAGTATTCGCTGTTGCTTTATTAATTTTTTTAGTTTTTGCTCGTTCGTGGTATGGAGCTGGGATTTTGAATTACTTCCAATTTTATTTAATTGAAGCATACGGAGTCACAATAAAACATGCACAAATCTATGTCTTTTTATTTATGATTGCAGGAGTCTTTGGCACTTTTTTTGGGGGACCTTTAGCAGATCGTTTCGGAAAACGAAACGTTTTGTTGGTATCCATGCTTGGGTCAGCACCATTTGCACTTATGCTACCGCACGTAATGCTTGGTGCAGCAGCCCTGTTGTTAGTGCTTATTGGTTTTATTCTTCAATCTAGTTTCAGCGTTACGGTAGTTTACGCTCAAGAATTATTACCTGGAAAAATCGGCCTTGTTTCAGGGCTTATCGTGGGCTTGGCGTTCGGGATGGGAGCGCTGGGAGCCGTTATATTTGGAAAGTTAGCGGATATATATAGCCTAAAATTTATTATGCTGTTTTGTAGTATCCTTCCTCTAATTGGAATTCTAACGTGGTTATTGCCAAGTGACAAGCAAGTAAAAGAGATGAATAACGAATTATAAAAGCCGTCAGCATTATGCTGTCGGCTTCTTATCATTCACAAATTTAAGAAAAACAAATCCAGAAGGATAAATTTTTGAATCAATTAACGAAAGTGGCGTGTCAGCTACGTTTCCTTGAAAGAGAGGAATGCCACTTCCTAGCAATATAGGCTTTTGAAAGATCCAATACTCATCAATTAAGTTTTCATTTAAAAACAGTGCATTTAGTGACCCGCCCCCTACAAGAAAGATGTTTTTCCCTTCCAGCTTCTTTAATTCGGTGACTTTGTCGTGAACTTCTGTAGGTGAGATGAACGTTACATCTTCAGATTTGCCGCCCTTTTTTGTTGTCACTACAAATACTTCCTTTCCCTTATAAGGAAACTCGCCGAACGTTAATACTTGTTCGTACGTGTGGCGACCCATAAATACGGTATCAATGCTTTCATCAAATTCATTATATCCATAATCTTCGTTTGTTTCATTCTCCACTAGCCAATCAATTTTTCCGTTTTCACGCGCAATAAATCCATCAATTGTAGTTGCAATATATAAAATTACTTTTCTTGTCATGCCATGTTCCTCCTTAGCAAATCGCTATTATATTTTACCCGCTTCGTGTATGATAATAACATTTAAATGCGTCAAAAACTGTCATAGATAGGTGAATATTATGAAAACAAAAAAGTTATTTGAACTGATGTTTTATATTAATGCGAAGCGCTATTTTACTGCTAGAGAAGTTGCAGAAGAGTTTGATATGTCTGTGCGTACTGTTCAGCGCTACTTATTGGATTTACAGGAGCTAGGGGTTCCTTTATATGCTGAAAAAGGAAAATATGGCGGCTATCGTGTTTTGAACAATCGCGTATTGCCTCCTTTATTCTTTTCTGAGGAAGAAGGAAAAATGATGTATTTTTTACTTGAAATGATCACTCATTATCCTACAATCCCGTTTCAAGTAGATACTCAGAGGGTAAAAACAAAGTTTTATACTCATTTACCTGCAGATGTAAGAAATCAGCTAGAACAGATAAAAGATTTTGTTGTATTTTTAACGCCAAATCGTTCAGAGGAGGCCCCCCTTTTAAAAGACTTATTGCTATCAGCAATGAAGCATAAAAAAGTAGTGATTCAGTATGAAAGTAAAACAGGGATAAAGGGGCATATTGTTAAACCAATTGGTATTTATGCGCATGAAGGTCTATGGTACTTTCCGGCATATAGCTATAAAAAAGAAAAAATCCTGCTTTTTCGTGCAGATAGGGTAAAAAAAATAGAGAACTTAGGTGAAGATTTTACGGAATCGCTAACGTTAAAGAAATGGTTAGCTCAAGACTATGTTCCCACAAAGGCTCTATTGTTGCATATTGAAATAACAAAAGAAGGCGTGCGGTTAGCAAGTGCAAATCCTAGCTTAGGACCTCATATAACCATAAATAACGATGGAACGGGAACAATAAAATCAGTAATTGGTCGAGATGACCTTGATTTTAAGGCAAATATATTGCTGAATTTAGGACGTTATGCAGAAGTAATTGAACCAAAAGAATTACGGGAGTCATTAAAAAAGAAAGCAACTGAAATTGTAAATATGTATACATAAATGACTAAGCAAAATAACGGACGAGCAAGCCTCTTTCTTTTAAAATAAAAGCAAAGGAAGTGATATCAATTATGATTTTAAGCGTATTAGATCAGTCTCCAATATCAAGCGGCCAAACAGCAAAAGATGCGCTTGCTCAGACGGTACAGCTAGCAAAGTGGACAGAAAGACTAGGATATCATCGCTTTTGGGTAGCTGAACATCATAATACAAATGGGTTAGCAGGCTCTTCGCCACTTTTATTAATGACTCATTTGGCATCTCAAACAAGTTCGATTCGAATTGGCTCTGGAGGCGTGCTTCTCCCTCAATACAGCCCATATAAAGTGGCTGAAGACGTACAGTTATTAGAGAATTTGTTTCCAGGGCGAATTGATTTGGGATTAGGTCGATCTCCAGGAGGCGATGCACTAACGAGGTTAGCATTAACAGACGGAGTACGAAAAAGTCTGAATGAATTTCCACGTCAAATTCAAGCGCTACAGGGACATTTGCTGCAAAACCTTCCTGAAACTCACCCTTATTACGGGGTAACAGCTTATCCCAAAAGTGATACTAAGCCTGAGATGTGGCAGCTAGGCATTAACAAACGAGGTGCGCGAGCAGCTGGGGAACTTGGCGTTTCCTTTACGTTTGGTCACTTTATTTCTCCTATTGGAGGAAAAGAAGCCCTGAAACACTATCGACAAGAATACGTTCCATCAGACTATCAGCAAGTGCCTCACACGAACGTTTGCGTATTTGTGGTGTGTGCTGATACAGACGAAGAAGCGGAGCAACATGCCAAAACGCTTGATGATTGGTTGCTCAAAGTAGAAAAAGGAAAAGATACAAAGGTTTCTTCTATTAATGAAGTCAACCAGCGCGTGTATTCTGAATATGAGAAACAAAAAATAAAGAAAAATAGGAGTCGAATGATTGTAGGATCTACAGAAACTGTTCATGCTAAATTGTTACGCTTACAAAATGAATATAATAACGATGAATTCTTAATCATTACTAACATTCACGATTTCCAGGCGAAGCTACATTCTTATGAGCTCATTAGCAAGATGTTTCAATAACATAATTACAGCCTAGAACGTTCATACTATACTACTGACTAGTAGGTAGGAGTGATTATATGAATTTAGAAGATATTGATCTGTCTAAAAAGATTTCATCTAAAAAAGAATATAAAAAAAGCTAAAATCTTTGCAGCTACGCTTATTGCGGTTAGAACACATTATCTATATGGAAAAGGTACCTATTATATTTGCGTTTGAAGGGTGGGATGCGGCAGGGAAAGGGGGAGCTATTAAGCGTATTACACAAAAGTTGGACCCCCGAGGCTTTCACGTGTATCCGATTAGTGCACCAACTGATGATGAACGTAGGTATCACTATCTTCATCGCTTTTGGACAAGATTGCCGCACGCTGGGCAAATAGCTTTATTTGATCGTTCTTGGTATGGACGCGTACTCGTCGAGCGCGTTGAAAATTTAATTTCAACAAGTGAGTGGGGAAGGGCGTACGAAGAGATTAATCAGTTTGAGCGTACGTTAACGGATAACGGCTATATTGTAGCAAAGTTTTGGTTCCACATTAGTAAGGATGAGCAGCTCAAGCGCTTTAAAGAAAGGGAAGCGGATCCTTTTAAACGCTGGAAGTTAACAGAAGAAGATTGGCGTAATCGAAAAAAGTGGGACGAGTATGAAGAAGCGGTAGAGCATATGTTTAAATATACGAATACGAATCAAGCTCCGTGGTTTGTTATTGCAGGTAACGATAAGCAATATGCGCGAGTCAAAACCTTAAGCGTGATGATTTCTTACTTTGAACAAAAATTGATGGAGCGTGGAATTCAAGTATAGTAAAAAGGTGACGAATATTCGTCACCTTTTTATGATTAAGCGTACATACCTTTAACTTGTTTTTGTAAGTCTGTGTTTGTTAGGTATTCATCATATGTTGTTTGCTTATCAACCACTCCGTTTGGCGTGATTTCAATAATGCGATTCGCAATTGTTTCAACGAACTGATGGTCATGAGATGTGAAAATCATTGCACCTTTATAGCTCATTAATCCGTTATTTAATGCCGTAATCGATTCTAAGTCTAAGTGGTTGGTAGGATCGTCTAAAAGAAGAACGTTTGAACCACTTAGCATCATTTTAGAAAGCATACAGCGAACCTTTTCGCCTCCAGATAATACATTGGCTTTCTTTAGTACTTCTTCACCAGAGAATAACATTCTTCCTAGGAATCCACGAAGGAAGCTTTCGCTTTCATCTTGTGGTGAGTATTGGCGTAACCACTCAACTAAGTTTAAGTCGCTATTCTCAAAGTACTCAGAGTTATCTTTCGGGAAGAACGATTGAGATGTTGTTACACCCCATTTAAATGTACCGCTATCTGCTTCCATTTCACCCATTAGAATCTTCATAAGCGTTGAGTTTGCAATTTCGTTACGGCCAACTAACGCAATTTTATCTTCTCGATTCATTGTAAAACTTACGTTATCTAGTACCTTAACACCATCAATGATTTTTGTTAAACCTTCAACTCGCAGTACGTCGTTTCCAATTTCACGCTCTGGCGTAAAGTTTACGTATGGGTAACGACGAGAAGATGGACGGATATCATCTAACGTAATTTTATCAAGTAATTTTTTACGAGATGTTGCCTGCTTTGATTTTGATGCATTGGCGCTAAAACGAGCGACAAACGCCTGAAGTTCTTTAATTTTTTCTTCTTTTTTCTTATTAGCATCAGATGCCATTTTTTGAGCAAGCTGGCTAGATTCATACCAGAAGTCGTAGTTACCAACGTAAACTTGAATTTTACCAAAATCTAAATCCGCAATGTGCGTACACACTTTGTTCAAGAAGTGACGGTCATGGGATACAACGATTACTGTGTTTTCAAAGTTAATTAAAAACTCTTCTAACCACTGAATTGCCTGAATATCTAAGTTATTGGTCGGCTCATCTAGTAGTAAAACGTCAGGTTTGCCAAATAAAGCTTGAGCAAGTAATACTTTTACTTTTTCACTACCTGTCAGCTCAGCCATTTTTTTATCGTGAAGATCTTCAGAAACGCCTAAACCTTTTAAAAGAATCGCTGCTTCAGATTCAGCTTCCCAACCGTTAAGTTCAGCAAATTCACCTTCAAGCTCAGCTGCTTTCATTCCATCTTCATCAGTGAAGTCAGCTTTCATATAAATAGCATCCTTCTCTTGCATCACTTCATATAAGCGAGCGTGACCCATAATAACGGTTTTTAATACTTCATATTCTTCGTATTCGAAATGGTTTTGTTTTAAGAACGCTAGGCGTTCGCCAGGTCCCATATGTACATCACCAGTTTGTGACTCAAGTTCACCAGATAAGATTTTCAAAAATGTTGACTTTCCAGCACCGTTCGCTCCAATCAATCCGTAGCAGTTACCAGGCGTAAACTTAATGTTTACATCTTCAAATAACTTACGGTCTGCAAAACGTAGGCTTACATTACTAACTGTAATCATGTATGAGCAATCCTCCAAATTCAATATCTATCAAATTATATCATTCTTTCTTTACAAGAGCGATATCAATAGCAATAAATTGAACATAAAGTGTACATGAACCAAGGAATAACGTCAAGGAGGCTCAGCTTTTACTCTATTTCTGGCAGGAGCCGAATGTCTTACGCTCCATTCCACAAGTTTTTTAACTTGTTTTGGGAACGAACAAAAAATATCCGAACGATTGCAGGTTAGCGATCGTTCGGATATCTCATTAACTAAAATACTTATGAATCAGCCTTATTCAAAGATATAAGCCAGTGCACGAATTGCTTGGTCTGGTGTTTCAACGACAACTTGTGCTTTGTTTGAAAGCTCTTTTAAAGGATGGTGCAGTTTTTCTGGACGTACAAGGATAAGGGGCTTGTTAAATGCAACGGCTGTAGCCGCGTCCATTGCGCTATTCCACTGTTTGTATTTTTCACCGAAAAGCGCAATGACTACGTCGGATTTCTTAAGCAGTACTTCTGTGCGCAAGTTGTTAAAAGCTGAAGCGGCTTCATCTTTTAAAATAGCTGAGTCTTGTTTACCTAAAATGACTTCGCCGATATTATCCGAGCGATCATGGTCCGTCATCGGTCCTACAAACGTAATTGGAAGCTTTAAGTCCTCCGCTTGCTTTTTGATATCGTCTCTCCAATTATCATGAATTTGTCCTGCTAAATAAACGACTAATTCCATAACGGCATCCCCTTTATAAAAAAATATATATACGTATAGCTTACCAAAAAAATGAAAAATAAACGAATGGTTTGTTTTAATCTAGACAAATACCTCAAAACAAGGAAAAATAAAAGACGGATTACATAGAAGAGAGGATGAACATTATGTCAGAGAGAGAGGTACTACAGGTTCATAACGTCACGAAAAAGATTGGCAATAAAATTATTTTGGATAACGTATCATTGTCTGTGCGAAAAGGAGAAATCTTTGGGTTACTAGGTCCAAACGGTTCGGGTAAAACTACGCTTATTCGAGCAGTTGTAGGTTTAGTAAGTTCAACAGGAGACGTTACCATTAACAATCATGACCAGCGCAAACAATTTAATGAAGCTGTCAAATCAATTGGTGCAATCATTGAAAACCCGGAGTTTTATGGATATTTGACAGGTTATCAAAATTTAAAGCATTTTGCACGAATGCACGGTGTGTCTGCAAATCGAATCGATGAAGTGGTCGAGCTAACAAGGTTAGAAAAAAGCATTCACCAACCGGTAAAGACTTATTCACTCGGAATGCGTCAGCGCCTCGGAGTTGCACAAGCTATTCTACATAAACCGTCACTACTGCTACTAGATGAGCCTACTAACGGCTTGGATCCAGCAGGAATGATTGAATTTAAAACATATTTAAAGCGGTTGTGCAAAGAAGAAGGAATTTCAATTCTTATTGCTAGCCATTTGTTGAAAGAAGTGGAAGCCTTGTGTGATCGCGTAGGGATTATTCAAGACGGCAGACTGCTATCTGTTCAAGAATTAGCTAAGCGTAATATAGAAGAGAACCTAACGATTGTATTTGCAGTTGATGCTGTAGAAAAAGCGGAAAATCTGCTATCAAATCAAGGCTACACTTGTGCAATAAAAGAAAAGCAGCTTTCTGTACAAGCTCAACCGAAAGAGGCTGCTGCTATTAATAAACTTCTAGTGGAAGAAGGCATTGAAGTATACCAAATTACTCCAATTTATGAATCGCTAGAACAATCGTTTATGTCTGTTACGGGAGGAGATTTCAATGCTTAATTTAATACAAAATGAACATATGAAGTGGTTTATGAAAAAAAGCACAAAAGTCGTATTTCTGGCAATTGCTGTCTTAACGCTTGGAATGGCTCTTATAATGAGAACTATTACAACGAATGCTGGAATTGCAGAAACGTTGCCAGGCTTTGTTGCTTTCACTTCAAACTTTTTAATTATTGTCCAATTTTTTGCTGTAGCCGCTGCTGGATCGATTGTTGCATCTGAATTTGAAAAAGGAACGATTAAACTTCTATTAATTCGTCCTAAGAGTCGCTCAACTATTCTTTTATCCAAATACCTGACTAGCATTTTTATTAGCTTGTACTATTTGGCTGCCTTCTTTTTATTTTCAATCATTTGGGGTATTATTTTCTTTTCAGGAGGAGCTTTTAATGGTCAAGAAGGACAAGGTATCTGGATTGCATATGGTGTTTCATATCTTGAAACCTTTATGATGGTTGCTTTTGCGTTTATGCTATCGTCGGTATTCAGAAATAGTGCATTAGCAGTTGGTCTTGGCATTGTTGTTGGAGTAGGAGCAAAAATGCTTGCTGGAATTTTATCTGAGTTTCAAGTACAGTGGGGAATTATTTTACTGTTTGCTAACACCAACCTTAGTCAATATATGGATGGAAATCAAACGTATTTCCCTGGGATGACCCTACCGTTTTCTCTATTTATTATTATAGCTCATCTAATCTTCTTTGTTGGAACGGCTTGGCTGTTTTTCTTAAAGCGAGACGTAGCGAATTGATATTTGAATTTTCTTTCTTTTTGTTTTTCTACAATAGTGTTTGACAAGGAAAGTAAAAGATATTAAAGTAGTTAAGAGTTAATTTTGAATAATAAATTTAAAAAATATTATACTTCTTATCAAGAGAGACGGAGGGACTGGCCCGATGATGTCTCGGCAACTGACTCACAGAGTGCGGTGCCAAATCCAGCAAACAATTTTGTTTGAAAGATGAGAAGAGCGTATTCTTATAAAGAATTATAAGAGGGCCTCTTCTTGATGAAGAGGTCTTTTATTTATGCAAAGAGGTGTAAACATGGGAAAACAAAAAGAAAACGGTTGGGCACTGCTGCCGCTAGGAGTATTTCTAGCTTTGTTTGTAGGCTCGGGGATTATTACAGGTGATTTTTATAAGCTTCCTGTACTTGTAGCAATTATCGTAGCGGCTATCGTTGCCTTAGCGATGAACCGGAAAGAAACGCTAAATGCGAAGGTTGAGCGTTTTGCTAAAGGCGCAGGTCATCCGGACTTGATGATTATGGTCTTTATCTTTATTCTGGCGGGCGCTTTTTCAGAAGTAGCAAGCGGCATGGGAGCGGTTGATTCAACGGTTAACCTTGCTTTATCTGTTTTGCCACAAAGCTTGCTTGTTGTTGGATTATTCTTTATCGGTGCTTTTATCTCACTTGCGATGGGTACTTCTACTGGTACCATTGCGGCTCTAGCACCAATTGCAGTTGGAGTAAGTGCTGAAACGGATATTTCTGCAGCACTAGCCGTAGCAGCCGTTATCGGCGGTGCAATGTTTGGAGATAATTTATCCATTATTTCTGATACAACAATTGCTGCGGTTCGTACGCAAAAAACAAAAATGAACGATAAATTTAAAGTGAATTTTCTAATTGTATTACCAGCAGCAATTATTACAATGGTTCTTTTATTAGTAATGACGCTTGGAAATAATTCTAATGTAGATGTTGAAAGTTTTAGCTTTGTAAAAATGCTTCCTTATATAGGAGTGCTGGTTGCAGCATTGCTTGGATTAAATGTGTTAGCAATTTTAACAGGGGGGTATTGTTGTAGCTGGAATTATTGGATTGGCAGACGGAAGCTATACGCTAGCAACCTTTGCAAAAGCTATTACAACAGGAATTGGCGGTATGGCTGAACTCATTATTCTCAGCATCTTAATTGGTGGAGTCGTTGAACTTATTAAGTATAATGGAGGGATCCATTTCTTGCTTGGGCTATTAACACGTAATATTAAAACAAGAAAAGGCGCAGAGTTTAGTATTGCTGGATTAGTAAGCGCGACAAATCTTTCGACAGCTAATAACACAATTTCAATTATTACGGTCGGGTCTTTAGCAAAAGAGATTGCAGATGAATACGAAATCGATAACCGTAAGTCAGCAAGTATACTTGACTTATTTTCATGTAGCGTGCAGGGACTTGTTCCATATGGAGCGCAAATGCTAATTGCATCAGAATTTGCAAAAGTATCCTCAGTTGAACTAATGCCATTCGCATTTTATCCAATCTTAACAGCGATATTTGGAATTTTAGCGATTGTCTTTAATTATCCAAAGCTTACTCATAAACAACCTGCTAAAAAACAAATAGCTTAATTTCATCAGATGACATCAACCGGAAAGAAGGGTTGATGTCATCTTTTTTTAGAGTTAAAATGTTAGAATATTGAAAAAGAGGTGAAAGGATGATTTGTTTTAGGAATCGAGTGTTTCGCTCTGTACAGAATACGGATAACGGTGAAGTATCTTCTCATACGACCTTTCGCTATGAGCAAGAAGGCAGAATTATTCACGCAACGTATGAAGGTGGAGACGTTTTATCGGGACGTTAGTTGGGACTATAGACGAAAAGAGCTGTCTTACATTCCGCTATCAGCATGTTAACATAGCTTATGAAATTCGCGGAGGCACATGCTTTTCTACACCGGAGGTTTTGCCAGACGGAAGGATTCGCCTACATGAAGAGTGGCAATGGTTAGATATAGATCAGACAAAAGGTCGATCAATCACTGAAGAGGTTGTACATAAATAATTAGAAAAAGCGATAGGTTTCTATCGCTTTTTTGAATCGTAAAAATCATAAAAATCTTCGAATTCAACCTCCTTCCATAAATCTGGTTTTTGCTTTAAAGCTACCATAGCTAGTAAAATTTCAACTCCGCATAAAACAAATAAAATAACCAATCCAAGCATCATTTATGACCACCTTTCGTTATAATAAAAACAGCATAAATGATGAAACGCGTTTCAGAACAAGAGCAAAAGGAGAGAAAAATGGTAAATATTCGAGATATTGCAAAGAAAGCTGGGGTATCCGTTTCTACCGTATCGCGAGTTTTGAACAATCACCCTTATGTAAGCGAAGAGAAGCGAGAGCGTGTACAAGCAGTCGTGGATGAGCTCAACTATGAGCAAAATAGCAATGCAGTTACTTTATCAAAAGGAAAGACTAATCGGATTGCAGTTGTTCTTCCATTTATTAATCACCCATACTTTAGCGTCATACTTGAAGGGGTTTCAAAGCAAGCACTTAGCGCTCACTGTCAGCTTGTATTGTGCCAAACAGCTTACGATGTAAAGAAGGAAATTGAAGCACTTCATATGTTGAAAACCAAGCAGGTAGATGGTGTCATCATTTGCTCTAGAGCAAATGATTGGAGTGTTCTTAGCGAGTATCAATCGTATGGCCCTGTTGTTGTATGCGAAGACGGAACAGCTAAAAAGGTGTCGTCCGTGTACGTTAATCATTACGCAGCTTTTGAAAAAGCCCTATCTTACCTGCATGAGCACGGACATCAGAAAATTGGTTACTGCGTAGGCAGGATGAGTGGTACAAACAGTGAACAGCGAGCTAATGCTTACGGTGATTTTATGAAGAGGTTGCAAGAACCGATACGAGAAGAGTGGGTATTCACAGATTGCTTATACATAACAGATGGAGATATGATTGTAGATCGTTTGCTTGCAATGGACGACCGGCCAACAGGATTGCTTGTTACCAATGATCAGCTTGCAGTAGGAGTTATAACTCGCTGTAAGAAAGAAGGTTTATCAGTGCCCAAAGACATTGCGATTATTGGGTTTGATAATCATCCGTTAACAGCTTATTTAGACATTACTACTATTCAGCTACCACTTTTTGAAATGGGGGAGCATTTATTTAAACTTGTGCTTGATAAAAGTCTTCAATACATTGAACTTCCTTTTCAGCTTATTGAACGTCAGACAGTGTAAAAAAGCACCATTATAAAATCACTATGTGCGGACACTATAGAAATAAAGCTGAAATAGAGAAGGTGACATAATGAAAAAAGAATATCATGTTGGGGACCAAGTTTTTGTGATCTATCGAAACCCTCATACGGCAAACGTAGCCAATATTACGCAGGGAGAAGTAGTTCAGCATCCTGAAAATAACAGCGACGTTGCGCTGCTTTTACATGAGTCGTATCACTTATTATCAGATGATGATGCGATATACACAAGCTATGAAGAAGCAGAACGAGCATATAACGAACTATTTGATTACGGACCGTACGAAGGCTAAAAAAGGCGCTGTTTAAACAGCGTCTTTTTTAGCCTACATTTAACAAGCATATGCCATTCCTTTTGCAACAGGGTGTATGGGACACTGTCACTATTGTTATTTACAAACGACGATGGGAAGTAAGCCGTACATCAGAACGTATGTAAATGTAGAAGAAATTCTAGATAGAGCTGAGCAATACATGAAAGAACGAGCACCACAAATTACGCGTTTTGAGGCCGCGTGTACGTCTGACATTGTAGGTATTGATCACTTAACTCATACGCTCAAGCATGCCATTGAATATTTTGGAGAAAGCGATTTAGGACAACTTCGCTTTGTGACAAAGTTTCATCATGTAGATCACCTTCTTGATGCTAAACATAACGGTAAAACGCGCTTTCGTTTCAGCGTGAATGCTGATTATGTTATTAAATATTTTGAACCTGGAACGTCACCGTTAGATTACCGAATTGAAGCAGCGAACAAAGTGGCAAAAGCGGGGTATCCTCTGGGGTTTATCGTAGCACCTATCTATATCCATGAGGGATGGAGAGATGGGTATCGCAAGCTATTTGAAAAGCTGGATGCTTCCATTCCACAGGAATCGCGTGATGATATTACATTTGAAATGATTCAGCATCGATTTACAAAACCAGCCAAACGTGTCATTGAAAAGAACTATCCAAAGTCTAAGCTACAAATGAATGAAGAAGAGCGTCGCTATAAGTGGGGACGCTATGGGATTGGAAAGTATGTGTATACAAAGGACGAAGAGCATGAGCTGCGTGAAACGCTTGAATACTATATTGGTCAATTCTTTCCAAATGCAAAAATTGAATACTTTACATGAGCAGAAAGTGCAGGCATTTTTAGCCTGCACTTTTTATTGTTAAATTGAAAAGAGATATCCTAAAAAACACTAAAATGATATAATTTGGTAATTGATAAAGCTATAGGGAGAGATGTTATGGATCATAAAAGAATAGAGAACCTAGAAAAAAAGATTACGGTATTAGAGGAGGAAGTAAAGGAGTTAAAGCAACTACTTACTAATCAATATGGGAGCAAAACAGAATTTACAGTGCAGGCAAAGAAACCTTCAAATCATGAAGAAGCGGTTTCTCATCAGCCGATGAAGCCAACTGAAGTTTATGAACAACAAGTGAAAAAATCAACGAATTGGGAAGAACAGCTTTTTCAAATATGGTTGCCCCGCATTTTTATTTTTGTTTTTATAATTGGTGTTCTTTGGGGATTTAAAGCTGCTTCTGACTACGGGGTAATGAGTGAAGGTGTCAAGGTTACGCTAGGATATATTGTAAGCGCCGCATTTGTAGGTGTTGGCCATTTGCAAATTGTAAAAAAACGCTCTGTATTAGGGCAAGTGCTCCTTGGTGGGTCCGTTCCAATCCTAATGCTAACAACGTTTGCAGCGCATAGTTTATATGGAATGATTGGGCCTTCGTTTGCATTTATGTTAAACGCGCTGTGGGTTGTAGCAGGGCTTGGCATGACTGTTTATTATCGTTCACAAGCGCTTGGGATCATTAGCATAATTGGCGGGGTGCTTGTACCGTTCTTAATAGAAAGTAACTCACCCAATCAACTTGTGTTTATTAGCTACGAAACGCTCTTATACCTCGCTTTTGCGTTCATTGCGTGGAGATTGAATTATCATGTGTTATATGGGTTAGCGGCAATACTCTTGAATGTAGTGTTGTTAGTATATGGTTGGTTTGTAGAGTTTACATCCCTTCTAGGAGCAGCTCTTCTTATTCAACATGTCTGTTTACTTTTACTGTCAGCCGTTCGCAAGGGGAATGAGTTTATTTATGCCTCAACTACTTTGGCAAGCTTATTTATCGTTTATGGCTGGATAAGTAGTACGATGGAAAAAACAACTGTTACCATTATAATTGCTGTACTTATTGTAGTATATGCCCTATGTATTAAGGTATATAAAAAAGAAAAGGTGAAATTTGACTTTTTTATGAGCTATTTAGTCATTGGCATTGCGTTTTTGATTAATCAGCTTCTTAATAAAGAAGATGCACTGTTGCTTTATATTATTCAAGGAGCTGTTACTTGTTATTTAGCACATAAATATAACAATCCAATTCAGAAATTTGTGGGATATGCAATTTACACAATCAGCGCAGTTGCTGTTATGGCGATACCAATTGAGGCGGTATTTTCACAACCGACATTAAATTGGCTTGGTTTTTTAGGCACAATGCTTTTTTTAGTGTTTATTCAAAATAATTCAATGAAAAAATCAACCTTGTTTGTAGCAAGTACCAGTATTTTATTTACCATTTTAACCTTAAGTTTTGTCACGCAGGAAGTTCAACTTTTCACAGAAGCGTTATCGACCAATACTCAAACATTAGCTCTGACATTTTCGTGGATTTTACTAGCTATCATTGGTTTATCTATTGGTATAGTAAAATCATTCAAAGCGGGTACTTATATTGGAATTAGCTTATTGTTTCTTACTTTAATTAAGCTTGTTCTTTATGATTTACCGTTCATTCCTTTAGCCATCCGAGCTGTTTTATTCATTGCGTTAGGTGGAATTGGTCTTATCGTATCCAGAATTTTGCATAAAAAAAAGACTTAACTTTATATTTGATATCACTAGTGTCGCATTAAAATAATTCAACGCTTTATAAAAATCTAAATTTTCAGTAATTTTATCTTTGCATAAAAAAGCCTTTATAATGGTTGGGCGGTACTAAACCATCCAAATCCAAAATAAAGGACAATAAGCATGGATAAGTTTACACGAAAAACATCATTTGAACAATGGTTTTCACCGATTTTCTCCACAAAACTCGAGGAATTGGTTGAAAGCTATCAATTAAATTACTATACAAAGAAGCTACACATTGCGTCATTCTTGAAATTGTTCGTATTCGCTCAGCTCAATGAAACCGAGAGTCTGCGTGCAGTCAGTGAGACATTATTTTCTGACGACCTTCAAAAAGCGACGCATTTAGAAGCGATTAGCTTTTCGCAGCTCGGACGCCGATTAAATCAAGTGCCGACTGAAGTGTTCCAACAGGTATTTTTGGATTTAGTTGCCCAAATTCACGAGAAATCACATTATGAGCAGCGCCGAGAAACGACAACACCACTGAAAATTATCGACTCGAGTACGTTGCCATTGAACTTGAAAAACCATAAGTGGGCTGAATTCCGTAAAACAAAGTCGGGCATCAAGCTTCATTTACGTCTTGTTTACGCAGAAAAAGGCTGTTCCTATCCAGATAAAGCGGTGCTGACAAACGCGAAAGAACATGATCGTGGTCAGCTGGAAGTACTCGTTGACGACAAAGAATGCATGTACGTCTTTGACCGGGGTTACTTGGATTATGAACGATTTGACCGCATGACAGACGATGGGTATGTCTTTGTGTCACGCTTACGAAAAAAACGCTGTCATGCGTGTAATCGAGCCATTTAAACTGCCTGAAGACTCGCTTGTGTTTTCAGATGAAATGGTTTTGATTGGTACACCACAAAACCGTGCAGAAAACGCTTTTCGCCTCATCAAAGTGCTCGATTCAAAAGGAAACGAACTGCATCTGATCACGAATCGATTTGATTTAAGCGCTGACGAAATCGCTGAGTTATATAAGTCGCGCTGGGCAATCGAGCTATTTTTTAAATGGCTGAAGCAGCACTTGACTATTAAAAAGTTCTACGCACAAAGCGAACAAGGCGTGCATAATCAGGTGTACATCGCGATGATTGTCTATTGCCTGCATGTACTGGCACAACTGAACACGAATAGTTCGAGAACGTACTTACAAATTAGTCGTTTACTGAAGGCAGCTCCATGGAAATCCGCTCACTTATGGCTACGAAAAATCGCAGGAAAAGCGGTCCCATAAAGGGTTTCCCGCCTCTGTCACACTCGTCAACAGTTATAGTAAAAAAATGGATGTTTACTACCTCTGTTCAAGAGTATTCGTTTTTCTTTATAAAAGGAAAAATAAGAAAACAGAAAATTCGGTTAAAATTTATGCGACGCTAGTGATAAAGAATAGGAAATTCACAAGTCGATTATAATGAGAGAGAAGTAAGATAAAAAACCTTTCATACAACATATTTAATGAGTTGCCACAGATTAAATTAAAAAGTAGCATCTACTCTCAGTCATTGAAATAAAATTTGCTACAATAGATATAGGTAACTAAGGGAGTGATTTCATGGATCGCCAGATTGTTCAATCTATTACTGACTTTTTACATACCCACATAGACCCTTCCTTTATCATCGTATTTGGGTCGTTTGCAAAAGGAACAACCCATCAAGAAAGTGATATTGATATTGGTTTTTATGTAAAGCATAAAAAATTAGAGAAATACGAAATTTTTATGTTAGCTCAAGAGTTAGCAACTATATTAAAAAGAGAAGTTGATTTAGTGAATATCGCAGAAGCTTCTACGGTTTTTCAAGCTCAAATTTATATGACTGGAACAGTTATTTATTCAAATGATGATAGGTTGCGTATGAGTGAACAAATGAAAGCCTTAAAAATGTACGCAAAATTAAATGAGGAACGAAAAGATATATTAAAGAAAGTAGATGAAAGTGGGAGTATTTATGAGAAATGATGTTATTTTAAACAAAATTAGTGTAATTGAAAGATGTAACAAGCGTATTCTGGAAGTATACCAACAGGACCCTAAAAACTTACTGGATTATACAAAACAAGACTCCATTATTTTAAATATTCAACGTGCATGTGAAGCTTGTATTGATCTAGCCATGCACATTGTTGCTGAAGAACGTTTAGGCCTACCTCAAACGAGCAGAGAAGCTTTTGATATGTTAGAGTCACAATCTATTATAACAAGTGAAATTTCTTACAGGATGAAAGCAATGGTAGGTTTTCGTAATATTGCAGTGCATGATTATCAAGCAATCAATCAAGACATCTTACAAAAGATCTTAGATAAACATTTAGATGACTTTACTACTTATACAAAGCAAATTCTTAATTATTGATTAAAAAACCTTAAACTTTTTGTTTATTTGATAACGGCTATTTTAGGTGGCACTGGTATACTTTGCTTAGGTTCTGGTGCAAATATTTGAAGAAAATCTAAAAAAGCCACAGATTCCTAGTGACTGTTCGCCTTAAGTAATCAACCCAAACAGTTGATGAATGAACTTCACTTGATTTTGGACAGACTTGTCCCGTAAAACAAGTTGTCCTTTTTTAATCATATGCATCGCTTTTATTCCCGAAAGAATAGATGTAGCTGTACGAAAAGATTTCAACCCTAACATAGAGCGCACTCGTTTTTTAATAAATCGATGATCTTGTTCCACAATGTTATTCAGATATTTTACCTGCCGTATTTGGATGCCTACGGGCATCTTTTTCTCTTTCTTTAACTCTTCAATCGCCATAGGATAGGCTGGGTTCTTGTCTACTGTGATCACACGAGGCTTGGAAACATGAAAAGACCGCAAAGCTTTCTTGAAAAAGCGCTTTGCAGCCTTATGACCTCTTGTTTGACTTAAATAAAAATCAATCGTATTTCCTTCTGAATCAACGGCACGATAGAGGTACATCCATTGACCTTTGACTTTCACATACGTCTCATCGACTCGCCAAGAATCATTGGTTGGTTTAAGATGACGCCGTATGCGTTCATCTAATTCTGGTCCATATTGATGAACCCAACGCATAATGGTTGTGTGGGCAATAGATAGACCTCGCTCTTCCATCATTTCGACTACATCACGAAAGCTAAGGTTGTACCGCAGGTACCATCTAACGGTTAGTAAAATAATGTCCGGCTGATAATGTTTCCACTTAAATAGATTCTGCTTTTCCATACTGATCACGTCCTTCTTTTAGAGTACTAGTATCAGTATGTCCAAGTTTTAGAGATTGCTTACAAGTGAATTGAAGTTTTTGCACCAGAACCAATAGATGGGGAAAAGTTTTATAGTGATAAACAATATGAAATTTTAAGAGAAAATCAAAATCATTACTTCATAAAAACTGAAATTGATACCAATAAGGTGACACTGTTACCCAAATCTTTAGAAGAAGATGTTTTTGTATTATATGGAACCTTTAACTTAGAGGGAGGATATTAAATGATAAAGTATGCTATTAGATCTCACAATAATAATTATGTAATTTTTTTCAACTTCAAAGAGAATTATATTTTCAAATTAATAATACAATAGGCAACGTTCTTTTTGCCATGTGTGCATTAATAGCTGATGCACTTCATAACTTCACTGATCACATACTCAATCTTGATTTTGAATCTTTAAGAGCAGAACTTCCGAAATTCTGGTTTTTAAAAGCCATGCTACTTAAGTATATCGACAATAACCTCGAAGGTTATAAAGAATATAAGCTAGTGAAGGATAAGTTTTACAAGCTTTAGAGAAAGGGTGTAATAACAAATGTTAGAGAAACAAATAATAAAAGCTAAAAATAATGAGCCACACTTAACTACATTTATTGAGCAAGTACAACAACCCTATTATAATGCTTCTTCATCAAATTTATATAATGAATTAAATGTACTTATTCAAGAGAAATCCAACGAAGAGGTTATACTTGAATGCCAAGATCATTTGCATAATTATTTTCAAGTTCAGAGAGAGTTATATTATGGCATTGATAAATCTAACTCAGAAATAGGGCATATTCTCTTTGCTTGTTTTGCATTAATGGCCGATGCATTACGTAACTTTTCTAGTTATATAAAAAATTCTGAAGCAACCTATCCCTGCCTTTACAAAATCCAATCTTGGCACATAAACAGCTGAAAATTTGTCACGAACCTTCATTTCCTCACACCATTTCACCTAAAAATTAAGCAAATAGGCTGGAAGTCCTTGTGAATAATTTGTGAAAAATATACAGCCTTCATTTATTCCGTAATGTTTGATATATTGAACTTCTGAGGTGACTACATGGAATACGATTACGACAATATTGATCTAGATAAATTCTACACATATAATGATTTACCTGATAAACAAGCTGGACGCTGCGACAACTGTGGAAACTCACATTTTAAATCAAAGGTTGGCAATGGTGAATTTCTTAGATAGTGTAGCAATTGTGGAATGAAAAAGTCGATTTAATTATTGGCTTTTTCTCTGTTTAGAAGGTAAGTCATCTTCCGGCATAACCTTCTCAATCTCCCTGACTATCTAGGTAATATCATTTTTCTCATTCTAGGTTACTTTTTCTATGACCATTTCCCTGCAGCCAGATTCCGTCCATTGCTGCTGGATCCATTCATAAGCAACAATTGCAACTGCAAAGTTTGGAGCATCCTTAAAATCTCGGTCTCGAAAGAAAAATTCTCCCCGGCTTGAACCTCTAATGCTTTCAATATTGAGAATTGTTTCAATTACTAATTTAGTGACTTCCTTTTTAATTTAATTATGTACAAACAAACGTTCTAAATTCAATATATCTAAAACACTGATATCTTATTAAACCAACGAGGCAGGTTTTTGAAAATTAAAGTAACAATATATGGATATATATATAGTAAACATGGTATAATTGTCCTAAAATATATTGTTAGGTGGTAGAATGAAGAGGTTAATATTTATCATTTTAATTGTAGGTATAGCAATAACAAGTATCTATCTATTTTCTATTTTAACAGGCGCAAAAGAAAAAGATTCCGAATTTTATGAGAGAAACTGGGCTTACGATTATCTTGATATAGATTCATTACACCAAAAATATGAATTAAAAGGTAATGGGGTCAAGGTTTCTCTAATAGATACCGGTGTTTCTAAAGAAATTACCAGTACAGTTGACGGTATCAATACTATTAATGATTCAAAAGATTATGATGATGATCATGGGCACGGAACTCATATAGCTGGGATTCTATCATCTGAAGAGTTTGGAGTGGCACCTGAAATTGACCTTTACGTAGCAAAGGCATTGGATTCAAACTTAAAAGGTGATATTAACAATATTATAAATGCAATAGAATGGTCCATCGATAAGAATGTTGATGTGATTTTAATGCCATTTGGAACGCCAAAAGATAACCAGGATCTAAAACAAATGATTGATAAAGCTGTAGAGAAAGATATCTTGGTAATTTCTTCAGTAGGTAATTTCGGAGTTCAAAAAGATGTTGATGTTTTATTTCCTGCAAAATACTCAAACGTTATAGGTGTTGGAGCAATTAATAAAAAAGGTGAGATATGGAAAGGAACCACTCAAGGTGATGGTCTAGATGTTTTACTCCCAGGCCAATTTATTAATAGTTATTCAACTACTGGTGAAAACTTAGTTAGTAGTGGTACTTCAATGGCTTCAGCTTATATGGCTGGGTTAGCCTCTTTATATGTACAAGCCAATAAATCTAAAAATGAAAGTAAAATGAATGAAAAAATATGGAAATTCATGAAAGAAAATGATAGAGTTGAAGAGTACTTAATTCTCAAGCCCGACATGCTATTAAAAGAAGAATAGGAGATTGTAATGAAAAAATTTGTTACCATTGTATTGACATTTGTTATGCTTTTATCTATCCTGTCCCCTACTATTTCAGGAGCAGAGACATCAGAAGTTATTGTTGATGAGGGATTAGTATTAGAAGATACTGTAGTAGAAGAAATAACTGAAACTACAGGAATTGATGTATCAGGGCAAGATTTAACTACATATGAAGAAGATTTTGACTTTCTAGTAAACGACCCTATTTTTATGGAGATGGAAGAACATTTTATCCTTACTGATCAAGATGTTTCTATTGAAGATAACAGTGTAAGCGGTCAGTGGATTCCTGTTGCAGCTGCTGCAATTCGACTTCTTACATCAAAAGTTGGTAAAAAAGGTATGGAAAAGGGGTGGGCATTAGCAAGACCGTATGTAAAGAAGTTTGTAGATGCACCATCAAAGTATGACTTGGATGGTCCTGGTAGTGGGGGAAGAATTATTCAGCTAAGGAAGAAAGGCTCAACTACTTTATTCAGACTTGATTATGCCCCAATAAAACATGGCAGAGATCCTGTACTTCACTACCATGTACCACCTAATTTAAAAGATCATCATGTAATTAAATTCTAAAGGGTAGGGATAATATGATTTTTGATGACAGATACCATTTACATGTAGGTTATTATGAAGATGGACATGATATAGAAGGTATTTTTATGAAAGAGAAAAACGGAGAGAAATGGTGCCTGTTTTTCGATAATGATTATTATAAAAAAATTCTTAATAATAAGGATTATAAGTTTTATGAGGGCTTTGGTCTACTCGTAAGAGAGTATCATATTAATGATGATTTGACTTTTGAAAAAGGTTCACAACTACTTAAGGATTTTTTAATAGAGGAAAACATCATATAAAATCTTTAACTGCATCTCGGAAATGAGTATTAAGTACATTTACTGTAGAATAGATCCTAACTGAAAAGACTGACACCTATATAAAGGTGACAGTCTTTTTCTGGTTCTGGTGCAAAAATCACTCGTTAGAAACATAGAGTGTGAGTTTCCTTTAAATTGCTAACTTATGAAGCTAATCCAAACAACTTATGGATGAATTCTTTTTGATTTTGGGCAGACTTCACCCCCTGATGAACCTGCTTCTTTTTCATCATATGCATGGCTTCTATGCCACTCAGTATGTAAGTAGCTGTACGAAATGATTTCAATCCTAACATCGAACTAACTCGCTTTTTTATAAAACGATGATCCTGTTCTACGATATTATTGAGATATTTCACTTGTCTCATTTGGATGCCTTCAGGCATACGTTTCTCTTCTTTTAACTCTTGAATTGCTACAGGATAAGCTGGGTTTTTATCCACTGTTATGACGCGAGGTTTACAAACATGAGAAGTAGCCAAGGCTTTCTTGAAAAAGCGCTTGGCTGCTTGTTTATCTCTTAATTCACTTAGATAAAAATCAATGGTATTCCCTTCTGAATCAACTGCACGATATAAGTACATCCATTGACCTTTTACTTTAATATACGTTTCATCGACTCTCCAGGAATCATTTGTTGGCTTAAGATGACGTCGTACTCTTTCATCTAATTCCGGTCCATATTGATGAACCCAACGCATAATCGTTGTATGAGCCATGGATAAGCCACGCTCCTCCATCATTTCCACCAAATCACGAAAACTTAAGTTGTACCGTAGGTACCATCTCACTGTTAACAAAATAATGTCAGGCTGATAATGTTTCCATTTGAATACATTTTGGTTTTCCATACTGATCATGCCCCTTTTTTTAGAGTAATAGTATCAGTATGTCCAAAATTTAGAGATTACTTGCAATTGCCCTGAAGTTTTTGCACCAGAACCAAGCGATGCATATGATAAAAAAAGGACAACTTATTTCACGAGACAAGTCTGCCCAAAATCAAGTGGAGTTCATCCATGAACTATTTGAAATTGCTACTTAAGACTAGATTCTACTAGGGAGCTTTTCACCTCTTTACATCTTTCTTCAGTATTTGCACCAGAACCGGAGAACGTCCCATGCCCATCAACTTAAGGATATAAACTACTCCAAAAAGGGTTCTGTTACAAAAATTTCTAAACTAGGATAAAATCTAAAAAAAGAAAAGGAGGAGCATAACAGATGAGATAGTATAAAGGAAAACAATTCGAGAAAGATATTATATTGGTAACTGTTGGTTACTATTGTCGTTTTTCTTTAAGTCATCGTGACGTATTTGAAATTCTGAAGGAACGTGATATCTCGGTTCATGCCCTATATAAACATAGGCGAAGTCTTCAATCAGAATTCGTCTTTTCGACGTATAACGAATTACAAAAATTATTAATAGGTTAGTAAAATTCAACAGTAATTCCTTCACCTTTTTATGTGTTAAGAAACTTTGCACCAGAACCTGCATTGGCATGTATATTATGGTAATCGTATTAGAGATTAAAAATTAGCAAGTTAATGAGTTTTTTTCTGACACACACGAATATTGAAAAAACGTCTATATACAGTTAAAAGCTTAATCTCTTGTTGGCATAACCCCACTTATTCGCAATAAAGCAAAGGGGATCCGTCATATGATAAATCCTCTTTGTTTTACTAAATTCATATTTCTTTTTAATTTTTTTATTTTGGTTTCCCACTTAGTTTTGAGGATAAATTGCTTTTAGAAAATCATATAAAGTATAAGACACTATCCAAACAAATATAACTATGCTTACTGGACTAATCATTTCATACATTTCATTTCACCTCACCGCTCTTATTTTCTTTAGTAAGGGGGGATACCTCTAGTATGACATTATTATTTCAGAAATGGGCAAATATGTAAAAGTATTTTTCCTTCTTTACAAGTGGATATCGTCTATCAAACATTAGACAAATTAAAAGATAGATTAGGAGATAACGTTCATTCTGAAACACTTTTGCATTCTGATTAGGGTATCCACTACACGCACCCACAATTTCATAGTCATGTAAAGAGAATGGTAGATAACAAAAAGAATGGAATACAGACTTATAAGGGGGGGATTTCCGTCTCTTTTTGCAGTCGTATCAATAATTCACTAGCGCTTACAGTCGCTCTTTTCATTATCAGCCACGGTTATGGTTACTGACATATTCATCGTCCTTAGAAGTTCGTTAACATTATCGGATTATTTTCCTTTGTTATAATACAGTTCTCTTATTTTTTAATGGTTGAAATGGAGTCATCACAATTAAATAGCTTTTACTGGCGCTACCCCATACCCATCAAGCTAACGCAATGGATTTTCCCCAAAACGAAAAAAACGTTATTCTTTTTAGTAAACTACTCGAAAAGGATGGCGTTTTTTTATGGATGTTCAGTTTTCCGAAGAATTACACCTATTTGCACAAGAATTACAACGCTCTTTGTCTCCCATTGCCTTACAAGAAATCGCTAAGAAAGTGGGATTTGTGAAACGATCGAGTAAGTATCAAGCAAATGAACTGATGGCTCTTTGCGTGTGGCTTAGCCAGGAAGTCGCTCGCACATCGCTTGCACAACTGTGTAGTCGACTAGAAGCTTCAACAGGTGTCCTGATGAGTCAGGAAGGATTGAATCAACGGTTTAATCCAGCAGCCGTCCAGTTTCTTCGTGAGGTGTTTGCTTTACTTCTCACACAGAAACTTTGTGCAACACAATCGCTATCGTCAACGCTCTTCTTGATTTTTAACCGTATTCGGATTTTAGATGCCACAGTGTTTCAGCTACCCGATGCCTTCGTAAGTGATTATCAAGGGTCTGGAGGAAGCAGTAATACGGCAGGTGTAAAGATTCAGCTTGAATATGACTTATTGAGTGGGCAATTTTTACACGTACAGCTAGGACCGGGAAAAGATAATGATAAAACGTATGGCACAACTTGTCTTGAAAGTGTGAAAGCAGGCGATTTCTGTTTACGTGATTTAGGTTATTTTGATTTACGAGATTTACAAACGATTCATGAATTAGGCGCCTTTTATCTCTCTCGATTAAAGCTAAATACCCGTATTTATGTAAAAAACCCTGAACCAGAATACTTCAAAAACGGCACACTGAAAAAGCAGAGCGAATATATTCAGCTTAATATGGCACACATCTTGAACGAACTGGAACCGGGTGAGACCATTGAACTTTCAGAAGCTTATGTTGGTCAAATTCAAAAATTACCGACACGTGTCATCATTCACCGACTAACGAACGAACAAACTAAAACCCGTTTAAACAACCAAGCTGTACGTGAGAAAAAGAAAGGCATTGTCATGAAGGATAAAAGTAAACAGCTGATGGGAATGAACGTTTATATTACGAACACACCACCAAAAGAAGTACCGACAAACGATGTGCATTCATTGTATTCGTTACGTTGGCAGATTGAAATTTTATTTAAAACATGGAAGTCCTTCTTCGAAATAGATGAATGTAAAACCATCAAAAAGGAACGGCTAGAGTGCCATTTATATGGGCAACTCATCGGGATTCTTCTCTGTTCTTCCACCATGTTTCAAATGCGGCAGATCCTGTTGAAAAAGAGAAAACAAGAGCTGAGTGAATACAAATCAATTTATATGATTAAGGACTATTTTCCGTTACTATTTCCAGCAATGGCAGGTGATCTGACTGAACTCGTAACGATTCTCCAACGACTGTATCACCTGTTGAAAAAGAATGGGCGTAAGTGTCATCGGTATCAGAAAAAAACCGTTTTTGACATTCTTGGTATTGTGTATGAGACAGCAGTAAAACAACAACAAGTTGCCTAACGAAAAAATGATAGTTTCATAGGCTTCTTTGTCATGCCGATTTTTCTGATACTCACCGATGTTAGGACAAGGATCATTACATTTTTAATCGTTTCTGTCGTTAGCTTGATGGGTATGTGGCGCTACCCCATACCCATCAAGCTAACGCAATGGATTTTCCCCAAAACGAAAAAAACGTTATTCTTTTTAGTAAACTACTCGAAAAGGATGGCGTTTTTTTATGGATGTTCAGTTTTCCGAAGAATTACACCTATTTGCACAAGAATTACAACGCTCTTTGTCTCCCATTGCCTTACAAGAAATCGCTAAGAAAGTGGGATTTGTGAAACGATCGAGTAAGTATCAAGCAAATGAACTGATGGCTCTTTGCGTGTGGCTTAGCCAGGAAGTCGCTCGCACATCGCTTGCACAACTGTGTAGTCGACTAGAAGCTTCAACAGGTGTCCTGATGAGTCAGGAAGGATTGAATCAACGGTTTAATCCAGCAGCCGTCCAGTTTCTTCGTGAGGTGTTTGCTTTACTTCTCACACAGAAACTTTGTGCAACACAATCGCTATCGTCAACGCTCTTCTTGATTTTTAACCGTATTCGGATTTTAGATGCCACAGTGTTTCAGCTACCCGATGCCTTCGTAAGTGATTATCAAGGGTCTGGAGGAAGCAGTAATACGGCAGGTGTAAAGATTCAGCTTGAATATGACTTATTGAGTGGGCAATTTTTACACGTACAGCTAGGACCGGGAAAAGATAATGATAAAACGTATGGCACAACTTGTCTTGAAAGTGTGAAAGCAGGCGATTTCTGTTTACGTGATTTAGGTTATTTTGATTTACGAGATTTACAAACGATTCATGAATTAGGCGCCTTTTATCTCTCTCGATTAAAGCTAAATACCCGTATTTATGTAAAAAACCCTGAACCAGAATACTTCAAAAACGGCACACTGAAAAAGCAGAGCGAATATATTCAGCTTAATATGGCACACATCTTGAACGAACTGGAACCGGGTGAGACCATTGAACTTTCAGAAGCTTATGTTGGTCAAATTCAAAAATTACCGACACGTGTCATCATTCACCGACTAACGAACGAACAAACTAAAACCCGTTTAAACAACCAAGCTGTACGTGAGAAAAAGAAAGGCATTGTCATGAAGGATAAAAGTAAACAGCTGATGGGAATGAACGTTTATATTACGAACACACCACCAAAAGAAGTACCGACAAACGATGTGCATTCATTGTATTCGTTACGTTGGCAGATTGAAATTTTATTTAAAACATGGAAGTCCTTCTTCGAAATAGATGAATGTAAAACCATCAAAAAGGAACGGCTAGAGTGCCATTTATATGGGCAACTCATCGGGATTCTTCTCTGTTCTTCCACCATGTTTCAAATGCGGCAGATCCTGTTGAAAAAGAGAAAACAAGAGCTGAGTGAATACAAATCAATTTATATGATTAAGGACTATTTTCCGTTACTATTTCCAGCAATGGCAGGTGATCTGACTGAACTCGTAACGATTCTCCAACGACTGTATCACCTGTTGAAAAAGAATGGGCGTAAGTGTCATCGGTATCAGAAAAAAACCGTTTTTGACATTCTTGGTATTGTGTATGAGACAGCAGTAAAACAACAACAAGTTGCCTAACGAAAAAATGATGGTTTCATAGGCTTCTTTGTCATGCCGATTTTTCTGATACTCACCGATGTTAGGACAAGGATCATTACATTTTTAATCGTTTCTGTCGTTAGCTTGATGGGTATGTGGCGCTACCCCAAATATGTTTATATTGGTTGTTAAATTCAGAAATATTGAAAAAATACTTTACGAACGATGAATAATGCATTATACTCTGTTTTACAGAGTAACTTGAATAATACATTATACTCTGTAAAACAGAGCAACTAGAATATAAGGGGGTTTTTCATGCCAAATCAAAAATATACCACTTCAGAAATACTTGAAAATTTATCGCATATTAAAACAATTACACGTTATAAAACCGAATATTGTAAACAAACTAGCACATACTTCATTATTTGGGGATTTATCTGGATTGTTGCTTATACGATTACCTTACTGAACTTTGATCCATTTACTATTGGGGTTGCATGGTTTTTGCTAGGGGTTATTGGTTGGATTATCACTTTGGCTATATATTTTAAGCAAAAAAAAATGAATCCAATGCCTTTGTTTCTAAGAAATCAATTGAAATATACCTGGCTAGGTCTCATTATGATTTTAAGTATTTTTGTTTTTTTGATTTACTCAGGTTTACTACCATATACATTTGATAATTTCTCTTTTTATATCGTTTTATTGGTGTCAATTATGTATATACTTCTCGGTATTGTTTTGACGAGAGAGATTTTTTTTATGGGGTTCTGGTTAAGCATTCTTGGAATGATCACGTTTTCTGTTTTCCCTGATTTACTGAACATTATTTTTGCATTTATCGGCGGAGGTAGTTTGTTATTAACGGGATTTATTCTGAAAAGAAAAGGGCAAGGAAATGAGTAATGTTAATAATTTAAATGATTTAATTCATGCAAAAATTCGCTTAGGGATTATGAGTTTATTAATGATTTATGAAGAATGTGATTTCACCTACTTAAAAAAATCTTTGTCTGTTACGGATGGGAATTTAGGCTCGCATTTGAAAAAATTAGAAGATGCAGAATATGTAGTAATTACAAAGACGTTTATATCTAAAAAACCAAAAACAATTGTAAAAATAACCAATTTAGGCGCAGATGCTTACAAAGAGTATATCAGTACCATTGAAGCCATTTTTAAAAAATAAAAGTTAAGAAAGGATGAGTGTGGATGCTACAGGTAGAGAATGTAAGTAAGAAGTATGGGACATCTCAAGCATTAAATAATGTAACATTAACAATTTCGAAAGGAGTATGCTACGGGTTAATCGGTCCAAACGGATCCGGGAAGTCAACCCTGATGAAAATTATCTCTCATATTATTAGATCTTATGAAGGCAAGGTTGAATACAAAGGAGGATCTAAAGGTACACTGGGTTATGTTCCGCAGGATATTAGTCTAGAGGAAAAGCTGACAGCTAAAACAAATATGGAGTTTTTTGGCCAAATACATGGAATAAAAGGTAAAGAGTTAAAGCAAAAAGTAGAAAGGTTATTGAAGGATATAGGATTATTTGAAAGAGCGAATGATGTAATCGAGAACTTTTCAGGAGGAATGAAGCGTCGCTTGAATATTGGTTGTGCTCTTATGCATGACCCGGAATTAATTTTTTTAGATGAACCGACGGTAGGGGTTGATCCTCAGTCAAGACGTTATATCTTTAAGCTCATAAATAAATTGAAAGGAGAAGGAAAGACCATCATCTACGTTAGTCATTATATGGAAGAAATTGAGAGTTTGTGTGACTATGTTTTTTTCATCGATAAAGGGAAAATCGTTGAAGAAGGGGAAATTAATGAACTTCTAAACCGTTACACAGAAACATCTGTTTACTTAGATTCATCTATTCCTAATAAAACGTTGATTGACCGTGGATTTGATTTTAAACCATATCAATCAGGTGTATTAATTAAAACAAAAGATCCGTTAGATACTTTCGGAGGTTTAGTTAGATTGAGCAAGGAAAATCATTTTGTTCCAAATCAATTATCTTTATTCAAACCAAGGCTAGAAGATGTATTTTTTCAATTGACTGGCACGGATTTGCGAGATCAATAATAAAAGGAGAGTGATTTTATGTGGCCTTTAGCCCGAATTGAAACAAAAAAACAAATAAAAGATCGGTCTTTGTTGTTTTGGACAATTTTATTGCCGATTGGATCAATTATCCTTTTGATTGAGTTATTTACCCCAGATATTTCAAAAAAAACATTAGTAGCTTCTCAATCAATCACAGGAATGAGCGTATTCTTTTCTACATTTGTTATTATTTCTATCGTTATAAGTTTTGTAAAGGATCGTGAAAAGGGGATGGTAGCTAGATTGGCAAGTACGCCTTTAAAGTCCTACAGCTTTTTTCTTGGTAAATGTATTCCATTCTTTTTTATTATTGTAATGCAAGTTCTTTTATTAACGATTTTGGGAGTTTACTTGTATGATATTAAAATAACACAATATGGATCTTATCTGGTTGTAATTCTCTTGTTGTCAATGTTAGTTACTTCATGGGGAGTGGCTATTGCTGTTTTTGCTAAGACGGAAAATACAGGGTTGGTGATGACTAATATTATTGCTTTAGGAACAGCGGTTGCTTGTGGTTTATGGACTCCTTTTGAACAATTACCTAGTTATTTGAAGACTATTGGCATGATATTTCCTCAATATTGGGCACACCAAGGTTTAGTGAATTCGGTATCTACACTACCAGGGGGAGAAAGTTTGACTTTGGTTGCACTTGTACTTATTGGATACTCTGCATTAGGTTTTATTGTTTCACTGATAGGCTATAGGAATTACATTAAAATGGCTAGAAGCTAAGACTAGAAAGAATTCTCCCTTATGAGTTATTTTGAAATATAAATAAGATTGCAATTAAAATACATTAATCGCAATCTTTCTTTTTGAATTGAAATGAGGAAACTATCTATGAAATCGCATTCAAATAAATGTTAGGAGTGAGCGAATGTCAAGTGAAAAGTTAGAACTACATATCGAAAGGTATTTCCGACCATATAAAAAAGATCAAATATTTCAAGAAAAGAAAAAAGAATTAATGCATAAACTTGAGATTATAATGTTTCAACTTAATAATGAAGGATTGGAAGATAGGGAGGTTTATAATGCTCTTTTTAAAAAGCTTGAATCTGGAGATGTGAAAATTGATGTAAGTGAATTATCTGTTGATGAAAATAACAAATTAAATTATTTTAAAAAAATATTCACCGATGAAAATCTAGAAAATCTTGCGCTAATTAATGCCAATTACAGGTTATGTGATTTTAAAGGTTCAATGGCCAAAAACCGAGAAATTAATTATTCGGAATTTAAAGATTGTTATTTCAAAAGATTAAATGTCATTGATTCCACTGTATCTGAATCTGATTTTAAGAAGAGTGATTTTAACCAGGCTATTTTTGAAAATTGTAAAATCACCAATTCCTCTTTTTATGACTCTCATTTTCCAAAGGTAAGCTTTGATGGTTCCTTTTTATTAAATATTTCATTTAAAAATTGCTATCTAAAAAAAGTATCTTTTGTGAATTCTAAATTAATTAATGTACAATTTGAATCATGTACTCTTTCAAAGTTAGATTTTACGGGAGCGACTATGGATCGGATAACCTATCGCTTTTTACAAGAAGAAAGGGCCAATTTAACTGATGTGGAGATAATTTAATTATTATTCATTGATTGGTAAAGAAGTAGACCAATTAGAAAGTATTCTAATTGGTCTACTTCTTAGTGATTAGAATGTAGAAGAACTTGAAATAATTGTTGTACAAGTACAACGAGCAGCCATCGGCTCGAATAGATGTTGCCCTTCTCCGTGTACGCTAACAGTTAAAGCAGTTGGCACTTTGATTTTAGTCATCATTTTTCCCCCCTATAATGTAGAAGAACTTGAAATAATTGTTGTACAAGTACAACGAGCAGCCATCGGTTCGAATAGATGTTGCCCTTCTCCGTGTACGCTAACAGTTAAAGCAGTTGGTACTTTGATTTTAGTCATCATTTTTCCCCCCTATGTAGATTTTATCGACAGAATATTTAGTCGATATGTCACATATTCTGAAATAAGTATCCAAAAATGTCAACCTTTTTTTGGAAAATAATTCGTGGTGTAATCAAAATGTTTGATTAGGAGATTTAATCCTCTGAATCTAAACTTTAAAGTTTTAAGAAACGTATAATTAATAATTTAAACAACCAACGAACCTTTTGTTTGGTTTACGCTTGAATTCTTTACGACATTTTTCACTATATCCTTCACGTACTATCCGAATATTCTTTTATAATAACTTGATTAGTTAAGCCTTGCCCTGTAGCTGTATATTTTTTGAATCTATAATATTCAAAAAATATAAAAATTCTAAAAAATAGACATTGATAAGATAATATTTGTATGTTTTAATACAGGTATGGAAAAAAATAATAAAATTGTAAAATTGAGAAATTTAAGTAAGAGTTTTGGCGATAAAATAGTTTTATCTAGTATTAATCTAACCGTTAAAAGGGGGGAGTCAATTGGATTAGTCGGGCCTAACGGAGCTGGAAAAACAACTCTCTTGTCGATTATACTGGGGATAAAAAAACCCGATTCTGGTGTAGTGGAGATTTTTGGGGATATCCCAAATAAGCCAATTCAACGAGTAAAGTTGGGGATTTCACCGCAGTCGATCAGCTTACCAGATACTTTTAAGGCAGGAGAATTAATAGAGTTCGTCCGGAATCACTATCCTAACAAAGCAGAATTTAAAAGTTTGATTGAGGAATTCCACTTGACAAATATAGTGAATTACAAAGTGGGAGGGTTATCAGGTGGACAAAAAAGATTGTTATCGACATGTTTGGCTTTTTCAGGTAATCCAGAACTCGTTTTATTGGATGAACCTACAGCAGGGTTAGATGTACATACACGAGATTTGCTATGGAGTGTCATCAAAAACAGAAATTCTAAGGGGACCACAATTATCGTGACAAGCCATTACTTAGAAGACATAGAAAATTTAACTCAAAGGATTGTGAAGATTGATAAGGGTCATATACATATTGATGATGAGTTAAGCCGAATAAAAAGTAATATTCAAAGAAAAAATGTGGCGTTGAAAACAGATAAAATAAGTGCTTTCATTTGTTTACCAAGTGTCGAGTCTTACAAAATCCAAGGTGAATATATCATTTTAAGAACCTTAAGCTCTGAAGAATTGATTAAGGAGATTGTTATGACGATGGAGCATTTTGAGGATCTACGTGTTTTTGAAGATCGTTTGGATCACTATCTTATGTCTAGCGCCGAAGAAGTAAGGAAGGTAACTCAGTGAAAAGTATAGTATATTTAGCTTCACTACATGCCAAGTTTCAGTTGTTAGAAGCTTTTCGCATACCTATCAGTATTGTCATGAGTCTGATATCCCCTACTATCGGTTTGCTGTTTTTCGTATTACCTCAACAATCTGCAGGGGCCTCTTCAGATGCTATTACTAAATCGGTTATTGCACTTGTGATTTTTGGCGTAATGGTCAACTCATTGTTTCACTTTGCTGTAGAAATCTCTCAAGCAAGAGAAAGACCATGGGGATCTTATACACGATCTTTACCCGTAGGACAGGGAGCGATACTTCTATCTTATTTATTTTCTTCTGGTGTTTTATCTCTGATTTCAGTAATACCTTTGTTACTAATGGCAATTATCTTAACAGATGCAAGTATGGGTGTGATAAATCTGATTATTGGTGTCATTTCACTCGTTATGACTTGTATACCATTTATGCTACTTGGAATTGCTATTGGTTACTTTTCTGTTCCAAAGGCTGCAGTAGCCATCGTACAAGTATTGATGCTGATTTTGGCTTTTGGTGGAGGGTTGTTTATACCACCTGACACTTTTAATGAGCTTTTCAATAATTTATCTTACATGCTCCCATCACGTTCTTCGTTGGAAATTGTGTCGTGGGGAACTGGGATTAATAATGATTTTCCTCTTAAAGGATTGATTGGCTGGATAACTTGGACCTTTTTGCTGTTAGTTATCATTATTCTAAAAATAAAGAATGAAGTAGATCGGGAGTATTAAATAAGGAGGCACTTCTTTATATGAGTATTCATTATATTGGTATTCGAGAGCCGTTAAAAAAAATTTTAGATGAAATTGTGATAGGACATCAAGATCACCCTACGCAAATTATTGATCTCGGTGGTGCAGTTAATTATAACATTGATTTTTTTACAAATGCTACCGATTTGGAAACGGAAACTATCTTGTTATCTAATAGAAGGCATAATGTTGATGATGAGCTTGGTTCCTTGGAAACTGAATTATTACAAGTATATAAAAGTAGTATTCTTTATAGAACTTCGCCACTTGATATAAATATTGAGCTTTATAGGGGATGGGCAGGTGCGACAGGGATATTATTAACCGCATTTTCTCCTAAAGGTGTCAATTGGGTGAATACAAAAGATATCGCTCATGCATGTTTAATTTCTAAACAAGATGTAAGGGCGCGGGCTGGAAAAGCTTTTGAGTTAACGGGTCCTGAATTAATTAGTATGAGCAGACTTAGAGATATCTTTGAAGAAGATTTAGAGATGGAAATTGATTTACAGTGCAAAAGTAAAAAAGAAGTTATTAATATTCTTATGCAAAATAAAATGCCTTTAGATTTAGTGGAATGGTTAGTTGAGTTTCAGGATCAATCTTCAGATAATCGACTACAGTCTACTACAAAAACACTTGAACAAATAATTGGGCATCCACCAAGTGCAGCTCAGTTATTTAAAAATAAAAAGTTAGTTTAGTTATTAAAAGGAGGAAACAAGTATGCCTATACAAGAACAAATTTCTCAAAAAACTGCAAGGTACAAATTAGCTCCTCATATTACGTTAGGTAATTTACAGGGCAGTCTGGTTGGCTTTAAAGGACAATCAATAACAAAAATTGATGGTGAAGGAGTAGTTGAGTTTATCGAGGGAATCTCAGAATATCTTATTAGAGATAATGGGGTTTCAATCGAAGAATTAGAGCAGAATTTTGATATTGAGAGTGCTCAGTTAAAAAATGTCTTAGAATTTTTAGTTACCAATGGAATGTGTGTTAAGTCTGACTTTGACTTTAATTTAACTGCTTTATTAGCTTATGAAAGAGCTGGCGGTCAAGTATCAGTAGAAGATATTCTACATAGAATCCAGACGGGTATAGTGGAAGTCATTGCTCGTGAAAATAATGGAGTAGCTAAGGAATTAATTGCTAATTTGCGGGAATTTAGATTGAACGTTGTACTTAAAGGTGAATCAGATGAGAAGCCAAGCATTAGAATAGCGGTCGGTACATCACATTTAGATCCACTTTTAGAAGAAGTAAATGATATTGCCTTAGAAGATAATATTCCTTGGTTAAGTGTTGTACCTTATGATGGTCAGACGGCATGGGTTGGGCCATTCTTTATTCCTCATCAGTCGGCTTGTTTACATTGCTATAACTTAAGAAAATCAGCGAATTTTGCTGATGATGTATTCCGTTCAGAACTAATGAAAATCAAGCCTGTAAAGTCGGACAAGCAACCTGTTTACAATCAGCCTATTAATTTAGTTCAAAATGGAATTGCTAGTAACTTAATTACAGAATGGGTTGCATTAAGGGATTACGCTTCAAGTGCGATACCTGGTGGATTCACAACAATTAATTTAGATGATAGAGGTATCTCATTTAATAATCATCGTGTTTATAGAGTACCTAGATGTCAAAAATGTTCTCCTGCAGCAGATACAGGTTTTCCTCAAGTTTGGTATCACGGAGAGGTGATTAAATAATCATGGCAAACAAATGGACAACGTTAGAAGAATCTTGGAAAGTATTAGATGGTTTAGCAGATCCATATGTTGGAATTGTCCGGAGGGAATATAGAAAGCTCAGAGATGTAGATGATGTATGGGGGCACTCATATGGAGCCCATGGTACAGATAGTAAAATTTTATTTGGAATACCATCCAATTCTTATAATGGTGGAGGCTCTGATAATCCAGCTGCAGCGAGATTGGCTGCTATAGGGGAAACCGTAGAAAGATATAGTGCAGCTTATTTACCGTTAAACTCTAATGTAGTACATTTCGGCTCTCAAAAGCAACTAATCAATGAAGGTAAAAAAGTAATTGGTTTTGATAAATGGGAACTTTACTCTCAGAAACAATATGAGGATCCTGCTTTTCCTCATAATGTTTGGGATGAAGATACAGAGTTATGGTGGCGACAAGGACAATATGCTGATAATAATGAAGAAGTTTGGACGCCTGCACAATTAACTCATATTGCAAACTATACTGAATGGCCAGGAGATTCAAATATTGGCCATGCAACTAGTAATGGATTAGCTTGTGGTATAACTTATCAAGAAGCAGCGATTTCAGGACTGTTTGAAACAGTTGAACGAGATGCATTTATGTTAACTTGGTACAATAAATTAAGTTTACCGAAAATTGATATCAATTCTTCTCCTAGATTAAAGCGTTTTTATGAAAGATATATTAAGCCAACGTCACTTGATTTGCATTTAATCGACATGACAGTATTTTCAGGCATCCCTTCTATTCTAGCAGTAATTAGAAATCCATATACAGATTTAGCACCGTTTGCAATAGGAGCAGCTTCCGCTCATTCAATTGAAAGAGCTTGTGAGAAAGCTGCAATAGAGGGGATGTATACGAGAACTTGGGCGAAAACGGAGCAACGATTAGGGAACGCTTTAGTAGATGTTGATTTTAATAAAGACATAAATAGCTTTGAAGATCATATTAAACTTTACGCTGGAACAGAACTAATTAAAGAAGCAGATTTTCTAACCGAAAATGAAAATTTAGTTGATGTTAATGAGTATAGGCCATTTGATGATAGTTCTCCCGAAGTCTTATGGAATAGTCTCGTGAGTCATTTATCAAAACAGGGATTTAAGGTTGCAACTTTTGATTTAACTAGCCCTGATATTAAAGATGCTGGAGCATATGTAGTTAAATCAATTATTCCAGGTTATAAGCCAATTGATGTTCTTTACAGAGGTAGAATGTTAGGTGGAGAACGAATTTTAAAACATTCTTATAACCTAGGTTTGGTTGATAAACCATTTAATTTAGAAGACCTTAACCCGATCCCTCATCCATTCCCATAAAAAAGTAGTAGAAAGGTGATTGATATATATGGAAAATATTGAGAGACACGCCACCAACTTGGTAGATGTTGTATATGGTAACGAAAGATTGCAATTTGATGACCCATCTGAAAATTGGTTTGAAGCAACAAAAGTTTATCGAAGCTCAATGGCTTGGGATGCACCCGGAGTGGCGGGTTTAAGTCGATCTGAAACTTTGCAAAAGATTGCTAGACATGCAGGTAAAAGATTTGATGACTTACCATTGATTCCACTACCAACTCCGTTAAACACCAACGTATCACTAGATGATGCAATTAATGAGTGGAGAAGTGTGGAAAATTTTAAAGGTAGAAGTGTTTCATTAGAAAAACTATCAACTGTTTTACAAAAAAGTTATGGACTGGTAGAACGTCCAGAAGGTCCTAGACGTCCAATACCATCTGGTGGCGCGCTCTATCCTCTAGATCTGTTTGTTGTAGTTAATAAAGTGGATAGTTTAGAAAAAGGTATTTATCATTTTGACCCTTATCGAAGAGGTTTGGTAAAGTTAGGGGAATATTCGGAAGAAGAATTTATGAAAATCATGTTGCAAGAAGAGGCTGTTCAAGATTTTGCATTTGCTGTAGTGGTTTCTGCAAATTTTTGGCGTTCGCGGTTTAAGTACGGGCATCGGTCTTATCGGTTTGTTTTTATGGAGGCAGGACATGTAATGCAAAACATGATTTTGTTATCTACGGCACAAAAGATTAACAGTCGACCTTACGGTGGATTTATCGATGATGAGTTAATGAAAATGATCGGTGGCTATAATGGCGTAGATGATGCTCCAATCTACACATTAGTTGCTGGTATTTAAATGAATGATATTAATTGTATCAGCCTTAGGGATCCTAATTCATTTTTTGGGTCCCTTTAATTCTAAAATGATAGTCAAAATCATGAATGATAAACCATCTGTCCATCGAAAAATCTTTAAATATATTACACCCCAACGAAGTTATGATATTACAACGATTATTGCAGCTCTGATTTGCTGTAGTGTCATTTTTCGAGAGCTTATTTCAGATATTTCAAATGATAATAATATCTATGGTATTTTGTTTTTTGGGTTATTGGGAGCTCTTTTTCCATTGGTAATATGGAAAATAAAAAAAAAGGTAGTTGTATTTAAAGGGAAGCACTCAATTAACATTGATTCATTGGTGTTTCTTCCATTAGCTGCTTTATCTGAGGAAGTAATTTGGCGTTTTTGCCTCCCTTTTTTGCTACTAACGTACTTATTCGATTCTCTTCCATTAGCTATTCTTATTAGTTCAATTGGTTTTATCATACTACATTTACCGTTAGGCGGATTTAAATCAATTGCTTATATGTCACTTTTTACGATTCTTGTCGTCCTATCATTTCTAGCTTTCGGTATTTTAGCTTCTATAGCTTTTCACATTACTCATAATTTAGCAATTCAATTTTTCCGTCCAGTAAGGAAAAAAACATTCAAAACGAAAACCCCCACTTTGTCTCAAACTGAGTGGTAAAGTTTTTAAAGGTGGTCTACTGTATGCAAATACAAAAAAAAATAAAAGAGCTTGAAGAAAAAAGAGCTCAAGCCCAGTCCTGGTTTGTTGAGCCAGGGAAAAGAAAAATAAGTTCAAATTACGACAATAGAGAGACTTCAACTATCAGAATCCTATCTGTAGAAACTTTTATTGCTTTTTATGAAGCAACGTTTAATAGGAAACCCGATTCTATCTTAGATATAGGTTGTGGGCAAGGGCAGGTACTAAAATATTTATCCGAAAAATTACCTCGTGCAGTATTGATGGGTATCGATTCATCAAAAGATGCGATTAATTCTGCAAATCAACTTAATATAGATGCTGATTTTATATGCACAGAAATCGAGAGCCAACCATTGGATATTTCAGGAAAAACGTATGATGTAATTTTTATTCACTTATGTTTTGGATTGTTTAAATATCCTTTAGAGGTGTTAGAGTGTTTAGTTCCTTATATGTCAAATGAATCCCTTATTTATATAGTAGATTTAAATAGAGACAGTGTAGAAGAAGGAATTAGTTCTTCGCAGTCGAAAGATGAAGAACTTTATCTTTGTGATCAGTATAATGCTTCGTTTACATTATCCGAGTTCAAACATTTATTAATGTATATTACTGAACAAAGAAATGAATTGTCTTTTAAAATTGGAACCTCTGCCATTGGGGGGTTTAATCAATTTAGCGCGGATTTTTTATCATTAATTGGAAATCAAAGCTTGCAAAAAGCTTTAAGGATGATTTCTAAAGAAGAAAATGCTCAGAAACACTCAATGCCAGAACTTTTACATGCATGGCTTATTAAAAATAAAAATTCTGTTTAAAGGAATTGATCAAGAGTGTCGTAATTAAAATTGAATTAAAACAGTCTTTATTACGACACTATTTTGTTTCATTATTATAAGACCTCACCGGTATTCAATCCAATTAAAGGAGCCAGGTAAGCGTTCTTTCTTGATTTTTTTACACTTGTGAATTTGAAAGAAAGTTTTCCATGTTTTCAACAAAATTTCAATTTGCCAGCGTAATGAATACAGGTCATGAATATGTTTTATATTTAGTGAATTTTGGCGAAGAATTGTAAGAACAAACACCGACAAATAGAATCCTGATTGATTTTAATTATGTAAAAAATACCACTAGCGTCGCATAAATTTTAACCGAATTTTCTGTTTTCTTATTTTTCCTTTTATAAAGAAAAACGAATACTCTTGAACAGAGGTAGTAAACATCCATTTTTTTACTATAACTGTTGACGAGTGTGACAGAGGCGGGAAACCCTTTATGGGACCGCTTTTCCTGCGATTTTTCGTAGCCATAAGTGAGCGGATTTCCATGGAGCTGCCTTCAGTAAACGACTAATTTGTAAGTACGTTCTCGAACTATTCGTGTTCAGTTGTGCCAGTACATGCAGGCAATAGACAATCATCGCGATGTACACCTGATTATGCACGCCTTGTTCGCTTTGTGCGTAGAACTTTTTAATAGTCAAGTGCTGCTTCAGCCATTTAAAAAATAGCTCGATTGCCCAGCGCGACTTATATAACTCAGCGATTTCGTCAGCGCTTAAATCAAATCGATTCGTGATCAGATGCAGTTCGTTTCCTTTTGAATCGAGCACTTTGATGAAGCGAAAAGCGTTTTCTGCACGGTTTTGTGGTGTACCAATCAAAACCATTTCATCTGAAAACACAAGCGAGTCTTCAGGCAGTTTAAATGGCTCGATTACACGAATGACAGCGTTTTTTCGTAAGCGTGACACAAAGAAATACCCATCGTCTGTCATGCGGTCAAATCGTTCATAATCCAAGTAACCCCGGTCAAAGACGTACATGCATTCTTTGTCGTCAACGAGTACTTCCAGCTGACCACGATCATGTTCTTTCGCGTTTGTCAGCACCGCTTTATCTGGATAGGAACAGCCTTTTTCTGCGTAAACAAGACGTAAATGAAGCTTGATGCCCGACTTTGTTTTACGGAATTCAGCCCACTTATGGTTTTTCAAGTTCAATGGCAACGTACTCGAGTCGATAATTTTCAGTGGTGTTGTCGTTTCTCGGCGCTGCTCATAATGTGATTTCTCGTGAATTTGGGCAACTAAATCCAAAAATACCTGTTGGAACACTTCAGTCGGCACTTGATTTAATCGGCGTCCGAGCTGCGAAAAGCTAATCGCTTCTAAATGCGTCGCTTTTTGAAGGTCGTCAGAAAATAATGTCTCACTGACTGCACGCAGACTCTCGGTTTCATTGAGCTGAGCGAATACGAACAATTTCAAGAATGACGCAATGTGTAGCTTCTTTGTATAGTAATTTAATTGATAGCTTTCAACCAATTCCTCGAGTTTTGTGGAGAAAATCGGTGAAAACCATTGTTCAAATGATGTTTTTCGTGTAAACTTATCTATGCTTATTGTCCTTTATTTTGGATTTGGATGGTTTAGTACCTCCCAACCATTATAAAGGCTTTTTTATGCAAAGATAAAATTACTGAAAATTTAGATTTTTATAAAGCGCTGAATTATTTTAATGCGACACTAGTGAATTAAATTGTATTTAAAAAAGATTGAACGAATGGTATAGCAGCACCTATAGGAACTCCATTTTCAGGCGAACGGCTAATATGAATAAAGGCCTCATTACTTGGAAATGGGGTTTTATCATAAATTTTTTTGTGAAGAAATTCAATGTCTTTTTCTTTTAAGTAAGGAGATATATGTCCACCTAGAATAAACTCTCTGTTAATAACAAGATGAATATTATTGATTGAAAATGCTAAAACATCTAAAAATGAAGTCCACCTCTCTTGATAGGAAGTGTTCCCAGATCGTAATTCTTTAAAGAAGAATTCTAGTGATTCATCTTCTTCTAACAGGGCACTAACAGAACAAAATGTTTCCATACACCCTTTTTTTCCACAGTAACATGGGTCTCCATGAGGGTCGATCGTCATATGTTCTACCGTACCGCTATGCCCTTCTCTTCCCATATAAATTTGATTATTTATAATAAGAGCCCCCCCAAGATGGGTACCTATTGACAAATAGATAATGTCTCCAATATCATTTCTAATCCACAGTTCTGTAGTAGCTGCACACTTTGCATCATGGAAAAACACACAAGGATAATCTAGATGCTGTGAAAATACCTGAATATCTAAACCTGTACAGTTTAATATTTTTCCATATGTAATACTCTTACCATCAGTTGATGTTAAAGCTTGTACTGCAAAACCAATACCAAGAACTTGCTCTTTTTCCACATTAAGAGACGAGATAAAATCATCTACAGCATCGCTAACTTCTTTGAAATAACGGTCTGTATTTGAATATTTGATTGATAGTTTCGTTTTTTTAAATGTAATACCAAGCAAATCAATTGCTAAAATGCAAACTGTCTTTTTGAGAATTTCAACACCAATACTAATACGAGCCTGTGGGCATATTGCATAAGCAACTGCACGTCTACCAACAGAGGATTCAAACTGTCCACTCTTTTCAATTAATTTTTCCTTTTCCAAACGAACTAAATTCTGGGTTACAGTTGGTAAACTCAGATGAAGTTGGTTCGCAATTTCTTGTTTGGAGAGTCTCTCGTTTTGATAAATAAGGTGGTAGATCGCCGAGTAATTACTTTTCTTTATATCTTTAAATGTAATGTTATTATCCATGAAAGAACCTCATTATATAAAAAAATTTTATAAAATTTCTTCTTTTAACTTCAATTAAAATATATCACAGAAGCTGATGCAATAACAACTTTCGCAAAGTAAGTGAAGGGTATATTTACCTTTTTCTATTTCTTTATATTGACTCATACATAAAAAGGATATATTATATAAAGTAGTTTTATAAATTTATTTTATAAAACTACTTTATTTAAAGTGGGGGAATTAAATATGGGGATCATTGAAAAAATGAGATTAGATGAAAAGAAAATTTTTGTCACAGGTGGAGCAAGAGGTATTGGAAAGAGTGTTGCAATCGCTTTTGCTGAAGCAGGAGCCGATGTAGCAATTGTGGATCTGGATTTTGAAGCAGCTCAAAAAACCGCAGCTGAGTTAAAAGAACATCATGAGGTTGAAACGATTGCAATTGAAGCCGATGTCACAAAACCAGAAGATGTAGATAACATGATTGAAAAAATACTTAACGTTTTTGGTCGTATAGATGTTGCCTTCTGTAATGCTGGAATCTGTATGAATGTACCTGCAGAAGAAATGACTTTTAATCAGTGGAAAAAGGTCATTGATATTAATCTAACTGGTGTGTTTTTAACAGCTCAAGCAGCTGGAAAAATAATGTTAAAGCAAGGTGGCGGTTCTATTATTAATACGGCTTCTATGTCAGGCCACATTGTGAACGTACCTCAGCCCCAGTGTTCTTATAATGCTTCTAAAGCAGGAGTAATTCAGTTGACAAAATCTCTGGCAGTAGAATGGGCTACAAGAAATGTACGTGTAAATTGTATTAGCCCAGGCTATATGGGTACAGAACTTACATTAAATTCTCCAAGTTTGCTGCCATTAATCGAGCAATGGAATCAAATGGCTCCCCTTAAGAGAATGGGAAGACCAGAAGAACTTCAATCTATATGTGTCTATCTTGCTGGAGATACTAGCAGCTTCACCACAGGAGCAGACTTTGTAGTAGATGGTGCTTTTACTTGTATTTAATAGACTAACAGATTCTAATTTTCAAGATTGGAGGGCTATATATGCATTATTTACTCGGTACAGATATTGGAACATCCGGTACCAAGACAATTTTAATGGATACAGAAGGTAATCTAATTGCCCAAGACTTACAGGAATATGATGTATTAACCCCAAAGCCATTATGGGCTGAACAATGGCCTGAAGTATGGCTTCAGGCTACCAAAACTTCTATTAGAAATACAGTGCAGAAATCAGGGATTGCTGCGGAAAAAATACAAGGAATTGCTATCAGTGGTTTGTATGGTGGTTCTGGTATTCCTTTGGATGAAAATATGGAACCGGTGAGACCTTGTATGATTTGGATGGATCGTAGAGCAGAAGAAGAAACAAAATGGGTTTTAGATAATATTGGAGAAAAAAGACTTTTAGAAATTACTCACAATGGAGCTGATCCCTATTATGGTTATACCAAAATCTTATGGATGAAAAAGCATGAACCAGAAAACTGGAAAAAGACAAAGCTGTTTTTGCCCCCAAATGATTACGTTATTTATAAACTAACAGGGAAAATTGCGATTGATTATTCTTCTGCAGGAAATATCGGCGGTATTTTTGATATGAACAATAGAAGCTGGTCTAAAGAACTGATGGAAGAGATGGGTATTCCTCTGTCAATGATGCCAAAGAAAATTGTAGAATCAACAGACATTGTCGGTAGATTAACGAAAGAATCTGCAGTTGAATTGGGGCTTTCCAAAGGAATGCCTGTGATAGCAAGTGGTATTGATTGTGGTGCAGCAAATATTGGGCTTGGTGTATTTGAACCAGGTGTTTATGCAGCAGCAATTGGAACTTCAATGTGTGCAGCATTGGTTTCAGACAAACCAGTGAAAGGAAAAGATCTGATTGTTTGGCCATATCTATACGACGCAAAAAGGCTTTCTTATTATTTTGCTGGTGGTGCTACCGCAGGAGCGATTGTAAAATGGTTTCGTCAAACAATGTGTCAATTTGAAGTTGAAGTGGAAAAATCCGGGGGGAAGAATGCCTATGATGCGTTAAATGAACAAGCAGGAACCATTCCTGTTGGTAGTGAAGGCCTAATTGTACTTCCTTACTTTATGGGAGAAAGAAGTCCTGTTTGGGATTCAGATGCAAAGGGGACGATTGTGGGACTTTCATTAGCCCATACAAAAGCTCATATTTACCGTGCATTTTTGGAAGCGGTCGCATTTTCTTTGCGAGATGCAATGGAAGCGACTGGAGAAAATTTGGGTAAATCTATCCTGCTTGCTGGGGGAGTAACAAAATCAAAATTGTGGAGACAAATCTTTGCTGATGTAACTGGCTATCCGATTGTTTGTCCAATACATGATGTAGAGGCAAATATGGGAGATGTCATGCTAGCTGGAATTGGAACAGGGCTGTTATCTTATGAAGATGTGAAACAATGGCAAGTGTTAGATGAAAAAATCATGCCAAATAAGAAGAGTCATGAGAAGTATAATGACTATTACAAGGTTTACAAATCTATATACAATAATTTAAAAAATGATATGAGAACGCTAACAAGGCTTTCATTCGAAAACTATGAAGATCCTATACTACAAAAAACAATTTAAAATTGTGGGGTAATACACATGGATAAATGGAAAAAGAGAATTGGATATGGTGTTGGCGATTTAGGATGCAATTTGGTATTTAGCACAATGGCATCTTACCTTTTGTTTTTTTATACCGATGTTTTTGGAATAACAGCCGCAGTGGCCGGTACTTTAATGTTAGTAACAAAAATAATTGATGCTTTTGCAGATATTGGGATGGGGGTGTTGGTTGATAGAACGCATACGAAATGGGGTCAAGGAAGACCCTATTTCCTGATAGGAGCTATTCCTTTTGCTCTATTTACTATAGTGACTTTTATTGTTCCTGATTTCAATATGATGGGGAAAATTATTTGGGCCTATGCCACTTATTGTTTGTTGAACATTGCTTATACAGTGGTAAATATACCACTGAATACAATTGTACCAAGGTTAACTTCAGATAACCATGAACGAAATTGGTTAGTGTCGACAAGAATGATTTGTGCATTGATTGGAACTGCTTTAGTAATGTCCATTACAACGCCACTAGTAAAATTTTTCGGACATGGAGATCCACAAAAAGGATTTTTAATTACGATGAGCATTTATGCCATTGCAGCAATGTTAATATTTGTGTTCACTTTTATGAATACGAAAGAGGTTGTTCCACCGTCGACTCAACCAGGGAAATCCTCTTTTAAACAAGATTTTAAAGGGTTAACGGACCAAGCATTTATTTTTTTTATTGTGAATTTTCTCTATTTCGCCCTTTTTGTCATAAGAAATACGACTGTAATCTATTACTTTACGTATAATCTTGGACATGAAGGCTGGTTAACTTTCGTTGGTCTATTCGGAATTCTATCAGGGCTACCCATGTTAATTATTTTACCTTGGCTTCAAAAAAAGATGACAAAGAAGAATGTATTGCTTATGAGTACTGCCATTTATATTATCGGAGATTTAGTAATATATCTCGGAAAATCTTCCCCTTTTTTACTCATAGCAGGACTAGCGATAACCGGACTCGGAATTTATGGTATCTTTGGCATCACATTTGCGATTCAACCAGACATTATCGATTATTCAGAGTACAAAAATCATAGAAGTATTGCGGGTATGATTGCTGCTTTTCAAGGTTTTTTTGTAAAAGTAAGTCTCGGACTGGGAAGTGCGTTCGTAGGAGTTATTCTAAAAATGGGTGGTTATGTGCCAAATGCTATACAAAGTTCAACCACTTTAACCTATATTGAACTTGTTTTTATATGGGTACCCTTGGCTATTTGTTTACTTATCGGAATAACAATGTGGTTTTATAACCTCGATGCTAAGCGTGCAGCAATGGATGTTGAACTTGAGCGTCGACGCTCATTAACTAACGAAAAAGTTATAAATCTTTAATAGAACACATTCATTGAAATCAGGATAAACAGGGCTGAAAAAATTTTATAGAAGTAGCGATCAACCTACGTTAATTGGGATTAATTTAACAAAATAAGATTTAATTCAATAGAGAGCTATATAGAACTTAATCAGGGTCTCTTATTTTCCGAAATATAAACAAATAATTGAAAGCGTTTTAAAAATTATTTAATAGCTTTCTTGAACCGGATTTAAAAAGAGTTTTTATATAAAAAGCTTTGCGAAATATGGTATGTTTCTCTTAGGGTAGACAAGTAAAAGAAAGCAATCTATTCTGTATACTACCGAGGGGATTTTTATGAGGAAAAAGAGAAGAACCATTCGGGAGGAATATTGCGCTATTGATTGAATAGGCTTAGTATTCATTTTAGAGCTCACTTTTTATAAGTGAGCTTCTTTACTTTCGATAACATGAATTATGGTGACTTGAATTTAATGAAAATCCATCAATAATCAGTTCTATATAAATTAGTTAAGGAATTAGTCTTAATTTTAATAATAAGGATACTCATCCCTGTTCATAATAATAGAATCCCAAAACCAGTATATAACTGCTGCGCTTACTGCAAATGCCAAGATGACACCATGATTGTTAATTGGAGTAGACCAATTTCCTTTAAGCTTATAGGAAACATAAAGAAATAGAGTAGCTATCAAACAGTAAATTAACAAGTAGAGGATATTAAATTTCTTAGGCCATTTATTTAACAATACTTGTAGTGGTACTGCTATTAGAGAATAAGGAATTAGCGTGATAAGTGAAAGTCTCCTTAAATGTCACCGATTGAGCATCTCCTTTTTGTCTACAATAAAGAATTTACTGTTACTATAATATATGAGCGATAAGTAAACACTGCTTACAGTAAATAATGTTAAACCCGACATAAAATCATAGATCAGTCTTGAGGCAAGTTAAGAAGGTGATTGTAGGAAGTAAAGAGAAGAAATAGTATGGACACTATAAATAAAAAAGAGATAGAATGAGATTTTATATACAGTTAGCCATTCGTCTTTTGACGGATGGCTTTTACTATGGTTTTTTTATTTATAATAGACTATAAAATTATTATGTAAACTTATCTAACCATACACAAACAATCATAATACATGTATAATGGAACAAGTGAATTGGAGGTATACATAAAATGAAATCACTTGTATTAGCAGAAAAGCCAAGCGTTGCGCGAGATTTAGCACGTGTACTTGGCTGCACTCAAACGAAAAAAGGCTATATTGAAGGACCTGAATATGTCGTAACATGGGCATTAGGTCATTTGGTTGAATTGCAAACACCAGAAGATTATGATAATCAATATAAAACGTGGCGAATGGAAGATTTACCGATTATGCCAGAGAAAATGAAACTGAAGGTGATTAAAAAAACAAGCCCACAGTTTCGAACAGTTTCTCAACTGGCTAAACGTAGCGACATCAAAGAGTTAATTATTGCAACAGATGCAGGGCGCGAAGGAGAGCTTGTTGCGAGATGGATCATGGAAAAAGTAAGATGGAACAAGCCATTTAGACGCTTGTGGATTTCATCTCAAACAGATAAAGCGATTAAGCAAGGGTTTCGAGAACTAAAGCCTGGAAAAGAGTTTAATCGCCTGTATGATTCAGCTGTTTGTCGCTCAGAAGCAGATTGGCTAATTGGCCTCAACGTTACCCGTGCGCTAACAACAAAGTATGAAGAGCCTTTATCAGCAGGAAGGGTACAAACTCCAACTCTAGCCATGATTATCGAAAAGGAACAGCAAATTCAAGCATTCAAGCCGCAGCCGTACTGGACGTTAACCGCAGTTTTACCTGGGTTTGAAGCAAAGTGGCAAGGCGGCCAAGAAAAGCGCATTTTTAATGAAGAAAAAGCAAAAGAACTTCGTGATAAACTTGCGGGTGAAGCCATAATTAAGCATGTCAAAAAGAAAGTAATGAAAGAAGCACAGCCTCTTCCATACGATTTAAATGAACTGCAGCGAGATGCTAACAAGCGCTTCGGATTTTCAGCTAAAAAGACGTTAAACGTGTTACAAAAATTATATGAGCAACACAAGCTCGTAACCTACCCACGAACAGATTCTCGCTACCTCACAACGGATATGGTTGGAACGATGAAAGAGCGATTAGAAGCCGTATCAGGTGCCTATAAAGAAGAAGTGAGGCCGCTGATTGCTAAAAATGCACAGCTGCCAAAACGCGTAGTGAACAATGAAAAAGTCAGCGATCACCATGCGATTATCGTAACCGACCAGCCTGTCTTCTTGCAGGATTTATCTTCGGATGAGCGCAAACTGTATGATTTAATTGCTAAGCGCTTCATGGCACTATTTTACCCTGCGTACGAATTTGAAACGGTAAAAGTAGAGCTTGAAGCGAACGGAGAGCAACTTGTAGCACAAGGAAAACGAGTGATAAACCTTGGATTTAAACAAGTAACTAATAGTGATTTAGAAGAGGCATCGTTACCTCATTTACAAGAAGGCGCTGCTTTATCCATTAAATCGGTTGAAATGAAGCATGCTTTAACAGAACCACCTCTTCGTCATTCAGAAGCGGATTTACTTGCTCAAATGGAAAAGCATAATCTTGGAACGCCAGCAACTCGTGCTGATATTATTGAGAAGCTATTACAAAATGAGTCCATTGATCGACAAAATAACCGTCTGCATCCGACGCCAAAAGGAAAGCAGCTTATTTCGCTTGTAGCAGATGAACTAAAATCACCTGATTTAACAGCCAAATGGGAACGAGAGCTAGAAGCAATTGCAAAAGGAAAAGGAAACGCAAAAGAATTTTTAGCTAACATTCGTAAGCAAACAGCAAAGCTTGTGCAGCAGGTAAAAACGAGTGAAGAAACGTATAAGCCTCATAACTTAACAGGATCAAAATGTCCAGAATGTGGCTCATTCTTAAAAGAGAAAAAGACAAAGCAAGGGAGAGTACTTGTTTGCTCTAGCCTTGAATGTAGCTACCGACGTTCTAAAGATCCAAAGTTATCCAATCGTCGCTGTCCACAGTGCCATAAAAAGATGGAAATTCACGACGGAAAAGCAGGTAAGTATTTCCAATGTCGTCAGTGTCAAGTTGTTGAAAAAGCAGAAGACAAAAAGAAAAAAATGACGAAGCGAGAAGAAAGAAAACTGCTTAATAAATACAGTGACGACAGTGACTTTGGCTCAAGCTTAGGGGATGCATTAAAGCAAGCGCTGAAGAAAAAAGAGTGACAAGAAAGAAGGAGCTAGATTTTTCTAGCCCTTTTTTTGTTGGTTTTTGGTATAATTTAACTTAACCCTAACAGTAAAGGAGATAGAATGAGAAAACAAAAGAAAAAAGAAGATATGATGTCCAAGGTAATTGCGATTTCATTCGTTACGCTAATTATCATCGTAGCGCTTGTTGTTATCGCAGGAGTATACTTTTTTGGTCTCTTAGGCATATTTAAATTTGTGGGAGTTACGTATACAACAACAGGTGCTTTTTTATGGTTTGTTTTGCTTGTACTGATTGTTGGAAGCATAGTAGATTTACTTTCTAGAGCACTGATTTCACTATTTAAACCCTTCGCTACATCAGCTTTAAGCCGCTTCATTTTAATTGCCACTATCGACATTTGGTTCTCTTGGTTTGCTGTTTACACAGCGGATACATTCGTTAAAGGAATTACGCTATCCTTTGGTGCTGAATTTATCTTAGCTTCCATTTTATTTATCATTGATTATGGGCTCGACCTCAAGGTTGGGAGCGTAAAAGTAAAGATTGAAAACAATACATAAAATCTTGTGATTAAAAAAGTCGCTAGCATTAGCGGCTTTTTTAGCGAGTTCAAAACCAACTGGCCTATGCGTATAATAGATTCATGAAGTAAAAAGGAGAGGGCAGCGTGAGAAAATTTGCAATAAGTGATATTCACGGCAGTTATTATGAAATGATGCGTTTATTAGAGGCGGTGAAATTTAACCCAAACATAGATCAGCTCGTAATCGTAGGAGATATGATTAATCGTGGTCCCTATAGCGGTGAAGTTTTAAAAGAAATAAAAAGATTAAATGAAGCGTATGAACACGTTCACGTCACAATCGGAAATCATGAAGAAATGATGCTTTGGTATATTGAAGGTAAAAATCCGATGTGGTCGCAGTTTGGTGGGCAACGTTCTTCGAGCACCATTATTGAAGCATTTGGGAAACAGGGTATTGATGAAGCCATTCAGTGGGTAAAAGACCTACCTCTTATTTTTGAAGATAATGAATACGTTTATGCGCATGCTGGCTTTCAACTACCTTATAAAACTGCTTTTATTAATAGAAGCAACTTGTGGCTACCCCGCAAAGAGTTTTATCAAACGCCAATTAATCGCCTCCTGCAAGAAACAAACGGTAAACCTGTTGTCCACGGACATACGCCGGCACCGAACGTAGCGTTTGACGGGGCGAGAATTGGAATCGACCTCGGAGCTCAGGTTGTGAGCAAAGGGAGATTAGCATGTGTAGAATTAACAACTTCAAGCGTTTGGGAATATGATTTCACATTGAAAACGATTAAGGAAAAACAGGTAAAAAGACGCGACTACTAGTCGCGTCTTTTTAATTATGCACTTTTACTGGCCACGACTAAAACGCGACCCTTGTCCAATTCTTCTTCATACTTTTCAGCCTCTACTTGAGATAACCCAAGCGATTCCATTTTTGAACGAAGCTCATCTCCTCGTGAACGGAAAATGTTTGCGACTGAATCAGTTAGTCCTTGTTCTGATAATCCAATGTTGTTTACATCCGTTGCGTCTGTTAAATGCTTGGAGCGTTCTTTGTGATGTGCGAGCAAATAAACTTCATCTTTCGTATATCCACTTCGTAAGAATTGATCAATCGTTTCTTTTGCCTGAACACCATTTTCGACTACTTTTACGTTTGTCATTTGTAAAACCTCCTAGTTTTAGTACGTGCAACGTGCTAATGGTTAAGTTCATTCGTTCTTTAAGGAGAATATCAATCTCCTTGCTATGTATATAGACGTTTTGGAGAAAGTTAAACCAAAAATGTCGAAAAAATTTACACATGTGAATTTAAGAACCTGGAGGAGTGTAGCTTGGCGGTTTTTTAACCAGCCTTTTTCCCGCTGTGTTTCTTTTACCTTAAAGCCAAAGGCAACCTTTTCACTATGAAACTTTAGCCAGAGCATACCAACATCATTACGGATGGATTGACTAATGTTTGTACTGCACATAATGATGTTCGAAGCAACAGATTCTGACATTAAATTAGCAATTTCAGAATCTGTTGCGCGTACAACCAGAGGTATTTGGTGAGGATCAGATTTTGGTTTTGGAGCTGGAATATCAGAAAGTGGTATCCCTTCTTGTAGCATGAATTCCTTGAGCTTATATCCGCTGAGTCAAAGCTAACAGTTTTGATTCATGAGCAAGTTCTAATAGCGTTTTATCTGTTGTTGTATGTAAAGACGTTTCAACGGCCGGTATTTCTTCGGTAAGCGTAGTAAAATAAAGCCAGCATCCCATAGCTTCTCCTATATGTAATGGTTCGTGCTTGTTGGTGTTAATTGTTTTTAAATACGTTGTTAATGCTTCAATAGTGTGAATCAATGCAATCAATTATTTTGCATTTTTTGTATATTTAAATTATTTCCTTTTTAAGAAATAATACTCACTTTGTCTAAAGAAACAAAAGATTTTCTAGGAACTCCTAGTACTTTTTGATAAAATGAATCCATTACCCACAAGATAATTTCTTCGCTTATTCCCCGATATGTATTTTGTAAGGAGGAGTTTCTTTGTTATTTGAAAAAGCGTTATCACAGTTGAAAACTTATTTTGGCTACGACAGCTTCCGCCAAGGGCAAGAGCAGACGATACGTCATATTTTAGAAGGTCATAATACCGCTTGTATCATGCCTACAGGTGGAGGGAAGTCCATTTGTTATCAAATCCCATCACTTTTATTAGAAGGAACAACAATCGTTATTTCGCCACTGATTTCCCTAATGAAGGATCAGGTGGACGCGCTGAATGAAGCTGGAATATCAGCAACGTATATTAACAGCTCACTCACATCGTCAGAAGTGGAAGAGAGATTAGAAGAAGTTTCTCTTGGTGTGTATAAACTTTTATACATAGCACCGGAACGCCTAGAGTCACCGTTTTTCTTTGAGCAACTTAAATCGTTACCTATCCCTTTAATCGCGGTTGATGAAGCACACTGTATTTCACAGTGGGGCCATGATTTTAGGCCTAGCTATCTACGCATTAGCAGCTTAATTTCCGAGCTACCGAGCAAGCCAATAGTGGTTGGGCTGACGGCTACTGCTACGCCTCAGGTTCGAGAAGATATTTGTACAGCTTTACAAATTCAGGAACAAAATACGGTCATGACAGGGTTTGAACGTTCTAATCTGTCGTTTACCGTTGTTAAAGGGCAAGACCGTCTATCTTATATCGATGAGTATGTAAAGAAAAATGAGCAAGAAGCTGGTATTATCTATGCCGCAACGCGCCAAGAAGTGGACAGTTTACATGAACATTTGCAAAGCTTAGGTATACAAGTGGGGAAATATCACGCTGGAATGAGTGCATCAAGTCGAGATCATGAGCAAAACCGCTTTTTACAGGATGACGTAACCCTTATGGTTGCTACCTCTGCTTTCGGAATGGGAATTGACAAGTCCAATATTCGTTTCGTCATTCACTATCAGCTTCCAAAAAACATGGAAAGCTATTATCAAGAAGCGGGTCGCGCAGGGCGAGATGGTTTGCCGAGTGAGTGTATAGTTTTATATTCGGCTCAGGATATTCGCGTTCAGCGCTTTTTAATTGAGCAGTCAACTAACCATTCAGGAAAGCTTGTTCAAGATCTGGAGAAGCTACAGCAAATGGTAAATTATTGTCACACAGAAGAATGTTTGCAGGCATACATTTTACACTACTTTGGTGAAGAGGAAGCTCATGCTTGCGGTCGCTGTAGCAACTGTACAGATACTCGTACAGCTGTTGATGTAACGGTTGATACACAAAAGGTTTTATCTTGTATGATTCGAATGGGAGAGCGTTTTGGTAAGACAATGATTGCTCAAGTATTAACGGGTTCTAAAAACAAAAAGATTCTAGACTTTCGCTTTGACCAACTCTCTACCTATGGAGTAATGAGCAAGCAGTCGTTAAAAGAAGTAAGTGAGTTTATCGAATTTCTTATTTCAGAGCAGTATATTTTGGTTGGACAAGGGTCTTTTCCAACTCTTTCTGTCGCAGCTAAGGGAAAAGGGGTACTTCTTGGTGAAGAAAAAGTAATGAGAAAAGAACAAATTCAAGTGAATCAGCTTGTGCAGGATGATGAGCTGTTTATGCACCTGCGCGCTTTACGAAAAGAAATAGCCGAGCTTGAAAACGTTCCTCCTTTTGTTATTTTTTCAGACGATACGCTTCGGGATATGTGTGCAAAGCTTCCTGAGACGGTATCTGAGTTTGAGAATGTAAAAGGAGTAGGTTCCCAAAAGCTCGATAAGTATGGAGAGCGCTTTATTAAAGCGATTGTGAGCTTTTGCGCTGAACACCCTGACCGGGAGAGGCAGATCATTGAAGTACAGAGGGAAAAAAAAGCAAAAAGTGCATCTAAGCAAGGGTCTCATCTAGAGTCTTATCAAATGTGGAGAGAGGGTTCCTCCATTCAAGAGATTGCAGCAAAGCGAGAATTAAGTACGCAAACAGTTGAAAATCATTTATTTAAATGTGCCGAAGAAGGTTACGAAATAGATTGGCATACCATTTTAACAACTAAACAGCAAGAGCTTGTCAACGAAGCGGTTGAATTGGTCGGAGATGATAAGCTAAAGCCAATTAAAGAAGCCGTACCTGAAGAGGTTACGTATTTTATGATCAAGGTCGCTTTATTTTTGCGTCGTATGAACAAAGAAGAGAGACTGAGACATAAGTAGTTCAGCCCCTACTATACCTGAACGATTGAGAGTTCACAACTTTTAATCGTTCGGGCTTTTTGTTGATTGGGAAAAACCGTTTGGAAAGCGAGTGGCCGTAGCGCAATGGAACGAACGTGTTCAGACAAACTAAAGAGATGGGAACAGCTAGTGTTCGTCTTTTAGAAGCAATCATTTTGTTATGTCCCAAACTCTTTTACATGTAGTGCTTTGCCACAGACGTTGACCAACTTCCAATCGTTATTTTTTTGATATAATTCTATGTCGAATGTGTGAACTTTTTGTTATAATGGATAGGCGTTGAATAGGAAAAGCTGTACCAGATAATAAAAAGTAGTATTAAAATAAAAACGTTTACTTGTTTTTTAGAAATATGTAAGCTGTGTATGGTCGCTTTCTACAATTATCAACTAGAAAGAGAAAGGTGACATGTTCACTTTTAAAATGAAAGGAAGAGGATGATGAGTCAAACGAGTTACGCTCAACCTAAAAGACCGCTAAAAACAGTACTGTGGCAGTTAACTCGTCCCCATACATTAACAGCTTCGTTTGTACCGGTGTTAATTGGAACAGTGATGGCAATGTATGTTGGACAAGTTGATGTATGGTTATTTTTAGCCATGCTTTTTGCGTGTTTGTTTATTCAAATCGCGACGAACTTATTTAATGAATACTATGATTTTAAAAGAGGGCTAGATACGGAAGACTCAGTAGGGATTGGCGGTGCCATTGTGCGCGATGGAATGAAGCCGAAAACCGTGTTGCAGCTTGCCTTAGCTTGCTATGGACTTTCTTTATTATTAGGTGTTTACATCTGTATGAGCAGTACATGGTGGTTAGCGCTTGTCGGACTATTCGGTATGGCAATTGGGTATTTATATACAGGAGGACCACTGCCGATTGCTTATACACCTTTTGGAGAGCTGTTTGCGGGTGTATGTATGGGGGCTCTGTTTATTTTAATTTCTTTTTATATTCAAACGGACTTCATAACGACAGAAAGTATTCTTGTTTCAATTCCTATTGCTTTTTTAGTTGGGGCAATTAACTTATCAAATAATATTCGTGATATCGAAGAAGACACAAAAGGCGGACGTAAAACGCTAGCCATTTTACTAGGCGAAAAGAAAGCAGTTTATTTTCTTGGATTTTTATTTGTTATTTCATATATTTGGATTGTTGTTCTTGTCATAACAGGAGTGGTTGGTGCATTTGCGCTGTTAGTTTTCTTAAGTATCCCAAAACCAATTAGAGCTATTAAAGGATTTGTGTCGGGTACGCCACCGATGAATATGATTGTTGCAATGAAATCTACTGCGCAAACAAATACATTCTTCGGACTATTGTTGTCAGTTGGATTGTTTATTAGCTATTACTTATAAAAAAACCACGCTTAACGCGTGGTTTTTTTATACTTTTTGTAAGTATTCTTGGAGATAGGAGATAAAGTGGTTACGATCTTCCATCGTTGAAAACTGCGCCTGCGCTTGGTTTATACCTCCGCCACCTTTTCCATTAAATCGATTAAGATGCTCTTTAAAGAGTTTTCCGCTGTGAATTCTATCGGTACTATGTGCTAATATAACTTTTGGTTCTAAAGAGGAGGAGAAAATACCAATCATATTCTCAGTTTGAAGCAGCTGCTTAATAATAGCTTGTCCATCCTTTAACGTTTTATCTTCAAATTCATGAACTAAAACAATACCTTGCTTTTTATCAAGAAGAGATTGAGCTAAATAATGAGCATTTTCAGATTTTAGTATTTCGTTTTGTTTGCTAAGTATTTTGAAATCAGCTTCTAGTTTTTGTAATCTCTCTAAGATAAGCTCACTTTTTGTACTAAAATGGTGGCTGACGTGAGAAAGAATGCGGTGAGTTTGTTCATAATCTTTTAGCGCTCTCATGCCGCATTTGAAAAATAATCGAATTTGTCCTCGCTGTTTTTCAGTTTTCAATAGCTTAATAATACCTAGCTCTCCCGTGCTTCTTACGTGGGTTCCGCAGCACGCTGAAATATCTAGCGTATCAATCTCGACGATTCGAATTTGCTCATCCTCTAAATCAGGCATTTTACGAAGAGAAAGAGTTGATAACTGATTTTGTGATACATAATATGTGCTTAACGGTTTATTCGCATAAATGGCTTTATTTACTGTTTGTTCAATTTCTATTAACGTATCTTCATCAATGGAAGAAACATTTACATCAATTGAAGCGATATCTTTGCCTAAATGAAAACTTACAGTATGTATGTTAAACACATCGCTTAAGATTGCTGAGAGCAAATGTTGCCCTGTATGTTGCTGCATATGATCAAAGCGACGGTTCCAATTAATCTCACACTCTACTTGAGTATTTACTTCTAATAATGTGTCAATTTCGTGGAAGACGGAATGATCTTTTTCCACGACATCTAATACTTTATGACCTGCGATAGTACCAGTATCAGATGGTTGACCACCACCTTCAGGATAAAAAGCAGTTTTGTTTAGCTCAACGTAATAATGATTGTTGCTTTCAAATGCAGATAAAATAGAAGCAGTCCACTTTGTTGTATAAGGGGACGTATAATAAATTCTTTCAATCATTTTGTCATCTCCTGTAAAGAAAAATTCAGTATCTAACTCTTATCCTAACAGAAAGTAAAGAGCAATGATAAAAAAATCTCCATCAACCTGTGATGGAGAAAAGATTTGTTTACATATGTGAAGGAGGAAGTGTATGAGAAGAAGGGCGTAAGTTTTTTGGAAGTGTATTATGAATATAAAAAGGAGCAGGGTTTAAGTTAGGTTTACCACCATATGCTTCAGGCTGCTGCACGTATTGAAACGTTCCAAGGCCATCCATACTCGTACCGCTAGCCCACCGTCCTGTCGCGCTTTTTTCACCCTCAGAAAAATTAAACAGCACATACGAAACTTCTTGCTTTTCTAATTCTTTCGGGAAGGTACTAGGCACAACAACGTTTTCTTTTGCTTCTAGTTCTTTAATGGCGGCAATCCACTGATTTTGATGCATAGTATCACGGGCGATGAGCCATGAAAGCATATCTTTTACACCGCGATCGTTTGTTGATTCGTACAATCTAACAACTTGTAAGCGTCCTTGAGACTCAGCGTTTAAGTTGGCTCTGAAGTCTGCTAATAGATTTCCACTTGCTGCAATATAACCTGCATTCCATTTGTTACCCATGCTGTCAACTGGCATCGCACCAAGCCCTGAAACAATCGTATGCTGAACGTTCATACCTCCAAGGATAGCTCCAATAACAGGGTCTTGTGCAGCTTTTTCAAGATCTCCTACTGGTGCGCCTTCTAGCAGCCTAGCAATCATAGTGGCGAGCATTTCAATGTGAGCTAACTCCTCTGTTCCAGTATCCATTAACAAATCTTTGTATTTACCGTTTCCTCGAACGTTCCAACCTTGAAACAGATACTGCATGGCAACTGAAATCTCGCCAAACTGTCCACCTAAAACTTCTTGCAGCTGTCTGGCAAAAACGGGATCAGGACGGTCGGGTTTAGAAAGATATTGGAGTTCTTTTTTATGAAAAAACAATGACAACATCCTTTCTTTTTGAATTCACTTTACAATCTATGTAAAAAAAAACTGAAACATAACTACATTTGAAACGTATGTAATAGTACCAGCTGTTTATGAACCTATAATATAGGGTAAAAGCAGTAGGAACAGTAAAGGAGTGAATCATATGGGTTTATTAGATGGTTTAATGGGCAATGCATCTGAAGTAAGCGTGTCCTCAGTAGAAAAAGATTTGCGAGACATTTTGGTACAGGGAGAACAGGTAGAGCATGCGTTTAAACTGATCCGAGATATCTTTGTTTTTTCAAACAAGCGATTAATTTTAATTGATAAGCAAGGTGTAACTGGCAAGAAAACCAGCTATCATTCCATTCCATATAGAAATATTACGCACTTTAGCGTCGAAACGGCTGGAACATTTGATTTAGACGCAGAACTTGTTATCTGGGTTTCAAGCTCAACGGCTCCAATCGTAAAAGAGTTTCGTAAAGACAAAAATATTTATGAGGTGCAAAAAGCACTTGCTACGTATGTATTATGACAAAAACAAACCGCTTCTTTCGACGTGAAAGAAGCGGTTTGTTTTTGTCGAAATACTATTTGTTTACTAAGACTATCTACCAAATTGTTGACGAAGCTTTGCGTGCAACGCGCATGGATGCTTTCAGTGAACGTACGCTTGATGCTCTTTCAGGTGGATAACGTCAGCGAGCATGGATTACGATGGCTCTTGCTCAAGGAACGGACCTTTTGCTGCTCGATGAGCCAACGACGTATCTTGATTTGGCTCACCAAATCGAAGTGTTAGAACTACTGCGTTCGTTGAATCAACAACATAAGCGAACAATTTTGATGGTTCTGCATGACCTAAATCAAGCTGCTCGCTATGGTGATTACTTAATTAGTATCTCTGAAGGAACTATTTATAAGGAAGGTCCACCTGAAGAGGTCTTTACAGAGAAAATGATTGAAGACGTTTTTCGTTTATCTTCAACGATTATTAAAAACCCGGTGGATCAATCTCCAATTTGTATTCCAACAGGCGTGATTAGGTGAAAAAGAGACTGAGACATAAGTAGTTCAGTCCTTACTATACCTGAACGATTGAGAGTTCATAACTTTTAATCGTTCAGGTTTTTTGGTTGATTGTGAAAACAATGTTGGAAACAGGGTGGAATGGAGCGTAGGACACTCGACTCCTACGGGAAAGAGAGGAAAACGTGAGATCCCGCAGCGTAGCGAGGAAGCTCAGGTTCCTCCCCGTGGAAAGCGAGTGGCCGTAGCGCAATGGAACGAATGTGTTGAGACAAACTAAAGAGATGGGAACAGCTAGTGTTCGTCTTTTAGAAGCAATCATTTTGTTATGTCCCAAACTCTTTTTGTTAGTTAGACGTTAACAGATGTAAAAACAGTTCAACGATTTTATTTTGTCCATTCGTGGTCGGATAAATATACGAAAATTTCCGTTTAAATGGTTCAGTGTCAAGGTTTAAGATAGCTAAATTCCCTTGTGCCACATCTTGTTTTATAGCGGATTTTGAAAGGACCGATAATCCTAAGTTCTGCATAACTGCTTCCTTAACTCCTTGATTGCTGCTGATGGTTAACATGCTCTTCATTTTTAGTCCATTTGAACTCATCATCAGATCAAGATAGGCTCTTGTACCAGACCCTGTTTCGCGCGCAACCCAACCTTCGTTTTGAAGCTCGCTTATTGCAACGTGCTGCTGTGCTGCTAATGGATGAGCCGTACCCGCTACAACCACGAGCTCATCTTCCATAAACGGTTCAATATGGAGCTCATGGTCATCGGTTTGTCCTTCAATTAATCCTACATCTAACTTAAAGTGTCGAACCAGCTGCGCAATTTCCTTTGTGTTGCCAATCGTTACGTTTACGTTGATATCGGGATACTGTGCTTGAAGCTTAGCGAGAAACGAAGGAAGAACGTATTCACCAATTGTGAAGCTAGCTCCAATTGTTAAAGTGCCTTTAACTAAGTGGTGATGTTCATAAATATCTCGCTTCGTGTGCTCGTATATTTGAATCATTTGCTTCGCACGAGTATAAAGGATCTCGCCGCTTGGCGTAATTTTTAATAATTTAGGCGAACGTAAAAACAATGAGGTTTGAAACTCTTTTTCTAAATTTTTTATATGTACGCTTACGCTTGGTTGCGAAATTAACAATTTTTCAGCAGCTTTTGTAAAGCTTTTTTCTTCTACAACCGTCACAAAGGTTCGCAATGCGTCGTAATACATGGTAAATCGCTCCTTACATAAAACATCTTATGAGTTCATTATATAGTAAGTTTTTGTTAATAGATAGCTTAATACCTATTTTCCTTATCAGATTTATAAGTTATCGAATTGAATTACGTTAGATAATCTGTTTGTTACCTTTTTGTAATAAAAGTCACAAAAGTACTTGTTTTTTCCAGATAACGTTGTATAATACTAACTGTAGTAACACATGTAGTACAGTTAGTACGGTTAGTACATTTGAACATACGATCATGATGAATGATGAATGATGAATGATAAATGATAAATGTGATGGAGAGGAGGGAAAGTATGTTTGATTTAGATATTCGTAGTCGTAAGCCTATTTATGAACAATTAGTTGATAAGTTAAAAGAGCTAATTATCCATGAAGTTTTTAAAGCAGACGAGAAACTGCCGTCTGTACGCTTGCTAGCGAAAGAACTAACAATTAACCCTAATACAATTCAAAAAGCATATCGAGAGCTAGAACATCAAAATTATATTTATTCAATTCCTGGAAAAGGAAGTTTTGTGACGGCGCAATCGGAACTATTAAACAATGAAAAGGTGAAAAAAATGAAAGAGGATTTAGTAAAGCTTATTGCTGAAGCGATGTATTTAGGAATGGGAAAAGAAGAAATCTTATCACTTATTTCACAAGCTGAACAAACCGTCAAAGGGGGAGAAAGTGATGATTGAATTAACCGAAGTAAAAAAATCCTTTGAAGATATAAAAGTATTAAACAATGTTTCTCTAACTGTTAAAAAAGGATCTATTTATGGTTTGCTTGGGTCCAACGGTGCAGGTAAAACAACATTATTAAAAACAATTGCGGGCATTTATCGTCAAAATTCAGGGAGCATACATATTGACAATGAAGAAGTATTTGAAAATGTGGCTCTTAAGCAAAGCATCATTTTTCTTCCAGACATTCCGTACTTTTTTGCACAATCCACGATTAAGCAGCTTGCGCAATTTTACAAGAATATGTACCCAACGTGGAACGAAGAACGTTTTCAGCAGTTAAAGCAGGCATTTCCAATTGACTTGAAGAAAAAGGTACACCGTATGTCGAAAGGGATGCAGCGACAAGTAGCATTTTGGCTCGCTTTATCCACGATGCCGGATATTTTAATATTAGATGAGCCTCTAGATGGGCTGGATGCTGTTATGCGTCAAAAAATCAAGAATTTACTAGTGCAAGACGTAGCGGAACGCGAGATGACCATTTTAATTTCCTCTCATAACCTTCGTGAAGTGGAGGATTTATGTGATCATGTGGGCATTTTGCATCAAGGACAGCTGTTAATTGAAAAAGACCTTGACGATTTGAAATCAGATATTCACAAGATTCAAGTAGCTTTTAAAGGCGACGTACCGCTTGCGTTTCATGAAGACTTGGAAATCTTATACGAAGAGAAGCGAGGAAGCGTACTTCTTTGTATTGTACGTGGTAAAGAAAATAAGCTAGCGTCTCGCATTCAATCATACAAGCCGCTTGTATTTGATATTTTACCGCTTACGCTCGAAGAAATCTTTATTTACGAAATGGGGGATGTTGGTTATGCCATCGAAAATATCATCGTTTAATCGAGGGCTGTTCACACAGTCATTTAGAAGCGTAGGGTGGATCGGATTAGTTTACTCATTCCTTCTTTTGTTTGCTCTTCCTCTCCAGCTTCTAATGAAGTATACGGGCAATCCAGAATTTAAGCCAGAAAAGATTAAGACATTATTTGAGCTATTCGATGGCTTACAGCTTGTCTTTATGTTTACAGTACCGGTGTTACTCGCGGTTTTTTTATTCCGTTATATTCAAACCAAAGCAGCAGCAGACTATTTTCATAGTTTGCCAGTTCGAAGAGAAGCTTTATATCACCAAAACATCATTGTGGGTATCGCAATTCTTGTCGTGCCGGTGGTAATTACAGCAGGTATAATCGGCCTTGTAAAAGGGATGTTAAACGTTACAGATCTCTATACAGCAAAAGACATTATGGTATGGGCAGGTTACACAATTATTTTTAACCTTGTTGTGTTCTTTGGAACAGTAGCATTTGGAATGTTCACAGGTATCTCAATCTTACAAGCTATTTTCCTATACGTTCTGTTTCTTTTACCTGGTGGCTTCGTTATGCTTCTTTTATCAAATTTAAAATTCTATTGGTATGGATTCCCAATTGATTATTATTTAAATAAAAGTGCTGAAAAATTAATACCGTTTTTACATGCGACGGAGCTAATGACGAAAAAGAATTTAACAATTAGTCCATGGATTTACGTCATACTTATCATTATCTTTTATGCGATTGGATACATCGCGTATAAAAAGCGTCATATCGAAGCGGCCACTCAGTCCATTTCATTTAAATGGGTGAAACCAATTTTTGTTTACGGTGTGACTACATGTGCGCTACTTGTTGGCGGTGTTTATTTTGGGTCCATGCAAGGAACATTTGGATGGATGGTCTTTGGCTATGTGTTAGGTGCTCTTATTGGGTATATTGTTGCTCAGGTCATTTTACACAAAACGTGGCGAATCGCTAAGTATTGGAAAGGATATGTGATTTCATTAGCTATTTTCTTTGCTATTGGTGCATTTGTTCATATTGATGCGTTTGGCTATGAATCAAAGGTTCCTGCACTAAATGAAGTAGAAAGTGTTTATTTCGAAGAAGGAACCTATTTAATTACTGAAGATCCAACCAGTGAACAGTACACAGAATATGGAAACGAGTATGTTCCTCCCTATTACTATACGAGTCAAGAAGCAGTTGAAGCAATTCATCGGCTACATGAACAATTAGCAAAGAATCCAGTCTCAATGACAAGTAAGGATATTCAAGGAGATGAAGGGCGCACAGCAGCAATTGCCTATAAGCTTAAAAACGGCAAGACGCTTGTGCGTGAGTATGAGTTGAACTTTAAAGCGTATCATCCACTGTATAAGAAAATCGCTGAAACAAAAGAGTTTAAAGAAAACTTTAATCCATTTTTACGAAGTGGAGATATGAGTGATGTTACAAATGTACAAATTACCTCGGATGGACAAATTAGTAAGCAAGCTAGCATTCGCAACCCAGAAGATATTAAAGCGCTTGCTGAAATACTAAAAACGTCGATGAAAAACGAAACATTTGAAGAAATGTACAGCGAGCGCGGACCATGGGCTTATATTGATTTCAATACGGGCCAAGGCAAAAATAAGCAACACGTAACCTGGGAAAAATCGTATGATGAAGTGAGCGATTGGCTAAAGAAAAAAGGCCTATATAACAAAGTGCGTGTATTACCAGAAGATATTGAAAAAATAGTTGTGCTAAAAAATCCACATCAGCATGAAATAGACTTTTATGCAGACGAAGAATTTCCTTCATTAGTAGAATCTGAGAAAACGATTGAAGTGAAGAATAACGATCAAAAAGAAGAAATTTTAGAAACCGTATCTTGGGCAAGCAACGGAGCTTATTTAGTCGGTATCTATTATAAAGAAGATCCTAGTACTCCTGAAATCCAGGAATTTACTGAGGAGACAGTTCCAGACTTTATTAAAGAAAAATTACTAAAATAAAGGGAGAAGAAATATGAGTGCTAGCAATATTGAACCATATTTGCGACAGGTGCTAGCTTATTTGCAAAAGCGAGGTGTCAGCAAGCAAGATGCTGAAGATATCACGCAAGATGTAGCGATGAAATACTTAGAAAATCAACATAAAGTTGAACAGGGGAAAGAAAGAGCTTGGTTGTTTCGAGTTGCTTTAAATAAGCGCTGTGATTTAATCAGAAAAAATTCCGTTCATACTCGCTATGTGCTAACACAGGGACCAACAGAGCTAAAAAATGCACCGATGGATTTTGTATTATCCAAAGAGCAATTTGAGCAATATGTAAAAGCTTTAAATAAATTAAAGCCTCAATATAAAAACCTATTGATCTTAAAATATGAGTATGGTTTAAAATATGAAGAGCTTTCTGAACAATTTAACATGAAAGTCACGACTATTAAGTCTGCACTTTATCGAGCACGAAAGCTATATAATTTTTACTTAATAATCCGGCATATGAACACCGGCTATTCTTTTTAAAATTTGCTCAGATGCCCCCTCCAAAAAAGCTAGAAAAGAAGAAACAGACTCTTGAATAGCTGCTTTGTTAGGATGGAATCGATTTTGGATGACGGTTTCTTTCAGCCATTTCCAAATCCGTTCAACGGGGTTCAAATTGGGCGAGTACTTCGGCAGAAAGAAACGAATGAGTCGATCCTCATGCTGTTCAAAAAAGGGCTGTAACTCTTTTGCATCATGAATACGAGCACGATCCAACACCATAATAATGACTTTATTTGGGTAATAGTCGAGCACATACTTCATAAAGGAATGAAAAGCTGGGGCTTTACAATTGTCAGCTACTTGGCAGAGAAAGTCGCCATTTAAGACATTGACAGCTCCAAATAGACTAACAGCTGCATGGTGCCCAAAAGTAGGGACTTGTTTTTGTTTCCCTTTTTGAAACCATGTGGATCGTAAAGCTTGATAGGCGTGGATTCGACTTTCATCTTCATAAAGTAAAATCATATCGCCCGAGAGGTTTTTTTTACCATCTCCATGTCTTGCAGGAATTGCTTTTGTTCGTTTTGATCCGCCTTTGCTAAGGTATAAGTAGGTCTAGTGTAACTCAATCCCATGCCCGTCAACATTCGATAAATGCCACTTCGACTCATGGTGACTGAAAATTTTTCGTAGATGACATGTTGAATCACACGTGTATCCCAGTTAGCGTCAATCCCAAATCCTTCTTTTTCCGGTGTACTTTCTAAGATCATGCGTCGAAGTTCTTCTTTTTCTTCTTGGGTTAAATAAGCAGGTTTACCGGTAGAATACTGACGGGTGACTAAACCATCCATCCCATATTGATTAAAGGTTTTGACATAGATAGACACGGTTTCACGGTGAAGATTCAAAAGCTGAGATACTTCTTTTCCTGTATAGCGTTCCATGATGAGCCGAATCGTCATGACGCGTTGTCTCATTTTCACGTTTTGAATGGTTTTTTCGTATTGACGTAAGTCAGCAGGTGTCCATCCATGGTCATTTGTAATACGTAGAACTTTCATCATCCATCTACTCCCTTATGATTATCTTAGGAACAGTATGGACGCATTTTTTTAAAAATAAGCACGTCGGAAATTAAAATCAAACTTATATATTCATGAAGCATTATGCATATCAGCTTATGTGAAAGAAGCCAATCTTCTACTTAGAGGATTGGCTTTTTTCATTCTTTACTACGCATTTTTCGCTTTTTATAGGCTAAGCTTCCAACACTGATGGCAATAAACAAAATAGTGAATTGAGAAATGGTTTCAAATGAAGCGGCATCATCAACTTTAAACCCCCATAAAAAAAACGCAAACGTCCAAACCAATCCAAATGAAAATGTTGTTGTTATATAATTAAGGTGAGGCATTTTCGTTGTTCCTAAAAATAATGGCATAACGTGTCGCATTCCCGGCAAGAAGAAGCTGAGCATAATGCCGAAGGAACCGTATGAGGTAATGAGGTTTTCAATTTCATATCGCTTTTTTTGAAAGCGTGATTGAGAGAGCGCCTTTATTGTTTGCTTGCGAAACCATCTAGCAAATAAGAATTTAACATATAAGCTAAGCATCATGGCACTGTAAGTCAAGAGAAAAGCAATAAGAGGGTGAAAAGTAGAAAGAGTGGCATGGTTACCTGCAAGCATAATAAAGAGAGGATCTGGAATAGGTGTGAAATTAGCACCAATGATGATTAATAAAAAGAAATATCCATATCCAAACTGTTGAATTACTGTGATAATCTGATCCACCACGGCGTTTCCCCCATTTTTGTCAAAGTTATTATAGTATACGAATGCTTCAAAGGGATGTTCATCAAACAATCCGCCCGTTTTTTACTCTTTGTCCATCATATTACAAACCGCTATAGAATTATTCACATTAATTGTTTTTTGGTTTAAAATAAGAACATATATTCTGTTGGTTCGGATAGAAAGAAGGTGAGTGTGTTGAAAGGCATGTATCCAAAAAAGGGAAGAGTCATATTGCATATTGATGTTAATGCTTTTTATGCATCGGTGGAAGAAGCGCGTAATCCGGCACTGAAAGGAAAACCTATGGCCATTGCGGGTAACCCAAAAGAGCGTAGAGGGATTGTGGTAACGTGCAACTATGCGGCTCGCAATAAAGGAATATATGCACCGATGCCATTATGGGAAGCTAAAAAAATTTTTCCTCAGCTAATTGTGTTAAAACCAGATTTTACTCTTTATCGCAAAGTATCAGCGCAAATGTTTTCTTATTTATCAACGATCTCTTCTATTCTTGAGCCTGCTTCTATTGACGAAGGATATCTAGATATAACGGATTGCTTTCATCAAGGTACGCCACTCGAGATTGCACAGCGAATACAGAACGATCTTTTGAATGAGTTACAAATACCGGTCTCAATCGGCATTGCACCAAATAAGTTTTTAGCTAAAACGGCAAGCAACATGAAAAAACCGCTTGGAATTACAATTTTAAGAAAGCGCGATATTCATCAGAAACTTTGGCCACACCCAGTGGTTTATATGCATGGTATAGGTAATAAAACCGCTGAGAAGTTGAATGCCGTTCATATCCATACGATTGAAGAGCTAGCGCACGCAGATGATCATAAGCTAAAGGCCACAGTTGGAGTAAGAGGAGTAGAAATGAAGCAAAGAGCTAATGGGATTGACGATCGACCTGTAAATCCAAATCGCAGGTCGGAATTTAAGTCGATTGGACATTCAAAAACATTAGCGAAAAATATGACGGATGATCGGGAGATGGTACCGATTTTAAATGATCTCGCTGAGTCTGTTAGTAAGCGAATGCATGCCAAAAAAGTAGTCAGCAAAACGATTCAGTTAACCATTCGCTATAGTAATTTCAAAACAATTACAAGAACCCAAACCATTGATCAGTGGACCAATCAGTCAAAAGTGTTGCTTCATTGGGTAAACAAGTTGCTTCAAAAGCATTGGAACGGTGAACCAGTTCGCTTGTTAGGGGTAGCAGCTCTACAAGTAGAACGAATGAACGATCGAAATCAAGAGCAGCTTAGTTTATTTACATATGAACGGCACGTAAAAGATGAACCGCTCTATAAAGCAGTTCAGCAGCTTCAAAGTAAATATGGTGATGAAATTATACGAAAGGGGTTAAAAAAATAATGGAAGAGAGTATAGAACGACATGTTTCAATCCACTCTAAAAGGGTAATATATCCATAGAGCGTGCAAGAGCTTTTTTGCATGAGCATGGACTTTACAATTACGTATATGAGGTGATTTTGATGTCAGTTTTATTTACTTCAAAAGCAACAGCAGTAGGTGGGCGTGAAGGGCACGTCAAATCAGATGATGGCCTAATTAATCTAGATTTAGTAATGCCTTCACCAAACAATACAAAAGAAGGAACGAATCCGGAGCAGCTTTTTGCAGCAGGATATGCTTCTTGCTTTGACGGGGCTTTAAATCTAATTGCTAAAAAGCAAAAATATTCCATCGAATCATCAATTACGGCTGAAGTTAGCTTAATGAAAGACCCAGCTGATGATGGGTTTAAGTTAGCAGTAACGTTAAACGCTCATTTAAAAGGGGTATCTCAAGAAGAGGCTGAAAAGCTAGTGAAGGCAGCACATGAATTTTGTCCATATTCAAAAGCAACTAGAGGGAACATTGACGTAACGTTAAATACGACGGCTGAATAAAAAAGCAGTGCACAAAAGTGCACTGCTTTTTTATTGGCTTTTTCCATTGTGACTATGGATAGCGTTTAACAGCTGGTGAAGCATTTGTTTTAAATTTGCTAGCTCTTCAGGAGAGTAATCTGTCATATTAAATACTTCATCTGGAATTTGACAAGCTTTATCTCGAAGTGAAGCGCCTTTTTCTGTTAAGCTTACTAACACAACGCGCTCATCTTCCTGAGAGCGTTCACGGATTACAAGCCCTTGCTCTTGCATACGTTTCAGCATCGGAGTTAGCGTACCAGAATCTAGGTATAAGAGTTCTCCCATTTTCTTTACGCTGACTCTTCCATGCTCCCATAGGACAAGAAGAGCTAAGTACTGTGGGTACGTAACGCCAATTTTATCTAAAAGAGGCTTATACACTTTTGTAATTTCACGTGACGTAGCATAAATAGAAAAACAAAGCTGATTTTCTAACTTTAATCTTGAAAATAAATCGGTCATTTTAAACTCCTTCAATATAATTGTTCACTATGTAATTATATACAATTTATCAAAGAGATTCAAAACAAACAAATGTAAATTTTGACATAGTTTGTCAAAATACCTTAAATAAAAAAGCGCTTTTTCCATATACTAAGAAAAAAAGGGAGCTGTGCTCATGTATTTTGCGAAAAAAGGTATGGAAGAACAGGTTACTCAGATGATGGATACAAATGTTTATGCATGCCAGTCTGACTCGTGTAACGGATGGATGAGAGAAGATTTTGTGACGTCAGATTATAATTGCCCAATGTGTGGAAATGAAATGTCTCAAGAAGTAAGAGAGCTACCTAAAATCAAGAAGGATTTTCAATTTTATAATCGTTAAACAAAGAGCGTTTAAAAAAGAAGCTACAATAGCTTCTTTTTACTTTTTATTATGTTTGCGGCGTCTTTTAAAATAAAAGTAAAGGCCTCCTAATAATAAAACAACTAATAATAATACGCTCGTTGGAAAATATAAGGTGCCAATATTCATAGTGATAACCTCCAGTATAGCAATCTAAATGGTTGAAACGTCTACGTTGTTGTCTTAGAATTCCTATTCCCTTTAAGGTGAGGATTAAACACTAAAATAAAAAAGAAGCCCCGTAGGCTTCTTTTAGTTTAATACTTTAACTGTAACTGTTTTACGGCCCCACTTCATCGCGTCGCTTTGAGATGGAATAAAAACGTCAATACGATTCCCTTTAATAGCACCACCCGTATCGCCTGCAATTGCTTCTCCGTATCCATCTACGTATACGCGTGACCCAAGAGGAATAATAGATGGATCAACAGCAATTACTTTTTGATTTGGATTTGCACGTAGGTCAATTCCTGTCTTTGTAATACCACTACAGCCAGTACAAAAAGCTGTGTAAGCCGTAGCAACAACCTGAAATTCTTTTTTTACTTCTTGATTTTCAGAAGGGTTTGGTGTTTGTGGCTTAGAAGATACGGGATTCGATACCTCAGGGGCAGCTGGTGCTGGAGCAACAGATCCATTTACTTTAAGCGTTTGATTAATGTAAATTGTGTTTGCTGATAAGCCGTTTAGCTGCTGTAATGTTGAAACTGAAATACCATGCCTTTGGGCAATGCTCCACAACGTATCTCCTGGCTTCACTTTATATGTACTAGTAGGAGCCTGTTGTTGGGGTTGCTCTATTTTTTCATCGGGTGGTGCTGTTACAGCGCTGGCCCCATTTACAGTTAGCACTTGGTTAACGTAAATAATATTGGATGATAAGTTATTATACTGTTTTAGTTGCTCAACTGATAAACCATGAGATTTTGCAATGCGATAAAGCGTATCACCTGATTGAACTTTATATGTATTTTGGGATGTAGAAGATGTTGGTGATGCTGTATGCGTATCAGCTGAACTACTAATATGTAAGGTTTGATTTGTATAAATAATAGTGGATGATAAGTTATTCCATGCTTGTAAGTCTTTCACCGATACATTATATTTTTTTGAAATGCTATAAAGCGTGTCGCCCGATTGAACTTTATAAGTTTCCGCGTCTGCTGATGCCATGCCTGCAATTCCCATTGAAACAAGTGCCGTTGCACCAAGTGAAAAAATATGCTTTTTCATTCTTTTTTCTCCTTTGTGACTATGAATTTATTACCATTCTATCAACCTTATGTAACAGGAATGTTTCAATAGTATAGATAGTTTGTTACAAAAAGGAAAATAAAGAAGAATACTTGTGTGATTTTTGTCGTTATTTGTAGATAAATAGTCCTATTCATACTTAATGGTAGAAAAAACTATGAAAGTTGTGTCGGATTTTATGCCTGCATAAAGTGTTGGAACATGCTAGAATAGAAAAGTTGTAGAGAACGGAATAAATGAGTTGGAGGTGAAAGGCACTGTTAGAAAAAAGGTTGTGACAGTGCTTAACTCAATTGAAAAAAACAGTTTCACAGTATTTAAAAGAGTGGGTTCGGGCTTTATCAATTGAAATTAGCCACTTGAAGAAAGAAGGGGGAAAAAAAGAGCAGCTAGTTAACGGGGAATACGTAGGACGATATGGAGAAGCTTTTGTGTACCGTTTTCAGATGGTACGCTTTTTTAACGTAATCGATGGAACTAGCATGCGCGTAAAGGTTCAGGATGCAGAGCTTGATGGCGAGATTTTAGCTCATGAAAAACACGAGGTATATGTAAAGGTAGGGGTTTATTTAGGTTCTGATGTTCCTATTTTATACTTATTTAACGAACCATGGGAACTTTTACAAGCATTGATTGACCGGTTAGAAGAACTGAAAGACTATAAGAAAAAGCGTGCTAGAGTTAAACGCTTAATGACGGGTACGGCGAAGGTGAATCATGAAGAATACAAAATGAAAAACGATCTTCATGAAATCTTACTGAGAGCTCATCATAATCAAACAACGTATTTATGGGGACCTCCGGGAACAGGAAAAACATACACGCTATCACGCATTATTAATAGCATGTACCGGAAGAAAAAGCGCGTATTGGTAGTGTCGCATAGCAATGCAGCTGTTGACGTATTAATGAACGAGGCGTTAGTACGTATTGAAGCTAAGCACAAGTGGAAAAAAGGAGAGGTTGTACGCTACGGGACTATGGCAAATGAGGAGCTTCAAACAAAACTTTCTACGACTCTATTAGTTGAACACGAGCATCCAGATCTTGCGAGAAAAGAGAAGGATTTACAAGAACAATATGTACGTTTAACGAGATATCCTTCTAAAGAGCGTGAGATTCAACAAGTTAAAAAGAAGCTCAATAGCGTGAAACAAGAGATGGCTGAGCTTGAAAAAGAGCTAGTGCAAAAAGCAGTCATTATTGGCACAACATTAACTAAAGTGGCAACGGATGCATCCGTTTATGAAAAAGAATATGATGTAGTAATTGTAGATGAAGTGAGCATGGCTTATACGCCACAAGTGGCTTTAGCTGCTTCGTTAGGTAAACACATTGTTGTTTGTGGAGATTTTAAGCAGCTTCCAGCCGTTTCTCAATCAAAGCATGCGTATGTGCAAGAAGCGTTAGGGCGTGATGTATTTGAGCAATCAGGAATTGCTGCACAAATCCATGAAGGAAACTGGCATCCACATTTAGTGATATTAAAGCAACAGCGTCGTATGCACCCAAATATTTCAGCGTTTACAAACGCTCATGTATATGGTGGTAAAGTAAGCGACCATGCATCTGTAGTACAAAGAGAAGCGATTGCTCAACTAAAACCGTTTGTAGACAAAGCCCTTGTGCTGATGAATACAAGCGGTATTAAGACATTTGCTCAAAAAGAAAAAAATGGGGGATCTCGGTATAATTTAGTATCTGCTTTTATTTCAAGTAGCTTGCTTATTCGCGCATTTAAAAGTGGAATTACATCATTAGGCTATGTTACCCCATACCGAGCACAAGCGCAGCTTGTAAGAGATCTAGTAAAAGGAGTGATTCCTGAGGAGCATATTCTTGCTGCAACAGTTCATAAGTTTCAAGGTTCTGAAAAAGATCTTATGATTTTTGATACAGTTGATAGTCATCCTTTTTCAAAGCCAGGTATACTTCTTATAAATGAATTAGCGGACCGTCTCATAAACGTAGCAATTACAAGAGCAAAAGGAAAATTTATTATGATAGGTGACCTGCCTTACTTAACTAAACGTTTGCCTAACGAGAGATTGCTTTTTAAGCTACTTCAATATATGAAGGAACGAAATGCTATCTATCAACCGAATGAATATTTAAAAGAAATGATTCAAGATAAGCAGTTAATTTGGCATAAAGGAATCGATGTCCACAAGATAGTAATGGATATTAAACGTGCGAAAAATAAATTATTTATCGTGTTGCCTACTACAAAAGAATGGCCGAATAGGCTTTGGGAAGCGATTAATGAGTTTCGGGGAACGGTTACAATTTTGACAAAAGAACCAAGAAGGCTTAAGGTCAAAGAAGGAGTTGAAATTATACCTTCTCACTTTCCTTTTTTTATCTTTGCGATGGATGAGAAAAGTTTGTGGTGTAGTAACGAAATTAATGAGGGGAATTCTATTTCTTTAACCGTTCGCATTGAGCACTCAGACTTTGTCCAAATGTTTTTAAGTTATGTTGATATGACGCCCGTTTCCAGTCATTTAAAGCAGGAATGGCTACAGGTAAATAAGGCAGGATATTCATTGGCAGACTACTTAAATATATGGGATCGATGTTCGGAATGTTATAGCGTTCGAGACGCTGAAGTGACAGTAAAAGGAAAAATTCGGTTTGTTTGTCATCACTGCGGGAATACGGGGGGTATAACGAGAAAAATTTTCCAAGATTATTTAAGACATGTAAATGCTGAATGTAAAGCCTGTAAGAAAAAGGTTGAAGTTGCGTTTCGAGAAGGTGTCTACGCTTACTGTCCGTCATGTGAAAAAGAGGCTTTACCAAAAGATTTGCTCTCTATCTAGAAGAGAAAGGATGTGTTCATTTTGGACAACCACGCCCCCGTAGTATTAGCAAAATCACTTGTTGAAGGGAAGATACAAAAAAAGTTGGTTGATTGTGGGTTCATATATAGAAAATGGTTCGTCCCTAGTGGATACTTATCGTCTAATCAGTACCATGTATCAGATTGGGCAATGGTGGCAAGAGAATAAAATTTCAGTTGCTGATGAACATTTGGCTACGGCAACATGTGATTATATAATTGCTCGACTACAGTTTACCGTGAATAAAGAAAAGCTGCCAAGCAAGCGTGCTTTGCTTTTTTGTGTCGAAGGAGAAGGACACTATATTGGCCTGAAAATGTTGGCGTCTTTGCTTGAAGAATATAGGTGGGAAGTGAAAAATTTAGGAGCTAATCTTCCTTTACCATACGCTATTAACAGCATTGAAAAGTGGAAGCCAGAAGTTGTTGGAATATCTATTTCACAGGTACATTTGTTGCCAAGCTTAAAGCAATACATTAACGAAATAGAAAGTTTAACCTATTCACCTACTGCGTTAGTAGGGGGGGAGGTTATTGCAACATTATGATTTAACTGGATACGGTTCAACACAAACCGTATTTATTAACGAGATTGAACAATTTGAGCAGTGGCTGTTTGAAAACGCACTGAAGCAGTCTCTTGTATCGGGGGGGAATATGACGTCATTATCGCTTGAAGCTATTCCCGTTCCGTTATTTATTGTGGATAAAAGTGGACAAATCATTGATTTTACACCAAGCGTGACCAAAATGTTTTTACCAGTTAGCGATATAGCCGACATAATTGATAAAGACAGTATTGGATTTACTAACGATTATTCATCCTGATGTAATTGAAGCTGAAAAAGCTGAGTACTTCGATTTAAACCCAGCTGCTTTGTATAAAAATCGTATACGTGCATACCAAACATTTCTTTAAAATCAACTTTATATTCTGTGAATTTTTGATTCATGTATTTAATTTGACCTTTATGGTCCGTAATAAAGATACTTGTTGGGCTATGGGCAACAGCAAATGAAGTAATTGCGAGCTCTTCATTTTACGAATGTTTTTTTTCACTTGGTAAGAATTGTACTTTGTTGGTTCAAAGTACTGATTGATTTGTTCTTCAATTAATGAAAAAGCTTCTTTATCTCGCAAGAATTGTGTTACGACAATTAATAAATCACGCTGAAGATCAACAATTTCAACAGGATGATCATTTAAATAATCTCGGTAATCTTCCAACGTCTCACATGGAGTCTCTATTACAGAGCCTTTCAAGGTGACAAAGTAGTGAGGAGCAGCTAAGTAAACGGTATTTTCTTGTAATGTCATACCGTTTTCGATTTGAACAATATTCATATTGGTTTTTTTTGCTAAAAGCTCGGGCATAAAACTTTTATATTTTGACGATAAGTGTTGAATAACAATGAAAGCCATGCCGTTTGAAGAAGGCATATTCGCAAAGAACTGTTCAATTGCTTCTAGGCCACCAGCCGAAGCCCCAATCCCTACGACATGTATGGCTTTTGGGTTGTGTATTTCAGATAATGAGATGGTAGAAAGCGTTTTGTTCTTCATATTGTGATCTCCAAGTTCCGGTGAGATTCTGCTTTCTATATGTAAGGAGTGAATTTTACCGATGATAGTTTAAATATATTAATTAATGGTCAGCGAAAGTTTTCTTCATCTGTCACTGAGTAGAAAATCAATCATTATTTACAAACTGAAATTCCACTTGAAAATTCTTAAATACGGTAAATAAAGAAAAAAATTCTAAAATATCCATATACGTATTTTAACAAATCTCACAAGCTGTTCCCATCCCGTTTCGTAAAATTCTTTATAAATAGTATGTAACATCCAAATAAAACATTTTCCTTAAAATAAAAACTATAAACATTAATACAGCGAAAAGAGTCGATTTTTTGGGGATTTTCTAATAGAGAAATTTGTTGAAAAATATTTTTGTATCCGGTTTCATTTCTTTTGTACTATGTGCTGACAGCGTTATTTTTACCTTGTCGACAGGTTGACAGCCATTTTGAGCATGTTACGATAGTTACCGTTGAGAGAACGCGAACAAAAATACGAACATTTGACAGGGGAGATTTGATGATCAAAACAAAAAAGATTGCTTTTCTAGGTGCAGGATCAATGGCAGAAGCAATGATTTCTGGTATGATTCATTCTAATATTGTTCCAGCGAAAAATATTGTGGTAACAAATCGCAGCAATAAAGAACGCCTTTTAGAATTGGAAAACAAATACGGTGTTCAAACTAGTAAAAGAGTTGATTTAGACACAACAGATATTGACGTGTTCATCTTAGCAATGAAACCAAAAGATGCTGAGCAAGCATTATCCTCTTTAAAACCCAATATAACTAAAGATCAAGTTGTTTTATCAGTGCTAGCTGGTATTTCAACAGCCTTTATGGAAGATCTATTGCATGAAGAACAACAAGTTGTTCGAGTGATGCCAAATACCTCAAGTATGATTCAACAATCTGCTACAGCAATATCTCCAGGACAATATACAGCAATGGATTCAGTCATTTTAACAAAAGAGCTGCTATCGTCAATTGGTCAAGTTTACGTTATTGATGAAAAACAAATGGATATTTTCACGGGCATTGCCGGTAGTGGACCAGCGTACTTTTATTTCTTAATGGAGCATATTGAAAAAGCAGCCAAAGAAGAAGGATTAGATCCAGAAGTAGCCAGAGCAATTGGAGCCCAAACCATATACGGTGCGGCAAGAATGATGATGGAGCGTGACGAAACGCCAACAGAGCTTCGTGAAAACGTAACGTCTCCAAATGGCACAACGGCAGCAGGCTTGAAAGCCCTTGAAGAACATGGTGGCGGAACGGCAATTATGCGCGCGGTAAAAGGAGCATCAGACCGTTCAAAAGAAATGAGTGAACAGCTTGAAAAGGTATCCAACGAAGCATAAACCATAACTTCATATTCTTCGTTACTATCCTCATATTTATAAATCAATAAAACAAAAGAAATGAATTAACTAGGAGTGATTTGATGAGTCCCGATGGCAAGAAGCGGGTTGTAATTAAGATTGGCAGCAGTTCTTTAACAAGTTCACACGGTGAGATTAGCCGAAAGAAATTGGAGAGGCTTGTTGACCAAGTAGTCGAGTTGAAAGATCAAGGTCATGAGGTACTGCTTGTTTCATCCGGTGCAGTAGCGGCAGGTTACAGAAAGCTTGGTTGTTTAGAAAGACCTAGCTCATTACCTGAAAAACAAGCGGCCGCATCCATTGGCCAAGGACTTTTAATGGAAGCATACTCCGAGCTGTTCTTATCTCATGGCTACGTCGCGTCACAAATTTTAATTACACGAGATGATTTCTCTGACGAAAGCAGATATAACAATGCACGTAATACCATTAACGTACTGTTAGAACGAGGAATTGTACCGATTGTCAATGAAAATGATACGGTGACTATTAATCGTCTAAAGTTTGGAGATAATGATACGCTATCTGCTAAAGTTGCAGGGTTAGTTGATTCAGATTTACTTATCATCCTATCTGATATTGACGGATTATATAGCGCAGATCCTCGTGAAAATCCAGATGCGGAGCTATTATCACACGTATCTGAAATTACGCCAGAAATTGAAGAAGGTGCTGGAGACTCTGGAAGCTCAGTTGGCACAGGTGGTATGCGCTCAAAAATTGATGCGTTTAAAATTTCAATGGCTTCAGGAATTCCTTCATTCCTAGGAAAAGCAGGCGTTCCAAACATTTTAACAGAAGCGGTGTTGGGTGAAGCATTTGGAACGTATTTCGAAGCAGGAGAAGACGCTGTTAACTTAAGTCAAAAAGAACAGTGGATTGCGTTTAACTCAGGGCCTGAAGGGGAAATAGTAATTAAAGACGAAGCAAAAACGGCGATTGTGGAAGAAAAGAAGCCGCTGCTACGAGAACACATTAAGTTTATAAAAGGTCACTTTGAAGAAGACTCCGTTGTTCGAATCTTAGATGTTGATGAGCAAGAGCTTGCATTAGGTGTTTCGAATTATTCTTCAGAAGAATTAGCTCAAAACCAAGAAATGAATGAACCCGTTGTTGACAGTGAAGGAATGGTTTGTCACGTCGAAATTCCGATTCCGGTAGGCCTTTAATTAAACAATCGAAGAACGACAAATCTATGGTATAATGATGTAACAAAAATAATCATAATATTAAAAAAAATATTGTAAATCTTATCCAGGAGTGATTTTGTGGTACAGGTAAAGGAAGATATTTCGGTTAAGCAACAAGCGGTGTTAGCTAAAAAAGGTGCAAAGCAGCTTAGTCTATTAACAACAGAACAAAAAAACAAAGCGCTTTTAACAATTGCAGATGTACTTGAAGAGCACACGGATAACATTTTAAAAGCAAATGAAAAAGATTTAGAAAATGGAAAAGAAAAAGGCTTTGATGATGCGCTAATGGATCGTTTAGCATTATCTGTTGAACGTGTAAAAGATTTTGCAGATGGACTAAGGCAGGTATCGAAGCTTGATGATCCAACAGGAGATATTTTAACAGAGTGGACGCTTGAAAATGGTTTAAATGTTAAACAAGTTCGCGTTCCACTTGGAGTAATTGGAATGATTTACGAAGCGAGACCAAACGTAACGGTTGATGCTACAGGTCTTGCGTTAAAATCAGGTAATGCGATTGTGTTAAAAGGTGGTTCTTCTGCAATTCATTCCAACAAAGCGATTGTCGAAGTCATGCATAAAGCATTAGATAAAACAGAAATTCCTAAAGAAGCTGTCCAATTTATTGCGAGTACAAATCGTGAAGCAACGCAGCAGCTCTTCACGATGAAAGAGCATATTGACGTATTAATTCCACGCGGCGGTGCATCATTGATTCAGGCTGTTGTAAATAATGCGACGGTTCCTGTATTAGAAACAGGAGTAGGGAATTGTCATCTTTATATTGATGAACACGCAGATGTTGAAAAAGCTATTTCGATTCTAATCAATGCTAAAACGGATCGCCCAGCAGTATGTAACGCAGCTGAAACGGTATTAGTTCATGAAAAGTGGCTTGAGCAAAACAGCGACCGTTTAATTCAAGCGTTTAAAGACTTTAATATTGAAGTGTTTGGTGACGAGCGCACACTTGCTACAATTCCTGGTGCCAAAGAAGCAAAAGAAGCAGATTGGGCAGAGGAATATTTACGCCTTGCAATTGCGATGAAGGTTGTTTCAAACGTAGATGAAGCAATTGAACACATTGAAGTATATGGCACGAAGCATTCAGAGGCTGTGATTACAGAAGATGAAAATGTTGTGAAAAAGTTTATGGCGTTAGTAGATGCAGCAGCTCTTTATCATAATGCTTCGACTCGCTTTACAGACGGTGGAGCGCTTGGTTTTGGAGCGGAAATTGGAATTTCAACTCAAAAACTTCATGCAAGAGGACCAATGGGCTTGCCGGCACTAACAACAATTAAATATGTAATGAGCGGAAATGGTCAAGTACGCTAATATCATAAAAATAATTATGTAAAGAAACTCAGCAGAGATGCTGAGTTTCTTTTGTGCAATGAATAAAATATAGTTGTCAAATTCCTAAAAATATAGTATTATTGAATTTTTTTCTAAACTCTGCTATAATAAAAACACGTAATTTTTTTACTATTGTATCCTCATTTAAGCGTATATGCTTTATGTTAAACATACGCTTATAATCTTATAATAAAACTCCATCTTTGATTCGTTTCTCTCATGATAATATTAAATTCTTCAAGATAGGTCATTTACCGATATGCTCCATTTTAATAAACTCATGATGATACCCATATGAAGACGGATAATAGATTACTTTAAAAGGAGATTATGTCTATGTATAACCGAAAAAATGTTGAACCAGCTGTAATTGAAGAAACTAAAGTATGGGAATGTACGTCAGATAGTTGTAAGTGTTGGGTTCGCGATAACTTTAAGAGCGGTGACCAACCAACGTGCCCGCTTTGTAAAAGTGAAATGCAACAAGCAACGAAAGAGTTACAGGTTATTCACAATCCAAAAGTAATTGACTAATAAAATACGAGGTTTGTAGAAGCTGCTCATATTCTTTGCAACATGGATATAAGCAGCTTTTTTGATTAAGTAGGTAACCAATCATAAGATTGTGAACGTTTTTGGGCAATTACTTCATTTTTATATAAAAAAATGAAACCTTTTGATACGATGAAACGTAGTACAAGTTACGTAGAAAATTTTACGTATGTAACTAATAGTAGGGGGCAAAAATTCATGTTAAAAAAAGTATTAGCAGCTTGTGTAACGCTTACGATTATGTTTTCACCAATAGGTGGAGCATTGGTTCAAGATAGCTCAACCATTGTAAGTGCAAAAGGTTATAAATCAGGAAAGCGTTCTTTTGATAGCGGAAACAGCAATCAACCAAGCATGTTTAAGAACAACAATAATACAAACAGCAATTCTTCTGTAAATCAAAAGAACAACACAACAAATAACTCAAAATCAACGAACACAGCAAGTACTAACCGTGGTGGTTTAATGAAAGGACTATTATTCGGTGGACTTGCAGGATTACTATTTGGTAGTATGTTAGGAAATTTAGGTGCATTAGGTCCAGTAATCGGCTTCTTAATTAATGCATTAGCAATTGTAGCTCTTATTTTAATCGTCATTCGACTATTTCAAAGCATTAAACGTAACAAGCGTAAAGAACAGGAAGTGAACTCTTGGAGAAACTAAAAATCTCGGAACAGGACATTATCAATGCAATGTGTCTGTATATTGCTGATAAAAAGCAGGTGCAGCCTCAGGAAGTTGAGGTCGAATTGATGTATGATGACGACTATGGCTTTTCAGCTGAGTCATACGTAAATGATCGAAAGCAGGTCCATATTACGTTAAATATCATTGAGGCACTGCGCTTGTGGTTAGATACGCAGATGAACATTGATCCATTCTCAACAGGTTTAGAATTAGAGTTAGATGACGAAGAAGGCATCATTGCTTACGCAACGGTAAGACAAGGATGAGCAAGTCTTTGACAATATCAAAAGAAAAAAAGAAAGTATTAATTGAAGAAATTCAAACGTATTTTTTAAATGAACGTGATGAAGAAATTGGAGAGTTAGCAGCGGGCTTACTGCTTGATTTCTTCATTGATAAAATAGCTGTCGAGTTCTATAACTTAGGCGTTGAAGATTCATATCGTTATATGAGTGATCGCTTAGAGGATTTGTTTGCTATCCAAAAATGAGGCTGGGACAAAACCCTCCTCTGAACCGAAAAAGCCGGTGAAATTTTACGACGAGTAAAATTTCACCGGCTTTGTTTATTTTTACATTAAAATAAGGACCACTTCTGATAAAATAAAGTTACCATACAAAATCTTATCGGAAAGAAGGGTCCTTATGTTTAAAGATTATAACATGAATCAAGTGGTTTTGCCTTTAGATTTAGAAATAAAATTACAAGAAAATGATATTGCCTTCGCCGTTCACCATCTCGTTGAACATATTCCAGATGAAGCCTTTGCCGGCTTCTTACAGAAAACGGGGTGTCCTGCTTACCATCCACGCATGATGATGAAAATCATTTTATGTGCCTACACACAGTCAGTTTTTTCAGGAAGAAAAATTGAAGCGCTTCTCAAAGATAGTATACGTATGATGTGGCTAGCTCAAGGTTACGAACCGAGCTATCGGACAATCAATCGATTTCGTGTTCACCCAGAAGTTCAAGTGCTTCTTCGTGAGTGCTTTGTCCAGTTTCGATGTCAGCTTATTCAAGAGAACGAGATTGATAATGAAGCAATCTTCATTGATGGAACGAAGATTGAAGCAAATGCCAATAAGTTCACATTTGTCTGGCGCAAATCAATCGAAAAGTATAGTGCGAGCCTCTTGGAGAAATCAACCCAGCTGTATGACGAACTAGTAGAAAGAGAAATTATTCCACAGATCGAACGAGAAAGTTCGGACGAACTTTCTGTTGAAGAATTATCTCTAATCACTAAAAAATTAGAAGAAAAGGTTGAAGAGTTGACAAAAGAAATTGAAGCAAGTGAAGATGCCGATGAACGAAAACAACTGCGATCAAGCAGAAAAGAACCGAAGAAAGCGTATAAGCAATTTCAAGACTTTGTGAAACGTAAGTTAAAGTATGAAAAAGACATGGAGATTTTTAACGAACGGAATAGTTATTCAAAAACAGATCATGATGCCACGTTTATGCGTATGAAGGATGACTACATGAAGAATGGCCAACTGAAGGCGGGGTATAATGTGCAAATTGCGACAGAAGGTCAATATACACTTGCTTACGATGTCTTTTCAAATCCAACGGACACACGAACACTTTGTCCGTTTCTTGACGCAATTGAACATCACTACTTCGAACTCCCAGACTATATTGTCGCAGATGCGGGATATGGAAGTGAAGAGAATTACCTCGATGTGCAGAACAGAAAGCGTACGCCTCTTATCACATATAGTATGTATCGAAAAGAGAAGAAAAAACGCGTTAAGAATGACCCATTTCAGACAGCGAATTGGGATTATCATGAAGAAGATGATTCCTTTACTTGTCCCAACGGGAATAAGTTGACGTTTCGTTACAAATCGCATCGCACAGACCGTTACGGATTTACAAGGTTATTCAATGTGTACGAATGTGAAGACTGTTCAGGTTGTCCTTTTCGTTCACAATGTACGAAGGCGAAGGAAGGAAAGAACCGAAGAATCCATTATAACGAAAAGTGGGAACAACAAAAGAAAAGCATTCAACAGCTGCTTTCAGAAGAAAAAACGGGTAAAATCTACGGAAAACGTAAGATTGACGTAGAACCAGTTTTTGGATATCTGAAGGCTAATTTGCGTTTCACTCGAATGTCCGTAAGAGGCAAAGAGAACGTGAAAAACGAATTAGGGTTTGCGTTCATGGCGGTGAATGTACGAAAGTACATCGCCTCCAGCGTAAAATGTGCATAGACCAATCAAACAGATCAACAAAAAAGGGTTCTCATCATCAAAATGCGATGATGAGAACCCTTTTTCATTATTTTTGGCTAGTTATGTCCCAGCCTCATTTTTTTATTTATTTAGCTGTGTGTTTGCTTTGGTAGTTTTTTTACCAAAAAACCACCAGTTTGCATTGCCTAATAACTTCATAAGAGAAGGGACAAGCAGCATCCGAACAACCGTAGCATCAATAAAGATAGCAAGCGCGATACCAACGCCCATTTGTTTGACAGGTGTAATGCCAGTAAACGCAAATGCACCTGTAATCACAATCATAATGAGAGCGGCACTTGTAATAATTTTACTAGTTGAAGCTAACCCTTCAACAGTTGCTAAGTTATTATCGCCTGTTTGTTCATACACTTCATGAATGCGTGAAATTAAGAATACCTCATAATCCATACTTAATCCAAATACTAGTCCAAACACAAATACGGGAAGGACTAAGGCAATATTAGACTCTGTTAAGCCGAAATGTCCCCCTTGGAAAAGCCAAACAAGCAATCCGAAAGTAGCTGTTAAGCTTAAAATGTTCATAATAATTGCTTTCAGTGGAATTAAGACAGAACGAAAGGCAATCATAAGGATTAAATACGTAGATACCAGAACTAACAATAAGCCGTAAGGAGCTTTTTCATATATTTCATCAAAAATTTCTTGCTCAAACTTTGGATATCCTCCTACATACAGTTCAAGATCACCTGGTGTTTTAGCAGCCCACGTCTTTACAAATTCTTTTGCTTCGTTGGAACTTTGTTTTGTATCCAATGTTACTTTTACAAGCATATAATCATTATTTACAAATGACTCAACCGCTGGCTTAGTTTGAGTCTCTAACTGTTGGTTGTTCAATAGTTGGCTAAGTTCTTTCCCTGAATCTACTTTTAATGCAGTAGGTAAAGAGTCAACCTTACTGACCAAATTATCATCTTCTATTTGATGAATAAACGGTACGGCATCATTTAGAGAACCTTGTGCTAACATATCACCATTGCTTTTTAACACAAAGAAGACATCGGTGGTTGTTTCGTCCGTAAAACGCTCATTGTAAACTTCTAAAGCCTTTTTTGAATCATAGTTATCTGGCAGGGCTTCAGAAGATGGGATTTCCAGCTGCATATCTTTAATAGGAAGAAGTGCTGTTAACAAAATAACAAGGGAGACGAGCGTCATAATGACCGGTCGTTTCATTACAAAATGAGCAAAAGAACGCCATTTTGATTGACCCGATTGATCATTTGTGCGCAGGATACGCAAGCGATTTACTTTTTCGCCAAGCATTGCTAAAATAGCTGGCAGTAATGTAACCGCTGATAAGACAGCTACAAATACAACCGCCATACCTCCTAACGCTACGTTTTGGAAAATGTCTACTTGTATGAATAACATTCCAGCAAGCCCAATAAATACGCAAAATCCGGAGAAAATGACCGAGCGCCCAGCAGTTTGAATGGTCTTTTTCACAGCGTTTTCTACGCTGTTATGTACGAGCTCTTCTTTAAAACGATTAATAAATAGAAGGGCAAAATCAATACTTAAAGCTAATCCAATCATCGGTACAACATTTAAGATAAAGATTGACAATGGTGTCACATGATGAAAGAAATAGACAATTCCCATTGTGGTAATAACCGTCACGATACCAATAATTAAAGGAATGCCAGCTGCAATAACGCCACCAAAAGCAAGTAATAAAACAATGAGTGCTACAGGGATTCCAATTGCTTCAGCTTTTGCTAAATCTTTTTGGCTAGCTGTATTCATATCCTGAACAATAACAGGTTCGCCTGTTAGCTTCACTCTAATTTCATCATTTTCAATTGGAATATCTTGAAGCTCATTAATTTCATTATCTAAATCGACAGCTGCTTTGTTGAAGTGAATAATGCCATACGCAAAGTTGCCATCAATTGTACTACTATCTAGAGAAGGAGCGTCAATCTTTAACACATAGTCCTTTGTATTAATTTTCTCTAAGTAATTGCTTGCGCTCTTAATAAGCTCTTCATATGAGACGTCATCTTTCTTTTCAAACAAAACAATCGCTTGAGATTCGCTGACGTCAAATTCATCAACAAGAAGCTGTTGGGTTTGTTTAAATTCACCCTCCATCTCAAAGCCGTTACCTCCCAAAACAGATGGGAGTTTCAGAGCAAAATAACCAAATGTAACAATCAAAACAAGCCACATAGCTAGAAAAAGTTTACGATATCGATATAAAATTGTAGATAGCTTTTCCATAATAACCTCCGTTTCTATATAACTACTAGCCTATTTTATAACAAACAATGATACAAATAGAAGTTATTTGGCACTTTTAGTAGCAAATTAATTGCTGGTTGTAAGAAATAAAAACTTGTTTATTTTCTTCATAAAAAAGGAACACTACACTATACAATTATTTGGGTAGGTGTTTTGATGAATCTAGAAAAATCCTCCGTTTGTCAAACGGAATACGGCATTTTAAAAGAAGTAATTGTTTGTCCTCCTACATATATGGAAATTAAAGAAATAATTAATGAAACACAAAAGCATTATGCTGGAGAAAATATTGATGAAACCAAAGCTAGTAAGCAGCATAAAACATTTGTAGAGTACCTTCGTACACAAGGAATTAACGTCATTGAGCTAAAAGCAGACAAAAGGTTTCCAGAACAAGTGTTTACACGAGACATTGGATATGTACTTGGCCACGCGGTTCTTGTTTCCAAAATGGGAAGCGATATTCGTGAAGGTGAAGAAGCTTATTTGACAGAATGGTTGAACAATCATAACCTATCTTATTATCAAGTAAAGGGTGACTCAATTGAAGGCGGCGATGTAATTATCGATGGAAAAGACATTTACATTGGCGTGAGTGGGAGAACGACCACGGAGGCTATTAAGCAGGTCCAAGAACAACTTCCGCATATGAATGTTATACCCATTCCTATTAAAGACGGTTATTTGCACTTGGATTGCGTTTTCAATATTATTTCTAAAACAGAAGCGTTAATTTATCCCGAGGCTCTTGATAAAAGGGAAATAGCATTATTAAAAGAACGATTTGACTTAATTGAAGTAACCGAAAAAGAGCAGTTTACATTGGGGACGAACGTATTTTCAATTGGGAATAAAACGCTTATTAGTTTACCTGTAAATAATCAAGTAAATGAAACCCTTCGTATGAGAGGGTTTGAAGTGGTTGAAATTGATATTTCTGAGATTATTAAATCAGGAGGATCGTTTCGATGTTGTACGCTACCTCTTCAAAGAGAAGAATAGAAAAAGGATTAAAGAAGAGGAAAATCGGGAATTAAAGAGTTGAGTAAGTGAAGGAATGGGGGATTCAATGCAAGGAATCGTAGGTTTTGTAAAAAAACTAATAACTGAAATTAAAGAAGATAATGCAACTGGGCTTGCGGCAGAACAAGCGTATTATTACATGCTTTCGCTGTTTCCGATGCTAATTTTACTGTTATCCATCATACCTTATTTATCCCTTGATGCAAACGATGCGATAAAGGTGTTAGAAAGTGCTATGCCAGCTGAAACAGCAGATATATTTAAAGAAAATGTTGTTCAGTTTATTAATAACCCAAATGGTGGCTTATTAACAATCGGTATTTTAGGAACAATTTGGTCAGCATCAAATGGAATGAACGCATTTATGCGAGCGATGAATGAAGCGTATAATGTAAAAGAAACTCGCTCGTTTATAAAAGTGCGTGGCTTATCGATACTGCTAACAATTGGATTGATTTTAACACTTGTAATTGCACTTATTTTACCTGTATTTGGCGGTGTTATTTTAAAAGCTTTAGTAAGCTGGGGGCTGCCAACTAGCTTTGGGACATTTTTAAGCGTTTTAAGATGGATTGTAGCGATCACAATTATGATTGCTGTGTTATCTATGTTATACCGATTAGCGCCGAATAAAAAGTTTCCTTTTGCACACGTATGGCCTGGTGCTGTGGCAGCAACGCTTCTGTGGCAGCTCACGTCTCTTGGCTTTTCATTTTATGTCAGTAATTTTGGTAACTATTCAGCTACTTATGGAAGCTTAGGAGGCGTCATTGTGCTAATGCTATGGTTATTCTTAACGGGATTAATTCTGGTAATTGGCGGTGAGATTAACGCTATATATCATCAAGATCGAACGATTTCTCCTGTTACAAAAAATGACGAAATAACGGTTAATTAGGAAAAGAGTTTGGGACATAACAAAATGATGGCTTCTAAAAGACGAACACTAGCTGTTCCCATCTCTTTGATTTGTCTCAACACGTTCGTTCCATTGCGCTACGGCCACTCGCTTTCCGCGGGGAGGAACCTGAGCTTCCTCGCTGCGCTGCGGGATCTCCGTTTTCCCTCTCTTTCCCGCAGGAGTCGAGTGTCCTACGCTCCATTCCGCCCTGTTTCCAAACTAGTTTTTCCCAATCAACCAAAAAACCTGAACGATTAAAAGTTATGAACTCTCAATCGTTCAGGTATAGTAGAGGCTGAACTACTTATGTCTCAGTCTCTTTTTAACTACTTTTTTACACGTATCGATTGTATATAAGAATGCTGCTTGTTTATAAGCAATATCATTTATTATGACAGCCTGAGTTTCTGATAACTGATTTGATTGGTATTGTATAGAAGAGATGCCCTGTTGAATCGTTTCATTTGCTGTCGTCATTTGATCCATAGTTGGCGTAATTTCTTTTTTAAAGGAAATTACGCGATAAATGAAAAAGCAAGCAGAGACAATTATAAGTGCAAGGCTTAAGTAAATAATAATCAAAATTTTCAACTCCTTAAGTAACAGTTGTTTTATGAATAAAATACCCTCATTTTTTGTTTTTAAACGAGGAGTATATATCATGCTTAATCTCAGTGTAAAGCTATGAATATTGCTTTTTGTTTGGAATTATTTTCTTGTTTCTGTTGATTCAAAAATGAATAAAATGGTACAATAGACTTATAAAATATGATAGAACGTTGTTTAAACAGGTTTTATTGATAATAAATAAGGTGATTTCTTGAACGACAGACAGCATGTAGGAAAACTTATTCAAAATCTAAGAAATATAGCCAAGTTATCTCAAGAAGAACTTTCTGACGGGATATGTTCCAAAGAAGAACTTGATTTGTATGAAACAGGAGCAAAAGCAATTCAGGGTGACATTTTATATAAAATATCAAAGCGTCTAGGCGTATCTATGAATTATTTTTTTGAAGTAGGAGAGTTAACTCCTAATGACTATTCCAAAGAAATTAAAGAGACCATTCGCTATTATATTCGCAAGAGAAATTATGAAATGGTGTTGCATGTAGTAAACAAAGAAAAGAAAAACCCGATGTTTCAAGATCCGTTTCATGCTCAGTTCTTTTTATGGCACGAAGCGATTTGTGATTATTATATTCATCACTCTTTTCCAACAGCTCTAGAAAAATTAGAGCGAGCTATTTCGTTTACTCGCACAAGTGAACATTTTTATTCTGAAAAAGAAATTGCAATCTTGAACAGCATTGCCATCATTTATGAGGAAGAAGGAGATTTGAAAAAAGCATTTAGTGCGTATATGGAAGCTCTACAACATATTACGCTTCTTCCTAAATTAAAAGATCCGCTTGTAAAAATTCGCATTCTCTATGGACTTTCAAAAGCGCTGTGTGATATGGAGCGTTATGAAAAGTCAATTAAGTACGGAAGACTTGGTCTAGAGCTCTGTGTAAAGCATGAAACTCTATATTTATTGGGAGAGCTACATTATCAGGTAGGTGAGTCCTTATATAAAATTGGCAAAAGTGAAGAAGGGCTATCCTGTCTCCAAAAATCGATTCACATATTTGAAATTGAAGAAAACGAACGATTTGTTTCGTTAGTAGAGCAAGAAATACAGCTTTTACAAGCAGATTTTAAATAGCTATAAATGAAAAAGAGGACCTAAAATAAAACATTAGGTTCTCTTTTTTATCTGCATAATGAAAAATAAGTAAAAATAACTAGTTGATGGAAGGCAATCTAACCAGATAGATTTTAAGTTGTTGCTTTTTTAATATAGTTATTTAAGAGTTTTGTTATTCTTTTTGGAATATAAAACCCCAATAGACCATAAAATTTTTTGGTTTGTCGAAGAAGCTAATATTTTTGTAGGATTTTAGATTTTTCTGTAGTTTGTCAGAGAGTATGACAGAGTTAAGGGTATATGGATAGGTTTTCTAACAAAAAATCCGAAAAATAAAATGATTTAAAATACCTATCATTTCCCCTTTTATTTCCAAAATGTAGGTATGTTAACGACGTGTAAAAGATTATTTACGAACAAGTCAAAAAATTTACAACTTATTTAAAATCTTTTCTGCTATACTATTTTTGAACAGTCTACTAATCTACTTGAAAGGTGAATGATACATGAAAAAGGGTAAACACAACAAAGCGAAAAAAATATTATCAACCTCTTTGGCGTTATCGTTATTATCAATGCCTCTTGTAACAACAACTGTATCTGCTTCTAGTAATCATGAGAACCACCAGAATTCATCTGAAAAAAAGAGAAGCATCCAGGAAAGAAAGATTCAATTGTCAAAATGCGCTTAATGGAAACAACTGATATTCATACGAATCTATTAAACTATGATTATTACAAAGATGCTCCTTATGAAAAAGTAGGATTAGTGAAGACGGCTTCGCTTGTTAAGCAAGCGCGCAGCGAAGTGAAAAACAGTTTATTAGTTGATAATGGTGATTTAATTCAAGGGACACCGTTAGGTACATATAAAGCGACGGTAAAACCACTTAAAAAAGGTGAAGTTCATCCTGTCTTTAAAGCAATGAACGAAATGGACTATGATGTTGCGACTCTAGGAAATCATGAATTTAACTACGGCTTAGATTATTTGGAAGAAGCTTATAATGACGCTGACTTTCCTTATATTAACGCCAACGTATATATTGACGATCACGATAACAATCCTAAAAATGATAAAAATAAATTTACTCCTTACAAAATTGTGAATAAAAAAGTTGTGGATGAGAACGGAAAGAAGCACGTTATTAAAGTAGGTTTTATCGGCTTTGTCCCTCCACAAATTAATGAGTGGGATAAAGCAAAGCTAGATGGTAAAGTCATTACGAAAGATATTGTAGACACAGCGAACAAGTTTGTACCAGAAATGAAGAAAAAGGGAGCGGATGTTGTCATTGCCCTTGCTCATTCTGGATTTAGCAGCAACAAAGATAACTCCGAAGATACGATTTATGCCCTAAGTGAAGTAAAAGGCATCGATGCGATTACGTTCTCTCATACGCATAAAGTGTTCCCGGCAAAAACAGAAGCAGCGCTTGATGGTCTATTCTTAGACGTAAATAAAAAGCCGCTTCCAGGCGTAGATAATGCAAAAGGAACAATTAACGGTGTGCCAGCTGTACAAGCAGGGTACGGCGGAGGTTCTCTCGGCTTAATTGACCTGTCTTTAGAAAAGAAAAAGGGCAAGTGGTCTGTTATAAACTCACAGTCTTCAACAAGAGAGATTTATAAAGATGTAAAAGATCCACAAACAGGAAAAACAGTAACGCAAAGCACGGTGGAATCTGATAAAAAGATTTTAAAAGCGATTCAAAAAGATCATATGAACACAGTGAACTACGTAAATACGCCAATCGGTAAAACAACGGATGATATTCACAGCTACTTTGCGCTGGTTCAAGATGACCCATCTATTCAAGTTGTAACAAATGCTCAAAAGTGGTACGCAGAAAAATATATTGCGGACAATAAGCCGGAATACAAAGACCTTCCAATTCTATCAGTTGGTGCTCCGTTTAAAGCGGGTCGAAATGGCGTAAATGAATTTACAGAGATTAAAAAAGGCGACTTAACTATTCGCAGTGCGGGCGATTTGTATTTGTATGACAACACGTTGAAAGCAGTCAAAGTAAAAGGTTCAGTTGTGAAAGAATGGATTGAAATGTCAGCTGGAAAGTTTAATCAAATTACGCCAGGGAAATCGGAAGAGCAAGAACTTTTAAATCCTTCCTTCCCTGTATACAACTTCGACGTAATTGATGGGGTTCAGTATCAAATTGATGTAACAAAGCCAGCTAAATACGATGGGAATGGTAATGTTATTAACGCAAATTCAAGCCGTGTTACGAACTTAACCTATAATGGCAAGCCAATCGATTTAAACCAAGAGTTTATCGTTGTAACGAACAACTACCGTGCAAGTGGAGGAGGAAACTTCCCAGGTCTTAAAGGTAGCGAGCTAGTGGTAGATTCAGCGGATGAAAATCGTCAAATCTTAATGGATTATATTACAGAACAAAAAGAAATTACGCCAACTGCTGACAACAATTGGTCTATCGCACCGATTAAAGGAGAAGCAAATGTTACCTTTACATCATCTCCAAAAGGAGAAAGCTATGTAAAAGAAGGTAGCAACATTTCTTACACAAATAAAACAAATGACCAAGGGTTTGGAATCTTTAAACTGAACTTAAGCGGTGGAACTTCAACAGATCCGGTTAAGGTTCAGCTATTAGGCATGAACGATCTTCACGGTCAGTTAGATACGGATACAAAATTAACCCTAAATGGACAAAGTGTTCTTGCTGGTAGCATGGAGTACACGGCAGCGGCAATGAAACAGCGTGAAAAAGAAAATGAAAACACGCTTTTAGTTCATTCAGGAGATATGATTGGTGGAAGCCCACTTATTTCAGCTTTATTCCAAGATGAGCCAACGGTTGAAGTAATGGAAGCGATGGGCTTTGATGTAGGTACGCTTGGTAACCATGAGTTTGATGAAGGGATTTCTGAGCTACACCGCATGATCAAAGGTGGAGATCATCCAAAAGGCAATCCAGGATACGATGGTATGAATTTTCCTGTTGTGGCAGCTAACGCATATGATACGTCAACAAATAAACTAATTACCGATCCGTACGCAGTTAAAGAAGTAGGTGGCCAAAAGATTGGCTTTATCGGAGTTGTGACGCAAGAAACTCCTTCAATGATTGTTCAAAAAGGAAACGAAACGTTAAAAATTACTGATGAAGCAGAGGCGATTAACAAGTATACAAAAGAGCTCAAAGACCAAGGTGTGAAAGCAATCGCTGTGCTAGCTCATAACCCTTCTGTACAAAATGGAAGAACAGATGCTTTTGATGCTGCTGATATTGCAGAAAAGGTAGATGACGAAGTAGACGTAATTTTTGCTGCTCATAACCATGCAAAAGTCAATCAAGTCGTTGACAATAAATTAATCGTTCAAGCGTATTCATACGGCTCTGCGTTTTCGGATGTAGACATTGAAATCGACCCTGCAACAGGAGACATTAGTAAGAAACAAGCAGAAGTTGTGACTGTATACCAAAAGGACTATACACCAGACCCTGCGGTTTCCGCTATCTTAAACAAGTATGAAGAAAAAACGGCTCCAATCAAAGCAGAAGTTGTTGGTGAATCATTAACAACATTACCTAAAGGATACCCGACAAACGGTGAAGTGGGAGACGTTGCGTTAGGCAATTTACTAGCTGATGGAATGAAGTACGCAATGAATTCTGACTTTGCTTTAATGAACGGTGGCGGTGTGCGTGCTCAGCTTGATGCCGGTGAAGTGACGTTTGGTGACTTGTTCTCCATTCAACCGTTTGGAAATGTCTTAAACAAAGTGACCCTTTCAGGCGCTGATCTTGAAACGGTATTAAATAATCAAATTGCAGCTTCTGGACTTGATTTTCATGTTGCGGGCTTCCATTACACATGGGATCCAGCTACGCTAAAAGTAGTTGATTTAACTTTACCTGATGGAACGCCTTTAGATCCATCTAGAGAGTATACGGTTGTTGTCAATAACTATATGTATGGCAATACAAAATATGGAATCGGCGAACTATCAAAAGATATGGAAGTTGGTCCTGAAGATTTAGAAGCTACGATTGCTTATGTAAAGACGCTTCAGCAACCATTTGATTACAAGGTAGAAGGTCGCATTCAGCAAGCAGTTGTGGGTGCGAACAGTCAGCCAACGGAATTAAAGAAAGCTCAATAATAACATGTTTTATGTAAAAGGAACGTTCAATTGTGAACGTTCCTTTTGTTATATAGGCAAATCTGTTCTCTACGTTTCGTGAATATGCCATAATGATAGGTACTGATGAATAAGTTAAAGGAGAACAACTGATAAAATGAAATTAGTATCATGGAATGTAAACGGGTTACGAGCATGTGTGAAAAAAGGCTTTATGGACTATTTTCACGAAGTGGACGCAGATCTATTTTGTATTCAAGAAACAAAGCTTCAAGAAGGCCAAATCGATTTAGTAACAGAAGGATATCATCAATATTGGAACTATGCTGAAAAAAAAGGGTATTCTGGAACGGCCATTTTTACAAAGAAAAAGCCTTTAGGCGTCACGTATGGCATACGTGATTTTGAAGATTTAGAGGGAAGAGTCATTACGCTTGAATTTGAAGAGCTGTTTGTAGTCACAATGTACACGCCAAATGCGAAAAGAGACTTAACTCGACTTGCTTATCGACTGGAGTGGGAAGACGCAGTCAGAAGCTATTTAATAGAGCTAAACCAGCAGAAGCCGGTTGTTTTTTGCGGTGACTTAAATGTTGCTCACACACCACTAGACCTACGAAATGCCAAGAGCAACAAAGGAAATTCAGGTTTTACAACAGAAGAACGAGAAAAAATGACGCAACTGTTAGCGGAAGGATTTGTTGATGCGTTTCGTTATCTTCACCCAAACCAAGAAGGTATGTATACATGGTGGTCGTATATGAGTACGGTGAGAGAGCGAAACATTGGATGGCGCATTGATTATTTTTTAATTTCAGAGCAGCTGAAAAGTCGATTAAAGCGTGCGGATATTCACTCAAACATTTTGGGAAGTGATCATTGTCCCGTTGTAATTGAACTTATTTAGGGAGGAATAAGAATGAAAACCTATCGAAATCGAACGAATGTACCAGTTCAAGAAACTTGGAATTTAGCTGACATTTATCCAAATATAGAGGAATGGCATGTACAGTATGCACTTATTGAAGAAAAGGTGGCTGAATTAAATAGCTTTAACGGAAACATTTCAAGTGCTGAAGAGTTGTATCAATTTTTAAACTTAAAGGAAGAAATGACCTATGAATATAGCAAACTATATGTATATGCGTTTTTACAACATGACTTAGATACACGAGTTTCAGCTTCTCAGGCACTTTTAGATAAAGCTAGCCACTTAGGTCAAAAAATAAGCAGCGCCACTTCATTTTTTATGCCATTTTTATTATCACTAGATGAATCTACGCTTAAATCATACATAAACGAAGTAAAAGAATTAGCTTATTTTGAGGATTCGTTATTTGAGTCGTATCGGTATAAAAAGCACGTGTTAAGCAAGGAACAAGAAGAAATTTTATCGAAAATGGGGGATGCGCTAGGTTCTCCTCGTCAGACATTTGGGATGATTAATAATGCGGACATTCGTTTTGGTGAAGTAACGACTGATTCTGGTGAAAAGGTGACATTAACAAGAGGGATGTATAGCAAGTTAATTGAGGATAAAAACCGAGAGAAGCGAAAAGAAGCATTCCAAGCTTACTACAAGCCGTACATGCATTTGCAACATACAATTGCTTCAACGTTAAGCTCAGCGATTAAAAATACAAAAACAACGTCTGAAATTAGGCAGTATCCATCTACTTTAGAAAGAGCGCTATTTTCAGATAATGTTCCAAAAGAGGTATATGAGAATTTAATCCAAACAACAAAAGCACATATTCAGCCGTTGTATGATTATATGGACATTCGAAAAAAAGAGCTTGGGTTATCAGAGCTTCGTCAATATGATTTAAGTGTCCCGTTAGTGAAAAATCATAAGCTAACGATTCCCTATGATAAAGCATATGAAACAATGTTGGAGAGCTTGTATCCACTCGGTGAAGAATATGTCAATACGTTAAAGAGCTTTAAAGAAAAGCGATATATTGATGTAAGAGAAACACCAGGGAAACGCTCAGGAGCATATAACTTAGGTTTATACGGCGTTCATCCATTCGTTTTATTGAATCATCAAGATGATTTATCAAGCTTGTTTACTCTTACTCATGAAATGGGCCATGCGATGCATAGCTATTATTCAAACCAGTATCAGCCTCAAATTAAAGCTGGGTATTCAATCTTTGTAGCGGAAGTGGCATCGACGGTCAATGAAGTTCTTTTAATTCGTTATTTAATTGAGCGGGCTAAAACAGAAGAAGAGAAAAAGTACTTATTAAATCACTTTATTGATCAGTTTAAAGGAACCTTCTTCACGCAGGTGATGTTTGCCGAGTTTGAACAAATTACGCATGAAAAAGCACAGAAACAAGAGGCGTTAAATGCTGAGGTATTTAATGAAGTGTATGCCGATTTAATGAAGCAATATTATGGACCAAGTCTTGTAGCAGATGAAGAAACCAAATATGGATGGGCTAGAATCCCTCACTTTTACCGTCCATTTTATGTCTATAAGTATGCGACAGGCTTTGTGTCAGCCATTGATATTGCTGATCGACTTATTAAAAAGGAAAAAGGAACAAAAGAAGCGTATTTACAATTTTTGCGAAGCGGGAGCTCGGATTATCCGCTTGAACTATTAAAAGCTACCAACGTTGATCTCTTAAAACCAGATGCTATTGCTAATGCGATGTCCGTCTTTGCAGAGTTAGTTAAGCAGTTAACGAAATAATTGATAAAAAGAGGCTGGGACCTAAGTAATTCAGCCAATGATAAACCTGAACGGTTGAGAGTTCCTCACTTTTAATCGTTCAGGTTTTTTCTTGATTGTGAAAACAATGTTGGAAACAGGGTGGAATGGAGCGTAGGACACTCGACTCCCGCGGGAAAGAGAGGGCAAACTGAGTTCCGCAGCGCAGCTCAGGTTCCTCCCCGCGGAAAGCGAGTGGCCGTAGAGCAGTGGAACGAACTTGTTCAGGTAACTAAAGAGGTGAGAAAAGGGAGTGTTGATATTTTTGAAAATTTGTTTTGTTATGTCCCATCCTCTTTCTCTTTATTTGAAAAACTTTCGAATGTCGAAAAAAATAGGTGAAAAGGGTAGTGCATGTAGTGAGAAAGTGTGTTAAGATACGATTTGGTTGAAAAAGGATATCGGTAAAGAGGGTGAGGGTATGACCGCTGTTGAGGTCAAAAAGGGCTCTGGAGAAAAGCTAAATCTATTCTTTTTAACATGGCCTATTTTTTTAGAAGTTTTTCTTTTTATGCTGATGGGAATTGCCGATACGTTTATGCTAAGCGCGCTTTCCGATGACGCGGTATCAGGAGTAGGAGCAGCAAACCAATACCTACATATTGCGATTTTAATCTTAGAAGTAATTGGGAACGGTGCGGCGATTGTGGTTGCTCAGTACATCGGTTCAAAGCGCTACATGGAAGCCGCTAGAATATCAGCTTTGGCAGTTACTATGAATTTAATTGTTGGCATAGTCATTAGCGTGTTCTTTTTATTGTTTGCACGCAGCATGATGGCTGCTATGAACTTGCAAGGCGAAGTTTTGGCTTACGCGCAAAGTTATTTAGCGATTGTTGGTGGTGCTATTTTTTTACAAGCGATTATTAACTCGTTAGCTGCTATCATCCGTGTTCATGGCTTTACAAAACAAGCTATGTTTGTATCTCTTGGTATGAATTTATTCCATATTGTTGGAAACTATCTATTAATCTTTGGGAAGTTTGGTTTTCCAGAAATGGGTGTTCAGGGGGCTGCTATCTCAACAGTTGTCAGCCGCTTGCTTGCATTGATGGTTTTCTTCTGGTTGCTATATCAAGTGATGGAATACAAAGTTAAGGTTCAGTACTATTTATCGTTATCAAAAGAATATATGGGGAAAATCTTAAAGATTGGCCTTCCATCAGCATTTGAGCAAGTCATGTATCAAGGTTGTCAAATTGTCTTTTTATATTATGCAACGTATCTTGGCTCAGAATCGTTAGCAGCTAGGCAGTACGCTACCAATATTTCAATGTTTATTTACTTGTTTGCCATCGCTATTGGAATTGGAACATCCATTATTGTAGGCCGATTAGTAGGTGGGAACGAAAAAGATGAAGCCTATACGCGCGTTTGGCACAGTGTAAAGTGGGCTGTAGGGGTTACGCTTGGAATGGTAGTGCTTGTTATTTCGTTTCGAACAAAACTAATGAGTTTATTTACAGATAATGAACAAATCATTACGCTAGGTGCTACGGTTTTAGTGCTAAGTATTGTGCTAGAAACAGGGCGAACAATGAATATTGTCCTAATTAATTCTCTGCGCGCAGCTGGTGATGCTAAATATCCATTATTTATTGGCTTGTTTTCAATGGTGCTCATGAGCTTACCGCTTGGCTATTTCTTTGTGTTCCATTTAGATATGGGGCTTGCGGGCATTTGGTTAGCAATTGCTGCAGATGAGTGGACGCGAGCCGTTATTATGTTCTTTCGCTGGAAAAGCAGAGCATGGGAAAATCATGCGCTTGTTAATCATGAAAAAACAGAACCTGTGCAAGCTTAGAAGAGGCTGGGACATAAGTAATTCAGCCAATGATAAACCTGAACGATTGAGAGTTTCTCACTTTTAATCGTTCAGGTTTTTTGGTTGATTGTGAAAACAATGTTGGAAACAGGGTGGAATGGAGCGTAGGACACTCGACTCCTGCGGGAAAGAGAGGGAAAACTGAGATCCCGCAGCGCAGCGAGGAAGCTCAGGTTCCTCCCCGCGGAAAGCGAGTGGCCGTAGCGCAATGGAACGAACGTGTTCAGACAAACCAAAAAGATTGGAACAGCTATTGTTCGTCTCTTAGAAGCAATCATTTTGTTATGTCCCAAACTCTTTTTCGTGTGGAGAAAAGTTATACATAAGTAAAAACGTTAATATGATAGTGTCATAGAGCTTGACCACAATAAGGAAGTAGGTGGAGGCATGGGAGCGTTTTTAACAGATCTTTTAGAGCTGCTGACAAGCTTTGGGTACATTGGCATTGCATTGGGGTTGATGGTTGAAATAATCCCGAGTGAGATTGTACTAGCATACGGTGGCTACATGGTAACGAAAGGAATTATTACGTTTTGGGGAGCAGTTATCGCTGGAATAATTGGTGGAACGATTGCTCAATGGTTTTTATATTGGATCGGAGCTTACGGTGGACGTCCATTCTTACAAAAGTATGGAAAGTATTTATTTATTCGTGAAAAACACCTAGATGTTTCAGAAAAATGGTTTAAGGAATATGGAACAGGAATTGTATTTACCGCTCGATTTGTACCGGTGGTTAGGCATGCTATTTCTATTCCAGCTGGCATTGCAAAAATGTCGTTTTGGAAATTCACGTTCTTAACCATTTTAGCAATGGTTCCTTGGTCCATACTATTTGTCTATTTAGGGATTCAGCTAAAAGAAAACTGGATTAATATTGAGGAAATTGCGACTAGCTATACCATTCCTTTTATTGTCTTTGCATTTGTGGGCGTCGTTTTGTATTTTGTGTTTAAAAAGCCTGCTTCTTCTCAAAAGTGAGAATCCAATTAGTTGTTCTTATGTATAAGGTAGTGCTATGATGCTTATACGTAAGGAGTGATACAATGATAAATGAAGTATGGCTAAACGACACAAAGCTTATAGTTCGACATTTTGAAGAAAAGCAAGAACAAGAAAAGCGCTACATTACGTTTGAATTTGACGTGACAAGCGAAGCATATCATGATGTTACCACCTTGTTATATAAAAATAAGTTTCATGTTCGTATTCCGGCAAAGAATGAGTCTTTTTTTGCTGTCATTCAAACATACTTTACATCCGTTACAAACTTATATCAGGAAAATCAAATAGGAACGTTTACCTTAACTCTTGTTGAGGAGCAACCTAAATGAAACTTAGCATACTTGATCAATCACCAATAAGAATGGGTCAAGAACCTCAACAAGCATTAGTTGAGTCTGTTGAGCTTGCAAAACTAGCAGATAAACTGGGATACACGCGCTATTGGATGTCTGAGCACCATGATTTAAAGGGATTAGCAAGCTCCGCACCAGAAGTCATGCTTAGCTATATTGGTGCACAAACGAAGAAAATTCGGCTTGGTCCTGGAGCCGTTTTATTACCTTATTACAAGCCTTATAAAGTAGCGGAAGTGTACAATACACTTGCAGCGCTGCTTCCTGATCGCGTTGATATTGGGCTAGGTAGAGCACCAGGAGGCGGAACAGACGTCATGACAACTCTTTCGGATAACTTTCTGCAGCAAGCATTTAAGATGCCTGCTTTAGTAGAAGAGTTGCTTCATTTTCTAAACTATAAAAAAAGCGCTGTTACTGGCCTGAAGGCTGCTCCATTGCCCGCGGTTTCTCCAGTACCGTGGATTCTTGGAACAAGCAAAAAAAGCGCTTTACTAGCTGCTAAGTACGGCTTGCCGTATGCATTTGGACAATTTATGAGTAACAAAGACCCAGAAGAGATTTTGCACGAGTATCGTACAAGCTTTCAATCTCATCGAGGACAGCAACATCCAGAAGCTTTATTAACGGTATCGGTTATTTGTGCAGAAACAGATGAAAAAGCAAAAGAACTTGCTCACAGTGCGTTAGCATGGAGTATTCAAAGTGAAAGAGGAGACGGCAAAGTAGGTCTCCTTCCAGTTGATGAAGCAAAGCAATATATTGACGAATTGCCAGATGATCAGGTTAAAGCTGATATTGAAAAGAAAATGCTGATTGGTTCACCAACGACAATCAAACATAAGCTTAAATCTATGCAGGACGCTTATCAAGTGGATGAGTTTATGCTCGTTTCGTTCATTCCATCGTTTGAAGAGCGCCTTCAATCCTACGAACTTTTAGCACATGAAATATTTACTGAAGAGAGGCTGGGACATAAGTAATTCAGCCAATGATAAAACCTGGAACGATTGAGAGTTTCTCACTTTAATCGTTCATTTTTGGTTGATTGTGAAAACAATGTTGGAAACAGGGTGGAATGGAGCGTAGGACACTCGACTCCTGCGGGAAGAGGAAAAACTGGTCCGCAGCGCAGCGAGGAAGCTCAGGTTCCTCCCCGCGGAAAGCGAGTGGCCGCTTTTTGGTTGATTGTGAAAACAATGTTGGAAACAGGGTGGAATGGAGCGTAAGATTGGAACAGCTATTGTTCGTCTCTTAGAAGCAATCATTTTGTTATGTCCCAAACTCTTTTTGTGACAAAAATTAGCCGTTTGTTTAAAGTGATGGATTACTATTGAATTTTTATAATTTTTATTGTATAAATATTTATATCGGTGTTTATTTATTCAAACTTAATGAAAGTAAAATAGATAAATCTAGTGGAAAGAAAGGAAGGGACAGAATAATGGGTTACATAACAACAGAGCAGTTACCTGCGTTTCATCAATTTGCATATCTTCATGAAGAGAGTGGCTTAAAGAAAAGTAAAAAAGCAAGCTATACGAAAGAGCAGCTTTATGAAGCGGTATGCAATAGCTTTTATACGTTTTCTATTTATGATAATCATCAGTTAATTGCGTTCGGACGAATGATTTCAGATGGTATTTACCAAGCTTTAATTTGTGATGTGATGGTAGCTCCAACTTATCAAAAAAAGGGCTAGGAAAGCAAGTTATTGAAGGAATCGTCAATAAATGTAACGAACGAGGAATTGAGTCCATTCAACTTTTTGCTGTAAAAGGAAAACAGCAGTTTTATAAGAAGCTCGGGTTTCAAGAGCGGGATTCAGAAGCACCTGGCATGTCGTTAGTACAATAATAAAAAGGTAGGCGAAAGCCTACCTTTTTATTATTGTACAGCATCAAATTTATTTACTTTCCATGTAGCTCCTGATTTATAGAATGTGACCGTGCGTTTTACAGTGCCACCTTCTACGTCAGGAACAGTGAATTCGTAAGAGCGTACATCAGAACGTTGATATGTTAATTTAACTTTGGCTTTATTCCACTCTAACATGTTTCCACCATCTCCAACTGGACGAGCTAGCTTGCCGTTATGTGTGATAAAACCGTATTTTGTTAGTCCTGCATTAATTGCGCTATTTGTATAAACTCCACTTAAGTAAGAAGTAACTTTTTGTTTTGTATCAAATTCGCTGCAAACATAAGAATAATAAGTGCCTTTATAAGTAAATGCTTTTTGTGTACACGCTTTTTGTTTGTAACCGTGTAATGTATTCCAATAGCGAGTGTTTGCGTCCGCCGCAATTTTAATAGCTTGGTTATTTGATAGGGTTGCTGACGTTGTTGCGGCCGTAGCACCTGCAGTCATTGTAAAGAAAAGAGCCATTGTCATTAGAACTAGTTTAAATTTTTTCATTGTGATTCTCCCTCCTAAATGAATCATCTTTTATGTAACATTCATGTTGCTTTTGTTACATTTATGTTACATTTATATTACAACATAATTCAGAAAAAGAAAAGGGGTTTTCCGAATTTATGTTTATTTTTCCCTTTAAATTTTAAAACAAACCTGAAGTTATGAAATGACTGCGACATATTTTGAATGTGGTTTGTTAAATGATATGGCTGTGGTAAGATAGGTATGTCTAGATTACACTGAAGGAGAGAACATAATGGGTTATTTGTTTGCAGCAACTATCTTTTTAATTATTGCTGTTGTTGTTGGGTTTCTAGTAACGGTTGTGAGTATTGCAAGACGAAATAAAAATGAAGGATCTAAATAAAAGCAAAAGTCATTTTGAAGTGACTTTTGTTTTTTTTATGTACATATAAATACGACTCTCTTGCCTCACACCCCTTTGTAAAAAAAGAACTAGTTTTGTCACCTTTATGTCGTTTTATCGGAATTTCAAAGAGAAGTGTTTACTGAACCGTAGTATAAAGGAAAGCACTTATTTATGAACATTTGTTATAAGTAAGGCTAGAAATCATAAATTATAAATTAAGAAGAGGAAAAGCAGTGTTTTTGTATAATTTGTTATAAAGTAAGAGTTTGCTAGGAGTCCTAACATAAAAGGGGATTTGCATCGTTGCTTATGTCATAATAATGAATATTCATTTTTCGACATCAAGTATTTTCCACATCATTCATTTAAGAAGAAACGAAGGAGTGGTTGCTTTGCAAAGACAAAAATTAGTAGTAAACGGTGAACGGTTAAAACAAGAGCTTGAAGCATTTGCTGACTATGGAAAAACAATTAATAACGGTGTTACAAGGCTATCTCTATCTAAGGAAGATCGACTGGTACGCGATTATTTCTGCGAATGCTGCGAGCAGCTAGGCATGACAGTTAAAATTGATGATATGGGATGTATCTATGCAACTTTACCGGGAGTTGAAGATAAGCCACCTATTGTCATGGGTTCTCATCTCGATACGGTAAAAAAAGGTGGTCGCTTCGATGGCGTACTAGGAGTTGTGGCAGGGTTAGAGCTTGTAAGAACTCTTGTAGAGAACAACATTAAGCCGAAAGTTCCCATTATGATTGTGAACTTTACAAACGAGGAGGGAGCTAGATTTGAACCTTCAATGATGGCTTCAGGAGTGTTGTCTGGGAAATTTGATAAGCAGACAATGTTAAAGAAACAAGATGTGGAAGGCACAACTTTTGAGCAAGCTTTAGCAGCAAGTGGTTATGAGGGAGATATTACAAACCGCTTAACAGAAGCTGCTGCATTTTTGGAGCTACATATTGAACAAGGCCCTGTATTGGAAAGTGAAAATCTATCAATTGGAGTAGTGGAGTGTGTGCTTGGGATGGTTTGCTATGAAATTGAAATTACAGGTGAATCCGATCACGCAGGCACCACACCAATGAAGATGAGAAAAGATGCCCTGTTCGCTACTAATACAATTATCCAAAAAGCGCGTGAAAAACTGAGCGCAATTGATGAAGAACTAGTTTTTACGATGGGGCGCATGAACGTCTTGCCAAATATTCATACCGTCATCCCAAATCAAGTTATTTTTACCATTGAAGCTAGACACAAGGATATGAATGTTATTGCAGAAGTAGAAGAAATAATTAAAAACCTATCCTCTTTAGCAGCAGCGGAAGGCTGTGCGATGAAAGCAACGAAACAATGGGGACGAGATACCGTATGGTTTAATGAAAGAGTGTGTGGAGTTATTGAGAAAGCAACGCAAAACCTCACGTATTCTTATAAGCGAATGGTAAGCGGAGCGGGTCACGATGCGCAGTTTATTGCTAGCTATGTACCGACGGCGATGATTTTTGTACCAAGCTTGAATGGTAAAAGTCATTGCGAGGAGGAATTTACTGAGTGGAAGCAGTGTGAACAAGGCGTAAATGTATTATTAGAAGCGGTGATGCAGCTGCTTGAATAGAAAAAAGAGACTGAGATATAAGTAGTTCAGCCTCTACTATACCTGAACGATTGAGAGTTCATAACTTTTAATCGTTCAGGTTTTTTGGTTGATTGTGAAAACAGTGTTGGAAACAGGGTGGAACGAACGTGTTCAGACAAACTAAAAAGATGGGAACAGCTAGTGTTCGTCTTTTAGAAGCAATCATTTTGTTATGTCCCACACTCTTTTTTTAATGAAGACTGTTCAACATTTAGCTCAATTAAATTCCCATCAGGGTCTGCACAAAAGATTTGGGCAAAGCCGCTTTTACTCTTTCGTTTTTCAAGGGTCTCAATTCCTTTAGAGGTTAAATGACGGAGCGTCTCTTCAAAGTCAGCTACACGAAGAGCAAAGTGACCTTCACGACTGCTTAGTTCCGTTGTTCCACGAAGGGTTTGAGCAGTAGGAAAAACGATTAAGTGGATTTGTTGATTCCCAACTCCGTACCAAGCTCCTTCGAAATCAAAATCTGGACGCTTAATTTCTTGTAATCCTAAAACATCTCCATAAAAATGTTTGGCTTTTTCAATATTTGTTACGGCTATGCTTACGTGATGTAAGGCTTCGTATGTAATCATGATAAATTCCTCATTTCTCAAGAGTTATTATGTAAAACGATATCATAAAAACAAATAGATGACCACAAGTACGAATGTATACTGAGTATAAACTAGTGCACAATGAAAAGGTACAAAAAAAGGGAGTGTATAAAATGGATATGGAAATGCAAGGTAGCTCATCTACTGAACGGTTTATTCCAGTAACACCTGTAGCTAATGATAAAGGAGTAGAGGTAGCTCTTGATATTTATAGTTATACCATTCAGATTGTAAACATTTGCTTTTTAGGTAATCCCCAACATGAGAATGAATTTGTGTTAGTGAATGCAGGAATGCCAGAGTCGGCTCCAATGATTTTAAAGGAAATTGAAGACCGATTCGGTGTGGGTGCTCAGCCTAAAGCAATCGTTTCGACCCATGCTCATTTTGATCATATTGGTTCTATTATTGACCTAGTTGATAAGTGGAACGTTCCTGTCTATGCTCATGAGTTGGAAATGCCTTATTTGACAAGTCAAAAAAATTATTCACTACCGGATAGTACAGTAGAGGGGGGCTTGTAGCAAAATTATCCCCTCTATTTCCTACTGAAGCCATTGGTTTATGGGGAGCTTTTTATCATTGTTTTATGTCCCAGAAGGCAAGAACGGTTCCCCATATGAAAATAACGAAATAAAATAAGCGCTGTAATAAACCGACAGGCATTGGAAAAAAGAAAACAAACATTATAAATAATAGAATCATAAATAGAATGGTTAAACAAATAAGCGTCCATTTGCGTCCTGTAGGTAAAAGCTTCGCGTATATCCAAAGTCCGGCTAAAGTAGTGATCATCCCCACCTGAGCAACAATGGAGTGCCAAAATAGATTTATATCAGCTGGTATGAATCCAGAAACGATATTTCCTAATGCCAATAGTAAAAGGAAGATCGTTGCTAGATGTCTCACTTTTGTTTTTGCAAGGTTTTGTGCTAAATACAAAATCCCAATAGCGAGAGTTAAACCGTTTATAATAAACAAGACGTTCATCCAAAGATGAAAAGGAGAACAGATCGTGTAAGGTGCCAGTGAATACGTATATTCACCACATGAAGTAACACCAAGATCACTCATAGCTTGGTATAAAAAGCTATAGGGAACAAGAGAAGTATAAATAAAGAATGGTTCAATCAAAAAATAGCAGCAAGTAGCAAACCAGCTCAAAACGCCAATTTTTTTTGGTATATACAGTGTAATCACCCTTTTTAAAGTGTTATACAGCTATTATATATCCAAAAAATGCTAATTAGAATAGAGCTATAAGGGGAGTTTATTGTAAGGCTTAGGTCTGATAAATAAAGTTCTTCAAACGTACTCTTTTATTGTTTTGTTTCTGTACGAAAAGCTTGTAGGGTTGTTTGTAAGGAAGCATAGGAACCAATGGCGCCATATCCATAAAACCATCCCATAAAAAGGCCAGCGATTAAATCCTTTGGGTGGCTGATAAAGATAGAAACTGTTAACCCTATTAATAAAGCGATTGTTGGTACATATTTCTTATTGATTTTGAAGAAGATTTTTAAAAGTTGGGTTATAATCATCACGCATGGAACAGCGATTATTGCATCCCAAAAGTTTGTGTGAATTGTTGGAAAGACCATGTAATCCCACCTTCAAATGAAAGGAATAAAAATAACTCTATAGTAATAAAATTAGAGTCTCCAATTTGTGCCTTTTTATTTAGAAAAGCCACCAGGAATTTCTGGTAGCTTCTTGTGTTAGCTCCTATAGGATTGAAAGTGTTCAATTGTTTTGAGCAAGTGCGTATGAATGTCGCTAGAAGGTTTCCATCCAAGGGTTTGAAGTGCTTTTTGATTGTTTAATTGACTGTGTAAAATCTCTCCGCTTTGTCCAGGTAGATAATTAGGAGTAGCAGATGAAGAAATCTCCGCAGCTAACAGTTTAAACAGTTCATTAATGCTAATTTGATGATTGCAGCTAATATTAATAATTTCATTCTCACCACTTTTAATAGCAAGAACATTTGCTTTCGCTACATCTTCAACAAACACAAAGTCTCTAGTTTGATTACCGGTCCCAAAAATAGAAGGGGTTTTACCATTTAGTAATTGGTTAATAAAAATGCTGATAACGCCACCTTCTCCGTCTGATTTTTGACGTGGCCCAAATACGTTAGCATAGCGGAAAATTGTAAAAGAGAGGCCGTGTAGCCGTTGAAATAATTGAATGTAAGACTCCGATACAAGTTTTGAAGTTCCGTAAAAGGAAAGAGGAGATGTGGGTGTTTCTTCATCAATCACTGTGTCGGCATCACCGTATACAGCGCTAGAAGAAGAAAAAATAAATTTTTTGACCGCATGTTTTTTACACATATCTAGCAAGTTAATAGTTCCCAAGATATTAGTTGCTGCATCTTCAACGGGGGCTTTTAAAGAAGTCGAAACATTGACTTGTGCCGCTAAGTGGATAACAACTTCTGGTTTTTCAATTTTAAATACCTGCTCAATCTCTTTTGACAAAATTGACATGTTGTAGAAAGAAACGTTATCAGCAAGGTTGCTTCTAATCCCGCTTGATAGATTATCAAGGACAACAGGAGTATACCCATTTTCTAATAAACATTCAACAACATGAGAGCCAATAAAGCCTGTTCCGCCTGTCACTAGTACCTTCATAATTTATCACAATTTGATTTATTCATCACATTCATTCTCCTTTTTTGTATTGGTCTTCCACCACTCTTCGTAGACTGCTTGTATTTTAGCAATCATTACATCCGCGGTTAAATGAGTGGTTGCAAACTCAAAGGCTTGGTTCGCTATTGTTTTACGATATTCGGCATTGCAAATGAGTTCTTCAAGAGCTTGCTTTAGTTCAGCAACGTTTCCGGGTTTACAAACGAGTCCTGAATGTCTGTTTGTAACAATCTCAGGTATACCTCCACAATCACATGTTATAATGGCTTGTTTTGCATGCATTGCTTCAATGATTGATAAAGGGAGGTTATCATTTAGTGTTGGCAGAACGTAGATATCGGATTGTTGCAGAATGTCAAAGACATCATGACGTTTGCCGAAAAACGTAACGAATGATAAGTCTAAATCGCTACGGATTTTTTCAAGATGTTTTCTCATAACACCATCACCCACAATCCATACTTCAATATAATCTTCGAACTGTTTTAGATGAGAAAGAGCTTGAAGAAAGAATTCATGTCCTTTTCTAGGTCCTAATCGTGCGATGCATGTAATAACTAGTTTATTTGTTGCTTTGCTATAAGAAGTACGCAGTGAAGGAACTTTCACGCCGGTATGAACGGTCCTTAATTGTTGATTTGATGCTCCAAGCTCCTTTAGTCGTGGATGAAATGAATCGCTGATTGTGATAATTCGGAAAGCCCCTCGTATGCCAGCTCTCTCAATCGCTGTAAAATAGGCTTCTTCAAGGGATCCTTGTTGCATCTTGTAAAAATCGATGCGACTTTTGGTAAAATGACCGTGCGGAGTAAAGAAAATGGGTTTGTGAAGTTTTTGGTTGAGGTGAGCGAGAAGGTATGCTGCGAAGAGATCTTGAGCATGAATAATATCATAATTTTTAAGATTTTGTTTTTCTAAAAAAGCGTTAAAAACAGTGAGGAAGCTTGTGTTTTTAACAATTTTCTCGCTAACCAACCCGTAGCGTTTACTCATAAACTCTTTTGCTTTTGAAGCTTGAACTGGAATATGGGTCTCAAGCTCTTCTTTCGACATGCTAAGAGGTGAGAGTACATCAACGTGATAGTCCAGCTCTGAAAAACCATCTTTAACATGGTTGATATAGTGAGCTAAACCTCCTGTATTAGGGTAGCGTAAAAAGGTGACATACAAAATACGAAGCTTTGGCTTTCTGATGAGTGCTTTTGCAGCTTGGAATCCTGGTTTGGAAATGAAAGCTGGATTATTTGATGAAATAGCATAAAACTGATCCATGGTGTGGAGTAAATCAGGGAAAAACGGAGGTAGATTTGTCGAAAAAGAATCGTTCATAACATAACACCTCGATTCGTTCGCTTACTATTTATAAATTCCAAGGTCTTTACCCCAGGTTTCAAGTTTATGAAGGTGATAAGGTAATAGCTCACCACCACGATTTTCATAAATTCTTCGCAGTTGTGTTTGTAATCCCTTTTCAAGAGTTCGCTGCAAATATGCCATTTTATAAAGGTGGGTCGGATTTTCTTTAAAGGAAATGCCGTGTTTTTTCATCTCTTGAAGGTAGGCTTTAATGCACTCTGTTCGAATAGAATTGCCGTCTTTTTGCCAGTCTTTTCGAAAAGCAATTAACAGCTCAACTAATACGATTAAATCTAGCCAAGAAGGAGCGTATTTAGCAGACTCCCAATCGATAAATTGAATTGGCCAAGGGCCGTTTTTTACCGTTTCATGGCTACATATGTTTTGCATGTGCAAATCGCCATGAGTTAGGGCAGAACCACTTTCTAATAACTCTGGAAAAAAATCAGGACCCTTTTCGTATATTTTATATAAAGAACTTTTATGAGGTGAAAGAATGGATTTGAGTTCTCGGTTTTTTGAGGATTCTTGAAGGAAATTCATCGTGTTAGCAATCGCTTTTGAGCGTTCTTTTCGCATAGTGAATGAATCATAAATAGGTAGCCAAGAGCTCCATTCCATTGCCTGTTCATTAAAATGACTGTCAAACGTATTAGCATGCAGTTTTGCTACCGATGGAATAATGGATTGAAAATGCTTTGGTGTGAACACTAGTTGACCTCGAACTTGTTGCACAAATTCCATGAATATCCACGTTTCTTCTTTATATTCTTCCACTAAGTAAATAGTTGGAAAAAAAGACTTTAACTTGGAATAACCTTTTGTATACATATTGATTTCAATGTCGTTTTTATAATTATTCTTACTATACGTTTTAAAGATAAGTGGAAAAGAATCATGTTTTGTGCTCACAACCAGTTTATAAATACTACTTCGCGTTGTAGATTTTAAGCATTTCAAGTCGGTGGAATCAATCGTGATTTTTTCCCCGATAGATGCTGATAGCTTTTCTTCGATTTTTAAGAGCTGAAACGTTGAATATAATTCTTTTGGTTGATACATTTCTTATTTCTCCTTTCGCTTGTTTTTCCATGCGTTGACTAAATGTGAATAAGCACTTCGAACAAAGGGCATTGGATCTCGTAAGCTGAACAATGCCCATTCTTTTTCGCCTTTAAAACCTGATAGGAAATCTCGTAACGTCATGCCTTCTTGTTTTCGCTTCGTTAGGTAAGTTAAGTAATAGCGCACGAGATAAATCCACTTCACTCCATCTTTTTGAACGAGATGGGGAATCGGTTGTTGTTCTGTCATTGATAAATAGTAGAGGTAAACAAAGTCGATTCCAGCTGCACCTGTTAAGCTGTGGGTGAGCCAAAAACGAGGGTTTATTTCAATGAATTTATAAACACCATCTCTCGGGTCTTTTTTAAACTCAGCCATCGCAACGCCCTTTAAGTGAATGGCTTTAAAGAATGGGAGGCAAATATCAAATAATTCAGGAACGGTCTTACTGACAATATGCGCTCCAGTGCCAAACTGAGCTGGAAACTGATGATTTTTTTGGAGTGAAAACTGAGCAAGTAAATTCATATTTTCATCAAAAAAAGTGGCTACCTTATAAAAACAGCTGTTATCGCCTGGAATAATTTCTTGTACAATTAAATCTCCAGCTTGTTGATAGGTAGGGTATTCTGCTTGGAGTTGTTCAGCAGTTTGGATTAAGATTGCTTTTTTATTAATAATCTTTCGAAATTCATGGCCAAGCACAGGCTTTAAAATGCATGGAAACTCTAACGTCTCTATCGCTGTCTTCATATCATCTTCACTTTTAATAATAAACGTTTTAGGGCAGGGGATGTTATGTTTCAAAGCAAGATTATAAGCTCGCTGTTTATCTAGCACTTGCTCAATTACATCATGATCAGGAAATAAGAATAAAAAATAATTGGAAAGTTCCTCACGGTATTTGGAAATAAATATGACATAATCATCAGCACCCGTATATAATACAGGTTTATGTTTCTGTTTCTTTCCAAGTGTAATGAGCACATCTAGCAGCTCTTTTTCTTCGGTAAGAGGACTTGGACAAGGGCTACAGGTAGCTAATTTTGTTTTTCCAATTCGGTAAGACTTTTCTGTATCAAAAGCATATATTTCAATGTTCCGTTCTGCTAACCTTTTAATAATTCCTAAGCCGTTTGCGCTAAGGTCGAGTACTACGGCAGCATGCTTGTCATTCATATTTTTTCACCTACTTTAAAAGCGGCAAGCGCTTGAGAATAAAGGTTGCTTATAAAAGACACCATTTTCACGTTTGTCAGGTTGGCGTTTGCGAAACGCTTTGCATTGGCGGCCATTCGAGCACGCGCCTTTGTATTAGCGATGAAAAAGGAAAGTGCTCTAGCTAACGTTTCGGTGTCTCCTGGTTCAATAATAATTCCAGTTTTATTATGCTTAATAATCTCTGGGATGCCTCCGCATTCTGTTGAAATGATTGCCGTTTGAGCATGCATTGCTTCAATAATAGATAGAGGCAAGCTATCGTTTAGCGTTGCGAGAACAAAAATGTCGGTTTCGTGTAAGATTTCTGGAATATCGGTTCGAGTTCCAAGAAAATGAACCATGTCCAAATGGAATTTTTCCTTTTGTTCTTCCAACTCTTCGCGCATTTCTCCGTCACCTACAATAAGCACTTCTACGTTATCTAGATGATTAATAGTAGACAGGGCACTTAATAAATCTCTATGGCCTTTTCTAGGGCCTAGTCTAGCAATTGATGCAATGGTAATCTTGTCATCTTTTGCTTTATGCTTTTTAGGGTACATCTTATTTTCAATCCCGGTGTAAACTGTTGTCATATGTTCTTGTTTGGCACCAATACTTTCAAGTGGTGGGCGAAATCCATCATGTAAAATGATAATATGGCTGGCAAATGAAACAGCTTGCTGCTCCATGCGTAGGTAATACGCTTCTTCAACCGATCCTTTATCAAAAATATTGAATTTTAAGCGGTTAAAAGTATACATGCCGTGAGGAGTATAGAAGAGAGGTTTCTGAAGAGACTTGTTAAATTTCCCTAAAATATTTGCGGTGAATAAATCTTGAGCATGGAGGATATCATATTTTTCTAAATCTACGGTCTTTAACATTTGTTCATAGATATAAAGTAAACGTTGGTTTTTTAAAATAAGTTTGTTTACTTCGCCATAACGGGTTGAAAAAAAGTCTTCAAGCTCAGGAACAATTTCATTGCGCATTTCTTCTTTTTTTAAAGATGGAAACTTACGAGGAGAAATGACATCCACATAATGACCTTGGCTCCGTAAAGTAGCGCTTAGCTCTGAGATATAGTTAGATAAACCACCTGTGTGAGGATAATCCCAAAATGTTGTAATTAAAATCGAAAGCCTGCGCTTTTGTGAATTTTGTTTTTTCATAGATTTTAACTTTTTGCTAGGTTGAGTTGAACTGTATTCTTCCACATCACTTTTATTATTAATCCCATAAAATGTATCCAACGTATCAATTATATATGGATATGGGATGTTGCCACTGTATTTCACAACCAAACCCTCCTTATAATTTCAAACGCTTCAGCATACGGTACACCAACGGTCATTCCCCGAACCTTTGCTAATGCTTTTACTCCCTCATATGATCTTGGGTGTGGGAAATCACGCATTTCCACGTCATATTCTTTTAGCGCTTCCACTTTTAAATCCATTGTATCGGTAACATTTACAAAATAATTTGGTTTAAATACTTGATCGTGTGTATAGGTATTCCATTCGGTAGAAGATACTGTTTCAAATGTAATGAGCTCGATTGGTTTTTTATTAGGAAGCGGGCGAGTCGCGGTTAACACCGCTTCAAATGTAATACGGTGATCGATGTTCATATCACCGTAGTGGTGAGTGAAAATTTTACTTGGATTATATTTTGTAATTAATGCTTCAATGTCTTTTGTCAACTTGTGACGAGGCATCATTTCTAACTCTAAATTTTTATGACCGAGAAAAATAACTTCTTCAATGCCGAGCTTTTTGTTAGCGAGACGGCCAAACGCTTGAATATGATGAGCTTCTTCTTTACGCCCTAACGCTGTAACAACAGATACGACCGTATATCCTTGATCGATCAATCGTTTGAGAGTTCCTGCAGATCCTAATAGTTCGTCATCAGGGTGAGCTCCGATAACTAATATATAATCTTTCATTCCGATGTCACTCCTTATAGCCTTCTGTCTCTATTACGGTTAATATATGCAAACGTATGGTTGAAAAGCAACCGGCATTAGCGGAAAAAAGTTGATAATTACCAATAGAATTTTTCTACTTTGAAAGCAAATTACTGATAAGAGCTCCATTTCAAATGAAGGTCTGGACGTAGATCACGTAAATGCTTAAAGAATAAGTCTAAAACCCCTAATTTTTCTAAACCTTGAAAAAGCTTAGTAGGAACTTTTGTATCAGAAGTTAATGCTCGTTTTAAATCAATAACCTTCAAATGTCCATCTTTTGTAATTAAAATATGTCGAACCTCTGCATCCCATCTAGTAAAACCAACCCTTTGAAGTTCATCAAGAAGTAAAATAATTTCCTTAACTAAGGAAAAGGGTAGGCTGTTCGTTCTTTTTATATATCTAGCTAGAGAAATAGATTCAATATATTCTAAAATAATGTAATTATAGCCAGCTTCATAAATCCTTGGGATGACGGAAGAACTTTGACCTAGCTTTAATGCTTGTAGCTCTTTTTGTTGTGTTGCTTCATTGTAGTAAATTTTGATACATTTTCCATTTTTAAGATGATATACTTGGCCATCTTTTCCGCTACCGATTAGATTATGGTCGCGTAGGCTACTAAAGGAAATTCTTCGTTGCCTAATAAGGGGATATTTCATATTGATTAAGCCTCTTTTCTTAAATGTTACTTAATTTACTTTTTCTTAATAGTTTATGAGACGGGTTATGGAAATGGAACCGTTAATTTCTGTGCATATTGATTAAAAATATGAGAAGATAATAAAAATTTCTATAAAAAGGAAAGAAAGGAGAAGAACAAAAAATATGTCTGAGGAATCATATATTCGAACAGGACTTGCCAATTTAATGAAAGGGGTAGGAGGTAAACTATACCTAACTTCAACGGAGCTTATACATAAATCACATGCGATTAATGTTCAACGAGGTACTGTAACATTGGACTTGGCAGATATTGAAACGGTAGAGAGAGTCCGTAACAAATTATTAGGAGTGCCTTTGTTAAAAAACGGTCTAAAAATAACTACAAACGATGGAGAAGAGCTTCGGTATGTTGTGAACAAAGCAAGCCAGCGGGGGGAAGATATCGAACAAGCAATAAATAACGAAAAGCCGAACGTTTTGTGACAACGTTCGGCTTTTCGTTATTTACTATTCATTACTTCAGAAACAATTTCATATGAGCGTAATCGCGCTTTGTGGTCGTATATTTGTGCGTTGATCATCAATTCATCAGCATTTGTTTCAGCAATAAAGCTTTCAAGCTTTCTCTTTACAGTTTCTGGTCCGCCGATGATGGATGAACCTAACTGTTGCTGTAGAGTTGCCTTTTCAAATTCACTCCAAATCTTGTCCATATTGTCAACAGGTGCTTTAAGTTTGCCTGGCTTGTTGCGAATTAAGTTTAAGAACTGCTGTTGAAGCGACGTTGCTAATCGTTCCGCTTCTCTATCTGTATCCGCTGCAATTACGTTAACGCCTAACATTGCATATGGTTTATCCAATACTTCAGACGGTTGGAAGTAGCGGCGGTACATTTGAAGAGCTCCAAGCGTATTGTTCGGTGAAAAGTGGCTTGCAAATGAAAATGGTAAGCCAAGCTGAGCCGCTAACTGTGCACTAAATCCACTTGAGCCAAGTAACCAAATTGGCACTTCAAGACCTTCTCCAGGAACAGCTCTCACTGGTAGTGGTTGCTCATCAGATGGAACGGCAAGATATGCTCTCAGTTCATCTAACAAATCTGGAAAATCTTGACCATCACTCATGCGTCCTCTTCTTAAAGCTTGGGCGGTTAATTGATCCGTGCCAGGAGCGCGACCTAAGCCTAAGTCAATTCGACCGGGAAAAAGGGATTCTAATGTTCCGAAATGTTCTGCAATAACAAGCGGTGAGTGATTAGGTAACATAATGCCGCCTGAACCCACTCGAATGGTAGATGTACCAGCAGCGACATGGCCAATTACGACAGAAGTAGCGGAGCTTGCAATTCCTGACATATTATGATGCTCGGCTAACCAGTAGCGATTGTATCCCCATTTTTCGACGTGTTGTGCTAAGTCTAGCGTATTTCTAAGTGCATCAGCCACCGTGCTGCCTTCCAAAACAGGTGACAAATCAAGCACTGAAATTGGAATGTTTTTTTGACTGTTTGGATGTTGGTCCATCGACATATACTCATCCTCTTTCCGTAATAATAATTTAATTATTCGATAATCATCGAACTATCTGCAGGTTTCATTGTAACAAGAATGTGAAAGAGAGAAAAATAAAATGCCTGTGTTTAAACAGAAAATAATTCGATAATTTAGTTATATTATGTTAGGTTTTCTTACAAAAAATAATAAAAAGAATAAAATATTTGGTGATTATGGCTAATTAGAAATTTTAAAATTATCATTTATGTTAATGATTCTTGAAAATTAATGTAATAAAATAAACTTATTACACAAAATGTTATATCTTATTACATTATATGTTAAATTTTCAGAAAATAAATAATCTTCCGAAGAGGTGAAAGTGTGATGAACAAACGGTATAGTGGTTTCGCATTTGAAGAAAATTTCTTACCAAGATTATCGAGTGTAGATATTGAGCACCTCTCTAAAGAGGACGCACTAGTCATTTTACCAATCGGTGCAGTTGAACAACATGGTCCGCATCTTCCTGTTTATACCGATACTTTAATTGCAGAAGGGCTTTTAGAAGAAGCAATGCTTCAGCTTCAGCACGAAAATATTTGGGTTCTTCCAGCCATTCCTTATGGTAAAAGCAATGAGCATCTAGGTCTATCGGGAACAATGAGCTTATCAGCTTCTACATTACAAGCAGTTGTAATGGATTTAGCTATCAGCGTCTGTAAAAGTGGCTTTAAAAAGCTTTTGCTTTTCAACACACACGGCGGAAATCATGACCTGCTCAATATGATGGCGAGAGAAATACGCATAGAAACTGGCTTGATGGTATTTCGGTTAAATCCTGGATTTGAAGCAGTCAACCGCTTAATTTCACAACAAGAACAGCGCTTTGGGATACATGGAGGTGAAGTGGAAACATCATTAATAATGGAGTTGAAGGGGGATTGGGTGCAATTTGATAAAAGTCCAACAGAGTTTGTTAATTTATCCAATAACCATCATTTACATTTGAAAGGAAATAGCTACTTTGCCTGGGTAATGAACGATATTTCAAACACGGGTATAGCTGGAGATGCCAGACAGGCAACGAAAGAAAAAGGGAAAATGATGAAAGAACTCATCGTGAGTGAGCTTGTTAAAACATTAAAAGAAATGAAGCATTTTTCATTAGGTGATTTAAAGAAAGACTATGTAAATAAATGAAGCGAGGTGGTCGAATATCGTGAGCATTCAGCAGGTGAATCAAGTAAATGAGGTAAAGCACGAGAGTAGCCCCACAATTGTACAAATGAACCGAGTTAATAAAATGTATGCAAACGGTAAAGTCGCTGTCAAAGATGTTAATTTGACGATTCAACAAGGAGAATTCGTTTCATTTGTCGGCCCCTCAGGTTGTGGAAAATCAACTATTTTTAAAATGATTTCAGGACTGATTGATCAAACAAGTGGTCACGTTGACATTCTTGGAAAGACACCTCGTGACGCTCAAAAAGAAAGTACGGATGTGGCTTTTGTGTTTCAAGATGCTACGTTACTACCATGGAGGTCAGTTATTGATAATGTAATGCTTCCTCTAGAGTTTCGTAATATAGCCCATTCTGAAAAGAAGGAGCGCGCTTATAAAGTACTAGAAATGGTAGGGCTGAAAGAGTATACAAAAGCGCTACCTCGAGAATTATCAGGTGGAATGAAAATGCGTGTTTCTATTGCCAGAGCATTAATTGCAAAGCCGAAGCTTTTGTTGATGGACGAGCCGTTTGGTGCTCTTGATGAAATTACAAGGCAAAATTTACAAAGTGAGTTATTGCGAATTTGGGAAAACGAAAAGATGACGGTGCTTTTTATTACACACAATGTATTTGAAGCCGTGTATCTATCGACCAAAATTGCGGTAATGACGCCTAGTCCGGGTAAAATTGAATCCATGGTAGAAGTGAATCTACCCTTCCCTCGTAAAGCAGAAATTCGGACAGATCCACAGTTTAGTAGTATCGTTGCTAACGTATCTCACGATTTAAAATTTTAAATGAGGTGATTTATGGTGTGGTTACAAGAATTCATAAATGAGTTTGGAACTGATGCTGTTATTGTAAACGAGGTCTTAAGAGAAAAGCTATCAAAAGACTACTATTGGTATTCTCCAGTACTGTATGAGCAGCTTAAAAATAAAATCGCCGATTGTGCAATTGCGCCTACATCAATCGATGAACTACAGCGTATCGTTTCGTTTGCCGTTAAAAATAAAGTAGCTATTACGCCAAGAGGAGCGGGAACAGGAAACTACGGCCAAGCAATTCCATTACAAGGTGGAATCGTTATTGATTTAACAAAACTTGATCGTATTGACATGCAAGGAGATCGCTTAGTTTCCGTGCAGGCTGGCGTTCGCTTAGGTGTATTGGAAAAGACGCTGCGTCAAAACAATCGGGAACTTCGTATTTTTCCGAGCACTTATATGAAGGCAACGGTGGGGGGATTCTTATGCGGAGGCTCCGGTGGAATCGGATCGATTCGTTGGGGAAATTTATGGGACGATAATGTAAGTAGCGTTACGGTTATGACCGTTGAGGAAATGCCCCAGCTGTTAACTGTTTCAGGTGATGACATGCAGCAGTACATTCACAATTATGGCACAACCGGTCTTATTGTTGAAGTGAAGCTGCCGATAGAACCAAAGGTGTCATGGTCACAACATATCGTTTTCTTTCATGATTTTCGTGAAGCTATTAAGTTTAGCGATGAACTAGCCCATAGTGAAGAAATCCTTAAGCGTTTGGTTTCCGTGTGTGAATGGCCAATTCCAGCTCACTTTCACCCCTTGAAGAAAGTATTACGGGAAGGTCAGTCAATTGTCATGCTTGAAATTGACGAAAAATCAGTTCATCTATTAGATTGTTTGGCAGATAAATATGATGGAGACATAGGATACACAATTCCTGCTGAAAACTATCAAAAAGGACTAAAGCTTTCTGATTTTACATGGAATCATGCGACATTATGGGCTCATAAGCATGGAGACAATTTAACCTACTTGCAGGCTCGCTTTCAAACTGATCGAATATTTGAGCAGATGGCAGATCTTCGAAGTAAATTTGGTGATGAAATTCAGTTTCACTTTGAATACATTAAAATTCAAGGAGAAATTGTACCCGCTTCACTACCGGTGGTGAAATATCAGTCAAAAGAGAGGTTATATGAAATCATCCAGTTTTGTAAAACGATTGAAGTAGAAATTAATGATCCGCACACATATATACTCGGGTTTGGTGGATACAACATGAGAATGAAAGAGTTATTAAAACGAAAAGAGCTAAACGACCCTTATAACTTATTGAATCCTGGTAAGTTGCCGACGGCTAAAGAAGTCCAAGAATTTCAGTTATAGGAGGGGGAAAACATGGAACATTCGCATCAGGAGTTAAATCGAGTTCAAGAAGTAAACGTCACCTATAAGAAAAACACGTGGCCAATATTGAATACGTATCTTCCACCAGTTATCGTATTTATGCTTTTTATGCTATTTTGGCAGTTTGGTACCCAGCTGCTTCAAATTCCACCTTACTTATTGCCAAAACCAATGGATATTGTAGAAGCTGCCGTAATGAATTGGAGTAACCTAAGCGGTGCTGTTATTCGAACAATCACAGAGTCGATGCTCGGGTTTATGTTTAGTGTAATAGGTGGAGTGGTTGGCGCGCTATTGATGTCTAGCTCTAAGCTTCTAGAACGCAGCTTATACCCCTACGCCATTTTATTACAGACTATTCCGATTGTGGCCATTGCACCTATCATCGTGATTTGGTTTGGTTCAGGTATGAATGCTATTGTGATCATTGCGTTTACAATTGGCTTTTTCCCTATGCTATCCAACACGCTCATTGGCTTAAACGCAACGGATCGTGGCATGATTAATTTGTTAAAGCTGTACCAAGCGTCACCTTGGCAAATTATGTGGAAAGTGCGAATTCCAGCTGCTCTTCCTTATATCATGGCAGGATTGAAAATTTCCTGTACCTTAGCAGTTGTAGGAGCAATCGTAGGAGAATACATAGCCGGTATTGGTGGGGGCGACGGTGGTTTAGGCTATGCCATTACGGTAGCTTCCTCTCGGATGGAAACGGCATACCTATTCGCTTGTGGTATTTCCGCATCTGTTTTAGGTATTGGCTTTTTCTTGCTGGTCAATTTATTTTCTAAGCTTTTGTTAGGTTCATGGCATGAGTCGGAAATGAAGAGAGAGAACTAATTTTCTAAAAGGGGGAAATGAGTGTGAAACAAGGGGTTTTAAAAAAAATCGGTTTAATTGGTGCTGTATCACTGTCATTATTTCTGGCAGGATGTGGAAGTGAAGAGACGTCTGGGAGTGATAATACTGAGAAAAAATTAGAAACGGCAACCCTTATTACAAACTGGTTTGCACAACCTGAACATGGCGGTAACTACGCGGCATTAAAAAAAGGTTTTTATAAAGAACAAGGTCTCGACATGATAATTGAACCGGGAGGACCTCAAATTTCATCAACCCAAGTCGTTGCTTCTGGAAAGGCTGAATTTGGTTATACGCAAGCGGAAGATATTTTAATTGCAAGAGATAAGGGAATACCTCTTGTTGCGATTGGAGCAATTTTTCAAAAAAGCCCGCAGGTATTAATTACCCATAAAGGAACGGTAGGAGATTTTAAGGAACTGAACGAAAAGACAGTGTATACAGCACCAGGGAGTGGTTATTGGGAATATATTAAAAAAGCCTATAACTTAGATAGGGTAAAAGATCGTGCGTATACGGGCTCATTAGCAACCTTTATTGAGGATGAAAATGCGGTCACACAAGGGTACGTGACGTCAGAGCCGTTTTCTCTTGAACAAGAAGGAATAGAAAACGATTATTTATTCATTCATGATGCTGGATTTGAAACGTATGCAAACGTGATTTTTACAACTGAAAAGATGATTAAAGAAAACCCTGAAGTGGTTCAATCATTTATGAATGCTACGGTAAAAGGCTGGGAGTATTACCGAGAAAGTTCAGATGAAATCAATCCGTTCCTTCAAGAGAGAAATCCAGACTTGAAGATGGAAGCGATGGAATATGGTGCAAAAGCACAAGAAGAATTGATCTTCGGAGGAGATGCTGCTGAAAGAGGTTTCGGTTATATGTCAGCGGAGCGCTGGGATAAACTTCAAATGCAGCTTCTTGACTTAGGGATTATTAAAAATAAAGAAGATATTAAGGGGATTTTTACAACAGAATTTTTAAAGAAATAAACTGTAAATGTAGAGAAAAAGAGAAGAGTAGATCTTCTCTTTTTTAGTAGAAAGGAAGATTCTATTGTATGATATGGCCATTAAAAATGCTCGGTTGTTACACGCAGTGGAAGTTGTAAATATTGGAGTATCGAATGGAAGGTTTATGCATATAACAAAAGATCTAGTAGATGGAAAGAAAGTGATAGATGCCAAAGGGGGGATAGTTATTCCTCCTTTCGTAGAATTGCATACTCATTTTGATACCGCTTTGACTGCAGGTTGGCCAAGCTTTAATCGAACCGGTACGTTACAAGAAGGAATTTCAATATGGAACAAACGAAAAAAAAGTCTTACCATCAAGGACGTGAACGAGAGGGCTGAACAAGCATTAAAGATGTACATCAAGCATGGGGTGTTAAGTGTTCGAGCAGCAGTGGACATATCTGATGATGATTTAACGGCTTTAAAAGCTATTCTGCAAATAAAAAAAGTGTATGAACAAATTATCGATTTACAAATTATTGCTTTTCCGCAAGATGGGTTGTGGAAGTGCTTTGAAAATCAGGGGAGAATGCGGAAAGCACTTGAAATGGGAGCTGACGCAGTAAGTGCTGTGCCACATTTAGAAAGTAGTCGAGAAGAAGGGGTGCGCTCTTTGGAATACTGTTTTAGTCTCGCCAAAGAGTATGGAAGCTATATTCATATTTTTTGTGACGAAGTAGACGAAGTGAGCTCAACATTTGTACAAGAAGTAGCGAATTTAACCATTGAAAATGGGTTTGAAGGTAGGGTTGTAGTCAGCCACGTAAATGCGCTGGCTTATTATGAAAGTAAATATGCTGAATCAGTAATGGAGGCTATAAAGAAAGCTCGTTTAACCGTTGTTAGTTGTCCACTTATTAACAGTTCGATGCTAGGAAGAAATGATGCATATCCTAAAGCGACAGGAATTACCAGGGTGAAAGAATTAGATACTAAAAATATTAATATTTGTATTGCTCATGACGATATTCAGACTCCTTTTTATCCCTTCGGAGACGGAAATATGCTAAGAGCCGCTTTTATGGGAGCGCATTTAGCTCATATGACAGGAGAAGAACCAGTGAAAAGGGTTTTATCCATGATTACAGAACGACCAGCCGCTGCTTTTGGAAAAGGCAAAGCGTATGGAATTCAAGAAAGAAGTGAAGCTAATTTTTTACTTTTTGAGGAGCGGACGATTCGTGAGCTTATGCTTAACCAGTCGGTGCCTAGATATGTAATCAGAAGAGGGAAAGTTATAGCTGAAACGATTCCGGCTTATACGAAGTGGGGGTGTTCTTTGCAACTTATGTAAAAAAGCCAACGCGTGTCTGCGTTGGCTTTTCTGTATTAATATGCTAGAGCAAATAAACCTTTGATGTGTGACAAGTAACGAACGTTACTTGCTTCTTTCATTAGAGCCGCTGGCAAACCTTTTAATTGCGTTTTATTTCCGCCGATTGTACCAATTGCATCTTTACGTCCAAGGCTTCCTAATGTACCAGAGAATACTGGAGAGAACCCGTGCATTGCGCCACCTTTAATAGCTACTGCTAAGTTCACGCCAATAACTTCTCCCATTTGCCAAGCTAGCTGTGCAGTTGGTGGGTAAGGGCGTCCTTCAGGCCCCATAACAACCGCGCTATCACCAGCTACGAAAATGTCTTCGTGAGAAGTAGATTGTAAGAATTCATTCACAAGAGCACGACCGCGGTTTACTTCGATACCAGAGTTAGCAACTACTGAGTTACCTTGAACTCCGCCAGTCCATACCATTGTTTTTGTTTCGATTTTGCTACCGTCTTTAAGCTCAACTGTTGTAGCATCCATTTTTGTAACAGGAGTTCCTGTTACAAATGTTACGCCACGTTTTTCCAAGCTTGATTGAGCGCGTTCTACTAGTTCAGTTGGGAAACCAGGAAGAACAGTTGGAGCAGCTTCTACACAGTATAGAGAAACATCTTTTGGATCAATACCGTGTTTTAGGCAAAGGCTTGGCATAAGGTCAGCATATTCACCTACAAGCTCGATACCTGTTAAACCACCACCACCGACAACGATTGTTCCGTCAGCTTTATTTTTTGTTTTGCTAAATTCAACAATGCGCTCTTCTACGTGTGCACGTAGGCGGTTTGCATCATTTACTGATTTCAACACAAAGCTGTTTTCTTCTAGTCCTGGAATGCCGAAGTAAGCAGTTTCACTACCTAATGCAGTTACTAAGTAGTCATAGCTTAATTTTGTTCCGTCTTCTAATGCCACTTCACGTTGGTCTGGTGAAATTTCTTTTACTGTAGCAATCTTTAATTCTACATCTTTACCTTTTAGTAACTTTTCTAATGGAAGAGCTACTGCTTGTTCAGATAGTCCACCTACTGCTAAACGGTGCAGTTCAGTAATGATTTGGTGAGTAGAAAAACGGTTTACTACTGTAATTTTTGCTTCAGATGCACTTAAGTGTTGACGAGCTGTTAGGGCTGTTAGTAGACCACCATAGCCGCCACCTAAAATTAAAATATGTTTTGACATAGTAGATCGATCCTCCGTTCGTGCTTTATAAAATGATAGATTGTTATTATTTTTGTTTTTCGCCTGTTACTTCTAAGTAAGCCTGCGCAAAGCGGAATAGTTTTTGAACTTGTGGATCTTTGAGCATACGTAATAAACCAAACAAACCGATAGTTGTTGATTGGTTAGCTTCCGCACGATCACTTGCTTCGATTGCTGAAGCAGCAAGATCTTTCACTTTTCCTTCAATTGGTTCGATAAATTCTTTAGCACCAGCAAGTAAATCTTCTTTTAACACGTTATCTGTTAATAGAGACTGTGTTAAGTCGTACGTTTTTGTTAATACAGTTACCATTTCAGTTAGCTTTGGTAAGTTGTCAACAAGAACTGTTAATGATTCTTGAACTTCTGGTTTTAGCAATTGATCAAGTACATCTGATTGAGTTGCACCTTTAGCTTGAACCGCTTCTTCAGCCGGCTTTTGGATAGTTGATTGAGACATAAGAACGTCCTCCTTTGCTGTATATTGTTGCATATGTAGACACTTTAGCTGCTAGACTTCTAGTTTTGTTGTGAAGTCCTGCACATTTATCTATTGTAAATTTATTGCCTTATAAAAGCAACCGGTTTGGTGGAAAAACCTAAGAAAGAGTCGAACGATGCATTTATTGGAAATGAACTCTGTTTATTCAGAAAATAAGAATAAATTCCGATTTTTAGATTGACGATTTTATCGATTCCCACATACAATCTAAAACATAACATTTGATGTGAGAAGATATGACGTGAAGGTCATGAATGAACTATACCAAACAGCTATATTTGAAATTAATCGTGAAAAGTATATGGTCCATGTAAAGGACAGGCTTCGTAAAATTGAGCAGTTTAAAGGGAAAATTCGTGAAGTTGAACGTGTGCTTGAACTGCTAACACAAGAGGTTGTCATCGAGGCAATCGTTTTAACATCAGCGATTGTAGAAGGTTTATCGCGAATGGAGGAAAGATAATGGGGATTGAAGAACTTAGCTTGGGCGTCAATACAACGTGGGTGGTACTAACGGCTGCTATGATTCTATTAATGGAAGTCGGCTTTGAGCTACTAGGGATTCAGTTCATTGGCTTAGTAGCATTGTCCGCGCGGGGCTTTATAGCAACGTGGTTTGGTTTAAAAGCAATTGCGCTACTTGTACCGCTTCGCTCCACAGAGGAAGAGGAAGAAGTAGGGTTAGATATTAGCTACCACGGTATTATAGCTGCCAATCAGTCTCATGAATTTATTGAATACTATAACCAGTACGAACAAACAGAACAAAAATAAAAGAGGCTGAGACATAAGTATTTCAGTCAATAATCTATCCGAACTATTGCGAGTTAACTACTTTTGATAGTTCGGATATTTTTTGTTGGTTCCAAAGACAATTAAAAAAAGCGAATTTCTGTAGCGTAATGGAGTAAACTTATTCTTCCAACCTAACGATGGTAGAACAGTTATCATTCGTCTGTGAGAAGAAATTATTTTGGTATGTCCCAGCTTCTTTTTATGTGTAAAAAAAGAAGAATTTTTCTAATTCTCGAAAAATGATTGAAAAGTCAGAAAATTTATGTTATAGTATAAAAAAGATAAGGAGTTGATTTCTTATGAAGAAAAATTTGCTGAATTCGTCGCCGAAATCGAATGTGAAAGTGTTAGATTCCCTAATTGCCGAAATGTTCTTAGATAAAGTTATTGCAGACTTTCAAAAAGCGAAATTGAAAAAAGAAATCGACCAGTCATTAGAAAAGAAAAGCAAAGAAGATTTCTTTAAACTAACTGATCAGCTAAAGAGTATTTCTTAATAGATGAGGCTGAGACATAAGTAGTTCAGCCTCTACTATACAGGAACGATTTTAATGCATCAAACTCGGAAGTTGTTTATTTTAATGATGCTAGACTAAGGTTGTCAGCAGTATAAGGATAATAAAGGTAAAAAAGCTGCAGTCGTTTAGACATTCTAAGCGCCTGCAGCTTTTTATATTCCGTTAAAAGGAGTTGAAAAATTCAGTAATATAAGCTACTATGTGAAGGATTATCACGATAGGTATAGTAGGATATTGCACATTACATAAGCAAGAAGAAAGGAGATTGCATGTCTAATCGAAGAATAGTCATTGCAGGAATTGAAAGCGGAGTAGGCAAAACGACTCTTACAATTGGATTGATGGGAGCACTCCGTCAAGAAGGCTATGTTGTACAGGGCTTCAAGTGCGGACCAGACTACATAGATCCAACGTATCATACAGCTGTTACGGGAAGGGTTTCAAGGAACATTGATAGCTGGATGCTTGAGGAAAAGATGATAGCAGCAATTATGAATCATGCGAGGGATGGAGCTGATATATCAGTTATAGAAGGAGTGATGGGCTTTTATGATGGAAAAGCACCCACCAGCAATCATGGAAGCACCGCTGAGCTTAGTATTTTAACAAACAGCCCCGTCATTTTAGTTGTTGACTGCTCTGGAATGGCAAGAAGTGCTGCTGCAATTGTGAAAGGCTTTCAGCTTCTTTCAGAAGAAGTCAACATCGTAGGCGTTATTGCAAATCGAGTCGGCAGTCAAGGGCATTTTCAACTAATTCAAGCAGCGGTTCAGAAGGAGTGCGGAATTCCAGTTGTAGGCTACTTGCCAAGATACAAACAGTTCTCTATGCCGGAACGACATTTGGGCCTTATCCCTTCAATAGAACGTGGTGACTTGCAACCCTTTTTTCATGAGTTAAGTCAAGCCATTTTAAAAACGATTGATGTAGAAAAAATTTATGAGCTTTCTAAGGCGCCCACTCTTAAAGGTTATACTGCTATCTTTTCGCCTCAAATACCTTTTAAAGTGAAAATTGCTGTTGCAAGAGATGCAGCCTTCAATTTTTATTATGAAGAAAATCTACAGTTATTAAAAGCAAAAGGTGCGGAACTTGTTTATTTTTCACCATTGCAAGGTGAAGAGGTTCCTAGTAATATAGATGGTCTTTATATTGGAGGAGGGTTTCCTGAAGAGTTTGCAGCAGAGTTAGCTGATAAAAACGAAGTGAAAGAGTCTATTAAGCAAGCAATTCATCGTGGAACACCGACGTTAGCAGAGTGCGGAGGGTTTATGTATTTAACCGAAGCAATCGTCACGACAGATAAAGAAAAGTTTGAAATGGTTGGCATCATTCCTGGAGAGGCACATATGCAAACGCAGCTTGCTGCGCTTGGTTACAGAGAAATTGAAGGTGCTAAAGGCAACTTTTTATTAGAAGGCGGCGTAAAAGCAAGAGGGCATGAGTTTCATTACTCAACTTTTCATTCAGCCCAAAAGCTTCCACACGCTTATCAGACAACAAGTATGGTAGGGGTAAAAGATGAAGGCTATTTAAAAGAGAATCTTGTTGCAGGCTATACGCACTTTCATTTCGGATCATCAACGGAGCTTGTTGAAAACTGGATAAACAAATGTGAAAAATTTAAAAGAGAAAGAAGCGATTCACTATGACAGCTGGGAAAGTATTTCTTGTGGGAGCGGGACCTGGAGACCCGAAATTAATTACGGTTTATGGCGTTGAATGCATTCAACAATCAGATGTTATTTTATATGATCGACTGGCTAACGAAAAATTATTAGAATATGCAAAAGCGGATGCAGAGCTAATTTTTTGTGGGAAGCTGCCGGGAAAGCATGGGGTTATTCAAGATAAAATTCATAGCTTATTAGTAGAACATGCCCTTGCTGGAAAAACGGTCACTCGTTTAAAAGGAGGAGATCCGTTTGTATTTGGACGCGGAGCAGAAGAAGCACAGTTTCTTGTTCAGCATGGTATTCCTTTTGAAGTAGTACCTGGGATTACATCAGGAATTGCAGCACCTGCTTATGCTGGAATTCCTGTGACTCATCGCGATCATGCTACATCGTTTGCAATTGTAACAGGACACGGTCGAGAAGAAAAAGGACAAGACTTCCTAAACTGGCCAGCGCTTGCAACGGGTATTGATACGATTGCGTTTTATATGGGGGTTGGTAATCTGCCGTATATTTGTGAGCAGCTCATTAAGCATGGACGTAATCCACATACGCAGGTAGCGCTTATTGAATGGGGCACAACAGAAAAGCAGCGAACGGTAACAGGAACGTTAGAAGATATCGTAACGATTGCAGAGACAGCGAAAGTAGCGCATCCTGCAATTGTCCTTATAGGAGATGTGGTTGGGGTAAGAGAAGCTATCCGCTGGTTTGAATAAGAAGATTAAGTAAGTTGGCTACTATGCCCATGTGACTTTGAAGGGTTTTTCTGAAAAAAGCGACTAAAGATAGTGTACCTGAAGCAGTAAAAACCTTATAATAAATGTAAAAGAATCCAAAGCTACGGGTGATTACAGTGAATAAAGTTTTCAATAAAGATGCGCTGACAGATATACTTCAAATAGCCATTGACCTCATTAAAAGTCGCACGGTTTTTATCGGCACGCTTGATGACGTGTTTTCAATTATGAAAATTGTAAATAGCGAAGGTGGAAGTCTACTCCATGAGGGATTAACGTTACCAATTGAGCTTTCGATTTGTAATTTGGTAACGTGTGAAGAGTCACTTGTCATTTCTGATACGAAGTGCGATGTTCGAACAAAACATCTGCAGGCTATTTATGATGCGGATGTTGGCTCTTACTTAGGTGCACCAATTGTATTAGAAAATGGTAAACTCTTTGGAACTCTATGCGTAGTAGATCCCAATCCACAGACTTTTACAGAACAAGAAGTTTCATCAATTAAGCGCTTAGCAAACGTATTAGGTACCATCATTTCTCAACAGCAGCAGGTAATTATTCCAGAGTTTGAAGAGAAAATACAGCATTTAGATAAGTTAGCGCTTGTAGGTCAACTTGCCGCTGGTTTAGCTCATGAAATTAGAAATCCTATGCAGTCAGTAAAAGGCTTTATCCAATTTCTGTTTGAAGAGCACAACCAAACCAGTAGTCATATTAAAGATCTTGTGTTAACAGAATTAAATAGAATGAATGAGCTTATCAGTGACTTTTTACTAGTCACGCAGCCCACTGCGCCTAAAAAAACACTAACTTCCATTACTGACGTTATGCAAGCAACAATTGGCGTATTGCAAAGCGAAGCGAACCTACATAATATTTCTATCTGCTTGGAAACGGACGACTACGTGCCGAAGTTATGGCTTGATGCTTCACAGATAAAGCAGGTGTTTTTAAATATTATAAAAAATGCTATTGAAGCGATTGGTCATAATGGGAAAATAGCAGTTTACGTTCAAAACAAAGAGGATACGGTCTGTTTGTTTATAAAAGATAGCGGTCCTGGTATTCCGTTGTCGATTATTAATAAAATTGGAGATCCCTTTTTTTCAACGAAAGATGAAGGGGTAGGGTTAGGTCTTTCTATTTGTCAAAGCATTATTAAAGAGCATCAAGGCTTTATGAGTATTGCAAATGATTATGAAGGGACCGTTGTTAGTATTCAACTACCCGCTACATCATAAGAAAAAGCTGCCTCTTGGCAGCTTTTTCTTATGATTCATTTCCGTTAACCTTTTCAGCATCCCAGTAAAATTCACTGAGAACATCTGCTAGCGCTTTTACGGTATTCGTTAATTCTTCCATATTGTTATCAACGCCACCCATTTCAATGAGAATAGCATTAGTGGATAAATCTTGGTTGTAAACTCCATTTCCGCTCGCTTTGCTTTTACCGAGTACACCACGACTTAATCCAGGATACTTCTTTTCTAACCCTTCATGAAGCGCTTTTGAAAGCTTTAAGTTTTGCTCAAAGTTTTGATTTTCTTTTCCCAATACAAACATGACGCGTGCATACGACTTGTCATTAATTTGAATCGTTGTATCTTTTTTACGAAGGGAATCTCGATGCAGGTCAATAAGGTAGGTTAAATCTTTATTCTGTGCCATGGCTTCTTGTACGATAGTACGAGACATCGCATAAGAGCGCGGTGTTTTCCAACCCTTTTCATTTAGCTTTGCGCCAATATTTGTTGTGTCGACTTCAGCACCAATACCTTGTGATTCTAATTCTCTCCCGAGCATTTCTCCGACCATGCTAATATTAGTTTTACTATCAGCTGCTTTATCAGCATTACCATCGCCTTCTAAACCTAGTAAAGGCAAATAGGACTCCCAGCTGTGCGTATGGTAGATATAGACGACTTTTCGTCCATTTGTTGTGTTAGCTGGAGGCTTTTCTTCTTGCTCTTTTTCCTTTTCCGTAGAAGGTTGTTCAACTTCTTCCTTATCTACTTCTCTTTCCTTTAACACTTCTTCGATTGGAGGAGCTGATTCTTTTGGAAAGTTTGTAAAATTAGTTCCTTCACCCGCAATAATTAAATTCGAGTCGAAAATGCTAAAACCTGGAATTTCAGATCCAAATAAGCTTCTCGCATCTTGTGTTCGTATGCTAGTGGAAAGTTCTAGTAGAGTGGAAGATAAAGAAGGCGTAGAAAAATTATCGTCAAACGCTTTCTTAAAATGCTGATTTTCTTGGCTCATTAAATAATATAGAGTTTCTGCTTTATGTTTTGATAACGTCTGATACACAATCGATGAATGAAACTGCTCTTTGAATGCGGAGTAGCTTACTACAAAGACTGCTGAAGAAATGAGGACAACAACGCATATAATGACCATAATCATTCTATATGTGAGAACAAAAAAGTTAGCACGGTTATCGTTACTAGATTTCAATATCGCTTACTCCCTTCAAGACCGCTTCTGAATCTAGTAACTAGTTTATGAGGAATGGAAAGGAAATATGAGGACATTTTCGAACATAATAGAGTAATTGCTAGAAAAAATGCTAGCTGAACCGAATCGGTTAGCTAGCAGAAGCATGTTTAGCTGTTAACAGTTGATAAATTCGACGACCTTTAGGAGTCAGCGTAAAGCCTCGGCTATTCTTTGGCATAAGATTTAAATGTTGAAGTTGGTCAAATACCGTTATAATATGCTTTCGCTTCACGTTGTTCAAGAGGCCGTGTGCGTGTAAGTTTGTTAAGCCTTTTTGGCGCATACTGTTTGTTGATTGACCTTCAACTACTTGGAAATAAACTTCTTGTGTTTGAGAATCCTGTAGTAGCTCTATCAATTCTAGAAGCTTATAAAAAGACAGAGAAGAAAGTGGTTTCTTTTGGACCATTATCGGTACTTCTACTGGTTCTTTTTGAATCTGATTTAATTCCTGTTTGTACATAGATGAAAATCCATCAAGCTGCTGATGTATGCCACTTTCATTTAATAAGGCAACATAAGCTTCCATTGTTTGAAACAGTGCAGTATGTGATTCAACGTTCCATTTAGAAAAGTAGGGTAGTGACAGCTCAATTTCTTCATTAGAAGCGACTGTGGTTTCCAAAGGTGTGGATAAATTGTTTCCATTCGGTCAATTGGAATAGGAAAACCGTCAGCTGCATTATTATATAAAAACGAATTAAGAAGCAATTGCTCATCTATGGAATATGTTTGAAGAGCTAATAAAACAGCTTCGTTCAAACGAGTGAGTAATGCTTTTGTTTTTTTTGTACTCAATGAGCGCACCGTTTTGTTTTTGCGACCGAGCGGTATAAAAGTTAGCTGCGGATAATCTTCAAACTGAATCGATAAGTTTTCAGATACTGCCATTATCGTAACTCCTTTCCTGTAGGTTGTATTGTAGCTACATTTTCATAAAAGAAAAAGTTTTGATGTGTTGAATTCTGAATAAATTTTTACTTTTAAAATAAGGGAGAAAGTATTTAATGGTAGCTGTATTTATAAGTGAAAGAAGGAATTAAGAACCCATTTGTGTAATTAGTGTATGTATGTTTTTTTGTTCAATCCAAAAATAGGAGGATCTTATGGTCAAAAAAACAATAAACGCACTAAAACAAAGGCTATGGGAAAATAACGATGTAATTGAAGTGTATAAAGGGAATGGAGAAGTTAATTTCACCACGTGCACATTTTACGAGGGTTTAGTAGAAGAAATAATTCATCAATTTGAACAAAAGCATAGGTGCGTTATGCCAAAAGACTACCGAGAATTTTTAAGGGAAACGAACGGCTGTCGCTTATTTGAGTCAAATCTAGTAGAAAACAGCGTTGTCTTATACCGTTTGGAAGATACGGAGAGTCAATGTAGTGAAGACTATATAACTATTGGAGCTGTCAATCAGAATGAGATTTTACTCCGAAGAGTAGAAGCAAGCGAGCACTCAGTCATAATTAAAAGCAAATATGAGCCGGTTGAGCAAGCGGTGAACTTACATATGACTTTTGAACAGTGGTTTGATCGACTAATAATGAGCCAAGGTAATTTATTTTGGACGTGGTCCGTTCAGCCAGTTCTTGTACGAATTAAACGATTTCAATAACAAGACGTGCTGCTATGAGCGGCACGTCTTGTTGTTTGTAAGATCATAGGTGTATAAAACGTCGTCTAAAAATACCCCGTCAAATTCGTGGGGCTGGTTTTTTACGAACCGTGCTCCTTGACGTTTGTAAAAGTTGACTGCACGCTTATTCTTTCCTAAGGCCCAAATATCGATTGACTGGACGCCTAAGGAATAAAGGTCCCTTTTAATAAAGTCCATTAACAAGGTTCCAAGTCCTTGGCCTTGTGTGCCTTCTGAAATGTATAATGCAACCAATTCACCTTTATGTGATGAGTGGCTGTATTGTTCATACGCACCAAAAGCAACGATAGTTTGCTGATCGCTGAAGGCTGCTACAATAGAAGCCCCGTCCTTCTGTAAAAAATTGCTCCACTTTTCTTCGCTTTCTTGATAGGAGAGCTTTTCTAAATAAGAGTCTGGAACTAGATCGCGATAAGTGGTTTTCCAACTATCAATATATAATGTTGAAATACTGCTTATATGGCTGAAATTTGCTTTCATGAACTGCAATGTGTGAACCCTCCGTATACAAAAATGAATGAATAACATGAATGAAATGTAAATAATTGTAATGTAGGACCATATTAAGAGATTCTTAATTTTTTTTGTGATATGGTTTAATTATCAAAATAGTTTAATAATAATTTCTTTTTCGGCAAGAAGAAAGGATGTGGACATGTCATTAAAACTTCGCTTTTTATTAACCTATCTTAGCATGGTTTTAGTTTTTGTGCTTCTGCTTTTGCTTTTTGGCTTCTTAGTGTTTTTTTCAATTACAGGGGATGCTAACTTTCTGCAAAAAACATACTCCAATGCATATGTATATAAGCTCTTAACACCGGAAGAAGAAACGACATTTTTAAATGTAAAGCTGCTGAGTCAAGAGGACCCAAATCAACTTTTAAATCAGCAAATAATTAAAAGTTATGAGCAAGAAGGCATTGATGTAATTGTCAGAAAGAATGAAGAAGTGACGTACTCATCGTTCTCTATAGATCAGCGAACAGTGGACAAAGAGCTGCCGCATTTTAATGAAAAAAGTACAAAATCAGCTACATATGAACAAGACATTATTCGAATTAAAAATAAGTTTTATTCATACATCAAATTAGATTTTTTCTTTCCAAATCGGGATGAAGGAACTGTTTTTGTTTTACGAAGCATTAGCCCTTACGTTGGAATTGTTCATAAAGTTTTTCCGTTTTTATTTATTTTTCTCTTGCTTTTATTTGTGGTGATCATTGGTTTTGTTAACTATGTTGTGTCCAGAAGCGTTATTAAGCCAATTTATAGATTAAAGCGAGCAGCTGAACGCATTCGTCAAGGAGACGTTCATTTCTCAATACCGTATAAGCACAATTCCAAAGATGAAATAAACGAGTTAACCAATTCTTTTGAAGAAATGAGAAAAAAGCTGCAATCATCTATTGACCTTCAGGTTCATTATGAAGAAAATCGTAAGCAGCTGCTGTCAAGCATCTCACATGACCTAAAGACGCCGATTACCTCAATCATTGGTTATGTTGAAGGGATACAAGATGGCGTAGCCAACACACCTGAAAAGCTTGAAAAATACTTATCAACAATTTCTACAAAAGCAAAGGATATGAATAGCTTAATTGACGAGCTCTTTTTATTTTCTAAACTAGATTTGCATGAAGTACCGTTTCATTTTGAAACCGTGAATATTAATGATTTTATGGAGAACCTCAACCAGGAGCTGCAATTTGAGTTAGAAGAAAAAGGAGTGCTATTACGCTTTTATACAACGCTTTTTAAAAGAGCTTATGTAAAAGCAGATACAGATAAGCTGCGGCGAGTAATAATGAACTTAATTACAAATAGCATCAAATTTATGGATAAAGAGGATAAGCGTATTGAACTGGTGCTCAGTGAAAATGAAAGTGAAGTAATTGTAAGAATAGTAGACAATGGGTGCGGTATCGAGCCGAGAGCGCTTCCTTACATATTTAACAAGTTTTATCGAGCTGAAGAATCGAGAAATACGCAGACGGGTGGAAGTGGTCTAGGGCTAGCAATTGCCAAACAAATCATTGACTCGCACGGTGGATCAATTTGGGCAACAAGTACATTACATAAAGAAACAAGCATCTATTTTTCTTTGCGAAAAATAACTAAATAGAGGTGATAGCAAGAGTGAAGCGTATATTACTAATTGAGGATGAGCCAAGTATTGCAGAGTTACAGCGTGATTATTTAGAAATTAACCAGTTTGAAGCACATGTGCAGCATAGCGGAGAAGAAGGTTTAGAAAGAGCTTTAAACGAAGAGTTTGACCTAATCATTTTAGATATTATGCTCCCAAAGCTAAACGGATTTGAAGTGTGCAAACGAGTTCGAGCGGTAAAAGATATACCTATTCTACTTGTATCAGCTAAAAAAGAAGAAATCGATAAGATTAGAGGTCTTGGGCTGGGTGCGGATGATTATATCACAAAGCCATTTAGCCCTGGAGAGCTTGTAGCAAGAGTAAAAGCGCATTTATCTCGCTATGAGCGCTTGAGCGAGCGCAATCACACAAAAAAACTAATTAAAGTTCATCATATTGAATTGGATAAGCTAGCCCGTCGCGTCTTCGTTTATAATCAGGAAGTAACATTTACCACAAAAGAGTTCGATTTATTATTATTTCTTATTACTCATCCAAACCAAGTGCTTAGCAAAGAACAACTGTTTGAAAACTTATGGGGGTTTGATTCGACTGGAGATATTTCAACTGTTACGGTGCATGTACGAAAAGTGCGTGAGAAAATTGAACAAAACCCTGCCCAGCCTCAGTACTTAGAGACAATTTGGGGAGCGGGATATCGCTTTAATATTTAAGGGGGAAGGAAATTGCGATTTATTTATTTGGAACCTCGCAGTCACCACTTTCATTGGATGAAAGCTGAAGCCTTTCAGCTTGAGGATTTTGATAGGGATATGGTAGGTGAACATCTACTAGTTGCTGAGCTTGATGATAAAGTTGTGGGGTTTGTATCTTTGTATCTTCCTGATAATTTTATTCACTGCTTATTTGTGCATCCCGATTATTCAAGAAAAGGTGTTGGAACAGCGTTAGTAGATGCAACCATTCAAAAAATGAATCCGCCACTGCGTCTGAAGTGCGTATCAAAAAATGACAAAGCGCTGCTGTTTTATAAGAAGAAGGGGTGGGTGCAAGTGGTTGAAGAAGGCCCTGTATCTGAACGCTATTGGTTAATGGAATATCAATAAGTAAAAAAGAGTTTGGGACATAACAAAATGATTGCTTCTAAAAGACGAACACTAGCTGTTCCCATCTCTTTGGTTTGTCTCAACACATTCGTTCCATTGCGCTACGGTCACTCGCTTTCCGCGGGGAGGAACCTGAGCTTCCTCGCTGCGCTGCGGGATCTCCGTTTTCCCTCTCTTTCCCGCAGGAGTCGAGTGTCCTACGCTCCATTCCACCCTGTTTCCAACATTGTTTTCACAATCAACCAAAAAACCTGAACGATTAAAAGTTATGAACTCTCAATCGTTCAGGTATAGTAGAGGCTGAACTACTTATGTCTCAGTCTCTTTTGTATTTAAGAAGAAAATGCGGGTTGATTAGCTTTTCGCTTACGTTTTGTATGAACAAAAGATTGTGCGTAATCAAGTGCTTTACCTGCCTGAGAGAAAAAGTGTTGCCGTCCAATTCGATCATACAGTCCAGTTTTTAGAAGCATCTCTTTTGGCTGAGCATCTAGCCCTGTAATTAATAATGCTCGGTTATCTTCATTAAGCCTTTGATGAACGTTTGATAGTAGATTTTCGCCTGAGGTGTCAATAAATGAAACCTGCTCCATTTTTAAAATAACAACGTCTGCATTCGATTGAATGATACTATCCGTTGCTTCTTCTAATCGTTCAGCCGAGCCGAAAAAGAGCGAGCCTTCTAGCGTGTACATTTGAAGCTGGGATTTTTCATCATGGTTTGTTTTTGAAACGTGAAGCGATTGGCTCATACGCTTAACAAACATAATAATGGCAAAGAGCAATCCTACCCCAACACCTGTTGTTAAATCGAAGAATACGGTTAGTAAGAACGTAATTGCTAAAACTGCAGAGTCTGCAGTTTTTGTTTTGAAAATATGAGCAAATTCTTTTCGTTCGCTCATATTAAAAGCAACGACCATTAATACAGGTGCCATGCTTGCTAGTGGAATATGAGATGCATAAGGTGCTAATACCAACAAAACGATGAGTACAACAAGGCCGTGTACAACTCCTGAAATAGGCGAAGTTCCTCCGTTACGAATATTTGTTGCTGTTCGAGCGATTGCTCCTGTTGCAGGAATACCTCCAAATAAGGAAGTGGTCATGTTGGCAATTCCTTGTCCCACAAGCTCTTTGTTGCTGTTGTGTTTTGTCTTTGTCATACTGTCAGCTACCATAGCTGATAGAAGCGATTCAATTCCACCGAGCATAGCGATTACAAGTGCTGCTGGTAATAGCATAACAATGGTATCAATTGTTAATTCAGGCCACTGAAAAGTAGGGAGTTCATTTGGGATTGGACCATAGGTTGATCCAATGGTGGCAACCTTGTCTTGAAAAAAAGAACGGCAATCAAAGTGGAAAATAGAATGCCTAACAACGCACCAGGAACCTTTGGAATAAATTTCGGTGCAATAAGGACAATTACTAAACAAATAATAGCTATTAGTATGCTATAAATATTGACAGCAGATAGGTTTGTGATAATTTCCCACATGTTAAGGTGAAAAGCTTCGTGTTTTTCTATATTGTGTAATCCTAAAAAGTTTGCAATTTGTCCTGAGAAGATAATAATTGCAATGCCGGCAGTAAAACCAATTGTCACTGGTTTTGGAATGAACTTGATAAACTTTCCAAGCCTAAGAAGTCCAACGGTAACTAAGATAATTCCTGCCATAAAGCCAGCTATAATTAAATTCTCATAACCATATTGCATGACAACTCCTAATAAAATAGGAACAAAAGCACCTGTCGGACCTGCGATTTGGAATCTGGATCCTCCGAATAAGGAGACCAAGATCCCGGCAATAATCGTTGTATAAATACCATATTCCGGTCGAACGCCAGAAGCAATGGCAAATGCCATAGCTAAAGGAATTGCTACAATACCTACCACGAGTCCAGCAATCAAATCTTTTTGAAAGCGTTCTCCGTTATAATCTTGAAACCTAGTCGCCTTTTTCATTTGAGTATCCTCCTTTGTATAATCAATAGACGGTCTGTTCTAAGGTGATACACTTAGTCTAAGGAGCAATCGTAAAGAAAAGTGAAAGGAATTCTTAAAAATTTCTTAAAAGACGGCAAAACTTATCTAAAATATAGAGTGAAAATATGCTTGAAATTATAAGTGAATCAAAATCAATACGTTGACATTAACGTTAACGTTAGGTATTCTTATGAAAGTAAAGTTTACGTTAACGTTAACGTTAATGTTATATCCCTGGAGGTTTACTGTACATGTACAAAATTGATGAAGTAACAAAAATGACAGGTTTAACAAAACGAGCAGTTCGCTACTATGAAGAAATAGGGCTAATTTTGCCTCCTTCACGTACAAAGGGAAATGTTCGACTCTACACGGAAGATGAAGTAAGTGAGTTGAAAAAAGTAGCAGAAGCAAAAGAAGTACTTGGCTTTTCCCTGCAAGAACTTCAAGAGTTTATGTCGTTAAAAAGAACGATTGAACAAGCAAAAAGAGATCAGGATGTCTCAGCTCAAGATGTATTGGAAATTGAAAATATGATTCATACTCAAATGGAAATGATTATGTACAAAGTCGATAAGATGATGACATTTAAAGAGGAATTAGAGGCCATGCATAAACGAGCTACAGACATTCGGAAGCGAAAGGAACAAGAGGAGTGACGCGTGTGGAACAACAACATTCTAAAAGCCGTGTTGGTCAAGTCATCACGGTTTTTGCTACGTTTTTAGCATTTATGGGAATAGGAGTTGTAGATCCAATTTTACCAGAGATTGCGGCTCAAATAGGAGCTTCTCACTGGCAAGTTGAAATGCTATTTACGTCATACTTATTAATGATGGCTATCATGATGATTCCAGCTGGGATTTTAGCTTCCAGATTTGGAGATAAACGCTTGATGGTTACAGGACTTATTATCGTAACAATTTTCGCTGCGCTTTGTGGCTTGTCTAATAATATTCCACAGCTATCCATTTTCCGTGCCGGCTGGGGGTTAGGTAATTCATTTTTCTTCGCAACTGCTATGACGCTGTTAATTGCACTATCAGGTGAAGTGAAACAAGCGGTTGGAATGTACGAAGCAGCTATCGGATTAGGAATGGCAGGTGGACCACTTGTTGGTGGTGTACTTGGTAGCTCTTCATGGAGACTACCGTTTATCGGAACTAGTATTTTGATTTTTATTGCATTTATTCTCGTTTTAACAATCGTTAAACAACCTGGTTCTAGTAGGCTAAGAAAGGCAGCAGGCTTTAAAGATATTATTCAGCTCTATAAGTGTAAGCCGTTTACCCAAGGTGCGCTTTCCGGAATGCTTTATTATTATGGCTTTTTTACGGTGTTAGCCTATACACCTCTTATTTTACCGATTAGTGCCTTGCAAATTAGTTTTGTCTTCTTTGGTTAGGGGTTATGCTTAGCTTACGAATCTGCATTTGCACCGTTATTATCAGGTGTAATCGGTCATGCAATAGCGCCTCAAGCACCTTTCTTAGTTGCTGCTATCATAGCAGTTGTAGCGTTTGTTATCATGAAAGTGAAAGTAAAAAAAGTTTAGAGATAGTAGGATAAAAGTACCAAGAGAAAGGCACGTAGCCTTTCTCTTTTTTTTGACTAATTTTGAGGAAATCAAAAAATAGTGTATAATGGAGACAAGAACGTAAATTTGTGTTCTATATTATAGGAGTGTGATGCGAATGGCCACCTGTAAGAACTGTGACCATAAATGGAATTGGAAAACATCTGTTAAAAAATTATTAACGCTTCGAAACGTGATGAAGTGTCCACATTGTGGAGAAGAGCAATATATGTCCGCAAAATCTCAAAAAAGATTGTCAATCTACTTATTTACACCTCTGATTCTTTGGCTTATCTTATCCGTACTTAATTTTCCTCTTCAAAATGTAATGACGGTTACCGTCCTCGGATTTGTTGTTTCAATTATGATGATGCCTTTTTCATACGAGTTAAGTGATGAAGAAGAGCCACTATGGTAAAGCTCATGTCTACATGAGCTTTTTTTATGCGTGTAAGCTACTAATAAAAGTCATCATCGTAACAAAGTCTAATAATAAAGACTTATTTAGTACCAAAATGTTTACAACAGATAAAAAAGGGAAATAAATTTATATTTTTCATGGCTAACGACGAAACACTTAGATATTTATTTTAGGAATTTCAGCTCATTTTTCAAGTCTCTGATGATCTTATATGCTGATTTACTCGTTTGGTTAAGCAAAGGGGTGAGATGCTTTACGAAGAAATAAGTAATGAAACATATTTTAGTTTATTATACTAAAGCAAAGTGCATGTACAAAAAGAAGGTGTATACAAATGGTAGTTCAAACATCAAAAACGGTCTTGCAACGTTTTTTTTCAGAGCGTTTTTTTGACCAAGCAGCGCAAACAGCATACTATTTTTTATTGTCCTTTATTCCATTTATCATTTTTTTATTTTCATTGCTAAGCTTCTTTCCGATTGATACCAATAATTTATTGGTGCTTATTCAGCCGTTTGTGCCGGAAAGTGCATACGATATTATTGAAAGGTCGGTTACGTCTGTTTTAAACCAAAGCGGAAAGAAATTATTGTCCTTTAGCTTAATTGCTACGTTTTGGCTTGCTTCAATGGCGATTCAGTCTCTTGTACGCTCGTTAAATGATGCGCATCAAATTGAGCGAAAGCAAACTTTTCTTCATGCATTAATAAATGATTTGATTTTGACGCTTGGCTTTATGATTATCGTGTCACTGTCGCTTTTCGTTCCAATTATAGAGGAAATTTCACGACACTTTATCGTAACAAAAGTTAAAATTCCGGATTTTTGGTATACAAGCTGGACCATTATTCGTTGGGGAATCGGTACGAGTTTTCTGCTTTTATTCTTTATCTTTTTCTATAAAATGGTGCCGAGTGCCAAAATTGCATGGAAAGAAGTATTGCCAGGGGCTATCTTCGCAACGCTAGGCTGGCAAGTGGCTTCAACTGGGTTTTCGTATTACGTGAAGTTTGGTAGTTATTCTGAAATATATGGTCAGTTGGGGAGTATTATCATCTTAATGATTTGGTTTTATTTAACCGCTGCTATTTTATTAATTGGAGGGCTAATAAACGGTCATCGTTATCAACGATAAAACCCGCTGCTACAAGCAGCGGGTTTTCTTATTTACTTTGAATAGAGTTAGTGGAAATGCTTGGGCGCGTTACAGCAATTACGGTTGCTAGTAGACCTAGTAAAACTAAAATAGAACCAACCCAACCGTTAAAGAGAGATGAATAGCCGTTAATAATAATTCCACCCACGTAAGATCCTGCAGCAATTCCCAAGTGAGAAATGGCAACATTTGTACTAATCAATACATCGGGATTGTCTTTGGCGCTTTGAATAATTAAGTTGTTCTGAGCTGGTGAAACGGCCCAGCTTAGAGCGCTCCAAACCGTCATCACAATTAAGAATAAAATAAAAGGCAGCTTAACGGCAAAAGGAAGAGCGACCATGCTTAGAAAAAAGGCACCGATAATTCCAATGACGGCAGTAGGTGCTCCAAGTTTATCAGAAAGAATGCCACCAAAACCTCCACCTGCTACGGCTGCTAATCCGAAAATGCCGTATACAAGCGTCACCATTCCGCTTGATAATCCAAATGTTTCTTGTAAAAACGGTGTGAAATAAGCATACAGCGTTAAGTGACCAGCTAATACAAAAAAGGTTGCGATATGAATAGACAGCATTTTTGTATTTCGAAGTGCATTAAGCTGTTGTTTAATCGGTACTACTGGAGCAGGTTCTAAGCGTTCCATGCTAATTGCAACGATAACCATAATAATCGCTGTTAAAAGTGCAATTAAAATAAAGACTTCACGCCAACCAAACGCGTTTCCAATAAAAATGCCAATCGGAATCCCAAGTACTAACGAAGCGCTAATACCCATAAATACAATTCCTAGTGCTCTGCCTTGATATTCAGGTTTCACAAGGCGCGATGCCATTGTTGTAGATAACACAATAATGAACGATCCGCTCATAGCAGCTAATATGCGAGAAACCATCAGCATGGAGTAACCCGTACTAGCTAAAGCTACGATATTACTTAGTAAAAAGATAAATAAAGCCCATAAATAAACTTTTTTACGTTCGAATTTTGCCGTAATGTTTAACAATACAGGTGCTGAAATTGCATAGACAAGAGAGAAAATGGAGATTAGATATCCAGCCTTTGCAATTGATACTTGAAATGAACTTGCGATGAGGTCGAGAATGCCTCCTAAAATAAGCTCAACAGTTCCTACAACGAAGGAAGCAATCGCAAGTATGTACACTTTATGATTCATAAATAAAACTCCTTTTAATAAAAGTTACAACTGTAATAGTAACCTTTATTGTAGCTCCTTTCAAGTGCAAAATTAAAAAAAGATTGCGTAAAAGCAATCTTTTTTTAATTAACGTCTATATGGAGTAAGAAAGTAGCGTGAGAGCTGGGGAGATTACTAATAGCGAAGACGAGTAAGAAGTCGCATAATCGTTTCATCTTCCAGCAGCTGCTCTTGGTATTTTTTTGTGATATATGTAAGAGCGACATCATGATAAAAAAAGTCGGTAAATACTTTAACAAGGGGCTGAGAGTTTGTCTTAATGGCTTTCCACGTCTCGTTTTCAATTCCTGCAAACAGCAAGGACTGTTCATCCACGATGACGAGCTGAGATGGTTCTAGCTTCTCATGGTGTTCCATGGGGTGAAGCGTGCTCGTATTTTCCAACGTCGTGCGCAAATCTCCAATTGTTAAGATTTCAACTGAAATTCCTTCTCTTTCTTTCTCTTCTAACAAGGGGCGGTAGTGCTCAAGCGTTGTATTCCAAGCCGATAGCAAAATGGAATGCGACGCATCTTGAATAAGTTCATCGATTGTAGCTATGATAGTTGCTTCATCTTTTAGTGTCCACACGTGATCATCTTGACTAACTTTCTTAATCTTATAAGACTGCAAATCGCGAATATCTTCTTCAAATTCTAAGCTTAACTTTTTAATAATGACATCAAGTGATACCGCAGAGTAAAACTTTTTTTTACCGGAAAGAGTGTTTAACACGACACCTTTTTCAATGAGTTTATCTAATACTTCATAGATTTTTGCTTTTGGTACCTGAGATGCACGCACGATAGCCGTTGCGTCCAACGACTCTTCGCTCGATACAAGCGCTTCATATACTTGACTTTCATATTGAGAATAACCGAACTTTTGTAACATAAAACCTCCAAGAGTCTCTTGTAATAAGTTATATGTATTTTATTATAACAAATCTAGTTTACAAAACCATGTTGTCAACGAGAATAGTGCGATTATTATCTATTCATAGTAATAAATAGAGGCATGATAAACTCCTTGTTATAGCATGGTTTTATCCGTGATTTCTGGCTGTTGATTCTCTTACTTTTCCGTATAGAAATTGAATGCCGGCATAAGTGAAAATAACAATACCACCTACTAGTAAAATGACGCATGCGCCTGCTTGGAAAAAATACTTCAATTTAAATCTCTCCTTTAATCCTTTATTTTCTATTTAAAATTTAATTAGTGAGTGTGTTTACTTTGGATGGAAGATTACTTTTGTTTCTCAATTATAAAATAAGGTAATAATCACACCCTACTACACGAGCTTACAGTTTTCTTACAAGACTGTAAGGAAACAGGCTTTCATAACATTTCTCTAATTAAAGCGCATACTATATAATAAAGATAAGAAAATACTGGAGAAAACAAGCATGGTCTTTTGGCGATGCTTTTACGTATAGAAAAGGAGGAATGAGTCGATGAGTTTACGAGAACGATTGCTATACGTTGCTGAAAATTTTTCTGCAAAAGAAAGCGATGCTTTGCTTTCTCACGAAGTCGACAATATGCTAACGAGACGAATTCCACTTTCACTTTATAAGCTTTCTGAAGTTAACCGCGAAGAATTCAAAATAACCGGAATGCAAACAGCGCTTTTCCCCTATATCAACATTGTGGACAAAAAGAGCGTAACGGGCCTTGCGATATCGTATGCGCTGAGTGAAGACGGACAGAGACTATACCTTGTGTTAAAAAGAGAAGAAGAAGATGCACCTACTATTGCTGACATTCGCTTTTTTACTCCCGAGCATGAGCGAATAAAAAAAGATCATTTATTAATGATTGGCACAAGTAGTGATGCAAAGAGTTTTGAAGATAACGTAGCGTTATACGTGCCTTATCACATTGAAGACTTTGCAAGTGATCGTCAGCTTTATGAAGATCTCACATTATTTATTGAAATCCATCGTCAGTTTTTAAAAGCGCATGGAATGAGTAAAGAGCTTTTATCGGACAAAGATGTAATAACTCATATGAAAGAATATATCAAATCACAAGGCTTTACGTATGAAGATGAAGACTTAACAAACATTTATTTGTCGTTAAAAACAAAGCCCTTTATCATTTTATCAGGCATGAGCGGAACTGGGAAAACGAAACTGGCACAGCTGTTAGCAGAAAGTCTAGGCGCAACGTTTGAAAATGGAAGGTTGGCCTTAATTCCCGTCAGACCAGACTGGCATGACGGATCGGATTTGCTTGGCTACATCGACCTCAGAGGCGATTTTCGAAAAGGAGCCTTCTTAGGAATTGTGCAACAAGCCATTCAACATCCCACTTATACATACGTGGCAATATTGGACGAGATGAACTTAGCCCGTGTTGAACATTATTTAAGCGACGTGTTAAGCGTAATAGAAAGCCGGAAGTGGCAAGAGCGTAAAATTAAAACCGCGCCTCTGTTGCCAGGTCACAGGATGTTTCGTGACGTGTACATCCCTCCTAACTTATTAATTGTAGGAACGGTTAATATGGACGAAACGACGCACTCATTCAGCCAAAAAGTGTTAGATCGGACGAATACCGTCGAGCTTAATACAATTCACCTCGATTCTTTTGAAAGTCTTACACAGGATTCTTTAGTTACAGCAGGAATCGAAACAACACAGATTCAAAGCTTGTATATTCATTTAAAAGATGCATACGTTGAGCATGGGGAGCTAATTAATGAGGTTACAAATGAGTTAATGTCTCTAAATGAATTATTAAGGCCTATCGATTGTCAAGTTGGTTATCGAATGAGAGACGAAATCTGTTTTTATATGATTTATGCTATTAAAAGCGGCGTGTTTACGTTTGATCAGGCATTTGACTTTCAGCTGTTGCAAAAAATAGCTCCACGCATTAGTGGAGGTGACGTATACACGTTTGACGTATTAAAGGAACTATACTATTACTGTACGAATACATTTGTTGATCAAAATATTGAAACAGCTGTTATTGAAGCGGAACGAATGCGTTTTCCTCGCAGTGCGAAAAAAGTAATGGAGATGATTAGAAGGTATGAGGCATTTGGATATACATCATTCTGGACAAATACCGTTCGTTAAAATTGCCATGAGAAACTGTACCGTCACCATTAGCGGAAAAGCTGAAACACTTAATGAGGAAGTAAGCGAGTCGATGTTTTTTTCTTGTACAGGGCAAGATATTGAAAAGGTCGAAGTGTATCATCCTAAGGAGAGAGAGCATGTACAAAATTCACCTCTCCAGCCCTTATTTTTTGAAAATGAACAGTATGAAGTAATGGTGGTGTCAAAGGGACAAAAAGAGCTGTTTTTAGTAAATGAAATGACAGGCATCAAGCAAAAAAGTCGGAGTGTGTATGGAGACGGACAGTCAATTTTGTTCAGTACAATTCTTCTACAAAATGAAATTGGCTATACAACTTTTCATGTTATGAGCGGAACAGATAAAATAATAGCTTTTACGCTTGAAATCTTTCCTACCAAAATGGACTATAAAAGCGATTACCTTTCCATAGTTGAATCCATTAATCAATCAACGTATGGGATGGCCTACAAACTGGTAGGTAATACGTATTTAAAAGGATCTTTGAATTTAACAGTAAAAGACGGGAATTGGCTCGAGTTTTACCACCTTATATCTCATCATTTTCAACCATTTATGAAATATATTAAGCAGATAGAAAAGCAGCCAACACGCACTGTTTTAAAAGAGAGAGATTTTATGAGAGGAGACCAGCTCAAAAAGTCAGATAGCTTATCAATAGGATACTTGCGTAAACACCCTAATTATTTCGTACCTGCTAAAAGGGGTGTTCGCTTAAAACGAAATAAGTATGTAATACCGAACAAAGTCATTGGCACAAGTAGAAGCGATACCGTAGATACGTTTGAAAATCAAACGGTAAAATGGATGTTAACGACTGTTGAGAATAAGCTAGAGCAGCTTTTTTTACACGTCATGAATCGAAAGGAAGAGTATCATCGTTCCATGGTGAAACGAAACATGATAGAAGAGATTAATCGCATGCAGCAGGCTGTAAAAACAGTTCGCTCCAACTTTTTTTGGAACCAGATAAGCACTAAATCAATCTATTCGATAGATCGTCGTATTCGCCAAGTTCCGTTATATAAAGAAGTGTGTAAGTACTATATGATGCTGATGCGAGGAATTACATTGAATGGAGAGTTTTATACGCTATCTCTGAAAAATACCGCTTGGTTATATGAGTATTGGGTTTATTTACGAATACGCGATCTACTTCAGGCGTATGCCACATTAAGAACACATAACAGCATAAAAATAACACAAAATGAGCTGTTCATGAATACAGGAGCATCACATCATGAATTCGTTTCAAAGAGCGGAAAACGTATCTATCTTTTTTATCAAAAGGAATTCAGATCAAAGCACACGACCACCCAAAGACCAGATTTAGTATTGACATTGGAAAAAAATAGTGGAGAATACGTGAACTATGTTTTTGATGCCAAATATCGGGTACACCGAAAAGGTCACGATCTTATTCCTAAAGAAGAAGACCTGAATACGATGCATCGATATCGTGATGCCATTTTAAATAGTAAAAATGAGCGCATCATTGAAAAGGCGATTGTATTGTTCCCAAGCAATGATAAAACATCTGTAGACTACTTTCTTAAAAGTATTGAAAAAATAGGAATTGGAGCTCTTCCTTTTTTACCAACCAATGAAAAAATAGTCCAAGACTTTATCTTAGGTCTTTTGACCAAATTTAACTAGTATATTCTTTAAAAGAAACGTAAGGTGGCACCGTTTTCTTAACGAATCTATATACTGAAAATAAGTTCAATTGAACTCCTTTAAAAAAATAGAAAATGGAGGGGAACAATGATGGTAGAACAATCAATATTTCAGCAATTAGTAAATGCTTCTGCTCATGATCGCTACACGTATTTTATCGAGCAAGTAATTAAATGCAAACGAGTTTGGATTGTTCTTGATGAACATAATCAGGTAAAGATGACCGGAAATGATGACAATAAGCGATTAGTACCCGTATGGCCTTGCAAAGAATATGCACAGTGTTGTTTACAGCATGCACCATCTGGCTGCAGAGTCATTGACATTTCTCTTGAGACATTTATGAATGAACTCTTGTTAGGCATGAAGAAAAAGGGCATGTTATCCTCTGTGTTTTGGAATGGATTAGATACTATTATTATCGGTGTTGATCAGCTATTATTCGACTTAGAGTGGGAAATTGGTAAGACAGAGATTATTCATTAACCCTTTTAGGTTTTAGCGGTTTTTATAATTAGATACAGGACCCTTAGACTGTTTTGGGTTTAAATTTTTAAGCTTGTTTTTGAGATAATCCTGTAGGATCTTGCGCTTTTTCTTTCGCTGTTTGTCGCGGTTTTTCATAGGTAATCACCACCTTTCTTTACTTTTATTATACGTAATAATCAGTATTGGTCACTAGTCAAAATAAAAAAATAACCGAAAAGCGCCCGCTTTCCGGTTATTTTTTTTGAGGATCATGAATATCTGAATCGTGCTCTTCCGCAAATTCAGTGCCATATGCAAAACCTTTTCGAAACTCTGTTCTTTTTACAGTACGCGTTCGATTTTGAAAGAAGTGCGCTAATGAGTAGCGATGTACAAGCACTTCAACACCGGTAATAATCGTTGCGGATAAAATGCTTCCCCATGCGATTTGCATATAGTTATTTAATAGAATTGTCCCGAATATCCATACGCTCATATAGGCCAAAATAAAATCAAAAGCAGTAGCTGCTTTATTACCTAAAGCGGGAAGAATAATGCGATCACCTAATATGTAAGATGCAGCGGTTACAAAAGCGCTAAACGATAAAATGTCAACAAACGTTGCATCGAAAAATAAATCCAGTCCAATAGCGAACGCAATCATACACGAAATGAATTTTACGATGATAATGGAAATGTGCTTCATGTGTTTTATAAACCTGCCTTTTCTTCTTAGTATGGACGAAGAATTACTTTTTATACAAAAGCAAACTTTATGTAATATTTCTGTGACAAATTTAGATATTAGTTGTAATTTCTTGTTGAATTTTCTAAAATGTAAAAAGATAGAGTCGCATCATATGTATATACGACAACGATGAATCTGACAGGAGGAGCAGGTTGTGAAGAAGATTTTATTATTCACAGTAGCTGCATTATTAGCTACATTTTTTATTGATCGTGCCTATAGTGAACGCAATCAGGCACAGCTAGAGTCTCAATTAGTAGATGAGATAAATAAAACAAAAGAAGAAACGAAAAGCGACTACGCAGTGATTGATTTTAATGAACTCTTTGATTTTAACTGGGATGAAGTATATGTCTTTGGCCCAGAAGCGTCAGTAAAGGATGTTAATAAAGAACTTGGATTTAAATGGTCGGATGCTACATTAAACAGCGTATTAAATAGTCAGGAAAATGTAGTTGTATTTGTAGAAAACAAACAAATTACTCAGTATATAAAAGTTCCCGTAGATTATGGAACCATTATTCCTAAAGAATCTGTAGTGAAAAAAGCGAACAATTAACATTGTTCGCTTCAGACTGTAGACAAACTGGAAGAAATCCAGTTTGCCTACAGTCTTTTTTATTTTACAATGGAAGTACTACATAACTTGAGGTGATTGACATGCTTTCGAAACATAATCCCATTCAACGAGATCAATTAGAAATGATTACGTTAAATCAATTGGTACCGGCCAGCCACTTGGTTCGTAAAATAGAGGCAGCACTTGATTTTTCGTTCATCTATGACTTGGTGAAGGACATGTATTCAGAAATCGGTCGTCCCAGTATTGATCCTGTCATCTTAATTAAATTGACCTTCCTTCAATACACGTTTGGAATCCGGTCCATGCGCCAAACGATTGAACAAGTGGAAACCAATATGGCCTATCGCTGGTTCCTTGGGTATGGTTTCCACGATAAAGTGCCTCATTTCTCTACGTTCGGAAAAAACTATGAACGCCGTTTTAAAGATACCGATCTGTTTGAACAGATTTTCTATCGCATCTTAAAGGAAGCTGCCGAGAAAAAGCTAATCAGTGCCGAGCACGTTTTCGTGGATTCGACCCATGTTAAAGCGAGTGCGAACAAACGCAAATTTGAAAAGAAAGTCGTTCGCAAAGAGACACGCGCGTATCAGGAACGCCTTCAAGAAGAGATTAACCAGGACCGGGAAGATCACGGAAAAAAACCATTTCCTCCGGACAAGTTTGAGAAGGAAGAGAAGAAAGAAATCAAAGAAAGCACCACCGATCCAGAGAGTGGTTACTATGTGAAGGATGAACGGACGAAGCAGTTCGCCTATTCTTTTCACGCAGCCGCGGATCGTAACGGTTTTGTGCTTGGCACCATGGTCACACCTGGCAACACACATGATAGTCAGATTTTAGAGCCATTGGTCGGAAAGGTCATCGAGAGAGTCGGAAAGCCTGAAGCGGTCGCCGCAGATGCCGCGTACAAAACTCCTGCGATTACCCGTTACTTATTGGAACAGGGGATGACCCCTGCCTTGCCATACACACGACCACGTACGAAAAAAGGTTTTTTCCGAAAACATGACTATGTGTATGACGAATACTTTGACTGTTATCTTTGCCCGGCAGGTGAGATCTTGGCCTACTCGACAACGAATAAAGAAGGATATCGGGAGTACAAATCGCCAAAACAGATTTGTGCGACATGCCCATTTTTAGCCAGATGTACGGAGAGTAAAGACCACCAGAAAGTGGTGACGCGTCATATTTGGCAGGAATACGTAGAAGAGGCAGACCATCTTCGCTATCACGCAGAGGTGAAAGAGATTTATGCCAAACGTAAAGAAACCATTGAGCGTGTATTCGCAGATGGAAAAGAAAAGCATGGCATGCGTTGGACAACGTTAAGGGGACTTAAAAAATTGTCGATGCAGGCGATGCTTACTTTCGCTGCCATGAACCTGAAGAAGATGGCCAACTGGACGTGGCAAGGTCCAAAAATGGCCTAAATGATGAACTCGAAGAGGTCTGTCTTTTTATTAAATAGCTTCAAATCCCATAAAAAGCTAAAAAGGGGTTCGGAATGAGACCATTCCGAATCCCTTTTGTCGACAAACTGAAGCGAACAATTAACATTGTTCGCTTTTTTATGCCTTTTTCTGAATCGCCTTTTTACGAGGCTTTCTCGGCTTTAAGTTGGATTGATCGATACTTAGTTTTAACATTTGCATAAGCTTTGTAACGTCTTGTTCAGACTGCTGTTGACTGAAAGAAGCCATAGCGTCTTTGCTTTGAATTAGTTCATGTAGCATATCACGATAGTCGTTATGATGCATTTTTGGTTCAAACGGAGCGGACAACTTATTAATGATTTCCACAGCTGCTTCACGATCTTTGGTTGATAGAGAAGGTAAGGCGTCGACATGAGGCACGTCTTGTACATGGCGAAGCTCTTCATGAAAGTGCAGCGTTTGTAATAAAAGGCAGTCTCCATAAGAACGAATGATTGCAAGCTGCTGCTTGGAATATAGAAAGACCTTTGCAATACCAACCTTTCCACTTAGTGCAAGCCCCTCCAATAAGACGCTATATTCGTACCCACCAAATTCATTGGCTGAAATATAATAACTTTTATCAAAGTAGATTGAATCAATTTCTTCTAGCTCGACAAAATGTAAAATGTCAATGGTCTTACTTTGAGAAAATCGCTTTTTTAGCTCATCTAGCTCATGTTCTGATAATGTCACAAAATGACCTTCACTTGTTTCATACCCCTTAATTAGTTCATCTGATGCAACATCACGTTCACAATGTTCACAGCGCTTTACATGATGGATGGGTTTATAACAAACCGAGTGCAGCGTTCGTAATTTAATGTCCTTGTCTTCAACTGCCCCGTGAAGCTTAATTGGAAATTCAATCAGTCCAAAAGACAGCTGGCCTTTCCATGCTGTATGAAGCAAAAGATCACCTCTTTTTTTCTATAGTGTGCAACGAGGAAGAGAAGATATGTACATCATTAATTAAGACTATTAAAACGTAAATAGCCTTAATTAATCTATGTTCTAAATAAACAATTTAAGAGAGCATTTGAATAGAGTTTATTCGCTGAAGAAGGGTTGGATAGGAACATAAGCAGTGGAAGAAGTCACGTTGGAGTTTTTGTAAATGGTAATTTCTAGTATGGAATTCTGAAGGGTTCCGACAATTTTTTTATTGGTTAACAAAAAAGGAAAATCAATTGTTTTTTCAATTTTTTCCTCACGTAAAGCTTTTTGAGACGTATGCCGTTTATCATCATATTGCTCATAGCTCACTTGCTTTGTTGCTACAAGAAGAAGAGTTTGTAATTCAACTGATACATGGATATGGTGAGGATGATAGCCAACAAGCTCTATTTCCACAATATAAGTATCTTCCGTTTCGAATAAATCTGCGCGAACAGAATCATAATCTAAATAGCTCATAAAAGGATTTTCCAAAATTAACTCTAGCAGTTCTTGAAAACTTTTTGAGCAATCGTTTTTAGAATGTTTGTTGTTCATACTTGTTTCCTCCGTTATGATACACGTTCTTCCATAACCATCATATGCAAGCTTTCAAAGATTGTGAAATGATGTATAGAAAGGAAATGATACTGTGACTCGAAATGAACGCAGAAATGATGAAGTTACAACAGAAATTTTATCAGGAGTTATGCCGTTATCTCTTTCAGAAGAAAGAGATAACGAGCTGCCAGAGGAAATTCAAGCGATGCAAGCTAATAAACAAAAAAAGAGCCGCTAAGGGCTCTTTTTTTACATATCGTGACCGCTATTATGCTTTTGACGAGTATGTTGACGATTCTTTACTTTATGAGATCCACTAAGCGGTTCAGGTTGCCCAGTTTGATGTCCTTTAGGTGCGTTTTTATGCATGTCTTTACTATCGTTTTTGTTCATATGAAAGCTCCTCCTTTTCGTTGCTTCTTTCTTAATGTCGCTCATTATAGAAGCATCTATGCTCGGCATTTTTAACCTGTAAAAGAGGGGTATGAATAGCAGAGGGATATGAAACAATACAACAGAACAATGTAAAAAAGGAGAGATATTATGCCATATCATAAAAATAGTCAGCAGGCTTTTCAAGCAGCTCAACAAGGCCATAAACAAACGCTAGATGCGTATGCACAATCAAATATTGTAAAACACGATGCGGCGTATGGGCATGAGCTAAAGCTTCTTAAAGAAGAAATTAATGAAACATATGAACAAATTAACAATGCGCTGGAAACAGCTACTGAAACGCAGCGTCAGCAGCTTACACAGTTTCAGCAGGACTTGCAGGGAATTATGAACGAAGTGAATGAATAAATAGCCAAAAAGCCATGTGAAAACATGGCTTTTTATGCTAGAAATCATGAGGTTTAAGGTATGTGCTTATCTAACACTGATAATCATTATGAACGATAAAGCACGATGTTAAACTAGCTCATTGATTTTTTTTGCGTTTTTTATTATTTTGCTTTTGTTGTTCAGTTAGCGGCTCATTTGAAAATTCTTCATTGTAACCTGCTCCTTTTCCCTGAGCGCTAGCAGCGTTAGCTCCAGGAATGACGTGCTTTGATTTATGATTAGCCATTTTATTCACCTCCATTTTTAATATGCACAAAAGTCGATGAAATATGAATTATTAGAAAATGTTTGTGATTAATGATTATGTTATAAGAAAAACTTATGTAAATTAATAACATTCTTTTTATTTACTTATGTATAACATTATATTAAGATAGATGGTGAAGGGAATAGAGGATGGGGTAAGTAAAATCCTTTATACATAGCATTTAAGGGGGTAATGAAATGACTAAAAAAGACGTTTTTAACGCTCGTTCGTCATTCACAGTTAACGGTAGCACATATAATTATTACCGCTTACAAGCATTAGAAGAAGCCAGTTTAGGAGCAGTTTCAAAACTACCGTATTCAATTAAAGTATTATTAGAATCCGTTCTTCGTCAAGTAGACGGACGTGTAATCACAAAAGAGCACGTAGAAAATTTAGCAAAATGGGGAACTGATGAAATTCAAGAAGTAGATGTGCCGTTTAAGCCATCACGAGTTATTCTTCAAGACTTCACAGGTGTACCAGCAGTTGTTGACTTAGCATCTTTACGTAAAGCAATGGCTGATTTAGGTGGAGACCCAGATAAAATTAATCCAGAAATTCCAGTAGATCTCGTAGTTGACCACTCGGTTCAAGTAGATAAAGCGGGAACATTAGATTCTTTACGAGTAAATATGGATCTTGAGTTTCAACGCAACACAGAGCGCTATAAGTTCTTAAACTGGGCTCAAAAATCATTTGATAACTATCGTGCTGTACCTCCTGCAACAGGAATCGTACACCAAGTAAATTTAGAATATTTAGCAAACGTAGTCCATGCAGTAGAAGAAAACGGAGAGTACTTAGCGTTTCCAGATACATTGGTCGGAACTGACTCTCATACAACAATGATTAACGGTATTGGCGTTCTAGGTTGGGGCGTTGGTGGTATTGAAGCAGAAGCAGGAATGCTTGGTCAACCTTCGTATTTCCCAGTACCAGAAGTTATTGGAGTGAAGCTAACTGGTGAATTACCAAATGGTACAACAGCAACAGACCTTGCTTTAAAAGTAACGCAAGTACTTCGTCAAAAAGGTGTTGTTGGAAAATTTGTTGAATTCTTCGGACCAGGTGTAGCTCAACTTCCATTAGCAGATCGCGCAACAATTGCTAACATGGCACCGGAATATGGAGCAACCTGTGGATTCTTCCCAGTTGATAGCGAAGCGTTAGACTATATGCGTCTTACGGGTCGTGATGAAGCTGATATTCAGGTTGTCGAACAATATACAAAAGAAAACGGCTTATTCTATACTCCAGATGCAGTAGAGCCAACGTTTACAGATGTAGTAGAAATTAACTTAGCCGAAATTGAATCAAACCTTTCAGGTCCAAAGCGTCCTCAAGATTTAATTCCACTTTCAGACATGCAAAGTGAATTTAAAAAAGCGCTAATAGCTCCTGTAAGTAATCAAAGCTTTGGCTTAAGTACTTCTGATGTAGAAAAAGAAGTAACATTTAAGCTTGCTGACGGTACAGAAACAACAATGAAAACAGGTGCAATTGCTATTGCTGCAATTACAAGCTGTACAAATACATCAAATCCATACGTATTAGTAGCGGCTGGTTTAGTAGCTAAAAAAGCAGTTGAAAAAGGATTAGATGTTCCAGCTTACGTAAAAACATCATTAGCACCAGGTTCAAAAGTTGTAACGGGCTATTTACAAAGCTCAGGCTTACTTCCTTACCTTGAAAAAATTGGTTACAACGTAGTTGGATACGGCTGTACAACATGTATCGGAAACTCTGGTCCATTAGAAGACGAAATCGAGCAAGCAATTGCAGATAACGATTTATTAGTTACGTCAGTGTTGTCAGGTAACCGTAACTTTGAAGGTCGTATTCACCAGCTTGTAAAAGGAAACTATTTAGCATCTCCACCGCTTGTTGTAGCGTATTCTCTTGCTGGTACAGTTGATATTGACCTGCAGAAAGATCCGATTGGTGTAGGAGCAGACGGTAAAGAAGTATTCTTTAGCGATATCTGGCCTTCTCAAGACGAGATTAAAGAAGTAGTAAAAGCAACTGTAACGCCAGAATTGTTCCGTAAAGAGTATGATCGCGTGTTTGATGATAATGAGCGTTGGAACGAAATTGAAACAAGTGAAGAAGCGCTTTACACGTGGGATAATGACTCAACATATATTCAAAACCCGCCGTTCTTTGAAGGGTTATCTGAAGAGCCAGGTGAGGTAGAAGCATTAAATGACCTGCGTGTTATAGCGAAGTTTGGAGATTCTGTAACGACAGACCATATTTCACCAGCAGGTTCAATTGCAAAATCATCACCAGCTGGCCTGTATCTACAAGATAAAGGCGTTGAGCCAAGAGACTTTAACTCATACGGATCTCGTCGTGGTAACCACGAGGTAATGATGCGCGGTACGTTCGCAAACATCCGTATTAAAAACCAAATTGCACCAGGTACTGAAGGTGGCTGGACAACGTACTGGCCTGAAAATAAAGTGATGAGCATTTACGATGCTTGTATGAAGTATAAAGAAGAAAACACAGGTCTTGTTGTATTAGCAGGTAAAGATTACGGAATGGGAAGCTCTCGTGACTGGGCTGCTAAAGGAACAAACTTACTTGGTATTAAAACGGTTATCGCTGAAAGCTTTGAGCGTATTCATCGTTCAAACCTTGTGTTAATGGGTGTTCTTCCACTTCAGTTTAAAGAAGGCGAAAGCGCTGAAACATTAGGCTTAACTGGAACTGAAACAATTAGTGTTCAAATTGATGAAACAGTAAAACCACGTGACTTTGTAAAAGTTACTGCAACGGATGAAGCTGGGAACAAAAAAGAGTTCGACGTATTAGTTCGTTTTGATAGCGAAGTTGAAATTGATTACTACCGTCATGGTGGTATCTTACAGATGGTACTACGCGATAAGCTTCAATCAAAAACGCACGCATAAGATAGCAGAAGCGCACCTTTTTAAGGTGCGTTTTTCTTTTCGTTTTTCATAAAACGCTTTCGGATATGGTATGATAATAAAAGATTCACATTTTAGGATGATTTTGCATGTTCTTGTACATATATAAAGAAAAAGGGTCTGTAATTTCATAGAAGCTGGCTGAAAGGAGTAAGCATAATGCTAAAAAAAGTTATAGCAACACTTTTACTGGTAGGCTTTGCAAGCTTTGCAGCGTGGCAAGCTTTAGCACCAAAAGATGATGAAGGAGAAAAGTTATCATCGTATGAAGACTTGAACATAAAAGAAGGACAAGCTGAAGTAGCAAATGGAGAGCCGTATGGTTTAGAACCTGGAGATCAAGCTCCTCCGTTTACGTTAAAGGATACACAAGGTAAATCAGTTCAGCTATCAGACTTTAAAGGAAAAAAGATTATCTTGAATTTTTGGGCTACGTGGTGCCCTCCTTGTAAAGAAGAAATGCCAGCTATGCAGCAGTTTCACGACACATCAGGAAAGGAAGTTCATATCCTAGCTGTAAATTTAACGTCGTCTGAAGGTAGTAAACAAAGTGTTTCAACCTTTTTAAAAGAAAACAAACTATCGTTTCAAGTGCTTCTAGATGAAAAAGATGAGGTAGCTACGAAAGCATATCGTGTGATGACAATCCCAACTTCATACTTTATTAATGAAAAAGGTAAAATTGTTAAGCGTATTAACGGACCAATGACGCTAGAACAAATGGAGACCTTTGCGTCTGAAAGCAGCTCATAATGGCTGCTTTTTTTTGTGAATAAAATGAAACCTTTTCATAGGCATGTTCGTATAGAAAGTATGCTCAAAAATCGATCTTTACTTTAGAAAAAGCTACGTGTTTTAACAAAAAAAATGATCAAATTTGGAGCATTTTGAATTTTTTAGGTTTAATGTGAAGGATTATGGCAAAAATAATAGTAATTTATTGTATAGTTATTTTTCAGACTTTTCAAAAATTAAAAAGGATAGGTGATAAAGATGAGAAGAGTAAATAAACGCACGTTTGAAGAGTTAGTAAGAGAGAATAAAAGCAAGTTGTTAGAAGACCAACAAGAGATCGAGCGAATTGAGCTTGCGATTGAAGAGCGTCTAGAAAAACGTATGCTTGAAAAGGCTGAATAGTTCCTTCTGAAACTGGTTACAGTAACAGCAAGGAGGGGTTAACATGGGAAATCCGAAGAAATTCGCCAAACGTTTTGTACCTGACCACATTGGCACTCAGCCGCGAGAAGCCGGTGGTAACAATGGCAAGAAAATGCAAGATAAATCAGGAAAACACCCTCAGGTTATTCAAACAAAGGGAGAATAGAAAGTCGCTGAACAGCGACTTTTTTTGTGTTTTAAAAGGGTGTTATTTTCCACTTATACAAAGAAAAAACCGCTGCATACTAGAGATGTACAAAAAAAGGATTTTAAAGGAGGATTTTACTATGACATGGAGTAAACCAAACCCAGATGATCGTAGCAACAATGTAGAACGCTTACAATCAATGGTTCAAAACACGATTGATAATATCGAAAAAGCTGAGGCTACAATGACGCGAGCGACTGGAGAAGAGCGTGCGAAAATTGAGCAAAAAAATCATAATCGAGAAGTAAGTATAGAGGCAATGCGCAATGAAATTCAAGACGAATCTAAAGTTCGTGAAGAAGGATATCCTAATTCGACTAACTAAGAAACATAAAGGCCAGAATTGGCCTTTATGTTTCTTTTATGTTTCTAATGAACAAGGAAAGGGAATAAACAGCTGATACTACTTATGAGGAGGAGAACTGGTGGGGCGCCTATTAACAAAAAAAGCAACATATCTCATGCTTGCACTTATATTATTACTGACAATTGTCGCATGCTATCATACATATAAGCCGCTACCTGAAGGCGTTTCATACGAAGGAAACGTACACTACGTAAAGGACGTATCGCTGTTATATGACTTAACTTATCAAAGCGGTGATGAAGTTAAAAGCGAGCAGCAAATTTTTCGGCGGATTTTTGAAGCGATTGACAATGCAGAAAACTTTATCGTTATGGATATGTTCTTATTTAACGGCTACTATGACCAAGGTGAAACCTATCCACCTATTAGCGATACGCTAGCGAGAAAGTTAATTGAAAAGAAAAAGGAGCAACCAAACGTAGACATCTATTTCATTACCGATGAGGTAAATACAACGTATGGTTCACATGAATCAGAGTGGCTAGAATCATTAAAACGAGCGGGGATTAAGGTTGTTGAGACAGATGTTACAAAGCTTAGAGACTCCAACCCTCTATACTCAAGCGTTTGGAGAAGTTTTTTACAGTGGTTTGGACAATCTGGAGAAGGATGGCTTGCCAACCCATTTGGTGAGAATGCACCGAAAATTACGGCGAGGTCCTATTTAAAGCTTTTTAATGTAAAAGCTAACCATCGGAAAGTTGTAGCTACTGATAAGACAGCCGTTATTTCATCAGCCAACCCTCACGATGCAAGTGGTCATCATTCCAATATGGCTTTTGAAGTGCAGGGAGATATCATTGGTGAGATTGTTAAAACAGAAAAAGCAGTTGTCGATTTTTCGAGCGATGTACAAATCCCGAAGCTGAGCTATGAAAAAGCTCCGAGCGGTGACATTGGTGTACAGCTATTAACGGAAGGAAAAGTGTATAAAGAAATCCTCAATACACTGGATCAAGTAGAATCAGGGGATGAAGTATGGCTAGGTATGTTTTATCTTGCTGATCGCAAAGTTGTAGAAAAGCTAGTACAATCGTCAAATAAAGGAGCTAAAGTCCGACTTGTTTTAGACCCGAACGTCAATGCTTTTGGACAAGAAAAAATTGGCCTTCCGAATCGCCCTGTAGCTGCTGAGCTATTAGATGATTCAAACAATAAAATACAAGTACGATGGTATAACACAGACAAAGAACAGTATCATCCAAAAACTCTATTTGTTCGCGGAAAGGACCAGAGTACGATCATTGGGGGATCAGCCAATTTTACAAAGCGTAATTTAGATGACTTGAATTTAGAAACCAATATTAAAATTACCGCAGGATCTGACGAAGATATCTCGGAAGAAATGAATAAATATTTTACACGCTTATGGGGAAACAAAGATGCAACCTATACTCTTCCGTATGAAAAATATGAAAATAAAATGACCATTTTTCAAACATTGCTGTATCGTATCCAGAAGATGCTTAGTTTCACAACGTATTAAAACGCGAGCCGATAAGTAGTGAAACTACACCAATTTGTGGTAATATAGTACCCGTATGATTGCGATGTAGGAGGAAATAAAATCATGATTTCAATAAAAGAAATTGATGTACGCTATAGTGAAACGGACCAAATGGGCGTAGTGTATCATGCAAACTACTTAGTGTGGATGGAATTAGGGCGTACGCAGTTTATTCGAGATTTGGGCTTTAATTATGCTGAAATGGAGAAAGATGGTATTTTATCACCAGTCATTGACATTAACGTTTCCTATAAAAAGCCACTTCATTACGGAGAAACAGCTAAAATTCAAACGTGGCTTGATTATTATGATGGCTTGCGCGTTGTGTATGGATATGAAATTATAACGCCAGATGGAAGTATTGCTCTAACTGGAACTTCTTCGCATGTTTGCGTGAAAAAAGAAAACTTCAAGCCGATTTCCATTCGAAAGCAGTTGCCGGAATGGCATGCAGCTTATGAAAACGCTAAAAAAGGCAAAGAGTAAAAAAAGCATCGATGTATAGTCGATGCTTTTTTTATTATGCTTCGTAAATAAATTCAGGTTCACTTGCCTCTTCATTAAAGACAACTTTTAAATCATGACCATCGAAATACCAAAGATCTTCTTCTTCTACAAAGAATGTTAAACCATTAACTTCAGCTTTGACACCGATATTGGACGGCTGGTCTTTATTAATACCAAGCGAGAATCCTTTTTGAACATTACTACAACCACCGTAGCGAACGAAAAAGCGCAAATGTTCATTGCCTTCTAACATCATTTCATCTTTGTACCATTGGGCAGCTTGTTCTGTTACGTTTAATTTCATTGTGTGTGCTCCTTCCATCACTAGGTTTCCTTTCTTATTATAGTAGAAAAAAGCTAAAATTACCATTAATACAATTGGATGAACGTGGAAGGGTAAAAAAGATAGTCAAAGGAGTTATAAAGTAAACAATGTTCTAAATAACCACTTTGACTACCTTCTTCATTTAAATTCATAGGGCTTCTCAATTGTTTCCCAGCAATGAATGCAATAACGACTGCTTTGCGTTTGTTTATGAATCTTTTTTTCACGCTTACACATTGGACAGCGGCTCGGCTTCATCTCAATCACCTCCTACTGTCAGTATAGCTAAAAAATATAAATGTATTCGCTTACAACGATGAAAATAAAAGAAATGAAGGGTTTTTACCTTCATTTCTTTTTTGAGAAAAACGTAACTTTTGGTTCCGTCCCTTGACGAATTCGACCAAGATTCGCGCGGTGGCGATAAATGACAAAAGAAGCCAAGAATCCAACAATGATGATTAAAATTAGTTCGCCTGTAAATAGTGTATAAATAAATGCAATGATACCTGCAATCATTGAGGATAGCGATACATACTTGGTGATGTATAAGCAAATGAAGAAGCAAGCAAGCAATGTTAAAAATAAAAGAGGCTCATAAAATAATAAAACACCTGCAGATGTGGCAACGGCTTTGCCACCTTTAAACTTCGCAAATAGCGGATATGTATGTCCAATAACGGCGAATAAACCGACGAAAAGAGGATGAAGTCCTGAATGAAACAAAACAGCTAATGAAGCAGCAAACGTTCCTTTTAAAATGTCTCCCAGCGTTACAAGGATACCTGCTTTTACTCCTAGCGTTCGAAAGCTGTTGGTCCCTCCTAGGTTTCCGCTCCCATGTTCACGTATATCGATGCCATATCCCCATTTTCCAACAACTAGTCCAAAGGGAATAGAGCCGATGATATAGGCCAGAATAGGTAATAGATAATCCATTTGACAAAAGCTCCTTTATCTATATATCGTATCTATTTTACCATGAGATAGCAAAAACACCATACATAGTTTTTCAGCAGAGTCTTTTTTTCTGTAAGTTTGAAGGAAATGTTTACAAAATACTAAAAAACGGGTAACATATGCAGGAAATTTATTTTATACATCGAACGTTTAAGCATAAAAGGAGATGAAAAGTGTGACAGTTCAAATTCCATCACGTGAAGAATTAGGAAAGATTCTAAAAGATAGTAAGCGAATTGCAGTAGTAGGGCTATCAGATAATCCAGAACGAACGTCGTATATGGTTTCAGAAGCTATGCAAAAAGCTGGTTATGAAATTATACCAGTTAACCCATTAGTCGATGAAGTATTAGGTGTAAAAGCCGTAAAATCATTAACAGATGTTGAGGGGCATGTTGATATTGTAAACGTGTTCAGAAGATCTGAGCATTTATTAGATGTTGCGAAAGAGTTCTTAGAAATTGATGCGGATATTTATTGGGCTCAGCTAGGACTAATAAATGAAGAGGCATATGAACTTTTAGCAAGTAAAGGCTATACGGTTGTTATGGATCGTTGTATTAAAGTGGAACATGCGTTAACGAAATAAATCTTTGATAGGATATGAAAAACCCATGCGTGAATGGAAGCATGGGTTTTTCATATCTTCGATCAAATGACTGTTAGACAACGCTTCAAAGGTCATCTATAATCAAGGGATAGAGCTATATAAGCTTTTATAATACGGAAATATGTGCTAAAATCGTTTAAGTGTGCTAAAATAGAAACGTATGTTCTTACTGAGCGGATGAAACACGAACAAGTAAAGATAAACATATAAAAGGCAGCGCACTGCTGTCTTCTACATAATGAGGAAAGTGTGTTTGTATGGAAGGGGTATGTATGAATGGCTCAAAAGCAAAAATTTAATTATAACGAAGATGCAATTCAAGTATTAGAAGGATTAGATGCTGTTCGTAAACGACCAGGAATGTATATAGGAAGCACAGATACAAGAGGGCTTCACCATTTAGTTTATGAAATTGTCGATAACTCGGTTGATGAGGCGCTAGCAGGATATGGTGAAGAAATCATTGTAACCATTCACCAAGATAATTCCATTTCAGTGCAGGATAAAGGGCGCGGAATGCCGACCGGTATGCATAAATTAGGAAAACCTACACCTGAAGTTATCTTAACAGTACTTCATGCTGGAGGTAAGTTTGGGCAAGGTGGCTATAAAACAAGCGGTGGTTTACATGGTGTAGGTGCATCGGTTGTAAATGCGTTATCTGAATGGTTAACGGTTACAATTTACCGCGATGGTACCATCTATGAACAACGCTTTGAAAACGGCGGGAAACCCGTTACAACGTTAGAGAAAAAGGGAACAACGAGAAAAACAGGAACGACCATTCATTTTAAGCCGGATCCATCCATTTTCTCAGCAACTGTTTATAACTTTGATACATTAAGCGAACGCTTACGTGAATCGGCGTTCTTGTTAAAAGGTTTTAAAATTGAACTAATTGATAAGAGACATAATCAGCACGAAGTGTTTCACTATGAAACGGGAATTGAAGCTTTTGTTACATATTTAAATGAAGAAAAAGATACGCTGCATCCAGTTGTTTCTTTTGAAGGTTTTCAGAATAATATTGAAGTAGAATTTGCGTTTCAATTTAACGATGGTTATTCAGAGACGATTTTATCCTTTGTTAATAACGTTCGTACAAAAGACGGTGGAACGCACGAATCCGGAGCAAAAACGGCGATGACACGTGCGTTTAACGAATATGCAAGAAAAGTAAATCTTCTAAAAGAAAAAGATAAAAACCTTGAAGGGACGGACATACGTGAAGGATTAGGTGCGATTGTTTCTGTTCGTATCCCAGAAGAACTTCTTCAATTTGAAGGTCAAACAAAAGGGAAGCTCGGGACAAGTGAGGCACGTTCATCTGTAGATGCTGTTGTTTCCGAAAAGTTAGCGTATTTTTTAGAGGAAAATCCAGACGTAAGCTCGCTGCTTGTAAAAAAAGCCATTAAAGCTGCTCAAGCAAGAGAAGCTGCGAGAAAAGCAAGAGAAGACGCACGTAACGGTAAAAAAAGAAAGCGTCAAGAAACGGTTCTAAGCGGTAAGTTAACACCTGCACAATCACGTAATCCACAAAAAAATGAGCTATATTTAGTTGAGGGAGACTCTGCTGGTGGTTCTGCTAAACAAGGTCGTGACCGTCGTTTTCAGGCTGTACTGCCTTTGAGAGGTAAAGTTATTAATACTGAAAAAGCGAAGCTTCAAGACATTTTTAAAAACGAAGAGATTAGTACGATTATTCACGCAATTGGCGGCGGTGTTGGAGCTGAATTTGAAGTGGATGATATTAACTATGACAAAATTGTCATTATGACCGATGCCGATACAGATGGAGCTCACATCCAAGTACTACTTTTAACATTCTTCTATCGCTATATGAAACCATTAGTTGAAGCAGGAAAAGTATTTATTGCCCTTCCGCCTCTGTATAAAGTAAGCAAAGGAACTGGAAAGAAAGAAGTTCTAGAATATGCTTGGAGTGATGAAGAATTAGAAGGGGCGATAAAAAAAGTTGGCAAAGGCTATATGATTCAGCGTTATAAAGGTTTAGGAGAAATGAATGCAGATCAGCTATGGGAAACCACTATGAATCCTGATACAAGAACGCTTATTCGTGTGCGCATTGATGACGCAGCCCGAGCAGATCGTCGTGTTACTACGCTAATGGGGGATAAGGTAGAACCAAGACGAAAATGGATTGAAAGTAACGTAGCGTTTGGACTAGAAGAAGATCCAAATATTTTAGATAACGAAAATGTAGTAACGGTCTCAGAGGAGGATGTACAATGACACAAACAGAACGATTTTTAGATTTACCTCTTGAGGATGTAATTGGCGACCGCTTTGGACGATATAGTAAATATATTATTCAAGAGCGCGCGCTACCCGATGCAAGAGACGGATTAAAGCCGGTACAGCGCCGCATCTTGTATGCAATGCATGTGGAAGGAAACACGGCTGAAAAAGGGTTTCGTAAATCAGCAAAGACAGTTGGTAACGTAATCGGTAACTATCACCCGCATGGAGATTCCTCGGTTTATGATGCGATGGTGCGTATGAGTCAAGATTGGAAAGTACGAAACGTACTTGTTGAAATGCACGGGAACAACGGTAGTATTGACGGTGATCCACCGGCAGCAATGCGTTATACGGAAGCACGTTTATCAGCAATAGCATCTGAGTTATTACGTGATATTGACAAACAAACGGTAGAGTTTGTTCCTAACTTTGACGACACTAGCGAAGAGCCGACGGTGCTCCCAGCCATGTTCCCGAGTCTACTTGTAAATGGCTCAACTGGAATTTCTGCCGGGTATGCTACTGAAATTCCACCTCACCATCTTGGAGAAGTCATTGACGCAACGATTATGCGAATTGATAACCCATCAAGCTCAGTGGAGGAGCTAATGACCGTCATTAATGGTCCAGATTTTCCAACTGGGGGTATTATACAAGGCATTGATGGAATCAAAAAAGCTTACGAAACAGGTAAAGGGAAAATAATCATTCGCGGAAAAGCAGAAATTGAAGATGTGCGCGGCGGAAAGCAACAAATTGTGATTACAGAAATTCCGTTTGAGGTGAATAAAGCAAACCTTGTTAAAAAAATGGATGAGCTTCGCATTGATCGCAAAGTAGAAGGCATTGCAGAAGTTCGTGATGAAACCGATCGCACAGGTCTGCGAATTGTCATTGAATTAAAGAAAGATGCTAATGCACAAGGTGTCTTACACTATTTATATAAAAATACTGATTTACAAGTGCCTTACAGCTTTAATATGGTAGCTATTTCAAAGAAACGACCGAAGTTAATGAATCTACCAAGCATTTTGGATGCTTATATTGAGCACCAGCGTGAAGTCGTAACCAATCGGTCGAAATATGAATTAACAAAAGCGAAGGAACGCGAACACATTGTTGCAGGTTTAATTAAAGCTTTATCCATCTTAGATGAAGTAATTGCCACCATTCGAGCGTCAAAAGACAAGCGAAATGCGAAGGATAACTTAATCACGCAATTTGACTTTACAGAAAAGCAGGCAGAAGCAATCGTTTCCTTACAGCTATATCGCTTAACAAATACTGATATTACAGCGTTAGAACAGGAGTCAAAAGAGCTTACAGAAAAGATTACAGAGCTAGAGGCCATTCTAGCAAGTGAAAAAAAGCTTTTTAACGTTATTAAAAAAGATCTTCGCCGCGTGAAAAAGCAGTATGGTGACGAGCGCCGCGCAAAGATTGAAGCGGAGATTGAAGAAATTAAAATTAACCTAGAAGTTATGGTTCCTTCTGAAGATGTCATTGTGACGGTCACAAAGGATGGCTATGTCAAACGCACAAGCTTACGCTCATATTCAGCTTCGAATGGGCAGGATTTTGGTATGAAGGACACGGATCGGATTCTTTCAAAGTTAGAAATTAATACAACAGAAACGCTCTTAATTTTCACAAGAAAAGGAAACTATTTATATCTCCCTGTACATGAACTTCCTGATATTAGATGGAAGGATATGGGGCAGCATATCATGAACATTGTTCCAATTGATAAAGACGACCATATTGTGAAAGCCATTCCAATTAAAGAGTTTAAAGAAGATTACTATTTATTATTCTTTACGAAAAACGGCATGATTAAAAAATCTGAGTTGCTACAGTATAAGGCGCAACGTTATTCTAAAGCTCTAGTCGCTGTGAATGTAAAAGGTAATGACGAAGTAGTTGATGTGTACGTAACAAATGGCAAGCAGCAGGTCTTTATTGCCACTCGCCAAGGATACGGTTTATGGTTTGCTGAAGAGGAAGTCAATGTTGTTGGAACGCGCGCTGCAGGTGTAAAAGGAATCAATTTGAAAGAAAATGATTATGTCGTTAGCGGAGCTGTTTTTAGTGAAGAAAAAGTGAAGGAAACAGATTTATTTATTACAACGCACCGAGGTGCTATTAAGAAAACAAAAATGACAGAATTTGAGCAGTCATCTCGAGCGAAACGTGGATTAGTAATGGTTCGTGAATTAAAAGCAAATCCTCATCAAATTACAAAAGTGAAGATTGTCACGAAGGAAGATGAGGTTGTGATACAGTCTGAGAAAAATCAAACAGAGCGCATTGATCCAGCGTCAATGCGACCAAGCGATCGCTATAGCAACGGTTCATTTGCAATCGATCAAGCGGAATCCGGGGACGTTATTGATATGTGGATTGAAAAAAAAACAAAATAATAAACTAAAAAGAGCGCTGTTTTGCAGCGTTCTTTTTAGTTTATATAAATTCTATATAAACTATGTTCTAAATAATCAATATAAATAAAAAATAGCAGCTAAGAAAATATCAACATGAATAGAGAATATCAACATAAAAATAAAGTAGGCATAATGAAAGGAAGTGTATTTTTATGGGATATTACCTTACCGTTGATCAAAAGGGTACGAAAATATATGTTGAAGACATTGGAAGTGGAATGCCTATACTGTTTCTTCACGGCTGGCCAGTTAATCATAAAATGTTTGAATATCAGTTTAATGAGCTTCCGAAACATGGGATTCGCTGCATTGCAATAGACTTACGCGGGTTTGGAAAATCAAGTCGACCGTTCAAAGGCTATACATATAACTCATTAGCCGACGATGTTCGAGCAGTTATTCACGCCTTACAACTTTCAGCTCTAACGTTAGTTGGTTTTTCAATGGGAGGAGCAATCGCCTTGCGGTATATGAGTAGACATTTAGGATTTGGTGTGAACAAACTGATTCTAGCTGGTGCAGCTGTCCCTAACTTTATTAAAAGAGACGATTTTCCTTATGGACTTTCTAAGGGAGAAGTAGATAGCATCATTCAAGCGACGTATCAAGATCGACCAGCTATGCTCGCCGATTTTGGCCAGAAATTTTTTAATTCAAAAATTAGCTCTTCTTTTAGAGATTGGTTTCAATTACTAGGTCTAGAAGCTTCGGGTCACGGAACGATTAAAACAGCAAAGTCACTGCGTGATGAAGATCTCCGTGAAGACTTGAGTCAAATTTTTGTAAAAGCGTATATTTTACACGGAAAGAAAGATCAAATTTGTCCGTTTCCTTTAGCTGAAGCCATGCATAAAGGAATTGAGGGTTCAACGTTAATTCCTTTTGAAAAGAGCGGTCACGGCCTTTTTTACGATGAACAAAAAAAGTTTACAGAAACCTTAAAAGACATTGTTTATTCTGCTGCGAAAAGAGGTTGACTGCAACGAGGATATAAAATTATGGTGATAAACGGTCTTCTATAGGCAAATCGGTGGAATTCCTACCAAAAGCCTTTCTTTCTAAAAGTTTACTTATTTCCTATTCCGGTCGTTTGTGAATTTGGAAAATACAAGGAAAACGAATATAAAGCGTCCCTGTTTCTAATAAAAATATCTGGTGGAAATCTGTAAGGAGGGTTTTAATGAGAAATAAAAAGCTATTCAATAGCAAGGAAATTATGGATTCGCCTATTGTTCCTGAATGGGGAAAAGCGGTTTTTAGTGATTTTAGTCAAGACATGCTTTCTGAAGAGAACCCTTTCCCCTGCATTTTAGGAGTAGAGGGATTAAAAAAAGATTTGCTGCGATTTGCGTTTGTGTCTTCACCATATAATTATAAAGATATCAGGCTCTGTGCAGATGCACTTAAAGAATATATGGCATGCTTTCGCACATTAGGTCGCTATACATCATTTGTTGTGTTCTTTGAGCCTGAACATAAAAAACGTACGATGATTCAGTATGAAACGATGTTTTGGGATACCCTCACATTTTTACATCGAATTGATGGAAAGCCTTGGCCCGAAGAAATCCCCAAAAACCCTAACGATCCTCTATGGGAGTTTTGTTTTGAAGGTGAGCCAATATTTGTTGTCTGTAATACGCCTGTACATGAATTACGAAAAAGCCGAAAGAGCAGCAGTTTCATAATTACATTTCAGCCTAGATGGGTGTTTGAGGGAATGACTCCTCATACAAAAATGGGACAGCAAGTTCAAAAAACGGTTCGGAATCGACTTGAAGATTACGACAAAGTTGAAGCGCATCCTCATCTAGGATGGTATGGAGATCAAGAAAATCATGAATGGAAGCAGTATTTCTTACGAGATGTTAACAACTCGTTCCCAACAGAATGTCCATTCAAGCTAAAAAGGAGTGAAAGAGATGGAGTTAAAAAAAGCCTTTATTAAAAAAGGAATTGGCGGTGGTCTTGAAGAAGTTATACATGAACTACTTCCAAAACATACCGGTTATGTAGAGGTTCAACATGATGTTGCAGGGCAGGAACACCCAAGTCATACTCACCCTACCGACGAGATTCTTCATATTATTAAAGGATCTATTTATTTTACAGTTGAGGGAGAAACAACTCAGTGCGAAGCGGGAGATCGTATTTATTTACCAAAACACACAAAGCATGCGTCAAAAGCTGATGTGAATGGTTGTACGTATGTAATCTCCATTTTAAAATTTTGATGAAAGAAGTTGATGACTGGAATGATTCAATCAAACCCTGTTTTAATCATAATAGATGTACAAAAAGGTTTTGAACAAGATGCTTGGGGAACTCGTAATAATATTCATGCAGAAGATAATATGCTCACTCTTTTACAAGCTTGGAGGAGACAGCAGTTTCCGGTTATTCATGTCCAGCATGCTTCAAAAAGCGAAACATCTCCTCTTTTTCCAGGGACGGAAGGATTCCGTTTCAAAGAAGGTTTCGGTCCTGTTGGTGATGAATACTTAATTCGAAAGCATAAAAATAGCTGTTTTATAGGAACAGAACTGGATAACTATCTGAAGGAAAACGGATACGATACGCTTATACTAGTAGGTTTAACAACGAACCATTGCGTCTCTACAACGGCACGCATGGCAGGAAACTTAGGTTATCGCACTTACGTCATCCACGATGCAACTGCGTGTTTCAATCTGTTATCATATGACGGTGAAACAACTTTTGCAGCAGAAGATGTTCATCGCTTAAGCTTATCATCTCTTCACAATGAATTTGCAACGGTTACTTCAACATCCGAAGCCCTACGCGTACTGCAATCCTATCAATATATAAAATGAGGCCTGATGCTTTTGCATCAGGTTTTTTGTGTAGATTATTCTGACAAAAACAAGTACAATAGAAACATCATTTTGAAAAAGGAGCACGATACATCATGACAGTAATTAGAAAAGCTTTAGCAGAAGACTTACCTACAATGGTGGCTATTTATAATCAGTCAGTACGCCAAAGCGCAGCAACATTTGACTTAACTCCTGTAACAATTGGGCAACGTAAAAGCTGGTTTGAATCTCACGACCAAAGTCAACTGTTTCCACTGCTTGTTGCTGAACGAAATGGTGAAGTAGCTGGATACGCATCTTTGTCTTCCTACCGTGATAAAGAAGCATATATTCGAACAGTTGAACTCTCCGTTTATGTAGATGAAGCTCACCAAGGATTTGGAATTGGTAAAAGGTTAATGGAAGCTATTCTAGTACAAGCAAAAGAGTTAAATCATCACGTTGTTATTTCTGGTATTACAAAAGGAAACGATAAAAGTATTAAAATGCATGAACAGTTTGGATTTAACTTTTGTGGGGAATTTAAAGAAGTAGGATGGAAGTTCAATCAATGGCAAGATGTTCTGTTTTATCAACTGATTCTTTAAGTGAAATTAAATAGTATCTTGTTTGAGAATTATGTTATAATAGAAAGCGTTCTAATAATACATATCAACGTACCACAGGGGGAGCCTGAATGGCTGAGAGTGAACCAATTGTTCTGACCCTTTGAACCTGTTAGTTAATGCTAGCGTAGGGAGTGTGGAGCGTGCAGCTTGTGCTGCCTCCTGTGTTTGTCGTTGAATACTAATGATTTTACAACAGGAGTGAAAAGACGATGAACAAAGGAATGTCTTTACAAGCGAAAATTGAAGTGGCAATCTTTGCAGCTCTAGCAATGATAATTGATATATTGCCATCAATTACAATTGCACCTGCCGTGTCCATATCATTTTCCATGGTACCAATCTTCATTATTTGCTTTCGATGGGGATTTAAATCAGGCGTGGTAGCTGGATTTTTGTGGGGATTGCTACAAGTTGTCACGGGTACTGCTTATGTATTAACACCTCTACAAGCATTTATCGAATATTTTATTGCATTTGCATTCATTGGTCTAGCAGGGCTATTGTCTGGTGCTATTAAGCAGAACTTAGCTACTAACAATCGAACAAAAGCATTTACATTTATTATTTTAGCAATTGTTATCGGCAGCGTTGCTCGCTATTTTTGGCACTTTGTTGCAGGGATTATTTTTTGGGGCTCTTATGCGCCAAAAGGAGTATCTGCATTATGGTATTCATTTACGATGAACGGACTAGCAATGGTGGGATCCATGATTGCTTGCCTAATCATTTTAGCCGTATTAATTCCGTCTGCTGCAAGAGTGGTATTAAATCGCGCATCATAAATAAAAGGAATGAAACCTATAGGAGTAACATCCTATAGGTTTTTTGCGTTTTTAAACCAATTTACATGTTTTCAGTGTTTTTGTTCTTTTTATGAAAGGGTTGAGGGTTTTTTTGTAGAATGGTATACTAGGTCTGTTTGTTGGAAGAATATACATACCATTTTTTGTAGGAAGGAATCATGTTAATGAACAAACGTAATCTCCTTTACATGACGATTGCAACATCCCTTTTACTCGCAGGATGTCAGCAAAAAGCTCAAAAAGCAACTGAAGTCGATACGGACTTGATGATTGCAGGAGAGATAGAAAGTCATGATCAAGAAGCAAAGAAAGATGTTGTTGAAAACCAGTACAGATATGATATTTCAGATACAATAGATGAAAAAATAATCTCGCAGTTTATGAATAGCTACTTCAAGGCTTTACATGATGGAATCCTTCATAAATCAGCTAAGTCAATTCAGACATATATAATAGAAGATAGTGAGTTTTATAAACAGCAAGTAATGAAAATTGATAATTTTTCGGAGCAAGGAATTCGTCAAGAACTAAAGACGTTTCAAGTTGTGAACTGGTATGAAGCTGAGAAAAATCAAATAAATTTACAAACGTTTGAAGAGGTCACCATCCATCAACCTAATAAAAAGGATTATACAAAGAGTATTAATCAATTGTATACGCTAATAAGCGATCAAGGTACATTGCGAATTAAAAGCGTAGAGCCGTATACAATGGATAAAGCAGAAGAAACGAAGTCAAATGCACCAGCTATTACAAGAGCAGCTAGCTTAAATGAATATAACGGTAAATGGTCCACTGCCAATTCTGACTTAAAAGGTGCTCCAATCGTAGAGTTTTATGCTTCTTCTAGCTCAGAGGCTACGGTGAAGATTCATGCCTATAAGCCACCAAATTCAGTAGAAGTAGCTACAGTACAAGCAGAAAACATAATTTTTAAACATAATCAAGCTGTTATTCATTACGATACGGACAATAATGGAAATAAAGGAACAATTGTCGTGACCCTAAAAGCAAATTCTCTTTTTGTTATTCATCATTTAGAAAAGGCTTCTGAGTCTAAATGGACGATTCCTGCAGGCGCATTTGAGCTGTCCACGTTTGAAAGTTAAACAAGATAAAAGAAAAAAGGGGGATTCAAATGGGAAATCTATATATGGTGGCCATAATTTGTTCCCTGTGGCTTGTGCTGTCAGCATGTAGTGAGACAAAGTCTGCTCCGGCTCCGACACCAAAAGAGCCTGAATCAGAAGCTACCGTTCTGGTTGATGTCGATGAGTCTGCTAATGAGACACAAAAGAGTTCTTCTCTTCCCGTTGTGACAAATGAAGAAGCCAAACAGCTTGCTACAGATTCGTTGAAGAATGTTATCCAAACATTTGATATCTTAGGTAAACAAGAGGGATGGGACAGTGAAGAGAAACCAGCAGATTTTCAATTGCTAAGCCCTAGGCTCAAAGAATTTGCTACGAGTTCATTAGTTGCTACGAAACTAAAAACAATCGCCACTTCTTATTACTGTCAATGTGATGAGCAGTCTATTCCAAATCTAGCGACAACCGTACGTTTTAAAGTGATTAACAACCGACCCGGTCAATTTTCAATCTCAGCTATTCAGCCACTGGACGAAAAAGGGAACGGAGGTACAACTATTTACTTGAATATGAAATACGGAAAAGATGGTTGGAAGTTAAATGAATGGGACGAAATGACGTATCGTCAAAAACCGTTAGATATTTCGTCAGATGAGTATTTAGAATATCTGAAAAAAATAACGCCTAACGAAGCAGTTTCGTTTAACAAAGAAACGACTATTGAAGATGAACATGGTAATCAAGAAAAAATCTTACTATTTAAAGATGATTCTGGAGAATTTGGTGTTTTGGCAAAGAGTTCAGAGCGGATTAACGAAGTTCAAGAGGATGTGCCAGTAACTTTGCCTTTGGAAGATAATGATGTAGATTTGAACAAGGTTACAGAAGTAGACGCTTCGGTTGTTCGTTCGTTTACGGAAACGTATTTACGTGATTTAACAGAAGCAATTAATCTTAATGAATTTGATCGCATTCAACATTATTTTGAAAAAGATAGCACGTTGTTTAGCGAACAACAGCAGCTTGTCAAAACACTCTATGATCGAACAATACGAGAAGATCTTGCAACGGTTGAAGTTTTAGAATGGACGTCTAAAGAAGCAAATAGCTACGAAGTAAAAACGAAAGAAGTTATGAACATTACCATTAATGAACATACAGAAGAAAAAGAGTATTACCGAGTGTACACAATCGTACATGAAAATGAAAAGCTCGTCATTACTCAGTTAGAATCTTATTGAAAGCTCAGAGTCTACCTGAGCTTTTTTATAAGAAAATACTTTACTATACTAACGCAAGATAACTCTTTCTTATCTTGCGTTAGTATGATAAAGTAAAGAAAAAACGGAAAAATCGCTAATAAATTACATATTTTTACACAATTATTGAGTCGTTAAAAAAAACGACCTCTTTAAATAGGTTTATTTTTCGTTTTAAATTGATTTTAATACCAATACATTCAAGATGTAAAAAACGCCTTAGGGTAGATTTTGAAGCTTATAAAAGATATTAGTTAAAAGAAGGTGGAAATGATGAAAAATGACAACGTATTGATACAAAGTCAATCCTCTCTGTCATTTCGGCAATTAAAAGAACAGTGGGGAAATCTACTAGATGAAAACCAAAATCTATCGTTGGGTCATACAGACGATGGAACGTTTGTTGAGCTTTTTATGAAAATTAAAATGATAAAACCTGAGCTATCTCCGCATACCATTCGAGCGTACAATCAAGATTTAAAAACAGTTTTGACTTTTTTTAAAGAGTTAGACGTTTCCTTAAAAGAGATTGGGTTTATGGAAGTGAAGGCATTTAATCATTGGATGAATCAAACCTATGCCAAAAGAAGCGCAGCAAGAAAACTAGAGTTTTTCAGAAGGATGCTCACGTTTGGTCATGAAACCCATTTTTATAGTGCGCTCTATACAACATGGATCGAAAAGCCTACTGTTTCAAAAGGACATTATAGCGAAAAGAAACAGGTTAATCGAACGGAATACAGAGAGTTAAGCACAAGAGAAGCTGAGCTCATTGTAAAAGCGCTTGAAGATACGGTAAAACATTCCATGCTAAAAGAAGAGTACCAAGCACGAAATCGCTTAATCGGTATGCTTTTATATTTAAGCGGAATGAGGTCTAGTGAAGTATTAAGCTTGAATTGGGGAAGCTTTCGTGAAGATCGTCGTGGCAATATGTTAGTAGATGTGTTCGGAAAAGGAAAAAAAGAGCGAACAATTCCAGTATTTAAAGACGTTCAAAATGCTCTATTTCACTACCGAGAAAGTTTAGGAGAATCGACGATGCTGAATCCGTCGGATGGAACGCCGCTTTTCTTTCAACTTAAACCATTTGTCAAAACAGGAGTCAAAAAAAGATTATCGTATACAACACTTTATCGGCTCATCAAAACAGCGGTTTATGCGATTCAAGGTAATTCGTCTATTTCACCACACTGGTTTCGTCATACGTTCATTACGAACAGCTTAGCGAATGACGTACCATTATCGGTGGTGAAACAAGTAGTTGGACACGCCTCCATTGCAACGACTAATATTTACCTAGAAAAATTACAAGAAGATACGGTTTATGATGCATTTCGAAATTCCGGTTATCGTTAGGTTCCTATAACTATATTATGTAAACTTATAAAATGAAACTCTCTCATTTCGCTTCTTTTTTCGAATAAACCCTTCATTCATCAAATATAATGGTCTAAAAAAGGGAGGCGAAGTGCAATGGGTGTTAAGCATCCGCTTCAACATCATTTCGGAGAAGTGACCGAAATTTTTCATTACATTCATGATTTATGTGAAAGCGCAGGGTTGTACATTGATTGGCACGGCACGACACAAACTGTACAGCTATACCGGAATAAAGAATCAAGGGAAGCGGGAGATCGGTACATAGGAGCTATTCAATACGAAGGTAGTAATGAGTTGCAAAAACGAACGCCTTCAACGGTGAGTTTACGCTTTCGAAGAAGTAACTTAACATCACCATTTAAATATTTACTTGAAAACATTACAGCGTTTCGAAAGGATACTAACAAAGAACCCTTCGTTAACGCAGAGGCCGAGTCAATTGCGTTTAAGTTTACGGCACTAGATGAAGAAGCAATGGAAACGCTGAGACAAATTGAAGATGTGCTAAAAATGGCAAGATGTATTTAAAGCAGGCGCTTTAAGTGAAATGCCTGCTTTATGTATGTCCAATCTCTTCTTGAAGAGATTCTGCTTTTTTTTCTAATTGTTGAAGTACGTTAAAATAAGCAGCTAAATCGGCTTCATCAATTTCCGCTGTTAGCATTTTAAAAAGGTCTTCAATCGGACCTGTTATTTCCTCTTGCAAAGCCATTCCTTTTTCTGTTTGTTGAATATAGTAAGAGCGGCGATCTTCAGGATTTCTAATACGCTGTAAGTGACCGCTTTTTTCTAACAAATCTAAAATTTTTGTGAGTGTAGCTTGATCTTTATCTGCTTTTATCGCTAGCTGCTTTTGAGTAATTCGATCAGATTCTGATACCTTTTTTAATACCGTCCATTGTTCAGGCGTTATGTCGTAGGGTCTTAGAAAACTAGCTACCAGCCTACTCAGGCGCTTTCCAACCTTCGCAGTCGTAAAACCGTACATTTCTTCCATTGATTTCATTTATTTACCTCCAAGTACATACTCAGTCTTTTCATCATATCACATTCTACTCTCTCAGTTACATTCTAACTAAGGTTTTTTAAAATGATAACGCTATCATTTAGGTAGAGTTCGAATTTAGCTAGACTTCTTTAATTGAACAAGGTAATCTAGTGTTAGAATAGTTCAACTTTTTCAATAAATAAAAGAGGTGTCTGAATGAGTACTGGTAAAATGAACATCAAAGCAATTTTTTTCGACTTAGATGATACGTTGTTATGGGATAAAAAAAGCGTTGCGGAAGCGTTCCGTGCAACGTGTGAGTACGCGAGTGAAAAATATGATGTTGATCCTATTGAGTTAGAAGCAGCTGTACGCGAAGCGGCTTCTTCACTTTATGCTACATACGAAACGTACGAGTTTACAAAAATGATTGGTATTAATCCATTTGAAGGGCTATGGGGAGATTTCCATGATGAACATGAGAACTTCCAAAAAATGAAACAAATTGTACCAATCTATCGCAAGAATGCGTGGACGCAAGGATTAAAGTCACTTGGAATTGATGACGAAGCATTTGGTGCAGAGCTTGCAGAGCGATTCCCTAAAGAGCGTCGCCGTAATCCGTTCGTATATGAAGATACGTTTGATGTGTTAAATGAACTACAATCAAACTATAAGCTGTTGCTATTAACAAACGGGTCGCCTCAACTTCAGAATATAAAACTAGAGATTACGCCAGAAATTGTTCCTTATTTCGATGAGATTGTCATCTCTGGAGCATTTGGAAGAGGGAAGCCGGATCCGTCGATTTTTGATCATGCTTTATCTTTGTTAAACTTATCAAAAGATGAAGTGATTATGGTTGGTGATAATTTAATGACGGACATTCTTGGCGCTTCTCGAGCTGGGATACGCTCTGTCTGGGTGAATCGTGATGACAAAAAAGCGGATAAAGTTGTACCGTTTCATGAGATTAAGAGGCTGAGTGAATTACATGAGTTTTTAAATCAAGAATAATCGTTTAATCTGTTTTTTCACAGAGCTCTTGGTAGACACATTGTTTACAGCGAGTACTTTGTTTCATCGGAAAAGCGCTTAGTGGCTTTGGTTGATTGTATTCTGAGTGCTCGATATATAGATGCATGTTCATCAGGCTCTCTTTAATAGTATGATGGAATGCATCTATTTCTTTTGCTGTCACATAATAGGTGTGACTCCCTCCTAAATAAAGGTATTCGTTACGAATCTGAATGACATTCAGTGGTACATTATAAGTTTGCTGTATATAAAAAGCGCAAAGGGCAAGTTGTGTCAGATGATCATGTGCTTGCTTTCCCGTCTGCCAATTCACGATAATGTATTCGTTTGTAGTTGGTTTATGGTAGAGAAGGTCAAGTGAAACAAATATTTTGACTGAGTTGAGCTCTACTGAGCAAAACGCTTCTTGAGGGAGAATTTGAATTAAATCAATTGACTGAAGTTCTCTGAATGTTTTACTTCGAAAGAAAGAAGTTACACACCTCTCGATAGACGTTTTTGTTTGTTGAATTTCATAATCTGCTAAATAACCTTTTTGGTAGTATTCGAGCATCATGGTGTACACGTTCGGTTCATGATACCAATCGTCGCCATGATCTCGTGTTTGCAAATAAGCACGACGCAGTTCTTGATCAATGAAATTACGCATTGCAGTCATGTGCTCTTCGATTGATTCTGTGTTTGTGGTAAAGGAATAATTCCGAATAGCTTGCTTGACTGCTTGTCCCACTAATAGCGGCAAAGTAACTATTTTCTTTAAGCGATAGGCTTGTTTTGCAAGTTCAGTAGAAGAAGAAAGCCAACCGTGATGGGAAAAATAGTACTGATAAGCATATTTTCTTGGGCACTCTATCATCTGATTATGGCGAGCGAGTGACCAAAAAAAACGAGGAGGGTTCGCTAGAAGCATAAGTATCACGTCCTTATCCTTTTGTAGCATACATATGAAGTTCTCTGAAGTTTAGAACGAAAAATGACGAAAGAATTAAAAAAAGCTTGCTGTTTCGCTTTGACCGTGCTATAGTAAAGAAGCGATGAGCTAATTTGTGTAAGTCGAAGGATATGCTTTTGCTAAACGTATGAATGTGGTCATACGGTCTTCGCCTCAAAACGCATCAAAGACGCCCAATTGGGCGTCTTTTTGTACATTCTTCACATGAGTCATTCGAAGCAAGACAATAGCGTTACTTTTCATATTCCTTTAAAATAAATGCTAGATAGAAAAAAGGGGAGTCAATTGTGATACGTGAAATAGAGATGACTGATGCGCCTCAATTTGTTGAGATGATTAAGCAAGTAGAAACTGAAAGTCAGTATATGCTTTTTGAAGAAAACGAACGAAAGCTAAGTTCAGAGCAACAGGAAAAGCAAATTGAAATGATGAAACAACAGCGAAACTCTACGCTTTTAGTAGCAGAAGTAGAGGGTGAACTGGTTGGTTACTTACAGGCTGTAGGTGGAGTGGTGAACCGAAGTGCCCATATCGCGTATGTGTCGATGGGAATCTTAAAAGACTATCGAGGAATGGGTATTGGTTTGCAGTTGTTTCAACAGCTTGAAGAATGGGCAAAAGAACAGCAAATTCACCGCCTTGAGCTAACAGTTGTAGTTGAAAATGTAATTGCAATTCATTTGTATAAAAAAATCGGGTTTCAAATTGAAGGCACAAAAAAGCATTCGCTGCGAATTAATGGGCAATATGTAGACGAATACATCATGAGTAAATTATTAGATGTTGAATAAGTTTAAACAAAAAGGAGCAGTCTACGCTGCTCCTTTTTGTTTAACTACCTCGGTAGATTTGATATCCCCATGGAGAAACAAGAAGAGGGACATGATAATGCTCAAATGCTTCTGAAAGCCCAATCCTAACCGCTACTTTTGTTAAAAAAGCAGGCGTGCTCGTTTGAACTGATTCTCTTATAAAGTAAGGTTCGATATCAAATAAAAGCTCATACTCGCCTGGGGTGAACGTTTCGTTACTAAAAAAAGGTTGGTCAATTCGTCCGCCTTCGTTTGTAATTGTATCTCCAATCCACAACCGTTCATTATCGTCTTGAAGTTTGTAGAGTGAAACAGCTATCCCTTTAGCTGGTTTTCCATTTGCTAAATCTAAAACATGAGTCGAAAGCGTGGTCATGTTAATTTGACTCCTCAAGTGCGGATGTAACAGCTATTTTGACATCCTCCTGTGTTACCGTGAAGACTTGGAAACCAAACGGTGGCTTTGGTTCAGTATACACTTTGCCACCAGAGTTTGGAATATCTTCAACGACTGCATCCCACGTGTGATTTTGTGACTCAAACGTGACATCTTTTAGTTGAGGGAAGCGTTCGAGCACGCGAATGCCGATTAGATAAATTAAATTTTGAATAGATGGTGTTTCAGTCTCGTTAAACACTGAGCATGCGATGTCTTTTACTTGTTCCGCTGCTACATAAGAAAGAGGGGTATCACCTATTGCGTCTTCTGGTTGAGTGTATGTCCATCCGATATTTAAATAAACAAAAAGTGGGCGATTAGAGTCTTCGGGTAACGTTGTATATTCATCTCGAACAAACCCGACAAATGAATTTCCCTCTACTTTAATTAGCTGTAAATCTTTTAGTTTACTATATTGCTCAGTAATTTGTTGACCTTGGACCGTTCGTTCTATTTTAATACCAGCTTGAGCATATTCATTTCGAGATCTTTTGTAAACAAGCTTGCTTTCAGTTAGCGTATTGCCTACCATACCGTTTGTGGCTTCAAATGGAACTTCGTCTCCAGTTAATTGAACTGTTTCCATTTGAGGATATTTATCTAAAAATGCTTCAGCAACATATTTTAAGAAGCCTTCGATTGTTGAACCATCATAGCTGCCTAAATGACGCTGAATAAAATTTTTCATAGAGTCTGTTGCAACAACAAGACTATTATCACCTTCTATAAACGAAGATAAAAACCGACTTCCTCCTATTGCCACTTTTACATTGACGCCAAATACGATGTTATTTCGGCCACTGAATTCGGATTCTGGAATGACCTTCACACCTTTAAGTGGTTTTAAATACGTACGATAAGCAAATACATCTCCTTTTCCATAATACATTTGGCGATTTGATTGATTCGTCATTGTAACACGCTCCTCAGTTTTTATTTTGTCTACCAATCGAAAATAAGCAATCTTATATACTTCAGCTAACGCTGTTGTAAACTCTGTTTTTTTATCGTTTTGTAGTCGATCAATTAAGCTTTGATAGATTGTGCTTTTCGTTTTTCCTCTTACAGCAACGATAAAAGGGAAACCGAAGCGATTCATATAGGTCTTGTTTGCGTTTGTGAAATGTTCATACTCTTCCGCTGTAAGAGAGGTTAAACCGGCGCCTGTTTGCTCATTTATAGAGTGAGTCGTCATGGCGATTTTAGCTCCTAGATTTGGGTGAGCTTGTAGTAAGTCTAATTTTCTTTGATTAGAAGCTTCATCAATAACTCTGATTGTTCGGTGATGAAATTCTTGGAGAGAACTAAACGGCCGGAGTGGAGCAACTTTTTTTACAATCCAAGAAGAATGTTCATAGATATCTTGAAATAATCCAATAAATGTTTGCTCAGGTAATTCATTTACTTCGTGAATCGTTTGCTTCATCATGTTAGCACCTCATTATTTTGATTCTGAATAATCAGTTTTTTTGAACGTCACGATAGGCCTATTCGTAGTTTCGCTAGAACGAAAGAATATGTTTAGTAAAATAGCAGCAATGCTTCCTGTAATAATACCATCACTTACAATAATCTTGAGTCCAGCTGGGAGCTGGGCGAATAAATCAGGTACGACCGTTACCCCTAATCCAAGTGATAATGAACAGGCAATGATTAATAAATTACTTTGATTAGAAAAATCAACGTTGCTCAGCATTTTAATTCCTGATGAAATAACCATTCCGAATAATACAATCATAGCACCACCGAGTACCGGAGTAGGAACAACTGTTGTTAATTCAGCAATTTTAGGAATAAGACCTAACGTAATCAAAATGACTCCTGCTACCACTACGACATTTCTTGTCTTTACTCTTGAGAGTTGAACAAGTCCAACGTTTTGAGCAAACGTATTGTAAGGAAAAGCGTTAAAAATACCGCCTAGCATAATAGCTAACCCTTCAGCACGATAACCTTTAATAAAATCTTGATCGTTTAAGTCACGCTCGCAGACTTTGCTTAGTGCGAGAAAAACACCCGTAGATTCAATTATGATTACCACACCAACTAGTATCATAGTCAGGATAGGTCCAATTTCAAATGTGGGTGCACCAAAATAAAATGGAGTAGGAATATGTAGCCAGGAGGCTTCTTTTACACTTGATAAATTAACCATGCCCATAAACGCTGCAACAATTGTTCCTACTACAATGCCCAGAAGTACGGACAATGCTCGTAGAAAACCTGTGAAAAAACGATTTAAAAATAAAATGAAAGCGAGAACGCCAAAAGCTAATGCTAAATTTTCTACGGATCCAAACTCTTCACTGCCAACACCACCACCCATGTTTCGAACGGCTGATGGCACAAGTGACAAGCCAATCATCGTCACGACTGTCCCTGTTACAACCGGTGGGAAAAGTTTAACGATTTTACCGAAAAAGTTAGCGAATAAAACGATAAACAGTCCCGCTGCAATAATAGCGCCGTATACTGCGTTAATTCCATACTGCGAGCCAATTGCTATCATTGGTGTAACCGCAACAAACGAGCTTCCGAGTACAACCGGTAATCCGATTCCAAACCAGCGGTTGTTCCAAGCTTGCAATAAGGTAGCAATGCCGCATGTTAGTAAATCAATTGCAACTAAATAGGCGAGTTCATGTGCGCTTAAATGCAAAGCGCGCCCCACGGTTAACGGAACAAGGATAGCTCCAGCATACATCGCAAGTACGTGTTGCAAGCCTAATGAAGTAAGTGCTAATGGATTTTGTGTTTTCTTCATACAAAATCTCCTTTCATTATATCACAATTGATGTTATAAAATGTAACATTAATAGGTGTTGATACCATCTTAATCCGTTTTGAATATTCTGTCATTAGTGAATGTAACTAAAAAATATAAGTTTTTTTTCGCTATTTTTCCAAAAAAATAACCCGGTGGTATGTTTTGTGACACATAAAAGAGCATGATAATTTTATGAAAATGAATAAGCTCTCTACTCATACACTATTACAAGACGTTATTAAACTATGGAGGTGCATCATGAAAGAATGGATACAACGCAAATTTCAACAGGTAGCAAATGACGAGAGAACGCTTAAAGCAAAAGAAAAGCTAGCGGATGGGGGAATTACAGTACCTATCTCAGCTGCTATGCTTATGCGCTTGTTTCAGAGACAGTTAAAGAAACAAGATCAAATTCAGAATTTAAGTATCATTTTTCAAGAAAATATCATTGAAGTAAAAGGTAGTGTTCATAAATATTTGTTAAAGATTCCCTTTCAAATAAAGTTGGAACCTTCTTCAGCTAACGGACGTGTGCTTTTATTTCAAATTCATGAAATGAAACCTACCAACCGCGATTTTCTTAAAAAGAGACTATTTGATAAACCTCCAGTAACGACTTATAAAGATGGGCAAATCCACATTGATCTGAACGAAATTGATAAAGTGAAACTGATTCCAATTGGAACGATTAAGCAGTTTTCCATTCAGGATAATAAACTGCGTGTGAAAATCGGAATGTAAGTGTTAAAAAATCTTTTTATAAAAAATTTAGAATTTTTCATCTTTACCTATTGTGACAATCTTCCATCTAGATGTACAATGGAATTTATATAAAGGTAAATAACCCTTAAATTCAAGAAAGCAAGGAGAAGCAACCATGACAAAGTACAATATTGATGTAACATTAACTCAAACAAAAAAAGAAAAACCCAACGCTAGTGAATTGGCGTTCGGTAAAGTATTCACGGACCATATGTTCATTATGGACTACACAGAAGGTCAAGGTTGGCATGATCCGAGAATTATTCCTTATCAGCCTCTTACGTTAGATCCAGCATCGATGATTTTCCATTATGGTCAATCAGTATTTGAAGGCTTAAAAGCATATGTAACAAAAAAAGAGCAGGTATTATTATTTAGACCCGATGAGAATTTCAAACGATTAAACAAATCAAATGATCGTCTATGTATTCCTCACTTAGATGAAGAGTTAGCGTTAGAAGCGCTAAAAACACTAATTCAAGTGGACCGCGATTGGATTCCAAATGCTGAAGGTACGTCTTTATATATTCGTCCATTTATTATTTCAACAGAACCATATTTAGGCGTTTCACCATCTGATCGTTATCAATTTATTATTATTTTATCGCCTGTAGCTTCTTATTATAAAGAAGGCATTGCTCCGGTACGAATCGCGGTTGAAAATGAATTTGTCCGCTCTGTAGCTGGAGGGACAGGTAGTGCGAAAACAGGCGGAAATTATGCGGCAAGCTTAAAAGCGCAGCAGCTGTCTGGTACAAAAGGTTACTCTCAAGTACTTTGGTTAGATGGCGTAGAGCGCAAATATATTGAAGAAGTAGGAAGTATGAATATCTTTTTTAAAGTAGATGGTGAAGTTATTACTCCGTCTATTAACGGTAGTATTCTAGAAGGTATCACCCGCAAATCAGTTATTGAGCTATTGAAGCACTGGGGTATCCCTGTTTCAGAACGCAAGATTTCAATTGCTGAGATTAAGGAAGCCTATGCAGCTGGTAAATTAGAAGAAGCATTTGGAACAGGAACAGCAGCGGTTATTTCTCCAGTAGGTGAGCTATTCTGGCAAAATGAAGGTATGAGTATCAATGGTGGAAAAACTGGAGAAGTTACAAAGAAATTGTATGATACGCTAACAGGCATACAAAGTGGAATGGTTGAAGATCACTTTAATTGGTGTATAGAAGTAAAGTAGGTATAATTCAATAAAAATGTTAGTAAAAACCAAGGAAACAGTTCTTTTTTCCTGGTTTTTACTTTATACTTAAAGTGAACATGTTTCATTAGAAAAGATAAGGGGTTGGTGGGGTGCTATTTTTATCACATGATGAAAAAGTGCGTGTACTAGAAGAGGTTATTCAAAGAAAGTTATGCGAAATAGCTGGAGTGGAAATGAATGCTGGTGAACTTCATCGATTGGTTGGTTATTTATTTGCGTCTCATCTAGTTGAATTTACCCCCTGTGAGTACAAGCTGAGAATTCAGTATGAATCGCAGCTACACGATTTTTACCACCATCTAAAAGAATCTGCACCCACAGAGAGCGTTTAATAGAAGTGGTGTAATCTCCCCCAAAAAAAAAGAAAGTTAGCATGCGTGCTAGCTTTCTTTTTTTGATAGTTATTCATATAATTCCCTCTTTTACGCACATTAACAGTAAAATGTAATTAAAGGAGGCTATATGCGTGACACAAACCGTAATGTTGGGATTGTTTATTGGACCATGGCTGTTATTCTTTTTCTTTGATAGCAATCGCATAAAGCGGTATGTTTTCGCTGGGCTTTTTGGGATTGTTATGCTGACGATTTCTTTGAAATGGCTAAACGCTATGATTGGTGGGAAGTTAACCAAACGCTGTTTTTCTTAGAGGATATGACCCCGTTTGTATTTGGCGTATTTTTTGTGGGTACACTTCTTATTTTTTATTTTACTTATCCCGGCTTTTGGGCGTTTTTTATCTTAAATGCCATCTTTGATTTATTTCAAGCTTATATAATGAGCCCATTTTTCCAACGTTTAGGGATTTATGAAATGCACTCTGTAAATGCATTCCAGCTTTTTTAAATTATGACCGCTGTGGCCATTCTTTTTTATCTTTATCAGAGGTGGCAAGATAGTGCATTTAAAATTGAAATCAAATAATAAAGCGCTTACATAAAATAATTCCATCCATTCATACCGAATAAAAAGGAATTATTTTATCTAAAGAAAAGAATTTTTCAATAAATAGTAAAACGAACAGGAAAGTTTGTGTTAAAATGTCAATGTTGCTTCCTAACGCGTAGAGTTTACGTCAAAGGAACAAGACTTTTATTTACATAGTTAGAAGGAGAGAGAGTTCTATGGAAAAAGTATTTATTTTCGGACATAAAAATCCAGACACAGATACAATCTGCTCGGCAATTGCTTATGCGGATTTAAAAACAAAGCTAGGTGTGAATGCAGAACCTGTACGTTTAGGGGACATTAATGGTGAAACGCAATTTGCGTTAGAGAAGTTCAACGCAGAAGTACCACGCTTTGTAGCTGAAGTATCAAAAGAAGTAAATGAAGTTATTTTAGTTGACCACAACGAGCGTCAACAAAGTGCAATAGACATTGACCAAGTACGCGTACTTGAAGTAATTGATCACCACCGTATTGCAAACTTTGAAACAGCAGATCCACTATACTATCGTGCAGAGCCTGTAGGTTGTACAGCAACAATTTTAAACAAAATGTACAAAGAAAATGGTGTTGAAATCGAGCCAAATATTGCTGGGTTAATGTTATCAGCTATTATTTCTGATTCACTATTGTTTAAATCACCAACTTGTACAGACCAAGACGTTGCAGCAGCAAAAGAGCTTGCAGCTATCGCTGGTGTAGATGCAGCAGAATATGGACTAGCAATGTTAAAAGCAGGTGCAGACCTTGGAGACAAAACAGCAGCTGAATTAATTTCACTTGATGCAAAAGAATTTACAATGGGCGCTAGCAAAGTAGAAATTGCTCAAGTAAACGCAGTGGATGTAAATGATGTGATTGAACGTAAAACAGAAATTGAAGAAGTAATTGCAGCAACAATCCAAGCGAAAGAATTAGACTTATTCTTACTTGTTGTAACAGATATCTTAAACAGTGATTCAACTGCTATTGCACTTGGCGCAGAAGTTTCAAAAGTAGAGCAAGCATATGGAGTACCGCTAGTGAACAACATGGCGCTATTAAAAGGCGTTGTATCACGTAAAAAACAAGTTGTTCCAGTATTAACTTCAGTATTTGCATAATCCATAAAAACCTCGAGGTTCTTTGAAACCATCGAGGTTTTTTTATTATTTCAACATAAAAATCTGCTTATTTTGTTATAAGCCTTTACAAAGCACATGTTAATTTGTTAAATTAGTATCTATATTAAAAATTGTTAAATAATTTAAAAGATTTATATTTCTTTAGATCGTTACGAATACGGAGGGAATTATTGTGACAGAATTAAGAAGTAACATGATCAAAAAAGGTTTTGACAGAGCACCTCATAGAAGCTTACTACGTGCTGCTGGAGTAAAAGAAGAAGATTTTAATAAACCGTTTATCGCTGTTGTAAATTCATATATTGATATTGTACCTGGGCATGTACATTTGCAAGAGTTCGGGAAAATTGTAAAAGATGCTATTCGCGAAGCGGGCGGCGTTCCGTTTGAAATGAATACAATCGGCGTAGATGATGGGATTGCAATGGGACATATCGGTATGCGCTACTCACTTCCAAGTCGTGAAATCATTGCCGATTCAGTAGAAACAGTTGTTTCAGCACACTGGTTTGACGGAATGGTTTGTATTCCAAACTGTGATAAAATTACGCCAGGAATGCTAATGGCTTCCTTACGCTTAAATATCCCATCTATTTTTGTAAGCGGCGGACCGATGAAAGCCGGACAAACAAGCGATGGTCGACGCATTTCATTATCTTCAGTATTTGAAGGCGTAGGTGCTTACCAAGCAGGGAAAATTGATGGCAAAGGACTTCAAGAATTAGAACAGTTTGGTTGTCCGACATGTGGTTCATGTTCTGGGATGTTCACGGCTAACTCAATGAACTGTTTAGCTGAAGCATTAGGCTTAGCGCTACCTGGAAATGGTACGATCTTGGCTGTTGCACCTGAACGTAAAGAGTTTGTGAAAAAATCAGCGAAGCAGTTAATGGAATTAATTAAGCTAGATTTAAAACCGCGTGATATCGTAACAGAAAAAGCAATTGACAATGCGTTTGCGCTTGATATGGCTCTAGGTGGTTCAACAAACACTGTTTTACATACGCTAGCGCTTGCGAACGAAGCAGAAATCGACTATCCGCTTGAACGCATTAATGAAGTAGCAGCACGCGTACCACATTTATCTAAGCTTGCACCAGCATCTGATGTCTTTATTGAAGATTTACACGAAGCAGGTGGTGTATCTGCTGCACTTAATGAGCTTGCGAAAAAGCCAGGTGCACTTCATTTAGATACAATGACCGTTACAGGTAAAACATTAGGTGAAAACATTGCGGGGTGTGAAGTACAAGACTACAATGTTATTCATCCAATCGATAAGCCGTTTACAGAAAAAGGTGGACTAGCTGTCTTATTTGGTAACTTGGCTCCAGATGGTGCTATCATTAAAACTGGTGGTGTTCAAGACGGTATAACACGTCATGAAGGCCCAGCTGTAGTATTCGATTCTCAAGACGAAGCCCTTCACGGCATTGCAAACGGCAAAGTCAAAGCCGGAGACGTAGTTATCATTCGTTATGAAGGACCTAAAGGAGGACCAGGAATGCCTGAAATGTTAGCTCCTACTTCTCAAATTATGGGAATGGGATTAGGGGCAAAAGTAGCCTTACTAACAGACGGAAGATTCTCTGGAGCATCACGTGGCTTATCAATTGGCCATGCTTCACCAGAAGCTGCTGAAGGTGGACCACTTGCATTTGTTGAAAATGGAGATCATATCGTAATTGATATTGAAGAGCGCCGCATGGACGTAGAAGTGGCACCTGAAGTTTGGGAAGCTCGTAAAGCTAATTGGAAAGGCTTTGAACCAAAAGTGAAAAAAGGGTATCTTGCTCGTTACTCTAAACTTGTTACATCGGCAAGCACAGGCGGAATCATGAAAATCTAAAACAAACAAAAGCCCTCTAGCTCATTTACTAGATAAAATGAATAAGCTAGAGGGCTTTTTCATGTAACATTCCTTGTCATTAATCATTTAACACTTGCAGTTCTTTTTGATAGCTTAAATAAGTTTGGACTTTGTGAATAGCAGAAGAGTAATCTTTAATTAGATAATGAATCGAGGTAATAACACTATCAGGATACGCGTCAAGGTTTTGGAGTAATAATAAACGTTGATATCTCATTAATTGTTTTTCAAAATAATGCAGTACTTGTTCAGGGGTTTTGACAACTAGTAATTTCATGTATTCGTGAACCTGCTTTTCAAGAAAAAAATAGCGGTCTACAAAAAACATAACCTTCATCTTATCAGCCTCCTTTAAATTATAAGTCAGTATGTCATACGCTGAAGATTTTACATGATAGACGATTTTCAATCACAACCTTTTATCTTCCAGCTGAGGAAAAAGGAACGATTGTTAAATAGCAAAAAGAAATCCTCGGTTGAAGGATTTCTCTTCGCAAACAACCTATTACTACGCACTCATATTCGAAATAGAGGACTGCTGATATTTCGCAATCTTACATTTTATATATGTAGGTGTTTCACCAAATAAATTTGCCACAAACAAAACCGCACCGTAACGAGTTTTTGCATTTGAGATTTCACGATTCACAAGATATTCGTACACGGCCGCTTCCAGATTGTCTATAAATAAAAGAACATGACGCTTTTCGAAGAGAAGTTGATACATTTCAATAATAAGCTCTGATCGCTTTGAGAATTTTTCTTCTAATTGCGTTAAGCGATATGTTGTCAGAGGCACTTCGCATTGGATAATGTATTTTAATTCTTCTAAAAACAATTTATTCATGACGGTCACATCCCTATCCTTTTAATAAATTCATTTTAGCACTAACAATCTATTTTTGGAAGCGTTTTCAATAATATTTTTTTATGAAATAAATCATCAATTTCTGACATTTTTTTGCGATTTCTTGTATTAATTGTAGTATAGTTTGAATGAAAATCGAACGCTAGCGAATTGTTAAAGAATCTAACAAACTATTTTTATATTTTTCAAAAAACGAGCGATAGTTGGAATGAACTACCATTACTTTATGATAAAATAGCTATATAACTAAGTTAGGTGATGAAGATGACAAAAAAACAATTGAATGAACTAAAGATATTAAAGGATATTGCAGAAATCCTAAATGAAAGTACAGACGTAAAGCAAATGCTTCAAGATACCCTGGTTCAATTGCTTAAAGCAACTCAATTACATACGGGGTGGATTTTTTTAATTGACGAGTGTAGAGATTATGAACTCATGGCTGCTCATAATCTACCGGACGCGTTAACGAATCATCAAATTCAACCTATGCGTAACGGCAGCTGTTGGTGTGTTAGCCGCTATTGTAATGGTAAATTAACAAAAGCGACAAATACAATGGAATGCAAAAGGCTGGATGAAGCTACAGTTCACGATTGGGGAGAAACAAATAACATCACTCATCATGCAACCGTTCCTCTTTATTCAGGAAAAGAACAGTTTGGCATATTGAACGTTGCGGCACCAGGAAAACAGTATTTTGATCAACAAGAGCTTGATATATTAGGTGCTGTTGCGCTCCAAATTGGAACGGCTATTAAACGGTTAGACTTAACAAAAAAAGAACAAGAAATGCGACTAAGAGATGAAAGAAATCGCTTAGCACAAGACCTTCACGATTCTGTTAATCAGCTTTTATTCTCAATTCAGCTCACGGCTAAAGCAGGAACAAAAACTGGCCATGAGGCGTCCAAGGATATGTTTGAAATAATTCAACAAACGGCTAGTCAAGCGCAAGCTGAGATGAAAGCGCTGATTTTACAGCTTCGTCCAGATGGATTACAGCAAGGGCTTGTTTGTGCATTAACAAGCTATGGTGAAATGATTGGTTTAAACGTAAACGCAATTCGAGAAGGAACGGCTTTTCTACCAGCTTCTGTGGAAGAAATGCTGTTTAGAGCTGGGCAGGAGGCCTTGAATAACTGCCGAAAGCATGCCGATGTACACGATGTAAATCTTTTTCTATCAATCCAAAAAGAAAAGGTTACTATGACAGTTAGCGACAAAGGAATGGGTTTTTGCTATGAAGAGTATGAGTCGGCAATGCTTCCTACAATTGGTTTAAGAGCAATGAAGCAACGAGTCGAAAAGCAATCCGGTACATTCCATGTAACTAGTAAACTAGGAGAAGGAACAACGATTCAAATTGTTGTTCCGTTTTAAGGAGAGAGAAAGATGAGCATACGTATTTTAATTGCAGATGACCACCATGTTGTTCGCAAAGGGTTAGCGTTATTTTTACAAACCCAGCCCGATATAGAAATTGTGGGCGAAGCGTCAAACGGCCAGGAAGCCGTTCGAAAAGTGAAAGAACTACAGCCTGACCTTGTCGTGATGGATTTATCAATGCCAGAGCTTGATGGCATTCAGGCTACTAAACAAATTAAGCAAGAGCAGCCAAATGTGAAAGTACTGATTCTAACGAGCTTTTCAGATCAAGATCACGTAATACCGGCATTAGAAGCAGGGGCGGAAAGTTACCAGTTAAAAGAAAGTGACCCTGATGAGCTGATAGTGGGAATTCGAAATGTAATAAACGGTCAATACCAGTTAAGTCCCAAGATAACAGCTCATTTATTAAATAAATTAACCCAACCTGTTAAAAAAGAGCCTTTATTGTTAGATTTATTAACAAAGCGAGAGCGTGAAGTGTTAAAAGAAATTTCTTCAGGGAAAAGTAATAAAGAAATTGCAGCTGCTTTACATATAACAGAAAAGACGGTTAAAACGCATGTCTCAAACATTCTATCAAAGCTTCAGGTTCAAGATCGCACCCAAGCTGCTCTATATGCTGTAGAGCATCATGTTTAAAAATGTGCTCGGTAGTACCGAATGGATGTACATGATATAATAGAGAGATTAAACAAATCATGCTCAAGATTACTTGAGCATGATTTGTTTTATGAGGAAAAAATTTAGCGATAGGAAGATTTAAAAAGATGCGAATGTTAAATGAAGCGTATTTAAAAGATGCATATTCAAGTCGAACCTACTATAGAGGTCATACATATTATCAACAACAGCGAGTAACAGACTTAGAATACAATGAACAAACGAAAACATGGATAGGGTTTGTTGAAGGAACGGAATCATATACGGTTATGATTCAAATGAAAGAACAAGGTTACGCTTCTTCTTGTGAATGCCTAGCTTATCATGAGTTTGGTGAATGTAAGCATGAGGTAGCGGTTCTTTTAGCCATTTGTGAACAACAAGCAACAAAAACTGACGTTGCATCAACATCTCGCCGGAAAAGCTATGAACACCAGCGCGTCAATTCTTTTATTCAATCCTTCGCAGATTTTCATCAATCAGTTATTGAAAGTGATAACAGGGATGAGAAAGAACAATTATCGGTTGAATATATTTGTAAGTCGCATTCAGAACGCTTTTCTAGAGACGGAGAGCTCTACTTAACAATTGAGGTAAAGGTAGGGGTTGAGCGTACCTATGTTGTGAAGAATTTACGGTCTTTTTTAGATGATGTAGCTGAGGATGAACCGCATGAATTCACCAAGCGGTTTTCATATGATCCGGTTGTACATTATTTTAAGAAAGAAGATGAAGTCGTTCTTAACCTTTTACAGCAAATTGTCGAAAGCGAACGCTTTTATAAACAAACCTATGCTTCTCCGAGGCGAACCGTTACTAACAAAGATCTTGTTATCCCGACGTCTGTAGCAAAATCACTCTTACACGCACTTCAAGGAAGAGACTGGACTTTTGTTCATGAAGATGAGACGTATAGAGATGTGTTACTGAAAAAAGAAGGCCTTCCATTTTCTTTTTTTATTGATGAAAATCAAGCCAAAGAGTTTCAAATTAATTTTCGGGACCTAGATGAAGCTTCTTTTTTTAATCGTTATCATTGGATTTTTGCGAGTGGTCATTTTTATGAGCTCACGAAGAAGCAGCGGAAGCTTGTAGAAGGATTACTGGAAAACATGCCGGTTCAGCCGGTTCTATCAGTTGATGATGAACAGATGGGAACGTTTTTATCACAAGTAGTACCTGGCCTACGCAAAGTAGGAGAAGTCAAAATTTCACAAGCAGTAGAAAATCAAGTTATGTCTCCGCCATTACAGGCAAAGCTGTGGGTAGAGAAAGAAAGCGAACAGCTTCTTGTGACGCTTGAATATCACTACGGTGATTTTATGATTAATCCCTTTCACAATACCGATGAAAAACCTAAGTTTATTCTGGTACGAGATATGGAAAAAGAAGCAATTATTATGGATATTATTGAACATGCACCCATTAATATTTATAAAAACCAGCTTTACCTTCAGCAAGATGAAGAAGCGTTGTTTGAATTCTTATTTCGTATTCTTCCTCAACTTGAAGAACTTGTAGACATCCGTATAAGTGAAGAAGCAAAGCAAGAAACCCTCTATGATGCTTCAAATTTGATCACAAGCATTGATTTAAAACAGCAAAACAATCTATTAGAAATCAACTTTGACTTGGCTGGAATTGATGAAAAAACGGTGCAAGAAGTTCTTAGGTCTGTCCTTGAAAAGAAAAAATATTATCGTTTAAACAATGGAGCATTTCTTTCTCTTGAGCAAGATGGATTTCAGAGGATTCAGGACTTGTTTACAGAGCTAAATGTGAAAAAAGAAGAGTTAGAAGAGAATCGCCTTCACGTTCCGCTATATAAAGGAATGCAAGTTGAAGAAATTCTTGGTCAATCACAGGAGGCTAAAGGTCGATTAAGCGAAGCGTTTCAAACGCTTGTTAAACGTATCGGAGCACCCGATCAAAGTAATTGGCGTATACCTTCGGGGCTGCATGCAGAGCTTCGAGACTATCAGTATACGGGATTTCGGTGGTTTAAATCTTTATCAACCTATTCATTAGGCGGTATACTGGCTGATGATATGGGGCTTGGAAAGACGCTTCAAACCATTGCTTATTTACTTTCAGAAAAAGAACAAGACGCTGTATTGCATCCATCTTTAATTGTTGTACCAGCTTCTTTAGTTTACAACTGGAAGAATGAATTTGAGAAATTCGCGCCTTCTTTAAAGGTGCACACGATTGCTGGAACTCCAAAAGAGAGAAGCGATTTGCTTCAAGAGAACGCAGATGTTTTTATTACGTCTTACCCAACGCTTAGACAGGATATGTCGTTGTATAAAGAAAGAGAGTTTCATGCTCTAATTTTAGATGAAGCTCAAACGATTAAAAACTATGCTACGAAAGCGGCAGCAGCGGTACGGGCAATATCTGCTCCAAAGCGATTTGCATTAAGCGGTACACCGATAGAGAACTCACTTGAAGAGCTATGGTCTATTTTTCAAACGATATTACCTGGATTGTTACCAAGTCAGCAAGGGTTTAAAAAGATGACCTCAGAGCGGATTAGCAAATTAGTGCGCCCGTTTATTCTCCGTCGCGTGAAAAAGGACGTTCTAAAAGAACTTCCTGATAAAATTGAAACAACGCAGCGCTCAGAGCTGTCAAAAGAACAAAAAGAGCTGTACGTTGGATATTTAGAGCAATTAAAAAGCTCGTTAACTACAGAAGATTTTCAGCGAAACCGTATGAAGATTTTAGCTGGCTTAACGCGTTTACGTCAAATTTGCTGTCATCCAGCTCTCTTTATTGAAAACTACGAAGCTGAGTCCAGCAAGTTGGAACAGCTACTTGAAACCGTTCATCAAGCATTAGCTAACGGAAAGCGGATGCTAATTTTTTCACAGTTCACGAGCATGCTTCATATCATTAGAGAAAAGCTTGCAGAACAGAACATTTCCTTTTTCTATTTGGATGGCCAAACAGATGGAAAAGACCGAGTAGAGATGGCCAACCGTTTTAATAAAGGCGAACATGATATTTTTCTAATCTCGTTAAAAGCTGGTGGGACAGGGCTGAATTTAACGGGTGCAGATACCGTAATTCTATATGATTTATGGTGGAACCCAGCGGTTGAAGAACAGGCTGCCGGACGAGCCCATCGCCTTGGTCAAAAGAATGTTGTACAAGTAATTCGCTTAATTGCGCAAGGAACGATTGAAGAAAAAATCTATGAGATGCAGCAGAAGAAAAGAGAGTTGATTAGCCAGGTAATTCAACCGGGTGAAACGATGCTAACAAGTCTATCGGAAGAGGAACTGCGAGAACTTTTAGAGATGTAGCTCACATGAAAGGAAGATAAAATGAAACGCTTTGCTTTTGTATCAGATTTTGATGGTACCATTTCACAAAAGGATTTTTATTGGATTGTGATTGAAAAACATTTTCCTGAAGGTAGAAAGCTATATAAAGAATGGAAGTCAGGTAAGCTGAAGGACATTGACTTTTTGTCAACTGTCTTCAGCTCAATTAACCAAACAGAGGACGTCATTTTACAAGACATTGATGGAATTGAAATTGATCCTGGAGTTCCTGCTTTTATTCAAGAAGTACAAAAAAGAGGCGGAGATTTTTATGTTTTAAGCGCAGGTTCAGATTACTATATTCGACCTCTTCTGAAGAAGCATGGTGTAGAGAATGTGGAAGTACTTTCAAATACCGGTGTGTTCCATGAAAAAAATGTTCACTTGCAAATTGATCCTAAGCACTGGAGCTATTCTGAGCGTTACGGAATTGATAAATCGTTAGTTATTCAGGATTTCAAGAAAAAATATGAGCAGGTCTATTTTGCCGGTGATAGTGAACCAGACTCACACCCAGCGGCTTGCGCAGACATCACGTTTGCAAAAGCTGCTCTTCAAGATTTGTTAGATGAAAAGAACGTTCCGCACGTAAAAGTAGCGTCCTTTCAAGAAATTACATCTTATTTTAATCAACAACATTTGTGGAACTAAGCATATATACGAAAGGAAAGTTAACAGCATGATTACATTTGAAACAGTCGTAGCAGATACACATTATATCGTTGAAGAAATGTTAAAATCGACGAAGACGAAAAACATAAAGTCAGTTGGTGAGCAGCTGCTAATTAAGTTAGAGGACACGTATATTGGCTATGTGCATACTGAAACCGTTAAGAATATTTGTCACATTCATACTTTTGTGATTCATAAAGATTATCAGGGGTATAGTTTTGGAACGCAAGCTTATCTCTTATTTGAAGAGAAGTGTCATGGGGATCAAATAAAGCTAAACGTCTCTGAAGACAAAAGGTACAATCAGTTTTGGGAACGACTAGGGTTTGCAGTAGCTGATAGCAATCCAACCACTTTTGTCAAAATGATCTTGTCATAAAAGACCACCTTCAAGCTTGAAGGCGGTCTTTTTTTATGATTAGCGCATTCTTTTGGCACCAGCGTATTTATCTTGCCAATAATCATCCGTTAAATAATCAATGGTGACGCCTTCTTTATGTTTAGCATGTATCATACGGTTTTTACCAATGTAAACACCTGCGTGCGAAATTCCGCTGCGGTATGTATCTTCAAAAAAGACAACGTCTCCGACTTGTAGGTCTTCTTTTTTAACGTATGTACCAAAGTTCCACTGTTGATCCGTAGAACGTGGGAGCGCTACGTTATATGCTTCTTTGAATACATATTGAATAAAGCCCGAACAATCAAAACCAACTTCTGGACGTTCTTCTCCAAATTGATACGAAACGCCTAGCTGCTCTCGACTCTCCGAGACAATTTTATAGTCTGGAAATGAAAAGGTAGAGGCACTGAGTCTTTTCGCTTTGATAAAATGTTCATTCCAAAATGAACTATCTTTGAAACTTTCTTTAACCACTTCACCTTTTGAAGTAGAAGGGAAAATCATCTCTCCATCTCCAATATAGATTGCAGCGCTTGTAATGGTAGATGAGCTTGTAGAGAAGAATAACAGATCTCCGGTTGTTAAATCACTTTTATTCACTTCTGTTCCTAACTCACCTTGCCCTTCTAACGTGCGCGGCATATCTACATTTAAAGCTGTTTCTACTACATAGTAAATGAACCCTGAGCTATCGAAACCTTCTGATTTTGTTTCACCACCGCTTACATAGTCGATTCCTGATAATTCAGCAGCCGTCTTCACCACTTTAGTAGTATCCATTTCCGCTGCTTTGAACTCAGTAGGGGTGGTCCAAAGTAAGCTGATACCTACAATAGATGCAGCAATTAGTTGATGTTTTTTCATTTTCTTCCTCCTATCCATTTGTAAAAAAGACTACCTTTTGAATTATGACTTAGAAAACCTTGGATTTCGAGATTCTTTTTTCCTGTAGTGAAATACCTATCTAGAAACCTTTCAATTAATAGAATTGACCTAATATGTTAAATGTTCTGACAACTATCTTGTGTATCAGACATTTAAATGATAAAATCAATTTAACCGAAAAACGGAATTTAAGTTCCATTTTTCGGTACAACAAGATAGATAAGGGGATGAAGAAATGAAACGAATTGACGTGAACTGTGATTTAGGTGAAAGTTATGGCGTTTATAAGATTGGAAATGATAGAGAGATTTTAAAGTTTGTTTCTTCGGCTAATATCGCGTGTGGCTTTCATGCTGGAGATCCAACCGTCATGCGAGAAACCGTAAAACTTGCCTTGCATCATGATGTAGCTATTGGCGCTCATCCTGGTTTGCAGGATTTACGCGGGTTTGGACGTCGGAATATTCAAATTAGTCCTAGTGAAGCGTATGATTTAGTCGTATATCAAATTGGTGCACTCTACGGATTTGTAAAGGCGGAAGGAGGTACTATGCAGCATGTAAAGCCACACGGTGCTCTCTATAATATGGCGGCGAAAGATGCTGCATTATCAAAAGCAATTGCTGAAGCCGTATATGCAGTAAATCCAGAACTTATTTTATTCGGCTTATCTGGAAGTGAACTCATAAAAGCAGGAAAAGAAATAGGGCTTCAAACAGCAAATGAAGTATTTGCTGATCGTACATATCAAGAAGATGGTTCTTTAACTCTTCGAACAATGAAAGGTGCTTTAATCGAAGAAGATGAAGTAGCAATTAATCAAGTTATTGGAATGATTGAGCAAAAAGAAGTGCAGTCTCAACAAGGAACAACAGTGCCGATTCAAGCAGATACAGTTTGCATTCATGGAGACGGAACACATGCCTTGCAGTTTGCTCATGCACTTAACACAGCCTTTAAGCAAGCAGATATTACACGCGTCGCCGTATCATGCCGCTAATTGAGAGGAGAATTAATTATGGAGCCGATAAAACAATCAAAAAAACAGCAACTGTCGCCAGTACCTAAGCTTAACTGGACGCTCATGATGGGGGCCGCCTTCTTAATGGCCACGTCTGCTATTGGTCCTGGGTTTCTAACTCAAACTACTGTTTTTACTCAAACGTTAGCAGCTAGTTTTGGATTTGTTATTTTAGTATCAATTATTTTAGATATCTTTGCACAAACCAACGTTTGGCGAATTATCGCTGTATCCGAAAAAAGAGGACAAGATATTGCGAACATGGTGTTGCCAGGCCTCGGTTATGTCATCGCTGGGCTAATTGTTATGGGTGGCCTTGCTTTTAACGTAGGAAACATTGCAGGAGCTGGATTAGGATTAAATGCCTTGTTTGGTATCGCACCTGAATACGGTGCAATTGTAAGTGCAATCATTGCAGTGGCAATCTTTTTAATTAAAGAAGCTGGAAAGGCCATGGATCGTTTCACACAGTACGCAGGCTTTGTCATGATTGGTTTAATGTTTTTTGTAGCGTTTAAAACGGCACCTCCTGTTGGAGAAGCTGTAGTAAAAAACAGTAATGCCGGATACGATTGATATTGTTGCTATTGTCACGTTAGTGGGTGGAACGGTAGGTGGCTATATTACGTTTGCTGGAGGTCACCGACTATTAGATGCAGGAATAAAAGGTGTTGATGCACTACCACAAGTGACAAAGAGTTCTGTTGTAGGAATTTTAATCACGTCTGTTATGCGTATTGCGCTCTTTTTAGCAGTTCTTGGCGTTGTATCACAAGGGCTTCAAATAGATGCAAGCAATCCACCCGCTTCAGTCTTTCAGCTAGCGGCAGGAAATATTGGCTATAAAATTTTCGGAGTTGTTATGTGGTCAGCTGCAATTACGTCTGTTATTGGAGCTGCTTACACATCCGTATCGTTCATTCGTACATTTAGCAAACGCTTAGAGCAGCATCATAAATGGGTAATTATCAGCTTCATTATTGTGTCAACACTATGTTTTGTAGTCATTGGAAAGCCAGTTAAAGTATTGCTGTTAGTTGGTGCAATAAATGGATTGATTTTACCAATTGCTCTTGGAACGCTCTTAGTTGCTGCTTACCGAAAAGATATTGTAGGAGATTATAAACATCCTCTTTGGTTAACGATCTCGGGTAGCCTTGTGGTTATCGTGATGGCGTTAATGGGGGGATATACATTAATTGATCAACTGCCTTTATTATTTAAATAACTGAGCTGGAGGTGGATTATTTTATTCACCTCCGTATCGTTGAAAGGAGACCAAATATGAGTTACGCAACTGAAACACCTGAAAAAATTCGTAAGCTTATTCGTGAAATGAAAATTACTGGACCAACAGCAGGGATGGCGAATGGATACGCCCAAGCAAATCTAGCAATCTTAAAACAAGAACATGCGTATGACTTTTTACTATTTTGTCAGCGTAACCCAAAGTCGTGTCCATTATTAGACGTAACAGAGGTTGGATCACCGTATTTAACCGTTGCAAAAGGAGCAGATATTCGTACAGATTTACCTAAGTACCGCGTATATCGAGAAGGTGTATTAACGGAAGAAATAACGGATATTACATCGCTTTGGGAAGAAGATATGGTAGGTTTCTTGATTGGTTGCAGCTTTACGTTTGAAGACGCCTTGTTAAATAATGGTATACCTATCCGACACATTGAGGAGAAATGTAATGTCCCGATGTACAAAACCAATATTGAATGTAAATCAGCTGGCTTATTTAAAGGCGTAACGGTTGTAAGTATGCGTCCTATGCCTTCTCGAGACGTACCTCGCGCGGTGCAGGTTACCTCGCGCTTTCCTTCCGTTCATGGAAGTCCTCTTCATATTGGTAGTCCAAAAGAAATCGGTATCCAACAAATTGATCATCCTGATTTTGGTGATGCAGTGACCATTCACGAAGGTGAAGTGCCTGTTTTTTGGGCCTGTGGAGTTACTCCACAAGCTGTTGCGATGGAGGTTAAACCGTCTATTATGATTACGCATGCTCCAGGGCACATGCTCATTACGGATATACGTGATGATGAGCTTGGAATTTTATAAACGAGGTGAAAGACGTGATTAAAGCAGTAGATAACAAGAAAACAATCGCAGAGCTGACCCCACTTGGAGATTCGGCTGTGGTTGTAACATTTGGTTCAGAAATGAGCATTAGTACTCATAAACAAATCATGGCGCTTATGAATATGCTTGAAGATACACCGTTTGAAGGGTTTGTCGAGAGTGTCCCTGCATTTACAAACCTAACGATTTTTTACGACCCGCTTATTGTCTATCAAACATATCAAGGCAAAGATTCATCTTTAATATCTCCTTTTAAAATTGTTTCAGCTCTAGTAGAGAAAAAGCTTGCTAGTTTAACGCACCATAAAAATCAACCATCTCATACTGTAGAAATTCCGGTTTGCTACGGTGGCGAATATGGACCCGATTTACAAGATGTAGCGAAGATCAATGGCTTGACGTCTGATGAAGTTATATCCATCCACTCAAGTGGTGAATACCTCGTATATATGGTTGGATTTGCGCCTGGATTTCCATTCTTAGGCGGTATGTCAGAGAAAATCAAGGCACCGAGAAGGTCGTCTCCTCGCGCCAGCATTCCAAAAGGGTCTGTTGGGATTGCTGGAATGCAAACAGGCGTTTATCCCATCTCTACGCCTGGAGGATGGCAGCTGATTGGTCAAACGCCAAAGCCTTTATTTTTACCAGAGCAAAATCCACCTAGCTTACTTGAAGCAGGTAATATCGTCAAATTCATCCCTATTACAGAGCATGAATTTTTAAAATTTACAAAGGAGAGATAAGCATGAGCATAAAGGTCTTAAAGCCAGGTTTACTCACGACTATACAAGACTTAGGACGAACTGGCTTCCAAAAACACGGTGTCTTAGTGAGCGGAGCTATGGATACGTATTCTTTGCGCGTAGCAAATCTATTAGTTGCGAACGATGAAAAAGAGGCTTGCTTAGAAATGACTTTAATGGGTCCAACAATTGAATTTGAAAAGGATTGTGTAATCGCTATCACTGGAGGTGATTTAGCACCGAGCATTAACAATGAACCCGTTCATATGTGGAAACCAATCTACGTGTCAAAAGGAAGTACCCTTCAATTTGGACCATGTAAAAAAGGGTGTCGAGCTTATTTGGCAGTAAAGGGTGGTTTTTTACTATCTCCTGTTATGAATAGTAAAAGTACCTATTTACGCGGCGAGTTAGGTGGTTTCAAAGGGCGCGCTTTACAGGCAAACGATGTAATTAAATTCACGGGTTCTCAACATCAGCATGTAAAGTTGGCAAGCCGTGTATATATGCCAAACTGGTACGTGAATTTTCACGAACGCTTACCGTTTGAAAAAAAGCCGATTATCCGTGTAATAAAAGGTAGTCAATTTGAATTGTTTACTAAAGAAAGTCAACAAGCCTTTAGTGAACAAGCCTTTAAAGTTAGTACTCAATCAGATCGCATGGGTTATCGAATTGCTGGTCCTGAAATGGTACTTACTGAAAAAGTAGAGTTGCTATCAGAAGCCGTAACGAATGGATCTATTCAAGTACCGCCAGACGGAAATCCAATCATTCTATTAGCAGATCGACAAACCACGGGTGGCTATCCAAAAATGGCTCAGGTTATCACGGCTGACTTACCAGTTCTAGCTCAGGTGAAGCCTGGAGAAAGCATTTATTTTCAATATATTACCCTAGAAGAAGCTGAACAAATTTATTTAGAAAACGAAAAAACTATGAAGCAGTTAGCGTGTTCAATTGCACTTTATCAAAAAGAAGCTTAAAAAACGAAAGGGGAGAAAAGGATGATTAATACTGCAGAATTAAAAGAGGTTATAGCTTTAATGAATGAAGGTGGCATTCAAAAGCTACATGTGGAACACGATGGAACAGTGATTGTTCTTGATAAAACACTAACGGAAGAAGCAACAAAAGTGTTAACGCCTAGTAAAAACAATGAGGTAGAACTCACACCTCCATTAAAAAATGAGGAGCCATCAAAAGCGGTCTGCGAAGTACGTTCTCCTATGGTCGGAACCTTCTACTCCTCTCCTGAACAAGGAGCTTCACCTTTTGTATCGGAAGGTGATAGAGTTCGTGCTAATGATATCGTCTGTATTGTAGAAGCAATGAAGCTTTTTAATGAGGTAGAAGCGGGAATTGAAGGAGAAATTATAGAGGTTCTTGTGAAAGACGGCGATATTGTTGAATACGACCAACCTCTATTTTTAATCAAACAATAAGCGCTAATAAGGAGTGAGACGATGTTTAAAAAAGTGTTGATTGCTAACAGAGGAGAAATTGCTGTTCGTGTGATTCGTGCATGTAAGGAACTTGGCATCAAAACCGTAGCTGTGTATTCTACTGGAGACCGCGATGCACTTCATGTACAGATGGCTGATGAAGCATACTGCATCGGTGGGAAAAGTCCTAAAGATAGCTACTTAAATAGTAAAAGCATCATCAGCGCAGCGGACGTGTCACATGCAGATGCGATTCATCCTGGGTATGGTTTTTTATCTGAAAGTGCACAGTTTGCAGATGCTTGTCTAGAGTATGGGATAACGTTTATTGGTCCTTCATCTCAGGCTATCTTAGATATGGGAGCTAAAGCAAAAGCTCGTGATACCATGAAGCGAGCAAACGTACCAATTGTACCAGGAAGCGACGGTTTAATTAAAAGTAGTACAGAAGCTACTGCGATTGCAAAAGAAATTGGCTACCCTGTCATTGTAAAGGCATCCGCTGGTGGAGGCGGTAAAGGAATGCGCACGGCTTTTAATGAAGAAGAGCTTCACAAAGCAGTTCGTCAAGCTCAGCAAGAAGCGGAAAAAGCGTTTGGAGACAAAGGCGTGTACTTGGAAAAGTTTATTGAAGACCCGCGTCATGTTGAAATTCAAATTTTAGCGGACAAGCATGGACACGTTGTTCACTTAGGAGAACGAGACTGCTCCATCCAAAGGCGTCATCAAAAGCTTATCGAAGAGTCACCGTCACCAGCGCTTAGCGAAAAGCTCCGGGATGAGATGGGAGATGCTGCTGTGAAAGCTGCAAAAGCAGTGAACTACTATGGTGTAGGTACGGTTGAATTTTTACTGGATAAATACGGTGCGTTTTATTTTATGGAAATGAATACGCGTATTCAAGTTGAGCACCCAGTAACAGAGTTAGTAACAGGGGTAGATTTGATTAAAGAGCAAGTTTTAGCAGCAGCAGGTTATCCGCTATCCTTCACGCAAGAAGACACTATTTTTTCTGGATGCGCAATTGAGTGTCGCATAAATGCGGAAGATCCTTGGCGTGATTTTATGCCTTCACCGGGAACAGTAACAGAGTACATTCCACCTGGAGGGTTTGGGGTACGCATAGATAGCGCAGTATATGCAGGCTATACAATTCCACCTTTTTATGATTCGATGATTGCTAAAGTGATTGTTTACGGAAAAAATCGTACGGAAGCTATTCAGCGCATGAAGCGTGCACTCAGCGAATTTTATATTAAAGGAGTGCACACAACCATACCGTTTCACTTATCCCTTCTAGAACATGAGAAATTTTTAGAAGGAGATTTTACAACGAAGTTTTTAGAAATATATGAGATTCAGCCAGAGCAGGTAGCAACAACTTTATAAGTAATAACAGAAGGCGCCTTTATACAGGGTGCTTTCTTTATTTTTATGTCTAATTAAAGGCGAAAAAACATCCTAAAATAAGGTACTTTCCGCTAGTTTGTTGTATAATAAAACAAAGATTGTGAAAATATGTTCAAATTAAAGGAGAGCGTGAGTATGCAGGATAAAAATAAAACGGTTGTGAAATCGATGAGCATTCTAACGCTGTTCATTGATCACCCTCGCCTTACATTCAATGAGTTAATGAATAAGACAAATATCCCTAAAACATCGCTGCACCGAATGCTTGGATCCTTAGAAGAAATGGGTTTTTTAACGAAAGATCCATATGGCCACTATGAGCTTGGGCTTCTTTTTTTGCAGTTTGGTCAACTTGTAGCCGATCGACTAGATGTTAGAGGGCTTGCGCTGCCGATTATGCAAGCGCTTCGCGATGAAGTAGAAGAAGCCGTTAATCTGATCGTTCGCGATGGAGATGAAGCGATGTATATTGAAAAGATTGAAGCCGTGCACCCCGTACGTCTTTATACATCGATTGGACGAAAATCGCCGCTTTATGCTGGTGCTTGTTCTCGCATTATTTTATCTTTTTTATCATCTGAAGAGCAGCAGCGCTATTTAGAGGTAACCGATTTAAAACCAATAGGCATAGGCACAATTACCGACAAAGAAAAATTAAATGAAGAGCTTCATAAAGCACGTGTAAACGGCTATACAATTAGCCATTCTGAGCTTGAAGATTATACAACAGCTGTTTCAGCTCCAATCTTTAACCATAAAGGAGAAATTGTAGCGGGAATTAGCGTTGCAGGAATTGATGCACATTTTCATGAAGAAAGAATGCCATTTTTAATTAAAAAAGTAACAACGGCAGCAGCGGAGATTTCAGTGAAATTAGGATATATTCCTCAACACACATCTCCATTTGCGCAGTAATTTACATAAACGGAGGAGTTTACAATGAGACGATTAGAAGGAAAACGAGTCGCCCTTGCTGGTCAGCGAAAAGTAGAGGACATTAAAAAAATCGTAGAAAACTTAGGTGGGACGGCTCTTATTCGACCGGCACAAGGAACAATTTTTTTAGATGACACTCATCTTGAAGAAGACGTAAAAGATCTTGTTCAAGGTACGTACGACTGGTTTATTTTCACTACGGGTATTGGTACAGAAATCTTATACAATACCGCTGATAAAATGGGGCTAGCTTCTGAATTCCTAGCGGCATTAAAGAACGCTAAAATCGGGGCTCGTGGCTATAAAACCATTAATATGCTAAAAAAGCTAGGCGTTACACCAACGGTTCGCGATGATGATGGCAGTACAGCTGGTCTGGTGCGAGAGTTAAAGAGTCACTCATTTGATGGATGTAAAGTTGCGCTTCAGCTTCATGGAGATCCTGCGCCTGCATTAATGACCTTTTTAAATGATCAAAACGCCAAGGCCAAAGATATTCTTCCTTATAAGCACATTCCTCCTCAAACTGACGTGATGGAGCAACTGTTAGATGAAATACTAACTAGGAAGGTAGACGCAGTCAACTTTACAAGCGCTCCTCAGCCTCGTAACCTTTTTTCCTTTGCGCGCGAAAAAGGAAAAGAACAAGAGGTTTTAGAAGCATTTGAGACAGACGTTGTGGCGTTATCAGTTGGAAAAGTAACGGCTGCTGCGTTAAATGATCAAGGCGTGAAGCGCGTGGTAGTTCCGCTTCAGGAACGAATGGGGAGCGCGATTGTAGCTCTAGAGCAATACTATCAGCAAACTATAGAGAAGTAATCAGGAAAATAGTACGCGTTTGCGTGCTATTTTTTTCTTCTATTTCACTAAGTCTTCCAATTATGAAATGAAATTGTAATATTTCATATAAATACATCGTGGTATAATTTTCGTAGTAAAAGACTATTTTTAGCTATTTTTCGACAATAATAGTTCGATATATACATAGAGGATTAGACAGATGAAGTAATGGAGGAATTTAAAGTGAATAAAAAAGCTATTTTTGCCAATGCAGCGGTTGTTTTAGGACTATCAAGCGTGTTTTCAACTGAAGCATTTGCCTCAACGATAAATGAAATGGAAAACCAAAAAACGACGATTCAACAAGAGCGTGAAGAACTACAAGGGAAAATTTCAAGCGCAAATGAAGAAAAGAAGCGTTTAGAAAAAGAACAAAGCAGCTTATCAGCTCAGTTGGAGCGTTTAAAATTAGCAGCTAAGGAAAACGAAAAGAAAGTAACGGATACAGAAGACAGCATTAAGCAGACAACTGAAAAAATAGACATCCTTCAAAAAGACATCGATACGCTAAATGAAAAGCTAGAAGAGCGCAATCAAGTTTTGGCTCAGCGTGCAAAAGCACTTCAAGAAGCTGGAGGCAGCGTTGATTATGTTCAAGTGCTTCTTGGTTCACAAAGCTTTTCGGATTTCGTTGACCGCTCGGTAGCTGTGTCAACAATCATTAGCGCAGACCGTGATATTCTAAAAGAAACTAAAGAGATGCAAGATGAAGTAGCACAGAAACAGTCTTCTGTAAAAGGTAAACTAAAAGATCTTGAAGCGATGAAAGAAGAGCTAAAGGGTATTAATGAATATTTAGCGGAGCAAAAAGCGGAGCAAGAAACCCTTGCTGCTCAGTTAAATGAAAAAAAATCAGAAAATGCACAGCAAGTAGCATCTTTAACGGAACAAGAAACAGATTTATCAACGCAAGAACAAACGTTAACAGACAGCATTGCAGCTAAAAAACAAAGAGAGCAAGAACAAAAAGAAGCAGCTGAAAAAGCTGAGCAGCAGGTAGCTACAGCTTCAGGTCAATCTATTGCTGAAAAAGCAGCTCCTGCTCAAGACAATGAAAGTACGAAAGCTACATCAAAAGCTACTGTTGAAGCACCAGCGGCTAAATCAGCTCCTGCTGCATCTCATTCTAATGTCGCAACGGTTGGGAATAAATGGATTGGTAATTCTGCATACGTATTTGGTGGAGGTCGTACCCAAGCGGATATCAACCGCGGATTCTTTGATTGCTCATCGTTTGTACACTGGGCATATTCACAAGTCGGCGTTGAGCTAGGACCTCGCGGCTATGTAAGCACTGAAACATTAAAGCATGCTGGTACACAAATTTCCGCTTCACAAATGCAGCCAGGCGACCTTGTCTTTTTTAACACATATAAAACAGATGGACATGTTGGCATTTATGTAGGAAATGGAAAATTCATTGGTGCTCAAAGTAAAGGCGTCGGCATTGCTGATATGACGCAAGGCTATTGGAAGAAAAAATTTAACGGACGCGTTGTTCGTATTTAACGTATAATTTTCTAAAAAATCATTCATACTAGATGGATGATTTTTTTAGGAGGTACGGCATGGATTTGGTACAAGATTGCATTAAGAAAGACTTAAGAATTCTATTTGTCGGTTTTAATCCAAGTATTCGATCAAGTGAAACAGGCTATCACTTTGCACATCCTCGCAATCGATTTTGGAGTATTTTATACAAGTCCGGATTAACACCACGACTTTATAAGCCTGAAGAGGATGTAGATTTACTAGATCTTGGTTATGGTCTTACGAATATTGTAGATCGTCCTACAAAAGCGGCAGCGGAAATTACGAAAGAAGAATATGAAGAAGGACGAAAGCAGCTCGCTCATAAAATTCGTACTTATCAACCAAAAGTCGTTTGCTTCGTCGGAAAAGGTGTCTACGAACAATACAGCAAACGCAGAAACGTTCCTTGGGGAATTCAAGAGGTTTCGGTTATTGAAGGGACAATTGACTTCGTGGCTCCTTCCTCAAGCGGCTTAGTGCGAATGAAAATAGACGATATTGTGGCCATTTACCGAGAGCTAGCAGATCTTTTTTTACTAAAAGAAAAAAATAGACAAATAAGTTTGGAAAGGAGGAACCTATGAAACTTCGAGTATCAGCGGTTCAATATCATCTTCATACAATTCAATCCTTTGAGGAATTTGCTCATCAAGTTGAGCACTATGTCAAAACAGCAGAAGAATTTGGAGCAGAGTTTGTCATGTTCCCAGAATTCTTTACAACACAGTTAATGTCGATTGGTAACCACCAAGGACAAGCATTAACAATTCAGGATTTACCGGACTTTACCGAGCAGTATCGTTCTTTATTTATGAGCTTAGCCATTAAAATGAACATTCATATTATTGCAGGTACACACGTAATAAAAAGAGAAGGGCGTTTGTATAACGTAGCGCACCTTTTTTATCCAGATGGACGTATAGGTGAGCAAGCGAAGCTTCATATGACGCCAACGGAGCTACATGAGTGGGACATGACGCCTGGAGAAAACCTGCAGGTGTTTGAGACAACCAAAGGGAAAATTGCGATGCTTACGTGCTATGACATTGAATTCCCTGAGATTGTACGCATGGCAAAAGCAAAAGGTGCAGACGTAATATTCTGCCCGTCATGTACAGATGATCGTCATGGGTTTCACCGCGTACGCTATACGAGCCATGCAAGAGCAATTGAAAATCAAGTTTATGTAGTAAACTCGGGGACAGTAGGTTCACTCCCTACCGTCGATTTTATGCGCGCCAACTTTGGTCAAGCTGCAATCATTACCCCAAACGATGTTCCGTTTCCACCTAAAGGATTAATGGCTGAAGGTGAAATCAACCAAGATATGATTGTCACAGCTGATCTAGACTTGGAATTACTCTATAAAGTTCGAGAAAGCGGATCGGTAACAACGTGGCGTGATCGTCGTACAGATTTATATACCGATTGGGAAAAAGAAGAGGTCTTGATTCGATAAGGAGTGATGAATGTGTACCGAAGAGAGTTTTTTGTGTTTGACGAAAAAAAGCCTGTTCCCGCCATCATTCGAAATTATCACCAAGCTGATTTTCAAGATTTAATTGCTATTCAGCAAGAATGTTTTCCACCTCCGTTTCCGTCTGATTTATGGTGGAATATCGAGCAGCTTACCAATCACGTTACGCTATTCCCAGAGGGAGCATTGTGTATAGAAGTAAACGGTAAAGTAGTAGGAAGCATGACGGGATTATTAGTTCAGTTTGACCCTAAATCACCAAATCATACGTGGGCGGACGTTACGGATAGCGGTTATATTCGTAATCATGACCCAAACGGGAATTCATTATATGTTGTAGATATTAGTGTAGCCCCTGCTTACCGTAAGTTAGGGTTAGGGAAATGGATGATGACTGCCATGTACGATGTCGTCATTCATCTGAAACTAGACCGGCTAATAGGTGGAGGGAGGATGCCTGCTTACCACCTATATCAGGATAAGCTAACGCCAGAGCAATATATCCAAGAAATTTCAAAAGGTACCATTCAAGATCCTGTTATTACATTTTTGCTGCGCTGTGGTCGAACACCGCTTAAAGTGATAGAGAACTATTTAGAAGATGAAGAGTCTTGTAACTACGGAACGCTAATGGAATGGAAAAACCCATTTTTAGTACAAAAAAGCATCTCAGCTAAATGAGATGCTTTTTATCGTTTCACAACAGATTTTGGTTTGCCCATGGCTTTCTTTAAAACTTCGGTTAAGTACATATTACCCTCTGGATTGGTTTTTTGTAACAAGAAAGCAGTTGCTTCAATATCATCCATCGCACGGTGAGCATGTTCTCTAGAAATTCCATGTGCATCTAAGAGCGTTGTTAGCTTTTTATTGACAAATCCGTATTCTTTCCATTTTACTGATCTCATCGAGCAGTGCCATTTCAGGTCTTGTAAAAAGGAATAGCGCTTTAGTAAAAAGCTACGGTCAAAAGAAGCATTGTGCGCAATAATACCATCAGCTTGCTTAAACAACTCGATCACTTTTTCATCATTAAATCTTTGACCTTCCACCATTTCATTTGTAATCCCAGTTAGCCGAGTAATATGAGGATAAATTGGGTATGTCGGCATTTCAAATCCATTATAGCGGTCTAGCTCCGTGAGGGTTTGGAGCTGTTCGTCGTATTCATAAAGTAAAATTCCAAGTTCAATCATTTCACAACTAGCGGGACTTAAGCCGGTTGTTTCAATATCCACAAACGCGAGTATTTTAGACTGTCCAGACAAGACGTTCTCTCCCTTATCATTATGATTCTCTTATTCTACCATTGATTATCTAAATGGAAAAACCATTCCTTCGTGAGAATTGACGCGTTTCTTATAAATAAGGTAGAATGATGTTAGAAGTTTATACGGAATTCCCAAAGGGGAGTAGCTGCTACAGCAAGGTCGTCATTCCGAGAGAATCTCTCCGGCTTTGTTGGCAATATGTAATATTGTTAGCGAGACCTTTGCCAAATGTTTTTTTGGTAAAGGTCATTTTAACCATCTTTACAAAAAACATTGTGAAGATGGTTTTTTTATTGGTTTCTACCTTAAAAGGTTGAAAATAAATTTCTGGGAGGAAAACAAATGAAAAAATGGTTGATAGGAATCCTAGCCAGCACGTCTTTTGCATTAGGTGGCTGTTCAATGCTGGAAGGAGCAAATGACGCACTCACATACGTAAACGAAGCGACAGACTATGTACAGGAGGCAAAAACATTTGCTGAAGAAGCACCCGAATTAGCACAGCAAGCCATTGCAGATTCAAAAGCCGCAGCGGAATTTGAAACGAAACTAGAAGACATGAAAGGAGAAATTGAAAGCTTCAATGAGCTCAATGCCCCTGAATTAGCAGCTGACTTACACAACCAGGTACTAGAGCAAAATGAGAAAGCGCTAGACGGAATCAATACGTATCTAGAAAACATAGAGGGTGGAAAGTTGGATCCTGCAGCGCTTGAAAATACGGAGCTCTTTCAATCCATTCAAGACATCTCAAGCATCGTTAAACAAATTGAAGACTTGGGATTATAAATTCGTAACGAAAAGGGTATTGGATTTTAGTCCGATACCTTTTCTATATTAGCCATATTTTAGAACATAAAAAAAGCTCGTCTACAAGAGACGAGTGAAAAGGGGCATATCTATAAAAAAAGTACTGTCTTTACTATATAAGAGAAAAGTGAAAAAACGATGAAAAATTACCTTTTTATAAAAATTCTCTTAAAGAATAGTGAACAGAATGTCTGCTGTCTTTTTTTCTGTAATTCTAGTATTGTAAAGATAAAGACTTTTAATAAGGAGGAGTTTTAATGCGAATTGTGTCTTTATGCCCTAGCAACACTGAACTCATTGGTTATTTGCAATGCGAGCATTTACTTGTAGGGGTCGATAACTATTCAGATTGGCCGAACAGCGTGCAAAAATTACCGAGATTAGGTCCTGACTTGTCTATTGATATGGACTTGGTTGAGGAGCTGAAGCCGGATTTAATCTTAGCTTCTTTAAGCGTTCCTGGAATGGAGCGAAACATTGAAGAATTAAAAAAAAGGAACCTTCCTTTCGTTACGTTAAATCCTCAGTCCTTAAGTGATATTAGAAATGACCTTCTGACTGTAGGGGATTTAATTGGAGTAGGTACTTATGCAGAAAAAATTGTGCAGCGATTTGATAAAGAAATAACCTACTATAAAGAGTTAGCCCAGCGTATTACACACAAGCCCAACATCTACTGGGAATGGTGGCCGAAGCCTTTGTTTACGCCAGGTGGCTCAAACTGGCTAACTGAAATTAGTGCGCTTGCCGGAGCAAAAAATATGTTTGAAGATTACAGTGAACCAAGCGTTCAAACAACGTGGGAAGAAGTCAAAAAGAGAAAACCTCAAGCGATATGTCTTGCGTGGGTTGGGGTAGCCGAAAAGAACGTCAATAAAAAAGTGATCCAAAAACGTTCTGGTTGGGAAGAATTAAGACTGTCGGAAACGGATATACATATTTTAGAGGAGGCATTATTTTGCCGGCCATCTCCACGATTATTAGTTGGTCTTAAAAAGCTAGCTCAGCTGCTTCATCCCGCTATTTTTAAAGAGGATAAAGATGAAGATGTGCTACTATCAGTTTTAAAGGGTATGGAAGTTGACAAGCCTTAACCAACAAACTATGCTGTTACTACAAAAAAGAGAGAAAAGGAAGTGGTACATTGAAGCTAAATGACATACTCGAAACATTAACTAAGCGAAATCCAAACATTTTAGGCATGGATGAATTTTTACAGTTTGCCGTTTTGGTCCCACTTGTTCAAAAACAAGATGAGCTTCATGTGTTATTCGAAGTAAGGGCCCACCATTTGCGTAGGCAACCTGGTGAGATTTGTTTTCCTGGGGGTAAGATTGAACCAAATGATTCAACACCTCAAGATGCAGCAGTGAGAGAAACGACAGAAGAACTGGGTATTGAAAATAAAGCGGTTGAAAATGTCAAACCATTAGATTATATCGTGTCGCAATTCGGAACTATTATTTATCCGTATATCGGGGTTTTAAAAGATGATTTGCCACTACGTCCAAACCCTTCTGAGGTAGCGGAAATATTTACCGTACCCCTTTCGTTCTTTAAAGAGAATCCACCTGAAGTTCATCATATTCATTTTAAAGTAGAGCCTGATTCAACCTTCCCATTTGATGATATCATTGGAGGAGAAGATTATAATTGGCAAACACGCAAGATGGAAGAGCATTTTTATTATTATGAGAATCGTGTAATCTGGGGTCTAACTGCTAAGATTTTGCATCATTTCACCCAGTTATTAAATAAATAAAACAGGCGGTTACGACCGCCTGTTTTATTATAATGTCTTTAGAGCTTGTTCGATGTTTTTATCGCCTGCTAATAAGTCAAACGATTTTTTGTAAGTTCCTTCTTCTGTAAGGCTAGTAACCACAACCTTGGCTACGTCTTCACGAGGAATTGTTCCGCGCGTTAAGTTTGTGGCAACGTCTACTTTACCCGTACCAGCGTCGTTCGTCAATCCACCTGGTCGAATGATTGTATAGTCTAAACTACTTGCTTCTAGGATTTTGTCAGCATAGTGTTTCGCTACGTAATAAGGCTTTAAATTCTCATTCCAGTTTTCACGATGATGTGCTTGTAGGGCACTTACCATGATAAAACGATTAACTCCTACGTTTTCGGCTGCTTCAATTGATTTGGCTGCTCCGTCTAAATCAATTAGCAACGTTTTATCAGACCCGGTGCTACCTCCTGAACCGGCAGTAAAGACTACCGCATCGCAGCCTTTCATTGCTGCTTCTAATTCTTTTACCGTTCCTTCAAGGCTAGCATAGACCGCTTCAATATTTTCATTTTTTAGTTTCTCAAGCTGTTCTTCCTTACGAACCATTGCGCGTACGGTATATTGTTCATTAGCGTGTAATAGTCTTACAACTTTTTGACCGATTTGTCCATTGGCTCCAATAACTAATACTTTCATATACATTCTCCTTTCAGCTCTATTCTTTCTTTATTATTTCATACGATTCTTATGCACTCAAAAGTTATGCTTTAAACACTTTTAAAGTAAAAAAACAAAATAAATTTCATAAATAAGAAAATAAAATCATTTTAAAACGCTTTTTAACCATAAATTAGAAAAACCATACACCCTTATGACTATTTTTAGTATTTATTTGAATTTTGTTAAAAGCTCTTACATTCTTGATATACCAGGTTTCAGGGTCTAAAATGCTTCTTTTTTGTCTTTAAACTATACGAATAGAGTATATGGGACTATTGAAATTTTACTAATGAATGTTTTTTTGATATTATTCTTTGGGTCACTAATATTTTAGTAATTAAACTATTTTAATTCATTTTTTTTCAATAGTTATGTTGAAAACGTAAAGGAGAGATAAAGATGAAATCAAATACGATTCAACATCTAGTTGCAGAGAGAGCGATGCTATCGCCAAATAAAGAAGCGTTAGTAGAAGGTGAACAACGCTATACATATGAAATGTTTTCTAATCAAATTAATCGAATTGCAAACTTTTTAGTAAGTCAGGGGGTCACAAAAGGAGATCGAGTTGGGATTTTAGCTCGTACAACCGCTGCTTATCCAACTGTTATGATGGCAATTGTAAAAATTGGAGCTGTTGTAAGCCCGCTTAGTGAAAATATGACACCTTACGAATTAGACCACATTATTGAAAGTGGAAAGTTAAAAGCGCTCCTACATCATCGAGAATTTTCAACGGTTGTGGAAGGGGCTAAAGCAATTGACCAATTGAACTTTACGGTAGTGCTAGAGCGGGAACCTAAGTTTAGTGAACAATTCAATCAATTTTCAGCAGAAGAACCTTCATTTGACTATGAAGTAACTGAAGAAGATACGGCTTTAATGATGTTTACGTCAGGTACAACAGGGAACGCAAAAGGCTGCATGATTTCACATGGTGGCGTTCGAAAATACTTAGAAAGCGGAAGAACAGAGGATTTAATTCATGTTGAAATGCACTATTTATTTGTGCATCCATTCTTCCATATGAGCTCAATGAACTCTATGTTTCACTGCATTAAAAGCGGCGTGACAATGGTTTGTTCAGAAGAGACCGAACCAGCACGGATTTTAGACATTATTGATAAAGAAAATATTACGCTATTATTAGCTTTGCCACCGGCTCTTACGTACTTATTAGAAGAGCTCGAGCAAAATCCTCGCGAAAACTTACCGTGGAAGCTAGCTTTATCAGGTGGAACAAAAGTACCTGAATCACTTATTCGTAACTTAGAAAAGCATGGTGTTACGGTAGCACAAGGTTACGGTAGTACAGAAGCTTGGGTGATCAGCGCCTGGGCACCTCAAATGAGCTGGGATAAAGTAAACTCTGTTGGAAAACCAATTGCAGGTGTTGAAGTAAAAGTGGTTAACCCTGAAACAAGAGAGGCAGTTGCAACAGGAGAAATTGGTGAAGTCCTTGTGAAAAGCCCGTACATCTTTAAGGGATACTGGGGGAATGAAGCGGCAACACAAGCTGTGTTACATGACGGCTGGTTATCTATGGGAGATGCAGGGAAGCTTGATGAAGAGGGATTCCTATACATTGATGGTCGCTACAAAGATGTCATTGTATATGGAGGAGACAATATTTATCCAGACCAAGTAGAAGATGTGATTTTAAGCATTGATGATGTGTTGGAAACGGCGTTAGTTGGTATGCCAGATGACTTATATGGAGAAGTTCCTTACGCGTATACGGTGCTAAGAGAAGAATCTAGTGTAACAGAAACAGAGGTTAAAGAATACTGCAAAGAACGATTAACAGCTTATAAGGTTCCTGAAATCGTATTTGTACCTTCTCTTCCTAAAAACAGCGTCGGTAAAATTATGAAGAAAAAAGTAAAAGAGCTAGCTTTAGCTCATGCTTAAAAAACAAACAAAAAAAGCGGTGATTATACCGCTTTTTTTGTTTATTCGCTTAATGTTTTTGAAAGTTTCTGCATAATATGAATGTATTGTGAACGCTCTTCATCTGTCAGATGAGATAAAATACTGAGCCAAAAATCCGTACGCGTTTGCTGTAACGTTTCCACAACGTCTTTTCCTTTTTCAGTTAGCTCAATCCATACGCTGCGACGATTCTTCTTTTTATAAATGCGCGTTACGAGCTGTTCATCTTCGAGTTGATTTAACACAATGGTAATGGCACCTGGGGAAAGGCCCAGTACTTTTGTGATATCGCTAACAATACAGCTTTCTTTATCATAAACAGTTTTTAAGATTGTCTCTTTTGTAGGTGTAAGGTGGTAGGGAAGTAAATCATACTTTTCACCGATCACAGCGTTTCGATACTTCACTAGCGCCTCTTTAATTTGATCAATGCTTTCTAACTGTTCTTTCACATTTTCTTTGTTATACTGCGTCAATCTGTGGAGCCTCCTCTAGATTCATACATTTGTACTAATTATTATAACATGTGTAAAGCTTTTGTATAAATGAAAGACCTTCTCTATTTGTGACAGTTTGATGAAGTCTAGATAGAAAAAAGTTAAATTTAATTTCCAAAATTCGTTAAATTATTATTTATTTCGTGCTATTATGATAGTATCAATAGCGCTTTCAGACAGATGGTTCGTTTCAAAAAGGGGTGTGTAAATGATTCTGGCTTTTCTCAGTCTTTCCTTTTCTTCTTAAAAATATTTACTTTTTGATAGACGAATATTTCTATATTTTTATATAATATAGTGAAACATACATATTTTTAAAAGAAAGACATATTGAGGTAAAGCCGAAATATGGGGGGATCACAATTACATGAAAAAGGTTATAGCAGCACTTTTAGCAAGTGCCACGTTGGTCAGCGGTTATATTGCATTTGATATGTATATGGACCATTCTGCACAACAAGCGGCAGCTACAGCGGCAGAAAAAGAACAAAAAGCTGTAGAGAAAAAAGAAAAAAAAGAGCCGGTTATTAAAGTAGAAGACTTAACGTACCAATTAAAAGATTCTCGTACTGGTGCATTAATGCGAGAATTTAAACCCGTTAATTTTGCTGATAAGGAAGTATATAATAAAGAGATAAAAGCACTTGCCTCCGAGTTAGCAAAAGGAATCGATACACCAATGCAAAGCATGAAGCTAGATGGAAATGGAGCATTAATTGGAGGCTCGAACCGGATTGTTTTAAAAGAAGACGAACTTGTAGCGAGTCTGCAAAATTTAAACACAAATCAATTAGAAATTACGGTTCCAATTTATGAAACACCACCAAACGTTTCTGTGCAAGCAGCAACAGGAGTAAGTGAAGTACCAATTGCTTCTTTCACTACGAAATTTCGCCCTAACGACACGGGGAGAAATCGAAATATCCAGCTCTCTGCTGAAGCTATTAACAACACTATTTTAGGACCTGGTGATTATTTCTCTTATAACAGTGTTGTAGGGCCTCGTACGGTAGAACGCGGTTATCAGCAAGCTCCTGAAATCATCAACAAAGAACTAGTCATGGGGATTGGTGGAGGAATCTGTCAAACATCTTCCACGTTATTTAACGCAGTAGATAAAGCTGGAGTACAAATCGTTGCGCGTTCTCATCATTCAAAAGACGTAGGATATGTTCCTAAAGGAAGAGATGCTACTGTTTCATGGAATGGACCTGATTTTAAATTTATGAACAATAAATCATATCCAATTATTATTAAGACGTATACAAACGTTGCAGGGGGAACGCTAACAGTTGAAGTTCGTACTGCACAGCGCTACCTGTAAACAAAATTAAACAAAACGCCGAAGCGGCTATTCGCTTCGGCGTTTTGTTGCTTATTGAGTAACTTGCTGCTCACGAGCACGCAGCTCAACGCGACGAATTTTACCTGAATTTGTTTTTGGTAAGTCAGATACAAATTCAATTAGTCGAGGATATTTATAAGGTGCTGTTAGGTGCTTAACATGATTTTGTAAATCTTTAATTAATAATTCATCAGCAGTTAACGCAGGGTCAGTTAACACAACAAAGGCTTTGACTACGTTACCACGATCCGGATCTGGACTTGCAACTACGGCGCATTCCTTGACAGCAGAGTGCTTAATCAAAGCATCTTCAACTTCAAAAGGTCCAATTGTATAGCCAGAGCTAATAATAATATCATCGCTGCGGCCTTGGAACCAATAGTAATTATCAGCATCTTTAGAAGCTCGGTCACCCGTTAGATAATAATTGCCACAAAACGCTTTTTTCGTACGCTCTTCGTCTTTGTAGTAATGTTTAAAAAGCGAAGGGAGGTCTTTACGAACCGCAATATCTCCAATTTCACCAGGGGCACATGGGTTGCCGTCTTCATCAACAATCTCAATAAATTCTTCAAGCATCGGTTTACCCATTGAACCAACCTTAACGTCTACATTTTTTAATGTTCCAATCAAAAGCGTGTTTTCTGTTTGGCCATATCCATCACGGACTTGAATACCAAAGTGTTGTTTAAACACGCTCATTACTTCTTCATTTAGCGGTTCACCAGCTGATACTGCGCTATGAATATGAGATAAGTCAAAGGAATCTAAGTTTGCTGATTTTGCCATGAAGCGGTATTCTGTCGGCGTGCAGCATAACACATTCACTTGCTCATCTTGTAAAATCGCTAAGTACTTCTCTGGTTCGAATCGGCCGTTATATACAATTCCTGTTGCTCCTTGACCTAAAACTGATAAAAATGGACTCCAAACCCATTTCTGCCAGCCTGGACCTGCTGTTGCCCAAACTATATCACCTTTTTTAATATCTAGCCATTCACGCGCTGCTAAACGTAGATGAGCGTATGCCCATCCGTGTGTATGAACGACGCCTTTTGGATTGCCAGTTGTACCTGACGTGTAAGGCAAAAAGGCCGTATCGTCTCTATGAGTATCAGCGGCTTCAAACTGATCACTCGCTGCATCCATAAGAGGCTCTAAGGATGTCCAAGAGTTCACAGCATCTCCCAAAACAATTTTATGCTTTAGAGAAGAAGGTAAGTCTGTTACTTGGTCTACTTCTTGACAAAATGGAGAATATGAAATAATCGCTTTTGCTTGGGCATGGTGTAAACGATATTGGATATCTTTTGCTCGAAGCATTTCTGAAGAAGGAATAATGACAATACCTGCTTTTAAACATGCTAAGTACATGACATATGAATCAATTAAGCGGGGCATGATGACTAAGACGTGATCGCCTTTTGTTAAACCTAGTTCTGTTAATGAATTTGCGGCTTTATTTGCTCGTTTTAATAGATTATTATATGTAATTTCTTCTCGATGACCATCAGCATCTTGCCATTTGATCGCAAGGTGATCAGATGCGTGTTTTTCAAATTCCTCCGTTAAATTATAGCGTTCTTTTGGAATTAGTTCTTCTAAACGAATCATTGCCACGACTCCTTTTCTATAAAAAAATGTCTATAATGACAGTGCATCATTATAATCTCTATTATAATACTAACTATTAGTAGTTACTACTAATTTGTTTATAGTAACCAAAAAAACATAAAAATTCCCACCCTCAGCTGTGAGAAATGGGAATTTTTATTTGGAGAATAGACTCCACTTCGTATGTATGGGAATTAATTCTTCTTCAGATTCATCCGCTTCATAAAGACCGCGTTCTTTTAAATATTCAACAAAATATAAATCCGCTTCTTTCCGTTCGTCATAAGGCTTAATCGAAAGTACAAATCCTAACTTATGCTGCTCATCATTTTCAATTCCTGAGATATAGGCTCTTATATGGTGCTGTAAAAAGAGCTCCTTCGCAGGGATAATTAGTTCTTTTACAAATTTAGCTAGAAGCTGAAGTTCAAATTCAAAAGTAAACTTTGAAATCTTTTCTAAATCTGCAAAGACAACGCCTATAAAGCTCGTGTTATGTATTTCATAATCCTTTGTTTTTTCATCCCAATCAATATGACCAACTTCTTTTAAGTAATTAATAAAGTAGCCAATACCTTCACGACGCCCAAACGGTTGCTTAGATAACACAAGACCAATCTTTTTATATTTAGGTAAATAAACACAAGATAGAGCGGCTTCAACATTATGCTGTTGAAATAGCTGCGTCACACCTTGTAATAGTGCATCCAATACGTGGTGAGTGATCTTCATCTGTTTACGTGAAAAGTGATATTCATTTGCAAGCAGCTCATTTGTATCTGCGAATGTTGCTCCGATAAAACCAGTATTAGAAAGGGTAGGGGGAAGCGGCTTTTTTCTTTTTCTATTGCTCATCTAACAAACACTCCTTGCAATTGATAAATCGAACATACGTTCTTATTAAATCATACGAGAAAAAGAACGAAAAGTAAAGGGGGGATAAAAATAAAAAAGTAGCTATGTCTTACGAAGAAAGCGGGGGAGAGTAAACATAAAAAAACACAAACCAGTTGATTTGTGTTTTGAACATTTATTTTCTATATGATGGATTTAGCGTACATCTGTTAAAGAAACTAAATCTTCGTCGTCTACATCAATATCTACGTGACAATCCATTGTATGAATTGTTTTATCTTCATGGTTACCATAATAAATTGTAATATTCACAAGTATCGCTCCTTTAAAATCGGATGATTAAGCACCCAACATATGCCGATCTCTATTTGTTATACATTATACCTCAATGTATACAAAACTACAACTGTAAATGTGATAACAGCAAGGTTAGAGATTGAAAACAAAGAAAAACAGAGGGTTAATTTGTATAAAAATAAACGGAAATGGATATAGTTACAATAAATACGGGTGTTATACAAACCAAAATGAATATTAATCCAATATAGGGATAAAAAATCTTTAAACTCAAAATTTACGTTTACAGGAAATATTATGTAAACTATTTAAGAAACTAATCATATAAAGTCTATGAAGTAACGTTTAGAACAAAATTCAATCACAGTAGATTTATTTTTTCTAAACGGAGATGCTGCTATATGTTTATGTAGTTGGCATCTGCAACACCAAATGAAACTGAAGCAATCGAACGTTTGATCAGGAGTTATTTAAGTTAATCATGTATCAAGCTCTATAATATAATTTCAATACAATACATTAATAAATTCCTTTTTTTATCTCACTATCTAAAGTTTACTTATTAAATGAGACAAAAAATCTATTATTTATATAACTTCCTATAATGTATATTATGTAAACTAGAAAAATAAAAAATATAAACATCTTCCCCTTCATTACATGAATAACCGCCACCTGTGGTTTCAGGTGACGGTTTGGTTGAGCTATTCGTTAAACTCTAAAATGTTTAGACCCTCAGATACATCTGGCTCTTCAAAGAACTTAGTAACGTGAATAAACGTCTCTATAGTATCGAAAGTTGCTCTTTCAGGTTGTTCGTTACGTCTTTGTGCGATTTGACGTAAACATTGCTCGTTATTTAAGTTGAGGAAAATTAGCTGATGATTTGCGTTGACTTCTGACGCGATACTTAAAAGCCATTTTCGCTGTTTTTGAATGTTTCCTGGAAAATCCATCACTACATCTGTACCAACACTTAGTATATTTTGGACATGCTTTTTCACTAACGGTTTGAGCTGTGCTGAGAATTTTAGATAGTCATCAAATGATGCGATTTCATTCGGATATAAAGCTGAAAGCCATTCATCCTCGGATAACAGCACCGCATGTTTTTCCGCAGCCAATTGCTTCGATTTAGTTGATTTTCCTGCTCCCATCTTTCCACAGAAAAAGTAAAGATCTCCCAGGTTTTTCATAGTTTATCCCCCAAACCTACTTTAGTAGTTCTTCCTTTGTTTTCATATCAAACTGAGCCAATACAAAGTTTCCTTTCTATAAATAACTGTACACACGTATTGGTTTTCAGTCTAACTGAATTCCGTAAATCTCTAATAGATTTTTTAATGCCGGTCGTTTATTGCCGCTTCTGCCAACAACATGAGTTGCTGTAATAAGTGAGTTTAAGACCGCTTCCTCAGTGGCTTCACCAGCGGCTCGAAATGCTAAATCGATATCTTCTTCATGAATAGCTGAAATTGAAAGGCAAGAAGACGTTTTATCATGAGGAATTTTATTTGCTGTTGAAAATCCAATGACGACTTCCCCGCTTCCTGTTGTAATAATAGATCCTGTACGTGATAAGCCCGTTACCGTTCGTTTTAAAATGCGATTGAGCTGTCTTTCTGTCACGGGTAAATCAGTAGCAAGAATAACGATTACAGAGCCTTTGTCTGGTATTTCTTCTAAAGAATGCATCGAGTTATAAAGCTGTGAGCCAACTGGCTGTCCGTTTATCGTTAAATCAGGTAACGAACCAAAATTAGTTAAGGTAAGGACACCGATTGTATATAGGCCATGAGTTAATTGAATTTGTCTAGATGACGTTCCGATTCCTCCTTTTAACGAATAGCAAACCATGCCTCTGCCTGCACCGACAGAGCCTTCTTCGACTGTTTCTGAAGTGGTCTCTAAAGCTTTGAGTACATGTTTTTTCGTCACTGTCTTTGAACGAATATCGTTTAAAATCATATCATTGCATTCACAGACAACAGGATTTATCGTTCCGGTTGTTCGTCCGATTTCTTCGTTCTGTTCTAACATATAATCAATGACCGCATCGGCTGCTGTCCCGATGCTTAGCGTGTTCGTTAAAACGATTGGAGATTCTAACGTTCCTAACTCATTTATTTGAATAGTTCCGATTGTTTTTCCGAATCCGTTTATGACGTGACTTGATGCAATGAGCTTTTCGCGGAAAATGTTCCCTTGGTGAGGTAAGATTGCTGTTACTCCTGTTTGCTGTTCATCTTCGCTAATAGTCACATGCCCGACCGTAACGCCTTTAACATCCGTAATTGCGTTATATGCGCCGGTTTCTAATTTTCCAATCGTTACCCCGTAATCACGTAGCCTTTTTTGTTTCAAGCTCTCTCCCACCTCTGCTTCCTATTTGTTTTCATCAATCAGCTGGATTAATTATGGCTAACACCTGATGGTCCTTCCATTCTCCTCTGATTTTAAGATTTTTCGTTGCAAGACCTTCTTGATGAAATCCTGCTTTTTCCAATACGCGTATCGACCCAACGTTATGAGGCTGAACTTCAGCTTGAATGCGATGTAAATTTAATTCAGTAAACGCATAGGTAACAAATAGCTTTGCTGCTTGAGTCATATAGCCTTTGCCGTTGTAGTCTTCATCTAAAAAATAGCCGATAATGGCGCTTTGTGATGCTCCTCGCACGATTTTTCTTTTTTCTTACAGTCTAGGGTCCACAGGCTCCATTTCAAGAGCAAGCGTTCCAAGGGCACATTCATGAATTCGCTCGATCGAATCTTTGTTTACAAAGCGCGTAATACCTTCGATACCTAAAGCAAACTCCAGTAGCGCATGCTTTTGCTTTTTACCGGTATTCCGCTGTTTTAAACGATTGAGATTTTCAGGCATTAAATAATCCATTCCGTAGATAATATGGAGGTATTTACGTCCTCTCACCTTGATAGCAGGCTGTAAAAGCTTACCTTTCTCATTTCTTGCGATAAACGTTTCCGGCTTCACCACAAAGCCTTCGTGTCCTTCTTCCGTAATGGATTCCCACCACTCAATCGCTTTGTTCATTGATTTCTCGTCATGTACGACCATAAAGTCTGTTGAAATAAATAAATCCGATAATGAGCTAAACTCAGCGTTTCTTTCCATGTGCCACAGATGCGTTTTGTCAAAGAACGTTTCGCCGCTGTGAGCTAAGACGTGAAACGGGGCAATTTGAATGCCTTCTACTCCGTCAATGTTCCAGCAGTATTTTTGGAAAACTTCGTTGAAAATCTCAGCATTTTTAAGCTTTAGATTGACTTCAGATAGCCACGTTTCAATGCTTTGATTATGCTTTAAGGCTTTTTTCAGCTTTTCACTTAATTTTCTGCGGTCTAATAGTGCAACTTCCGCTACGTGCGCGTATTGAGAGCTAATTAACTCTTTTGCTTTTAAGTTCCACGGCAAAATTTCAGCGTCAAGCAGAACAAAGTCTGTGTTGTATTTAGAGAAATAATTAGAACGCATTAGGTCTTCATTTAAAGTCGATAAAATCTGTTCCTCTACGTCTTTTGCAAAAAAGGAGCGTCCTGTACGCGTATAAATGGTTCCTAGCGTTTCTCTGCCAACGTAATGAACAGCAGTTTCCTTATCTTTGAATAATAGCAGTACGCCGCGACTTCCCATGTGCTTTTTCTCGACGACCATTGTTTGAACGCCATTTGACTGATAGTAATCAAACGCTTCTTTTGGGTGCTCAAGATATCCTTCCAGTACTGGAGGCTTTGGTGTGGGGCTCATGGTTGGTGGAATATAAATAAGCTCTTCAATTGGAATCATGAAGTGAGAAACAGAATCAATTGCTGACTTGGCCGTTCCTTCAAGAACTTTAATATCTCCATACGTGTCAGTTAGTACCGAATAGCCGTTAAGAAAGCGTGCAATATTCGGTGGATCCAACCTTTTTTTCTGCCACTGTGTGAGTGGGTTGTCCTCCGTTCCAGAGTAGTTTTCTTTTGCTTTTACAGAAACAAACTGTTTTTCTGGATACTGAAAAGCCGTCAGCGAGCCGCCAAATACGGCCCCTTGATCAATGTTAACAGTATTGTTCACAACAAGCGGCTGAACTTTACAGTCATGTCCCCAAATGATGAGCTCTTTTGTGTGGTGATTTGTATACCAGTCTTTACGTATAGGCTTTCCGTTCTCATAAAATTCTTCAGAATCCCCGTATCGACAAAAGTCTGAGATGTGATAGGATTGCTTTCCGATATATTCATCCTTTATACCCGCATGCGTTACTACAGCTACGCGAACATCATTTTTTGTCAGAATATAATGAGACGGCGCTTCTAGCAAAAAGTCTTTTAGCTCACGTTTTAAGGCTTCCGCTTTTTTAGTTCCGTGTTCTTCCTCATAGCGAGTAAACTCATCCGCAACCTTTTCATCTCCGTGCGACAACGTGACATTTCTCCCGCCTAACCATCTTGCAATTTTCCAACCGTGGTTGCTGTCAATCATATACGCAAGATTAGCTTCTACATGCCGCTTGAAAAACAGCATGCTATCAAGAGAACGAGGCCCTCGACTCATCACGTCTCCAACGGATAGAAATTTACGTCCGTTTGGATGCGTGTAAAAGCCTTCTTCATTTGGCTCATAGCCAAGACGCTCAAGAAGCTGAATTAGCTCTTCATAGCACGCGTGAATATCACCGATTACGTCTATTCCTGTTCCAACGTCAAGTTCAAGCTTATTTTTGGTGCGAACGACTTCTAATTCACTGATATCTTCTTTTGTTAATACGTACTGTTGACGAAAGCCTTCTCGTTTAATAGAACGCTTGCTTTTAGCAAATACCTGCGCTTGCTGTTTGACTCGCTTTTTACCACGTGGGAATTCTCTGTTTTCATCACGTTCAAGCAACGTTTCAGTTGGTACATCAAGCAAAAGTGCAATGCACGGTATGTGGTTCTTTTTCGCTAAGTCGATATATCTCTTACGGTCGTCTTCATATAGATGCGTTGCGTCGACAATCGTTAATTTCCCCATTTTGGACCTAGTTTCAATGATGTATTCCATTGTTTCAAACGCTTTTTGGGAAATTGTTTGATATTCTTGCAACAACACGTCTGCCTCATCTTTTGGACGGCTTGTCCATTCAATAAAATCTGTATCTCCTACTAATAAGCGAAACTGATCAGAGCTCACCGTTTCAGAAGGTTTGACATAGCCTTTTTTTATCCAGGACTCTAGCAACGTTGTTTTGCCGCTATTTGAGGGCCCCATTAAAAGTACAATTCCTGCAGGAGGTAAAAATAATTTCTTCAATTGTCTCCCTCTTTTCGTTCAAACGTACACATTTGTGTCGGTGATCCGTACTCGTCATTTTCTTCTCCAATGCCTTCAATGGTTATGGAATAAGGAAAATCCTGCGTCCAAGCTTCACACCAGCTTGCAAACTCTCGTCTATTCCATTCAAAGCGGTGATCCGCGTGTCTCATTGTTTCATTCATTTGATAAACGGCATTGTATTCTTGATTTGGCGTTGTCACAATCAGTGATTTTGGTTGATAGAACGTAAAGATTGTGTTCATAATGCCAGGCAGTCGTTCTTCATTGATATGCTCAATGACTTCACACAAAATGATGACGTCTGCACCTTGAAGCTGTGCATCATAGTAAAACAACGATCCCCAAACAGAACGAGGCTGAATGAAGTTTGGTTTGGCAGCAGCTTTTTCAAATCGCTCCAATGCTTTTAGCTGTGCAGATTGTGAAGGCTCTACTGCTAAAATTTCACCTATGCCTGGAATGAATCCTAAACGAGTAGCTAGCTTTCCTTCACCCGAACCGAAGTCCACAACGGTTCCTTTAGCAGGAAGAGACTGTACTTTTTTAAGAATTGCCTGATAGCGTAGCTCGTTTAGCGGTGTTTTAGCTTGATCTGTATCATCGTTCTTCTGCTTTTTTTCAGTATTTGTTGCTACGTTCGCTTGTTTAACAAGGTCTTTAAAACGAAGCGACTGCTCGTAGATATAACTTTTCAAGGGGTGAGCATCTAGCCAGCCTTCGCCGTAGCGCTCTATTTTTTCAATTTCTCGCTCATCCAAAAAGTAGTGCTTAAAGTTATCCAAGACTGGAATTAAAATGAACAAATGCTGAAGGGCTTGTTGGACTGTAACTATTCCTTTTAACGTTACGTAACGAGCCGTGCTTCGTGTTTTTAAATCAAACGTATAATCAATGTCTCTTCGCTCTATTTCAACAGTATAGCCCATCGGTTCAAAAAGCTCTTGGATTCGTTGATCTGGTAAATGTGAGGCAATAGGACCGAAGCTAACTTCAAGATCAAAAGCATGATGTACCCACTCGCTATATTCTTCTTTCGGCTTTCCGTTTAAAGCTGTCCCAAGTGCTTTGCGTATGTAGGAACAAAACAAGCTGCTGACCGCAAATTCACGATCGTTGATATAGTGGGTAATATCAAAATGATTGGATCCACTTTTTACAAGTTCAATAGGATCCACATCAACGTAAATAATAAACTCCGCTTCATAGGCTTCAAAAGTTGTAAAAGCTAACCTGACATTCTGTCCTTTTTCCATTCGTTCATAAGGATTGGAAGGGTTTTTTGCAATTAACCGCGATACGTTTTCTGCACCTTCTCCTTTTACTTTCATACTGAGCTGCATACGTTCACCTTCTTTTTAGATAGTACTTTACTCTTCACTCTATAAAGCACCAGAATATAAACAGAAACCAGAACCTAGTTTCTTTAACTAATTATACCTTTTACGCTATTTATTAGGAACTATTAATGAGATAGAAAAAGCTACCAATCTTCATGATTAGTAGCTTTAGAGAATAAAGGTTTAAGATTTTGAAAGAAAATCATTTAAATAGTTTATAACTTCATCTCGATTTCCAGATACTTTTTGATCACGCAACTCATCAAACTTCACTTTTTCAGTCGCTTTTGTTAGGATGGTTTGCTCATGCTCTTTTGGAATGACCACAACGCCGTCAGCGTCACCAACAATGATATCGCCTGGATGAACAGTGGTTCCGCCACATGAAATAGGGACGTTTAGCTCACCTTGCCCTGATTTCCCGCTTGCTGCTACGGCTGTTCCTTTGCAGAAAACAGGAAAGTTTAGCTTCTTTACGCCGACGACATCACGAATGACCCCGTCCACGACGATTCCATTAATACCCAATGTTTGCGCTAATCCAACGATGAAGTCTCCAGCGATTGCTCGATACGTATCTCCTTTTGCATCTACTACTAATACATCACCTGGCTTCGCTTCTTTAATGGCTTTTAAAAATACTAAGTTGTCACCTACAGGCATTTTAACGGTAAAGGCTCTTCCGACAACTTTGTATTCTTCTTTTAATGGCTTGATGGATGAATTAAGATTGTTTAACCCTGCCATTGCGTCTGATATACACGTAGTTGGAATTGTTTTAAATGAATTAATAATACTCATTTTGACCGCTCCTTTTAGTTAACGTTAGGCTAAACGAATTGGAAGCTCCTTTAGACCTCGAATAATAAAGCTTTGTCGCCATTCTAAATCAGACAAATTAGCAACAAGGCCTACGTTTGGAAATTCTTCAAGCAGCACGCGAATCGCAATTTCACCTTCTAATCGGGCTAGTGGCGCACCTAAGCAATAATGAATGCCTTTCCCAAACGCTAAATGAGGGTTTTTCTCTCGTGTAATGTCAAGTTTCTCTGGATGTGAAAATACTTCTGGGTCTCGTCCTGTTGAGGCCAATGACACGATAACGTGATCCCCTTTTTGAACTTGCTGTCCCATAAAGGTAAAGGATTCGCGCGCCCAGCGGTCCGTGCTGAATTCGACTGGACCATTGTATCGTAAAAATTCGTCAATGGCTTTTGAAATTAAGGAAGGGTCATTTTTTAATAAAGCAAGCTGGTCTGGATGGGTAAGAAGTGCAAGCAATCCGTTTGAAATGAGATTGACAGTCGTTTCATGACCAGCAACGATAAGCAGCATGACAACACCATACAGCTCAGTCGCAGTAAGCTTATCTCCGTCTTCTTCTGCCTGAATTAAATGAGATAGTAGATCATTTTGTGGTGATTGTCGTCTATTGTGAATGAGTTTTTCTAAGTACATCATAAACTCCATCAATACTTCGTCATACTGAGAAGCTTCGTTAATATCGACCAATACGTTTGACCAGCGCTGGAAATCAAGCTGATCTTCTTGTGGAACACCGAGGAGTTCACAAATCACAATAATAGGAATTGGAAATGCGTATGCTTCAATAAAATCAACTGTCTCATGTTCTTTCATTTTTTCAGCTTGCTTACGCGCAATTTCTTCAATGCGTCCGCTTAAGCTCATAATTTTTTTAGGAGTAAAGCCACTTTGGACAAGGCTGCGGAGACGACGATGATTGGGTGGGTCTGCAAAAAGCATCGTTTGAGAAATCGGCGGTACGTTTTCATCCGTCATTTCGCCAGGAAATACGGTGCGCATATCTTTGATGAAGCGCTCATCTTTTAGCACAGCTTCGGCAGCTTCATATGTAAAAGCCATCCAAGAATCAGGAGCTTCTGTATAAAGCTTTACCTTTGCAAACGGTTCATGCAGACGAATTTGTTCATAGTATTCGTAAGGGTTTTGGTGGAACTTCTGTGAAAATAAATCAAGTGACTTAATATTCATATGGTATCCTCTCCTGTTATCTACTTTTTGAACGAAAAAGCCAGGTCTCACATAAAAACAGGAATCGCTTTCATCAATCTGGATGGCCTATCTGTTGATTCCTTCTTTCATTGTATGCGCATTGATTTGGAACATCAAGGAAAGTGATGTTTCATATATAAAGTTTACATAATAAAATTAAAGTGAAGTATATACTCACCAAATAAAAAAAGACGAGCCATGAATATACTCGCCTTTCAACATACAAAGCTAGCAATTGATTCTAAATGCACTTTTAAGTTCCTTTGCAATTTCATTCATACAATCTTCTGCTTGCGGATAATCTCCAATCTTATCTATAAAAGCGTGGTCCATTCCTTTATACTGAATCATTTTTGTTTTAACCCCAGATCGTGCAAGCTTTCTAGCATACGCTTCGGCTTGTAAGCGGAGATAGTCATATTCAGCATTAATAATAAGAGTTTCTGGAAGACCATTTAAATCATCGGCTAATAAAGGAGATACGCGTATATCAGTAACATCCGCTCCCTGTAGATACAGCTTATTGAGCATTGAGCTAGAGCCAGCTAATGCTAGAATAACTCCTTTAATTAGCTCATGATGATGAAAAACTTCATATTCATTTATGTCCCATCTATGATCTTCTGTATCAATTCGCCCAGGATTCACAACAGGATAAATAAGCGCTTGATACTTTATTCGATTTGTTCCTTGCTGGGAATCAAGTAAACTGCAAACTGCAGCTAAGTTGCCACCGGCGCTATCACCACAAACTGCTAGTTGCTCTTTATTTATTCCGAGTTTTTCAGCATTTTCATACACCCATTTCACCGCAGTTAGACAATCCTCTAAGCCAGCGGGAAATGGATGTTCAGGAGCTAAACGGTAATCGACAGAAACAACCGCTGCGTGCGCTTTTTCAGCTAGTGCTTTACAAGGGTTTTCAACCGTTTTTAAGCTTCCTCCAATAAACCCTCCTCCATGAAAAAACACGACTGCTGGTAAGAGCTCATTTGATATAGGACGATAGATGCGTGCAGGAATATCATGCTCTTTGCTCGGAATGCTGAGTAACTCTGTTGTAATTTCTGTAGTTGTAACGTCTCTATTAAGCCAGCCCATGCTAGCGCGAATGGCTTCAATTGAAACATTCGCAGGTTCTGTTTGTTCTTCCTCTGAATGATTTGTATAACTGCTGATTACTTTTAAAACACGTGGATCTAAATCTCCAGCTATATGTAAATCTGGTATATGTTTAATTACGCTACGTATGCCCTCGACTTCTTTTGTTTCCGCTGATGTTTCCAAGATACCGAGAAGCTTGTCATACTCTTTTGGTTGAAGCATCACTAACCACCACATCCGTTTTCATGTCTTACTAGTATTCTAGCAAGATACAATTTTTTGTAATCGCTTTCTTTTTGTTTTTTTAGTTATAGCCAGTCTTTGCCGTACTTACGAATGAATGCAATATCTTCTTGATAATGATTAAAGTGACCGTAATCAATCATTTGTTGAAAAACAGCATCACCTTCTTTCTTATACACAATAACTGAATCAATAGAAACTTCATGAGTAGTAACATCCAGGCTGCACATAATAGGCATTGTTTGGTTAGCGTTTATGTATAGTGTGCCTAATACGATAGATCCCTTTAAATCTGATGTAAAGTTATCCGTGGCAGCAGGCGTAACCCATGTCTCATCTTGGTGTTCGTTCTCTTCTTCATCTAGGGCCCACTGCCAGATTTTATAGTCCTTTAAATCGTCAATTGTTAATTCATTAATCGGTTTACTATTCATTTTTTATCACCCCACTTTATAGTTTAAAGTAATTATAAAGATTAAGCTCTTCTCATTTTATAGAAAGGAGCTGTTTTATGTAAAAAAGCTTTAAGAATAAATGGTTTCCCACTCGCTTAAATACATTCGTCCGACGATATTAGTGGGGTTTGGAATTTTGCAGATAAACTCTAGGCTATTTCCATCGGGGTCATAAAAATGAATCTTTGCATGGGCTATGCCATCATGGGCCATTACAAACGGTTCATGAGGCATAAAGCCAAATGCTTCTCTGGGAGCTATCTGCCTTTCTTTTAACCATGATACTGATGACCTCAAATTTTCCAACGTTACGTGAAAAGCAACGTGGCGGATAGAAGGATGGTAGTCTAATTCTACTTGTTGCGTTTCCCATAAACCAAGCCAACTTTCTCCTTTCTTTAACCAAAAAAAAGCAAGGTGGTCGCTATGGATATGAGAAAGCTCTAATCCTAACTTCTCATAAAATGTAATCGAACGATTTAAATCTTTTACGGGTAAATGTGCTTCATATAAATCTTTAATCAATTCATACACCTCTTTCTATAAGTATCATCATAGCGAAAACCTTAATCAATGACATCAGATGATAGATGGAGGTGTTCTACAACTTTAGGTGTAGAATGCTTTTGAAGCTACTCAACCATTTTTGTATTAACATAGCCGAGTAATACCAAGTATCCAATAATTAAAATGGGAAAAAGTATTTGAACATCTGGGTGAGAAATAAAAGCGCCTCCCAACATCATCATGCCCATAATGAAGTTATAAGCCCCTACGAGCCTTGCAAGTTTATCTTTATCTCGTACACGCTGCTGGTTATAGCCTGATAGCAGCCAAGTTTGTTTTTTGACACCTATGAAATAAGCTAAAACAAATAGAATAGCAGCGATAATAATAAAATGTTGATTCATTGAAATCTCCCCCCCTATAAGTTATCTTCTTTTCGCGATAGCAGGAATAATATAAAAAGCAAAGTAAAACGTCATGTAGAAAGTTTATTAGTTGAATATGAAGCTTTTAGTTCATTTAATGAATCTTCGCTGATATCACAAGCAACAACATGAGCTCTTTCACTTAAACATGATGTGACAATTTCTTTTCCTATCCCAGCTCCTGCCCCCGTTACAATTACATGTACTTTTGACAACATTAAACCGACACTCCTTTTTAATAAAATACCATTCTCAAATTCTACCAGATTATGTTCATTCTTCAACAACCGTAATAGGAAAAATATAGTTTTTAAATCTGAAACTTTCGAAAAGTAATTTCGTAGTACAAGTAGAGGTGAATTAAGTATGGATACTTTTTGTGGGATTTTGATCGTTCTAGCATTACTTGCGCTGTCTCTTGGAATAGCAGCTTGGGGAGTTCTTAGAATTATGAAATTAACAAAAAATAAGTAAAGAGCTCCACACCTAAGTGTAGAGCTCTCAGACTGTAGACAAACTGGAAGAAATCCAGTTTGCCTACAGTCTTTTTTATTTTACAATGGAAGTACTACATAACTTGAGGTGATTGACATGCTTTCGAAACATAATCCCATTCAACGAGATCAATTAGAAATGATTACGTTAAATCAATTGGTACCGGCCAGCCACTTGGTTCGTAAAATAGAGGCAGCACTTGATTTTTCGTTCATCTATGACTTGGTGAAGGACATGTATTCAGAAATCGGTCGTCCCAGTATTGATCCTGTCATCTTAATTAAATTGACCTTCCTTCAATACACGTTTGGAATCCGGTCCATGCGCCAAACGATTGAACAAGTGGAAACCAATATGGCCTATCGCTGGTTCCTTGGGTATGGTTTCCACGATAAAGTGCCTCATTTCTCTACGTTCGGAAAAAACTATGAACGCCGTTTTAAAGATACCGATCTGTTTGAACAGATTTTCTATCGCATCTTAAAGGAAGCTGCCGAGAAAAAGCTAATCAGTGCCGAGCACGTTTTCGTGGATTCGACCCATGTTAAAGCGAGTGCGAACAAACGCAAATTTGAAAAGAAAGTCGTTCGCAAAGAGACACGCGCGTATCAGGAACGCCTTCAAGAAGAGATTAACCAGGACCGGGAAGATCACGGAAAAAAACCATTTCCTCCGGACAAGTTTGAGAAGGAAGAGAAGAAAGAAATCAAAGAAAGCACCACCGATCCAGAGAGTGGTTACTATGTGAAGGATGAACGGACGAAGCAGTTCGCCTATTCTTTTCACGCAGCCGCGGATCGTAACGGTTTTGTGCTTGGCACCATGGTCACACCTGGCAACACACATGATAGTCAGATTTTAGAGCCATTGGTCGGAAAGGTCATCGAGAGAGTCGGAAAGCCTGAAGCGGTCGCCGCAGATGCCGCGTACAAAACTCCTGCGATTACCCGTTACTTATTGGAACAGGGGATGACCCCTGCCTTGCCATACACACGACCACGTACGAAAAAAGGTTTTTTCCGAAAACATGACTATGTGTATGACGAATACTTTGACTGTTATCTTTGCCCGGCAGGTGAGATCTTGGCCTACTCGACAACGAATAAAGAAGGATATCGGGAGTACAAATCGCCAAAACAGATTTGTGCGACATGCCCATTTTTAGCCAGATGTACGGAGAGTAAAGACCACCAGAAAGTGGTGACGCGTCATATTTGGCAGGAATACGTAGAAGAGGCAGACCATCTTCGCTATCACGCAGAGGTGAAAGAGATTTATGCCAAACGTAAAGAAACCATTGAGCGTGTATTCGCAGATGGAAAAGAAAAGCATGGCATGCGTTGGACAACGTTAAGGGGACTTAAAAAATTGTCGATGCAGGCGATGCTTACTTTCGCTGCCATGAACCTGAAGAAGATGGCCAACTGGACGTGGCAAGGTCCAAAAATGGCCTAAATGATGAACTCGAAGAGGTCTGTCTTTTTATTAAATAGCTTCAAATCCCATAAAAAGCTAAAAAGGGGTTCGGAATGAGACCATTCCGAATCCCTTTTGTCGACAAACTGAGAGCTCCACACCTAAGTGTAGAGCTCTTTACTTATTGATAGTCTTTAAAGAATTTCAACGATTCATCGATGATGATTTGCTGATCGTTATCTAATGTCGCCACGTGGTAGCTATTTTCAAGCGTTATAGCTTTCTTCTCAGCTGAGCTGATGTTTTCAGCTATGTATGTGCTATTTAGCGGTGGAACAACGTGATCTTCTGTGGATACAAAAATCAGGGTCGGGCAAGTAATTTTGGGTAAATCATTTTTAACAATTCCAAGCAGCTTATATAGTTCTTTAAGTGACGCGACAGGCGTTTTGTCATAGCCGATTTCATCTGCGTTTTCTTTTTTTACATCAGATCCAGCTGAATCAAGAAAACGAGTATGAGGATCTGCTTCGAATGCCTGTGGATTTAAAGCAGGAATGTCAATAGCTGCGTTTATTGATACAATTCCTTTAATTTCGGGATGATTTTCTGCCATATAAAGCGTCAGTGTGCCTCCCATTGATAAACCGACCACAAAGATGGTATGGCAGCGCTCTTTTAACCATGCATAGCCTTCTTCTACCGATTGAATCCACTCTTGATAAGTTGACGTTTCCATATCTTCATAGTGCGTGCCGTGTCCTTTTAAACGGGGACCACAAACCGTATAGCCAGCTTTATGGTAAGCTTCCCCCAAAGGCTTCACACTGTGTGTAGTACCTGTAAAACCGTGCGATACTAAAATACCAATTTCGTTTCCTTCAAAGTAAAACGGCTCTGCGCCTTCTATTATTGGATATTTTGTCATAAAAATCCCTCCCGCTTTTAGTTTACCAAAAACCATTTGTAAACCGTTACATTTTTGCATTGAAAAAGGAAGCATTTCTGCTTCCTTTACGTTATACCATCACTTTACACACGTTGTTTGTAAATTCAATCGGATCTTCAAGCGGTAAACCTTCAATAAGAAGAGCTTGGTTGTAGAGAAGATTTGTGTAAAGCTCTGCTTTTTCTTTATCCTGCTCAAACGCTATTTTTAACGCTTGGAACACGTTATGACTTGGGTTGATTTCTAAAATCTTGTCAGCTTGTACTTGCTGATTATTTGGCATTGCTTTTAAGATTTTTTCCATCTCAATTGTTACGTCACCTTCAGTTGATAAGCAAACAGGATGAGTTTTTAGACGTTTAGATAATCGAACGTCTTTCACTTTTGTGGCTAACATTTCTTTCATATACGTAAGAAGGTCTTTGCTGTCAGCTTCTTCTTCTTTTGCGCTTTCTTTTTCATCTGCTTCAATTCCTAAGTCACCGCTTGAAACAGATTTAAATTCTTTATCTTCATAAGACATCAGCATCTTAATCGCAAATTCATCCACTTCATCGGTAAAGTAAAGAATCTCATAGCCTTTATCAAGAACCATCTCTGTTTGTGGCATTTTTGAGATGCGGTCATACGATTCACCAGATGCGTAGTAAATATACTTTTGGTCTTCAGGCATACGTTCAATATATTCTTTAAGCGTTACAAGCGTTTGCTCTTTTGATGAATAGAACAATAGTAAATCTTTTAGCGTATCTTTATTTGCACCAAAGTCGCTGTACACGCCGTATTTTAGCTGGCGACCAAATGTACCAAAGAACGTTTCATACTTTTCACGATCATCTTTTAAAAGAGATTTCAACTGACTCGTAATCTTATTTTTAATGTTTTTCGCAATCAGTTTTAGCTGACGATCATGCTGCAGCATTTCACGTGAAATGTTGAGCGATAAGTCTTCTGAATCAACAAGACCCTTCACAAAGCTGTAGTAGTCTGGAAGAAGGTCCGCGCATTTGTTCATGATTAATACGCCGCTTGAATAAAGTTCTAGGCCTTTTTCATATTCAGGAGAATAGTAATCAAACGGCATTGTTTCTGGAATATATAAGATAGCGTTGTAGCGCACCATTCCATCCACGCTAATGTGAATGTGCTTCAGCGGTTTGTCAAAACCATAGCGCTTTTCTTGATAAAACGCGTCGTAATCCTCATCTGTTAGCTCACTTTTATTTTTACGCCAAATTGGCACCATGCTGTTAATGACTTGTTCTTCCGTTACCTGTTCAAACTCAGAATCGCTGCCTTCTTTTGGTTTGCTCTCAGTAACGTCCATTTTAATTGGGTAGCGAATAAAGTCTGAATACTTTTTAACAATAGCTTTTAAGCGATACTCTTCTAAATACTCATCATACTGATCTTCTTCCGTATTTTCTTTAATCTTTAAGACGATTTCTGTACCAACTTCGGCTTTTTTACAAGGCTCAATCGTATAGCCGTCTGCTCCTTTTGAATTCCAGCGGTAAGCAGTATCGCTTCCAAGTGCTTTTGACGTCACGGTTACTTCATCAGCAACCATAAATGCTGAGTAAAAACCAACGCCAAATTGACCGATAATATCGTGTCCATCTTTTGCTTCATTTTCAGCTTTAAACGCCAAAGAGCCGCTTTTCGCAATTGTGCCAAGGTTGTTTTCCAACTCTTCCTGCGTCATGCCAATACCTGTATCTTTAATAGTAAGCGTACGTTTTTCTTTATCTGCCGTTACTTTAATAAAGTAGCGATCTTTTTCAAATGATAGTGAGTCATCTGTTAACGCTTTGTAATAGATTTTATCAATCGCATCACTTGCGTTTGAAATGAGCTCGCGTAAGAAAATTTCTTTTTGAGAATAAATCGAATGAATCATCATGTCGAGCAGTCGTTTTGATTCAGCTTTAAATTCTTTCTTTGTCATAAAAAATCTCCTTCCCGTTGCATGAATATGTAGATGATTAGCACTCTTTTGTCCGGAGTGCTAATCACTATTTAATTATCATATTTTTGATAAATATGTCAATAGATTTTATTGAAAAGAACACCGTAGTTTAAATAAGGATTCTATTATGTAATCTGATATTTCCAATAACATCAAAAACAGCATTTAGGCGTCTAAATGCTGTTTTTGATGTTAAATTGCTTGCTTAATTTGTAAGTTGCGCTCGAGCTTTTTCTTCACGCGCTGCAGGGCATTATCAATTGACTTTACATGCGTCTGTAGCTCGTTAGAAATCTCTAAATAAGATTTCCCCTCTAAGTGAAGGTTTAGTACATTTCGTTCTAATTCGCTTAATAATTCAGAAATTTTCATCTGCATATCAAGTGATTTTTCACGGTTAATCAGCATCATTTCAGGGTTTGTACGATTTTCTTCTGATAGTAAATCTAAAAGTGTATAGTTTGATTCATCATCCGAAAGCGGCTTGTCCAACGACACGGATGAGTTAAGCGGTCCGTGTTTTTGACGAGTCGCTGTTTTAATAGCTGTTAAGATCTGCCTTGTGATGCAGAGCTCTGCAAAACTTCGGAATGAACTCGTTTTATCTTCTTTAAAATCACGAATGGCTTTATATAAGCCAATCATGCCTTCTTGAATAAGGTCTTCTCGCTCAGCACCAATGAGAAAATAAGGACGTGCTTTTGCTCGTACAAAATTACGATAGCGATTAATCAAGTGATTGAGCGACTCATCATCGCCTGTGTGTGCTAATTCGACTAGTGTCATGTCTTCTAGTATTTCGTAGTTTCTCATCATCTTTAACTCAATGTGAATACTCATTTATATCCCCCCGTTGACCTCTATTGAATGTTGATGTAGATTGCTTTTTTCTGCTTTTCTTTCAAGGGTCCATAATGGCAAAGTGACATAAAACGTAGTGTCCGTTTATTAGAATGAATACTGTTTAGTTTGAAAACCCAATGCACAGATTAATTAACGGTGACGTCAAACTTATTCCCTTGAATGCCTCTCCCTGGATATTAGTATACAGACTCTTTTTTGAAAACGTTGTCGAAATGTGAAAGTGTTTACAAAAAATTCTAATATATTTATCTGAAAATTTAAACTTTTGTTAGCGAGCTCTGTCGAATCGCCTTATGTAGCTAAAAAATGACTGCTTATAAAGGATTGTTTTGAACCCATCGACAAAAGAGGTTACAGGCATCCCCAGCGTTTTTAACATTCCCTAAAAAAATGCCGAATGTTTCATGAATGTTTCCTTTTTTCTTCATTTCGTCCGACAGTAAATCAGTCCCTTGAAAAAACACATCCATTGTTCCATTTTTTCGTTCCAAAGCAATGCCTTCTAAATACGCTGTGTTCTCGTCTTGCCAGCTGTCTACGTGCAAGTGATTACCCGTGTAGTTTTCATGATTAAAGTAAAAAAGGTTCATCATACATTCTCCTAATCTTCGAAAAAACCAATTTTACACTAGATCGTAAAATTGGTTTTTTATGTTACAAAAAAGTATTAGTTTAAAATCCAATATTCGCTTCATCGTTATTTGACCAAGCATTACGCTGGCCTTTTTTATTATCTGCTTTTAATTCGTTACAAATATCGATGATGTTGACATTATCTTCATAATGTTTTTGAAGAGCAATGCTGTTATACAGCTCATTAAGCTGCGCATATGAAAATTCATTTGTAGCAGAAACAAGCTCTTTAATTTCTTCTGCCGTCAAAAGATCCCTGCTGTTTTTCTTCACAAGATACTGTTCGCGAAGTCTCGGTGTTGGAAGCTTAATTTCATAGGCGCGGTCAAATCGCCCGGAGCGGTTAATAAGCGCGAGATCAATACGTTCTGGATAATTGGTTGTGCCGATTAAGTAAATCCCCTCTTTAGATGTCGCGCCATCAAGAGTATTTAAAAAGACAGAGCGAATTCCTTGAGGCATAGAGTCAATATCTTCAATAACGAGCACCATCGGACTCATTTTTGCAACGGAAGAAAATACTTCTTGAATCGAATAACTGGACGTATACTCAGTAATTTGCCAATAGGCAACGGGAGCTTCAATACTCGTTGCAATCGATTTGACAAGCGTTGTTTTACCGTTTCCAGGCTTTCCATACAATAAGATTCCACGTTTATATGGAATTTGATACGTATGAAAAAACTCTCCGCCGTTTGTGAAAAATTCGTCAATAGAACGATAGATTTGATTTTTGAGCTTATCTTCTAAAAAAACTTCGTCCCGCTTAACAAGCGTTGTAATCTTCTCTTTATGATTTTCAACACCATCTTCTGTATCAATAAAAATGGTCACGTAATCTTTAATATAGTCCCGCTTACGTTTTAACACATAGTCTAAAAAGGATGATAGGCTTTCTTCACTTGATGCCAAAATGTAGTCATACTGAGTCAATTCGTTCTTTTGAAAAGCAGGCATACGCACAAGCGCTAGGTTATGCTTTTCATAATAATAAAGGTGATTGTAGAGCGATGGTTTTAAAATAAGCTCCATTTCTTTGTCTGTATGATTGGAAGAAATAATCCCCATTTCTAAGCAGTCAAAAACGGAAGCGAGTTCCGTAACACTTTCAGGGTGAAGCTCTAGATCTTCTTCAAGTACTTCCCAAATCTCATTAGACGTATCGCTATCAACATATAGTTGGAAATCGTGACCTGTCTTTGTTTTTAAATACTCTTTAATCTTCTGAACAGGAAAAGCGTAGCTGTAGTACTCAGGCGCTTCATCGATTGTCTTAGCTGAAAATTGAACTAAAGCTTGTTTCGTTTTTGTCATGTAGTGTCTCCTTCAGGTTTAATATGTCTAATTATACAACATTTTACATACTTTGACTTCTTTTATGTACATAACGTTAGAACATTTGAAAGAAATAACAGAACAACTATGCGACAGTAAAAACGAAGAAAAAGAGCATTGAAATGGACCATTCTTAGCCGTCAATTTTAGTGCGTTATCCGAAGATCTACTAGAAAGCGAGCTGTTTGGCTATGAAGAAGGCGCATTTACCGGTGCAAAAAAAGGTGGGAAACAAGGGATTTTTGAGCAAGGTCATGGAGGGACCATTTTTTTAGATGAAATTGGCGACAGCAGCCCTAAGCTACAGGCTAGGCTATTGCGTGTGCTGCAAGAAAAAGAGGTTCGAAGAGTTGGTGGGACCAAAAACATCCCTATTGATGTTCGAATTATCGCAGCTACAAACTGTGATTTGCAAAGCATAATTACCGAAGGCGCGTTTCGCCGTGATCTATACCATCGTTTGAAAGTGCTATATTTAAAGCTTCCACCTTTGCGAAAACGAACCGGTGATTTATCTATTTTAATGGCGCGCTTTATTCAAGAAAGTGAACAGCCGGATGTTTATATCCAGCCACAAGTCATTGAAGCACTATCTCATTATCCTTGGTATGGAAATGTACGAGAATTAAAGAATACGGTGAAGTATATGCTAGCAGTTTGTGACGTGAATGAAGTCAGCATTGATGATTTACCTTCTAACAGTTTCTTTGAACTAAGTGATTATCAAAAAGACCAGAACCAATCAGATTCTAGTCTTGAAGAGCTTGGGATGGATGAGTTGATTTTATTGAAGGGCATTTATGCGTTAACTAGGCAAGGAGTTACGCCTAGTCGCAAGCGTTTGGTTGAGTTTGCTGAAGCATCCCACACGCCTCTTTCTGAGCAGCAGGTGCGCTATCGTTTAGAGATGTTAGAAGAAAAAGGATTAGTGATGAAGCAAAAAGGACGTGGTGGCACAAAATTAACTCGAAAAGGTTATGTAGCGGCTGAAAAACTTAAGTTATCGCTCTCCTAGCACGGAGTTAATGCGCTGCTTCTGGATTTCTGTGTACATCGTTTTTAATTCGAGCATAGAAAGCTCATATAAATGTCGTCCATCTTTTGCCTTATAGCATCCGTAATTAATGAGCTGGTGTAGTACTCGTTCACGCTGGGTTTCTAGGTGTTGTTCATAGGATTGCATGACCGCTTCCCCTTTCGTTGCTTGTTTTTCTTTATTGTCATTATCTTATATTTGTAAGCACTCTCTATCTTTACCCGATGTTTGCGATTAAAAACATGAAATAAAAAAGATTGAATAGGTATAGAATAGGTAGAATTCGTGAAAAAAAGATGAAATGCTCTGGAGTAATGTAATGAAAGAACATCTACGCTTAGCTTGGTTCGCTTCGTGGTTTGCTTTTATTGGGCAAGTCCTTGTCTTTTTATGTGTTGCGCTGTTTACAGGAGAATGGCGCTACCTCTTGTGGAGCTTTCTCATTAGCATGACGGCCGGCCGGGTTAACGGGAATAGTAGTAACAAAAAATGCTGCGGAGAAACATGAGGGTAAAAAAGAACGCTAAACAAGCATCCGACATACTCCTTCAGATGCTTGTTTTTGTTTTAGGTTAAAAGAGTCCTATTATTAAATAAACAGCAGTTCCCCATATAAATAAAGCACTATTTCTTAATTTGCTAAAGCAAAATGTTCTAATTAATCCTGGCTACATTTATGAAACAAGGGATCTATATCATATTCGTCTGTCGTATGCGTACGCGTCATTAGAGGAATTAGAAAAGGGGGTAAATGTTTTATTTGAAGTGTGTAGCGAATATTAAAAACGAAGCAAGAGATATTTTATCGAGATTGGGATAAAGGCAGAATAAAGCAGAGTACAAAGGAGTTACTTTTGTTCATTCTGCCTTTAACTTAGAATCTTAATTCTATTTATACTACCAATTTACTATTCCACCTACTTTTATATGTAATTTTATGTTAAAATAATGGTTATATTTTCATCTTTAACGGAGGATTGTTTTATATGAGTACGTACAACATTGGTGATATTATATTTCAACTCGTGACTTTTGGACTTATCGTCTTGTTTATTGCACTTCTAGTATTTTTGTTTCGTTCATTTTTAAAGAGCAAAAAACAGCTTAATCGAATAGAACAACAAGTGAAAGAGATTACTGAGAAATTGAATAAAGACAAACAATAATAATAAAACCCCTCCTATTTCCAAAGACAATAAGAGGGGTTTTACAGTGCTTTATTTAGAAGCGAAAATTTGTTTCTGATCCCATTTTCCATATTTGTAATAAACAAATGCGATAATGCTGCTTATTACAAAACTCGTACCCATGCCAAGTCCGATACCCGTTTCACCTAGCCACTTAGCGAATAAATACGTGAGCGGATAACGTAGCACCCAAAATGAAATAATGTTTAACACGAGAATCGCAAACATCGCTCCTGACGCTCTTACAACTCCGTTTAAAATAAAGTTAATGCCAAGGAACGGATAAAAGAAAGCGACGACTTTTAAATAATGTGTACCAAACGCCACGGCTCCTTCGTCTTGAATAAATAGGCGAGTCGCCCACTCTGCTAAGAAAAAGATAACCACAGCTACAAGCATCATTATTGCAAAGTTATATACAACTCCATATAGGCCTATTTGATTCACACGACTCCACTTCCCTGCACCGATGTTTTGCCCTGCCATACTGCTCACAGACGTTCCAAGCGCCATCGCTGGAAGCATAAGAATGCTATCTAAGCGTTGAGCTGCGCCAAATCCAGCAACTGCGTCGTTACCAAAAGATGTAACAACGCTCATGATTGCCATCACGCCGGCTGAAATAACGGTCATTTGTAGACCGGATGGAATACCTAATTTAAAGATAAGAGCCGTTTCTTCTCCCTTGGGTAAAGTAGGAATTGAAAACGGTACAAGCTGCTTTTTAAGAATATACATGAGACCGTAAATGAACGCAAAGCCCTGAGATAAAATGGTTGCATACGCAGCTCCTGCAATGCCTAAATCAAACGTCCAGATAAAGATTGGATCAAGCACAGCATTTAAAATAACCGAGATAAACACAAATCGCAGCGGGGTTTTACTATCTCCTACTGCTCGTAGTACAGTACCGATAAAGTTGTACCCGAACAAAAATAAAATTCCGACAAAGTTAATTTGTAAGTATGTTGTAGCGTGGACAAGCATTGTTTCAGGAGTGCCCAGTAACTTCAAGATTGTCTCTGAGTTTAAAAAGCCAATGACGCCAAGTAAGATTGCTAAAGCCGATAATATCACAACAAACGCATTTAAATAACGAGATAGCCCTTCTTTATCATCGTTTCCTTTTTGCTGAGATAAAATTGTTAAGCTGGCATTATTAATTCCAATAATAAATGATAAGATCGTAAAAATAACGGTACCTGAAACCGCAATGGCTCCTAAAGCATCAGACCCTAATAAATTACCGACCCATAGACTATCAATGAACTGATAAGATACCTGAAGCAAATTCGTTAATAGCACTGGCGTTGAAAAGAAAATGAGCTGCTTTAAGATTGAGCCCTCAGTAAAATTGTATTGCTTCATATAACTAAAACTCCTTTAGTGACTATAATAACTCCTATTCTTTTCTTTGCTTGTTCCATAGATTTTGCCTAAGAAAACGCGTCTGGCAACTAAAAAAGAATTAAAAATCATATGGGCACAAAAACTGATTAGTAAACTAACGACTCCAATGATAAGCGGATGCAAACTAATATTTTCGCGCAAAATAATTTGAATTGGAACGTGTAAAAACATAATCGTTAAAGATGCTTGTCCAAATTTCTCAAACACTGCGCCCAATATACTACTTTGAATAAGTTTACTGCCTTGTATCAATAGCAAAACAATAGCTATTGGCAATAAAAGATCAAGACCAAAATGATTATACATATTTACTTTTAAATCCAGCTCGTAGTTTAACAGCCTGCTGTAATCTAATAAAATGACTAAAAGAATAAACACGCTACAGACTAGCTGCGTAATTTTATTGAGCCCAGTAGTTAATCGTTCTTTAAAGAAATAGCCAATTGCATAATAAGTCATAGCCATTAGAACTGTATCCATACTCCAAGGCATAATAAATTGTGTGTGAATTTTTGAAACAGAATACAAATATGCCATTACATAGATGGTCATAAAAATAACTATTTTTATTAGCTTGGATTGTATAAAGAAAACCAAATAGCCGAATAAAATTTGTGTTAAAAGTAAGCATGGAACAAACCAAAAAACGCCGTAATAAAAACCTAGTGCTCTTCCTCCATATAGAAGGGATTCTAAAGTGGAAGGAATAGCCGCAAAGTCATTAGTCTTCCATGTAATATATCCTAGAATCAAAAGCCCAAATGATACGTATGGAACCATAAGGATAATCGTTTTTTTGACAACCCACCTATTTAATGAATTAAGACTTTGTTTTTCAAAAAATAAATAGCCGCTAATCATAAAAAATAGCGGCATATGAAACCAAAATAGATAATGCTGCGCCAGTTCGTGTCCACTGTGACTTATAACGACAGCAGAAATGCCAACCCCCTTAAGGACGTCAACCCACCTCTTATGTTCTCTCATGTGAAGTACCCTTTCTTTTTAACTATAAAACTTATTGAACTACGAACAACAAGAAAAGTCAAAGTGTTGCAACACCTTGACTTTTCTTGTTAGATCATCACCCTTTATTCGTATATACGTTGCGAAGCTGATAGTCACATTGTGAGCAATGATAAATGACGTTTTGATTGGACTGTGCGGTTAACACAGATCCTAATTCGCTTGCAGACTGACATTTTGGACAGATTACAACCGGTTGCTTCATCATCTACACCTCCATTCTTATAATGGAGTGAGAAGAGAAATTTCATACGGTTAATATATATAGTCTCTCGCTAAATCAGACTGAATAACATCCTTATAGGCTAAGCCGTGCTCGCATAATAACGCTTTTATTTTTTGAACAAAAGCAGGAGAACTTTTGGGTGATACGTATATCTCTGTAAATAAATGAGCCAGGTCACAGCGTACAAGATTTCCGTGCAGATGAGAAAATGCAAAAGATCTTTCTTTTAAAGCGTCCATACGCGATTGCCATTCGCTAGCATAGATTTCTTCTTTAATAAATAGCTGTTGGCTCTTCCATGCATCAATGCGACTTGCGATAATAAGCAACCGCAGTTCGTTTTCATAGCTGTACGATTTTCGCTTATAAAAAAGCGTATCAAAGATATTTTCACTCACTTGCTTTTTAGCAAAATCAATGTACTGAACTTTACGCGCAAAAACTTTATAGCGTAAATCCTTAATACTTCCTAATAATCGGTCGTATGTCGTGCGAATGGCGATGCCATCTTGAGATTTCAAAAACAAATCCCACATCCCTGCTGACTCATGCTCATTTATATGCCAAGAGGACAATGCAGAAAATTCATAGACCTTTTCAAGATAGCTTTTTAAATCTTCAGTGGTTGCAAACATGGATTTATCAACATCGCGCATATTCCACATCATGCAATTCGTAGAAAGAGGATCTAGAAACGCAGTGGGCTTTGTGAAAAATAGTGATTTTGTAGATAGCAAGGACTCAAAATGATCTGCGTTCATATAGCGCCAAACAGTTGGATTGTCGTTAATCTTGTACTGCTCATCATAATAGTCATAGCTTGATTCAAAGCCCATCGCATGGTGCGCGGCTTTGTCTTTATAACCTAGATCCATTCATTTCACCTGCTTTACTATAATCATCGATATTTACATTATAGCACCATATCAGGATATTTTTTCAAAATCAAACAAAATTATAGGTGTCTTGACATAATAACATAGTCAACGCCGCCCTTTTGAAACGTCTCATTAGAAGGCGTTAAACCAAATCTTTTATAGTAGGTGGTCTTGTTCTTTCTGGCGTTGCACCAAATTATTTTTGTATTCATCTCTTTCGCTTCATTTATGACGTAATTTAGTAAAGTCGTACCGTAGCCTTTTCCTTGACGACTTGTATCAGTTGCAAATTTACGAAACTGAGCTGTATCACCTTGGACAAAGAGTGAGATTACTGAACAAAGCTCATTATGATCAAATAGCCCGTAATGAATTCCTTCATGATCGTTGTCTATTTTCACATACTCAATATTCTTATCCGGCCACATTACGCTTTGCCTAAGTTGCCACGTGTCTTCTTTTGAAATTTGACGAACATTCAATTGGTTCCCATCCTTTCTTGATGAAAAAAAGTGCTTATAAAAGCACTTTTTACACAACATATTTTAGGTATTTACTTTCCATTTTAGTCAATACGTATACTACTCTTTTACCTTAGTAAGCTGTGTTCGTTTTAACAACTAGGAATGAATGAAATGATAACTTGCTTTTTCAAGCGTTTCTTTAAACATCTTTAAGTCTTCTGTTGTATAGATAGGCTGTTGTTTTAACTGTTCAGTGAAAAAGACAGATAGGTCATCTTTAGTAGAAAAGCAAAGTGAATGGTTTTGTGAGTAGTTTTTTACACTCGTATTATAATCACCGTTAAAATAAACGATTGGTGTTACTACAGGTATATCGCGACGTAATTTTTGCAAGTAAGACTTTAAGCTAGCCGCGTGTTGCTGGACTTCTTTTCCAGGATGAGGCTTACTCATTACTTTAATCTCACCTTCACTTGTTTTCGTAAATACAAAGGTTTGTTCTTCTGTTCGTGCTACCCGAGTGGATAGTGAATCGACTAAAAATGACAGCTCATGAATCTGGTCTTTTCGAATACCATAAAGAATATCTCCGCTCCAGTTCTTCACTTCAATCAAATAAATACCAGTTTTCATTAAAACAACGTGGTCAATTTGTCGAATAAATAGCTGTTCGTTCATGTAATAAGGCATAAAAACGTTTCCCATAATAATCATGTCATCAGCTGTAATTTTATTTTTATGAATTAAGTTTGTTTGTAATGTCGTTAACGTTTTATGAATAACAATTTCACCTTTATTTTTCGAAAAAGCTTCCAAGCTTTTTATATACTTTGTCGATTTAATTAGCTGAGCCGTATGTTTTTCTCGTAAATCTCTGATAATATTTTTGTAGTGCTCTTCTTTCTCTGTTAAATCAGCTTGTTTCTTCTGTTTGTATTCTTCTTCACAAGCAGCGATGGAAACAGCCGCTTCCTTTTGTGCTAGCTCCAGCTGGGTAACATACTTCTCTTCGACTTGTACATTTCGGCGATAAAGGTAAATACAAGTCGTTATTAACCCTAGAATTAAGATTGTGCCAATAATATAAACAATGTACATACCTCTCCTCCTTATGTCTATTATAGAATTTTTTTCCGTCTATAAAAAGAGATTCAAAAAAAATGAACCTAAACACCTACTCTAAAGCGCTATTATAAGCGAAAAAGAGCTTAAAGATAAGCCCTTTTTCTACTTTTTTATGAAGGAATCCTAATTTGTTGACCAATTTGAAGTGCAGATGGGTCAATACCTGGGTTCGCTGCTTGGATTTGTTGAACTGTTACGCTATACATCCTTGCGATTTTATACAGCGTATCTCCTGCTTTTACTATATATGTGCGCACAGGAACATAGATTTCCTGGCCAATCTGTAGAGTAGTTGGATTAACGCCAGGATTCGCATTTCTCAGCGCTTCAACGGTAATGTTATACATATTCGCAATTTTATAAAACGTATCTCCTGCTTGGATGGTATAAACCGTTGATTGGCGAACAGGTAAATTTAAATACACCGCAATCCCTCTTGCGTATGCATTTGCCATCGCTTGTAAGAAAGCTTCATTTTTTAAAAGATTTGCATCCTTCGTTGTGTCAATAAACGCAATTTCAGTTAAAACAGCTGGCATATTCGTTAAGCGTAAAACCGCAAAGTTTGCTGCTTTTTTGCCTCGATTTGTATGGTTGTAAGCTGCTAGTACAGGAATGACCTGTTCGTGCACGCGATTGCGATAGTTTACGGTTGCTGAGCTGACGGATCCATTGTAAATATAATCCTCATAGCCTGTACCACCACCAGCGTTTACGTGAATAGACATGAATACATCAGCTCCCCAAGCATTTGCTTTAGAAGCGCGTTCTGACAAACTTAAAAACGTATCCGTTGTGCGCGTTGTTTGAAGTGTAAAACCAGTATAATTTGTATTCAAAAAACTAATCATGTATTGCTGAAGCTTTAAAACAAGATTTTTTTCTAATAAGCCATTACCGACTGCACCTGAGTCCTTGCCGCCATGGCCGGCATCAAGATAAATCTTTTTCATATGACTTGTCTCTCCCTTCTCTATTAGCTTATGAAAGATGGGAGAGTTGGTAACGGATACAAGCCTATAAACTATTCTTTTCTATACATATTTACGGCATCTATCTTGATTGTTTGATTGATGCAGAACTTTTCTTCGTGACTCCAGTATTTTTACCTACAATGACTGCTATTACTACAACCACAGCCGTTACAATTGTAAAGAATGTAATAGATTCGTTCAAAAAGAGCGCTGCAAAAACAATCATCAGAAACGGCTGTAGATATTGAATTTGACTTATTTTTAAAATGCCGCCCATCGCCATTCCGCTGTACCAAGCTACATAGGCTAGAAACTGACTGACAAAGAGCCGATTAAGCTTGAAATCCAAAACGTAAGCGAAGGAGCTTCATTTGCTCTAATGATCGCAAAGCCTGCTGTGGCTAAGGGTAAAAGTGCTAATTCTACAGCTCCGTGAGATACAGGTAGAGTTTTCATTGCCCAGCTCGTAAGTAAAGGAAACGCCAAAACAGTACCAAGCGATAGATCTATATAAAGAAGAACTATTTACTTATTCTGAACAGCAAGGTCTTTATTCACTACGAGTTCAGCTTGTGAACTATTTGCAAACTCTACAGGTTTTTACCAATCCAGACAAATTATTTATTGTATCTGGCTCTCAGCAAGCTCTTAATCTATTAGTCTCAATGCCTTTCCCAAATGGAAAAAGCAATATTCTCATTAAGCAGCCCACGTATTTTGGCTTTATTGAATCCGCTACCCTGCATCAAGCTGCTACTTTTGGTATTGAGCTAGCCATGGAAGGAATTTACCTTGAGCGTCTAGAGTATATATTTCGAAACAATGATATTAAATTTTTCTATATTGTACCGAGATTTCAAAATCCCCTTGGACATAGCTATACTAATGTAGTAGAAAATATCGTGTTACGCCTCAAAACTTTTTGCGGTTTTAAAACAAAAAAAGAGCTCATCTTTAAAATATAAAGGCGATGAACTCTTTTTTATTTTAAATTAACTTTACGATCCAGTATACACACTGTCACACGTATTCGGCTGCGGCTCGTAGTAGCAGTGGTTTTTATATTGACCTGCAAATGGCTGGCCGTACCAAGTTGGAGGACACGGACCGTATGGGTTAAAATACCAAAGCGCATATTTTGCAGGATACTCACGCCAAAAATCAAGCGTTTTCTTGGCTAATCTTTTCTCTGTACTTCTTGCTCGTTGATAAAAAGCATTCCCTTTTTGAACAGCTTCAAAGGAATAGTTACCTCCTTGCACTTGATAAATAACCTGCGGAATTGTTCGTAGACCTTTAAAGTCAAGGCAATTCGCTTTTACTCGGTTTACAATGACATTTCCAACGTATAACATTCCTTGCTGTCCTTCACCTTCTGCTTCCGCTCGTATCATTCTAGCCATTAATGCAACGTCTGAATCCTTATACTGAACTCTTGGCATAGTCTCACCTCAATCTATAGTATGAAAAAATGCCAAAATTGATGTTAGCGGACAAGAAAATTGATTTATTTACAAAAAACCACCGTCAGAGTGAATAATTTGTCCGGTAATCCACGCTGCGTCATTACTAGCTAGAAAGGCAATAAGTTTTGCTGCGTCAGTAGGCGCGCCAATCCTTCCCATTGGAAAGCGAGGTAGTAAAGTTCGCTTTAACTCTTCATTCATCCAGCCTGTATCGGTTGGACCAGGGTCTACAGCATTTACCGTAATATTTAAAGAAGCAAGTTCAATCGCGATTGATTTTGTAAATGTAGATACTGCACCTTTTGTTGCGATATATGCAAGGTTTCCTGGTTCAGGTGATTTATCTTGTCCGGATACCATATTAATGACTCGCCCACTATGTTTGCCATCCAATCGCCGCGCAAATTCAGCGGTTAAAAGACAGGTGGCTCGAACGTTCACTGCATAGTGATTATCAAGAACTTCTGCATTTAGATTCCGGAAGTCTACGTCAATGGAATGAGTGGCATTATTCACCAAAATAGAAGGTGTCCCAAGTCGCTTTTGAACTTCTTCAAGAAGCTGTGCTGGTGCATCAGGTTTAGATAAATCAAGTGCCAGCGCTTCGCATCTTACGCCATATTTTTTAATTTCGGTTACTAACTCTTTTGACCAACTTGTATCTTCTTCTTCAAAATAGTCCATTTGTCGATCATAAGGAGACCAGTGAGTAAAGAAGATATCTGCCCCCACTTTGGCTAGCTCTATACAAATGGCTGAGCCTATCCCTTTGCTTCGACTTGCTCCTGTTATAACAGCAATTTTGTTTGTTAATTTAGACATATTTGCATCTCCTTGCGGACGCGCCAACCAACGTACGATTGGAGATATGGACTAACAAAAAAAGCAGATGCTAATAGGCACCCGCTCTTTTGTCTTCTCATACATAAGCTTAGGCGTATCCTATAATGGTAACAATGAAAAACAACCCTTTCGTAAAAAAAGGGAATTTGTCTATTCATTTTGTTAATTAACCATTATTGAATGCCAGCCATCTGCATTATGCTCCTTCCATATATCTCCATGATAATTCCATCATAACCCAATATTTAGAAGAAGTAAATATCTTTTATTGCCCTAAGCGTCAAGCGCTCTTTCAAGAAGGGCTTTGTCTAAAAACGGACTTGCTTTCCCTACGCTGTATAGGTGAAGATCATGCATGGCTCTTGTGCAAGCTGTGTAAAAAGTACGGCGTAAACTTTCTTCAGCGTAGACTTTCTCTGATGCGTTGTAGATGATAACGGCATCAAATTCAATTCCTTTTGATAAGTACGCAGGAACCACTACTACTCCTTGCTCATACTCAAGAGAGTTGCTTTTTAACAACTTCAGATCTTTAATGCTAGCTAAAGATAAGTACGCAGATGCGCTTTCTTCTGCAGACTTACAGATAATTGCAATACTGTTGTAGCCCTCGCTCTTGAACTCATCAACCTTGGAGGCAATTGCTTGATGGAGCTCATCATAATCTGACAGCTGTGTAAGAGCAGGTCGTTTACCTTCGCGCTCAAATGGAACGATTGTTTCTCCATTCGGCACAAGCCTTCTCGCCAGCTCAATGATTGGTTTTGTCGATCGATAGCTTCTTGTAATGTTAATCAGTTCCGTCTGCTCTTCACCATAAAGGTTCGTTAATAGTTTAAAGTCGGCATTTTCACTTGCATGAGCAAAAATGGCCTGGTTGAAATCACCAAGTACTGTCATTCGTGCAGCTGGAAATAAACGTTTTAAAAACTCAAACTGAAACGGCGAATAGTCCTGCGCTTCATCAATGACGATATGCTTAATAGCGCTGTTTATTTGAAACCCTTCAATGATTTCTTTTAGAAGTAAAAACGGCGTAGCGTCTTCATAAAAAAGCTTATCTTTCTCTAACGTATCGACCGTGATGTCACAAATGTCAGGCCAATTAGCAGGCGCCTTGTCTTTTAAGTGTTTCGTTATTTCAAGAGAATTCGTGAACAGCTGTTTGTATATTCCGATAAAATCAATAAACTGCAGCGCTTTAATTTTGCTTCGCAGCGGCTTTAGCTTTTGACGCACAATCAGCCTTGCAAGCGCTTGTGGTTCCATATCGTAATCAGCGGTGTCTTCTCTTTTAAATCCGCGTTTTTTAGCTAAATACGCATGTGCTTTATGATAATCTTCATTGCTTAAAAGCTCGATTTCGTCTTGAACCCAAGGCTTTTTGCTTTCGGTTTTTTGAAAGTCAGTTAGCTGCTTCAATAACCTATCTCTTAACTTTTCAAGTCGATTATGAAAGCGGAGAGATGTATCAAAATTGTAAAATCGTTCTACCATTTCTTCTGCTGTTACAACTGCTTTCCCTCTAAACACAACGTCGTTAAATAGCATCCCTTCTGATTCAAGCGATTTTCTGTAGGCTTGAACAGCTTCGAAAAAGCGTGTAGATGCTTTGAAGCGTATGCTTGCGAGCCTCGATTGATAGAAAGATGTCTTTTTAGCTGTTAAAACATATTCTAACTGTTCATACGGCGTTTCTACTTGAAATGCTTTACTTAAGCGGTGGTCTAAATACTCTTGAAACGTCACTTGCTGCATATTTTCTTCTCCAAGCTCTGGTAGTACGTTTGAAACATAGCTACTGAACATAGAGTTAGGTGAAAACAGAATAATTTGATCCGCATTGATGTGGTCTCGGTATTTATACAATAAATACGCAATTCGCTGCAGAGCTGCCGAGGTTTTTCCGCTTCCAGCTGCCCCGTGAACAATCAATAATCGTCCTTTATCGTGGCGAATGATTTTATTTTGTTCTTTTTGAATTGTCGCAACGATACTATGCATTTGCTTATCTGTACCTTTACCTAAAACCTGCTGTAAGATTTCATCTCCAATCGTCAAACTTGTATCAAACATGGACTGAATCACCCCGTTACGAATAAGGTACTGCCATTTCTTTTCAAGCACACCTTGAATCATGCCACCAGGCGTCATATAATGAGCCGGCCCAGGCTGATAATCATAATAGACGCTGGAAACAGGCGCTCGCCAATCGTAAACCAAAAAATCATCTCCGGTTTGGTCATTAAGAGCAGCAATTCCAATATAAATGCTTTCAGGAGCTGAATCTCCTTCTTCTGTAAAATCAATACGACCGAAATAAGGAAGTTCTTTCATCCGATGCAACGTGGATAATCGCTTAGAGGAATGTTTATGTGTACTTTGAGTTACTGATAGCGCCTGAGCTTCCTGACGTAACCCAATAATCGTTTCAAGGTAATCATCAAACGTATCCGTATTTACCTTAACCTCATCCCAAAAGTGCTTGCGAATATGAATGACTTCTTCTTTACGCTTTGTCGTCTCTTCTTCTAGCTTATTTATTTCTTCATTAATTCTTTCCGTAACGTCGTCTACGCGCTTTTGTTCCTGCTGAAGTTCCGAACCCATCGCAAACACCCCTTAAAAAATAGTTGACTAGCGCATCATTTCTATATTATAATTATAGTAGGGAAAATTATAATCGATAACAAATATAGATACGCATCTATACTAATTTATCATGAAATTGTTTTGTTTTCAAGATGTTCAGCAGAAATATAAATCCAAGGATGAGGGTATTGTATACCTTCATCCTTTTTTAATGCTTTTTTGAGATAAGCAGAAGCCGTGGTTATGAAGAAGCTATGCTATCATTCTTGATTGGAGTTGGTGCAATTCCGCACCTCTACGGTAAATTGTTAGTTGTTGGAATCTCTTCTTCCGCTGTTTGTTTATTTGTGATAAAATTTACCAAATGTATATAATGATAATCTAGTAAGCTTACGGCAGAAAGGAGAAACTAGATGAAGTTCGTTCTCATATTCGGCCCACAGGCGGTTGGGAAAATGACGGTAGGACAAGAGTTAGAGAAAAGTACGGGACTGAAGCTGTTTCATAACCATATGACTATTGAGCTTCTTGCTCCTTTGTTTCAATTCAACGAAGAAATGTGGAGATTAGTAGATTTGTTCCGTAAAGAAATCTTTGAAGCTGTTGCAAAAAGTGACGCAGAAGGTATAATTTTCACTTATGTATGGGCGTTTGATATGCAAAGCGATTGGGATTTTGTTAAAGAAGTATGCGACATTTTTGAATCAAAATGCGGTACGATATATTTTGTGGAGCTAGAAGCGGATCTCAACGAAAGAATTGACCGAAACAAAACGTCAAATAGACTGCAGCATAAGCCAACAAAAAGAAACGTAGAATGTGTATATATGTTAATTGTTCCTTAGTTAGCATTTCCTCTAACTTTTTAAAAATGAGCGGAATTAATCTTTCACTTTCAATTACTAACGTATGTCTTTCTTGTTCTACACCTGAAACAATATACGGCACTAGATTGTCCAAATAATTTCTTTTATCGTTAATATTATAATAAATATGAACGCTTTCGTTGTTCTCTATTAATTGAGAAAACTGATTTTCCAATTGTGGACGCTCCCTTATATAAGATCAACCCACATTTTAAGATTCTTAAAATAGTAAATTGTCTATTCGTTAGAGTCATTCTACGCTTTGAATGCTTGTCTGTAAAGCTATACTATACCCCCTTCAAGCTAAGTTAACTGCTGTTAGCAAAATACTCCTTGTGAGCATATATACACTAAAAAAGGTATTTTTCTCTATATTAATATGTTAAGATAAACAAGCACAAAGCAGTCTATTTTAAATTTAATAAAGTGAAAACTGCATGCACAATAATTTAAGAGCAGAAAAAGCCCTTTAAATCCAGGGCTTTTTTCTTTATAAGATAATAACGACTTTACTGTTTACAACATGAAAGATCGATGATGGCCATCACTTGTATAAGGAGATAATAACCGATGCATAGAAATCACAAATTATATCATTTTTTAGTTGAACGCACATGGTCTTTGACTGAAAACTGGTATGAATCATTAGACAAAGAAAATTCATTAGGTGTATATGCTTCAAATGATCCACTCGTAATTGATAAAGTAAAACAGCAAAACCATGAATTTCATATTCGATTTTGTAAAGTCTTTGATAATAACGAGTCAAGTGAACAGTTTTCCATTCACTTCGATGAATGGATTAATTCAATTTCAAAAGATGAAGAACATTTAAACACGCCAATCGACGTCATTTTACATGAGTTTTTCGTTACGTAAAATCAGTATTTGGATTTAATTGAAGAATTTGTTCGGACAAGTAGTGAAACGTATTCACAAGAAACAATCAATAGGTGGAATCGTGTTGTGATTAAAAACTTTAATTACGTCATGACTGTATTCACTAGAGAATACCATGCGCATTCTCAGCTACGATTGAAGGCTCAGCAAGAACTGATTATAGAACTGAGCTCACCTATCATCTCATTGAGTTCAAGCTTAGCCTTACTTCCTATTGTAGGTGAGATTGACACAGACCGCGCTAGGTTTATTCTTGAGAACACTTTAAATCAATGTGTAGATAAGGGGATTCGTCACCTTTTGCTTGATTTATCCGGAGTAGTCATTATTGATACAATGGTGGCTCATCAAATCTTTCAATTAATTGAATCATTAAGCTTAATAGGTGTAAAAGCTACACTATCAGGTATTCGACCTGAAATTGCACAAACTGCTATTCAAATCGGGATTGATTTCAGTAAAATCTCAATTGTCTCTAGCCTTGAACAAGCAATTGCGACATCTAAAACCTATTAATCTATAAGTTTTTGTTAATACTGTACTTGTCCAGAAAAGATTCCTTTCGAGGTAAATCTTTTCTGGACGAAGTTATTTCAAATTAGGATTAAAGGTTTTCAATTTGTTTCAGCTCTATCCCGTTTGAACCACCTCCTCTTTTATAATGTTGAGCTAAAGCAGCGTCTATCATTTGTCTTTTAGAACTAGACATTTATTTGCTCCTCTTATTGGGTGATAATTAAGATAAAGAAATTTGATTAGCGTAACCTATGTATTATTCATCTCATATCCAGGTAATCATCGCAATTATCTGTTTTTAGCTATGTGTAATACAGGCTTCATAAAGCTTAAAGGTATTTTAATTAAATGGTGTCCATGAAACTATACTAACTCCAAGGAAGCCCCAGAACGATTAAATTAGTTCTGGAGCTTCTTTACTATACCGGATAGTGAAAATAATAAACCGTTCCTTAGATAGGCGCTTGCTCTATGTCTATTGTTTTCAGTTCTAATAACTCCTTTAAGAATGTAATTGTTTTTTTAGTATCTTCATTTCCTTCTTTTGTACCATGCTCTTTATGTTCATTAAGAGATTGAAGAATTGCTTCTCTATAAGCATTTGTTTTAATTAACCAGTCACTTAAGAGCTGTTTGGTTGCTTTAAATTCCTCTTCATTTTTAACACCAAATAAACTTTGCATCTCTGGTTCCTCTAACTTGATTGACTGAAAGTTTTCACTCATAACAAGGCAGAAATAATTTTGTTGCAGGTCATAATATTTATGTTCTGGATCGGCTACACTTAGTTAGACAGAAATTTTAAGGTCAAGTAGAATTAACTATACTAATCAGTTATGAGGAGAATCTACATGACAAAAAAAGTACGTCGAACGTTTACCGAAGAATTTAAGCAACAGATCGTGCAGCTATCTCAGAATGGAAAGCCTCGTAAAGACATCATTCGAGAATATGAGTTAACACCATCTTCGCTTGATAAGTGGATTAATCAAAGTAAGTCCTCTGGTTCCTTCAAAGAAAAGGATAACCTCAGCCCCGAACAAAAAGAGCTGCAGGAACTTAGGAAACGTAATAAGCAATTAGAGATGGAGAATGATATTTTAAAGCAAGCCGCGCTGATACTAGGACGAAAGTAAATGTGATTAAGAACAACCAGCATAAATACTCGATATCAGCAATGTGTAAGGTCCTACAACTCCCTAGAAGTACGTATTATTATGAAGCAAAAGAACGAAAGAATGAAGATGATATAACTTCAGACATCATAGAAATTTTCCATCAAAGCCGCCAAAATTATGGTGCGAGAAAGATAAAGCATGAGCTAAAGAAAAGAGGGAAATTGGTTTCTCGTCGTCGAATCGGCAGAATTATGAACGAACAAGGACTTGTTTCAGCTTATACTGTAGCTCAATTTAAACCCCATAAGGATAAACCAAATGAAAGTGATCAAGCGAATGAGTTAAATCGTGAATTTACACAAGAGGAAGAATTGATTGTCGTGGTCAGCGACCTAACTTATGTAAGAGTCAACAGAAAATGGTATTACATATGTGTATTTGTTGATCTCTTTAATCGGGAGATCGTTGGATTTAGTACAGGTGAGAACAAAGATGCTTTACTAGTTTATCGAGCTCTATCGTCAATAAAAGGTAATTTACATACGGTTCAAATGTTCCATACTGACCGAGGAAGAGAATATAAGAACCAAGTCATTGATGAGGCCCTAGAAACGTTTAACATCAAGCGATCTCTAAGTTTGAAAGGCTGTCCGTATGATAATGCAGTAGCAGAAGCAACATTCAAAATCATCAAAACAGAGTTCGTAAAGAAACGTCATTTTGATAGCTTAGAAGAGTTACAAAGAGAGTTTACAGATTATGTGCACTGGTTTAACCATCTACGCATCCACGGTACTTTAGATTATTTAAGTCCAGTGGCATACAAATTTACGCACCTTAAGAAAACTGTCTAGTTTAGTGTTGACAATCCATCTTAAACATTTATAAAAAAGTAAAAACTTTCGTTAATTATTAGGTAACTCTTTACGATCATCCGCCTCTGGTAGTTTTTCTATCCACCCTTTTTTAATCATAATTCTCCCAAAAGATGAGATCGTTTTCAAATCCCGAAAAATAGAGGCGTCACAATGTCCAGCCACATCTATCCTCATACTTGTTACCATAGCTGCAGCATAATACGTGGTGGCTAAATTAAATAAAAATCCAGTATGAAACACCATTAATTTATCTGAAAAAGGAGCTACATCAGAATTTGTAATTTCATTGTCTAATAATTGGGGAGGTTTAAGGTTTTCATACTGAAGGATAGAAGAGAAAATATTTATATTTTTATTAACTGTACGTAAACAATTATCCATAAATTTATGAATGTCTTTATCTTTAATTACTTGTTTAAATCCAATGACGAGAGCCTTAGCCGCAATACTCTTTTTTAGATTAAAAAAAATGTTTCCCGCTTCCATTGAATTTAAAGGTCTTTTATCTCCGAATAAATCCATAACATATCCTATCTCTGTAACTGATTGACTCCTTTGAGATGTAGAAAAATAGGGAGATTGTTGATAAATACCTTTGGATAAAAGAATTTCAATCGACTTATTATAAATCCCCATAGCATCAATGTTGCATTGGAAATAGTGATCTCGTATATCTTTTCTGGTCGACACACTAAAAGATATACTATATCCAGCTAACCCGTGCATTGTCATCTCATGCATGTAGCCTAACCAAAAAACATCTGTAAACAGAGGAGGAGCATCTACATTTACATCTTTTTCAGTAAATCCTGGTGTGAAAATACGGACAGGATACCCTTTTTCAGTAGGCTCATTTGATAGAATAAACGTTGTTTCAGAGAAATTAATTTCCTTGGCAATTTTTTGCATCTCTTCTGTTGATAAATGTCCTGCTTCTTTAAAAACAGCTAGCTGGTTTCCCGTATACTTTCCTTGCGAAAATACGTCTACAATTGAAAATTTCATTATTCTACCTCCCATCTACTTGCTGAGAATAATGATAAGTCATACGGTGCTTTACCTGTAGTCAAAAGATCACTTATTACTTCACCAACAGCGCTGCTGAATTTAAATCCGTGCCCTGAAAACCCTGCTGCGAACACAACGTTTTTATACAATGGGTGCGTATCAATAATAAAGTTTTCATCTGGTGTCATCGTGTACATACACGTTTTGCCGAACTTCAGCTTTCCTACTTGCGGCATATAGCTACGAAGTAAGTTTTCCAGTTCTGCACGATCTCCATCGTTAAAAGGCGCCATCTCTTCATTTGGATTTTGGGCTTGCTGAATGCCATCATGACGGCCTAGTTTTAAACCCGCTCCGTCAATGCTTGGAAACCCATAGTACATCCCACTTTTTGTATCAAATGAAAACGCAGGGAATTTCCCTTCTCCGTAAAATTTTTCATCTGCTTCAAACCACGCAAAGGTCTTGCGGATAGGTGTTGCAGGAAGATTGAGTCCTAGCTTAGCTAACAGCTCTTTGGACCAGGCTCCGGCAGAAAGAACCAAACGTTTACCTTCATATACGTTGTCACCTGTATGCACCTTTACGCTATCTTCTGTTACTTTGATACCTTTCACAGGATGATTAGTTAACAGCTCAGCTCCGTATTTTAACGCAAACTCTTTGTAAGTGCGAATAGCATCTTCACATTTTAAAACGCCTGAGGTTGGTTCAAAACAGCCAATGAACGAATCCGGAACAGTGATTCCAGGAAATCGCGTATGTATTTCAACTGCGTTTAACACTTCAAGTGGTAGACTATATGTTTTTGCACTTGAAATGACGGTTTGAATAAACGATGAGGTCTCTTCTCCTACGCTCAGTACTCCCGTTTTTAAAAAGAACGATCGTCCACTTTCTTTTTCTAGCTCTTCCCACAGCTCTTTTGCTCGGAGTGCAAGCGGTACGTACTCTTCTCCTTCTCCGTATGCATAGCGAATAATGCGCGTCTCGCCGTGATGGCTTCCGCTCGCATGGGGTGGATCAAAGGCATCAATAAGTAAAACTCTTTGCCCTTTTTTTGCTAAAAAATAACCGGCTGCCATTCCCATTGAGCCGGCTCCAACTACAATTACGTCGTATTTCATAATAGCCTCCAAGTTTTCGAATGAATATTTTTACTATTTTAACATATTTGAAGGTTATTACGTATAATAAAACTGCTTGCCATGAAACAAGGCAAGCAGCGAAAAGTTACGCACTTAATTTTGAACAGAGGGTATCTTTGAAAATACAAACCTATCCAACAAATATACCGCAATAATTGAAATTCCAACAAGTGGCATGACGATCCCGAGTCCAAGCATGATAAAGAAAACAACTCTTGTCACTTTGGAGTCCTTTGACTTAGGTGGTGCTCCGGAACTTTCTTGAGGTTTTCGCTTACGCCACATAACATACGAACTAACAATTAAACCAATTAATCCAAGACACGTAATGAGGCCGAGAATTTGATTTGCTACGCCAAATAGCCTTCCTTCATGAAGCGCAACTCCCATTGTAATTCCTTTTCCCATAATACCGTAATCATCAAAGCGAACATCGCTTAAAATAGCACCTAAATATTGATCAACGTGAAGAGTTGCATTATCGCCGGGCTTAGTATGAGATGTTGAAATGGTATAAACACCTTTTTCACCTTGAGGCATTGAAATTGTATATGGCTTTTGAATTTTTTCAGCTTGTGCTATATCAGTCACTTTCTCAAGAGAAAGCGGCACGTAGCCAGTAACAGATGAATTGGGAACTGGAATGTTTTCTGCAGCCCACGGTATATCCTCTGCTACGTCTTTTGTTTTAACAATTGATTCAGGCTTTTCACCAAAGCTATGTGCAAATGGTGGGTAGCCCGTGTTTGAATACGTAGCAAGTCGATTAATTTGCTCTCCCATCACTCCTGACCAAGGAAGTCCTGTTAGAATTAAAATTAACATAAATAACGATAGCCAAAATGCAGGAACAGCGTGCATATCTCGCCAAAATATTCTTCCTTTTCGGTTAAACCTTGGCAAAACTGTTCCCCATATCGACGCTTTATTTCTTGGCCACCATATGTACAGACCCGTAATTAATAGAATAACAGCCCAGCAGGCAGCTAGCTCTACAAGTCGATTGGCAAGCGTTCCGCCAATGAGCAATTCACTATGAATCTTTTTGAAAATAGTCGTGAATTTCTCGTCATCTGAGAGAGTTCCAGCTACTTCTCCAGTGTACGGATTTATAAATGCTGAAGACATCTCTCCATTTGTCATAATCCCAATCTCAGCTGTACGAAGTGGATCATCATAATATTTTATTGAAGTAATAGCTGTTTCTGGATACGCTTTTTGGACCTCATCTATTTGTTTTGTTGAAGGTAGTATATCTCCTTTTTCTTCTACGTAATACAGGTCGTGATAAAGAACTGACTCAATTTGTGGCTTAAATAAATACACCGCACCGCTAAACGCTAATATGATTAAAAATGGTGCAAAAATAAGTCCTGCATAAAAATGCCACCTCCACACTGTTTGATAAATAGCGGCTGAGGTTTTCTTTTTGTGTACCTCTCTTTGTCTTTTTGGTTTTGGTGTTAATTTAACTGCTTCCACCCAATGCTCCCCCTAGTATCAGATCTATACAAATTAAGTAATGAACGCAATAAGTTAACGCTTACAATATTGATATCATTACTTATTCACCTTTAGTTATACTAAATAAATGTGTGGAAAAAATGAAACCTAAAAAAATTGTTGCTTTATTTCGAAAATATACAAAAAACGAATTGACAGACGTTATAGAGATTTATAAAATAAAAGAGAACTTACATATCGGGGCGTTAGTTCAGCGGGAGAATACTTCGCTGGCAGCGAAGGGGTCAGGGGTTCGAATCCCCTACGCTCCATAAGAAAAGAGAGGTCTTTCTATAGAAAGACCTCTCTTTTCTTATCATTTTTTTCTTAGTTGAAATAGATTAGATTGATGAATTGAAAGCAAAATAAGCACTCAGACTCGAATTTAGTCTAGTTCTCTCACTTCAAAAGGAAGCAATTCTCTTTCAAGCTGAGCTCGATGAGTTTCATACTGCTTAGGCAGCATTAACTTTTCTCCCATTGTTTCTTGTGACTCATCATGTGCAAAACCTGGTGGATCTGTGGCAATTTCAAATAGAATTTCTCCATGTTCTTTAAAGTAAATAGCATTAAAATAGTTTCGATCTCGTACAGCTGTGACTCCATATCCATTACTAGCTACGTGTTTTTGCCATTCTAACTGGTCCTCATCGTTTTCAGCACGCCATGCAATATGGTGAACGGTTCCAACACCCATTTGTCCACGACCGATTGGCGTTAGCTTTAAATCAATGATATTTCCGATATCAGCAGATGATTGAAAACGAATGAAATCTCCTTCCTCACCTACTTTTTCAAGACCCATAACATCCTCTAATAACTTGGCTGTTTCTTCAGGACGAGCAGATAATAATGTTGCTCCCCCAAAGCCTTTAATCGCTACTTCAGGTGTAACCTCACCAAATTGCCACGTGTTTTTTTCACCAGCTTCTCTTTCAACAATTTCTAAATGTAAACCATGGGGATCGTCAAATTCTAAATATTGTTCTCCGAATCGTTCCATCTTTGTTATCGGAATATTAAATTTTGATAATCTCTGCTCCCAAAAATCCATGGCGCCCTTTGGCACTACGTATGAAGTTACACCTACTTGACCATCACCTATTACTCCTTGGCGTGCTCCTGCCCACGGGAAAAAGGTAATAATTGTTCCTGGCTTTCCAGCTTCATCACCAAAGTAAAGATGATACGTACCCGGATCATCAAAATTGACTGTTTGTTTGACTAAGCGTAAACCTAATACACCAGCATAAAAATCAACATTTTCCTGTGGATGACCTACAATCGCTGTAATATGATGGATTCCTGTAGTTTTTTTTGTCATTCTTCATCTCTCCCTTACCATATTTTAATTGTCCTTCATAAAGCAATGGAATATTCAATCTAACCAAAATTACCTAGGTACGCTATATAAAAGATATCCCTTTAATAAACTCAAATGATTAAACTGATAATATCTCGAATTCGAGATATTATCCGAAAATTCATATGTTTAACTTCTAGAGTAACAAAGTATACGTATCTAACTACTTTTAATAAATTATTCTTTACTTTACCATTTTTCCTTTTAGAAGATAAGGGCGTCGATTGCGTAGTATCCTGGACCGATTATAGCAATACTAATAGCAACAACTAATAATGTAAGGTTATATTCATAACCATTTTGTGTTGCCCAGTAGCCGTTTGGACCGTGTACTTTAATAATAGCTATAAACATTGTTCCAGCAATCATAAGAGCCGCAAGAGGTGTAAGAAATCCTACAGCAAATAAAGCACCACCTACAAGTTCTGATAACCCAGCTATCAAGGCCATTCTAACACCTGGTTTCATTCCAATGGACTCAAACCACCCTCCTGTTCCTTTTAATCCATGACCACCAAACCATCCGAATAATTTCTGAGCTCCATGGGCCATAAATGACAATCCAATTACTAAACGAATTAATAATAAACCAATACTAATCATTTTTAATTCCTCCTATTTTTTTATCATTTTATTAACTTTGATGATTATAGTTAGCAATACTGTATTTTGCCTAAAATTCTAATGACAGCTTTTTTCTTCATCACCCAAAGCTATAAAGAAATCTTCAATAACTTTTTGATTTTAAATTTAGAAGCTTTCTGAAAGGTTAAAAACGGTTTCTGCTAAACTTTTATTCAATATCATCACTTTCTACTTCTAATTTTAATTGAATTTATCTTTGATTAAAATATCTTTAATTCGAGATAATTATAAAACGAATATCATTTCATTGTCAATATAAATTTTTATTTATGATGAGAATACCTTAATAAAGCTATGATTCACCGCTTTTTATTGCTTATATTTCCTTCTATGCTCCCTGTTGTATAGTGCCAGAAAACGGACGTCACGAAATTCTTGAAATATGTAGAATAGAACAAGAACAGCTTTCCTTAATTAAAGGTGATATTGATCGTAAGTTATAGATAGACATCTAAAACTATTTCGTTTAAATGTCGCTGCTCATAAAGCTAAAGAAATAAACGTTTATTTTTTATGTAATTAATACTACATATCAATAGTTTGTTGAGTAATTGATAATCAAAGTGATTGGTAATTTTCAACAACAAATCATCTGTTTAAGTAATCTTTATGCTGGCAGCGTTGTACGTTGTACACTGTAAGCTTATAACATACTATGTATTTTTTATTAGTGCTTTTATAAAGTTTATTATGAGATATGACAAGAATATTTTATTAGATATATTTTTATCTATAGAAAAAGGAAGTTTTTGTCTTGATAAATAAAAGCCTCTTGTTGACGAGTTTTTTCTATTTTTACACTCCTTTTGTGTTTCTCTTCCTCTTGTCAATCAAAAACCGTTCGTAAACGTATACTTTCGCGGACAAAATATTTAGATCTATTACAAGATGTTAAAATATTTATTACCATTAACAAAATAAAAAGCTGCCTCGGAGCGTCAGGAGAGGCAGCTTTTTATAAAACTAGATATGAAATGTGTGTGTTAGTAAGTTAAATATAACATATTTTCTTCATGAAAGCGATTTATTATATAAAACAAGCATATGTATAAAAGCTGCATAATTCATGATCTTAACCCTTCTTTTTAAGGGATTCTTTTTGGTTTGGATTCCAGAAAGAATATTATGGTAACTAAAGATGTAATATATTACTTTTCTATACTGGTTACGTGCTTTTTCTTAAGTATAAATTAGTTCTTAAAATCATCTAATCTAGTGAAAAATTCCTGAAGAAAATCATAAAATAACTTTTCCGTTGGAAGTAGTGACCGTTCCTTTGGGGTAATAACCCCTACAGTCCTTGTTACATTTGGTTCAACCAATGGTATTTTAACTGTTGAGCGTGGCAAGCTATCGACTAGCGTGACTTCTGGCATGAGTGTTACACCTAAACCAGCAGAAACTAACCCTTTCAACGCATCGATATCATCCCCCTCAAAGGCAACATTTGGTGTGAAGCCAAGATTCTGACAAGCATTTACAACAATATCTCGAAAGACAAAACCCTCAGGTAATAAAACAAACGGTTCGTCTATTAGTTCTTGAAGTTTTACGGAGGATTCTTTTGCAAGGCGGTGGTGAATTGGCAAAAGAACCACAATATTTTCCGTAAATAAAACTTTTTGTTCAAGTTTTTTTTCTTTGAGAGGAAGTGGACCTATCAGACCAAGATTAAAATCTCCTTTAATCACACCTTCAATTAATTCCTGGTAAAGCGCTTGTTTCAACTGAAATTTTGCTTCCGGATAGCGCAATCTAAATGCATAGATTACAGTTGGTAATGTATACGCTGCTAAACTTATCGGAAAAGTAATGCGTATTGTTCCTTTTTCAGGATCTAAATATTCCTTAACCTCACGTCTCGCATCGTCTATCACATTCATGGCATGTTTCATTCGTTCAAAAAATATTTTTCCAATTGGCGTTAAATGTACCCTCCTTCCTTCTCTGATAAACAAATCAACTTCTAATTCATTTTCTAAATTTACTATTTGTCGACTTACCGAGGATTGTGCTACATGTAAAGAGTGGGCGGCTTCAGTTACGTGTTCGCGTGTAGCCACCTCCATGAAATAACGGATTTGTCTAAAGTCCATTTTATATCCTCCTTATTAGTTAATGCATAAAAAGCATTGATATTATCGTTTCTTTATATTGATTCGATCATTATTTCAATTATAAAATATTTATACTAACAACTCTAAAAAATTACGAAAAATTTTTAAAATTTTCATTATAAATTAATAAATAGGAGACGGATAAGTATGATAACAATTGAAAAAAATCAATCGACGTATACAGAAAGCGTACAAAATTATGTTAATCAAGTATTTGAAACAGTTAAAAAACGAAATCCAAATGAAAGTGAGTTTCATCAGGCGGTCAAAGAAGTATTCGATTCTTTAATACCTGTTCTCGTTAAAAATCCTCAGTATATTAACCAAGCTATTTTGGAGAGAATCGTTGAACCTGAGAGAGTCATCACTTTTCGTGTACCGTGGGTCGATGATCACGGAAATGTTAGAGTAAACCGAGGGTTTCGCGTCCAATATAGCAGCGCACTTGGTCCATATAAGGGTGGGTTAAGATTTCATCCATCTGTCAACGCAAGTATTATTAAATTTTTAGGATTTGAGCAAATTTTTAAAAACTCTTTAACTGGTCAACCAATTGGTGGCGGTAAAGGAGGTGCTGATTTTGATCCTAAAGGAAAATCAGATGGAGAAATAATGCGTTTTTGTCAAAGCTTTATGCTAGAACTTAGCAAATATATCGGACCTGATACGGATGTTCCTGCAGGTGACATTGGTGTAGGAAGTAAAGAAATTGGCTTTTTGTTTGGGCAATATAAAAAAATGCGTAGCACCTTTGAAGCAGGCGTTCTAACAGGAAAAGGCCTTAGTTATGGTGGAAGTTTAGCTCGTAAAGAAGCCACTGGATACGGAACAGTTTACTTTGTTGAAGAAATGTTAAAAGATAATAATCTTAGCTTTGAAGGCAGTACAGTTGTTGTGTCGGGGTCAGGAAATGTCTCAATCTATGCAATTGAAAAAGCGATGCAGCTAGGGGCTAAAGTGGTTGCTTGCAGCGATTCGAATGGTTATATCTATGACAAAAATGGTCTTAACTTAGAGACAATTAAACGCATTAAGGAAATAGAAAAGAAACGTATAAGTACTTATGTAGCTGATCATCCTGAAGCGATTTATGTGGAAAGTTCTAATGGAATTTGGACAGTACCATGTGATATTGCTTTACCATGTGCTACTCAAAATGAAATCGATCAAAACTCTGCAGAATTATTACTTTCCAATGGAGTAAAAGCAATTGGTGAAGGTGCAAATATGCCATCTACATTAGAAGCTGTCGAGATTTTCTTAGAGAACAATATTTTATTTGCCCCTGCTAAAGCGGCAAATGCTGGTGGTGTTTCTGTATCAGCATTAGAAATGGCTCAAAATAGCACTAGGCTTTCTTGGACTTTTGAAGAAGTCGATAGCAAATTACATGCGATTATGAAAAGCATATACCAAAATAGCAAGAAAGCTGCTCAAGAATACAACGCTCCTGGTAATCTTGTCGTAGGTGCAAACATTGCCGGATTTATAAAAGTTGCTGATGCTATGATTGAGCAAGGTGTTATTTGATACTTCATTAGGAGAATATGCTAGTGTGGATATCTTGAATTTAAAGGCTGTTAATAATGGGTGACTTACAGATAGTTTCTACAATTATGATTGCTAGTTTAATTGTACTCTCATGTGCACTCAGTAGAAAAAACCTACTATTAAGTATATAGCGCCTTTAAGTGTAGGAGTGATTAGTGTGGGTGGTGTTATCGTCAGTTTCCTTATTGGAGGATGGGTATGAGAGTAGGGACACTTAGCTTTACTGCTTTTACTTCATCACTTATCTCCCTACTAACTATATCTATAACTGAATCTGTAAAAAGAAAATTCAGTAAATATTATCGTTAACAAAATAAAAAGCCATCCAGTAAATTGCAGGACAGGTGGCTTTTTACTATAAAATGCATGTGCAGACATATAATAACAGATTTTTGCTGAAAATACTATATTTTCTCATGCGAGCATATGTATAAAAGGAGCTCTTTTTATACATTCTCGCTTCTTTCAACTACCCAAAAAACGTAGTCATATCAACGGTGTATAAAAAGATGCATACTCAAGCAAAGGAACCCTTAGCTGAACCCTACTGCCGCAAGGGTTCTTTTGCTTGCTTGGTTCCGGAAAGAGACATTATGTTAACTAAAGATATATGAAGTATACAATATAGAAATTTTGTTACAGTCTTATCCAATAATGAAAATTAATGTTCTACTTGTCTAATACACTCTTTAAATAAACCAATTTTCTATTATAATTTGAATAAGTATTTATTATTTTCGCTAATTTTTTTATTTGTTGGGTTCTTTATTTTATCTATTGTTCATTGTTTAATATAAATAAAGCCTTTAATATTAAATAAGTATCGTATTATTCTAAATCAATATAATACTTATCATCTTCCATGATTTTCTTTAAAAATTCTTCTAAGGAATCTGCGATTTTTATATCATCATAATAAATAGCATTATTTTGCTCTTCACTTATTTCTATTAGTAGCAACGCGCTTTCATTAGCTTCAAAAAATATTAATTTATCCTCTTCAAGATCTTCGTAAACTTCTATATCAGGATAAAATTCAAAATCATTAACTTTTAATCTAGCATCTCTGATGGAAGAAGGCCCCATAATACGATTGATATTATATTCTGATCTTTGAAGGAAGCCATAACCAATCTCTAAAAGAAACTTCTTTAATTCAAAAGGGAACTTTAACCCTAATGTTCCTTCTACCTCTTCAATATCATTTCTACTTACAGGATAAAATTGATTATCTTTTTGATTCTTAACAAAATCGTATCTCATAATTTAATTATCTCCTTTAAATAATTCATTAGCCGGTGATCCCGTACCATGTATACCAGACTGATGCTCATTTGGAAATTTTGCAGGGTGTATATTCCACCATTCATGTTCTCCCCGAAAGCTATTTTCAATTATATGATGTGCATCATATTTATCGCCTTTTCTTCTAACTGGTTCACCTGTATTCTCTGAAATAATATCTTCACTGTAAGTGGGCCATTTTTGTCCCGTTTTTATCTCCCATTCCTCAATGAGCTTGTCTTTAATTTTATTAAATGCCCGTCGATGCTTCCGGGTTTCTATAGGAGAAAGTTTTTGATATTCCTTATTTCTTAACGCTTCTTTAAGCTTCTCTATTTGGTTTTTTGACAGTTTTCTCGATGTTCTCATTTCAACATCTTTAATATATCTCTTTATTAAGTCAGAATTAATTTTGACTCCAGTACCGCTATATCTGTTAGTATTATTTTCTACTACCGAAATCGAATGTGTTGTTTTATCAATTTTTGAATCTTCTTTTAAAGATTCAACCTGGCTATTTTCCATCTTACTAACATGGTTGGGATCCTTCTTCTTTATAAACCTTCCCCTAGCATCACGCCAACGTTTTCCGTCAAAGTAGTCTTTCCCCATAAAATTCATCGTATCTTTAGCCGTACTCTTCAACACATCCCGTACAGTTTGCTGCGCAAAGTCTACACTCACACCCACTGGTGCTTCCTGCGGTAAGAACCTCGGTACTTTCGCATCTAATACAGCATCATACATCTTTTTGGCTTTATCAATACCAGCTGCTGGCATTTTTCGCATCGCCTGCTGAATGTCTTTTCCATATTGAGTAACTTTACTTGTACGAACTACGTTGCGCATATCATTGAACTTTTTCGTAACTGCCTGTGCACCTTTTTCGACAAGCTGAGTGGATGCTTTTGAAGCAAGTAAACCGCCTGCCGCAACCCCAAAGGATTGAAACAAACTAGCCTGCTGCTCTTCTTTAGTAAGCTTATTTCCTAGTAAGTCCTTCCCCATTGTATACTCATACATGCCATTTGTTAAGACAAGTCCATACAATCCTTTTTCTGTTTGTTCAAGCACTTTAAACGCTTTAGGTGTTTGGTAAAGAGCCATTGCATGATGCGCAGCACTCATGCCTTTTGCCGTTTTGTAGATAACGCTGCCTCCTTTTACCGCTCGTCCTGCCCAACCTACGAACGGGATAAATCCAGCTGCTGCCATTGCTCCAGCTGTGACTCGCTGGGTAGCAGACAGTTTTTTATGTGTAACCGGATCGACTCCGTCTGCGGCTCGTTTAAAATCATAGTATCCCGTAAGTTCTCCTGCAATATCCAGGCCTTTTTCATACCACGGCTTATTGGCTTGGATTTGTCTTTGTCTCTCAGCTTCAATGGCTGATTTTCTTTCTTTAATTTCTTGTTTTTGTTCTGCTTTCCCCTCTACATACCCCGTAGCAACTTTATCAATTTGCTGCTGTGTTTCGTATGCTTCGCTATTTTTGTAAGCTTTGGCATCAAAAGTGAGCTGATAAGCGCTGCCGCCTTGAGAAGTCAGCTGTTCCAAACCATTTACACTAAATTGAACGGATTCATAGAAAGAATTTAACATTTCATATTCACTTGAAAGTTGATTATCTAGTTCTTCTACTGCGGTAATAGTTTCTATTCTTTTTTCTCAGCAGCGCTTAGCTCATCTTCAAAGGCCTCTGTGGAAAACGGTGTAATATGTATAATATCTTCAATATTGCTTAAAATCGCTTCAAGTTCAGTGTGCTGCTGTTCGACCATTTGCTTAGAGCGATCATTAGCAACAGCCAGCTCTTGCTCTAAAAACGATACGTCTACAACCGTATCACCTTTTAATTTAGCTTGTTCCGCATAATCTGCAATACTATTAAAATAGGATTGATGTGAAGATACAAGGCTTTCCCAATACGTGACCATATCTACTTGTGATGTATAAAAGCCTTTTATGCTGTCGGCACCTTTCCCTTGAAATTCATGATCCAGTGTAGCCACGGCATGAAGGGCTTTTTTTAATGCATCTAGCTGTTCATCAAATGCTTTGTACGCCTGCACCCTGTCTTTGGCATAAGCTAAAAGCGTACTGGCTTCATATACTTTTCCCATTACATACCCTCTTTTATTTTATGATTAATATATCTTTGGTTTGAGTTTTTCCTCTATTATCCATTATAAAACTGCTAATACACTATCTGAATAGGATAATAATCCCTTTTATAAGCTAGTTGATTCATTAAAAAGGATATAAATTCAAAATAAAAGGGAATAGTCATAGGCACAAATATTTATTTCTAGTTTATATCACGTATAAAAACACTATGCTTTATGGTCAGACTACATTATTCCTAATTGCTTTCTTGTAATTCCACCTAAGTGGAAAGGTAACTTACGGCACACTATCACATCTCAAAGTCCTATCATTCTACAAAAGAAAAGCTACATTCACCAAAAAATGTTGGTCACACTCTGGTCATATTTTGGTCATACACTATAGAAAATCAAGGGAAACTATAGTTCATTTAAATTTTAAAAACCCCCTTGAACCCTTGATATAGAGGTATTTATGAACATAGTAGAAAACTACAGGGAATTTCATTTTCCACGCTGGCAGCGAAGAGGTCAGAAATCCAACCTTCATACAATCCACCACAAAAAAAGAGAAGCCTTCTATAAAAAAGACTTCTCCTTTTTTGTTTTTTTAGCATTATTTTTATACTGCTTATTAGTACCCATCCTTCTACTCAGCTACTAAAGAAACTACCACTCTTCCGTTTTCTTTTATAGTGGTGGAATGTCAACACTAAACTGGACAAAAATTATAAGGGCTGTTGTTTAAATTCAGCAGGCGTTAAATAGGCCAATGTTCCGTGAATTCGAATGTTATTGAACCAATGCACATAATCGTTAAGTTCAAGAGCTAGTTGTTCAAGGGAAGAGAAATGAGCTCCGTTAGCGAACTCTGTCTTAAATACCTTAAATGTCGCTTCAGCTACAGCGTTGTCATAAGGGCATCCTTTCATACTCAGTGATCGTTTGATACCAAACGTATCAAGTGCCGTTGAAATAAGCTTGTTATCAAACTCTTTCCCACGGTCTGTATGAAACATTTTGACATCATTCAAATTCGCTTGGATGCTTGCAATGGCTTGATACACAAGCTCTGCTGTCTTATTCACACCAGCACTATGACCAATGATTTCTCGATTAAAGAGGTCGACAAATAGGCATACATAATGCCACTTTTTTCCGACACGGACGTATGTTAAATCGCTGACTATGACAGCTAACGGTGCTTCTTGTGTAAATTGGCGTTGTAATTCGTTCTTAACAGGAGTTTCATTACAAGTTGATCGATGTGGTTTAAATTGTGCCACAGTGTAGTTTGAAACAAGACCCATTTCGTTCATTAATCGACCAATTCGGCGACGTGAAACTTGCTTGGCTTTAGGTAATTTTGCTAATACTTTTTTGATCTTTCGTGTGCCATAATTATTACGGCTTTCTTTGAAAATACGCATAATTTCTCTAGAAAGCTCTTTATCTTCAGCTTTCTTCGCGCATTCGTTCCTTTCATCGGCATGATAATAATAAGTACTTTTTGGAATATTGAGGACGTCACACATTGCTGATACTGAATATTTGTGAGAATTGTTACGAATCACATTTATTTTCGTCCCATGATCAGCGCTGCTTGCTTTAAAATATCGTTCTCCATCAGTAAACGTTGGTTTTCTTTACGTAATCGAGCAAGTTCATTTTCTTCTTCTGTTCGATTATCTTTCGCAGCGAATGAACCAGATTCAAGATAGTTTTTAATCCAACGATCTAAAGCAGATGGTGTAATATCATATTCTCTGGCAATATCTGCGCGAGATTTGCCATTTTCATAAAGCTTCACTAATTGCAGTTTAAATTCGGGTGTAAAAGTTCGACGTTGACGTGTCATAGTAGCACGCTCCTTAAGTTAATAGTCTAAGTTTACATCCCCTTATTTTATCTGTCCAACTTAGTGTAGCCTATCCATGGTGGTGACCATAACTATCATGACGATCGCGACTTCTTCTATAATCGTCACTACTACTATAGCTCTTGAAAGATTTCGACTTTCTTCTCTTATAATCACTGCTGCTGTAATGCTTATTATTCGTTAATGAATTAAACAGCTTCTTAAACATAAATAGTCACTCCTCATACTCATTTTTAATCGATAAAAATAAAAAAACGCTTTTATCTCTTTAGTAGATAAAAGCGTTTAATTTATAAAGACACACTTTACCTAACTAAAAGCGTAGGCAAAGGTCTTGCTAACAATTAAGATTGCCAACAAAGCCGGAAACTGACTGTTTCGTAATGACGACTGTGTTGTACAGCTACTCCCCTTTGGAGTATTAAGTTTCTTCAATAGTAACGTATAACATTTGTGCAAGTCAATTAATAACTAATACGTTTATTGTTCTCTAAATGTTAATTTAATAGGAGAATATTTTGTATTTGGAATGCTGGGTGTGCTTTTTTGTTGGAGCAAATGAAATTTCTATTTGTTCAATTCGTAAGAGATTAGTGAAAAGTTTCTTTCTGATAGTATACTTATACTAAGTTAATTTTTGTACCGGAACCATAAAACCAATTAAATTGTTTTGTCTTATCTTTTTTATCAAAATTATTAATCTACTAATTAATAAGAACATTGGAAATTATGACATCTTTGTTAACAAGAAGGTATTTCCCTTCTTTACCTCGAAGTAACCTATTTGTAGAAAAAAATGGTAAAGGAGAAAAGCCTTATGCAAAAAATAAAGTCCTCTCTTACAGATCACCTGCGTAATTGTACAAAAGAAATGATGAAAGAGCTAAATGTATCAGGAGCAGCAGTCGCAATCGTAAAAGATGGAGAAATTGTTCTTTCTGAAGGATTTGGATACCGTGACGTTGAAAATAAAAAACCTGTTACACCTAGCACGCTGTTTGCAATCGGCTCATCTACAAAAGCTTTTGGTACACTTTCTCTAAGTTTACTTGCTCAACAACGAAAGTTTGACTGGGATGAACCTGTTCAAACGTATCTTCCAACTTTTTCACTCCATGACCCTCTGATAAGCTCACAAACTACAGCTCGTGATTTAGCTTCCCATCGTTCTGGGGTAAGTCGTCATGAGTTATTATGGTATCAATCTTCATTCACGCGAAAAGAAATTATGGAGAAAATTAAGCACTTAGAGCTTGATGCACCATTTCGCACATCTTTTCTATATAATAATTTAATGTATGTAACTATGAGCTATATGGTAGAAAAAATCACGAACCAAACATGGGAGCAGTATGTAAGTGAGCATATTTTGCAACCTCTTCATATGGAAAATACAAATTTCTCAGTTACTACTTCACAAGAAAATGATAACCACGCACTTCCATACATTGAAAAAGATAAAGATACCGTTAAAATTCCGTTGCGTAACATTGATACGGTTGGTGCTGCGGGATGCATAAACTCAACGATAGAAGATATGGCTAAGTGGATTTTATTTCATTTAAATCAAGGAAAAGCTGGAGAGCATGAACTTATTACACCAAATTTACTGCAGCAAATGTATGAACCGCATATTCCAATTCCTGATGATCCGCTGCTATCTACGTCTGAAACAGCGCTCACTTGCTACGGACTTGGGTGGTTTATTAGTGCGTATCGCGGTTACAAAGTCATTCATCACGGGGGGAACATTGATGGGTTTTCAGCACTCGTCTCTTTTATACCAGAAGAAAATATCGGCCTTGTTATTCTGACAAACGCTGGAACGACTCTACTCCCAACTTACCTTGCAAATCAAATTTATGATGAGATTCTGGAGCTAGATGCAATCGACTGGCATAAAAGATCTGCGGAAGATACAGCTAAGTTTAAAGAAATAATGAAAGAGTTAGATAAACCTTTTCCACAAGTAAAAGAAACAAGCCCTACACATGAATTAAAAGAGTATACAGGAATATTTGAGCACCCTGCATATGGGAAAATTGAAGTTGATATACAAAATGACCTGTTACATTTAAAATGGGGATCCCTTCATACGGAGATGAAACATCATCATTACAATATGTTCACCGTAAAGTGGGATATTTCTTATTCAGAAATGAATTTATTAATTGCATATGAAATGGAAACCGAAGGAAAGCTATCGCAGTTAAAATTAAACTTATCACCAATGCTAAGTGCAAAACCAATTGTATTTACTAAACTCGACGATACGGATACAACGTCATAAAATTAAGTGATGATGTACTAGAAAAACAGGAGTTCAACTTTATGCTTAGGGATGAACCACATGATGAGAGTGACTTAGGTTGGTCTATATTGAGCGGATATGAAGACGACGATTATCTAAGTGACTCTGAAAACTTTCAAATTGTTTCTATCGGAGTTATTTTGAATGTCGATGATTCCATTTTGGACTTTATCCAACAACCACCCTTATGCGTATATGAAAGAAATAATGAAGTTCGTTTTTATAAAAAACTAAAAAGGAGCGGTTTCCACTCCTTTTTACTGTTCGTATTGTCTATGTTAACTTTTTATAAAGCCCGCTTTTATTTCTGTTTTATTAACTCTTCTTCAAAGAAAAAAGTACTTGGATATTTATCCACGATATAAGAGTATCTTTTCATGTTTTTCACATACTGCCCTTTTAAAATTGTCACGGATTCGTTTGATGCTTTTATGCTTACGGTTTCTCCATCCTTAAACATTTTCTCAGCCATAACCGTTCCCCTTTCTTCGATTAAAATCATAAAGTTGTTTATTTGAATTCATAAGTAAAAAAGACTCCGAGGTGGAGTCTTTTTTACTTAATTTAATTATGCTACTTTGTTAACGTTAGCAGCTTGTGCACCACGTGGACCTTGTTCGATGTCAAACGTTACTTTTTGACCTTCGTCTAAAGATTTGAAGCCTTCGCCTTGAATTGAGCTGAAATGTACGAATACATCTTCGCCGCCTTCAACTTCGATAAAGCCAAAACCTTTCTCTGCATTAAACCATTTTACTGTACCTTGTTCCATAATATTGCCTCCTGCTGTGGAATAATCCACATATGTATTACTACCCTTGTCCAACCATACTATCTTAAGATTGAAATTTCGATGGAACAGATTTCTTTTCTCTTGATTCTATACCGAACAAAAATAATTAACTTAATTTTATCATATAAAAGTTACTATAGCAAATGCAGAAAAGAAGAAAGAGCCCTATGACATTCGCTAAAAGATGATATCTTGTCATTTTCATCTCTAAACAAAACTGATTCACTAAAGAATTAGCTCTAACCAGCAACAGGAGGTTTTTAAGCTATTTTAAAACCTTTTTAGACATTGAAAATAAATGCATGTTGTTCTATAAGGAAGATAACTACCTACAGCATATAAGAAGCTTCCTAATAGAGAAATCCCACCGATTCCAAACCAAGACAAATCTAAAATAAAGCCTACCGTTACGATAAAAAATGTTCCAATAAAGGGGAATGCACTCCCTTCAATAAACAAGGAAAGAAGGACACCCCAGATTCCCCACTCTTCTACAAGGTTTATTATGGTTTCAGTCATACTCTCTTCTCCAACTATTTTTTGTATGTACTTAAGTATAGAGAAGCATTAAATGTTCAAACAGCTGCTGGAGAATCAATTTCAACTACGTCTTAGGTCTTACCGAGAGTTTAATGGTTAGGCGGATCAACACTTGAATCTACTTACATCCGAAAAAGAACCGCTAGCTATTTATATCTTTCAGCTATTCTTGTTTCTATGTTGGAACACAATGAATACTGTTTTCGTTGAAGGCTAGTTGTGGAACAGTTAACAGCTCAGCTTGCATGGTAGAAGATGAAGGTAGTAGAAGAAATAAATTAAGTGGTGCTTCTTAATGAAAGTTTTTCTATGCTCTCAGCTCGTAATTAAAAAGCTGCTGTAAGTAAAAGTTTTCCGTTTCTGCTCTCTTGCCAGCCAGGTACTCTTCTAACCCGACTTCCGTTAATCGAACAACTCCCTCACTTTTTACGCCAGGCATTTCTTTTCCAATGTCCATCACCATGACTAAATTATAATGAGAAGGCGTTACGAGATAGCGTGCAACCGTCACATCTTTTCGTTTTCCTACATGACCATAGCGTAATACGACTTTCCAATACTTCCATTCCATAAAAGCCCCTCCTCAAAATTTTAGTGTGTTTTCAGTTTTTCATCGTTGAGATTGAAAATTTCATTTTTGGAACCGAAATATATTTCAGAAAATTCAATCTTTTAATGGTTAATTCCATTATAAACCAAAAGCCTTATTATCTCAATAAATAATCACGAAATGATATAACAGAAATATGTATAAAAGAAAGTTTTTTGGCCTTTCTTTATGAAAAACCCATCACCTGAACAAGGTAATGGGTTCTTTTCTAACTATAGTATTCTCTCAATTATAAACCGATTCCTTCTCACTCAAGCCAAGCGTATGGGAAGTTGAAGCATAAATCTTCTCGAAAAACGCCGGATTGTCAGAAAGCGACATGCCGTATGATGGAATCATTTCTTTAATTTTTGACTCCCAAGCGTTCATTTGATCTGGGAAGCATTTTTCTAATACTTCAAGCATGACGTGAACAGCGGTTGAAGCTCCAGGTGATGCACCTAGAAGCGCAGCTACCGTTCCGTCTGAAGAGCTTACAACTTCTGTACCAAATTGAAGCGTTCCTCTTCCGCCAGCTTCCGTGTCTTTAATAACCTGTACGCGCTGACCAGCTACAACAATATCCCAGTCTTCTCCTTTTGCATCTGGAATAAATTCACGAAGCTCTTCCACACGCTTTTCATTAGACAACATAACCTGTTGAATTAAGTATTTTGTAAGGGCCATTTCTTTAACCCCAGCAGCAAGCATTGTTAAAATATTGTTTGGCTTCACTGAGCCAATAAGATCTAAATTCGAACCTGTTTTTAAGAATTTTGGTGAGAACCCGGCAAATGGTCCAAACAGCAGCGCTTTTTTGTTTCCAATATAACGCGTGTCTAAGTGAGGTACTGACATCGGTGGTGCACCCACTTTTGCTTTTCCATACACTTTTCCATGATGCTGCTCGATAACCTCCGGGTTGTTACAGACCATGAAGAGTCCACTTACTGGGAATCCACCGATACGCTTTGACTCAGGAATACCTGTTTTTTGTAAAAGCGGTAAGCTCCCTCCACCAGCTCCAATAAAGACGAACTTAGCTTGATGGTATTCAGTTAAACCCGTATTTAAGTTTTGAACTTTAAGCTCCCAAAGTCCATCGCTTGTACGTTTAATGTTTTTTACGCTATGTCGATAGTTAAGCTCTACGTTTTTTGTTTTCAAATGATCAAATAGCATGCGCGTTAAAGAACCAAAATTGACGTCTGTCCCCTCATCAATTTTAGTTGCCGCGATTGGTTCAGTTACCTTACGACCATTCATAATAAGTGGCACCCAATCTTTTAACTTGTTTGGGTCATCTGAAAATTCCATTCCTTTAAATAGCGGATTCTTTGAAAGCGCTTCAAAACGCTTCTTCAGAAAGGAAACATTTTGGTCACCTTGTACTAGGCTCATATGTGGAATCGGCATGATAAAGTCTTTAGGATTACCAATTAAGTTACTATTTACGAGATAAGACCAGAACTGCCTTGATAGCTGAAACTGTTCATTAATATTTACTGCCTTTGTAATATCGATAGATCCATCTGCTTTTTCAGATGTGTAGTTAAGCTCACATAATGCAGAGTGCCCCGTTCCTGCATTATTCCATTCGTTTGAACTTTCTTCTCCCGCGTCTGTCAGTGACTCAAATACTTTAATTTTCCACTCAGGTGCCAGCTCTTTGAGTAACGACCCTAAAGTCGCGCTCATAATGCCGGCGCCTATTAAGATAACGTCTGTTTTTGTCTGTACGTTGCTCATGATAACCTTCCCCATCCCCTAAATTTTCAAAAAAGATGTAGATGTTCCCCTTCTTAATCAGCTAAACCGAGATGCGATGTAGGAACCTATCTTTTTCGTCACTACTATAACTATATCACAGTCTAATTGTATGATGATTAGAAACTATTCAAAAGTGATGAAAAAGTAAAAAAATTTCGCATCTAAAACACCGAAATCACTTTTAAATAGAGTGTTGATAATAATATCATACTACAACTGTAGCATCTTTTTCCAAACATTTTAATAAGTAAAACGTCTTTTATGTGCATTTTGTTCATTTTATTCACTAGATTTTGTCTTTATCTAGCAATATCCTACATAATCAGGTATAATATAGAAAATATTAACAACAGAGGTTTTGTATGAATGAATTAAATATTGATATCGCCTCCCTATTTAGCGTATTCACAAGGGCATGGTCGCTCCACTCTAGCTCAAAATGGACGAAAGAAAATCCAGCCAAAGGTCAGTGTGGGGTCACATCTTTAGTAATCCACGACTTGTTTGGAGGAGATATTGTAAAAACACCCGCTGCTGAAGGTTGGCACTTCTACAATCGGATTAATGATGAATACTACGACCTAACCGCTTCGCAGTTTAATCAACCTATATCGTATCAGCATATTCCTTCAAGTCGCAGTGAAGCTTTTCAAGATACAAATGCCCAACAGTATGTCTACTTGAAAGAACAGGTTAAAATAAACCTTCTACATAAATGAGGTGAAGTAAGTGAATGATGTTCCTATTATCCAAGGTGAAAAAGTAATACTTCGTCAACCCATTGATCGTGACGTTGATGATTATCTTCAAATAGAAACACATCCAGAGCTCGTCCGTATGTATGGCGGTACCTCATCCGATATTCAGCCCAAAACAAGAGAGCGTGCATTAAAATTTGTCGAAGCTATTCGTAAAAACAAACTTGAATGGTGCGTAGAATATAACGGCCGCTTCGTTGGTCAAGCCAGACTTATGATGAATGAATACGACAACCGTGCCCGCTACGCGATTAGCTTATTTGATCCGTCTGTTAAATTATTTAGATGATGTAGACATTTCAAATGAGCAAGGGGTGGTAGTTTCAAACGGCGCAATCTCGAAATCTGGTTATGGTGACGGAATGTATGAGGTAAAAGTAAAATATAATTGATTAAAAGAGATTGTTGGAGTGATGATTGTTTTTGAAGATGAGGAATAACGTTCTTCATCTTCTCACAGGCTAGCACCCGTGTTTCTTTTTTACTACGCGTTAACAAACCAAAAAGGAAGATAAACATTATCGTCCTTTTTGGTAATACTCGCTTACTGATTATGTATATGTTATTCGCTTTGCTTTTTAGGTGATGTTTGCAACTTTTCCAATGACTCAATCTGTTTATCAATTCCACCTAAATCCTGCTCGATATTTGTTTTTAAACTATCGAAACGCTCCGAAATATCTTTTTTCATTCTCTCTAATTCTGCAATAATATCTTTCATCTTTTCTCCTCCGCTTTTCGTCAGTCTAACTCAACGTTTTTTGCGCTGATTCGAAATAATAAACCCGTAACTAGAAAAAGAACCGTTATGCTAAGAAATAAAACTCCTGCCAGTATTTGAAAGGGGTCGCTTCCTAAATGACTAAACGGATAAGGACCATTAATAACCCAGATATACCGGTCATAATCACTGTGAATAAAGCGATATAATAACAGCGGGCTTATTAAAAAGCATCCACCTAAGAGAAAAAACAAATTTGCAAAACTATTATAAAGAGCTTTCATTATGGTGCTGTCACCTTACAATCATTTGCTTTTCCACTTCTACTATCCATTTTTTCTATATAATGGCTTATCATTTAGTATTTTACAATCTTAGCATAAGTTTCTCATGCGCAGTATGATTCGATTGAACCATATCATCTTACTGTGATAAGTAGTTCAATTCCCTTTTGTAAACTTAAACATACTAGCCAGCACATGATACCTATTGCTATAGCAGCTATAAGCGGAAGGTGATGTTTCAATGCGATGAAGACACCAGCAAGCATGACGATAGTCGCAGGCAAGCCAATGTGATAACACCCCATATAAACTGCTGAAGCTGATCGGATGATTGCCCTTGAACAGTTAATCATACTACGCTGTGAAAGCTCTTAAATGATAAAGAAATAAGTGCCAAAAATAAGCGAAATAATAATGACAAATACACCGAGAAGTACCATGCTGATGACGGCTGGGCGGAATGTTTGACTGTTAATGGCTTCAATCTTTCTCACATATGCCACAGCTGAAACAATAATCGTAACAATTCCTACTCCTACAGATAAAATGCCAATGATTGTTGCAAGTTGATCACCAAGCGGAGATAGTGTAGCTCGCATTGTAAAGTGTAGATTTGTTACTAAAAAACCCACACCAATAATTGAAATAGCCGTTCGAAGCCAAGCTAGAAACGTTCGTTCATTCGCGAGATGCTGCTGAATATACTTTGAATCTTTCGTTGTTTCTTTAGCTTTTATATCTTGATTACTCATCTCATCCCTCCTCCGTTTGATTATCCTAGTAGCTTTAGTTTTTCTTGGGCTTGTTTATTAAATTCATTTTATCGTTTTCTATTTCCTGATTCATATTAATTCCAAGCATTCATTCCGCCTTTAACATTTGTAATGTGATTGAAGCCTTTCTTTTTAAGAAGCTTGCATGCTGCTTTACTTCTCATCCCGCTTTGACAAATAACAATAACTTCTTTGTCTTTTAATAAGCTGCTTGTATTTTGGTCAAGCTGTTGAAGAGGAATATTCGTAAATCCTCGAATTTTATTCCCTCGAAACTCTCCCGGTGTACGAACATCAATATATTGTTTATTGCGATCGTTTAGTTCTTGTTTTAAGGTTGCTGTTGAAATTTCTCTAATTCCTTTTGTGGGAAAGAATTGCTTCACCATGAAAAAAGTAAACAGTGCTACGACTATATAAAATACATAATCCATTTTTCAGTCTCCTTTGATGGACAAGGAGAGTTTTCATATATTGAAGAACCAAAAGCAACTGGACAAGCCCCTATTCTTAAGCCAGCTCCAGGTTATATTCACGGAACGCCAAAAACGAATTAAATTAAAAGAGGCTGGGACTGACCCAGCCTCTTTCCTACTTAAAGCTCTTCTCCATTACTTCCAATCACGCGCTGATACCAATAAAAGCTATCTTTTTTCGAACGATTTAGCGTACCGTTTCCTTCGTCGTCAAGGTCCACATAAATGAATCCGTAGCGCTTTGACATTTCGGACGTGGAAAAGCTGACTAAGTCAATTGGCCCCCAAGCCGTGTAGCCAATGAGCTCTACCCCATCAGCAATAGCTTCTTTCATTTGTTCAATATGTTTTTTCAAGTAATCGATGCGATAGTCATCATGAATACTGCCGTCTTCTTCGACTTTATCAAATGCACCAAGTCCGTTCTCCACAATAAACAACGGCTTTTCATAGCGCTCATAAAACATATTGAGCAGGGTGCGCAAGCCAACAGGATCAATCTGCCATCCCCAATCTGATGCTTCTAGGTACGGATTTTTTAAATTAGTTAAAATATTGCCTACCGCTTGTTCACCAGCTGTTTCTGGTCTTGCTGACACCGTTGACATATAGTAACTAAGCGAAACAAAGTCTACAAGATTGTTCTTTAAAGTATGTTCGTCTTCCGGATGGATATCAAGCTCGATATCATGTTCTTTGAAGAAACGGTTCATGTATGCTGGATAATGACCGCGCGCTTGAACATCAGTGAAGAAAAACGTCTTGCGCTGATCAGTTAGCGCTGCGTGTACGTCTTCTGGGTGCGGACTGTCTGGGTAATTAATCATCCCGAGTACCATGCAGCCAATTTGAGCCTCTGGATTTATTTCATGGCATGCTTCTACCGCTTTTGCACTTGCTACAAGCTGGTGGTGTGCTGCTTGGAACGTTGCTTCTAACAGCTTTCCTTCTTCAACCTTGTCTCGCAGCATGCCTCCGCTAATGAAAGGGCTCATTAAAATGGAGTTAATTTCATTAAACGTAATCCAATACTTCACCTTACCTTTATATCGTTCTAATACAGTTCTAGCATAGCGTGTAAAATGGTCAACTACCACGCGATTTTTCCAGCCTCCGTATTCAAGAGATAAGTGTAGAGGCATTTCATAATGAGACAGCGTTACAATCGGTTCAATACCATTTTTTCTTAATTCATCTAATAAGTCATCGTAATAAGCTAGTCCAGCTTCGTTAGGCTCTTCTTCCACACCGTTTGGAAAAATACGCGTCCACGCAATGGAAATGCGAAACGTTTTGAAACCTAATTCTTTAAATAACGCAATATCCTCTTTGTATCGATGGTAAAAGTCAATGCCATATCGCTTAGGGAAATGGCGATTTTCTTCGTCTGCTAATGCGTCTTTAACTTCTTTTGATGTCGGGAACGGCAGATGGAGTTTCTTGCGGTCTTCAGGCTTAATTCGTTCAATCACATCGTCAACAGATAACCCTTTTCCACCTTCATCAAATGCACCTTCAATTTGATTCGCTGCCGTTGCTCCTCCCCATAAGAAATTGTCTGGGAACTTTAATGTTACGTTTGCCATATCTAAGCACCATCCTTTTATAATGTAGTGTAATTGTATATATTTTTGCTGTGAAAGAATAGGTTTCTTTGCAATTTAGACACGTGTCTCTCATAATGAAACTTGTTACACAATAAAAACATACTGTTACACAGGGAGATTAATTATGTTTTCAAGTGAAGTTATTTCAACGTTTAATGACTTAGATTATAACATCTACAATTATATTTTAAACAACGGTGAACAGGTCATCTATATGCGTATTCGAGACTTGGCAACTGCCACTCACGTATCTACCTCAACAATTTTACGTTTTTGTAGAAAAGTAGGCTGTGACGGATTTAGTGAATTTAAAGTAAAGCTAAAGCTGTATTTAGAAAGCGAAAGCGAAGAAAGTGTAAAAGGAATGAAAGAGTTCGCGTATGAATTTATGGAGCGTACATTAAAGGGAAATCTTGATGAAGTTATTACCGAAGCAGCCCATGAGGTCGTAAGAGCTAATCATGTTCTCTTCGTTGGCTTTGGAAGTTCAGGTATATTAGCGCAGTACGGAGCACGTTATTTTTCAAGCTTAGGAAAGTTTTCAATTGCGATTAATGACCCCTACTTTCCCATTAACGCTCAGCAACTTGATAATAGTATTACCATTGCGCTCTCCGTGTCAGGAGAATCCCCGCAAACGGTGGATCAAGTCACGCGGTTAAAGGAAGAAGGAAGCAAGATTATCAGCATTACCAACACAAAATCCTCTACCTTAGCGCACCTATCGCATATTGTCATTCCATACTACGCAACGGAAGAGCGTAGAGAAATCGCGAATCTTCCACTTAACATCACTACTCAGCTTCCTGTCATGTACATACTTGAAGCAACGGCCAGAGAAGTATACAAGCTGACGTAATATGCGTCGGCTTGTTAAAAATAATAGTAAATCCATTCAGGCGTATTTACTAATAACTTTTCCCAGATAGGAATGTCATCAATATCTAACACTTGATTTTCGAGCGTTTCTCCCGTTGCGAAAACAAGCTGATAGGCTGATTGATTGTTCGAAGACGCCGTTTTGTTTAAAGAATGGGGGTTTTTAGTAGCGCCCGTATCTTCTCCCCAATCTTTTAAAAACTGCTTTTCGATTTCATACGTACCGTTCCCTTGAATTCGAAGGTGATAATCACGCCAATATCCTAACTTTTCGTTGTTGCCTAAATACTCTTCTCCAATATTAAATCCGCCAATATAAGACGTATGGCCGTCAATTGCAACGAGCTTTCGATGATTTCGGTGATTTAAACTATAAAAAAGGTGAGGAAATTGCAAAGGTCGACTAAATGCAAACTCAATGCCACTCTCTTCCATCTCTTTAATTAATGATGATGAAATGCCTTTCCCACCAAAGCGATCCACCGAAAATTTGACGTCCACGCCATGTTTGGCTTTTTCTTTTAGTAATTCAATGAACTTCATGCTAATTGGATCATCTCGAAAGATAAAAAACTGAAGGTAAATATAGCTTTCCGCTTGTTTCATGTCTGTTAATAATGATGTATATAGCTTGCTTCCTTCAGGAAACATCGTTAGCTTTCCGGTATACGCTGTAGTTTCCGTGTATGGGTGAGCCTTCGTGTACTTTTTATATCCTTGTTTTACATCCCATTGAAAAAGCAGAAAAAAACAGGTAATCAAAAGTAAAATAACCATTAATTTCTTAAACATGCCCTACTTCTTATATCGTGTAGATACGTATAGAATTTGAAAGTGAGTGTGGTTTTATAAGCGGGAATATAAGGGAGCAAAAACCACGGCGACTTCCGTAGTTGATTTAATGCGTATTTTCAAATAAAGTAGAAATGCGTTCAAATTCTTCATCGTCTTCAATGCTAGCCCATTCGCCGTTTGGTTCAATGTGAAAGAAAAAGACGTCAATATCTTCTTCTGATTCAATCAATAGCTCTTCAACAAACGCAACAGCAACATACTCTTCTCCGTCTACGGTTAACTTTCCTAAAACTTCAACATCCTGTTCTTGTTCATTTTCATCCACAATGGTAAAAATCTCACCTGTATTCACTGTTTCCATTCGTATTCTCTCCTTTAAAAATATTTTGACCTTACTGTTTGTATACCCTGTATCCATTGTTTCATTCAAAGAGAAAACACAAAAAAGCCTACTTATTTGGAATAAGTAGGCCATGAGAAACAAAGATTAATCAATAAAGCAAATGGTGACTTTAGTATACCATAGCAGAACACCATTTAGCTAATGATTTAAAGACTATAGAATGCGAACTTTAACCGTTTTACGTCCCCATTTTAATGCTTCTTTTTGATTTGGAATAAATACATCGATTTTGTTGCCACGAATTGCGCTACCTTTATCACCCGCAATTGCAGTACCGTAGCCTTCTACCCACACTTTAGAACCTAGTTTGATTACTTTTGGGTCAACAGAAATGACTTTTAAGTTAGGGTTTTTCTTTAAATTGATGCCCGTTGCGGTAATGCCACTGCATCCTTTGCAGCTTCCTGTATAAGCCGTAGCTGTCACCGTAAATTCTTTTTTTGCAGCAGGAGCAGGCGCTTTTGCTGCTGGCTTAGCTGACGTTTTAGCCGCTTGTGGCTTGGCTACTTTTAACACTTGATTCGGACGAATTGTTGCTGATTTTAAGTTATTCCATGACTGGATGTCTTTTACCGACACTTTATGTACAGAAGCAATTTTATATAATGTATCTCCACTTTTTACTTTATATGTAGTTGACGCCGCAGATGTTGCAGTCGCTGTTCCAAACAATGATAATAGAACTAAGCTTGACGTAATAATTAGTTTTTTCATCAAAATTTTCCCCTTTTTCCAATTCGATAAATAAAGAATACTATAGTTTTATTACATAATTATTTCAAAGGGTTATTAGTTTTGTTACAACTTGTCTAAATAGTGTCTTTTATGTCATATAAATTAGTCAAATTGACTCTTAAGAATTTATTTTAAAATTTTTTTATTACATTATGATATCGTTTTTAATCAAATAGTCCCCGTTTTATTAGGACTTGTAGGATTATTAGGAAAAGTAAACAAAGTTGCTGCGTTTTCAGGTATTATGCTGAGCACTCTGATGATTGCGTATAAGCTTTGGTTTGTTCAGTTCTTTCTATTATAATGTCCAAACAAAAAAAGTGAGCATTGAGCTCACTTTTTTTACTTTAGGAATAAGAAAATATGTTGAGAAGATTATGTGTGAAAATGAATGTATTCATCTATATATTCGTATATCCTGTGCCTTTTACTAAGAAGATACTAGTAAAACTCATTTGTCGGGGAGACAAATAAAACCAAACAAAAAAACATCTGTTTGGTTAAGATGTTTTCCTATCGTTTATTGCACTTCGTCTTCTTCACTCTTTACATATTGAAAGAATGAATCAATCATTTCGTTTAAAAAATCATTACGATCATCAAAGTCCATGATTTCGAGAAACTCCACTAACTTCTTATCTAACTTAACGGAAGCTGGGGAATAATGCGAAGGGTTTTTCTTAGGAGTAAAAGGAATCACATTATCTCTTTTTTTCATAAAACACCATCCTTTTAATATGCTTTACTAGTGTAAGCTTTCTATAAAAGAAAAGCAACCTCGTTTTAAGAAAGAAAGGCATTTTTATTTTTATGAAAAGGGTAGTTATTATGAATAAATTATGATATTGTGAAAAGGTTTTAAGTACTGAGGTTTTAAGTACTGAGGTTTTTAATATTGTTGTTTATTTAGAACATAGTTTAATAAAAATGAGTTCGTAAAAAGAATCAGTATTAACTCACTGATTCTTTTACTTTATTTGAAGAGTCATTTGAACGGTTTGTAGGAGATGCCCGTCAAAATCCTCATCAAAATCATCTGTAACTGTAAACCCTTGTGTACGATAAAGGACATGCCACTTTGGTTTTCGCGCTCAACATGGACAATCACTTTTTTGACATGACGGCTTCCTTTTGCAAAAAGTGCTGTACCAATTCCTTTTCTTTGATAATCTGGCAGTAAGTAAATCGCTAGCAGCTCACTTTCCTATTTTTCATTAACTGGTGTAAAGTTTGCAAAGCCCACTACTTTAGTTTCTACGAGGGCTACCCACAACTCCGACTCTTCCATCCGTTTTTTTCAACATTTCTGTACTGTATGCAGCTCGTAAGAAATTGTTTTGTACGTCCAAAGGGATAATGCCTTTATATGTATGATTCCAACTATCTGTGTATAAAAAACTGCCGATAGGAATTCCCTTCGGCAGTTTTTCTTATTCAAACGTGTATTCAACCGTTTGTTCAGGTGTAATTTCGTTATAGTCTTCGTCTTCAGTATAACCAAAAACTAGCTTAACAGAGTTGATATCTTCATTTTTTACAACAAAACCATCTGTATATTCTTTTTTAACTTTACCAATGAATTGTGAATCTGAATCTCCGTCATCAGAAATAAAATCTTTAAGTTGTCCGTCGATTTGTTCACCTTTATCGGTAACAACATTCATAATATCGTACCATTCAATATTGCTGTCAGATGTGTTTTCTGCAGTGTAATTAACCTGAACATAAGAAGTTTCCTCTGGGTTAATTTTTGTGTCAGCCATCCACTCTAGACCTTCAGCAAACTCTTCGTCTAGATCTGTTAATTTAATTACTTTAATATCTTCAATTGTCACTTTTAATGGTGAAATATCGACTGTTTCATTTACTTCTTTTATTTTTAAGAGTTCTGCCGTAGCACCATCATCTTTTACCTTTTGACCAGGAACGTTCAGTATGTAATTTCCACTTTCATCTTTCTCTGGTTTTGGAACATCATTCTTTAATGGTTTTTGTTCCGCTGCTTTTGGCTCTTCTTTTGTTTCTTCTGCGCCATTAGAACTATCAGAGTTGCTACCACAACCAGCCAGTAACACTCCTACAACTAAACTTGATGTTAGTACTTTAAAAAACTTACTCATTACGTATATTGCCCCCTACATAAACTTTTTACAGTGAACCATTATACTTTGTAAATATTTCTATGTAAATATATTTTTACAATAGAATTAAAACTTTTAGCATAGATATATTTTCATAAGCGTGTTAAGAGGGGGCTATTCTTAACTGTTAACTACCTTCACACCCGTTCCGTACGCCACAATTTCAGAAGCGTTACTGGCAATAGCTGAACTGACTAAACGGAAGCCGACAATGGCATTTGCTCCCTTTTCTTCAGCATCTCTAACCATGCGCGCAACTGCGATTTTTCGAGCATCATCCATCATTTCCGTATATTCTTTAATTTCTCCTCCTACAATATTCTTTAAGCCTGCTAAAATATCACGACCGATGTTTTTAGACTGCACCGTGCTTCCTTTTACATACCCAATTGTTTCTGTTACTTGATAGTTTGATACATTATCAGTAGTCACGATAATCATTTGGATCCTCCTCTTTTGTTTTCCGTTTTTTTATGATTAATAAAGGAACTAATAGAATAATTGCCGCCACATAGTAGAGAAAAACCTGAAGGGCGAGCTTGGCATTTATAAATAAAAGAACAATCCCCGTCAGCTGTGCAATAACAGCAATAGTAAATATAATTAAAATCAGTTTATTCATGAGACTTCCTTCCTTGTATTTGTTTCGTAAGCCAGCTTCCCATTACGTCACATAGCTCTGGTGCAATCGGCTGTGAAAACGTCTGCTTATATTGCTTCAGCAGCTTCATCATGGAAGGCTCTTCTGTTTGTATTTTTAATACGTGATTCATATCTTTAATGATTACTGTTTCAATTGTAGGATACGGTTTTAGAGTTTGAAGTGCGTTAGGATCTGCCTGCACATCCTTTGATCCCGTTATAGCTAAAATGGGTATCGATAATTTTTCATAATAGTGATGCATATTTACCACCATATGCTCTCTCCACCATGCTGCATTCATACGAACAAGCTGCACGCGCACAACGTCTTCTTTTGCTTCTTTAAAACGCTTGAAAAGATTATCAGCTTTTTGTCGATCTTTTTCAATAACCTTTAGCTTTTGGAATAACCAACCTTTAAACCCACCTTGAGCCGAGATTTCTTTATAAGCTCGTTCTCGCTGATACTCAGTTGCTTCGATGAGGTTTTGTCCTGCACCAGCTAGCAAAATTAAGCCTGTAGCATGAAGTTCTTCCGCAATCATTGTAGCAATCATTGCCCCTTCGCTATGTCCCGCAATAAATAGTTGCTTATCATCTACTTCAAGCTGATTTTGCAAAGCGTGAAAAGCTTCTTTTGCATCTTGAATGAGGTCCGTTAACGTCGTTTTGTAAAACGCGTCGAGATTTCGCTTGTCATAACGAAGTGTGACATATCCCATTTCTGTAAAGACCGCTGCTAAATCACGATAAACGTTGCTCGCAAACTTTTTGGTGTTTCCGTTATAATCTACTGGACCACTCCCGCTAATTATTAATACAGCCGGCTTCTTACCTGATTTCTCATCAGGAATTGTTAGCATGGCCTTAACAGCTGTAAGCTGAAGTTCTTTTTCCCGCATCTTAGTTCTCTCCTCTTTGACGTTCTGGAATAAATGAGACGGCCATCGTACGCATACGGCGATCTTCTCGTGGCTTAAGCTGATATTTATCTATCAGCTTTTTATAGTCTTCTAAAAACGCCTGCTGCTCACTCTCACTTAAATGAAGGGGAAGCTGGTGGTACCCAAATCCATCTTTCTCAAAATTAACGTCTCCCTCTAGATATGCTTCAAACTCTTTGGCGAGCATCGTGTAAAAGTTCATAAAATGCTGCAAGTGTTCTGTTTTAGATAAATGTTGAACTTCTTCTCCTGATAAAATAGCACTAGCCTGTGCTAACGCGTACGTTTTTTCAACCGTTCCCCTAATCTTTTGTGCTTTAATTGCCTCAATAACTTCCGCTTTTTTTAGCGTATTTAAGTGGCGATACAACGTTGCTTGAGGAACATCTTGAAGGCACTGAAGTAGCTCTTGTACTGTACAAGGTTTGCTTGCTAGCTCCTGTATAATCCGCATTCGGATTGGATGTAAGATTGCGTCTGCTTTTGATGAACTCATCAAGACCTTCCTTTCATTATTATCATATATGATAATAATAGCACACCTATGATAGAAATCAATTTATTATTATCATTTTTGATAACATTTTAATTCGTTAATCCGCTGTTTTTCTTTATAATGATTATTTAGAACATAGTTTTATTTATAAATATACTCTAAAAAGAAACCAGTTAGCACGATTAGCTAACTGGTTTACGCTTCCTCTTTTATATCTACAATCATCAATTTACCATCTTTGTAGCTTGTAGTATACGATTTGTTAAACATTACTGTTTGTGAACCTTTCCCAGGTTCCGCTTGTTCAAAGGACTCTTCTACTTTAATGACGTACCCATCATCCGTTTTTTGAAGGCCCATTAGCTTCACGTTCAAAAGTTTATACGAGATCTTCTTTGAGTTTAGCTCATTGATTTTTGCAAGCTCCGCGTTGTATAGAACACTACCTTTTTTCAAAAACGGACTGATTTCTTTAATTGACCCTGCTGTAACGGCTTTTGCATAAGCCTCTGCATATTTCTTAATATACAAGTGGATATTTTCATCCACTGCTTGAACTGGAGGCTGCTTAATCGGTTGTGATGGTTTCGGCGTAGTCACCGTTTCTTCAACTTCTTCCTTGGGATTTGTGGGTGGAACTTGCTTTTTCTCGTCTGCCTGATCTTGGCATCCGGTCAATACAGCTGCTAGAGTGAAGATACCTATAAAATGCTTCATTCTTTCCACACTCCTTTCTTTTTCATTATTTTCCATTCATATCTCTTTCATTCCTGCTTTACCTGTAAAAAAATAAATGGTTTGTATGTAACTCATTCAAACCAAAAAAGCCCAAATCGTGTGAGATTTGAGCCTTAAATGAATGCTGTTTTTTTATGTTGTTGCTAGTTCTTGTACTTCTTTTACTCTCTGTGCAAATTCCTCGTCCGTTAAACCGTGCTCTTTTACATAGCGGTTACGAGGATTTACGCGACACTCGTGAGAGCAGCTGCGTAAATATTTGTGCTCGTTTTCTTCAGAAGCTAAAATCTTACGGTTACACGCTGGATTTGCGCAGTTTACGTAGCGCTCACAAGGCTGTCCGTCAAAGTGGTCTTTACCAACAATTACGTGTTCTTTTTGGTTTACAGGAACGCTGATACGCTCATCAAACACGTAGCACTGCCCGTCCCATAATTCACCTTGCACTTCTGGGTCTTTACCGTATGTTACAATTCCGCCGTGAAGCTGACTTACATCCTCAAAGCCTTCTTCTTTTAACCAGCCTGAGAACTTCTCGCAGCGGATACCGCCCGTGCAGTATGTTAAGACTTTTTTATCTTCAAACATTTCTTTGTTTTCACGAATCCAGTTTGGCAGCTCGCGGAAATTACGGATATCTGGGCGTACTGCACCTCTGAAGTGACCTAAGTCAAACTCATAGTCGTTTCGCGCATCAATTACAACCGTATCTTCCTGCTGCATTGCTTCGAAAAACTCTTTTGGACTTAAATAGTTACCTGTTGTTTCAAGTGGGTTTATGTCGTTTTCAAGACGTAATGTTACGAGCTCTGGGCGATGGCGAACGCGTAATTTTTTAAACGCATGCTCATCGGCTTCATCTATTTTGAAGACCATTTCGCTAAAGCGAGGGTCTTGCTTCATTACTTCCATGTAGCGATTTGTTTGTTCTACTGTTCCTGAAACTGTTCCATTAATTCCTTCAGAAGCTACTAAAATTCTTCCTTTTAGTTCAAGCTCTTCGCATAGCGCAAACTGCTCATCACGAAATTCCTCTGCGTTTTCAATTGGAACATACATGTAATAGAGAAGAACTCTATAAGGTTTGTTAGTACTCATTTTTTTGTTTCCACCTATCTGTTCATATTTGCAAGATATAATGCATATAGGTTGTTTTACATTGAAAATCTTACATTTACGTTACGATCTGTAACCTTATATATAATACTAAAAAAAAGAACATCTGTAAAATCAAATGTTCTTAGTTCGAAAATTTATGGTACTAAAATAAGTTTTCCTGTCGTTTTTCTTCCTTGTAATAAACGATGAACATGCGCTGCATCTTCAAGTGGATACGTTCCACCAATCAGCAGTTCAAGCTCGCCGTTTTTCATATAGGTTAACAGCTCTTGTAAACTTTGCTGATACAAACTAGGCTTTGCCATCATTTGTGGTAAAAAGAACCCCATTACGGACTGGTTTTTCTCCATCAGCCTTCCTGGATTAAATTTTACAGGCTGACCGCTTGCCATTCCGTAGAATACAAGACGGCCAAACGGCGCAAGACAATGCAGAGAATCGTAAAAAATGGACCCTCCAACCATTTCTAAAATTACGTCCGCTCCGTGCTTTGTTTCTTCCATCACTTTGTTTTGCCATCCTGCTTCCGTATAATTAATGAGAACATCGGCTCCTAGACGCTTGGCAATAGCAAGCTTTTCATCTGAGCTCGCTGTGGCAATTACGTTAGCACCAAACTTTTTCGCAAGCTGCACAGCAAGCGTACCAACGCCTCCTGCAGCAGCGTGTACCACAACAGTTTCTCCTTTTTCAATTCGCCCCATCGTTTTTAAAATGTGATACGCTGTTAAGCCTTGAAGCGGCAAGGCAGCTGCTTGCTTAAGATCAACTCCGTCCGACAGCGGAATAAGACCTCTAGAATCGGCAAGCGTATACTCCGCATATCCTGTTGCTCGGTGTGACCCAAGCAGCGTAACGACTTTCATTCCAACTTTTATTCCTTCTACTTCTTCACCAAGCTCAACAACCTCTCCTGCCACTTCAGAACCAGGAATAAACGGAAGCGGCGTATCAACAACGTATGCTCCTTCTCTTCTAGCCGTATCAGCGTAATTAACACCAATCGCTTCTACTTTAATCAAAACGTCTTTCTTTTTCGGGACGGGTCTTGCCAAATTAATCACTCTTAGTACATCTGGACTACCGTATTGTTTGAATTGAATCGCTTTCATTTTTACTCCTCCTTTTTAGTTAACACGTATAACGATCGCTTTCAATCAATGAATCTGCCACTCTTCGCGTTTTAGTAAACGTGCCTTCGTATTGAAAATCGCTCATTACAGTCTGAAGTTCATAGTGAAGGGCTTGATGCTTTTTACCAGTAGCAATACCGTTAATAAGCTGCGTCGCTTCATCTCTTACCTCGCGCATCGTTAAATCCACTACTAGCTCTGTCAGATCAACTTTCAGCTGTTCGTTTTCTTTCCCATTTTTCCTGACTGCTTTTTCCGTTCGGATGACGGCTGATTCCATTGCATATAAACCAATAGCAAGGTTTGAAAGCTTCATTAAGGCTTCTTGCTCGTGGACTATATGCTCTTTTGCTACTTTTAATGCTTCACTTAAAAGTAATAGAAGAAGATAGCGCACTGTGTGAACAGCTTTCTTTTCAAGAGGGAGAAGGTCATTTTCTTCTTTTATAGCGCCATATGCTTGTTCAAGTGTTTCCTGATTTAAAACAAGCTCTCCACTTTTTACTTTTCGCAGAAAGTGCGTCGGTAAGACCAGTCTATTAATCTCGTTTGTTCCTTCAAAAATCCGATTAATACGCGAATCGCGATAAACTGATTCAATTTCGTAATCTTGAATAAACCCAGCACCGCCGTGTAGCTGAAGCGCTTCGTCCACCACCGTGTCGAATGCTTCAGAGCTATATACTTTACACACTGAGCACTCCATCGCAAACTGACTAGCAGTTTGCGCGATTAGCTTTTGCTCACTTGTTAAGTCTTCTGGAGTGCATGCATCAGACGCAGCCTTCACTATGAACGTACCGCCAAACGACGATGGTTTTACGTCTTGAAACATTGTTTCCACTCCCTCTCTTAAACAGTTTGTAAATAATTCTGTAAAAACGCACACACGTCATCTGGAAGCGGTACGCTCTTTTGCAAGTCAAAATCGAAGTGAACAAGAACCGCTTCTCCTCTAGCAATTAACCTATTCGTTTTACTGTCCGTAATTTCGTGACCAATCGTAAAGCTTTTATGACCGATGCGCGTTACATACGTGGAAACAACAAGTGTTTGATTAAAATACCCTTGGGCAATAAAATCACATTTGGTGGAAGCAATTAAATAAGCCCACTTGCTTGAATCCATTTTCACACCCATTTTTTCAAAGAAATCAATTCGCGCTTCTTCTAAATAAATAAAATAGCTTGTATTGTTAATATGACCCAGCGCATCTGTCTCGCAAAATCTCACTTTAATTTTCGTATCGCTCATGTTTAACCTCTCCCCTTCTTTGGTGATTGCTCGTTATTTTTTGATATGCTCTTTTTCATACGTATAAAACCCTTTTCCCGTCTTGCGCCCAAGCTCTCCTTTTTCTACTTTTTCTTTTAGGAATTCGGGAGGTAAATCGCTTGGATCTCCCGTTTCTGCATAGCGCTGATTCATTACGTAGTAGCCAACATCAATACCGGATAAATCCATTAATTCAAATGGTCCAATCGGATGATTAAGCGCTTTTTTACAAATTAAATCAATATCTTTGAAGTCCGCATAACCGTTTTCGTAAAGAAACATCGCTTCTTTATGAAGAGCACCTAAAATACGATTAGCGATAAAACCAGAGATTTCTTTTTGAAGCAAGACTGCTGTACGATTCATTTGCTTACATACATTCATGGTAATCGCTGCTGTTTCTTGACTTGTTTTCTCACTCATGACAACTTCTACACAGTCCATGACTACCGGTGGGAAGAAAAAGTGCATATTTACGACTTTATCAGGTCGAGTCGTTGCAGAAGCTAGTAAAGAATTAACGATCGTCGAGCTATTGGAAGCTAAAATAGCGTGCTTTGGCGCATACTCATCAAGCTGAGCAAATACGCTTCTCTTTACTTCAAGCTTTTCAACAACCGCTTCAATCACAAAGTCAGTAGTAGAAACAGCTTCTTTTAAATCAGTAGTATACGATAGCCTAACAAGCGCTTCATCCTTTTGCTTTACGGTTAATTTCCCTTTATTAATCCATCGATTTAACAGTGTATGAAGCTGATTTCTTGCACTATTGAGTGAATGTTCATTCATATCGTGAATCGTAGTTTCATAACCTCCTAAAGCTGCTAAGATGGCAATTTGATGACCCATTTGCCCTGCACCTACAACTGTTATATGCTTAATGATCATTTTTTTATTCCCCTTTCAACTGTAGTCCATCTACTAGCATGTTATAAAAAATCGCTGCTACTTCTTGTGCTGAACGTTCTCCGCTTGGCTGAAACCAAAAATAGCTCCAGTTTGTGATGCCTAAGATTCCAAGCGTTACGATATCTGCTGGCAAGTCCCTTCTAAATTCACCAGCTTTTATTCCAGCTTCAATTAGATCTTGAAGATTCATTTTAAACTGATCACGCTTTGGCACAATGCTTAAAAGGTGGTTATCACTCAAATGGCGCATTTCGCGAAAAAACACTTTAGCTCGCAGTCCCTCTTTTTCAATATCGTAAATTAATTTAAAAATCATCTCATAGAGTTTTTCTCCGCAAGACAACTCATCGGCACGCAAAATGGTTTCTTGATTTTCAACTAAGTGCTCAATATATGAGCGGTGAATATCAAGCAGCACTTCTTCTTTGCTTTTAAAATAATAATAAAAGGTTCCTTTGGTCACGTTCAATTCATCTGCAATATCTTGAATGGACGTTTCTTTAAAGCCTTTCTTTGCAAATAGTAAAATGCTTGTTTCCATGATGCGTTCTTTCATTTTCTCCGCCGCCTTTTGAAATTTAATAAGTTATGTTGCGAGCAACCCCCCGTCTACAACTAGAACATCACCTGTGACGTAATCGGAAGCTCTTGATGCTAGAAAAACAGCTGCTCCCTTTAAATCAACGTCTGTACCAAAACGCTTGAGCGGCGTTTGTTCTAAAAAGTAATCTCTTCCTTCTCTCATCGTCATAGCCGCCATTTTCGTCGGGAAGAATCCTGGAGCAATTGCATTTACTTGAATGTTATGCTGTCCCCACTTTACGGCTAAATCCTTCGTAAACGTAATAACGGCTCCCTTACTTGTGTTATAGCCAATAGAATTCATATATTCTGGATGTGAACCTCCAAATCCAGCGACCGATGCGATATTGATAATCTTGCCTTTTTTAGCATGTATCATATGTTTTCCAGCTTCTTGAGCCATTAAAAATGTGCCTGTTACGTTTGTTTGAAGCACTTTCTGCCAAGCTTCTAAAGGCATCTCTTCCACCTTTGATCCCCATGTTGCTCCGCTGTTATTAACCACAATGTCAATTTTTCCAAACTGAGCAATGACCGTATCCACCACGTTTTTAACATCTTCTTGATTCGTGATGTCACACTGTATTGCTAACGATTCAACGCCTAGTTCTTTTATTTTTTCGGATACGCTTTCACAAGATTCCAACTTTCGAGAGCAAACGATAACGTGAGCGCCCGCTTCAGCTAATCCGGTTGCAAACTGTTCACCAAGGCCTCGGCCTCCTCCCGTTACGATTGCGACCTGACCTGTTAGGTCAAAGAGCTCTTTCACATGCATCTTTTCCCCTCCTCGCAGAATTGGCTATACTTATTAACCGGTTGGTATGTTTCATATTTATCATATACCGAATCATTTTATAACAGCAAGTATTTTTTAGAAAATTTAAACAGTTATTATTTAAAAAAAGCGACTCCGTTTTGATAAGGAGTCGCTTTTCGATTTAAATATTAAAGAAAATACCTATTAATGAATAGATAATAATTGTTGAAAATAACACCGTCATATGAATTAGTGAAAAAATAAACATTGATTTTGCCCATTTTTCTTTATCCATTTTTCGGTACCCCGTAATGCTAAGCACAAACCAAGCAACGCTTAATAGCAAGGCAACGAGCATTAAACCTATGCTTAACGTTCCGAATAAAAAGCTAATGACAACTAAAATTGCGAGGTAACTATTTGTTTGAATGTACGTGCGCTCAAACCCTTTAACTACCGGAAGCATTGGTACATTAGCTGCTTTGTACTCGTCATGTTTACGGATCGCAATGGCATAAAAGTGTGGCATTTGCCAAATAACAGTTACAACGAATAATCCTATAATGGCTGGATGAGTCACGTCTGGATAAATAGCTGCCCATCCGATTAACGGAGGCATTGCCCCTGAAATACTTCCGACTTCTGTATTATAAATTGTGCGGCGCTTTGTCCACATTGTATACGGAACCACATAAAAAAACAGCCCTAGAAATCCTAACAAGGCAGCGAGTGGTGTCGTTAATGCAAGAGCTCCAATTCCGAGAATGGCCATGCTGCTTGCAAGTACTAATACAAATGTTGGTTTCACTTCACCGGTTACAGTCGGTCTGCTTTTTGTTCTTTCCATAATGGCATCGATGTCGCGATCGTAGAGGTTATTAAAAGCCCCAGCTGCACCGATCACAAGGAAAGAGCCGATAAAAGCTAAAATAATTTCAGGAATATTATCAAACAGACTCATGTCATATGTGTACAAAGCTAAGGTTAACCCGGCAAACATAGGTATTAAATTCGATTTAATAATGCCTGTTTTAATGGTTTGGGATAAAATCGCCACAAACGTTTGCTTTGGTAACGATGCTTGTTCAGCATGATGATTTGTTTTTGTAGTACTTTGCATGATTGTTTGTTTCATTCCTTTGTCAATTTTACCGCCTTTGCAGTAAAAAAGTAGTTTTAAGTAGTCTCCTACTCCATGCTCTTCTTAAATAATAACAACTCACTATTTATTTGACTAACTTCTAAGAAGAAGTTCACAAAAAATACATTTTTGTACAAGTGTTAACCTATTTTGGTCTTTCCATTCTTTTAATCGTTAACAAACCCTTAGTCACAAAGCAGTTCTAATGAAGCAAGACGAACATAATATTTTTATTTTATCATAAAAATATTCATTTCGGATAGGTATTCATAGCATTTAATGACAAAATTCGACTTTTGTTCACATTTTCACAACAGAAAAAAGCGCAGAATAATTTCTACGCTCACAAAATATCAATCCATATTTTAATTGCCGTTGCTAAAATTAATAGTGCAAGAGCGATTTGTAAAACCTTTGTATTGATTTTTTGCCCTGCCTTTGCTCCAAGAGGAGAGGCGATTAAGCTTGCAATAACCATAATAAGAGCTGGACCGTAATCAACTTGCCCAGTCGTTACTTTTCCTACCGTTGCGCCAATTGATGAGATAAACGTAATGGCTAGAGAAGAGGCGATTGTCATACGTGTTGGAATTTTAAGAACAACAAGCATAATCGGTACCAATAAAAAGGCTCCCGCTGCTCCGACAATACCAGATCCTACTCCCACAATGAAAGCTAAGCCAGCAGCTAACCATTTATTAAACGTTACTTGATCAAGTGGCAGGTCATCAATGCCTTTTTTCGGAACAAACATCATAATAGCAGCGACTAACGCTAAAATTCCATATACGAAGTTAATACCTTCTTCTGACATCATTTGAGAACCAAACCCACCAATAAAGCTTCCGATTAAAATGCTAGCTCCCATATAAAGAATAAGGTTTTTGTTTAAATAACCTCCTTTTCGATACGCCCATACGCCCCCAATTGTCGCAAAGAACACTTGGACAGCGCTAATTCCTGAGACTTCATGTGCTGAAAAAGCTGTAAGACCAAGTATCGGAGGAATATATAAAAGCATTGGATACTTAATAATTGAACCACCAATTCCAAGCATTCCAGATAAGTACGAACCAATAAACCCAATTAAAAAGATAACCGTTACAAACCAGAGATCCATGTGATAGACTCCTTTCATTAGAAAAGGGAACCGTGCGTGGTTCCCCTCTATTTGTTACGCTTTTTGAATCCAAAATTTGAAGACAGATCCTTCTTCCTCGTGTTTAACAAGCACATGACCCATTGATTTTGCCCAAGCAGCTAAGTCACTTTTTGCTCCTTTATCTGTTGTATGAATTTCTAGAATTTCACCTGAATTTAGCTCATTCATTGCTTTTTTTGTTTTTACGATTGGCATTGGACATGCTAATCCTGTCGCATCTACAAAAGTTCCCATTATTTCTCCTCCTCTTTATCGAACTGCACAGCGGTTTGGTCCAATTTCCATTTCACGCTGCTTATCTTCATCTGGCGTCATTTTCCCCATATTTGTTTGACGAATTTCTTGATATGCATTGGGCTGAGGAGGTAGGTTCTCCGTTACTAACTTACGGAATTCTTCTTCATCCTCAATGTTTAAGCCGTGATTGTTTGCATATAGCTCATGAAGCGGTTTTGCTATGCTTCCATCTTCATTTAGCTCATCCATAATCATAAAATGAGCCGGCAGAACGATTAATTGATCTGATAGGTTACGATAGCGAGTGTATAGACTTTCACGAAGATCAGCTACCCAATCTTCAGCCATACCAGCTAAGTCAGGACGACCAATTGAATCAATAAATAAAATATCTCCTGATAATAAGTAGCGATTATCAACGATGAAAGATGTAGATCCAATCGTGTGACCTGGTGAATAAAGCGCGTGAATGTGAATCGTTGTATTTCCGATTGTCACGTCGTTACCGTCTTCAAGCGCTTCATATGCAAAAGTTACTTCTGTTGCGTCTTTTGGCGGCAACCAATAAGCAGCTCCTGTTTTGTCCGCAATCATGCGTCCACCTGAAATGTGATCTGCGTGTAGGTGCGTATCAAATACGTGAGTAATTTTCACTCCTATCTCATCGGCAAACTGTAAATACGTATCCGTCATGCGTGTTGAATCAATAATTGCTGCTTCACCGTTTGACACAACCATGTATGATAAACAACCTTTACCGATACGAACAAACTGATATAGCTCTCCGCCGTCTTTTAATTCGCCTAACTTCACTGGCTCTAAATGCTCACTCCAAGCGCGCATACCACCAGCTAAATAAAATACGTCTTTTCCTTCATCTGAAAGCATTTCTGCTACCATAATCGATGAGCCTTCTTTTGCACAGACAACTAATATGTCTTTATCTTGTGGCAGTTGATTTAGAATACCTTCTACACCATCCAATAAGTCAAAGTACGGAATATTTAAATACGTAAAGTTTTCACTTTCAATTTTCCAATCTTGGAATGCATCTTCGTTACGAACATCTAAGATAAATAAAGCCTCTTTGTTAATTGCTTTTTTTGCTACCTCAGCAGCACTCATTTGATTTACTGTCACCTAAATTACCTCCTAGGGTATTTATTTTGATAAAAAAATTTATGCTAATGATTTCGTTTCTCCTGACCATTCACTCATACCAGGTACAACATTTTTTACGCTTGTAAATCCGCTTTCACTCAGCTTTTGAGCTGCTAAATCACTTCTGCTTCCTGTACGGCAAACAACAAATACCTCTTTACCTTTATCAAGCTCATTCATACGCGCCTCTAGGTCTCCTAGTGGAATATTAACTGCATTCGGAATATGGCGGAATCCATATTCTGCTTCTTCTCGCACATCTACTACAAGAATCGATTCGTTAGCTGCTAATTTTGCTTCTAGTTCATCGTTGCTAACAAGGTATGGATGTTTCTTTTCAATTCCTTCTTCATTAGATGATTTGCGCAAGAAGTGCTTTAACACGTCGCCTTCTTCAATGACGCCTAAATACTGGTGACCTGTACGCTCTGCCCACGCCTGTAAGTCCGCTTTTGAACCTTTATCCGTTGCCTGCACTTCTAGCACCTGTCCTGCTTCTACATCATTCATTGCTTTTTTTGTTTTTACAATCGGCATTGGGCACGCTAGGCCCTTTGCATCTAAAATTTCGTTGGCTTTCATCCTTATTACCTCCTAGGGTATATTAACTTGCAAATTTTTTTATTCTGTTGGCCCTTCCCATGCCAGCATACCGCCCGTCATGTTCTGAACCTTAAATCCTTGATTTTCTAAAAAGCGAACTGCCTGAGAGCTGCGCCCACCTGAGCGACACACAACCGTGTACTCAACGTTTTTATCCAGCTCATTCATACGAAATTCGATTAACCCTAACGGAATGTGAAGAGCGTTAGGAATTTTGCCTTCCGCTACCTCAGCTACTTCACGCACATCCAGTACCGTTAACTCATTTAATTTCTTTTCAACATCTTTTGCTAAAATCTCTTTCATGAATAGTCCTCCTCATTAAATGAATAAGTTTACGTTACCTTCTTCAGCGTCTGCTAAATAAGCAGCTACACCAGCATAATCGATTCCATCTACTAACTCTTCTTTTTGTAATCCTAATAAATCCATCGTCATTGTGCATGCTACAAGCTTTACACCTTGCTCTTTTGCCATTTCAATTAAATCTGGTAATGGCACCGCATTGTGCTTTTTCATGACGCTTTTAATCATTTTAGGTCCCATTCCTGCAAAATTCATTTTTGAAAGGCCCATTTTATCTGCGCCGCGAGGCATCATTTTACCAAACATTTTTTCCATAAACCCTTTTTTAGTTGGCACCATTGCTTCCTTACGAAGAGCGTTTAATCCCCAGAACGTATGGAAGATGGTTACTTCATGATCGTAAGCTGCTGCTCCGTTTGCAATAATATAAGCAGCCATGGCTTTATCGTAATCACCGCTGAATAATACAATTGTTGTTCTTTTCTTTTCCATGTTAAATTCCTCCTTGTTTTTACTTATACACGTATGGGTATAATGTTAGCTAAAAAAATTATCCTTTTTGAATCCAAAATGATAGTACGTCATCTGTTTCTTCTGCTTTAACGATTGTGTGTCCCATTGACTTCGCCCATGCTGTTAAGTCACTTTTTGCTCCTTTATCAGTCGCAATAACTTCTAGTACTTCACCCGTTTGTAATTCGTTCATTGCTTTCTTTGTTCGTACAATTGGCATTGGACATGCTAAACCTTTTGCGTCTAATTGTTTTGTTACGTTCAATTTCCATTCCTCCATTTACCTACAGGGGTATATTTTATATTAAAAAAATTAGCGGCTTTTTACTAATAATCCAACGGCTTCTTGAATCATTTCATCCACAGATTTGCCGTTTCTTTCTGCTTCCAGCGCACATTCTACTAAGTTTGTGCTCACCACAAGACCCATTGTGCGATCGATTGCTGATCGTGCTGCAGAAAGCTGCGTTATAACTTCCTTGCAGTCTTTTCCTTCTTCCATCATGCGTAAAACGCCGCGAAGCTGACCTTCTATACGCTTAACACGATTTTGAATTTGAGTCGTATATTCCATCAGCGTTCCTCCTTTTTTGAAGTGCTGTGTTTCGTTACTCATATAATATACCCCTATAGGTATAAATGTCAACACATTTAGTAATTTTTTTAAATGATGAATGTGCCTACGATTTAAACCTCTGTCAAAGCCTGAAAATCAAGGATTTCTAATATAAGTATTGAAGTGGATACAGAAATTCACCTCATGAGAAAGAGGTTATATTTGAGTAGTTACTAATCAAATGAATAAACCATTCTTTAAAAAAGTTCTAAGTATTTAATACCCTATCATGTTTTTGCTAAAGAAAAAAGGATAAGTTGTTCTTAAGGAGCTCAAATAAAAAAACAAACCTCTTGATTGGTTTGTTTTTTTGGCTTTGACTAGTAGATCTATGACGCTAGTTAATCTAATAAGCATCGACAGCCTTATCACAAGTATGGACCTCCTGATTTTCTATACACATAGTCTTCGTTTTTAGTTGAAGACCACTGACCCAAAGCTGTTGCTAACACAAAAAACACGCCGCCGACTCCTAGCGATGCCCCATAATACCCTTTAAAAAACAAGATGAATGATGTAACTAATAGCGCAACAATGGCAATGATTAAGCTCATTATTATTTTTTGTTTCTTTTTATCCTTCATCGTGTCACCCTCTTTTTTGGGATTTTCTGTTATTGTTAATTTTAACATAAAAAACCAATTTAAAGCCTATCTATTTTCAAAATGCTCATACTGTATTTCTTCATTTAAAGACATAAGTCCAACTTGATGCTGTTTCACCTTTAAGTAGCTAAATCCCAGGCGTAAGTCAACAGATGCAGGCTGGATCTGCTCTTGTTCAAGGGCTGGAAGCGACGCTACCCAATATGAAACGGGTTCAATACTAACAGATGGACCCGCTTGTGACATTTTGATCAATTAATAAATCTGCAATCTCACGCGCATCCTCTTCACCGAGCGCTTCTTTACGGTCTAACAATGAATCTCCAGATTGAAAGTCATGCCAAAAGCGATTGGCATCTACAACCGTTACCATCGTGTTTAATGTACAAAATTGTGTTAAATCAATGCCTAGCTCTTCATCTATATACGAAAATGTTTGAGCAACTGGAACCGGCTCACTAATTCCTGTTGATTCAATTAATATGTAGTCAATGTTTCCTCTTTGAGCAAGCTTTTCAACCTCAACTAACAGATCTTCTCGAAGCGTGCAGCAAATGCAGCCGTTTGACATTTCAACGAGCTTTTCCTCTGTCCTCGATAAATCTCCACCTTCCTTCACCAACTCTGCGCTATATTTACTTCACTCATATCATTTACTATCACCGCTACGCGAAGGCCATCACGATTCTGGAGCACGTGATTTAATAACGTGGTTTTCCCCGATCCTAAATAACCACTTAGTACTGTTACCGGTATTTTTTTCATATCAAATACCTCCTCATTAATTTAAATAGTAACGATTACGATTTAAATTATACTATACTATGGTTTTTTTGTGGAATGCAAGAGATATATTTATATAAACCTCTTAATCGAATTTCTATTGATAGCTGCATGATATCATTTTATAATAAAGCTAGTTACATACCTTAAAAGCTGCAATTCCTGCAGCAGGTGGATTTTTTACTGCTATTTTTCGCCACCCATCTCCTCGAAGATGGGTGGCTTTTGTATTGTTTAAAGGAGGATTTTTATGAATTTATGGTTTTATGCTCTCCTTGTCTTTTTAGGTGGGTGCTCGTATGGTGTTGTCTCAACTTTTGTGAAGCTTGGATACGCTGCGGGGTTTGGTGTGAATGCTTTAACAGGAAGTCAGTATCTACTAGGTGCACTTCTGCTTTGGATACTGGCTAGCTTTGTGCCCAAAAGTCCTCTTCGGAAAAAAAATTGGGCTGTTTTACTGCTCAGCGGGACGCCAATGGGACTAACAGGGATTTTTTATAACTACGCGCTTAGCTACATCAACGCGTCGTTTGCCATTATTCTTTTACTACAGTTCACATGGATCAGCATGATTTTACAATACGTGTTTGACAAGAAAGCACCTACTTCTAAGCAGCTAGTGGCAGCGGCTATTATTATGATAGGCTCACTCTTAGCATCCGGTGTTGCTGAAAGTACGATTGCTTTTTCAGGTCTAGGAATACTCTTTGGTCTGCTTGCTGCCGTATCGTTTTCATTTTTTATCTTTTTTAGCGGACGCACGTCTATTTCGATTCACCCAATCCGCAAAAGTGCCATCATGACAACCGGTGCTGCGCTTCTTATCTTTATTGTTATGCCACCGACGTTTATGGTGGAAGAACTCGTATCTACACATTTATGGATGTATGGGCTATTAATGGGGTTATTCGGGTCATTGCTTCCTCCGATTCTGTTTAATACCGGCATGCCAAAAGTCGGCGGAAATCTTGGTGCTATTTTAAGTGCTTCAGAACTGCCAACCGCTGTGTTTATGTCCACTTTTGTGTTACATGAATCGGTTGCTTCTATTCAATGGATGGGCGTTATTCTTATTTTAGTTGGCATTGCTTTTCCAAGTTTAAAGCGCAAAGAGCGCTATGAAGTTCGTCTATAAAAAGAAAATATTTACAACCACTCACCCTTCCCTTATAATAATTGGAAAATAAAGATAAAAAGAAGGTGCGTTGTTGAGAAAAAACATGATGCTCGGGTTGCTTACTGCCATTATACTCTCAGCTTGCAACAGCTCTACAGTAAGCATAAGTGAAGTGAAAGGCGCTCCAAAGTCTATTGAAAAAGAAGCAAAGGCTGCATATGATCTTCAGCTCATTCAAGACGGCGACAATCAAACGTATCTTGTTTATCAAACATCTAAACGAGTATCAGCAGACCTTAAACAGAAAGATGACGTAATTACCATTGAGCTGGATGAGTCAGAATCAGAAAGCAAAACAAAAAAGCCGTTTATCTATAAACTTAGCTTAGATTCGCCTAATCATACGCTTAAAGTCTTTATAAATGGTAAAGAAACGCCGTTTGATAGGATTAAAGGTTAATAGAAATAAGCAGCTGGCTTCTGCCTCGCTGCTTATTTTTATTTAGCCTGTATATCTGCCTCATGCAAAATCATGAGCTGATGAAAAAGCTCCGCTCCAAGGAGCTCATTCAATTCCTTTAGCTTCTTATCGCCTATATCCATCGGATACATATGAAACTGAGTTAGTGCAGACACATGCTTAACGAGCTCGTCTTCATACCCAAGCACTGTTAGCCAATAGGCTGCCAGCTGGGAAGAAACATAGTCATGACCGATAAAGCTCACATATTTTGTTTCTTCCCCTTTGTAGTTCACAAACGACTTACACGTCCCTTTTCCGAGATCATGAAACAGGGCTGCCCACAAAAGAACCAGCTTGTTAGGGCCTGAATAGTGCTCTTGTATATACTGATAAACATAATACGTATGTCGACTAACAGAGAAACTGTGATACTTTGAGTCTTGCGGTAAGTCAATAATCGCGTTAAAGTCTGGTATATAGCGCGCTAGTTCTGAAAATAACTCATCATGGGGCAAGTGCTGGATAAAAAGCTTTTCACAAGCTTCTTTATGTTCAATAAGTTGACGCTCCTTAGCTGAAACATAGACCACTTCGTCCCAACCTTCGTTTTCAACAGGAATATGAACACTTTTATACATCCTGTTAATAGATTCCTCTTTCACCACTCTCGAACGTTGTTGATTGCGTGATTTCACTCCGTCAATATGTTCATTTAAATAGTACGCTTTTTTTACTTGCTTTGAACACTTGAGTAATCAAATGCTTTCTCCGTTTGCGATGAACGTTTGTCGCATCATATATCACATGCTGACCGCTTTTTAAGAGCTCCATGGCTCGCTCCTTCATCACTTCAAATATCCTTCTATTTTCGTCTTGATTATTCACATCGCCCGTCACCTCTTGTCTGATGTTATCAGAAGATAAGTGAACATATTTTTTAGTGGCCCTTAGTTCTTCAGCTAATGTGGATTTCCCACTTCCGGGAAGACCCACCAGCATAATTAATTCCCCGAGCTTATTTTCCATCTTACTCACCTTCTTTTGTTTCTGAAACGAATTCACGGTACCCTAACTCTGACATTTTCTTGTAGCCAAGCTTGCCTTTTTTCAGCAAGTTATATTCCACACCTAAATACTCGCTTCGCACGTACGGCTTAATGTGCTGAGGAACATTTTGTTCTACCCAAATCATAAACTCTTTCTGCGTCTTCTTGGGAGCTTTTGCGTACCACTCATTAATTTGTTGTTTTGTCTTTTTTAAATAGGTAAAAATAAGGTTTGCGACGTTATTCACTCGCTCTTTGTAGCTATCTGGAATCTTTGACACTAAATCATCAAACGCTTCGTTCGCAATGGCTTCAATAATGACGTTCACAGACGAAACTCGGTCTAATAAGCGGTGCATGTTCACATAGTCATCGCATTTAACCTTTACGTAGTGACCGTCTACGTTTATAACCCAGCCTTCTTTTTCATTTGATTTCATCTGCTTCATGTCTACAAGTAGTTGTTCTAGCGTTTTTCGTTCAAGGTCCACCACTTTAATCTCATAAGCGCTGGCTAGATCAATCAGCTTGTAATAAGGGAGGTGCTCACCCGTTTCTACGCTCCTTGCTCCAATTAAATGCATGCCTTCATCTTTTTGATTTATATGCAAACAGTCAAATATATCGTGATACCCCTGCTTGCCAAGCTTTGCAATCCACGTTTTAAAATCATATGTACCCAAGCCAAACGAAGCTACGTACTTTCTTTTAATCTCTGTGACTAGCTGTAAACTGGATTCCAAGAAGCCATGTTCTTCTCTCCCTTAGCTTAAATCGTTCCGTTGTTTCGTTATGAAAATAATAACATATTTTTCAATTTAATAGAATATATGTTATATTTTTATCAAAAAGTCATTCGGGTCTTTCTTATGGATACTGTAAAAGGGGGTTGTTCAATACTTTTAATGTCTCAACCATATTTCTTCAGCTCTCGTTGTATCAGTACCTTCACAATATCTGACCGCCATAATCGGCTTGTGTTCAGCACCAACACATAGTCAATTTGGACAGACGAAAGGTGAGTCAACATTTCCTGTAAGCCCACCCTGTCAATTTCTAATGCTTCTTCATTCAGTTTTGCACTACTAATTCCTTCATCTCTAAAAATATGAATCAAGTTTAAGCCTTGTTCTTTACAATACCCTTTAATTTCATCTTCTTGACATTTCAAGCTGTAGCCATCTTTTGCTTGCCCTTTTGTCGAGACACGTATATACCCAACAACGTTCAACTTCTCACCCTCCCGTTACATAAATTTTAATTTGTGTAACGCTTTTTAACGAATAGCGAGTATTATACGACCCTCTCTAGTAAAAATACAACCTAATTTTTGTCTGCCTGATGCTAAACTAGTAACCTTCTTACGTAACCCACCTTTTATCGCCAAGAGCTTTGTCATTCTCATTAGTTTTTTAGCCATACCCTGTCATAACTACCCCTGCCATGTAAAATGTCATCTCGCCTAATGATCGTACTTTTCTTACTATCCAAGTATTAAAACGATACTCCATGATGGTACTACCATCATGAGCTCTCCATTCTCAAACAAATTATTTTCTTATTGTCTCACTCAAATATCAGTTAATTTATTTTAAATTAAAGAAAAAACCTTGAAAGGCGTAAAACCATTCAAGGTATGTTTTATTATCGTTCTTTAATCAACTAGTAACTCCAAATAATATTTATCATTTTCTTCTATCTTTCTTAAAAATTCTTCTAGAGAAGTCGCAATTTGAATATCATAATAGTAAACTGCACTTCTATTATTTTCATTCAATTCTATTGACATTAAAGCTGATTCACTGCCTTCAAAAAATATTAGTTTGTTATTCTCAAATTCATCATAGATTTCTATGTCGGGATAAAACTCAAAATCATTAACTCTTAATCGAAAATCCCTTACTGAATATGGGTCCATAATACGATTAATATTAAACTCTGAACCTTTAATAAATCCGTAGCCAACCTCTATATAAAAATTAACTAACTCTTTAGGAAATTTTAAATCGAGTTCCTTCTCAACCTCTTTTATTTCGTTTTCATTCACTTGATAAAAACTATTTTCTTGGTTTTCCTTAATAAATTCATAGCTCATTATTTTTTACCTCCTTTAAATAGTGTATTTGCTGGTGAACCAGCTCCATGAATACCAGCTTGATGCTCATTTGGGAATTTTGCAGGATGCATATTCCACCATTCATGTTCTCCACCAAAAGTATTTTCAATTATATGATGAGCATCATACTTATCTCCTTGTTTCCTAATTATTTTACCTGTTCTTTCCGAAATAACATTTTCATTATACACAGGCCACTTTTGCCCAGTATTTTCTTCCCACTCTTTAATTACTTTATTTAATTCCTTTTCACCCTTTAGCTTTGTATAGCCAAATGTTGCCCTTCCCCCTGCATATCCACCTTCCTTCGCCTTTTTATTTCTGCCTTTCGTTAGTTTTAGTGCTATCTCAAGCCGTTGGTATTGGTCTAACAATTCCATTAAGCCATTCACTAAAAAGTCGTTTGGGTCTTTCTTATGGATACTGTAAAATGGCTGTTCAATGCTTTTAATATCACAGCCATATTTCTTTAGCTCTCGTTGTATCAACACCTTTACAATGTCTGACCGCCATAATCGGCTTGTGTTCAGCACCACCACATAATCAATTTGGACAGACGAAAGGTGAGCCAACATTTCCTGTAAGCCCACCCTGTCTATTTCTAATGCTTCTTCATTTAGTTTTGCGCCACTAATTCCTTCATCTCTAAAAATATGTATCAAGTTCAAGTTATTCTCTTCACAATATGCTTTAATTTCATCTTCTTGATACTTCAAGCTGTAGCCATCTCTTGCTTGCCCTTGTGTCGATACACGTATATACCCAACAACGTTCAACTTCTCACCCTCCCGTTACATAAATTGTAATTTTCGTAACGTTTTTTAACGAATAGCGAGTATTATACGACCGTCTTTAGTAAAAATACAACCATAAGTTAATTTTCTTATACAATAAAACAGCACCTCTTTACGTTACCCATTGGTTATCGCCACGAGCTTTGTCATTGTCGTTAGTTTGTTAGCCATTCTATATCATAAGTACCCCTACCCTGTAAAACGTCATCTCGCCTAATTATCGTACTTGTCACACTATCCTAGTATTAAAACCAAACTCATGATGGTACAACCTTCATGAGCTCTCGATTCTCATACAAATCATTCTCTTATTTTCTAACTCAAGTATCAGCTGATTTAATATAGATTAAAATAAAAAAACTTGAAAGGCATTTAGCCAATCAAGGTAATCGAATTCATTCAAACTATTTATATACTTTAACTGCGCTCTTTATGAAGACCTCTATAATAAAAAATCCAATTAGCTGTTGCTATCTCTTTCTTCTATGAATTCTAAAAACGAATCTTGCAGTTCTCCTTCCGTATCAATAGAATCGAGAAGTAATTTAGGTTCTAACAAACAATCTTTTAAAGTCGAACTTCCATCAATTACTCCTAGCATGTTTGAAATAGTATCAATCATAGTTTGTTCAATTATCTTCATAAATGTATCTTTATTTTCGTCAGTTAAACTATCGTAAAAACCAATAGCTTTTTTCAAATAATCATCTGTTTTAGAAATAACATTCGTTGTTTCATACATGTCTTTGTATAGTTGAAGGTTCTCTTTAATGATAGACTCATAAAGTGATTTAACAAAAATATCATTCATTTTATTTCCTCATTTCTGGATACACTTTTTTGGTTAATTCAATAAGTTCTTTTAAAGCAGAATTCGGTATGTCATCATAGACTCTTCTAAGTTCCCTAATAAACAAAAGGCGAGCCAACATCTCCTGTAGCCCACCTGTGAAGTCCTTTATTAATTTAAATAGATTTAATTCCTTAAATCCTATACCTATTATTTCATTAATTTTTGATAGCTGGTTAAAGGTACTTTCATCACTGTACCGAAAACGGGTTCAGTCCCAGTTGACAATCAAGTGCACTAAGCTTGTATGTTTTTTAGTAGCATAAATTTGTAAGATTTATATTAACAGTATGACACCTTTGTAGGTCATCACTACTACTGCATTAAACTTACGAGTTTGTACGGGTCCGTTAATTGATTCATAAGTATCCCCTGGACTAACTCATTGTTTTTTACCAGTTATCAATTCCTTCTTGAAATATGTCTATTACATAGTCATCAAATGTATTATATCTTGGGTGTAAATCTGTCCCCCCCCTTTCCAAACTAAATACTCTGTCATCATTAATATCTGCACAATACATACATCTAGCAAATTCTCCTGAGTCCTCTAAAACAATTAAGTTCATACCCAACCCTAATTTTCTCCACCTCTCTGTTGCATCAACTACAGATGCTCCTAAATTACCCTGAACACCTTCAAGCTCAACTCCACATATTCCTCCTGAACCATATTTTTTTATAAAATTTCGATAACTCCGAGGAAATTTAACTCTAAGTTTTTCTTCAGCCTTATTAATATATTCATCTGATACTTCTCCAAAAAAATCATCTTCTTCACCATAATTTTCGATCATCTTAATAATTCTTTCATCCATAAATTAAACTCACTCCTATTATTCACTAGCACGCATTTTCCAATAGTTACTTCTAAAGTTATTATACATTTTTTCAAGTTCTGGATTAATTCTAAAACTTTTTCCATTTTCAACCAAACCGTGTAGCGTCGAATCGTATTTATCATGAGTTAACTCCGCAATTTCAACCATTCCACCAGGTTCTTTTTGAATTAAATGGTGTAATTCAACTTTACTTTCCACCCCGTCCTTTACAATATATGGAGATTTCCCCTTTTCCATTAATTCTCCATTCGACTTTCCTAGCGCCTTCGGATCATTAGGTACATAATTTTTATCAATCTCAATTTGGTACACTCTTCTGGATACATCTACTTCCTTTCCACCAACTTTAACTGTTCCTTTTACTTCTACAGCAGTATACTTGTCAGGTAGCCAATCTAATTCAATTTGTTCAGAAGATAATTTTCTGGATTTAAGCCCCGCAACTTCACCCGTACCCTTAGAAACACCCTGAACACTCTCAACATTCCGAACGCGCTCAACCTCTTTACCCTTCTTCTCCACTCCAACGGGTTTCTCCACACGCTCCACGTTCGGATTCGCCACAAATCTCCCTGTTTCTGGGTCTTGGTACCGCTTGACTTTTGGATTGTAGATGGGTGTGATCATCTGCATCGCTTGCTGCTTCACATTCTGCAAGGTTTCCCTTACCGTCTGCTGGGCAAGCGCTGGACCGGCTGGCGCTAGTTCGGGCATGAGCCTTGGCATGGTGCTGTCTAAAATACTCGTATACGTTTTATGTAATGACTGTGTCCACGATGCGGGCGCGGTTTTGACACTTTGGTACGCTTGTTTGGTGACGTTGGCAACCGCACTTGTGCGAAGCGTATTGCGCATTTGCGTGAGCTTTTCGGTTCCTTTTGTCACCACGGCTTGACCCATATTGGCTGCGTAGCGCGTCGATAGGGCACCTGCGCCTGCAATGCCGAGCAATTGGAACAGGCTGTTTTGGCGCTGTTCTTCGGAGATCGCATTGCCGAACATGTCTTTTCCCGTTGTGAATTCGTACATGCCGTTTGCGGCGACTAGGCCGTAGAGACCTTTTTCTGCTTGTTCGAGCGCTTTAAACGATTTGGACGTTTTGTACGCATCAAGCGCGTGATCAGCAGCGTTGACACCTTTGGCGGTAACATAGATGGCTTTTCCGCCTTTAGCTGCGCGACCTGCCCAGCCGACAACGGGAATGAATCCAGCCGCTGCCATTGCCCCTGCCGCTACGCGTTCCGATGTTGAAAGCTCACGTCCCGTAACGGGATCTACGCCTTCGGCTGCTCGTTTATAATCATAATATCCTGTTACCTCTCCTGTAAAGGTTGAAACCGTATCCCACGTTTTTTCATACCACTTTTTATTAGCTTCTTCAACCGCTTGGCGCTCCGCTTCTTTTTTCAGCTCGTGAACATTTTTCATTTCTTCATGATACGTCACGTAGTTCGTTGCGTACTCGCTTGCTTCTTTTTGAACTTTATACAACTCGCTTGCATGATACGCTTTTTGATCAAATAAAACTGGATACGCCTGCCCGCCTTGCGTCGTAGCTCCGTGTAAGCTGTTGGTTGCAGCTTGTGTCAGCAAATAATTTGATTCCATTTGCCTATAACCTTCTAACCACTCTGCATCCAATTTTTCAACTGCTTCAACCGTTTCATCCCGCTTTTTTTCTGCTTTATCGATTGAATCGTTAAAATCTTCGGCAGAAAACGCAGACAGTGAGACTAAGTCGTCCACTTTATGCAAAATCGTTTGAAGATCTTCTCGCTGCTGAGCAACGAGTTCTTTCGCTTGGCTTACGGACTGTTTAAGATCATGCTCTAAAAACGATAGGTCAACTACCGTGTTTCCTGCTAGGTTCGCGTCTTCTGCTTTTACGTACAGCGCTGAGAAATATGACTTGGTCATTTGGACTAAATCAATCCAACACTTTGCGTTATCAACTTGGTATTCATAGAACTTCTTAATGTTGTCGGCACCTTTTCCTTGAAGGCTATCATCCAGCTTAGACACGGCAGCTAGCGCTTTGTGGAGGGTCTGCAGCTGGTCTTCAAGATTTTTATACGCTTTTTCTCGTTCTTTGGAAAAGGTTGAAATGCCCTTTGCATCGTATATTTTCCCCATTTGATTCACCCTTTTTCATTATGAACGCACAATGGCTTCGTCTTGTTCTTTTAATAATTTCACGTTAGCTTTCGTGTCCTGTACGCTTTTTTCTAAGGCTGTGATGTACGTTTTTAAAAGCTTTCCCAGCTCTTCTTCCTGTGACTTCCACTCGTTTGTGCTTGAAAGGTTGTTATCCCCGACATCGGAGTTTCCTGGGAGCGATAATTTTTGAATGGCTGTTTCGACGTCTTCAAGCTTTTGCATGACGTCTTCATAGTTGAGCTTGATTGATGTCATTATAGCTTTCTCCTAATCTCACTAATTTTATTCTCTAAATCTGCGACTGCATCTTCCCCTTTATTTAAAAGAGATTCCGCTTCGTTTACAAGGTAGCTAACACCGCTATAAAAGCCTTTTTGAGCCTCGTACCACGTGATTTTATGGTTAATCGCATTTATATAGTCGTCATAATCGTTCGTGATAATATCGTTGATTTCGTTGTATGCTTGCTTTCTGTTATCATCAAAGTTTGTGGATATATCACCTTTCCAATGATTTCCTAAGTCTGGTTCCTTTACTTCTTTTATTTCTACTAATGACCGTTTCTTTTCGTTTTCAATCTCTGTTTTTGCGGTTTTTAAACGCTGAATTTTCTCTTCAGCATCCGCAACGTTTCCTGAGATTGTGCTTGAAAAACTTTGAAGCATTTGTTCAAATCCCATGAGGTTCACCTCTTTACCACTTTTTCCAATATTTATAGTTTAAAAGTTGCTTTTAATTAGAGAAATAGGAAATTTTTCTCTTTTTTCTACAGTAAGACAACGTTCCCTTAAATCCGCCAAAATAATAGGTATAAAGAATCATAAATAAAAAAGCCGCTCATTAGTCGGCTCTTCTTTCTTTCCATTCCCTTTTTAGTAAGCTGTACATATACAAATCATCAAATTTCCCGCACGTGCGCTCATATTCTCTCAGCAATCCTTCTTGATGAAATCCAAGCTTTTCAACAAGCTTCTGCGATGATATGTTTTCTAGTTCAATTAGGGCTTGGATGCGATGTAGCTTCCAGTTTGAAAATCCATACTCGATGACTGCTTTCATAGCTTCAGCTGCAATGCCTTGCCTCCAGTATTCCTGATGAAGCTCGTATCCAACTGACGCTCTTTCATGACTAGATTCATAATCTAAAAAACCACAGCTTCCAATTATGACGCCTTCTTCTTTTAATGTAATGCCCCATCTCATCCCGGTACCTTCATTTACTATATTTCTGTACCAGCTGAGCTCGCTTTTCACATCATCAATCGTTTGAAAAGGCTCTAACCCCATATGCTTCATTACTACAGGGTCAGATAAATACCTTAGCATATGAACGGCATCACTTTCTTTTGACTCACGGAGAATGAGCCGCTTCGTATCCAATGTAGGTATGTTCATATGTTTCTTCCTTTCTTAGCTAATATACTAAATCTATTTTTTCACTTCGCATTAGTAAAAAGCGAAACCAATTCCTTACATTAAGCGTATAAACTAGTACTAACTCGTTTTCAAAAAATGAACGGAGGTGCTTTCTTGAAATTCCGATCTCATATCGACCGCTTTTTTGGTATGGTAATAACCACTTCTTTAGCAACCCTTGGCGTAGTATTTTTTCTTCCTCTTTTTTTAGACAGTGAAACAACTCTGCTTGATATTATTATTTCTATTGCATTATTTTTAGCTTGTGGAGGCGTCATGGTATGGTCTAGTTTTTTTGCGACGTATGAACTTCACTCTGATTATCTTATTGTTAAAGGGGGCGTATTGAAGATTCGTATTCCATATGAAGAAATCACAAAGGTAGCCCCAACTCGTAATGTTTTTACGGGATATAAAGTTCTCGCTTCAAAGGATGCTATTGAAATCTTTTATACATCTTCTCTTTTAGGAAGCGTAAAAATCTCACCGGCTAAGCGTGATCTTTTTCTTTCAGAGTTGAAAGCACGCTGCCACAGTAGCTCCTTTAAGTTTTAACGTATCTCTTTTATAAACCCAGTGCTTTTCGGCTGGTAGCCCATTTTTTGATAAAAAAGATGCGCAGCCAGCCGCTCATCTCGGTTGCCGCTGTTTAATCCAATTGCCATGCAGCCTTGACTCTTCGCCCACCTTTCTGCTTCTTTGATCAACATTTTCCCGACGGCTTTTCTTCTAAATTTCTCATGAACAACAAATGCAACAATACGAGTATAAGAGCCATCGTATTCATAAAAATAGCTTTTACATAAGCCAGCCATTCCCACTACTTCACCGTCTATCTCTGCGATGAGCGTATGATAATCTGACGAAGCTTGAATAGCGGATAGCCTCACTTGAAGGTCTTCCAAATTCGTTGGATAACCAAGCTGTTCCATAAGCGGAATCAACTCTTTAACATGATGGTCTTGTAGAGATCGCACCTTCATCTTTGCACTCCCTTTTACACTATGAAATAATGAAATTAAACCCTAATAATTCCATTTTATCAAAAAAGCGGATGGAAAATAAACGTTTTTAAGAAAGGAGAATGAACGTGCGCAGTAAAGAAGAAGTAATGAATCTTATTTTGAACTATGCGAAAAACGATGGCCGCGTACGAGCAGTTGGGATGTGTGGTTCACGTGTCAATCCCAAGGCGCCTCGTGACCATTTTCAAGATTACGATATTGTTTTTATTGTATCTGAGATGGAAAGCTTCTTAAGTGACCCGACATGGATTGACTATTTCGGAGAACGTTTTTTGACCCAAATGCCGGAACAAACAACGTTATTTTCGCCTTCATTAGGAGGAAAGTTCAGCTATCTCATGCTGTTTCAAGGCTATACGCGAATTGATTTAACTCTTTGTCCGCTTTCACTTAAAGAAGACTGGAACCGTGGTGATGAAGGTATTTCAACCATATTGCTAGATAAAGATGATTTATTTAGGGCACCACAACTTCTAAGCGATAAACAGTATCATCTTCAAATGCCAACCGAAGCTAACTTTCTAGACTGTTGCAACGAATTTTGGTGGGTTTGTACGTACGTTGTCAAAGGCCTTTGCCGCAATGAATTTTTATATGCAGTAGATCATCTGACTATTCAAGCGAGAACAGAACTTCTGCGCATGATGTCCTGGCGAATTGGTACTGAGCGTGCATTTACGTTTAGTTTAGGAAAAAACAATAAGTACCTTCCAAACTACCTGGAAAAACACGAGTTTCTTGAGCTTCAAAGCACCTATGACGTATCGACCAATAAAAAGGTTTGGCATGCGCGCTCCAAGCCAGTCAAGTAATGTTTATTCGCGAGTCAACCAAGGTGGCAAAAAGCCAATTGATGACCCTCCGTCCACGCAAGTCATTAAAAGCTGTGACAAATTTTGTATATAGTTATCTACGTTATCTACTATTTGTAAATCAATTGTTTTGGTCATGCATTTTCTCCCCCATATTATAAAGTAACGTGCCCATTCACAAGGTCGTGCTTTTTAATAAATGCTTCAACTTGATTATGAATATCTCCTGCATCTTTTCCAATCCACAGCAAGTGTCCCCAATTATCAAGGAGACAAAGAGTTGATGTTGGAATTGATTTTTTTGCATGATGTGCATGCTCAAGTGAGACGGCTTGATCGTTAAGGCTGTGAAGAATAAGGGTTGGACTTTGAATCGCTGTCAGCAAATGATGAAATTGCTTGGACGTATGCTCTAAATCCAACAAGAACCCTTTTCCTGAACGATAGCGATTATTCATACGCTGAAATGCTTCCAGGTCTGAATCTTTCATTTGTTTCATGACTTCTTCTGCCGGAAGTTTACTAAAAGATGGAACAAACTGCTTAAACATAAACTGTACGTTGCGGTTTGACAGACGAGCCACGAGCTTCCACGTCCACTTTTCAGTAAGCGGATGAAATGCAAATTTCGCTACCTTATAATTGAGGCTTTTTTTAGACAGCCATTCTTTTGTGACGGCACTTTGTAGAATTAAGCTATTTGTACGGTTTGGATACATTGACGCAAAGCTAATTCCGCTCGGCCCTCCCGCTGAGACTGCAATGATATGTACTTTTTTAATGTCTAACTGATCTAACATCTTCGCATAGCAACGAGAAGCTAGTTCGAATGTTTCGCCAAGTTCTTTTGAAGTAGCTCCGTATCCTGGTCTTGACGGTGTTATGATTGAAAACCCGCTTTTTACAAGACGTTCATACCCTAACTCTTCTCGGCAGTTCGAGTGCCCCCCGTGAAATAGTAAGATCGGAGTTCCTGTTCCAACAACTGAATACTCAAGCAGGTGCCCATCTACTTCCATATGATAAATGATTCGCTCCAACCGCTTCACCTCCATTTTCTGTTCTTTACAAGATAGCCAAGAATACTATTCAATATTCGTTTATCCTTCTGTTTCTCCTTTTCTGATCAGGAGAAAATTGTTAAAATACCCCTATACTTCCAGGTATCATTTTACACTAAATTGGTCAAATAAGTTAAACTAGAAAAAAGGAAGAAAAAATTACAATATACTGGTATATTGCTAGAAAAGGTAGGTAATGCAGCGTGTCTCACTTTGAAACAACACTTCAGTTAAAAACAACTATTCTAAATACATCTTTTCAACTTTTCGACTACATAACTACTCGCCCTCACCTATTTGTGATTGCCTTACACCAAGAGCTTGGCTATCCTATAGAGTTTATGTGGAATTCAGACTTTAAGTTTAAAGATGAAAGCGCACCAAGAGTGGTGCTTATTCATGCATACTGCGTGTTACCAAATCATCAATATTTGGATGCAAGAGGCTACGTCTCGCATGACCTAATTGCACAAGAAAAGCCACATCAGCACGCTTACTACGAACGTGTGTCTAGTAAGCAAATTGAAAAGTTAACGAATCTTGGTCGGCTTTGTAAAGAAGAATTGCTTGAGATTGACAGCTTAAGAGACTTTATTAAAGAGCACGTACATGTCTATTCATAAGCTCTATAGGCACTTTGAAGTACCTATATCACTTTAAAGTGCTTACTTTTCATTTTATTAACTCTCTCTTATTATAAGTCATGTACTTACTATTGGAGGTTGATAACATGATTACGCATTTACAAGATACAGTAACATTAAATAACGGCGTAAAGATGCCCGGGTTTGGTTTAGGCGTATTTAAAGTAGAAGAAGGACCTGAGTTAGTTGAAGCTGTAAAAGCTGCGATTAAAAACGGCTACCTCAGTATTGACACAGCAGCCATCTACGAAAACGAAGAAGGCGTTGGTGAAGGAATTCGACAAGGTCTACAAGAGACGGGTCTTTCACGTGAAGAGCTATTCGTAACGTCAAAAGTATGGAATAGTGATTTAGGGTATGAAGAAACGCTTAAAGCCTACGAAACTAGTCTTCAAAAGCTTGGATTAGACTATTTAGATCTTTACCTTATTCATTGGCCAGTTGAAAGAAAATATAAGGACGCATGGCGTGCGTTAGAAACGCTTTATAAAGACGGCAAGGTAAAAGCAATTGGCGTAAGCAACTTCCAAATTCATCATTTAGAAGATTTACTACAAGATGCTGAGGTGAAGCCAGTCATCAACCAAGTCGAATATCATCCGCGCTTAACGCAAAAAGAGCTTCGTGCTTATTGTGAACAGCAAAACATTCAGCTAGAAGCTTGGTCTCCGCTTATGCAGGGCGAACTGCTTGATAACGATGTACTGTCTGCGATTGCTTCTAAGCACAATAAATCTACGGCTCAAGTAATCTTGCGCTGGGATGTTCAAAACGGTGTTATCACGATTCCAAAATCAACAAAAGAGCACCGTATTATCCAAAATGCTGATATTTTTGATTTCGAGCTAACGTCTGACGAAATGAAACAAATTGATGCACTAAACCAAAATCACCGAGTAGGTCCAGATCCAGACAACTTTGATTTTTAAGTAAACAAAGAGGATAGACAAATTGTCTATCCTCTTTTCATTACCTCTGATTCCAAACCCTTTTCATAACTCCTTTTGTAGAAAACAAATCTATTCGATATAAGTCTGGATTCGATAAATTAGACCATTCTTGAAATCCAAAACTAGCATCAAAGTGTCGTAACAACAAGCTCATTAAATTACCATGCGTAACCAATAATGAGATTTCATTTAGATTACCCACCTCTTCATATACAACAGCTAGCGCACGCTGAGTTGCTTCTTTTGATGACTCTCCACCTTTCAATTGGAGATTTTCATCATGAAATGTTTGCTTTAATAGCTCTAACCAATTGTCTACGGGTTTTCCTGTTAGAACACGTTCCGCTAAGCGCTCATCTTGCTTAATAGAAACGCCAATCTCTGCTGCAAAAGGTGCAGCCGTATGAATCGTTCTTATGTACGGACTTGATATAATAGTTGAAATACATAAGGGCTTTAAGTACTCTACTAGCGATAGGGCATCTTTTTTCCCTTCCTTCGTTAAAGGGGCATCAGAATCTTGTCCTTCAGCTTTACAGTGCCGTAGTAAATAGATTGTTTTCATTTTCTCCTCCTGAAAACCTATTAAGCTCACATACATTCATACTATTCGTCCATTACTCTCGCCTAAAATCATAAACATCATTTGGAACATGCAGCGAGTGTCCGTTAATCTCGACCGTATCTTTACCTTGCCAATGAATATCCGCACTGCTTTCTTTATAGTTCCAGTAAATATTCTTTTCTTTATTTCCTTTATTAAAAACAAGCTCCCCTCGAACAGCATAGCCGGTAGTTGCGCCTCCGTCCGAGAGGTATGCTTTTAGCGTATAGGCACCATCGGGTGATGTGGATTCAGTAAGATATTTTCCTTCAGGAAGACGACTCATATCAAAAAATGTCCGATATATGCCGTATCCCAAAAGACTGATACAACCACAGCACCCGATTAATAACCACTTCGTAAGCTTCTCTTTTGTTTTAATGACCTTTAACAACTTCCATCCTCCGCTTTAGTTCACTTTTAAAACTCCATCTTCAATGTATCTCAGTAAAATTTTCCGCTCTTCTTCAAACAGCATAAATAAATCATCCATTTTTGCTACAGGCTTCCATGCTACATCAACAATGAGGTTATCAGGATCTTGGAGCTTCTTTTCTCCACCTACTAACTGAACAGCAAAATATTTAATATGCACATCAACACCGTATGTGACCGTATCGTATTCATGGACTTGACCTAGGATTTCAACCTCGTATCCCGTCTCTTCCAAAACTTCACGAACGCAGCATTCTTCAAACGTTTCACCGCCTTCTAGCCCACCTGACGGAACAGACCATAGCTCTGGGTGATTTGGCTTTTCTTGCGCCACCATTAATAATTCGTTATTTTCATTGATGCAAATCGCTGCTGCGCCTTTCCAGTTTGACATGCAAAATCCTCCTCCATTCAGTTATAGCTTCTTCATTAACAACAGTTCATCTCGAATTGGAATTTCATCATAACCAACCAAAGGAATACTTGGCTTTTGTTTTCTTGCTTCTTGAACTGCGTTTGGAAATAGGTAAGCTAAATGATAACCACGCCTTTGGTAAAACCGAAGAGCCTTTACGTTATCATTTGTTGTAATGAGCGTTACCTTCGTGCAACCTACGGATTTTGCTTTCTCTTCCACTGCTTTCATGAGGGCCGTGCCATATCCGCTGTTTTCCTGCAAGCTATCTAACGAGATTATTTCACATTCTTTTTCTCGTATTTCATAGGTGACTAACCCAATGATGTTATTGTGCTCGTCATATAAGATAAACCCACACAGAGAGGAACAGTCATACGCACCAACAGAAGTAACCATTTTTGTACTTCCCCAATGCTTTTCTAAGAATCGACTGACTTCTTCTCTGTCATCAATAACAACGCGGCGAATTTCCACTTTTCAACACCCCTGTTCCCATTTTATACTATTGTTCTATTTTTTTACATAACAAAAGTAAATAAATAACATCTATCCTTTCTACGACTAAAGATGTATTCCTTTTCATTCATTGTACCGTGGCTGTTTTTATGGACTACATCATAAACTAATGGTAAAGGAGTGAATGATGATGATTACCCACTATGCAAATCTCGAACTGCTTACGGTATCTATTCAAGGTGTCAAACAATTTTATGAAAAAGCACTACATTTAGAAATAACAAACGAAACAACTGAGTTTATTCAGTTCAGACTGACTCCATATAGCACGCTTAGTTTCAAGGAATCCTACGAACCAATTAAGCCCGCACACTTTGCCATTCAGGTGTCTTATCAGTTGTTTACTAATGCTGTTACACTTTTAAAAAAATCTGGCGTGTTTTTGTTAGCTCAAAACGAAGGAAATCCTATCGATGAACATAACGGTCGAAAAAACGTGTATTTCCGCGATTGTGACGGTAACTTACTTGAGTTAATTGCACATGACTATATTCATGAAAATAAGTTAAAGAGCTATGGTAAGCTGAATGCATTATATATAAGAGAAGTAGGATTTCCAGTAAAAGACGTTGGAAAGTTTCGAAGCTGGCTAAAAGAAACTTTCAGCATGAAAACAGACGAAGATGATGACTACTTTAACTTTGTGATTGGTGGAACAGCTTATGCAGTGGTCGTCTCAGAAAAGCGGCCGTGGATTCCTATCGCCATGAAAGCACTACCTCCTAACATAAAGGTGACGCTCGGTACTCCACTTCCGCTAACCAATCAGCAAAATTTTATAAACAGCGGCTATCAATTCTCTTTAGTACACACCTGAATTCCAGCACAGTTTTCTTCAGGATTTACGGTTGCCACCTGATTGCTATTAGGTGTATACTTGTAAAATTATAGAAGATTTATAGACTAGGAGGCGCAGCATGCAAACAACAACAGATACACTACGCCTACTTGAACAACTGGCTTCCAATGCTTGGCCAGCTCATACAACTGAAAAACTCGGTGATTGGACGATGCGCTATACGTTTGGTTATACAAAGCGCGCCAATAGCGTCCACGCGGTTGGCTCACTTCCTTTTGATTTAAACTGGCTTCAAAAGGTTGAGAATTTTTACGAAAGCCGTAACACAGCGTCATGTTTTCATATCTCTCAGCTTTCACCAGCACAGTTAGATGAAACACTGGGTTCAAAAGGTTATAAAAAAAGCGATGAATGCTTTACGATGATGGCAGCCTGTGAAGATACGCTCCAAAATGTCAAGCTGGACATTCAGTATGATGCCGACTATTTACGCGAAGCAACTCCTGCTTGGATTGATGAGTTTCTGACGTTAGAAGGCTTTTCAAAAGATCGCTTTGACGCCTATACTCATATCTTTTCCAGCATTCATGCTTCTAAGACGTTTCTGCGCTTATCAAGCAATAAAGAAACGGTGGGTTTAGGATCCGTGGTAGTTGAACAAGGGTACGGATGCATCAGCAACATAATTGTACACGCTAAACATCGCCGAAAAGGGATTGCCAAAGAGCTGGTGAGCGCGCTCGTTCAATGTGCTCAAAGACAAGAAGCTGACTATGTTTACCTGCAGGTTGTGAAAGAAAATAAGCCAGCAGTTGATTTGTATGAAAAGCTTGGTTTTAAAGCAGTATCTTCTCATCATTATCGTATTCTGAAGAAATAGGTGAAAAAGATGAATGAAATCGATCAATTTTGGCAGGATTTTTGCAAAAAAAACAACCTTACTAACGTCTCGTACAAAGAAGCATTTCAGTTCGGCGCGTCTTCTGGCTGGCTTGCTTCCTTAGTTGTTGAAGGTAAAAAAACAGCTACCACATCCGGCTATGTTTTCTATGAACTTGAAAACGAAGAGTTACCAAAAAAAGGAGATTATTCGATTGTGCTAGACGAAAACAATCAGCCAGTTGCCGTTATTCAAGTTCAATCGGTAGACGTTTTGCCGATGAACGAGGTATCAGAAGAATTCGCATTAGCTGAAGGTGAAGGTGACTATAACTTCTGGTGGCGCGCTCACGAAGAATTTTTCACAAACGAATTAAAGCCGTATGGAAAAACATTTTCTCCTGATTTAATGGTCGTTTGTGAGCGTTTTGTAAACCTGAGCTTAAAAAATTATTAACATGTTCAGAGTACATAAAAAAGCTTTTAAGAACCAAATTCTTAAAAGCTTTTTCTATCATTTCTTCACGAAAAACAGCTGTAACATCTTTTCTAAAAACAGCTCATACTTTCTAAACCAACCTCTAAATTGTGTGAATAGATCATTGGCTTAAATACTTATTTTCTATACTCTTATGGTTTTGTCAGCACTATTCTAGAGGTAGTCTCGGCTTTTCATCTTGATAAATCGAATAAGTTTCTCCATACTTTTCGATATCTGTACACTGCTCATCACTACAGCCAAACAAATATGTACCTTCAGTTGTTCGAACGCTTACATTAAAATAATATGGATATCTGCCACCTTTATTTTTATCCATGCTGCTTTCTATAGATTTAATATCTTTTGTTTTAGCAATCTCTTGATAGTCTTTACTTTCAATTGTTCTTTGAATCATTTCATTTAGAATGATTTGTTCCTTTTCATCGGGATCATACATCCTATCAAAAGCATAATGCTTAACCAGCCAGTAAGCGTTCATTCCTACACTCATAACCAGTAAAATCTTAACTACTTTTTTCTTCATTTTAAATCGTCCTATTCTTTTACCATTTCTAAAACATTCTTCTGTCCATCAGGGCTTTCAACTACAATTAATTCGGTATTATTTATGACTACATAGCTATCAATTCATTCGTTACTATTACAGCCTGCTAGTAATATAGCAAAACAGAAGTTGATTAACAGGAAAAATTTTCTCATGCCGGTTCCTCCTATAAGTCAGAGTGCATAGATACTTTTCACGTCGCTCCCAACCACTTTATTCTAACTCCACACTCATCACAACACGTTCTTTGTTTAATTCAAACCCATTTTTCTGAAAGAAAGCTGCTGGCTTTCGGTGACCTTTTTCAGTAGATAAGTAGATTTGTGCTACTGCTTGCTGTTTGAACTGTACTTTTAGAAATTCTAATAAGCTCGTCCCAATACCGCTAATTTGAGCATTGGTATCCACACAAATTTCGTTGAGATAAAAATACTTATTGTTTATCCACTGCTCTTCATTTCCCACGATAAAGCCTAGAAGCGGACCATTTTCGTCTTCAAAATAACCAATTCCTAGATAGACAGGCGTTAAGCTAATATCCATTAACCGCTTATAAGAGCTTTGAAGCGTCCATGGTTCATTCCAAGGTTCCTCGTTAAATACACGCGCAAACAGCTTAGCTGCAGGCTTTAAATCTTTTATAGTAAGCTTTCGAATTGGTTGGTTCATTGTACACGTCCTTTCTTCTTTCTTATTGTGAAATGAGGTTATAATGTCTAAGGGCAAACTCCACGCCATCTTCATCTGATTTTTTCGTCACAAAATCAGCTATTTCCTTTAAGCGTTGACTACCATTTTCCATCGCAACACCAACACCTACAGTTTCAAGCATATCAATATCATTGTCACCATCCCCAAAAGCCATCGCCTCCGAAGGTTGTATCTTAAAGTACTCTAACACTTTTACAATCGCCTGCGACTTTGATACGTCTGTTTCCAATACGTTTACCACATATGGGTGCCAGCGACGAAACGTATAGTGAGGAAATCTAGCTCTGTATTGATTCACCACTTCATCCGTTCCAAACAGACAAAGTAAATAGATTTCTTCTTCGTAAATGGAAGGATGAGTGTCTGGATAGGTTTGAAGCGACAAGGTTTCGAATAAAGCAGCTAAAACACCCTCTTCCTGTACTCCGTTCATGTGAAAGCCTTTCGTGTAAAAAGATAGAGCATGCTGTTTGGAACCTGAGAATTCTACAAGCTCTTTTACGTTGGACTTGCTCATACTCACTTTATGTATAACTTCATTCTGATAAGTCACGTAACCACCATTTGCAGTAATAAACACATCAATACCTAGCTCTTTTAATTCTTCGCACATAGAGAGTGGGCGTCCAGTAGCTGCTACAATAATAATGCCAAGATTTCTTAATAAACTGATGGCACACTTTGTACTCTCAGGTATTTCGCCGCTCTTGTGATGCGTTAGCGTACCATCAACGTCGAAAAAAATGATTTTGCAGCTCATATTTCCATTTCCTTTCTTTTAGTTCCATTTTAATCCACATACGCATTAAAAAAAAAGCAAATAATAGAAAAAGCACCAAAACCCTGTTGGTTCTAGTGCTTAGCTTACAATTATGAGAAGTGACGATCAATCGTCTCATTAATTTGAGTAAAGATTTTTTTGTAGCCTTCCTTATCTAAATAGCCGATACTTCCGAATAATAAATGATCAACAGGCTCAATTCTTGTAAAATCAAAAACCCCTACATCTGACGTGATTTTTAATCCAGCCGTCATGCCTATCTCATCATAAACAGCGCTTGGTGTTCCGTGGGTATTAATGATAAGACCTTTCTTTCCAGCTAGTAGCTTAGTAATACCTTCTTCACCAGTAGCATATGCAAAAGCATGGGGGATTGGAGCAAGAAACATTTGCAGTAACCTGCTGAATAGCTTCTGTATAAGAAGTTATTCAGCAGGTTACTTTTTTCTTTTATTATCTTCATATAAATTAAAAACCAACAAATGTAAGCGTTATCTTATAAAAATACGTGTCATCAATACACAAACTCCTGAATATCTTTATATTAAAATACAATTAGGAGGCCTGATTGATTTGTTGATGTTAGAAACCGCTAAGCAAATCGTAAAGCATGTGTACCCGTTTGTCTGTGTGAACCGACACGATATCTTTAAAGGAGACGTTACTTCCTTGCAGCTCTCAAAATATTTAGATCTTCATCCTGCTCACGTACCATACGTCACTGCAACAATTATTTATTTACTCGAAGCAGACGGCTATGTGTCAAAGCCGCTGATAGAATACGGAGGTATTCGAAAATGTCTGCATTAAAAAAGAGGCGTGCTAAGCTAATAAAGCTTACTACGCCTCTTTTAAGCTTTTATCGTAAACGTGGCTCTTACTTTTAGAAACTGAACAAAGACCTCTGGATCACGAGGTGAAATCCGTATCGTTTTACGCTTGCTGTACTTGATTTGAATTTGTTGAGTCGAAAGTGCGGGCGCAATAAACGGTATTTTGACAAAGCAAATACTGCGAATTTCCTTTACATTTATTTTTTTCTTAAAAGGCCCATAATAAATAGTTAACGTTTGGCCTGTGAGGTAATACCCTGTGCGAAACCAAATCGAAAGCAAGAAAGCTGCAAAAAACGCTAAAACAGCTAGTCGGATGAAGTAATGATCTTGAATAAACGGAACCATAAAAATCCCCCATCCCATCACAAAGATTCCATCTACTAAAACCGCAATACTTATGCCCCAAATTAGATACGACAACCACCAATCTTTTTTAGACGGAAAGTACAAAGCTTTTCCTCCTTTTTCTATCCTTTGTTACTTAATCTACGATAGCAATGCTTCTAACTTACCTCTTTTTTAGATTTTCTGATTTTTTCAAACGGATTACTTAAAGCACCTCACTGCTCCCCGTACGCGTATTTTATATAGTGATCACAACAGAACGAGCTTTTCATCCATATTTTCCAGCAAAAAAGTAGACCTTCTGATAAAAGGTCTACTACATCCAAGCATACATTCCCGTCACTAATAAAATAGCAACAACGATTGCCGGTAGCAAATTGGCCACCTTGACTTTGGTAATTCCAATTAAATTTAAGCCGATTGCTAGAATCATAATGCCACCGGTTGCCGTCATTTCGATAATAAGCTGATCCATCAGTGCATTTGGAACTAATCGATCAATCTGTGCAGCAAAAACAGCTATTAATCCCTGATATAAAACAACAGCTATGGCTGAGAAAATAACGCCAATCCCAAGCGTTGTGCTTAGTAACAGCGAGATAAATCCATCCATTACGGCTTTTGTATACAACACGTCATGATTGCCGCGAATACCACTATCAAGAGCACCGATAATGGCCATTGCTCCCACAACGAAGATTAATGTTGCCGTTACAAAGCCTTCAGCAACACTTCCTTGACCGCTTCCTACCTTGCTTTCAATCCAAGAGCCAATTGACGAAAGCTTCTCTTCTAGCTTCAACGCTTCACCAGCTACTGTACCAATAACAAGGCTTAAAATCACGAGTAAAAATTGCTCGCTTTTCATGCCCATCTGAATTCCTAATACCGCAATTGCTAATCCGATTGCTTGCATGACGGTAGTTTTCATGCTTTCAGGAATGTTCCGACATAAGCTCCCTAAAAGCGTTCCAACAATAATGCCTAATCCATTTGCAAGCGTTCCTAATAAAACCATCTCTATACCTCTTTCACGCTGTATGTACATCCATCATCATACTACGTATTAGTCGATTTCGAAATGTTTTTATTATTTTTATAACATTTCAACCAGCCTTCTCTTTATTCATCCTCTGCCATCTTTAAATTCAGTACTTCTTCCTCATTTTTATAGATAATCTTCATTTTAAATACATCTTCTTTACATGTTCGATCATTAAGCGTACCAACTAAAAAAGAAACAGCGTTATCGTCCAATTTATTCATCATAGCTTTTACGTTTCCCGTTACCGTATCACCATCACTCGTTTGAATTTCAACCGTAATGTATTTCAATTGTTCTGGCGTTAGCTGAATCTCTTTTGGCTCTAGCGTTACCCAATTTGTTTTGCGCTCTTGATAAAGCTTGTGGTCATATATGTATTCAGCACTCCACTCTTTTCCTTCATCAGAGAAAACAGCTTGTCCTTCCACTTCTGTTTTCCCACCAAGTGAACAGCCCACTATACATATAAAAACAAAAGCTACAAGCAGTACTTTCTTCATTTATAATCCCCTTTATATCATCTTACTTCTCTATTTTTCTCACAGGAATAAACGCTTTATAACCAGTAAAGGATGGCTGACCTAGTTTTTCAAAGAAAAAGGTATAAGTATCAGCTTATTCAAATAATGGAAAAATTTACACACCTCATTATAATCAAATTTTCCGATAGCTTCAATAAAAGAAAGTGAAAATAATTATACATTTTAAAATTATTGGAAAAATTCCTCGTTAGGAAAATAGCAGTATAAGGGTCTTAATTAATTAATAAAAAATGAGTTTGGGACATAACAAAATGATTGCTTCAAAAAAACGAACACTAGCTGTTCCCATCTCTTTAGTTTGTCTGAACACGTTCGTTCCATTGCGCTACGCCACACGCTTTCCGCGGGGAGGAGTCGAGTGTTCTACGCTCCATTCCACCCTGTTTCCAAACTGGTTTTTCCCAATCAACAAAAAGCCTGAACGATTAAAAGTTGTGAACTCTCAATTGTTCAGGTATAGCAGGGGCTGAACTACTTATGTCTCAATCTCGGCACAACACTCCACTACTTAGAGTGCTTCATTTTATCAACATATAAGTAATAACCAATTCCAGCTCCGCTAAGACCACTAGCAGCACAGATTCGCATTAAACCACGAAAATGTCAATAAGTTCCATGTGTGACATTTCAATGAATCCTTCTCCTGAGTCCAATACCTCTTTATAAGGTACAAAAAACACACCTATACAAAAGCCTAAAGCAAGACCATATATAAAACCTTTTTCTACAAACTTTCCCAACCTAATCCCCTCACTTCACCCTTCCCATTATGAACACATCATGATATTCACCTGCATAGAAATGCGCTTTTTTTAGTTGCCCCTCTACTTGAAACCCTTTTTTCTCGTAGAGCTTCATTGCTTTTTTATTTGAGACACTCACCTCTAATTCTAAGCGGATCAGCCCTAAATAGTTGTCTGCAATGTCCAGTAGTGAATCCATAAGAGCACTGCCGACACCTTTTCCGTGATAGTCTGCATGAATAGAGATACCCACTACAGCAATATGACGTTGCTTTGCTGGTTTAACATGAAGACCAGCCATCCCAACCACTTTATCCTCAATCTCTGCCACCATTAAATGCGTATCATGATTCATACTGTTCATAAATTCGCTCGGTGTCTTCACACGCTCTGAAGGTACCGCTAACGTATGGCGCGCAACGGACGGCTGAATTCTAATTTCATGAACAGCCTCTGCGTCATTTGGATGTACGGGTCTAATTTTAAGATCAATCATTTCACACTCTCTCCTTCACGATATGAATAGTCTGGTTTCTTTTTCGTTTTCATCATCGTTAACCCCATGCCTCCGAAAATAAGGACAATGCCAACACTCTGTAAAATATCTGGTCTAAAGCCTGTTAGAAGCGTATCTAGTAGAATAGCTACCGCTGGATCTAAAAACACGAGAACCGAAATGACGTTTGACGATAAAAATCGTAAACTATCAAAAAACAGCAAATAGACGATACCAGTATGTATGATGCCTGTTGTAGCTACAACTATCCAGTTAATAGAAGATAGCTCAGAAAAAGAGTGAAAGCTAACGAGCGGAATCAGCATAAAGATTCCAACCAGGGTTTGTAAAAACGTTGTTGCATAAGGACTTAGCTCTCTAATCCCTTTACCTGCTAGCGCAGTGAATGCATAAAAGAACGCAGCCAAAAGCCCCCAAACCACCCCTGAAGAAAGTAAATCGCTCATTGATGTACCAGCATTAATCCCTGAAACCAAAAGAGTACCGATAAAACAAATCCCCAGCGACATCACCGATATAAGGGTTAACTTTTCTTTATAAAGGATAGCTCCTAAAAGCAAAACAAACACCGGTGCCAAATGATAGATTGAAATAGCAACCGTAACGGACGTTTGTTCAAATGCCTTAAATAAAAATACCCAGTTTAACACAAGAAACACGCCACACACTAACGTTTGAAAAATATCTTTTTTACTCCACTTTTCTTCTTTATACTTTCCAGTTAACACCCAACAAGTGCTTAAAAATAGCGTCGCGCACATGCATCTAACAAAAACAAGCTCCACTGACTGTAAATTAGACCGCTCTGAGAAAAAGCCGATTGAACCAAAAATAACCATGGATACAATCATCTTCAGCTTAGCAGATGAAGAATTGAGAGATGCTTGATTGTGATTCATTCCTTGCACCTCCTATAAAATTGAATTTATTTTACCATAAATATCCTAACGGGACGTAACAAATCTTGAAAAAGGCTTTATTTTCTAAATAGGGTTGCTCATTGTATGTAAGCATGCTACAATTTTCACTAATAAATACGAGAGGAATGATGGATGAACAATGGATAACTAACCTAATTTTTTACATTTGAAATTTCATAATTTCAAGTCTTAAAAACTTAGGATTAGTCTGCCCATTTTTCAACCATCCCTACAAGCGCTCTGCTTATAGGCTTCTTTATGCGGGACAATAATGCGGACTCGACTAATCCTTCCAATGAAATTGGGAGGATTTTTTTATTCTCCCTGTACCGAAGGGATGATTCGATGTTAGAACTACTACAATTACAAAAATTGAAGCTTGAGTTAGATGAATACACGCTGTTTAAAGATGTAAATGTAAGTATCCAGCAAGGTGACATTATAGGTATTATCGGTAAAAACGGTGCCGGCAAATCCACCTTGCTTCGCTTACTAACTGGAGATATGAATCCAACAGATGGAAAAATTCAGCACTTTCAGCCCAACCTTTCCATTTCTATGGTCGAGCAAGAAGCAAGCTCCTACTTATTTGAAGACGTGTCATCATCAGAAGAAACGCTTTTAAGGAAATGGAACGTGCCAACCGGCAACTTTCAGCGGCTGAGCGGTGGTGAAAAGCTGAAAGCCCGCCTTGCAAGAGGTTTAGCGAACTACTCTGACCTTTTATTGTTAGATGAACCAACAAATCATCTAGATGCGGACAGCACGGCGCTTTTAATCAAAGAGATAAAGAAATACCGAGGAACGATCCTTTTGGTTTCCCATGACCGCTATTTTTTAGATCAGGTCGCAACAAAAATCTGGTCTATTGAGAATCAAAAAGTTATTGCGCACAGCGGAAACTACAGCGACTATATGAAACACCGTGAACAAGCTCGCCTTACCCAGCAGCGAGAATACGAAAAGCAACAAAAAATGAAAGAGCGTATCAACAAACAAATGAAGCAACTTACCGCTTGGTCACAGTCAGGTCATGCACGATCAACAAAAGAAGAAGGTTTTAAAGAATATCACCGCGTCAAAGCCAAGCGTTTAGATTCACAGGTGAAGTCAAAACAAAAGCGTCTTGAAAAAGAGCTGGAAAAGTTTAAAACAGAAGCTCCCGCTGAGGAGTATCAGGTTCAATTTTCATTTACTTCAACCCATAAGCACGGCAACCGCTTTTTAGAAGTAAAAGAGCTGGAAAAATCATTTATAGACCGTGTCTTATTTAAAGAAGCAAACTTCACGATTCAGCACGGTGAGAAAGTAGCGATTATAGGCCCTAACGGCAGCGGGAAAACGACGCTTTTACAAATGATAATGGAGAACGAAGCGCCGACAAAAGGCGAACTATGAATTTCCCCTTCTGCTCAAATTGGGTACTTAACGCAAGAAGTATTTGACCTTCCGCTTGACCAAACCCCAAAGGAGCTTTTTCATCGAGAAACATTTGAAGCTCGAGGGCATGTTCAAAACTTAATGAAGCATTTAGGCTTTGTCGCGTCACAGTGGAACGAGCCAATTGCCAACATGAGTATGGGTGAGCGCGTGAAATGTAAGCTGATGAAGTACATTCTAGACGAAAAAGACGTGCTGATTTTAGATGAACCCACCAATCACCTTGACTTACCTTCTCGAGAACAGCTCGAAAAAACGCTAGCGCAGTACAAAGGAACGCTGCTAGTCGTTTCTCATGACCACTATTTCGTTGAAAAGGTAACTACCGTGCAGCTGGTTATTGATAATGAACGAATTAAAAAGCAGATACAAACATCAGGCGATACGCCAAGCACCATCGATGACAAAGAAAAGCTCCGCTTAACGCTTGAAACGGAGCGCCAGGAAGTACTTGGGAAACTAAGTTTTCTTACACCAAATCATAAGGGTTATGCAGAGTTGGATTTGAAGTTTGTGGAACTGACGAAGAGGATTAAAGAGCTACAATAAGCATTCACTACTATTCAATTATTCACTTTTTCTAGTAAACTTGAATGACAAGAAAAAGCGATTAGAAACTAAAGAGTCTAATCGCTTTTCTCTGTTTGAGCTATTCATTTAAGCTTCGTTTCTCACTTTATGAAATAAAGACATAATCAGCCAGATCACTGCTGGAAAGACAGTTCCTCCAATAATCATATAGGCTAGCAGACGAGCTGAGTCATAATCACCGAATACCAAGACAAGAACTGCCATTATGACAAGAGCAGCTGGTATAATTTTCAACAAAGCAACTAAACCCTTCTTTTCCTCCACTTTCCATTTATTATTATAGGATGCGATGGCAGTCAAAGTTGCTGGAAAGGCAACAACTGTTAGCACGATACCAATCACAGTCAGCAGCGAATGTAAAACTCCAGAGCTCATCATCGTTCCCAACCACGCAAGCGCTGTGATTACTACTAATGAAATCGCGATATACCCCATGGAATTAGACAAGCTTTTATATTTTTCAACTAACGTCTCAGAGTCGCTATAAATTGATTTTGTACCAGATTCTGCTCGAAACAAATGAATATCTCCTTCTGAAGTTACGTGAGACCACCCGGCGGATGCAAAAACATCAAAGTATTCATCTTCTTCTCCTACTTCAAGGGATCGGTAGTCTACGCTGTAGATATAGTCTGAGCTTTCTCCTTTTTCAAGCGTGTACCCCAAAAATTTAAAACCAGTAACGTGCCATCCTTTTAAAGAAAATCGGCGTAATTTTTTCATATCCTTCTCTTCAGCAAAAGCAAGGCCACCTGACATGATGTACTTGGTTTGTTTCATTCTTCATCCTCCCCCAATCCCGTTTCAGCTAGCTCAATCATCATTTTTCTAAGGGTTACATCTTCTCTAAGCACAGTTCTTCCTGCATCGGTAAGGAAATACGTTTTACGTCTTGAATCCGAAGCATCGTATAAGTAAATCCATTCTTTGTCTAACAGCTTTTTAATAATGGTATACATGGAAGCGGGCCCTATTGTAATTGTGCCCTTTGATGTTTCTTCGATTAAATTCATAATAGCATAGCCATGCCTTGGCTTTGTTAAAGCTGCCATTATGTAAAACATTGAATCTGTTAACTGCTCTGTTTTTCCCAAATCCTCACCTCTTATATCACTTCAAGATATATCATATTACGATATAACTAAATAAAATATATCATAATGTGATATAGCTGTCTAGATTGAATTTGGATTTTATTTCAAGATTAATGAAAGCAGAAAATAGGCCTTCCAAATACAAAAGTGCGTTCTCACAAGAGAGCGCACTTGAAGATTACCTTTATAAATGTTAACACTTTTATATAAAAGCAGTTTGTTTTTATTCCTCTTCTTCATCAAACCAAAAATCTAATAATACTGCGGCTATTTCTTGATTATCATATTGAACGTAAGCTGGATAGTAACCATCACCTATTCCAGCCATCGACACAACTCCACCAGGGACGATACCAGCTTCATATTCAGAAGATGCGACTGCATCGCAGCAAGCTACATAATACGTAAGACCTTCTTCATCCATATTAATCTCATGCACATTTTCCACTTGATATGTAATTGCGTCGTCTCTTCCATAAACGGATGCATCAAATATTCCTGCCGTGGCTGAATCTACTCCAACTTCTTTTCCAGTGTCAATCCAATTATCAGTCATTTTAAAATCAGTGTGCGTAGCTACTAATTTACTTATCGTAAAATCATCTTCATAGAAAACTGTTGCGGTCCACTCACCCCTTTTAGCAGGTTCTAATTGCCATGCAAAATCGTCGCTGTCGTCTACCGCACACTCAATTGGATAACACGGATCTGAGATGATAAGCTGAAGACCAGTTACATGAAAGCTACCTAATTTTTTACTATTCATCTTGTATTCCCCTAACTATTTATCTTGCTTCTAATAAAAATGGCACTATAAAAACATAGTACCATTTTTAAGTTATCTTTTTATGAATTATTAAAACTTATTAAATTAATGGCTTTTACCTTTCAGCGCTTTCACTACTTCTTTTGTTGCTTCTGCAATAAGCTTGTCGTCATACGAAGCATCTTTTTCATTACGACTTTTACTGGTTTAGACGTTTGGAGATTTGAATTCACGACATCTCTCCTTATCGAAATGTTATATTTTACTATTATGGCATAAATAGTAAAAAAAGAGTTTGGGACATAACAAAATGAGTGCTTCTAAAAGACGAACACGAGCTGTTCCCATCTCTTTGATTTGTCTCAACACGTTCGTTCCATTGCGCTACGGTCACGTGCTTTCCGCGGGGAGGAACCTGAGCTTCCTCGCTGCGCTGCGGGATCTCCGTTTTCACAATCAACCAAAAAACCTGAACGATTAAAAGTTATGAACTCTCAATCGTTCAGGTATAGTAGAGGCTGAACTACTTATGTCTCAGTCTCCTTCTCTTTACATCTTTTTCAACTCATTGGCTAAAAACTCAACGTCTGTGCCGACAACTATTTGAAGGTCTTGGCCACTTAGCTTTAGTACACCTTTCGCTCCCAACCTTTTTAGCTCAACTTCATTTATGATACTCGTATCTTTGACTTTTAAACGAAGGCGCGTCACACAATTATCCACTTCAAGCAAGTTTCCTCTTCCGCCAAGTGCTTCTGCGTAAGCTTTCGCAAGGTCACCGTAACTACCTGTTAACGCTCCGCTTTCTTCAAATTCCCCTTCTACTCCATCCTCACGCCCCGGTGTTTTTAGATCAAGCTTAATAATTAAATAGTAGAAAATCATAAAGTACAGCAGCGCATAAATGAGGCCAACACCGGCTAAAAGCAGCGGTTTCTGTGCAATCCCAAAATTTAAGAAGTAGTCGATGGCTCCCGCTGAAAATCCAAAGCCGTGATGAATATCAAGCAGGTACGTAATCGACATAGCAGAACCGGTTAAAATAGCGTGAATCACGTATAACACCGGTGATAAAAACATAAATAAAAATTCAATTGGCTCCGTAATCCCTGTTAAAAACGAGGTCAGTGCTAAACCTGCAAATACACCCATCATCGCTTTTCGACGCTCTTTTTTCGCAGCGGCAACCATGGCAAATGCAGCTGCTGGAAGGCCAAACATCATGATAGGGAAAAAGCCCGTCATAAACATTCCCGCAGAAGGATCTTTTGCTAAAAAGCGCCATAGGTCTCCTTTTATAACTTCACCCGCAGCGTTTGTAAACTCACCAAACTCAAACCAAACGAGCGTATTTAAAATATGATGCAAGCCAAGCGGAATTAGCATACGATTTAAGAACCCAAATACTCCGACTCCCGCTGCTCCAGCTCCGATAATCCACTCACCAATATTATCGATAAAGTGCTGAACAAAGATCCAAGCATACCCAAACACAAAAGCCAACACAAGCATCACAAGCGATGTGACAATTGGCACAAAACGTTTTCCACCAAAGAAGCCAAGCCAGTCTGGTAATTTAATAGTATGATAGCGGTTATATAAAAGCCCGGCAATGACCCCAGCGATAATTCCTCCAAGCACGCCCATATTAATCTCTTCATTAATAGCAGCCGCTCCTTCTGTCAGTACAAAGTACCCGACAGCACCTGCTAACGCAGCGGCTCCGCTGCCATCTCTTGAAAATCCAATCGCAACTCCTATCGCAAACAAAAGAGCTAAATGCCCGAAAACAGCGTCACCCGCTGCCGATATAAACGGTATACCTAAGAAGTCATCTTGACCCAACCGGAGCAAAAGCGCAGCAGCAGGCATAATCGCAATCGGAAGCATTAACGATTTACCGATTTTTTGAAGAAAACCTAACATAACAAACACCCCTCTTTTTTAGGATATACTACATAGTTATGTAAGCGTTTTCTTTATTAGCCCATGCTATCTGCTCAGACAAGTTGTTTTTTTCAAATATATGAAACCTTTCAATTCGCTCGTCGTATAGTCTAGAAACCCTAAAAAGGAGGAATTCTTATCGGAGAAGCGATTGTTCCTTTTATTATTTTGATTCCTTTTCTTATTCTCGCGTTTGTTCTTTCAAAAGGAAAAGGCGGTTTTTTGATCGCCGGCTATAATACCTTACCCGCTGAGAAAAAAGCGGAATACGATGAGGTGGCTCTCTGTAAATTTATGGGCAAGATCATGTATGCCATTTCGCTTGGGATTTTGCTGGTAGGTTTAAGCGAAGTGCTCGCCAACCAGCTGCTATTAGTTATTGGTATCATAGTGTTTGTCGTATCAATTGTGTTTGCGCTCATTTATTTGAATACAGGCAATCGTTTTAAGAAAAGATAGACATAAGAAACCCGCTTATGCCTAAGCTTTTATTTATCATACAAAACAAGGTGAATACGCCACCACTCTACGTACATGATCTAAAAGTATTTGGCCGTAGCTTTTTGATTATGAATAACTTAAAGCGATTGTGGGAAATAACAAAATAATGACTTCTAAACAATGAACCATTACGATTCTCATCTTTTTGGGCTATCCACACGCACACGTTCCAATGACGTGAATTTCAATAAGTGAGATGAGACAGAGTTCCCACACCCATTTTCTCGACAAAAAACCTGAGCCATTAAGAGTCTTGCCCCCCATGTTAAGAACTATTGTATTTCAATCCACGCATCCATATAGGATGCGACAGCGACTTTCAACCAAAATATGTTAAAAACCACATTAATTCTTAAGAAAATAGCTAAAAAACTGTTAAAAGATTGTACATTCTTTCAAAAAATGAACTATCTTAACCGAATTTGCTTCATAATAAGGTGCGAATGTCCCAGGTAGTTTATGTGAGCTTGATACTCGCACCTAACATGCTGGAAACATTTCTTTAGTTAGTACTCATTTGTTTATTAACATCATAACATATTTATCCAAATATTTCTTTTTTATTACATAAATTATCACTAGCGTCGCATAAATTTTAACTGAATTTTCTGTTTTCTTATTTTTCCTTTTATAAAGAAAAACGAATACTCTTGAACAGAGGTAGTAAACATCCATTTTTTTACTATAACTGTTGACGAGTGTGACAGAGGCGGGAAACCCTTTATGGGACCGCTTTTCCTGCGATTTTTCGTAGCCATAAGTGAGCGGATTTCCATGGAGCTGCCTTCAGTAAACGACTAATTTGTAAGTACGTTCTCGAACTATTCGTGTTCAGTTGTGCCAGTACATGCAGGCAATAGACAATCATCGCGATGTACACCTGATTATGCACGCCTTGTTCGCTTTGTGCGTAGAACTTTTTAATAGTCAAGTGCTGCTTCAGCCATTTAAAAAATAGCTCGATTGCCCAGCGCGACTTATATAACTCAGCGATTTCGTCAGCGCTTAAATCAAATCGATTCGTGATCAGATGCAGTTCGTTTCCTTTTGAATCGAGCACTTTGATGAGGCGAAAAGCGTTTTCTGCACGGTTTTGTGGTGTACCAATCAAAACCATTTCATCTGAAAACACAAGCGAGTCTTCAGGCAGTTTAAATGGCTCGATTACACGAATGACAGCGTTTTTTCGTAAGCGTGACACAAAGAAATACCCATCGTCTGTCATGCGGTCAAATCGTTCATAATCCAAGTAACCCCGGTCAAAGACGTACATGCATTCTTTGTCGTCAACGAGTACTTCCAGCTGACCACGATCATGTTCTTTCGCGTTTGTCAGCACCGCTTTATCTGGATAGGAACAGCCTTTTTCTGCGTAAACAAGACGTAAATGAAGCTTGATGCCCGACTTTGTTTTACGGAATTCAGCCCACTTATGGTTTTTCAAGTTCAATGGCAACGTACTCGAGTCGATAATTTTCAGTGGTGTTGTCGTTTCTCGGCGCTGCTCATAATGTGATTTCTCGTGAATTTGGGCAACTAAATCCAAAAATACCTGTTGGAACACTTCAGTCGGCACTTGATTTAATCGGCGTCCGAGCTGCGAAAAGCTAATCGCTTCTAAATGCGTCGCTTTTTGAAGGTCGTCAGAAAATAATGTCTCACTGACTGCACGCAGACTCTCGGTTTCATTGAGCTGAGCGAATACGAACAATTTCAAGAATGACGCAATGTGTAGCTTCTTTGTATAGTAATTTAATTGATAGCTTTCAACCAATTCCTCGAGTTTTGTGGAGAAAATCGGTGAAAACCATTGTTCAAATGATGTTTTTCGTGTAAACTTATCCATGCTTATTGTCCTTTATTTTGGATTTGGATGGTTTATTACCGCCCAACCATTATAAAGGCTTTTTTTATGCAAAGATAAAATTACTGAAAATTTAGATTTTTATAAAGCGTTGAATTATTTTAATGCGACACTAGTGATAAATTATATCTATATTATTATCTATAATAAAATGAATACGTCATTACATAGTTCACATATAGAAGGCACTCGCTAAACAAAAAGCCATTTACATATAAAAGCAAAAGTGTTACCTAGAAGCCCTGAATTGTAAGAACATAGTATTCTTCCGCACATTTCTCTACTTTTAACTATAAGCATTTACCCTTTTTTATCTCCATGATATGATGGGGTAAACGAAAAAAGGAACTGATACCATGCCCAAAACAATCGCTTGCCTACATGCACACCACTCAAACATCGAAGTCATTGAAAAAATGCTTAGCTCCCATCAAGCTGAACTCATTCATTTCGTCGAACCCGGATTCGACCGACAAAAAGCTGATGCTCACTTTAAACCAGAATTTATTCAAAGTAAGCTCGCCAATACAATGAGCTGGATTTCTTCTTGTCACGTAGATGCTATTTTAGTAACCTGCACCTTTTTCACGGCTCACCTACCGCTAAACGACCTCTCAGTTCCCATTATTAAAATTGACGAACTATTATTTACACAGCTAAAAGCTGAAAAAAATCCTGTTATCCTTGCCTTTACCAACCCCCAAACAGTTGATGGTACCATGCAAGCACTAGCTAAATTTGACTCTTCTATAGAAGCTAAGTCTCATCTAATTCCTAATACTTTTCATCTGATTATGAACGGGGAAAAACAAGAGTATCTAGATGTTGTGTCTCAAGGGTTAGCGGAACTAACAAAAGCGTATCCAGACCATAGGGTTTATGCTGCGCAGCTGTCGATGGTGGATGCTGCGGTTGTTGCGAGAGAAGTTGATGGAGTTGAGGTTGTGCATTATGGGGAGTTGGTTGGGGAAGGATTAACAGAATAATTAAATTTAGCTCGAGTTAAGTTGATCATCTTTTCTCTTCCATATTGTATAATTAAAAAGTTACTACTATTGGTTCTTTCCTATTGATCTTTCTAGCAATTTTTATTATAATAGAAGCTAAGCTTTATTCTAAACCGAAAGGATGTTCTTATTTGGTAATGAAAGATATTAAAGTAGCTGAACTGTTTGCCGGTGTTGGCGGATTTCGTTTAGGCTTAGAAAACGCAGGAGGTTTTGATGTTAGTTGGATGAATCAATGGGAGCCATCCACTAAAAGTCAGCATGCGTTTAACTGCTATATAGAAAACTTTGGAGATGACTCGTCTCATGTAAATGAGGACATCGCGAAAGTATGGAAAGACATCACAGATCACGATTTATTAGTTGGTGGTTTCCCTTGTCAAGACTATTCGGTTGCACGTTCCTTATCTGGTGAAAAAGGTATTCAAGGTAAAAAAGGGGTTCTGTTCTGGGAAATCATGAACATCGTCCAATATAAAAAACCAAAATACGTTCTTTTAGAAAATGTAGATAGATTGTTAAAATCACCCTCTAAACAACGTGGAAGAGACTTCTCTATAATGTTAACAGCATTTCGTGATGCTGGCTATTACGTTGAGTGGCGTGTAATTAATGCAGCTGATTATGGTTTTGCTCAACGCAGACGTAGAGTTTTTATCTTTGCTTACACAGTTGAAACTGAATTTGCAACACAGCAAGCTAAATTAGATGAAAAAGATATTCTTCATAAAAAAGGGTTCTTTGCTCCTTCATTTAAAGTCGAAAAAGAACCTTCATTAAAACATAAAGATAAATCTGTTACGTTACCACGTGATATCGTCGATGTCTCCGATGAGTTTAGCGAAAATTATCGAAATGCAGGTATTATGCGTGATGGTAAAGTTTATACAGCTGAACTAATTCCTCTGACAAAATCGCCAAAAACTTTGGGTGAAGTAGTCGAAGAAATTTATCAAGAACTCGGTCCAGTAGATGAGAGATTTTACCTTGATGAATCGAAGATTAATAAAAAAGGACGCACTGAACTAGAAGAATTAAAATACCTTAAAGGTCCGAAAAAAATTGAGAGAATTGCACAAACAGGCCATAAATATATTTATTCAGAAGGTGGAATGTCCTTTCCAGACCCCCTTACGCTGCCAGGAAGAACAATGCTAACTAGTGAAGGTACTTCAAACCGCAGTTCACACGTTATTGAAGATCCTTATACTAAACGCCTTCGTTATTTATCACCAGAAGAGTGTGAACGATTAAATGACTTTCCTGCAAAATGGACTGAAACAGGGATGCCTTTAAGAACTCGATATTTTTGTATGGGAAATGCTTTAGTTGTAGGACTAGTAGCATTAATGGGTGAAAGAATTAAAGAGATTTATAATCTAGATGTGGAAAAATTTTACGAACAGGGTTTTGAACAACCAACAATGTTATAAGAAAAAGGCTTCTACGGTTAATGTAGAAGCCTTTTTCTTATATTATTCACCAAATCTAGCAATATATACCTTGATATATTATAATTACACTATATCCTTTAATTGTAAAAACACAAATAGTATAAGGAGTTAAGCAATGGAATATCTAACAACTGATGAAGTAATGTTGAAAGCAAAAGAAGCTGAAGGTAAAACATTTAAAGAAATAGACTCTTACAATCGACTCTCTAACAAAAATTCTAAGGGGGGCTTTGGTCAAGTTATTGAAGAGAGCCTATTTGGCTATAAGATTAATTCCGATGCTCGACCAGACTTTGAACATTTAAACTTAGAACTTAAAGTGACCCCTTTTAAGCAAAACAAAAATAAAACATTCTCTGCAAAAGAAAGATTGGTACTTAATATTATTAATTACATGGAAGAAGTTAAGTACACGTTTGAAACATCAAGCTTTTGGAAAAAAAATCAAAACCTTTTATTAATGTTTTACGAATGGATTCCAGGTATAGAGCGCGAAGATTTAAAGGTGTTTAAAAGTATTTTATTTACTTTTCCAGAAGCGGATTTAGAAATTATTAAACAAGATTGGCACACAATAGTTAATAAAATTAAGGCAGGAAAAGCTCATGAACTATCTGAGGGAGATACAAACTACCTCGGTGCTTGCTCTAAAGGAGCTAATAAAAATTCTTTGCGGGAACAACCTAACTCTCCTCTACGTGCTATGCAACGAGCTTTTTCTTTAAAACAATCGTATATGACTGCTCTAGTAAGAAAATATTTACATAGCGATCAATTAGTTAGTTTTACCTCGGCTAACGAGTTAAAAAAGAAATCATTAGAAGAAATTTTAGCTGATAGGTTTGCACCATACAAAGGACTAACACCTACAGAGATGGCTGCACGTTTGAACGTTAACAGTAATCCTAAAGCTAAAAGTTTTATTCCTCAAATTATTAGCTCTTTGCTTGGTATTAAAGGTACGAAATTAGATGGAATTGAAGAGTTTTCCAAAGCAAATATTCAGTTTAAAACAATTAGACTAAAACCTAATGGCGTTCCTAAAGAAAGTATGTCTTTTAAAAATATAGACTTTAATGCTTGGGCTACAGAAAGTTGGGAAGAAAGTGAACTTCGACAAACTTTCTATGACACAAAGTTTTTATTCGTTGTATTTCAATATAAAGAAACTGAAAAAGAGAATCCGAACCGAGAAGTATACTTTAAAGGTATTAAACTTTGGAATATGCCTGTTAATACAATTGAAACCAAGATGAAACAGTTATGGCAAGAAGTAAATACCATTCTTCAAAACGGTGTTGTTATCCAAGAAAAGCCTTACGGCAAATCATCTAGAACACATAATAACTTTCCTAAAAAGGATTTTAACGGTGTAAGCCATATTCGCCCTAAAGCTCAAAATAGCAATGATAAAATAACACTACCAGACGGTCAAATGATTACAAAGCAATGCTATTGGTTAAATGATACTTATATTGCTTCTCTACTTAAAGATTTATATTAAAAAAGTAGCGGTTCATACACCGCTACTTTTTATTAATTCAATCTACCGTTTAAACTACTTATATTAATTACTACAGGCTGCACTTGCTTTAACGTCCCATCAGGTTGTAACATCGGACCGTATACTACACACTGCCCCTTCTTTAATGTTGATAATTTCTTTTCCCATTCTTTGCGAACTGTACTATCTTGAGAAAGATTTGATGCAATTGCACTAATTTCGTTTTCTGGTGGCATAAAATTAATTATAATAAGATTTAGAGGTGGTTTCAAATATCAACATTTACCTTTAACAGAGCCTTATTAATAAAAAAGGCAGATATTTTAATCTGCCTTAATCTTAAACCGGTCCCTCTTCTTCCCACTCTGCTGATCAAACTTCGCTTTCAGCGCCGCAAGTTCCATATCTAGCGTTTTCATAATGGTCGCAACCTCTTGGTCCGTGTATTCGTAGTTATTTCTGTTTGAGCAGTTTCCAAGCAGCTCCATTAAAGCAATAATTTTGTTTGTTCTGGCTTCCGCTACGCGGATAAAGCGCTCTCTTTTCGTTTCTTTCATAGGCATTCTCCTACCTGACTTTTTATCTGTTTATTCACTTACTATCCAATATACAGAATATACTGATTTCACTCAAGACTTCTTTACTATATTTCAGGTATGAGGTAACGTATTTCATATCCATTTTTAATTATATCGGACCTTTTTTCATACTTTTTAACTACTTAATTTAACAAATATTACATTTTATTTTAAAAAAATCCATAACTTATTCATGTTACGATAAAAGTAGTTCGCACATGAAGAACTTACCACTATTTTGACGGAATGGAGTAATTGAGATGGAGCATGAGTTAAAAGAAATTATTAAAGAATGTAATTTGTTAGTTAAAGCTGAACGCTTTGATGAATTAATGGAGTACTATACTGAGAATACTATTTTAGCAATCAAGCCGGGATAAATAGCTCGTGGAAAAGAGGAAATTAAGCGGGCATTCATTAAAATTGCTCAGCACTGCAACCATACAATTGTTCCAAAAAATCAAGATGTAACTGACTATGCGTCATTGATAACTCATACAGAACATCATTAATTGGAAGTGAAGAGAAAGTTTAATACTTATGTTTACCATAAAAATCCCGCTATCAACTTTATGTTAATAGCGGGATTTTCAACTTCTCTACTACTCTTCATTACTTATAAGGTGGACCTTTCGGCACGTTCCCAAAAGGTGAAGTAGAATACATCATTTCTCTGTATGTAATCATCATGCTTTGACTTTTTATTGCATCGACTTGTTCATTGTAAGATGAAACAAGCTTTTCAATTTCTTCTTCTACCGTTTCTAAAAGCGCGATGCTTTTTGTTTTTTGTTCCTTTGCTTCTTCTACAATCGCGTTTACTACTTTACCTTTGCTATCGTCTTCCACTACAATTTTCTGGATTTTCTTTTCCAATGCGTCGTCAATAGCGGCAATTTTATCCGTGAGCTCCGTAAATTGTTGGGTTCTATCCGTCAAGTCTTCTTGCGGCGAGACGCGCTCAAACATAAACGCTGTTTTGCTTTCAGTTCCTTCCATCTGTTATCCTCCAGGCACATAGTTAAATAGAATACTAAGATCTCGGTCCTTGCTGAAAAGCTGTTCGATATTGGACTTTGCTGACTCTAAAAAGTCTTCGTTATCCGTCAAGCTTTTAGTTAAACCTTCCATCAAGTGAGAAATATCCATGCCGCTTAAACCGTTAAACTGTTCAGTTACTTCTACTTTATCAATTTGCACAGGTGAAAAGTAAGGTAAAAACACGTGCTTTCGTAAAAGCGGAAGCTGACCGCACGGGTTCGTTTCAATATTACGGATATCGCTAAGCACCTTTTGCTTTTGGTTTTCATAATCATCAATAATATGCTCTTGAAACCTTTCAGCAATTTTAGTGATATACGTTTTCTTTTTCTGAAGTTCCTGCTGTCCTTCTTGGTACATGCGCACCGCAGCCGAAATATTAACTTTAATTTCTTGGTTTCCACCAGTCATCAGCACCAAATCATTACCTAAATATCCTTGATTTTTAGAAGCACCTAGCGCATTTAACATCTCAATGATTCCGTGACTTGCAATAATTTCTTCCATAACTGAACCTAACTCTTCATGTAATCGCTTAGCGCTCGCTTGCATATTTTGCACTTCATGATAAATAGCAATAGCCGCATCCACATCACCAGCCATTACGTTAAACCCGCTGGCCATAGCTGCTTGCCCCGCATATGGACTGTACTTGGTACCTTTCATCATTTCTTCTGACATCTTGCGGTTCTCGTCGATGCTATTAATTTTTTCTTCAATGATTTTTAATGACTTTTCAATGTTCGCAAGCTCTTCCACTGCGACTTGCTTCTGTGCGTTTGTAATATAGCCTGCGTTTTTCAATTCACCAAAAATCACATCTGCATTCGACGTGATGTTCGTAACTTTTTCAAGCAAAGGCGGCACTTTTTTATTGACGTCTGAAATCATGTCATCAAGGTCTTTGCTGAAATACGTGCCAACAGCAGCTCCTACTCCGTCGTTCATAATTTTATCGACGACGTCCATATTCACACCCGTTAAGTCTTCAATCCCTTGATTGTTTCCACCGTTCTGAAACCCTTCTGCATAAACTAATGCAAAATCTTGTAAGCTTTTAACCTCTGAATCTGGAATTTTGTCAATAATGGCTTTTAGACCTGGCTTGTCAGGATTCGTATCAATCATGGTGACATCACCCAATGTGAAAAACCCTCGAATATTTGCCAGGGCGTTCAATGGATCATCAGAAGAAATAACCTGGTGAATGACCGTACCTTTTTCTTTATAATACGCTTCTGCGAAAGTTTTAAGTTCGTCTTGAGGCAGAGAGTAGATGGCTTTAGAATCTGCTGAACTTATGTTGAATTTTTTATTTACCTCATCTCTAAATTCAAAATCTTTTTTATAGAGTTGAAAGTATGTTGACTGGGCACCATTTACACTGTAAACTTCGTCAAAATTTCCATTTAGCAATTGTGAAACGGTATTATTATTATGAGCTAACGAATGTGACAAGCCAATGGTACTAGAAATCTCTTCTACTGATGCTCTCTCTTTAAACTCTTTCTGAGCTTCCTTCACAAAAGTGTTAGTACTATCTGCTTGGGCAGTATCTACCCCAGCCTGCATTGCTCGTATATTATACAGCCAATCATCAGCGTTTGTTGTCCCTTGAGATACTACGTACATCTCATTTACGTCCTGTTCTTTTGAATAGATATGTATAGCCGTTCCGTCATAAGAAGAATTCTCATCTTTCACTATTTGATCAATTTCAGAAGAACGCACAACGCTTATTTCTCCCTTTAAAGGCTTACCTGTTTCTTCAATATAAATCCGCTCTACTTCTTGCGCAAACTCTTCTTTACTTATATCCTTATAACCTAGGTCTGTAATTCTTAACCATAGTTCATTTGTTTCTACAAGTTGGTTACCACTCATTTATTGTTCACTTTCTTTCTTCTTTAAAAATTCAACCGAGGAAATTAACTTATACGCACGCTCTTTAAACGTTTCTTCTTGTGGATCACATGGCTTTGTTTTATCCGTACAACGTGTTGAGTAAATAATTTCCACACCTCCCCATCCTTCATCTGGATGAACGTATGCACCATATCCATACGAGCCAGTTTCCTTCCTCTTAAACGGTGCTACGTATGTTACTTTTCCTTTTCCATCAATTTGTTCAAATTTCATATCTTCACCTATACTATTCGTTAAGAGCTCTTTTGCATATCCAATTCCCGTTTCATCGTTCGATAGAACGTTTGTATACTTAACGCTAAGTTGCGCTTCCGTTTTGTCATTATACAGAATACCAGCTAAAAACGCCTCACTGCTTTCACCTTTTCGCGTATAACCAATGCCATCGATTTCTCCACCAGTTGGAAACAACATTTCATACACACCCGTTTTGGATTCAAGCGTATAATATCCTTTTTCCGTTTCTTTTGTCGACTTGATCATTTCTCGCGTAAATTCATCTTGAAGGACTCTTGTATTTGGCAGTTCCTCCACGGCCACTTCGCTCGGCTTCTGTTCTACTGGTCTTGTTTCGTTTGATTGTTCTTCATTCATTTGACACCCTCCTATGACAAGGCTACTGAGAAGTAAGGCTACAATTCCTTTTCGTTTTATGAACATTTGGTGCCTCCTACTTTCTTTCTATGTATACATTCTTCTATTATAGAAAAACTTGGTTAGTTTTTACATTGGGCTTTTTACTTAAAAATGGATTTTTGTAGGTTTTTGGAACTATCATCGTTTAATTCTTACAGAGTAAATTTACTTATGTATTCTAACTGATTTTCTGTTTATTTGGTTCTTACTGATCTGCATTTTGATTGAATTGTGCTAGTTCGAGTACTATCATTTATTGTTTAACCTCATTTTTGTTTAAGAATTCAACCGAGGAAATTAACTTATACGCACGCTTTTTAAACGTTTCTTCTTGTGGATCACATGGCTTTGTCTTGTCTGCACAACGCGTTGAGTAAATAATTTCCAACCCTCCCCAACCTTTATCAGGATGAATATAGGCTCCATAACCATATGTACCAAACTCCTTCGTCTTAAACGGCGCTACATACGTCACTTTTCCTTTTCCATCAATTTGGTTAAACGTCATGTCTTCACCTACATTATTCGTTAAAAACCTTTTGGCGTATTCAATGTCCTTTTCATCATTTGATAGTAGTGTCGTATACCTAACGCTAAGCTCGGCTCCTGCTTTGTCATCATACATAATACCTGCTAAAAATGACTCACTGCTCTCGTCTTTTCGCGTATAACCAACCCCATCAATTCCTCCACCAGTTGGAAACAACATTTCATACACACCGGTTTTGGATTCAAGTGTGTAATATCCTTTTTCCGTTTCTTTTGTCGATTTAATCATTTCTCGTGTAAATTCATCTTGAAGGGCTCTAGTATTTGGCAATTCTTCTGTCGCCACTTCGCTTGGCTTTTGGTCTAGGGACTTTGTTTTCTTTGATTGTTCGTCACTCATTTGACAGCCGCCTACGACAAGACTACTGAGAAGTACGAGTATGATTCGTTTTCGTTTTATGAGCATTTGGTGCCTCCTGATTTTATGTTTGTGTAATAACGTGTAACACTTATTTTTTAACCTCATTTTTGTTTAAGAATTCAACCGAGGAAATTAACTTATATGCACGCTTTTTAAACTCTTCCTCTTCAGGACCACATGACTTAGGATCATCCATACAACTTCCAGTATAAATAATCTCTAATCCCCCCCAGCCTTCCTTAGGATGGATGTAGGCACCGTAACCATATAAAACACCATTTTTCTTCGTAAATGGAGCTACGTACGTCACTTTTTCTTTGCCATCAATTCGGTCAAACTTCATCTCTTCACCTATGTTATTTGTTAAGAACTCTTTAGCGTATTCAATTCCCGTTTCATCATTGAGTAGATTTTTTGTATACTGAATGCTAAGTTGCGCTTCCGCTTTATCATCATACAGAAGACCTACCAGAAAAGATTCACCATTGTCACCATCTCGTGTATAACCAATCCCATCGATCTCTCCACCAGTTGGAAACAACATTTCATATACACCCGTTTTGGATTCAAGCGTGTAGTATCCTTTTTCGGTTTCTTTTGTCGACTTGATCATATCTCGTGTAAATTCATCTTGAAGGGCTCTTGTATTTGGCAATTCCTCCACGGCCACTTCGCTCGGCTTCTGTTCTACTGGTTTTGTTTCGTTTGATTGTTCGTCACTCATTTGACACCCTCCTATGACAAAGCTACTGAGAAGTAAGGCTACAATTCCCTTTCGTTTTATGAACATCTGGTGCCTCCTACTTTCTTTCTATGTATACATTCTTCTATTATAGAAAAACTTGGTTAGTTTTTACATTGGGCTTTTTACTTAAAAATGGATTTTTGTAGGTTTTGGAACTATCATCGTTTAATTCTTACAGAGTAAATTTACTTATGTATTCTAACTAATTTTCTGTTTATTTGGTTGTTACTCATCTTCATTTGATTGGATTGTGCTAGTTCGAGTACTATCATTTATTGTTTAACCTCATTTTTGTTTAAGAATTCAACCGAGGAAATTAACTTATACGCACGCTCTTTAAACGTTTCTTCTTGTGGATCACATGGCTTTGTTTTATCCGTACAACGTGTTGAGTAAATAATTTCCAATCCCCTCCAACCTTTATCAGGATGAACGTATGCACCATAACCATACGAACCAGTTTCCTTCATCTTAAAAGGCGCTATGTACATTACCTTTCCTTTTACATCAATTCGTTCAAACGTCATGTCTTCACCTATGTTTTTTGTTAAGAATTTTTTGGCGTATTCAATATCTGTTTCATCATTTGATAGAATTGTATTATAATTAATTCTAAGTTCTGCTGACGATTTATCCTCATACAAAATACCGGCTAAGAATGACTCACTACTTTCACCATTTTGCTTATAACCAATCCCATCGATTCCTCCTCCAGCTGGAAACAACATTTCATACACACCCGTTTTGGATTCAAGCGTGTAATATCCTTTTTCCGTTTCCTTCGTTGATTTAATCATTTCTCGCGTAAATTCATCTTGAAGGGCTCTTGTATTTGGCAATTCCTCCACGGCCACTTCGCTCGGCTTCTGTTCTACTGGTTTTGTTTCGTTTGATTGTTCGTCACTCATTTGACAGCCGCCTACGAATAGGCTACTGAGAAGTACGAGTATGATTCGTTTTCGTTTTATGAACATTTGGTGCCTCCTGATTTTATGTTTGTGTAATAACGTGTAACACTTATTTTTTAGCCTCATTTTTGTTTAAGAATTTTACTGAGGAAATCAACTTGTACGCACGCTTTTTAAATGTTTCCTTTTGCGGGTTACAGGACTTTAAGTTATCTACACAACTTGCAGAATATACAACCTCTACTCCTCCCCAACCTTTGTCAGGATGAATATAGGCAGCATAGCCATATAAACCTTCGTCCATCGTGAACGGTGCTACGTACGTTACTTTTCCTTTTCCATCAATTCGGTCAAATTTCATATCTTCACCTATACTATTCGTTAAGAGTTCTTTTGCATATCCAATTCCAGTTTCATCATTAGATAGAGCATTTGTATATTTAATTCTAAGCAACGCTTCCGTTTTGTCATTATACAGAATACCAGCTAAAAATGCCTCACTGCTTTCACCTTTTCGCGTATAACCAATGCCATCAATTCCTCCTCCAGCTGGAAACAACATTTCATACACACCCGTTTTGGATTCAAGCGTGTAATATCCTTTTTCCGTTTCTTTTGTCGACTTGATCATTTCTCGCGTAAATTCATCTTGAAGGGCTCTTGTATTTGGCAAGTCCTCCACAGCCACTTCGCTTGGCTTCTGTTCTACTGGTTTTGTTTCGTTTGATTGTTTGTCACTCATTTGACAGCCACCTACGAATAGGCTACTGAGAAGTAAGGCTACAATTCCTTTTCGTTTTATGAACATTTGGTGCCTCCTTTTTTTTCGTTCCATACATACATTGTTCTATTATAGAAAAACTTGGTTAATTTTCACATTAGGCTTTTTACTTAAAAATGGATTTTGGTAGTCTTTTAGAACTGGTTAGCTAAGGGGACTTACAGCGATTATTTTTTAAATTTCTTCACATGACAATAAGCCCATTTACATTGTAAATGAGCTGCTTTGGATATGTTTAGTCTATATCTTAACAGTCTTTATCGTTCTATTTAAAGAAATCATCTTAAAACTTCAGTTTGCAAAATGTTTCTAAATGCATTAGGGTCTTCTATAAACGGAGAATGTGCACAGTTGTTAAAAGAGAATAGCTTTTTTGAAGAAGCGTCTAGTTTTTCATAAAATCGTTTGGCTTCTCGATAACTTGTTGAATAGTCATCCACTCCATGTATGATAAAAACAGGCACTTCAATCTTGGGTGCTAATAAAGAGACATCTGATTTTGCGATTGCTTCTGATAAAGCATCGTAGCTTGCAAAAATCCCTTTTGGTATATTCACACGTTCTTTCCAAGAATAATGCCTGCAACTAAACAAATCTTTGAGGCTTTGCCAATTTGAATACCCCACTTTTTTCGTGCCACCACCAAACCTATTCAAGTAGCGACCTAATATCCTTCGATAACCCTTACTTTTGTAGAAATCTTCAGTAAAGGTCACTGAACGTATATCTTTTTCTGCTTTTTTATCTCCCTTTTTTATTGCTGTTTCCAACAAGAACTCATATGTGTCTTTGTTCGATTCAAAGTGTCTTCCCATTTGTCCTATGCCAATGTAAGCATGATAATTCTCAGGGTAACGATGAACCACAATACTCCCTAAAAAAGTCCCCCAGGAGTGTCCACACAAATAAATCTTTTCTTTCTTAAACTTAGTTTTTAAGTATTCAGTAACAATTAATGCATCAGAAATTAATTGACCTAACGTAATGTCACCTTGTGTTGATGCATTATACGACATACCCGTCCCCCTTTGTTCCAAATAGCAAACTGTAAAATCTTCCTCCCACCCCATGCCTGATTGTTTAATAACAGGGTACTGTGGAAACCCTGGACCTCCATGTAAAAATAAAAGTACAGGATTTTCTAAACTCACTGTTTCAATAAACATCCCATTTTGATGCCCGTCAATATCTATAAATTCTTTAAAAAACTGAATGCTTTTTTCTTTACTACTCATAAAGTCCTCCTTTTTTGTTAAATTACTAGCGTTTTTCTCTTGCTAAAACTGCTTACGCATTAATTTTAGGAAGTTTGAGAAAGTGGTCTTTTCTTCTTACTGAGATCGGTTTTTAGTTAGACCTTGACAGGCATATATGATAAAGTACAATGCGTGGTCATTTAATTTAGTTGGTAAGTGAAAGGTATTGAATAAGCTATCAAAGATTATAGTGGAAACGTGGTTAATGATACCTAGATGGTTTAGACTTCTTACACTTCAGGCTATTACAGCTTATATGATTGTCATCGCTTTACTGAAAGGAATAGAAGTGACGTTTAATATAAAAACTTTACGTCTAAGTGAAGTTTTTATTAGTTTCATAGCCTCATTCATTATATTACGCATATTGATTACCTTCTCAAGAAAGTGAACTTGCAGAAAGAAGTCAGGTAATCAATTTTCATATTTATTCTGTTTATTTTTATTAATAAAGACCAAAATATAGTACTACATCCATCGCTCACACGATGAAACGCTTATCTTTATTTCTCCTTATTGAATTCTACAGATGAAAGTATTTTTTCAACTTTCTCCATGACTTCTTGATTGCTAGGGCGACAGGGACTGATAGATTCTCTACACTCTGTTGTGTAGATAAATTCAATTCCTCCCACATCTCTACTCGTGTCGTATATGTATGCGCCATATCCATAATAACCATTTTCTGATTGAAAAGGAGCTAAATAGAACGTATTACCATTTTTCTCAATATTTTTAAATTCATCTTCAATACCTAAATTTTTCTTAAGAAATTTCTGTGCATATTGAATGCCCGTTTCGTCGTTAGATTGTTTTTGATTAAATTGTACTTTGATTCTTGCCTGAGTTTTATCTTCATATAACACTCCAGCCATAAAAGCTTCATTTACACCTTGATTGTTAGTATAACTGCCGCTACTAATTTCCCCACCAGCCGGAAACAACATCTCATACTCCCCCGTTTTTGATTCAAGCGTATAGTATCCTTTTTCCGTTTCTTTTGTCGACTTGATCATATCTCGTGTAAATTCATCTTGAAGGGCTCTAGTATTTGGCAATTCCTCCACGGCCACTTCGCTCGGCTTCTGTTCTACTGGTTTTGTTTCGTTTGATTGTTCGTCACTCATTTGACACCCTCCTATGACAAAGCTACTGAGAAGTAAGGCTACAATTCCCTTTCGTTTTATGAACATCTGGTGCCTCCTACTTTCTTTCTATGTATACATTCTTCTATTATAGAAAAACTTGGTTAGCTTTTACATTGGGCTTATTACTTAAAAATGGATTTTTGTAGGTTTTTGGAACTATCATTATTTAATTCTTACAGAGTAAATTTACTTATGTATTCTAACTAATTTTCTTTTTATTTGGTTGTTACTCATCTGCATTTTGATTGAATTGTGCTAGTTCGAGTACTATCATTTATTGTTTAACCTCATTTTTGTTTAAGAATTCAACCGAGGAAATTAACTTATACGCACGCTTTTTAAACGTTTCTTCTTGTGGATCACATGGCTTTGTTTTATCCGTACAACGTGTTGAGTATATAATTTCCAACCCTCCCCATCCTTCATTAGGATGAATATAAGCACCATACCCATATGAGCCAAACTCTTTTGTCTTGAACGGTGCTACGTACGCCACTTTGCCTTTTCCATCAATTCGGTCAAACGTCATGTTTTCACCTATATTATTCGTTAAAAGCTCTTTAGCATATTCAATGCCAGTTTCGTCATTCGATAAAACGTTTGTATACTTAATCCTAAGCTCTGCTTCCTCTTTGTCATCATACATAATACCAGCTAAAAATGTTTCATTACTTTCACCTTTTCGCGTATAACCAATGCCATCAATTCCTCCACCAGTTGGAAACAACATTTCATACACACCCGTTTTGGATTCAAGCGTGTAATATCCTTTTTCCGTTTCTTTTGTCGACTTGATCATATCTCGCGTAAATTCATCTTGAAGGGCTCTGGTATTTGGCAATTCCTCCACGGCCACTTCGCTCGGCTTTTGGTCTAGGGACTTTGTTTCAATTGATTGTTCGTCACTCATTTGACAGCCGCCTACGAATAGGCTACTGAGAAATACGAGTATGATTCGTTTTCGTTTTATGAGCATTTGGTGCCTCCTGATTTTATGTTTGTGTAATAACGTGTAACACTTATTTTTTAGCCTCATTTTTGTTTAAGAATTTTACTGAGGAAATCAACTTGTACGCACGCTTTTTAAACTCTTCCTCTTCAGGACCACATGACTTAGGATCATCCATACAACTTCCAGTATAAATAATCTCTACTCCTCCCCATCCTTCATCTGGATGAATGTAAGCACCATAACCATACGAACCTGTTTCCTTTTTCTTAAACGGCGCTACATATGTAACTTTTCCTTTTCCATCAATTCGATTAAAGGTCATGTCTTCACCTATACTATTCGTTAGGAGTTCTTTGGCATATCCAATTCCCGTTTCATCATTCGATAGAACCGTTGTATACCTAACGCTAAGCTGTGCTTCTGTTTTATCGTTATACAGAATACCAGCTAAAAACGCCTCACTGCTTTCACCTTTTCGCGTATAACCAATGCCATCGATTTCCCCACCAGTTGGAAACAACATTTCATACACACCCGTTTTGGATTCAAGCGTATAGTATCCTTTTTCCGTTTCTTTTGTCGACTTGATCATTTCTCGCGTAAATTCATTTTGAAGGGCTCTGGTATTTGGCAATTCCTCCACGGCCACTTCGCTTGGCTTCTTTTCTACTGGTTTTGTTTCGTTTGATTGTTTGTCACTCATTTGACAGCCACCTAAAATCAGGCTACTGAGAACTATGGCTAGCGTTTTTTTTGTTTTTATATGCATAGTTCTCCTCCTAATTTTTAGCACTTATGTACCTTTCTTTTATGGTATCAACATGTATAGAGATTGTTATTTAAGCTATCTCCCTAATAGTTCACTAAACCCAACCTTAATGATTTGCTCATCTTAAATTTCAATTATAAGCGTAAGATTTGTATCAAACTGGTATGTCAACACTAAACTAGACAATTTTCTTAAGGTGTCTATGCTTGTAATCAATTGGGCTTGCATATCCAAGGGTTCCATGAATTCGGATGTTATTAAACCAGTGAACATAGTCCTGAAATTCCCTCGTTAATTCTGCTAAACTATTAAAATGTCTTCCTTTCACAAACTCTGTTTTGATAATTTTAAAAGTCGCTTCGGCTACTGCATTATCATATGGGCAGCCCTTCATACTTAAGGATCGCTGGATATTAAATGTCTTTAAAGCATCATCAATCAGTTTATTTTTAAATTCATTTCCACGATCCGTATGAAAAAGCTGTATCTTATTAAGATCGACTTTGATAGAAGCTAATGCACGATAAACGAGTAATGCACCTTTGTTTGGTCCTGTGCTAAAACCCACAATTTCTCGATTAAAGAGATCAACAAAGACACATACGTAGTTCCATTTTTGATTCACTCTTACGTATGTTAAATCGCTTACGATTGCGGTCATTTCTTGTTCCTGGGCGAACTCACGATTCAGCTCATTCTTCTGTTCTGATTCATTACACGATTTTGCATGTGGTTTAAATTGGGCGATTGTATATGAAGAAACAAGGCCCTGCTCCTGCATGATGCGTCCAATTCTTCGTCTAGACACGATAAGACCACGCTTTTTCAATTCAACTTTGATTTTTCGTGTTCCATAATTTTGACGGCTTGCGTGAAAAATTTCGACCACATCAGAGACAACGGGATCCTCTGCTCTTCTTTCTTTTGCTTCATAATAATAGACGCTTCTAGGGATTTGTAGGACTTTGCACATTGCTGATATCGAGTATTTGTGTTGGTTATTCTTAATTACATTTACTTTCGTCCTAGTATCAGCGCGGCTTGCTTTAAAATGTCATTTTCCATTTCTAGTTGCTTATTTCTTTTTCGGAGTTCTATCAATTCCTTTTGTTCATCTGTTAAATTATCTTTCTCCTTAAAAGAACCTGACCTTTGACTCTGGCCCACCCACTTATCTAAAGAGGAAGGAGTTAGGTCATATTCACGAATAATCTCTTTTCTTGGTTTTCCATTTTGGTATAGCTGCACCATCTGTTGCTTGAAATCTTCAGTAAATGTTCGGCGTTCTCTTTTGGCCATGTAGATTCTCCTCAAATGTATTATCTGTAGTCTACTTGACCTTAAAAATTCTGTCCAACTAAGTGTAGCCTATCCAAACAGACAATAATAAAAACTAACTGCTTCAATTTTATCTAAAGATTGAAATATATGATTCAGGCTTGTTTCGATTACTGGAAGTTAATTGTCATCCCAAATGAGATAAACTCTGTCTTCAAAGTCCTTTACTCTTTGCTTAATGCGTGGAAGTAACTCTTCCCTGTTCTGAATAAGCAAATGATTTTCTATATTGCTCCAATCAACTTTTCCAGAAACAGAGATAGGAAACTTTTCTTCTATTAAATTAGTAATTGCTTGACTCTTTTCGTTCGAAAGGATTACTGTATTTTCTCCAAGCGTTTCAATACATTCATCAAATAATTGATGGTCACTACCTTTCGTGTTTATTTTAAGGTCTTTTAAGTTTTGTTCTAACTTCTACTGCCTTACTATTTTATTATCCACTTAATCTCATCTCTTTCCACAAGAAAAATTCATAAAACAACTATAGCATATAGCCAGAGAAGACGTTAAAAGGCTTATAGAGAAAAAGAACTCCTACCTTTTGGAATTCTTCTATTTCTATATAAGCTGTTTTCGATTTCACTTAAAGGTAATTGATGACATTACCTTGTGTGCTCGATCTTTTATTTTTTCATTTGATGGTTCACACTGGACCTGAAGCTGATTACACCCTACTGAATATACTACTTTTACTCCACCTTTTTGACTTTTGGGATGAACATATGCCGCATAACCAACTGCGTCTTCGTCCACCTTGAATGGTGCTATATACAATGTTCGATTTTTCAAGTCTACTTTTTCAAAAGCTGATGAGATCCCTAAGTTATTCGTCAAAAAATCAATAGAATAACTTACTCCTTTTTTATCGTTATAAAGCTCTTGGTTATAGTTGATACGGATTTGCGCTTCTACTTGATCATCGTATACTGCGCCTATTACATAGGATTCAATTTGGTTTTCTGTATATGAATAAAGCGTCTCAGAAATTCCCCCACCAGCCGGAAACAACATCTCATACTCCCCCGTTTTGGATTCAAGCGTATAGTATCCTTTTTCCGTTTCCTGTGCGGATTTCAGCATGCTGCGCGTAAATTCATCTTGGAGTGCTCTTGCTTTTATTTGTTCTTCTGTTGTCGCTTCCGGTTGCGTTTCTTCCTGTTCGTTTACGCTTTGACAAGCTGTGAGGCTCAACGTTACTATCAGTAAAGCGGTGAATCTTTTTAAATTTAAACGCATTGTATATCCTTACCTCCTGTTGTTACAGATCATCAAGTGAAACGACTTCTCCAGTTATAGCATTTACAGCGTAATGGCAGTCTAGCTTTCCGCAAAGAACGTACCTTCCTTGTTTGCGGTCATAAACATAGCATGGCGTAAGTTCTATGAAATTGTGCAGCTTCTCAAGCGCTTCTGCTTTCGCAACTGTTACTTCTTCTGCTTTTTGAAAGTCTGCAATCATTTCTAAAAGGGACTTTGTATCCATATAGTTCATAACCTCATAGCAAGAACGATCAATAAACAGCTGAATGTTTCGTTTCAACACACTCTGCGTTTGTTCTTTTAATTGTATTTTAGCGACTAAGTAGCCTTTGTCTCGATGTATAGATTTTAAAGACCACTTTCCAGAGTCGCTCTTATATACTTGTGCTAAAAAGCGCTGAACCGCTGCGATGCTCCGCTCAATATCTTCCTTCGTCACTTCTTTTAAGTCAGGATGTGGCTCTCGTTTCAATGCTTGATTAAATGATACTTCTTCTGTTAGCGTCAAGCTTTTTTCTTGAAACGCTTGTTGAACTTCACCTTCCCACTTGATTAGTTTATCAAGTTCTACATAGGCCTTTTCAGCAACAATGACGCTGAATGGTATCAGCGACAAATCGCGATTTCGTATGTATACTTCTTCAATCGCATAAGCAGGCGTCATTTTTTCCGTCTTCATATTTGGAAATTCAGCTAACTTTAGCTGCTCAGCCACAATGTGCTTCACTTGCGGTAGAGTAAGCTCATACTTTTCTCTGTTAAACGTCTCTTTCTTTGAAAAATCTCCGTTGATTGAGAAAAATGTTAAATTCCCCGCTTCATCCACTTCAACTTCAATCAATCCAGATGGCGATACGGAAACACCGTTTAGGATTTTTCTAAAGGACATTCGCTTGTCCTTACGCTTATGAAATACAAAATGAGTGCCTTCTTGAAGTCCCGTTTCGCTCTCAATCCAACGAACAACAGCATTCGAGTCTTCAATCGAAAGCTTGACACCTTCAGCATAAGAAATCCCGCCAACGAAAATAGCAGTTGTAAACAGTCCTGTGTGAAAATCGACTTCCACTACAGCTGTTCCAGTAGGGTTAAGATCTTCATCTAACAAGTCTTGTTCATGATTGGGAAACCACTCCATTGAAAGTGTATAGACTGTGTTTCCTAAAATAGTAGCACTGCGCCTAACGTCTGAACGATATAAATAGTAGTCTTGCAAGCCCAATTTCTCTTTTGTATGTTGAATGAGTTCATTTATTCTTGATTTCATTTGATTCTCCTTATCCTATTCCATAGTTTGGTAGATTTACCCACTATGATAAGGGAGAAACGCATTTTTTACAATTATTTTCCACAAACACTTTTAGAGCTTCCCTTTCCGATAAGCAAGTGGCGTCATTCCCATCATTTTTTTAAACTGATCAATAAAGTAGCTGGTGCTGTTAAATCCCACTTCAAAAGCTACGTCCGTAATGCTTTTTTCCTCTTGCTTTAAGAGCAGAATACTTTTTTGAATGCGATACTTCATCACGTACTGAAGCGGCGTAACGTCTAGCATCCTTTTAAAATAGCGGCAGCACTCAGATCGGCTTATTTGACCGGATGCTGCAATATCATCGAGAGTAATTTTTTCGCTATAGTTCATATGCACCCACGTCAACATAGCTTTTATGCGCTGATTTTTCACTTCTTCTGTGTACACGTACTGCTTCTGAAAAGCGTGAACCAAGAGCTGTTTCCAAACCTTAATAAGATTAGCCGTAATCTCAATTTCAAACAGCGGTTCTTTCGTTTGCACAAGCTTGCGAATGACAAATAAAGCTTGTTGAATAGCTCTGCTCCACTCTTTGCTTCCATCAATCAATACATACGATAAATTGGTGGATTGAACGTAAGGCAAAACGTAAGTTGTATAGAGCTCTTGAGGTAAAAAAAGATGCGGAAGCACGTTTAAACAAATATACACGCAGCCCGTTTTCTTGAGATCTTCTGCCATATGCAAGCAGCCGCTGTTAATAAAGAGTCCATCCCCGCTACGCAGCTTAATTTTTTCTTCGTTCACTTGAAAAATCGCTTCTCCTTTTAAAACGTAGATGAGCTGAATTTCATCGTGCCAGTGAAGCGGAATGTAACCGCTGGCGTGTTCTAGTATCGTCGTCTCATAGCAAGCAATCGGCAGCGCTCCCGTGTAGTGCTTCGTTAGCTCTTTTAAGTTTTGTTCATTGATTAAAAACTGCTTAAACTTCATAGCCCACCTCAATATTTTTATATTTTTAAGCTCGATTTGAATATAAATACGCGTTTTTTCTCTTTATGATTATACTATCATGATATTTTGTAAAGGTAGGAAATCAAATGAAATCTAATCGACGTGCTGGCTTATTATTCGTGATTGTGGGCGCAACGTTTTGGGGAATTGGAGGAACAGTAACAAAAAAGCTGTTTCAAGACTATGAAATTGACGTCAACTGGCTAGTGACCACGCGTTTATTACTAGCCGGATTGCTGCTTTTACTTTTAAGCTGCTTTGGTAAAAATCGCCGGGAAGTCCTTTTCATTTGGAAAGAAAAGCAGACGGCTCTTCAGCTCGTCACTTATAGCATATTGGGCATGCTTGGCGTACAGTATACATATATGGCAGCTATTCATCATGGAAATGCAGCCGTCGCAACGCTGCTTCAATATTTAGCACCCGTCATTATTATTGTATACTTGCTGTTTCGAAGACAAATGCGTTTTACTAGACAAGACGGAACGATCCTTTTATTAGCTTTAACCGGATGCTTCTTCCTTCTTACAAACGGGTCGCTCTCAACGCTTTCTGTGCCCTATCTAGCCATCGTATGGGGACTGCTTTCTGCGGTATGCTCCGCTTTTTATACGCTGTATGCAGTTCGGCTTCTTAAACGATTTAACTCTTTGGTTGTTGTTGGATGGTCAATGGTGGTTGGCGGAGTTGCGCTTAGCTTTATTCGAGCGCCTTGGGAAGCTCATTTTGATACATTTACGTTTGCTGCGTACGGCTACTTGCTCTTTGTCATCATCTTTGGAACGATGCTGGCGTTTTGGCTGTATATTAAAAGCTTAGATAGCCTCCCCCCAAAAGAAACAAGTTTGTTAGGAAGTCTGGAGCCTCTTGCTGCTGTTTTGACAACGGTCTTTTGGCTTCAGCAGCCGTTTGGGTTCTTTCAGTGGGTAGGAGCTGCTTGTATCTTTGGTGTTGTCTTTTTACTTACGCTTCAAAAAGCTCCTAAAGCAAACACGCTTGAACAGAAAGATCCCCCTCTCAAAATCTCTTAAATGATGAGAGGAGGATCTTTCTCTATAGTTTATTCAACTGGCGTTTGAACGTCTTTGGTGGTTTCAATACTTTTAATTTTAAGCTTATCTTCACCTTTTAGCTCCACGCGATAGATTCGATTCTTTACAAACTTTGTACTGGCATCATACGAATCGGTAAACGTGTACTCTTCTGTTGCATACACCGAATACTTACCTTCACCTGTCTTTTCAACTTTACTAACAAGCAATTGATCATTGGCAAACGACACGTTTTTTCCAGCTAAAGACGTAATATACGCTTCTAAATCACTATACACTTGCGCATCTTCATCGATATAAGGTGCCATTCCGCTAAAGTCACCGCTGTTTAAGCTTGAAAAATAAGCGGCTTTATAAGACCCTACAAAGTTGTGAATCTCTGTTTCACTCACGTCTTTTACAGGCTTTGGGTCATTTTCTGCTGATTGCTTATCTTTTGCCTCTGCTTTTTCTGTCATAGCTGGTGCAGTGTTATCATCCGTAACCCCGCGGCCAAAATTCATATACACAATAAAAATGAGCACGATTGCAAGAACTGCCCCTACGAAAAAGGGAAACGTTCGCTTTGTTTTTTGCTGCTTTTCTAAAACCGGATAGTCGGCTGTAGCTGGAACGCTTAGCTTTTCTTCTTTCACTTGCAAACTAGCAAAATAAGAAGGAAGAGAAACAGGTGACATACGTTCCGGCCCGGTAAGCATTTGTACTTCTTCAGCAACTTCAATAAATTCAGCAATAGCTGAGCTTCGGTACAGGTCTGCTACTTGGTCGAACGCTTCAATTTCTTTTCCTTGAAAAAACGTTCGTGAAGCGTTCATAAACGATGATAGCCATTTATAATGCGCATCCATTTCTTCGACGTAGCTTACTTTCTCGATTTGTTTTTGTAACTGTTGTTGAGCACGCTCGCTATCGTTTATCATTTCATTAATTTCTTTTTCAATAGCCCGCAGTGCCTCGATAGCGTATGCTTTCATATCAGCTTCAAGATTCGCAAAACTGTTCTTCAAACCAGGTAAGTCGATTTCTTCGAGCTGTTTATTTGCTACGGTAAGACGGCGAATGCTTTCATTGTATTCGTGCTGCTTCGTACGAAACGCAGTTGCTGTTTGCTTTGTCACGTACCGCTTTTTTCGGAGCTGATTCCATTCTTCAAGCAGCTCACTTTCTTGCTTTTGAACAGTTAAAGCATCTTCTTTTAACCCTTCACGCTTTTGATCAACATCCATAAACGCTGGCAAATATTCTGCGCACTTCGCTTCAAGATTCGCTAGCTTGTTTGTTTGACCATATGCTGACATAACATCGAAAAAACGATTTAACAAGCTGGTCATGTCAGACGATGTGTTAATGTTTGTTTCAAAAAGGCTTAGTATATCTGTATGTAGTTGTTTTAACTTCTCTACTCGGCGCAAGTTTTGACTGCGAGCTTCCAGAAAAGCTGGATAATCTGTTGAAAGCAGCGTTGTCACTAAAAATTCTCCGTTAGTCATATCATACTGCTTGCGCTCTGTTTTCACTACTTTATAAACCTCATGCAGCTCTTTAGAAACTTCCATCATAAACTCTTGTTCCGTCAGCTGATGAAGCTTGTCCTTTACGTTACGTAAATGGCGTGAGCGCAGCGGTTCTTTTTCGTTATATAAGCTCAGCCATTCTTGCAGCATCTCATAAGCTGCTTCATTCCATTTAATTGTGCTCATGTAGTTATTCACCCGTTAATTCAATATTTTCTACTATCACTATACAGGAATTTCACGAGATTTCCAGACAAAAATAGCTATACGATAACCCGCATAGCATTTCGACATTAATATTCGTAAGCTTTTAACTCTTCTTCAAATACCATTTGCATCGCGGTAAAATCATCTGGATGGGCCTTCATCGCATCATGTAGGTGGTTTAGCTCAAACTGCGAAGTAATCTCGTATTCTTTTAAATATTCATAGCTTTCAAGCTGTTCTTTAATCACGTACTGCTGCATCGTTTTGTTCTTAGGATATTTCTCTTCGGCAGCTTGATAAACCACATGCTCAACCTCTTTTTTATCTAATGACAAAATTGGATTCGTAAGCGTAGCTGAAAAAGCTGTTGGCGTATCATGACTGGTTGCCGTTTGACCTGCGAGCTTATCTTCAAGCTCAGACAGCTGCATTTTTACATGTTCAAGCTGCTTTAAAGCCTGATTTTTTTCTACGAGGACTTCTTTCTTTTCTTCTGTCAGTTCAGCAAGCTCTTCTTCTAGCAGTGAAATTTTTTGATAGCTCGTAATAATAAGTGCAGAACAAAATAAAAAGACAATCGTTAGCGCAAGCATCAGCGCAAGAAACCACCATTTTTTATAAAGAGGTATTGGAACTGTTGACATGTAAAATCCCTCCTTTATAGCTTGGCACACTCTTTTAATACCCATGTATATGCGTAAAGAAGGGATTTTATTTATTGATAGACGGCTAAAACGTTTTTAATATAAACTCTTTAAAGTTCTGCACGGCTGGTGAAATATATCTTCCTTCAACCCAAGCTAGACCGATAAGACGTTCACATTTTGAATAGCGAATAGGAATTTTCACGATATGACTTTGATCTACTCCTTTTAAATCTGGCAAAATTGATACGCCAAGACCCGCAGCAACAAGACCCGCAACCGTGTCAGCTTCTTCTCCTTCAAAAGTTACATGAGGATTCACGCCCACTTCATGTAGAAACTGTTCAACCGTGACGCGTAGGCTAAACCCTTTTTTCAAATGAATAAACGGTTCTTCTACTAGCTCTTCAATGGTTATTGCTTCTTTTGTGGCAAAAGCATGATTCGTCGGCACAATCGCAAATAACTCTTCTCTCCAAAGCTCTTTCCACGCTACGGGTTCTTTAATACCCATGGGAGAGATTAAGCAAATGTCTAACTCTCCTTTTTCCAGCTGATCTAGTAGAATATGCGTTGGACTCTGTCTAAGTGAAAAGTTGACCTTGGGATACTGTCTGCGAAATTCCACAAGCAAATCAGGTATGAGGTTGGTGCTCAGCGTATGTAAAAATCCTAGAGAAACCTGACCTTGGTCAGGGTCAAGTAAATGCTGAATCTCTTGCTTCCCTTTCTCAAATTCACTCATCATATTCGTAACGCTTTTTAGTAGAATTTCACCGTACTGATTTAAGCGAATCGATCTTCCCTGTCGTTCAAAGAGTGAAACACCGATTTCCTCTTCAAACCGAGCTAGCGACCTGCTTAAAGCGGGTTGCGTAATCGAAAGCTCCTTGGCTGCTTTTGTCATATGCTGTAAGCGTGCTAAAGTCTGGAAATACTCAAATTGCTGCCATTCCACCTCGTTTGACACCCCTTCCACTCATTACATAAATACATTAAAATCATGATAACTATGCATTATACATTATATATCAGAAGTGATAGGATATATAGGAGAGAAGTTCTTCTATAGCTATAGAATCGAAATTAATAATCAAAAGGATGGATAAAACATGTGTGGAGAATATGATCATGAACAAGTGATGATAGTATGAGCTATATTCAGCAGGGAACAAAAGCGTTTCGCAAAACGAGCTTTGCATTTTTTGCAGCGGGCTTCAATACTTTTGCCATTCTTTATTGCACTCAGCCATTAATGGTAACGTTCACAAACGAATTTGATATTTCACCGACTATCGCAAGCTTGTCGCTATCCATCACAACTATTACCCTCGCCATCAGTATGCTTGTCTTTGGTTCTCTTTCTGAAGTATGGGGCCGAAAATCTGTGATGGTTTATTCAATGTTTGCTGCTTCTGCGCTTTGCATTTTAACAGCTTTTAGTCCTAATTTTTATGTGTTACTAGTATTTCGTGCACTCGTTGGAATTGCTTTAGCAGGCTTACCGGCCGTTGCAATGGCTTATCTTGGCGAAGAGATTGAAAGAAAAAGCTTAGGTGCAGCCATGGGCTTATACATTAGCGGAAACGCCATTGGAGCCGTAGCGGGGCGTGTCATTTCAGGAGTTGTCAACGACACAGCAGGCTGGCATTTCTCCATTGGATTAATTGGCATTATTAGCTTAATTGCTACGGTTCTTTTTTGGCGCAGCCTCCCTCATTCTACACACTTTACACCGCGTAGCCTCAATGTCGTCAGCTTAGGAAAGTCACTAGTTGACCATTTAAAAGACCCTGGATTACTCTTTTTATTTTGCATTGGCTTTTTACTATTAGGAAGCAATGTTGCTTTGTTCAATTACATTGGCTACGTGCTAACCGCTAAGCCTTACGGACTCAGCGAATCCGTTATCAGCTGGATTTTTATTATCATGATGATTGGAACATTCAGTTCAATTTGGAACGGAAAGCTCATTGATCACCACGGTAAACAGCCAATTCTGCTGATTAATCTACTCGTTGCGTTTGCAGGTGTCTGCCTTACTTTAGAGAGCCACTTACTATTAAAAATTATCGGTATCGGCCTCTTTACTTTTGGCTTTTTCGGCGCTCATTCCATCGCTAGCAGCTGGGTAGGACAGCGAGCCCTGCGCAACAAAGCACAAGCCTCATCTCTATATTTATTTTTATACTATACGGGGTCAAGCGTTGGCGGGACCTTAGGCGGAATATTCTGGTCCCACTACGGCTGGCACGGCGTCATCGGAATGATTGGCGGATTTATACTAACTGCCGGAATATTAACCGCTTGCTTATCAAAAGTAAACGTCAAATCGTCTGTTCTTGTAAAAGCAAATGAAAGCTATTAGAGAAGGTGCTATAAACAGTAAAAAGCTCTGTCATAGTGATTCACAGAGCTTTTTCCGTTTGCTATAGTTTCATATCAAAAATTTAAATTTCTTTGAGAAAGCTTAGTACTTTGTAAAGTGACTACCTTCTTTTCCGCTTCACACCTCAGATAATAAAAGTATCGAACGATTTCATAATCACTTTTTATGCAATAAAGCAGCAGATTTTTCCTCTTTACTCAAACCACTTATCACCGTCGGAAATCCACTTGTTTTGATGCAAATCCAAGCAAAGGTCGTGGTCGTGGAAGCTAAAGTAACTTGGAAGCTTAATAGAAGAACCACCCGCTTCTAACCAACAGCTATAAAACCAGCTTGCAATAGCCTTATGTTCTGCTTCTTCAACCTTTTCGTTCTCCTCATAAAACTCCCAAAATGCGTCTTCTTCCTCTTCCGATAGATAATTGTAGTTTACTTCTTCACTAATCGTAAAGCTTCCAGCAAACTCATCGCTTCTGCACTCTTCTCCAAACACTTCATTTGCATCACGGTCCATCGAAAACATCGTAATGGACAAATCCAATACCTGTGGAAAAGCAGTAAAATCGAGCAGATCGATTTCTGAATGGAAGGTAAATTGAGTCACCTTCCTTAGCTCATTCACAACTGACTGTGAATACTTTTCAAGCTCACGCTGGATGTGAGAAGCGTGCTGTTCACTTGTATACATAGAGAAACACCTACTTTTTCATTATATTGAATATTCTACCATATAATTTCGGGAAATATAGCATGATTTGTCGAATTAACATAAGGTATATTTACCTATTTTTATGATAGAATCTAGAAAAAGTATTCTTTATATAGGTATTTAATCTTCATTTTTGTTCTTGAAAGAAAACAAACTTTTATTTTTCAGCCAAAGGCAAACTAATCGAAAGGTTAGGACGCAAAACCTCAGATCTAACGCTTAATAGCTATGATGGCTGGGTTTCCTGATACCGTTGGAGGGGTATTAACGATGAACAGCGAAAGCATGCGTACAGGAAGTATTGGCGCTTAGTACATGAAGCCTCGAATTGTAGCTTTTATTCCAGCTCACAATGAAGAAAAGTCAATCCGAGATTGTTTGGAAGGATTAGGAGATCAACTTTTACCTAATCGAGTAGACTTGGATGTATTTGTAATTGCTGATAACTGCACCGACCGCACAAAAGAACGTGCAGAACAAGCTGCTAAAGACTTTAATTTAAACGTTAAAGTTCTTATTACGGAAAATAATAAACAGCGCAAAGTTGGTGCACTGAACACAGCTTGGAAACGTATTTACGGTGATACGCTTGACTTGTATTCTAAAACTCTCACAACTTATCAACAGCTGTATAAAGAATCCATTAAAGCGATATTAGGGATGGATGCAGACAGTCGTCTGGCTCCGCAAGCCCTTATTAACCTCTGGGAAGATTTGATGACATCTCGAAATATTGGTGGTGTAATGGCAAAATATACGATGCGCATGCTGAAAAAGAAAAGCCAGCTGTCTAAAGACGATGTTCAATATGAGCAAAAGTTAGCAAGTGGTGAATACGGTGGCCCACTTACTCGTTGGTGGACCCATCAACAAAAGCAGGACATGGCTAGCTGACTTTTAGATTTGCAGTATCATGGTGGAAGTACGTACGTATTGGGAGGACAAGCAACATTATTTCGACCTGAAGCTTTACAAACAGTTGTTGAACAAAATAACCTCGATGGTCCTTGGCAAAATGATAGTGATGTTGAAGATATGCTGTTAACTTGGCAGCTTCAAAAAGCAAATTGGAAAACGTTAATTAGCCCTTCTGCCAGATGCTTTGTTGACTCCATGCGCTCCTACCATACGTTTCGTGAACAGCGAAACAAATGGAAGTCAGGAACCGTTGATTTGCTTACTAATTCTAACTTAGGTGTTAAAACACGACATAAAGGTAAGCTATGGCGCTCACAGCTAAAAACGCTTAGTGATTTGCTCATTCGCCTTTTATTTGTACTTTTGCTGGCGGTAGCGCTGGCAACAGACCAATTTTATTGGACTTGGATATGGGCTATTCTATTGGTCTAGCTTCTATTTTAAATGTTATTTTAGCTCTGAAAACCCCAATGCATCGACCCATTGACGTTATTTTATCTGGCTTATTAATCAGCCCTGAAATTTATCTTTGGGTCAATCTCGTTACCTTTAATCAAGTATGGATAGAACGCCTTACAGCAACTAAAAAAGACGGCTGGGCAAACCAGTATGCTGCTGAAAACGGGAAAACGAAAAGTAAGTTAACACAAGGCTTACTAAGTTTATGCCTATTTATAGCATTTGTTGTAATGTTATGTATCTATTTTAGAGATTTTCTTACATCAACACCTGTACAACAATCAATCTATCCATATTTAATGAATGGATGGATTTTATTAACCTACCTAACTATTTATCAATCCCTTTATATGATTTATCAAATTTGGACGCTTAGAAAGCGAATTGAAGCATAAGTACTCGTGAAACATCATTATGGTAAAAAGCCCAGTTTATTGTTACTGGGCTTTTTTGTAATTTACATATCATTCTACTCTTGGCAAGCTACGGACCAATTGAATGCCAAAAATGTTTTCTCTGCTAGCGGCTCTTTATCATCTTGGATACACATATTTTTTGCATGTATAAATGATTGAAAATTTAAAGTAACTGCTATTACGAAAACTCCAAAAATCATGATGGCTACTGTATAGAATTTTTTACTTTTGCGCACATGGACTCCTCACTTTTCATGCATATTTAACTTGAACTGGTGCCAAGTAGTACTTTATACTCCTCTTCTGAAAACACTTCAATGGAATGTCTTCTTAACAGAGCTGTTGTCACTCCCATTCCTACAACTTGTGTCCCTTGAAACGCGCCGTTGTAGATCATCGAACTTCCACATGAAGGGCTGCTTTCTTTTAAAACCACGACAGTTGCGTTTAGCTCTTTTACTATTTTAAGTGTTTGGTAAGCTCCTTTTATGTATAAACTTGTCACGTCCCTACCCGACTTTTCAATTACGCTCGCCGTTCCGTCTAACACATCTTCACCGCTTCCTCCAACAATTTCAGCTGGTTCGCGCGGCGTGGTAAAACCTCCTAAAAGCTCTGGACAGACAGGAACGGCTTTTTTCGCGTGAATCAACGATTGTATGACTGACTGTTCACAAGACGTACCGTTATACCGCACCGGCATTCCTGCTAGGCATGAGCTGACTAAAATCATCTGTCTTCCTCCAATTCTTTCAATCTCGTTCTAGAGTTTGTTCTTTTTTCTATTCAGCTTAAAATCTTTTATTCCTTACGTCACTTTAATCCCCGCTCCGCAAAGTGGAATAACGACTTTCTCTGTTGATTCACAAGCATATCGCAAATACCCAGCATAATTCGCAGCTGTCGTTGGCTCAACGTAAAATCCTTTTTCAGCAAGCATTGTTCTTGCTTTTTGAATATCTTCTTCACTCACACGAATAACATCTCCACCTGTATCACGAATAGCTGATAAAATTTGCTTAGAGCGAGCCGGAGCCGCAATGGCGATTCCTTCTGCTAAAGTAGGTTGTCCTGAAATCGGCATGGCTTCTTTTTCTCCTCTTTTAAATGCTTGTTGAATTGGAGAACAGTTTTTGGCTTGTACAGCTACAATTTTAGGAACTTTTTTGATTAATCCGTTCTCTTTTAGCTCTTTAAATCCATAGTATGCACCTAAAAGCAGCGTTCCGTTTCCAACAGGCACAATGAGTGTATCAGGTGCTCCGTTCAGCTGCTCCCAAATTTCGTACGCATACGTTTTAGTACCTTCATAGAAATAGGGATTATATACATGGCTTGCGTAGAACTTCTCTTCATTATGAACTGCTTGCTGAGCAGCGGCTGCAACGTCTTCCCTTGTTCCGTTCACTTCTCGTACGCGCGCTTCGTGAGCTTTTATTTGCGCCACCTTTTTTGGAGACGTACCGCTTGAAAGAAAAATGTCACAGGCAATGCCGGCTCTTTTGGCATAGGCTGCAATCGCTGTGCCAGCATTTCCGCTGCTATCCGCAATGACACTTTCTACCTTTAACTCTTTTGCTTTTGCAATCAATACGGCTGCTCCGCGATCTTTAAAAGAGAGTGTAGGCATCATGTAATCAACTTTGACATACGTATTGGGGGCATTTGGTTCTAAGGAGATAAGCGGCGTGTTGCCTTCTCCCATTGTTACTCGCTTCCAGCTGTCTGCTTCTTTTGAAAAAGGCAGTGCATCAACATAGCGCCACATCGTTGGCAGGTGGTGATGAATGTTTTCACTTTGGAAAGCTACCTTTTCCTTTAACAAATCCAATACTCCTCCACATTTGCACTTCCACAGCATGTCTTTCACAGGGTACGTTTGATGACACTCGCTGCATATATATGCTTCATTCATGTAAACCTCTCCCTTCGTTTAACTACCTATATTATACAATAGTAGAAAAATTCTTCGTTTGTTGTAAAATTTTTCTTACCACGCTAGTATATAGTAGTATAGGCGAAAAAAGGAGAGATTTTATGAGACAAAACCTTGTAAAGCTTGGTTATTTACTGGGCATTTCGTTAGTGTTGGCAGGAATACTGTATTTCTTTGCATCAAACTGGCAAGGGTTTGACCGCTATACAAAAATCGCCTTAAGCATGGCAATGATGCTTTTATTTTACGGAAGTGGATTTGTTAGCAGAATGCTGTTACCTCACCAAGCATTTCTTAGTCACTGGCTGCTCGTTGCAAGCTCCATTTCATTTGGTTTAAGCACTGCGCTCGTCGGGCAAATCTATAACTCTCATGCAGACGGGTATTGGTTATTTTTCATTTGGCTCTTACCAGCCGTTTTATTTAGTGTATTTACAAAATATCAGCCGTTTTATGTTCTTTCGTTTATCTTACTTCAGCTCACCATGTACTTTTATATTTCACCAACTGCCGTTTTCCACCGAACAGAAAATGAAGAAATTTTTCTTTACCTTACAATGGCGTTTATCAACGCTCTTATCTTTCTATTCGTAAAAAATCAATATGTAAAGTCGCCTATTGTAATGTATGGTGCTTTTATTGTCATTCACTTCATCTTTTTAAGCATTTCACAACCAAATTATACTGTGCTAAGCGTAAGCGTTTTGATTGCTTACATCGCTCTATCAATTGTGTCACTGTTTTACTTTTCAAAAGTACAATCACATAAAGGATTGTTAGGAATTTCAATCGTTGCCGCTGCGCTGCTCGTTGTCCAGCAAGTTTTGTGGTATCTGTTCGATAACTACAGTGAGCTCACCTTATTTTTGGTACTTGGATTTGTGTTTTTATTTGTTGCAGCAAGCGTTTGGTTTATCAACTGGTTATCTCTTCACACTGATGCTCAACAAAAATCGCTGCGTGTCATCAAACAAATTATTATCATAGGAATTACGGCAATCGCTTCTATTTTAGGTAGCATATCCATTGGTGGACTTGTAACGCTCTTTACTGGCGAGTATTCACAAAACTTCATGATGCTGATTGGAACAGCCATTATGCTTTCGTTTTTCTTTATTAAAGCAGCTATTCCAACCGTTAAGTATACCCTTTTTATGACAGGTTTTTTAATCAGCGGAGTGTCCGCATTCTTTGTATACGATGTGTTGTTTTTTATCTATCTAGCACTCTTTGTTTCACTTCTATGGTTTGCTAAACAAAAATCCTTGCGCGTAGCCATCTACACGCTTGCTCAGCTGTTGATACTTATTAAGCTACCAACAACTTATTATGAAGCTATTCAACTTGATTACGTTTTAATTGCGCTCATTCTTTTAAATGTCATTGTGTGTTGTTTGACAGCTTGCCTACCTTTTAAAAGAAGCTCACTTTTGCTTACGTTTATCTTTTCACTTTCCCTTATTGGAAGCGTGAATTCACCTACTCTAAACATAACCTACAGCATCTTGTTCTTTGCTTTTTCTACGGCGTTTCTCTTTAAAAGCGTGCGGAAAGATAAGAAATTTGAGTTTACAGCTTCGATTATTTTTTGGTTTATCTTTTTAGGAACGCAATATTATGACTACCTTTGGGATCTTCTCGATAAATCGTTCGCACTTTTGCTATTAGGTGCTTTATTTACCGCATGTAGCTATAAGTTTGATCTTGTTGAAAAACAACACCCTTCCTTTATCGAGCAACATAAAAAAAGAATAGTATTCATCATTGCTCTACAGCTTATGATTCTTGGCGGATTGTTTATGAAAAATGAAATACTTCTCCAAAGTGGAAAAGAAGTGAAGCTCGAGCTAGCTCCGTTAGATCCACGCTCTCTTTTACAAGGAGACTATGTGGAGCTACATTATGAAATTTCTGATATTGAATTAGAAAAGGTTAAAGATGGTCAACGTGTTCAACTGCTGCTTCGCAAAAATAAACAAGGTGTTTTCGAATACGCAAAGCAGTATAAAATTCATGATAAGTGGAATTCTCCTTATCAAGCAAAGAAAGGTGATGTTCTCATAACAGGTACGTACTACAGCTGGGGAATTCAATACGGCATTGAGCATTACTTTATTCCAGAAGGAACCGGTTTACAAATCGAGCAAGAAGCAAAGCATGCCAAAGTCAAGGTTGGAAAAAATGGAGATGCAATTTTAGTAGAGGTAACACCATAACAAAGAGAACCATTCCTTGCATTTTTTGTCCATGGAATAGTTTTTACTATTTTTACCTATTCTTTTAAAATTGTCTTGTAGAAAGGTGTGAATAAAATGAGTATTAATACGTATTTAATAAGGCTTTCCTTCATGATTATGTTGATATTTGGCGGTATATTTATTTTTCGCTATGTCAAAGCGAACGAATTACTGCTGGATTCGCTGCTCCCTTTTGCAGTAGCCTTTCTTTTACTACTTAGTTCCGTTATTTGGCGCAAAAAAATGAGAAAAGAGCTTAGTTAAAAATGAGACAAAGTGGAGATGTGTATATGAAAACTCATAATAGAACACCTGAAAATGAGCGAGAACAGCTGCGCCAAAAGGAATTAGAAAGTAATCATGCCGGAAACTTACGAGATGCTATAGACCGTGCGCAAATTGGCACTTCTCCTAATGGAGCTGGAGGCTCGGGCTGGAAAAGTACTGGAATTCCACTTATTGTTTTAATAACTGGATTCTTTGTAGTAGCCATCTTTCTTACCTAATGAGCGTGGAATTGTAGCAGATACGTATACTAAAAAACGTGTAGAGATGTCTCTACACGTTTTGCTTTGCTAGCATCTTTTTATAGGTTGATATCTTATGAGTTAACATCTCTTCTGTAATGATTAAGGTTTGAAGCTGCTCTTGGATAGCAAGGTGATGATTCTCTAAAAGTTCAAGGCGAGCTTGAGCTGTCTTATCCCCTTCTTCAAAGTTCTACGTCAGTGTATTTACAGAAGGCCTTGGCCAAGAACTTCAAGCAAAAGGTGCAAAAATGAAGGCAAAAGTGCTGGCACCAGCCGCTACTGAAACCGAGTTTGCTAATCGTGCTCGTGGAACAGCAGGATTTGACTATAAAGGTAATGTACCAAAATATCATACAGCAAAAGAGATGGCAGGCTTCTTATTAGATTTATATGACGGAGATAAAACTGTCGGTATTGTAGACGGGCACACGTATGAATTTGAGCTTCGTGATCCTATCTTTAACTATGCGGGAAATCGATAAGCAAACAAGCAGCTGAATGATTCAGCTGCTTTTATGTTAATAACTCACCGGATTCACCTACTAAACGTTTAATCATTCTTCTTCGTCATGAATAAGCGCTGCGTCGATATCACATAAAGGTGTTCCTAACATAAGACCAACAACATACACACCAATCTCTATTTCTTTACATCACCTGATTAGTACGAAGCTCTCCAATTTGAGACGATATCTTGAATCTTTCGCCTGCATATACTGAAATGACATATTCAAAAGGCTTATTGTTTGTAAGGTATGTCACCGTTTTAATTAACAGTAAAGGTGCATTCATTTCTAAATTTAAATAGTTTGCTTCTTGCTCATTTGCAAGCGTAGCTTCAACCGTTTGTTTCGCGTCACCGATTTTTACATTAAAATTCTTTTCAATAAAGCCATGTAGAGAATGCGTAATATTGTTGTCTAGCACGTAATCCCTATATTCTAGGGGCAAAAAAACCGTCTCTAGTGCTACTGGCACGTCATCTCCGTATCGTATCCTCTTTATGGATAACACTTTTGAATCATCCTTCAGCGCTAGGTTATGTTTGACAGATCTTGAAGCGGTAATTTCATCAATGGATAAAATAGTGCTGGTAGGAACCTTCCCCTTCTGATGCATTAATGAGGTAAAGCTCGTTGCTGCTACTAATTTTTGTTCAATCTTATTCTCAAGTACAAACGTTCCTACTCCTCTTTTCCTTGTCAAATAGCCTTCATCAACTAATTCTTGAATTCCTTGTCTCACAGTTAGTCGACTGACAGACAATAGCTTAGAAAGCGTGTTCTCGGATGGAATCGCACTTCCCGCTTGCCATTCTGTTGACATAATTTTTTCTTTTATCATTTCTTTAATTTGATAATAAAGAGGTGTAGAAGAGCTTTTATCAATCATAAAAACTCTCCTTTCACTCTGCCATAAGCTAATAAATAAGCATTATTCTCCACCGTCATTGTTGTATCAGTCCTTATTCTTTATACGACTGATTATACGATAAGAAGTGAGAAAGAAAAACCCTGTGGCTACTTATGAAATTAAAATATAGCTTCTCCCTCCTAAACCACCCATAATATTAAACAAGTAAACTATCCTAATATATTTTTCCAACCACAAGAATCTAATCCAATCGATAAATTCAAACAAAATACTTACCATTTTTTTAATACAAACAATGAGAGGGATTCTTCTTCATAAAGTTTAGTTATCACGGCTGTTACATTAACTGATGATAACAAACAGATATTTCAAGAAAGAAACGCTCCATTTGTAAAATAATTTTATTTTATTAACCTTGATATTTATGTACATTCAGAATATTTATAGACATTATTTTACAAGTGAAAATATTTACAAATTACTATTCAAATTAAAAAAAGTAAACATGTATTGCTGTCGTTTCACATATTTTAGTTAAAGGATTAAAACAATCCTGTTCATTTGAAGGGTCGTGAGGAGGAACTTATGAAAAGTCTAGGAATCGTACGAAAAGTAGATGAGTTAGGGCGCGTTGTCATTCCAGTTGAGATGAGAAGAGTGTTGGGAATTAACATAAAAGATCCTTTAGAAATCTTCGTAAAAGACGGCGAGCTTATGTTAAGGAAATTTGAGCTAGAAAATAAATGCCTTATAACAGGAGAAGTAACGCCAGAAAATAAGCAGTACGCAGAAGGTCTTATTTTAAGCCCATCTGGTGCCAGGCTTTTATTCGATCAACTAAAAGAAGATTGGGACATTTAACTTTAAAAAACTGCAAAATAGTAAACAAAAGCAAATCCCCCCTACTGTAAACACATTCGAATAGAGTGTGATTTTTTACAATAAAATATACATATTAAATACATCTTATCAATAAAAAACCTTTGTTAATTCCACAAATGTGCTAGTCTATTCCATCCAGTTCTTTCACTGACTTTATCAACTTTTCAGCTCTCCTCAAAATCTCCTCTTTCAACATAGTTTCTGTCAACTTTAAGTAGTTATCACCGTATAGAAAGTCATCAATTAAATCACTAATTTCTACAAATGATGCCAGTTGTTTTGGAGAATCTAACTCATATATGATGAGGGTAGACAAGTCGTATACCTTGTTGAAAAGATCATCTGACTGATTGATTAATTCTTCAAGCCTTTTGTATACAACATATGTGGTGCATTCTTGTTCAGTTGGTACTTTTAGTTCAAGCTCTTCCACAGCTCTTCGAAAATAGTGTTCCGCTTCAAAAATATTATAAGGTTTTTGAAGAGCAGCCAGAATATACAAAGATGTAGATTCATAGTCACTCTCTATCATAGAAAAAGCCCATGGCAAGTAATGTTCAGCAACTTTTACATTGTCTTGATAAATATGATAGTGCAACTCTAGCGTGTTCATACTGCTTTCTTTCCTATATCTTCAGCCAGCCGTAATAAATAACCGTCTGGATCCATAACCAAGAACTCTTGTTGTCCATAAAGTTTATCATCAACGCGATACCAGCTTTCTGTAAGTTTATACTTAATTGGATAATCATACTTTTTTAATCGACTGTAAATAAACTCAGCGTCGTCTACCATAATCTGAAAATTAATACCTCGCCCAAATGGATAAGCTAGCTCACCTGTATTCCAATATCCGTTTACCTGTTCAATCATGATTTCACACCCACCCAAGGTCAGCATGGCAAACTTGTCCTCTTTTCGTTCGTATTTTACCTTGAATGTTAACAAGTTGATGTAAAAGTTCAAGCTCTTCTCTATATTTGAAACTGATAGCTCAGGTGTTAGTTTAGAGCCTGTAAGCATATAAAGGCCTCCTTCCATTCAATGCTTTTTACTTGTATCGAAGCGTTCTGTTTTTTAATTACAGATTTTCATTTCCATACTTTAAGGTACTTCTTTTGATACTTCGCATCTGTTTCTATCTCTACTAGCTTTAGTGCCTGCTGCTTTAATTTTTCATCATTTGTTTCATCGTATAGATTTCGTAAGCCTTGAATGATATCAAAGCGAATAAGAGTGGCATTTTTTTCGCCTTCACATGTATGAAAGCGATCAACTAAGTGCTTGAGAACTAACTCTTTTTGTCCGTCTCCTGCTAAGCCCACTTTCCAGATTGCCTGTAGGGCGTGACGAGCCGTAACAAATTTTTCGTCTTTGGTTACTTTCCACAAGGAACCAAAATCAGTTAGTATTCGTTTTTCCTGATCACTTTTCGCAAGACCTGCAAGAATTTGAGCTCCTCTTGCTCTTTTATGGTTATCAGCATCTCCTAACCACCTCATTAACTCCTCCCACACTTCATAAGCCCAATCTACCGGTTCAGAAGTTGCGTTTAGAATTTCTTGAAAAGCTTCATACTGAAGGGCTTTATCAGCTGCTTCTAAGTTTTTAAAATGGCTGCTCATAGACTCGTTCATACTTTCCTCCATTGATACTATTTAAATTTATATGATTCATATATTTTACCATATGAAATCTCTCACCTCCTATCTATACATAAAAAAACTCCTTTTTAACCAACCTAAAATTCAGGAATAAATAGGAAAGGGTGAAAGAATGAATTTCATATGGCAATCGCTTATTTTAATCTTAACAGGTATACTTTTACTCAGGATAGCTGGACGTAAATCCATTGCTCAGATGACGCTAGCTCAAACCGTTGTAATGATTTCACTAGGAACTATTATCGTTCAGCCTATTGTCGAAAAAAGCATGTTTAAAGCAATTATAGGCGCTGCTGTTTTTGTACTAGCTATCTTGGTTTTAAAATACGTACAGGTGAAATCCAATGCGCTAGAAAAGTTCATTACAGGCAAACCAAAAGTTGTAATTGAAAATGGCCAGCTTAATTAAAAAAAACTGCGTTTAACCATTGATCAGCTTGAAATGCGGCTTCGTAATCAAGGCGTGGCAAAGCTAGAACACGTAAAATCTGCCACGATTGAACCCAATGGACAACTTGGCTATGAGCTAAAAGAATCGGAAAAGCCATTAACAATCGGAGAATTTAAAAACTTAATGAATCTTTATTTTCCTCATTTAGCTCAGCAGTTAGAGAACAGTCCATCTAGTGACACAGGAACTCAAAAGGATCTGTTTCAAGAGATTAACTATCCAAAAACGGATACCCCTCGTTATTTACAATGAGCTCTCATAAAAAATGCACCTCAGCTAATATTCTGAAGTGCATTTTTTATGGTTATTAACGCTTTACAACCGTTACGTATGAAAGTTTACTCACATTTCCAGCTGCATCTTTTGCCGTTACGTTTAAAAGAGTCCCTTTTTTCTGTGCAGCAATTTTCACGGAATACACGCCTTTAGAGTTAGCTTTCGCATAACCCAATCTGTTTTTACCGGCATTCACCGTTACCGTTGAGTTTGCTTCCGCTTTACCCGTTACTACTTTATCAGTTTCTTTTACTTTATTAACCGTTGGCTTTGCAGGTGGCGTCACATCAGCTTTTACAACTTTGACATAGGATAAGCTGCTGACATTTCCAGCTGCGTCTTTTGCCGTTACGTTTAGCGTCGTTCCTGCTTTTTGAATAGGAATACTAACAGAAAATGATCCGTTTGAGCTTGCTTTTACATAGCCAATTCGATTTTTACCAACGTTCACCGTTACCATTGAATTCGCTTCTGCTTTTCCTGTAATGACTTTATCATTATCATCAACTTGATTAACAATTGGCTTCGCAGGTGGCGTCACGTCAACGCTTGTCACTTTGACATAGGTCAAGCTGCTGACGTTTCCAGCTGCATCTTTTGCCGTTACGTTTAGCGTTGTTCCTACTTTTTGAGCTGGAATACTAACAGAGAACGATCCGCTCGCATTTGCTTTCGCATAGCCGATTCGATTTTTACCAACATTCACTGTTACCGTTGAGTTCGCCTCCGCTTTTCCAGTGATTAGTTTATCATTGTTAGTAACTTGATTCACTACTGGCTTTGCTGGCGCAACGTTATCAACAAACGCCGCTGACAAAATATAAATATCTTCTTCCGAATTATCATCAAGGTCATCGATATTATCAAAGTCAATAACTGGAACATAATAAGTACCAGCTTTGTTTACTTGATACACTTGCGTTTCAATCTCTTCGTCAAACTCGCTGCCTAAGTAGCTGACATTATTATTATCTTTATAATCTTTTTCGGTAACCGTAAAGCCTAAATCGATTGCAGGTGAAGAGGCACCTCCTGCTATAATGAATGCGCCGGCTGTAGGAACATTCACTTTATACATGTCCAAATCGTAAAGTGGTAAAAGCTGACCAATGACTGTGTTACCGTAAGACATTATATTTGCTGTATGAAAATCATCATTGGGCTCTGATTCAAAAACAATTTCTTCATTATCAAAGCTTACGCTTGATCGCTGAAGACTTTTTGCTGCTTTATTTGAAAATGGTGCTGGCATATTTAACGACTTCAAAACATCTGACTTTACCTCGTTTATTATTTCTGGCTTCACAATGTTTTTTTCTAGCTTTTTGCTAACCTCTGCCTGCTCTTCAATTGTTTTTTTTGATACATCATAATTATTCTCTTCTGCGTAACCTGTCCCCATCGATAACGAAGAAACCAATAAACCTGCAGTTAATGCTGTAACAACCTTCTTCTTACTCATCAAAAAATCCCCCTAAGTCCCATTCGGTTACTTTTTACTCACGACTATAATACTACTATTTTTCTAATAAAACTATTAATTTCTACATCTATTTTTCGACAAAATCTACTTTGGTTTGAATAAGGTCCGTTTAATTATAAGAATATTTAAATATACAATTATTTACATTTTTTTGTTATATAGCACTAATATTTAATGATATAACCTAGTCATAAAGAAAGGTGTTTTAATAGTGCAGGAACATTTGATTTTAACGCAACGTGCGCTGGCTTTACTTACAGATTACATATTGCCGATAGCTTTATTACGTCTGGATTACACCAAAAAGTCTTAGTTGTTACAGCAGAGACACTATCAAAAGTAACGGATTATGAAGACCGCTCTACCTGCATCCTATTTGGCAAAGAGGCAGCAGCGGTAAGCACGTGTATCGAACGAACTTATCCACAACGATGAACGGAGAGCAGCTTCAAACACCTGGTAAAATGGTTCAAAATGGACGCGAAGTGTACAAATGGGCTACCAGAACCGTTCCAGCAGGTATTGATTCGCTGTTACAGCAAACCAATCTTCAAAAAGAAAACATTGACTGGTTCGTCCCGCACAGTGCCAACTTGCGAATGATTGAGTCCATTTGCGAAAAAGCTGAGTTTCCGCGCGAAAAAATGCTAACGAGCGTCGAGTATTACGGCAACACATCAGCTGTTTCCATTCCACTCGCTTTGCAGCTCGCCTTAAAAAACACGCAACGAAAAACAACAGAAAAGCACAGCTATAAAAACAGCTGTGCTTTCTATATATCCAACGGACGTAAATTCGCTTCAATTTCTGCTCGACGCGGTTCTAAAAATGGCGGTAGAGCGAGCTTCTCTCCCATCGTTTCTTTGGGCTCGTCGGTCGCAAAGCCAGGCGTATCGGTTGAAAGTTCAAATAAGATACCGTTTGGCTCTCTAAAATAAATTGCTTTAAAATAGTAGCGTTCGACTTCGCCGGAGTGAGGAATACGAGCTTGCTTTAAGCGTTCAAGCCAGTAGCGGTATTCTTGCTCATTTGGGACACGAAACGCAACGTGATGAACGCCACCTCTTCCAAGCCTTGCTTTTGGCACCCCGGGTTCTTCTACAATATGTACTTCAGCTCCGCTTCCCCCTTCTCCTGTTGCATAAACTTTCATTGAATTATAAGATTTCACATGACGAAATCCCATAACGTTTGTTAGGATATCCGCTGTTAGCTTCGCTTCTGCAACTGTTAACGTAACCGGACCTAAGCCAATAATTGCATGCTTTTCTTCAATATCTTCTCGCTTCCATGGAACACCGGCACGTACACCTTTTTCTCCGTTATCTGCAACAAGCATCAGTCGTGTACCTTCGTAATCACGAAACGCAAGCGCGTTGCGACCTGCTTGGTTTGTCATCTCATCGTGATCGATTCCTAGCTCTTCAAAGCGTTGCTTCCAATAGTGAAGGGATTCCGTCGTCGGCACACGCAAGGATACGGTTGAAATATCCGTTGTTCCCGGGTAGGTTCTACCAAGGCCAGGAATATCAAAATAAGTGACTTCCGTTCCAGGTGTTCCTTCTGCATCTGCGTAAAACAGATGATATGACTGCGGGTTATCTTGATTAACCGTCTTTTTTACAAGACGCATTCCCAGTACGTTTGTAAAGAAGTCATAATTTTTTTCAGCTTTTCCCGTTAAAATTGAAACGTGATGTAGACCTAATAGTTCCATTACTTTCACGCCTTTCTATTCGTTCAGTTATTGAACAGCTTCTAGTTCTTTTTCTTTAATTAGTCTCCCCAACCTTGCATTGTAATTTCCGCCACCCTGTCCATGGTGAATATGACTATGACAAATTGGACAAAGGGCCGCAACTTGGTCCACTCTATTTAACCCGCTGTCGGTTAAGTGGTTGATGTGGTGAAGCTCTAGATATGGCATTCCTTTTTTATCTTTAAACGATGCTGGTGCACCGCATGATTCACACTTTCCGTTCGCTCGCGCTTTTATATAACGATGAAGGAAAGCTACCTTTTTCGTTAAGTTCTTTTCCTCATAGAATTTTTCTAACAGCTCTTCTTGTACCGTTGAGTTAATGCTAATTGCGTTCGCTTTCTCTTCTAATACATGGTTGCGTTTTAGTTCAAACATAATCGCTTCCCGAAAGCTTCCGTCTGCATCCCACATCAACTCAAGCTGATGGTTTACATACGTCATCTCATCTAAAAACTCAACAATTCCAGACTCTACGTACTGAAATAAATAGATGGTTTCACCGTTTGCCGCGTGTTCCATCACCGCTTTATTTCCTTTGATTAGCTGCATCGTACCACGCTGTCCTTCTCCAGTATAAAAGAAGGTTGTTTGATCGTCGTTCCATCCATGAGAAGTACCGTATTCTTCACCGCTCATCTTTGTAAAAATAAAGATGTATGGGTATTCCTTTGGCGTTGAAATTTCACTTTGCTCCTGCCCTTTATAAAGATCATGAATTTGCTTGCGGCGATATCGCTTTCCTCGTACAAAAGCCTCACCAAACTGTAAATCTGTAATCACAATTGTGCCCCCTGATGTAGATCTCTTTTCTTAGTTTTAGTGTACCATAAAAAAGCACAACTTGAGTTTAGTTGTGCTTAAAAAGGAGCGTCTTTCTTTGGACAATTATCGTTTTAAAAAAGGTTTATATACTAAGAGTTATTGATCTTCCACCTCTACTAAAAAAACTCTTTCGTTAAAGCCACCTTTCTCATCTGCTTTTTGCTGACGCACATGTTCCAGCTGCTGAGGAGTTGCGCCGTTTAATGCAGCAAGCGCATAAACAACTTCTAGTAAATCCGCAAGCTCTTCTACTGCCTCGTGCTCCGTTTTGGCTTCCTTATATTCGCTCCATTCTTCTTCAGCTTTTTTCTTTAGTTCCTTTTTGTATTCATCAATAGTTAGGTTGCTTGTTGTATACTTCTTTCCGCTTTGTTCGATAATCTGCGGAATGTAATCACGGACTAGCTTATTATAAGCAGGCATTTGCTCGGCTCCTTTCCTCTAAATGATATGACTAATTATACTAAAAGGTGGAAATAAGGTGTAGTAAAGTGAATCGTTATGAATGGTATATTTTCTCTATTATGCCATTGACAAAATAAGAACTAATGTTCTAATGTTGAAATAGATGGAAAGGATGGTTATGTATGAGACCTAAACTGAATCAACACATTAAGACAAAAGAATTTCTCAGCTATTATTGGTTAAAGAAAGAACTACAAGGTTTTTGCCACGACCACCACATCCCCAGAAGTGGCTCCAAAGCAGAATTAACAGAGCGAATTCATCTCTTTTTGCAAACTGGAGAAATAAAACGTCCTGTTCATAAAAAGACGGGTGCTCCTAACGGTAACAAGTTAGAAGAACTGAGTCTTGACACTGTTATTACAAAACACCATCGCTGTAACCAAAGCGTACGGACATTTTTCAAAACTATCATTCCAAACTTTCATTTTTCAACCTATATCCAAAACTACTTTAAACAGAACAGTGGCAAGACATATCGTGATGTTGTGACGGCCTGGTATGAAGAAGAAAGCCGAAAAAAAGATCCTTCCTATCAGCGAGAAATTGGAGCCCAGTTTGAATATAACCAGTTTACAAGAGATTTCTTTGCAGACCCAACCAACAAAGGGAAAAGCCGTGCAGATGCAATTGCAGCGTGGCGTGCAGTAAAAGAACAGCCTGGAGCTCGAACATATAAAAGAAAAAACTAGGCACCGTACATGCCTAGTTTTCTACTACATTATGAAAGTCGTTTTGAAATAAAAAAGGAAATTGTTGCTGCTAGCATTGCTACTACAAGCGGAAACATATAAGTACTTTCACCAAAGGTAACCGTGCTTCCTAACGTTCCAACTTCTTCCGTCAAGCCTGGCTCATACAGCATCGTTAACAGCATACCACTACCTACTTGCAATACAAGCATTAACATTACAAAGCTAGCAATGAAGGCTATGTAATTTTTCAATGAATCCCCCCCTTTATTTCTATTACGAACGACCATCCAAAAAGTTTCATTTTATGGAAAATAAAAGAAATTATTCTTCATTATTGTTCTTCAACAAACTTTGAATATAAAGAGCATCTTCCACAGGAATTGTAGAATAGTCAACTTCATCCCACGTCTCACCCGTACGTTCCGCTATAACAGCTCCCTTATCGTTTAGCCAAAGACGAGACTCAACTAATAATGCCGATTGCTTTGGACTATTAAATGCTACGTAAAGATCCGGATTGTTTATATCTACATCCGCAGTATCAATGCTTTCTCGGTGAGCGTAAATCAGCGATAAGTTATCAACAGCAGCTTGATTTTCTAAGTCCGTAATGACCTTTTGAACGTCTGTCTCTCCGTCCTTCCCGTCGCCAATCCAGATTTCCCGAGTGACTTGATCAGACGTGGATTTTCCAAATACGTATCCTCCTAGAAAAAGTAAAAGCGCACCTATTATAATGGCAAATGGCTTGAAGTATCCTTTCACACAATAACCTCCTACAGTACTAATGAGTTTAGTATATCATTATTTTTATAAAATTCGTTATTTTCTTCCTTTTAGCATCTTATTCACCAAAGTTCCCCCTAACGCTTCCATAAAAAAACCTCTCTGAAGCAGAGAGGCTTTAAACGGTAACAACAAATAAACTAAATAGCGCAATTGGAGCTACAAAAAATCCAAGTACATGCTTCCAATGATATGGCGTCTTTTTAAATGCCAATAAGCGATCCACAATAAAGAAAAAAAGCAGCATCGGGATGAAAAAAAGTGATAAAACAAAATGTAAAGCACCCGTAATCCACCACTTGTACTTACCTTCCCAGCGATTTGTAATCGTTTGCGCAATTAGCTCTACCACAAAAGAGGTTAAGATAACAGCTGAGCCTACAATAAAAAAGTAGTACCCAAGCGCGAAAAAACTCCCTTCTTTCTTAAACTCCTGAATAAAGTTAAGGATAGTAAAGTCAGCTGGCTTATCCGCAGGTATAATCGCCGTGACAAACGCTAAGACACTAATGGCAACAACCATGATTAGTCCTGCAATAAGCTTACGACTAATTAAATAGCCCATCGACTTTACAGATGAGGTTTCATTCATATATTCGTTCCTTCCTTATGTATCTTCTCTACTTTAATAAGTAGCAACATACAGCCTAAGCTGAAATATTTTACTAAAAGTGTATGAAACAACCTGTCAAAAGTCAATGAAAAACGTCCTATCCACTAGGAATAGAACGTTCTTCAACCACTTTTACTTCTCAACAACTGGATTTGACTGAGCTACTCGCTTTCCTACTGTTAACGTTAAGACGAAACAAACGAATAAAACGATGGCCGCTGCTACATATGGAAAGTTGATATCAATATCAAATAAAATCCCTGCAACAAGAGGTCCTGCAATGTTTCCTAAACTTGTGTAAGCAGAATTTAAGCCGGCTACGTAGCCCTGCTGTTCTTGAGCAAGTTTTGACATTTGTGTACTAATAGCTGGTCGTAAAATATCGATTGCTAAAAACAGCGTAAACGTTACGACAACAATCAACCAGTATGCATGCGTGAACAAAGTTAAAAGTACGAATAAGCCTGCTACAAACAGACAGATTGAAATAACCCTTTTCTCACCAAACTTATTGACAATCCACCCAAAAATAGTGAGCTGAACAACAGCTCCTGCAATGGAACCAAACGTGATAATAAATGCTATATCTTTTGGCGTAAAGCCGAATTTACGATCTACAAATAAACCAAATACCGTCTCATAATTCGCTAAGCCAAACGAAGCAACAAACACAATAATTAAGCTTAAAAAGTACGGTTCCTTATACGAATTACGTAACTGTGTAAATAAGCTCTGCTTTTCTGTTTGAAGCGGGTCAGCCTTCACGCGTTCTTCCATTGGTGATTCAGGCAGAACAAATAAGGTAAGTAAGGCTGCGAAAACTCCTGCAACGGCTGCTGAATAAAACGGGACTCGCATGCCAAATTCAGCAATGAATCCACCGATTCCAGGGCCGATGATAAAGCCTGTTGTGATTGCTGCATTAATATACCCCATTCCTGTTGCGCGCTCTTTTGGCGTCGTAATATCAGCTGTATAAGCCATAACGGCTGGCATAATTAATGCTGCACTAATTCCGCCCAGCATACGAGCGCCAAACAATAGCGCCGGTGCATTGGCAATTCCAAATAGCCACTCTGACACGGCAAAGATCAACATACCGGTAACGATCATTTTTTTACGCCCAAAAGAATCCGATAATCTCCCTGCAACAGGTGAAAAGATAAACTGTGTTAACGAAAATGCAGCGACAAGCATTCCAACGATACTTCCGCTAATTTGAAGCTCAATCATATAAGTTGGCATAATGGGAATTACAAGACCTATTCCCATAAACACCAAAAAGATGTTAAGCATTAAAAGCAGCATGGCTCCTTTATTTCTTAACAGTAGTGACATAAATAACCCTCCAACTTTCTCCTATATTCTCCATAAAACATGAAAACTATTTTTGTTTTTTTAGTTTTTATCGACCGATAAAAGAGACTGACTCCCATGAAAACAAGAGATATGCCAGACTCTGTCGTATGCGCTCTATTTTAAAGTTCCGATTTTACCTTACTTGTTAAAAGGCCGTGCAATAGCATATCAACAATCGTATCGAGCGCATCTGATACGGTTAATCGATTTTCTAAAAAAAAGCTTCGATCTAAAGTCGAATTCACAGCGTCGATGATTACCTTCATCATTAAATCAAGATTTCGATTTACAATAATTCCTTCTTCTATTCCTTGCTTTATGAGCTCTCTCAGTGAGTCCCACTGGTTCAAAGCCACATTTAACTGCTCCCACTGTGCTGGGTAGTAGCGCTTCATCTGCTCAATGATACATAAGTCATAGAAGTCATTATACTCTGGAATAACGGTAATAACTCGCTTGATTTTGTCCACCAAAGATAGATTTTCATTATTCACAATCGCTTCGGTTTTCTGATCAAAATCCTGTAGCGTTTGAGTGATAATGGTATCTAAAATCTCTACTTTGGACGAGAAATGTTCGTACAGCGTCCGTTTACTAATGCCTAGCCTTTTGGCTAAGTCATCCATTGTAAATTTCATTCCTTTATGATGAATCTCTTCGATAAATGCCTGCATAATTCGCTCTTTCATTATCAGTCCTCCTCGTGATAAACTCATAAAACATTTTTAGTTTTTCTATTTTCTCATTCTATCTCACTTCTCATATAAGTACAAGAAAAAAACCTACTTGCTGAATAAGCAAGTAGGTTTTCTCTTAACAAATCGAATCGTTTGGTTTTGGATTCTTTAATCCGAACAATGGTCGAATAAATAAGGCTAGCGTTGTTCCTAACATTGCCATAACCATCCATACCCAACCGTGTAAGCTAAACGATGCGATTCCTCCAAAATAAGCACCAATGTTACAACCAAATGCTAAGCGAGAACCATAGCCCATTAATAGGCCACCTACAACTGCTGCTCCTGCAACTCCTGGCTTAATTTTACCAGGCTTGAACGTTCCTTGAGCTGCCGCTGAGATAAACGCGCCTAAAATAATGCCAAAGTTCATTACGCTTGTAGAGTCGGCAAGAACCGTTTGCGTTAACGCTTGACCATTCGCTCCTTGGAAATAACCCCAAGTCGAAACATCAATTCCTGTTGCCATTAACGCTTTACCACCCCATAAAGCAAATGCTGACGTAATGCCCCAAGGGTTACCGCGTACTGTTAGCGTTAGAGCATTTAAAAGTGCTAAGATAATTGCTGCCGCAAATAATGGCCAAGAACCACGAATAACTTTCTTCCATCCTGTTGTTGTTGGAAGCTGCTTCATCATTGGCGGATTTTTCTTTTTAGCAAGCTGAACTGTAATCCAGTAAATAACTGCAAATGCCACCATTTGAACAACCCATGCACCGAAATAGCCAAGCCCAGTTGATTCAGCTAACGAAATTGGTTGGAACGATGGCATATCCTCCATCCAAAATGTAAAGTGATACGCTGCAAGTAGTGAACCTCCAATGAATGAAACGAGCGTAATGATCATAGAAGACGAACCGCCACCAAGATTATAAAGAGTACCTGATGCACATCCGTTTCCTAGCTGCATTCCAATTCCGAATAAAAATGCTCCTACCACCACACTCACGCCTACTGGTGACACATAACCTGCCGGTGTCGTACCGGTAAAGCTAAACCCAGTGCTTAAAATAATAGCAAACAGCGTGGAAGCTACTGCTAGCATAAGCATATGTGCCTGTAAACCTTGTACGTTTCCGACCGACATTAATCGTCTAAACGCTGAAGTAAAACCAAATCGTGCATATAGTAACGTGGCGCCAAGAGCGAGACCGATAATAAATAATACACCTTGTGTCCAATTTGTTGTGTTTACAATCGCTGTTAGTAACACGACCGAAATTAAAATTCCGACAATAACTAACGGCTTTTGCATTGGACTAAGCTCCGTAACAACCGTTGTGCGAGCTGAATTAGTATGCTTAGAAGTTTGTACAGTTGTTGATGCCATGATATACACCTCATATCTTATAGATTTAGTAAGAATTAAACTTTTTTTATCGTACAACATATCTTTTATCCTGTAAACCTCTTTGCTCTCTTTTCATCGAAAGAGTTGATTTTCAGTGCTTCATCCATTATTTTTAAAACTAGGTGATAAAAGTGAAAGTAGAAAAGCTGAAAAAAACGCTAACAACTGTAGGTATTGTAATTTTTGTTTTAATGTTTATCGTGAACTTAATTATTACAAAAGGAGCCATTGTGGACACGCTAATTCGCATGTCTTCTCTTATCATTCTCTTGCCTATTTTTTTATTTTTCGTCTATCAAATGGGGAAGACACACTATAAACGTTTGGAACAAGAAGAAAACGAGTAGGGAACTCCCTACTCGTCAATCTACAAAAATCCGGAAACGTATATTTTATGGTTTACTTTGAATGATTCTCCTAATTTAAATAATTTGACTATCTTTTTGGTCTTCTTTTCTTTTTCTCCATGTATTTTCCATCTGTTCAAGCGTTTTTCCTTTCGTTTCCGGAACAAGCTTCCAGACAAATAAAGCAGAAAGTACACTCATCAAACCATAAAAACCATATGTTAATCCTCCACTATACTCCATCATTGTAGGATATGTAGAGGAAATAAAATAGTTAGCCGCCCATTGAACTGCTACAGCGATAGCTACAGCTCGGCCTCTAATTTTATTAGGAAAAATCTCCGAAATCAGCACCCAGCATATTGGTCCCCATGACATCATAAATGAAGCTGTATAAATAATAATAAATATAAGTGTCCCTATTCCAATCATATTAGAAAATGCCATACTTGATACACCAAACATTCCAATAGACATTCCAATTGAACCTACTATTAATAAGGGCTTTCTCCCCCATCGATCAACTGTTAAAATTGCAATAATTGTAAAAACAACATTCACTAATCCCATAATAATGGTTTGCAACATTGAAGAATCTTTAGCAGCTCCCATACTTTCAAAAATACGTGGGGCATAATATAAAGCTACATTTATACCTACAAATTGTTGAAAAACAGAAAGTAGTATTCCTACAATAATCACCAATTTCCCATAGGCGAATAACTTTTGAGAAGAAGCATTCATTGTAATAGTTTGTTTGATATCCATCAAAATGGCTTTTGCTTCTGAAAAAGCTTTACTAGCTTCTTTTTCTTCTGTAGAAGAAAAAAATGAAAAAAATTTGGTACGAAAAGAAATTATTGAACGTGCAAATAAAAATGATGTGGATGCCTTAAATGCACTACAAAACTTTGGATTCTATATTAGTATTGGCATCACTAACATTCTCAATACTTTTGACACACAAGCCATTATTCTAAGGAATAATATTATCGAATCTCACCCGATTGTGTTAAACACCATTAAAAATGAAGTTGCTTCTAGGGTACATTCTCATTTAGAAAATACATGTGAACTACTCCCCTCTTCATTAGGAAAAAATGCACCTGCATTAGGTGCTGTCTCAATTGTTATTAATCATTTCTTAAATGTTCAAAACGAGTAGGGAATTTTCCCTACTCATTTATTATTAGATAGACTGATACACTTTTCCTGAAAACTGTGGTAACCAATCACCGTGTGCTTCAATCAAATCGTCACATAGTAAAACAATATCATCCATTGATAGTTCAGCACTTGTATGAGGGTCTAACATTGCAGCTTGGTAGATATGCTCACGCTTTTTGGTCACTGCTGCTTCGATTGTTAAAAGTTGCGTATTGATATTTGTACGATTAAGCGCTGCTAGTTGCTCTGGTAGCTCTCCGATATAACCTGGAATAATACCGCTACGATCAACGATACACGGGACTTCTACGCACGCTTTTTGTGGCAGGTTACTAATTAAACCACCTGTGTTTAATACGTTGCCTGCAAACTTAAATGGCGTATTCGTTTCCATCGCTTCAATGATATGTGAACCATATTCATGAGAGCGCGTGTGCGTGAGATTTCTGTTATGAACAAGCTCTTCTCGCATCGTTTCCCATTGGCTAATTTGCTCTTCGCATCGTCTTGGGTATTCATCAAGCGGAATGTTAAATTGGTCGATTAAACCTGGATAGTTGTTCTTAATAAAATATGGGTGATACTCTGCGTTATGTTCAGACGACTCCGTAATATAATAACCAAACTTGTCCATAAGCTCGAAACGCACCATATCATTATGCTTTATTTTTTGCTTTTCACGAGCACGGCGCTTAATTTCAGGATATAAGTCTTTTCCATCCCGCTTTACTTCTAATAGCCATGCCATATGATTAATACCTGCGATTTTTTCTTCAATTCCTTCGTGATCCATTTCAAGCGCCTTAAATAAATCTTTGGTACATACCTGTACGCTATGACAAAGCCCGACCGCTTGAATATCCGTATAGCGTAACATCGCACCCGTTAAAGTAGCCATTGGATTTGTGTAATTTAAAAACAGCGCATCCGGGCAGACTTCTTCCATATCTTTTGCAAAATCAAGCATCACTGGAATGGTGCGCAGAGATCTAAAGATACCACCAATGCCAACCGTGTCACCAATCGTTTGGCGAAGACCATATTTCTTTGGAATATCAAAATCAATTACTGTACTTGGTTTATATCCCCCTACCTGTATGGCATTAATTACGTACTTTGCGCCTTTAAGCGCTTCTTTTCGATTAAGGTACGATTTAACCGTCACGTTGATTTTATAGTTTTCTTTTAAGTTATTAAGCATGTTTTCTGAATCCTTTAAACGCTGCTCGTCGATATCATATAGGGCAAATTCAAATCCTGCCAAAGCCGGAACAAACATGCAGTCTCCTAAAATATTTTTGGCGAATACTGTACTTCCTGCACCGATAAACGTAATTTTTGTCATTAATTCTCTCCCTCTCTTTTCATCATTTAGCCTTTAACAGATCCCGAAGCTAAGCCGGCAATAAAATATTTTTGTAGAAGTAAAAATAAAATTGTCATTGGCAACATAGCGATTAAAGCTGCTGCTCCTACTAAGCTCAAATTATGCTGATTTTGTGCAAAGAAACTGGCAAGCGTAACCGTTAATGTATGCATTTCTTTATCTTGCAAGAAGAAAATCGCAAACTGATAATCGTTCCAAATATACACGCATGAAATGATTAAAACAGACGCCGTCACTGGCTTTAACAGTGGGAAGACGATGCGGAAAAAGATACCTAACGTACTTGCTCCATCAATTTTCGCTGCTTCTTCGAGCTCTTTTGAAATCGTCGAGCGAATGAATCCTGCATATAGAAAGATTGTTAATGGTAAAAATGCTGCCACATTGTTTAAGATAGCAATTTGGTATGTGTTCATCATCCCCATGTTAACCACCATTTTGTAAAGGGGAACAAGTGCTGTTAGCGGGGGGATGACCATAATTCCAATAAAGATAAAGTAGACGTATTTATTTAGCTTTGTTTGACGACGTGCTAGTGGATAAGCAGCGAGCGAACCTAATACAATAAGTAAAACGGCTGAGCAAAACGTAATAATAACCGTATTTAAGAACGCTGTACCAAGTCCTGCTTGACTCCACGCATCAGCAAAATTTTGAACATTGGGCTGTGATGGAAATACCCACTTTGAACTGAAGTCTCCCGCTGGTTTAAGCGATGTTGTCACAAGAATATAGAACGGCACAATATGAAAGATGGTGATCACAATAGCCAAAACTGTAAGCCATCTTTTTTTCTTCTTATTCGTGTAATCAATCATGCTTCTGTCTCCTTCCTCTTAAAGTAAATCAATGCTCCGATGCTAATAATTAAAATAATCACAGCCATAAATACACCCTGCGTTGCAGCGTAACCTGCGTCTTGTCGTTTAAAGTATAAATCATACATAAACGTTGACATAGATTGTGATGCATCTCCAGGCCCCCCGCCTGTTAAGGCAACAATTACATCAAACAACTTTAGTCCTCCAATAATATTTAAAACAACGTTAATTGTAATAGACGGCATTAGTAAAGGAAGAGTAATCGTTTTAAACTGCTGCCAACCAGAAGCACCATCTAACTGAGCTGCTTCATAATAATCTTTTGAAATCCCTTGAAGTCCCGCAAGATAAATAATCATCGCAATCCCAACAAACTGATACGTATTAACAAATACAATGATCCATGGATTCAAACTTGCATTCCCTAGTGCGTTAACCGGTTCATACCCAAAGAGCATCAGCACATCATTCAGCGCTCCACCTTGAAATGAGAAGAAAAAGTACCAAATGTATCCCATAATAATCGGGCTAATAATAACCGGTAAATAAACAATCGTACGCGTGAATGTTTTCATTCGAATACTTTGATTCAACAAAAGTGCATACAACAAGCCCAGTATATTCTGAAAAATTGTACTTCCAATTCCGTACAATAGCGTATTTTTCACAACCAGCCACGTTGTTGGATCCGCTAGTAACCTCTGATACTGTTCAACTCCAATCCAATCATATGTTTGCGAAAAACCATTCCAGTTTGTAAACGAAAGCTGGATGCCATTAATGAATGGATAAATAATAAACAGCGTAACAATGACAAGCCCAGGTAAGTACATCCACCATAAAGATGATTCTTTTTTGAGCTTAGTTGACTTTTTTTTCTTTATAACTGAAGTAGACTCTTTGGGTAGCCGCTCGTTTCTTACTAATTCGCTCATAACCTCACTCCTATTTCAGCTAGATGCAGTTTGCAGAAAGCAGCACAATTAAGCACTGCTTTCCCTAACTTTTTACTGCTTTCGCAAGCGGTTATACTCTTCTTCCATTTTCTTAGAAAGCTGTTTTGCTGTAAGCGTTCCAGCTAATAGCTCTTGACCTGTTGTTGACATCACAGACCACATACCGCTTGGTAAGTACTTACGATCAAAGTATGGCTCTACCTTTACTTCTTCATATTGCTTATAAAACTCTGAGTAGTAGTTATCTGCTTCCGCATTTTTTAATGCTGCTGTAGAAGATGTGCCTTCAGCTATTTTCTTTACATTTTCCGGCTTAGCCGCAAATTCAATAAATTCCTTTGCCTCGTCTAGGTTTTTAGAATCTTTCCATGCTGCTAGTGTAAAGCGCTCGCCGCCAATCCAACTTTGTGCATCCCCTTTATGAACAGCTGGTACAGGAATTGTTCCAACCTTTACTTCAGGATTTAGTTCTGTTGCATCAGGACCTAAGGAGCCTCCTACGAATGTAAACGCAATTTTATCTTGTGCCATAAGCTCCGTTACCTGGGATTGTTTCGCTGTTAATACATCTTTGTTGAGTAAATCTTTTTTCTTTAAATCGACCATCAACTCTCCTAGCTGATCGTATTTTGACCAGTTGAAGCTTCCATCTAACAGCTCGTCTCCATGTCCATTCTCTTTGTCAGTAATAAGATATGGCGTAGCGATTTGGTCAAAGATTTGCGCAATATTTCCGTTTTCTCCTCCAGGAATCCAAAGCGGTACGACATCACCTTTGCTTTTGTTTTTTACTACTTCTAATGCTTTCACAAACTCATCCATTGTTTGTGGTGGTTTAATTCCGTATTGTTCTAGTAATTTCACATTATAGCTAATCCCATCTTTAGCTTGATTTAACGGGTAAGCGTACACCTTGCCGCTTTCATCTTTTAAAATTTGATCAAGCGCAGGATCTAAGTCTTTCACCCAATTCATGTCTTTTAAATCTGCAACATATTCACCGTATCGAAGCTGTGACCAACCGTGCGTATCAAATAAATCTGGCATGTCGTTGGCACCCATCTTCACACGAAGCATATCCTCATATCCGTTTCCAGGAAAGTTTGCTTCAATCGCTATATCAGGGTTTTCCTTTTCAAAATCTGCAATTACGCTTTCTAATGCTGCTCTTTCTCCTTTATTACTCATTGTGGAAAACAGTGTTAGTGTGACTTTACCACCATCACCAGAAGAAGCTCCTTTGCTTCCACACCCCGCCGCAAATACCGCAAAAACCATAAACAAAATTAACAAACGCGTCACGTTCTTCATGTGCTCCTCCTACACGTTATTTATTTAGAATTTTCTGATTAATTAGGATAAAACGGTTTTATTGCCAGAAAATAAAAAAGTAAGTATAATAGGCTTCTATATGTTTTATTTGAGGTTAAAAACCCCTAGATAAGAAGGACTGCCATCTTTCTTGTTCCGCTTTATCTGCCAATAAAACGGAAGCATTTGCTCTAGGTTTTTTAATCTCTTTTTTTATGTGTTTTTTACTTTCGATTTCTTCTCCCCCTTACAATCATTTACGTTCCAATAAGGCTCGTGCATCACCTCCTTTCAGTTATACTGTTTACGCCCCGCTAGCCATTCGTTTCATTGTTAAACCACAGCTATCTCGAATTACTAATTTTGTAGGTACCGTCACCTTTAGCGGAATCTTGCGCCCATTTATTCGATCCATTAGTAAGTTGACCGCTAACTGGCCCATCTGCTCCGTGTAGACCTTGACCGTGGTTAGAGGCGTACTCGTAAATTCTGCAACATCTACATCGTTAAAGCTTACAATCGCAACATCTTCTGGCACTTTACGATTCGCTTTTTGAAGAGCTCGCATTGCGCCAATCGCCATTGAATCGCTCGCTATGAAAAAAGCTTCTGGCAAATTTCCTTGTTTAATCGCTTTCTCCATTAACTCATACCCTTGAGCCATGGCGAATTCACCAATATGAACATCGCTAGAACAAAACATTCCTTTTTTCTCTAGTATTTTTTCAAATGTTGTTTGGCGCTTATCTTCAATAACCTGATTTCCGTTTATAAAATGTTCTCGTTCACGTCCTCCGATGTAGCCAATACGCTGATAACCTAACTTTATTAAATGCTCAAGCGCACTTTCCGTTGCGCGTTCAAAATCGCTGATGACTGAATCATATGTATTTTCATCCGCTAAGTGATTGACAAAGATAATATTGTCGAGATGATTACTAACAGTTTGAATCGTCTCAGCACTAATGCGCCCGACAACAATTAAACCATCTAGGTCATGAAGCACTTCTTCTCGACGCATGCTTTTTAGACGAAACATTCGATTTGTTAAAATTCCTCTCTCTATGCAAGCATTCTCAATTCCGTGTCGTATAGATGAAAAGAAGGGGTCTGCCAGCTCTTCTTCAACAGTCTGGGCAAACATAATACCAATACGGGGAGTAAGATTTGCATCTCCCGTCTCTCCTTTACGCGCTCTTACGGGTGTATAATTCAATGCTTTTGCAGCTTTTAAAACTCGACTTCTGGTTTCATCAGAAACAGAAAGTGTGTGATCATTGTTTAACACCCTAGATGCGGTGGTGCTTGAAACTTTTGCAGCAGTTGCTACCTCTTTTAACGTGGTCATATACACTACCTCACTACATGTGTTTTTTACTTATTTTTCAGTAAATTTTACCTCGATAAATGAAGAATAACATATAGATAAAGCGCTTTCAATATATTTTTTTGAAATTTTCAATAAATTTTTATCTTTTATTAGTAAACTTTCACTAAACACACTAAAATCCAGGTAGGAGTTTCCCTACCTGGATTCAGCTCGCTTCTTCACGTTTTAATGGGGCTGAATGACGGAATGTTTGATTAAGCCCTTCTCTTACATACTGCTCATGCTTCATGATCCATGTTTTCATTAACACAACATACACAAGGGCTGCAGGAATTAAACCTAAAAACCACGAAAGTTCCACGTTAATAAACGCGAGAGACGTTCCAACAATTGTGGCGATAATAGCGGCAGGATTCCACCCTTTAAATGCCGTAAATAGTTTACCTTCATATAGCGGAGCCACATTATAATTACCTTTATGAATAAAGTAAAAGTCTGCTACCATAATCGCAAAAATCGGACCTAAAAAAGCTGAAACAACTGCGATAAATGTTAAAAATAATGAATCCGTCATAATAAACCATGGACACGTTACTACTCCTAGTACTCCGACAATTACGCAGGCTTTTTCCCATGAGATTTTAAATAAATCCATTGCCACAAGTACTGGAGGCATGATATTAGCTACTAAGTTTGTTGTAACTTGGGCTAGAGCAATAAAGATTAACACAATAATACTGGCTGCTACATTCGAAATATGATTTGAGATAATATCAACAGGATTCCAGACGCCGACGGCGGCTGCTCCTAAAATGCCGACGAATGGCAATAAAATCATCGGTGGAACAATCCCTACAACGTGAGCTCCTACAAACGTACCAGCTGAAGATTTACGTGGGAAGTAGCGAGTGTAATCTGAAATATTAATGAGCAGTGCAGCAAATTGACCGATTAACACCGTCATCGCAAGCCAAAATGGAATTCCCCAGGAACCCTCGGTGTTAGCGACTTTCTCAACTTCGAATCCAAAGGTGGATAAAAAGAGAAAAATCAAATACACAACGCCCAGCATAATAATGACAGATCCTACAATTTCAATCCACTTAATCGATTGAATGCCTTTAGCTGATAGGAAGATTTGGAGCGCTTGAAATGCAAAAAACCAGACCCAAACGTTATCAAAACCGATAAGTCCCATAAACACTTGGTTCAGCGCCTGAGCCCCCAGCCAAGATTGGACTCCATACCAGAATAACGCGGGGACCGCTCGCATTAAAGCTGGAATTCGAGAACCTACCGGACCAAAGGAAGATCTAAGCTGAACAACCATTGGAATCCCGTGTTTCCATCCTACTCGTCCATTTAACGCAAATAACAAAGCAGCGAGAATATTTGCTAGAATTAAAGCGATAAAAGCTTGCGTCAAATTCAACTTCCCAAAAGGTGGAATTAAACTTGAACCTAACATAAATGAACCAACCATTACGGCATCTCCCCACCACATTGCCACATACGCTTTTGGACCTAAAATACGATATTTCTCGTGCGCAATTGGACGTAAATCAGCGTTTTGTTCCATTTATTACTCATCCTCCTAAACCTAACTTTTTGTGTTATAAAATATAACATCTAGTTTTTTTAGTTTACAGGATGATTATTGTTAATTCATCGGAAAAAGAATGAATTTTCAGTTTTTTATTTGTGTATTTTCAACAAAAGAACTACTACCTCTGTGTAAATAATGACTCTTTTGAAGGAGTTTTCGTGTTTCAATCGTATAAATACTCTGGACCGATAAACCCAACAACCGTGTTGACTAAAAAGGGGTTAAACTGACGTGCTAAGCCGTAACATCTTGCTTCAAGCGTGACTTGATCAATATTGTAATGAGCTTCAGCAGAAAGCTCAGAGCCTTGACCAGTTTCGAAATACCAGCGATGAGGACCTACCGCAGTGCCTTTTTCATTAATCAATGCAGTGGCTTCTTTTAGCATCGAAAGCGAAATACCAAACGATTCGTTTCCTGCTTGCGTTCCCGCTAAGCTTTGAAAGATCAAATCTGCTGAAGCGCCTTTTTCAATTACTTTATAAAAAAGAGACTGAGACATAAGTAGTTCAGTCCTTACTATACCTGAACGATTAAGAGTTCATAACTTTTAATCGTTCAGGTTTTTGTTGATTGTGAAAACAATGTTGGAAACAGAGTGAAATGGAGCGTAGGACACTCGACTCCTGCGGGAAAGAGAGGGAAAACGGAGATCCCGCAGCGCAGCGAGGAAGCTCAGGTTCCTCCCCGCGGAAAGCGAGTGGCCGTAGCGCAATGGAACGAACGTGTTGAGACAAATCAAAGAGATGGGAACAGCTAGTGTTCGTCTTTTAGAAGCAATCATTTTGTTATGTCCCAGCCTCTTTCTATTATTCTTGTAGAGCTAAATCTTTAGTAATGACATAGTACTCGCTTTTCGTCATTTGCCATCCTTTTACGTTTTCTTTATACGCAACAAAATTATTTGGATGGACAATAGCAGAGTGCAGGACTCCATCATTGATTATTTTTCCCGCTTGTCTTGTTAACTCCACGCGCTTTTGCTCGTCAACAGTTTCATTTAACTGCTTAATTACATCACTAAGTGCTGGATTATCATAGTGACCTACGTTATAAAAACCATCTTTTCCATAAACACTATTTAAAAAATAAGAAGAATCACCGCGCGGGGCCGTAATTAAGCTGTATGTAGCTATGCCCCAGTCGGAATTTGTGGTCATATATTCATCTATGTTTTCAACCTGCTGGATTTCTACTTTGACCCCAATCTTTTTCGCTTCCGATTGAATGAGCTGTGCCATCAAGGGAAGCTCTGGGCGATATGGATATGTTAAGATTGTGAACGATAGCTGCTTACCATCTTTGACTACTTGGTTGCTTTCAAATTTGTAGCCTGCTTTTTTTAAGTATTCTTTTGCAGATTCAGTGCCAAACTCTTTTTTCGGAGCATCATAAGCGAAAGAAAACTCCTTTAAAAACGGACCGTTGGCTGCTACGCCTTGTCCTGCAAGCGTGTAGTCTACCACATCTTGACGATTTAAGAGAACATCAAATGCTTTTCTCACGTTAACATCTTTAAACGCTTCAATGTTCGTATTATATAAAAGCATTTGCGTTCGTAAGCTTGGAACGACGTCAACTACAAGCGACTCGTCTTTCTTTAACAGCTCTAGGTTTTCAATTTCAGGACGATACACAATATCTGCTTCTCCGGATTGGAGCCCTGCTGTCCTTGCATTTGCATCTTCATTGTATAGCATTGTAACGCGATCCAATTTAGATTCACCGTCCCAATACTGATCATTTTTTTTCAGCTCTAGCTTACTGTTTGGCTGAGAAGATACCGCTTCAAATGGTCCTGTACCTACTGGATGTGCTTCAATATTTTTTTCGGTTACATCGATAATAGCTGCGTTGGGATGAACGAGTTCAGACGGAAATGAAGCTACAGGCTCTTGCGTTACAATCGTTAGTTTTTGACCATCCGCTTTCATTTCTTTTATTTTCAATGAGGCTTTCATCGCTTCACTCACCTTCATCGTACGTTCTAATGACGATTTCACCGCTTTAGCGTCCAACGTTTTTCCATTTTGAAACACAACTTCGTCTCTAATAATAAACTCCCAAGTTGTTCCATTGTCTAACGTTTTCCAACTTTCAGCTAACCATGGCTCAATTTGTGAATCTTCTGTTGTTTTGACCAATGTTTCCACAATGCCTGCTCGCAGCGGCGTGTAGTTAAGCTGGGGATCTAGGGTATCTGTTGGAAAGTTGGATAAAAAGGTAAGCTTGTTGCGGTCGGAATCTACAGAGCTGTTTTCCTTATTTCCAGAGCAAGCTGTAAGCATGCACGCCGCAACTCCCATCATGATTGCTGTTTTCCATATCTGTCTTTTCATGTCGTAATCCTCCAAGGTATGTATCTTAGCAAATGATGCTAATCATAATTTCAAAAGTTTACGAGTTTTCTAACTTTTTGTCAATCAGCTCTTTGCTTAGCTTTTGACCTTTGGAGCGTCCTTTATACGTCGTCCCAATAATACCAACCATAATAGCTATACCTCCAATCCAATGGAAGTAAGACAAACTCTCATGTAAAAATGCGACGCCTGCTATCACACCGATTAACGTAGCTAAATTAGTAAACACGCTCATCTGCGCTGCTTGAATTGTTTTTAACGAGTAGTTGGATAGAAAAGCTGTAATAAGAGAAGAAAATATACCTAAGTATGCTACTGAAAGCAAAAATTCCAGTTGAAAAAGCGGTTCGAAAAATGTTGCCAGCGAGCCGTTAAGACTATGATGAACAACGGCCACTCCGTTAAAGCCGACAAACCCAACAAACATCATGACGCATGTAAGCTCCAAGGTAGAATATGAGCGTGTCATTTTACGAGCGAGTACGTTATAAGAAGCATTTGATAAGGATGCTAGTAAAATAAACAGGGCACCTAAACTTCCACTTGCTGAGAAATTTACGCCTTTCATTGCTAGAATGTATACAATACCGGAAACAGATAATAGAATTGAAAACTTTTGGCGAGACGTTGACGTTTCTTTTAATAGATAGGTAGCAAGAAGCAAAGTGAAAATTGGAACCGACGCTTGAATAATGCTCGCTTCAGAAGATGTGGTATATAAAAGACCAAGCGCTTGAAAGCCAAAGTAACTTATCGGAAATAAAAGACCTAGAGGTACAATACGAAGAACATCGTGCCCATTCACTTGCATTTTTTGCTTGTTCACAAATAGAAACAAGGAAGCAACTATAAAAGATAGCGTAAAGCGATGGGCAAGCACATCAATAACCCCTGCATAGTTTAGCGCTACTTTTACAATCATGAGCGCAAAACCTGTAATGATTGCATATAAAAAAGCTGAGCCAAACGCTCTTTGAACATTTGTCAAATAGTCCTCTCCTTTTTAACCGATTGTGCGAATACACTCCACTGATTGTTTTATACAAGTATACAAAAAAGCCCTTGTTTTACAAGAGCTTTTATTCTTACGCTTCAATCAACGTTAGCTTTTCTATAATTGCTTCACGTGGCTTAGGTGCTGGAACGTCATCAAATTTACCTAACATCAATACACCGACAATAGCTTCATCTTCTTTTATTCCTGCTATTTTTCTAAACCCCGGCTGATGAATGAGTTTACCAGTTTTCCATAGCACTCCAATTTCTTGCTCCCACGCTAACAGTAGAAAATTTTGGATAAAAGCAGACACAGCGCTGAAATCTTCTTCTTGCTTCATTTCATTTTCATCTTTAGGGACCGTAATAATAATATTAGCCTGTGATTGAGAAAATTTCTCTGCCATCTTCCCTATTTTTTTTGCTGCTCCTTCATCAGAAACTTGTTTGGACAAGTTTTTCATCTGTTCACTTAATGATTCATTGCCTTTCCCATAAAACATCACAAGTCTCCACGGCTGACGTAGCTTATGGTTTGGAGCCCATGATGCATCGTCTAAAAGTTGGATAATAGCTTCTTTCTCAATTGGATCATTATTAAATGTACGAATGGTTCTTCTTTCTCTTATTACGTCTCGAATGGATGCTGACATCTGAATCGTTCCTTTCAACTATAGATTGTGTTAGCTATTTTGAATTAAAAATCGCACGGCTTGCGAAATATCCATATCGTGTTGTTCACAAAATGTAAGCAGTTTATCATATGTATTGGCATCTAAGCGTACATGAATAGATTCGGTAAGCCTTGTATTATCAAGATGTTTTGAAACTTTGCGCTGGTCTTCTTTAAACATCCCTCGATGTACGGATAACGTCGCGCTTCCTCGATCAGCAATTTGCTTTTCACATTCTCTCTCATCCCAAAACTCTTTAACTTGCTCCATATGTTCATCAAGTCGCTTCTGAAACTCTTCATTTTCAAGTTTTGCGCCTTTACGCTTTGCTTTATGGATAAACTTTTGAATCATAAATTCCCGGTATTCTTCGTAGCTTTTAAATGATATTACTCTCATACGATTACCCTCACATCTGTTCTACGATAATCATTCTCAATTGACTATCTACCCTTATATTACTGAATATAAGACATTTCTGTCAATCTTTTTCTCAATTAAAAAAGAAAAGGCACTTCGCCTTTTCTTTATGCAGCTTGCTTTTGCTTCTTTCTCTTGTACTTCCACATCATATAACGATAACGTATCGTACATCCGATGCAGTATCCCATTAAAGCTACACCTGCTGCAATAAGCACCATGATGCTAAAAGCCGCTGATACAACTGGTAGATTTACCATAAAAAACAACAGTGATAATCCTAAACAGCTAGTCGCAATCCACTGGTTGAAAAGCTGCTGATCGCGATCTTCTAACGGATAGAATGAAGCTTCTTTTCTAAGAAATTGTTTTCCCACCTTCATGATGGGATTTTGTTTTGTTAGGAGAGTAATGATCCCTACAATAAACGGAGCAAGCAGTACCCATGTTGTTGTGAAAAACGATAAAACGACGCTCGCTACAATAAAAGCTTGATTGAACTGAACAAGTGGTTTTGGAATCCCCATGACAAATAGCCTCCTCTTTATATCTCATTATACACAGTGTATTAGTAAGAATAAAGATGGAAGCTTTGGAAACTTATGAGTTTTTCAACTTTCTTAAACAAAGCTTTATACATTCATTTGCCTCTTCGATAAACTTATCATTTCCTGCTTTCAAACGAATTTCAAGCGACTGTTGAAAATAATGATGGGCTTTTGAAAGATTTTGTTGATCTAATAAACATTTTCCGTACTGTTGATACAAGAAATCTGCATATGTATGTAGCGATGATTTTATGTGAAGCTGATTGAGGAGAGTTTCGAACGTTTCATTTGCTTTACACCAATTACTTTGCCAATGGAATGTTTGTCCTAAATAAATAGAACTTTTAAATACTTGCTCGTGTTCATGATACCTTTCATATAAATAAATGGATAGCTGCAAATGTCTTACGCTGCTTTCTAATGCGCCTACAATGCGTTCATATTTACCAATTATCCGGTACATGTCCGCAGCTATTCTCTCATCTTCCTCTGAGATTGCTTTCTTTTTTAAATAAGCAATCCCTTTTCGGATATCAGCTTCATTAAAAGGCACTTCGCGGAGCTTCTGGCTAAAACTATAATTCATATTAAAGGGAATACGCTTTATATCCATAAAGAACCCTTCCTTATATATCCATTTTATATAATTGTACCCTAAATTTGCAGTACATACAATATTTATGAAAGCCTCTTTCATCTGTGGAAAGAGGTTTTCATCACTATGCGTTTCGCTTCATATAATAAAATGGCTTTCCGCTAATGTAACGCGTACCCGTCACGTAAAAATCCATTTTTTCGTAGAGAGCACGAGCTCCTTCATTGTCAAACTCAACATTTAGGGTTAAAGGAAGCTTCCTACTTTCTGCTTCTTGAAAAGCACTCTGTAACAGCATAGATCCAATGCCTTTACCTTGATAACTTTCACCCACAACGATTGAATCAAGATAAAAGTCTCCTGCTTCTGTTTCCCTATCTGGAAGCCACTTGCTGTTTCCTGTTTTTTCACGAACATACGAAACCATTGGCTGATCGAAAGCTTCAATTTGTTCACCCTCATAGCAAATCATGACTCCCGCGATTTCCTCGTTAAGTTCAGCAACCGTAATATTTTTATAGCTATATCGGCTGCAGTCTGACTCCACATATGTTTGTAACACGCGAAGAGCCTCGTCGTCCGCTGAACTAGCAGTATGGTCGCGGGCAATTTGACCAAGCATGCTATATAATAGCTCGCTTATAACGCCTGCTTCTTGTTTTTCTGCTTTTCTGATGTTCATACTATCAATACTCCTTTTTATCGTCTATTTCTACTTTACCACATCTGTGTAGTTTTGAAAGAAATATACATTTTATCGAAAAAACAGTATAATGAAATAAATAATAAAAAGGTGGTAGGTGCTCAGTTGATGCCAAGAAAACAAAAGCGTAAAAAGAAAACGTCACGTGATCGATATACCATTTTTGATTTTCTTTTTGATTTACTCTTGGAAGTTCCCCAGCTTTTACTTTGGCCAGTGCGATTCCTTATAAGAAACATAAAACATCTCTTTGATGCGTTTTAATAGGGAGTATTCATTATAGATTGATCATAGCCATGCTTGGAGTGAACCTCTTCCAAGCATGGCTACATTTTTTACTACTCTTAGTTCAGTGGAAACTCATGCTTTGGTTTGCGCTTTGCCTTTTTTCTTACTTCTTTCCACCAATAGTATAAGGTGGTTCCAACAAAAATCCCTACCAGCATTTTTATCATAAACGGTGTCATCCTACGCTCTCCTTTCTTCTTTTACAAACAGCGCTTGAATAAGTCGCTTTCTTTCAAAAAGTAATAGTGCTAGGCACATTAGCGTTAACACCGTGCTTAAATCTTGTACGCCGATATCAAAAAAGTAATTAACCATCATTACGTTTACAACGATTGGAAAATAACAGATTGCTCCAAACAACGCCGTGCGCGGGATCATAATGAGAATAGCCGCTACTACCTCTCCAATTCCAATTACGATTTCATATTCTTTGGAGTAACCAAAAAATCTCCAAGCCATAACAAACCCTTCACCATTTAGCGCAAGTGCTTCAGGCGTAGGCTCTCCAAACTGGCCGAATACAATCTTTACAGAGCCATAAATAAGAAACACAACCCCTAAAAAAATCCGAAACGTTGCTGGAATTGATTGACGAAAAACTGAAACCCATTTAGAACCTTTCATTTGCCCACTCCTTTACCTCTTTTTCTGTTAAAAATCGACTTCTCTTTTCTGCAGTAGGCAGCCGACAACCTCTTTTTTTCATAAACTTGTGCCGGTGTTTAGCTACGTAATCATACACTTTGTCTCGAATGCGTTTAGGCACAATAATAAAGACATATGCATATTTGACCGGCCCTGTGAGCTCTTTCACAATACGTAACATGGCCGTTGACTTTGTATAGATCAACTCATTTTGAAATAAGACAATTGAGTTGTATTGTTGAGGGATTATGTGATTAGTTCGCAGTTTTTCACCCAAAGATGATTGTAGGGAAGCAAAACAAAACGTAACTGTTGGGTCATGGTTCATTATAAATAAAATTGTTTGATTACACATATGACAGTCTCCGTCAAAAAAAATGATATGCTTTTTCACTTCTATTGGTAAAACCTCCCTTCTTTTTCATTGTAATCGCTTATCGCATCTGTAACGATGTCATTACCTTACAGTTAGCTTACAGTTTTGTAAGTAAAGCCGTTTAAAGTGCGCAAACTACTATCATAAGAAGAATAAAAAGCAGGCATTTTTCCTAAAATAGTTTTGTCTTTATTCAACTTTTTTAGCGACTTTAAAAACCGTTGTTTCCTTCTAAAAACGTTGCTGTAGACCCACTTGCTGCTAGCTTGTTACGATAAAATCATTTAACTGAAAGGAGTTTTTTATGAAACGCTCATCCTCAAACATTGCCTTTTTATCTGTCGCTAGCAACTCACTTGTTGTGCTACTAAAAGTTAGCGTAGGCATTCTGACCGGTTCTGTAGCCGTCTTATCAGAAGCCATTCATTCAGCACTTGATTTATTGGCCTCTTTTATCGCTTTCATTTCTGTTAAAGTATCTGGTAAGCCAGCAGATGACGATCATCCTTACGGTCATGGAAAAATCGAAAATATCTCAGGAACAATTGAGACGTTGCTTATTTACGTAGCAGGTATTTGGATTATTTATGAATGTGTACATAAGTTGATTTCACCTGAACCGATTAAACTTCCGCTTCTAGCTATTGGTGTTATGCTTCTGGGTGCTCTTATTAACTTTGTAGTTTCTAGAATTGTAAATAAGGAAGCAAATCGTATTAACTCTGTTGCAATGAAGTCAAATGCCTTTCACCTTCTTACAGATGTATACACATCGCTTGGTGTAGGACTTAGCTTAATATTAGTTGCCGTAACAGGTTGGACGTTTCTAGACCCTATTATCGGGATTGCCTTGGCGCTTTATATTATGATTGAAGCAACGAAGTTAATGAAAGAGGCCTTCCCTCCTCTGCTGGACGCTCGTTTAAACAAAAGTGAAGAAGAAGAGGTTTTCCAGGCTATTCGTACCTTTCAAAGTGAGTATATTGAAATTCAGTGTTTTAAAACACGAAGAGCAGGAGCCCACGAACATATTGATTTTCACCTCATCGTACCGCCAGAGAATAGCATCAAAAGCATTCACCACTTATGTGATCGCATTGAGGATAAAATTCTTGAAAAGTTTCCGAACGCTCACATTATGATTCACCCAGAGCCGGACGGTTTACAAGAAAGGTAAGCACGAGGCTAGCACATAACAAAATATTTTTTTCTCAAGAACGGATCATGTTCTACAATAGTTAGCTTTTAAGAACAAGTTCGTCCTATTTCAATAGTTTTTCAACTTGTTTTTGAAACCAAAAATATCTCATCTCTTTAATATTGTTAACAAAAAAATAAGAATAATCTAACAAATATGCGTCTTTTATGCTACTATATAGTTTAATTATTTCTGAAAGAGGTGAACGTTTTGAATGACTTATTAACGTTTTTATTACTATCTTCTTTTGTTGTAATGAGTCCTGGTGTTGATACTGCGCTTATTACAAAACGCACCGTTAGTGAAGGGCAAGCCTCTGGTTATCGAATGGCTTTAGGGATTACTACGGGCTCATTAGTTCATACGTTTGCCGCAGCGTTTGGCCTTTCAGCCATTCTCATGCAGTCTGCTTTAGCATTTGAAATTGTAAAATACGTGGGAGCTATTTATTTGATTTACCTCGGCGTTTCTTCATTTATGACAAGAAAAAAACAAGAAACAGAAGAGAATTTAAAAGACCAAATAAAACCTGGTCAGTCTGCATTTAAGCAGGGATTGTTATCAAACGTATTAAACCCAAAAGTAGCGATGTTTTTTCTGACGTTTTTTCTGACGTTTTTACCTCAATTCGTCACCCCAGGTTCAAGCTCTATTCAGCAATTACTAATGATGGGTGTTATATATACGTTTCTATCTATTTCTTGGTTTTTTGTTTATGTCTTTTTCATTAACTATTTGCGAAGCTGGCTGTTATCGGCCAAGGTTCAGCGCGCAATGGATAGAGCAACTGGCTTAGTACTGATTGGCTTTGGAGTTAAGCTTGCGTTTTCAAAACAAAATTAATTCAAAAACGACTAACCAATTGGCTAGTCGTTTTTTATTTATCCCATAATGAAGCGAACTGCGGCCATTAAGGCTACTCCGCTTAAAACCGTAACGGATAAGCTCTTGCTTCGAATCGCAATGAAAATCGTTGGGATAATTACAATGATAACTTCCCAGTTCACTTGAAGAGCATTTTCTGTTTGTACGGTGAAGTTTTCTACTACCAAAGCGGTTAAGATACAAACGGGAATATATGAAAGCCACTTAAGAACCGGTTCTGGCAGCGTCATGTTTCGAACAATTGCAAATGGTACAACCCTTGGAATAAACGTTACAAGTGCACACCCTAAAATAATGAGCAGTGTTGATAGATCTAAGCTCATTTTTCAGTCATCACTCCAATCGTTGCAACAATGATAGTTGACACAATAACGGCTACGTGCGAAGGCATAAAAAACGATAGCGTAATCATGGCAATAGTCATGTATGCAATTAAAGTAAGAGAATGTCTAAGCTTTTTGGGAGCAAGACTTTGCAGCTGTAGAACAAGAAGCGCGACAAACATAGCGATTAAAGCAAAATCAAGACCTAAAGCTTCAGGATCTACAATCACGTTTCCAAATAACGCTCCCACAACGCAGGCACAAATCCATGAAAAGTAAGCCGTAATGTTTAAGCCATTCATCCAGCGGTCCGTTATATGTTCACCTTTTGCGATTTTATTAGCAGCAACACCAAATGATTCGTCCGTAATAAGAGCTCCAATGCCTATATTCTTTACCAACGAATAGCGCGTAAAGTGTGGAGCAAGAGTTGCACATAATAAAAGATGCCTTAAGTTTACAATAAAAATGGTTAAAATAATGGCTGAAGCCGGACTATCAGCGACAAGCAACGCACAAAAAATAAACTGAGCCGCTCCTGCATAAACAAATATGGCTAATAGCGCTACTTCTAAAACACTAAGCTTTGAAGCTACTCCTACTACTCCACAAGCAATACCAATACTTATGTATCCTAATAGCGTGGGAACACAGTCTTTCACTCCTTGTGAAAAGGTTGGGATAGCACTTTCTCTTTCAACAAACGCTTTTTCAGTGATCACGTAACCCCCTCCTCTGTTCATTATATTATACAACCAACTGTTATAACAAACAACTGTATGTTATACTGTTTATATAAAAATGTTAAAGGAGATCTATTATGGACCATATCCAGCAAACAATTGCGGCTAACTTAATTAGCATTCGAAAAAAAAGAAACTTATCTCTCACGCAAGTTTCTGAGCTAACGGGTGTCAGTAAAGCAATGCTCGCGCAAATTGAAAATGGAAAATCCAGCCCAACTGTTACGACGCTATGGAAGATTGCCAATGGCCTTCAAGTATCCTTTTCATCGTTTATCCAAGAGCAAAAAGCACAGGTGAAAAAAATTCAGCTAAACGATCTTAAACCTATTACAGACAATGAAGGCAGCTACGTTGTCTTTCCATTTTTTCCTTACCATCCTGAAAAAAAGTTTGAAGTATATATCGTTACGCTTGCCCCTGGGTGTACGCACGGAGCAAAATCTCACCTTGGAGAAGAATACTTGCTGGTAAAAGACGGTGATTTGTCTGTTATAGTAGACGGTGAAGAACATGAGCTAACATCTGGAGATGCGCTTCAGTTTCCAGGCTCGTCACCTCATAGCTATATAAATCGAATGGAAAAAGAAGCGAGCTTTTTCTTGTTGATGTACTACCCAGAACCGCAATAAAAGGAGCCTTAATAGATTAGAGCTCCTTTTATTTAAACTATAAGAGATGAACCTTGAATAATAATTACTATCATTCCCACATCACTTCCTGACGTGTGCCACTCGTCTTTTTCCCACAATGCTGCTTGTCCTTTTTTGACTTGTACCTGGACTTCATCATCACTTGTTACCCAACCTTCACCCTCAATTACCAAGAACAGTTGTTTACTTGGCGCCTCATGATGACCTGTAATTCCTCCCGGTTCAATATACATAATTCCTATAGAAGCTTCTTTTAGATTCGCTATCTTCAAATAGCTTGATAGCTCAGAGTTATATCGTGTAACTGGAACCGCCTGCTGCTGTTGAAATGAAATAATCTTCAAGTAATCTTCACCTCTTCATACACTCTAGTTAACATAATAATATTATTATCTATATAAAAAGCAGTGTATCTTTTCAAATGATACACTGCTTAAAAAATGGATACGAGTTCTTTTGTATAGGGATTTCTTTGAGCGTGAAATAACTCTTCAGTCCGAAACATATCCACAACCTCACCTTGTTTCATTACCATAATGCGTTGACTCAGCTCTTTAACTGCTGTAAGGTCGTGTGAAATAAACAAGTAGGATAAATCTAGTTGGTCGCGAAGATCTTCCAGCAAATGCAAAATGCTTCGCTGTGAAATAACATCGAGGCTTGCCGTTGGTTCATCTAGTATAACAAGTTCAGGTTCAATGCTAATTGCGCGAGCAAGCGTCACGCGCTGCTTTTGTCCTCCGCTTAGTTCGTGAGGGTATCTTTCAGCAATACTTGCAGGCAACCCAACCATATTGAGCAGTTCTGACACAAACTGTTCTTTTGATGAAAATGAAAAATAGCGCAGACTTAACTGCTTTCTGTACTGTAAATAAGGGTCTAAAAGGGAATCTTTTATTTTAAGTTTAGGATTTAATGCAGCCGTTGGGTTTTGAAACACAATTTGAAAGCCTTTGCGAATTGGCATTAGCTTACGACTACTCAGGCTTTGAATTTCTTGATTTCTGAATAGAATTTTACCGCTATTCACTTGTTCTAAACGCATCAAACAGCGTGAAAGCGTACTTTTCCCACACCCACTCTCACCTACAAGCCCCAAGCACTCTCCTTTTTTCAAATCGAACGAAACGTTCTTTAAGACCTGTTGACCACCATACGTTTTAGTAAGGTTTTGAACCGACAATAAACTCATCTTATAATACTCCTTCTTTAACCGCTAACTCGCTTGCTTTTAATACCGGTGCCGCTGCGATTAGCTGCTTTGTGTATTCATGCTGAGGGTTCGTGAGTACTTTTGTTTTATCACCACATTCTACAATTTTGCCTTCCTTCATAACAGCTAAGCGGTCCGCATATTTTCTAACGTGTCGCCAGTCATGCGTAATAAATAAAATTGTACAGCCTGTTTCTTGTTGTTTTTCTTTTAATACTTGTAAAATCCGATGAGCTGATATACTATCAAGCGCTGTTGTAATTTCATCGGCAATAACGAGCTCAGGTGATAATAAAAGGGATAATGCAATCGAGGTGCGCTGAAGCTGCCCACCGCTCAGCTGAAAGGGATAGCGTTTGTAGAATTTTTCATCTAACCCTACAGATTCTAAAGCTTGAATTGCATTATCTTTTCTAACTATTCTATCATTTACGCCATGCACTTTTTGATACTCTTGAAAATGCTGGCCAATCGTTCGAAATGGTGTAAATGACCCTTGGTAATCCTGAAAAATATACGCAATTTTTTGGCCTCGGATTCTTTTTAGGTCGCTGCGCCTCAATGAAAGCGTATTTTCTCCGTTGAAATTAATTTTGCCTTCAGCTGTTAAGTTAGGTGACAGCATTTGACCAATCGTTTGCGATAAAACACTTTTCCCGCTGCCACTTTGACCTACAAGCGCATACCACTCACCTTTTTCAAGCTGTAGTGATACGTTATCAAGAATGTTTTTTTCTTTACTTCTTACCGAGAGCTTTTCAATCGACAAAATCATTTTTACACTTCCTTTTTTACATCAAATTGATCGCGTAAATAGTCACCGATAATGTTGGTGACTAGTACTACCCCTACAATTGCTAAGCCAGGATAAATCATCAGCTCAGGATTAGATTGAAAATACGGACGTGAGTCATTCAGCATAGCTCCCCACTCTGGTACAGGAGGCTGTGCACCTAATCCAATATAAGATAGAGACGAAATTAAAAGAATAATTTTCCCCAAGTCTAAGCTTGCCATGACAAGAACATAACCAATGATATGTGGTGCTAAGTGCTTTTTCATAATTTGTAAAGCAGACAGTCCGTTTGTACGAGCGACTAATACGTATTCTTTTTGTGACTCAGATAACACGGTGCTTCGAACAAGTCGCGCGTAGTTTACCCACTTGACCATCACAATTGCAAATACAAGATTGCCAATTCCAGGGCCTAATAGCCCGCTTAGTACAATAGCTACCACCGTATCAGGAAACGCTAAAAAGCTGTCTGCAATTCTCATAAACAATCGGTCTACTACACCGCGTTTGTAGCCTGAAATCAGACCAATTGGAATCCCTACGAGCAAAGCTACGCCTAAGGCAAGTGCACTAAAGCCAATGGTTTGCTGTGCACCGAGCAACAAGCGCGTTAAGATATCTCGCCCTAAATGATCGGTCCCCAAAGGATGTGCCATGCTCATGCCTTCAAGTCGTTTCTCTAAGTTCGTAAGAGTTGGATCATATTTTAAGTAGAAAAAGGTATAGATAGATGCTGCAACAACAATAAGAAAGAGAAAGGCGAGCGGTATAATGATTTTACGCTGTTTTTTCATAGCCGGCAGATACACTGAGGACTCTTTCATCACTTACTCTCCTTTTCTTTGTATTTCATTTCAGGGTTTAAATAACGATATGATAGGTCTACACATGTATTCACAATAAATACAATGCCCCCCATTACGAGTATGTAGCCTTGAATAAGTGGATAGTCACGCTGACGAATCGCATCGACAATGAGCTTGCCGATTCCAGGGTATGCAAACAGCACCTCTATAACAACGACCCCGCCTATCAAACTACCTAAGCTCATGCCAAACACCGTGATCACCGGTGGAATACTGTGGCGAAAAGCATGCATTAAAAAGACTCTCCCTTCTGATAACCCACGCGCTCGTGCTGCACGAATAAACTCTTGGGTATAAGAGTCTAGTAAACTTGAACGAAGCAAGCGAACATATACGCTTGAAATTGCTAAACCCAACGTAATAGAAGGTAGAACAAGCGACAGTATTCCGTCTCTCCCCATCGTAGGGAACCAATTTAAGCGAACGCCAAATAAATCAATGAAAATAAGTCCCAACCAAAAGCTTGGAACAGCAGCTCCAATAATTGAAAGCGTTCGGCTTATTTTATCTATCCAACTGTCTCTGTAAAGTGCAGATAGCGAGCCCAGCGGAATTGCAACAATAAGCATTACTACAATTGCGCCGATTGCTAGCTCTAATGTAGCAGGCAGAGCAGCCATAATTGTACTCATAACGTCTTGTCCCGTTACGAACGACTGCCCAAAATCCATCTGAACAAATTTCTCTAACCATAGTCCGTACTGCACAAGAACAGGCTCATTAAATCCCATTTCTTCACGAAGTGCTTCTATTTGCTCTTGGCTGACTGAGAGCTCATCAACGTTCAAAATGGTTAGCACGGGATCTCCCGGTGCTAACCGAATAAAGATAAAACTGACAAAGGTTATAAACAATATAAAAAATAGAACTTCCGAAAACTTTTGGAAAAGGATTTTAATCATTCTTTCACATCCAGCTTATTTATAGTCATGTAGTATTCGCTCTTAGTCGTAAACCAGTTTTCCACTTTATCTTTGTTGTAAGCAACGATTGTTGATGGATGTAACACAAACGAGTTAATAACATTTTCATCGACATAATCAGCTGCTTTCCGTCTTTTTGCATCTTGCCATCTTTTAACGTATATCCTGCTTTTTCTAGATGTTTAACTGCTTCATCTGAACCTGTTTCACGCTTATCATACGTTGGTGCAAAAGCTAACGAAGGTAAGAACGGACCTCTTGCTGTCTCAGCATGACCTAATAGAATTTTATCGACAATCTTCTGGCGATCAATTAATGCATCAAGCGCTTTTCTTACATTGATATCTTTCATTTCTTCTCTTTGCATATTCATTGTAAGTTGATACACGCGGAACGTTGCCGTTGATTCAACCTTCATTTTTGAATCTTCTTTAAGTGAATCTAAACTTTCTACCTCTGGACGATACACAATGTCTGTTTGTCCAGACTTCAATGCTAAGGTACGCGCATTTGCATCTTCGTTAAACGCAAACGTCACAGAATCAAGCTTTGAAGCGCCATCCCAATAATCATCAAAGCGCTCAAGCTCTAGTTTGCTTCCTGGTGTAAACGACGCAAGCTTAAACGGACCTGTACCAACCGGTTTATTCACAAAGTCTTCTTCAGATACGTCAATAATAGCGGCGTTTGGATTCACAAGCTCTGATATAAACTCTGGAAACGGCTCTGTTGTTTTAATAGTATGCGTAAAACCATCAGCACTAATTGTATCAATTTTCAGTGCATTTTGAATAGCCACATTTTCTTTCAACGCTCGTTCTAACGATTTTTTTACAGATTCAGCATCCATCTGCTTTCCATTTTGAAACTTTACATCTTCACGAAGCTTAATTGTCCAGTTTTGACCATCTTCTCCGTCCCAGCTCTCTGCTAGCCATGGCTCAATGCTTAGATTTTCTTCATCAAGTCGAATAAGTGTTTCCGTAATTCCTGCTCGCAGTGGCACATAGCTAGAATCAACGTGTGGATCTAATGAATTTGTAGAGAAGTTATACAAAAAGTGAATAGTTTGAAACATTAAATTTTATTACATAATAAAAAACCGCTATGCGTATCAATCTCCTTAACGCATAGCGGTTTTTTTATCTTATTCTTGAATCTCCTGTTTCCACTGACCATAACCACCTGTTAAATTGTAAACCTCCGTTATTCCTTTCGATTGAAGGAGGCTGATCGCAATCGCAGAACGAACTCCTGAACCACACTGAACAATTAGCGGACGGTGAGCTGGCACCTCATCAATTCGATCTAACAAGGTTCCAAGCATAATGTGAGTGGCACCTTCAATGTGACCTGCTTTCCACTCTTCTAAGCTTCGAACATCTAGTACCTGTGCTTTGTTTTGATCAAGCATGTTTTTTGCTTGGTGTGGCGTAATACTTTCATAAGACTGTGTCGTAGAAGCTTCTACTACTGCTTTGTTTGCATCGTAGTAGCCAACCAGCTGATCAATCCCAACAGAATGTAACACTTTTTCAATTTCACCAATCTGTTCATCCGCTGTTAGAACATATAATGGACGATCATAATTCACAATCCAGCCGGTCCAATTTGCAAATGAGTTGTTAAACGGAATATTAATCGTTCCCTCTATATGATTTTCAGCAAATTCCGCTGCGCTTCTTGTATCAATTACCTGATATCCTGCTTGAATTTGCTTTTCTACTTCGATTACGTCTGCTAGCTTGTTAACCTTTGGAAGCTTTGATAAGCTGTTTGGTCCTACTTTATTCACCTTTTTCATCACTGCAAAATATTTCGGTGGCTCTGGCTGTCCATCTAACAAAGCATTTACAAACGCTTCTTTTTCCGTATGCTGAAGCGCCCAGTTAAAGCGTTTCTCATACCCTACAGTTGAAGAAGGCACGGCACCAAGGGCTTTTCCGCATGCGCTTCCTGCTCCGTGTCCCGGCCAAACCTGCATAAAATCAGGCAGCTCTTTGAACTTTTGAAGCGATTCAAACAATTGATATCCGCCTGACTGTGCTGTTCCCTGTGCACCCGCTGCTTTTTCTAATAAGTCTGGGCGACCAACATCTCCAACAAATACAAAGTCTCCTGTAAAAATCCCCATTGGTTCATCTGCTTTAGCACCGCCGTCCGTTAACGTAAACGAAATGCTTTCCGGCGTGTGACCAGGCGTATGCACTACACCGAATGTTAGATTCCCAATCTTAAACTGGTCCCCACCTTTTAGCAATTTATGAGGTAAGTGATCAATGTTTTGATACTTCCAATCTGCATCTCCCTCGTCTGATACATATAACGTAGCCCCTACTCTTTCAGCTAACTCGCGACCTCCAGACACAAAGTCAGCGTGAATATGGGTTTCTAAAGCACCAATGATTTTCATTCCATTTTTTTCTGCTTCTTGAATGTATGGTTCAATATTTCGAGCAGGATCTACAACAACAGCTTCTTTTGCAGCTTGACACCCTACCAGATAAGAAGCTTGTGCTAATTTTTCATCATAAAAGTATTTAAGTAACATATTCATTCTCCTTTTTCTTCATATTGATATCCTTAATCCATCTCTATTTTACCCTGGTAGGTATATAAGGATACAAATTAAACTCACACTCCACAACCAACTAGTTCTTTTTCTGTTTTGCACGGACAAGTCGCTAACTGATAGCTTGACACAATATATCCTTTCTGACGTAAAAAGCGAATTCCTAAATGTAGCTCTATTTTATCTTCTGCGATGATGTGAATTTGTTGATTCGGTATTTCAGAATAAAAGCGTTTTAAATACGCATAGGGAATGTTTATAACGTTCCTATATTCACTTTCGCTTCTTTCGTTGTAATGACGAATATCAACAAGTAACCGGTCATCTTTTAGCTCATTAGGGTCATTAACACATTGCACACCCTTAACGGGATAATTGCGTTTATATGCTAAAGCACCTAGCATTATAACGAGAAAACTTCCTATAAAGTAGCTCATTAACTCACCGCCTCTTTAAAGAGATTCAATTAATTTATAGTTACACTATATACCCCTATAGGTATTTAGTCAAGTGTTAGAAATACAGATCATTTTCTATTGTTTACGTTTCCCTACCTATCTTAAGCTAAACTGTATTTTTTGCTAACTTCGCTTATTCAATTTTACCTTTTAGCACACACTAAAGAGAGCTATTGCATGCTTGTTTTTACCATATCTGATATGATGTTAACGACTCTTAAAATTTAATATAGAAAGGATTGCTTTTATTGGTATTTTTAGCTTTTGGTATTTCAGCTGCTATTACGATATTCCTAGCCATTCGGCTATCTATTTATGCAGATACTATTGAGCGGAAATCTGCTTTAAGCGGCATATTGATTGCTCTTTTATTAGGAGGCGCCACATCATTACCTGAGATTACAACAAGCGTCACGTCCATCATTATTTCAAATCCCGATTTAGCTGTAGGAAATGTTCTTGGAAGCAACTTATTTAACGTAATGATTTTAGCTACGTTAGATTTATTTTTTCGAAAGCACAAAATTATGATCTATGCTAGCAAAGAAAATCGATATACTTCTTTGTTAACCATTTTTCTCTCTTTTTTAGTTGCAGCTTCTTTATTCTTTAACATCCCTTACCATATCTTTGGGATTGGAATTGATACTGTTATTTTAATCATTGTCTATTTTATAGGCGTAAAAATCATTTCTACCTATGCAGCAGAGCATGTTGAAGAAGAGGAAAAACAAGAAGAGAACCTTCAAGATAGAGGACCAACTTTAAAAAGAGCCGTTGTTGGTTTTTCCATAGCAGCAGTGTTTATTATGGTATTTGGAAGTATTTTAACCATCTCAGGTGATCGTATCGCTGTTATTACAGGTTTAGGCGCTTCCTTTGTTGGTTCGTTTTTAGTCGCAGCCAGCACGTCACTTCCTGAAGCAGTCTCTGTTGTTATCGCCATTCGTTTAAAAAATTATAAGTTAGCGATTGGTGGGATTGTCGGAAGTAACTTATTCAACTTATTGATTTTAGCAGGAACAGACGTCTTTTATCGCAAAGGGGCACTGTTAAGCGCAGCCAGCGGCAGTCACTTATATACAATTGTTGCGTCAATGATACTCATCTCCATTAGCCTATTTTCAATGTCACGAAAGAACATCACATCTTCATGGTTTTATGTTGTACCATCAATTTTAATTATTGCTTGTTACTTTATAGCAAGCTATATCATCTACTTAAATTCAGCTGCATAAAAGAGGCTGGGACATAACTAGCCAAAAATAATGAAAAAGGGTTCTCATCATCGCATTTTGATGATGAGAACCCTTTTTTGTTGATCTGTTTGATTGGTCTATGCACATTTTACGCTGGAGGCGATGTACTTTCGTACATTCACCGCCATGAACGCAAACCCTAATTCGTTTTTCACGTTCTCTTTGCCTCTTACGGACATTCGAGTGAAACGCAAATTAGCCTTCAGATATCCAAAAACTGGTTCTACGTCAATCTTACGTTTTCCGTAGATTTTACCCGTTTTTTCTTCTGAAAGCAGCTGTTGAATGCTTTTCTTTTGTTGTTCCCACTTTTCGTTATAATGGATTCTTCGGTTCTTTCCTTCCTTCGCCTTCGTACATTGTGAACGAAAAGGACAACCTGAACAGTCTTCACATTCGTACACATTGAATAACCTTGTAAATCCGTAACGGTCTGTGCGATGCGATTTGTAACGAAACGTCAACTTATTCCCGTTGGGACAAGTAAAGGAATCATCTTCTTCATGATAATCCCAATTCGCTGTCTGAAATGGGTCATTCTTAACGCGTTTTTTCTTCTCTTTTCGATACATACTATATGTGATAAGAGGCGTACGCTTTCTGTTCTGCACATCGAGGTAATTCTCTTCACTTCCATATCCCGCATCTGCGACAATATAGTCTGGGAGTTCGAAGTAGTGATGTTCAATTGCGTCAAGAAACGGACAAAGTGTTCGTGTGTCCGTTGGATTTGAAAAGACATCGTAAGCAAGTGTATATTGACCTTCTGTCGCAATTTGCACATTATACCCCGCCTTCAGTTGGCCATTCTTCATGTAGTCATCCTTCATACGCATAAACGTGGCATCATGATCTGTTTTTGAATAACTATTCCGTTCGTTAAAAATCTCCATGTCTTTTTCATACTTTAACTTACGTTTCACAAAGTCTTGAAATTGCTTATACGCTTTCTTCGGTTCTTTTCTGCTTGATCGCAGTTGTTTTCGTTCATCGGCATCTTCACTTGCTTCAATTTCTTTTGTCAACTCTTCAACCTTTTCTTCTAATTTTTTAGTGATTAGAGATAATTCTTCAACAGAAAGTTCGTCCGAACTTTCTCGTTCGATCTGTGGAATAATTTCTCTTTCTACTAGTTCGTCATACAGCTGGGTTGATTTCTCCAAGAGGCTCGCACTATACTTTTCGATTGATTTGCGCCAGACAAATGTGAACTTATTGGCATTTGCTTCAATCTTCGTTCCATCAATGAAGATTGCTTCATTATCAATCTCGTTCTCTTGAATAAGCTGACATCGAAACTGGACAAAGCACTCACGAAGAAGCACTTGAACTTCTGGGTGAACACGAAATCGATTGATTGTCCGATAGCTCGGTTCGTAACCTTGAGCTAGCCACATCATACGTATACTATCTTTGAGAAGCGCTTCAATTTTTCTTCCTGAAAAAACTGACTGTGTGTAGGCACATAAAATGATTTTCATCATCATGCGTGGATGGTAAGCAGGACACCCCGTTTTCTGTAAGAAGCCGGCAAAGGCTTCATCTGGAATATGTTCAACGAGATGGTGAACGGCGAAGGCAATATCATTTTCTTGTAATTTTATTTCTAAATCTAAAGGCAAAACCACTTGATTCATGTTATAATCTTTAAACATAAGGACCCTTCTTTCCGATAAGATTTTGTATGGTAACTTTATTTTATCAGAAGTGGTCCTTATTTTAATGTAAAAATAAACAAAGCCGGTGAAATTTTACTCGTCGTAAAATTTCACCGGCTTTTTCGGTTCAGAGGAGGGTTTTGTCCCAGCCTCTTTTGCATTTTTCATCCTATTACTTTGTTAATAGCGCTTACGCAGCTGTCAATAGCTTCGTCTAGCTCCTCTTCATCAATAGTTAAAGGGGGGTTAAAGTATAGAACGTCTCCTAGTGGACGGAGGATGAGCCCCTTCTTCAACGCTGCTTTGTAAATCTGATAACCAACTCGATTCTCTGAGCTAAATGGTTCTTTCGTATCTTTATTTTTGACAAGCTCAACAGCGTTTATTAATCCTATGTTGCGAATTTCACCAACATGAGGATGATGCAGTAACGCTTCGTTTATTCTTCTATTTAAATAAGCTGCTCGCACGGTTGCTTTTTCTAAAACGTGGTCGTGCTTCAAAATATTCACTACCGCTAAAGCTGCAGAGCACGCTAATGGGTTACCACTATACGTATGGCTGTGCATAAAGGCTTTTCCTTCTTTATATTCTGCGTAAAATGCTTCATAAATTTGATTATTCGTAATCGTAATTGCCATCGGCATATAGCCTCCAGTGAGTCCTTTTGAAACACACATAATATCCGGTGTAATCTCCGCGTGATCGCATGCAAACATCTTACCTGTTCTTCCAAAGCCAGTTGCAATTTCATCGGCAATTAACAGTACACCATACTCATCGCATAAGGCTCTTAGCTTTTGAAGGTAGCGAGATGGATACATTCTCATTCCCGCTGCTCCTTGTAAAATAGGCTCGACAATCATCGCACACGTTTCATGACCATGCTTTTCAAATGCTTTCTCTGCCTGTACGAAGCACTCCACCTGACAGGAATCTCTTGTTTTCCCGTAAGGACATCGATAGCAATCCGGCGCATCAATTCGAATTGTATCCATCAGCATTGGATTATAGATTTGCGCATACAAATCTAGGCTTCCCACCGATAAAGCGCCAATCGTTTCACCATGATAGCCATCTGTAAAGCACATAAACCTCGTTTTTTCTTTATGACCGGTTTGATATTGGTACTGAAACGCCATTTTTAACGCGCATTCTACAGCTGCTGAACCGTTATCGGAAAAATTAAATTTGCTTAGCTCTTTAGGAATAATTTCCATTAACGCTTCGCATAGTTTAATTGCAGGCTCATGCGTAAAGTTGGCAAAAATCACGTGCTCGAGTTGATCGAGTTGATCTTTGATTTTATCGTTAATGACGGGGTTACAGTGGCCAAGAAGGTTACACCACCATGAACTCACAATGTCTAAATAAGAGTTCCCTTCTTTATCATATAAATACACGCCGTCTCCTCTTTCGATGACAATGGGCTTAAGCTCTTCATAGTCTTTCATTTGTGAGCACGGGTGCCAAATATATTTTAAGTCTTTTTCTACTAAGTTCATGTTTTCAATGCTTTTCATTATGCAAACAGCTCCGCTACTTTTTCTGCTTCCATTGCAAGCTCTGTATCATTTTCCTTCACCAAACCAATTACTGAAACTCCAGTTAGCACTTCGACCATTTTTTGATTGTCTTCTTCCATAACGTCGCCTTCGCGTGAACGGTTAAAAATAATTCCTTTCACCTGAATATTGCGTGCTCTTAAATATTCAATTGTCAACACCGTCGCATTGATGGTTCCAAGCCCCGCATCCGCAATAACAATCGTAGATAAGTTCAGCTCTTTTACAATATCTTCTAGTAAAATATGCTGCTGATCATCCCAACGAATCGGACAAAGAATTCCTCCGCTTCCTTCAACCACTACATAATCATACTTCTCCTTAGCCTTTTGGTAGTCTTTCTTAATAATGTTGAGATCGACAGGATTTCCTTCAAGGTTGGCTGCCAAATGCGGTGATACGGCGTGTTTATAAATATAAGACACCGTATTTTCTGGCTTCTCACGAATTCCTGCGGTTTCAAGCACATGCTTAGCATCTCCTGGAATTAATTGTTCACATTCTACTTCCGCTCCGCTAAGCGCAGGTTTATAATAACCACAGTCATAGCCGTGTTCTCGAAGCTTTTTCACAAGTAAACCCGTCACGTATGTTTTTCCTACATCTGTTCCTGTCCCAGTAATAAATAAGCCTTTTCCCATCTTTGTTTCTACCTCCTATACATTACCGATGTATTTTTTTATTAATTTAGCTGCTTCTGACAGCTCTTTCTTTGAATGATCAGCCATCAGTGACACTCGAAGACGTGCGCTCCCTTTGGCAACGGTTGGATAGCGAATGGCTGAAATAAAATAGCCATGATCAAAAAGCTTTGCTGATGCATCCAGTGCTGCTTGTTCACTTCCAACAACGATTGGAAAAATAGCTGAATTTGAACGTGCAGAGATTCCATGAGCCTGCAAGCATTCATTAAAGTAAGCAATATTCTCTTGAAGCTTTGTAACTTGTGTATCATCATTCATGATTAACCTCAGTGCTTCTATAGCCGACGCACTGGTTACGGGAGATAGCGAAGTGGAAAAGATAAAACTGCGCGCTTTGTTTTTCAAGTATTCAATAAGCAGCTTATCTCCACACACAAACCCACCTTCTCCACCGAGCGCTTTACTCAGCGTTCCCATAATAATGTCAGGCTTTTGTGTCAGCTGAAAATACTTACAAACTCCTCGACCACGTTCTCCAAGGACGCCTGTTGAATGTGCTTCATCTATCATTGAAAACAAGCCATACTGATTCGCTAAGCGCATCAGCTCAGGAAGGTTCACAACATCTCCATCCATACTGAAAACAGCATCGCTCACAATTAAGCCATTTTCACAAGAGTGAGCTAAAATTTTTTCTTCTAAATCGTTCATGTCATTATGCTTATACACAACGGTTTTCGCTTTACTGAGCCGGCATCCGTCAATAATGCTTGCGTGGTTTAGCTCATCGCTAAAAATCACGTCTCCTTCAGAAAGAAGCGATGAAATAACACCAACGTTGGCCATGTATCCCGTGTTAAACACAAGAGCTGCTTCCGTCTCTTTAAACTCGGCAATCATTTCTTCCAATAACCGATGAAGAGTTGTCGTACCCGTTGTTAACCTCGAACCTCCTGAGCCAATACCATATGCTTCTCCCATTTGAAGCGCATAACTCTTTACGCCTGGATGATTACATAAATTTAAGTAGCTGTTTGACGCAAGCATCACGTACTCTCTGTCGTGCATTTTCACATGCGCCTCTTGAGCTGTTTGAATTTCGTTGAATGATCGATAAAGATGATTTTCTTGTAAAGAGGCTAAGTCGCTTTTTATCTTTCTCCATTTGTCTTGCTGTTTTGCTTCGTTTAATCTTTTTGATAGGCCTAAATCTACAACTATTTTTTGCTTTTCTAAATACGCAATCGTTTCGTTCACGCCGCTCTCAGAATGACGATATAAAAAGATGCGCCCGCCCAAGTGACTTCCTTTTTGTTTTAGCTTTGTAATTCGAACATAACCGAACTCTTTAGAGGCGACGTAGCCAGTTACGTAATCAGGATCATCCGAGATACAAATTTCACCAATAACATTTGGCGCATGGGCTACTTTTGTCGCTAATACAAGCGCTTCTTGGAAATGATTTTTCTTTGTGAGGTCTTCTTGAAAGTGACTGCGGTTCGCATCCATATACGTTGCTCGAATCCCTCGTTCTTGATCTGGCTCTAGACGTTTCATTGTATCAACGTCTAGTAAGATTGCGCCGCGCATAGAAGAACACGAGCTCAGCATCTCAATGATTTCTTCAGCCTGTTGTAAACCTAATTGTAAAAGCAGCTTTTTTACTTCTTTTATTCCTTCATAATGATTAGCCACTTCTACAGTTTTAACAGGTAACGCTTCTAAACGTTGAATATCGCTAAGCTGTACGGGCTCGACTTTCATCGTAATTTCATCTGCTGCTCCTTTGGAATGATGGAGAGCTCTATGTAGTAAAGCATTGGTATACGTATGTAATTCATGTTTATTCACAATCTTCTCCGCTCCGGAAAGATGACCGGTATTGCTATTGGAAGCTCTCATTTTTAAGCTAAATAGATTCATATTTTCTGGGTTCTCCTTTCTTCTCATCATCCACAACAAACTCTTGAAAGATTGTTGATTTCATATTTCTTTTTATAATGGGATACATAATACCTGATGAAATGGCTGTAAAAACCATCCCTGGCAAAGCAGCAAGCAGCAAAACCGTCACATCAACGTCCATAATTGCCGCTAATACGTAGCGTGCAGCGATTGTCCCTAAAGGTCCAGCTACCATAACAACGACTAAAGCCGTACCAAATAAGCCAATGATTCCTCCAGCTACTAACCGAAAGATCATGGCAACTAAAACATGAATAAGCGTATGGGTTCCTAATAGTAGACTAATAATACTTGCTACAATGCCTGCACAAAAATAACGTTTAAACCCAAACGTAGCTGCAATGACGATAGCAATGGGAGCCGAAAGCTGAAACTCTGTTCCAACGAAAGGTGACGGAATTTTAAACATTCCGCTCACCGCAATTAATACGGCAAGCATCGCCATCAGCGTCATTTCTTTTGTTTTACTCGTCTTCAATGCCTCATCTCCTTTCCAAGATTATGAAAATAGTTTATAACAATCCACCATTTATGTAAACTAAAAATAAAAATAGGTTAACATATAATTTAAAGAAAAACAGGTGACATAGCACCTGCGTTTCTTTAAATAGTTATTTTCTTTACACCCAGCCCATTAGCTTAGCCGTTTGAAATACAGTACGACTTATCTTTATGTGTAAAAGTTCCCTCTGCCATTGAAACGGTTTTCCCGGTCCAGTTCCCCGTATGCTGTCTTAATCCTGTCAATGCGTTAAATAGCGTGCTTTTTCCGGTGTTTGAGTTTCCTGCTAAAGCAATACGATATAAGCTACCCATGATGAACTAAATCCCCCTCAATTAATCTACTTTCTTCTCTTCTAAGCGCAATGGTGGTTTGACTAACGCGAAACGCAATCGGATCTCCAAGCGGACTTTTTTTGACCACTTCTACGAAGGCACCTGGTACAAAACCTAAATCCAACAGCCTTCTCCTCATCGTTCCTTCTAATAACAAAGAAGTAATTTTTATCACGTCTCCTTTTAACCCTTGGCTCAACAAATTTTTTTAGATTCACACATATATATTTCCCCTTGTCTAATATTTTTCCCTAACGCAAATTCAGTGCTATACTATGACCCTATTCGAAAATTGTCAAATGTATTGTCTTTTTTATAAAATAAAAAACAGCCTACTTATTGGCTGCTTTAAATGATTTTATCATTATCCACTATTACCGCTTGTACATCTTGTAAATTCTACTTAGCTTTTCATCCAATAATTCAAAACGAACAAATCGATCAGCTCGCACATACTCTTTTCCATTAATCATCAAAAGTAAAATTGGGGCTGCTAAAATCAAAAAGCGTTCTGCTACTGCTTCCACCTGTGTCGCGTCAACACGACCTAAATTAATTTGCGGATAGTGTTCCAATACCTCTCTTAGCTTTGGAAATATCGCATGACACGTACTACATTCTGGTGTAAATACGTACAAAAAGCTTAGTTCATTGCTAGTGATAAACTCGTCTACCATTTCAATAGTGGTTAATTCCGTTACCTGCTTCATCTCACTGCTCTCCTGTTTTCTCTGACTTAACAATAAAGTGAACATACGTATAGTAGTCAAAACACTAATACAGTGTCAACTTAATTTATTTTATTATCAACATGATGTTTTCTTCTCAAAATTAAACTCCCCTAATGTTAATTAGAATTACTAATCACGAAATCAAAGGATGAAATGGCTAAAAAAGTATTTTAGAAATTAGGTATTACCTATAAAAATCAGAATTCATCGTACGTTTGAGGATCGTTTGTAGCGTAATAATCTTTCGCACCAAAGTTTAAACCGTCTTCTTGTTTGTTTAAGGTTTGTGACAGTACGGTAACTTCTGCTCTCATAGCGCTTGCGATTTTAACAGCCATATGACCTAAGCCACCCATTCCTACGGTAAGAGATGGTTGGTGCTATTTAGCTAATAAATCAAATATAGTTAGTTTTGTTGTTATTTAAAGGCTGATTGATATGCAAAATTATTTTAGGAAGTGGAATTTTATTCTATCCCACTTCCATTTCATTAGTTATTTTAATGTCTTCGTTTTTCTAAAGAGAACACGTAAGTAACTTTCTAGAAACCTTTTTGCATCCTTTAGTCTTCAGTCAAATGACCATTACGCCAAAGCTGTTGATAATACGGATGTGTTTTTTGTAATGCTTCGTGTGTGCCTTGACCTGACAGGCGTCCTTCTTCAAAGACAAGAATTTGGTTTGCACTTGTAATCGTGGATAACCGATGGGCGATGATAATCGTCATCCGATTGTTAAAAATAGTAGACTCCAAAGTAAAGCACTCACCCCAGCATATAGCATGTACGATTTTAGAGACATATGCGAAATTCCACAAAAGTACCCCGTAACATGGCGCATGCCAGGAATAAAATAGCTGACGATAATGGCCGGGGATCCGTATTTTCGAATCCAGTGTTCTGCCTTATTACTCCATTTCAGTGAAAAACCAAACCATTCACCAAGCCAAATTAGTAGTGGACGACCAATACTTTACAGGAGGCACAAAGTGGTGCACTCATCGCATTATTTTACATGATGGTGATTGTACTATTTGCACAAACGACAGTTGGGCTAAAACTATTAAAACCCTTCGTAAATGCGGGACGCCTATCGATGAGTAATTATTTACTTCAGTTAAAAAAGAGACTGAGACATAAGTAGTTCAGCCTCTACTATACCTGAACGATTGAGAGTTCATAACTTTTAATCGTTCAGGTTATTTTGATTGTGAAAACAATGTTGGAAACAGGGTGGAATGGAGCGTAGGACACTCGACTCCTGCGGGAAAGAGAGGGAAAACTGAGATCCCGCAACGCAGCGAGGAAGCTCAGGTTCCTCCCCGCGGAAAGCGAGTGACCGTAGCGCAATGGAACGAACGGGTTGAGACAAACTAAAGAGATGGGAACAGCTAGTGTTCGTCTTTTAGAAGCCATCATTTTGTTATGTCCCAAACTCTTTTTTGAAATTCCTATTAGATTATCAGCAACTCCAACAAGAGTCCTTTTTCAAAGTGAATTTTCAAATAATATCCAATGGCATTTTCCTAGTAGGTTTAGGAAATACTTGATCAATTCTACTGAGATCTTCTTCAGTAAACTCAATTGTTGCTGCTTCAGCATTTGCTAAAACATGTTCATCTTGGACCGCTTTTGGAATAGCGATGACGTTATTCGAACGGATGGTCCAAGCAAGAGCGATTTGTAATGGTTGGACATTGTATTTGTCAGCAATATCATGAATAGTTGGATCGTTTAAAAGCTGTCTTCTTAAAGAGCCTCCTTGAGCAAGGGGACTGTAGGCCATGATTGGCATGTTATGTTCACGCTGCCATGATAAAAGATCGAAGTCGATTCCTCTTGAACCTAAATGGTATAGCACTTGGTTCGTCACACAATTTTTTCCATTCGGAGTATTCCATAGCTCTTCCATATCAACCGTGTCAAAATTAGAGACGCCCCATCTTAAAATTTTCCCTTCTTCACGTAGTTTTTCCATTCCTTCAATTGTTTCCTCTAAGGGAACACTTCCTCTCCAGTGAAGAAGATATAAGTCCAAGTGGTCTGTTCCGAGTCGTTTTAAGCTGTTTTCACATGCTTTTGAAATCATATCTAAACCTGCATGATGGGGATACACTTTTGAGACTAAAAAGACTTCATTTCTGCGTCCTTTAATGGCTTCGCCAACTAAGCGTTCAGAATCGCCATTTCCGTACATTTCAGCAGTGTCAATAAGTGTCATGCCCAATTCTACGCCGAGCTGCAAGGCTTTTATTTCTTTGTCTCTCACTTGGGGATCTTCCCCCATGTACCATGTTCCTTGTCCTAAACTAGGTAAAGAAGAGCCGTCAGGTAGTGTTACCACGTGTTTAGCTAATGCAATTTTAATTTCCATTCTTTTCTTTTCATCCATTAGACTCGACCCTTTCTTTTATGTATTTGGTTATCATAGAAGTAGACTGTTAACGTCTCTACGTATAAAGTACGCATATATTTAGAATTTCCGTAACCAACAAATCTATTCTTTATTGCATGATATCGCCATTTCTGTTTGTGCAAAAAAATCAAAGAAAGTGAGGATGACCTATAAGCGTCTGACACTTCGAGCCATCCTCACCACTTCTATTCTAAATCAATTTATCAATCGACTTTGATATCAAGGGATTAGGTCAGATGAGCTCCTCCATCGATAAGAACGGATGTGCCAGGTGTAAACCTATTTTTCGCTAGGTAAGCTATACCTTGAGGTGGAGCAACACGTCCGACAGGTAGTTGCTTAGCAATCCCATGGTACATAACTTGTCTTTGATCTTCTGACATTCCGCCATAAAGAGGAGTGTCAACAATACCAGGTGCTTGTGCTGATTCAGTGTACCCCAGATCTTCAAATAGGTTTGTTATAAGTGTAGCGATTTTTTTGCTCATGTTCATTAACCTCCTTAAAATCATAGAACAGAAGTAAAAATATTCATTTACGTACCATGCTCTGATTATCTTCATTAGAAGTTAATTTTATCTCCGTTGTAAGCCGCAATATAGATTTTTTTCATATCCTCCACCGATACTTCTCGTGGATTGGATGGTGTACAAGGATCCTCAACAGCTCCTGCTGCCATCTGGTTCAGGTGTTTTTCAAATTCTGCTTCTCCCACACCAAATTCCTTTAGTGTTAATGGCAGGTTCAAAGATTTGTTTAAACGACGGATGAGGTCTGTTAACGAGTCAATCAATTCGTCATCCGTATTTCCAGTTAAACCAAGCATCCTTGCAATATCTGCATATCTTGAGCTTTCCACCTTTCGATTATAATCAATCACATATGGCAAATAGAGTGCATTTGCTGTACCATGCGGAATTTTAAAAATGGCTCCGCTCTTATGGGCTAAGCTGTGGACAATTCCTAAAAATCCATTGGAAAAGGCCATGCCGGCTATGGCCTGGGCATAATGCATTTCTGCCCTTGCCTGTTTGTCACCTACTGCGGATTTTTCAATATTTTCTACCACTTGCCTAATCGACTGCATAGCCAGCGGATCAGTAAAAGAGTTGTGCAGGGTGGATACATATGCCTCAATCCCATGCGTCAAGGCATCCATCCCTGTATAGGCTACAATCGAAGCAGGCATGGAATACGTCAGTTCAGGATCAACGATTGCAATGTCAGGCGTGATTTCATATCCAAAAACCGGATACTTCACGCCCTTATCATAGTCCGTAATAACGGAGAATGGAGATACATCACTGCCTGTTCCGCTAGTAGTTGAAATGGCAATAAAGCGAGCTTTTTTACGTAATGTTGGCAGTACATTGGGAGCTTTGATTTGGTCAAACGGCAGTTCGGGATTTTCATAAAAAATCCACATCAGTTTAGCCGCATCAAGCGGAGATCCGCCGCCGACAGCAATGATCCAATCCGGCTGGAATTCTTCCATCTTCTTGCCTCCGTTTTGAGCGGTTGTAATAGATGGATCGTTTTCAACACCTTCGATTAGTTGGGTCTCAATGCCTGCATTTCGTAAATAAGTTTGGATTTTATCGAGATAACCGGATTTTTTAATCGATTGACCGCCAATAACAACCGTCGCTTTTTTCCCTTCAAGGTTTTTTAAAACTTCTAGGGATCCTTCTCCAAAATAAACATCTCTCGGAATAGTAAATCGATTCATATGTGTAAATTCTCCTTTTCTGTGGTGAAATTAGTAACTTTAAGGTTCTCTTATTCATTTTTAAAAATAGAGTACGTCATAAGTGTTTCCCATCACCTGTCATAATATCTTTCTTCTTTTAATAGAAAATACTCTATCCCTACTGTGATTTCAAAAAGGTTTCTGTCTCTGTAGGATAATGTAGACCTCTTACATCAACACTTTTTACAACGTCTAAATAGGTCTTCAAACCATATTGGGTACTAATGATTTTTGCATCCATTACGTTCATGATTTCACCCCCTTTTTCACCTTGCGAATTCTTTTAATATTTAATCATCTTGTTTACTAAAATCCATCTCATACATTAATAGATGATCTATCTTGAATAATGCTGTATAACTTCCACCTAACAACTGTATTTTATATTGTTACAGTTTATAAAGATTAGATTTATCTTAAATCCGATCTTATTTTCAAAATACAAAGGAGAATTCTTCAATCCCCTGTTAAAAGGCCTAATGTATATGTGCCTTTTCATCTTAACAATTGTCGCTTAAAAAAAATTGGTTGCAGCATTGATGTTAGTATAATATTTACGACAAATAATTAAAAGTACGCACTTTTTTATTATATAATGTTTAAAAATTCACTTAGTATACTTTTATATACTATATGGTGTTGTGAGATTTTCAGTTAGAGGATTGAAAATAAAAAGATCTTCGTTATTTACGAGGATCTTTCAAAATTTCCTTAGAGTCATTATTTTAAAAATAGTTTTATCGATTCATGATAAATAAAGGAATATCCTTGAGGTCACGACTCGTTGTAATGTTTTTGCTTACTGCTGACTCTTTGCTCTTTTCGTTTGCACAGGCATTTATCAAACCTTTGCGAATTGGTTTATAATGGGGATATACTGTGGCTACCTAATATAAGCATATATTAAGCTTTATTATTTAGAAGGATTTGCTTTCGGTAGTATAAGCGACCTATAAACATTTTGTCCTGCATACGTGACATTTGTTTCACCTCCACTTCTATAAATAGAATAAACATAGTATACTTTTTAACACTATGTAAAAATAAAGTGCGTACTTTCACATTTTTAATATACATACTATACTAACATTGTACCATTGTTAACAAGAGCATTGGTTACAGTTGCCATGAGAAATGAAAGTGAGCAATGGGCATTATTACTACTGGGCAACACATTAAAAAAATGATGAGGAGTGGAACATAGATGGAATTACAATTAGCATTAGATTTAGTCAACATCCCAGAAGCAATTGAGCTGGTAAAACAAGTAGAGGAACATATTGATATCGTTGAAATCGGTACGCCGGTTGTAATCAATGAAGGTCTTCATGCTGTAAAGGCAGTAAAAGAAGCATTTCCTAACTTAAAAGTATTAGCAGACTTGAAAATTATGGATGCTGCTGGATATGAAGTGATGAAAGCTTCTGAAGCAGGTGCAGATATCATCACTATTCTTGGAGCTGCTGAAGATATGTCAATCAAAGGTGCTGTTGAAGAAGCGAAGAAACAAGGTAAAAAAATCCTTGTTGATATGATTGCTGTAAAAGACCTTGCTGGACGTGCAAAAGAAGTAGACGCTATGGGCGTTGATTATATTTGTGTTCATACTGGTTATGATCTTCAAGCAGTTGGAAAGAACTCTTTTGAAGATTTACAAACCATCAAAGGCGTTGTAAAAAATGCTAAAACTGCAATCGCAGGTGGTATTAAATTAAATACACTTCCAGAAGTCATCAAAGTACAACCAGACCTTGTCATTGTAGGTGGCGGGATTACTGGACAAGCTGATATAAAAGCTGCTGCTGCCAAAATGCAACAAATGATCAAAGAACAAACGGTTACAGCAGGTTAATCCTAAGATGCAGACGACTCACTATTTGAGCAGACTCTTTTACTTTTTTATGATGCCGTCATCTTGAGATTCATGGAGAAAAAGGGATTAGATACCAATAAGATGTATGGCAGACATGCCAATCTTGAATAAGACATAGTCCTAAGAATGTAATAACCAAAAGACCGCAGACATTCTAAAGAAACTTTGCGGTCTTTTGGTGAATCTTTAAAACATCATTTTGTTATTTATTATTAACAATGATGTCAAAATGGACTTGCTTCCGTTCAATTTCCGCGGCTCATCCCCATTCATATAAAATCGCAAACCCCTACAATTATTTTAAATTTTACTTTTAAGTACTTCTCGTTCACATCGCTTATAATACCGGCATTTCCGTACATAGAAGAAACACATCAAAAAAGAGGGCTTTACTCTACAAGAGCAAATAGGTAATTGCTTCATTAAATGTGGAGGAAATCGCTGACTAAGAATTAGAGCAGAAGAGCTAAGAAAGAAGAGTTATTTATTAATTTTGCATATGAACAACCTTAATACGATGGATACTTTATTTCTGCAATTATCTCATTCGATTCATACACTTTAGGCAGAGATTCTTTAACTGGGAGTATAAAATACCTCATGCATTGCTAACATCTCTAAAGAATTTACCTGTTAACTTGTCCATTAGGAAAATAAAAAAATCCATGAAATTATTTGAATTTCAAGGACTTTTTTATTATGTTTGTTATATGATATCTACCACTTAAGTACTTCGTTAAAACAGTATAAAAGCTTGTCTGCCATATTGATTGTCCTTACTTTCAACCGACTTGTTTCGCAGATGAATAACTGCTCTTGTTTTGTTTTTCTTCACCTGGTAATTTCATAAATACCATCAAAATAGCACTAACAAAATACAAACCAGCAAATATCCACATGACTCCGTGTACACCTATGCTACCAATGAATGTTCCTACAATTGCAGGTGCAATAAAGTAAGACATTCCAGCCCCAAAACTTACAATAGCCATAGCTGAGCCTTTCTTTTCAGGTGCTAGTGAACTTACTAGAGCAGAGAGTGGTACATAACCACATAGAACGATTCCAAAAAATATGCCTACCACAGTTAATGCCCAAAAATTATGCCCGAACACTTGAGGAGTATAAAGCATAACCAGAGTCATTACACCGCAACCGACACTGCCAATCCACATAATTGTTTTTCGCCAACCTAACCATTTGTCACTGATATAGGGAATGACTAAGTTAAAAGAGATATTGGCCACCCACATAGTTCCCCATACTTGTAACCATTCTTCTGTACTGTATCCATATTCAGAGGACAAGTATAGAGGGAAAAAGATTGGAAGAGCACCTACGCCGGTCGAGTTTATTATACGAACAACTCCTCCTATTGCGATTTTTGGCTTTTCAATACAAATAGTTAGTCCACTGAGTAAACTTTTCAATTTTTCCTTTCCGTTACCCTCACGTTCATGTACTTGGCCTTTTACAACAACAACTCCAATTATCCCACCGATTAACACCCATACGACCGCACTCCACATTAATCCGATATATCCGATTTTCGGAATCATATAAGCTGGAAAATAACTTCCAACAACATAAAGACCGCCACTCCATGCTGCCCAAAATAGACCTATTGCTGTAGCTAAAATACGGTCAGGACTGCGATAGGTAATCCAAACTAAAAACGAATAGCAAAATAAAGGATAACCAAATCCTCGAATAGCATAAGTCGGTAACATAACTGCATAATTATGCGTTTTTAGACCATATTCAATAAAAAGAATTTGACCTATTAACCAGATAACCAAGCCTGCTATCATAACCTTTCTTGGTCCCCATGCTTCTGTAAGGACACCCGAAAAGTAGGAGGCGATTGCTAATATAGCTCCGTATGCTGCAAAGAGAGTAGAAGATTGTTGAACAGTTAAGCCCTGTTCAATAAGATACGGTGAAAGCCAACCATGTTCGAGACCATCTCCTACCATAAAAATTAGAGTTGCGATATAGCCCCAAATCATAGCTGATGGAATACCTTTGGTGTTTTGCTCTCTTTTTGAAATCGCATTCATTTTAATCACCTCAAAATTATATATTTAACAATGCTGATAGTCACATTTACTCATTAGATGGTTCTCTTCAATGGTTAATGATAAATACCCAACCAGGTATTTATCATTAACTACATAGGAAATATACTGTTACGCCCACCACATTTCAGTTAATTGTTCTTTAAATTGTGCGCCTTTTAATAAAGAGATGGCCTTACTTAATCCTTCATCTACCGAAGCTAGCATATCTTCATGTTCAATGGATATCACATAGTCATATCCTACCGCACGAAGCGCACTCACCATATCTTTCCATACTTTTTCGTTTTGCCCATATCCTACGGATCTAAATGTCCACGAACGATTCAAAGTATCACTGTAATGTTTTGTATCTAATACTCCATTAACACTAATATTTGCCTGATCCAAATACGTATCTTTTGCATGAAAATGAAAAATAGCCTCTTCTCGACCAAGTTTTTTAATGGCTTCTACTGGATTAATCCCTTGCCAAATCAAATGGCTTGGATCAAAATTAGCTCCAATACTTGGCCCAGCATGCTCTCTTAATTTCAAGAGAGTTTCAGGGTTATACACAACAAACCCCGGGTGCATTTCAAGCGCAATTTGATGGATACCGTGTAACTCTGCAAATTTCACTTCCTCTTTCCAGTAAGGAATGACTACTTCATTCCACTGCCAATCTAGGATTTCCGTATATTCCGGCGGCCAAGAACAGGTTACCCAGTTCGGATTTTTGGCACCTGGGTGGTCACCCGGGCACCCAGAAAATCCATTAATCACCGGCACTTCTAAACGTTCAGCTAATAAAACTGTTTTTCTCCACACATCATGATCCTTTTTGGCAACCATCTTATTTGGGTGCAGTAAATTGCCATGACAACTTAGACTACTTATTGTAAGTCCTCTACTTGTAAGGGCAACTTGAAATCTTTTTAATTTCTCTGGGTTCTCTAGTAATTCATCGGGATTACAATGACTGTTTCCTGGATAATTGCCTGTGCCCAATTCAACGGCCTCTACACCCATTTCACATAGTTTGTCCAGCATCTCTTCAAAAGGTAAATTTTGATAAAGAACTGTAAACACCCCTAATTTCATGCACGTACCTCCTGCTTTACCTTCACTTTCATCCATTTTTGTTGTTCATGACTTGCTAAAATGGCGTCGGTAATGCACATGGACATATGTCCATCTTCAAATGTCGCGAAAGTGGCTTTATCACTTAAAGGATTTTTACCTTCTCGAATAAAGGTATAGAAATTCAACAATCCATTTTTTAATGCGTCTGGCCAACCTTCATTATGGCCCCCCGGATGATGAATGGACGATTTTGCTTCAGGATTAAATAAAGTAGGATCTGCAAGAAGAGTTTGATTTGGTTGATCTCGATAGCCAATCCACAGCTTTTCTGGCTCTTCTTGATTCCAAAAAGCAGAATTTTGACTGCAAGCGATTTCAAAGCTTAGCCTATTTTTTCGCCCTGCACTTACTTGAGACACAGTAAATAAGCCTTTTACCCCGTCTTCAAAACGTACAAGAACAGATGCATAGTCTTCTGTGTTAATCGGAACATCTTCATATGCTTCTTCTTGTCCTTTTTGTCCCCCAAAAGTAGATCCTTGAGAAGTAGATTTTTTTCTTACCGGTATAACAGTTGCTAGATCAGCAAAAACTTCGACGATTTTTTTACCTGTTACATATTGAACTGTATCACACCAATGAGAACCGATATCTGCTACCGCTCGTGATTTCCCTCCGACTTCGGGAGCTAAACGCCAATTAAAGTCTGTTTCGAACAATAACCAGTCTTGTAAATAACTTCCGTGTACTAAGTTGACTTTCCCTAACTCACCGTTTCTGATCATCGTTTCTAATTGTTTTACAATCGGAAATTGGCGGTAGTTAAAGTTTACGCCATGTACGACCTGGTGCTCTTTAGCTAATTTCAATAGCTCGGCAGACTCTTCACTAGACATAGCTAATGGTTTTTCCGATAACACATGTTTACCTGCTTGAATAATTTCTTTATTAATTTGAAAGTGAAGATGATTAGGTGTACAGTTATGAACAACTTGAATATCACTGTCTTTTAACATGTCACGATAATCCCCATAAGCTTTCGGAATTCCAAGTTCAACCGCTTTTTTTTCTGCTACTTCCTGACCATGTTCTGCTAATCCAACTACTTCTACAAAACCGAGTCTTCTGATAGCCTCAATATGAGTAGGCCCAATAAACCCTGTCCCAATAACTCCAACTTTTATTTTTTCCATTTCTTTCTCCACCTTAATAAACTGTATTTTCCATGATTTCTGTTACTTCCGTAGTAGCTAAAAAGAGAATTAAAACCTTTATAGCCGTTTGTTGACTTGTCTCTATTGATCCGAATCACAAATCAACAACTCTATTTCTAATAAAGGCTAGTCTACTAGGACTAGCCTCTACTAAACTAATATTTAAGCTTTCACTAAATTTTCTGTAAGATTAATCCATATACCTTTTTCAGCTGATTCAAGGATAGCATCTGAAATAACGGCGATTTGATAACCGTCTTCAAAATCTGGTGATACGCTTGTATCTTCAACGATTGATTTGAGGAAATCATATGTTTCAATAATTTTTGTTTCCCCGTAGCCAATCCCTAATGCTGGGATTGGCCATAGACCTTCTCCATATGGATGTGCAGGTCCTGTATAAACCGTTCTGAATCCGCGGCTGTCACTTGGATCATCGGAGAAACATACTTGAAGCTCATCACGGCGTTCATAGTTAAAGTATAATGAACCTTTCTCTCCGTGAATTTCAAATGTTAAGAAGTTGTTGCGACCCCAGGCATTACGAGTCGCTTCAATACTTCCAACTGCGCCGTTATCAAATTTAATTAAAGTTGAAAACTCATCGTCTACATCAACTTTACCTTTTGGTACATCAGCTTCTGCTTTTACAGTTCCAAGTTTATCTACACCGCCACTTTGAATCGGTCTTTCACCAATCCATGTCTTTGCAATAGCCATTACCTCTGAAATGTCACCCACAAGATATCTTGCATAGTCAATCACATGTGTTCCGATATCACCTAATGCACCTGAACCAGCTCGTTCTTTTTGGAAGCGCCATGATAAAGGCGAGTTAGGATCCGCAGACCAGTCTTGAAGGTATGTGCCTCGGAAGTTTAAAATCTTTCCGATTCTTCCTTCCTCAATATATTTTTTTGCTAGAGCAACGGCTGGTGTTCTGCGATAGTTAAATGCGACCATATGTTTAACACCTGCTTCTTTTACTGCGTCAAGCATTGTTTTTGCTTCTGCTGCAGTTCGTGCTAACGGTTTTTCTGAAATGATATGTTTACCTGCTTTGGCAGCTGCAATGGCAATCTCTGCATGAGAGTCATTTGGTGTTACAATATCAATAATATCAATTTCAGGGTCTTCTACTACCTTTCTCCAATCAGATGAATAGTTTTCAAATCCTAAACGTTCTGCTGCATCTTTTGCTAACTCTTCGGTCACATCAACGACTGTGTGTCGTTGAGGAATTGCTGGTGCTGGCCAAAAAAACATTGGCATACCTGCATAAGCAAGTGCATGCGCCTTCCCCATAAATCCTCCGCCAATCATACCTACGTTTAACTTTTTCATTTTTATTCTCCTCCTATGAAAGTAGTCTATTTATTCGAATCTACTATCTTTTAAATAACATCTGCTATATCGTTATGGTAAATTAGGCTTCAAGTTCCTAATATATTATCTCTGCTACTTTCTTCTTGATCTTAAGACTTATTTGCCGTTTCAAAACTTAATAAGAAATTAAAACTGATTTCTGCTCCTTTTTTCGGATCATTATAGCTATCTAATTCTACTGTAAGCCATTCATCATACCCAATCTCATTCAGCACTTGGATCATCTGGTCAAACTTTTGATGTCCTTCTCCTAAAGGAAGAAATTCTCCATTATAATAATCTTTGAAATGAATATATTTAATGCGATTTGCATATTTTTTAATTACTTCTACCGGATTCCCTCCACCTGCTTCGATATGCGCTGTATCCGGACATAAATTAATCGTTGTTAGTGCCATTAACTTGTCCAGCTGGTCTGGGGCCTCTACGTTTGTTCCTAAATGCGGGTGATAGCTTGGAATAAGATTATATTTCTCTGCAATTACTACTACTCGATTAAGAGCATTGCCTAAATCAGCGTAATCGCTTTCTAAAATACCATTCGTACGGATAGCTCCTCCGCCAATTACTAGATGCTGCGCTCCTAGTTCAGAAGCAAGAGCTGCAACCTCTTCAATTTTTAATAATTCCTCTTCCAAAATATCCGGGAAAATAAAATTCCCTCCAGTGTAAACTCCAATAAAGTCTAAAGAGTAACGGTTCAGCAATGCTCTAAACTCTTCTTTTCTATCTTTAAATTCCATTAGATTTCCGTCAAATATTTCAAATCCTTTATATCCAACTTCTGCAATATCTTTTAAAGCTTCTTCTGTTGATCCATTTGCAAGGTAATAAAGGTCTTTTATCGAAGTGACTCCGGCAGGGTGCCCTACTACCCCACCCCACGTATTTGTCTGATATCCTAGTTTCATGGTTTCTCCCCTATCTTTAAAAATTCCTTATGCGTATATGGTGTATTAATACTGGAATTTCATCACCTCCCTAAATTAATTTAGATAAGAAATAATTGGACCAAAATACATGTAATCGATTACAAAGTATTCTAGACAAAGATTGTATTTTTTAATTTATTATAAGAAGAAGGTGTTTTTACTATCTGTACTTGTACTCGATTATACCTATCAGAAATCTAAACTAAAAATCCATTTGTAATCGATTACATCTTAATTTTTTAAAAAACAAGAAGATTTAAATCATCAGATACATTTTCAAAAGAACTATTATTCCCTTATGAAATATGTGTTGAGCATGAATCACGTATGATAAGCTGATTTTCCATTAGGTATTGATGTCTTTCAATTTCTTCCTTATTCATCAACTTTATAAGTAATTTCATTGCCATCGTGCCCATCTCAAAAGCTGGCTGTGAGATGGTTGTAAGAGCCGGTTTGAAAATAGATGAAAATTTTATATCATCAAATCCTACTACGGAAATATCATGTGGAACACTTAATCCTTTTGAAGAAATAGCATTTATAGCTCCAAATGCCATCTCATCATTTGCTGCAAACACGGCTGTTGGAGGATGATTAAGACCCAAAAATTGATTCATTATATTGAAACCACTTTCATAAGAAAAATTACCCTCCTGCACTAGAATGGACTCAACTGTCAGGTTGTATCGTGCCATTGTCTGATAAAATCCTTTTAATCGATCCTGTCCTATCACTCCATCTAGAGGACCTGATATAAATCCTATCCTTTTATGTCCCAACTTAACCAAATATTCTGTTGCTTTTTGAGCCCCACTGATATTATTAATAGAAACGGTGGGGATGGCTGAACCTTCTATATATTCACATGCCAAAACTACAGGATATTTGAGAGCCATTTCCTCAATGTTCTTCGATTTCATTCTCGCCGTTAGTAAAACCATTCCATCAGCTTTTTTTTGAAGAAGTATGTTTAAATACCCATTTTCTCTTTCCAAATCATTGCCCGTATCCCCAAGCAGAACTTGGTATCCGTTTATGACGGCTACAGACTCAATTCCTCTTAATACTTTAGAAAAAAAGGATTTGTTATATCAGGTACAATGACTAGAATGGTTTTGGTTTCTAATGTTCTTAACTGGCGAGCTAATGCATTTGGCTGATAGTTTAATTCTTTAATTACTTGTAATACTTTCTCAGTCGTTTCTTCCGTTACAGTGTTAGGTTTACTTAGTACTCTTGACACTGTAGCAGTTGAAACATTTGCTTTTTTTGCTACATCTATTATTCGCACCATTTTACGACTCTCTTTTCTTGTTCTTTTCTATAACAGAATTGTAATCGCATACAAAAATATTGTCTAATTGGATTCAGACAACATTTTCTGAGATTCAAACTCTTTAAATTTCCTTTTAAGCGTCGTTTTTATCCATATAAACAAAAAAACAACAAATTAAAAAAACTCAGCACTTATTGCTGAGCTCCATGTTTTATAATAATTTGTACCTTTGCAGATTGTCTACTTTATGCTTGGAAATCCTTGCAGTTTCCTTATAATCTTTAAAATAGGCTTTATACATTTGACCCGTTGCTTCGATTCTTGTTAAAAGTTCCACATTTATAATATAAGATCTATGAGATATCATAAACCTAGAATCAACGGCACCTTCCAAGCTAGTTAAAGCTTCATTTGTCTCGAATTTACCATTTTTAGTATGAATGACAGATTTCCGATCAAGTCTTTCAATAAAGATAATTTCTTCTAATGGAATAAAAATTATATTTTTCTGCTGTTTAATCATTAGATCCTTTTTAAATGAATGTTCTTTATCAACTAGTGAAATAGACGCTTGGGAGGCTCTCTCTAAAGCGCTATATAAACGATTTCTATCAATTGGCTTTAAAATATAGTCCACTGCCTTTACGTTAAATGCCTCAAGTGCATAATCATCATGGCCAGTAATAAAAATAACTTGTAAAGCCGGGAGAAGTTCTTTACATGCTTTAACCGCTTCCATCCCATTCAATAAGGGCATTCCGATATCTACTAAAGCAAGATCCGGTTTTTCTTTCGTAACATAGTGTATCAATTCTTCACCGTTGGCGGCCTCTCCGACAATTTTATATTTGGATAAACTCTCAATAAAGTACCTTAACAATTTTCTTGAGGTAACATCATCGTCTGCGATCAATACTTTCATCTTGTTGTTCCCCCTTTTCCCTAGCGTTTCTTGATTTCGCAACACTTTGAATAATATCTGGAGCATCTTCATGATAAACGAGCTGCCAAGCATCAATTACATTTTCTTTCATTACTTTTAGAGACGGAACGGCTACATAAGATGGCGCTTGTTTTCCAAGCAGGGCATACCCTGCTAGAATCGCTTCGGCGACTCCTTGCTGGTATGGTAGCTGGGCACCTAGTCCTTTAATAGGTCCATCCTGTGCAATTTCCAAGGCGACATTCATACCCAAATCTATTGTCGTAATGACTAAATTGCTTTTTTTTGCAGTACGAGTTGCCCTCAAAGCTCCTTCAGCCGGTACATCCCATACAATAAAAATACCATTTAAATCCTGATGTTCAGCAATCATAGCAGATGCCACTTTTTCTCCATCATTCGAATCAGTAATTCCCCTGCGATCGACAATTTGAATGTTAGGGTACTTTTCCTTTATAGTTTTTTCAAATGCTTCCGTTCTTTGTTTGGTTGCAAAAAAATCAGCCTCATGATAGATAATCCCGACCTTACCTTTTCTATCTAACTTCTCAGCCATGATATTGGCCGATTCAATGCCATTTCCATAATTGTCAGCAGAAACAATACTTACATAATCTTTCCCATGCTGCAAACCATTCGGTATATTGTCCATAAACACCAGCTTCACACCAGCTTGGGCCGCTTTTTGATATACGTTTGCAGTCAATTCTGGATCAACTGGAATGCTCACCAGGATATCCGGTTTTTTGTCTAAAATGCTTTCAATGTCAGCTACTTGCTTTTTCCATTTAAATTCTGCATTTGTCATAGCTACTATCTCGATGCCCATTTTCTCAAAAGTAGTTTGTATTCCTTCCAATTGAGACCTTGACCAATCACTTCCAGTATAATGCATAGCAATAGCAGCCTTATATTTCTTTTTCTTAATTTTTTTTATCTCTTCCAAAGATAACCGAAGTGTTTTTGCTGAGACAGCTTCCTCGCCATGTGGTCCTGTACTTAAAATCTTATGATCTGGAATATTTTGATTAATTGTATTGTTTAGCGTTTCACTTAGGATTGTCAAAAACTCTTGTACATGAATGGGCTTTGTTAAATAGTTATCAAATCCTTTATCCAACGTATATTGAATATCCTTTGGCATTGCATTTGCACTTACAGCGATGACAGCAATATCTTTGGTTTCTTTGCCTGCTTTTAAAATTTCAAATACTTCATATCCGTTAATATCTGGGAGGTTAATATCTAGAAGAACCAAATCTATTTTTTCGTTTGCTACAATTTCTATTCCTTCTTTTCCCGTACGAGCTGATAAGAGCGTATAGGAAGGCTGCGATTTAATGATATTACTTACTAAGTGCAAGTTGGATTCGTTATCTTCAATATATAGCAAACGATAGTTATCTTCCTTCCTATTATTTGTGGGAGGAAACTCAGTTTGTTCACCCCATTGTATGACAGTCTTTAAATCATTGGGAAGAGGAAGGCTAAAGCAAAACTCACTTCCTGTTCCTTTAGTGCTTGTTACATTAATCTCCCCTCCCATTAGATTCACCAGCTGTTTAACTAAAGATAACCCAATGCCTGTACCTTCTTCTTTTGTACTTTCAATTCGATAAAATGGAACAAACACTTTAGTATATTCCTCTACAGAAAAACCCACACCTGTATCTACGATATGAATGTACTGCTTATTCTCTTGTAAACGACAGAAAACGATGACTTTTCCATTTTCTTGATTGTATTTAATAGCATTATCAAGTAGGTTCAGCAAGATTTGTTTAAGACGTATAGGATCAGCAAGAACGACCATATCTTCCCATTGATCCAATTGGCTATAAATACTGATATTCTTCTTCTTAGCCAGTGGTTGTACAATATTGATACATTCCTTGATGACAGTTAGAAGATGAACTTCCTCTACAGAAATTTTTAAATTTCCTGTTTCTATTCTTGACACGTCTAAAATATCATTAATTAAACTTAATAAATGGCTTCCTCCATTTAAAATCTCTTGTACAAAATCACGCTGTTGTTCATTTAAAGATTCATCCATCTCCAATAACTGAGCAAAACCTAGAATTCCATTCAGCGGCGTACGCAGTTCATGACTCATCTTAGACAAAAAACTTGATTTGGCCATATTCACTTTTTCAGCTTCTTCTTTTGCGTGAATAATGGCTCTTTCCATTTTTTTTTGTTCTGTGATATCCTCAAACTCCCACAAGTAGCCTACAAAATCATTTTCCTCATTTAAAGGAAAACAATTGTAGCGTAGTGTCATACCTGTATCTATTTTAATTTCTTTCGTAGTTCTCGTTCGTTTTTCTGTATTTTCGAGCTTAATTTTCTTGATTTCTTTATCAAAAAGGTAATGTAAATCCGAAGCATGCATCCCAATATAGCAATCAATTTCCCCCTTCAACTGGAAAAGCTCGTAAAATTTCCTATTTAAGAGCCTTATTTTTTTATTGCAATCTGTTAGTGCAATTCCACTATCTAACCGGTCAATCAAACTACGCTGGAATGCATAGGAATTCATTAATTTTCGTTCTTGTTCTTTTTGAAGAATGTCCTCTTCCATAATCTTTTTGTTAGTAATGTCCACGCAAGTTCCGACTACTTCAGCTACTTTATCCTTATGAAATAAAGGTCTTAAATAAGTTACATAATAGATACCTCTAAATTTACCTTCATATTCAATGTAATGTCCTTCCCATGCTTTTTTGTAATAACCATCTAGTAAATTGGCAGTCTCAATATCATCCCAATAAAAATCATGAAGCGTCTTTCCTACCATATCCTCTCGATTAATTCCCAATCTATACAGTAATTCTCCCTCGAAAAAAGTATGAATAAATTCGTTGCTTTTTTGTACAAACTTAAAAATCATCCCAGTATCAGCAAAGCCTGGTTGTGAAATATATTTGGAATCCTTCATTTGTTTCGCCCCTAGTTAGTTAAAAAAAATATAATATGGATTCTATATGATGAATCCCTTACTTTAAGTTTTTTTTACAATACTTGAAAATTAATTTGGAATCAATTATTTATTTCTAATGATTATTGTAATCGCTTTACAAATTATACTTTTCTTATTATAAGCTTGACTATATTGATTAGTCTAACAATACTTACCCATCAGGCTGCCAGGCCTTTATTAAAGAAGGAATGGATTAAAACAGGGACTCGTCTTTTTGATATTACTAAAAGGAAAGATATTTATTTCGTTAATCCGTCTATGGAGCGTTACATAAAAGCATAGAATTATGAATGACATTTTTCTTCATCTGTTCCTTCTGCTTTTGACGAGTCATCAAACCCCAGTGAACTTGTTTCACATGTAGAAAAGTTACAAATCAATACTCTACTGCGTGTCCGCATAGTGTCACAACTAATCTTGTTGAATATTAACCACTGCTTGTCCTGTGGATGTACGTTTTAATGAGATACTTTGTTCGCCACCGAATCCTTCATCTTCAACCGCCCACTTCGTCGGACCTTCTGTTGAATTGAAGAACCTGATTACTAAAACTCTATGGGCAACTACTGCTATGTGGGCTGAAATAACATACAACGTTTATTTAGCGGAAACGATGAAAAATGAGGGTGAAAGGAGGATTTTGTCTTGGTATTTTCCAAAGAGCATAAAATAGGCTGCTGAGCAATTTCATCTCAACAGCCTAAAAACAATCTAATGTTAGAATCATCAATTCTTCGACTGACGATATCCAGCTTCCTCTGCTTCTTCTTCCGTACAAAACCACTGCACGTTGTTCATCTTCTGGTCGTAATGCGCACCGGTTGGGACGTGATAAATTTTCGAGTTTTTGTTGCCTTTAATTTTATTTTCACAGCGCTCGTTTAGCTCCGCTGATTCGTCTTCTTCTTTTTCTTTTATACCTCTGGCTACTTCAGAGTTATAGCCTTTTTCTTCTACATAGTTTTCAATGCTCCAGATACCTAGCTTGTTTTTTCGAGCTTGGTCCTGCGTTTTACGAAATTCGTCCACATATTTCGTATTGGGAGGAAAGACCGCTACGCGTGCCAGACCTTTTGCCACAAGCTCTTCATTAAACAACTTGCTGTCTACCCATATGTACGCAAGCAAACGGCCATAGCGATCGCGCTCTTCTGCATCAAACTCAAGCGTGACTTCTTGGTTTGTTAAGTGCTCTGTTGTATAGTCAGATGCTTCTGGTCCAAACGGTTGAACCTTTAGCTGCGGATGCTTTGTTTCAGGGGTGTCTACGAGAATAAGACGTACCGTTTCTTCCTTTCCATTTAAAAGTTCTACTTTGACTGTGTCTCCATCCACTACTCTCGTAACCTTTGCTGCTACTCCAATAACGTCTTCACGCTTCAGTGAAGACTCCACCTCGTTTTCATCTCCGGACTGACTTACATTTGTTTCTTCTTCTGTCGGCTGCGTTGCTTTCTTTTCGTTTGATTCACTTGTTTCTGTTCCACACCCGCTTAGAACTGCGAGTATTAAAATCAGGAGAAAACCAAGCGTCTTTTGTAACCTATTCAATTCATTCCACCTCTTACTTTTGCTTCCATTTATGCATAAAAAACAAAAAACTCGCGAATCGCTTATCACGAGTTTTTGTCTATAACTTTGTTAAAAAATTGATCGTATGACGTTAAATGATAATCTGCTTCAAGCGCATCGTTTTGAAAAGCACACGTTTTAATACCAAGCTCACGCGCAGGCTTTAAATCTAACTCACGGTCACCAATAACTAAATCAAGATGATATTTATCGTGAAGATACGCATAAGCTCCTGTATCCGGCTTACGCTTGTATCCATCGTCTTTTGTAATGATTTCTGTAAAATAGTCCTCCATCCCAAAGTACGCTAAAATAGCAAGAGTAGACTCGCGTGATTTATGCGTTACAATCACGTTTTTATCAGCCCACTTTAGTACGTCTTCTACATGGGGAAATGCCGGCTTGTCTTCAGGACTTAGCTGATGCTCAAGCACATGGAAATTTTCATCAAACACTGATTTTTCCACATTAAAGTGCTTAATCGCAACTTCCGATGAAATCTTCATTTGTTTCAAGATTTCAGCTTCCGTAACGGAATCGTCTTTTACAAGCTTTTTGAATGCTTTTACTATTGTTGGATATGTATCGAAAATGGTACCATCAAAATCCCATAAAATGTTCATCTTATCAACCTCTCTTTTTCAAAACCGTTCTAATCATACCAAACTTTTGGCTCGATGTCATTTGAATTTCGAATTCGTTTTGAATTATCATTTTCTTGTCATTTTCGTTTTTCGACTTTAGTTATTCGCTTTTAGAAAATATTATTGCTGAGTTAGCGATCAAACTCAAACGAGAAAATAAAGAATGGCTGAAATAATAAAAAGAGCGTTGGGGTAGTACTCTCCTTCGCTCTTTTTATATGTCTTCAGCTTAATTTGAACAAAATATTCTGACAATTAAGTTAAACGAGAAGAATTTTTTGTTTTTGGGATAAATAATAAACCAATCACAATGCCAATCACTGCTGGTACAATCCACCCTAACCCTTGAGTGTATAAAGGTAACCAAGCAAATATGGACGGCAATCCTACTGGTACAAGTCCGTCGTATACGCTAACGATTCCTGTCAATAAAAGCGTACTAATATAGATAACGTTTGACCCTTGAAAATAAGAGTGAAAAAACGAAAGCACAACAAGCATGATCGTTAGCGGATAAATCATAGTCAGTATCGGAACAGATAGAGAAATGATCTGGTTAAGTCCCACATTTGTTAGCAGTAAACTCCCAATCGTTAGTACTGTAACAATTTTCTGATAAGAAACATTTGGAAGAATACTTGTAAAATACTGAGCGCAAGCTGTAATTAGCCCAACGCACGTTGTAAAGCAAGCAACCCCTACAGTAGCTCCTAATAAAATAACACCCGCAGCTCCGTAAAATTGCTCTGCTGCTGCTGTTAAAAGCTCGCCTCCGTTTTGGAACGTGGACACACTTCCCATTCTCGCTCCTAATACACCAATGAGTATGTACACGCTACATAAGGCAATACCTGCAATGATACCTGTTTTCATCGTCGTATTTATAATGGCTTTTCTCGCCGTAATACCTTTGGCTTTAATTGCCGAAATCACCACAATTCCAAACGCTAATGAAGCAATGGTATCCATCGTTAAATACCCTTCCATAAAGCCTGTAAAAAATGGGGCACTTTCATACTTTTCCGTTACGTTACCGAAGGACGGTTCAAGATTGAATAATCCTGTAAAACCAATTAAAGCAATTGTCAGTAATAAAAATGGCGTTAGCAAACTGCCAATTCGATCTACGATTTTCGCTGGGTTTAAGCTAAGCCAGTATACAAGTGCAAAAAAGGCAATTGAAAAAAGCGCTAGAGATACACCACCTACGTTCTCTCCTAAAAATGGTGCTAGTCCCATCTCATAAGCTACGTTCGCACCGCGTGGAATTCCCATAAACGGTCCAATCATCAAATATAATACGGTTGTAAAAATAAGTCCAAATATCGGGTGTACCCTACCGCTTAGTGCTTGAACTCCATTATCCACTGTGGAAATTGCAATCACACCTAGTATTGGAAGTCCTACTCCTGTTAAAACAAAGCCAATCATCGCTGGCCAAAATGCTTCTCCTGCTTCCTGCCCTAAAAAAGGAGGGAAAATCAGATTTCCAGCTCCAAAAAACAGCGCAAACAGCATGAAACCAATTACGATATTGTCTTTAACAGTTAATTGTTTCATTTCGTTATATGCTCCTTTTACACAATAAAACTCGCCTCTCGAATGAGACGAGTGTATTGTCGAAAAATGTAGATATTTCATACGCAAAATGTAATTTTAACGAACAACAAACAAACTGTCAATACGTATATTGTTATTTTTCAAAAAATTCGTTACGAACTACCGCATCCGCTGCCACAGCTTGAACTCGAACAACTTGACCCTCCGCTATCTCCCCCACCATCAAAAAACGAATCATTGTTGTCATGACCACCGTGTCCGTGCTTATGGTCGTAATCATCCATGGGTGTGGAACAAGCATAGCCGCTGGAGTATGTTCCACTATCTGATGCTTCCGGCCGCTTCATCAACATATCCATATAATAGCCAAAGTCTTCAGCTGCATATAAGGAATAAAAAATAAAGGCTTGAAATAGCGTAGCTTCTGTTACTTTCTTTGACTTTTTAGAGAACGGCTCTTTTTTAGCATTTTGCTTTAGATGTTCAGCTTGCTTAATTTCACCTTTCATTTGACGAATAAGCGCTGTCTTAAGTTCATCCCATTCGTCGGAAGGCGTAAAATATTTATCAATTAGCTTTTCTTCGGATAGTTGATGAAAATCTTTCAGTATAGAACGCGGAATAGGATGTTGGAAAAACCTCCCCCATAAAAGGCGACTATTATCTTTTACATCAAACAAATGCGTGTACAACCAGTCAAAGAACGCACGCTTCCCTGGCTCAGAGCTTGCTTCACTGTTCGTATTGGGCTGATGGTGTAAGAACCGGCTATAAAATTCTTTTGTAAATCGCTCATAGTCCATCGTAAACATAATCATTTCATGCCACACATCATCTACTTTGGAGCTAAACATGGGTACATTCTTAATAATAGCGTTCATTACAAAGTAGCGCTTAAGCTCAAAGGTCGCCCACTCCATTTCATGAGGCTTCATCTCGTGCTCTTTCGCCACTCTTTCCTTCACCTGTTCAATATATGAAGTAGATAAAGAGCTTTCGAAACTCTCTTCGAGTGCAGCTCCTTTTTCCCCATATCGAATACCGAGGTGATTTGGCACTTCTCGGTCATAAAGAAATGATCGCTTTGGTTTTTGGCTCCTTGTTGATTTCACAATAATAATTACAGCAATAATAACTGCTGCTACAATAATTAGAACTCCCACTTTTATTTTCTCTCTCCTCACTCTTCAATCTCTATCTCTTACCTATATTGTATATTTTACCATATATCAAATATGTCAAGGTAACTATCTTTTTTACTACAATAGATATGGTGAATAATGTTTATTTTCATTCAAAAAAGAACCCCGAATGTTGGAGTTGGGACTGACCCCTGTTTTTGAGACAGGAATCAAAACACCTTTTAAACAACCCGTTTTCTGTATTGTACAGGAGACTGGTTGTTTAATTTTGTTTGAATACGGGCATGGTTATAATACGTAATATAGCTTTTGACGGTTTGCTCTATGATGGTAGTCGTAGTGTATGTCAACTCGTCAAGGTAGAACGTTTCAGACTTTAGTGAGGAATGAAACGATTCAATTGAGGCATTATCTGCAGGCGTCCCTTTTCGGGACATACTCATGATAATGCCTTTCTCTTTAATTGTTTGTTGATAAGCATACGATGTGTACACAGAGCCTTGATCACTATGCAACGTGCACCCTTCCGGTAGAGAAGGGAGTTGGTTAAGCGTGTCTAAAACAAACGCGACATTTTGACAATCACCAATGGAATACGCAATAATTTCTCCGTTAAATAAATCTTGAATACTTGAAAGATACAATGGTTTCGGCCCAAAAGGCAAGTACGTAATATCGGTCACAAGCTTTTGAAGAGGGCGTTCAGCTCGAAAGTCACGATTTAATATATTCTCTGCAACCTGATAAGGTTGCCCTGTTCGCTGCCGTTTCTTCCGTTTAACGCGACATTGCCAACCGTATTTCTGCATGGTACGCTGCACAAACTTGTGGTTAATCTTCATGGTTCGCTTGAGTACAGCTGTGATCTTCCGATAGCCATATCGAAACTTGTGTGCACGACATTGTTCACCCACTTGCTGTTCCATCCATTTCTTTCGTGTATCCTGTTGACTATGCTGCTTCCAACGGTAGTAAGTGGACCGAGGAATACCAAGATGGAAACAGATTTGATAAATAGGGATTTGTTCTTTTAACTCTTCCACTAGGTTCACTGCGATTTCTGGTACCACTTCCTTTCCAATTCCTTGTACTTTTTTAAAATCTCGATTTGTTGCTTTAATTGTCGGTTCTCAGTCTTTAACTTAGCTGTCTCGTTTTCAAAATCAGGACCTTTTCCATAGGCATATTGCTTGCCTACTGGCTGTTCCAACCGGTGTACATCCCCATTTTGATACCACTTCATCCATGTTTTTAATTGGGTAGGATTCCGAATGTTTAGTTGTGATAAGACTTCTTTTACAGGTACACCGGCTAACCTCATTTCAATCGCTTTTAACTTTATTTCGACTGGATAACTGACTCTTGTTCCCATAGAAAAAACACCTCCAAGTGATTGTTAGGTACTACATACCCAGTTTTCAACTTAAAGGTGTTTTTTATTTGTCTCACTTTATGGGGTCAGTCCCGTGATTCCCTAGCGTTTTTGTATTCCTTTATTTTACGAAAGCGTCTTTACTTTAACGATATTTATTCACCACGACCGATGGTATCGTTCAATCTTTTTCGGTATTTATCCTTCCATGTTTGCTCATCCTGCACAAGGTCATCGCAAAAAGCAGCTACGTCCTGGCCTGTGAGATCCGTCACTTTTTTCCCTTCTGCTGCTCCTTCTTCAAAAAGGTCGATAATTCCGCCAAAGATACGTTTGTTTCCTTCCCAATCGGTTGGACCACCACCAGCTGTCCACATATATTTTTGAATGGCTTTATAAGCGTTTCGATACTCGGTTGGAAGTGCTTTTGCACGAGATTCCATCGCTCGCCATTCTCTTTTTTCATCCAAACTTCCAATGATTTTCTCAAAGAAATTCATGTTATTTACCTCCCTTTATACTTTTCACTTTTAACTCATTTATTCTGCTTGATACAAAATCCCATTTCGTCCAAAATGCTTCAAGATGCTCTTGTCCCGCTGCGTTAAGTGTATAAAACTTTCGAGGTGGTCCCATAGTGGATGGTTTTTTCTCGATGTCTACAAGCTTATTTTTCTCAAGCCTCATAGTAATCGTATACACTGTTCCTTCAACTACATCAGTGAAGCCAAGCTGACGCAATTGCTGCGTAATTTCATATCCGTACGTTTCGCCTCGGCTGATAATTTCAAGGACGCAGCCTTCAAGCACCCCTTTTAGCATTTCTGTAATATTTTCCAAATGTTCACCCTCCATTGGTACTTTACATTATTTTGATTAAACTCTTACATAAAAGATGTTTTATAAATCACTAATAAGTAATACTAACTACCACTATATAGTACCACATATTAGTAGTCAAGAAACAAGCAATGTTTAATGAGATATAAGACCTTCTAACTTATTTAGACTGACCCTCCTATTCAAGAATGGTTAAGTATCAATAGCTATCTTTTCATTTTAATCATGACTAATCGTTTTTATATAAGATAAAAGAAAAGACCAAATCTATGCGATTTGGTCTTTTACTTAATAACCTATTCCCTATGTCTCTTCAATGAAACGACTTGTTTGCCATTCAGCTTATTTTTATTAAACCCTATTCTTCTGGAATTTCATCAACCTCTTCAACTTTCACAATACCGTTTGTACTGAACTCCAGATCAAAATACGCTTTGACGATATCACCTTTTTCAAGCCCTTTTGGCAGCGGTTCGTTTACCTTTGCCTCCAAAAATGAAATACCAGTTCCTTCTTTTGTCGTTCCATAGTAGCGTCCATCTTCTACTTTATCAATTGTAATATAGTAAACTCGGTATTTACGCTCTTCTTTATCGCCTTTCACCTTTTCGTTAACAGTTTCTTGCGCTGGTAATTTATCTAACGTTTCTTCAGCTTGCTTGGCAGTTGGCGTTGTTCCTCGATTCATAAACTGCACGACAAGTAGGCCTAAACAAACCACAAGTAAAATAAGTAATATAATTTTCTTTACTCCTAAAGACAAAATGTGTGCCTCCTTACACCTTTATGTATATCGTGATCATGTTGCACAAAAGTGATTATACACGATAACGACTCAAAAATATGTGTAAAATTTGTAACATAATCAAAATATGAGAAAGTACCTATGTAAACACTTAACCATACATTACCATAAAACTCTTGCTTAAAATGCACCATTTCTTTATTTTATCGTTGATAATGCAGGGTTTTATAGTTATTTAACGTATGTGGCTAAAATTATTGGATAAAGAAGGATTGTCTGGTTTTCTTGTCGAACCTATACATAAATTGTAATCATATTGTTACTTGACGTCACGTAATATGCTTTTGAAGTGAAAAGGGAGGGAACGAAATGAACTTACTAATCATCAGCTTTTTAGCAGCAGCTGTTCTTGCATTACTGGCAAGACTTTGGTTTCTAAAAACCAATCCACGCTCGGATGACCAAACTGTTCATAAGCCTATCGTTTCAGTTACTGGGCAAGTAAAATCAGCAGAAGGAATTGATCAGGTTGCCATTTCAAAAATTGAAATGTATGAAGAGCATTTATTAATTAACCAAGTAGCCATGATTCCTCTCCACCGCATTCAGCGTGCTGAATTTATCAAGCACGTCAAAAATGAAAAAGGCGTTAAAGGTGCACCTGTCCAGCGTTATTTTGGAGAACTGACATCCATTTCACAAATAAAAATGGAGCGGAAGCGTTAATTGTTTGCAGCACGCCAAAAAAGAATCAGTTTCACCATATCTATCAATATGATGTAATGAAAAAGACGCTTAACAAAGCGTTAGGTATTGAAGATTTACAAAACCACCTTGCGTTCCGCGAGCCTTACGAACTATAATCTGGTAATTTTTTCTTATCGGTATCATAAACCTCCTTTTATTGCACAAGCTATATCATATACATACCCAATCTAAGGAGGTTTTCATCATCGATCCAATTCAATTCCTAAAGTACTTCTGTTCCTTCGCCGGAGCAGGGTGCTTAGCATTTACGTATTATCATATGTTTAAAGGAAATAAAAAAGAAGACAAAGAAAGCAGTACGGATTGAGTACTGCTTTTTTTGTGCTTATTCATTTGTTTAAGTATGGTAAAATAAGTATACCCTACACTGAACGGAGCGGTGCAAATGGATATTTATGATTATTTAGACCTGCTACAAAAAGATATACAAACTTCTCCTATACAAGAAATTGAACAGCGCTATTTTGATATTTGCACAAAACTTTGCGGAACTGATATAGCAAAAGCTATTCAGCTCGTTTCATTAAAAGACTACCAAGAGGCATTACAAGATCTCTTGGCTCAAGGTTTAACAGTTGCATACTCTGAAGGTGCCAAAGCCATTTACTTTGAGTACGACTTAGATAATGATTGGGATAGTACGCTTTTTATCTGTGAAGATTATCAGCCACTTGAAGAGGACGATGATGAGTGGGCATGTGAATGGGTTGATGAAATAAATGGACCCAGTCTAGCAACGTTTGGCAATTTATATGAATCTCATGGCTTCCACGATACAAACGAAGCGCTAGGCTCAACACTTTACCTCATTGTACGGACAGTTTTAGAATACATGAGAGCTTACAATGAGGTGAATGCTTTTCCTAAAGTGAACGTTTGTATTGGATTTCATGATCAAGATCCCGTAATGAGAATTAATGAGGCAGCGAGCGTTTTATAATATGAATCGTCATGAGTTTTCATCTCAAAATTTACATATTCTTATTACGCTTGCTGTAAATCAAGAACTCTCTCACAAAACGTTGGTGGATTGGTGCTCTCTCTACATACATGAAACCGATGAAGGTGATAATCAAAACCTTTTGTTGAATGATAAAGCAATAGATATAGACGCTCAGTGGGAGTTGTTTCTTTCAAATACGTTCACGCTATCTGAGTTACAAACTCTTAACTTAGACTTGATTAAAATACCAGTTCAATGGCTGAAGGATTGGCTAGAAAAGCTTTAACCTATTTAGTTTACCAAAACAAAACCACACCTATAACCGGTGTGGTTTTGCTTTGATTAAAACGCCCAGTTCCCTTTTCTAAACACGGGCTCGCTTGTACCGTCAGCTTTGATGCCGTCGATGTCCATTTCAGCTGAGCCAATCATGAAGTCAACGTGGGTGATGCTGTCGTTTGCTCCGTTTTCAGCTAGCTCGCCTTTTGACATTGTTTTTCCGCCTTCTAAGCAGAACGAATACGCGCTGCCAATCGCTAAGTGATTTGATGCGTTTTCGTCAAACAGCGTGTTGTAGAAAATGATATCAGACTGGGAAATGGGTGAGTTATGCGGTACTAGCGCCACTTCACCTAAATATTTTGCTCCTTCATCTGTATCAATTAGCTGCTTTAACGTTTCTTCTCCGTGCTCTGCTTTAACGCCTGTAATTTTTCCGTTTTCAAACGTAAGCGTAAAGTTTTCGATCAGGTTACCTGCATAGCTTAATGGCTTTGTGCTTGTCACCTGGCCGTTCACACCGTCTTTTTTCGGAACGGTGAACACTTCTTCTGTTGGCATGTTCGCCATGAAGTCATGCCCTTTTTCGTTCACGCTTCCAGCGCCTACCCAAATATGCTTTTCAGGTAGTTCAATTGTTAAGTCTGTACCTGGTGCTTTATAGTGTAGTTTTGCAAAGTGCTTTTCATTTAGGATATCCACTTTTTCATGTAGATTGTCGTTATGTTTTGTCCAAGCAGCTACCGGATCTTCTTGGTCCACACGTACCGCTTTGAAAATCGCTTCCCATAGCTTTTCTTCTTGCTTATCTTCCGGTGCGTCAGGGAATACCTTTGCCGCCCACTCTTTTGATGGTACGGCTACGATTGACCAGCTAATTTTATCAGATTGAATGGCTTCTCTAAACTTTTTCATCGCTTGACCGCTTACACGTTGGAACGTTGCGATACGCTTTCCGTCTACGCCTTTTAATAGATCCGGACTGCTTGAGATAACGGATAAAACAGCTCCTCCATTTTCAACAAGCGCTTCGCGTTCTTGAACTCGCCAAGCTGGGAATTCTTCAAATACTTCATCCGCTGCTTTTTCATACTTCAAGCGAACAAGATAATCATCTTTAAAATCAACGTCAACTGACTTTGCACCAGCTTCATACGCTTTTTTAGCTACTTCACGTACGAATGATGCCGATGCAACATCAGCAGAAATATGTAAAACTTGCCCTGGTTGAATATTGACGCCAACCTTAACCGCTAGCTCAGCGTACTTTTCAATATTGCGTTCAAAATTTAACATAATCTGTCCCCTTTACTAAAAAATTCTTCCACTGTTATTTTAGCATAAACGAATAGCGCAATGATAATATTTGCGTTTTTAGTTTACATAATAAAATTACAGAAAATAAAAAAGAGTTTGGGACATAACAAAATGATTGCTTCTAAAAGACGAACACTCGCTGTTCCCATCTCTTTGATTCGTCTCAACTCGTTCGTTCCATTGCGCTACGGTCACTCGCTTTCCGCGGGGAGGAACCTGAGCTTCCTCGCTGCGCTGCGGGATTTCCGTTTTCCCTCTCTTTCCCGCAGGAGTCGAGTGTCCTACGCTCCATTCCACCCTGTTTCCAACATTGTTTTCACAATCAACCAAAAAACCTGAACGATTAAAAGTTATGAACTCTCAATCGTTCAGGTATAGTAAGAACTGAATTACTTATGTCTCAGTCTCTTTTTTATTTCATCAGCACGCGTCGCTCATTAAAGAATAACTTATAACCTAGGTAGATAAAGTATAAAATGGCAGCTGACAGCACAGCAATCCACATGTAGTAAAGACCTTCTGCTCCCCATACGCCTGTTAAGTTAAAGAGTGCCGGGATGGTAAGCGTAATCCACGACTGGACAACGGCGACTTTTCCCACATATTCTGTAATATCCCGCTCCTGCGTGTTGATAAAGTAAAATAGAAACCAAAGAAATGCCCACAGCAACCACGTTAAGCCGTTTACAACGTCACCATATCTTGTAAAAGCGATGGTCATATAAACAAGAGCTAAAATCGATACCCAAAGCGAATAATAGCCAAGGCCTGTTCCTTCCATTCCTTTGATAACGGTTACACCAACATACAAATACGTTAAGCCAAATAAGAAAATAGCGGCTTTTTCGTAAAGCACCCAGTTTGTTTGATCTGAAACAATAATTAAATAAAACGGCGCAATCATTTGAAAGACGCCGACAAATAGGTTAAACACCCCGACGTTTTTATCGTTTGCTTTTCCTAAAAGCATCAGCCCGTTTAAAAACAGCGCTGCTCCTGATAGTAATAATCCAATGCTGTCCATGTTGTCGTAAAGAATACTAGACTCTTTACTACCTCCTTTATATGTGCTCGAAGTACTGTATGATTCTTATCTTCCCACAAAAGAAAAAAGCAATCCTGCCCGCAGCAGAAATGCTTTTCCTTCTTCATTTGTTTTATAAAATAAAGCTTACAATAATCGCTGATAACACACTTACTAACGTTGCACCGTACAATAAGCGTAAACCAAAGCGAGCCACTGTGTTTCCTTGTTTTTCACTTAAGCCTTTAACAGCTCCAGAAATAATACCAATTGAAGAGAAGTTTGCGAATGACACTAAGAATACAGAAACAATTCCTAGCGTACGCTCACTAAACTGTCCAGACATATCCGCTAAGCTCATCATCGCCACAAACTCATTCGTTACAAGCTTTGTTGCCATAATTCCACCAGCAGCTACCACTTCTGAACCTGGAATACCCATAATGAAGGCAAATGGTGCAAATACATAGCCAAGAATTTCTTGGAATGAAATTCCAAGAATCATTTCAAATACGTTGTTAATGGCTGCGATTAGCGCAACGAATCCAATAAGCATTGCCCCTACAATGATGGCTACTTTAAATCCATCCATGATATATTCGCCAATCATTTCAAAGAACGTTTGTTTTTCTTCATCTTGCACTTCTAAAATATCTTCATCTGTCGTTACTGTATACGGATTAATAATCGACGCAATGATGAAACCACCAAATAAGTTAATAACGATTGCTGTTACTACGTACTTTGGCTCAATCATTGTCATGTACGCACCAACAATTGACATTGAAACCGTTGACATTGCAGACGCACATAATGTATATAGACGGTTTGGAGGTAGTTTATCCAGCTGTTTCTTTACTGTGATAAATACTTCTGATTGACCTACAATAGCAGAAGCTACTGCGTTATAAGATTCAAGTCTTCCCATTCCGTTAATTTTGCTTAAAAGAAGACCAATACCCTTCATGATGAAAGGCAAAATCTTAAAGTGCTGTAGAATCCCAATTAATACAGAGATAAATACGATTGGAAGCAAAACCGTTAAGAAAAATGGAGCTGTTCCGTCGTTCGCTAAGCCCCCAAATACAAATTCAATTCCTTCAGCAGCATATTCCAATAATTTATTAAACGTTGTTGCAATTGCATCAATGATGATAAAACCAAACTTTGTGTTTAATAGAAGCATTGAAAGCAGCAGTTGAAGCACAATCATAATAAGGATTGGCTTATACTTAATGCCTTTTTTATTGTTACTTGCTAAAAATGCTAAACCAAACACAATTAATAACCCTAGTATTCCAATTAAGTATTGCATGTAATAGACTCCCCACTAGTTGTATAAATTCCCATTTAAATCCTATCCTTATAGGCCTTAAACAGCTGCTGCCGAGAGCGTTTTTTTCAAAACAATTCTTTACGTTTTGTGTAAATCTTTTGATGAAAAGAACCCTGGTAACAACTCATTAATGTTTGTCACAACGTGATCGCCTTTTAAATTAGCTAAAATCACGACTGTGCCTGGTGAAAAGAACTCAGCTAAAACTTGACGACAAGCTCCACATGGAGAAATTGGTCCCTCTGTATCCCCAACAACTGCGATTGCTTGAAACTCTTTTTCACCTTCTGAAACAGCTTTAAAAATCGCCGTGCGCTCTGCGCAGTTTGTTAAACCATAGGAAGCGTTCTCGATATTACATCCGTGATATAGTTTTCCTTCCTTTGTTAAAAGAGCTGCACCTACATGAAAATTTGAATATTGAACATATGCTTGTTTACTTGCAACAATTGCTTCATCAATTAATTTTTTCGGCTCCATTCATTCATCATCCTTTTTCATGGTTTAAAGCAGGTTAGCTCAGTGTATGAGCTAACCCGCTAGACATTCTCTTCAGATTCTAATCGAATTAGTATGAGCTGTTGCTAATTTCGCCTTTAGCAATTGAAACACCAGAGCTTGCACCGATACGCGTAGCACCTGCTTCAATCATCGCTTTAGCGTCTTCTAATCCTCGTACGCCACCAGATGCTTTTACGCCAAAGTCTGGTCCAACTGTTTTTCTCATTAACGCAACATCTTCAACCGTTGCGCCACCTGTTGAGAAGCCAGTAGATGTTTTAACAAAGTCCGCACCTGCTTTAACAGATAGTTCACAAGCTTTTACTTTTTCTTCGTCTGTTAATAGACATGCTTCAATGATTACTTTCACTAATGCTTTACCTTTTGCAGCGTCAACAACTGCTTTAATATCACGCTCTACTAAATCGTAATTTTTGTCTTTTAACGCACCGATGTTAATGACCATATCAACTTCGTCTGCACCGTTTTCAATTGCATTTGTTGTTTCGAATGCTTTTACTTCTGGTGTGCTTGCCCCTAGTGGAAAACCAATTACCGTACATACTTTTACTTCTTGTGCATCGCGTAATAACTCAGCAGCTTTTTTAACCCACGTTGGATTCACACATACAGATGCAAATGAATATTCTTTTGCTTCCTGTGCAAGTACTGTAATTTGCTCTTCTGTTGCGTTAGCTTTTAATAAAGTGTGGTCAATCATTTTTGTAATTTCGTTGCTCATGTTTAATTCTTCCTTTCAATCCTCTTATAAAGTAAAATTTTAACCTGTAGAAGCTCTATTTCTCTTCCACTGAATACCTAGTTGAACCATCGTGGCCTTTAGGCGCACTAGAATTAATGAATTTCTTTGTAGATGAGCGTTGGTGCATCTACCTGTTCAGATACAATTGTATAAGAATCGTAAATAACGTTCATTACTTCATCCACGTTTTCAGAGTTACTATGAATTGTTACAAGCGTATCGCCCTTCTTAACAGCATCTCCTACTTTTTTGTGCAGTACTACACCAACAGCTAAATCAATCACTGATTCTTTTGTTGCGCGACCTGCACCAAGTTTCATTGCTGCTACGCCGATTTGCTCAGCAACAATTTCTGATACATAGCCATCTGCTTTTGCTGGAACCGAAATTTTATAAGAAGCATCCGGAAGCTGTGATGGATCATCTACTACGGATGTATCTCCACCCTGTGCTTCAAGGAATGTTTTAAATGTTGCAAGTGCTTGTCCGTTATCGATCACTTCTATTAATAGCGCACGCGCCTCTTCAAGGCTGCTTGCTTTCTTTGCAAGCATAACCATATGGCTACCTAACGTCAAGCATAATTCTGTTAAATCTTCCGGCCCTTCACCTTTTAACGTATCGATTGCTTCTTTCACTTCTAGCGCGTTTCCAACCGCAAATCCAAGCGGTTGACTCATATCAGAAATGATAGCTTTTGTGTTTCGTCCAACACCTTTTCCGATTTCAACCATTGCTTGTGCTAATGCTTCTGCATCTTTTAAGTCTTTCATAAACGCACCGTTTCCAGTTTTAACATCTAAACAAATTGCGTCTGCACCCGCTGCAATCTTCTTACTCATAATTGAGCTTGCAATCAGTGGAATTGAATCAACTGTTGCCGTTACGTCACGTAGTGCGTATAAACTTTTATCTGCTGGCGTTAAGTCACCGCTTTGTCCAATAACCGCTAGTTTGTTTGTGTTTACTAGACGAATAAATTCGTCGTTCGTAATTTCAACGTGGAATCCTGGGACAGCTTCTAGCTTATCGATTGTTCCACCCGTATGACCAAGGCCGCGACCTGACATCTTAGCGACCGGTACGCCTACCGCTGCAACAAGTGGTCCAAGTACTAACGTTGTTGTATCTCCTACTCCACCTGTACTGTGCTTATCTACTTTAATGCCTTCAATTTCACTTAAGTCAATTTGATCACCTGAGTTTACCATCGCTGTCGTTAAATGAACGCGCTCTTCCTGCGTCATATCCTGGAAATAAATTGCCATTGCTAGTGCGGACATCTGATAGTCAGGCAAGTTACCATTTGTATATTCAGTAATAATAAAGTCAATTTCACTTTTTGTTAATTCTAAGCCATTTCGCTTTTTTTCAATTAGATCTACAACTCTCATTGATATGGCCTCCCCATGCGCTTTCTTTTCAAAATTATAACGCTTTCAATAACTTACATCTTCACTATATCTCAACATTGAACAAATGTAAATATTTATCTTGACATTTGTTCAACGTTTTTTATGATGTCACTTTTTCAAGCAGCTGCTGAGCTGTAAATGGGTCTGTGACTAGTGTATTAACATACCCGCCTTTTATCGCACCGTAAATACCTTCCACCTTGTGCGCCCCTCCCGCTACGAGGATCGAATGTTCCTTTTGCTTAAGTTCTTCTAAATCTAAACCAAGCGTGCGTTCATTTAAGCTCGGGTTGCAAATACACCCATTTTCATCGAAAAATCGCGAACAAATATCACCGACTGCGTGCGGATCTAGCTGTTTTAAATCCTCTTCTGTGAAATAACCTAGCTGAAACAGCAAAGAATCTGTTTTAATAGGACCCGTCGTAAAGATCGCAATATTTGCTTTTTTGCCAAGTTCTAATATTCCTTTTATATGACGATCAGCTTCCATTGCCTGCTTTACTACAACATGATCAACAATAGCCGGAAGCGGTAAATAAAGAGGAACGGTGCTATAAGCATTTCCAAACAGATGCAGTATTTCAGAAGCATACGTGTTGGTTTCAGAATGGCTAACTCCACCTTTTAACTGTACAACTTTCACATCTTTTACACGCTTATTTTTGAGCTTCATCCCTACATGATAAAGCGTTGTTCCCCACGTTACGCCAATAATATCTCCATCTTTTACAATTTTATCAAGGTAATCTGCTGCTGCTTCTCCTAAACCTTCCTTTACAAGGTTTCGATCTTCATGAGGTATAGATGCGACAATTGCTTTTTTTAGTTTAAACGTTTGTTCTAGCTGAGCTGATAGCTCTTTCACATCGATGGTAGAATCGATAATTTTAATTTGTACAATGCCTTCAGATTTAGCTTGTTGCAGTAAGCGTGAAACAGTTGGCCTTGAAACTCCAAGCTTTTTAGCAATTTCATTTTGATTATAGTCAAACAGATAATACATCTTTGCTGCTTCGATTGCTTTCGTTAACTTGTCGCTTTCCATAAGCATCTCCTTTACGTCAGTATAGCGTTTTCATTTTTCTATCTTACCAAACAATGAACATTTTTATAATACTACCTGAACATTTTTTCAAAAACCCCTCTTCTAATCGAAGAAAGGCTTAGCGGTTGACGGCATATACGACAAACAACACAATATTCAACATAATAAGAGCAACCCCCGCAAGGAGCCACTTTGTTCCCTGAGACTTCTTCTCTCCTTCTTGCATTTCAAAGCCTCGGATAGCAAACACGATTCCGAGTGTAAAAAATAAAAAGAATGTTTGACGATAATCAAAAAAAGCTAAAACCAAAAAAATGGCTGTAAAAAATACCATGATCATTTCTAATGCTATATACGGCTGTCTTTTACATACTAACAGTTTCAAATTGCACACCTACCCTTTATCCAAGTTCTATGACAACTTATTTTACTATTTTTTCGCGAGCAGGTGTCAACGTTTGATGTACTGTTCACGTATTTGTAACAAAAGCGCTCCTATGTTAGGAAGCGCTTTTGTTATTCATTCATATTTGGATTCACCGGATTATCGATTCCTGTTTTCTCTTGAATCTTTTTATAAATAAAGTACGTATAGATGGCGATCAAAATTGAGAACGCCCACGTCACTGCTTGGCGAAAGACAATCATGTTGCCATACCCTTCAACACCGTACTTTTGAATAAGAACGTATTTTACAATGGCTAAAAACACATAGCGCCCCGCAAATAAAACGGTTAACCAGTTCATCATTTTAAAGAGATCTTGCTCAAAGAATAGCTTTTTTGAATCTTCACGCTTATATCCCATTAAATAGGCCGTATCAACAAAGAAATATAGCCCAATTGGACACTTCACTAAAATCGTTATAAACGTAAAAATAGCTAGTCCAATCATAAAATAAACCTGATTAACCAGCATGGTTTCTGCATTACCCGACAATAAATCTACAATTGTTCGCGCAAGCAAGGTAATAACAAGAAACAGTCCCGTTACGTTAAATTGACGCTCTTTAATAAACGTATAGATGGTATAGAAGAATGCAGGGGCTGTCGATAATAAAATGGCGTAATAATCACCGATAAGATCTTTTCCCTGATTCCAGATAAGGTACGGGATTGCAATGTAAAAAAGCAAGTCAAACCATACTCGTTTTGAATTGTTCATAGCGCCCTCCTTTTCCACTATTGTTAGTGTAATTATATGGGAAAATGATGTAGAAGAAAAGGTTATTTCATTTGCAGAAACGAAAAGCCTTCCTCGTTTTCATTTAGATCATATACGTCTTCACCTTTCATAAACAAGACGCCGTGGAAAATTTGAAGATCATCATCACACGCTTCACAAAACTCTTTCTCACAGTCATTCCAAAAGGTAAAAAGAGATAGCTTTTTCATATGAACGTGGCGATAACTCGCTTGATGTTCATGAATAAGCCTTGTATAATGCTCAAGCGCTTCTTTTTTATGGTCGAATTCAATCGTTTCAATAATGTCTTTTTCCCAACCATCTAGAAAAAGCCACGGTTCACAGTCAGTTTTAATTTTATGGACTTTCCATTTTTCATTCATAATACTTCGCTCCTTACTTCGTCTTACAGGATGCTTACTCTTTTATTATTCAAGAAAAACACCCTCGAATCAAGTAATACGCTAAAAGCGCACCAGCTATCTTTGAGCTGATGCGCTTTCACGTTTGCTACGAAGCGATTCGCTTTGTATCTATTTGTTTTTTCAGCCAACCTTTACCTTCTACAATGCGTGACACAAGCATAGAAGATACGTTATCTCCCGTTACGTTCACCATTGTTGCAGGTGGATCGACAATCATGCCTAGCGCGGCCATAACCGGAAGTGCTTCAATTGGCAAGCCAAACATCGTTAAAATCAACATCTCACCAACTGCGCCTCCGCTCGGTAGACCCGCAATGACAACACCACATAAAATAGCAACAACAACGGCTTTCACAAACGTATCGATGCCGCTGAAATCCATATCGAATAGCGTAAAGGCAAATGAAATTTTTAAGATTGCAGCCAAGCAAGACCCGTCCATATGTACGGTTGCTCCAATTGGAATGACCGTTTCTCGCACATCTTTTGGAACGCCCGTTTGTTTAGCTGCCTCTAGGTTAACAGGCACGCTGGCTACGCTGCTCCCTGTCCCTAAAGCCGTAACCGCTGGCGTTAAGATATTTTTCCAAAAACGAACGATCCCTTCTTTTCCTCCTGCTAAAAAGGCATAAAGCGTAAAGCCAACAAAGAAGTATAAAAGAGCTACCGGGTAATATACGGCTACTGCTTTTGCATACGTTCCTAATAAATCAGGACCAAATACACCAACTAACGACGCGAAGTAAGCAAATAACCCAATTGGTGCCACGTACATCACAAGCGTTACCATTTTCATAAACACCTGTGAACCTGATTGTAGTACTTTCACAAACGGCTTTCCAGCTTCACCAATTAGCGTTGCTGATAATCCTAAAAGTACGGCAAAAACAATAAGTGCAAGCATATGTTCACGAGACAGTAAATCCACAAAGTCAGACGTTGTAAATGCTTGTACAAACTGATCGGCAATATTAATATTTTCTACCTGATCTGGCTTTTCAATTGTAATTGGTGACGCATCAACTGATAAAAATGCCTTAACTGCAAAAAGCATTAATAAAGATGAAATAATGCCAGTCAAAATAAAAACGCCAAACATTGAGCCAATGATTTTTCCAAAGCGATTCATATTCGCAGTGTTTGATACGGCTGCTGCAATGCTAAAAAACACGAGCGGCACAACAACCATAAACATTAAGTTTAAATAAATGTCCCCTAGTGGCTTTAACACTTCTGCTTTCTCTCCAGCAAAAAACCCTACTGCTCCACCAGCAAAAATAGATGCTAGTAAAATGAGCGGAAAGCGATATGGTTTTAACGTGTACATAAACATCCTCCTTCTAATTAAAACGCTCACAAAAAAAGCGACAGCATGCGCGCTGTCACTTTTTTGATTTTACTATAGTTTTAAAATTGGTCAATCCAGCTTTAGCCCCTTTTAACAAATTGTATACTTCCGACTTTTCCAAATAATTATAAAGATATGATAACAAGCAGTGCTAGCATAAATACTACTCCAAGGAATTCATAAACATAGCTCTTTGACTCTTTATCAGTCATCCAATGCTCAATTCCTCGCAAAGTATCTACTAAAATAAAAAAGCCACACACTGGCAGTGCTCGAATCCAGATGGGAAACTCATCGCTTCTCTCTGAAAACGTGACAACACCAAGAAAATAAATGAACAATACTACTATGATACCTTCAATCACCCTATACAGCCTCTTTCTATCTTTGGAAAACAGACTTACACGCTTTTCTTGAATATTTAACCTCTTTTTCAAATAGTAATGGCTAGTTGAAAAGTAAAGTATAAAAAGAAGAATGACACCTATTAAACCCTCATAACTCATTTAAATTCCCCTTTAGCAAGCTATAGTATATTAAGGTAATATCATAATTAAAGGGTTAAATGTAATTATTTGCATAAAAAACCCTCCACTTTCAAAATAAAAAGTAGAGGGTTCTATGTACGCAAAAGAGCTATTAATCTCGCTCTTTTGCTCGTTGCGTATCTCGAATATTTTTTTGAATTGTCACTACTGCAAACAAGCTCAACACAAATGACATGCCGTAGAAGCCTTTTTCGCTTAGCGTAATACTCCCTGCGTTATATAAACCAATAACCATTAATGAAATCGATACAATAAGTGCAAACCAGCTAATTCCATAATAAATACCTGTAACAGGGATATCTTCCTCTTTGTCTCGAACGGCTTTTTGAAGAGATACCGCTGAATAAAGTCCAAATACTAAAACAGCAAAATAGTAGCCTTTTTCATTTAGCTCCATCGTTGCGTTAAATAATCCAACCAAGTAAGCTACAACTCCAATCAGTAGCGCTCCCCAAGATGCTCCTTTAAAAGCTGAAGTTGGCTCTCCTTCTTTTCGTTCTACCTTAACCTTTGGCTCATCTTGGTTTCGCTTCTCTGGAAATAGTTCATGCTCATTCGCCATTTAGGTTTTCGCCTCCTCTTCTCTCTTAATCTAAACAAATACGCGATTGTACGTTCACTTATACCATTATATAGAAAATAGGTTAAATTAATAGGTGTTTTTGTCATCTTTTAATAAGACTTTATGCTCAAAATAAATAAATAAATACACTTCTGTTTTTTATACAAAAAAAAGAAACAGCTTCATGAGCCATCTCTTTTCTACGTACGACGCTTTTAACGCTTAAATATTCTTTTTCATGCCACAGCTAACGCATTCTCGCAAAAATTTCCCTTCTCCTACACTACTTTTAAAATGAACGCTCTCGCAGTTGTCGCAGCGACCCGCAACTTTATCAGGGAGATCTTTGTATTCATATACTTTGTCCAGATCAATATTGGCATATAAACCTTCTTTTTCTTCCACCTTAAACACTCCGATTTCATTTGAGATTGCTTCTATATCATACCAATATTAATTTAAGAATAAAAGACGCCTTCTTTATTTTCTCTCGGAGTAGCTACCTACAGCATACACTTGTTCTTAGCTGCTGGTTTTACTTTATGTTTATTATTTAGAATATAGTTTTTTTAGATACTTAGATGCGTTGACACACACTCATAAAAAAACCACCGCATCCGCAGTGGTTTTCATCTTACGCTTCAAAATATTCTTTGTAAAAGCCACCAACTTGACCTGTGTTGTCGACTACAAAGTAAAACTCTTCCGTTTCATTTTTTACATCGTATACTTTTCCTGCTGTTAGCACGTTTTCTACCATGTACTTTTTCGCATTCGTATGTACACATTTTACTTGTTTGATGGTTGGACGATCATTCCACTCTAAATGAATCATATTTGGTCTCTCCTTTTGAACGATTGGACGTTAACTTTGCCCTTCGTTCATTTTACCCCAACTGCTTTTTTTTTCGCAACTGTCGCTTTAACAAAACGTGCCGTATGTTGAATAATTTGGTCTTTATCATAGTCCATGGACGCTACATGATACGAATTAGGAAGCATAACTTGATGAGCTGTTTTTGAACGAATATGCTCCAGAATATAAGCTGAGTTGCTTGGTGGTACAACATGATCGACTGTGGATGTTAAAACTAGCGCTGGGCACGTTACGTAAGATAAGCGTTCCTCCGCTTCATCCATTAAAGATAATAGCTCGCGCATTGAACGAACGGGTACCTTATCATACGTAATTTCATGTACGTTAGGATCTTTGATATCCGGCTTATCTTCTTTTACATAGCGAAGTGTATGTGCATTTCTGTAAGCTTCCATTGAAGGAATTGAATTCATTGCTGGGTTAATAGCAATTACGCCGGACAGGTCTAATCCTTGACTTGCGGTATGAAAGGTTAACGTTCCGCCCATCGATTGCCCTAGGATGAAGACGTGCTCACATCTTTCTTTTAAAAAGCGATAGCCTTCTAAAAAGTCTGCTTTCCAATTTTCATAGGTTGCCTGTTCAATATCTCGATAGTGAGTTCCATGGCCCGTTAGACGAATTCCATAAACCGTATAGCCTTTAGCTGCCAAGCCTTGGCCGATATGTTCCATGCTTTGTGGCGTTCCCATAAATCCGTGAGAGACTAAAATACCAACTTCATTCCCTTTATGATAAAAAGCTTCCGCTCCTTGAATAACATCATAACGTTCCATTATTCTTCACCCTTTACGCTCAAATTTTCTGACAAGATTGATTATTTATATAATACACCTATAATTCCTATAAGTCAACTGGGTTTTTATTTTTTACAGAATTGTCAAAAAAACATCAGAGTATGTCTCTAGCGCTTCATTATCAACAAAAAATCCGAACTATAAAAGAGTCGTTAACTCTCAATAGTTCGGATAGATCATTGACTAAAATACTTATGTCCCAGCCTCGTTTTTCATTAACCTTCTAATAATAATGTTTCTGGATCTTCTAACAGTTCTTTCACTGTTACTAGGAAACCAACGGCTTCTTTTCCATCAACAATGCGGTGATCATAAGATAAGGCAATATACATCATTGGACGGTTTTCAATACGGTCTTCGTCAATTGCAACTGGACGAGTCTGTATTTTGTGCATTCCTAGAATCCCTACTTGTGGACCATTTAAGATTGGCGTTGACATTAATGAACCGAATACTCCACCGTTTGTAATCGTAAATGTTCCTCCCTGCAGGTCACCTAGAGCTAGCTTATTGTCACGCGCTTTTTTCCCAAGCTCAAGGATACTTCCTTCAATACCTGCAAACGTTTTGCGGTCTGCATCACGAACAACTGGTACAACAAGCCCATCCGGCGCAGATACGGCAATACCGATATCATAGAACTTTTTAATAACAAGCTCGTTGCCTTGAATTTCAGCATTTAATAATGGATACTTTTTCAGCGCTGCTACAACGGCTTTTGTAAAGAATGACATAAAGCCAAGTTTTACATCATGCTGTTCAAAGAATTTGTCTTTACGACGCTTACGAAGTTCCATAACAGCTGTCATATCAACTTCGTTAAATGTTGTTAACATCGCAGCCGTTTGCTGTACTTCAACTAAGCGATTTGCAATCGTTTGACGACGGCGTGACATGCGTACACGTTCAACTGGTTTATCACTGTTCTCACTTACTGTTGGAGAAGGTACCGGCTTAGATTGACGAGCACTTTGAGCTTTTGCATCAGCTTTTTGCTCTGCTGTTTTTTGGCTAGCAAATGAATCGATATCATGCTTGCGAACGCGGCCTAACGGATCTGCCGTTGGCACTTCGTCAAGCTTAATGCCTCGCTCTCTTGCAGCTTTACGCGCAGCTGGAGATGCAATTAACCACTGCTTTTGCGGAACCTCTTCCTTCGCTTCTGCCGCAGGTGCTACCTCTTCTTTTGCTTCTTTTTGTTGAACAGGCTCTTCCACTTTTACTTCTTCCTTCACTTCTGCTTTTGGCGCTGGCGCTTGACCATCGGCTGCTAAGCGAGCAATTGTTTCCCCCACTTGAACCGTATCTCCTTCACCTGCTAGAAGCTCCGTTAGTACGCCTGAATCTTCCGCTGTAATCTCAACGTTTACTTTGTCAGTTTCTAATTCAACGATATAGTCGCCTTTTTCAACAAAGTCTCCTACCTGCTTAAGCCACTGTGCTACTGTTCCCTCTGAAATTGATTCTGCTAATTCCGGTACTTTAATTTCTCCCATTGTTCATTCCCCTTCCTTATCGTGTCACTACATCATTAGCGATTTGTGTTTTCGTTAATGCTTCTTGTAATATACGCTCTTGCTCTTGTCTATGAGTGATTGGGTCTCCTTCTGCTGGGCTTGAACGTCTTCTGCGTCCAATGTAATCAACGCTCACGCCTTCAGGTGCTACTTCGCGAAGCTTAGACTCAACATAATTCCATGCACCCATATTCTCAGGCTCTTCTTGCATCCACGCAATTTCTTTTAAGTTTGGATATTTAGCAAATAAATCAGCTACAACTCGTCTTGGGAATGGATAGATCTGCTCAAGGCGTAGTACATGTAACCAATCTAGCGACTTATCAGATTTTTGGATGCGATCTGTTAAATCTCCGCTAATTTTACCGCTGCATAAAACGATACGCTCAACTTCTTCTGTTTTTTCACCTAAGTTTGGTTGTTCGACAACTAAGCGGAAAGAACCGTTTGTGAACTCTTCCATATTTGATACGCTAAACGCACTTCGAAGCAAGCTTTTTGGTGCCATTACAACAAGTGGACGCACCTCTTCTTTTTTCAAAACAGCCGCTTGACGACGTAATAAGTGGAAATATTGCGCCGCGCTCGTTACGTTTGCCACCGTCCAGTTATTTTCAGCAGCTAGCTGTAAGAAACGTTCTAATCTTGCGCTTGAATGTTCTGGCCCTTGGCCTTCATGTCCGTGTGGAAGTAAGAGAACCATACCTGATTTTTGTCCCCACTTCGCGCGACCTGCTGAAATGAATTGATCAATGATAACCTGACCAGCATTTGCAAAGTCTCCGAACTGAGCTTCCCAAATCACAAGTGTTTCTGGTGCAAACACATTATATCCGTAATCAAATCCTAACACTGACCCTTCAGAAAGAGGACTGTTACGAATATCAAAGGAAGCGCTTACGTTCTTCATTGTGTGCAGTGGTGAGTATACATCCCCTGTCTCATAGTCATGCAATACAAGGTGACGATGAGCGAATGTTCCACGTTCTGAGTCTTGTCCTGTGATACGAATTGGCGTACCGTCACGTAAAATGCTTGCAAATGCAAATGCTTCACCTAGTGACCAGTCTGCTTTACCATTTTCTTCAAACGCTTTCGCACGTTTTGACAAAATACGGTCTAACTTTGGAAATACCTTAAAATCTTCTGGATACGTCACAAGTTCTCGGTTAATTTCTAAAAGCTCTTCTTTTGGCACAGACGTATCTAAAGTTGGAATACCATTAAATACTGCTTTTGGCATTTCCATAATTTGATGACGCTTTTCTGCTTTTAGTGGTACTTTATCATAAGCAGTCTGCAATTTCTTTTGAAGTTGCTCACTGATTTCATTCACTTGTTCTTTAGTAACCACTTGTGCTTTCTCCAATTGTTCAGCATAAAGCGCACGAACCGTTGGACGCTTTGTAATAATTTCATACATCTTCGGCTGCGTTACAAATGGCTCATCCATTTCATTGTGGCCAAATCGACGATATCCAATCAGATCAATTAAAAAGTCTTTATTAAAGCGGCGACGATACTCATATGCAAAGTAAGCCGCTGCCAGACATGCTTCTGGATCGTCTGCGTTTACATGGACAATCGGAATTTCGAATCCTTTTGCTAGATCGCTCGCGTATTTCGTTGAACGAGAGTCTACGCTTTCCGTTGTAAATCCAATCATATTGTTAGCGATAATATGAATAGTTCCACCCGTTTGGTACCCAGAAAGCTGATTTAAGTTTAGCGTTTCTTGAACAATTCCTTCACCTGGAAACGCTGCGTCACCGTGAATTAGAATCGCAAAAGATTTCGTGATGTCTTGCTTTGGATAACCGTTTGTTTGGCGATCGTCCTGAGCAGCTCTTGTAAACCCTTCCACAACTGGATTAACGAATTCCAAATGACTCGGGTTACTTGCCAATGTCAAACGAGCTCGAACTGTGTTTTCAGCTTTAATTTGCTTATCTGCACCTAAGTGATATTTTACGTCTCCTGTCCAACCATAGTTAATGCCGATTGAACCCTCAGATGGTACAAGCTCTTTATTCGGTGAATGTTGGAACTCAGCAAAAATCATTTCATACGGCTTGCCTAGTACGTGTGCTAACACATTTAGACGTCCGCGGTGCGCCATTCCAATATTAACTGTTTTCGGACTTTTTTCGACAGAGCGTGCAACTAGCTCATCAATTAATGGAATAAGCATATCTACGCCTTCAATTGAGAATCGTTTTTGTCCGACAAATGTACGATGTAGAAATTGCTCAAATCCTTCTACTTCCGTTAGACGCTTTAATACTGAAATACGCTTTTCATCAGAAAGAGGTTGAAAAATTGCTCCTGACTCCACCATTTCAGTAAGCCACTTATTCTCCTCCATGTTATGTACATGATGGAATTCAAACGCCATTGTCTTCGTGTATACATCGGTTAAATACTCAATTGCAGCCAGACCATCCTTTACATGTGCAGGCGCATTTGCGCAAAGAATTTCAACCGGTACTGCTTTTAGATCTTCCTTTGATAATCCATAGTCTTCTAGATGTAGAAGCACAGGATCTTTCTTACCGCTTTCTAACGGTTTGATTGATGCATATAAATGACCGTATGCACGAATATTTTCTGCTAGCTTAATGGCAGCGGCAATCTTAGCCGTATTAGCTGCTGGAACAGGCTGTGTATCTCCCGCTTCAGCATAGCTGCTATCAAGCAATGGCGGTGCACCCCAATAATCAAATAGTTCTTTTAGTTCTGGATCTACTAAATCCGACTTTTCTTCATATAACTCATACTGTTCTAATACATAGCCATAGTTTGGGCCCAAAAACCCTTTCCAAGGCTCACCTCTGTTTGACGTTTCGTTACCCATTTAAAAACCCCCAACGAGTTATAATAAGTGAAATCTTTATTCAACTTTTAATGTCTTACTAGAATTAAAGTACTAAAAGTGATTGATTTCGCATTTTCAAAATACTGATTGCCTTATGGTCAGACATCTTTACAAGCTGGATGTTCTTCCAGTACTTGTATTTGATATCTGTCTCTATTTTACCACTGTTAAGCCTGTCAATCAAAATGAAATCGCTATATTTCTTTAATTTTTTTTACTTTTTTAATAGTCTTACGACTTTTTGAAAGCGCTTTATAAGTAAAGTGAATTACTTATCAAAACAAGTCTTAATGATTGGTTATCACACAACTATCCATACAAATTAATTGCCTAAAATTAAATTTCAGATATAATAACTAGACGCTATAACTCTCATTTCTTTCAGTCATAGTTTTGCTCGTCAAACGAAAAAAAGAAGCTTACATTGAATTAAGCTTCTTTTTCTTCTATCGTACCTTCTAATTCAATTTTTACGTTCCCTTGAATTGCTCGTGAAATCATGCAGGAGGTCTCCGCTTTTTCCATGAGGCGCTGCACGCGACTTTTTTTCTCCATATCCTTTGAATCTAACACAACATGTGGACGGTGAATGATTTTTTCATAGGTAAACACACCTTTGGTGACGTCCACGACTGCTTCTGAATCCATTGTAAGAGCTGCTTGCGAAATACCGCTTCTTTCAAGCATTGCAGCAAGCGTAATAATATAGCATGTTGCAGCTGCTCCAAGCAGCATTTCATCAGGATTTGTACCGATTCCAGGTCCATCCATTTCTGGTGGGATTGAGATTTGTGTTTTTAACTGACCAGAATGAATTTCGCCTACTTCATTGCGTCCTCCTGGCCAATTTGCGTTTAAATGAAAATGATGCTTCGCCACTTTGTCCCACTTCCTTCATTATAATTACTTCTAGTATAACGCCACTGTTGGTATGTTAACATCATTTTGCTTATCAAAAAAAAGACTACGAACCCGCAGTCTTTTCTTAATATAACGGAACAATTTTTGCTTCAGCTACTTTTTTCTTAATTAAAGGCGGCAGCCATTGGCGCACATCAGAGAATTCATATCCCCAAAAACTAGCCTTTTCATTGCTCATGGTCCACGAATGATCTAGCCCATAAGGTGACGCGTTCTCATCCGTTACTCTTTTCGTAATTTTCGCCTGCTGGTTTGTTTCAGTTTCTATTAAACTCATTAACTCTTTTAGCGAAATGACGCCGTTAGAGCATGCATTAATCGGTCCTTTTAGCTTTTGCTCTCCGCACCATGCTAAAAACGCTCCGGCTTCTTCTCGTGAAATAAAATTGAGCTGTGCATCAATATCAGGAAAACCTATTTCTTCTTGATGCATCACCTTATCAATATGAAAGCGAAGACGATTCGTATAATCATTATCACCTAATACAATCGGAATGCGTACAGCAGTTACTGAAAAAGGTGCTTTTTGAAAGAGTACGGCTTCAGCTTGTCGCTTTCCTTCTTGATAAGAGATATTTTCTTTTCTAGCATACGATATTGGGTACGTATATGGATCAAAATCTTCTTCGTGAAAATGTTCTTTTGAAGAGCCATATACAGATAAGGTAGATGTTAGTACATAGTGGTTTGTACTATCTCGAAAAGCGTCTACAGCTACTAAAGCGCCATGAGATGAATAGCAAATTTGATCAAAAACCACATCCCACTTGCGCCCGCGTGTTGCTTCTATAATGGATTGTTTCTCAACGCGATCCAACTTAATTCGCTCTACTCGATCACCAAACGAATCTTCACGCTGTCCACGGTTTGCAATGGTAACCTGTACTTTTTTCGCGAGCAATTCTTCAACGAGATTCGTGCCAAAAAAACGTGTACCGCCTAAAACAAGTGCTGTTTTCATCTTTTCTCCACCTTTCATAATATCTTCTTTCTTATCATACCATTATTATCCATAGTTGCGCACTTTTTAGTTGTGAAACTTTTTTATCATTTTCAATGGATATTTTGTCATTTTTTTTATTTGTTCATGATAAGATAGCCATATTGTTATGTAAAACCGTAGACTTTTGCGCTACATTATTAATTGAAAAGGAGTTGAATCATGATTGAAAGGTTCACCGATTAAACCAAGTGAGCGAATCATTATGTTAGATGTCATTCGAGGTTTTGCGCTATTTGGCATTTTGCTCGTCAATATGCCCGCTTTTCATTCACCTAATTTCATCAATCAGCTATACAGTGTAGACGTACCCTATGAAGGCCTAGACGCAGTTGTATATGCATTTCTGCAGCTTTTTGTTCAAGTTAAATTTTTTACCATTTTTTCATTTTTATTTGGAGTAGGTTTCTATTTGTTTATGAAGCGAGCTGAAGCAAAGGGATTACGGATGAAAAGCTTATTTTTTAGAAGAGCTTCTATTCTATTAATCATTGGGTTGCTTCATTTAATTTTTTTATGGTTTGGAGACATTCTACACCTTTACGCAGTTGGAGGCTTTTTATTAGTAGCTTTTTATAACCGCATGCCTAAAACTCTCATTAAATGGGCTTTCAGTCTGTTAGCTATTTATTTAGCTCTTCTATCCATGACTTTTTTCATTCCAGTTGATATGATGGACGAACTTGGACTAGGAAATGCAGATGATGTGCTGCCCACATACATTTATATGTATGAAAGCGCTCCTTACCTAGAATGGCTTTCTTACCGAATAAAAGTTGAGGTCATTCCAATTTTGATTAATATTCCATTTACGCTAATACCCGTGTTTGCGTTCTTTTTGTTCGGCTTATATGCTGGGAAAAAAGGGATTTTTGAAGGTTCTGCTTACGCTCCTTTTATTAAAAAGGTGCAGATAGTAACCGGTACCCTAAGCATCCCTTTTGTTATATGCTTATTTTTATTACTGCAAGGCCTATGGGATGTCGGTGTGTACAAATCGGCTGCTACTGATCTCTTTAAAAACCTAAGTGGATTTTCTCTTTGCTTTTTCTATATGGCTACTTTAACTCGATTACTGCAGTTAGATGCTTGGAAAAAGCGACTTAGCTGGCTTCAATTTGTCGGTCGCATGGCTTTAACTAATTATTTGGCGCAAACCGTTATCTGTTTTACTTTATTTAACATTTTCAACTTATACAATCACGTTAGTTTGAGCTTGGGTACAGCAATTGCCATCGTGATCTTTATTGCTCAAGCAGCATGGAGCAAAGCGTGGTTTAACTCGTTTCAGTTTGGCCCTATGGAATGGCTATGGCGTACGTTCACTTATGGACATATTTCTCCTCTTAGACGCCAATCAAAAGCAAGCTAAAAAAGAGGGTCGGACATAACACAATGATTGCTTCTAAAAGACGAACACTAGCTGTTCCCATCTCTTTGGTTCGTCTGAACACGTTCGTTCCATTGCGCTACGGCCACTCGCTTTCCGCGGGGAGGAACCTGAGCTCCTCGCTGCGCTGCGGGATCTCCGTTTTCCCTCTCTTTCTCGCAGGAGTCGAGTGTCCTACGCTCCATTCCACCCTGTTTCCAAACTGGTTTTTCCCAATCAACAAAAAACCTGACCGATTAAAAGTTATGAACTCTCAATCGGTCAGGTATAGTAGAGGCTGAACTACTTATGTCTCAGCCTCTTTTTATTAATGAAGAAAGAAAAACAAAGCAAGGCCTAAAAAGAAAAGTGAAAGAATGAATTCAAATGTCCACTGCCACTTCTCTCGTTTTAAAATAATATGTTCGATTGCAGAAAGAAATGAGCTTGCACTTACACAGGCTAAAATAAAGCTAAGCTGACTTACGGTAAACTTTGTTATGAAGCTGATAATAAGCAAAGTAGCAACAACTAAAAACAAAGTAAGCTGAACGGCAAATACCCATTTAATTCTTTGTTTATACCCATCCTTTAACGCTTGTAATAAATCATTGCTAATCACAACTTTACTCCTTTAGACATTTAAAACGACTACGATTTTATCGAGACATAAATATCAACCTGACTGAAATTAGGGTCAATGCAGCGCTCATCATATAGCTCAAAATCCAAAACGAACGCTCGCTCGTTTCTATTCGACCACTCCCATATATACGACCAAGCATCTAAAACTACTTTCTTCGCCGGACCGATAGCAGTTGTAAACACCATATATTCACCAGCAGGAATAGTAAACTCTCGCATTTCTTCTCTTAACTCTCCACCTGGTGTGACCTCATATCCAAGTGCAAACGTAAATTCAATCGGATTCGACGCTTCATAATCTGTATATAACGCAAACATCTTTCCAGTTACCTTATTAGCAATTTTATTTGCCATTTGTTGCTTGTAAAACATGTCCCAATGGGCTGGAATTGTCCCCGTTCCTTTTTCTTCTGCCCGATCCGTTGTACGAATTGGAACCCCAACTACGGTTAGCTCATCAATATAAACCTTCCGCTGGTCTACCACTACATTCGCCAACATGACGACCCCCCTGTCACTTCCAAACTCTTTTAATCTCTAAATGAGGGAATTACTTCTTTATATGAATTTTATTTGTATTCAGACAAAACGTCAACTAGTCAAATTCACTCTTCTTATAAAAAAGGCTCTGTTAAAGGTAAATGTTGATATTTGATAACTCCCCGAAATCTTGATATTATAAATATAAGAACAAGCATTCGGGGGAGGTTGTAAAGGTGGGCAAAGCGTTTGGCAACTTGTTAAAGTATATTGACAAATTACCGCATACCCAAAAGGAACAGGTCTATCAATGGGTTAAACGCTATGTTGACCCTTCTTCCTCTGCTGGTGGTCGGTTAATTAATGAAATGAGAGAAACTCGCTTCAAGGAAGGATTTGAGTGTCCACACTGTTCATCGGAACACGTTGTTCGTTTCGGAAAGTATAATGGTCGCCAACGCTATCGCTGTAAGTGTTGCAATAAAACTTTTACCGACACAACAAACACTGTTTTGTTCCGTACTCGCAAAGGCAATGAATGGATTACATTTGTAGATTGTATGTTTAAAGGATATTCCCTGCGAAAATCGGCTGAAATCGTAGGGGTTACTTGGGTTACACTTTTTTATTGGAGACACAAACTCTTAAATGCCCTAAAACAAATGGACTTTGAGCAATTTGAAGGTATCGTTGAAATTGACGAGACTTATTTCCTATACTCTCAAAAGGGGCAACGTGGCATTGCTGACCGTAAACCACGTAAACGTGGCGGTAAATCCAAGCACAGAGGGATTAGCCACGAACAGGTTTGTGTTCTTGTTGCCAGAGACCGAACAAAAGCCACCGTCTCTAAAGTCGCTTGTATGGGGCGTATTGTAAAACCGAAAGTTGATGCCTTGATTGGTTCTAAACTATCCAACGAGAACGTGATTGTAACCGATGCTTGGCGTGCATACAAAACCTATGCAAAAGAAAAAGGTTTAGAACATTACAGAATTAAGTCAGATGGTGGAAAGCACGTTATTAAGGGCTTGTATCACATCCAAAATGTCAACGGTCTACATTCTCGCTTAAAACGATGGATAGACCGATTTAAAGGCGTGGCTACGAAATATCTTGATAATTATCTGGCTTGGTTCTTATTTGTTGATAGTCGTAGTAACGAAAGCACCAATCAGCATATTAAGGAATTCCTTTTAACGTCATTCGTATTTGAAATGACTGAAACATATGACAGTTTACGACTGTCAAAATTCATTGTGTAGCTATTATTCAACGAAATAAGAATGGTATTTTAGGGGGGAGTTTAGTTGTTTGAGACAGAAAGATGTTTAATTAATACCATTGAAGCACCTGATTATACTGATGTAAAAAATTTATATGGAAATGATGAAGTTAGGAAATTTCTTGGTGGAATACGTTCAGATAACTCCATTAAAGAAGTATTTGCAGATATGCTCAATTCAGGCAATGACTCTTTTTATTGGGTTGTTAGAGAAAAGCACACAGATAATTTCATAGGGTTAGTGTCTCTTGACCCTCACCACGAAAAAGTTCACCTTGAACTTTCATATCAGTTTTTACCGAAATGGTGGGGAAAAGGTTATGCGACAGAAGTTGTTCAATTGTTAATTAACTATGCTCTAAATGAATTAAAATTATCAAAAGTAATTGCTGAAACTCAAACTGCAAATAAGTCCTCTTGTAAACTCTTAGAAAGAATAGGTATGAATTTAGAGCAAACGATTACCAGATTTGGAGCTGAACAAGCAATTTACTCCATCAAAAAAGTTTCGAGTTAGTTGAACAAGAGTAGAGGAAACTGTATTTATAGGGTTTCCTTTAACTTTTATGCATTTATCAACATTAAATTTTAACAGAGCCATAAAAAAAGAGTCTATTTTTAAAGTTTCTTCAATAGGTATAGGATACAAACGAGTAAATCGATAGGGGTGAACTGATGAAACTTATTGAACTAGCGAACATTATTAAGCATAGTGAGCTCACTGCTATAGAGCATTTTCCAGAAGAGCTTTATACTGAATATACGATTACTAACCCGGTTATTCATATCTCCTTAAAAACAAGTCAAACCAAACAGCAAGTTATTTCTTTTTCTATTTACCTGAAAAAGGAAAAGAAATATTGGGCTTCATATGACCATAACGCCGATTCAATCTATGAACTATATTGTAACCTTCATCTGCCAGCTTCAATTAAAGAAATTTTCCTTCACATGGCTAATTGCTAGCTTATACAAATAGACTTAACGTTTGTTTATCAATTTTTCTCGTATTGTCTTTTTCATAGGTTTTGTGAATATGGCGCTTAATTTGTTTTAAGAATGACATCACTTCACCACTTGACATAAACGCATGATTTAATGATAACGAGTACTTATTGGCCACTCGAAGCTCCTCAGCCCCTACTGATATTGGAACATATCGAAAGAGGTTCCATGGATAGTAGAGCGTTGTAAACGACTTTGAAAAATAAATTCCCTCTGCACATATCGTAATTCCTTCGGTTTTTTGATGGGGATATGTACTTAAATGCGCAACAATGTGATTTGTTTTGGCTACGGGTAAGCGGTTTTTAATTTCCTTGGTCATTTCTATGCCTAACTGATCTGTTGTTGCCAACACTTGCTCTGCTTTTAGTAGCGGGTTATTCTCTTGAAAAGATGCGCAAATCGATGTTAATTCTTCTAACGAAATTGATGGATATGTATGTTCTCTGCACATAAATTCGTGTGAATGGTGACACAATAGCTGCTGAATTTTTTGCAATAAGTCTACTAACTTCTTAGCAGAATATGCATTTTCATTTAGGTGAAAAATCTCTTTATCATTGAAGCAGATAATTTGTTCTCCTCTGAGGGAGATAGATGTAAGCTGTTGAAACTCATTCCAGCTTATCGATCCTTTCTTTTTACGCCAACACTTCCAATAAAGTCCGTCGGTCGTTAAGTAAAATCCTCTCTTACCATAAAATCCGATTAAAGACGTATCTAAGTATGCAATTACCTTTTCTTGCTTTTTCATTTGAAAATATTTTACGGCCGCTTTTTCGCATGAACGTGGAATGGATGTTGCATAAAAACTTGCCTCTTGATACATTAAGCATAAATCTCTTAGATACGTTGTTTTCGTTGGTGCCACGTTCATCCCCCCTTTTTCTACTACCTTATTAAACGTAACAAATTAGAAAAAGTTTCATATTTTTATCAATTCCCTAAAAAACTTTTTTTATTCCGAAAAATAAGATAATAAAACCAAGAAATGCCCATTAAAAAAGCGTTCAGGATTTCCAATACGCTTCTCAAAGATTTTCGTTTACTTTATCTTCTTTCATTTTCGCTGCTTCTAGCGACTCAACTCGCTTAATAAGCTGATGCAGATATTTCATTAGATTTGTTTCAACAAACGATTAAAACGATTAACCGCGAGCACTATTCAACTGAGCAGCTTGATATCTGGTCAGGTCAAGCAGGCTGGATAAATCGCTTAGAACAAGATGTTACGTTCGTCGCCACTATCCAAACGTATATCGTTGGATTTATTACCATAAAAGATGATGGTTTAATCGACTTATTAAAGGAGGTAACCTTCAATAGTTCGGATAGATTTAAGCTTTCGTCATTGCAGTTACTGCTAAAACGAAATGTTCAGACAATAGCTGATCAAGAGTGGAACGTAAATCTGCTGCTGGTGTCACAACTGTCGGCTGCATTTGTGCCGGTTCTGCTGCGCTTACCATCGTGGGAACAAGAAGTGATGCACCTAGTACTGGGGCTATTAATTTTTTGCTGATTTTCATTTAAAAACACTCTCCTCTAGTTTTGTTTTTTTCTTCTACATTTTCGTAACGAAATTTTTTTATTCTTAGATCACTTTTTCCTAAAAATTTTTTTCTTTTTTGACTGTGACCTATCTTCGTTACTTGCCTAACGAATGAAGTTTAAATTTGGATCACACTCTTTTGAATTTTTTATTCTAAGTGCGTTCGTTACTTACCTAACGAATTCATTATCAGTTTGGATCACCTTCTTTTAAATTTTTTTAAATAAGTTGTTCTTACTAGATAAACGGACAATTCTTGTGCTTGGATCACTTTTTCTCAAAAAAACTTTTTCGGTTTCTCATCACATAGTTCAAGCACTCTGCAGCATAGATAATAAAAGCATTTCTATTCTAATTACGGAGGGAACTTATATGGCTCATCTTTATTCTAAAGGCTGGTTTATTAAAGAACTAAAAGCAGTAAACGTGACAAAGATTGAGGGAAGAAAGCTTGAGGTTTTCAAAACGTATATCCTTCGTAATCTCTATCTTGAGCTCGTAGAAGATGGCACAATTCAAGCTCCTTTATCATCTGAATAAACAAAAATAACAGCCTTTGAGCTTTCACTCAAAGGCTGTTATTGAAGGGATAAAGATTGATCCAAAAACTCCGTCACCCTTTTCACATATTCAGTAGGATATTCACTATACCCTTTTACATGCGGTACATCTTTAGGCACCCAAAGCTCAAATTCATCGGGGTGTGTTTTGACCATCTTTTGACTTTCTGTATACGGAATAGCCGTATCTCCGTTACTGTGGATAAATAAGATAGGACGAGGATAAATTTCTTCAACTGCTTGTATTGGACTTGCATCTTCAGGATTTAAATCAGCAATATACGGAACCGTTGCTAGCGTAAGTGGCGTAAACGGAAAGTCTGGAAGCTTTGACCATACTGATAGATTATCCTCGAGATAAGTTTTTAAATCACTAAACGGACTGTCCGCAATGACTGCCTGGACAGCTTCTTCTTGACCAGCTGCTAACAGTGATGTTGCTGCTCCCATTGAAATTCCGTATAGAACAATGGGCTCATCTGTTTCTTCCTTCACTCGATCAATGACTCCCAGTAAATCCAGCTGTTCTTTTACACCAATTGTCGTTTGATCTCCTTGTGATTCTCCAGCATTTCGAAAATCGAAGGTCACCACTCGATATCCAGCTTCTATTAAACTTTTACTCAAAGGAAGAAAGCCTCCATTTAAATCATGACGATTTCCTCCGTAGCCATGAGACATAATAATAGTAGCTTTCGGAGAACTTTGTGGCTCCATCATCCACCCTTTAAGCTCCGTTTCTCCATCTCTACTTGTAAATGCTTCATCGCGATATGTTAAACCATACGTACTTGGATTTTCTGTTACAGGCTGTCGCTCTTTTTTGGTCAAGCTAAGACCTACATAAATTGAAATTGCTATACATAGTACAATCACTAGCAAAATTAATGAAAAACTTCCAATCCACATCATTTTTTTTCTTCGGCTGTTCGAAACCTGAGTTTGTTTAATAACGGGCTTCAAGCGGGCACTCTCCTTCACTTTTACTAACAAAGGTTATTGTACACGATTTTGTTTTGATATAAAAGATAAAGTCCTTTACTTTCTAAGCGCTTTCTGATCAATCATTTGTATAAAAGAAGTTTTTCCTTCTACGTATTCTGCTGGACTGTATTGATACTTTTTAGCTAGCTCTTGTTTTAAACATGCATACTCCCATGCCTCATCCGGGTGTTTCCTTAAGTAATCTCTAAATCGCAAATGTCTACCCACTTCGGAATGGTCTTGTTCATACATGTGAACATGATGAGTTCTATCTTCTCCTCCTTTTTGAAAATACCGTCTTCCTTCTATTCCATTTTCTCCTTTACACTCATAGCCCATCTTTACCATTTCATTATTATATGTATGAATCAACGAAATTTGTTTAACTTCAACTAAAATATCAATTATCGGCTTTGCTGCTAAGCCAGGTACGGACGTGCTGCCGATATGATGAATACTAAGAATTTCGGCACCAAAAATCGCTTCTAATAATCGTTTTTCTATTTCATATTGATTTTGCCATTCTGTTTTGTACGGCACTACCTTTATTTCCCTCATGACGAGCCTCCTCTTAAAAAACCCTTTTGTATAGCGTACTATACAAAAGGATTTTTGAGAATTCTTTAGAGAATAATTGAACACCTAAAACTGATACCGCGTTGGACGATAAAGGTGATGGTTGCTGTCGATGTTACACCAGCACTATTAGTCACGCTCACCACAACAGAATCCGTTCCGACGAAATTTGGATTTGGCGTGTACGTGATTACGCCCGTTTCCTGATTAATGAAGGCTACTCCGTTTTGCGGTGGAGTGACAATTCCGTAGGCCAGCGGTAATCCTTGTGAATCCCTGGCAACAATTTGAGCTTGAATCATTTCATTGACGTTTAGCGTAAACGCTTGATCTTTAATAATTGGTGCGTCTTGCTGATTTTCAATCACTGTAATTGTTACGGTTGCCGTAGTTGCTGCGCCCGTGTCATCAATTACTAGTACGGAGAATGAATCTGTCCCTACAAAGTTTGCGTTTGGCGTATAGACAAATTGACCATTTGCACCTAATGTCACTCGACCGTTCGTTGGTACCGTGCGAAGCGTAAACGTTAATGGGCGCCCTTGCGTATCGCTTGCTGTAAACAAGCCGTTTACAGGTGTTCCGGAAGTTGTCTGTAGCGTTACATCATTTGCTGTAATAACGTTTGCTGATGAGGTTACGTCTATAGTCACAACCGAAAATGCTTCTTGCCCTAAATCATTTCGAACAATAACAGTGAACTGATCCCTTCCAGCAAAACCAAGATTTGACGTATACGTGTAGGCACCGCTTGCGGTTACAACAACCGTTCCAGAATTCGGCATTGTCGCTACCGTATAAGTGAGCGGGCGTCCTTGTGAATCACTTGCTACAATTTGCCCTTGAAGCACCTGTCCTACGACAACCGTTCCGTTTTGGTCATCTGCTGTTACTTGACTTCCAGCACTAGCAATAACTACCGATACAACCACCGTGACTGAATCACCCAAATCATTTCGAACAATTACCGTAAAGCTATCAATGCCTGCAAAGTCTGGATTTGGCGTATAGGTAAACGTTCCGTCTGGATTAAAGAGAAGCGTTCCATTTGCTGGTCCGATACCGACAGCGTACGTTAATGGGTGTCCAAGCGCATCTGTTGCTACCACTTGACCGCTAACCGGCTGATTTTGCTGACCAGACACTGTAAGTGGCTCTACCGTGATTTCACTTTGAAGTTCTTCAACAACAACTCTTACTACTCCTGAAGATGAGTCTCCTCGGTCATTTTGCACAAATACCGTAAACGAATCCGTTCCGAAGAACTGTGGATTTGGCGTGTACGTAAACGTTCCGTCTGGATGAACCACAACCGTCCCGTTCTCTGGCATGAATCCTTGGGAGTAACGAAGCGGTCTGCCTTGAGAATCACTCGCTAATACAATACCTTGAACACTTTGATTTTGGACTGTTTGAATGGTTGTATCCGGAACGATAATTGTGCTTGCTGGATTATCCACAACGACTGTTACTTGAGAAATCGCTTGATCTCCCTGGTCATTTACAACGAGTACACTAAACTGGTCTTGGCCGCTAAACCCTGCATTTGGCGTATAGAGAATGGATCCATCTGGATTGACTACTGCTGTTCCATATAAAGGACTTATATTGAGTGAGTACACAAGCGGTCTGCCAAGCTGATCTCTTGCGATTATTTGACCAGTTGCAGGCTGGTTACTGACTGTTCGAATGACGAGATTCTCTGCAACAACCTGATTTGGAAACGGCGTAACTACAACGGCAATCGTAGTAGTAGCGTTTAATCCCTGTGGATTTTCTACCAGTACACTGAACGCATCATTGCCAACAAATCCCGCGTTTGGCGTATACGTGAACGTTCCATCTGGATTTAACATCACAACTCCATTCACAGCTCCGCTTCCAAGAAGCGTATACGTCAGCGGCTGCCCGTTTGGATCCGTTGCAATAACAGTTCCTGATACAGGCTGACCCTCAATCGTTTGAACCGTTTGGTCTGTGACAATTGGCTGGGCGTTAACCGGTCCTTGAACGACAGCAACCACATTAGCAATCTCTGCGTTACCTTCTGAATCAGTTACAAGTACCGAAAAGTTATCGGAACCAAAAAATCCAGCTGCTGGCACATAGCGGTACGTACCTTCGGAATTGACCGTTACCGTTCCATTTTGTATCGGCGTTTGGAGCGTATACAATAGCGGAAGCCCCGTCGTACTTGTCGCCATAACTTGCCCGTCTATCGGTGTATTAAACTCAAGAGAAATTTCAGAATCCATAACTACGATTATACTTGAAGACGGCAGTACGTTGATAATAACCGTACCTATCCCTTGAGCACCATTGCCATCCGTAACAATGACGTCAAAGAAACCTTCCCCAACAAAATTTTGATTCGGGGTATACGTAAACGTCCCGTCTTGATTAAGAATAACCGTTCCATTTTGAGGCTGGGCGCTAATTTGATAAGACACAATATCGCCTTCAGGATCATTAACAGCAACTAATCCATTAACTGGTTGATTAATAAGCGTTGTCACTTCTGCACCAAGTACGGTAAACCGTGGAGGAGTTGGGGTAATCGTTACGTTCACTGTTCCAAATCCTCGCCCTCCCCGCGTATCCTCTACGATAACTGAAAAGTTATCGGTACCAATATAGCCAATATTCGGTATATACGTAAACGTTCCGTCACTATTGACCACTACGCTTCCATTTAAAGGAGCTAGGTTTAGCCTAAAGCGAATTGGGTCTCCATCCGGATCCGTTCCAATCAATTGCCCTGTTGCCGGTAATCCTTGCTGCGTTGCAATGGACAAGTCATTTACGGTTGGCGGACGATTCGTACTAATGACAGTGACTGTTCCAAGAGATTGAGCAACGCCGCCAGCATTATCATGAAGCTCAATTGTAAACGAATCAATACCTACAAAGCCTGGATTTGGCGTGTACGTGTATACACCTGTCGCGCTATCTACCGTTAGTGTTCCATTAAATGGAAGTCCTGATATAGAATAGGTAATTGGGTTTCCATCTGGATCAACCCCTGGCGTTTGCCCGCTTACCGGCGTATTTTCAAGTGTATTAACGGTAAAATCATTTGTAACAGGCGTACGATTTACTGGTGTTATTGTTACGTTAACAAATGAAGTAGCAGTTAATCCTGTTGTATCTTCTAAGATGACGGTGAATAAATCGCTTCCTACATAATCAGTGTTTGGCGTATAAATAAAGTTTCCATCTGGACTAACCGTCACCACACCATTTTGTGCAGGCTGCCCTAGGCTATACGTTATCGGGTCTCCGTTTGGATCGATTCCAACAACTGTGCCAGTTACACTTTGATTTTGTAGAGTGGTTATTGAGTAGTTCGGCACAACCGGCGGCTGTTCAACAGGTGTTACCATAACCAGCACGGTCGTAATAACAAAGTTTCCACCTACGTCCGTAATTCGAACGGTAAACGTATCTCCACCCGTGAAATTCTCATTCGGTGTATAGGTGAACACGCCATTATTATCAATGATAACCGTTCCGTTAATCGGTGCGTCTTCAATCGCATACGTTAACGGTAATCCTTCTGGGTCTATTGCGACAATTTGAGTTGTAACAGGCGTTTCTTCCGGTGTAGAAATCATGATTTCATTTGGCGCAATCGGCGGATCATCTACCGGTGTAACCGTAATCGTAATGATGGATAAAGCTGTACCTCCCTGCCCATCACTAACCGTTACGCCAAAGTTATCTTCGCCAACGAAATTAGGGTTAGGAATATATGTGAAGCTTCCATCCGGGTTCACAGTCGCTATACCATAGCTACTTTGGTAAGCTAGCATATACGTTAATGGGTCTCCGTCTACATCGGTAGCAAACACTTGATTGATAAGAATCGTATCTTCTAAAATCGTATATTGATAGTTTGGTACAATCGGTGGATCGTTTACCGGTACAACCGTGACGTTAACATTTACAATAATAAAGTTCCCAGCCGTATCGGTTACTCGGATTGTAAATGTGTCCGGTCCACTGTAATTAAGATTTGGTGTGTATAAAAACGAACCTTGTGGATCCACCACTGCCGTTCCGTTTACTGGCGTATTTTCAAGGGTATACAGTAATGGATCTCCATCTGGATCCACGGCGTTTACAGCACTTGTAATCGCCGTATCTTCATCCGTTACAACCTCAATTACATTTGGTGCAATCGGTGGGTCTTTTACTGGTAATACGTTTATTGTGATAGTTGATACCGCTTGCCCTCCATTAGGGTCAGTCACCAGCACAAAGAAATTATCCGTTCCGGTAAAGTTTTCGTTTGGCGTGTACGTATACGTCCCGTCTGGATTCACGACGGCTGTTCCGTTCACCGGTGGAGAAAGCAAGCTATACGATAACGGATCCCCGTCTACATCCGTACCAACGACTTGGTTTGTTAGCACAGTATCTTCGTTAATACTAAACTGATAATCCGGTACGGTTGGCACATCGTTAACTGGGCTCACAGTGACCTGTACGTTCACAACTATAAATGCTCCGCTTGTATCACTTACTCGAACCGCAAACGTGTCCGTTCCGTTAAAATTCAAGTTGGGCGTATATACAAACGAGCCCTGTGAGTCAATTACTACGGTTCCATTAATAGGAGCGTCTTCAAGCGTATACGTCAATGGATCTCCGTCTGGATCAATTGCGTTAATTGTGCCTCCTACCGCAACGTCTTCATTCGTTGTAACCGTAATTACATTCGGCGCAATTGGTGGGTCATTGACAGGTACAATGGTAATGACAATCTCCGAGATAGCGGTGCCGCCGTTTTGATCCTGTACGTTCACAAAGAAATTATCTTGCCCGTTAAAGTCTGGATTTGGCGTGTACGTAAACGTGCCGTCTAGGTTAACGACTGCGGTTCCATTAGCAGGTGGAGCTGCTAGTGAATAGGTGAGCGGGTCTCCGTCTACATCTGTCCCAACAACTGTGCTATTCAAAGCGGTATCTTCTAGAATCGTATAAGCATAGTTCGGAACGGTTGGCAGATCGTTTACTGGAATAACGGTGACCATTACATTCGTAATAATAAATGCTCCAGATGGGTCACTAATTCGCACCGTAAATGAATCCTTGCCGTTATAGTTAAGGTTCGGCGTATACGTATAAGTTCCGTCCAGGTTAACAACGGCTGTTCCGTTTATTGGTGCATTTTCAAGAGCATAGGTCAATACATCCCCGTCTGGATCTGTTGCAATAATTTGACCAATTAGCGTAGTGTCTTCAAGCGTTGTAACGAAGATTTCATTTGGTCCAACCGGCGGATCATTCACTGGAACGACTGTGACCGTAATAATGGATGTTGCTGTTCCTCCTTGACCATCATCAACGAGAACTGTAAACTGATCTGTTCCATTAAAGTTTGGATTCGGTGTATACGTGTAGGTGCCATCCGTATTTACCAAAGCTACTCCGTTTGTTGGCGCAACAAGAAGTGAGTATGTGAGTGAATTACCGTCTACATCTGTTGCGATAACCACTGACGCAATAGGCGTGTCTTCAAGCGTTGTAATCTGATAGTTTGGTACGACTGGCGGATCATTCACTGGCGTAACCGTAATCACTTGAGAAGAAATTGCGTTTCCTCCGGCGTTATCCGTCACAAATACGGTAAATGAATCCTTGCCATTAAAGTTTTGGTTGGGCGTATAGGTGTATACTCCTGTGGCGCTATCTAACGTAACCGTTCCAAAAGCAGGTGGACCTTGAAGAGTATAGACAAGCGGATTACCTAATACGTTTGTCGCTACCAATTGCCCCTGCACAGGAATATCTTCTGGCGTCGTTAACTGCGCGTCTTGAGCCGTTGTGTTTCCGTTGGTCGCTAATACAGTAACAGTTATTGTTGAGAGTGCTGTCGCTCCTTCTGAATCAGTGACAAGAACTGTAAACAGATCTCCGCCAACATATGCTGGATTCGGTGTATACGTAAAAGTCCCGTCTCCGTTCAATATAACCGTACCGTTTGTTGGTGGCTGTTCCACTGTATAAGTTAACGCATTTCCTTCTGGGTCTGAAGCTGGCACACTACTTAAAATTGGAATATTAACCGTTGTTGTGATCGTTTGGTCTTGAACAACTGGCGGATCATTGACTGATACGATTGTAATAGAAATATTTGAAACCGCTGTTCCTCCTTGACCGTCTGATACAAGAACACTAAAGGTATCTGTTCCGTTGTAGTTAAGGTTTGGTGTGTAGGTGAACGTCCCATCTGCGTTGACAACTGCAGTCCCATTGATAGGTGCGTTTAACAAACTAAACGTTAACAGGTCTCCTTCTGGATCACTAGCAGGTACTTGATTTGAGATAACGTTATCTTCATTGATTGTAAACGCTAGGTCTACTGTCACTGGCGGATCGTTGACCGGCTGAACATTAATCGTTACCGTTGAAACCGCTGTCCCACCTTGGCCGTCGCTTACCAACACCGTAAACACATCGGTTCCATTAAAATTTAAATTCGGCGTATACGTAAACGTCCCGTCTGCATTCACAACAGCTACTCCATTGCTCGCTTGCGTTTGCAGCGTGTACGTCAACGGATTTCCATCGACATCTGTTCCTACTACAGCACCCAATAAAGGCACATCTTCTAATGTTGAAAATGTATAATTAGGAACTGTCGGTGGGTCGTTGACCGGTACAATCGTAATATTTACGGTCGAGACTGCTGTTCCTCCTTGACCATCGCTCACCAATACTGTAAACACGTCTGTTCCATTAAAATTTAAGGTTGGCGTATACGTAAACGTCCCATCTGCATTCACAATTGCCGTTCCGTTAGTTCCTTGGGTTTGAAGTGTGTATGTTAAAGGATTTCCGTCTGGATCAAATGCCACAACTTGATTAGATATCTCCGTGTCTTCTGCAATGGTAAAAAACAAATCAGATGTAACAGGAGGGTCATTGACTGGCAGCACGTTAATGGTTACTGTAGAAACAGCGGTGCCCCCTTGACCATCACTCACCAAAATTGTAAAGACATCCGTGCCGTTAAAATTCGGGTTTGGTGTATACGTAAACGTGCCATCTGCGTTGACAACCGCTGCCCCGTTTGTTGCTTGCGTCTGCAACGTATAGGTAAGTGGGTCTCCATCTACATCAATTGCCACAACGTTAGCAATTACCGGTCCGTCTTCTTTCGTCGTAAACGTGTAGTTCGGGATGAGTGGACCATCGTTTACCGAAGTAATGGTAATAAAAACAGTCGAAAGAGCGGTGCCTCCTTGCCCATCGCTTACTAGTACTGTAAATTGATCACTACCATTGTAATTTAAGTTTGGCGTATACGTAAACGTACCATCTGCATTAACAATTGCCGTTCCGTTAGTTCCTTGGGTTTGAAGTGTGTATGTTAAAGGATTTCCGTCTACATCATTTCCTACAATGGTTCCAACAACAGATACATCTTCTTGTGTATTAAACGTATAGTTGGGTACCGTTGGTAGGTCATTAATAGGTAGAATCGTAACGGTTACTGTGGATACCGCTGTTCCCCCTTGACCATCACTCACCAACACAGTAAAGACATCTGTTCCATTAAAATTCAAATTTGGGGTATAAGTAAACGTGCCATCTGCATTGACAAGTACCGTTCCATTTGTTGGTACATTTTGCAGGGAAAACGTTAAAGGATCTCCATCAGGATCTGTAGCGGTCACGCGATTTGATAACGTAGTATCTTCATTGATTGTAAATGATAAATTCCCTGTAACTGGTGGATCATTCACTGGTAAAACGTTAATGGTAACAGTTGAAACGGCTGTTCCTCCTTGACCATCACTTACTAATACTGTAAACGCATCTGTCCCATTAAAATTAAGGTTTGGCGTATACGTAAACGTTCCATCTGGATTCACAACCGCCACGCCATTTGCAGGTGAATTTTGAAGCTGATACGTCAGCGAATCTTGATCAGGATCAACGGCTACAACCGCTCCTATTACTGCTGAATCTTCTTGTGTGGTAAACGTATAGTTTGGAACAACAGGTGGGTCATTCACGGGAATAACCGTTATGGTAACGACTGAAACAGCTGTTCCTCCTTGACCATCACTCACTAAGGCTGTAAATTGATCCGTTCCGTCAAAGTTTATATTGGGTGTATACGTATAAGTTCCGTCAGCATTGAGCGTAACTACGCCATTTGCTGGTGCTGTTTGCAAACTGAACGTCAGCGGATTCCCATCTGCATCCGTCGCAAAAATTTGCCCCGTAAGCGGGGTGTCCTCTAGCGTTTGAACAAAATAATTTTGCGTAACTGGCGCATCGTTGACCGGTGTAATAATAAGAGTAACCGTTGAAACGGCTGTTCCTCCTTGACCGTCGCTTACAACAACAGTAAAGCTATCTGTTCCGTTAAAATTCAAATTGGGCGTATAGACAAATTGACCATTCGGATTGACCGTTACAATTCCGTTTACGGGTGCTGTTCCCAATTGGTATATCAGTGGATTCCCGTCTACATCAGTTCCTACTATTTGGCCAATTGCTGGCGTATCTTCTGGATTTGTCACGGTATAATTGGGAACTGTTGGAGGCCTATTGACAGCTGTTACATTATTAATTGTTGAAGATGATGCACCTGTCAACGTGTTTCCAGGTGTACTTTCAAATCGATATTCAATAAAGACCTGATTGGACAGCTGCGGAACATTTGTTAACGGCCCAGCTACTTGAACTTGATAGGTTAAAGTAATGGTTTGATTAATGCCTACTGTACCAAGAGAAATTCCACTTTGAATATTCTTATTAGGCTGTTGCACTCCATTCACAAATAAGCTATTCGGTACAAAGGTAGTCGCATTGGACAGCGCATCCGTCGCAACCACCAGGTTTGCTACTGCTGTTCCTGTATTTTGAATCGTAACGGTATACGTAATAACGTCTCCAGTTCTTGCTGATGACACGTTAGCTGTTTTATTAATTGTAAAGACAGGTGCATTAATATCAATTTGAAGCCCCAAAGTATTGACGACATACGTGTCTCCACTAGTGGCTCCTCGGACTGCCGCAGTCGATTGATTGTTTTGTAACCACGGTGATACATCAATGTTTGTAATATCCCACCCTTGACGAGCACCTGAAATATTGGTTCCAATAGGATGGTTGACGTTCCCAAACGTACCTGACGTATCGAGGGTACCGGCATCATTATTAATTTGAGATGCAAAAAAGTTCGTAAGTGGATTATTAGGACCTGATACTGCTTGAAGCGTTGTTGGAGTTGGACCAAATAAAAATTGGTCTCCAACTATGACTGAATCCCCTTCAATTGAACTAATTAGTAGACGTCCGTTGACAGCTCCAGTTACAGGTGTACCAAAACCAGATACCGTCGCCGTTGAAGTCCCGGCACTACTCGTTAGCTCAGCTCCAACAAAAAGGGATAGATTCCGAGATCTTTGCAGTGGGTCTTCGTATACAACAGCAAGTGTCCATCCCGCTGAGTTTAGCGTATTGTCTAAGTTTCCTTGTGTACCTGGAACTCCAAGAGCTGTATATGTTCCTGGAGTTGTGATTAAGTTCGTTACGTTGGCACTTCGTACATAAAAGAGATTCGGAGATACGGTTAGCGTTGAGCGCGTAGCGGTGTCAGGTGCAATAGTAAAGCTTCCTGAAGGTGTGCGAAACGTAATTGAATTATTAATAAAGGCGCTGACGTTTTCATCTGTGGATGTATACAAACCACCCCAAATTAGTTCAGCGTATAAAATTCTAGTTGTTGTAGATGGCAACCGCAATATGGTACTTGAAGCATTTTGCCGCCAGTCAGCCGTTGTACCAATCGGATAAGATCCATCCACTGAGCTTGCATTTGCGCTAAAAAAGGTTCCAATAGAATGGGCAGTACCGGGGGTATTTGCATTGTTTTGCTTACTGAGGCCAAAGGTATTTCCCGTAAATGTAATAGCCCCGTTTGCATTCCCTAAAAACCGATTAATATATGGCACAGTATGTTCACCTCGTTTTTTAAATACACTTAAAAGTATATAACCCCTTTTTACAAAACGTTCCTAAAATGCATAAAAAACTAAGACGTTTACCTAACACACTTTCTATAGGAACTTGAGTATACTAACTCATAGATTCTACTAGAAAGGAATGAATATAACAGTGTCATCCTCTCACCAAACTCATTGTGTAAATGCATTTCACCTTTATGATTGGGTACAAAAAAAGTACGAGGGTGAGCTAGACGTCTTCAAAAGCGATGGAACCGATGAAATTATTAACGGCATTAATTTATGCGAACTTCTGTTACAGCGCAATCGCTTTTTTATTGAAGCTATGATTGTAGATGAAAATGGATGTCCAACCTCACCAGAACGAGGCATTACTACGACTGAACTAACCAACTCAATGATGCGTACGAAAAAGAAAGTAAATGACGAAGATAATTGCTCCTCTCTTTATCGGGCAGTCATGCAAAAACAAGGACGTTATGTGCTTAAGCTAGTTGATCAAACAACTGGTCAAATTTGTCGATCTAACCCCATTCCCTTTACCATTCAAGAAACCGTATACCTTTATGCACCGACAGGTACAACTGTTCAAAGTGACGTGACAAGCGTCGAGTTTACCGTAACTCCTTCATGCATAAACCGTGAGCAAGAGCTTCGCGTAGAAGTAAGCATTTGTCAAAACGTAACAAGTGGTTGCAGTAAAACCATCCAACTCGAAGGTGCTTACATTCATCCAAGAGAAGAACTTCAATCCAGTCATTGTAAACATAGCCACTATTAACATAATTAAAAGCACTGTTTCGTACTCTGAAACAGTGCTCTTTTTATTTAGCTTGTTCTTGTGCAATCACTTGCTGTATGGAATCTTTATGAGCAGCTTTCACACGTTTTACTTCCTTTTTAATAGTTCGCGCATGCTGCATAGTTCCCATCTTCTCATGAATTCTATAGTATAGAAGCGGCTCATCAATATAGTAAACAGAAAACTGTTCGATAATTCTCAGCCACATATCATAATCATGCGTATACGGTAAGGTTTCATCAAATATCCCTACCCGGTCGAATACTTCTTTTTTAATCATAACGCTACAGCCGTTAATAAAATTACCTTTGCTCATCTCTTTTAGTATCTGAAGTCGAGTAGGGTAGTAAATACCGATTCCTCTAGACGTAATTGCCCCTACCTTATTAATTAAATGATAATTTGTATAGGAAAAAGACGCGTTAGTTTTAAGCATGTATGCCAGCTGATTTTCAATTTTATTTGTGGAGTACATATCATCTGAACTTAACCAACAAATATAATCTCCGGTCGCACGACTCAGCCCCATGTTTAATGCGCTAGCCGTCCCTCCGTTTCCCTTTTCAATGTAAATGATTCGATCTAAGTAAGGGGTAATTTTCTCATAGTGTTCAGTGGACCCATCGTTGATTACAATAACTTCAATGTGTGGATACGTTTGCTTAAACACACTATCAAGTGCTTGATCGATATAGACACAGTTATAAAAAGGTACAATAATCGATACTTTTTTCACTATCTAAACTCCTCCTTTCCATTAACGTATGAACCAATACTAAATCCGTGCTTATTGAGAGTTTTTATGTCAAATGAACATAAACTCCCCCTCTAACATATATGTATAAAATAGCATGAATGAAATGGAAACATATGCTTATATGTAAAATTTAAAAAAGAGGAGGTCCTTTCCAATGCTTCACTCTTCTTACGCATCATTTTCAGGTAGTGAACAACTTAAAGCAGACCCACCGACTTCTGTTCCTATTTCGAATACATTTACGATTGAATTTTGGGTACGCCCTTCAAAGGAACAGTTTCTTGAAAACGAGGCTCGCTCAGGTATATCTACCTTTAAAAACCAGCCGTTTGTCATTGCGCCTGATGATGACCAAGTTCTCAACAATACTGAAGCGTCCGTTGCCATTTCCGTTGGAACGAACGGCATCTCTATTTATGAAGTGGGGAAAAATCATTTTACACCAACGCTTGTCTTTCCTTGTGTAGTGGAAGAATGGACGCACCTTGCACTCGTTTATCACAATCGTATTCCTTCTCTGTATATTAATGGAAAATTTGTCAAAAAAGGAATTTTAAGCCGTCGAAGAAAAATCGTTCCACATTTTTGTTTCGGTGGCCATCCTTCATATGGCTACTTCCAAGGTGATTTACAAGAGGTTAAGCTTTGGAACATCGTACGAACAGAACCGTTTATCCAAGCCTTTTTCAAAAAAACGATTGAACATGTAGAAGATCATATGATTAGGTACTGGCCACTTTGTAAAGAAACAACTGCTCAGCCTGTCATTAAAGCATCCTTTCCTACTACAGTAACACCCGTAGACTCAGATAGAAAAAAACTATTATTTACGTTTTATATTCCAAGCGGTGGCGTTGAAACGCTAAATCGACAGCGCTTTTACGCTTTGTCTGAATCAGATATCCAATGTGATTTTTTATATACGCAGTCTGGAACTGGTCTGCAAAACAAAGTAAACGCTTCTGTCTTTGTGACAAATGAAGATGTAAAAATAAAAGAAATTATTTCAAAAGGACGCTATGACGCTATTATTGTTAATACAGATTATCTTCTTTTAAAAAGGTTGAGACATTTAGGTTATAAGGGGCATTTGATTTATGAAGTGCAAGGATTAGGAACGGATAAAGAGTACACAAATGCTTATTTGAAAGGGGATGCGCATTCTTATATTAAAAACTATAGCGATGCCATTCTATATCCTAACACCCCTCATCTTATCAATGCTTTTCAGCAATACTTCTCTTCAAAATCACAGTTTTGCTTTCATAACTGTTTTGATACAAAGCAATTTCATTATCAACCGCTACCAAAGCATCCTACACCAATTATCGGATGGGTAGGAAGGCTTGAGGATAATAAAAACTGGCGTGATTTCCTTCGCATTGGAGCTGATATTATAAAACATTCTTCTGATATCAAGCTTTGGATGTTCGAAGACAATACGCTTTCAACTCCAGCTGAACGTGAAGCGTTTGAGCGTTTGCTTGACCAGCTCAACCTTAGAAGTCATTTAACTATTTACGCCAATCAACCTCATGCCAAAATGGCAGAGTATTTTTCAACCATTGGGGATTCTGGAGGATTTTTATGCTCAACTTCTAAAGTAGAAGGTTTCGGCTATGCTGTATTAGAAGCCATGGTATGTAGATGCCCCGTTTTATCAACGGATTCTGACGGTGTCAAAAGCTTTATTATTCATAATCAAACAGGAAAATTTTTCACCCTAGGTAATATTGAGGAAGCAATCAGAGAAGGCATCGAGCTTCTTACAGATAAAGCTTTGCGTGAAACTATCCGAAATCAAGGTATTACGCATATTATTCAGCATTTTTCACCGCAGGAATATGCGGTTCACTTTAAACAAATGCTCTCTCAGCTTTAAAAAACCCCTTCTATCCGCCAAATGTTAACGAATAGAAAGCGTTCATATTATGAAACAGGGCCAATTGTAGTTCCAGTAAACGTTAGAGGACCGGTAACACGAGCTTGTGTTAGGAGCGGATTTAACGACTCAGCAGTAATCGTGTACGCATGATAGCCAACAGGAGCATTTGCATCTACAATTTGAAATGTAGCAAGTCGAATTTCATTTACTGCCAGCGTGCTTACTTGAACAGATCCGATAATACCACCGTCACGTAACACATTAACTAAGATGTTTGGTAACCCTAAGAAAGAGCGAATACCAACGGTCCCTTCTAACAAAACATTGGAACCAGAACGAGGAACAGCTAGTCCGAATTCAGCTAAAACAACAGTTCCTCTAGTCGGAATGACTCGATCTAAACTATTATTAAAGTTACTTGGCACGCTTGCACTAAAGTCATCAATAGGTCTCAATTTATTCTCCCCCTAAATTAAAATATACTTACATTTTATTATATGAATTTTGTCTAAAAGTGCTTGGACAATAAAACTATTTTTCAACTGTTTTATTCTTTCAAATTTTATAACAAGCCTTTCATTTTAAGCATGAAAGAAAGAAGGGATTTAAAATGGAAAAAGTATCAATTATTATTCCTTTTTATAATTGTTCCTATGTTAATCAGGCAATTGAAAGCGCACTTGGACAAACGTACCCAAACATCGAAGTGGTTGTGGTAAATGACGGATCAACGATGCATACTGAAAAAATCACGCCTTATTTAAATCAAATTCGCTATGTAGAAAAGCAAAACGGAGGAACTGCCAGCGCTTTAAACATGGGTATTCAGCACGCAACGGGCGAATATTTTGCATGGCTTAGCTCGGATGATTTGTTTGTTCATGATAAAGTAGAAAAGCAGCTAAACTTTATGAAAGCACATAACGCTTATATTAGTCATTCAAACTATGCACTTATTAATAACAACAGTGAAGTAACTGTGCCTTTAGCCGGTGTTTATTTTGACCGCAAGCTAGATTTTATTGAACATCTTCAAATTGGATGTAGCATTAACGGCTGTACAATCATGATGAAAATGGAGGTATTCACTACGCTTGGCTTATTTAATGAAGCTCTTCGATTTACCCAAGATTATGATTACTGGCTGCGCTGCGTTCCTGCTTATGAGTTTTATTACCTTAATGAACCGCTTGTTCACTACCGCGTGCATGATGAGATGGGAACAAAAAAACATACGTCGGAAATTGATCTTGAAGTAAAAGCAGTTCAAGAAGCTCATCGTCCCGTGTTAGCCAACATGGTAAATCTTGAAAAGAATTCATCTGCTCAGGCTAACTCTTTAACAACTCAATCTTTAAATACGCCTTTAAACATTACGTTTCCTATTTTAACGCTGTGCAAAGGTGGCGCTCAGCGCATGCTTGCTGATATTAGTAACGGCCTTGTTGATTTAGGGCATAATGTAACCATTTTAATGCCTCCACAAGGTGACATAGAGTATGACGTAAAAGCAAAGATTACAAGGACTCTTGGTGCTGTGATAACGGAGCAAGACTATCCCAACAGTGACTTAATTATCTCAAACTTCTACTCAACCGTTCCGTCTGCTGCAGCTGCAAGCGCTCAAGGAAAAGGCGTTCACGCGCGCTTTAGCTTGAGCTACGAGCCCGTGTTTCTTCCTAAACAAAGCGTTTCTTTTCAGTCTTACAATACAACACCCTATTTGCTTGTCATCTCACGGTATCAGCAAGAATTAATCTCGTTACTTCATGGGATTAAAGGTGAACATATTCCTATTTATGTCAACCCTAACTTTTCAAAGCTTTCACTCTCTAATAAAAGAAAACCGTTCACCATCTCTGCTATTGTGAGAATACCAGAAGGCGGATATTCTTGGCAGCGGGATCAGGATTATTTAATTGAGCAACTAAAGGTTGTCAAAAAACAGTTTCCAAGTGTACGAATTAACCTGATTTGTCCACCAAATGAGTTTGCTCAGTCTCCTACTCTACAAGACTTGCGAAATAAGGAAGGCTTTTTATTTTATTCTCCAAAAGATGACTATGAACTGTGCGCTTATTACAACCGAGCAGATATTTTTGTTACTTCGTCCATTTATGAAACAGCTGTTTTACCGGGGCTTGAAGCAATGAAATGTGGTGCTGCAATCGTATGTGTCTATGCAGGTGGGAATACCGAATACGGTCGTCATGAAGAAACCTGCTTAATGTCTTATCGCTATGAAAATCGACTTGGGAAAGATATTAGCCGCTTAATTCAAGATTCTGCCCTACTTGCGAAGTTAAAAGTTAACGGACAGCAAGAAGCTGAAAAGTGGCAGCTCTCAAACAGCGTCGCAGCGTTTGAAAAAGCATGCTATTCCTTTTTACAAGATGCACACAAATAAACAGGCACATTTCACTGTGCCTGTTTATTTGTGTTGATGTTTATATAAGGAAGCTGTGCATTCCTATACGATTAAGATTCATATAATTATCCCTTTGTCCCTCCGGCTGTTAAGCCTGAGATAAAGTACTTTTGACAAACTAGGAATAAAAGAGCAATCGGAACGGCAATGAGTACAGACCCTGCCGCAAAAGCTGTAAACTGATTTCCGAATTGTCTTGAAATCATATCATATAAACCAACTGCCAGCGTGTAATTTTCGCCTGAACGAAGCAATACCTTTGCTAAAATGAAATCTCCAAACGGAGCTGTAAACGTAAATAATGCAATAACAGCAATGATTGGTTTGGCTAATGGCATAACGATTTGGAAAAAGATACGAAGATGCCCAGCTCCGTCCATCTTTGCGGACTCATCTAGCTCTTTTGGAATCGTATCTAAATACCCTTTCATTAACCATGTATTCATTGGAATAGCTCCACCTACATAGATTAAAATTAACCCAAGGTGTGTATCAATTAACTTTGTAACCGTCGCAAGCACAAAAATAGCAATTAATGCTGCAAAGTTTGGAATCATTTGTAACACCAAAAACGTTAATAATCCATTTTTTCTTCCAACAAATCGATAACGAGAAAATGAATAGGCAGTTAGGCTAACTAAAATAAGAGATAAAATCATTGTTGAGATACTAATTTTCAACGAGTTCGCATACCAAATTAAATAATTACTTTGGCTCGTATCAAATAGAGCTGCATAGTGCTTGAACGTAGCATTTTCCGGAAACATTTTTTGAACCAGACAGGCTATCTCCGGGATTTAAAGACGAACCAATAATCCAAAGAATTGGATATAAGATAATGGCAAACATAACTAGTACAACTGCGTATGATAAAGTGAGACGAATGGTTTTTTTTGTTTTTATACTCATAGTTACATCATATCCTCTTCTTGGAATGATTTTGTGCGCTTAAATTGCCATAGCGCCACAGTGATAACAATCACTGACAATAACATTGTAATGGCTGCAGCTTTTCCATATTGCTGAGTCGTCATCGTCAGCTTATAAATCCATGATATTAGAATATCTGTACTTCCAGCTGTTTGACCTGATACCGCAGGTCCACCAGCATTAAATAAGTAAATCACGTTAAAGTTGTTAAAGTTAAACGTGTACTGGGTAATTAAAATTGGTGCCGTTGCAAAAAGAACAAGCGGTAACGTAATTTTCATGAATTTTTGAACAGCCGTTGCCCCATCTACAGTTGCCGCTTCGTACAACTCCTCTGGAATTGATTGAAGCACACCTGTTGTCATTGCGAAGATAAATGGAAATCCTAACCATGTCTGGATCATAATTAAAGCCACTCGGCTCCAAAGCGGTTCCGTCATCCAATTTATTCCTTCAATTCCTAAAAAAGCGAGGATGTCATTATTAATCGCTCCGAAGGTCTCGTTAAACATTCCTGCAAACACTAGGATGGAAACAAAGCCTGGTACTGCCCAAGGTAAAATAAATACAGTACGAATAATTGCTTTCCCTTTTAAATCTTTTTGATTAATTAGAATCGCTAAAAAGATGCCCAATGCTACTTGAAGGGTTGTTGCGCCAAATGTCCAAATTAACGTCCATGCAAACACGCTGATAAACGTTTCTCGCCAAATTGGCACCGTTGCCATATCAATAAAGTTCTTAAATCCTACCCAATCGACAAGCTTTGCTGGCGGTGAGTGGTAGAGATCATAGTTTGTAAATGCTAATAAAATAACAAACAAAATTGGAAAAATGACAACAAAAACAAGAAGAACAAAACCTGGTGAAATCATGAGATACGGAAATCCGTTATCTAGTAAATTGTGATATTGCTCTTTTACCGTACTGATACGTAGTCCTAAATCACGCTTCTCTCCGTTTTTATAGGCATCACGTAAGTTAAAAACATAAAACCCGAGTGCAAACGCGAGTAAAATAACGGACAAGATTCCGTATACTAGCAAAAAGATTGAATGGTCTCGCGGCAGCACTTCACCAAGTGTCACAAGTCCCCATAAACCAATGTTCAAAAAATCTTTAAATACAACAACGAAGGAAATAGTAAGTAAAAGAAACAACATTCCTTTTAGAATTTGACGATTATATAGCTGACCTAACCCGGGGATGATTGATAATCCTAACGCTATTTTACGATGGTTGCTACCTTGAAATGTTTGCTCGGGCTGATTTTCAGCATGTTTTAGCTCCATGTATGGCCTCTCCTTTTCATTCTAAATAAGCAAAATAGTAAGTCTTTTCATAGCGCAAACGCTTGCCTTATTAGTAAGGAAAGAGTACCCCTGAAGAATCAAAGGTACTTCTTTCCTTAAACAGATTGATTTATTTACCGCTGTGGTTTGCTTTGATGTTTTCTTCAATTGTTTTACGTGCTTCATCTAGAGCTTTTTTAGAATCTGCTTTACCCGTGATAACGGTTTGAACTGCGCTTTGCATTGGAGGCCAAACTTCTGACATTTCAGGAATTGACGGCATCGGTACTGCATCTTGAGATTGCATAGCAACTGCAGAAGCTAACTCATTGTCTTTAATAATTGGATCTTCAAGCAATGCTGTATTTGGTGGAATTTCTTGTGTTAACTCAAAGCGTTTCTTTGCATTCTCGTCGTTTGTGATATGGTCAATAAATTTTTCAGCCCATTCTTTATTAGTTGAGAATGATGTAACGTTCCAACCTTTTACACCCATAAACGTTTTAACTGGTTCACCGTTTGGTAACTTTGGCATTGGAGCGGCACCAATATCAATTCCCGCTGCTTTATAGCCTTGGAAAGACCATGCACCATTCATAACAGAAGCTACTTTACCTTCGTTAAATAGACCGTCTAATGCGCTACCACCATTTTCTCCAATAATACCATTCGGTAACAGCTTGTCTTGGTACCAAGTGTTGATGTAGTCAACTGCTTCAACCGCTTCAGCATTGTTGACACCCAAGTCTTTTGTATCAAATGAACCGTCTTTTTCACCGAATACGTAACCACCGTAACCACTTAGGAAACCATGTGCAAAGTAATAGTTATCCAGTAGCGCTAAAAAGCCATACTTCCCGTCTTTTGTGAAGTCTTCTGAAAAGGCTTTAAGTTCGTCCATTGTTTTTGGAGCCTCTTTCATAAACGCTTTATTATACACAAGTACTGGCGTTTCCGTTGCTTTTGGTAAACCGTAAAGCTTGCCGTCAAACGTCATTGCATCAATTGATGATTCACTAAAGCGAGATGTTGTCTCATCTGAAGTAGTTGTCAACTCTGCAAGCAACCCTTTTGTAACAGCTGGACCGATGTTATCATGAGGAATTGTTACAACGTCTGGAGCTGTTCCGGCAGGCCCGTCCAATGCTAGCTGCTCCTGAATTTTTGTTGTTTCTACTTCTTTATACTCAATTTTAATACCATGTTCTTTTTCAAAACTTTTAATTGCATAGTCTAGTGCTGGTCCTTTATCTTTATCTTCCCAAACAACTAGCTTTTCTGGTTTTTCTCCCCCACTCCCAGATCCTGGTGTCGTGCTTGTTGCGCCTTCTTCTGGACCACATGCTGCTAACATACCTACTGTTAGCGCTGAAGTCATGAAAACTGATAACGCTTTCTTCATTTTAACCCCTCCGTTGACCTATTATGTTTGACTTGTGCAACCGCTTGTACAACTCCCTAAAAATAGAACGCTTTCATTTTATAGCGAAAACGTTTGCACAATCTATAATCTCTATTATACTTATAATCAACCATTTGACAACTACTCTTTTTCATATTTTTATGGAAAACCAAACTTTATTTTCAATATTGATTATTTACACTCCCCTCCTTATAAAAAGAAAAGCTGCCTTTTTAGAGAGCTTTCTTTTGTTTATTGATTTATATGAAAACGTGTACTACTTTAATCCTTGGTTTGTCGATGAAATGTCAGAATATCTAAAAGCGATTTCTCAAGCGAATAGTTTGGTTTCCAGCCTATAAGTTGAAGGGGTGACGTATCTGGTATTAAGAAAGGTTCACTGTTCGCTTCATCATTCGTAATCTGGAAATCTACGTGAGCAAGCGTTCTCAGCATAGAGGCAACTTCTTTTAATGAATAGCAGGCAGAGGAGGCGATTTCATAAACTGCCTTCCTTTGACCAAATAAGAATAAATGTTCATATGCTGCAACAGCGTCTCTCACATCAATAAAATTGCGCCTGGCTTCTAAATTGCTAATGTGAAGCTCTTTCTTTTCATCGCCTTTTTCCATAGCAGCAATTTTTTTGGCAAAAATCGAACAAACACCGTTGGAATGCCCAGGTCCAATTAAATTTGAAGGCTTTGCAATAACCACATCGAGATTATAGAGCTTTGCCCATGCCTCTGAGACTAGAATCTGCATCGTTTTTGAAAAGCTATATGGATGAGTCAATGTTGAACTATCTGAAGGATTATATTGGAGCGCGGATCCGGCTACTACAATTCGAGCAGTAGGCACTTTTTTTCTCACTGCTTCTAATAAATGAAGCGTTCCAATTACATTGCTGTTAACGTAAGATAAAGGCTGTTCCCATGAGCTACCGACATGATTTTGACCAGCAAGGTGGAGAATATAATGAGGATTTGCGTCTTCAACGAGCTTCATGACCTGGTCTTCGTTTTCTAAATCACAGCTAACTACGCTTGCACCTTCACAAGACATTTCCTTGCGCATTGCAGCAGTTACTTCATAGTCTTTTTTCATAAAATGCACGATTGCGTGCTTCCCTGTAAAACCGCTTGCTCCGGTAATAAGGATGCGCTTTCTCATTGCTTTTGAATCCAATCTTTCATCTCTTCCAGCATGACTCGGTAAGTAGGCGGCGTGTAAATATGGTCTATTCGCGTATTTTTAATGGTGCGATCCAACACAAATACTTCATCTTCTTCAATCGTAACATCATCTTTTTGAAACACTTCTTTCATGAGCTGAAGAAGGTCGAATTTGGAAATTTTCGGCTCGGTTGCAAGATGATAAAGTCCCGTCACGTCCTGTTGAATAAACACTTCAATTGCCTTAGCAAGCTCTATTGTTGTGACACCGTTCCATAGCGCTCGCTTATAGCCTTTGATTTTTCCAGTTTGCTTCATAAACCATAGAAATAGGCCAATTCCGTCGGTTTTTAACTCAGGTCCAATGATTGAAGTTCGAACCGTTAGGTGCTTATCGCTAATAATTTCACCTAACTGCTTGGATTGAGCATAAATGGATGTCCCGTCAGGAGCATCACTTTCCGTATAGTTGCCTTTGTCCCCTAAAAAGACGCAATCTGTACTAATATGAATAAGCTTCCCTTGGTAGCGCTCCGTTAATTTTACAAGCTGATGGGGAAGAACGCTATTAACGTGGAAAGCAAGTTTACTATGCTGCTCCGCATGATGATTTAAAATACCAATACAGTTAATCGTAATATCCGGCTTTTCTTGTTCCATTAACTTTTCAAGATCAGTTGCGTTTGTTACATCAACATACAATCCTTCTTTGTCATCTAAATCCCTTGATGTATAGACTACTTCGTACTGAGGTTTTTGCTTAAAATAAGAAGTGATAACGTGACCAGCCATTCCTTTTCCACCAAGGATTAGTATTTTCATTTAGATAAACCGTCCTTTCTCTAACATCTCTTTAATTTCTTCCTTCGTCATTAACTCTTTGCTAGAATTATAGTTCACAAGGTTCACAGGCTTAAAGTTTGCATAATGCTCTTTTAGACCTGGAATATGAATTGGCGGTAAGATGACAAAATATTCTTCATCATAAGCAATCGTTGTTGTGCTTTCGTATTCCGACAGAAGCAATTCGTGAATTTTTTCACCAGGACGAATGCCTAGTATTTCGATATCGACATTTTCTTTGTTTGAAGCATCGATTAACACATAAGCAAGGTCAATGATTTTGCATGTTGGCATTTTCATAACGAAAATCTCACCGCCAAGGCTTTCAAATGTTGCTTTAAAGACAAGCTTGATTGCATCTTCTAGCGTTAAGAAAAAGCGCGTCATGTCTAAATCAGTAATTCCTACTTTTCCTTTTTCTTGAATTTGCTTTTTAAATACGTGAATAACGCTTCCGTTTGTTCCAAGTACGTTTCCACCGCGAATGCATACAAATTTTGTCTTCGTGTTTAGTGTATTCGCATGAATAATTAAACGTTCGCCCATGGCCTTTGAAAGTCCATAGAAATTCGATGGATTCGCCGCTTTATCAGTTGAAATGTAAATTACGCGCTTCACATTACAAATGATGGCTGCGTCAATAACGTTTTGCGTACCGTGTACGTTTGTTTTTAATGCTTCTAACGGCTGATCTTCACAGACGGGAACATGTTTTAAAGCTGCAAGATGAAACACATAATCCACGCCTTGGCATGCTTCAATCAATGAATCTTTTTCTTTAATATCCCCTATTAAAAATTGAAGCTTTGGATCGTTGTCAAACTCTTGCTTCATTGTAAATTGACTGGATTCATTGCGTGAAATAATTCTAATTTCCTTTGGGTCAAGCGTTAATAACTGCCTTACTAATTCGTATCCCCATGAGCCTGTGCCACCTGTAACTAAAATCGTTTGGTTTTTAAACACTGTTAAGACCTCCTAAAATTACTTTTATTACTTTATCTGAAACATCCGGATGATCGTAGCCTTCCGGGTAAGACCATCTATTTGACTGATTTACCATGACTTTGACGCAGTTTACAATTTGATCCCCGTTTAAGCCTGATAGCATGTTGCTTCCACAATCAATCGTTTCAGGACGTTCTGTTGTTTTTCGAACCGTTACTGTTGGAACATGAAACAAGCAACATTCTTCCTGAACGGTACCGCTATCTGTTAAAACACAAAGCGCATTTTTTTCAAGCTTCACAAAGTCAAAAAAGCCGAATGGTTCATGAAACTCAACAAGTGGATGAATTTGAAGAGAAGGATGCTTATCAATGCGTGATTTTGTTCGTGGATGAATGCTGCAAATAATACGTTTTTGAAATGATTCGGCCACTTTATTAAGACCATTCATAATTTCAACTAAACGGTCTTCATAATCAACATTTTCAGCACGATGTATCGTGACTAAGAAATAATCATTTTTTTTGATGCTTAGTGCTTCTAAAATAGAACTTGCGTTAATTTGAGGAGCGTAATGGTTTAACACTTCAAAAATAGGATTTCCAGAAACCACAATTCGGTTCTTTGGAACACCTTCTCGAATAAGATTTTCTTTACTTTGAGGAGTATAAGGAAGGTTAATGCTTGAAATGGCGTCAATTACTTTTCTATTCTTTTCCTCGGGTACTTCGAGATCAAAGCAACGATTTCCAGCTTCCATATGCATCACTGTAATTCCCATACGTTCTGCTAGAATTGCACTTAGTCCGCTATTTGTATCACCCAACACCAAAACTTTATCAGGCTTTTCTTTCAAAAAAATTGCTTCTAACTGAGCATACATTGTTGAAAGTTGCTGTCCTAACGTGGCTTGCTGATTAGCAAGCACGTAGTTTGGCTTTCTAACCTGTAACTCTTGAAAAAATACGTCGCTAAGGGAAGCGGTAAAATTTTGACCTGTATGAACTAAAATATGCTTAGTTGCATAGCGGTCTAATTTGTCAATAATCAAACTTAGACGTATAATTTCAGGCCTCGTACCTAAAATGGTCATCACTTTCATTCTCTACACATCCTATACATAGTTTAGACTCCGTCTTTGCTGTATCCTCTTATTACTCTATGCTGGGAAGTAAGACTTGCTATAGGCGAGATTATTATCTTTATGCTATTAACCTACCTCTCAACATTAATCCAAACCTCATAGAATATATATACCTTGTATGCATGGAAATTTTAAAAAAAACTAGCGTTCAGCCTATAATTGACTAAGTTAAAAGGAGAGTATTATGACAAATATGCACATTTTTCTTTTTGGGCATGAAAGTCCGCATATAATTCAGCAGCTTTTAGCCAAACTGAGCGACGGTGCGTCGGTTACCGTCATTGCCAAGTCAGAAGTTCTGCAATTGATTCCGTACCACGCGGATACTATATCTCTTTCTAGTTGTATAGGAAGCGAGCTTAACAAAAGAGTTCAACGTTTAAATAAGGAGCACGTATTGTTTTTATTTAAAGGAGACGACGTAAACCTTCCGCTTTTAAAAAAGCAAACGCTAGATAAAATGAAGCTATACACTTATCCATTAACAGATGAAGAGTTAAAACTACCTCTGTTTTTTAAAAGCGCCGATTTAAAATTATTTCCATTTCCTGAAATACACGCATTTCCTTTTGTTGAAGCGATGTTTGCATATTGGGTACGCACCCTTCCTTCAGATCAATGCATACCTGTGGATACAAAAAAAGCGGTGAAGATGGGAATTCAAAAAGAAACCCGCCTTGCTTCTGCTTTTTTAGAAACTAGCCAACTCTATCAGTTTACTACTGAGCATAAAGCCAGCTCTCCTCTATCAATTATGCTAGCAGCTTATAACGCAAAGCCATTTATTCATACAGCCGTTTCTTCATGCTTCATTCAAAGCGTTTCTTTTCAAAAGAAACAACTTTTTGTAGCTGACGATGGCTCTACGGATGGAACTGTTGAAGACTTAGCTTTTCTTCAATCACAGCTAGGCTTTCAGCTCATTCAAAAAGAAAATGGAGGAAAAGCACGCGCTCTAAACACCCTTCTACCTTTAGTTGATACAGAATTCGTACTAGAGCTTGATGCAGACGACTGGCTTGATCCCAACGCTTTATCAGTTATTTCAAATCACTTACCTTCTATTCCTTCAGACGCTGCTATTTTGTATGGAAATTTACGAAGGTGGAAAGAAACACCACACAATGGATTAAAGCCAATGGGTGTTGTGCACGGACGGTCCATTCGCTCAAAAAATGAGCTTTTAGGCTACGCATTTCCTATGGGGCCACGCATTTATCGTACGTCTTTTCTAAAAGCAATTGGAGGATTTCCCGTTCTTTCTTTTTTAGATGGGCGTATGTACGAAGATGTCAGCGTCTTAAATGAGCTAATGAAGCGCTATTCGGTATGCTACCGAGATTTCACTGTATACAACGTTCGTGATCACGTGAAAAGCATCACAAAAAAAAATCACTCCAATTGGAGCGATTTCATTAAAACCTTGGATTAATTTAGGCAGTGAAGAAACGAATTGTGTTAATAGAAGTTAGGGGGACAAATACAGGCATAGCACCATACCCCATCGATTCAACAACCGTGACATGATCAGGACCAACAAGCGTAATAACTCCATCAATGATTCGGTTATCTAATCCAATTTCAGCTCGCTGACCAACATATCTTGCCAATTGAGAAAGTAATAAGCTTTCAAACATACCATTATTCCTCCTTTTAATTAAAGTGGTGTTACCGTTTCAATTTGAGAAACTAAAACGAATGTTACGGATAAATCGTCTTCAACAACAACTACATAGTCTGTACCTACAAATGATAAAACACCTGTAATTGTTGGTTCGATACCTGATGAAATTTCTAATGTTACGCGCTCATTTACTAGCGTTAATAAAGTACCTAAAAGTGGTGTTGGGGAAGTAGGTGGTTCAACAGGCTCCGGAGTTGTTCCTCCATTACAGCAAATAGCACGAAGTGCAACTGCTCTTTTCATAAAAAATCGTCTCCTTTCATCTCTTGATATTCAGCAAAAAACCTTGGCTTTTTCACTAAATATTCTCTACAGTCTATGTAGCTTAAACATGTTATGCATAGATGCTTGACCTATAAAAATAAATATTTGTAAAAAAACGGCAAGAGCGGATGTTTACTTAATTCCACTCTTGCCGTTTTCTTAGTATGATTATTTAAACGCTTGTTTTGCTAAATTAATGAGCGTCATATCGTCCATCGGCGGGTTATGAAGACCCGCTCGCACGTCACGATAATAGCGCTGAAGAGGATTTTGTCGCTGCAAGCTGCGTGCACCAACAATTCGCATTGCTTTGTCTACTACCTGAAATGCACTATTTGTGACCACATGCTTTACAGCAGCTAATTCTCCTGCCAATTCTTCACGCTTTTGTCCTTCATCCCATTTGCGCGCAACGCTATACATGAAGTGACGTGCTTTCATAAGCTCAAGCTCAATTTCTCCCATTTGCATTTGCACATTTGGAAGTTCACTGATTGTTCCTTCTATACTATTTGGTGAGTAGGTTTTAGCAAACTCTACTGCGTAGTCTCTCGCTGCGATAGCAATGCCAATGTAGCATGCTGGAATATGCAATAACCATCCGTTTGCGCCAGGCTTTTTACTACCACCAATATATTCAGCTAAATATTCTTTGGGAATCCAAACGTCTTTCAGCACTAAGTCATGACTTCCAGTTCCTCTCATTGCAATCATATCCCATGTTTCTTCAATCGAAAGTCCGGGGGTATCTCTTGGGATAATAAACTGTGCTACCTGATTTGCTTCTGGCACAAAAGCTTTAACTAAAAAATAATCCAGTACAGGTGACATCGTTGTAAACGTTTTTCGGCCATTTAACACCCAGCCATCTTTTGTACGCTCTGCTTTGGTTTCAGGAAGGCCTCCTCTCGTAGGGCTCCCTGTTTTCGGTTCCGTTGCCGCACTGTTAACAAGCGCTCCTTTTTGAATTTTTCCAAATAAAAATTCAAGCGTTTCTGGCTTCCACGGCTGCTTATCACGAAGATCCATCGTAATGCCCATATGCCAGCCAATGCTTAACGCCGTGGACGAATCACCTTGAGCAATTAACTCCTGATACAATAGAAAGTCATACAGAGATAAGTTTTCCCCTCCATTCGCTTCACTTAATGACCATGTTGTGTAACCAACATTTTTTAAGTCTTCAATGTTTTGGAAAGGAAAGCTACTTTTTTCATCAATTTCTTGAGCACGCTCTTTAAAAGCTGGAATGAGAGCTGCAAGCTTTTGGTACGATTCTTTGTTTGAATCCGTGATAAATGAATTGTGCACTATCAACCGCTCCTTTTTCACTAAATCTCTACTACGCCCATCGGTTTAATACTTATTATCATAGCACATCTATTTTCTATGATGCACTTTGGATGCTCATTATTACGAAAAGAAGTATAAGCACCTATTAGGCATTTGTAACATATGTATAATTAATCCTCTCTCTCAATCGCTTTTTCCAAATATGGAAAAGGCGATTTCATTTGTGATATGCACCTATTTTTATTGCATTCATAAGCTACATAAACGGCATTTGTCGCTAAAGGAGGTTCGCTATGTTTCCGTTTGGAAAATCACCTTTTAAAGAAAATGGATTTGGAAAGATGAATATGAAAGATATCGATCAATATGTACAGCAAGTGTTATCCAACGCAATGGGTCAGTCTTTTCCACAATATATGAAAGAAAACGACTTCTTTAAGCAAGCACATCAAATGTACCATCAGCCGCTTTCTTCTGAGCAACAGCGAAGTTCATTAACATCAAACGTCTTTCAAACGCACGATGAATGTATCGTCCAACTTTCTTTTCCAACCTCTAATAAAATTGAAGAAGTCAAGGTTGCCTATACACCTTACTCATGTACGATTACGGGTACGTATGATGGTGAACCTTTCACAGAAGAGTGTCAACTCCCTTGTACGGTCAGCCGAAAAGGAAGTAAAGCTACGTGCAGAAACGGCATTCTTGAAGTCAAGCTCATAAAGTATACAAATTTACCTGAAACAGAAATTGATGTTCATCGCTTCGACTAAAAATGCTCGCTGTTTACACGGTGAGCATTTTTCATTGCGTAACAAGCTGATATTTATCAACTTCTCGTTTTATAATAGCTTTAATTTTTTTAGCATCTACTGCTTTTGTATCCGTATTTCTAACAGCACAAGCTGCAAAATTCCCTCGATTGATTCCCAACCCTCCAAGCTGAGCACTTACTTCCATTGCTGTTTCTAAAAGTGATTCATCTTTAAGAGGCATATCCGTAACAACTACGACGTTCACCTGTTCCTTACTTTTTGTAAACAAGAATAGCCACGTATATACTCCATCTTCGTAAAATGAAATTCGTGTAAAGCGATGATCGATCCCAGACCACGAAAGTAAATCGCTGCTTTTCTCTTCATCTGTGTACTGAACGATTTGCTTACACCAATGGATACCCTTTCCGCTATCTCCCGTAGAAAGGGTGCGCAGGGAATGTTCAAAGCTTACTGACAGACAACGTTCATTTTCTATGAGCGTATATAAGTTGGAAAAAGCTTGTAGTACCTTCTCTTCTTTCGGGGGACATATGCAAGCTGCCTTTTATGGACTCCAGGATGATAAAGTACGTGTAAATCAACTCCATAGACGTGCTGAAGAGTTTGCTGGTCACTAAAAATCTCTTCAATACCTCTTGCATAAACCTCTCCATCTTTTAACAAGATGGCGTCATCAGCAAATAGTGCTGCAATGTTTAAATCATGTAAAATCGCCACAATGGTTAAGTTTTCTTCTCGCTGCAGCTCTTTTAATAAATGCAGCAGTTCCATTGCGTGCTTTACGTCTAGATGATTTGTCGGTTCATCTAACAACAAATATTCAGGTTCTTGCGCTAAAGATTTAGCTAAAAGAACACGCTGTTTTTCCCCACCGCTCAAAGCATTGAATGAGTGATGACGATATCGCCACACATCCGTTCTTTTCATCACTCTTTCAATCACTTCTTTATCATAAGGTGATTCACTATTTAAAAACCGTTTCGTTTGGAAAGGATAGCGACCAAGCGCCACAATTTCACGAACGGTAAACTCTAGACCGATTTGGTTTTCCTGCGTCATAACCGCTATTTTTTGCGCTAACTGCGTAGCTGAATAGGAGGAAATTGACTTTTGTTCTAACTTAATTTCTCCTGCTGTTAGCGGTAGCACGCCCATCATCAAGCGAATGAGCGTGGTCTTTCCGCTCCCGTTTGGTCCAAGAAGCGTGCAAAATGAGCCTTTTTCCACGGTGAAAGCTACGCTTTTTACAGTAGGCTTATGCTTTTTATACCCACCAGTTACGTTACAAACCTCAATCATTCAATCCCTCTTTTCCTAATCCTTTCTTTAATAAGCAACAGCGTAAAAATAGGTGAGCCGATGAGCGCAGTTACCACACCAATTGGAAGCTCCTGTGGGTTTAGAATGGTTCGTGCTACAAGGTCTGCCAACACAAGATAGCTTCCTCCAATCAGAATAGAAAGAGGAAGCACATGCTTGTGGTTTGCACCTACCACCAACCTTACTAAGTGAGGAATGACAAGTCCAACAAAGCCGATTGCTCCAGAGACAGATACGGATGCACCTGTCAAAATAGCTGCCGATACCAAAATGATACGCTTTCTGCTTTTTACGTTAATTCCCATAAACTGTGCAGACTGATCGCCAAACGCAAAGCCATTTAGCTCGCGGGTATTCGCAAGTAAGCCGACCGTACCGATGATGAAAAACGGGAGTAAAAGCTGAACATGTCCCCAACCTCTCATTGACACACTTCCCATCAGCCAATACAAAATTTCACGCACTCCTTGCTCTGATGATAATGCAACCATAAGAGAAATCATAGCGCTCATGAACGATGACAAAATAATACCTGCTAAAATAATAGTTTCGTTAGCTAATGTCCCGCTCGCTAACTTTGTAATACCAAATACGAGTAAAAGCGTTAAAAAGCCAGATACAATCCCAATAATCGGTAGCGTATAGGTATGCATCCCAAATAGCTGCCAGTTAAAAAAGATAGCAAGCACCGTGCCAAGAGTGGCTCCAGAAGACACCCCGATGGTATACGGGTCCGCTAATGAGTTTCGAAGCAAGCCTTGAAAAGCTGCCCCCGCAATGGCAAGAGCTGCTCCAACTAAAAAGGCAACGACTACGCGTGGAAATCGAATTTCCCAAATAATGAGCTCCATGTTACTGGGGCCATGATATAAAGATAATCCAGACATGTTTTGAACAATAATTTTAATAACGTCTGTAACGGTTAAAGACACGGTACCTACAAAAACACCAGTAATAACTGTAGTTAAAACAAGGATTATACTAAAGACATAAAATAAGACAATTTTGTTTGCGATTTTTTTCATCTTGCATCAACTCCCTCTATCGGAAACCGAGGGCCGGGATTTTAACCTTTTTGTAAAGAATCTTTTACAGATAGCACGCCCCAACCGTTTGATAGTGAATTACTTTTTATATTCACTCATGATTTCATAAATTTGTTTCATATCAATTGCTTTTCGTACATGTGCAGCTAGCTTTTGAAAAGACTCTTCCTTTCGCGCCCTACTATTAAACGTTTTCTTAATCGGCACTAATCCTTTTTGCTGTCGAATATCGTTTAAATATGCACGTCGAAAGCCATCATTATGAAAAACATCATGTATGTATGTACCAATGACGCGACCAAAAACTGCTCCTTCTTTTATACCATTTAGCTCAGCAAAATGTACAGTTGGCTTGGTAGACGTTGTTTCGCCCATATGAATTTCGTAACCTTCAATTTGATAGGACTCATCGTGTAAAATAGCCCTTCCCGTTACCCGTTCTGTTCGCTTCTTTGTTTTCATTACAGTTTCAATAGGTAAAAGACCTAGCCCTTTAACAGATTTTTGGGTTGATTCCACTTCATTTGGGTCACTTATCACTTCACCTAAAATTTGATACCCACCGCAGATTCCAGCAATATCCACCTTATTCTTCTTTGTCAAAATAGCTTCTGCTAAGCCCGTTTCATACAAGTACTTTGCGTCTTCTAACGTATTCTTGCTCCCAGGTAAAATGATTAAATCAGGCGTTCCAAGCTGAGAAGGTTTTGTCACAAGCCTTACGTGGCAATCATCTTCAAAACGAATAGGATCTAGATCTGTAAAGTTCGACATGCGAGGATAAGAAATAACGGCAACATCAAGTTCTTTAGCTGGATTTGGAAGAGTAGGGTACGTAGTTAAAGCAAGTGAATCTTCTGCATCAATCTCCACATCATCCAGATAAGGAACGACGCCTAGAACAGGAAGTCCCGTATACTCTTCAAACCAATCAAGCCCTGGTTGCAACAGCGACAAGTCACCTCGAAATTTATTAATAATCACACCTACCACTTTTGACTTATGCTCTTTTGGAAGCAGCTGAATTGTTCCTACTAAGCTAGCAAAAACGCCTCCCTTATCGATATCTCCTACTAAAATAACGGGAGACTGTGCAATATCAGCTACTCGCATATTCACAAGTTCACGGTCGTTTAAGTTAATTTCAGCAGGACTCCCTGCTCCTTCAATGACAATATGCTCGTACTCAGAAGCAAGCTCTTCATACGCTTTGGTGATAATCTCACGTCCGGTTTCAAAGAAATCTTTCCTATACTCGTACGCATACATATTTTGCAAAGGAACACCATGAACGACGACCTGCGCCTCATACTCTCTTGTCGGTTTGATTAAAACCGGATTCATATTGGTCGTTGCTTCCACTCCAGCAGCTTCAGCTTGAATTCCTTGAGCACGTCCAATCTCTTTTCCATCCTTTGTAATATAAGAGTTAAGTGCCATATTTTGTGATTTAAACGGCGCTGTTTTGAAACCATCTTCTGCAAAAATTCGGCAAAAAGCAGTTGTAAGTAAACTTTTTCCAGCGTCCGAGTGCGTTCCTTGAATCATAAGAGGAATTGCTTTTTTCATCTGTATCACGCCTTTCATAGCAAAAAGCCTTGGCTAAAAACCAAGGCTTCATGACAACATCTTTATTCTTTTGATGTGCACGTCACCTATTTTCCCCGCCGAAAAATAAGAGTTAATGTTTAAAAGCAGGTCTCCTGGCTTGTGCTTCACTTTACTTCTGCACCTTCCTAGCTCATTGCTAGCGGTTTGTTGCAGGTTCATCCACACTTACAGTAGCGGGGGCTGCATCGGATTTCCACCGATTTCCCTATTATCCTTAAACGCATAAGGCACTTTTAAAACATAATCGTTTATAAATATTTTTTACGAAGCTGTTCTTGTAGGTTCTTTGTTTTTGATTGTGTCATTATACTTGCAGTTACAAAAACCAATAAAGACAGAACAACGGGAAGCACAACCGTATGCATGCCAAATGGGTTAGGAGCGTATGTGTGAATTAAAATATACACTAAAAGCCCCGTCACCATTCCCGAAATTGCTCCATATTTATTTCCTTTTGTCCAATATAATCCTAACACAATTGGCCAAATAAATACTGCTTCAAGTCCACCAAATGAAAATAAGTTAAACCAAATGAGTAAATCAGGTGGGTTAATAGCAAACAAAAATACTAAAATTCCAATAATCATTGTTGTTAAGAAGCTCCATCTTTTCACCTGCTGCTCTTTTGCTTTCGGATTAACGTAGTTTAAATACAAATCTTTTACAATAGCAGAGCTAATGATTAATAAAATAGAGTCTACCGTCGACATAATGGCTGCCATCGGCGCAGCAAGTACAACTCCTGCTAACCAAGGTGGTAATACTTCAAGAGTTAACGTCGGCATCACAGTGTCTCCCACTTCAATTCCTGGAATTACAGCACGAGCAAACACACCAATAAGATGCATCCCTAACATAATCACACCAACTACTACCGTACCGATAAGCATGGCTTGATGCATCGCTTTCGAGTTTTTATAAGACATCGCTCGAACGGCCACCTGTGGCAGTCCCACAACTCCTACTCCAACTAAAATCCAAAATGATGACACATAAAGCGGTGTTAATGAACGATCTGCTCCGTACGGGGTCACAAGATTTGGATTTTCATTCACTAAGTCTTTCATGATTGCTTCGACACCGCCGCCAGCATAAATAGTAGCGATTAGTAAAATAATCGTCCCTACAAGCATTACAATTCCCTGCAGGGCATCGGTTAGTACGACAGCACGAAACCCACCAATTGATACATAAACAAGTACGGTGACTGCAAAGATGACAAGCGCACTTTTGTATGAAATGCCTACAAAACCTTCAATTAATCTAGCTCCTCCAACCCACTGAGCAGCTAAAGAAGCAAATAGAAAAAGGACAATGCTTACAGCAGAAACAATCACAACAATATTGCTTTCATATCGCTTTTTCAAAAAATCAACAAGCGTAACGGCATTCATCTTTCGCGAAACAATGGCGAATTTTTTGCCAAGAGTTGTGAGAACAAAGTAACCTGTTACAACTTGAATCACGGACAATAGTACCCAAGCAAGTCCGGTTTGATATGCTGTACCAGGACCACCAATAAAGCTGCTCGCACTTCCGTACGTCGCGACCATCGTCATGGCAAGAACAAACCCTCCAAGCTCTCTGCTTCCTAGAAAATAATCATTAATAAATGAACTTGCCGTGCTTGTTTTTTTAGCGGTAATAAAGCCAATCGCAAAAATTAATAGAACAAACACAACAAGAGGAACAACAACAGCCCAGTTCATTCGCTCTCACCTCTTTCTTCATCTTCTAAAGGAAGATCTGAAAAGAAAAAGCGAACAATAATCCAGACCAGTAAAATAATGAGCGGGATTCCAAGTACGCAGCTATAAAAAAACCAGGCCGGAAACCCCAATATGTATGTATACTCTGATACGGGCTTTGAACCAAGTCCGTACGCAAAACCAAACCACCATGCAAAGTGGAAAAGAGCCAGGCCGATACCGATTAAAGCTTCTTTATGTGCGATTCGATAACGCCAATCGGCTTTTTTCTTCATGTTCGTTCTCTCCTTCTTTGAAATGTTGCAGAAGATGTGCATTATGATTATAACGTTCCAAAACATATGAAGCTATCCCTTTTGCTAAATTCATGACATTTTTTCCTATTTACCGCTTAAATATTAAATAAATACTACTTTTTATACCAATTACTGCATTATACTAAATAGGAATAAACGATGGGAGTAGCTTATGAAAAGAAAATTTATCTACGTACTTACTTCTTTACTAATTGGATACGTGTTGTTTGCGTCATATCATATTTATTCTGCAGCTAGTTCACCTCCTCCAAAAAACGCAGACTACATTATGATTCTTGGAGCTAAGGTAAATGGAAAAGAGCTATCTTTAAGTTTACGAGAGCGCATGATTACTGCGCTGCATTATTTAGAAGATAATCCTTCAACTATTGCTATTGTCTCAGGTGGACAAGGTGATGATGAAGACATCTCTGAAGCGGAAGCAATGTCTACTTTTTTAGTAGATCACGGCGTTGACTCTGCTCGCATTATACAAGAAAATCAATCTACTTCCACTTATGAAAACTTTCTCTATACCAAAAAGCTTATTGATATCAATGACAAACATATTGTACTCGTCAGCAACCAGTTTCATTTATACCGCGCATCACTGATTGCCAAAAGACAAGGATATAACGTATACCCATTAGGTGCAGAAACACCAAACGTCGTGAAGCTTCAATCATATGGTCGTGAGTATGCGGCAATTATTAAAACTTGGCTATTTGATCGTGAATAAGCCATTTCGTTTTTTAGATAGATAAGTAATTGGTTATTAACTAGTTTCTCTCAACAGCTTTACTTCAATACTCCTTTCGCTTACTTTATGTAAGGTTCTTCTCTTTGGTCGTGAAGTTTTAAGAAGTGTAGCACCTAATGCTTTGTGCTATAATATGTGTTATAGGAGTGAAACAAATGAATCAATCAACCTTATGTCCACGCTTTGAAAAAGCAATGACGATTTTAAGTCAGCGCTGGACCGGGCTCATTATTTATAAGCTTCTGTCTGGACCCCAGCGTTTTTGTGCCATCGAATCATCCATTTCAGTAAGCGGCCGCGTACTATCAGAACGCTTGAAAGACCTTGAACAACAAGGGATTGTCAAGCGTGAGGTCTTTCCAGAAACGCCTGTACGCATCGAGTATTCCTTGACGGAAAAAGGAAAAGCGCTTGAACCTATTATGATAGAAATTGAAAAATGGTCGCAGCAATGGTTGGAACAAGATAATTTGTCATAACGTAAACAAAGAACCCCCGTATAAAAGGGGGTTTTCTTTGTTTCATTTTATTGTGCGACTGCTGCTAACTTTTCACGATACTTCTTCGTAACGTTTACCATTTGAGTTAAAGCATCGATTACCTGCTTTTCATTTCGTGTTTTCAAACCGCAGTCTGGATTAACCCAAAATTGTGCTGGGTTTAACACGCGAAGAGCACGGTCAAGATTATTTGTCATTTCTTCAAAGCTTGGAATACGAGGGCTATGAATGTCGTAAATGCCAAGCCCGATTTCTTTATCGTATGAATACTGCTCGAATGAAGAAATAATATTGCCATGACTTCTGGATGCTTCAATTGAAATGACATCTGCGTCTAGTGCAGAGATTGTGTCAATCATGTCATCAAATTTCGAATAGCACATATGCGTATGAATTTGCGTTGTATCTTCTACACCCGTTGTTGCTAGACGGAACGCTTCAACAGTAGCATTTAAATACGCGGCTTGCTTTTCAGCTCGAATTGGCAATCCTTCTCGCAGCGCAGGTTCATCTACTTGTATCATGTGAACACCGGCTTCTTCAAGCGCTTTAACTTCTTTTCGAATGGCTAATGCAATTTGATTCATGCTTTCATACTTCGAGATGTCTGTACGTGGGAATGACCAGTTTAAGATGGTAATTGGCCCCGTCAGCATTCCTTTTACGACTTTTTCGGTTAAACTTTGAGCATAGACAATTTCTTTAACCGTCATCGGCTCGACTAAATAGACATCTCCGTATACAACAGGTGGTCTTACGCAGCGTGAACCATATGATTGAACCCAACCGTTTTTCGTTGTTAACATTCCGCCTAAGCGCTCACCAAAAAATTCAACCATATCCGTACGTTCAAACTCACCGTGAACCAGCACATCAATACCAATTTCTTCTTGAATCTCAATCCAGCGCTTTGTTTCTTCTTTTATAAACGCTTCATACTGTTCGTTCGTTAACTGACCTTGCTTCCATTTTAAGCGCTTCGAACGAACCTCTGCTGTTTGTGGCAAGCTTCCAATTGTTGTAGTTGGTAAAAGCGGTAAATCAAACTTTTCTTTTTGCAAACGCTGGCGCTCAGCCACAGAAGCACGAGATAAGGCTTGATCATCAATCTGTTCTAGCTCTGCTCTCGTTTTCGCGTGAACGCGGTTTGCAACCTTCGAAAATGCCTCAATCTCTTGCTGATGTGCTTTTACTGCTTCGCTATCCCCTTTTAAAAGGTCCTTTAAAAGTTCTAGCTCAGTCAGCTTTTCTTCAGCAAAACTTAAGCCTGCTCGAATATCAGCTGGTAGCTCTTGTTCAGTTTCTACCGTTACAGGGACATGAAGCAGTGTACTAGATGGCTGAACAATTACCTCTTCTTTACCCACTAATTTTTGCAATTCACTTACAAGTGCAGCTTTTTCAATTAAGTTACTTTTCCACACGTTACGACCATCAATAACGCCTGCAAAAAGCTTTTTCCCTTTTGGAAAACCGTGTGCTTTTATCGCTTCACTATTTTTTCTCTCATCATGTACAAAATCCAACCCAAAAGCATTCACAGGAAGGTTCACAACAGATTGGTAATTATCTAATGCTTCAAAATACGTTTGGATGATAAGTTTAGCACCAGGTACTTCCTCTGAAATACGCTGATAAAATGCCTCAACATCCTTCCAGTACCCTTCTGCTTTATTCGTTACAAAAATTGGTTCATCAATTTGAATCCACTCTGCTCCCGCTTCATGTAACTCCTTAATCACTTGAATATAAAGCGGAGTTAATTGAGCAAATAAGCTCGATACTTCTTCTTGTTTAAATCCTTTGCCTAATAAGATAAAGGTTGCTGGCCCAATTAGAAGAGGCTTACCGTTAAGTGCCAATTCGTCCTTTGCTTTTTGCCAATATGCTAATGGTCTGTTTTCATTCAATGCTGGCGTTACGTCAGTAAACTCTGGGACAATGTAGTGATAGTTGGTATTAAACCACTTAGTCATCTCACATGCCTCTGCTTCTTTGTTCCCCCTTGCCATTGCATAATATGTATCAAGAGCGGATAGATTTTGCTTTTTGAAACGAGCTGGAATAATATTAAACATAACCGCCGTATCAAGCATGTGATCGTAATAACTAAAGTCACCTACTGAAACAAAATCAATCCCCTTATCTTTTTGAATACGAAGCTGATTAACATACAACTCATGAAGTTGGTTGTGCAGCTCTGCTTCCGTTGTTTCCTGCTTCCAATAAGATTCAATTGCTTTTTTCCATTCTCTGTTTCTACCGATTCTTGGATACCCAATTGTTGCTGTATTCACTGTCATTTCAATCTCCTCGTTTCGTCTATTTTTCTGCAATAAAAAACTCTCTGGAAAGAGAGTTAGACGACAGCTTTAAGAAGTATTGAACAACATATACTTTTGTTTCAATACCAAGCTAATCACCTCTCCCTATTACGCGTAGGTTGTGAGTGCAAACAACAGGCAGGTCTCCTGACTTAGAATCATCACCTATTATCACCTTCCCGTTTCATAAACAGTGGTTTACTGATAATAGGCTCCTCCTTACAGTGGCGCGACCGCGTCGGATTTTCACCGATCTTCCCTTTTAAGCTAAAACTAGTGTCTTAGCACCTTTTGCATGAACATATTCACTTTATACACTAATTCCTTTTCAATTAGGAATTGAACATAACGATACATGATTTCGATAAGTAAATCAAGTCTGATTTTTCTAAATTTTAAAAAGAATACGCTTTCATATAACTGTGTTTTTATACAAAATAAAAATAGCAGGCTATAGGTATAGCCTATAGCCTGCTTACTTTAGTTAATGTTCATAAATCATCTTGCGCGTCATTCCACCATCGACAACTACGTTCGTCCCCGTTACAAAATCATTGTCTGGATGCGTCAGGTAAAGGCACGCTTTTGCAATATCTGCTGGAGTGCCAACTCGGTTAGACGGATGCTGAGCATGATCAACATCTCGAAGCTCCTCATATTGCTGAGTTTCAATCCAGCCAGGAGAAATTGCGTTGACGGTAATCTTGTCTGGTCCAAGTGAAATGGCAAGAGCATGCGTTAGCGCCACAATGCCACCTTTTGTAGCAGCGTATGCTTCGGTGTGTGGCTCTGACATAACGGCACGCGTAGAAGCTAAGTTTACAATTGAACCACCTATTTTGTTATTTCGCATCACTTTTGCAGCTTCTCTTGAGCATAAAAATACGCTTCGTAAATTAAGATTTATGATATCATCCCATTCATCTAGCGTTAACTCATACGGAGACTTCCACTTTGTTACTCCAGCATTATTAACCAGAATGGTAATCGTACCATAAGCTGAAACAGTTTCTTTCATGAGGTTGATAACATCCTCTTCTTTTCTTACATCTGTGTGAATAAACATTGCCTGTGCACCTGCTTCACGCAGCGTTTTAGCATGCTTCTCCCCTTGTTCTTCATCAATATCTGCGATTATCACTTTGGCACCTTTTTTGGCATAGGCGCTTGCCACACCTTTTCCAATTCCATTTGCGCCACCAGTTACCACAACAACCTCACGTTCAAATGTCAAAGTCATCCCTCCTCTACACTTAGTTTATTCACTTTTTTCGTCTGGTTGAAACAAGTGGTCGGTTACAAATAGCTTGAAGGTTTCGCTCGTTAATTTGCAGCCGGATGCTTTTGGATGGCCTCCACCACCAATGTGACCCACGATTTCAGCTAAATTAATCTTATCTTTCACCGCTCGAAACCCTAGCTTTTTCCTTCCCATATCAACCATTACTGAAAAGTCGATTTCTTCATGCTCTAGGCATAATGCATTTCCCAACTCTGACTGATATGTATCTGCGAACACAATCCCTACCTTGTATTTTTGCTCTGCAATCTCTACTTCTGCTTGCATCATTTGCTTTTGTTTGTCATAGATATATTTTTCAATTCGCTTCTCTTCAGCTTCAAGTAAAATCGCGTGCTTTTCTGTAAATTCAAAGCTTTGATTGGCACCAGTATAAGATGCTTGTAGCGTTTCGTGAACCGTATCTTTAAACTCTTCATGAGAAATTAAGTAGTAAAGGTGATTAAGTCTTTTTGCTTTTTCATTTTTCTCGTGAAACCAATCCCACGTATCGAATAAACGTACAAGCTCTACGTATTCATCCAGCATCTTCGTACGTTCCAACATCTTGTTTTCTAGTAGATATGTATAAAAAAGCGATGTAGCTGCTGTTTTCGTCCCATTCTTATCTTCTGGTATCACATGGACCCAATCGTATTTTTCAGAAAGAGGAAGTGCAGAAATATGATGATCAATAAGCGTAACCTTTTGACCATTTTTCACAAGTTCATCCAGCTTAGCTGCTACTTCATCATTTACGCTAATATCCGTTATGTATAAGTCTTGTCCATCATTATCTTCTTCTATAAAATGCAGCACCGTATCGTTTATGCGTCCGATTCCTACCGTGTCGTAATCAAGGTTCTCATCACCAAATGCTAAGCGAGCTAATAAAGCTGGGCTTACCCCATCTAAATCATTATGTGAAATTAACTTTACTTTTGTCATCAAAAAACTCCTTTAAATCGTTATCAATTACTCATTCACTTTAGTATGCGTGAATCTTTTTCCATTATAGCAAGGAATGAAAAAAATGCGTACATCCTCACCTTTCATAAGGATGTACGCACAAAAATTCACGATGCTTGCTGATTCGCTTTTTCTTTTGATTTCTTCTCATATGAGTCTACAACAACAGAAGCTGCAGCATCTCCGACAATATTAACCGACGTACGGAACATATCAAGAATACGATCGATTGCTGCAATTAAAGCAATTCCTTCAACTGGAAGGTTGACGGCTGCTAGTACCATTGTTAACATAATCATCCCTGCACCTGGCACGCCCGCAGTACCAATTGATGCAATGGTAGTTGTAAACATGATTAGTAAAATTTCACTCATACCGAGATCAATTCCATAAAATTGTGCAATAAATAGCGCAGCAACACCTTGGTAAATCGCACTACCGTCCATATTCATTGTGGCACCTAACGGTAAAACAAAGCTTGCTGTTTCCTTTGAAACGCCAAGGTTTTCCTGAACGTTTTTCATTGAAACAGGTAGCGTTGCACCACTACTTGCTGTACTAAAAGCTACAAGGCCGGCTGGTGCTATTCCTTTTAAAAATGTAAGTGGACTCATCCCAGCAAAGCCTTTAACCGCAAGAGAATACACAACGAGAAGCTGCGTTAAACAACCTAATGCTACAGCAATAATCACCTTAGCGAGAGGTGCTAAAACAGCTAAACCATACTCACCAATAATTGGTGCTACCATTCCAAAGATACCAATTGGTGCAATGACCATGATACCACTTGTAATTTTAAACATGACTGTGGAAAAAGATTCAAATAGCTTTTGAATTGGCTTTGCTGGCTCTCCTACAAATAAAATCCCTAAACCAATTGCAATTGCCATAAAGATAATTTGTAGGATATTCCCTTCCATTAACGCTGCAAATGGATTTTCCGGAATCATGTTTAACAACGTCTCCGTAAGCGTTGGTGCTTCTCCACTCGGCGCAGTGGCTCCTTGCGGTAACGACACGTTAGCTCCTGTACCAGGTGATAAAATCACAGCATATACGATACCAATCGTCACAGCAATCAACGTTGTAAAGAGGTAGAAAACAATCGTTCTCCCTCCCATACTAAAAAGCTGCTTGGTATCTTGTAAACTTGTTACGCCTACAATGAGCGTCGTTAAAATCAAAGGCGCCATAATAAACTTAATGAGCCTTAGAAACAAATCGCCAAGCGGCTGCACGACAGACATCTTGTCTCCAAAGATGAGTCCGAGCGCAACAGCTACGACGAATGCTACTAAAACCTGCGTTAGTAACGATGGTTTTTTCATAGTTGTTCTCTCCTCATAATGATATTCCCGCTGTATCCCATCGCCTTAACTGCTACGCAGTAACTCCCCTTTTTTTGCATATTTATACATATTTTGTTCACTGCATACTATACACTTTCCGTTTATCACACTACCATCTTATTCTCCATAAAGACACGTGTCAACCCTCAAAAAACTAAAAAACGAACAAAAAAATGAGAATAGTCATCTTTGTTCGTTTTTTAAAATCAATTGGGAGAAATCCCTTTAAAGAAGATATGTAAAATTTCCAGCGACTTATTTTTATCAAATGTAGCTATCTCATGAGGAGCTAGCTGATCAAAATGATTGCTTCTAAGAGACGAACAATAGCTGTTCCAATCCTTTTGGTTTGTCTGAACACGTTCGTTCCATTGCGCTACGGTCACTCGCTTTCCGCGGGGAGGAACCTGAGCTTCCTCGCTGCGCTGCGGGATCTCACGTTTTCCCTCTCTTTCCCGCAGGAATCGAGTGTCCTACGCTCCATTCCACCCTGTTTCCAACATTGTTTTCACAATCAACAAAAAACCTGAACGATTAAAAGTGAGAAACTCTCAATCGTTCAGGTTTATCATTGGCTGAATTACTTATGTCCCAGCCTTTTTCTTCATTCTGCTTTCATAGGTATATTGCGGTCTTGTTGGTAAATGTCATAAACTAAAAAACTAAATGCGTAGTAAAATGCAATGATTGCAATCGAATCTGACATGATATACATAGCGCCCAAACCAACTCCAACAACTAATGTCTGAAGGCTTAAACGATCTTTTTGAAACGCTAACTGTGACATGAAATAACCTAAACCGATTAAAACGGCTAATACCCAGCTATTTTGAATTTGTAGAACATCATGAATATAGATATAAAGACTTGGAAAATATACCAGCGTTTCTACTACGCTTGAAGTTCCACTGTATGTAAGCCACCACTTGCGTTCTCGTTTCGTTTTTGGAACCGTTGCCTCAATTGAAGTAGGCATCTCCTGTTCCATAAATACCGTTTCTCCATGATCTTTCATCCATTGAAGCATAATTGACAATACAATAAACCCTAAAAAGATAAGCAATAATAAGTACTCAACCCAGGCTGGAAACATGTTCTTTTGCTGTATGGTATCCAAGTATACCGTTTGAAGACCCCACTTCTCTACTGGTAGCGCATAGTACAGCATAATGACTACGTAAAGAAGTAAAATAAGAACATAAAAAAACGATTGTTCTTTATAATATCGAACTTTTTTCTCTTCAGATATTATTCGTCTGACCATAATACTTTCAAAATAAGGACGAACAACACTGATGATCACGACTAAACAAGTAAATGCAATCATAAACCGCTTTAATCACCTTTTCACTTTTCATTATGTAATCAACTTTCCGTATGGTTTCTTATACAAAAAAGCTGCTGTTCTTGGGACTGACCCCTGTTTTTGAGACAGGAATCAAAACACCTTTTAAACAACCCGTTTTCTGTATTGTACAGGAGACTGGTTGTTTAATTTTGTTTGAATACGGGCATGGTTATAATACGTAATATAGCTTTTGACGGTTTGCTCTATGATGGTAGTCGTAGTGTATGTCAACTCGTCAAGGTAGAACGTTTCAGACTTTAGTGAGGAATGAAACGATTCAATTGAGGCATTATCTGCAGGCGTCCCTTTTCGGGACATACTCATGATAATGCCTTTCTCTTTAATTGTTTGTTGATAAGCATACGATGTGTACACAGAGCCTTGATCACTATGCAACGTGCACCCTTCCGGTAGAGAAGGGAGTTGGTTAAGCGTGTCTAAAACAAACGCGACATTTTGACAATCACCAATGGAATACGCAATAATTTCTCCGTTAAATAAATCTTGAATACTTGAAAGATACAATGGTTTCGGCCCAAAAGGCAAGTACGTAATATCGGTCACAAGCTTTTGAAGAGGGCGTTCAGCTCGAAAGTCACGATTTAATATATTCTCTGCAACCTGATAAGGTTGCCCTGTTCGCTGCCGTTTCTTCCGTTTAACGCGACATTGCCAACCGTATTTCTGCATGGTACGCTGCACAAACTTGTGGTTAATCTTCATGGTTCGCTTGAGTACAGCTGTGATCTTCCGATAGCCATATCGAAACTTGTGTGCACGACATTGTTCACCCACTTGCTGTTCCATCCATTTCTTTCGTGTATCCTGTTGACTATGCTGCTTCCAACGGTAGTAAGTGGACCGAGGAATACCAAGATGGAAACAGATTTGATAAATAGGGATTTGTTCTTTTAACTCTTCCACTAGGTTCACTGCGATTTCTGGTACCACTTCCTTTCCAATTCCTTGTACTTTTTTAAAATCTCGATTTGTTGCTTTAATTGTCGGTTCTCAGTCTTTAACTTAGCTGTCTCGTTTTCAAAATCAGGACCTTTTCCATAGGCATATTGCTTGCCTACTGGCTGTTCCAACCGGTGTACATCCCCATTTTGATACCACTTCATCCATGTTTTTAATTGGGTAGGATTCCGAATGTTTAGTTGTGATAAGACTTCTTTTACAGGTACACCGGCTAACCTCATTTCAATCGCTTTTAACTTTATTTCGACTGGATAACTGACTCTTGTTCCCATAGAAAAAACACCTCCAAGTGATTGTTAGGTACTACATACCCAGTTTTCAACTTAAAGGTGTTTTTTATTTGTCTCACTTTATGGGGTCAGTCCCCTTATCAATGGTTTCCTTTTCCTATAGTATCAAATATATGAAGTTATTTACAATGAAAATATTATGTGGAAATTAAGTTGGCCACGTTTATACCACTGATTGTAACCATTGGTGACCCACCTCCTGGATGAGTTGTTCCACCAACAAAATAAAGCCCTCTTACGTCTTTGGACACGTTGCTGGGCCGTAGAAAGCTATCCATTTTCCGATTAGCACTAATACCGTAAAGAGCCCCTTTATACGCTCCGAATTGCTTTTCAATCCAGCTTGGTGTAATGATTTTTTGACATGATAAGGTAGATGTAATATCGATATCGAACCTCTTTAGCTTTTCATAGATAACTTGTTCGTACCCATTATCATTACTCATTCCTGCTGGTGCGTTGACAAGAATAAATAAGTTATCACCAGGCGCTACGCTTCTATCTGTAATAGAGGGTTCAAATTTACTAACCATCTTATTTGTAAAATGCGGGCGGTCCGCTTCATCTACCAGAAACGGGTAGGCTTGCAGTAGGTCACCATTAACAATAATTGAGTCTGCGGGCAGTTTTTCACCATTCTCAAGCTTAATTCCCACTGCTTTCTTGTTCTTCACCTGCACTTTTTCTACTTGTTCATTCAGCACTAAAGTTCCTCCTGCTTTTTGAAACACCTTAGCAAATCCTTCAGCAATTCTAGGGTTCCCCCCCTGAACATAGTAAACTTCTTCGTTCATTTCTAAATGACCAATTAATGAAAAGGTAGCAGGTGAAACGTATGGTGAAGAGCCTATATACGTGGCGTAACGATTGAATGCGTTAATCACTTTTTCATTTTCAAAAAAAAACGCCTGTGAAAAGAATCAATTGTTTCAAATGGCTTCACTTTAAGAAGGCTCGTAAACAAAGACGGGTTCATATAATCTTTCCACGATGAAAACGTTCGATAAAAGAACCGATCTTGTGCAATCGCCTCACCTTCTCTTTCCACCAAGTTAGCCACTCGCTCAACGTTTTTCTACCCGTCATAAACACGTCAAATGTTGAAAGGTCCTCGCTAACAAGCTTACTTTTAATGCTATCTAACTCAGTAGTTACGGCCTGCTCTAGCTTATGAGTTAATTCACTTCGACTTGTTTCTGTATTTACTTCTATACGTTTACCCACTTTAATAAATAGCTCTGGACGCTGATCATGACGAAAACTATAGTAATATGCAATTGGAATAGCTTGTACACCCTTTTCTTTTAACATGATAAAAGATGGGCCGTCCGAAAATTGCAGAGGTCGCTTCTCTAAATGTTCTTCCTTTCCCTGTGGAAAAATCCACACCCCTTTTTTTCTCTTAACAATTCCCTTGCATACAGGAGCGATTTCATAATATGCTTTGGCGAGGCTTGATTAACCGAAAATGCTCTATTTTCAATATATTCTTCACTATGTTATGTACAACCATATCTATATTTGGCATAAAAATAGACATGAAAGATAAGCTGAAGAATTCAACTTTCATTTCATGTCTATGGCGTAGCATTTGCTTTTTTAGCTAGTAAAAGCTGAATCGGCAATCCAACTATCAGTCCTGGAATCACAGACTGTCAACAACGATTCAAATTTCCCCAATTTCAACGAAATGAAATTCCCCATTATGAACGGCTAAATCGTTGTTTGGGCAGGATAAATTCCTGCTTTTTTCTTTTCTCGCAAACGGTAGGAGTCACCCTTGATGTTAAATGTAATCGCATGATGTAAGAGGCGATCCAAGATAGCCGTTGCCAATACATCGTCACCAAAAACTTTTCCCCATTCAAGGTACGATTTATTAGATGTTAAAATCATTGCTCCTTGTTCGTATCGCTTTGAAACAACCTGGAAGAAAACATTGGCGGTTAGTTCATCAAAAGGAAAATAACCTACTTCATCTACAATTAACACGTCTGGACGACTCCAACGATTTACGAGTCGCTGGAGTGTCCCTTTATCATTGGCCTTGCGGCACTGAGCCACTAAGTCGTCGGCCGACAAAAATAGGGCTGTATATCCTTGGGTAATCGCTTCAATCGCAAAGGAGACGGCTAAATGAGTTTTTCCTACACCCGGAGGACCCAGTAATATGCGATTTTCCCCATTGGCAATAAAGCGACATGTTAAGGTTTCCTTGACCCTTTTCTCGCTCAGACTTGGTTGAAATGTAAAGTCAAAATCATGAATCGTTTTGGTGTAAGGCAGCTTTGCCCGTTTCATTCGCTTTTCTAGTTGATCAGAATCTTGTTGCTCCGTTTCATGCAAAACGATAGTGTGAAGAAACTCAGAATATGATACATTATCCTTAGAAGCGTCTTCTAGTAAACTATCAAGTTGGTTGGCTGTATGATGCCAGCCGAGCTTCTTTAAACGCTCCAATAAGAGTTCGTTCATCATACAGACTCACCTTCTTCCAGTGCTGCGTAAGCAGCGAGAGGGCGTTTTTCCACATTTGGAGATGGGGTATGAGAGTGAAGACCGTCGGTCGCCAAATCTTCAACGTTCTTCGCTTTCTGCCCTTTTTCTTTTGTATGTAGCCCATCATAGTGTTCCATTCGGATATGAGTAGTTGCTTTTCCTGTAAGAACCGGATGCTTTGCGATACATTCACGTTCATCGTAAATCTCTAAATGATGATCGAGTGTTTCTTTAATCTTAACCATTTGTCCAGCGTAACGGTAAGGAACTGAATACCTTTTTCCGCGGTACGACACCACACAGTCCCGACTGACTTCTCTGGTTTCCCAATGTGAAGTGGGAAACAGAGGCTTCACTCCCCATATCTGCAGGAACTTCTGTTCCTGCTCAAATCGTTGAAATGGTGACTCATTAGTAGTCTGATTGGTTTTCTTGTTAGCTATCTGATCCAACCATGTACGTACGGCTTCATTTAATGCATGTAAAGTTGGTTCGTGTTTTCGCTGAAAGAAGTTATCTTTCAAATACTTAATGGTTCTTTCTACTTTCCCCTTTGTTTGCGGACGTTTAGGACGACAGGCTTTTGGCACAATCCCATAGTAGGCTAAGAAATCCTCAAACTTGCGATTGAAACGAATCTCTACAGGACTATGCTTGATTACAACGGTTTTCATATTATCATAGAGAATTTGTTCTGGTACCCCATTAAAGTAAGAAAAAGCATTCATATGACACTTCATGAGGGTTTCGAGATTCATGTTGGTTGTAAACTCTACGTACTTCATTCGGGAATAACCTAATATCATCACAAATGCATAAATGTCTTGCAGATTGCCATTCACTAAGTATTTTCCCACGTACGCCCAATCCACTTGGGCTTGTTTCCCTGGTGGTGTTTCAAACCGTAAGGTTGCCTGTTTCTTTGGCTGTTGACGAAGAGGACGAACAAAGTCTCTTAAAATTGTCATCTTCCCCTCGTAACCCATCGTTTGAATTTCCTCTAACAGTACGACACAGTTGGTTGTTCCTTCTTTGACTCGTTGAAGGATGTAGGACTTATAGGGTTCGAGCTTACTCTCTTTCTGCTGCTCGCTTGCCTTACGTTCCGGCAACTGATTGCTTTTTAGATATTTGCTGATCGTTTTACGATCGAAGCCTGTTGCTTCTGCAATGGCTGTTTTCGTCCACCCTTTCTGAAATAACTCTCTAATCATAAAAAACTCCCCAATCTTCAGCACCGTTTCTTCACTCCATCTTTGATGTTTGTTTCGAAACGATTATCTGTTATTTTTGGGGAATTTAAAACCGTTGTTATTGGGTATTTTACAATCGTTGATTACACAGACAGCATCGGTAGCCAAATCGGCCCAAGCAGTACTCCGTTAATTTTCACAACTGAAGCATACATGATGCCTACTGTTACAAAGTAAGCACAGCATGCAAACGGTATAAACGAGTAAAGAGGAGGGGGATCTGCTTCTGCATCTTTAAAACCATCCCACATTGCAAAAAAATACAAGCATGGGTAAAACATAATCCACTGCATGTCTACAGTTGCTAACGCCTGTTCAGTTTCACCTAAAAAACTTAATTGTATTGCAGAGTTAAAATGTGCGCCCATATTGATTAAAAATTCTAATACTATAAACACAATCCCTTTTACGTACTGCTTGTTTAATAATTGACTAAACCCTGGTAGGGCAATATTCCACAAGATCGCTTCTAGCCTAGTCAAAAAATTGGTTCTCACAATTTAGAATATATACAGGGGGCACTTGGCATGGTAATTGTTTTTTCATCCTTATCTACCTCGCATTGATTTACCAATAGTTTTAGTAAAGGAGAAAAATTTATACCCCGAAATGTAATTTTATGTAAGTTCACTTAGCACCATTACTCAAAGGCAGCTCTTAATATTTACGAAGATGAACCACCTCTAAGCCTAACAGGCGCTTTCTCAGGAACTGAAAACATCTATTAATAATACTTTCAAGCGTTTTTGTATCATTTCCCAAAATTCTAATGGCACATCCATTAATCGCTAATTTTGAAATCCCTATATATCCATGCCGCTCTTCACTTAATACTTCATCATACAATTCATCAATGACCGAATCGATAATTCCTTCAGCCACTGCTAAAAAAGAACCGAAATGTGTGTAGCCCTCCATTTTCATAATCGCATGGATGTCTTCATGAGGCGATAAAAACAAATGGTCAAACACCATTAACTGATTGTTTTGATAAACTTTGAGCTTCGAACGCAGTGAATCATACTTAAATATCTCTCCATTAGGTGACCAGCCTGGCGTAATAACGTCAGAGATAAAAAACGTTGCTTTCTCTTCCATATGTACAGTTGTTTCTTGTATAAACTGCGCATCTTCGTATAAAATAAGCGGATCTGGAAGGTATTCAATCACTGCTCCTTTTTTTAAGAGCAGCTCTGTTTCCTGAACTACAGGTGCGTTTGGCGTTCGGTATACTTTTGTTGCAGCCTGTGTCGTCAAGCATAAATGTGCACCCTCTTCAGCCGTAATACACGCTTTATAACGGTCTCCACCAACATATCCACCTCCTACATGTAGAAGGTAGATTGTTGGGGTATGCTCTTCCATGTAAATTGGGCGAGCCACCTTAAAAGCTCCGTCATGATATGTGTTATAAACAACCGTCTTACCTTTCACCTTGTGCGACTCAAGCTTTAAATAGCCTGTATAGCTCATGATTTAATGCCGATAAGCAATACTTCTTTTTTGATCCACTGAATTACTTCATCCAGTCCTTGATCCTTTTTCAAATTTGTAAATACAAAAGGCTTCTTACCTCGGGCTGCAATTGTATCTTCTTTCATTACATCTAAGCTTGCACCAACATACGGAGCTAAATCCGTCTTATTAATAATAAACAAGTCTGATTTAATCATTCCTTGTCCACCTTTACGCGGAATCTTTTCACCCTGAGCGACGTCAATAATATAAATAGAAAAATCGACAAGTTCTGGACTAAACGTTGCTGCTAAATTATCTCCACCGCTTTCCACAAAGATCAGCTCAACGTCAGGATGTCTTTCAACCAACTCGTCGATTGCCGCAAAGTTCATAGAAGCATCTTCTCGAATAGCGGTATGCGGACAACCTCCTGTTTCCACACCAATGATGCGTTCTTGAGGTAATACGCTATTTTTCACTAAAAACTGAGCATCTTCTTTTGTATAGATATCATTTGTAATAACGGCCATGCTTAGCTCACTTTGCAGTGCTCTCGTTAGTCTTTCTACAAGCATCGTTTTCCCCGCCCCTACAGGACCTCCAATACCAATTCTCATTGCATTCATTTTTTCGCCTTCGCCACAAAGGCTTCCCTCCCTTATATCGTTTTGTATTAAGACATAAATAAGCGAACGTGCAGACGTTCATGCTGCATTTGAGCGATTTCAAGACCGGGCATCATTGCACCAAGCTCACTTGAATCCGCTTGAAGAATATTCATTACTGCCTGGTCAATTTTCTCATGAAAAGCAAGCGAAATTCGTTGACCATCTGTTTGTCCAATTGGGATACCACGAACTGCATTTTGAATAAGCGATGACACAGTGGCGTACAAATGCGTAGAAACAGCTGTTTGTTTACACACCTGTAATTGCTCAGCTATAATGGCAAAAACAATTGATGGATGACCAAAACACTCCTTCCGCTGAATCTCTTGTTCGTAGCATTCTAAAAGCTTCCCACCAAACAGATCGACGCAAAGCTTGACCATTCTCTGACCAATTCTCCTTGTCCCTTCTCTTGTTTCTTTTGCTAGCGCCAGTGCATACAGCTCTTGATCTAATTCCTTTATTTTCTGAAGGTGCCCTTCTGAAGCAAATTCATATGCCAGTCGGCAAGCTAACCCATCTGTATAAGTAAGCTGTGTTTCAACATACGTACTAAGAGCTTCTGAAAACGTAACAGCATTTATAATTCGCTCTTTTTGAATATAGGTTTCCATGCCAAATGAATGTGAAAAAGCGCCGGATGGAAAGTTTGAATCACACAGCTGTACAAGCGCTAACAGTTGATTAGTCATGACTATGTCCAATATGTCTAAATGCTTTTTGAACCGTTCTTTTTTCACGCTTATACGGAATGCTTAGCTCGTTAAGAAGCTCTTCGACTAAATAATCATATTGAACAAGCATTTCGTTTTCTTCAAATTGAGCTGGCAGATGCCGGTTTCCAAGCTGATGAGCAATCTCCCCCATCTGCTTAATACTTGTGGGTTGAATCGTTAATAAGTCATCTGCTATTACTTGAATAACAATCATATTCTTCTCATCCATATAAAGCACATCACCATCTACAAGCTCACGATTGTCTTTCAAACGAATTCCTAGTTCTTTACCGTGATCGGTCACAACTCGCTGCACGCGCTTTAATAGATGATCACTTTCTAAATACACTTTTTCAATATGTGGCGCTTTCTTTTCTAGCGTAGCGACATTTCCAACAATTTGCTCGATTAACATTGTTTGTTTTCACCTCAAAATAAAAAGTATCGTTGTGCCATAGGCAATACTTCTGCTGGCTCACACGTAATTAATTCATCATCCACTCGCACTTCGTACGTTTGTGGATCCACATCAATTTTAGGCATTTCACCATTTAGCTTCATGTCCGTTTTACTTAGTGAACGAATCCCTTTTACAGGCTTAATCCGTTTCTCCAATCCCAAGGTTCGATGTACTCCTCGGTTATATGCAGCTTGCGAGATAAATGTTATCGACGTTTTACTGCGTGCTTTCCCGAAAGAAGCAAACATCGGGCGATATAGAACCGGCTGAGGAGTAGGTATAGAGGCATTAGGATCACCCATTTGACTGTGAGCAATCATTCCGCCTTTAATAATCAACTCTGGCTTTACACCAAAAAACGCTGGATCCCAAACGACTAAGTCTGCAAGCTTACCAACTTCTACTGAACCTACGTATTCTGAAATGCCGTGGGTGATAGCTGGATTAATTGTATATTTTGCGATATATCGCTTAATCCGTTCATTATCACCAATACCGTTATCACCTTTTAGTTTTCCTCTTTGCTTTTTCATCTTATCTGCTGTTTGCCACGTTCTCGTAATCACTTCACCAACACGACCCATTGCTTGCGAATCAGAAGAGATCATGCTAAAAACTCCAAGGTCATGCAGAATATCTTCAGCTGCAATCGTTTCTTTACGAATACGGGAATCTGCAAATGCAATATCTTCTGGTACAGAAGGATCTAGGTGATGACAAACCATCAGCATATCTAAATGTTCTTCTAGAGTGTTAATCGTATACGGTCTAGTTGGATTCGTTGATGACGGCAGAATGTTCTTAAAGCTTGCCATCTTCATAATGTCAGGTGCATGTCCACCACCTGCTCCTTCCGTATGATACGTATGAATAACACGATTTCCAATTGCTCTCATCGTATCTTCGACAAACCCACCTTCATTTAGCGTATCTGTGTGAATCGCAATCTGTACATCATATTCATCCGCAACTTGCAGACTTGTATCGATTGCTGATGCGGTGGTACCCCAATCTTCATGAAGCTTAAGGCCAATCGCTCCAGCCTCAATTTGTTCGATAAGAGGCGTTTTTGCTGATGCATTCCCTTTACCTAAAAAGCCTAAATTCATGGAAAAAGCCTCAGCTGCTTCTAGCATCCGCTCGATATACCACGCTCCAGGTGTACACGTCGTCGCGTTTGTTCCCGTTGCAGGACCTGTCCCTCCTCCAATCATTGTTGTTACTCCAGACGATAAGGCGGTTTCAATTTGTTGTGGACAGATAAAGTGAATGTGCGCATCAATTCCTCCAGCCGTCACAATTTTTCCTTCCGCAGCAATAATTTCTGTACTAGCCCCAATAACAAGATCAACATCATCCATTAATAATGGATTTCCCGCTTTTCCAATGGTTTGAATCATGCCATCTTTTACACCAATATCTGCTTTGTATATCCCCGTATAATCCATGATGATGGCATTCGTAAAAACAAGATCTGCTGCTTCACTTCTTGTCGCAAGAGGATGCTGTCCCATCCCATCACGGATGACTTTTCCTCCCCCAAACTTCACTTCATCACCATAGGTTGTAAAGTCCTGTTCAATTTCAATAAAAAGGTCGGTATCCGCTAGCCTTACAGCATCTCCAACCGTCGGCCCAAACATATCTGCATACTGTTTTCTTGACATTTTAAAGCTCATGTTCGACCTACTCCTCTTTTAGCTGGCCCGTGGGTCCATTTGTTTTATTATTTAATCCATATACATGCTGTGATCCTGAAAAGGGTACAAGCTGTACATTTTTAGGATCACCTGGTTCAAAGCGAACGGCCGTACCAGCAGGAATATTCAAGTGATAGCCAAACGCTTCTTTGCGGTTAAACTCTAATCCGTAATTAACTTCATAGAAATGAAAATGAGATCCCACTTGAATAGGACGATCACCTCGGTTGGTTACTAACATCTCGACTATACCCTTATCTTTGTTACAAACAATTTCATCTTTACGTAACTTGTATTCTCCGGGAATCACTTCTTCTCCCCCCTATCGAATTGGATCATGTATCGTCACAAGTTTTGTTCCATCTGGAAACGTTGCTTCTACTTGAATATCATGAATCATTTCAGGAATACCTTCCATTACATCATCTCGTGACAAGATTTGTGTTCCGAGCTGCATTAATTCGGCAACAGTTCGACCATCTCTGGCGCCTTCTGTTATTTCATATGTAATAACGGCAACTGCTTCTGGATAGTTCAGTTTTAGCCCCCGCTTTTGCCTACGCCTCGCAAGGTCTGCAGCGACAACCACCATAAGTTTTTCTTGCTCTCGTTGTGTGAGTTTCATTTAAACCTCCCTTTCTATACTACTAAATGCTTTTGAATAGCTTCTAAGTTCACATTTTTTGAATCTCCTTGTGCAACAATTCGACCATGATCTAAAATGTAAAAAAAGTCCGAACAAGCTAGTGCTAAATCTACGTTATGCTCTACTAAAACGATGCCAACACCTTGTTCTCTAGCAATTTTAATAATGACCCTTTCAATAAGCTGAACAATAGAGGGTTGTATTCCTTCCATTGGTTCATCCAGCAACAAAAGTTCAGGATTTCCTACTAAAGCACGGGCAATCGCAAGCTGCTGCTGTTGACCACCGCTTAAATCACCTCCTTTCCTCTGTAACATTTCATGAAGAACGGGAAACAGCTCAAACACATGTGATGGAATAACGTCTTTTTTTGGTTTTTTTTGAAGCGCTTCAAGACCTAACAATAAATTTTCCTCTACTGTTAATGTTGAAAAGATATCCCTTCCTTGAGGAACATAACCTATCCCTTTTTTGCTCGCTGCTCTGGTCTAAGACCTTTTACGGAGTGATTTCTCCAAACAACATCTCCTGCACTCGGCTTCAGTAAACCCATTAGTGTTTTCATTAACGTTGTTTTTCCAACTCCATTACGCCCAAGAACTGCAATAATTTTTCCTTTTTCAACTTTAATTGAAACATCACGTAAGATCGTGGTTTCATCATACCCCGCTTGTAGATTTGCTACATTTAGCATGTTTGCTTCCTCCTCCCAAGGTATACTTCTTGAACGTGCTCATTTTCTTGAACATCTGTCATATTACCTTCGCAAAGTATTTTCCCTTCATGCATGACCGTAACTTGCTTAGAATACTTTCTGACAAAATCCATATCGTGCTCCACTACAAGTACAGAACATGACGCGGAGATCTCATGCATTAATTCACCGGTTTTTTCTCGTTCTTTCCCAGTCATTCCAGCAATGGGCTCATCTAGAAGTAACAAGCTTGGGTTTTGCATAAGCTGCATTCCAATCTCTAGCCATTGCTTTTGCCCATGTGATAACTCTCCAGCTTGCTTGTATACGAAGTCTTGCAAACCAATTTGCTCAAGTACTTTTTCAATATGATTTTTTGTCTCTCCAGTCATTCTGGCAAATAAAACAGAGGTGAGATTTCTTTTTTGCCTGATTGATAGTTCCAAATTTTCAAACACACTTAACTGTGAGAAGATAGAAGGGTTTTGAAACTTTCTTGCAATTCCCTTTTGAACAATTTTATGTTCTTGAAGGCTTCCAAGGTTAACCACCTCTTCAAACAAAACTCTTCCAGATGTTGCTTTTGTTTTCCCACAGATGACATCTAAAATTGTTGTCTTCCCAGCCCCGTTAGGACCAATTAAAAACCTCACTTCATTCGGTTCAATCATTAAGTCCACACCCTGCAAGGCTTTGAATCCATCAAAATCAACCATAACATTATCGCACCATAGTATCTGGCTCATGAGATTTCTCCTTTCTAGATTTAAGCTTTTTAAATTTGTTCTGTATTGATTGAACAAGTCCAGCCATACCATTCGGTAAGAACAACACGACTACAATAAACAATAAACCTAAAAGGATTAGCCAAATATCTGGGTATGTCTCGCTAAATAAACTTTTCGCACCATTTGTAAAGATAGCACCAAACACAGCACCAAGAAGAGAATGTCGCCCTCCAATCGCTACCCATAAAACCATTTCGATAGATGGCGTTATGCCCATCATTGCAGGTGAAATAATCCCTACCTGAAGAACAAACAACATACCTGCTACACCAGCAAAAGCAGCTGATAAAGAATATACAAACACTTTATAAGAAGTTGGATTAAAACCTAGAAAACGAACGCGGTTTTCACCATCTCGTATAGCCATTAATACTTTCCCAGCTCTACTTTTAGTTAGCCAGATGGAAAGTGCAAAAACAATTGCCAATACACCTACTGTGACAAAGTAAAGAATTTGTTGAACAAAAGAATCCGCTAATGACATCCCCAAAAATGTATAAAAGCTGGTAAGACCATTTGTTCCTCCTGTTAAATCTTGTTTTCCAATAAATAAAGTGACTACAACGACAACAACTGCTTGAGAAATTAACGAAAAATAAACCCCACGGATGCGATTTTTAAACGTAAAGTAACCAAGAACTGTTGCTAACAGCATTGGTACTATGATCCCTGCACCAATTGCAAATACGGGGTTCGTAAACGGCTTCCAAAAAGCAGGAAGAGTCGTAACGCCACTCCACTCCATAAAATCTGGAAGACCAGTAGTCGAACCTTCTAGCTTTAGATACATGCCCATGCAATAAGCTCCTAGTCCAAAAAACACGCCATGCCCTAAGCTTAAAATACCTGTATAGCCCCATATTAAAGAAATTCCTATTGCCACAATGGCATAGCATAAAAACTTCGCTAATAAACCCAAACGAAACTCTTGCAGGAAAAGTGGTGCTACTAGAAAGCCAATAAGTACAACGATATATATAGCATATGTGCGATTAAATTTCATGGATAATCCTCCTTTAATCCAATGAGCGTGTTCGCATACTTACAAGGCCAGACGGCTTCCATTGTAAAAATGCAATAATTAGTGCAAACACAATTACTTTTGCAATGGTGGCGCTCGTTGTATATTCAATCGTTGTACTTAAAATCCCAATTCCTAAGGCGCCAATCACTGTTCCTGTCAGCTTGCCAATCCCACCTAATATTACAATCATAAACGCATCAATAATATAGTTGGTACCAATTGAAGGTCCAATTGGTCCAATAACTGTGAGTGCGCAACCTGCAAGGCCCGCAAAACCTGAACCTAACGCAAAGGCATAGCTATCTACCTTCTTGGTTGAAACCCCTAAGCAAGAAGCCATTTCTCGATTAAGCATAACGGCTTTCATTTTTCGACCAATTGCTGTTTTATAAAGGAAATAAGAAAGGCCAACTATGCTAAAAACAGCTAATGCTAAAATAAAAAGCCTTTTATACGGAAGAGTTGCCCCAAGAATACTAAATCCACCGTCTAGCCAATCGGGTGTCTTAACTGCTACATTCGGCGCTCCAAATATAGAACGAGCCGCTTGTTGTAAAATTAAACTCACTCCCCACGTGGCTAGCAAACTATCTAACGGACGATCATACAAAAAACGAATGACGGTCTTTTCAATGATTATTCCTAATACTGCGCTGATTAAAAATGCTAAAGGAATTGCTAGAATAAAATAATAAGCAAGCATTTGCTGAGGTAAATATGAAGAAACAATTTGTTGTACCACATAAGTAGTGTAGGCACCCACCATAATTAATTCGCCATGCGCCATATTAATTACATTCATTAGTCCAAACGTAATCGCAAGTCCTAACGCAATAAGAAGCATGATTGACCCTAAACTTAATCCATTAAAGAGCTGTGTAATAAAAATGGACAATAAAATGACTCCTCTCCATCTTCAAAAGATAAGATGTATACTTAGCACATCTTATCTTTTGAAAGCTTAGTAATCACTATTTTTTATTGCTGAGTGAAGCTCCCCATTCATAGCTTTCAAGGTATGGATCAGGCTTAATCGATTCACCGGATTTCCATACTTCTTTAAACTGACCGTCAGCTTGCACTTGACCGATTCGAGCTGTTTTCCAGATATGCTGATTAGCTCCTTCTATTTTCACTACTCCACTCGGCGCATTAAATTCAATTCCATCAGCTGCTTTCTTCACTTTATCAATCTCAAAGCTTCCTGCTTTCTCCACCGCTTTGGCCCATAAATATACTGCTGTATAGGCAGCTTCTATTGGGTCACCAGTTACGCGGTCATCTCCGTATTTCTTTTTATAGTTTGCTACAAATTCTTCATTTTCGGGAGTGTCTGTTGTTTGATAGTAATTCCAAGATGCATAATGCCCCTCTAATACAGAGGCACCAATTCCTCTTATCTCTTCTTCTGCTACGCTTACAGATAGTACCGGAATATCAGCAGAAGTAATACCAACATCTTTTAATTGTTTAAAGAAAGCAACATTACTGTCACCGTTTAATGTATTGAATATTACATCAGGCTTCGCGTCTTTAATTTTACTAATTAGCGTGCTATAATCTGTGTGCCCAAGAGGTGTATATTCTTCCCCAGCTAACGCGCCTCCTTCTGCTTTCAACTGAGATTTAATGACTTTGTTAGCTGTTCGTGGAAACACATAGTCTGAACCTATTAGAAAAACTTTTTTTCCTTTATTTTCAAGCAACCATGTGACAGCAGGTACAATTTGCTGGTTAGTTGTGGCGCCCGTATAGAATATGTTAGGTGATGACTCCATTCCTTCATATTGGACTGGGTACCATAACAAGCCGTTATTTTGTTCAACTACAGGCAGCATCGCTTTACGACTCGCTGACGTCCATCCTCCAAAGATTGTTGCTACTTGATCTTTTTGCAAAAGTTTTTTTGCCTTTTCAGCAAACGTAGGCCAATCAGAAGCTCCATCTTCAATTACAGGCTCAATTTTTTTACCAAGCACTCCTCCTGATGCATTTATTTCATCAATGGCCATCAATTCTGCATCGCGCAATGAAACTTCACTAATAGACATGGTTCCACTTAGTGAATGTAAAACCCCCACTTTCACAGTGTCCCCAGATGTATCTATCATCGCTTTTTGCCCTTCTGTACTAGTTGTTTTCCCGCAACCTGCAAGAACAAGCGTTGAGACTGCTATAGCTGATAAAACTGTTTTCCAACTGATTGGTTTCAATTGTGCCACTCCTTATCACATTCTAATTATTTGTGTTATAATTAGAATTAGGCATACATACCCCAATTTGTTATGCCCAATTCAAGCTTCTCACCGCCATGAGAAGCTTTTTATGTATAAACCTCCCTTCACATCATCATGTTATTTTTCCTCACATCCGATGATATTTCTAATTATAATAAATTTTCTGACAAAATCAAGGTATTTTTTGAAACCTTTCCCAGAAAGCGCTAACATTAAAGGTGTTTTTTTGTAGATTATTCGTTTTTTGTATGTAATCATAAAAAAAGAGATGCCTGAAATCAGACATCTCTTTTTTCTTATACACTATTAATCTAATACTGTAATGTTAACTGTTTTACGACCCCATTGCTCTGCATCAGCTTGTGCAGGAACAAATACGTCGATTTTATTACCTTTAATCGCTCCGCCAGTATCAGCAGCGATTGCTTCTCCATAGCCTTCAACATATACTTTTGAACCTAATGGGATTACGCTAGGATCTACAGCAATTACTTTTTGGTTTGGATTTGCTTTCAAATCTACTCCCGTAGCAGTTACACCGCTACATCCTTCACAGCTAGCTGTATACGCAGTTGCTTCAACTGTTAACTGCTTACCGCTCTGTTGTGATTGTTCAGCAGGTTGTTCTTCTTTAGCTGGCTCAGGTTGTGGGGCTGGTGCAGCAGCTTCCTGAGCTGGCTCTTGTTTTTGTTCAGCTTCTGGTGCCGGTTGTTCGGCTGGTTCTTCTTTAGGCGCCGGCGCAGCTTCTTGCACTGGTTCAGCTTTTGGTGCTGGAGCTGGTTGTGCTACAGCTTGTGAACCTCCACTTGTTTCAATAGCAAAGACCTGACCTGGAATGATAAGATCATTTCCTAATCCGTTCCAAGCTTTAATTTGCTCTACTGTTACGCCATACTTTTGGCTGATTGACCATAATGTATCGCCGCGCTCAACTTTATGTGTAATTTCTTTTATGATTGATACATTTAAATTTTGTTCTGGATGAATAATCGTTGATGTTAAGTTATTTGCATCTTTTAATTCGTCAACGCTCACATCGTGGTTTTGAGCGATGCTCCATAACGTATCACCTTTTTGGACTTGATACGTGTCGTTTCCACTTGCAGATGCTCCACCTGCAAATCCTGCTGAAAGGATTGCTGTTGTTCCTAGAGTAAATATAAATTTCTTCATTTACGAATACCTCCTTATTTACTCAATGATTGAATGATATCACCTAGAGATTGCACAGCCATTACAGGAACATTCAACTTCCATTACAAAAATAACGCTTTTTTAACATGAAACTGTAATATTTCTGATAATTTGTCCATATGCTTCAACAATTTCTATTTATTTGTTGTTTTTTACAAACAAACCCTCCTATTCCTTTTTATTCATAAAAAATGCACCCTAATTGCTAGAAATCTCTAACAACTAGGGTGCACTTCATCAATTGCATATAACTGGTTATTTATTTTTTATTAAAGCCTTGCTTCTCTACGTACTCTTTCATATACATACGCGTTGGGTTCGATAGCATATGGGCCATTTGACCAGTCCACGTATCGTTTCTTTTTCCATTCGTACGCTCATTATAATAAGAAGAAATTTGTTCATCATAGGCTTTTAATTCTTCAATAAACTTATTTTGATCTTGCTCGTATACTTCTTCATGATACACATTAGCTTGAGGTAAACGAGGCTTTTTATCCGTATCAGCAGCCGGATATCCAATCGTTAAACCGAATAGAGGCAGTACGCGACCAGGTAGCTTTAATAATTCTTGAACGTCTTGAAGTTGATTTCGAAGGCCGCCAATATAACAAATTCCAAGGCCCATTGACTCCGCAGCAACCGAAGCATTTTGAGCTGCTAAAGCTGCGTCTATTAAAGCAACCATGAATTTTTCGGCACTTTCAAGGGACTCAGATAAATCTTTACCTTCTATTTGAGCAATAACATCATGCCTATGCAGGTCTGCACAAAAAATAAGCAAGTGACCATTTTGAGCAACATACGGTTGATTACCCGCTAATTCAGCTAAGCGATTCTTGGTTTGTTGATTTTTAACTCCAATAATTGAATATGCCTGTATATAGCTTGATGTGGACGCTGCTTGAGCACTTTCTACGATCTTATGAATTTGCTCATTCGTTAAAGGTTTATCCTGGTATTTTCTAACAGAGCGATGACTTAAAATTGTTTCAATAACTTCGTTCATTTTTCAGAACTCCTTTTTCATTTTAATTCATTCGCTTCTTAGTATAACGAACATTTTCTTTTTTCAATATTTTTCTGCTTTATAACCGACTCTTTGTTGTTTCGTATTCATATAGATGAAACTGGTTCGCCAATACGTCAGAAACCGAGTACTCAATGCTTTCAATGTATTCATCCATTCTTCGTAGTAGCCGGTTGCGCTGCACATCATTTTCAAGCACTTCCACCAACTGATCTTCAAGCAGCTGTGCTTTGTTAAGAGGCATCAATAAACCCTTTCTTTTTAACGTTTGAATATTAACTTGTTCTTGTCCTGGAAGTGAAGAATGAATAAAAATCGGTAGGCGTTTACGTAAAGCTTCACTAATGGTAACACCACCCGCTTTTGTCACAACTGCACTAGCTTGTTCATATAAGCAATTCATTCTTTTTCTGCAAGCAATATACGGAAGGGGTGTAATGCTTGGATGATTTAACTTTACGAGCTCTTGAAATAGCTTTTTGTTGTTTCCGCATAGTACCACATATTGATAAATACTATCGTAGGGAACAGAGCTAAGCATTTGTTTTACATTACCAAGCCCCGCATTCCCTCCAGCTATTAGAATCATCTTTTCAGATTTTAAGTCTATTCGTTTATTCGTAAAAGCAGCATGAACTGGAATTCCAGTCACATAAATGTTACGAGCAGGCACATCGTGAATACTTTGTAAAAAGTTTTTTGTTTCCTTATCAGGTACACAATGAATATCTACACCATTTTTCCCCCACACATCGCTTACTAAAAAGTCAGTATAGATATTAACAAGGGGTGTATCAATGATTCCTTTTTCTTTCAATCCGCTAATGACACGCGAAGGAAAGCTGTGAGTGCAAACAATAACGTCTGGCTTCTCAGACTCAACTAACCGCTTCATATTGTATTCAATAATCGGCCAGCTCTTAACAACAAAATCATCACATGTATGATTCTCCACTTTATAGACGTGTTCGTGATAAAATTTCTCAAACTGCTTTGGAAACATAGAAATCCATTTCATATATAAAGATGAAATTAACTGTTCAAGAGGTTTGCTCCAGTAACTTAGGCAATCAATCTTTTTCACAGAAATTTGCTTATAATTTGCCACGATTATTTCCATTACAGCATCCGCTACCTGATGATGTCCAGATGCCATCTTAAACAAGGGCAAAAATAAAATCTTTTTCATGAATGATCACTCCCTTTAAAGCGGGTGCTTCGCTTTTTTCGCAGCTGTAGTATAACGTAAACAACAAAAAATAAAATGGCTCCCCCGACAATAATTGAAATATGAACTTGATCTCCAACAAAATAGCCTAGTAATAAAAAAGATAGTACCCATACAATTCCACCTATTACGGAAAAACAAACATATAATAAAAAAGGATAATGACTAATTCCTGCAAGGTACGGGCTAATTTGCCGAAGACCAGGAACAAATAAGCCAAATAAAATTGTCCACTTTCCATGCTTATGAAACTTCTCACGAGCAGCTTTTAATTTTGGTTCAGTTAGTCCAACATACTTTCCATACTTACTAAAGAATGGGACTCCTGCATATCTACCCAGCGCATAAGCTACCAGCATACCAACGATAACACCTAGGCAGGCATAGATTGTTGATGAATACAACAACAGCTGGCCTTTTGCAATAAACATTCCAAGAATAATTAAGAATGACTCTTCAGGAGCTGGAATACCAACAATCCCGCAAAATAAAATTAAAAATATTGTGGTATAACCAAATGCATTAATATAATGCGACACCATTGTTAATTCCACGTGCTTGTTCCTTCCTTTTGTAATTCAGAGAGCGTCTTACTATTCATCTTGTGCTGCTTGGCATATGGAATGAATTCTCTCAAAGCACCAATTGTATGCTCTGGTGCTTTTTCATCTGCTCCTTTTGTTTCTCCATTATCATGCAACACATAGACTGCGCCACGTTTTAATTTACTCTTCATCTCAGCTTCTAATGCTCTTTTTGTTTTCTTAAGCGACCAATCTCCAAATATATTAGACCAAATAATTGTACGGTAAGGTCTTGCACACCAAATGCTAAATAAATTCAAGTGCCCCCATGGCGGACGATAAAATATGGGCTCTACTCCAGCTGCTTCTATAATAACATCTTTACACATTTGAATTTCTTTCTTTAATCGACCTGGTGTTAAAAACCAGGCACTTACATGATTATAATGATGGATACCAATTTCATGCCCTTCCATGACCATTCGTTTAAGTAGATCGGGTTGTTCTTCTGCAATTGACCCTACTACAAAAAAAGTTGCTTTCATTTCATGTTCTTTTAGCAAATTTAAAATCTGAACCGTATATTCTCTGTGAGGCCCATCATCAAATGTTAAAGCAAATGATTGAGCTCTCTTTACATTTATATATACGTTTGGGTGAAACCACCGGTATAAATAGGTTGGGAATACTGCATACAAAAGCCAACAAAATCCAATTACTAATGAAACAACCAAAAACCATTTTATTACAATCATTCCAAATTACCTCATCCTTAATATTCTTTCATTATAACGTTTTTCTAAGTCTTTTGTTTCATTTTTTTAACATTTTCATCCTAACAAGCTTGATAGTACTGTGCAACTCAAAAAAAAGGATGGGATATAACTAAATGAGCTCTTCTTAAAGACGAATCAACAAAAAATCCGAACCATAAAAGAGCTAACTCTTACTAGTTCGGATTTATCATTAACTGAAATAGTTACGTCTCAGCTTCTTTTTATTTACTTTCATAAGTGCGTCTATACCATGCTTTTGCCGCTTCTACTTCTGTTCGCGTAAGCTGATGACCAAAAGACTCCCAGTGAACGTCGACAGTAGCTCCTGCACCTTGAAGAAGTGTTGTTAATTCTTTCGTTTCGTCCGCTGGACAAATTGGGTCGTTTACTCCTGCACCAATAAAAATCGGAATACCTTGTGCATTAGGTACTTTAATATCTCTTCTTGGTACCATCGGGTGGAAAAGCACTGCACCTTTTAATGACTGTTCATAGTGAAACAGTAAGCTCCCCGCAATATTAGCACCGTTTGAATAACCGATTGCTATAATATTCTTCCTATCAAAGGCATATTCTTCAGCTGCTTCGTCTAAGAAATTATTTAGCTCTTTTGTTCGAACTGCTAAATCTTCTATATCAAAAACACCCTCTCTTAAACGCTTAAAAAATCTCGGCATCCCTTGTTCTAATACGCTCCCTCTAACCGATAACACAGACGCTTCAGGGTCAATCATTTCTGCAATTGGCAACAAATCCTCTTCTGTTCCACCCGTTCCGTGAAGCATTAGCAAAACTGGCTTTTTACTATTTATTCCTTGTTTAAAGATATGTTTCATCTCTCTCTTCACTCCTCTGCATATAAATATCTCGAATTAAAGATATTTATTATTATACGAACTCTTCTTATAAATGTAAAGGTGTTGCTCAATACATAACCTTAAATAAATTGAACATACTAACAAGCACTTAAAACGGCAAATTCTTATCAATTACGCATTGAATAGTCCATACATCGCATGACTAATTATTCATTACAAGGTTTTCTCTTATCTTTTAATTTTACTGTTGCTCAACATTTCACAGCTTTTTGTAATAAACCCCCTTTCTCTTGTTAATATTTTCTATATTGTACCGATAGTAGTAAATGACCTAGTGTTGAACAATTACTTTTACTATTTAAAATAACGCATGAAGAAGCATTACCTAGCGTGTTAGATATTGCTTTATTTGACAAACCGAAATTTATGGGTACACTAAATGCAAGATGTATCCGTCTTGTTTAAGTTTGTTGTAAACAAGAAAAATTTAACTTCTTTTGTTGTAGAAGACTGTACTATTGAATAAGATTATGCCGATAAGTATAGGCAACCTCTTCAATAAGTATGCGTACAAGTGTAAACCAACCTTAACAATTAAAAAGAGTAACTAGTTAAACCATCTCTAGTGAAACAAACAACCACCGTTGTCAATAAGCTACATAAAGGACATGCCATGATTAAGGTTATCAAAAACCCTTTCTCTTCATGCTTACACTCTATGTGCTAACTTACCATAAGGATAGAAGTTAAAGCTCTATCTTATTGAACACGGAATTATTAATTAGTGTGGAGTGAGAAACCATGAGAAAATTTATTCTCGCTGTTTTAACCGTTATTCTAGTGATCCTTCTTGGTGTCACTTATGTGTTAAAGCAATTTGAACAAACAGCTAGCTTATCATACAGCAAGCTGCAGGCTGTACAAAGCACTGTCATTTACGACAAAAATAATCGACCACTTGATGAATTATATAAGACGGTTCCAAGACAAAATGTGTCCATTGACGAAGTGCCTGATCATGTCAAAATGGCATTTGTTGCAACAGAAGACCGTCGCTTTTATGACCATTTTGGAATTGACATGCAGGGAATTGCGCGTGCTGTGTTTAAAAATGTCATCACGATGAGCAAAGCTGAGGGTGCAAGTACTATCACCCAACAACTTGCACGAAACTTATATCTATCTAACGATAAAACGTTTAAGCGCAAGTTTGACGAAATGTTTTTATCAATCGGACTTGAAAAGCAGTTTTCAAAAGATCAAATTTTAGAACTATATATGAATCAAATATATTTTGGTAGCGGCGTATATGGTATTGGAGCCGCATCTCAGCTTTACTTTAACAAAGACGTATCCCAATTAAGTGTTGGTGAAGCGGCACTGCTAGCTGGACTTCCAAAAGCGCCAAGCACATACTCACCTGCTAGTAGCACAGAAGAAGCAACCAAGCGTCGAAACGTCGTTCTCCAGCTTATGCTAGACCAAGAAGTCATTACGCAAGATGAGTATAATCAAGCTATCAATGAACGAATTGTCAAGCCTGACGTAACGTTTAAGCAACGAAATAGTCATCAAGCTTTCGTAGACTATGTTGTTCGTGAAGCTGAGAAAACGTATGGTGTTACGGCAGAAGATTTATACAAAGGCGGCTACGAAATTTATACTGATTTCGACCCACTTCTACAGGAATCCATTAATCGCTCCGTAACTAATCACGTGTTTGCAGACGATACGGCATCACACAAAGTAGAAGTTGGAATCGCCGCTATCAATCCAAAAACAGGCGGTATATCAGCTATTTACGGTGGGCGAAATTATCAAACAAACGGACTAAACCGAGCTACAATCGGTTACCAGCCTGGATCAGCTATTAAGCCACTTGCTGTTTATGGACCTGCGCTTGAAACTGGCGACTACAGCCCAACAACTACTCTTGTGGATGAGCCGGTAGACTTTAATGGCTATAAGCCTCAAAACGCAAGCGGTCGCTATCTTGGAGAAATACCGATGCGAGAAGCCATTGCTCGTTCAGTCAATACAACAGCCGTATCGCTTTTAAACGACATTGGCTTTAGAGATTCGTTCGGCTTTATGGAAAAAGCTGGACTTCCTTTAACTGATAAAGATCGAAACTTATCGCTAGCTTTAGGAGGAACCACAACGACTTTCTCTCCTCTTCAATTAGCGCAAGGCTACTCAGTCTTTGCAAACGAAGGGAAAATGACGAAGCCTTATGCGATTAAAAAGATTCAAATGCGCGGTGGCGAAGAACAAGAACCAGAGATTGAAACAGAAGAAGTCATGAGTCCACAAAACGCGGATACAATGACGTCCATGCTTGAAGATGTTATTGAAAAAAGCTATGGTACAGGAGCTAACGCTCGTTCTTCTAAGGATGCCGCTGGTAAAACTGGTACAACCCAAGATTATGGAGACGCTTGGTTTGTTGGCTATACGGACGAAGCTGTCATCTCTATTCATACAGGGTTTGAAAAACAGAAAACTGATGAGAAAAGAAAGAAATTAACAAGCGGTGGTGGCGAAGACCCTGCTAAATTATTTAAATCTATTATGGATAGTTGGTAAATCTAAAAGAGGCTGGGACATCAGTAATTCAGCCAATGTTAAACCTGAACGGTTGAGAGCTCCTCACTTTCAATCGTTCAGGTTTTTTGTTGATTGTGCAAACAATGTTGGAAACAGGGTGGAATGGATCGTAGGATACTCGACTCTTGCGGGAAACAGAAGGAAAACTGAGATCCCGCAAGCTCAGGTTCCTCCCCGCGGAAAGCGAGTGGCCGTAGCGCAATGGAACGAACGTGTTCTGACAACGTAAAGAGGTGAGAAAAGGGATTGTTCGTCTTTTTTGAAAATTTGTTTTGTTATGTCCCACCCTCATTTTTTATAAAATTGTTTTATGTTTTTTAAGCGAAAAAAACGAAACGTTAATGACTCGACAGATTGTGACGTAGTGTAAAAGCGTCAATACAACGATACCAGCATTCATACCGATAATAACTCCTGTCATACCAATCGTTGGCTGCGAACCGAGTACAAACATAAGTGAAAAGGAAACAACGTGAGACCAAATCGTATGAAATAGCGCATCTTTCACGTACCCTAACCCAATTAAGTAGGCTTGAAGCGGAATGGCAAAGAAATGAAACAGAAAATATGGCCACAGTGCCTGCAGATAAAAAACAGCTTCTGTGGAATGAAAGAATAAGCTCGTTAATGGCTCCGCAAAAATATACATAGCCAAAACAGATGGAATACCGTAAATAAACGTAAGCTGCATACTTTGAAGAAGAAGCTTTTGCAATTGCTTTTCTTGATCCTTTGCGTGTGCTTCAGATACCGCAGGAATAAGAGCTACTAAAAGAGAATGAGCAAAAAATGCTGGAAAAAACCCAATGCTCATCGCTACTCCTGTGAGCATCCCAAAGTGCTGCGTTGCACCGCTAAGCGTCATCCCTGACAAAATAAGAGCATGCTTAATCAAAAATGGCTGGATAGCATTACAAATCGCATTAAACAAGCGCAAACCAGTTGTTGGCAACGAAACGCTCAGTAGCTTCTTTCGAACATCTTGAGGGGTTAATTGTGCTCTATGCCCTCTTGTAATGACGTTCAATTGAGTCACATACGTGATAAAAAAATAAAGTAAGATAACAGCTTCTGTTCCAATTAGGGTACAGATAGCAATGAACAGAGAAGTTTTCACATCTGTAAACTGAAACATTTGAAAAATAACAAATAAGATTGTTAATTGAAAGGCTTTTCGGATAAAGTTTGAAACCGCAATGGTTGACATACTGTTTTTTCCGGTAAAATATCCCCTCAATACGGCCGAGAAAGAGACAATTGGAATAAAGATTAATACGGCCCACTTTAAGTAGGGATGGTAATGTGTAAAGAAAGGAAAAAAAGAAACAACACCAAACGTGACGAAAAAAATAACGAGGCTTAATACCGTTGCAAACGTGGTGGCATGCTTCATCATATTGCGATGCTCATGTCGATTATGTTCTGCAATAAACTTTGAAATAGAAATCGGCAGCTCTAAATTTGCTACTGTGGCAACGAGAAAAATAATAGGGAGAACCGTCATATACATCCCCATTCCCTCTTTGCCAAGCTCTCGTGCTAATACCATATTCACTAAAAATTCAATGAGCTCCCCTGCAAAAGCAGCTCCTGCTAAGATAAATGTTCCTTTTAGAAAAGTATTCATCTACTAATCTCCTCAATTCTTGTCCTACCTACATGTATGACAACAATCTAATTATCAATTTCTTTAGATAACCCTTCTATACTTTGTCCTACTTTCATGTTATGTTCACCTTATGAGAAATAGAGCAACTTTATGCCTGTTTGGCACAGAGCACTCCATTTTCCTAAATTAATCATTGCAAGAAAAGAACAAAGTAGGTTAAAATTTTTCCAGATTCATATTTTTAGCGACCACCTTCTCTTAGGTGAAAGGAGAAAGAGCCATGACAACGATGACAACAATAAACTTACCTTCAAAGCAAGAACGCCATAAACTATTCGGTTCAGTAGATCCTGGCCCAAAAACAAAGCCCACTAAAAAAGAAGAAATGGCTGATTTACAAAATAAAAAGAAAGATTTTTTATTTGATATTCAAGCGGTTGGTGTTTCCAACGTTAAAATACCTGTAAACATATATGCCCCAGGTGGAGCTACGCCTACAATCGCTACTTTCACTCTCACTTCTTCTATTCCGAAGGATTCAAAAGGCACAAACATGAGTCGCTTTACGGAACTTTTAGAAGAGTATCGCAAGCGCAGTGAGTTGAATTTAACGTTTGCTGCCCTTACTTCATTTGTAACGGAACTCTCTGATCGCCTACGTATCCCTGATGCTAAAGTAGAGATTTCATTTCCATGGTTTTATGACCAAGTAGCACCTTCTTCAGGATTATCAGGTCTTAACCATTCTGAAGCTCGTTTGAAAGTTTCTTACACAAAAGAAGCTGGTGTGACGTTTGAAGTTGGATTAACAGCTGTTGTAAAAACACTCTGTCCTTGTTCAAAAGAAATCAGTGAATATAGCGCTCATAACCAGCGTGGCTACGTATCGGTAGATGTTCGGTTAGCTGATTCAATCAATGATGCTATTGACTGGAAACATGCTTTATTAGAGGCCATCGAATCAAACGCAAGTGCTAAAATCCACCCGATTCTTAAACGTCCAGATGAAAAAATGGTCACTGAACAAGCATATGAAAATCCACGATTTGTTGAAGATATGGTCCGCTTAGTAGCTGCTGACTTATACGAGTATCCATTTGTAGAAGCCTTTACTGTATCATGTCGTAATGAAGAGTCTATTCACTTACACGATGCTGTTGCAACGATTACATTTGACAAACAGCCCTGCTAACTAATAAGGGTGAGACATAGATATTTCAGTTAATGCTAGGTCCGAACTATAGAAAGTTAAATACTTTTGGTAGTTCGGATATTTTTTTGCTGCTTCGGAACACAATTTAAAAAACTAGCTCCATCGAACGGACGTATTCTCACAACTTATACTATTTAGAAACGGCATGGTTTGTTTTTGAGAGAGAATTGTTTCGTTATATTACAATCTCTTCACAAGCTACAATAAAGCAAACGATTGCAAAAGTTCACTGATTTCTCACATATTTCCGATATACTAAAAGAAGAACTTTATACTGAGAAAGGGCATGATGAAAATGCAAAAGCCAACTATATTAATTGTCGATGATGAACAACAAATGCGACATTTAATCAAGCTATCTCTTCAGCGAGAAGGCTATATGTGCATCGAAGCTTCAAATGGAGAAGAAGCATTAGATGAATTAGCTCATATGCTTCCTTCCCTTATTCTCATCGACGTGATGATGCCAATCATGGATGGGTTTACATTAGCTGAACGAATAAGAAGCGTCCACCCATCTATTCCAATCATCTTTTTGACTGCACGCGGAGATGAATTTGATCGTATACATGGATTAAAGATTGGAGGGGACGACTACATTGTTAAGCCGTTTAGCAGCGGAGAACTAATAGCACGTATTGAGGCTGTCCTCCGCCGTACAACTGCACTTCCACGTTCAGTTGAAGTCTATCAGCGATTTGGAAACGTTAAAATCAACAAGCTTGGTCGAACTGTATATGTAAATGATGAAGCGATACCGCTGACGTTAAAGGAGTATGAACTACTCGTCTATTTATGCAACCACATTGGACGAGCCTTCACACGTGAACAGCTGCTACGTCAAATTTGGGGACTAGATTACCTAGGAAGTGAGCGTACCGTTGATACTCATATCAAAACGCTGCGCTTAAAGTTAAAAGCGGAAGGTGACTTGATTCAAACCGTATGGGGAATCGGTTATAAAGCAGAAGTATGAAAAAGCTTTCACTTTCTCTAACAACCAAGCTCCGCTTATTAATAAGCGGCCTTCTATGTTTTTCTATCGTATTTTCATTTTTATTTATTCAGTTTCTTTACGAATCACTCTATGTAGACAAAACAGAAAGCTCACTTGTAGCAGAAGGCCAACAAATTGCTGCTCACTATCACACAGGTAAAATTTCCGATTTTTTAATTGGAAACGTGAACTGGCATAATACAGTCTCAGAAGCGGAATTTTTAATTTTTAATAATCCCGAAGAGCTGAGTGGATACTCTCCATTTTCTAAAGAAGATAAGCCTATTATTTCAAAAGCAGAACGAAAAAAACTCTTAAAAGGCGAATACATTGTTAAAAAAGGCTACGAAGAAAAATTTGAACGCAATCTTATTGGTGCTATTGTACCGCTAATTGATCAAAAAACAAATGAGCTAGCAGGTATCGTTTACCTATATGTCCCTTTAGCTTCATTGAATGAAGTTTTTACAAAAGCAGCAAACATCTTAGCGATTGTCGCAGTTATTACGTTTATTTTTCTATATTTAATTGGTAATCGGATTACAAAAGCAATTGTGAATCCATTACAGCGAATGAAAACTTTTTCAAATGAAATTGCAAAAGGAAACTTTTCTATACGTATACCTTCTACCAGCAATGACGAAGTTGGTCACCTTGCTGAAGCGTTTAACTCCATGGCATCTTCCTTAAAAAAAAGTGATGAACAAAAGCGTGAGTTTCTTGCAAACGTCGCTCATGAACTACGCACACCGCTTAGCTATATAAAGGGCTACAGTGAACTTTTACAAGATTCAACTATGAGCCAACAAGAACGAAACGATTATTTGCACGTAATACAACGAGAAACGACAAGAATGAATGCACTTGTTCATGATCTTTTAGACTTATCTCAGCTTCAATCCGAAACGCTCACCATGACAAAGTCGCCTCTTGTTTTGGCACAGCTTATTAATGAAACGCTTGACGTTTTAGCCATTAGCATTGCTAAAAAGCGGTTAACAGTTTCAGCCAACTTAGATGAAGATATTATCATGAATGCAAATGAGCTCCGTTTAAAACAGGTATTCTATAATCTGATTCATAATGCAATTCGTTACACGAATGCGGAAGGACACATTGACATCTCACTTTCCCATGATGAAAACAAAGTTGACATCAACGTAACTGATACGGGAATCGGCATATCAAAAGCAGATTTAAGTCGCTTAGGAGAACGTTTTTTCAGAGCGGATAAAGCTCGGACTCGCGACAAAGGTGGTACGGGCCTTGGATTAGCGATATCTAAGGAAATTATTCATTATCACGATGGAACCTTAAACTTTAAAAGTAATCTTGGTCAAGGAACTACCGTTACAATTACGTTTCCTTACGAATCTTTCCAATAGAGAGTTTGGGACATAACAAAATGATTGCTTCTAAAAGACGAACACTAGCTGTTCCCATCTCTTTGATTTGTCTCAACACGTTCGTTCCATTGCGCTACGGCCACTCGCTTTCCGCGGGGAGGAACCTGAGCTTCCTCGCTGCGCTGCGGGATCTCCGTTTTCCCTCTCTTTCCCGCAGGAGTCGAGTGTCCTACGCTCCATTCCACCCTGTTTCCAACATTGTTTTCACAATCAACCAAAAAACCTGAACGATTAAAAGTTATGAACTCTCAATCGTTCAGGTATAGTAAGGACTGAACTACTTATGTCTCAGTCTCTTCATTTTACTTCCACACGTATTTTAGGCATATTATGAGAGTCTTTTGCCGTTACGTGCGATTGAACTGTATAAATTCCAGGCTCTTGAAAATCCGTTTCCACTTCGTATATGCCGTCCTTGCGATGTTTTGCTTCAATCATTTCCCCTTGTCCCTCTGCATTTTCTTTCTCAATTTCAAATTGTACGTCATCTGCGTTTTCAACTTTCTCATCACCATATGTAACAACCGCTTTAAAGATAACGGTTTCATCTTTAGATACTTCAGATGGACCATTCAGCTTCACATCTAGCATTTTAGGTTCAGCACTCGCTTCTTGCTCTTGATCTACCCCACACCCCATTAGAAAACCACATATACTTACTAGACATACAATTTTCTTTGCGTTCAATTTGACCGCTCCCTTCCATATAATCCCCTCATTATTTACTATAAACTGTAAATGTGAGAAAATCATGAAGTTTTTGCAAAATTTCATGATTTACAAAACATAAGCTGTCTATTATTATAAATAATAATGATTTCGATTTGTTTTAAAGAAGAAGGTGTTTTTATGTCTTCTCTGCTAGTTGTAAATAGCCTTGCATATAAGTACAGTCATTCATTTTACGAAGTGCTTCATAAACTCAAACAGAGCTTGAACATTCCTATCTTGTTTATAACACAACAGATACCTAAACAACTTCATACTTCTATTACATATCTAGAAGATCAATCCTTACCTATGCAATAGCTGCATAGGTTTTTTCATGGCACGTAAATTAGCCGTATTATCAAGCGGATATGAAGAAAAAGAGTATAAGACTGGATGGTGGGCAGAAGAACTATTTGCTCCTTTATTAAAGCTAGAAGAAGCAGGACATACAAGAGTATGCTGTTTGGGCTAACGACCAAATCATTACAAGCCGTGATCCGTTCTCTTCAGAACTGATGGGCGATGAACTTGTAAAAAAGCTAAAAGCTTAACTGATTACCCCCCTTTACTTTCACCTTGCTGAAGGTAAAGGGGGTTTTATAATTCAATCATGTTACTTCTCACTCTCAGTTATTTTTAACTTTAGCAGCATCAACAATAATGGTCTTTCCAAAGTCCGGTTGTTGGGTCGACAAAAGCTCTAATGTTCCATTACGATATACATGAATAAGCTTATATGATTTACTGTTATAAAAAACGTTATCTCCTACTTTCATTATCTAGCCCCCTTTTTTTCAGTAAATGGTTTTAACGTTCACTTTATCATAGTTCTAGGATGTCTCACAAGACCTTCGACAAAGATAGTGATTTTCCACTAAAAAAGCGCACTAGAACCACTCTAGTACGCTCTTTTTACATTATCAAGATTCTGTTTGGAACTGCTGTTGAACCAAGCGGCGATAAAAGGTGTGCGTGCTTAGAAGCTCTTCATGTGTTCCATTCCCCGTCACTTCTCCATCTTCAATTACTACGATTTGATCAGCACTTATAACCGTTGATAAGCGGTGTGCAATGACAAGGGAAGTTCGCCCTTTCATAACTCGTTCAAGCGACTCTTGCACAAGCTTTTCAGACTCCGAATCAAGACTTGCTGTCGCTTCATCAAGAAGTAAAAATTGAGGATTGCGAAGCAGCGCTCTTGCAATTGCAATTCGTTGACGCTGACCTCCAGATAAGTTTACTCCTCTTTCACCAAGCATTGTATCGTATCCATCGTCAAAATTAATAATGAACTCATGAGCATTTGCCTGCTTTGTTGCTTCAATTATTTCAGCGTCTGAAATTGTACGCTCTAGCCCATACGTTAAATTTTCACGAATCGTTCCTGCTAAAATTGGCGAGTCCTGCTGCACATAGCTAAACAACTGACGCCACTCTCTTAGATTAATAACCTGACTATCTTTACCCTCTAATAAGATTTGACCAGAAGATGGGGCATAGAAGCGCTCAAGCAGTGAAAAAACGGTTGATTTCCCTGCACCGCTTGGACCAACTAACGCCGTTACTTCTCCTTTTCGAGCAGAAAATGAAATATTTTTCAACACCAATTTTTCCTCGTATTTAAACGCAACACGTTGAAACGTTAAATCACCAATTCGCTTAACTTGTTCTCCATGATGAAAAGACTCTTCTTCTTCATCCAAGATAGCAAAAATACGCTCTGATGCACCTTTCGTTTGTTGAAAGCTTGTAATAAAGCGAGTAAGTGAACCAACAGGTACCATAATTTGAAAGAGATAAAGAACAAATGCTACTAGCTCTCCTGCGCTAATAAACTCCTGACTAACGCGGTATGCACCAAATCCTACAATTGCAATCATAACGCTTGTCATCACGGTACTAATAATTGGCGTTATAATCGCTTCAATCTTTGCACGGCGTATCCCAAATAAAAAAAGTGAGTGAAATGAGCTTTTCCCCTCTTCAATTTCTTTCCTTTCAGAACTTGATACTTTAATTAAGCGTATCTCACTAAGCATTTGAGCTAAAAACGCCGTGAGCTTTGACATTTTATCCTGCTGTTCACGAGAGATCTTATGAATCTTTCTGGCAAGTGGCATAACCAATAAGAACATTACTGGAATAACCGCTAATAAAATGAGCGTCATTGGAATATCTAGCGTAAACAAAATAACAATTGATATACTGATTGATAAAATATTTTTGACAAACTCTATCATTTCTGTTGATAGTAAGTTCATCACAATGGTTGTGTCATTTGTGATTCTACTCACCATTTCGCCAGAGCGATTGCGGTCGTAAAATGATACCGGCAGCTTAACAAGCTTATCCCAAATCGTTGTGCGCAGCTTCTCAACCACGCCTTGTCCCACTTGCGCCAAAAGATATAGAGATAAAGCGCTGGTAATCATTTGAATAATAAATAGTCCAATTAAAACTGCAATCATTTGTTTTGATAAACCGCTGTTAATTGTATCCATCAGCTCTTTAATTAGTAAAGGAATAACAAGAGAAGACCCTGTATTTGCTAATGCAAATACAAAAGAAACACTAAGCTTTCCTTTTGATGGATTGGTTAGTCTCCAGAGCTTTTTAAATGAAAAGTTTGTTTTAGCTTCTTTAGATTTGTTCATAATTTACCTTCTATCTTTCTAAATTCTACGTTTTCCATTTCTATTGTACACGAAATGAAAACAAATATAGAAATATTTACTTTCCCTTTACACTCGTCTATACATGATAAAATGGCTTGTCATAATATATAAAGAGTGCTCAAAAAAAGGATGATGATTATGCCCGTTTGGATTAAATCCGTTTACATTGGAAAAATCACCGGTGGAATTGTTAATTTTGGTGACGTATGCTACATTTCTCCTTTCACTAACTCAAAAGAAAATAGCGTATCGCCCACAACAGGTGATGAACCAGCTAATGATAGCAAATCAGGTAAAAAATTACGGCAACGAAAAAAGACTTTCAAACAACGTTGAAAGCCTTTTTTATTAAAAAGAAATGCTTGTAATCATAGCAATGTATAAAGAAAATACAAACAATGCTCCACTTAGCAAACTAAACCAGGCATTTATTTTTTTATAAAAAATAACAAAGATATATGCAAGAAAGAAGATTGCCAAAAATGAGAAGATTGCACCTACGATTGTAAAGTGAAACGTAATTGGTAAGGTGATTGGCTGACCATAAATAAATGGAAGCAGAGAATTTGCTTCTGCATACTGTAGATTTGTAGGCGGTGATTGATTAACCATCACGCCTGTTACAAAGAAAATAATTAGTAAGGTCACCGCTTCAACTCTTAGCCATCTAGTTGGGCGAAAAGTATGTGAGCGTTTCACTTTACGAAGCAAAATACCATTGATTACTGCAAAAACGATTAATAAAATAATACTTATTTGTTTAAGTAACAAACCTTGTCCATAGTTTGTAGACCATGAATTTATGTAGTTAGGGAGTCCTACTATAATAAGCATGGCAATTACTCCGCTTAGTGAAAGTAGAATAAAACACCCTACTGCAAAGGGAGTAAACCATGTTAAAAAAGGTTTCCAATTCACAGCTTTTTGTATAAAAAAGGAAACGGTTAAAACAACTCCGCTCCAAAGACCGACAAACAGCACGTGAAGAAAATGCGAAAGCATGCCGTTAAGCGGCGAAATCGAGGCGGCGTGGCCAGCATAAGAGATCCCAAGCACTAGACCAATAGTTAGTATTGTATAGATATGAGGATGACTTTTTACGACAATCGTAAGAATCAATAACATCGAGGAAAGTACAACAATCAACCATGCATGACCTGTTTTACTTCCAAATAGTACTGCCTGAATTGTATCTGAGAAACCTCTAATTTTTGAAAATGCAAGCACAATTTCTAAAACTGGGCCTATAGAAAAAATCCCTACTGCAGAAGCACTGCCAATTAGCCACTTACTCGATATACTTAAAGCAGGCTTGTTCTCTTCAGAGATATACTGTAAAACTGCTGTACCGAGTAAGAACGCTAAACCAATATACGTAACCCATTCAAATAGCGGTAAAACTACTGACATTGAATCAGCCTTTCTTTTTTCTAAACACAAAGATGAGTGCTGTTGCTACGATAACCACTGCTACAATCATAATAACGAAGAAAGATGAGTTTTCGCTTGTTGATTCAGCTTCTGTTTGCTCATCTGGAGAGCTGCTTTTTTCAGATTCTTCTGTAGCAGACTCTTTTTGTGTATCTTTATTTTCAGATGTTACTTCTTCTTGATCTGCATTCACGGTAAATGAAATTGCATCTTCCATAACGTGACCATCTTCTCCTACAATGTTCCACTTCACTTCATATTCTCCATTTGGAAGCGGCTCTTCAAATGTACCTATTAAATCATGACCTGATACTTCCTGTGAATCAGTTGAAAGTTCTTGACCATCTTTTGTCACGGTCAGTGTACTTACTTTTTCAATATGTGTCTCAAAGCTAAGTTTTATTTCAGTTAGCTGAGACGTAACCGTAGCCCCGTTTTCAGGTACGGTTGTTTGAACATGCGTATGGGCAAAACTCACCGTTGGAAGAGCGAGTAACATTACCATTAAAAACATCATGATTTTTCTCATTAATTTTCACCTTCATTTAAATTTTCTATGTATTTGTTTCTATCCATTACCAAGTGTACGTTTTTCTTTGTGTCTTCTCAATAAACAACACAATTTTGCTACAAAAAATTCACAAATGAAGTTCCATCATTGTTTGTGCAGCTGTTTTTTTAGAATGATAAACCCTCCGACAAGAAACGGTAACAACACACCAAATACTAACAAAGCAATTACAATCACAATCGATAGCATTAATATTCCACCCGTACTACCTAACATATGCTTTTGTAGCTGCTTTTTGGTTTCTTACAAATGGAAAGATAGCAATTAAGATAATCATTTCAAATACATATTGAAATAATAAAAAACTGTTTCGGGCTAATGATTACTGCTTCCTGATGCATATCGACCTTTGTAATAGCACGTCACCTCATCTCTAGTTTACAATTAGATGGTTAATAGGCTTAAAAATTGCACTCAGCCAATCTAACGGATTAGGGAGCGAAAAGTGCATGCTATGTAAAATATTTAGAGTCATGCTAAAGAGTAGAAAGAAAGAAAATAAATAGAGTTCTTTTTTCTGCTCTTTTTTTAATAAAGAAGGAAGCTCAATCGCCGTAATGATACCGCTTAAAAGTAAAACACCAATTAGTAACTTCATCTTCCTTCCCTCCTTCTTCATCCTAGTTAGTAATAGCATTTCTCTAACCCCAAAAAATATTTATCAAAATAAAAAGACTAGATACTGGTTTGTATCTAGCCGGTAATCTAGCAACTTATTAGCTTGTCCGTTATGTGTTATAAACTGATCTTTAATAATAACTTTATCCATCCAAAGACAGAAAGCCAAAGCGGAATACTTAAAGACGTTCCCCATAGTAAGCCCAGTAAGAAGTTTCCATTTTCACTCATGCAAACCAACTCCTTCTTGCTTTTTAGAACGCATTTTACATATGTTATATTGGAACTAATTATAGTTTAACTTTAACAGAAAACGTTTTCAAAAGATAGTGAAATAATACCTAATAAAGAGTCTAGCACACAACGAAATGATTCTTTCCCAAAGACGAATGGTGATGTTTCTAAAATAGTTAGGTTGTAAGAACAAGTTTGTTTCATTGCGCTGCAAACACTCGCTTTTTTAAATTGTTTTCAAACCAACAAAAAATATCCGAACTATCAAAAGGAGTTAACTCCCGACAGTTCGGATAGATCCTTGACTGAAATACGTATGTCCCAGCCTTGTTACTCACTTGTGCTCTCCATGACGCTGAAGACGATTCTCGATAAACAGTCGCTCAACAAATTGATTTAACTGCTGCTGATACATCAAACGTTCTTTGGCTGAACGCGAGTCTCGAATTAACTGTTTAAAATGTTTAATTTTTTTACGTTGTTCAACCGTTACATGATGAGAAAGAAGCATGTAATCCCCCCTCGTTTTCATTAACGCTTAAATTAAGTAAAACAATATTTTTCCATTATTCCAACAGATTTGTCAGACATTCTAACAAATTATTTATCGACTTTTTTCAAAACCTTTACTTATTGACCTTTGGCACCTACTAAAGCTAGCCCAGGTCCGTATGGTGTTAGATGAACATCTAGTAAAAGTTCTTTTGTATAAGGTAGAATCGCCTCTTGGATTGCTACTGATATACCGTTAATGACCTGCAGTTCATCATTTTCTTGGGCTTCTTCAAATGACAATCCGATATTTGGAATTTCACAGCTAATTCCTTTAAAGTAAAGACGAATACCTTCAATTTCTTGTTCTGATAAAATCTCTTCAATCAATGCTTTTGCTTCATTTGTAATAATCATTCAATCTCTTCCCTTTACTATATTCTCTTAGCTATCTTAACATAACCTCCTAACTCTTCTCATTAAAGAAAAAAGGTTCGTTATTAAATTATAATAATTATAAATAAGTATTGATTATAATCTAATATATGTTATAATCTATATATATCAGTTAAACCAGGAGGAATGACACATGAATTTAGAACAATTCTTAAATCAACAAATTGCTAACTTAAACGTATTTTACACGAAGCTCCACCGCTTTCATTGGTATGTAAAAGGACCTCAGTTCTTTACTCTTCATGAGAAATTTGAAGAACTATATACAGAAACGGCTGCGGATATCGATGAATATGCAGAGCGTTTATTAGCAATTGGTGGACAGCCTGTAGCTACGTTAAAAGGTTTTTTAAGCCTAGCTACTTTAAGTGAAGAGGGAAATGAACAAACTGCTCACGAAATGATTGAATCTGTTGTTAATGATTACCTAATTCTCGTTCAACAGCTCAAAATGGGGATTAAGATTGCTGAAGAAGCAAATGATCACGTTACTGCTGACTTATTCATCGGCACAGTTGGTCGTTTTGAAAAGCATATCTGGATGCTTAATGCATTTTTACCAGTAAAAGAATTAGTATAAATAAAAGACGAGCCTACTTTACTTGGCTCGTTTTTTATGTTGTAGCCATTTAAAAAAAGTCATATCATCTTGAACACCTTCAACCAAAACTGCTTCATACACATGTGCACTTTTATAATAGCGATTATACCCATTTTGCTGTTTAAAAAATAAAATCTGCTCTCTTTTCTTCTCTGTCATTTTTGCTTTTAACTTTTGCTGTTTTTGTAGCATCTGCTGTATGGTTGCTTCAGACACAACATTCACATTAATTTTCCATTCATGTCCTTCGATGTCTGTGTATACAGCCCAAGTCATTTCTTCTTCCTTTTCTTTATTACCAATAAAGATCATTTTAACGGGCTTCATTCTCAATGCTAAGTCTTTACCAAGTGCAAAAAATAAATCTTCAATAACCTTATCGCTTCCAATGTAAACATCGAGATGACGAAGTACCATGACATTTAAATCAAAGCTGCCTGCAATGAGAGGGTTGCCATATTGTTTGCATAAATGTAAAAGCTGATATTCTTCCAATAAGCTTGTTGCTTCTGCTTGTAGTTGCTCCGACCATACCATTAACTCATTCATTAAGCTATATCTCCAATCCTTAAAGTTAAAGTTCATATTCGATATGTGTTGTAAAATTCCTTTGATATCATCAATAAAATCTAAAACCTTTCAATATTTTTCTTTTTGTACGTATAAAGATGCTTGGATTCTTTACACTAAACAACGTATTTATTACACTAGGAGGATGGATATGAATAACGAACAAACACATATGAATATGCATACTGGTAAGGTTCCTCAAGTTATGAATCACGGAGGACATGGACTATTTGACGTTCATGAAACGCTAGCTGGCATGATCAATGTTTTAGATCAGTTCATGATGTTTCGACAATACATTCAAGATGAAGAGTTAAAGCAAATGTTAGATCGTCAATATAGTTTTATTTTGGAAGACTACAACCGTATTGTAGAATCTTTTTCAACAGGCCAAGACCCTTCTAGTCCAACGCAAACCTATAACATGGCAGAATCAAACGGTTTTGTATACGGATTAAAAGCAAGTCAGCCTAAAAAACCAAATCAATCCATTAATGACATTAGCGATAAAGGAATTTCTGGGCACATGTTAGGCTTATTAAAAGGTCATGCTTCACTCGTTACCATGACCTCACTTGAAATTACAAATCCTATTGTACGCCGCTTATTCGCTGATAGCGTTCCTAATTGGATTGAAATGGCATATGAAGTAGCCCACTATCAAAACAAGCGTCATGATTACCAAGTACCGCAGCTAGCCGCTCAAGATGTACAGCAAATGACGCAAAGTTTCGCAAAATCTACACAGCCTCCCGAGCTTCCAAACAATAAAACGTTACATTAAAAAAAGCATCTGCTTTGTGTGAAAGCAGGTGTTTTTTTTATGAACATTGCATGATTAACCATGTGTTTTCGAATTGTTTTTTTTCAAGAGCTTGTCTTTCAATACAATAATATAAAATTCCAACGTCGCCCCACATCATATTAAGCTGATCATCAGAGTCAATTTGAAATAATAACTGCCAGTCGCCTTTCTTACCAGAGAACTCTTGACATTCTTCCAAAACGTCCCCTTGGATATCCCACGCTGTTCCCCCAATTTGATGAAATGGAATGTTACCATTGATTTCTAACATAAGAGCATCAAATTGATCATACAGCTGATCGTCTTCTATATATGTATCTCCAAGTCGGATATCATAGCTAAACTCTACCCCACACTGTAGGTATATGCTTGAAACGTCTACTTTTGTTGCAGTTAAATCATCTGCTGTCCCTTCATAAAAAAGTACGCGCCAACCATTTTGTTGATCCGCTTCACCATATGCTTCACCATCATAAAAGAAGTACAGATAACCCGTGTCAGGAAGAAGTAAATCTTGCTTCCACGCACCTTCTAACTGAGATAGATTGATTTGACCAATAAACTGTAGATATTCTCCATCCTGTTTAGGCCAGTAAAAATCTTCCGGTAAATCTGGGTATCCTCCTAATTTTGATGTACCCACTTCCAGTTCGTCAGCACGTGTTGGGTGTACCATAACACATGTATACAAAGAGCTATATATATCTTCCTTTAGTGTTTGAAGTCCATGTTTCAAAATTAAATTATCCAATATATTCACTATTTTCACCTCTAGGCTAGTATAGCACAAACCCATTAATGAGAACGCTTCTTTCTCTTTTTAAATAGCGCTGGGGATTGTTTCAATACATGTTCTTCCTTCGTTTAGATAACACTTACTATATACACGTACTAAATAGGTGGTGAAACGTTTGACGATTTTAAATCTTTTCCTCGTTGCTCTTTTAATTGGCTTAACTGCCTTTTTCGTAGCAACTGAGTTCGCAATTGTAAAAGTGAGAAGCTCGCGCATTAACCAGCTTGTTGATGAAGGAAATAAAAAAGCGATAGCGGCTAAGCATGTTATCACGCATCTAGACGAATATCTATCTGCTTGTCAGCTTGGAATTACCATTACAGCTCTAGGTCTTGGTTGGCTTGGTGAACCAACACTTGAACGCATCCTACATCCTCTTTTTGACGATATCAATATGAATGAACGTTTAGCAGGCATTCTGTCATTTGCGATTGCATTTGTCATTATTACATTTTTACATGTTGTGGTAGGTGAACTAGCACCGAAAACGTTCGCTATTCAAATGGCAGAACGAATTACTTTATTATTTTCTAAGCCAATTATTGGGTTTTATAAAATTATGTATCCATTTATTAAAACACTAAACGGATCCGCTCAGCTCCTAACTCGTATGTTTGGGTTACAGCCTGCTTCTGAGCATGAGGTAGCTCATAGCGAAGAAGAAATTCGAATTTTACTTTCTGAAAGCTTAAAAGGCGGAGAAATTAACCAATCTGAATATAAGTATATGAATAAGATTTTTGATTTTGATGACCGCTTAGCAAAAGAAGTGATGGTACCTCGCACTGAGATTGTAACTGCATCAAAAGATGATATTGTAGAAGTTTTTCTACAAGTGGCCAATGTGGAAAAATATACTCGCTATCCAATTATTGAAGATGGTGACAAAGATAAAATAGTTGGGCTTGTAAATATCAAAGAAATTTATAATGACATTGTGTTTAACCAAAAGGATGGTACAAACACTTTAGAATCCTATGTCAAGCCAATTTTAAAAGTAATTGAAACCATCCCGATTCATGATTTATTAGTAAAAATGCAAAAAGATCGTGTCCAAATGGCGATTTTATTTGATGAGTATGGCGGTACAGCTGGTTTAGTCACAATTGAAGACATCGTTGAAGAAATTGTTGGTGAAATTCGTGATGAGTTTGATGCAGACGAAATTCCCTATGTACAAAAAATTAAAGAAAATCATTATATTTTAGATGGCAAAATGTTAATTAGCGAAGTAAATGATTTGCTTGGTACAGATATTAGCGACGACGAAGTAGATACGATTGCCGGTTGGGTACTAACTGAACGATTCGATGTTGTTAAAAACGATATAGTACAATATAATGATTTTTATTTTAAAGTGTTAGTCATTGAAGACTTTCATATTAAATACGTGGAAGTAAAGAAACGAAAAGAAAATTCTTCAAGTAGTAATGAAGATAAAATAAAAAAAGAAGAGTTTGAGACATAACAAAATGATGGCTTCTAAAAGACGAACACTAGCTGTTCTCATCTCTTTAGTTTGTCTCAACACGTTCGTTCCATTGCGCTACGGCCACTCGCTTTCCGCGGGGAGGAACCTGAGCTTCCTCGCTGCGCTGCGGGATCTCCGTTTTCCCTCTCTTTCCCGCAGGAGTCGAGTGTCCTACGCTCCATTCCACCCTGTTTCCAACATTGTTTTCACAATCAACCAAAAAACCTGAACGATTAGAAGTTATGAACTCTCAATCGTTCAGGTATAGTAAAGGCTGAACTACTTATGTCTCAGTCTCTTTGTTTCTTATTACCACTCATCGTCTCCGCTAAAAAAGCCACCATCAAAGAGATCATCGGCTCCTTCTAAGTCTTCTTGTATGTCATCAAATGCCACATCTTCAAACATGTCATCCATCACTTCTCCTAAAAGCATACCACCTATCATACCTGCTGCAAACCCTCCCATAGCGCCTCCAAGACCGCTCATACCTCTTTTATACTCGCCTCTTTGGTAATGAGAAGGCTGAAAGTGTTCATAGCTAGCTGGATTGTCAATCATTTCTTCAATAATTTGATGAAGTGATTGCTGAAGCTTCTTATTATTACTGAGTTCTTCAGTTGAAAAAGAGATTTCTCGCTTTATTTCACGCTCTCGACCAAAGCTTGGTAAATCCAGTTCAAGCAAAATACGAAGACCTTTATCTTCTACAGCTACCTCAAATTCTAGCTCTCGAATACGGCGTTGAAATTGAGAGGTTGGGAAAAACTCAAACTCTTGTTTATAACCGTTAAATTGGCCAGAATGCTGTTTCTCTCTAAACCCTAAACTTTCAAGTGCTTCTACAAATTGATAAAGTGCCTCAGGAGCTTTAATACGGATGTCATCTCGATCTTTGGCATCTGCTCCTCCTTCAATATCTAAATGTGTTTGAAAGAAATAGCTACAATTGCTTGCTGAAATAGGAATATCCATTGGTAAATCATATTTAAAACCCCATTCTTTCTCTTCTCCTTCTCTAATAAGGAAAGAAGAAACGATTGGGATGCTCGCTACTTTATGTGTATGAAACTGACCGTTACGTCCACGCACCTCCAGCCATAGTTCTACATTTATAAAATTAATGTGCTGCTCAATTTTGCCACCTTGGACTTTGATTTTTCCTTCCACATGCTCACCTAGCTTATATGTATTTTCGTTCAAAGTGAGGTCGACTTTTGCAGCGCCTACACCCATCTTTGCAAATATTTTCTTTAACATGATAATCCTCCTTTTAAATTACTTACACTTGTATTACTACATACGAACGCTTTTTATATAAGTTTCAAAAAAAAGTTCTCACTCCGAGAACTTTTATCGCACCCTTAATTCTTTCATCTTTTGTAAAATGTTCAGCTCGCTTCGCCGACAAATAAACAAATATAGCCTATCACAATAATGCTAACACCGACTGTTTTAATTAACTAAGCCGCAATTTCTTTATCACGTAATAGCTCTTCAATCCACTCCACGGATTTTTCCTCTTCAGTGATAACGCATAGTTATCTATACTATGCGTTCGCCCAGTTAGAAGTGAATAGTCATTGGTATTAGAAAAAAACCGATAGTAGATAACCACCTAGAGCAGTTGCAAGTACAACAATCCAGGGAGCTACTTTCCAGTACATTAATAAGCCAAATGCCACAAGCACTAATGCAAAGTCTGGTGTTGTTTTGATTGCACTAGTAAAAACTGGATCATATAATGCTGCAAGCAAAATTCCTACAACAGCTGCATTTACGCCCATTAAAGCTGCTCGTACGCTTGGTTTTCTACGAAGAACATTCCAAAATGGTAAGGTTCCAAGAACAAGCAAGAATGACGGTAGAAACATTGCAACAGTTGCAACTAAGGCACCGGACCAACCAGCGGTTACTGTTCCAAGGTAGCTCGCAAACGTAAATAAAGGCCCTGGAACTGCTTGAGTTGCACCGTATCCGGCTAGAAATTCAGACTCTGTCACCATGTTAATTGGTACTACTTCACGTTCTAGCATTGGAAGAACAACGTGGCCTCCTCCAAAGACAATCGAACCAACTCGATAGTAAATATCAATTATGCTCATCCAAACAGTAGGAATTGCGGTACGTAAAAGTGGTAATCCTACTAATAATGCGATAAATACAATCCATGCCAGCACGCCAACTTTTCGGCTGATTGTAATAGGCATGTCCTGCACATCATCCATTTTCATTTCTTTATATAGAACATATCCTATTATGCCAGCAGCTATAATAGTACCAATTTGTCCAATAGCGCTTGGAAAAAACAAAGTAATTAGCGCTGCGAGTATAGCCATCGCAATACGAGGTCGATCTGGCGCTAAGTTTTTTCCCATGCCAAGAACCGCTTGGGCAACTACTGCAACAGCAACAATTTTCAGACCATTAATCCAGCCTGCACTTGATGCGTCAAATCCTTGCACTAAATATGCAAACACGATAAGCACAATAACTGAAGGCATTGTAAAACCTATCCATGACAACACGCCTCCAAAAATCCCACCGCGCAGCATCCCAATCGAAATTCCCACTTGACTGCTAGCTGGTCCCGGTAAAAATTGACACAATGCAATCAAATCCGCATAACTTTTTTCATCAAGCCACTTTCTCTTTTTTACATATTCTTCTCTGAAATATCCTAAATGTGCAATAGGCCCACCAAAAGAGGTTAACCCAAGCTTAGTTGAAATCAGTAAAATTTCAATCCACCTTCGAAACACTGATTGATTCATGTTGTATCCTCTCCTTCTTTTAATACTTCTCTAGCTAATTCACGAATTTGCTCTTTTGCACCTTGAAGCACCTCTTGCCCTTTTTCAGTAATCGTATAATACTTGCGAATTTTCCCTTTTACAATTCGCTCTTCTTTTATTAAAAGCCCATCTTTCTCCAAATGATGAAGCGTAGGATAAATGGTTCCAGGGCTAATATCGTAACCATGTGAATGAAGTTCTTCAATCATATACGACCCGTAAATTGGCTCGACGCTGGCATGGTACAAAATGTGGATTTTAATACTTCCCAGAAAGAATTCGCGTAACATAAGGATCCCCCTTATCCAATATCATATTTTGATATCGGATATTGATATCATAACATGATAAAGTTAATCATAATGTTAAGTGTTTGTAAACTTTATTTTTTTTATTAAAATAAAAAAACCTTACCCGATGGAGGTAAGGTTTTACACTCTTAATATAGTAGGCGATTCCAGTTATCTCCCTTTTTCTTATGATGCGTACTTTTTTCATCATGCTGGTTTTTTTCTTTTCGATCCTGTCTTTCCGCTCTACGCTCATCACGAAGGCGATGTCTTTCTGCACGTTCTTCCTTCTTTTTGCAGTGCCCTTTTTCTCTTTCTACTCGCTCTTCCTTCTTTTTACAGTTCCCTTTTTCTACACGACATTCCGCTTTGACATAATCTTCTTCTTTGCGTTTGCATCTTCTTTTCTTACATTTAGCTTCTGCTTTAAAGTAGTATTGATTTGATTGATGAAACTTTTTTTCTGCTTCTTTACGATGTTTTTCTGTCATATAAATTCACCTTTCAACATAGAATATTTTATTTATAGTAATAAACTATGTACAATCCTATAAGTACGTGCATTGTTGCAATTAAGTAACTGCGCCTTTTTTTATATTTCTTCTAAAAAAAAGCCTTTACATCGTTTGGATGTAAAGGCTTTTTTCACTTAATCATACGTTTAATTATATTATCTGAATAAAACTCTAATATTTCTCTTCTACGAATAATACCGATAAAGACTCCTTGATCATCAACAACAGGTACAAAATTTTGCTCGATTGCCTTTGTAATAATCCCATCAATTTCTCCATAAATTGGAATTGGTTGATAATCTTGATAACGATCAACCTCTGTTACCTTAATATTTTCCATATCTTGAAAGCGATAATCTCCTAGACTTTTTAACTTCCAAAGCAAGTCCCCTTCAGTTAAAACACCAACGTATTTACCTTCATCATCTACCAAAGGTACCGTAGAATAGCGATGGTGCTCCATCTTCTCAAGCGCCTGCCTTAAGGTTGATTGAATATTAAGGGTTACTACTTCTTGTTTTGGAATCAAAAAAAATGCCAAATTCATTTTTTACTCTCCTTTTTTCCCACTAAACGTCCTTCTTATCTGTTTACTTTTCTTGTTATTTATTTCGAACAGTAACAAATTATAATTAGTATATACATGTTTACACGTTTTCTTCGTTACTATTCCCTAACAAGCATATCATCAATCTTATTTTACACATTTTATTCACTCTAATCGAGAAATTACATAAGTTCGCACATTTAGTATTCCCGCCCATTATCGTCACCTTTTCAAGCGTCTTGCGTACAATAAAAGTGTAATATAAGGAAGGAGGCGTTACGAATGGGTTCTTATGGCGGTTACAATGGTGGTTTTGCATTTTTAGTCGTACTATTCATTCTTTTAGTTATCGTAGGTTGCAGTTGCTATGGTGGCTGGGGATACTAATGAATAAGTGAAGAGCTGACTCGTCAGCTCTTCTTTCCTTTATATTACATATTCTTTACACACCTGAATATTCCTGCTATACAAGGCTATTTATCATAAGTAAATGTCTTGATATCATAGTAGATAGCTCAGTATATGAACCGGACTGAGCTTTTTATTTATTAGTTTATACACGAAAGGCATTTCCGTTTTTCATAAAAAACTCCCACATAATCCTACTTGAATCAGGGCCTTTTTCATCCGTATAGCTTCCTTCTGCGTTTCCGCCAGACCACGCGTGTCCCATACCATTTACAGTGTATTGATCGATTGAAATTTCTCCTTTGGGGCTTGCATATTGAGCATAAGTAAAATCTCTTCCAAACTGCCTTTTTTCTTCTCTAACCTTTTTAGGCTTATGGTCAATCCACCCTTCAACCTTTCCATCAAACGCTAAATTATTCGTAGTAATCCACTGTTCTACGACTTGATCTGCATTTAAAACATTTACCGTAGAGTCCGCATTTCCATGAAACACAATCACCGGCATCGGCTTAGCTCGCTTACCCATTACCTGATGTGCAACTCTACCTTGTCTCACAGGTGGAGGACCTTGATTCGCCATTGCTGCGTACGCATTAAATACATTTAATGCTGCCTGATACTCAAGTCCAGCCGCCACGCCGATTCCAGAAAATAATTCAGGATACGTAACGCCCATAACGATGCTCATTGCTCCGCCAGCAGATAGCCCTGCAATAAACACTTTGTCGTGTTGAATAAAGTGCATACGCTTTACTTTTTTAACCATCCCAGCAATAATAGCAGGCTCTCCCAAACCTCTCAGTTGATGAAGAGGCTCAAACCAGTTCCAGCACTTCTTTAAATTTGCATTACTTGATTGCTGAGGATAGATAACGATAAATCCTTTTTCATCTGCAAGTGTGTTCATGTTTGTTCCTTTTGCGAAATCGCCTGCGCTCTGTGTACAACCGTGCAGCATAACCATAAGAGGATACGTTTTCAAGAAATAATAATTTTTAGGCAAATAGACTTTAAATTTCTTTCCTTGATAAGTATATGTTTTAAACGTACCACCAGATTGTGTTGAGAATTCCTGATCGTGATCTAAAGAGAGAAGTAACAAAGCCATAATAACAAAAGGTAGTGAGCCTGTCATAACATTACACCTCTTTTTGTCAACGTTTTCATTTTTCTGTTTACACCTATATGTGAAAATTGTCACTAGAAGATGATAAAAGGACAAACAAATCGTTTGCCCAGTTATAATTAAACGAATAAGAACGTCGTCAGTGTACTTATTCTATACCCCGTTAGCTAGTCTTGAACACATTAATGTTCATATACTTCTATTCTATGAACGTTTTTTGACAAATATCATTTTTATTATGATAAACAAACAATGGTTAACGTAACACCGGCTCCAGTAGTCAATACGGCTGCACCAAGTAAACCAAATAACTGTAGTGAAATTGTCGAGCCTGCTGCTAAAGTGACGATACTTTATCCCTTATAGTTTAGTAAACTAACCAAACCTCCTACAACCATGGATGGGACTGCTACACCATTGGTTACAATCCGTGCTGTCGCTAATAAGCCTGCATTAGACTGCTGTTTGTTAAGCATTCATCAACTATATAATTTTTACTTAATAATCCGGCATATGAACACCGGCTATTCTTTTTAAAATTTGCTCAGATGCCCCCTCCAAAAAAGCTAGAAAAGAAGAAACAGACTCTTGAATAGCTGCTTTGTTAGGATGGAATCGATTTTGGATGACGGTTTCTTTCAGCCATTTCCAAATCCGTTCAACGGGGTTCAAATTGGGCGAGTACTTCGGCAGAAAGAAACGAATGAGTCGATCCTCATGCTGTTCAAAAAAGGGCTGTAACTCTTTTGCATCATGAATACGAGCACGATCCAACACCATAATAATGACTTTATTTGGGTAATAGTCGAGCACATACTTCATAAAGGAATGAAAAGCTGGGGCTTTACAATTGTCAGCTACTTGGCAGAGAAAGTCGCCATTTAAGACATTGACAGCTCCAAATAGACTAACAGCTGCATGGTGCCCAAAAGTAGGGACTTGTTTTTGTTTCCCTTTTTGAAACCATGTGGATCGTAAAGCTTGATAGGCGTGGATTCGACTTTCATCTTCATAAAGTAAAATCATATCGCCCGAGAGGTTTTTTTTACCATCTCCATGTCTTGCAGGAATTGCTTTTGTTCGTTTTGATCCGCCTTTGCTAAGGTATAAGTAGGTCTAGTGTAACTCAATCCCATGCCCGTCAACATTCGATAAATGCCACTTCGACTCATGGTGACTGAAAATTTTTCGTAGATGACATGTTGAATCACACGTGTATCCCAGTTAGCGTCAATCCCAAATCCTTCTTTTTCCGGTGTACTTTCTAAGATCATGCGTCGAAGTTCTTCTTTTTCTTCTTGGGTTAAATAAGCAGGTTTACCGGTAGAATACTGACGGGTGACTAAACCATCCATCCCATATTGATTAAAGGTTTTGACATAGATAGACACGGTTTCACGGTGAAGATTCAAAAGCTGAGATACTTCTTTTCCTGTATAGCGTTCCATGATGAGCCGAATCGTCATGACGCGTTGTCTCATTTTCACGTTTTGAATGGTTTTTTCGTATTGACGTAAGTCAGCAGGTGTCCATCCATGGTCATTTGTAATACGTAGAACTTTCATCATCCATCTACTCCCTTATGATTATCTTAGGAACAGTATGGACGCATTTTTTTAAAAATAAGCACGTCGGAAATTAAAATCAAACTTATATAGTTGATGAAATTATTATTATCGATACGGGTTCTGTTGATGATACAGTCAAAATTAATGTACGGATTTAATCCCTACAGACGCTAGCACTTTATATAATGAACACTATTTTAAGCAACGAAAATCTTTGATATAGACTGAGCTTAGAAGACAACGCTAAGCTCTTTAATAAATTTATAGACATATTCACGACCTTATTTGGAAACATTATGCATATACAACGAAAAAGGTGGAGATAGTGTTGGATATTCCCAAAAAGGCACAGCCGATGTGGAGAGAAGAAGTTAAACTCCCAAAAGGCAGTACATTACAGGAAAATCGCAAAGTAGATGTGGTAGTAGTTGGTGGTGGGATTACTGGAATTACAACGGCTTATTTGTTGCAGAACGAAGGGCTAAACGTGGCACTTCTAGAAGCTAATGAAATTTTAAATGGGACAACTGGTCATACAACAGCCAAAATTACTGCTCAGCATGACGTTATTTATGATGAACTAATTGGACATATTGGCGTTGAGCAAGCAAAGCTTTATTATGAAGCAAATGATAACGCTCTACACTTTATGAAAGATCTAATCGAAAAAGAAAACATTGATTGCCAATTCTCAACGCAAGACGCTTACTTGTATGGTGCTACACTAGAATTTGATCATCGGATACATAAAGAATTTCGTGCGTATGAAAAACTTAACATTCCATGCGATTTTAAAACATCGCTTCCGTTTCAGTTTGATATTCGCGCTGCAGCTATTATGAAAAATCAAGCTCAATTTCATCCTCTCCAATATTTAACTCACCTTGCCAAACAGTTTTTGGAAAAGGGTGGAGTGATTTTTGAAAATACCGTAGCAAATGATATTGAAGAAGGTACATCCCCTACTGTCATTACGAGGGATGGCCACCGAATATCCTGTCAGCATGTTGCAATTTGTACACATTTTCCTTTTTATGATGGAGCAGGGTTTTTTTATACTCGAATGTACGCCAAGCGCTCTTACGTATTAGCGGCAAAAACAAAACAAAAATTTCCGGGAGGTATGTACTTAGGAGCAGACCAACCAACACACTCGCTGCGCTCAGCTACTTTAAATGGGGAGGAAGTAGTGTTAATTGGTGGTGAAGGTCATAAAGTAGGACAAGGAATCAATACAGAATACCACTATCAATCGTTACAGCGATTTGCAGAAGAAAACTTTAACGTTCTTTCATATCCCTATCGATGGTCAGCTCAAGATCTTATTACCATTGACAAGATCCCTTATATTGGTAAATTGAAAGAAAGCAAAGAAAACATCTTTATTGCAACAGGATTTAAAAAATGGGGAATGACGCACGGAACGGTAGCCGCACAGCTTATTACAGACCTTATTATGCAACGGAAGAATCCGTATGAAGAAGTATATAAGCCTTCTCGTTTTCATGCTGATCCAAGTATCCGCTACTTCTTACGTCAAAATTTAGATGTTGCAGATCATTTTATTCGTGGAAAGCTTGATTTGCCTAAAAAGTCCGTTGAACAACTAGAAAAAGGAGAAGGAAATATCATTTATGTAAACAGTAAACGAGCAGGAGCCTACAAAGATGAAGGTGGAAAAATCCATTGTGTTGACACTACTTGTACACATTTAGGCTGTGAAGTGAACTGGAATGCTGGAGATAGCACATGGGACTGTCCATGTCATGGATCCCGCTTTTCTTATGATGGTACGGTCTTAGAGGGTCCAGCTAAAACGCCGCTAAAAACGATTAATCTAAACGACGAAGAAAGCACATAATAATGTGTGCTTTCTTTATGCTTCTTTTCGAAAGAATCGATTATAGACTAAAATCATTGCGTACATCATTAAAAAGGAAGAGGTAAAAAAAACAAGCTTTCCCCAAACTGGGATATGATTAAAATAGCTTGTTTCATAAAACAAAACAAAAAAGCTAAATGGCAACAAAAACAATAGCCAAATAAAATCTCTATCCTTTAAAACTTTTAGAAAGAATAAAATCCCTCCGATATAGACAAACATTAAAAACATTGTAATTCACCAAATTCTCTTTCGTACTTTCTTCCATTATATAAGATAGTTAAAAGAAAACCTAGGTATATTCAAGTTAAATATGAAATACCGATCTTTTCACCTAGTTTTTAATCGGTTATTTACTTCCTTTAAGTTTATCTAGATGAGCAAAGAATGATGGGTATGATACCGATACAGCTTCGCGATTTTTAATGATTGTTTCACCTTCTGCAATACAAGAAGCAACTGCTAGCATCATGCCAATACGGTGATCTCCATGACTATTTACGCTTGCACCATGAAGCCGCGTTCCTCCATGAATAATCATTCCATCTTCTGTTGCTTCAATATTAGCACCCATTTTATTTAGCTCATTAACGACTGTGTCAATTCGATTTGTTTCTTTCACTTTTAATTCAGCTGCATCTTTAATAACTGTCGTTCCTTGAGCCTGAGTTGCAGCCAGCGCGATAATTGGAATTTCATCAATTAAACGAGGAATGAGATCGCCTCCTACTTCAGTGCCTTTTAAAGGTGCTGACTTTACAACTAAATCTGCAAAAGGTTCTGCTACATCTGTCTTTAAATTCTTTTCTTCAATAGATGCACCCATATTAAGTAATACATCTAAAATTCCTGTGCGAGTTGGGTTCATACCAACCTTTTTTAATTTAATTTGACTGTTTGAAATAATAGACCCTGCTACTAAGAAAAACGCAGCCGATGAAATATCTCCGGGCACTTCAATATGTGTACCCGTTAACGTTTGTCCACCTTCAATTGAAACAGATAATCCTTCTTCTTTCACTTGAACACCAAAAGCTTCTAGCATTCGCTCAGTATGATCTCGCGACTTTTCTGGCTCAATAACCGTTGTAACGCCTTCGGCTTGTAGCCCAGCTAATAAAATCGCTGACTTTACCTGCGCACTAGCTACCGGAGATTTATATGTAATTCCTTTTACATTTCCACCTCTTAAAGAAAGAGGAGTAAAGTTGCCTTCTTCACGTCCATCTAATTGAATTCCCATGCTACGTAAAGGGTCTGTCACTCGCTTCATGGGACGCTTTGCAATAGACTCATCTCCTATCAGCGTATGATGATGTGCCGTATTTGATAAAATCCCCATTATTAAACGAATTGTTGTTCCTGAATTTCCAACGTCCAATACTTCAGTCGGCTCTTGTAGCCCTTGAATGCCACGACCTTTTACAATAACTGTTTCTTCATTCACAACTTCAATTTCTACGCCTAATTTACGAAAGCAAGAAATAGTGCTAAGGCAATCATCACCTGGTAGGAATCCTGAGATGGTTGTTGTTCCTTCTGCAATTGATCCAAACATTACCGATCTGTGCGAAATCGATTTATCACCTGGAACTTGAATTATCCCGTTTAATCCTTGAAGTGTCATATTCATTCTCCTTTATAATAATTTATACGTGCAGGGAATCTCTGAATTGTTTAGCATCTGAAAAGTAATGAAACAATTCATGACTATCTCCCTTTTCGAGCAAGTTCTTCACTTGCTCCATTTCTTTCATCCAATCATCTAAAAGTGCTAACAGCGTGTAGCGATTTTGTTTTAGAATATCTCTCCACATATGCGGGCTACTTGATGCGATCCGAGTAAGGTCTCGAAAGCCACCTGCTGCCATCTCAGTAATAAGCGTATTCTTTGCTGAGTATCCTTTCACTTGACGAACAAGACTGGTGGCAATTACATGAGGCAAATGACTGATAACCCCTGTTACTTGGTCATGTGTAATCGCATCTATAAAGACAAAGTGAGCTTGTGTCGGCGCAAGTAAATGCATAAGCGCATCTATCTTTTGTGGATTTTCGTCTTCAAAAGGGGTTAACATATAGCGAGCTTCATAAAATAGATCTGCTCGTGCATTACTTGCACCACTTTGGTGAGAACCAGCCATTGGGTGTCCGCCAATGAACGTTACTCCTTTTTCTTTTAACAAAAATGCCGTTTCCATTACTGCTACTTTAGTACTTCCAACATCTGTTATAACAACATTTTGTTGCAATGTCCACTTTGAAAGAACGTGTATCCAATTAGCTGTCTCTTCTACCGGCGTTGCTAAAATAATATAATCTGCCATTTCAGCTTCTTTTTTTACATCATCTGCTTGTTCGTCAATGACTGAGTGTGCCATTGCCACACGCATTTCTTCTATATTAATATCTGCTCCCACAATATGCACGTTTTCATTTTTTTTAATAGAAAGTGCCAGTGAACCTCCGATAAGACCAACACCAATCAGTAATACACGTTTTTTCACCTTTCATTCTCCTTTATATGTTAAAATTGCGCTGCATGCTTTCGATGCTCATTAATGTTTTGTTGCAGCAAATCAATGCGGTCTGAACCAAATTGTTCAACAATAGCCGAAGCTAATTCCCATGCAATAACTGATTCAGCTACAACAGCTGCTGCTGGAACTGCACAGCTATCAGAGCGTTCAATACTAGCTGCAAACGGTTCTTTTGTATCAATATCTACGCTTTGAAGCGGTTTATATAACGTTGGGATTGGCTTCATTACGCCTCGCACAACGATTGGCATTCCAGTAGTCATACCACCTTCTAATCCGCCTGCATTGTTTGTTTTACGCGTGTAACCTTGCTCTTCACTCCATAAAATTTCATCGTGCACTTCACTTCCTGGCTTACGTGCTGCTTCGAATCCAACACCAATCTCTACACCCTTAAAAGCATTTATGCTCATAATCGCCGCTGCAAGCTTTGAATCTAGCTTGCGATCGTAGTGTACATAGCTTCCAACCGCTGTTGGCATCCCTTCTACGACTACTTCTACTACACCGCCAATGCTATCACCGTTTTCTTTGGCTTCATCAATTGCTTTCATCATCTTTTGTCCAGCTTCTTCATCCAAGCAACGCACGGGAGATGCTTCCGTTTTTTCTTGAAGTTCCGCTAAGGATTGGTATGATGTCTGCTCTGCTTTGACACCGCCAATTTCTAGAACATGACATGCAATATTGACACCAACAGCTTTTAAAATTTGCTTTGCAACAGCTCCCGTTGCAACACGAACTGTTGTTTCACGAGCAGATGAACGTTCTAAAACGTTTCTCATGTCACGATGTCCGTATTTAATTGCACCGTTTAAATCTGCATGACCTGGTCTTGGCTTTGTAATTTGACGCTTCACTTCTGCATCTTCATCCACAGGGTCAGCTCCCATGATATTTCTCCAATGCGTAAAATCTTTGTTTTCTACTACGAGTGCCACTGGTGAACCTAAAGTAGCCCCATGTCTTACTCCACCTACAATTTGTACACGGTCTGTTTCAATTTGCATGCGACGACCACGACCATGACCTTTTTGTCTTCTAGCTAAATCTTCATTAATATGTTCTGCCGTTAATTCAAGCCCCGCTGGTACCCCTTCAACAATTGCTGTTAATTGTGGACCATGTGACTCTCCTGCTGTTAAATATCTCATCGTTTCCATCCTCCAATTTGTAAAATTCAATCTTTTCACCTAATAAAATAAGCTCGCCCCTCTTTTAAGATAGGGACGAGCTTATTCTCGCGATACCACCCTAGTTGCAAGCTATTCGTACTTACCACCTTCATTGTTTAACGATCAGTCGACCGCTCTTTACAGAGTGCTCAAGGAGTGTATTTTGCTCACATCTTTGTACTGATTTACACCGTCCATCAGCTCTCTATAACAGGGAGATGCTTGCTACTAGAGTCCTCTCATTGCATCGCTATATAATTATGATAACTTAACTGCCGCACCTTTTAATTCTGCCATGAAGTCATGGAATTCAGGAATGTTCATTTGTTGTGCTGAATCTGATAATGCCACAGCTGGATCTGGATGAACTTCAGCCATAACTGCATCTGCACCAATCGCAATTGCAGCTTTTGCACAAGGTAATAATAAGTCTTTACGTCCAGTTGAATGCGTTACATCTACAACAACTGGTAAATGCGTTTCTTGTTTTAAGATTGGTACTGCTGAGATATCTAATGTGTTACGAGTTGCACGCTCGTATGTGCGGATACCACGCTCACAAAGGATGATGTTACCATTTCCACGAGACATAATGTACTCAGCAGCGTTAATGAACTCTTCAATTGTTGCAGCTAAGCCGCGTTTTAGTAGGATCGGTTTATCAACTGAACCTGCTGCTTTTAATAATTCAAAGTTTTGCATGTTACGTGCACCAATTTGAATTACATCTACGTACTCTAATGCTGTTTCAATATCTTGTGGTGAAACAATTTCACTGATAATTTGAAGACCTAACTCATCTCCAACTTTACGTAAGATTTGCAAACCTTCTACACCTAAACCTTGGAAATCATATGGTGATGTACGAGGCTTAAATGCTCCTCCACGCATTAGCGTAATGCCTTGTTCTTTTAGAGCTAAGCCAACTTGTTTTACTTGCTCGTAGCTTTCTACTGCACATGGTCCCATAACGAACTGTAAGTTTCCATCTCCAACTTTCGTTCCGTTTACATCGACTACTGTATCGTCAGATTTCTTTTTACGAGATACAAGAAGCGCTTTTCTATGATCATCTTCTTGAAGCTCTAAGCTTGCCTTGAAAATTTCTTTAAAAATATGTTGAACTGTTGATGCTTCAAATGGTCCGTTATGGTTTGCTAAAATGTGATTTAATGATTCACGCTCACGAACTGGATCAAAACGTTTTACACCTTGTGTACCTTTTAGTTCACCAATTTCTTTTGCAATCTCACCACGTTTATTTAATAATTCTAAAATTTCTAAATTTAATTGATCGATTTGTCCACGTAATTGCTCTAAAGTTTTTGTCATTGTTAAGACCCTCCTAGATTTTGTATGTTTTTATAGTATCTTACATGTCCGCTGAGTGCGGAATATACAAAAAGTCCCTACTGATTGTGTCAGTAGGGACGAATTGATCGCGGTACCACCCTAATTGCAAGCATTTGCTTGCCTCTTCATTACGATAACGGCTATGCCGCTTTTGCTATGCAAAAGTAAGCTCCAAGAATGTAATTCACAACTAGTTTGTGTTCTGACTCGCACCGACCGTCAGCTCTCTGAAACAGGGAAACACGTTGCTACTATGCTCTTTTCATCGCTTGTTTAATTATTTAATTTTCTATAGGGCGGTAAATACAAAAAGTCCCTACTGATCTCACCCTTAAGGTAAGGTCAGTAGGGACGAATTAATCGCGGTACCACCCTAGTTGCAAGCATTTGCTTGCCTCTTCATTACGATAACGGCTATGCCGTCTTTTCCTACTCAGAAAAGATGCTCAAGGAATGTACTTCGAAGGGTTTGTGTTCTGACTCGCACCGACCGTCAGCTCTCTGAAACAGGGAAACCTTTTCTACTATTGCTCCTATCAACGCTCAATATTGACTATGTATGTGTGTTTAAACGTTTGTTTTAACGTTTAGATGATGTTGTGTGATGTTGATTTGTATTATGAATGGTTTTACCTAAATCGTCAATACTTTTTTAGGTTTTTTTTTATAATCTTTTACAAACTTTTCCCATAGACTTCCTTAAAACGTTGAATTATAAGCATATAAAACGTTTTCAATTAACTTCATTTTTTTTATAAATAATACTGATTTTTATTATTTTCACATAAAAAAAGGCCTCATACTCGAGGTCTTTTTTAAGCAAGAAAAATAGCACCGTAAGCAAGAGCACCTACAATAACAATCGCTGGATGAACACGTAATCTCTCCATCAGTACAAAGCTCGTAATAATTAAAAATAACGTCTGCCATACCCCTGAATCCACATAAGAGCTTGCAAAGAAATCATAAGCCATAACTCCAAGTAGAACAGCAATAACAGGGCGAATAAAGTTTGTCATTTTCTTCACGTTTGGTGAATCTTTATACTTATATAAGATCCGTAATAAGACAACTAGAAGTATGACAGAAGGAGCAATTGTAGCTAGTAATGAAACAAACGCCCCCAGGATACCTGCTTCTTGATAGCCAATAAAACCTGCCATTTTTGTTGCGATTGGACCCGGTAGCGCATTACCAATTGCCAACATTTCACTAAACTCATTAACCGTTAACCACCCGTAGCGGTCAACTACTTCTTTTTGAATTAATGGAATTGAGGCTGGTCCCCCTCCATAACCTAAAATATTTGATACAAAAAAAGCCATAAACAATTGCCAATAAATCATACAGTTTCCCTCTTTTGTTCCTGAACTTCTTTTTCTTTTTGCTTTCTTTTAACGGGAATCCACGCTGCAACCATTAGTAAAATAATAATAATTGCTGGATGAATATGAATAAACTCCATCAGTACCAAACTTACAAATGCCAGTAAAATAGCTTTTGTCCAACCTAATCCACCAGTAGATTTTTTCAAGAAATCCCACGTCATAACAGCTAACATAACCCCAACTACAGGTACAACAGCTTTAGTCATTCCGATTACCCATGCCTGGTCTTTAAACTGCGTAAGGGTTGTCAAAAGGAGAACCATAAGCAAGACAGTTGGTGCTACTGCCGCAATTAATGCGTTAATCATCCCTATCACTCCGCCAACCCGATACCCAATATATCCCGCTAGCTTTGTTGCAATAGGACCTGGTAGCGTATTAGCAATTGCTAATACGTCACCAAACTCATCGCTATCCATCCACTTGTATGTATCAACAACCTCTTTTTTAACAAGTGGTATAGCGGACGGCCCACCTCCGTAACCAAGCATACCTGAGCGAAAAAACGCGATAAAAATATGTAATTGCTGCATTTTATACGCTCCTTTCTTTGTTGTAATCTCTCCTTAATACGTTAGAACAGCCCCATCTGTTCGAGGCTCTGTTCCTCCAAACAATACCCCTGTTTGAGGATCTCTGCGAATAATTTGTCCACGACCAAACGAATGACGACTTGTTGCCACTTGAACATCATGACCTTTTCTCTCTAACGCTTCCACAATATAACTTGGCATATCTTTTTCTACAAGAACTGTTTTATCATTAATCCATTGCCACCTTGGTGCATCTAGTGCCGCTTGAGGATTTAAATCAAAATCAACCATATTCATAATGACTTGAACATGACCTTGAGGCTGCATGAACGCTCCCATTACACCAAATGGTCCAACCGCTTGATTACCTTTTGTTAAAAAGCCTGGGATAATAGTATGATATGTTCTTTTACCTGGCTCTAGTCGATTATCGTGACTCTCATCGAGTGAAAAATTGTGTCCGCGGTTTTGAAGAGCAATGCCTGTTCCTGGAACAACTACTCCTGATCCAAAGCCTTTATAGTTGCTTTGAATAAAAGAAACCATATTCCCTTCATCATCAGCCGTTGCTAAATAAACGGTTCCACTGTGAAGTGGTTGACCAGCTTCTGGTAGCCTTGCATCGTCACCGATTAAAGCTCGACGTGCATCAGCATATTCATCGTGTAACAGATCTTCTATAGCCACCTTCATATGCTTAGAATCAGTAATAAATTTCTTTCCATCTGCAAAAGCTAGTTTCATCGCTTCAATTTGCTTATGGTACGTATCCACTGAATCTTTAGTTTTAAACTCATAACCTTTTAAGGTATTTAGTGCTAAAAGAGCAATTAAGCCTTGACCGTTAGGCGGAATCTCCCAAACATCATAGCCTCTATAAGACACCGAAATTGGCTTAACCCATTCAGGTTGAAAAGCTGCCAAATCTTCTTTTCGAATAAAGCCTCCATGAGCTTTAGAAAACGCATCAATTTTTTCAGCAATTCTTCCTCGATAAAATGATTCAGCTTCTGTTTCCGCAATCTCAATAAGCGTATCTGCATGATCACTTGATGACCACACTTCACCAATTTTTGGCGATTTTCCATTTATTCCAAATGTTTCAAACCAGCCAGCAAACTCTTCCCCTTTTAATTCGCCTTTAAACTTCTCGTATGCAACATTCCAATTGTAACCTAAAATCGGAGAGATAGGGAACCCCTCTTGAGCATATGTAATTGCAGGTTGCAGTACTTCTGTTAAAGGAAGCTTTCCAAATCGTTTTGATAATGCAGCCCAAGCACTAGGTGCACCAGGAACTGTTACAGGTGTTAAGCCATACTCGGGCATTTCTTCTGTTATACCTCTCTCTTTTAAAGCTTCTATTGAAAGCTTTTTAGGAGCAGGTCCGCTAGCATTTAAGCCGTGCAGTTCATCATTTATCCAAACAAGAGCAAATGCATCTCCTCCAATGCCATTTGACGTCGGCTCGACTACTGTTAAGCACGCTGCTGTTGCAATTGCCGCATCAACTGCGTTACCTCCTTTTTTTAGCATATCTAAACCTGCCTGCGCTGCTAAAGGTTGACTTGTTGCAACCATTCCATTTTTTCCAAATGTACACATTCTTTGCGAACCGTATGGATGCGTTAAAAAAAATTCATTCATTTCTCCCACTCCCCAACATGATCTATTTCTACACATGAACCAATTCACTATCATAAACATCTAAAGCAGCTTGTAAGGCTTTCCCTGCATTTATTAAAGTTCCTTTTCTTAACAAGGTTGCCTCAAGCCCGGCCAGCGTATATAAAACGTTATCCTGTCGACAGCTATATCCCATCGTACCAATTCTCCAAATCTTACCGTGAAGCGGACCAAACGAGCTTGCTATTTCAATTCCAAATTGATCAAGTAGCGTACTGCGAACGTCTTCTCCATTAATACCGCTTGGAATAATAACGCACGTCACGGTTGTTAACTTTGAAGCCTCATTGCCAAATAACGATAACCCCATTGCTTTAATACCTGCAACAAGTGCTTTTTCATGTAATTTATGACGAGCAAACCGTATATCTAAACCTTCTTCAAGTAAGATCCGAACTCCTTCATGAAGAGCATATAACATTGATGTTGCTTCCGTATGATGATTAAGGCGACGATCACTCCAGTAATCTTGTAATTGACTTAAATCAAAATAATTACTAATAATATTCGGTCGTGTTCGAACATTGTTATCTGCTTCTGTAGCAATTCCTTTCTCCACTTTTTTTCGTTGAGTAATATGATGCTCCACTCGTTCATTATAAGTAATTGGTGCCATCCCTGAAGGTACAGATATACACTTTTGTGTTCCAGCAATAAGTGCATCAATATACCAATCATCCACTTTAACATCTATACCCCCAATTGTTGCGACGGCATCAACAATAAATAAAGCATCGTTTTCTCGGCAAGCTTTCCCTATTTCTTTTAAGGACTGAACTCTACCTGTAGATGTTTCACCATGAACCATAGCTACTATTTTCGGATTGGTTCTCTTGATCTCACGAATAACTTGTTCTGGTTCAAACACGCTTCCCCATTCACATTCAATATTGTGGACAACTGCTCCGTATCGCTCAGAAATCTCTGTTAACAGGTGACCAAACCGTCCAAATATAGGTACAAATACCGTATCTCCTGGTTCAATAATGCTTGCTAACACTGCTTCAAGCCCAGCTCTTGAAGTTCCATCGATTGGGAATGCCCATTTATTTTTGGTTTGAAACAATTCTCTTAGCATCTCCATCGTTTCATTCATAATCGTTGTAAATGCAGGGTCGAACTGACCAAGGATTGGCGTTCCAAGCACCCTTAGCACCCTAGGGTCTGCTTCTACAGGTCCAGGTGTCATGATTGTTCTCGGTGGAGCATTTAGTATTTTTTTATTTAGCATCTTAACATCCTCCTAATAGGCTAATTTGTAAAGTAACTCAATTAATACCTGAATTCCTTTCTCAAGCTGCTCAGCGCTTGTGTATTCTTTAGGTGAGTGACTAATTCCATTTTTACTTGGTACAAACAGTAAGCAAGTAGGTAATTTTGGTCCAAACACCTGTGAATCGTGACCAGCCCCGCTCACCATGCTCATATATGAAATGTTCTTTTCCTCGGAAATATTTTTAGAAATTTCAGATAAATTTTTATCCATTTGTACTGGTTTTTCATTCATCCACCGATTAATTTCTGTTGTTACACCTGCATTTATAGCAATTTCTCGTAGCATCACTTTTATCTCATGTTCAACTTTATCCAAGACACCATCTTCACCGTGTCTTATATCAATACTAAAGCTGACTTTTCCAGGTATAACATTTGGTACGTTAGGTGAAACATCTAACTTTCCTACCGTCATATACAGCTTCTCTTCGTATTTTTTGCTCATATCCAAGAGAGACGTAATGAAACGACAGCTTGCTGCTAAAGCGTCTTTACGGTGAGTCATCGGTGTTGTTCCAGCATGATTGCTCTCTCCTTGCACGGTTACTGTAAACCTTTTTTGTCCTGCAATACTTGATACAATTCCGATATCAAGCTGTTTTTTTTCAAGCTGCTCACCTTGCTCAATATGTAGCTCAATAAAATGTGAAATATCTTGTCTAAACGGCTTTTTATAGTGACCTTTTCCAAATTGGTATTGTTCCATTGCTTTCTTTAACGTAATATTTTCTCGATCTTTTATTTCTTGACTCATATTTTCATAGCTGTATAATCCAACAATGTGACCAGACCCCCAATAAGTTAAAGGAAATCGACTTCCTTCTTCCTCACAGAGAGACACTACTTCAATCGACCGCTTTGGCATTCCGTACGTTTTTCGTAAGTGCTCTACTGCTATAAGACCTGCGATAATTCCAAACGCTCCGTCATATTTGCCTCCATACACAACTGTATCCACATGTGATCCGACTAGAATGGTTTTTTGATTCTGTTCTATCCCCTCAAGTCTTCCATAAAGATTCCCCACATCATCATAGTAAGCAGTTAGTTGATTTTCTGTCATCTTCTCTTTTAATGCTTCTTGAGCAGCGTACCATTCTGTTGAATATAGTAAACGTGTAACACCTTTTCTAGTATCCGCTCCAAATTGAGAAAGCCACTGAAGGTCTTTTTCAACCTGTAAGCAGAGCTTCGATTTCCCCTTCATTTCAGCAACCATCTTTTCCACCTCTTTCTTTTCATTTTACGAAATCTAAAAGTTGTTTTCATTGACAAATCCTCCAAAAAAAAGGTGTTTTTTTGGATAATATAACTAAGACCAACCGATTAGGTTTGCCACGACTAACAGTATAGCCCCCGCGGTCATCCACAGCAGGAAAAGAGGAAGAATAAACTTTACCCAGCGGTTCCACCCTACTCCAGCAATCGCTAGCGTAGCCATAAAGTATCCTGATGTAGGGAACAAAATATTAGAAAAACCATCTCCAAACTGAAAAGCTAGAATAGCTGTTTGTCTCGTAATACCTACTAAGTCTGCTAATGGTGCCATAATCGGCATCATGATAAGAGCTTGCCCACTTCCGCTTGGTACAAAGAAATTAAATACGCTTTGCGTAATTAGCATCCCTATTACAGTAACACTTTCGGGAAGGTGTGAAATAACAGTAGAAATTCCATATACAATTGTATCCATGATTTGACCTTCGTTCATTACAACAGCTACACCTCTCGCAATTCCACAAACCATCGCACCAACTAAAACGTCCCGAAATCCTTCATTGAATGATTCAGCAATTTCTTTAGAGTTCATTCCTACGATTAAAGCCGGAATAATTCCCATCGCAATAAAATAGCCTCCTAATGTCACCATATCCCAACGATACAAAATAACTCCTGCAATCATCCCAATAAAAAATAAACCCGTTACAATACCAGCAACCTTCTGTCTATTTGTAGCACTACTCTTTAACGCATGTGGTTTTATAACCTCCTTTGGCTTAGTGCGATTCTTTTCCGCATACCTCATTACATAAGCCATTCCAATGCTAATGATAATAAGAAAACAAACCATTCGATATATCATTCCTGAATACAAAGGAAGTCCGGCAACCATTTGTGCTGTTCCTACTGTAAAGGGATTTGTAAGAGCTGCTGTAAAACCAGCAATGGTCCCACATAACGCAATTGCTGCAGCTGTAACCCGGTCATACCCCAACGAAAGCATAAGTGGCATAATCACTGGGACATATACAATTGCTAATTCAGGCGTTCCAATAAAGCATGCTATTAGTGCAAAAGTAAACATAAATACCGGAATTAGTAGCTTCGGCTTATGAGAAAAACTTTTTGCTATTTTTCCAACCCCAAGTTCGATTACACCTGCTGACCGAAGCGTTACAAATACTCCTCCAATGACAAATGTAAAGAAAATCACAGGAGCTGCTTCAACCATGCCTTGGGGAACAGCTTTTAGCATCCCTAGCAAACTGACAGGACTTGACTCCAATTCTGCATACGAAGTAGGGTCAATCATTTCCCTCCCATCTTCTCCTTGAACTCGATCATACGCTCCTGCTGGAACTAGATATGTAGCGATAGTCATTACACCAATGATAATGGCTAACATGAAGTAAATATGAGGAAATTCTCTTTTTTTCTTTACTTCTTTTAATGAATGTTCTTTTAAAACTGGCTGCGACATCCAACCCCTCCGTATTGTTATATTTTATTACATATTATGTTATATAATATATCTTACAAAAGATTTTATCTCGATTCATCTACTTTTTATACATTTTTTTCTGAATTTTTTATTTATTTTAACCAATTTATGTTTTAAAATAGGAATATAGCAATATTTAATGTAACTTTTTATAACAAGGGGTGGGAACATGGAGTTACAAACATTATTAAGCAGTCGGCCTTATGCTAGCGCATCTGTTGTGGCCGGAAAAAATGGGTTAACAAGAACCGTCCAAAATATTAACATGATGGACGCTCCAGATATTTTAACGTTTCTAAAAGAAGGGGAGCTGCTCGTCACAACCGGCTATCACTTTAAAGAAAAAGAAGAGAACCTATTACAATTGGTTGAGGGCATGGCAAAAAAACAGTGCGCAGGTCTAGCAATAAAAACGAAGCGATTCTTCGAACAAGTACCTTCATCTATTTGCGAACTCGCAGAGAAGCTAAACTTTCCTATCATCGACTTACAAACAGACGAAGCACTTGGTTCCATTATCAACGAATCTTTAAGCTTTATTTTAGATAAAAAAACAAGCGATCTTCAACAAGCGATGATGACTCATCAACTCTTTTCCTCCTATATTCTACAAGGAAACGGTGTTGAAAAAATATTACATTCACTTCAAACGTTATGCGACGCTCCAATTGGGCTATTCGACCTTCACGGAAATTTATTGTTTCACACAGAGAAAAAAGAAGAAAAAGCATCAGCTTCTTTAGAAAAGATCGCCGTTCAGATAAATAATTATTTTCACCTTAAAGCCAGCTATGCTACGTTTTCTATCACAAAAACAAAACAAGAACTCAGCTTATTTTTAATTCCTACACATACACACAAGAGCAACTTTTTAGTTATTTATCGCAGCATGTTGCCAAACGAATCATCCTTATTAACAATTGAACAAGCAGCGAATGTACTTTCCTTTGAAATGATGCGTCAACATGCTTTAAAAGAAGCAGAGCGCCGAAAGAAAAATGAATATTTCCATCAACTAACTCATGATTACTTCAAAAATATAGATGAAGCCACTTATCACGGAAAGCAGATTGGACTTTCTCCTGACAAAAAGTACATTTGTGCTGTTGGGAAAATCCCATTACAGCATTACACATACACAGATAGCGAAATGATTTATGAGCTCATCGAGTACGAATTGTCAAAACAGCCTATTCCAAGCTTATTATTCACACAGGATAATCGCTACGTCATTTTATTTTTCCCTGATAGTTACGATAAGCATCAGTTTATCGCAAACCAGCTCATCCTTATTCAAAAGGTTGTAAAAAGACATTATAAACAAAACGTATGCTTCGGAATAGGAAACCAAAGCCAGACGCTATTAACCGTGATAGATTCGTACAAAGAAGCCATCGAAGCACTTGAAAACATTCAAATGACCGACCAAGCAGCACCTATTCAATTTTATCAACCAAAACAATTTCGAGAACTTTTAAGACTTATTCCCTCTGCAGACTTGGAAGAATATCACGAAAAAGCGCTGGAAGGACTTCTTCACTACGATCGAAAAGACCAACCTATTTTATTAGACACGTTATCTACTTACCTAAACTTAAATTGTCAAATATCAGAAACAGCCAAACAGTTATTTATTCATAGAAACACCGTTATTTATCGAATTGAAAAGTGTGAAGAAATATTAGGGAGGTCGGTTCATACACCGGAAGAAACGCTTCGACTACGAATTGCGTTTCAAATCCACACTCATTTACACTCTAACTTTATTTAAAAAACTGAGCTCTTACATCCCTGTAAGAGCTCAGTTTCAGAGTCTTTATTAATTTATTCAAAAGATTCCCTTCTAGATTATACCAATTTAACTAACTTAGATTTTTTACATTTCCAACTACTTCAAGCGGCACTAAAACCTCTATTTTATTTCCCAAAGGAGAAAAAGCAGAACCAGCATACTCCTTTACGTTTAACGGCTCGCAACTAACAAAATTTCTGTACCATGATGAAATGCATACATACTCCTTGTGACCATCTTCTTGGTAAACAAGTAACAAAAAAACTAGCAGCTGATGGTAGCTGCTAGTTTTGATTCATTTTTAATTCAACAGCCTTTAATTTACCAGCCATTGTATGCTTTTTATCTCGTCGATCATCGATACGCAAGTTAGTACACACTCGCTCGATTCCATTTTCAAACGGAACTTCATGTAGCTCTTGAACAATTTTCAACAAAAGACCAAGCTCACCTTCAATAAGCGTATTCATGGGAGTTAACTGATACTCTACCTCCTCTTTGTATTTCTCTAACACTTTCTGAATATCCGCTACGTATTGGCTAACGCTGGGCGTTTTAGTCCCTACCGGTATAATCGTTAAATCTACAATCGCCATGTTACTTCTTCCTCCTTTTTCATGTTTATCATACCAAAAAGAAACAAAAGTCATACTTGTCTTGTTTCAATGACAAAAAAGAGGATAGTATATTATCCCCTTTTAAAACTTATAGATAACGTTTCGCACCTAAATAACGAGGCTGCCAGTATGAGTTGCTCATAGAGCTAATCATAACACCTTTAGATGATGATGCATGAAGGAACTGACCTCCACCTAAGTAAATTCCTGCATGACTTGCACCCGGCTGATATGTTTCAAAGAATACAATATCTCCTGGGCTCGGTGTGCTAACACGAGTTCCTGTGCTGTAGATACCCGCAACTGTACGCGGTAAGCTAACTCCTGCAGCGTTACGATATACATAGTTTAAGAATCCACTGCAGTCAAATCCACTTGGAGAAGTCCCTCCCCATACGTATGGTGTTCCCACGAAACGTTTCCCATATGAAGTTACTTTTGAAGCACTAGAGCTTGATGGCGTACTAACGCTTGGCTTAGACGTAGTGTTGTTTGAACTTGAGCTAGAATTTAATTTGTTCATCGTAGCTGGCCCTGCAATTCCATCTGCTGACAAGCCGTTTGCGCGTTGGAACGAGCGAACTGCACTTGTTGTAATTGAACCGTAGTATCCCGTTACGTTAGCAGAGAAATAACCTTTATTTTTTAATTTTTGTTGCAAGCTACTTACTGATGAACCAGACATGCCCGGACGTAATATAGATGATGTACCCGTTGAAGTAGAGCCTGAACCAGCGCTAGTTCCACCATTTTTCAGTTTATTAAGCGTAGCTGGCCCTGCAATTCCATCTACTGACAGACCATTCGCACGTTGAAAAGCCATAACTGCATTTTTCGTAATTGACCCAAAATATTGAGTAGTATTTCCCTTGAAATAACCTTTGTTTTTCAGCTGCTGTTGTAGAGATTGAACATTTGCACCTCTAGAACCAACACGTAATAAAGTGCTAGATGTGCTAGAAGAATTAGAACTACTTCCTAACAGTTTACTAAATGTATTTTTACCGGCAATTCCATCTGCAGCTAATCCGTTCGCACGCTGAAAGTTCATAACTGCGCTCTTTGTAATTGTTCCATAATAATTTGTAGTTGTACCGTATGTAAAATAACCCTTGTTTTTTAATTGTTGTTGTAATTGTTTTACATCTGAATTACTCATTCCTGGACGTAAAGTTGTATCACCTAATGCCGCTTCACTAATTGTTGGTACTACTGTTAAAGATCCACATAATGCTAAAGAATATATTAACTTTTTCATAGAAAAGGTTCCTCCATTGTCATAATCTACTAATCTAAGACGTTTACATTGTAACAACACTGTATTACAAAATAACATCACCAATATTACATTTTTGTTACAAGAACCGACATTTTTCTTCCATTTCTATGCCTACAGAATGACATTTTCAGTACTTTATAAGTATATAAGATTATTTAATTAACTTTATTTTACATTTAAATTCCTTTTCGGAGGGTAAGATTGGTTCTAAAATCACCGTTAACATTATGTTTATATTTCAATTATTTTTTTGTATAGTTCGTCGTATTTTTACCAAAACCTGAAACTTTTTTGTGTTTTTTTCGTTTATGCACCTTTTCAAATGAAATAGATGCATAAAATGATAAAACATGGAAAAAATAGTTTGCTGTAATAACTTAAGCTGATTGGAGGAATACGTAAATGTCTAACAAAGACGGAATTCACGGTACGAACGTAAATGGCGCCGGTGATTCTGAAGATAAGCGATTTACTGAAGGTGAAGATGAACAAACATTAACAACTCGTCAAGGACACCCCATTCGTGATAACCAAAACAGTCGCACAATTGGAAATCGCGGCCCTGCTACTTTAGAGAACTATCAACTAATTGAAAAACTTGCCCATTTCGATAGGGAACGTATACCAGAACGCGTAGTTCACGCTAGAGGAACCGGTGCTCACGGATACTTTGAAACATATGGAAAACTAGGTGACGAACCTGTAGAGAATTATACGCGTGCAAAAGTTTTTTCAGGAGCAGGTAAGCAAACTCCTGTGTTTGTACGTTTTTCCACTGTTACTCATGGAAAAGATTCTCCAGAAACGATGCGTGACCCTCGAGGATTTGCAGTTAAATTTTACACAGAGGATGGAAATTGGGACTTGGTGGGAAATAACTTAAAAATCTTTTTTATTCGGGATGCAATTAAGTTCCCTGACCTTATCCACTCATTTAAACCAGATCCTGTTACAAACAGACAAGATACGGAACGAATTTTCGATTTCATTTGCCAAACGCCTGAATCAATGCACATGATTACCTTTTTATTTTCTCCATGGGGGATTCCAGCTAACTACCGTCAAATGCAGGGCTCAGGAGTTAACACATATAAGTGGGTAAATAAAAATGGGGATGCTTTTTTAGTTAAATACCACTGGGAGCCAAAACAAGGTATTAAAAATCTTACTCAGAGCGAAGCTGAAGCTATTCAGGCAAAGAACATTAGTCACGCTACGCAAGATTTATATGAGGCAATTGAAAAAGGAGATTATCCAGAATGGGAGCTTTGCATGCAAATTATGGAGGATGGCGAACACCCTGAACTGGATTTTGACCCTTTAGATGATACAAAGATTTGGCCTGAAGATCAATTTCCGTTTCTACCAGTTGGGAAAATGGTCCTTAATAAAAACCCGAATAATGTATTTGCTGAAACCGAGCAAATATCGTTTGGAACTGGCGTGTTAGTAGATGGTCTTGACTTCTCTGATGACAAAATGCTTCAAGGTAGAACGTTTTCTTACTCAGATACTCAGCGTCATCGCGTTGGTGCAAATTACTTGCAGCTGCCGATCAATGCACCAAAAAAGCATGTAGCAACAAATCAACGAGATGGCCAAATGGCTTACCATGTGGATGAGGCACCGACCCAAAACCCTCATGTTAACTATGAACCTTCGCTTTTAGGTGGCCTTAAAGAAGCAACAGATAGACCTAAGCCTCATCAACCCAAAGTAGAAGGCCATCTTAAAAAAGAAAAAATTGAACGTACAAATGATTTCAAGCAAGCTGGTGAGCGCTATCGTTTACTAGAAGAATGGGAGCGTAAAGATTTGATTCAAAACCTTGTGGACGGGCTTAAGCCTTGTCACCAACAGATCCAACAGCGTATGATCGAGCTTTTAACAAAGTGCGACGAAGATTATGGTCGACAAGTGGCAGCTGGCATTGGCTTTACGATGAATGATGATGGCACTTATGATATGGAAGCTGGATCCGAAATCACCCCATCATTTGGGCACTTCCCAATTGAAGGGGTTCTCCTTTAGGAAGTAATAAGGCTTCTGATGCTGTACAAGAAGCTGAACAAAAAGGACACGATGCCCACCCTTATTAAACATATTTCAACAAAAACAGCCCCCCTACTAGCAGGGGGGCTGTTTTTGTTCGAAACGGGATTACCATTTTACAGCAAACACGCGGTAGTCATGTTTTAGCTGTGGCGCATTGTACGGTTCGCCATATAAATATCCTTCGCACACCATTGTCGGCTGTAGTGGTTCAACCCACTGTTCAACCTCTTTCGCTGTGCCATTTGTTAAAATATAAACACATTCAGAAACTGGTCCATCATTGTTAACATGATCGACTTGTAGTACTTCCACTAACACATCTTGGACACACGTTTTATTCTGAATTGACATAAGCGTACGATACGTAAGACCGGTTGGCAGCGTAGCTTTCACTCGAAAATGCAAACTATTTTCGTCAAAGAAAGACGCTAATGAGACAATTGGTAACGTCTTATTTTGTTCATACGCTTGAGATAGAATCTTGACCAGAACTTCCTCACTCAAGACGATCCCTCTTTCTAAAAAACGCTTCATCACAACACATGCGAACATTGTCTAATTATGCTCATAGGATATTATACTACCACATTTTTTAATAACGTGTACTATTTTTTTTGAAATTCAAATAGAATTTGTTACCATCTACTTCTTTCTACTCCCCACAACTCTAGCAATTATTAATAAAACAAACAGCAAAACAAATACTCCGACACCAACAAACATCTCATATAAGAAATTAATCACCTGCGTGTCCCCCCTTTTACTCATAGCAAAAAGAACGCCGTCAAAACAGCGTTCTCTCGCAACTTATCAAAGAAAGCCTAACATATTTACAAATACAATGATGATTAATACGGGAGCTACATAGCGAATGACTAGTAACCAAAGCGCAAACCACTTTTTCACATTGTTAGAACCTTGTTGAAACTCTTCAATTAAGACAGCTTTTTTCATTTTCCATGGTACAAATAAAGCTAAGAGCAAACAACCTAACGGCATTAAAATATTACTTACTAAAAAATCGGCAGCATCAAAAATTGATTTACCAAAAATCATTACGTCTGCTAGCGGTCCAAACGATAGTGCTGAAGGAATACCAACAATAAAAATTAATACTCCAGATATCCATGACAACTTAATACGTTTACCAGATTTCCCTTTTGCTAATGACGCCACAATAATCTCAAGCATAGAAAAAGCAGATGTCAATGTTGCAAATAAAAATAGCGCTAAAAACAATGTTTGGAATACTAGTCCAAAAGGAAGTTGTTCAAAAATTGTAGGTAAAACTACAAATAACAGCCCAGGTCCTTCTGCAGGCTCTCCTCCCATTGAAAAAACTGCTGGAAAAATTGCAAGGCCAGCTAATAGAGATATGACAATGTTTAAACCAGCAATAGACACTGCAGATTTCGGCAAGTTCTGTTGCTTCGTTAAATATGAGCTATACGTTACCATTACGGAAACACCCACACTTAATGAAAAGAATGCCTGACCCATCGCAAATAAAATAGCTTCAGACGTTAAGTTTGTAAAATCTGGATAAAGAAAAAACTTGACGCCTTCCATTGCGCCATCTAATGTTAAAGATCGAATAATAATAGCAATAAAAAGTACAAATAATGCAGGCATTAAAATATTGTTTGCTTTTTCAATTCCGTTTTGAATCCCTCGAGATACTACGATAATTGTCAGGAGTAAAAATACAAACTGTGCAATTACAGCGCTTGTTGGATTAGCAATTGTGTTACCAAACAATGTACTATAGTCTTTCACTCCACTGAGTCCACCTGTCACGCTGGCAAATAAGTATTGTAAAATCCAGCCGCCAACTACACTATAAAATGATAACAAAATAAAGCACGTAATTACGCCTAGGTAGCCAATTCCTTTCCAGATGGATTTGGGCGCTACAGCGTCATAAGCACGAATTGCTTCTTTTTGCGTATTACGTCCTAATACGAACTCTGCTAGTAGTAAAGGAAGACCGATAATAGCTGTAAACAGAATAAATAGAAGAAAGAACGCTCCTCCCCCACTTGTACCTGCTACATAAGGAAGCTTCCAAATAGCTCCAATTCCGATAGCGGAACCAGCCGAAGCTAAAATAAAGCCAATTTTTGATGTCCATTGTTCCTGTTGACTCATCTCATCTCACCATTCTCTATATTTTTTCTGATTTGTCATACTATATCACACAACTTTGGTTCCGAAAAGGTTTTTTATTGTTTTCCTGTAAAAGCTATGGTATGAATAATACAGAGAGTAAACGTTTAAAGTAAAAATACTCTTTACTTTTTCTAAAAGCTTTACAATTTGAGGTACAAATGATGACAAATCAACAAGAAAACAAAAAAGAATGCTTATATAAGTTTCATGATTTTATTTTAGTTCAATGTCCAAGCTGTCAACTTTGTGCTCGTATAACTTCAGTTAGCCATATCAATGGGTTACATCAGTGTGAATGCTCAAACTGCGGTTATGATGATAGTGCTTCACATAAAATGGAACTTTCTTTTGAATTTAAAGAAGGATTCGATCCCTTTTTTAACTTGCCTTTGTATTTAAAAACATCTTGTCCAAATCATTTGCTATGGGCATATAATTTAGAACACTTACAATACATTGAATCCTATGTTAAAGTCGGCCACCCAAGGCATATTCCCGAGCCCGATTTGTTCCATGTTTACGTTCCTAGCTGGGTTACAAGCAGCGAAGATCAAAAAGAAGCGCTAGCTAAAATTGAACAGCTCAAATTTAGTGTTTTTCATTCCGAAAAGTAGCCAGCACTCATAGCTGACTACTTTTTTAGTTTGATTTATATTCCCTTCTGTAATCACCTGCTTTGTCAAATTCATCTGCGCTTCCTACAAAGAAAAACTCAATTGTATGATTGGTATTTTCTGTCCCTTCCGTTGCGCCATGAATCATTTTTCCTGGTTTTAACTCTTTTCTATCGCCACCGTCGCTTACATAGTAATATTTATTCGTAGCCCATCCTTCATGCGTCAGTAACGTTTTTGTTCGACTTCTGCCGTTTTGGTCAATATGAAAAACTGTATATTCCCCTTCCATTTCCGTAGGTTGCCCGTTATCTTTATCATATTCAACCGCCACCCAACCTCTATATCCATCGGGAATTAAATAGAGGCTTGGCCTAGCTGTTTCATTTGAACGACTGCAACTTATTAATAGCATCATTGTAAAGCTTAACAACAAAAATCTCTTTTTCATTCATTCACCCTCTTTAATTTATTCAGTATAAAAGGCTGTATTTAGTGTTTGTTTTGAATATAAAACTATGCGAACGAACACGAGAAAAATATATGCTGAATGATAATTTCTACAGAGAATTATTTTTATTATTTTTTCACATAATAAAAGTAAGACTTTTAATTGTGGAGGAAAGCACATGGGCTATCTGTTTTTATTTATTTTGCTGTTTGTGATTCCTTTTTATATGCAGCAACGAATTGTTCAAGCCGATCGAGCTCATACAAAAGAGCTTCTTGATGCTGAGCAATCCAAAGTACCAAAAAGCGATTCCCCTTAATCAAGGAATCGCCTTTTGTCTATCGTTCATTCTTTAACATTTCAGCTAACGTTAATAAGTTAAGCTTCCCGCAACAATAAAGCCAACAGCAATCGCAGCAGCAAACAGCGTAAAACCAACGGCAATATTACCTTCTTCAACTTTCTTTGCCAAGTTTGTTTTAGGTGTCATAATGTATTCAATAATCCAATAAGCAATCACCTGTGTTACAATTCCCACTATGCCCCAAACAGCTGCATCAACTAAGTTAACGCTATTGCTCCAAACCGTGTAAATAACAATTGCAAGACCAATTCCTTTTCCCCATAACTTAAGTGCAACGGCAAGGTTTCCTTTTCGAATAAGTTCACGGTCATTAAACTTTGTTGTTAATTCAAATACGATAATTCCAAGAAATAACAAAAGTAAACCTACAACTACGTGAGCTAGAAAGCTACCAATACTTCCCCATTCAATCCATTCAGTCAACGCCATTTTTTTCATCCTCACTTTCATTTTTTAATCCAATTGGCAAATAATAAGATGCATTATCAGTAATTTGATTTCCCGCTCGAATACCAACTGCACTCGGCCTTCCATTTAGTAAAAAGCAACCATACATAATATGGGCCGGTTGTTTTCCTTTCTCTGTGACAATTTCTGCTATGTCAAGTTCTAAGAATTGTTGATAAACAGGCACTTCATCTTCATACGTTTTTTGTGCGTCCTCAGCCACTTTTTTACCTGAACCTTCATATATTTCAACCGTATCACCTTCTCGACCAAACGAAGGCTTTTTTACATAAGGCTTTTGACTTTTTATAAAAACATCTTCTTCTAAATATGTAGGTAAGAAATAAGTATAAATCCATTCATGCTCTTCTTTTGTAAAAAACGGATGCTTCTGCTCATACAGGCCCCAAATCACAACTTGAATTGCTTTTGATTGCAATAAAAAAGCAGATGGCGGATTGATAATTGCGAGTTGTTTATCTTTGACAAGCTTTAAAAGCATCTCACCAACGCCTTCATCTGTAACTGGATCTCTATCGTTCACTAAGTGCTCAATGGGATACGTTTGTCGATAAAGAACGTCAATTTTCTGCCCGGTCGTATCATATAGTCCTGGCTCTAAAACAAGCTCTCCTTGTTCATATATTGGCTTATCTACAATTCTAAGCTTATCTAACGGTTCATACCTTGCTTTTACATTGGCTTGTTCCATTAAATACGTTGTTGTCCATTTGTCTTCTTCATGGTCACCATGGGATGAAAAAACAATATGCGGATGCGTCGTCTTCCCAAGCTTTTCATAAGCTTTGAAAATGGCTTCTTTTAATACACGAGATAAATGTTCTTCTTCTTTTTGATTAGGATCATGTAAACCAAACTGCTTGCAAACACGACGATTCACGTGGAATAATTCTTTAATGAAGGTAGGAGTGTCCGCATTTAACTCCATCACTTTGATACCAGATTCGTTAACGATGAAATCAATTCGAGAAATCACAGTTTCTACCTCCATGGTCTGAAGCCGAATATAAGGTAAAACTTCTTTTGGAAATCCTAATGATTGCAACGTTTCGTCGTTAAGCGTTCGTAAAAGATGAGCTGTTTTAAAAAATACATGCCCCACTCGATCTGCAGCGGTTTTAACCTGCTTAATTTTTTCTGCCTTTTCGACTTTTATATCGTATAAAGCGTACTCTTCATCGTATAAATCATGCCAAAACGAGTCGATATTTTCATAGAATTGTTTGCGTATATCGGTCATGTTTATCCCCCAAAACCACCTTTAGTCCCTGATCCAATTCCAGATTTATAAGATTTATAGGATGAGTCACTTGTTAAGGATTTTTTAGAGCTATATGTTTTTCCATTATGATAGTAGTGGCCTCCACCAGTTGTACTTGATGAGCTATCACAATAATATGTTTGAGTATCTTCATCCCAATCCCAGTCTCTACAGCTGTCATCATCCGGTTCAGGAGGGCGATTCGACCCGCAGCCAACGAGTGAAGTAACCATTACAGTGGTTAAAACGCCAGCCATCATTTTTTTTGTTTTTGACATCTTTCTTCCTCCTCAATACTTAACTCCTGTTTCGGTGACATATAGTACATATACTTTTCGGTCTTCATCAATTTCTGCTGAGTCCCGCTCCCATTCTCGACCGTTGAAATAACTATAAACAGTGCCTAAATATGAGAGCACTTCAAGGTGATTGGAGAGGGACTTGATTGTAAGCAACGGGTGATTACGATACGAATTCAGTTCTCGAATTTCAAGCGTTAAATATTCGCTATCACTTTCCTTCTCCTCTTTAGGAGCATGCTCATATTCATCAACGTAGATTACATGAATATCATCTTCAAAAGCAGACGAACGCTGCTTATAGGTAACACCTTCTTTTACGAAAAATTCACATTCCCTCCGAGCAAGCACTTGTTCTAGTTCAATAGACTCATAATGATAAATAGAAGTATATGTTTCATTTAATTTCAATAGACGGTATTCCAACAAACTCTCCATCTTTTTTCACCTCCGTTTGTGACGATTGTGTGACATTACACCATTATATACGCGACGCAAACATGAAAGTTTCAAATTTTTAACAATATTTTCTCAAAAAAAATCGATTCAGCTGTCTGAATCGACTAGATATCATTGATTTTAATATGATCATTTCATATGAGCCTTGTACTAATAATGTAATAACTTAATAACCTACAGCACCTACCTAATAATAACAAATTCTGTAATAAAAAAAAGTACAAAACTTACTATTGCGATAAGAAGCCCTCTCTCAATCTATACAAAATCTCGTTAAGAATTTTGTCAAACTAGTACATGTAACTTACAAAAAAGAAACTCGGACGTAACTACATGGTTCCTTTTCACAGACGAATCATGACTGTTCTAACATCGTTAAGTTGTAAAAACAAGTTCGTTCCATTGCGCTGCAGACACTCACTTTCTGCGGGAAGTCGAGTGTCTTACGCTCCATTCCACCCTGTTTCCAACATTGTTTTCACAACGAACAAAAAACCTGAACGATTAAAAGTGAGAAACTCTCAATCGTTCAGGTTTATCATTGGCTGAATTACTTATGTCCCAGCCTCAAATCATTGACTGAAACACTTATGCCCCAGCCCCTTTTACTCTTTGCTACCTCTCGATATTAGTTCAAAACCTCCGCTAAAAGGGTCAAAAGCATACTTTAACACTTGCTCTCCACGCGCAACTGTAAGTAAATATTGTCTCTTTTGAGAATTCTGAGGACCATTTGCTTCATACACTTTATCACCTTCCATAAATTGAGATAGAAGAAGCTGTTCTCGCTGGGCGAGTATATCTTTTGCCTCTTCGTAACTATATAATGGAAGGTTGTTTGTATAAATAACTGGGACAAATACTAACACAATAATGGCTGCTGTAAAGAACCCTTGTCGAGCTACTCGCATCATTCGGTTCGGTCGCTTTGATAATAAAATAGCAGCTGCTATTACAGCTATAAGCGGGACAATATAAAATTCTACCAATGGGATATTGGCAAATACGGATCGATTAATTCCTAAAACAATAATTTCGATTGCTGCTACAAGAACTAGAATAAAATAAACCACAAACTTCTTTCACACCTTTATATTCCAATGCAGATTATATAATCTTCATTCGGTCATTTTTATCCTTATTGTACCATAGCACTACTAAATTAAGCATTATCTGATAAATGAAATTCGATCACTAGGTTGTAAAACTTCTACATGTTCTTCTACGCTCTCTGGGTATTTAATTCCTTGTCCTGTATTTAAGCAAACTATGTGCTCCGTTCCTTTTAGCCACCCACTCGCTTTTAGTTGTCTCACCGCAGCAAAGGTCGCTGCCCCTCTAGCTTTAGATGCATCATATTTCTTTTGACATTTTGGACAAGATAACGATTCTACATAGCTAAACGGCATATCAATAGCTCCTTTCTTTTATAAGGCAATATATACATGAAGGTGGGACATAACAAAACAAGTTTTCAAAAAGAAGAACAACTCCTTTTCTCATCTCTTTACGTTGTCAGAATACGTTTGTTCGATTGCGCTGCGGGATCTCAGTTTTCCCTCTCTTTCCCGCAGGAGCTAAGTGTCTTACGCTCCATTCCACCCTGTTTCCAAAATCTTTTTCACAATCAACAAAAAACCTGAACGATTAAAAGTGAGGAGCCCTCAACCGTTTAGGTTTATCATTGGCTGAATTACTTATGTCCCAGCCTCACTCTTTAATTATTTACCACTTTATTTGCAAGGTTTCCCGCTTCTTTTTTTTCTTTTTGACCTCTTCTTAACGCTAACGTGATGGAAGCAGCCCAAACAATTAAAATAAACGCATAGATAGCTGTTTGCATAGGAGTAGAAACAGAGCTAGACATTAAAAGAGTTCGTGCATTAGTCAAAATAATAAAGCCACCTACCAACGCCCCTAATAAATGGGCTGGAATAATTCGTACAAGCCAAGCTGCGATTGGCGCTGCAATAATTCCACCAATCATTAAAGCAGCTACCCACATCCAGTTCACTTGTTCCCAACCAAGCGAAATTAAGAATCCTAAAGTAGCTGAAACCGCAATAGCAAACTCACTCGTGTCTACTGTACCAATAACTTTACGAGCACTCAATCCACGTTTTGTTAATAAAACTGGGGTAGCAATTGGTCCCCATCCTCCTCCCCCCGTAGCATCAGCGAATCCCGCTATTAACCCCAAAGGAATTGATTGTTTTGCAGATAATGGCTTTGCTTCCCTTTCCTCACTCACTTTAAAAATAAATAAAAACCGAATTAAAACGTAAACCCCTAATAGCAGTAAAAATGTAGAGATATAAGGCTTTACCATATCACCTGGTATGTTACTTAAAAAACACGCTCCAACAAACGCTCCAATTGACCCTGGAATTACTAAGCGTAATACGGTTGTCTTATCAACATTTCCAAATCTAATATGGGAAGCTCCTGATGCAGCAGTCGTTACGACCTCCGCTAAATGAACGGATGCAGATGCAACAGCAGGTGCAATTCCAAATGTGAGTAATAGCGTGGTTGATGTAACTCCGTAAGCCATTCCTAACGATCCATCAATTAATTGAGCGAAAAATCCGATAATTGCAAACGTAAGTAGTTTTTTCATTTTTTTATTTCCTTACCCTTTCATGATGATAAATTGTTTTCTTTTATAGTTAAAGTCCTTTTTGTATTTGGGTAACAAAAAAAGACTCCTAACCTATTGTTAGAAGCCTTCGGTTTTTCCGATCAGCCCACTCATTGCTAGCTACAGTATATTCAGCTTTTATGAGATGGTTTCATTTTAATTCAAACTATTCCTAGAAGTCAACTGTGTTTTTTGAAAATCATAAATAATGATTTCTCTTTTTTAAAGTTCCTCCAATAAATCTTCAACCTCATTACTATCTACTTTTTGATAAGCTTCAACTTCTTCTAATTCAGGAACCTTTCCATAGAATGGCTCTTCGCTTCTTCTTACTTTTTCCACCCAGTAAGGATCTAGATTTAAAGCTTGTTGAATCGTTACCATTGATAACTTTCCTCTAATTGCCTCCTCCACTTGTAAAGGTGTAAATAAATTTCCTCCGCTAATAATGGGAATGCGCTGATTTACATGTTTAATAATCGCTGGCACAACCTCAGCCTCACCCTCTTTATGAGGCGTTGTTTTAGCATGAAAAGATTTGACTTCTAAATGAACATAGTCAACTTTTTCTTCAATTAACTTATCAATCCATACCATGGTATCATCTACCTTATTGCCTCCATATCCCTTTTCCTCCGGAGTCATCGCATAACCAAGTAAAAAGGGTCTATTAGTAGTATTTTTAATAACTTTGGAGACCGTGCGAATAACTTGAATTGAAAAAGATAGGCGATTTTCAGCTGTTCCTCCAAAAGTATCTTTACGATGATTTGCTTGCTTTGAAGTAAACTGCTGTAAAAGATGCCCGCTTCCTCCTTCAATTTCAACCCCATCAAAGCCAGCTTGAATAGCACGCTCGGTTGCACGAGCAAATGCGTGTAACGTATGATCTATTTGAGGTTCATTCAGTTCTTTTGGTTTTTTTCCTTTTCTACGGACCGCCACCCTGCTAGGAGCAACTGCTTTGTCCCCAACTTTTAAATACTCAGCTGACAAAGCTCCACCATGAGAGATGCGTAAAATCGTTTTAACCTTCATTCTTTTTGCCATGGCTGTAAATTCATGGAGTTTTCTTGCTACATAATCTCTATGAATCCCTAATTGACCATCCATTGTCTTTCCGCCTTCTTCTATATAAGCGGGGCCTACTATCACCATGCTAACATCCTTGATTCGCTCTCGATAAAAAGCCATATCTTTATCAGACAACTCTCCATTTTCATGAGAACTCTGCGTAAATAAAGGCCCCATAACAAGGCGATTTTTCATTTCCATTCCGTGGACAAATTTAAAATGTTTAAATAATTTTTCATATGAGGCGTTCAAAGGTTTCACACCCTTTTTTCTTTTAGCTTGGCTTTTATTTCAATCCTTTATGACGATTTATCACATAAAAAAGGAACGTTATTTAGTAAACGTTCCTTACGTCCTGAATGGGGTAGAAAACAAATTCTGCCTTTCCTACTACATCATTGATATTAACATTCCCTAATCCATTTCGACTATCTTTGCTATATAATCGATTATCACCCATTACAAATATTGAGTCTGAAGGGACCTTAATCGGGCCAAAATCTCCGGTTAACTGCATTTGTAAGTATCGAGCCGCTTGTAAATTACGCTCTAAATACGGTTCTTTTACTTTCTTATCATTAATATATAATTCATCATCTTTCATTTCAATTTTCTCTCCAGGTAACCCAACTACTCGTTTTACATAATGCTTAGCTTCTCCGTTTCCATCAACAATGATAATATCTCCACGTTGCAAATCATGGATAGCGTAAGACAATTTGTTAACAAACAATCGTTCCCCATTTTCTAGCGTCGGGTTCATCGAAGCTCCTTGGACTATATATGGGCCAAATATAAAAGTACGAATAATATATATAAGTGCAATTATGCAGACTAAGGACTTAAACAGACTTCTCAGCTGATCACTTGTCGTCTTTTCAGTAGCCATGTTTTGAACTCCTTTATTGAAACATTCATTTGTTTTATTATTTTCTTCTTTACACATTTATTCTCATTACATAGTAGAAAGACTAACTTACATAGTAAAAAAATAACCCCTAATTTAACATTAGAGGTTTCCATTACGCAAGTTACGTCTTTACCCCTCTTATTATATCATCATGAAGCTAATAGAGACTAGCTTTTACATATTCTTTATCAAATTGTCATTTTTTTATCATACTTCATCATATTGCCTAATGAGGTGATAAGTAAAGAATAATGCATAATTTACTCTATCTGTTAAAAGCTAACCAATAACAAACAATCAGATGAAAGGAGTAATCGACATGAGAAAAATCATCCTTCTCTTAACAACATTAATGCTGTTTTTCACCTGTACCTCTACCTCATGGGCTGCTGAAGAACCACGCTTTCAGTATCGCTATAACTATACCGAGTTAAGAGAGTTTTTACATATAAATAGTCACTAGCGTCGCATAAATTTTAACCGAATTTTCTGTTTTCTTATTTTTCCTTTTATAAAGAAAAACGAATACTCTTGAACAGAGGTAGTAAACATCCATTTTTTTACTATAACTGTTGACGAGTGTGACAGAGGCGGGAAACCCTTTATGGGACCGCTTTTCCTGCGATTTTTCGTAGCCATAAGTGAGCGGATTTCCATGGAGCTGCCTTCAGTAAACGACTAATTTGTAAGTACGTTCTCGAACTATTCGTGTTCAGTTGTGCCAGTACATGCAGGCAATAGACAATCATCGCGATGTACACCTGATTATGCACGCCTTGTTCGCTTTGTGCGTAGAACTTTTTAATAGTCAAGTGCTGCTTCAGCCATTTAAAAAATAGCTCGATTGCCCAGCGCGACTTATATAACTCAGCGATTTCGTCAGCGCTTAAATCAAATCGATTCGTGATCAGATGCAGTTCGTTTCCTTTTGAATCGAGCACTTTGATGAAGCGAAAAGCGTTTTCTGCACGGTTTTGTGGTGTACCAATCAAAACCATTTCATCTGAAAACACAAGCGAGTCTTCAGGCAGTTTAAATGGCTCGATTACACGAATGACAGCGTTTTTTCGTAAGCGTGACACAAAGAAATACCCATCGTCTGTCATGCGGTCAAATCGTTCATAATCCAAGTAACCCCGGTCAAAGACGTACATGCATTCTTTGTCGTCAACGAGTACTTCCAGCTGACCACGATCATGTTCTTTCGCGTTTGTCAGCACCGCTTTATCTGGATAGGAACAGCCTTTTTCTGCGTAAACAAGACGTAAATGAAGCTTGATGCCCGACTTTGTTTTACGGAATTCAGCCCACTTATGGTTTTTCAAGTTCAATGGCAACGTACTCGAGTCGATAATTTTCAGTGGTGTTGTCGTTTCTCGGCGCTGCTCATAATGTGATTTCTCGTGAATTTGGGCAACTAAATCCAAAAATACCTGTTGGAACACTTCAGTCGGCACTTGATTTAATCGGCGTCCGAGCTGCGAAAAGCTAATCGCTTCTAAATGCGTCGCTTTTTGAAGGTCGTCAGAAAATAATGTCTCACTGACTGCACGCAGACTCTCGGTTTCATTGAGCTGAGCGAATACGAACAATTTCAAGAATGACGCAATGTGTAGCTTCTTTGTATAGTAATTTAATTGATAGCTTTCAACCAATTCCTCGAGTTTTGTGGAGAAAATCGGTGAAAACCATTGTTCAAATGATGTTTTTCGTGTAAACTTATCTATGCTTATTGTCCTTTATTTTGGATTTGGATGGTTTAGTACCTCCCAACCATTATAAAGGCTTTTTTATGCAAAGATAAAATTACTGAAAATTTAGATTTTTATAAAGCGCTGAATTATTTTAATGCGACACTAGTGATAAATAGTAAAGAATTTAAAAAAGAATGGAAAAGTGGCACGACGATTGCTCAAATGGCCGAAAAACGAAATATTAATGAGCAGGAACTTCTTTTATTTTTAGCGGATAAGCAATTTTCTCAGCTTGATCGGGCTCTTCAAAAAGGGGAAATTGATAAAGATTTTTATCATAACTATTCCATGACGTTAATGCGCGATAATATCTTGTCCTTTATTCATGCCAATGATCACAAATCTACCGCTAAGAGAATAGATAAACCCATTAAAACGTTAGCAGGAAAAACAGCACATTGGCGTGGCAAAGTAGAATTTCTAAAAGAAGAAGGCGAAGTTAAAAGCTATACCACCGTGCAACCTATTCAAAAAGAAAATGCCGAACAGCTTCTTTCTGTTGATACGGTATTAAGTAATAACCTTAAAGCTTATGACGTAAAAGACAGCAGCCAAGTAACAGAAGACATTACGTTTGCCATGATTGAAGTAACATGGGAAAAAGAAGGCAAAAAGCAAAAAGAAACGATTGTTGTAAAGTAAACTCATCAACTTTCCCATAAAAAAATCAGCTCCTTATTATAGCAGCTGATTTTTTTTGGTACTTAAATTACATGCTTTAAATTTGATTTATCTCTTTCACTAACACAGAAATAGCGTCTGTTTTTGTCGCTTCACGCATTGTACGCTTCATTTCACTTGCTTGTTTTTGAAGAAGCTCTAATTCTTGTAAAAATGTTTCTTTTGTAATCTGCTCTTCTTCTAAAACGGTACAGTAACCTTTCTTTTGAAAGGCTTTTGCATTCAGGATTTGATCTCCTCTGCTTTGCGCTTTAGATAAAGGAATAATCATCATTGGCTTATGAAGAGCTAAAAATTCGAAAATAGCATTAGATCCTCCGCGCGTAATGACGTAATCAGTCGCTGCTAACACGTCAGGTAGCTCTTCGTTCACGTACTCTAACTGGCGATAGCTCGGCAAGTTAACTAAGCTCTCATCAACGTTGCCTTTTCCACACAGGTGTACAATTTGGAACTTTCTTTGAAGTTCTGGAAGCGATTCACGAACAACTTCATTAATTTTTCGCGCACCTAAGCTTCCACCCATGATTGTAAGAATTGGCTTTTTATCATAAAAGCGGAGCCAGCTTTGACCGTTGTTTGCTTTTCCGTGAAATAATTCTCGACGAATCGGCGAACCCACAACCTGCACTTTTTCTTTCGGAAAATAAGCAGCTGCTTCGTCAAATGATGTGAAAATTTTTGTTGCAAAACGCTGAGCGATTTTATTTGCCAGTCCCGGAGTTAAATCACTCTCATGAATAAATACTGGAATATTAAGCGACTTCGCTGCCATAATGACAGGTACCGTTACAAATCCACCTTTAGAAAACACAAGCGAAGGTTTAAGCTTTTTTAACACTCGCCTTGCGTCTCCTACACCTTTAACTACTCGAAAGACGTCTTTTACATTTTCCATATCCACGTATCGACGAAGTTTCCCACTCGAAATCGCATAATACGGAATATCTAAGTTTGTAATTAATTCTTTTTCAATCCCATTATGAGAGCCTACATAGTGAATATCCCACTTCTCTTGATCTAACTCTTTCATAATAGCAATATTGGGAGTAACGTGGCCAGCTGTTCCCCCGCCAGTAAATACAATTACGTTCTTACTCATCTTATTTCCTCTCTTTACACTGCATTTCACGCATTTTTAATTTTCTATTCATTGAAAGATTCTTTGCCTTTGCCTTTATATAAATGATAAAGGCTTAACGCATTTATTATAACACCTTCTATGTATATATACTGTTTAAAATCCAAACGATGCTCAATTTCATGATACAATTATCATGTTTAGCTTTCAAAAAGGATGTGATTCTCATTAAGAACGTTAAAGGAAAAACAATCGACCAAGAAACGCGTTGCGTTCATTATCATTCCGCTAAAGATATTATTTCAATAAAATTTTATTGCTGTGAAGACTACTATCCTTGCCATCGCTGTCATGAAGAAACAGCAGATCACTCAGCTAAAGTTTGGCCTCAAAAGCTGTTTAATACAAAAGCTATCCTCTGTGGTGCATGTCATAATGAGCTAAGCGTTACTGAGTACTTATCTTGTAAATCACGATGCCCACACTGCCAAGCTGCTTTCAATCCAGGGTGTAACTTGCATATTCACCTCTATTTTGAGGTCTAAGTGCTTCATTCATTAAGAAAAGCTGAACAAATTGTTCAGCTTTTTATAGTAACTCTTCGTTAACGTTAACTACTGCTGAGAGCAAACCTGGAAATAGCTCCTCTAGATCTTCTATTCGCAGTGAGTAAAAGTGCTGTGTTCCTTCAATTCTAACCTTGATAACTCCTGCTTCGCGCAGTACCTTAAAATGGTGGGATAGCGTTGATTTTGATACATTAAGCGTCTGATAATAAGAACAGTGACTCTCCTTTCTTTTCCCTAAACATTGTACAATACGCAAGCGATTTGGATCACTCAAAGCATGTAAGATAGACGTTAAACGAATTTCAGATTTGGATGGTTGATATGGATTTCTCATACGTAAAAGGTATCACATTCTCATACCTCTTTTCAATGTTTGATAATCTCCGAACTTTAATGCTTGCATGGCCACTTTTCAAGTGATATAGTGTTCATTGTTCGATGGTTTTCGAACTAATAAGACTAACGTTTTAAATACGACTAAAAAACCTTTTCATTTTAGGAGGAAATAAATATGATTACCATTCAAGCTTATATGAAAATTAATCCTGCAAAGCGCGATGCTTTTTTAGAAGCTATTCAAACATTAATTAAACATTCTACTGAAGAGGATGGAAACGTGAGCTATCAATTATTTGAAGACGCATTTGAAAAAAATTCATTTGTAATGCTTGAACAGTGGAAAGATGAGGCTTCTATTCAAGCTCATAATCAATCTGCTCACTTTGTATCGTTCGTTCAGTTTGCTAAAGATGGTGTGTTAGTAGCTCCTTTAGAAGCAAAAACTTCATTTTCTAAGCCCGAATAATTCAAAGCACTTTGAAAGTATGAGTCCAGCCAAGTTAATGGATACGCAACTGGTCACAAACAGTAAGTTCTATTTATAAAACGATCTATTGTCCTGAGGTTCGCGCCATGTTAGAAAAGCATGGATTTCAGTTCAATGTAAAAGAGTTTGGGATATAACAAAATGATTGCTTCTAAAAGACGAACACTAGCTGTTCCTATCTCTTTGGTTTGTCTGAACACGTTCGTTCCATTACGCTACGGCCACTCGCTTTCCGCGGGGAGGAACCTGAGCTTCCTCGCTGTGCTGCGGGATCTCCGTTTTCCCTCTCTTTCCCGCAGGAGTCGAGTGTCCTACGCTCCATTCCACCCTGTTTCCAACATTGTTTTCACAATCAACCAAAAAACCTGAACGATTAAAAGTTATGAACTCTCAATCGTTCAGGTATAGTAGAGGCTGAACTACTTATGTCTCAGTCTCATTTTTTCGTATAGTTGCTTTTAATTTGTATACGCTAATAGTTGAACAGTTTCCTTACATACAACTGTCTCAAGATGAAATGAGGAGTGAAAGAACATGAAACGACTATTAGTTATACTTACGGCGATTATGCTGATTGCCATAAGTCGCACACTTGTATTTGCTTCTGAAACAAAAGCGCCTAACGAAGCAGTTCCTGCAAAGAATGCTGATGTTCGCATCGTACATGCTTCTCCAGATGCGCCTGCAGTTGATATCTTCTTAGATACAAAACCCGTTGTTGAAGGTGTTAAATTTAAAGATACTACGGATTTTTTACAAGTACCTGCTGGATCACATGAAGTAGAAGTTTATGCAACTGGTACAAAAGGAACAAAAGAGCCCGTAGTAAAAGCAACGCTTGTTGTAGAAGGTGGAAAGTCTTACACGATTGCTGCTATTAACAAAGTAGATATGTTAGAACTAAAAGCAATCTCCAACAATACGGTAGGAACGTCTGATAAAGCAAAAGTTCGTGTTGCTCACTTTTCACCTGATGCTCCAGCTGTTAACGTTGGACCAAAAGGAGCCGCTCCACTGTTTACAAATTTAGCATTCAAAACAGTATCCGACTACCAGACTCTTGCTCCTGGTGCTTATGATTTAAGCGTAACAACCGAAGATGGCAAAGAAATACTTGGACTTCCAGGTACTAAAGTAGAAAATGGTAAGAATTATACGGTTTTAGCCGTGAATACTGCAAGCCAACTTGAAACAATTATCTTAGAAGATACAAAGTAACGCTTAAAAAACCAGCGCGTTTGCGCTGGCTTTTTCTATTTTATATCTGTTGATTGCAAAGTTTTAGAAGAAACATATGCTTGAATATAAGCCTGTTTTTCTTCCATATATCGCTCATAATTATTCCAGTATGAAGATGCAAGTTTGTTTTTAAGGTCTATATACCCTTCCTGTAGCCTTTCACTTTTCTTAAGTTCATCTTGAAACGCTAAGCAGCCATCCCAAAAGTCTGAGTCAACGGCCGTTACGTACAGATGAGCGTGTTGAATATGAGTTGGTATTGCACAGTAGGAGTCATTTTCCTTTATATATTTTGGATAATGCGACAAAGAAGCCTCATCTTTTAGAGCAATAAATATATTCATTTCTTCTATATAAACATATGGGCCATTTTGCAATATTTCAATAACTGACGTTAAGTCCTCAGAACGTTGAATACCTATTAATACATCGATAATTGGAGAAGCCGACATATTAGGGATAGCTGTACTTCCAATATGCTTAACTTCAATTGAAAAGTCTTTAAGCATTGAGGTTACCTTTTCTTTTTCAAATGCATAAAGAACCGGCCATTTTGTTTCATAATTCACAAGTTCAACCAATGATCTCCACCTCTCTTTAGCTTTCTTTATAATTTACCACTAAATTAATTAAAAATAAATAATTTTCTAATAATTATTTTTATACAATTTCCTCTTTCAAAAATTTTATGAAAATTGACCATTTCATTCTGAGCAATGTGGACTAAATTATTAATAAATACTCCATTTACTTGTTAATATTCCCTTATATATGCTTCTTTTTTTTATGAATTAAAAGTTAACGCTAAAGCACTCTCCCTTTTTATCTTCCATTTGTTTAGGACAAATTCATTATACCGTCACCGTTCGACATGTAGTATGATGGATAATGTAGGTAACTTAAGAGAAATATAGTTTTACCTTGAATTTTTGGTTAAGTTGCCGATATATGCTTTGAAATCCATTTTATTTTTAAGTAAATTTAGTAGAATGCAAGGAGGAAAAGATGAATAATAAACACATGATGTATGCAGTTTGTACAACTGCTGCTCTGAGCTCTTCGGCTCTTTTTTTTAATTTAGAAGCTGAAGCCGCTCAACCAGCGACTGTTAATGCCACATCATTAAACGTGCGGGCAATTCCAAGCACAAGTGGGGCAATCGTTGGCAAGCTGTATAAAGGAAACACAATTAATGTATTAACAGAACAACAAGGATGGGCAAAAATCCAACTTAATGGCAAAGACGCTTGGATATCAAGTGAATACATAGAGAAAAAAACATCACCCACAAATGTTGTTTCAAAACAAGCGACCGTGAACGCTAGCTCTTTAAACGTTCGCTCTGCCGCTAGCACTTCAGCTTCCATCGTTACCAACTTGCCGCGCAATGCCAAAGTAACCGTGATTAAAGAAAACGGAGGCTGGTCGCAGATTAAAACGAGTGACGGTAAAACTGGCTGGGTTGCCAATCAATACTTAAAAGTGGGATCGGGATCTACTACTCCTTCTTCTGAAAGTGGGGGTACGTCTGTTTCCAAGCAAGCGACCGTGAATGCTAGCTCTTTAAACGTTCGTTCTGCCGCTAGCACTTCAGCTTCCATCGTTACCAACTTGCCGCGCAATGCCAAAGTAACCGTGATTAAAGAAAACGGAGGCTGGTCGCAGATTAAAACGAGTGACCGTAAAACTGGCTGGGTTGCCAATCAATACTTAAAAGTGGGATCGGGATCTACTACTCCTTCTTCTGAAAGTGGGGGTACGTCTGTTTCCAAGCAAGCGACCGTGAATGCTAGCTCTTTAAACGTTCGTTCTGCCGCTAGCACTTCAGCTTCCATCGTTACCAACTTGCCGCGCAATGCTAAAGTCACCGTGATTAAAGAAAACGGAGACTGGTCACAGATTAAAACGAGTAACGGTAAAACTGGCTGGGTTGCCAACAAATACTTAGCCGATGTGAAAGCTGATGCACCTAAAGATGAAGGTACGTCTGTTTCCAAACAAGCGACCGTGAATGCTAGCTCTTTAAACGTTCGTTCTGCCGCTAGCACTTCGGCTTCAATCGTTACCAACTTGCCGCGCAATGCCAAGGTCACCGTGATTAAAGAAAACGGGGACTGGTCACAGATTAAAACGAGTAACGGTAAAACTGGCTGGGTTGCCAACAAATACTTAGCCGATGTGAAAGCTGATGCACCTAAAGATGAAGGTACGTCTGTTTCCAAGCAAGCGACCGTGAATGCTAGCTCTTTAAACGTTCGTTCTGCCGCTAGCACTTCAGCTTCCATCGTTACGAACTTGCCGCGCAATGCCAAAGTAACCGTGATTAAAGAAAACGGGGACTGGTCGCAGATTAAAACGAGTAACGGTAAAACTGGCTGGGTTGCCAACAAATACTTAAAAGAAGGCTCTGACCAGCCTGAAACAAACAACCCAACTGAAAAGGTTACAATTACGAAAGCTGCTAACCTACGTACGCAGCCAAGTTTAAGTGCAAGCATTCTTCGCGTAGCACAAGTCGGGGAGTCATTTAATAAAGTAGCTGAGTCAAATGGTTGGGTTCAAATTCAATATTCTAGTTCTCAAACGGCTTGGGTATCAAAAGGACTAACGAGTACTGAAGCACCTTCAACACCAGGTGAAGTAACAAACCCAACTTCAGGTTTAGAAAAGAAGTTAATTGTTATTGATCCAGGTCATGGTGGTCATGATCCAGGAGCCGTTGGTCAAGACGAGCTTGAAAAGAACCTAGCACTAAGAACAGCTAAATTAGTAGCAGCACAAGTTGAAAGCGCAGGTGGTACTGTACTATTTACTCGTTCTGACGACACCTTCATTTCGTTAGATGGCCGAACAAAAATCAGCAACGCAAGCGAAGCTGATGCATTCGTTAGCATCCACTATAATGCAGGAAGCTCATCCGCTACTGGAATTGAGACTTATTACTATTCAGCTCGTGATCAAGAACTTGCAAAATACATTCAAGAGAGCATGGTGCAACACACAAATATGAGAGATCGTGGTGCGCAACAAGCTAACTTCTATGTATTAAAACATAATAATAAGCGTTCCGTTCTTGTTGAACTTGGGTTTGTATCTAATCCAAGTGAAGAAGATCGTATTGCAACAGAACAATATCAGCAGCAAGTTTCTCGTGGTATTGCAGAAGGTATCTCACGCTATTTTGCAGCTACAAAATAAAAAAACTCTCCTTTTATGGAGAGTTTTTTTTACCAACTAGCTTTTTTCACACCAGGAACTTGCCCTTTATAAGCTAGTTCTCGAAATGCAATTCGGGACATTTGAAATTGACGTAAATAGCCCCTCGGTCTTCCTGTTACACGGCACCGATTCTTTAAACGAGTTGGTGAGGAGTCACGCGGCAGTTTTTGTAACGCTTCATAGTCCCCTTTTTCTTTTAGTTCCTGTCGAAGAAGTGCATACTTTTCTACCAATTGTTGACGTTTACGTTCTTTTACAACCTTTGATTTTTTAGCCAATGAATTCTCATCCTTTCAATGCTCTTTTTTGATAGTAATCATTCCGATTTAAAACTTATACTTTACGAGCAATTTCTACATTAAAACATAGGTAGAAGCTTAATGCAAGCATAACGTTTCATTATTTTATTAAAATAACATTTGAAATTTATTCCATTTTTTAGGCATTGTTTATAGATAAAGAAAATATTTCAATAATATTACAGTTCATTTACATCTCGATAACTTCGCTTTTATTTGTCGAATTGTAGTATATAATCAGTTGTAGAAATTCCAAAAATAATATTTCTAAAGTAAAGGTGATTAAAAAATGAAATCAACTGGTATTGTAAGAAAAGTTGACGATTTAGGTCGTATTGTAATTCCTAAAGAACTACGCCGTGTACTTGAAATAGATGTAAAAGATCCTGTAGAAATCTTTGTAGAAACTGATCGCATTATTTTAAAGAAGTATGAGCCTAACGGAGCTTGTGCAGTTACAGGAGAAGTATCATCTGACAACGTAACACTTGCTGATGGAAAGCTAACATTAAGTCGTGAAGGCATGGAGCGTTTGCTTGAAGAATTAAAACAACATAATATTTAATGAACTTAAAAGGGAACCGCTGAATAGCGATTCCCTTTTTTACTGTTTTTATAGTACGCCAAACGTATGCAAGTACACGATGACAATAACAATTGGAATGATGTAACGAAGTAAGATCATCCATGCTTTAAACAAATATTTCGCTGTTCTGGAGCCTGATATGAATTCTTCATATACAGCTTTTTTATCCATGCGATATGAAACAAAAAAGGAAATTAACAGAGCACCAAATGGCATTAAAATATTAAGTGTTAAATAATCAAGCGCATCGAATAAAATTTTCCCACCAAACGTCATATCTGATAAAACACCAAAAGATAGAGCTGAAGGAACTCCAACAATGAAGATTAAAATCCCCATAGTCCAAGATGCTTTCGTTCTCTTATCACTGTTCCCTTTTGTTACTGCTGCTACGATTGTTTCAAGTAAAGAAAATGCAGATGTTAATGTAGCAAACAAGAATAACGCTAGGAAAATTGTTAAAAACAAGCCGCCAAACGGAATTTGTTCAAACACAGCTGGTAGTACGTTAAATAGTAATCCTGGCCCTGCTGTTGGCTCTAAGCCAATTGAAAACACAGCTGGAAAAATCGCTAGCCCAGCAAAAATTGAAACCAAAATGTTTAGTCCTACAATCATTCCACCTGAACGCTGCAGACTTTCCTCTTTATTTAAGTAAGAGCTGTATGTGACCATGATTGAAATCCCAATACTAATTGCAAAGAACGATTGACCCATGGCATATAAAATACTTTCAGATGTTAGCTTTGTAAAATCAGGATTTAAGAAAAATGCTACTCCTTCCATCGCACCATCTAATGTTAATGAACGAATAATTAATGCAATAAATAAAATAAATAGTGCTGGAAACATGTATTTATTTGCTTTTTCAATTCCATTTTGAACACCTTTAGCAACGACAACAATCGTAATAATCATAAAGAGTAATTGTCCTATAACCGGTGAAAAAGAGCTTGAAATTGTATCATTAAATAAAGCTGCGTAATCATCTGTTGAACCTACCAATTGATTTGTAACGCTTCTGTATAGATATAATATAATCCAACCACCAACAACGCTATAAAATGATAAGATGACAAAACTCGTAATAACTCCTAGACGTCCTATCCATACCCATGCCGTTCCTGGAGCAATTTTTTCATATGCAGAAATAGCGTCTTTTTGTGTGCTACGCCCAATAACAAATTCAGCTAATAGTAAAGGCAAGCCGATTAATAACGTAAAGAGTAAGAAAATTAATAAAAACGCGCCTCCCCCACTAGTTCCCGCAACATATGGGAATTTCCAAATTGCGCCGATTCCAACTGCTGAACCTGCTGCTGCCATGATAAAACCTAACTTTGATGTCCATTGATTTGTTTGATTCATCTTGATGTTCCTTTCCATCTAAATTTCTTCAACAAAAAAAAGCTGGCCTAACGTCTCTTTACAACAAGAGACGTTAGGCCAGCTGACCTCCGCGGTACCACTCTTTTTGATTTTAATTCATCGATTAAAATCCACTTTACTTGTACATCACGTACAAACCTTCTAACGGAGGTTATGCGTTAAGATATAATAAGAAGTGAATTCCGTTCCATCTTAAGAGCTCCTGGGCGAGTTCAAGGTCATCTTATACTGTTTCACACCAACCAACAGCTCTCTGTTATAATTAGATCCTCTACTACTCCCAATCAACGCAAAATGTATATTGAAGAATTTAGTCAATTTATTTCGAAAATTTATAATATACGTATCATAAGTCTTTTTCTCTATAGTGTCAACCACTTTTTCTTATTTTTTTCTCTATTTTTCTACAAAATTCGTCATTTTATGCATATATTTTTAACTTACATAGGCACCATGGTATACTGACTATGAAGTAAAAATTTACATATTAGGAGTGGTAATTAATGTCCTCATCTCAGCGTCTTTTACATCATTTTTCAGCTCATCGTAATGTAACAAATATGTTAATTGATAAGATTGAAGAAAATCATTATGATTATCAACCAACACCAACATCTATGTCAGCATATAAACTCACTACACACATGCTTACTTCTTTTTACACATTTGCGAAAGTAGCACAAGAGGGCAACCTTGCTCCATTGGAAGAAAAGCATGATATTGAGCAGAAAAACTTATCGGAATTAGCCTCTCATTATACTGAAAAAACAAAAGACATCCTAGCTTCTTTAACAGACAACCAGTTAAACTGCGTTATCGATACCTCTGCGGTATTTGGTCAAAAGATGCCCGCAAGCCAATTAGTGTCAATGGCAATCGATCATGAAATTCATCATAAAGGTAACTTATTTGTATATGTTCGAGAAATGGGTCATACAGACCTACCTCTATTTGTAAAGTGGGGATAATTCAGCAGCTTAATTGACTAGCAGTCAATTAAGCTGTTTTTTAAGAAGCTTGTAAATAAAGATAGAAGGGTCGTTCTATTTTGTCAGAATTGTGATATAATTTTACTATTCAATCGATTGTCTCTTACGTATTTTTCTCCTTAAGCTGTATTGATTGAACGACATGTTCTCGAACTACCTTTAATAAGGAGGCAGTATCAATATGAACCGCACACTCTCACACTCTTCGTTTATTTCGTCTTTTGGTGGAAATGTAATGAACATGCTCTCTCCTCAAGTTGGTGAAAACATCTTAGAAATTGGCTCAGGTAACGGATACATGGCAAATCAGCTTAGCTCTCTAGGTGTGAACATAACAGGTATTGATTCGTCGGAAAATATGATTGAACAGTCACAGCATCATTACCCTCACGTCCACTTTATGCGCGTCAATGCACTGGATTTAGACTATGAAGATCAGTTTGATGCAGTATTTTCCCAAAACACGCTTCACCTTATTCACCCTCCTACTGTTGTTATTAAAAATATTTATCGTGCGCTCAGACTACAAGGACGCTTTGTGACAGAGTTCAATGGCCAAAACCACCTTTATCCTGTTTTTAACGAGGTGCTGCGCCAGCTTGTCGTTTTCAATATTATTTCATCTAATTTTTCTCTCCCTTTTTATTTTCCGAGTATTGGAGAATACACTTCCTTGCTTGAGCAGCATGGATTCGATGTTCAAAGTGCTATTCATTTCATACAGCCTCTCGTTTTACAGCACGAAGATGGCCTTCGTAACTGGCTTGATACACATGCATCATCTCTTTTCAATAATATAACGCCTGAAACAAAACAAATTATCTTTAATAGAGTTGAAGACAAGTTACAAAAAACATTTTTCAAACAAGACGAATGGTGCTTGCCAGCAGCTTATATTCGCGTACAGGCTGTAAAAACAATCTAACATTACAAATTAGCAAAAAAGCCATGCGGTACTTCACCACATGGCTTTTAGAACGACAAAGACATTATTTAAAATGAAGCATATACCCTTTACCTCGCACTACCTGAATATCAAGCGTTTGTCCTATTTTTTTGCGAACTCGGTACATTAAAGAATTAAGCTCTTCCGGATTAACAAATACATCATTTTTTTCCATCACTCGTTCTGGCCAAACTTGTTTTTTGAGCATTTCTTTTGAAACGAAGGTATCGTGCTGTTGAAGTAAATACGATAAACACGCATATTCCTTCTCTGATAATACATATACTTCATCTTTTACTCTAATCTTTTGAAGTACGGGATCAAGTTCATATTGCTTAGATGTGTGAATCTCATTTAATAGTGGACCTAAATCTAATGTTGCGTCCATGTCTTGGCTAATAAATGTTAAGACAGCTGTATCATTTGCAATTGATATTTGATCCTGATGCTGCAGTGTATATGAGTGAGCGGGAATAAGCTTTTGTCCATTTATTTGCGTCCCATGTTTGCTATTTAAATCAATAAGCTGATAGTTGTTTTCATTGGTAGTGATTTTAAAGTGCTTACGAGAGATGTATGCGCTTTGAAACGCTAAATCAGGCAACCATCCATCTCCTTTTCGTCCAACTATAACAGTAGATTGTTCAAGAGGGACAGATGTTCCATTTACAAACGGAGCACCATGCTGAATAATGAGTGTACCATTCATCTGCATTACCTCTTTTTTCGGAATTTTCTTTATCTTATTATGTAATTATGATTATCGTATTTATTGCGATTGTATGTTACTTTCGATACTATCAACTTATCCACTCTTTTTATAATATATGTTCAATTTGTACAAGTAAATAATTTCAGCAAAGTTTAAGTGGATAGTCATAATTAAACTCATGAATTAAATTACAGTTTATTCTTGATAAACAATAATTAGTTATTTTGGCATATGCATATGTGATTACCTTCACAAATCTTATCTCTAAGCAAGTTACTGGAGGAAACAAAATGAACCGTGTAGCACAAGAAAAAGAAATTAAAGCGATTAAAAGACGTATTGCTGTTGTACTACTAATTATGGGATCGTTCTTATTAACCGGCATAAGCTATGGAATTTATTCTATTATGATGCTGAACCTACATATATGATGATGTAAAAGAGTTTGGGACATAACAAAATGATGGCTTCTAAAAGACGAACACTAGCTGTTCCCATCTCTTTGGTTTGTCTCAACACGTTCGTTCCATTGCGCTACGGCCACTCGCTTTCCGCGGGGAGGAACCTGAGCTTCCTCGCTGCGCTGCGGGATCTCCGTTTTCCCTCTCTTTCCCTCAGGAGTCGAGTGTCCTACGCTCCATTCCATCCTGTTTCCAACATTGTTTTCACAATCAACAAAAAACCTGAACGATTAAAAGTTATGAACTCTCAATCGTTCAGGTATAGTAGAGGCTGAACTACTTATGTCTCAGTCTCTTTTTACTATTCTTTGTTTGCAACACCTGCATCTGCAAATGTAGCCATCTCTTTAATCATCAAAGACGCTGAATGAAGAAGTGGAAACGCGATAGCTGCGCCACTTCCTTCACCAAGACGCATCTGTAAATTTAATAATGGTTCTTTTTTTAAAATGGACAGAGCGAATCGATGACCTGGCTCAACAGATTGATGGCTTGCAAACATATAGTCGGAAGCTAATTCATTCATTTGGACAGCAAACACAGCCGCTGTAGTACAAATAAACCCGTCCACAATGATTGGTATTCGGTATGAAGCTGCTGCAAGCATTGCGCCAACCATTCCTGCAATCTCAAGTCCTCCAAAAGCTGACAAAATGTCAATCGGATCTTTTACATCATATTGTCTATCTGCTAATGCTTGCTCAATTCTTTCTATTTTATGCTTTAGTTGTTGAGAAGTGATTCCTGTACCGCTGCCGACTAGCTCTTCTACTTTATGATTTGTTAAAGCAGCTAGTAGAGCTGTGCTAGAAGTAGTATTGCCAATTCCCATTTCTCCAACAATTAAGCACTTTATTCCTTTGTTAATTAGGCTTGTTGCTTCATTTATACCTATTTCAATCGCTTGTTCAACTTCATTTCTCGTCATTGCATGTTCATTGCAAAAATTGCGCGTACCCATTCTGACTTTTCGGCACGAAAGTTTACTGTGTTGAACAGTAGTGGCAATTCCAATATCCACAAGTTGAAATTGAGCTCCAATTTGCTTACTAAATACGTTAATAGCTGCGCCACCTTCTAAGAAATTAAGCGCCATTTGAGCAGTTACGCTTTTTGGGAAAGCTGATACCCCTTCTTCAACAACCCCATGATCTGCTGCAAATACCAGTACTCCAGGTGGTGTAACGGTTGGAAAAATCTCTTGTGTAATGCCAGCCAAATTAATTACTAGCTCTTCTAACCTTCCTAAACTTCCTTGAGGCTTTGTTAGCGTGTCTATATACTTTGCTGCTGCTTCTGCAGCTTTAACATCTAGAGGTTGAATCTGTATGCTTGTCAAATTGTTGTACACTCCTTATTTTTTCTATATTCCTTACTTTATCAAATACTAAATTAGATTGGCTATATTTTTTACATGCCACTTGTTACAATGCGGCTACTTCACTCTTTTTATAAGTAGTTAACGTATATAAACTCTTGTTTCAACACAATTTATAGAAAAGGCTAAATGTGAAAGGAAGAAAAATGTGAAAGAACAACTCTCCTCTTTTGTTAAACAGCTTAAAGATTCAGTTACTAACGCTGCTAATGAGATTCAACAGAAAGCAAAGATTATGTTATCCCCTGATTGTGCCACTGTTTTTGAGTTATATGAGTGGGTAAAAGAGCATTCTGAAACCCGTATTCAAAAACAATCGCTGCTTAACTTCAGTTATTGTTTTTATTCACTTAAGCTGGACGATGCCAGTTATTATATGGAAACAAAAGATAGCTATCTGCTGTACATGTCGATACAGCAATCCACAGGAGATTCTTTTACTTACAACTCTTACAAGAATTCCATCCATGATAAAATTAGCATTCCGTTTCCCTCAAATCAAAAAAGCACGATTTCCTAAACGAAATCGTGCTTTTTCACTCATAACTGTTATTTACCTTTGCGAACTTTAAAAAGAAAGAAAGCAACGAGAAACCCGCCAATCGCGGTTAACAGTTTCCACATATGTACAATTGGATTGCTCTTCAATTCGTAAGTTTCTCCTTTCCTTTCATAACAACTAACGTACAACTTTATGCATTTCCATACTATACCATAATTTGTTTATAAATTGCAATAAACGATTACTTTTCATAGTGTAGCCATCTTGATTTTTCTCCGCCCATTTTCTCATAAAAATTCTGAGCAACTTCATTATCAACAGCTGTTTCCCAGGATAACCCCACTAAATCATTTTCTTTTACGTATGTTTCACATGCTTGAAATAATTTTTCTCCTACTTTATTTCCGCGATTCATTGGCAATACGTATAGATCGTTTAAAATAGCTGTTCTCTTTAGCTTTAATGTACTGAAGGTTACATAAATGGTTGCAAAACCAAGCAAGCGATTTTGTTCTTCAGCTACGTATTGAACTCCTTTTGATGAATCGGCTAATAATAACTCAAGATGAGAAACTATCTCTTTTCGTGGCGGTTCCGGCTGATGGTAAAAATCAACAATGTATTCTTTCATCAGTGTTGCTAGTCGTTCAACATCCTTTTCAACTGCACATCTAATAACAACCATATGCTCACTCCTCTAGTTAAACTGTATGAAAATTCAACTATTTATTATAGCATAAATTGGATATTTCACAGAACAACCTATTAGATTAATAATCTCTCGAAAGAAAGGCATACGCTGGACAAACTTCCCATATATTATCAATGTACTAGCTTTTTGACAATTAATGAATAACTTTTTATATAGGGTGAGGACTATTTTTACTCGAGCAATCGTCATTTTTTGTGGTAGTTTATTAATCGGCTTAGGACTTAATGGGTTTATTGCACCCCATCATTTATTGGATGGTGGACTTATCGGCTTGGGCTTAGTTATTTATTACATGATTGGCTTGCCAATCGGCATATCCATTTTATTAGTTAATATACCTGTTTTTATTTACGCATTTTTTTACCATCGCAAACATTTTTTCTATGGCAGCATTGGGTTACTCTTTTCTTTTTTTATGACAGAAAAGCTAAACGTTATTGGTGGGAGTATGGAAATACCTTTACTGTTTAGTTCCATAATTGGAGGCGTGCTAACTGGTATGGGAATCGGTTTAATGCTTCGATATGAAGTTAGCTCAGATGGTCTTGATCTTATCGCTTTAATTATTTCAGCAAAGTGGCCGATTAATATTGGTCTTGTTATTTTTCTATTGGACAGCTTAATTATGCTTATCGGCTTACATATCGTGGGTTTTACAGCTTTTTGCTACTCAATGATTGTCATCATGATGAGCAGCTTTATGATTATTACTTTCACTTCAAAGAAATGGATACCATAATAAAAAAAGCGCCATATCCAGGCGCTTTACATATTACCAACGTACATATCTAAATGATGGGGAAGAACCGAAATTGTTGCGGGCGTAGTTGTTTCTTTTTCACCATCACAATCTACAGTCTTCTGTGGAGTAGCGTCAATTGTTACTCGTTTTGTCTTAAAATGTAACAGCTGACTTGTTGGGTCCATTTGCTCTTCTCCAGGCGCTGTTTGAAGCCATTTGATGAGAGGCTCAAAAGCCATTTGTTTGACCACATATACATCTAAAAGCCCATCTTGAAACGAACAATTTCCTAAAACAGCTCGGTTTCCACCAAGGAAAGGACCGTTGCCAATCAAAACCATTACTGCTTCACCCTCATAAGTCGTTTCATCGCTATCAACTTCTACCTCAAAAGGTTCTACTTGGCTAATCGTTCTCCCCACACTCATATAATATGAGAGCTTACCAAACTTTTCTTTCCCATCTTCTAAAATGTTCTCAGAAACGTCTGCTACAAGGCCGATTCCCAGAAGTTTAAAAAGTATTGTTGATTATGCTTGCCAACATCAACTGCAATTTTCTTTTATGCAATAATTTGCTCTACTGCTTTCAATGGATTTTGATTCATGCCAATTGCACGAGAGAAATCATTACATGTTCCTCCTGGAAGAATTGCGAAAACGGGGCATTGTTCAAGCGGTGCAATGGCATTCACAAGCTCATAGATGGTTCCGTCTCCCCTAGCTCCAATAATGACATCCACATCAGAAGCGATTTCTTTTACAATTTCACTTCCATGACCTGGAGCCTCGGTTTCGTATAACTTCACCTCTGAAAAGGCTGTTTTCAATCTATCACAAATAAGTTCAATCGACTCAATTAATTTTTTATTACCTGCGTTTGAGTTTAAGATAACAGCTACTTTCATGTTTGTCTCTCCTATACATTACGTTTATTTGTCAATGTTCCCCTATTTTTATTAAGTTGAAACATGAACTTTTTCTGATGTGAATTTTGAACGTTTTATGACACTCTGTAAAATAAAATATTCTTCTTCTAAAAGCTGATATAATATCTTCCTAGAGTATGGCATTATTTGAAGGAGATGAAGCACGTTATGTCAATTAAATATATGACTCAGCTATTTGCAGCTTGTTTCATATTTCTTTTATCAACGGCAGCAACATGGTATGAGGGATCCAATTTGACTGATGATTCGTTTGAATGGACAGATTCAGCAAAATATACCTCGATTGCTACTACTCCTATTACCTCTGGATACGATATTTCACAGGTGGACTATTTTATCTATGCAGCTAAACTTTATCCATTTTTCCCTATAATGATGCTTATAAGCGGCTTGTACTTACTTATTCTCCTTCTCGTTGCTGCTTTTAAGAATCGTTATTCATATATGAGTTTTTGTTTATTTATGCTAGCAACTCTGCTTTTTTTGCTAGGTTATAAACTATCGGCAAGTCCGTCTATTGGAGGGCTAGCTCTCATGAAAACGTGCTTAACCACCGGTTCTTTCGTGCTGATTTTTAGCTTTTATTATGGTTTAAAATTTATCAGAAACCATAAGATTCCATTCTTATCATCATAATTATTTATCTATTATTAAATAAATTAAAAGCACAAGGGTTTACTTGTATGTAACTGACCCTTGTGCTTTTTTATAGTACAATTTGAAAATATTTTTTTAGCTCTTTCCTAAACTGATCATCCGATATAATAGGTGTTTCTACTTTCTCTAATCCTTTTGTAATTTTTAATGTATTAGATGATTTGGAAGTGTTTTTTCCATTGTCTACCCTTTTCTTCAGTCAGCTTTACATCTTTCTTCTGAAGATTACGGAATATGGTCTGGCATGAGTCTACATGAAATTGCTCATGTAACCCTCGCTGCTATGCCTGCAGGCCAAGAATCTCTATCCCTTGCTATTATAGCCAAGCTGGGCAGAGTCGTATGGTTAATTCCAATTAGCTTTTTGTTTGTTTTACTTATGAAAAAGAAAGAAAAACAAGGGACACCAACAGCTATCAAATTCCCATGGTTTTTAGTGGGTTTTCTTTTAATGAGCATTTTCAACAGCTATATTTTGGGAAGATATATACACATTCCTAATACAATAATGAGTAGCACCCCTGTCTTAACTACGTTCATTTTAACAATGGCAATGGTTGGTTTAGGTTTAAACGTTAACATTAAAACGCTATGCTCTAAATCCGTTCGGCCAATACTAGCAATTATCATTACTTCGTTGCTACTATCAACTATTACCCTAGTGATCATTTAATTCATAAAAAAGAAGCGAATCCTTCAACATCCGCTTCTTTTTAATTCGAGTGTTTATTGTTTTTGTTCCACTGGCGTATAGCCGATATAAGATGACTGCGGACGATAAATACGATTATCTTCTGACTGCTCAAGTACGTGTGCAGTCCATCCTACCAGTCGACTTGCCGTAAAAGTGGGTGTGAACAAATCTGCTGGAAGCTCCACTGCTTTCATAACAGCTGCAGCAAAATATTCTACATTCGTGTAAATTTTTCTTCCTGGCTTATATTCATTTAACAGTCGAATGGTTGTATCTTCAATTTTTACAATAAAATCAAACCATTCGTTATCATCTGATATTTGCTTTGAAACCTCTTTTAAAGCTTCTGCTCTTGGATCATGTGTTCTGTACACACGATGTCCAAATCCCATAATTTTCTCTTTGTTCTCAAGCTTCTGTCGCACCCAAGGCTCAATGTTTTCTGCAGAGCCAATTTCTTGGAACATGCTAATAACACCAGAAGGAGCACCTCCATGTAAAGGTCCTTTCATTGCACCAATCGCTCCGCAAATCGCAGAGACCATGTCTGATTCAGTTGACGCTACCACGCGCGAAGAAAACGTTGATGCGTTCATACCATGCTCAATAGTAAGTACAAAATATGCGCTCAATGCTTTAACTAAGCTTGAATCCGGTACTTCTCCTGTGATCATATACAGATAGTTAGCCACGTGATCTAGATTCTCATTCGGCTCAACAACTTCTAAACCATTCATTTTACGATACCAATAAGCAATAATAGTTGGCGCAATTGCCGTTAATGCAACCGCTTGATTTTTTGTAGGCGGCCAACTGTAAGATGGATCGCCAAGTGCTGAAATGCATGTACGAAGAGCACTCATGACTTCTGTATCTCTCGGTAAACAATCCATTAGCGCTACAATATTTTTTGGTAATACGCGATGTGCTTTCATCTCTTCTTTAAATTCATTAAGCTGTTCATGATTTGGTAACTGTCCGTTCCAAATCAAGTAAGCTACTTCTTCAAATGTATAGTTAATTGCTAAATCTTTCGCCCAGTATCCACGGTAAATCAGCTGACCTTTATCTCCATCAACGTGCCCAACTTTTGTTTCAGCCGCTACAATTCCTTCTAAACCTTTTACATATGTCATTATGACCACTCTCCCCTTTTTATTTTCTCTTTATTTATGAGGTGTTCTTGTAGTCTGATAAATTTCATCTTTCTATTTTATTCTTCTTCTTTATATGTAAGAACAAATCAATGGCGATGTATGAGGAACAACTATTATTATTTCTGTAAATTGAAGGTTCTAAAAACGGTATTTCTGAGGGTATAACCATTAATGATAACGCTTACAACATTGTGTTCTTATACAAAATAAGAAGGTTTATTCTTGTAAAAAAGATGAATTATCATTCAGTTTCCTTATGTAAGAGTTTACATTTTATTGAAACATAAGTAAAATAGATAAATAGAATAAATAGTATGAAAACAAAGAATATTAGTGAGGGGCTTGCTTATGGACATTCGTGAACTGCAACACTTTATGGAAGTTGTGAACCAAAAGAGTTTTACCAAGGCTGCATCTGCTATTCATTTATCTCAACCTGCTTTGAGTAAAATTGTGAAAAAGCTTGAAGAAGAGTTGGGCGTCGATTTATTTGATCGCTCGACTCGCAAACTGACTCTTACAGATGCAGGTCAAGTTGTATATAATCAAAGCCAAAAATTAGTTTCAACATTACATGAGCTTCATGCTCTATTAGATGATCTTAGACACTTACCAACTGGTGAAATTAAAATCGGCATACCACCTTTAATTGGTACCATTGTTTTTCCAATGATTGCAAAAAAGTTTACTAAAAAGCATCCACAAGTAACACTAGAACTCGTGGAATTAGGCGCTAAGCGTATTGTTGAACTTGTTGAGTCTGAACAGGTAGACCTTGGGATTATTGTACTTCCAGTCCAAAACCCAATGTTTCATATTTATCCATTTGTACAAGAAGAGTTTAACTTATATATTCACCATAAACATCCACTTGCTCAAAAGCAGGTCGTATCTCTATCGGAATTAAAAGAAGAACCTTTCATCTTATTTAGCAAAGATTTCTCGCTTCACGACCGTATTATTCATGAATGTATTGAAGCTGGCTTCCAGCCGAAAATTGCCTATGAAAGCTCACAGTGGGATCTTATCATTGAACTCGTAGCTTCTGAACTCGGGATTGCTATTTTGCCAAAATCGGTTTATCCGAAGATTAATAATCCTTTAATACGTAGCATTCCCATTTCTTCTCCAACACCGATGTGGGAGTTAGGTATTATTTTAAAGAAAGAACGCTATATGTCATTTGCTACGCGAGAGCTTCTTAGCTTCTTAGTAGATGAAGAAATTATCCTACCGTCCCATATGATGAAAAAAGAAGAAGCTCAAAATTTACCTACTCCGTAATTTATTAGAAATAAGAATGGTTTACGTTAAATAAAAAAATGGTATAGAACAAAACGTCATGATTTCTTCTCAAAGATGATTCATCACGTTTCTACAATAGTTAAGTTATAAGAATAAGTTCGAAACCAACAAAAGATATCCGAACTATCAAAAGAAGTTAACTTTCGACGGTTCGGATATCTTGTTGACTTAAATACTTATTTTCCAGCTTCTTTTATATAAACATATTCTTATATAAGACCATAAAAAAACACCTTCAACGTAAGAGAAGATGTTAGGAATCGTCTGTACTTGTTTCTTTATAAATTTTGTGCAACATGCGATTAACAAGGACCATGCATACTCCTGCAAGTGCGAAAAGTGCGAACCATTCTTCCATTATCATAACTTTTCCTCCTTTGAAAATCGACTTAGTATATTGTCTTACAAGATAATTCGAACAAGTATCCTGTAAGACAATAATAGCAATTGATACCTAAATTGTAAATAGTATACGCTTACATTTTTAAAATTTTCCGTCTATTCAATGATTAGTGATGACTTCTACTGGTCCATGGTCGTCACAGTGACCATCATGCACATGATGTAGCCTTCCATTTACTAAATAGTCCATATGATCTCCATGGGGTACCATCTCATGACCATAATCCTCTTCATAATTACATCCACACTCTATTAGCTGACATGCATCACGGTTGGTTTCATTTACCGGAATTACACACTCGTCCCAATGGTCATTATGTTTATGGTGTAGGTGACCGTTATGAACATAATCAATATGACCATCATGCATAATTTTCGTATGTCCACATGCTAGGCTATGCTCATGTTTATGTAAACCGCTATGTTCTTTATGCTCCATTTTTCCACCTTCCTACTCTATCTTTATTATGCACATTCCCCTATTTAAAAATCAGCGGAATATTTTAAAGAACAAAAAAAGCTGTGCAGTCGCACAGCTTTCAGTTTGTCGACAAAAGGGATTCGGAATGGTCTCATTCCGAACCCCTTTTTAGCTTTTTATGGGATTTGAAGCTATTTAATAAAAAGACAGACCTCTTCGAGTTCATCATTTAGGCCATTTTTGGACCTTGCCACGTCCAGTTGGCCATCTTCTTCAGGTTCATGGCAGCGAAAGTAAGCATCGCCTGCATCGACAATTTTTTAAGTCCCCTTAACGTTGTCCAACGCATGCCATGCTTTTCTTTTCCATCTGCGAATACACGCTCAATGGTTTCTTTACGTTTGGCATAAATCTCTTTCACCTCTGCGTGATAGCGAAGATGGTCTGCCTCTTCTACGTATTCCTGCCAAATATGACGCGTCACCACTTTCTGGTGGTCTTTACTCTCCGTACATCTGGCTAAAAATGGGCATGTCGCACAAATCTGTTTTGGCGATTTGTACTCCCGATATCCTTCTTTATTCGTTGTCGAGTAGGCCAAGATCTCACCTGCCGGGCAAAGATAACAGTCAAAGTATTCGTCATACACATAGTCATGTTTTCGGAAAAAACCTTTTTTCGTACGTGGTCGTGTGTATGGCAAGGCAGGGGTCATCCCCTGTTCCAATAAGTAACGGGTAATCGCAGGAGTTTTGTACGCGGCATCTGCGGCGACCGCTTCAGGCTTTCCGACTCTCTCGATGACCTTTCCGACCAATGGCTCTAAAATCTGACTATCATGTGTGTTGCCAGGTGTGACCATGGTGCCAAGCACAAAACCGTTACGATCCGCGGCTGCGTGAAAAGAATAGGCGAACTGCTTCGTCCGTTCATCCTTCACATAGTAACCACTCTCTGGATCGGTGGTGCTTTCTTTGATTTCTTTCTTCTCTTCCTTCTCAAACTTGTCCGGAGGAAATGGTTTTTTTCCGTGATCTTCCCGGTCCTGGTTAATCTCTTCTTGAAGGCGTTCCTGATACGCGCGTGTCTCTTTGCGAACGACTTTCTTTTCAAATTTGCGTTTGTTCGCACTCGCTTTAACATGGGTCGAATCCACGAAAACGTGCTCGGCACTGATTAGCTTTTTCTCGGCAGCTTCCTTTAAGATGCGATAGAAAATCTGTTCAAACAGATCGGTATCTTTAAAACGGCGTTCATAGTTTTTTCCGAACGTAGAGAAATGAGGCACTTTATCGTGGAAACCATACCCAAGGAACCAGCGATAGGCCATATTGGTTTCCACTTGTTCAATCGTTTGGCGCATGGACCGGATTCCAAACGTGTATTGAAGGAAGGTCAATTTAATTAAGATGACAGGATCAATACTGGGACGACCGATTTCTGAATACATGTCCTTCACCAAGTCATAGATGAACGAAAAATCAAGTGCTGCCTCTATTTTACGAACCAAGTGGCTGGCCGGTACCAATTGATTTAACGTAATCATTTCTAATTGATCTCGTTGAATGGGATTATGTTTCGAAAGCATGTCAATCACCTCAAGTTATGTAGTACTTCCATTGTAAAATAAAAAAGACTGTAGGCAAACTGGATTTCTTCCAGTTTGTCTACAGTCTGAAAGCTGTGCAGTCGCACAGCTTTTTTACCCAACAGAATGTTTAATGTTTACGAGATCACTTAAATTATTCATATAGATAATCTGATTACCAAATGAATTCCCCTTTAACATTTCTGTATGAGATGGTTTCATGCCTATGATGTAACAGGTAACTCCCATAATATCAAACGAACGCATAAAGGATGAAAAGGCGTGGATGCCTTCCGGTTTCAGTTCATCAATTCCTGAAAAGTCAAAGAGCATAATGGAATAGTGGCCATCATATGTAGCATCTTGGAGCACTTTGGAATTTTCTGCTACGAGCTGCTCGTCTAAATCGCCAAACAGTGGAATAAGAGCTACCTTTTCAGAAAGCTTAATGAAAGAAGCTGATAGTTGCTTAATCCGCTTTAGTGAAGCTTCTAAGCTCTCTTTTTTCTGCAGTAGTTCAAAGTCTGTATGTGCAAGTCGCTTTTGGTGAGCGTGAACCATCCTTGTTAGCTCTTTAATACGCTCATCTTGATAAATACAAACTAAATGCCCAACTTCTTCATCCCACTGTATGAAACATTCAAATAAAGCATATGGTGATTGCTCAGTTTGCAACACAAGCTCTACCTTTTGCATGGTGTAGTCTTTTTCTTCTACAAGCGTTGTGTGCAGCTGTTTTTCACTTTTTTCTTTGTCGTCTTTTACGATATACTCTGTTCTTAAATATTTTTTGGCTTTTTCTTTGCTGAACGTATCAACAACATCTAAGAAGTTATCGACCGGCGCAAAAGTGGTCATCGCTAGCTTGGAACGATTTAAAATTTTAAAATTTCGGTCCACAGTAAAATATGGAACAGGAGCACTTTTAAGCATCGACATGTATGTCCACCCCTTTTTTATAACGTAATAACCATTCATTTAGTTCGTTTAAACTTGGCATTTGTTTTGCTTTTTCAAGTATAGTACTTGCAACGTGATTTGTCGCAATGAGTCTTCCACCAACTAAAGTAATTGGTTTTGGGTTTAAATCTTCTAACATATTTACATATTGCGGAAGCTGATCTAAATGATACGAAATGCTAGCGGATAATGCTACGATATCAGGCTGCCAGTCCTTTGCCATAACCTCCGCTGCTTCCTTTGGCAAGTCTGCTCCTAAAAACCGCGTATCGAATCCATGTTCTTCAAATAGAAGCGAGACCATCTTTAATCCAATAAAATGCTGTTCTTCTTCTAAACAAAACAACATCACTTTTCCGTACTCTTTTTTGCTTTCACTTGTCATTTCTTTATAAAATCCATAGCGTGTTAATACATAATCACAGGTTGTAGTCGCTACATGCTCGTCTGCAACCGTAACGATATTCTTTTCCCAAAGCGTGCCAATATAGTACATAGCAGGCGTCAAAAGACTTTCATAAATATCTAAGCTACTTGCTCCTTTTTGTAAAGCTTCTTCTACTATATCCCACGCACTATCTTGATTTCCTGAAAGTAACTGATTAACTAACCTCAAGGTTTGAGATTTCAATGTTTCTCACCTCAGTCCATCATTTATCACTTTTTACCAATTAAAATAAGAAAGCGAGAAAGCCCTAAAGAACTTTCTCGCTAAAGGTTGTATCTTTCTATTTAAAAGTTTTAATTTTATTCAACCTTATCATATAAATATAAGGCCAACAACTGAAACTAGTGTATTTATGGACAAATAGTATAAACCTCCCTATTTATTCACCTTAAACTTATCTATATTCCCTGTTTCCTTCAATTTACTCTTTATTTTGATTAATTTCACACTATCTTTTATTTTTGGTCAAAACATGCATAACTTGGTTCATTCGCGGGTATCAAAAAGATATAAGATTCAAATACACTATCAGGAGGTTGTTATTATGTCATTTATTTGGATGCTTATTGTAGGTGGACTTATTGGTTGGTTAGCTGGTATCATTACTGGAAAAGGTGTCCCAGGAGGGATTATCGGTAACATTATCGCTGGTTTTATCGGAGCTTGGTTAGGTGGACTTATTTTTGGAAACTGGGGTCCTGAGATGGGCGGATTCGCCATTGTACCTGCCATTATTGGTTCAATCATTTTAGTATTAATCGTAAGTTTCGTTATGAGAAAAATGCGTAGAAACCACGCTTAACATTGAAAAACGCTGCTTTGTAAAGCAGCGTTTTTTTCGTGAGTCAAAATATTTGAATCAAAAATACCCTTCTTGTTACACTGAGTCTATCCTTACTTAAAAGGATTGCATACAAAGACTGGTTTTGAAGGAGATGAACGAATAATGACTCGCTATTCTAAGCTATTTGAACAAACACAATTAGAAGGTCTACAATTGAAAACAAAAACTGCAATGGCTCCAATGACACGTTGCTTTGCAGATGATGAAACAGGTGTTGTAAATACAGAAATTGCTGAGTACTATCGTCGTCGCGCTAAAGACGGCATCGGCCTCATTATCTCAGAAGGTGTTGTCATTAGTGATCGCGCAAAAGGAAATCCAGGTGTTCCAGGAATCTATACGCAAGAGCAAATTGAAGCTTGGAAAGAAGTAACCAATGCCGTTCACGACGAAGGCGGTACAATTATTGCGCAAATTTGGCATGTAGGGCGTTTAAGTCACCATGAATTAATTAAAGGCCAACAGCCTCAAGCTCCTTCTGCCATCGCTGCAGCTGGTCAAGTTCCTCGCTTCCGTAAACCTTATGAAATACCAGAAGAAATGACAAAAGCAGATATTAAAGAAGTTGTTGCTCAATATGCTCAAGCTGCTAAAAATGCCCTTGAAGCTGGATTTGACGGTGTTGAAATTCACGGTGCACACGGCTACTTAATTGATCAGTTTAACTCTGAGTTTTCAAACAAGCGCACAGATGAATACGGTGGAGATTTAAAACAACGATTAACATTCATGAAAGAAGTCATTTCTGCCGTGATTAATGCAATTGGTGCAGAACGTGTTATAATTCGTTTTTCTCCGCATAAGGTCGATGCGCCTGAATACAGATGGGATGATGCTGAAAAAGCAATTCAAACCTATGTTGAAGCATTTAAAGAAGTTGGCGTGAAAATAATTCACCCTTCAATGCTTAACTTTTACGAAGATGTAAAAGACGGTAAGAACCTTTATGAAATTGTTCGAAACTACTGGAGCGGCCCTATTATCGGAGTTGGTGATTTAACACCAGAATCTGCAGAACGTGCTCTAGAAGCTGGCTGGATTGACGTAGCCGCTATTGGACGCCCACTTATTTCAAACCCTGACTATTTACATCGTATTCAACAAGGTGAGCCTCTTGTAGAGTACGATGCTGCGACACACTTACCAAAACTAATTTAATAATCGTAAAAGAGCGGCCTATAGCCGCTCTTTTTTTGTTAGACTCCTCCCTTTTCTATTCTCTCTTGTTGTTGAAAAACATATTGAATGACTCTACTATAAGATTTTAGAGCTATAAGCACCTTTTTAGCAGTAGTATTTCCCATCTTGCTATTTACAGGGTTATTTACTAGCTCTCCTAAAGAGTTTGAAGTAAAAAATAACAGCGCTGAAAAAGAGCAAGATTCAAAGCGTGAGCTTCAATAATAAAGATATGTTTTAATCATATTCATTCACCTCATTTTAAAAGTGAGGCATCAAAAGTAGCTTTTCGTTACGTGTGAAAAGAGACATGGAACACCTTATGTTGCCTCTATTTATAGCTCTGTACAAATTGGGGTCATCAGTGCCCATTCCCCTTCACCTCGCATATCAATACTGTATTTCTTCATGGATACTTTTTAAGTGTAAACCATCTCTAACAAAAAGCAATAAAAAAACGAAGCCAGAGATCCCCTCGGCTTAAAGGGTCCTGGCTTCATCTATATAATATAAGGGGTTAAATAAAACGTACCTTTATTATAGCATATAATTAATGGTCGTATTTTCCTCTTATAGAAAATAGTTCTTATTTCGCACCTTTTCCCAGTTCTCTTTCTTTACGAACCTGCTTAGCAAAGAATAATTCATATACAACTGGAATGATAATTAAGGTTAATAAAGTAGAAGATGTTAGACCACCAATAACCGTTATTGCTAGACCTTTAGAGATCAATGTTCCACTTGATGTTGTCAAAGCAAGCGGGATCAGCGCTGCAATTGTTGCAAAGGCTGTCATTAGGATTGGACGTAAGCGCGTTTTACCAGCTTCAATAAGCGATTCGCGAATTGTCATACCTTTTTGTTCTCTATTTTGGGTAATTCGGTCTACTAATACAATAGCGTTTGTCGTTACAATTCCAATTAACATTAGGAAACCAATCATTACGCTAACAGATAGAGGCTCTTTTGCGATCACTAAGCCAATTAGTGAACCAATTGGAACAAAGATTAACGACGATAAAATAATAAATGGTATACGAGCTTTACCAAACGTAATGAGCATCGTCAAGTAAACAAGACCAATGGCTGTTAAAATAGCCAATCCTAAAGATTGGAAGATTTCTACGGTTTCATCACTACCGCCTCCACCTTCAAGACTTACCCCTTTTGGTAAATTAAGCTTCTCTACACCCTCTACTACGTCTTGCGTCACTTTTTGAATATTTTCGTCTTTAATATCCGCTTCAACGCGAGCAAACACTTTTCCATCTAATTTTTGAATGGATGTAAATGTATCAATTTCGCTTACATTAGCAATATCTTTTACTGCTACTGGTCCTCTTTGTGTAAAGATTTGCAGATCTTCAATTGCTTTTGTTGAACTAATATCTTCATCATAAGAAAGCTGAACTGCACGATTTGTTCCATCTAACGTTAGGTCACCTACTGATACAGGTTTTGTTTGATCGGTAATCGTTCCCACAAGCTGGAATCCAGATACACCATACTCAGATGCTTTATCTTGATTGACTTCAACCACAAGCTGCTTTTGTTTATCAGAGAAATTATTTTTTACGTACTTTAAGTTATCATACGTATTTAAATAATTTTCTACTTCTTTTGCCGCCGTTTGTAAGTCATCTAAGTCAGATGAGAATAAATCCACCGTTACGTTGTTATTAGTTGGTGGTCCACCTGTTGAAGCTTCAGATACGCTTAGTGTTGCTTTTGGAGACTCTTCTCCTACAATGTCTTCCATCTTACTTTGAAGTTCATCAATATACGCATCTACATGTACGCCATCTTTCAGATTTAAGAAATAACCGATCTGATTTGGTCGCTTTACGCCAGTTGCAAAGTCGCGTGAACCGACTTCTGTTGTTACCTCTTTTACTTCATCTTCGTTTGCAAATAGCTCCTCCACTTTTAACGACACTTCATTTGTACGTTCTAAAGAAGTAGACGAAGGTAGCAGAACATTTGCCTGTAAAAGCCTTTGTTCTTCGTTTGGAATGAATGTGAAGCCAAGCGATGGAACAAGAGCAAATGAACCAAATAATAGTAAGAAAGATAGAATTAAAATTTTAATCTTATGGTTTAGTGACCATGCAATCGCTTTTGCATATCCACGCTGAATTTTACCCTCTTTCTCTTCTGCTGGTACCTTCTTAAACGCAAATTTTGCTAAAATCGGGACGATTGTAACCGCAACAAGAAGAGATGCTAATAATGAAAATACTACTGTTAGAGCAAATGGTAAGAAGAACTCACCAGTAATTCCACCGACAAAACCGATTGGTAAAAATACAACAACAGTTGTAATAGTCGATGATGTAATGGCTTTTAATATCTCTTTTGTTGAAGATTCAACTAATTCATCAGAAATGCCTTCTTCTGATTTTCGAACACGCCTAAAGATATTTTCAATAACTACGATACTATCATCCACAACGCGCCCAACTGCTACTGCCATTCCACCTAGTGTCATGATATTTAATGAAATATCCAGTCCATTTAAGAAAATAGCTGAGACAAGAAGTGAAAGTGGAATCGAGATAATTGAAATAATGGTAGCACGGAAGTTGCGCAGGAAGATTAGCACTGCAATTGAAGCGAACAACGCCCCCAGCAATCCTTCTTTTACTAACGTTTCAACTGACTTTTCAATTCCTTCTGCTGAATCAAATCCAATAGCATAGTTAATATCATCATCATATTTTTTCAACACTTCTAATGCATCATTGGCAACTTGAACCGTATTTGCATCCTGTTTCTTTGTAATAGCCATTGTTAGCGCCTCTTGTTGATTATAGCGCGTGTATTCTCCTTGCTCACTCACTTCTTCAATCGTTGCAATATCACCAAGTAAAACTGGTGGAGCTTCGGGATTAACTGTAGATTTTAGCTCAACTTCTTTTAATGCATCAATTGTATCTAGTTTCTCTTCAACTCGAACAGGAATTTGGAGTTCTTCACCGTTTACAGTTCCTGCTGGAAACGATACGGACTTTTGGTTAATTTGCTCTTTGATTTGTTCAAGCGTCAGACCAGCTGCCACTGCTTTTTCTTTATCCAACGTAATTTGTAAAAGATCATCCTTTACGCCACCAACAGATACAGAGTTAATCCCTTCAATTTTATTTAATTCTGGGATAATTTCGCTGTCTAAAAGCTTTTCAACTTCTGCATCACCTTCAGCAAATAAAGAAATGTTCATAATCGGGAAAGTACCAAATGAAAAGCGGTTCACATCAACCGTCGATGATTCTGGTAAATCTAAATCTTTTGTTATAGTGTCAATTTGTTGTTCAACTTCATCTAAATCCGTATTGAACGGAAATTCTAAATTAATAATCCCCACGTTCTCGTAAGAAACACTTTGAACGCTTTTAACGCCTTCAAGACCTTTTAACTGCTCTTCTAACTTCGATGTTACTTGTTCGTTTACATCACTAGGAGAAGCCCCAGGATATACAGCTTCAATCGATAGCTGTGGAAATTCAATATTAGGTAATAAGTCAATTTTCAACCTTGAAAATGAGAATAATCCAGCTACGATAAGCAGAAACGATAAAATGAATACTGCTACTGCATTCTTTAAGCTAAACTTTGTCAAGAAATTCATAAATAGCCCCCGTATATTTTATTAGTCGTATTTTACATGTGTAATGTAGTGAGTACCAGCGGGTCAGTTTTAAAAAAAAGAAATCAGTAGCAACCTTCTAGGAAAAGGTCAACTGTAAACGTTGCATAACGTTCAATTTCTTTTTCTGACACATTTTTGTTAGATACAATATCTATTCTATACCCATTTAGCATGCTACAAAACGCTTTTGAATGTAAAGCTGTATCTTCAAGTCCCTCTTCTTTCATCAAGTCTGATACTAGGGAATGATAATCATCAAAAAAACGATGCAAACGCTCCATCATTCCAGGCATTTGATGGGGAGCTTGCCAAAACGAATCTGGGTACTTTCTTGTGTTATAAAAAAAGTACAGGTGATGTCTTGCAATTGAATAAAGCTTTTGCCTAAATGTTTCACAGCGATCGGTTTCTCGCTTTGCGTTAGCAATGAAGTAAAGAAAAGAGCGATCATTAACCGCAATATATAAGCTTTCTTTTGAAGGAAAGTAAAGGTAAAGTGTCCCTTTCGACACACCCGCTTTTTTAGCAATATCAATCATTTTAGCATCATGATAACCATTTGCTCCAAATACAACAAACGCTGCATCAAGGATATTTTCCTTTTGTTCTATTCCTTTTGTCATATTTCCAAACCCTTTCCTGCCTCTTATTACACGTGTAAAACAGGATTAACGTATCGAGACTGAACGTAAATAAATGAATGTACAGTTTCATCATTTACTATATATACTCATAAAAGATAACGTTATACCTTGTCAACTCATAGTGTGCTCTTTTTTAATTATCTTTTGAATCTTTTGTGACAGCGACCATTGATGCTTGTAACGGTTGCATCTACATGGTACATTTTTCACGACAGTTAAAAAAATCATACATTTGGAGGATGAACCAAGATGTTAAGATCATCGATTGGCCGCTTACGTTTGTTAAGTATTGTAGAAGGCATTTCATATCTACTTTTACTATTCATTGCTATGCCTTTAAAATATTTAGCTGGTATTCCTGAGGTTGTATCCGTCGTTGGAGCTGCCCATGGTGCTCTGTTCGTATTATACATACTTGCTGCTGTGCACGTAAAATTTGAGCATAGAAAAACAATTTTATGGGGCATCTATGCGTTTATTTTATCTTTTATTCCTTTTGGAACGTTCTATTTAGACAAGCAATTAAAACATGAGCAATAAATAAATCACGCCAAGAAACTGGCGTGATTTATTTATTATTAGGAAAGCTTGTTAAACTGTTCAATGGTTTTCCACCATTTAAAGGAATGTGGTTTTAAAAGCCTTCCTATTTCTTCAGATGTTATGTGTTGTTCAGAAAGCATTTCATACATAGTCTCAAACAAGCCTATCGTTATGCTTTCTTTTACTTCAGCTTCACCTTCTGTATATAATCGTTCAATGGTTTCAAATATCTCAGATTCATGGGCTAATTGATTATTAAATTCTAATGAAATTAAGTGAGAAGCAAAGCGCTTGAGCTCTTGCTGCAAACCTTCTATTGTTGTTGTATTCACCTCTTCATCATATTGAAATGATGGACTTGCATCAGTTAACAATGGAATAACTTCGCCCTTTGTAATCATATGTTTCCCTACCTTATTTGTAATCTAAATATAGTAATATACTTCTTATTTACCCATTGTTATTATACTTAAACGTGAAGATTGAATCATACTGTTTGTAATTCATCAAGAGAGGTTACTAATATAGACGCTTTTATGTATTACCCTACACTAAGCGTAAGTGCACCGACAATTGCTATAATTGGAAAGGTACTGATCAACCCAATCTCTATCATCATAAATTTTGTTAGAAACCCTCGGAACTGCTGTTTTTCTATCCTGTTTGCCACCTGTTGGTGAGTTTGATAAATGCGAAGCATCGCTCCAATCCAAACGACAGCCACAATAATTAATGGACTCATGCTTGAAGCAGGTTCTGGGTTCATAAATGCTAATACGATTAAAATTAACGGAACAATTTCTACTACCGCGTGTTTAATAAAAAACATAGTCTGAATACGAACAAGATCTTGATAAATCTCATTATCTGTTTTGTCTTCCTGTAGCTTACCTTCAATTGTATAAATGGTTGACTGATAAATAAACATCATTCCGATAACGGCAATTAGTGCTCCGATGATAAAATACCATATGCTCATTACAAATTTCCTTTCTAATAAAAAGACGGTATATTGCTAGAAAATCTAACGTAAACATTTTATCATTTTATGCTTCATTCGTCTTATAGATTTATAAGAAAGAACTGTTTATAATGAGAAATGAACTATTTTACTAGAAAGTTTGTCTATTGGAGGAAATTATTATGATTTTAAACTATAAAAATCAAGCAACAGGTCATCGTATGAATAATGGTTGGAATTTCTTTTATGCAGCTAACCTAACAATGTGGAGAAAAGATGAAAAATATTTACTATTAGATGAAAATCAAGATATCGTACTCATTTTTGGCTTTAAAAAAGAGGAAATTATCCTTGAAAAGATTCAAACGTGGGGATATACCTTTAATATTCACCCAGAAAAAAAGCAGATTTCTTGTTTGCAACGTCAAGAAGAAATTGGCGAACAAGAAATGAATTAAACAAAAAGCGCGCAGGCTGCGCGCTTTTTCAGTGTTCTTCCGATGGATTATCTCCATATAGCATGGCTTTTATATGCTCCTTCTCCTGGTCTTTTACAATATAGTACCATGTTCCGTCTACTATTTGCGTTTCTCCTTCTACATGTACTGTTTCAAACGTTGGTTTGCCTTTTTCCATTACGTTATATACAGCTAACGCGTCTTTAATCGTTACGTTTGTATCAACGTATTGCTTTGTAATATTTAAGAGATTGGGAAGATTAGCTACCGTTGACATACTCATTCCTTTGTCTAAGAGCGCTTCTACTACTTGTTTTTGTCTTTCATTACGACCAATGTCTCCTTTAGGATCCTCATGTCTCATCCTTACATAAGCTAAAGCTTTTTCACCGTTTAAGTTTGTTTCACCCTGCGGAAATAAATAAGATGCAAATGTGAATGGAAACGGATTATCAACCGTTACACCACCTATCTCATCCACGACCGCTTTAAATCCTTCCATGTTTACTTTGACATAGTAATCAATTGGCATATTTAAGAATTGTTCGACAGTGTCGACTGTTAGTTTAATTCCACCGTACTTATAGGCATGATTAATCTTTTCCATTTCTGCTTGTCCTTTAATTTTCACACGCGTATCTCGAGGGATAGGCATCATTTTCAAATGTCCATTTTCTGAATTAAAATGAACAACCATTAGTACGTCTGAACGTCCCGTATCTTCTTCTCGTTCATCTACACCCATTACGAGCATGTTAAATTCCTTTGCCTCAACTTTTTTTTCACTAAAAACATATAAGACCCCAGTTAAGACGCAACCAAGAAATATGAGTACGGAAAGTAACGTGTACTTGAACTTCATAACTTATGTCTCTCCCTTCTGTCCCTCCGCTGCTTTTATTAGCTTATTTACTTCCTATATGCCTTTTTTTTCAAAGATTTATACCTGCTAAGTATAATTAGAAGCGCGAAAATAAAATGACAAAAGGGTTTGACGCAAAAAACCGGATTGAGTTTTTCAATCCGGTTTCATTTTACTGAATATGTTTTATTGCTTCCGCAGAACTTTCTTCTCTTTGTTTCCACTCATAATCAATCATGCTCATTTCAATTAAGCTCCAATACTGTCCGTTCACGTGCTTTACATCTCGCATCATCCCTTCACGTAAAAACCCAATACGCTCGTATGACTTAATAGCAGCTTTATTGAAGTCAAATACGCCCAGGGAAATACGATGAAGTCCTAACACATCAAAACCGAATGATAAAACATGGTCAAACATATCACCACAGTATCCTTTTCCTCTTTCCTCTTCTTTGAGCAATACTCGACCAATTCTGCCCGTCTTATGGTGATAATCAATATGAGCAAGAGAAATATGACCAACTAGCTGGCCGGTTTGTTGATGAAAAACGGAGAAAGCATACGTATGAGCTCCTTCATAATTGGCATAGCGGATATATTCTTTGAGCTGGCGAGGCGTAAGTGGATATGCAAACGTGGAGCCACTCCACTGAATCATAAAGGCTTCTGAGGGAATCCATTCAATGAGTTCTTTTATATCTTTTTTTGTGAACGGTCTTAATTCAATCATCGCATTCCCACCCCATCGTAAAATATTTGATTTTTCTAAATATATTACAGTTGTTTGAATTAACTGTCAAATAATCCGAAAAATTTATTTGGTATTCTCAAATAAAACGATTAAAGTGGATAATTATTATCCACTTTAGAAAGGTTTGATATACTTTGCATATGAAAACAGGCGTTGAACAATCTGTATACGCCATGGTACTTCTTCACTTTTTACCTTCCAAAGCTGTATTGCCAGCAGATGCAATGAGTAAGCAGCTAGGCGCTTCTCTTATTTTTTCCAAAAAACTGTTAATAAAGCTAGTTCATGCGGATCTCATCACTTCCGTCTCAGGTGTAAAAGGAGGCTTTAAACTAAAGAAAAAACCTGAAGATATCTATATATATGATGTGTATGTTACTAATGAAGAAAGCTCCGACATCTCTATGCGGAGCTTTCTTTTACAATTCTAATTCTTTTCGTAACGTAGAGATGTCATAGGTAAATTCAAAAAAATAAATTTTGTTTTCATTATCGTATAGCATGAGTACAGGTTGTTCATTTGGGCTTAATACAACAACAGCTTCACTAGCTAACACATCTAACCCTTTTTGCTGCACTTGTACAGCGGGGTCTAATGGTACCTTCACCAAATAACCGGTTTTAGGTAAAGGATTTACTTTTTTATAAATCCCAGTAATGGAAGCGATGCTTTTTTCAACCTCTTTTTGAACAACTTCAGTTTTATCAGCTACCCGAATGACCTTACCTGTATCAAGTTGAAACACTTCCACTTTAGGTTGTTCTCCCATTGCTACATGTGAATGAATTCCAATGAAGCATAAAATAAGTGCTATGCACACTTTTTTTATCATGAGTTCCCACCTCCGTTTGATGAATACAAATTTGTATACCGCAAGCTAAATATCCATTTTTCTTGCACAAACGTTATGTTGGTTTCAAACTTATCGTTTGTGTAATCACTTAAGTTTATCCATGTTGATTTCAACCTTCTAAGCAAAGATTCACCTTTTAGTTTAATCAATTACTAACTATGCTTTAATCTCTATTTCAATACAGCCATTAGTTGTTGCATGCTGTTAGAAACACTAATAGTGGACTCTAATTTTTTTGCTTTATCTAACCATTCTCATTAATTTTTGTCATGTTCATGCCTTTTGGTCGATACAATAATACAAGGACACGCTTTAAGAGGTGAAAATATGTCATGGATTGAAGCATTAATTTTAGGAATCATTCAAGGGTTAACAGAGTTTTTACCCATTAGTAGCACAGGGCACTTGTATTTAGGTCGACACTTATTTGGATTAGATAGCGCAGGTTTGTACCTAGATACGATGCTACATATTGGAACCTTGCTTGCTATTTTTGTCTTTTATAAAGACGAGCTGTGGCACATGATTCGTCACCCGTTTAGCAAGCTTACCTTCTTGCTAATCATTGGTACGATTCCAGCTGTTGTGGTTGGCTTATTATTTAAAGATTATTTTGAGGAAATCTCAATTACAGGTTCTACAATTGGATGGGAATTTCTTGTAACAGGTCTTTTCTTATGGTTTGCTGACTCAGTAAAAAAAGGAGCAAAAAAGATGCACGATATTTCCTACAAGGACGCACTGTTTATCGGTACCTTTCAAGCAGCCGCCATCTTTCCTGCCGTTTCACGTTCTGGTCTAACAATGGCAGCTGCTTTAATGCGTAAGCTAGACCGAGAAACAGCTGCTTACTTTTCTTTTTTACTGTCAACGCCAGCCATATGTGGAGCCGTTCTTTTACAGCTTAAAGATGTTGTCGGTGGTGGTGTGGAATACATCTCGTTTTTCTCTTTATTTGTAGCAACATGTTCGGCTGCGCTTTTTGGCTATATGGCCGTAAAATGGATGATTCACTATTTAAAGCATCATTCTCTAAAAACATTTGCTGTTTACGTATGGATTCTTGACTTAGTTGTTTTAGTATGTCAATTTACGGGGGTCTTTTAAGATGACATCAGCTCGTATATTGTTTTTAGGAATCTTTTTTATTGGAATCATGGTTGTGATTAGCTACATGGACAACGAGTCTCAAGAATACTTTGAAGCCGTCTCACCTCTTTCTTTAGACAGCGGTGAAGTAGAAGCTTCAAGTAACGATGAAGACGTTGAAATGAGCCTTAAAAATGTTCTTATAACAACTGAAAGAATCAATGGTTTTGATGTTGAAGTTTATGAGGAATACGAGGTATATACAAATGAGGAGGGTGAAGTGGTCGACCGAGTGGCCACAGGTCACTATCAAACACTTCGATATAAGGCTACTAATGAATAGTAAAAAAGCCACTTACGCAGAAGTAAGTGGCTTTTTGTATTAATGGTTAAAGTGATCTGCTAAGATCCAAAGCGTACCAACAACGATACATAGTGCAATAAAGAAGCTATAAAGCATATTTGCAACTTGTACCTTGCCGTTTTCACTTTCAGTCATGTGCATGAACATCACAAGCTGCATAGCTGCTTGTAAGAACGCAAGAATTGAGATTAGTGTCATCGTTACGCCTCTTGATAAGTCAGCTAACATAACTAATCCAAGCGCTGCAAACGTTAGTGCTAAAGAAAGGATAAGCCCCATTACATGACTAAGCGGAAATCCTGCTTTTTGGCCTTGTTTGTTTTCCATGTCTTATCCCACCAATCCGTTCAAGTATACATACGTAAAGATGAAAATCCATACTACGTCAAGGAAATGCCAGTATAAACCGATAATAAATACTTTTCTTGCTGTAACAGGCGTTAAGCCGCGCTTTACTAACTGGATAATAAGTAAAATTGCCCAACCAATACCCATCGTTACGTGAAGTCCATGTGTTCCCAACAGCGCAAAGAATGAAGACAAGAATGCACTAGTTTGCATTGTTGCACCTTCGTGAGCTGCATAAAGAATGAACTCTTCAATTTCATAGTACAAGAATCCTGCACCTAGTAAAAGCGTAATAACTAGCCAAGTAATTAACCCTTTTAAGTTATTATTACGCATGTGCCATACAACGATTCCCATTGTGAAACTACTTACTAATAGTAAAACTGTTTGAATCATAAACGTTTCAACAATATATAAATCTTGTGGTCCAGGGCCTCCAGCTGTACGAGTATGATACGTTAAATACGTGACAAACAGCGTAGAGAACAGTGCAATTTCCGCACCCAAGAAAATCCAGAAGCCGAGAATATTCATTCGGCCCTGGTGATCTTGATACTCGAGTGGTAATGACTTATCTAAATGTCCACCCATTATTTGTCACCCCCTGTAATACCTTCTGTTTGTTTAATCTCATCTACCGGAACATAGAAGCCTTCATCATAGTCAAATGATCGTGCAACTAGACAAGCTAAAATTCCGATTAATCCGAAGATCGCCATTGGCATCCATTCAAAGACAAGTCCAAATCCACCGATGAACCAGAATACACCTGAGATGAATGGGATACCTGAGTTGCTTGGTAAATGAATTGGTTTAATGTCTTCTTCTTTAATTTTTGTTTCTCCACGTTTTTTCATGTGCCAGAACTCATCCATTTCTTTCACATGTGGAACTACCGCAAAGTTATAGTGTTGAACTGGTGATTTAGTCCACCATTCAAGCGTACGTCCATCCCATGGGTCGTTTGCAGTGTCGCGTTTGTTTTTCCAAGCGCTCCAAAGTAAATTTACAACCAATACGATGAAACCTGCACCCATTAAGAAAGCACCGATTGTTGAAATTAAGTTTAATGTTCCCCAACCTAATGTTTCTGAATAAGTTTGCATACGACGAGTCATACCATCTAGACCTAGGAAATATTGTGGGAAGAAACATACGTTAAATCCAACAACGAAGATCCAGAAAGAGATTTTTCCTAGCTTTTCGTTCAGCGTGTGACCGAAAATCTTTGGATACCAGTAGTATAATCCAGCGAAACATGCAAATACTGTTCCTGAGATTAATACATAGTGGAAGTGAGCTACTAGGAAGTAACTGTTATGGTACTGATAGTCAGCTGAAGCCATTGCAAGCATTACCCCAGTTACCCCACCAATAACGAAGTTTGGGATAAACGCAAGTGACCATAGCATTGATGTTGTAAATTTAATACGGCCTTTATACATGGTAAAGAGCCAGTTAAATATTTTAACTCCGGTTGGAACAGCGATTAACATCGTTGTAATCGAGAAGAACGAGTTAACTGCAGGCGCGTTACCCATTGTAAAGAAGTGGTGAACCCATACAATGTAACTTAAGAACGCGATACCAACCATTGAGATAATCATCGCTTTATAACCAAATAGGTTTTTGCGAGAGTGTGTACTAATGATTTCAGAGAAAATACCGAACGCCGGTAAAATTACGATATATACTTCAGGATGTCCCCAAATCCAGAATAGGTTTGCCCACATCATCGGGAGACCACCGTTGGCAACCGTAAAGAATGCTGTGTCGAATACGCGGTCAAGCGTCATTAACGCAAGCGCTACTGTTAATACAGGGAACGCAAAGATGATAATAACTGACGTAACTAAAATGGACCAAGTAAACATTGGCATTTTCATTAACGTCATGCCTGGTGCACGCATTTTTAAAATCGTAACTAAGAAGTTAATACCTGTCATTAGGGTACCAACACCGGCAATCTGAATAGCAATTGCATAGTAGTTGTTCGCTATACTTTCACTAAATTCTTTTCCGGCCAGAGGGAAATATGATGTCCAACCAGCATCAGGAGCTCCTCCAATAACGAAAGAGATGTTAAATAACATAGCTCCCATAAAGAATGTCCAGAAACTTACTGCGTTCAAGAACGGATATGCTACGTCACGCGCTCCAATTTGAAGCGGAACGACAACGTTCATTAAACCAATCAAGAATGGCATTGCCATGAATAGAATCATGATAACACCATGAGCTGTAAATACGCCGTTATAGTGATGCGGGTTCAGGATATTCATATCCGGGAACGCTAACTGCATACGCATCATAAGTCCATCTACACCGCCGCGGAAAAGCATTAAGACGGCTGCAAGAATATACATTACACCAAGTTTTTTATGGTCTACTGTTGTTAACCATTCTGTCCATAACCATTTCCATTTTTTGAAATATGTTAAGACAAAAATGATACCGATGGTTGTCAAGACAATCGCTGCGTCAGCTGCATAAATGACGGGATCGCCAGTGACAAAGAATTCATCTAGCTTCATTATGTCTTCCCCCAATCGTACGTTTATTTAGGCCCGTATTAATGACCTTCATGTTCATCATGACCTTCATGCTCGTCATGGCTTTCGTCGCTTTCTTTTTTGCTATCGTCGCTGCCATGGTTGTGATTGCCATGTCCCATGTTCATGCCGCGCTCGTCTACTTTACCAGGGATGTATGCGTCTTTTGCGTGGTTAACCCACTCTAAGTGCGTACCGTTGAACGTCATGCGACCTACTACACCTGGTTCAATAATTTCATCATACTTCTCTTCAGTTAATGGCTTAGCTGTTGCCTTCACTTCGTCAACCCACTCTTCATAGTCTTCGTGAGTTTGGGCTAACACTTCAAATTCCATATCTGTAAAGTGCTCACCTGAGAAGTTAGCACTTCGTCCGATATAAGAACCTGGGTTATCAGCTTGAAGATATAAATCCATCGCCATGTTGTTCATTGAATACTTTTGTCCACCAAGCTCCGGTACCCAGAACGAGTTCATTGAACCTTGAGACGTCAATTCAAAGCGAACTGGACGATCTTCTGGAATGTTTACATAGTTAACTGTTTCAATGTTTTCTTCCGGATAACTGAAAATCCATTTCCAGTTTGCTGAAGTAACATGAATTGTTAACGGTTCTTCAATTTTTGTTTGCTCATTTTTCGGTGGTTCTTCAAGAGCATAAATTGATTTTACAGTTGGGATTGCTAAAAGAATTAAGATAATAATCGGGAACGCAGTCCAGATAATCTCCATCTTTAAGTTACCCTCTTGTTCTGGTGGCTCATAGTCCATGTTGTCAGGTCTTTCACGAAATTTAATAAGTACGTAAGCAAAGATTGCAAATACTACTACGACCACAATCGCCATCATCCAAAGCGACCAAACAATAAGGTCAGCTTGTTCTTTAGCGACAGGACCTTGAGGGTTCAAAACGGCTAATTCTGAACAGCCGCTCAAGAAAAATACTGAAAGTGCAGAGAATAAACCTGCTAGCTTCCAAAATCCTTTTTTTGGTTTCACTAAAAACTCTCCTTTCTAACAACTCATGATGCGAAGCCTCTAAATTAGATCATCTTTAAAACTTTCTATCTAGTTAACTATAGAAAGCTTTAATACAAAATCTCTTTAAACTCATGTTATACATCAACCATTACTATTGTAATACAAAGTGACAATTTTTTCGTCACTTTTTGTCGATTTTCTTATTTTGAAAATATTCTAAGATAGTGTAAAAACATGAGGTCAAAGAACACTTCAATCCTTGCGATATTTTAGCATATATTCGACAAGGAATAAATGTAAATAAAAGGATGAATGTTGCATTTTCTTACCGAAACTTACCTTTTTAAAGGTAATTCATGTAATGTAACCGCAATCACCCTTGATACAAAAGGGGTTTCATCTATTATTGAATATTTTGTGACAAAATCTATACAGAATTGTGTCAATCAATATTCAAGTTTGGTAGGTTCGATTACCGCCCATTTACAGTATATTACACATTAAATGCTTTTGTTATATACTTCACAAAAAGTTCAAAAATTGACATGTGACATGTATGTTGTCTACATACTAAAAGAAGCTGCGTGTTATTCACGCAGCTCTTGATCCATATATTCCTTAACAGTGATGTCATCTCCTGAATTATTCAATAAAATAAGATCCGCTGGAAATGGCTTTTCAACATATTTTGGCACAGGTTGATATGAAATAAAATATTCTCCTTTGGGAACTTTAATATCAAACGTATAATTGTCATTTACAAGTGAGGCCTTCACTCGATGTATTTGTTTACTTGGGTTCTTTCCTAAAAACAGCGCATACGTCCCTTTATTAGTATGTATATCATCATACTCAACAAGATTGTTCATCTTTGTCATTACTTCAATCCGTAACCTTTTGCTCCATCCTTCTTTTAAAATCGCCATTCCTTCTCCACTACCAGGAATAGTGAATAACGCAACATATGTGTCCGAACTGCTAATTTTTTGGATTTCTCGAATGTCAAGCTTTTTGGAACCGTTAATGTCCCCCATCCCTTTCCATTTTCTTATATGCTCTTCAACATCCTTAGCGTTGCTGTGAATTGGATATCGAAGAAATTCAATACCTCCCACAATAGCACCTATAAGAATGATTAGAACTAAGAGTCGCTTAAACTTTCGAATTGGTATTCACGCTCCTTTCCATTTAGTGAGTGACGTTAAAAAATAATATGTACGAATTATGCATGAAAATCAAAAAAAAAGCTATCAGACTTTCGTCAGATAACTTTTCTACTCATCGACTCTTTACTAATAAGGCAATTGCTTCTTCTACGACTTTTGCAGTCTCTTCTCCAGCTTGTTGTCTTTCAACAATACATTGTTCTAAGTTTAGCGCAACAATCTGAGCAATGGTTCGGTCGACTGCGCTTCGAACAGCTGATAATTGCGTTACAACGTCTTTACAGTCTTTATCTTCTTCCATCATACGCAGTACGCCTCGCACTTGACCTTCTACTCGCTTTAACCGATTTTTTGTCTGATCAGTATAATTCACGCAGTATCCCTCCTATATTTTGTGCGTTACTAATGACTTATCCTTCACATGCACAGCAATATCCCTTTACTTGATAGCCATACTTTTGCAGCTTACGAATGCTTAAGTTTCTTGCAATTGTATCCGGTGCAATAACTACTACTTGTTTTGACGGAATTTCAACATGTTGTCTTTCCAAGTACGGCAGCGGAATGTGTATAGCTTTTTGACAAGGTTTATGTTTCATTTCATGAAAATGTCGAACATCTACGACTGCAATTTCCGTAGTCTCACAGTCAAGCGTAGAAAGCTTCTTAATTCCATGAACGGGCACATGGCGATTATATAAACTAAACATAATGGCACAACAAAATAAGATTACACCAATATAAAGTAGTATCATTGTATCCTCCCTGACGTAACTTCATACCCATATTAGTATCATCATAGCTGTCATCTAGAACGTACGTCAACAAAAAAGTTTCTTCATAATATAGTTTCAAATGGAAAAAAGCGTGCAGAAAAAATAAATTGGCTTTTCTTTAAATAGCCCTTTGTTACAATCAAGATTTTTTAGAGAGCACCGGCTAACATTCCTATAAAAGCTAACACAATACCTCCAATATAACTAAACGCCAAATAAGGAAATAGAACCGTATGCATTTTCTTTTCATGAAGGTGGATATTTTCCAGCTTAAACGTCGAAAATGTCGTAAATGCCCCCATAAAACCCACTCCTAAAAAAGAATACACCCCAGATGTCATTCCATTCCCAACCAGGATACCTAGTAGAAATGAGCCTACTAAATTGACGCATAAAGTGCCAATTGGAAACCCTGTAGTTGATTTTTGATTCATCCACGTACTTAGCACATACCTGGCTATGGCACCTAAAAACCCACCCAGTGCAATGAGTAAAGCTGTCATAATAGCTGTTCTCCTTTCTTTTTCAGCTTATTGGCTGAACGATCCCCTACTCGGTAACCAGACCAAGACATCAGTAAACCACCAAATAAACTAAGTGCTACATAAAGAAAAGCTAACAGACTGGTATCGTTTTTGATTAAAGTAACGGTTTCGACACTAAAGGTAGAAAACGTCGTGAAAGAACCTACGAACCCTGTACCGATGCCAGCTAAAACAGCAGAAGGAAACACATTCATTTTAATCATTCGATATGTAAACCAACCTAAAATAAAGCAGCCCATCAAGTTCGTTATTAACGTTCCTAATGGAAAGCTGTATGCCCACCATGAATGTGTAAACACACCGAGATAGTAGCGAAGCAAGCTTCCAAGAATACCTCCTATACCTACTAGTAAATACGTCATCTTCTTCACCTCTTTCTTAATTATGAACAAAAAAATAGACTCCTACCCTGTATATGGGTAGGAGTCATTAGCTCTGCAGCAGTTTTGGCGAACTCCATCGCCGTATATTTTGTTTCCTACATTCATTTTACATAATCCATTCCATTTATCAAGAGCTAATCATGGAAAATCCAGGAAAATAATGAAGTAAAAGATATTATTATTCTTTTGGTTACTCTCTCTTTTTTACATCTCTCGTACCCAAAAATTAATTTTTCTCGTTAGTTGCTCCGCTACCTCTTCACTGACTTTAGAAGCTAACGATGTCCGTAGTCGATCTTTACACTCTTGAATTTCTTCTTCGTAAGGGATAATGGTTGACCATTCCAAATCTGGAATTGCAATTAGCGTTTGTTCTTCCTTTTTATTTTCATGAACAAATACATTTTCAATGACTTTTTCGTCTATGCGAATATATGCTTTACGAATTTTCATCTACTTATCACCTCTATATAAGCTTTATGTGTATCATCATATGATACACATAAAGAAATATCAATGCGCATTAGCTTCTTTTGCCATGTTAAAGGGTTTAAAAATAGGGTATAGAATACTAGTTAAAAAGAAAGTAATGCTTCATTTTTTAAATCTTTGTGAATATCTTGCAATGTTTATTGTATATATGCAATTTTTTGGTATGATGAGTATATTAAGATGTACCTAACTAAATGGAGGTTGAGGTAAACAATGGATCGTTCCCCAAAAGAAAAACGTCAAAAGCGCAAACAGTTTGTTGAGCGTTTAAAACTAAAAGGGATAAAAATTGAGCTTACAAAGCCTCGTTCTCATTTTTCAACCCTTTCGCTATTAAAGCCTTAAACCGTAACGGTAACGAATATCACTACATACGCTCTTTGTCTTCCCTTTTTTAGTTACCTTAACATAGAGAGCGGTAACATTTATGAATAAAGACAGCTCATTTCTTTTCTGTTAAATAAGAAGTGAGCTGTCTTTTTTGATATATTAACACTCAATCTAAAAGTTATAATTTACCATATAAAAACTTTAATATCTAGTATTGTAAAAATATTACTCATAACTTATAATCTTCTAGACTACATAAAAAGGAGAATGAGAGATGAAAAAAGGGGTTTCAATTTTACTTGCTTTACTACTGATGATTAGTTGCTTTCCTGCTGTGTCATTTGCTGCTCAGTCCAAAACATTTGAAGCAGACTTGACGAAATATTTAACAACTGTCAGTACTACTCGTGGGTTTGATGTTTCAAAAGATGATATTGAGTTTTCACTTTCACTTTACGATGAGGAATTATCAAACTTTGATACTGTGGAAGAATTAAAAGAATTTTTGGGTGACGTCATCAAAAGCGACTTAAGCAATTTAAGCTCTATCTATGAAAGCTATGACTTAAATCAAAAATCTCTTCAATCATTATTAGAAGAAAATGGTGAAGATTTAAATGATTACGTATTTGTTGATGATTTAGACCAAACAGTTTTTTTCTATTTAGAAGATGAGTTTGACTATGCCGATGATGAAGAGTATGCGGACGAGATTAGTACTGATGATTTTGAATCTGCTTTAAAAATGTTGGAAGATGAGTTTGGACTAACGCGTGAAGAGTTAGAGCGCATTAACGATCACTTAATGTCAATTGAAGATGAGCTTGCGGATGAAGAAACGTTAAATCGCTTAATGGCACTTGCCGAGCGTCTAGCAGCTTTTGAAGACTTTGATACAACAACTGAACTAACTTCTGATCAAATTGCGGAACTAATGTCAATTTATAACGAAATGCTTTCTATCTTTAAAATGAAAGCAACATATACGTTGATTCAAGACGGAACCGAAAAGACATTATCTTTATTTGATTTAATGAATATGAAAGAATTAAAAAATGCTAGCTTAAAAATTAACCTATATACAGCTGACGGCAAATTTTTAGCTGATATGATTATCACAGGTGAAATGGTTAATTCGGATACGGTTGCAAACACAGGAACGAGCATTGAAAAATCTGCTCAAAATGTAAATAACATTGTAAAACAAGCACCTGTTAAAGAAAAAGTTCAAAAAATAGAAGTAAAAAAAGCTGAAGTAAAGAAGACTGTTAAAGGAGCTCGCTTACCAAATACGGCTTCAGACTATTTATTAAACACTTTAATTGGATCAGCCCTTGTTTTGTTAGCATTTGCTGCATATCGTAAAGTGAGACGAGCATGATATGGAACCAAGAAGTTCAAAAGGAAAAATCAGTCGCAAAAAGCGATTGATTTTTCTTTCGATTATTGTAGGGGTTCTTTGTTTCGGCCTATGGTTTACCACTACTAATGCTTATAAGTTTGCTAAAGGATATTTTGCTTATAAAACAGGTGCTGTTGAACCACAGGTAACAGCACCTGCTGAAGCAAAAGCAGGGCAGCCTATAGAGAAAGAAAACAGCAGTTCTTTAAAGGAAATCAAAAAGAAAGATGCATCTTATCCTTCACAGCCTAAAATAGGAGACTTAATGGGTGAACTAGAAATTCCAAAGCTGAAGGCTACGCTTCCAATTTATCATGGTACTAACGAAGATGAGCTTGAAAAAGGCGTTGGTCATTTTGCAGACAGCGTGTTGCCTGGAGAAAGCGACAATTCTGTGCTATCCGGTCATCGTGATACAGTCTTTCGAAAACTAGGGGAAGTTGGAGAAGGAGACTTGTTATTAGTTCATACAGAAGCGGGATCATTTACGTATCGAGTTAATAAAGTGCGAATTGTCGATGCCGATGATCGAACCGTAATTGTTCCTAAACCAAGAGCTACTCTAACAGTCAGTACTTGTTACCCTTTTAACTTTATAGGTTCTGCGCCAGAACGCTACATCCTAGTGGCACATCTTGTTTCTTCAAAAACAACATAAAAAAGATAGCGTTTAAATCACGCTATCTTTTTTATTTAATGGAAAGAGATTGACTTTTTTAGTAAATCAAACCAGATTTTTAACGAAGTCGTGGTAATAACAATAGCTAAAACAACTTGAAGGGAACTCACTTTTGTCTTTTGACCAACAAATGCTCCAATTGGCGCTGCTAGTAAGCTTGCACCGATAATCATCAGCGCAGGTAGCACTAACACTTGTCCAGTAGCCACTTTTCCGAAGGTTGTTCCAATTGAAGATAAAAAGGTCACTGCTAGTGAGCTAGCAATTGTCACTCTTACCGGTATTTTTAATATGGTAATCATAATTGGAACAAGCAAAAAAGCACCACCTGCTCCCACAATCCCTCCACATATACCTACGGCTAAAGAAAGCGGAACAGCTAGTTTTTTTGAAAACCAGACCTCCATTTTGTTCTCATCTTGTGTAGGCTTCTTAGGTGTAAACATAAGAATTGCAGCAATTGTAGCCATTACTCCATAGATTAAATTAATGGTATCTTCTGAAAACGAATTAGACAGAGTTGAACCAACGAGACTTCCAAGCAACACGCTCGTTCCCATATAAATGATAAGTGATTTATGTAAAAAGCCGCCTTTTTTATAGGCAAGCGTTCCAGAAATTGATGCAAATAAAGACTGTACCGCTCCGATTCCCGCTACTTCATGCGCTGTAAATGCCCCTACTCCAATAAGAGGTGGTACAAAAAGTAAAACTGGATATAAAATAACCGAGCCTCCAATACCAAGCATACCCGCTAAAAATGAGCCTAAAAATCCCAACGCAAATACTGTCAGTAATAACTGTACGTCCATCTTGTCACCTTCTAAATTACAACATGTAGCCTTAGTAGTAGTTCATCCTTTCTCATTATAGCACTGTCTTGTTTTCATGTAAGATAATTCTTACCATTTATTTGGCTTTTTATGATTCTAAAACCATTCTGAACTATAGAAAAATTCGAAAAAACAGTTTATAAATATGCTATGATAAAGGTATATTTAATGCTTATTCTTATTAATTTCGGAGGTTGTTTTATGTTTGAGTATAAAATTGATAAAGAGATTAGTTTACAGCTAATTGAGCCAAGTGATGCATTTCCACTTTTATCTCTTGTAAATGAATCACGACCTTATCTGCGGGAGTGGTTGCCGTGGGTTGACAGTATGAGAAGCATCTCCGATTACGATGATTTAATCCCCGAATGGCGAACTCAATATTATAACAATCAAGGTTTTCAAGCAATTATTCGCTACTATGATGAAATTGCTGGCATGGTTGGATTTCATGCAATTAACTGGGGGAATAAAAGCACTAGCCTTGGCTATTGGATTGGGGAGCAGTTTCAAGGAAAAGGTATTATGACCAGAGCTGTACACGGTTGCCTTACTTACGCATTTGATACGCTGAAACTTCACCGAGTAGAAATTCGCTGTGGGGTTGATAACCACAAAAGCCGTGCCGTTCCCACACGATTAGGCTTTACTGAAGAAGGCATTTGTCGTGACGGAGAATATTTATATGACCATTACCATGACCTTGTGATTTATGGAATTCTCCAACATGAATGGAAGAAGCTAAATTCAAAAGAAACAGCATTATAAAAAGCCACACTAGCGCTGTCATGCGCTAATGTGGCTTTTTCACGTAAATTAAACCATGCCTTATTCAGAATGTTTACTCTTGAAAATCGTATATATATTAGTAGGCTAACATCATAGGAGTGAGTTCAATGATTTCTTTACATGCATGGAGCTTATTAGTGGTTGTCTTATTTTTTGTCTATCTACTAATTAAAAACTTATGTCCTTTATATCCATTTAACGATCTTGAAAAGAAAACATCTGTCCATCGCAAAAGTGAGCTGTTGTATCAATATATTCCCCTTTTAACTATTGGTTGCTGTATGTACATTAATTTACCTTTTACTACTAAGGTAGCTTTTGTTATCACTATTATCTTATTCATTTCTCACATCTTCACTTGGTGGTTTCCGTATTTTTTAGGTGCTCACCGAGTAACAAAACATGAATATGAACAGCTTTATAGCAGAACAAGTAAAATACTCCCCTCCATTAGAACAAACCTTGTTCCTGATAACCAACACCTCATTGTGACTCTCTTCTTTCTATTATTACTTATTCATGAATTTATCATCATTTTCTAAAAGAGGGTGGGACATAACAAAACAAATTTCCAAAAAGATGAACACTCCCTTTGCTCACCTCTTTACGTTACCTGAACACGTTCGTTCCATTGCGCTACGGCCACTCGCTTTCCGCGGAGAGGAATCCGAGCTTCCTCGCTGCGCTGCGGGATCTCCGTTTTCCCTCTCTTTCCCGCAGGAGTCGAGTGTCCTACGCTCCATTCCACCCTGTTTCCAACATTGTTTTCACAATCATCAAAAAACCTGAACGATCAAAAAATGAAGGCCTCTCAATCGTTCAGGTTTATCATTGACTGAATTACTTATGTCCCAGCCTCTTTTTATCGTTTGTTACAAGCTTTAATAATTCATCGGGTAAAGGAAACTTCATGTGATTAATCTCAAATTCATTTGCTTCTTCTTGTTCATCGTCTACAAGCTTTAAGTAATTGATTTCTTCATGAAGCTTTTCCATTTTGCGATCTAATTCGGCTGCTGTAACCGCCGCTTCCTTTAATTCATCTATCAACTGCTTTGGAACCTTTTTATTATATTTATAGTAAATTTTATGTTCAAGGCTGGCCCAGAAGTCCATAGCAATGGCTCGGATTTGAAGCTCGATAAACACATTTTCTTGCCTATCAGACATAAAGACCGGGATCTCAATAATAAGATGTAAGCTTTGATATCCATTTAAAGCAAACTTATAAGCCATCATAAATCTTGTTAATGTTTGCTTCATTGCCTTTAATTGTTTTACATCAACGGAATGATTCATCTTCATGCTGCCTCTTTTCTTTTTTTGGCTAATCTACTACGCTTTTATTTTACCAACTAAGAAACGCTCTTCACAAATTTCTGCTCGCCTTTTCCACTTTCTAAATATACATTTTATATTCATTTTAAAACTACAGAAATAAACAGAAAAATTAAACTAATTTAAATTATATTACTTTTTTTAATTGTGTTAGATTCTCTTACAATTATAGATACAAAGAATTTTTTTTGTAGTACAATAGGATTTGTGATATCAGAAAAAGAGAATTTATATACAAAAAAATTAATTCATATACAAAGGGGTATTAAAAATGAACAGGGTGAAACAATGGATATGGATTACAATTGGATGCCTTTTCGTAGCAACTGGCATTCAATTTTTAACTGCTTCAAGCCTGGTTATCGGCGGGACAGCAGGATTAGGGATTGTACTTGAACAATTAAGCAACATTTCATTTGGCATGCTTTTCTTTATTATTAACCTACCGTTTTATTTCATGGCTATTACTCAAATTGGCTTGCAGTTTACAATTCGAAGCTTCATAAGCGTTAGCTTAATGTCTATTATGTCAGATGTTCTTGTAGGAATGCTTACCTTGCAACTGCCTCATCCACTGCTTTCTGCAATTACAGCAGGCATCATCATTGGGATTGGGCTTATTATCTTATTTCGAAACGGCTCTTCACTCGGTGGCATTAATATGCTTTGCGTTTTTTTAGACAAAAGGTTTGGAGTGAATCCTGGAAAAACGATGCTTATTACAGATCTTTTCATTGTTGGGTCAGCAACTGCCGTATTTGGGGTCATTCAAGTGCTTTATTCTCTGTTAGCAATTTTTATTATGACAGGATTACTTGGTCGTTACCATAAACGCTCGGCTATTGAGCGTAACCACAAGCAAGAAAATACAGAGGAACAGCAAACCGCATCTGTCCTTTAAAGAAAACCCAGCTTTTATACAAAGCTGGGTTTTTTAATATAAGCTTTTACTCGGCTACTTTTACAAGCTGCTTTCCTAGGTTTGCGCCACTGAATAAGCCTAAAAATGCTTCAGGAACATTTTCAAATCCTTGTACAACATTTTCACGGTATTTAATCTTTCCTTGCTGCACCCATTCACCTAATTATTTAATCTCCTCTTGAAAGCGTTCTGCATAATCAGCCACAATGAATCCTTTCATTCGACAAATAAAGGGATTTGAACAACTACCTCTCCTTCTTTTGCTTCTGGCATTGCAATTTTTTCAAATCGAAATGTGTCTGTCTCTGGCATTCCAACTGGTCTTTTAGCAAAGATAATTTGTTCATTCATTTGTCTCGGTCCTTTTCACTCTAATTCTTTTTTAAAATATGCTAAAATAACCTTGCTCCTCTTAATTGTAAAGAGGGTGCAAGCTATACCGCAAAGAATATGCTATACATATGCACAAAGGAGAAACAATTTTATGGAACTTATTCGTTGTAAACAAGACGTGGTTAAAAAACTAAATGATTATGTAGAAGTACACCCTCCGGTTATTTTGTTTAAAGAAGGCCATTTTTACTCTATTAAAATGGACATTAACTATAACTGGTTAGCACTAGATGAGGAAGGAAAAGAGCATATCCTTGCTTCTAATACTCGCAACATTCAAGAGGATTATTGGTTTAACTATCACTTCGAACTTTGCTGAGCTAGGAGATAACGTTTAGGCTTCTTGTATTTGTTTGAATGGTCACTCCGCTTGTTGAACGTGTAAAGAATTGAAGCGTCACGGTATACGTATTCGTTCCTTGAACAGCATTTTGATCTACCCATGAAAAAGGGATAGTACTATTTTGAATGAATCCCAGCGTTAATACCGCAGCTGCACCTTGGCGTAGGTTTTGGCTCATTAGCTGTTGACCATTTCGATACAAGCGCATCGTCACACCATACTCATAGCTTGTTAGTCCCAGTGGAATATTCGCTTCTACTCCTACAATTCCATCGATTTTTTTGGGCTGCTGAGGAATGGTTGTAGGCACAGCTAGTGTTAAAACTGTTGTCTCAGTGTTAAACGGAATCGATAAAGAGTTCGTAGTTTGGGTAGCAGACATTTGAATTCGGCTTTTAAATAAACCTATCATGGCGGTCACCCCTTTACATTCAATTCGTCAATGAAGAAGAGATATTATTGAATATATAAGAGAGGTCATTATGTCCTATACGTAATTCTTACATTTTATGTAAAAATAAAGGATTGCATCTTTTTTTAGCTATTTTCCATTGTCTCATTGTATGTTAAAATCACGATAAGCTTCACTTTATCCCATTACATACGAGGTGGATTATGCAAGGTCAAATCGTTTATAAAGAAGGATTTTCAGTAGTTGGTGTTGCTCAAAAAAGGTCTAAGCTCAATAAAAGAGACGAGGACATAGTAAAGGCTCTTTGGGAGCAAATGGAACAGAATTATAGTACCATTCCTCATCGAAAGCATGATCATATCATGACAGGGATTTGTCTCCCTCCATTTGAAAATGACTACTTTTATATCACTGGTGTAGAAGTAAACGATCCAACCACCATCCCCAAAGGAATGAATGTTCACACGTTTCCCGCTTATACATATATACAATATGAGCACAAAGGTACGTTTGAAAGTCTTCATAAAACTTACGAGATGATTCAAAAAAATTGGCTTTCCAAATCTGGACATCAAGCAATTCCTGGCCCTACATTAGAAATTGTTGATACCTCTACACACTTTAACGTAGATAACGATATTGTAATAAAGATTCACATTCCGATAAAGATTGGTCAGTAAAAAGCGAGGAGCAAGTCCTCGCTTTTAATATAACCACTCAATAAATTCAGTTAGCTTGCTTCGATCTGTTAGATGATCATTACACCATTCACTATCTTGGCAAATATAGTTTCCACGCTTTATAAACGTACCGTCTGAACTTGCTTTTTTCTGGTTCATAAATAGCCCTACGTCCGAAATACGATGACAAATTGTACATACTCCTTTATCTTGAATACGCTTAAATTCACCTGCAACGCCAATTAACTTTCCGTGATACTCTACGATAAGATACTTTTTACTGGCACCGTAATCATTCCACCCAATATACGAGCAGTGAAGCGTTTCTTCTTTAATGTTAGCCGGTACCTTTAATTTTTTCACCTTTTTAAATAACTTTTTAATTCCGGCTTCGCTTATTTGTGGAAAAGGAATGATAACCGATTCTAAGCTATTCAAAAACACCTCGGCTTCCTTGCTGTCTGACAGCATTGAAATAGGTGACAAAATATCTTTTTGCAACGGTGTTAGCTCTTCAAATTGATTAAATACTCGTTCAGCAGCCAAGGCTTTAATAGCACTTGTTACATCGTGGCTATTAGATTTCGCATAACTGTCAGAGATTAACTTCACTTGCTCTCGTATAAGATTGTATTGATGATGATTAATAAATGCTTCCATATTAAATCAAGCCTTTCTTTTATTCTACTTCTTATTATATGCTCAGGACATTTTGCTAACATGGCAAAAACAGTTCTAAAAAAAGATATACATTAAGGCACCCATCTTTTGATGAGTGCCTTAATAATTACTTTTTATAAACAATTTTTTTAATTGTTTCAACAGATAAAAAGTATTGCTGTGCTAGTTCATATATTGTTCGGCCTTCTTGAAAAGCTTTTTTAATGTCACAATTTCGTTTTTTCGTCCACTCTCGCGTACCTGAGCACGCTCCCCATTCTTTTCGGGTTGTACTTGGCACGTAAATAGTTTCTCCTTGGACATATTTCTGAAGTTCTTTAACTAGCTCAGTAGGTAAAACAGTCGTTGCGTTCACATATTTCATTTCTGCTCGCTCCTTATTCTTTACTATAAATAAGGTGGCAAAGCCTATTAAATGAAGTGAACTAAGCAATGGGCGACTTAATCAAGCGTTTATCCCCATGCAAAGTATCGCCTTTCCATTTGTAGGCTTTGCATGAGTACGAACAGAAGCAGGTAAACAGCTGTTTACCATTCTCGATCACCTCCCAAAACGAGATATTCACCTAATTATACCATTTTTCATCCATACTCATGAAAAAAACCGAGAAAATATTCTCAGCTTTCCTTCATCTCTCTGTCTTTAATATATAATTAATTATTTTATGTTCAACTACAAGCTATTTTTCAAGCTTAGTTACGGTTCTTAAATTGTAAAAAGTCTCGATAAAGAGTGAATCGAAAGTGCGGATAGCGTTCTTTATGCTCACGATATCCATAAGGAAGCATTAACGCAAACTTCCCTTTTTCAATTCCCATTAAAAATTTGCTAGAGTCGAGGGAATATTCACGAACAACCCAGCGAGCTTTTTCAATATTTCTAACTACGACTTCTCCTAAATAAACGCCTAGACAACGTTCAAATTCTTCTTTAGTCAGATTAAAAAATGAAAAAGACTGCTGATCTTCTACATCATAATATAGAAGTTCAATTATCTTTAAACTGTCTGGTGAAAAGTCAAATTCAAATTCATCAACTAACTTGCTAATTTCTTTTAACTTTTGTAAGCATTGCCCTCTCATTTCATGGTAATAATAGCTTGCTTCAAATTGATTTTCACATACTATTAAATCTGCTCCATAGCTTGTTGCGATGTCAGGGTACATGTTCATTACTTGAATCCCTCCACTTTTTATCTTAACAGCTAGAACAAGTATAACATGCTCATAAATGTAAAAAGCTCTTTTCCTTTATTTTACTAACACATCGATATTTCTCCACTTTTCAAGTTGATTCATTTTCCCGTTGTTCTAACTCGTAAGGTAATTTTTGAATCGACGTTACAACCATATCAAGCTTCGCTTCAATCCGATGCAGCAAATATAAAGTCACTACAATTGGAAAGCCAACATCTGAAACGAAAGAAAGCCAATCCGTCATTTTTCTTCTCCTCCTTTAATGCTCTATCGCTTTATATATAGGCTTTTTACTTTTCAAAAGGGACGAAAAACAAAAAAAGTTCACATAATGTTCACTTACGAAGCGTTTTTTAAATCTCTATGCTTAACAAAGAATTCAAAAGGAGGATTACGATACGCCAACAACAAAAAAACAGGAATTTTATTTTGGAATGATGATGTGCTTAGGCATGGTATTCGTTATGACAACGTATAACTTCATGCTTAATGGGATGTTCAACGTACTAACACCGCTGCAAATGGTAAAAGAAATGATAATGGTCTTCATTATTGCTCTTGCACTTGAATTAGTAATAGTAGGGCCTATAGCTCACAAAGTTGTCTTTTCACTACCTTTTAAGAAAGAGAAGAAGTTTTATATGATCTTAACTTTATCTACGTGTATGGTGATAGGAATGGTGTTTTTCATGTCAATCTATGGACTTATTCATGCATCTATAGCTGGCTCTTTGACAAACCAACATGTACTAATTAGTTTCTTTACAATTTTTGCAAAAAACATAATTGTCGCCTACCCAACACAGATTCTTATTATAGGGCCAGCTGTTCGATTTCTCTTTTCAAAATTTATTTCAATAAAACAAGCTCCTTCTTTATAAGAACATCATTTTTAGTTGATGTAATATGTGTTTATTTAGAACATAGTTTATTCAAAAATAACAGAAGGACTCCAAGTTTTTAGCTTAGAGTCCTTCTGTTATTTTTGTCTTTTTAACATTACCATTAAGAATGTAATCATTGTAAACGCAATGAATGCTAAAAATGGAATTGTGATAAAGCCAAGCCAGTTAATGTACTGACCCGAGCAAGGTATACCGCTTGTACATGTTTCAAACGCTTGTAATGCAGGTATTTTTTGTAATGCATAGTGATAGCCCGATACAAGCATACCTACGACTGAGAACGGCAGTACGTATTTATAAATTCTGTCATTCTGTTCATACACAGCTATGCCTAAAATGATCACGAGCGGATACATTAGAATTCGCTGATACCAACAAAATGTGCATGGAATAAAATTAAACAATTCACTAAAAGATAAGCTGCCCAGAGTTGCAACAATTGTAACAATCCAGCTCCCTACTAATGTTTTCTTCATTCTTGTCCCTTCTTCTCAGCTGCTTCTTTAACCATCTTATCAAAGTCTTCAGCAGTTGATCCTTCAAATGGCTTTCCATCTACAAAAAGAGCCGGTGTTCCAGAAACATTTAGTTTCTTGGCATAAGACATGTCTTGGCGGAACGCTTCTTTAAACTCTTCGTTTTCATAAGCTTTCACTACTTTTTGCACATCTTCCTCATTGGCTATTTCGCCGAGGGTATCTTGTAAAAATTGGTCTGTAAAAATATCCTGTGTTTCAGCACCGGCTGAATCAGGTTGTTTCTCATAAAGCAGCTTATGGAACTTCCAAAATGTATCATTTCCTAGCTCTTTGTAAACCGTTTCAGCAAACTGAGCCGAGCGAGTTGAATCTACGTTAATAAAAGCATAGTTCATAAAGTAAAACTTCACTTTGCCTGTTTGAATGTATTCTTGGTCAATCAATTGAAAAAATGTATTGTTGAACTCTTTACAATGAGGACATTTATAATCACCAAATTCAATCACTTCAACTGGTGCATCCTCTTCACCCAAGAACGGTTGATTTTCATAGCTGATATCAGCTTGTTCGCTACCTTTATTGATATTACCAAAGATAATAAACGCTAAAACAACCACGCTCACAATTCCAATTGTCCAAAACAGCCATTTAGAATTTGTAGACTGCTTTTTTTGAACTCCTGTTTTTCCTTTTTTCTTTGACTTTGCCATTTTGTTTGCTGCAACTTAAATAGAAGCAGCTTTCACCTCTCCCTCAATATGTTTTATTCGTTCCTTAATAAGCAAATACTGACCAAAGCAGCACAAACACAGCCACTGACTTTACCATCATAAGTTTTGGAATATTCCATGTGATGGTCATCTTTGGATTTACCAAACACTTTATGCGATAATTGACTGCTGTCTCGGCAAAAGGCGCATATGCATAAGAAGTTTGCTGCTTTTGGTACTTAATCAGTTTTAAAAGCGCACTTCCAATTGGAAGTGTCGAGTCTAGCGAATCAATCGCAGCACGGTCAGCTAACAGTTCACTTATTAATTTGTAACGTTCATTGCTCCACTTCAGCACAGGAAGATACCACAGTGCAGATGCACACAATGATAACAGAAAAATTTTCAGTGGGTCTTTATTACGCCTATGAAATTGCTCATGATATAACACTGCTTCAAGTTCTTTTTCATTTAACAGATTAACTAAATTTGTTGAAACAACAATTTGAAGCTTCACAAATCCTTTCGTTAAAGCAAATGGACGGGTAGAATTAACAACAACGACCCCTTGATAAATATCTTCATCCTTGCCTATGTAACGAGTTAAGCTTGATACTTTACTGACTTTAATTTGATGATAAAATTGGTACAAAAGCCAAAACTGTCTAGTTAGCTTCCAGAAAACAAGCAAGAGGGTATAAACCACAAACCCATATAAAACATACTGTGCCCACTTCCAACCAATATGTTCTACAGCGTGATAGCATAGAGTAAACACATTTAAATGATGATGTGGGTCTATGAGATAAACCGTCATTTGTACAAGCAGGCTAATGGCTACTAGTATGGATGCGTAAAAAAGAACAACAGATTGCTTTTTATTCATATTTCTTCGCTCGCTTTTAACTTTTTAATTTTCTGTTCTAAAAGCAGCAGCAGCTCTTCATCTGCTTCTTCTACTGCATCTAACATATGACTCACAGCCAAGAGTCCAAATTCATCAATTAATTCAGACGTTAATTCCTTAGATTGCCCTTCTAAAAATTCCTGCTGTGACAGCACAGGTTGATAAACAGAAACTCTCCCTTTTACATACTTGTCCAACAGCCCTTTTTCTACAAGACGATTCATAACGGTCATAACCGTATTGAAGTTGACTATCTTATCTTTTTCAAGAGCAATTTGCACATCTTTAATTGTCATTTGTTTTCCATGCCATATACATTCCATTACCTTTGCTTCTAGAGGTCCAAAAAAACGATTCAAGCCACTTTCTTTAAACTTAAACTGTTGAATCTTCATAAAAAAACCACCTCACACTACTCATTGTAGTGCGGAGGTGGTTTTTGGTCAAGGCAAACCATGTTTAGATTTCAAATTCCGTTACGTTACGCTCAATGATCTGTGCACCCTTTTTTGATGTAAGTGTTCCACCATTTGATGTGAACACATTGCTTGCTAAAATCTGATCCATAGCTGCGCTGATTTCAGAAGCTTCAAGCCCTTCTTTCGGCTGCTCAATTGAAATACCCACTGTTTTTTGTTCTAAGTTCAAAAACTGCATTGTTAATGTTTTCATTTAGCTCCCCCCTTTATTATTCACTTACAAGCGTATATGTTACGACTTCTGCGACTTCAACAAGTGGAAGTAACTGTAGACTCGCAATGGCTTCACTTGCTGTTAGCAACGCATCAGGTGAAGAAGCTATTGCAATATTTGGGTATAGTTTTGATTTTAAAATCATCGTTCCATCCTCCTTATCACCGTTGTGAAATGTCATGCGAAGCTGGCTTTTTTCCTGAATTTTTTCTGCCATCCTTCATTCCCCCTTTCGCCTTATATATAGAAATCTAAATAGGACGGAGGGATGATAGATACAAAAAAAAATCTCCTTTATAATAAAAGAAGATTGTGATAGAGAAAGAGGATTTTAACTATGAAAAGATGGATTTCACTGCTTATTTTTTTACTCGCCTTTCCCATTGCTTCACACGTCTCAGCAAGTAACCATCACGTTGATGAACAAAAACTCGGGCCGTTTTATTACACAGTATACAATGATACATCCTCTCAAAAGTGGGACATCGGCGTATTAAACCATGAAGAAAAAACAAATATTTCTGAAACAAAGCTTAACAACGAAGGGCTACTTTTATTTAAAGAAACCATTGATGAATTAGCAAAGCTCTCTATCCAACTTGGTATTGCTTGTATTGTGTTAATTGGGATCATGCTTTTCTTTATTTATCGGCTGTTAAAGAGAAAGCGTTTATTTTTGCGTATTTCCCTTTTAGCCTCTAGTGTTGCTTTTATCTTTTTGCTTGTTACAACCATAGAAATTTTCAAAAAGACGGAGCAGGCAAAAACCTTATTTTATTTAGTATGAGTTATGTATGTACGACAAGCTATCGTTAAAAAGCACGCTTTTCAGAAAAGCGTGCTTTTTTAGTGCTGTATTTTTTGAGAACGTATTTCAGAAATTGCTGTTTGAATAATGTTTGCTGAATATTCCAGCTTACGATGTTCTTCTAGTGATAAATGAAGAGGAATTCGTTTCTCAATTCCTCCTTTTCCAATAACAGATGGAATACTAATAGCTACGTCATGTAAGCCATACTCTCCCTGCAATATCGTAGAAACTGGAAAAACAGCTCGTTCGTTACTGACAATGGCTTTGGTTAGCTGTGCAATCGCGTTTCCAATACCAAATTCCGTATTTCCTTTCAGCCAATAGATTTCAAAACCTAGTTTGATCACTTCTTTTTCAATTTTTTCTTTATCTAAAATAGACTGCTCATGTTGGTAGTAATCTTCTAGTTTTTGTCCAAAAATTGTTGAATGTGACCATAGTGCAAACTGCGAATCGCCATGTTCACCAAGCATATACGCATGAACGTCATGTGGCTTTACCTTGAGTTCATTTGCAACAACTCGCCGAAGACGTGAACTATCTAATAAAGTTCCTGTTCCAATTACACGCTCTCTTGGCAATCCAGACAAACTCCATACATGGTATGTAATAACATCACATGGATTTGTGGCTACAACGTAACAGCCTGAGAAACCAAGCTCTTTTAGAGTTGTAACTACTTCCATAATAATAGGTGCAGTTGCTTTTAGTTCATCAAGCCGCGTTTCACCTTTTTGAGGTCTTGGACCGGCAACGCTTATAATAATCACATCTGCATCTTTAATATCGACCAATCCACCTGCATATACGTTTGTAAACCCAGACGCTGTGACAGTTGCATCCTGTAAATCAAGCGCGTCACCTTCCGCTTTTTCCTTTAAACAATCCACAAGTACCAATTCTTCTATTGCTTGCTGATTAACTAATGAAAAAGCTGTCGCTGAGCCAACATTGCCACATCCAATAATTCCAACTTTCCTTCCCATGAGCAACCTACCTCTCTTACCCTTCTCTTTTTAATCTCTTAGCTAGCTGGCTACCAAACGATTGAATCAACTGTACCATAATAATTAATACGAGAATAGTTGTGTACATCACTGTTGGTTCAAAGCGTAAATGCCCATATTGAAAGGCGATATCTCCAAGCCCACCAGCACCAACAAGGCCTGCCATTGCAGTAGCACCTATGAGACCAATTGTTGCAATAGTTAATCCTAAGATAATACCAGAACGCGCTTCTCTTACAACAACGTACCAAATAATTTTTGACGTTGAAATCCCCATTGATTGATATGCTTCCACTATTCCTTTATCAACTTCTAACAGCGCAGACTCCATTAATCTTGCAATATAAGGTGCGGTATAAACCACAAGGGGAACAATTACGCCTTGTACACCAATGGTTGTTCCAGCAATAAGCTTAGTAAATGGTAGAATGAAGAATAATAGAATAATAAATGGAATCGAACGAATAATGTTGATGATCCAGTTCAGAACTTGGTATAACCATCTGTTTTCTGACTGTCCACCCTGTCTAGTTACAACAAGTAAAATCCCAAGCGGTAAACCAATCAAGATGGCAATAACTAATGAGATACTTGTCATGGTTAACGTTTGAAGGAAGCCTTCCCAAATAACGTCTCCCCACTCTACAAAAAATTCAGCCATCTTATTTCCACTCCTCTACAATAACGCCTTCACTTTCTAAATATCCGATTGCTTCTTCATAAGCTTCCTTATCTCCTCTTAAATGAACAAGCAGCTTTCCAAGCGTTTCATTTTTTAACTGTTCAATTCCACCGGCTAAAATACTTGGTAATACATCAAATTTGCGTGAAACCATCGCAAGCGCCGGTTCATTGGACTTTTCACTTCCTTTAAAATAAAGTGATACAAGCTTACCAGTTTTACGATATTCTGTTTTTAAAGCTTCTGGAAGATTAAATGCAGATTCTGAACCAATAAAACGCTTAGTTGTTGGATGCTGTGGATGAGTAAATATATCCACTACTTTTCCTTCTTCTACGACTCTTCCATTTTCCATCACTGCTACGCGATCACAAATACGTTGAACAACGTTTAATTCGTGCGTAATTAGAAAAATTGTTAAGCCTAATTCTCGGTTAATTTTTAATAGTAACTCCAAGATAGCTTCCGTTGTTTCTGGATCTAAGGCACTTGTGGCCTCATCGCTTAATAAAATTTCAGGCTCATGCGCTAACGCTCGTGCAATGGCAACACGCTGCTTTTGACCGCCAGATAGCTGAGACGGGTAGTGATTAACTTTATCAGACAACCCGACAATTTCTAAATACTTCTCTGCGCGCTTTTGAATGGTTTCTTTATCAATGCCTTCTAGTTTTAGAGGAATTGCAATGTTTTCATATACAGTTGCTGTTTTTAATAAATTATACCCCTGGAAAATCATCCCGATTTTCCGGCGTGTCTTTTGAAGATCCTGCTTTGAAAGAGTCGTTAGGCTTACACCATTAATGAATACTTCTCCAGACGTTGGTTTTTCAAGTAGATTAACACAGCGAATCAGCGTACTTTTCCCCGCACCGCTATATCCAATTACTCCGAACACCTCTCCTTTTTCAATAGTCAAGGACACGTCTTTCACAGCCTCCACTTTCTTGCCGTTGACTTCATATGTTTTGGAAGTCTGCTTTAATTCAATCACGTTCACCACTCCTTAAAATGCTGGGACAACTGAGCCGTTAAACTCTTCTTCAATAAATTGACGAATTTCATCTGAATGGAAGTATTTCTCTAGCTGTTTTACAACTTCATCATCTTTATTTTCCGTACGTACAACAACGTAGTTTGGATATGGATTGTTTTCAATTTCTTCATGGAAAATGGCATCATCATTAATTGTTAAACCTGCACCCATCGCAAAGTTTGTGTTAATTGCAGCAGCTGCTACTTCACCTAATTGAGATGGAATTTGTGAAGCTTCTAGCTCAACGATTTCAAGATCCAGTTTATTTTCAGCTACGTCTTTTTTCGTTGCTTTTTCTTCAACGCCTTCTTTTAATTTAATAACTCCAGCCGCTTCAAATAGCTTTAACGCACGATATTCATTACTTGGATCATTTGGCACAGCAATTTTGTCACCTTTTTTCAGTTCTTTTATATCTTTAATGCCGTCTGCATAAATACCCATTGGAAACGCAACCGTTTTAAACGCATCCTCAATTTTATAGCCTTTATCTTTTACCTGTTGTTCTAAAAACGGTAATGTTTGATAATTATTTAAATCTAAATCACGTTCATCAAGCGCTGTGTTCGGTGTATTATAGTCGTTAAACGTTTTAATGGTAATCTCTAATCCATCTTTTTCTGCTAACTTCTTCACTTCTTCGTTAATTTGTTGATGAGGACCACCAGTTACTCCGATTGTAATTTTTTCTGTGCTCAAAGTCTTTGCTTCTTCTTTTCCGCACGCAGCCGTTACAATTAGTAGTGCTGACGCCAGTGTTAAACCTAGTACTTTTGTTGTTTTTTTCATTATGTCAATCGCTCCCTTTTCTTTTTTTCCATAAAAAAAACGCCTCTTGCAGATAAAGAGAAGCGATTTTAACCAATCCGCTTCTCTTATCTTTCAGTGTATAAAGATACACCGCAGGATTTAGCACCGTTACAGCACGATTGCTGATAGGTTGCCGGGTTTCATAGGGCCAGTCCCTCCACCACTCTCGATAAGAGTTGCTTTTTTATTCACTTTGTTATGATGGCTATTCTACAGGTAGTTTGTATATAGTGTCAATATTTTTTTAATTTTATTTTATAAAATTTTTTAGATTAGTTTTAATTTAAAGAAAAGAAGCATACAAAAGTCTCCTTTTGTATACTTCTTTTCTTTATTAATTCCAACAAACGCATCCTACAATAACAAGAAGAATAAACAGAACTAAGATTAAGGCAAACCCACTGCCGCCTTTATTATAGCCGTATCCTCCACAATAACCGCCGTAAAAACACATAACATACACCATCCTTTCTGTCTCAGTGTATGCACGCATCATCCTTTTGCTTGTCTAAACGCCCATTTTCTAAAAATATGTACCCTTAACTCAATATTTGTCGCAGTCGAATCATATCACGACATTGAATACCATTTTCATAGATTTCTTCTTCATAGTTATGAACAAAGTGATCAATTTCAATTCCTGTAATACGAAATCCACATTTTTGATACAACGCCAACTGCTCAATACTTGAATTACCTGTTGCAATTTCTACGCTTTTATATCCATAGTGCTTTGAAAGCTTTAAAGCTTCTTCCACCAATTGCTTTCCGTATCCTTGATTTCGCATGTTTTTCTTTACTACAATATTGACAATTTCCACCGTATTCGGCCTTGTTGGTAGCAGTACAACAAGCCCCACTAACTCACCATCTGCTCTTCCTGCAATGCATGTTCCTCTCTCAATATAGCCTGAAATAACCTCTTCTGATGGATCAGCTTCCTTTAACAACTCAATATGGTTCTTTGTTACTTGCAATATTTTTTCAAAACGTAAACTAGACATGGTATCGCCCTTTCTTCTTACTATTTTCGTTAAGCAAACTACACCGTATTTGACTGTTTCCCTGTTATAATTAAAAGATATTACTAGAAAAGAAACAAGTCTAAAGGAGGAATTATTTATGAATTTATTGTTATTACATCATTTAGAAACCGTTCGAAGTATTACGCTAAAAGTTTTATCAAGCGTAACTGAACAGGAATCGTTAGTAACTCCCGATGGCTTTTCAAACAACATTTTTTGGAATTTAGGGCAGATTGTATATATTCAAGAAAAGCTTGTTTTTGAGCTTGCTGGAAAGAAAAATCAATTGCCTGCCTCATATGAGCGATTATTCGCGGCTGAAACAAAACCTTCTCAATGGAAGGAAACACCTCCTACCTTAATTCAACTAAAAGAAGAGCTGATGACTTAAACTGAGCGTATTAAAGAATTCATACCCGCTCATTATGATTTGAAGCTAGCCAAGCGGTTCACTAATAAAGCTGGCATTTCGTTTGATCACGTTGGCAGCACGTTCTTGTTTAACTTTTACCATGAGGGAATGCATGTTGAAACAATTAAACAAATTAAAAAAGCTATTCAAGAAAAAAATCCTAACAATTATTAGGATTTTTTTCTTGAATAGCTTACCCGTATATCTGGTTAAAATCTCTATATTTGTGTTACCCCTACTGTTAATATGTATGTTTCATTTACCACAAACTTATCTACTGCTTCTTTTTGCTGCTCGAAATGATAATAAGCAGCGCACACCCCTCCCAATCCTGCTAGCGCTAACACAATTAACAGAATGGACCCAACCTTTTTCATGTTTCATTCTCTCCCCTATGTCTCACAAAGTCTGATATAAACCTTTGTAACATCCCCTTTTGTTTGAAAGGTTTATTCAAGCGAGTTTGAGGAATAACCACTATTCCCCTCACTCTATTTGATGGTACCATACCTTTTTCAGAAAATGTATAAATGTTCTCAATTGTTAAAAAATAGTCATTTTTTTACTTTGATTGATAAAAAGATTGCATAAGAAAATGAAGAGCTTTGTTTTTAGAGAGACCAAACGCGTTAATAATATAATCAACATATTGAAATAAAGATTCACCGTTTTTTTCTTTTAGCTTCATAGCTCGAAAAGATTTATTAAATCGATAATGCTTTTTATCAGAAAAAACTAGGCCTTCTTCTCTTAAAAAACCTTTATATGCCCCTTGGTTAAAATACAAAACATCATTTCGCACGTTTTCAAGATCAATTACAACAATCATATCTTCTAATTCAGCGTTGAGCTGCGTCATACATTCAATGTACTCACCAAGACAGCTTAGTAACAATGTTAAAAATTGATGGCCATCAACGTATTGAAATTGATCAAAAATAGCAGCATTTCTGTAGCTTGGTACGCACTCTTGCAAAACAGATTTTACTTCATCAAGCTCTTCTACATATGGAATTGGAATATGAAATTTTGCCGCTCCATTAACAAACTGTTCCCAAGCAACGGTTTTATCATAGGAGTCAATAACATCAGTGTTTCGAAAAATAATTGACTCTGCAGAATATGATGCTTTAACAAACGGTAAATGAACGTTCATTTCAATTTCTTCATACATTGGATAAGCTTTCGGTTCATTTGATTTTGATAAGATATACTGCTTTAATTTATCTTCATCCATATGTTCCAATAAGTACAAGTCATAAATTGGAATGACGTACATATTGCACATTCCATAGTGAACATAGCCTTCGCCGTGCGTAAGCCCCTTTCGGTTATAGATAGATAATTCTTTTGTGCAAAATGCTTCTAAACGCATCATTCGGTCTTTTGACTTTTGATATAGACGGTCCAGGTGATAGCGGTCATCAATTTCTGAAATTGGAGAAGTTCCGCTCCCAATACGGCGATAAACTTTCCCGTATGACATATAAGGAGGGTACAAGCCTTCTGGAATCCAAATAACAAAGACGCCGTACTCTGTGGTATGTTCAGGTGATAGAAACCGAGTAAAAATACGAGGAATTGGATTCGTTACATCCTTCAGCATGTTGTGAATAAAGAGCTCATACTCTTTTTTTTCAAGTAAATTGATTGAGTAATCATCTTCATCAACTCCAAATATTAGCCACCCGCCCATTTCATTGGTAAACGATGCAATAATATTTGGAATCTTCCTCTTCACAGTGGAACTAACTTCTCGCTTAAATTCAAGCTGATACCCTTCTTCTAACTGCTTCGCAACCATCACTTCTACATCAGAGAAACAAATTTCAGCAATCGTTAGCTTTCTTCCCTCTTTATTTATGAACGGCGAATAAAACGAATCACTCACAGTTTCTCCTCCTCATCATATGCATATAACTTATCCATATGATGAAAAGTGGCTAAACAGTCGTATTTCTTCTAAATTAACCAAAGAACAAATCGAGAATATTAGACGCCTTAGACGCTTCTTTATTATAAAACTCTGAGTAACCGCATGACTTACAATAAACCACAACAAAGCGGTTATGCTGAACGTCTAAAAGCTTTGAAAGACCTGTGCCTGTCATTGCCACTTCCTTTTGCCCAACGCTCTGTCCACCACATTTTATACATCCCGCCTCTTTCATTTCTGTCATCTCCTTTGTTAAAATAAAAAATCTAATTTATATTAAGTAATACGAAATAGTGTTTAAAAAGTTTCATATTTTTCCGTTCTTACAATACTCGTTGTTTACCTTCTTTGGACAGAACAATATGAAATCCAAACGAACTACCTCCATTTTTATACTTTTTATTCCTTATTATCCATTTTAACACATTTTTAATTTCACCTCGTATTTTTAAACAAATACAGATATCATTAAAACAGAGATTACTATGTTAGGAGCTTCAAATTATGTTTAAGGCAACTATTATTTTTATATTAGCTGGAATTGCTGAAATTGGTGGCGGGTACTTTATTTGGAAATGGCTTCGTGATGACTGGTCTGGCTGGTTTGGATTAGCTGGTGGAATCTCTCTCGTTCTATACGGGATTATCGCCACTTGGCAGGCTTTTCCCGACTTCGGACGAGTATATGCGGCTTACGGGGGTGTTTTTATTATCATGAGTCTATTTTGGGGCTGGTTAATTGACAAAGAAACACCAGATTTCCAAGATTGGTTAGGTAGCATTATCTGCTTAGTTGGCGTTATTGTCATTGTTTGGCCTCGAAGCTAAACGAAATTTAAAAGCGTACTCATGATAGAGCACGCTTTTGCATTTCTGTTTGCACCCACTGCTTAGCTGTTTCTAAACTTAAAAACTCTTTATCATAGTAGCTTCTTTCTATTAATTCCTCAACGATACGGAGTGCATCTTGCTCTCTTCCCGCTTTTAGATAAATCTCTAGTATCTGCTCATACTGTTTATCATAAGGAAACTCTTCCTGTCTTGCTTCCTCAAACGCATTGTCAAAGCATGAGGTTGCTTTCTTATAGCGTTTCATCTGAACGTATGTATAAGCATTACCAAAGTGCAAGTCACCTCTTTCTAAAGGTGAAAGCGCCGAATTTTTAATTCCTTCACTTCTCATTGAAATAGCTTCTTCTAACTTTCCTTTTTCCTCCAAATCATAAGCTTTACTATGAAAGTGCTCAAATTTTGTTGGTGGCTTTTTCTTACGAATAACTTTCCATAGTTTTATACATGTTCCCAAAACTAACATAATTATGATCCAATAATAATTTTGCAAAACGAGCTCCCTTCTAGCTATCAATTCCAAGCTCAAGCACATATAGCATCTCTTTTGTATCAAATACAAACGTACAGACATGATTTGTATAATGATTTACGTGTTCCATTGCAAGCAAATAGCCATTGAGTTCATTCATTGATACCCCTCCCTAGTGTTCTACTATTTCTTTATCACTTGTTTTGTGTAATCGTCGGCCATTGATTTTGTATAGAATTCAATAATATTTGATTCCGTGTCTTTAAAATACACTCTTGTTTCATTTGCTTCTTTTATTATCTTCACATCGATATCTTCCTGCTTCAACAATATAAGCGTTCCCTCAAGATTTTGCTTCTGCACGTGGAGAGCTAAGTGAACGTGAACGCCACCCTCATCGTAAAGGTTTGGCCAGCTTGAAATATTCAGCTGCTTCATCTTTTGCTCAGCTTTGGAAAACATACGAGGAAGCCATAGTCCTAGCCTTGTTGGCCCTCCAACATAGAGCCATGTTGCCCAAATTCCATTTGATTCCTCGGTAAACTGTCCGTTATCATACCCCCATTGTTCCACGATTGGAAAGCCAAGCTGATTAGACCAAAACTGTACGGCTCGTTCCATTGACTGTACTTCAAGGACAATTTCTGATATTCCTTCTGTTTTAATTTTCATCTTATCTCCTCACTTTATAAACCAACCATTAAAGGTGCAACACTTTCTTTTTCTATATTTTAGCATATCTTCCATATGGAGATGCGCTTTTCAACTATCCTGCAATAAAAATACAGCGCCTATTTTTTCCGGCGCTGTATACATGCTATTCACTTTCTTTAATCGCTTTTACTAACGATTCAATAAAAGACTGTTTTTTTTCTACGTTAGTTAGCAGCTCATCATATTGAGGTACTGTCAATTCTAACTGCAGTCCCTGATGGCGGGTATTATCATTTGCAATATTATCTGGCGAAACTCCTCTTAAATGAGGGGGCGGCTCAACTACAATAAACCCGGGTTTTAATAATTCTTTCACGCGAGATGCAAGAGGTTCATCGCGCCCTCCTATATAAATCTCTCGTTCCGCACCGCGTGCACCGTGAAATGAAATAGTTATATTTGACTGATGGACTAATGACCTTGCCAACTCTTCATCGTAATGAGTAGATGTTACATGCAGTTCAAAGGGATCTTCTTTTTTTAAGCATTTAAATGCATAAAAAGTCCCGTTAACCTCCTGCGCCAATTCCCTTGCCATTTCAAGTGTACCCTCTTCCATTGTACCGCCATGAATCGCCAACACAACAATGTCTTTCTTACGAATGATGCACTCAATTTCATAGTCAATTCCAGCTCGCTCACACTGAGATAGCTCTTGAAACGTTTGATATATATCTCGCACAACGATCACTTCCCTTCTATTGTTTCTTAATATGACTTGATTTTTATAGAGTATACATTAAACGTACAAGCACTTTTTTAGATTTTTCATAAGATGGAATGAATGCTTTTTACTATATAGAAAGTGGTGTTAAACAATTGATTGAAAACTACACGCGAATTGCAATCAAAAAGCATCAGCTACATGATGTTGATTTATTAAATGACATGCCGTATGTCTTTGCCGTTGAGTGGGACGGCGTATTATATGAATTTTTAATCAAACTAAAAGAAAACTCTTCAAAGATGATTCTGTTAGGCTCTGGAGCCGGTGCTAAGCAAGAGCACCCGCAAGGTCCTCCTTATTTTCAGCGCCATTCATGGATGGACCTATTCAATGCATCGGTTATTTACTACAACGACCCTACTTTATATTTAGGTCCTCTCTCTTTAGGATGGGGGCAAGGAACGAAAGAACGGTTTTACCTTCAGGAAATCTCCGTGTTGCTAAAAGAAATCTTAGAAAAATTACACATACCTCTCCCAAAGGTTGGAATGTCAACACTAAACTGGACAAAAATTATAAGGGCTGTTGTTTAAATTCAGCAGGCGTTAAATAGGCCAATGTTCCGTGAATTCGAATGTTATTGAACCAATGCACATAATCGTTAAGTTCAAGAGCTAGTTGTTCAAGGGAAGAGAAATGAGCTCCGTTAGCGAACTCTGTCTTAAATACCTTAAATGTCGCTTCAGCTACAGCGTTGTCATAAGGGCATCCTTTCATACTCAGTGATCGTTTGATACCAAACGTATCAAGTGCCGTTGAAATAAGCTTGTTATCAAACTCTTTCCCACGGTCTGTATGAAACATTTTGACATCATTCAAATTCGCTTGGATGCTTGCAATGGCTTGATACACAAGCTCTGCTGTCTTATTCACACCAGCACTATGACCAATGATTTCTCGATTAAAGAGGTCGACAAATAGGCATACATAATGCCACTTTTTTCCGACACGGACGTATGTTAAATCGCTGACTATGACAGCTAACGGTGCTTCTTGTGTAAATTGGCGTTGTAATTCGTTCTTAACAGGAGTTTCATTACAAGTTGATCGATGTGGTTTAAATTGTGCCACAGTGTAGTTTGAAACAAGACCCATTTCGTTCATTAATCGACCAATTCGGCGACGTGAAACTTGCTTGGCTTTAGGTAATTTTGCTAATACTTTTTTGATCTTTCGTGTGCCATAATTATTACGGCTTTCTTTGAAAATACGCATAATTTCTCTAGAAAGCTCTTTATCTTCAGCTTTCTTCGCGCATTCGTTCCTTTCATCGGCATGATAATAATAAGTACTTTTTGGAATATTGAGGACGTCACACATTGCTGATACTGAATATTTGTGAGAATTGTTACGAATCACATTTATTTTCGTCCCATGATCAGCGCTGCTTGCTTTAAAATATCGTTCTCCATCAGTAAACGTTGGTTTTCTTTACGTAATCGAGCAAGTTCATTTTCTTCTTCTGTTCGATTATCTTTCGCAGCGAATGAACCAGATTCAAGATAGTTTTTAATCCAACGATCTAAAGCAGATGGTGTAATATCATATTCTCTGGCAATATCTGCGCGAGATTTGCCATTTTCATAAAGCTTCACTAATTGCAGTTTAAATTCGGGTGTAAAAGTTCGACGTTGACGTGTCATAGTAGCACGCTCCTTAAGTTAATAGTCTAAGTTTACATCCCCTTATTTTATCTGTCCAACTTAGTGTAGCCTATCCAGGTCACCTGTTACGGTTCATCAGGAGGAGGCTTTATGTCCCTCATATTAGCCGGCTATTTAAAAGGTGCTAAAGCAGTTGTGAATAATCCGCAAACATGCTTAACAAAATGGCTTAAGACTCCCGTTCGCAACGTATTTTCCTTGTCTTATCCAGATATGTCACAGGAAGAAGTGGTTCAAACGTTTCATGAACGAATTAATGTCCTAGCATTTTATCAGAAAATTGGTTACGTCCCCCCATTGATTACCTTCAAAATGCAGCCTCAGAATTCGATATGATAAACCACCTTATCCCTTTTTTATCAGGCCTTCACGCACTAAGCGATGATTGTGAGGTTCATGAAATTAAAGTGATATTAAACTATAACAAAAAACAAGGACATGCCGCTTTAGGAAAGCAAGAAACTGTGGATTACCTATCGAAGAAAAAATAGTAGCGAGTTTTTTGGATAGGCTACACTAAGTTGGACAGATAAAATAAGGGGATGTAAACTTAGACTATTAACTTAAGGAGCGTGCTACTATGACACGTCAACGTCGAACTTTTACACCCGAATTTAAACTGCAATTAGTGAAGCTTTATGAAAATGGCAAATCTCGCGCAGATATTGCCAGAGAATATGATATTACACCATCTGCTTTAGATCGTTGGATTAAAAACTATCTTGAATCTGGTTCATTCGCTGCGAAAGATAATCGAACAGAAGAAGAAAATGAACTTGCTCGATTACGTAAAGAAAACCAACGTTTACTGATGGAGAACGATATTTTAAAGCAAGCAGCGCTGATCATGGGACGAAAATAAATGTGATTCGTAACAATTCTCACAAATATTCAGTATCAGCAATGTGTGACGTCCTCAATATTCCAAAAAGTACTTATTATTATCATGCCGATGAAAGGAACGAATGCGCGAAGAAAGCTGAAGATAAAGAGCTTTCTAGAGAAATTATGCGTATTTTCAAAGAAAGCCGTAATAATTATGGCACACGAAAGATCAAAAAAGTATTAGCAAAATTACCTAAAGCCAAGCAAGTTTCACGTCGCCGAATTGGTCGATTAATGAACGAAATGGGTCTTGTTTCAAACTACACTGTGGCACAATTTAAACCACATCGATCAACTTGTAATGAAACTCCTGTTAAGAACGAATTACAACGCCAATTTACACAAGAAGCACCGTTAGCTGTCATAGTCAGCGATTTAACATACGTCCGTGTCGGAAAAAAGTGGCATTATGTATGCCTATTTGTCGACCTCTTTAATCGAGAAATCATTGGTCATAGTGCTGGTGTGAATAAGACAGCAGAGCTTGTGTATCAAGCCATTGCAAGCATCCAAGCGAATTTGAATGATGTCAAAATGTTTCATACAGACCGTGGGAAAGAGTTTGATAACAAGCTTATTTCAACGGCACTTGATACGTTTGGTATCAAACGATCACTGAGTATGAAAGGATGCCCTTATGACAACGCTGTAGCTGAAGCGACATTTAAGGTATTTAAGACAGAGTTCGCTAACGGAGCTCATTTCTCTTCCCTTGAACAACTAGCTCTTGAACTTAACGATTATGTGCATTGGTTCAATAACATTCGAATTCACGGAACATTGGCCTATTTAACGCCTGCTGAATTTAAACAACAGCCCTTATAATTTTTGTCCAGTTTAGTGTTGACATTCCATTTTCATCCTATGATAAGATGTCGAAGTTAAATTTAGCATATCTTACAGTATACGTCGTAAAAAATATTTTTTACGTAGCGAGGGGTGAATTCAGATGCAAGCCTATTTATTTCTAGCACTTGCTATTACAGCGGAACTTTTTGGAACATCCATGTTAAAAGCATCTCAAGGATTTACAAAACTCTGGCCAAGCATTGGTGTAATCGTTGGATTTGGAGTTGCGTTTTATTCACTCTCTGCTTCTCTTCAACAAATTCCACTGAGCATTGCCTACGCAATTTGGTCAGGAGTAGGAACTGCCCTTACAGCTATTATCGGTGTTGTGATTTGGAAGGAAAGCGGCAGCATCTCAATGGTCATTGGCATTACGTTAATTATTGCAGGAGTTGTCATTTTAAATTTAAAGTCATTTGCGCATTAAAAGAAACGCTTGGCAACCGCCAAGCGTTTTTTTTATAAATTAAATGGATCTAAAAACTTCACGTCAGGATACTTATCTTGGAATAAGCGCCATACAAAATCATTTTCAAACATGAGTACAGCATGCCCATCCCGATCTTCAACAAGCATAACGCGAGAGTCAAACATGCTATCCTTAATCGTCTCTTTGTCCACCCATTTTGCAATGCTATGAGACATGCGAACAAACTCTAAATCTACGTTATACTCACCTTTCATACGGTGTTCAAACACTTGGAACTGAAGCTCACCAACAGCACCTAAAATATAATCTCCAAAGAACGGTGTACGATAGAGCTGAACCGCTCCTTCTTGTACAAGCTGGTTAATTCCTTTTTCAAAATGCTTTGATTTCATGGCATTTTTAGCACGTACTTTCACAAATAGCTCGGGTGGAAACTTCGGAAGCGCATCAAATTGAAACACTTTACCATCGCCGACAATCGTATCTCCAATTTGATACGTACCAGAATCATACAAACCAATAATGTCACCTGGATATGCTGTATCCACCGTCTCACGACTTGATGCTAAAAATTGATGTGACTGAGCAAGCTTCATTTTACGATTTGTACGAGCAAGCGTTACGTTCATGCCACGCTCAAACTTCCCTGAGCACACGCGTACAAAGGCAATTCGATCGCGGTGAGCTGGGTTCATATTTGCTTGAATTTTAAAGATAAAGCCTGAGAAATTGTTATCCGTTGGTTGAATTGTTCCAACAGATGATTCACGCGGCTGTGGTGGTGATGTTAATTGCAAAAATGAATTGAAAAACGACTGTACTCCAAAGTTTGCAATCGCACTACCAAAGAATACAGGTGTTAAAAGGCCTTGCTTTACTTTTTCAATTGAAAAATCGTTACCTGCTTCATCAAGAAGAGATAATTCATCCACAAGCGTTGGCAAATACATTTCATCCACATGCTTTTTCACTTCATCATCAATGTTTTCACCGTCAAAGTCTGCAAAATATGATTCTTTATTTCCTTGGTACACTTCGATTTGCTTCGAAAAGCGATCGTACGTACCTTGGAATCTTTTCCCCATGCCAATCGGCCACGTCACTGGGTAAGACTCAATTCCAAGTACTTCTTCAATTTCTTCCAATAGCTCTAGAGGATCTTTTCCTTCACGATCTAGCTTATTGATAAATGTTAAAATTGGAATCCCGCGCATACGACACACTTTAAATAACTTTAACGTCTGCGCTTCGATTCCCTTTGTTCCATCAATAACCATGACAGCACTATCTACCGCTGTTAGTGTTCGATATGTATCTTCACTGAAGTCTTCGTGTCCAGGTGTATCTAGGATGTTGATAAAATGATTTTTATATTCAAACTGCATTACACTTGATGTAACGGAGATTCCACGCTGCTTTTCAATTTCCATCCAGTCAGATGTTGCAAACTTTCCTGACTTTTTACCTTTAACTGTTCCAGCAGAACGAATCATTCCACCTAGTAATAACATTTTTTCAGTTAATGTTGTTTTTCCAGCATCCGGGTGGGAAATGATGGCGAACGTACGACGTGAGTCGACCATCTGCTGTTGCTGTTGATTGCTCATAAGTTTAATTATCCTTTCTACTATACAATTCCTATTTTCATCATTTCATTATACGCTTTTTTTATACAAGATGACCAGCCTTTTTCGAAGGAAAAGAAAAAAGGCCCCCATTTGGGAGCCCCTGATAATCCTATAAAAAGAATTACTTTTGAACGTTAGCAGCTTGTGGTCCACGAGCACCTTCAACGATTTCAAATGTAACTTCTTGGCCTTCTTCTAAAGTTTTGAAGCCTTCGCCTTGGATAGCTGAGAAGTGTACGAATACATCGTCTTGTCCTTCAACTTCGATGAAACCGAAACCTTTTTCAGCGTTGAACCATTTTACTTTACCTTGTAACATAATCTCTTTTCCTCCTCGTGCAGCAAGCTACACCTTGTGTATTACTCCATTCTTGCTCTTACAATAAGTCAAGACGAAACCCATCGAACTATCCTTATGGAACAAAAATAAGCAACTTTATTGTACCAAATTATCAAAAAAATTTCAAAGGGATTTGTGTAAACTTTTACTCATTTTTTTCAAAGAAATCGTGCTTTTTTTGCTTTTTTTATTCATAATAACCTATATAATTTTTACTTAATAATCCGGCATATGAACACCGGCTATTCTTTTTAAAATTTGCTCAGATGCCCCCTCCAAAAAAGCTAGAAAAGAAGAAACAGACTCTTGAATAGCTGCTTTGTTAGGATGGAATCGATTTTGGATGACGGTTTCTTTCAGCCATTTCCAAATCCGTTCAACGGGGTTCAAATTGGGCGAGTACTTCGGCAGAAAGAAACGAATGAGTCGATCCTCATGCTGTTCAAAAAAGGGCTGTAACTCTTTTGCATCATGAATACGAGCACGATCCAACACCATAATAATGACTTTATTTGGGTAATAGTCGAGCACATACTTCATAAAGGAATGAAAAGCTGGGGCTTTACAATTGTCAGCTACTTGGCAGAGAAAGTCGCCATTTAAGACATTGACAGCTCCAAATAGACTAACAGCTGCATGGTGCCCAAAAGTAGGGACTTGTTTTTGTTTCCCTTTTTGAAACCATGTGGATCGTAAAGCTTGATAGGCGTGGATTCGACTTTCATCTTCATAAAGTAAAATCATATCGCCCGAGAGGTTTTTTTTACCATCTCCATGTCTTGCAGGAATTGCTTTTGTTCGTTTTGATCCGCCTTTGCTAAGGTATAAGTAGGTCTAGTGTAACTCAATCCCATGCCCGTCAACATTCGATAAATGCCACTTCGACTCATGGTGACTGAAAATTTTTCGTAGATGACATGTTGAATCACACGTGTATCCCAGTTAGCGTCAATCCCAAATCCTTCTTTTTCCGGTGTACTTTCTAAGATCATGCGTCGAAGTTCTTCTTTTTCTTCTTGGGTTAAATAAGCAGGTTTACCGGTAGAATACTGACGGGTGACTAAACCATCCATCCCATATTGATTAAAGGTTTTGACATAGATAGACACGGTTTCACGGTGAAGATTCAAAAGCTGAGATACTTCTTTTCCTGTATAGCGTTCCATGATGAGCCGAATCGTCATGACGCGTTGTCTCATTTTCACGTTTTGAATGGTTTTTTCGTATTGACGTAAGTCAGCAGGTGTCCATCCATGGTCATTTGTAATACGTAGAACTTTCATCATCCATCTACTCCCTTATGATTATCTTAGGAACAGTATGGACGCATTTTTTTAAAAATAAGCACGTCGGAAATTAAAATCAAACTTATATAGGCTAAATTTAGGGTAACTCATATTTATCTATCAGCTTATCTAATCTACGAAATTGACTCTAATTCTCTGACAGCTAATCCATAATAGACTTTCTCCAAGCGCTTAATTTCTGCTTCGTATCGCTTAAGTTTACCGCTCGTTAGCCCTCGAGAACTTTTTGTTTCGTCCAGCAATTCAATATGCTGATTAAGCTTCAACAGCGTGCTTGTTAAACGCTCCTGTAATTCTTCAATTTCATTTTGTATATCCACACAGATTGGAAGCCGGTTCGCTAAAATAAAATCCGTCATTTGCATCAGTATTTTTTTGCGCTCAACTTCCTTTACTTTACTTTTTACTATGCGCTCAGCTGAACGAAACGTAAGTCGAATTCGTTCCATGATATCGCCTTTTATTGAAAGCTTTCTTTTTAATTCATCTACATCTTCCTTTAAGGCTTCATGCTCCTGAACCATCCTTTTCATAACAAGGCCGCAGTTTAGCGTTTTTAAATCCATTTGATTAAGCTGATGGCGAATGGACTCTTTTAAGCTATCTATTTTTTTAGTAAGCTGTCTTTCTATACCTTTAAGCTCTTTAATATCTTGCTCTCCATTATAAATAAGGCCCTCAAGACGCTCGACGTCAAACTGAGCCTGCTCTTTTTTTATTTGAAAATCTTCATACCGATGATACACAGATGACCACTTAATTAACAAAGATTGGTAATTAAGCAACTCATCTTGGTGCTCAAGCTTACACATCCACATTAAATGAACAACGGTCGCTAACAGCGGTAAAAAAGGTTCTGCTTCCTTACGCTTGGCTACAATTTCATGACTTTCCAAGCTCGCTAACGTCCATAGCGGTGCATTGAAACCAACTAGAAGTGACGGTGCATGCTGCATAGGCACAAACAAAGGCATTACTGCACAAAGTAAAGATGATAGTAGATCGTATGCACTTGGAGGAAGTTGCTTAAAAAAGCTGATAATTCCCTGTCTCTGTAAGACCTCTTCCATTGCTTTTTGAGTGACTTCTCTGCTGAATAGTTCTAGAATCCGATCTTGATATAAGCTTGGTAACTGCTCAATCCACGTTAAAAGAGCTGTTTGTAACAGCATCTGCTCACGCTTTGAAGCGATTAAGTACTGTGAATCTGCAAGGTGAATAAACAAACGAATTTGATGACGCAAAACATCGTCTAGGGAATGACAGCGAGCAATTGAAAACAATTCATTATACTTTGCGACAAACATATTGCCTATTTCTTCACTAAGTTCGTATAGTTCTCCATTTGTTGTAGTGTGAGAAACAGGCAGTCGAAAGTATTCAGCCATATGTAAAAACAGCTGAAGATGCAAATCGACCTCTGGCTGCTTAGCAATTTTTTTCATATCCTGCTGGAGATTTTGCTGAAACTGGATGTGTTCATCCTTTTCGTTTGGCAAAGTTGGTTGTAGCTTGGATATTTTATGTTTACTTATGACAAACGCACTTTGTAACCCTTGTCCATTCGCTGTTAGCAAACTATAAAGAAGCTGTTGACCATTCATTTCCCCATCTCCTTTTTTTGGCTTTTAAGACTCTTCTTGCTTTCGTAAAACAACAAGTGCAGTCCAACAAGACATTAACGCAGGTGGTATACTCCACGTTAAATATCGCCAGTCTTTTGTGATGATGGATACGATGACAAAAACGAGTGGTAGCCCTATCAATACAACACCAATCCGAACCTTGCTTATCTTTTTTCCCATTCCTCATCGCTCCCTTTTCGCTCCATATGCTTATATACAAAGTTCGCTTTCTATTAAAAAACACCTTTATAAACCGTTCGTTCAATTCTCTCTTTTCTAGACAGTCTATGACAAGAGTTTTAAAATTAGACATCCTTTTGTCAGACGGCAGGTACAAGCCTCGTTCCTTTTTCCTTCATCTTGCAAATCTCTTATTAAAACGCTAGTTTTCTGTTTTTTTCAGCAATTCCATACTTTTTGTGAGAAATTCACCGCGAAATATGCTATGTTACGTATAGAATATTTTTTATAAGAAGGATATGGGATAGTAATTCTACAGAAAAGGATGATGATCATGAAATTTGTTGTATTTGGAGCTAGCGGACGCACTGGACAAGCTTTCGTGAATCAGGCTTTAGAAGAAGGACATTTCGTCACAGCATTCGTTCGAACACCAGATAAGCTAACAATAACAAATAGCAATTTGCATATTATAGAAGGAAATGTAACGGATTCCTTTCAGGTGGCTCATGCTATTACAGGCCACGATGCTGTTGTTTCTTGCTTAGGAACTGATGGATTAGGCCCTTCTACATTTTTAGAAGAAGCAACATCTACTATTATTAAAGCAATGCAAGAGCAAGGCTTACACCGAATCTTATATACTGCTTCAGCTGGAATTGAAGGAGAAATTCCAGGTATGACAGGTTGGCTTGCTCAAAATATTTTAAAAAATCCACTACGCGACCATTTAAAAGCTGTTCAACTGCTAAAAACAAGCAACCTTCATTGGACAGTCGCTCGACCAATGGGGTTAACAAATGGCCCCGTAACCGCTCAGTATCGAAAAGCTGTGACGGGTGTACCTGAAGACAGCAAAAACATTAGCCGCGCAGACGTAGCCCACTTTTTATTACACGCAGCAAATGCAGAAATTCATTTAAAACAATCCGTGGCTCTTTCCTATTAAAAAGAGGCTGAGACATAGGTAATTCAGCCAATGATAAACCTGAACGATCGAGAGTTCCTCACTTTTAACCGTTCAGGTTTTTTGTTGATTGTGAAAACAATGTTGGAAACAGGGTGGAATGGAGCGTAGGACACTCGACTCCTGGAGGAAAGAGAGGGAAACTGAGATCCCGCAGCGCAGCGAGGAAGCTCAATTTCCTCTCCGCGGAAAGCGAGTGGCCGTAGCGCAATGGAACGAATGGTTCTGACAACGTAAAGAGGTGAGAAAAGAGAGTGTTCGTCTTTTTGGAAATTTGTTTTGTTATGTCCCACCCTCTTTTTATAAAAATCCAAACATAACTAAATATAATAAAATATGGTATACGATTCTTATAAGAGGGAGGTCTAATTCATGACACGTAAACTAGTCATTCATCTATTAACAATCACGGCCTGCTTTTTACTCTTTTCTATTAGCATGCTGTATTCTGAAAGATACCTTTTCTTAATTCCACTTGGAATGTTAGGTTTATTTGGACAATGTTATTTCACTTATCGCTTTACCCAAATCTTATTAACGGAACCGAAATGAGATCCATGCACTTTTATTAATTTTACTCTTTACAAGTTGACTTTGTACGTATATAGTTTGATACTAGTATCAGGTATAAGTTTTTACATAAAGGAGAGACCATTATGCTAACAATTGAGCAAATTAAAGAAATTATCCCTCACCGCTATCCATTTCTACTAGTGGACCGTATTATTGAAGTAGAAGAAGGCAAAAGTGCCGTAGGTATTAAAAACGTGACGGCTAATGAAGAATTTTTCAACGGACACTTTCCTGAATATCCAGTTATGCCAGGTGTTCTAATTGTAGAAGCACTTGCTCAAGTCTGCGCCGTTGTTATGTTGAAAAAAGATGATAACAAAGGAAAACTTGGCTTATTTGCAGGTATCGACAACTGTCGCTTTAAAAAGCAAGTTGTTCCTGGCGATCAGCTTCGTTTAGAAGTAGAAATGACACGCGTGCGCGGTACGATTGCGAAAGCTCGTGCTGTTGCGTCGGTCGATGGCGAAGTGGCTTGTGAAGCGGACGTAACGTTTGCATTGTTTGATCCAAAACAAGCATAACTACTTTAGAGCATTTGGAAGCCACAAAAAAGAACGCCATTGCTAGCGTTCTTTTTTGTGAATCTATTATCCTTGCCTCACTTTCATACGAACATGCTCTAAATGTTCACGAACTGCTTCTGCTGCACCTTGAGCATCTCTATTTTTAATTGCTTCAAAGATGCGATCATGATCTTCATGAACCTGCTTGCGACTCTCAGGCCTTTGCGTTAACGAATACGCTAACGCTTTGCGATATAGATGACCCAAGTTCTCTACTGTGTGAAGCAAAAATGAATTATGTGCCGCTTTTACAATATCATGGTGAAAGCGATAATCTGCTTCATAACCAATTTCAGCACTATTTTTAATCGTTCCTTTGAATGCTTCTAACGATTCTTTAATTTCTAGTAGTTCTTCTTCGGTATGACGAATAGCCGCTAGGCTTGCCGCTTCTGATTCAATGATAATTCGCATCTCAACTAATTCTAACACCTGGTCTGCTTCAACCATTTCAAACGTCATCGGATCAAGCATGCCTGCTAAGTTTACTCGCTTAACATAGCTTCCTCCACCTTGTCTGGATTCAATTAATCCACTAGCTGACAAAACGCTTAACGCTTCACGAATAGGTGCACGACTAACGCCAAACATTTTCGAAAGCTCATGCTCAGATGGTAAGCGAGATTCAGGCGGAAAAGTCTTTTCCTTTATCATCTTCTTTAACTGATCAAGAACTTGACTTGATACTTTCTTACGCTCAATTGGTACAAACATTATTATTCCCCTCTCTGTTTGCTTTTTGTCTTATTCGTCTACAACATTCTTCTCCCTGCACGAAAGAGGGATTTACGCGATGTAAGATCCCAACTAATCTGTACTGAGTCCCCTTGATGAAGTGTAAACCTCTCATATGTAACCGCTTTAAAATTTCTTTGTATTACAAGTATACATTAATTTTTAAAAAAATGTAAAAAAATTTCTATAATTATCACAATTTTCACATGAAAACAAATCATAAATGAATGAATGTTCATGTTTTTTTTGACATAACATTCCACTATTTCCCTTTTCACTATACAGCAGCAAACTTCTTTGTAAATAGCGAGATACCAAGGATTAAAAAGGTTTTTTTCCATATTACCCCTTGTTTATCACTCTTATTTTAAGGGAAAAGAGTCAGAATTTGAAATTCTATTTAGATATTTTGTATGGTTCATATATGTTCTTGCGAATAGTTCAATTCAAACTGACAAATAGTAAGAACATTATAAACGGTAATTTCTGCAAGTTAACTTGTAAAATAAACTAAATGGTGAGGAAAATCATGATACTAAACTTTGAACAGTTACCTGACATTCAAATTAAGCAACTAGTCGGCCCAACTTCTCAGCGCGTCTTACATCTCGCTTATCACTCGAAACATGTCAAAAACTCGTCATTATTTTTTAGCATGAAAGGCGAAAACGCGGACGGATATCAATTTATAGAAGAAGCTATTCAAAAAGGAGCTGTAGGAGTCTTTGGATCCGTTCATCGTTGTTTTCAACAACTTCATGATAAGTATCCGCACTGTACGTTTATCGTTGTTTTCAACAACTTCATGATAAGTATCCGCACTGTACGTTTATCGTTGTAGATGATGTTCGAAAAACAATGGCAAAGATTTCTAAGTTCTATTTCCAACAAGCGGATGAAAAGCTCAAAACAATTGGCGTAACTGGTACAAACGGGAAAACAACAGTAGCAGCTTACGTACGTTCATTATTAACGCTACTCCGATTACCAACAGGTTCAATTGGCACGACGGGGATTTGGTCTTCACATAAAAAATTAACCTATCAAAAAAGCACCCCCACAACGCCTGAATCAATTGATTTGCACCAAATTTTTCATGACCTAGAAACATTCGGAGATGAGGCAGCTGTCATGGAGGTTTCATCCATTGCCATTGATCAAAAGCGCGTTGAAGGAATTTTATTCGATGTCGCTATTCATACAAATTTCTCAGAAGAACACCTTGAGTATCATAAAACGATGGAACACTATAAAAACTGTAAAATGAAGCTATTTGAACAAGCCAAAACGGCTGTTATAAACGTTGATGATGATTTGATGGGAAAAGATTTGCTTCAACTATTTAAAAATCCAATGGTTACTTATAGTCTCAACAAGAACTCCAACGCAACGCTGCGTGCTGATTCTATCAGCGTAGAAGAAAAAGGAACAACGTTTGAGCTTCATTATAACGACAACATTTATCCAGTAACCGTCCCTGTGTTTGGCGAATATAATATTGCTAATGTGCTATCAGCTATCGGTACAGCGCTACTGCTTAATTTTCACATTGAGGATATTCTTAACGTTCTACCACAGCTCGCTAGTCCTGAAGGGCGTTTCCAAGTAATTGAAGGGCCACAAAATCAAAAGATTATCCTTGACTATGCTCATACGCCTGTAGCTCTAACTCGACTTTTGCAAGAAGTAAAAAAATTAACATATAATCGTTTAATTGTGATGATTGCTGGAATTGGCATCCGAGACTTTAACAAAATGCCCAAAATGGCCAGCATCATTGAGGGACAAGTGGATGAAGTTGTTGTTACCGTTGACCATCCTGGCTTTCATAACCCTAACGATATCATTGACCAAGTATTTACAGGATTTGCTCATCCCAATGCTTCGAACCTTCACCGAGCTCCAACGAGAAGAGAAGGAGTCTTAAAATCCTTAGAGCTTGGAGGAGCAAATGATGTTATTTTATTAACCAGCGGCTGTATCAACGGGTCGCAAATTGTAAAAGGAGAGTATATTCCTCACTCCGATGAAGCTATTATTGAATCTTATTATGTAGCATTATAAAAACTCCCCTCATATGCATGAGGGGAGTTTTTATCATCTCCTTAAAGCCAGTTTTCCCTTTTCATAGTACTCTTTTTTTATTGCTAGTGGTACCATGCTTCCACCTGTTGCCCATACAATATGAGTCGCATGTTCAAGTGTTTGTCGAGACAGCTGTCTGTTTGTCATTACTGGTCCCATCATACCGGCTAGTGCTGATGGCTCTAATTCAATTCCTTCGCTATCAGCCAACTCTGCTAACAATCGATGCATTTCATCATCACTGATTGTGTAGCTCCCCTCTAGAACTGGACCAATTACTTGACCAACAAACCCTGATGGCCTTCCTACGGCTAATCCATCTGCTTCAGTTATATTATCAAGACCAATATCTTGCACAGAAATTTTATCATGAAGATTTGTTGCTAAACCTAACAACATACAAGGTGCGTGGGTTGGCTCAGCAAAAAAGCAGCGAACATCATCGCCATACATAAGCTTTAAGCCAAAAGCCACTCCGCCTGGACCACCTCCAACTCCACACGGTAAATACACGAATAAAGGATGGTTTTTGTCTACTTTGACCTTCATTGCAGCAAGCTGCTTTTTCAAACGAATGGCGCTTACAGCATAACCTAAAAATAAATGCTTTGAATTTTCATCATCTACAAAATAACACATTGGATCAAGTGATGACTGCTTACGCCCTTCTTCTACAGCTTTACTGTAGTCATCTGTGTACTCGATAACCGTTACCCCTTTACTTCTTAACAAATCTTTTTTCCATTGCTTGGCATCAGCTGACATGTGAACGGTTACTTGAAAGCCAAGCTTAGCACTAATTATTCCAATACTTAATCCTAAATTCCCAGTCGACCCTACCGCGATTGTATACTGCTGAAAAAACAAACGAAATTTTTCACTATCAAACTTTCGGTAATCATCTTCAAACGAAAGCATGTTATGTTTAATAGCTAAGTCTTCAGCATACTTTAAAATTTCATAAATGCCACCTCGCGCTTTAATTGAACCCGAAATGGGCAAGTCATGGTCACACTTAAGCAGAAGTTCTCCCTCGATTTGTTGGCTAAAACGGCTTTCTAAACGCGATTTCATTGTAGGAATGGCAATCAAAGGTGACTCAATTATTCCCTTTGTTTCTTTCGTTTCGGGAAAAACATTCTGTAAATAAGGTGCAAACCGGTCAAGCCTTGATTCTGCATCCTTAACGTCCTGCTCAGTTAGTGGCATCTTTTGTTTATGTAGTTGAAAAGACTGCTTGTTTGGGTTCATCCAGCAGGTTTCTGTGAGTTGGATAAGTTCTTTTATAACCGGAAATGTTTCTGTTAACCTTACTACGTCGTATTTTTCTATTTCCATCCTTATTCCCCCCTCTTTTGTCTATGCTTTATTATCATTTTATCATGAACTATTCTTTTATTAATGCTAATCCAAAAGATAAATTAAGTGACATTTTTTTGATTTCCCTATTATGATTAAAGCGATTTCATTAAACAAAAGGGGGACATGTGTGATGGCTTACAGCGCAAATGAACAGCGGTACAAAGAAATGATTTATAACAGGTGTGGAAACTCTGGCTTACTGCTTCCCGCACTGTCACTGGGACTTTGGCATAATTTCGGGGGGTAGATTCGTTTGAAAATGGAAAAGCCATGCTAAGACGGGCTTTTGACTTAGGAATTACTCATTTCGATTTAGCAAACAACTATGGACCACCACCAGGCTCTGCTGAAGAGATGTTTGGAAAAATGTTAAATGAAGACTTTTCCTCTTATCGAGATGAATTAATTATCTCTACAAAAGCGGGCTATCGAATGTGGGAAGGTCCATATGGAGAATGGGGATCAAAAAAATACCTTGTTGCTAGTTTAGATCAAAGTTTAAAGCGCATGGGCCTTGAATATGTTGATATTTTCTATTCTCATCGCCCTGACCCTAATACCCCTCTTGAAGAAACCATGCAAGCGCTTGATTTAATTGTAAAACAAGGAAAAGCGCTATATATAGGTGTTTCAAGCTATAGCGCGGAGCAAACAAAAGAAGCTGTGCATATTTTAAATGAACTCGGCACACCCCTTCTCATTCATCAGCCAAGCTACTCAATGTTTAATCGTTGGATAGAGGACGGACTCCAAGATGTGCTAGCAGATCATCAGGTTGGCTCCATTGCATTTTGTCCGCTTGAGCAAGGGTTGCTTACGAATAAATACATATACGGCATTCCACAAGACTCGAGAGCAGCAAAAGAAACCGGCTTTTTAGATGCGAAGCGCGTAACTGCAAAGGTGGTTAATCAAGTGCAAAGACTTCATCAAATTGCACAGAAACGAGATCAAAGCTTAGCTCAAATGGCTCTTTCTTGGGTGTTAAGAGATGGAAATATTACCTCTGCCCTCATAGGAGCAAGTCGCGTAAGTCAAATTGAAGAGAACGTTGCAGCCCTTCATAAACGTTCATTTACGCAAGATGAACTTCGCCAGATTGATGCCATCTTAAATAGCTAAAAAAACCTTCTGCTCTCCAGATAAGAGTAGAAGGTTTTTTTGTGAGAGCGCATTTAGATTTTCCCATCGTATTTGCGACCATCATTATGCTTTTGATTGCGCTCATCTGTCATACGCATTTGCTCAGCTTTCTCCTGAGCATTTACATGATTGGCATCAGTCGGTAAATTTTTCTTTGAACGTCCTTTTGCATTGCTCATGTTATCACCTCCAGCTTGATACCCCGTTAGCTTCTCCACTTTTTCGGGCATCATACGCTAGAAAATCAGCCTGTATTACGCAAGCCGGCCGCAATTCCATTAATAGTTAATAACACTTCTTGTAGAAGTCTATCAGCCTGCTCTTCATCTGCTTGACGAAGTTTGGAAATAAGTTCGACTTGGAAGAAGCTTAACGGATCAACGTATGGATTTCGCAATCGAATAGACGATTGAATATTCGGTAGGTGCTCCATTAATTCTTCTTGATCCGTAATTTGTAGAATTGCTTCTTTCGTTTCGGTATACTCTTTCTCAATCGCTCCGAAAATTCGATCAGCAATCGCTTTGTCTTCAACCATTGAAGTATAGTTTTTCGCAGTCATTAAGTCTGCTTTCGTTAAAGCCATCTGCAAATTATCAATTGTTGAGCGGAAAAATGGCCACTCTTTATACATTTGCTGCAGTAGAGAAAGACTTCCTTCTTTTTTGATAAGATGTACAAGACCCGTTCCAGCTGCATACCAAGCAGGCAAAAGCTGTCGACTTTGTGTCCAAGCAAATACCCATGGAATAGCTCGCAGGTCTTCAAAACGGTCACTGCCTTTTCGACTCATTGGACGAGATCCAATGTTAAGAGCACCTAACTCTGGTAACGGTGTTGCTTGTTTAAAGTATGTTAAAAAGTCTGGATCTTCAAACACAAGATGCTGATAATGAGCAAGCGCTTCTTTTGATGCAATGTTCATCGCTTCTTCCCACTGAGATGTACGAATATCCGTTTGTTCAGCTTCAGACGACACTTTGGCAGCTGCTGTTAGCAAGGTTGAAACCGCTTGTTCTAGGCTTCGGTGCGCAATGTCGTATAGCGAATAGCGAGAGGATAATACTTCTCCTTGCTCTGTAATTTTAACGCCGTCTCCTAGCGTTTCAGCAGGTTGCGATAAAATACTTCGGTTTAATGGACCACCGCCTCGACCAAGAGATCCACCTCGACCATGGAAAAATTTAAGGCGTACGTTATAGCGCTTCGCCATATCATGAATTTCCTGCTGAGCTTTGTAGAGCTTCCAGTTTGCTGTTAACGTTCCGCCATCCTTGCTTCCATCAGAATACCCCAGCATAATCTCCTGTAAATCATTTTGTTCTGCCAAATGTTTTCGATAAAAATCAAGTTGGAATAGCTCTTCCATAATTTTTGGCCCAGCCGTTAAGTCATCAATCGTTTCTAATAAAGGGGCAACGTTTAAATAACTTTCAATTTCTCCGTTGGCATGCAAACGATAGATTCCTGCTTCTTTTGCCAAAACCATTACTTCTAATAAATCGCTAGCTGATTGGGTCATGCTAATTAAGTAGACTTCAATCGAACGCTTTCCGAATTCTTCATGTGCACGCTTAATCATTTGAAACGCTTCAATTATTTGCTTTGTTTCTGGCGAATAGTCTTCAGTGAACGAAATAAGCGGACGAGGATCTTGTAAGATTCCGCTTAGCAGCTCCAACTTTTCTTTTTCTGTCAAGGAAGAATAGTCTTCTACAATGCCAACTGAATATAAAATCTCTTTAATTGCTGCTTCATGTTCACCGCTATGATTTCGAATATCAAGCGTTGCTAAATGGAAGCCAAACAATTCTACTTGACGAATTAATTGACGAACGCTTTTCAATTCATATTGCATCGGATGATGTAAACGTAAGCTTTTTTGAATAAGCTTAATATCATTAAGTAGCTCGTCAGCCTGCTTATACCCACCTTCTTGTCCAACATATTCTAACTTATGAAGCATAATCGTTAATTTACAGCGATATACCTCATGAGGCACGCGCCATCTTTTCTTTTGAGGCAAAAGCTGTTTTTCTTGTTCAACCGATTGCACTAAATCTTCTAAAATTAAAACTCGCTTTGTTGATTGACTTAGGCGCTCCCTTAAATTCAATAAAGCTGCTCTATACTTACGAACCGCTACGCTACGATGCTTTGTTAAGGTTTGCCACGTTACCTTTGGCGTTACGTTTGGATTACCATCTCTGTCTCCACCAATCCAAGATCCAAAACGCAGAACGTTTGGCACTTGCCACTGCTGCTCAGGATAGTAGCGTTTCAATGAATCCTCCAGCTCTTGATGAATATGTGGTAATACTTCAAACAACGTTTCATCAAAATAGTATAATCCATTTGCCACTTCGTCCATTACGCGCGGCTTACGATCTCGTAGTTCAGCCGTTTGCCATAAAATCATGACTTCGTTAAAAAGCTGCTCTTCTAACTCTTCCCGTTCACGTTTTGTTACTGATTTTTGTTCAAACGCTTGTAAAATATCAGCAATTCGCTTATGGATGTCCAGCACGCTTCTTCTCGTTGCTTCTGTTGGATGCGCTGTAATAATTAACTCTAAAGACAGCGTTTCAAGAAGTTTTGTAATAACGTCCGCTGTTACGCCACTATTTTTCAAATCACTTACTGCTTTTTCAAGTGATCCAGGCTGTATGTTTGCTTCTTCTTGCTGCTGATACTCGCGCTTGCGGCGAATGCGGTGGTTTTGTTCCGCAATATTAACTAGATGAAAATAAACAGAAAATGCACGAATGACTTGCTGTCTCATTGGATCTTCAATGCTTGTTATTTCAGATTTTAACTGTTCATAGATATCCTGATTATTATGTTCACGAAGTATTTTTGCCACTTCACGTATTTTTTCAACTTTATTAAGTAACTCTTGTCCACCCTCATAAATTAATACATTTCCTAGTAGTTGTCCAAGAAACTTGACGTCTCGACGCAATGCGACGCTGTTGTCTTGCTCAGTAGTTTGTAAAACCGTCATTTCTTCTTCCACCCCTTGACAAAAAATCTAACGTTTCATTTTTTAGAAAATTGAAACTAGTTACAGTATATCATAAATAAATTCAATTTTCATGTAAAAAAACCTAACATATTTTTTATTATATAAAAAAACAGGTACTCACTAAGGAATACCTGTCATTACAAAGTTACATATTTGCACGTTTCATTCTATTTTCTTCCTCGCTTAAGAACTGGATAAAATGAGCCATCATTGCAAGCGGCTGTGCTTTAATTCGCTCAATGTATTCTTCTTTACGATATGAAGAGACCACTTCACTTTTTTGAATGCGCTCAATTGCGTATTCTGCTCCTACCTTCCGCATTTCTTTACGCTTTAATTTCGTTTCTCTTGATAACGCCATACCAATTGCTCCAATCAGAGCATATATACCTAACATCGGTAGCGCTTCACGAGTAACAGGATCTGTAAAAAGCATAAACCCTAAATTGAAGACAGAAACTGCGATGAGAGGCAGTGACCAAAACATATAGCGTGATACTTTCTTCGTAAAAGGTGAAAGTTTTTCTTGAAGCTGTTCCACCTCTTTTTGAATATACGCTGACATTTGTAATGATAATAGTTTCACAAAATCCCCAACCTTATGTTTAAATATGCAAATAGCCGTTACCAATTAGGTAGCGGCATGTTCATAACCTAAAAGACCTCTACCTGCTTATTGGTAAGGTCTTGCTAACAACGAACTCGTTTCCAACAAAGCCGAGAGCATATGCTCTGTACTGACGACCTTATTGTAAAAGCTACTCCCCTTAGAGCAACATCCTATAATTACTATCATTTTAGAAAATGTAAGTTTCATTGTCAAATGTTTCGCTTTTTGACACTCTCATGCTATCATAGCCCTACAAAAACCTTTAGAAGGGAGTCTACACTATGCTAATTTCCAGCATTATGTATTCATATGTGGTTAGAAAAGTTGATCGCTTTCAGCAATATTATATAAAACAAGAGTACGAACTCCAGCTTTTCACTACTCAAGTAAAGTGTAACGCGCGGTCTTTCACGCTAGAACAAGTTTTGGACATTTCATATAAACCCTTTTCTTCAGAAAAAGGATTACTGTATTTACATACTCATCAAGGTGTTTTCAAATATGAAATTCAAGCAGATCCCTCAACGTTTATTAGTGAATATAAACGTCTAAAAACAACGTAAGGCATGAAAAATTGTTCTCTTTTAAGAGGCATTTTTTCATACCTTTCATTCATTGCCTTTATAGACGTGTGCTTAATGTGAAGTCCTCTACTTGGTCCATTGCATTTATTACTTCTTCTTTTGTAAAATCCCCAATAAAGCGAAGAGCTTCTTCTTCCTTAATTGCATGAGTTGCTACTAGCTGTTTAGCTTCTTCTTTTTCTTTAATCCCTAAGTTTGAGAGCGTGCGCGGAAACCCTAACGCTTCGTAAAACGGTATAAGTTCTTTGACCACTTCTAATTGGTTTTCTAACATGAGCTGAACCAAAATACCATATGTCACTTTTTGACCATGAAGAACATGATGAGCTTCTTCAACAAAGCTAAGTCCATTATGAACTGCGTGAGCACCTGATACCCGCCCATACTGAACCGCAAATCCTCCAACGGTTCCAGCAATCATAATAATGGATTCTACTACCCTCGTAAATGCCGGGGTAACCTTCTGTTCTTGTAAATTTTTAATAGCAGCTTCGCTATCTGCCATCAATATATCTCTAATATATTTTGCTTGATTAAGACCTGAATATACCATTGCTGAAAGTTCATGTGCGTTTTTCGTGTTTCGAATAATCGCATCTGCTTCGTACCATTTTGCTAGAGTATCTCCAATGCCGCTTTTAACATAGTTAACAGGAGATGAAAGTAAAAGCTTTGGGTCTACAACTGTTAAAAAGCTCGCTCTCTTATGGTAATCAACGCGAACGTACTGCCCGTCTCCATCATACATCACGCTAAGAGGCGTTGTTGCTGCACATGTTCCAGGAATCGTTGGCACAAGAATAACTTCAACGTCTAAATAATCCGCTAATGATTTTGCACTATCTAGTACAATACCTCCACCAATTCCAATTACCAAATCAACGTTATAAAGTTCTTTTGCATAGGTATGAATATCTTCATCATAACAATACCCTTTATGCTGGATAACTGGAATATGTTCAGGCAATACACCGTATTGATTAAAAGCATCAAATGATTTGAATCCTGTAAAAACTACTGGTCTAGAAAAACTTGCTATATACTCGTCAATTTTCTTCGCAGCACCTATTTCACAAATATAATGATTAGGGCCACTTCTTACAATATTGGGTTCACTCATGTTGTCCTCCTTAATCGTTTCATAATTTTTAATTTTTCGTTAATTAACTCAGTATACGATAGAAGAATTTGGCATGCAAACCCTAAAAAGTCTTTCACTTATGTAAAAGCTCTTAATGTCTTATTTCAACAACTTTTTAATGATGACTCTCTCCCAAACGCTCCACGGAAGCATACGCTTTACCGATATGGATAACTTGACCCCTTTACCAACAGGATATCTAAGTTTTTTTATCTGAGATTGGTTACACAAAGAAAGAAGTAAAGAAACAACTTGATCAGGGTCACCAAGGTTTTTCTCACCAGCCTGTAGCTCATTCTCAATTGCGCGCATATAAGCGTGGTAAGGAGATCCTTCATTCAACGAATGCTTCGATACCTTCTTACCTGTTGTCCAAATATTCGTCGCATAAGAACCTGGTTCAATTAAAGCAACATCAATTCCAAACGGCTTTAACTCAAGCCGTAAACTTTCACTATATCCTTCGAGTGCGTGTTTAGAAGATACGTACGGCGATAATCCCGGAAAGCCGATTAACCCACTGATGCTGCTAATATTAATAATTTTACCCCTGCGCTTTTCTCGCATAAACGGAAGCACCGCTTGAGTCACCCTCATGACACCGAATACGTTCGTTTCAAACTGCTCTTTGTATTCATCTATATGAATTTCTTCGCTAAAACCACCAAACGCAAATCCTGCGTTATTAATTAACACATCAACCCCGTTACCCTTATCTAAAAATGCAGTTAACTGGTCAACTGAACGCTGAGACGTAACGTCTAGTTCAACAAACGTTACCCTCTCCTTTAACTTGTCTTTTTCTAACATCCTTAGCAGAGCACTTTTCTTTTCTAAATTGCGCATTGAAGCGATGATATTATATCCAGCTTTGGCAAGGTGATACGCGCTAAGTAAACCAAACCCGCTTGAGGTACCTGTAATTAATACTGTTTGTTCTTTAAACTCAGGAAATTGACTCATGTTATCACTCTCTCTATTTTAGTGGTTGTTTAACACAGGTTCATTCAACCATATACACCCATTATAGATTAATTATCTGTAGAGAAACCACTTTGGTAAACGTATGATCACATGCATCGCTTTAACAGGAGGACTACTTCTATCTACCTTACCAACCTCAGCTGCAGCAGCTAACTATACGCTCTATACAAAGGGCAGTTCAGTTGATAAAGCGACAACCACGACTTTCGGACAAGTCTACACGGGAGGCAGTACGGATGTAGACGAAGCATTTAAATGGATGATTAATGGTCGTTACGCAGCCAGGATCTGTAAACGCTGCAGTTTATATGGCGAAAACAAACCAAGCACCAACTACTTGTTTAAGTGGGGTACCGCTAACATTCAACAACGTTTCTATTTATAAACTCTTTAACGGAAACACGTTTAACCTTTCAACATGGTCTGGTTCTGGCGGGCTATCCTATACGTTGAATGTCAACAATGGCACTATTACTTCTTCTGCAGGTAATATTTATGGTGGTAGTCGCTAAATCTAACTTCATGATTGAGAGGCTGAGATATAAGGATTTCAGCCAATGATAAACCTAAACGATTGAGAGTTTCTCACTTTTAATCGTTCAGGTTTTTTGTTGATTGTGAAAACAATGTTGGAAACAGGGTGGAATGGAGCGTAGGAGTCGCGTGTCCTAAGCTCCATTTCACTAGCTTTTTAAACTTGTCTTGGAACCAACAAAAAATACCCAAACTATCAAAAGCAGTTAACTCGCGATAGTTTGGATATATCATTAACTGAAATACTTATGGTTCATCCTTTTTTATTTTTGCTCATCAATATACTGAACTAGCTCAAACAATACGTGATAAATTAATTCAAACGTATCATGTAGAGAAAGGTTTTCATCAAATCCTTTCATTGATTCGATATCAATATTAATGTCCCACATACCGTCTTTGTCGTTAAATAGTGCTTGAAAGCTGTTTTGTCCCTCTGACAATTGATTTGTTAAAAATGCTTTGATATGAGAACCTACTTTTTTCGGCTGACGCAGTCCTAAAAGCACTTTGTACGTACGAAAAACATCATCAAGCTCTACAGAAACCCCTTCAACACGAATTACATCAAATGATTGACATTCAATATAAATAAACTCATTCGGATGGTTTTTAACATATTGAATTGGCTCTTTTAAAAATGTACCAGCAGCTTCTTCAGATAATAAATTTTCGGACTCTTTATCTACTCTCTCCACATATGCATCCGCAAATCTAGTGTAATCAGCTTTGGAAGAAATTGTGACGCCTTCTGGAATTAATTCGTTTTTCATTGCAAAATCCTTCTCCTCTTCATAAAGCTCTACTTTTTGTCCCGAACTTCCTCTTAGTTCTACTTCAATATACTCTTTTACCGTTTCTTTTAACATCGCTTTCCCCTACCCTATTACGGTTAGCCACCTGATTGTCTAACAACTCATTTTTCTTTTATAATAACTGAAATGAAGGGTAATTTCTACCATGTACAAACGGTTGTCTTGCACTTTTTTTACTTTTTTTATTTTGTTAAATCTATTCGATCCTCCATCTGCGGTGGTTCTTCCATCCAGCCGTTCCTTGCCATAATTTTCCCACCCTCTTGACCATAGGTTAAGATATCTTTAGCCGTATCAATTAAAAGTAGCGGAAGGTCATTTCGTAAGCTAAAGGCTGTTCCAAGCGCGTTGCTTCCCAATCCGAAGCTACAGAAGATACTTGTGCAGTACATCATGAGTTTATCTGAAAATGGTGCTATTTGAGAATTTGTTGCTTTACCAGCCCACGTCGATGAAGCTTGAATGTCGCTGGCGAGAAGCAGCTGCGTATAGTTAGCGATAATTTTCTTTGATAACTCTTTCCCTTTTATAAAATATTTACGTACTTCTGGCTCATTAGCAGCTTGTGCAAATCCTGTTATCATTTGCATGCCTAAAATATTTGTTTCCACTGCATAATGAATATGCGCTACTTCGACCGTATTAAGCGCTCGCTTTTCAGAAAATAGCTTCATACCATTCATATACCCTGTACCTTTAGCAAACTTTACTTCTTTTGGCATGGATACCACAGGTGGTCTCACTAGAACACCTTTTTTCTGTAAATAATCTACGCATTTGCTATATACGCCTTGCGTAAATTCTGTTAGCTCTTGAAATAGAGACACGATATCATCACGATGTGCCATGCTTAAATGAAGAGTGTGTAACCCCATGCTCATTTGCTTTAATAAGCGTAAAAACATAATGTCAAATAGGTGGTCGTAAAGTTTTGGTACCTCTGTATTTACGTCTTGTTCTGTAAATCCAACGGGCACAACGGCTCCTTCTTGTTCAAAAATTTGTTTTATTCTTTCTATATAATGAACAATTTTATTATGCGTAGATGTTAAAATTTCTTTAGCTTCTTCATCTTGTGCATGCTCAATGAAATGTTCCAGTAACCGCTGAGACATTGTTTTTTGTTGATACGTCATCCATAGCGTTGCTAGTTCACTTGAGCTAAGTGGTATATGACTTGTCATTTATGGTGCCTCCTATACTTTATCAAGATAAATAAAATACCTTTGATTAATCTCTTATGTAAATTCTGAGTAAGTCCCTTAAAAGCAATACTACATAGCACGGCTTCTAATTTAGGCGTTCTCATCTCTATATCTTTACTTTTTTTGATACTACTACTATTTACATTTTTAATCATAATATGTAGCCATGAAAAAAAGCTCTCTGGTATGAGAGCTTTCTCCGTTATCTTTTAAGCTGAACAAATTTTCTTTTGCCAACTTGAACAATTAAGTCATTTTCTATGGCTACTTGTAAGTTTTCATCTGTTACTTTTTCTTGATTTAGTTTTACCCCACCATTTTTAATCATCCGACGGGCTTCACTTTTAGAGGTTTGAAGTCCTAGCTCAACCAATAGCTCAATGATTGGAAGTTGTTCTGAACCTTCCCATTTCACCACCGGAATATCATCTGGCAAAGCTCCTTTTTGGAAGACCGTTTTGAAATGATTCTCAGCTTCTTGTGCAGCTTTTTCACCATGGTACATTCGTACAATTGTTTTACCAAGCTGCATCTTTAGATCTCGAGGATGTTTCGTGTTCATTGTTAAACCTCGTTCCATCTCTTCAATTTCTTCTAAAGGTACATCCGTAGCAAGCTTGTAGTACTTTATCATGAGTTCATCTGGAATTGACATTGCTTTTCCATACATGTTCCAAGGCTCTTCATCAATACCGATGTAGTTCTTTTTGGACTTAGACATCTTTTCTACTCCATCTAACCCTTCTAATAAAGGCATAAGCATGGCTACTTGCTTTTCTTTTCCATACTTCTCTTGAAAGTGACGTCCCATTAAAATATTAAAGTGCTGATCTGTCCCACCAAGTTCAATATCACATTCTAATTCTACAGAATCATACCCTTGCATAAGTGGATAGAAAAATTCGTGAAGAGAAACTGGCTTTCCTTCTCCTAAACGCTTTTCAAAGTCATCTCGTTCTAGTAAGCGTGATACGGTAATTTTCCCTGCTAAATTAATGACGTCTTCAAAATTAAGCTTTGATAACCAAAAGGAATTATAGTGAAGTTCTACTTTGTTCATATCTAGCACTTTTCCGAATTGTTCAAAGTACGTTTTGGCATTATGCTTGACTTCCTCATCCGTTAATTGTTTTCTCGCAATAGACTTACCCGTTGGATCACCAATTTTACCTGTGAAATCACCGATTAAAAGCTGAATAACATGCCCATTTTCTTGAAATTGACGAAGCTTATTTAATACGACTGTATGCCCTAAATGAACATCAGGAGCTGAAGGGTCCAATCCTAGCTTAATTTTCAGCGGTGCACCTGTTATAACGGCCTTTGCTACTTTTTGCTTCAGTTCATCCGCAGGAATGATTTCCTGAGTTCCAAAACTATATAATTTGTACTGCCTCTCAATCTCTGCTTTTTGATTTTCTGTTGCTTGTGCTAAAAAGTTTTCCATTTTACTTCCTCCTTAAAAATAATAAAAACCACGCCCCTAAATAAGGGACGTGGCTTTTACACGCGTTACCACCCTTGTTGAAGAGAGATGTTCTCTTCCACTTCATTTTTTAACGGCTACTCACCGCTCTTTGCTGCTACACAAAGAAAGCTCAAGGAATGTAATTCACTTTTATCTATATACCAGTTCACACCGTCCACTGGCTCTCTGAAAAATAGGGAGATAAAAACTACTAAGATCCTCTCAATGCCTATACGTTATTAATATTTTGAATCATATAGCGAAGCTGCTCAGCTAACCGTTCTTGCTCACTTACTTCCATTGAATGAACAAGCTTCTTTTCACCTTGATGAAATTTTGGATACAGCTCTTTAATTACTTGTTCACCTTTTTCTGTTAGGCTAATGCTAACACGACGTCTATCTCTTGGGTCAGCACTGCGCTTACATAGGCCTTTGCGCTCTAATGTATTCGTTATGGTACTAATTGTTGCCGTCGTAACGCCTGAAGAAACAGCTAACTCTTTTGTTTCCCTTTGCCCCCATACCCACACATCATATAGTAATGAAAATGCAGTCCACGATAGTTTATGAGCTGATAGTACGTCGCGTTCCATCACAATGCGCAAAGATTGAGCTGCTCTGTAGAGATTGGTAGCAACTGCTACTGCGTGTAAATCAACGTCTTCTCCTAGGCTTTCAGATAAAACCTTTAAACGATCTACCTCTTCTATTTGATGTTTATTTTTCTTATCCATTCGCACCTTACCTTGAATTTTCAGAATCATTAGCTACCTAATGATTAATTTATATAAGTGTAATTAAACTATACTTTAACCTAAAAAGCAAGCTCTATATAAAAAAAGCATGAAGCCTAAACGCGACTTCATGCTATTTCTGTAATTTTAAAAGTATCTCTTGAAACGCAGGGTGACTTTTATGATCCGATTTATAAGCAGCATAAATTGTATTGGAGACGTGCAGTGTTGAAAACAATACTTTAGAGCGATTTTGTGCGATTGAACCTTGAACTAAATACGTTGGTAAGACGCTTATCCCCATGCCTTGTTCAATTGCTTCTAATATGGCTCTTAAATCTGGAACAACGTGGGCTGCTTGAATATCAGGACGCTTTTTAAAATGCTCGCGCCAATACCTTCTAATAATCAGTAGCTCCAACCCATACGTGAACCACTTCAAAGCCCTCTTATGTATGGTCTAAAAAAATTAGAAGTTACAGTATAAGAACTAGAAAGTAATAAAAAAACGTATCTTAGCTTGCATTAACTAACTATATTAGTTAATATATAAATAACAATAGTTTTAAAGCTAATATGAGAAGGAGATGTTCCTATGAGGATCATTCGCGAAGGACATTTATATCAATTGACTTTTTTACCCCGTTTTTTCCCGGTTAATTGTTACCTAGTTGAAGAGGATGATAGTCTAACCTTAATTGATGCTGCACTTCCTTACAGTGCTAAGAAAATATTAAAAGCTGCTAAAAAAATTAATAAACCAATTACACGTATTCTTCTGACACATGCGCACGACGATCACGTAGGAGCACTTGATAAGATAAAACAACTACTTCCCGATGTTCCTGTACATATTTCAAGTAGAGATGCTCGATTAATGAGTGGGGACATTACACTGGATCCTAATGAACCAGATACTCCTATACGTGGTGGAGTACCTAAAAATTTGAAAACCCGAGCAGATATTTTATTACAAAATGGAGATCAAATTGGTTCACTTATCGCGATAGCTGCTCCTGGACATACGCCAGGCTCAATGGCATATTTTGATACGCGTAGTAGAACCTTAATCGCTGGTGATGCTTTCCAAACAAGAGGTGGTATGGCAGTAACTGGCCAACTTAGACCTTTATTTCCTTTTCCAGCAATGGCTACGTGGAATAAGGAAACTGCACTTCAGAGTGCACATAAATTACTAGAATATAACCCTTCATTACTTGCTGTAGGGCATGGAAAAATGTTAAAACAACCAGAAAAAGCTATAACCCACGCTATTACAAAAGCTAAGTTAAATATTGAACACATTTAGTATATTTTAAGAAAGGAATAGTTAAATATGACCCCAAGACCAGGACTTGATTTAGATACTATTTTACAAGCCACTACAAAAATGGCAGATACACAAGGGATAGATGAAGTAACATTAGCTTCTCTTGCAAAAACGTTGAATATTCGTCCACCTTCTCTATATAACCATATAAACGGATTACCAGCGTTAAGAAAAAAGCTTGCTGTTTATGGTTACGAACAACTTCATAAAGTATTACTACGTGCAACTGTAGGGCGTTCAAAAGATAATGCAGTTCGTGCATTAGGAGAAGCTTACATGTTTTTTGTTCGTAATCACCCTGGTTTGTACGAAGCAATGCTTCGTTCTCCTGACCCTGAAGATCTGGAGCTTAGGAGCATACAAAATGAAACAGTTGATACTGTTATTCAAGTACTTAATGAATACGACTTAGGAGAAGATCAAACAATACACGCGACACGGGGATTACGAAGTATCTTACATGGTTTTGCTTCGCTTGAACAGAAGAGAGGGTTCGGCCTTCCTCTTGATCTTGATATAAGCTTTCATACATTAATAGATATTTTTTTAACAGGGATAGATGCAATTAAACAAGAGAGTAAAAAAAGTGAATATTTAAGAGATTAATTTAAAATGAATATTCTTTCACTCATAAAGGTTTTAAATTTGGCGTTGCGATTTTCCTTAGAATTATTTGCACTTGGCTCACTAGCTTACTGGGGAGCACAAACTGGAAAAGGGGTAATGAGAGTACTGTTAGCAATAGGTGCTCCATTAATAATTGCAATTGTTTGGGGAGTTTTCGGTTCTCCACGTTCCCAAGTTCAACTATCTATGTCTATGCATATAATGCTCGAACTGCTTGTATTTGGCCTTCCTTCTGTTGCCCTATATGCTACTGGTAAACATTAGTGAAAGACAGAAGAAGCATGAAAAACTCTCACAAGAGATATTAAAGACTCACCTTGAATTCAAGCAACGTTATGGCAGTGTTAAAATTACGAAAACACTAAAAAAGCGTGGTGTTAAAGTAAGTGAGCGTACAGTCTCCCGAATAATGACAAAGAACCACTGGAAGTCTTGTACAGTCCAAAAGTACAAGGCTACGACCAATTCGAGGCATCATCACCCAGTAAGTGAAAACGTCTTAAATCGACAGTTTAAAGCGAGTAAACCAAACCAGTTCTGGGTTACGGATATCACTTATATTCCAACGAATGAGGGCTGGTTGTATTTGGCGACCGTAATGGATTTATATTCTCGTAAGATAATAGGATGGGCCATGGATAAAAAAATGACCAAAGAATTAGTTATCTCTGCGTTAAAGATGGCTTACAAACGCCAAAAACCTGGGAATGGAGTGGTCCATCATTCAGATCGCGGTGTTCAATATGCTTCTTGTGAATATCAAAATCTATTAAAAAAGTACAATATGACTGGCAGCATGAGCCGGAAAGGAAATTGTTACGACAACGCTTGCATTGAGTCCTTTCACGGGATTCTAAAACGAGAGCTTGTTTACCAAACAAAGTATAAAACGAGAGAAGAAGCAAAGAAGTCACTATTTGAATACATTGAGTTCTTTTACAATTCCAAGCGAATTCATTCGACATTGGGGTATTGCACACCGAATGAATTTGAACAAATGTACAGGAAATTCGCATCTTGATTTCTCCTTCATAAAAAAGTTTAAATCTTTATAAATTTAAACTTTTTATGAAGGCTACCAAGCGAAAGTGCGGTAGAAATCTGTGTCTATTTTCTTGACGTAGTATCAAAAAGTCTACAGGCATAAACGTTGTACCGTCAGACCATCCCAATGTAAGCATACGAAAGCCTTTGTAGAAGCGCATTTTTTGAGAAGCGTGGTCAAAACAACGCGCAAGAAGTTCAACCGATTTACTTCGATTTTTATCATAAGATGAATCATCAACAATCAACACTTTGATACGCTCATGATTTGTAAGCTTACTTACTTTTTCAATCGAGTGTGCGCTTAATAAAAGCAGAAACCTTCTCCATGAATAAGTGGAACGGTTCAAAAAACGATAGACCGCATCTTTAGCTGGAATATCGGTAGATTTCTTACTTTCAAGTGTTCGAAACCAGTTTTTGTTTTCAAAGATCAAACAGAAAATGAGCTGAAATAAATAAGCACAGGTAAAGCCAAAAGACTTGGTAATCCCAGCTTTTCTAAGATGTTTCAATACTTTTAGTTCTTTAAAAGTAGATTTTATTTCATTTGGTAGTTGCTTAGATTGGTCATGATTCGCTATCATATAGAGGACACCTCTTCTGTATGGAATGTTTGATTCTCGACAAATCAACTATACCAAACGGATAGGTGTTTTTTCATGCATTTTTATGTGTCAATGATAGTACTTGAATGACATCAGCAACTACAGCTAGATGAATTTATAGCACATTTATCGATGCGAAAGTTGAGTAAATAACTAAGGAGAAAAGCATCATGATACTTTTCTCCTTGGCTTTTTAAATAGATCCCGTATTTCGCTGTTACTAAAACTGCAACCCATATAAATACCTGCTCCCGCTATTGCTGAAAGAATAGCTGTAAGGACAGAAGCAGTATAATCCTGTACAGCGCCTGCTAACCAAACCGTTAACAATTTGCTCATGATAAACACAACGATTCCCATGAACGTTACGTGCACAATAGATATTTTCATTCTGGCAAGCTCGGGGATGATGCGGTATGACAGAGCTTTTTTAATAAGATGGAAATTATATAAAACAGAGACGCCATAGCCTACGTACGTCGCCAAAATTGGTGTGAGTTCTTTAAAAGATGAAAGTAGTGCAATATTTAGACTCAGCTTCAGTATAATCCCAATTAGCAAACCAGCAATGACCTTTTTCTGCTGATTAATTCCTTGTAAAATAGCTGCTGTAATAGTAAATAAACCAAATAAAATGGCCATTGGTGCGTACCATTGGAGAACAAAACCTCCCAGCTCATAGCTGCTTCCTGACAGAAAAATCATTCGATAAACAGGCTTTGCTAACAGTGATAAACCAACAGCAGCAGGAAGCGTCAAAAAGAAAAAGAGCTGCAGAACCTGCGTAATTTTCTGCTTCACATTATTTATTTCACCTTTTGTATAAGAAGTCGTAATGCTTGGAAGCAGTGACATCCCAAAAGCAGTTGCTAGTGAGACTGGAATCATTACCAATATCTGCGCAAGACCAATAACTGCATTGACTGTTTCGGCTTTTTCTTGGGTATAGCCAATCGATTGAAACAACGCATTAATTGTAAACGTATCGATATTTTGATAGATAGGAATGGCTAATCCAACAATTACAAATGGAATGCTATAACTTAATAACTCCTTTAACATTGAAGCAATCGGAATTCTTTTGTTCTCTCGACTGTTCTGTACTTGTTTATAAATAAAATGCTTGCGCTTTTGATACACAGTTACCAATATAAGAAGACCTGCGCCGCCTCCCATCACTGCACCAAATGTCGCCACTCCAACCGCGCTTGTTATACTACCATTAAACATTGTTAACACAGCATACGCGCCACATACGATAAACAGAACGCGAACGACCTGCTCAATTACCGTGCTCAAAGCCGAGGGACCCATTGATTGATTGCCTTGAAAATACCCTCGTAGTAAGCTCATTGCTGGAATGATAAGAAGAGCAAAGCTGACCATTCGAATTACGTAAACTACGTCATCAATACTATTTCCACTTCCATCTTGCCTTCCAACAACGAAATGGGCTAAAGTTGGAGCTAAAGCATATAAAGTTGCGCATGCTATAAACCCAGTCACCATCATTAAAAACAAGCCAAACTTCAATAAATCTTGACTTGCCCGATAGTTTCCTAGCCCATTATATTTTGACACGTACTTGGAAACGGCTAGCGGGAGACCCATTGTCGATAAGCTAATCATAAGACCATAAGGCCCATACGCATATTTATAAAGAGCGTATCCTTCATCTCCTACCAAATTCATAAATGGAATAATATAAACAAACCCTAAGATTTTTGAGATAAACGTAGCAGCTGTTAAAAAAAACGTGCCACGGACTAACTTGTTATTCATATTCCTCTCCTCGCTAAAAAAAGCAGCTATAAGCCACTTTTAAACTCTTCATCTTTCACTTCACTCTTGGTTGTTTCATTACTTTTTTCTATTATTCGTTAACAAAAGCTTTTAAGTACCATTATTAATTTGCAATTGTAACCAACAATGAATTTATGAATGCTCTTTCGTCAACCTTTCTCTCGCAGACTCTAACCCTCGATTTACAGGCCTGTGCCCTTTTGCTTTCGCCAGTCCAAACAGCGGCATGTTTGCATAAATGGACTCATACGCATTTGCTTCGACTTTATACGTTTCATGATAGATCCCAACCGTTCCATCGCTTCCAATTCGCTGATTAAACTTCTTCCATGCTTTTAAATGACGAGCTCCTTTTGCATAGGACTCAAGTTGTTCAAAGCTTTTCCAGTATTGTATTAAAGTCATTGTTTTCCATGAAAAAGACATTTCCGTATGTAAAAAGCCGAGCTCTTTGTTTTGATAAAGTTCTTTTATCATCGGCGGCATTGCCATAAATACAGGAAGCCATTTTGAGAAAGAAAATAGTTTATTAATTCTCATACCGATAATAAACACAACCATATCTTCTTCTCAATCTGCCGTATAGCGCCCGTTGTAAATCTGCTTTGCCAACACCTTCACCTCCCAGTAATCATGTATAGTTTACCAGTTATTTCAAAGGAACACTATAACTTAAATTACATTTTTTACATATTGATTCTCTTGTTACTAAGAATGTACAAACAGCAAGGGCAGGCTTCAAACCTGAAGCCTGCCCTTGCTGTTACGAAGATAGCTCTTTAACTTTTTTTGCATACTTCCGATAAGTTAAGACAAATATAATTCCACATATAATCATAATCCACGGGCTCAAAAATCTCATTAAAGCAAAGGGCGTTTCAAATAGAAAGCCCAATATAAATTGAGGATTTTCCATCTCCCAAAGGCCTTGAGTATAGTAAGCTGCTTTTGGATTCCAAACTGCTTCAAAGTTTTTATCAGAGTAAAACATCATAATGAAAAACAAAATAAAGACCATGAAGAAACCATTGTAGTTCATTAATCGCTTGTAATACGAAATTTGAGAAGAAAGGTCTGAAAACAACTCCGTATCTCCGTCTGGTTCCCCCATCCAATACTGTGTATGACTCATTTTTGTTCCAGCAATATGCTTCCACCCATAGTCTTCATAGAGCGTTTTATAAGATAAGAAATCAGCTTTATTTTTAAACGTTTGGTGATCAAGTCGAATAACATGACTTACAGCAGAGCTTTTAATAAAACGATAGCTTCCAAACATCCCAACTCGTTGACAAAGCCATCCTTTTCTTATCATTTCATTGAGCCAGTCTTCTTCTTTCTCCACATCGATAAACAGTTTAAATTTCTTCATGATCACTCACTCCTTATATAAAGAAAGTATATGGGCTAAGCGCTGTTGTTCAACTTTCAAAATACGCTTCCCTTCGTCTGTGATGTTATATACTTTTCTCCTCGGATCATCAGATGGAACCTGCTTAATCCACTTTTGTTTTAATAAATTTTCAATCGCTCCGTATAGCGTTCCGGCTGCAATCCGAACATCATGATTACTTAGCTCTTCAATTCTTTTCATAATCGCGTATCCGTGCAAAGGTTCTCGTAAAGCTAATAAAATATAGTGCATTGTTTCTGATAACGGAAGAAGTTTATGCTTTTTCACTTATTCACCCTCTTTATACAGTTCAACTTTATACAGTTAAACTATATATAGTTTAACTGTATATGTCAACATTTTTCCAAAAAGATAAAAAAGCCATCGCTTCCAAAAGCGATGACTTTACCTACTTATTAAGGCGACTCATATGTAATGCACTTCCAATGTTTGCTGCTCATTTTTTCATATGTAACCCAGCCCATTTTCTCTAGTTCTTTTGCGAGTAAACGATTAAAAAATCCGTGACCAACAAGGACAACTGTCTCTTTATTTTTGGCATATTGAACTAAGCGTTCTGCTCCAATTTTTGCTCGCTTTCTCGCTTGCTTGTACGACTCACATGACTGACTGTATCCAGCCAGCCATAAAAGCCTTAATATGACAAGCCAAACAGCTGGTTTGCATTTAATAAACTGACCAAATGTACATTGAGGGAGCTCTACTTCTCTAAAGATACTGTCTGAGTTTAATCGTGACCCTCTCGTCAATAGATTAGCTGAGTGTTGACTTCTTTTTAAGTCACTCGTTAGTACGATGCCGCTGCTAGCAACAACTTCGACCGTTGACTGCGGGTACTCTTCTTCTTCCTGAACGCCTTTTTCGTCATAAGCTGACACCCATTCACGAAATTGTTCACTGCTTATTTTTTCATTTTCGTTCCAAGCAGATTTACCATGTCTTATAAACGATATTTTCATAGATACTCCTTTTCCCAATTGTCCCACTTACACATTACCAAAATATTCAATTTATTTCTATTGTCAATATTGTGAAATCTAAGCTCACTTCTTGAAGGAATGCTACACATTTGTTTAATTTTAACAATTCACTATTTATAACGCTACCTTTATCTTTGCGTTAATTCAAAATGCAAACTGGATCACCTTTCAATTTGATGATACTGAATATACACTTACAAAAAAGGAGTTGGAAAGCTGGTATACTCAACAACTAAGCGATTTCTCCAGTGAACAGTCACTAAAAGAGTTAGCTACAGATTATCTAAACAACGAAGAAAAAGTGAATAAATTATTCCATTAAAAAAGGAGGAGCTTAAGCTCTCTCCTTTTTTCTTACGATATAACTTACTAGTTATTGTTCATCTTTTGATGGAACGGCACAGTTCCCATCCACGCAGGCTGCATCTACAGAGCTATCCCCAGATAAATCCTGCAGTTTAGGAGCTGGGTTTTCTTCTGCCCATACTTTTTCAAGAGCACTTGTGAACGTTTCTTTTGGCTGTGCGCCTGAAATAGCATACTTTTGATTAATGACAAAAAACGGAACACCCGTTACGCCGTATTGTTGCGCTAAACTTTCATCAATACGGACATCATTTGAGTACGACGTTTTATCTTCCAGAACGGCTAGTGCTTCTGAGCGATCTAAGCCCGCTTCTTCCGCTACGCTTACAAGAACCTCACGATCACCAAGATTTTTTGATTCTGTAAAATACGCATAGAGTAATTTTTCAGTAATTACTTCTTCTTGACCTTTTGTTTTAGCAAACTTTGCTAAGCGATGCGCATCAAAGGTATTCGTCGGCTTCATATTATCAAAATTAAACGTTAGTCCAACGCTTTTAGCCTGCTGGCCGATACCTTCATTTGCCTGCTGCGCTTGTTCAATCGTCATGCCATACTTTTTCGCTAACGCTTCATTAATGGTTTGACCTGTATTTAGTGGCGCATTTTGATCAAGTTCAAAGCTTTTAAACTCCACTTCAACATCATCTTTATGTGGAAACTGCGCAAGGGCATCCTCTAAACGACGTTTTCCAATATAACAAAATGGGCAAACAAAGTCCGACCATACTTCAATTTTCATAACTCGCACCTCTTCAATTCAAGATATTTGTTATCATACCATATGACTGAAGAAACTCTTAATAAGATGCTCAATGTTGGCGCTTAAATATGGTAAGGTAAAATCGTTTTCGCTCAACTTCTTGCACGTGTAGTTCATGAATGGTTTTTACCACATAATCATTTACGTAAATCATATTTGTTCCTCCTTTTATTTCGTCTCAATGAGGGCTTTAATTATTTCATTCCAGTATTCTTTAAACATATGCTTTTTCGTTTCAACATTTTGTTTAGCTGTCATTATTGGTTCCTCCTCTATTACTAACGCTCTCTTTCTTTCTATCTTCATTGTATGAATAAAGAGCTTTTATCGTATCCATCACCTGCCGTATCTTTTGGCATGTTTTTCTACAACTTTAGCCTGAGTTTTTACTACGACTTCAAAAAATGAATTTTTTTCCTTTTGTTATGTTACTTTATTTAAAACGAGCAGTTATACTTTTCATATACACATAGAGAGATACATGGAATTTTCCTTATTTGTTAAGCTGAACAGCACTATACTATGATTAAAAAATTTAATTTCACAAGAAAGATTAGCTGAAATGATTGTCATGATAGAATTGACTACCTTGAAGTAAGAAGGAGGAACCTAGGTATATGAACCCTATTTTTCTAGCCATTATACTGGGAGAAGTCGCTTTTTGGGTGTTCTTGGCTTTAGGATTGCTTTGTCGGTATGTATGGAAAAAAGAAAAGCTCTCTCTTGTTTTGTTAGCAGCAACACCGCTTATTGATTTATTTCTGTTAGGAGTTACATTTATCGATTTATCGACCGGAACAAAGCCAACCTTTTTTCACGGCTTATCGGCAGCATATATTGCATTTTCCATCGTTTATGGCCACCAAACCATCAAGTGGGCAGACGAATGGGCGAACCATAAATGGAATAACGGTACGCTTCCTGAGAAAATCTGTTTAGTTGGTGAAGCAAAAAAGCAAGAGCAGTGGCGCTCCTTTTACCGTTTTTGTAAGTGCTCTCTTATTATGCTTATATTGATTGGATCTGCTTTTTTTATCGTTCCCTTTCAAGATACGTTTTGGCTCATTTACTGGCTCATAGCCATTATTTCTTCCGTATTTATTTGGTTCATTATGGGTCCGCTTCGATTAACGACAAAAAAGCAGGATACTCCTCTTTAACCACAGCTGCTTCTGTTGAAAAGGAAAAAGCAGAAGAAATTGAAGAAAAAATTAAAGAACAAGCAAGCTTTATAGGTGGCGTATCAGAAGAACTCGGTATAACCGCTGATTCTGAAGAAAGTGAAGTGATGCAAATTATGCACGAGATGACTCATCAAAAAGTGCGTGCTCAGGATAAATGGGGGCGGTTCCTTTAACAAATGAAAATGTCAAAAAAGTGATTGCAATTGTAGAAGCAAGTTCTTTTGAACATAAAACAGACATGCTAACGATCTTAAAACGTTGGGAAAATGATAATTTTTCAACAGTTGCAGAAGACCATAACTTTTTTTGGAGACTTCAAGGTAGAAATGTTGGTCAAGCCTACGGCACACTAACAATTGAAGAAGAACAAAAATTCATTGAGAATAATTTTGCAGAGTAGCGAAAAAGCACGGGACTAGTCCCGTGCTTTTTGCTTATTTCTCATTCCAAATATCTTTTAATTTCCAGCACGTTGCTTTTTTCAGTAGACTTTTTCCTGAACAACTTGTAAATTCTACACTGCGATACGGTTCTGTTGGATAGATACGACTTGTCATCGTAGCCTCTCCTTCATTAATAAATACTTCAATCGAAGAGCGGTCAACAAAAATACGTAGCTTCAACTGGTCACTAGCTGCTAGTTTGACACGACGAATTCCATCTTTTTTCTTGCCTGATTTAGAGCAATCAATCCTAAGTTTATTTGTAGATTTGTCATAGGCAAGAACTGTGGCTTCGTTTTCGATGCCTCGAAGTACTAGCTCTACCTTCTCTGCATTCGTCACCTCTAACACAGCTTCAACCTCAAACATTGAACCCTGCACACCCATTTCATAGCTAGAAGTAATCGTTTGATTTTCAATCGCTGACAGCTTCTTTTCTCGAAGCTGTGTCACCTCTGCAACAGGCACCATCTTTATCTTTCCATCAGCTGAAAGCGTAAGTTCTCTAGGTAATGTAAGTGCTCCGCACCAGCCATCTTTCTTTGTAGGCATATCCGATTCCCACATATCCATCCAGCCAATTGCAATCCGACGGTTTTTATCGTCTAAAAATGTTTGAACCGCATAAAAGTCATGACCATAATCTAACTCAATAAATTCTCCATGCCCAAACTTGTTCTTGTCGTACCCATATTCTCCAATCATATAGCCCGTTTGAAACAAGTTTTTAAAGTGATCTCCAGCTTCTTTTATCCCCTGTGGTGACATCAGTAGAACATGTTTACCGTTAAGCTCAAAGAAATCTGGACATTCCCACATATAACCAAGCTGCTCGTTTCCTTCTGCTAGTACGCCAATATACTCCCAGTTTCGAAGGTTTGGAGAGCGATATAAAATAACGCGACCAATGTTGTTTTTTGAATTCCCCACTATCATATACCAATCCCTTCCGCGCTTCCATACTTTTGGGTCACGAAAATGATGAGAGCTATCTGCTGGCGGCTTTTCAATAACTGGATTCTCGACTATCTTTTTGAAATGTACTCCATCTGTACTGACTGCAATATTTTGGTTTTGATAAAACAAGTCTCTTTCTTTGTCGATATAATGATGTCCCGTATAAATTAACGTAAGCTCTCCATCATTATCAACTGCGCTACCAGAAAAGCAGCCATCCTTGTCACAAGCATCTTCTGGAGCAAGTGCAATCGGAAGATGTTCCCAATTAACTAAATCTAAGCTTTTCACATGTCCCCAGTGCATAGGACCCCAATTTTCATCATAAGGATGATGCTGATAAAAAACGTGATACTCTCCTTTAAATTGAACAAGACCATTTGGATCATTAATCCAATTTGCTGGAGCCATAATGTGATAGCCGAGACGATGACGATTGTTTACCTTTTTCTTTGCTTGTTCCACTGCTTCCGTTGCTTGTTGAATTCCGTTCGTTGTTAACATATTCATTCCCCCTACACTATTTTAGGTACATTGTTAGCCTGCTTCAGCACAGGTTGTTTTTTGTGATTTAACAATGTAAAGATTGATAGAATGGTGAAAAATAACACAAAGCCACCCATAATTAAGTATGTAGATCTAAAACCAACTAAATCATATAACATTCCTGCAAGTGGAGACATGATAGAAGCTCCTACCTGTGAGGCAAACTGAAAGCCAACCAAGTAAAGAATAGATGATAAGCGTGTATCGAAGTTGGCCGCTAAATATTTAAAGATAGCAATTAACATGATTGGTAGTTCAAGCGCATGAATGAGTTTCATAGATGAAATCCCAATTGGCCCACCAACCAGGCCAGACCCTATGATGCGAAGTGCCATAAGGAGACCTGCTAGAATTAAACTATTCTTTGCTCCAAGCTTATTAACAATAAAAGGTGCTAGAAACATCATTCCAGCTTCCAAGAAAACTTGAAATGAATTTAAATAACCAAAAACCTGATTTCCCAACTGCTCTGTTGGAAATAATGATGCGTAGTAGATAGGAAATTGCTGGTCATATACGCCGTAAATGCACGTAACGCCAAGTATATAAACCATGAAGAACCAGAAGTCCTTCAATAAAAAGAGATTCCAAACGTCTTTCATTTTAACGGATTCAGCTTTATTCATCTCTGAATCTGTCATTTCAACTTTAACCGATAAAATGATTAAAACCAGAATGATAGCGGATACAGAAGCGACCCAAAAATTAATGTTTGGATTGATATTAAACAGCTGTCCTGCAAAAAACGTCGCTGCCGCCCAGCCTAAAGATCCCCACATTCTCGATTTTCCATATTCGAAGCTATACTTTCTACTCACTTTTTCAATATAAGATTCGATAGCTCCAATCCCTGCTAAGAAGGCAACACCAAGGTATAATCCCCCTACTACGGCTCCAACTATTACATTAGCTTGGAGTAACGGACCATAGACAAATACGTAAAAAGGTCCCACAAACACAAGCAGTGTACTAATAAAAAATAAAATGTTTTTCTTTAAACCAATTTTATCGGAAACATATCCATAAATCGGCTGCATACAAAGAGCAAAGATAGCGTTTACAGAAAAGATAATACCTGTTTCAGCCCCGTTTAGATTCATCTCTTGTCCAAGCCAAATCGAAAATAATGAGTAGCTCGATGACCACGTAAAAAAGAAAAAGAAAAAATAAGCGCTTAGCTTCCAATACAAATTTTTAGATTTATTCATCCCTCTAACCCCTTTGAAGTGAACTCATTCCCCAATATTTGAAAGCACTTTCAAATATATTCTATGTCAACCGATTTCATATGTCAACGGGTTGACACAAAAAAAACACATAGCCCATTTTAGGCTATGTATCGTTACGTTGTGCTTCCTTCCAATAACTGAACGGGAAGCTTGGTTTCTAAAGGCAGTTCACCAAACTTTCCTTCAATAGCTTGCAATAACAGTTCAACAGATTGCTGAGCAATTTGTTCAACCGGCTGCTTGATAGTCGTTAACTCTGGAAGAAGCGTTTGTGTTACCTCAGTTCCGTCATATCCCACTACTTTTAAATCGCTAGGAACATCTCTTCCTCGCCTCTTTGCTTCTCGTAAAACAGAAGCTGCAATGACATCATCACTGGCAAAAATCCCATCTACGTTAACTTGTTCATCAAACAGCTGTTCAATTATTCCCTGTTGACTTCGTCGATCAAACGTCGCGGGAATTTCATAAGTAATTGGTTCTTTTCCACTTTGTCTCATCACGTCTTCGTATGCTTTTCGTCTAAACTTCGCTGGCGTTTCTAATTCGGCTGGTCCATTCAAATGAACAATATGATGACACCCTTTTTTCAGCAACAATTCCGTCGCTAGCTTTCCTCCTTCATAATTGTCTGAGCTGACAACGGGTATCGTTTCAGATAAATTTCGGTCAATAGCTACGACAGCGAGATGCTCCTTGTGATAATTAATAATTCCTCGGTTATGGGTTCCAACAATAATTCCGTCCACTTGGTTACGCATTAACATTTCAACGTATTTTTCTTCTTCATCTACTCGGTTTAAACTGTTGCACAACAATACTTTGTACCCTAATTTGGTACAGATATTTTCAATATAAAACGTCAGTTCACCAAAGAATGGATTGGCAACCGTTGGAAAGATTAAACCAATGACGTTTGTGCGCTTATTAAACAAAGAACGTGCTACATCATTCGGGAAGTAGTTAATATCTTTCATCGCTTGATGCACGCGTGTTTTTGTTTCTTCACTAATATATCCTCTATTATTTAAAACGCGCGACACCGTCGTTGGTGATACGCCAGCGCGCTTGGCTACATCGCTAATCTTTGGTTTCATTCAGTAATCCCCCTGCTTTATGAAAACGATTCACCTTATTATACCTCGTTTTTCAAATAGAAAAAACAGGTACAGTCCACCTGTACCTGTTGCAGCTCTTATTATAGTGAATGATTATGCGTTGTCGTCACTTGCTTTATGACAAACGCAATGAGAAATAAGATAATGCTGCATGCCGCGATGCCAATTGATAACGTCCCAATTGCAATGCCCACCCATGGATCAAAAACAGCTGCTGTAACAAAGCTTGCTACAACTCCTACAATAGCAATGCTAAGACTAATAATCGGAATTACGTATGGTTTATGCTTATTTTTATGAAACGAGTATGTGAATAAAGAAAGCAGTACGACGTATAATAGCCCAATTGTATATCCATTTCCTATATAGCCTACTAACTTGTTCAGCGCGCTATTATTCGTACCTTTAGGAACTGATAACTTTACTTCTTGTATTTCTTTTGTTTTTAGATCAATTGTTTTTAACTTATACTCTTCAGGTTGTGCTGCCCAGGCTGTATCATGTAGAAAAATAACTTTATTTTGCTTATGAAAAAACACAGGAGAATTCACGCTAGATTTTAACGTTGTTAACTGCTCTGTTTTATTTGATTGAATATCAAATAAAAATAGTTCATATTCATATAACGAGCTGTTTTCAGACTCTTTTGAGACTGCTGTATACGCTACTTGATCACCAGATGGTGTAAAAGTTGTTTCATAGATATCTCCTGTTAGTTTATTGTAATTTACACGCTGTTCTTTGTTTGCTTTTAGATTATATGAGTAGAGCTCTTCATGCTCATTAAAAACGGTATAATATACGTCATCATCATCAACAGCTAAATCTCCCATTGAAAAATAGTCTTTCTTTGTTAGTTGCTTGACCTTTCCAGTCTGTACATCTGCAACGTAGAGATTACTTCCACCTTCTGCTGTTCCTTCTAATTTCCCAAGATCTGAAGCAGGCATTCCGATAAAATATATTTGCTGATTATTCTTTGAAAATACAGCATCCGTTACGTGTAGAGAATCATCACTAACCTTTTGAGGTGTTTGCCCATCCGCATTCGTAACATTAAGAACGTTTTGCTCATTAGCATCCGCTTTCTTTGCTAAAAATAAAAACTTTTTGCCATCATTTGAATAGCGCGGTGTATGACTCCGAGTTTCACTCGACGTTGTAAGCTGCTGGACATCCTTTCCACTTATACTCGAACTGTAAATCTGTTCATTTCCATTTGTATAATATGAAAATAACAAACGATCGTCATTTGGGGAAATTGAAATTTCACTCCCTAAGCCCGTAAAAAAACGATACGGATCGTTACTTTGAGTATATGATAAATAAATGCTGCTAATTAATAATGCAAAAACAACAGCCTTAGCTCCCCATAAAAATCCTTTTTTCAACACTATCCTTCCTTTCCTTATCCGTTATTTACATATTAACCCATTTAACTTTAGAATTCTAGAAAATTATTACATTATCACCTAGTTTAACTCTCTGTATTTCCGTAGAGGCAAATTTTATTATTAACATTAAGAGATGTTAATACCACAAGCCATATAAGTTTTGTATAATAAAGCTTAAAAGAAAATGTATGCTTGAAAACTGAATAGTCTTCAAACAAGATAAGGGGAAAGATAAAGAATGGCCATTTTATTGGTAGACGATAATTCCGTCAATTTATTTGTAATTGATAAAATTTTAAAAGGTGCTGGTTATACTGATACCGTATCACTAACATCGGCACAAGAGCTTTTCACCTATCTAAGAGTAGATGATCCTCATGCAAAAACACCGCCTGTTGATTTAATTCTATTAGATATTATGATGCCTGAAATTGATGGTATTGAAGCGTGTCGCCGTATTCAAACCGTCGAGCGTTTGAGAAACATCCCTATTATTTTTGTCACCGCTCTTGAGGACTCTTCAAAGCTTGTTGAAGCACTCGACGCTGGAGGAAGTGACTATATTACAAAGCCCATTAACAAAGTAGAGCTGCTGGCACGCATACGCGTTGCGCTTCGACTAAAATCAGAGCTCGACTGGCACGCTGAGCATGAAAAGAAAATTCAAACAGAACTTGATTTAGCTACAAACGTTCAGCGAAATCTTCTTAGCCAATTGTTAAAAGAAGATGATATTAAAATGGACGTATCCTATTTACCATCTTTTAAGCTCGCTGGAGATATGTATTATTGCCATAAAATTGATAAACACCGATACGGAATTATTTTATTTGATATGATGGGGCACGGAATTTCGGCTTCTCTTGTCTGTATGTTTATCTCATCTGTCCTTAGAGAAGCTATTAAGCTTCTTGTTGATCCTGAGCTTGTGATTAAAGAGTTAAATCGCTACATGACCTTGCTACATACGGAAAAAGATCATATTCCTTATTATTTTACCGGTATCTATGTTGTGATTGATACAAAAAAGAAAACGATCGAATACGTAAATGCTGGGCATCCCCCTGGCTTTATGTTGATTGATGGCAAGGAAGTCTTACCGTTGGAGCGAGGAAGCTGTGCAGTTGGTTTTTTTGATGACATTAACGTCAACAAGTTTACAGTGTCTTTTGAAGAAGATGTTCAACTTCTATTATTTACAGATGGTGCACTAGAAGCGATGGGACCTTCGGAAGTCGAGGCAACTGAACAACTGAAATTAATTACTTCTCAAAAATGGGAGGATACATCAATTATCATGGATCAAATCCTCCCTCCCGAACAGCGTGAAAACCAGCCAGATGACATGTGTTTACTGCTTGTTCAAGCTAAATCTATTTAAAAAGGTCGAGAGCATGCGCTCTCGACCTTTCTTCATGTAGTTATTTTTCGATAAATTCGCTCATTTCCCACAAACTCTTCGTAGAATTCAGAGCCAGCTGAAAAACGCAGCGTTTCTTTATCTCCAAGTCCTAAAAATCCACCTTCACATAAGCTTTCTGAAAACAGCCCATATACTTGCTCTTGAAGCTCATTTGTAAAGTAAATGAGCACGTTACGACAAATAATAACGTGAAACTCATTAAATGAGTGATCTGTTACTAAGTTATGCTGTGCAAAAATGATATTTTTTAATAAGCTTCGATGGAAATAAGCATATAGATGATCGGTTTGATAATACTGTGAAAAGGCTTCTGTTCCACCTGCTTGCATATAGTTTTTTGTATAATCTTTCATTTTCCGAAGTGAAAACGTTCCTTGTCTTGCCTTTTGAAGCACGTCTTCGTTCATATCTGTTGCATATATAACTGCTCTATCTAATAATCCCTCTTCTTGTAACAGGATAGCCATTGAAAATACTTCCTCACCTGTTGCACAGCCAGCATGCCAAATTCGAATTTCTTTATGCTGTCTTAGTAAAGGTATTACCTGCATACGAAACGCTTTAAAAAACGTTGGGTTTCGGAACATCTCTGTTACATTAATTGATAGATCGTTTAAAATTTGCTCTAGAAACTCCTCGTCATGCACAACTTTTTCAATTACTCTTGAAATCGTTGGAATGCCATCGATGTTCATTCGGTTTTGAATTCGCCGGTATACAGAGGACTGAGCATACTTTCTAAAATCAAATCCAGATAGTCGATAAATCGCTTCTAATAGCAGCTTCAGCTCTAGATTTGATTTATACGATGCTTCGTTTACTTCTAGTTGATTTGTATCCATACGTAACATCCTTTTTCATTACTTAACTCAGCTTGCCAACCACACGCGCATCACGGAAAATAACTGACTTAAATCTAACGGCTTGCTAATATAGTCAGACGCTCCTGCTTCTAAGCATTTTTCACGATCATTTTTCATCGCTTTTGCGGTTAATGCAATAATTGGTAAATCAGTTAATTCCAACTCTCGACGAATCTTTTGCATTGTTTCATATCCGTCCATATACGGCATCATAATATCCATTAAAATTAAGTCAATATGATGCTCTTTTGACTCTACAATCTCTAAACACTCAAGGCCATTTTGAGCCGTGATGATGCCCATTCCCTGCTTTTTCAACGCTGTTTGTAAAGCAAAAATATTACGTTGGTCATCATCAACAATTAATACTTTCTTTCCTTGGAATACATTTGAGTCATTTATAGTTGAAGTATCTTCTTCTTGATTGTCAATTTTGCTTTCTACCTGTGTTTCAGCGACTTCCACTTCATTAAAAGTCACCGCCACTTGGTTGTACGCTTCTTCTAGCTGAGTATAATCCACAGCCCCATTAATTAAGCTTGGTAAATAAAGCGTAAACGAACTTCCTTTACTTACTTCACTATGAAGTGTAATAAAACCACCTAAAAGCTTTGCAAATTCGCTACAAATGGACAGCCCTAAACCTGTACCACCGTACTTCCGAACCGTGGCACCATCTGCTTGTTGGAAGGCTTCAAAAATCAGTTCATGCTTTTCTTTAGGAATACCAATTCCAGTATCCCTTACTTCAAACTCGAGCCAGCAGTTCGACTCCACTAATTCTTTTAGTGGGTGAGAGATGCTTTCACTTGCTCGTCGAATGAAAATAGATACTTCTCCTTGATGAGTAAATTTAAAAGCATTGGATAGCAAATTCTTCAAAATTTGTTGAACACGCTTTTCATCCGTTATAAACAGATTCGGTACATCATCCTCTTTGTATACATGAAAAGCTACATTTTTCTTTTCAGATACATGAGCAAACTGACGCTCTAGCTGTTGTGGAAGCTCGCTCATGTTAACTTCACTTAGAAGCAGCTCTAGCTTTCCTGCTTCTACTTTTGATAAATCTAAAATATCATTAATTAACCCTAATAAATCACTGCCTGAAGAGTGGATAATGCGTGCATACTCTTCTTCTTCATCTGTAAGCCTATTATCTCCATTTTCCGAAAGCATCTCTGATAGGATTAATATACTGTTAAGCGGCGTACGAAGCTCATGAGACATATTTGCTAAAAACTCAGACTTGTACTGTGAGTTCAATTCAAGCTGATTTGCTTTTTCTTCTAGCTCTTTTTTTGCAACCAGAAGCTCTTCGGACTGATGTTCTGCATCTCGCGTGCGCTCCTCTAACTGTTCATTGATGGTTTGAAGCTCTTCAGATTGCATCTGAAGCTCTTCGGACTGCGTTTGAAGCTCTTCGGACTGTGCTTGAAGCTCTTCAGTCATTGCTTGAGATTCCGAAAGTAATCGAGCAATTTCCATTCGTCTCGTAACGCTATTTATCGTCAGTCCAAACGTCTCAATCACCTGATTCATAAGCTCTTTTTCAAGCGCAGTAAAGTCTTCTAAGCTTGCTAATTCAATAACCGCGATAACTTCACCTTCAAATAAAACAGGAGCAATAAGCACACTTTTAGGTACGGTTGCACCTAAACCTGAGCCAATCAATTGATACCCTTGAGGTAAATCTGTTAAGCATAACTGTTTCTTCTCTAATGCACATTGTCCAATAAGCCCTTGTCCCATTTTAAATGATTCTCTTCCTACGTCTTCAAACCGATCAGCAACACTTGCTTCTTTTACAAACTCAATCTCATCATGCTCATCATTTCGAATATAAAATGCACCGCATGAAGCACCTGTTATTTTAGAGACCGTTAGTAGAAATTGCTCAGCTAATGTTCGAATAGACGTAATGCCTTGATACATAGTCACGATTTCTGCCAGGTTGGTTTGAAGCCAATTTCGGTCTTCTACACTATCTAGTAGCTCGTTAGTTGCATCACCTAGCTCTTTGATTTCGTCGTTTGTTTTAACTCTAATTCGCGTATTTAACTGATTTTTTGATGCAGCAATCTGTTTGATTGTATTTGTAACTTCTTTCATTGTATTAACAATTGATCTTGATAAAAAAACGCCAATTACAGTTGAAAATAAGGCGACAAATACGAGAAGACCATACATGCCTAAGGTAATATTTTTATTTTGGCTATCTAATTCCACCGCTCGTTGTTCGGTCATTGCTTTTTCCGTTTCACGAAACGAATTAAATTGACTGCGCATGTCATCCATGTAGCGGCGACCAGAATCTACTTTAAAAAACGATTCTAGCTCTTCTTTGTTACCTTCTTGCTTCCATTTAATTGTTGGTTCTCCAGCGCTTTCAACCCAACTCTCAATGGTTGACTTTATTTCCTTCAGCTTCTCTTGTTGAGAATTATCATCTAATAATCGATATAACTTATTATAATCGTCTCTCCATTGAGATTGTCCTTGTTCATAAGGTGCTAAATAACTTGAATCCCCTGTGAGTACATACCCGCGTTGACCCGTTTCCATGTTCAACAAACTATTTTCAATTCGACCTGTTAACTCATGAATTTGGATATCGTGATCAATAATAAAATTTCGCTCTTGTTGTAACGACTTAATTTGGTTATTTAAAAGAATAATAGCTATAAATAAGCTACAAACAATAAAGAAATAGCCGCCTAAAATCTTTGTTCGTATCCCCATTTTCCATTTCGTTTTCATATATGTTCCTGCCTTTACTTATTCATCTTACAGTGTATCTATTATACACTGAAAAAGATTTTTCCTATACTGTTTTTTAATTTAAAGAACACGGGTTAGCATTCGGGCTAAAAAGCACCTATTAAACACATAAATCTACTTGTTTCATTTCCATTAATAGCTTATTCTAGATTGGATAAGAAAAAAGAAAGGAGGATCTAGATGCTAGATTCAACAATTCATCCTCTATCATTTGATGCTCAGCATAAAGTAGTGCAAACCAACACCTCTTACTACCATACAAAATGGAGCTCGGTCACAGACCCTGCCAAAAATAACAGCTGGAACTGGATGGCCTTTTTATTTTTTCCATTCTGGCTTGCCTACCGCAAGTTATATAAAATCTTTTTAATTATTGCGCTGATTGATATCCCACTGCTCGTTGCAACATATATCATTGATATCCCATTTCTCGTTGAATTACTTTTTTATTTGGTGATTGCCATAGTAATAGGAATAAATGCTAATCGTTGGTATTATAAACATGCTTTTAAACTAGTACAGTCCGCTATGGATCTCCCAGAAGAAAAGCAAATTCTTTATTTAAAAGATAAAGGTGGCACACACATCGGTAGTTTAATTGGATTAAACGCACTCGTTATTGCTTTTAGTATTGGTGCTGATTACGGATTATCTTATTTACCGACTAAAACAAATGCTAAAGACATTATGAAGTACAGCGATGAAGGAATAACGCTAGAAGCATTTACGGATAATCCAACGTGGACGTATATCAAAAAAGAAGATAATCATCATATTATTCAGTTTAAAGGCTATGACTATGCTGAAAAAGAACATGTACGCATCCTATTCTATACATATATTCATAAGCAAGTATACGAGTGGCATGAAGTCTACATAAATGGCAAGAAGCTAAGTGATGAAGAAGCTGAGGAATATGAATATTGGATTGAAGATAATACGTGGTATTAAAAAAAGAAGGTGCACGCTACCTTCTTTTTTTATAAATTAGTTTACTAATCACTATTTCTTTTGGTTCAAGCAATAATGTTCTATTATTACTTTTCCTTCTTTTACAGAAATACCTTCTTTCTCTAAAAATGTCGCTTGAGTCCAAGCAGCTTCTTCACTTTTAATTACAATCTCACCTTTTGCATTTACAACACGATGCCACGGTAATTTATGCTTTTGACTCATAGAGTGTAGAATGCGAGCTACTTGTCTCGCTGCCTGTGGGTTTCCTGCTTCCTTTGCAATTTGTCCATATGTCATAATGTACCCACTAGGGATTCTTTGAATAATTTGAATAACCCGCTCCGTAAATTCCTTCAAGGACTTTCACTCTCCTTTTAAACCGACTTGTCTTTTTAGTATATGTACAAGCTTCTCGTTCGGTTCATGGACTCATAAAAAAAGACAGAGGAGAGCCCTCTGTCTTTTTCTTTCTTAATCGTGGAAGTTCGTACCGTCCGTTACTGCTTTCACAACGCCAACGCGTACAACGAAATCACCGAAGTGTTCACCATCATGACGCTCTTTTGCATAGCGGCTAATTAGCACGCGTAGCTCGCTTAAGATTTCGCTTTCACTGATGTTCTCACGATACATTTTACTTAAACGACTGCCGTCAAAAGCAGCCCCTAAGTACATATTATATTTTCCTGGCGCTTTACCGATAAAGGCAATTTCACCAAGTGCAGGTCTAGCGCATCCATTTGGACAGCCTGTCATACGAATCGTAATTTCTTGATTACGAAGACCGTTTTCATCTAAAATTTCATCGATTTGTTCAATAAGCGTCGGCAAGTAGCGCTCTGCTTCTGCCATCGCTAATCCACAGGTAGGTAACGATACACAAGCAAGTGAACTGCGACGAAGCGCGGAATAATGCTTGCCGTCTGTCAATCCATATTGTTCAATTAATTCACTAATTTGCTTTTTCTTTTGGCTTGATACATTAGCAATAACTAAATTTTGATTGGCTGTTAAGCGGAAGTCTCCAGTATGCACTTTCGCAATTTCACGCAATCCAGTCATTAACGGATAGCCATCGTAATCCGTTACGCGACCACCTTGAACAAATAGTGTAAAATGCCATTTTCCTCTGACACCTTTTTCCCAGCCATAGCGATCGCCGTTATGTTCAAAGTGAAATTCTTTCGCTTCTTCAAGTTTCCACCCTAGGCGATTTTCTAATTCTTTAACGACAGTATCTAACCCTAAGCGATCAACCGTATACTTAAAGCGCGCGTATTTACGCACAGAGCGGTTACCGTAGTCACGCTGAATTGTAATAATTTTTTCAGCCACTTCAAGTATTCGGTCTGGTGTACAGAAACCAATCACTTTTGCTAGTTGCGGGTACGTTTGCTTATCCCCGTGCGTCATCCCCATGCCGCCGCCGATTGCAACATTAAAACCAACTAGCTTACCTTCTTCAACAATTGCAATAAAACCTAGGTCTTGAGAGTATACGTCAACATCATTTGATGGCGGCACCGCAATTCCAATTTTGAATTTACGAGGTAGGTATAACGGGCCGTACATTGGCTCAGTTTCTTCATCCACTTCAGGCGTTGAAGCAACTTTTTCTTCATCTAACCAAAGCTCATGATATGCTCGCGTACGTGGTAATAGATAATCACTGAGTTGCTTTGACCATTCAAATACTTCTTCATGAATGTCAGATTGATACGGATTTGGATTACACATCACGTTACGATTTACGTCACCACATGCTGCAATTGTATCAAGCATTGATGCATGGATATCTTGAATTGTTTGCTTCATGTTCCACTTTAAAATACCATGCATTTGAAATGCTTGACGTGTTGTTAACTTAAGCGTGCCGTTTCCGTATTTCTGAGCTAAATCATCCATAACAAGCCATTGTTCAGGCGTTGAAACTCCACCTGGTGTACGAACGCGAAGCATGAACTGATAAGCTGGCTCTAGCTTTTGCTTCTGACGCTCGTTACGAAGATCACGGTCATCTTGCAAATAGCTGCCATGAAATTTCATTAAACGATTATCGTCATCCGAAATTCCTGAGCTAATCGGTTCAAGCATCGATTCCTTTAATGTACCGCGCAGGTAATTACTGTCTTTTTTTATACGCTCAACGTCACTTGGAGGACCTTCGGGCGCTTTTAAAATTTTGTTAACCATGTTGAAACTCTCCTTTCAATCCTCAATATACGTCGCGCTGATAACGCTTTTGCTGCTGCATATCAGCTAAGTATTGCTCTGCTTGTTCACGGCTTACATTGCCTTCTTGTTCAATAATATCAATTAGCGTATTGTGCACATCATGTGCCATATGCTTTTCGTCTCCACAAATATAAACAACCGCACCTTCTTCTAACCACTCAAAAAGCTCTTTACTATGCTCTTTCATACGATGCTGAACATATACCTTTTCAGCTGTATCACGTGAAAATGCAACATCCATCTTGGTAAGTACACCGTCCTTTAACCACTGTTGCCATTCCGTTTGATATAGGAAGTCTGTTACAAAGTGCTGATCGCCAAAGAACATCCATGACTTACCTTCCGCACCAACCTCTTCACGCTCTTGCATAAACGAACGAAACGGTGCAACTCCCGTTCCTGGCCCCACCATAATAATTGGCGTTTCAGGATTGCTTGGAAGCTTAAAGTTTTGATTATGTTGAATATAAACAGGTAAAGTATCACCTGGCTGTAAGCGTTCTGCGCATAAAATAGAACATACGCCTTTACGCTCTCTTCCGTGTGAATCATAGCGCACTGCTCCAATTGTTAAATGCACTTCATCAGGATTAGCTTCTAAACTACTTGCAATTGAATATAAACGTGCTGGTAGCTTGCGCAATAAGGCAACAAAATCTCCAACTGAAACTCCAAGCGGACCAAAGTCTTTAATAAGGTCTAAAAGATCACGCCCATAGACATACTCTTTTACTTTTGCGCTATCGCTGATAAGAGCATGCAGTTCTTCATTTCCTGTAAGCTTTGCCACTTGTTCAAGAAGCGGTTTTGTTAATGTAGTAATTTCAAAGTTTGAAATGAGCGCTTCACGTAGAGAACGCACATCGCCTTGTTTGTTCACCTTCACTACTTCATCTGGGTTGAAACCTAGCTCCGAAATTAATGAATCAACAAGCTCAGGATCATTCTCTGGATAAACGCCCAAGCTGTCTCCAGGTTCAAACGTTAATCCAGAACCTTCTAAAGATAGCTCTAAGTGACGCGTTTCTTTATTTGATCCGCGACCGTTTAAGTTTAAATTTTCTAGTACTTCTGCTTTAAATGGATTCGTTCTAGAGTAAGTTGATGGCTGAGCTGATGCGTCTTCCACTGCTACAGCCGCCTCCATTTGAGCGCCGCTACCTTCACTTAAACCATTCAAAACACCTTCTGTCCACTCTGCTGCTAGTTCTTCAAAATCTAAATCGCAGTCAACTCGTGGATATAAGCGCGTACCGCCTAGCTCTTCTAAGCGTTGGTCAAACTCTTTTCCTGTTTGACAGAAAAACTCATAAGAACTGTCTCCAAGAGAAAGAACTGAAAAGCGTAAATTTTCAAGCTTTGGAGCGCGTTTTCCGTGTAAAAACTCATGGAATGAGAGCGCGTTATCAGGTGGCTCCCCCTCTCCGTGTGTGCTTACGACAATGAGTAAATTCTCAAGTTTTTTAAGGGTATTGGGTTTAAATTCACTCATAGATGCGACTTTAACATTAAAGCCTTTTGCTTCTAATGTTTTACCCGTTTGACCTGCCAAGTTTTGAGCATTTCCTGTTTGAGATCCATAAAGGATTGTTACGTCTTTAGACACAGGCTGAGCAACTGATACGCTCTGCACCGATTCAGCAACAGGTGCTGATACTGCTGCTGGTGCTGAACCGCTCGCAGCCAAGTATCCCCCTAGCCAAATTTTTTGGGATTCTGTTAGCGTTGGTAGTAGCTTATTTAATAATTCTACCTGCTCTTGATTAAAAGGACTGTTTGTGACCTGAAGTTGCAAAAATATCCACCTCACAAAGGAATATAAAGCTTAGTATGTATACAAATTATACAAAATGATTTCATTATTCTGACGAATATTTCTCTAAAAATCTCTTAATCTCTACTATTCCTATTTTTTTAATTGATTTTACACTAAAATTCAAAATTAGTAAAATACAGATAATTTATTAGTTGTATTAAAAATATTAATATGAGCCTTCAGAAAACATAATAATGGTATTTAAACAAAATGGTAGTTATTACATTGATAGTTTAAAACTATGGAGGGAAAAATGGAGATACGCTTATTTCAATATGTAATAGAAATCTACAAGATGAAAAGCTTTACGAAAGCCGCTGCGAATTTACATATCGCTCAGCCTTCTTTAAGTAAACAAATCTCCAAGCTAGAAGATGAGCTGGGTATTTTATTATTTAATCGTTATTCAACTGGTATTGAAATAACAGAGAAAGGCAAGCTGTTTGTTGTAAGAGCACAGGCTATTTTACGTATGCATGACAATTTACAAAAAGAGCTAGAGGATTCCAAAAACATAAAAGAAAACAGTATCACAATTGGCGTTACCCCTATCACAGGTGGACATGTTCTTCCGCCTTTGCTAAAGCAGTTTATGCATCAGTATCAAACTGTAAAAGTAAAGTTTCTGGAAGACTCAAGCGAAAATATACTGAAATTATTGGTCAACGCTAAAGTAGATTTTGCTTTGCTATCACTTCCGATTAAAGATGAACGCTTAAAATATGAACCTTTTTTAACAGAAGCTCTCTACCTTGCTGTTCCAAAGAATTCGCCCAATTGGCTACCACCTTTATCGAATCGCTTAACCGATTACGAAAATTGCCCATTCATCTTATTAAAAAGCGGGTTTGACTTTCGCTCGAAGGTACTCTCTTTATGTGCAAATCACCAGGTTCAACCAGCAGTAGCTTATGAAACAAGTAGTATTGAAACAGCTCAAGCATTAGTTTTGAACGGCCTTGGAGTTACCATTGTTCCTGAAATGGTTATTAAACATGATAATCCTTCCACAATTCGCTATATAAAACTAGAGCACGCTACGCGTACGCTTGTATTCGCTCACGTTAAGGATTTTTACCTTAGTCAAGCTTCAAAGAACTTTATAAATATGGCAAAAAGCACCGAAGTTTCTACTTTCAACTAGAACCTCGGTGCTTCCTTTTATTCTTCCTCTTCTTCTATAACCTGACCGATGAACGATAGTACAGATCCACCTGCTTGAATCCAGCTTCCAAACACATTTAATACTTCTCCTTTATTATTATTATTATCTTCATTAGAACCATTATCTGTCCCTGTTGCTTCTTCTAGTTCTTCTGCTCTTAAATCATACCCATCACCTAGAGCTTGCATCGAATTCCCAATAATTTGCATGATATTTCCGACGATGCTATATACCTCTCCAATATTTGAGTCGTCCTTTAACTCATCTCCTAAAGCAGCCGCTCCTCCCAAAGCTTGCATTAAGTTTCCAGAAATAGTAAGACGAGTTTGTACTTCCTCTTCTTCTAACAAAAGAAGGCCTGCAACAATGGTGGAGTTGCCGACAGCTTGAATTTCGTTTCCAATTTTTTCGAGTGAGATTTCTCCTTGCCCATTTGCTTCTAATGCGTTACCTGTTCCCTGAAGTAAGTTCCCCCAAAGATTTAAATTGTACTTAGCTTGTTCAGAAAGCCACCAGAAAGGCGTACTTCCAACTGCGGCCGTTATGGTTCCGATAGCGGCAATTGCAGCTCCAACTACTTCCAATTGTCCATTCTCCATCCATGCCACGCCCCGTCATAAAGTTCTTTTTACAGCATATGCATGAGAAATTGAAAGTGATTTCATCTAAAAAATAGCCCTTTACGTTATGTAAAGCGCTATTTTTTTGTAATGTTATCCTTTTTTATTTACAAGTAACATATAAGCACATAAAGCAAGTAACTCACAGATTGCAATAACAATTCCCATCGCTAAATCCGTATTGTTTCCAAATGCGCCTACTAACGGCGCTACGGATCCTCCTAGTAAAAATGGGAGTAGTCCTAATAAAGCAGCTGCACTCCCCGCTTGTTTTCCTTGAGTTTGCATAGCTAATGAAAATACCGTTGTATTGACAATCCCAACGCTTGTTACTGAGAAGAATAAAAAAACACACAGCAGCAACACAGAGTCTGTAAATAAAATAGCGAGCACTAAGCTAATGCTGCCAATAGCAGCTTGAATCAGACCATACGTCAGCAAGATACTTTCAGAAATTCTTCCTGCCAAACGTCCCGTCACCTGCGTGGCAATAATTAAACCTAAACCATTAATACCAAACACAGCACTAAACATTTGTGGAGACAACCCATAAATTTCTTGAAGAACAAATGTTGAGCCCGAAATGTAAGCAAACATTGCGCTCATTACGAACCCTTGCGTCAACGCGTAACCTACAAATGTTTTGTCTTTCACTAAGCTTCCAAAGGTTTGTAAAATCTCTTTAAATCCGCCTGTTTTACGGCGTTCCGGCGGTAGTGTTTCATCTAGTCCAACCATAACGCTGATTAACATAACTAAGCCAATTACGGTTAAAACACCGAATACTCCTCGCCACGATACGAACTCCAGTACTTGACCTCCTGCAATCGGTGCTACAATAGGTGCTAACCCGTTAACGAGCATCAGCATTGCAAAAAATTTAGTTAAATCTGTTCCTGAAAACAAGTCTCGCACGCTCGCTCTTGAAATGACCATACCAGCCGCCCCTGCAGCTCCTTGAATAAAGCGTAAGGCAATAAATATCCAAATAGTAGGTGCCACAACGCATAAAGCTGAAGCGATTGTATAGATAATAATTGAAATAACGAGAGGCTTTTTTCGACCTTTAATATCGCTAAAAGGCCCCATTAACAGTTGACCAAACGCTAACCCAATCAAGCAGGCTGTTAAACTAATTTGAACTAAAGATGTTGTCGCATCAAGTTCTTTTGCAATTGTTGGCAGAGCGGGTAAATACATATCGATTGTAAAAGGCCCAAATGCACCCAGCCCTCCTAAAATTAAAACAAGCAGCAAACGGCTTTTTGAACCAACTGCTATATTTTGCGCAAGCTCTCTTTGCATAATATTCTCTCCTTTTTACCCAAATGAAAAAGAGCAACTGTATCCGTTGCTCATTGAACTAAAAACAAAATTTTAACCAGTAAATATAAAATCCATATTGAGACAATTAAAATTAATCCATTTAAAAGACGATTTTGAAACGTTTGAGTTTTTTTCTTTGGCTGAGCTTGTTTTCTTCGTTCAGAACGACTCATGGGCTGTTGATTATCATGATTCGCTAACATGATCTTGCATCTCCAATCTTACTAACAAAATCTTTTCTCGCTAAATAGTTTACCACACTTCTACTAAATAGTGGAGAATAACCATTACAAAAAAGAGGGTGGACATAACAAAACAAATTTTCAAAAAGACACACAATCTCTTTTCTCACCTCTTTACGTTATCAGAACACGTTCGTTCCATTGCGCTACGGCCACTCGCTTTCCGCGGAGACTGTCCTACGCTCCATTCCCCCCTGTTTCTAACATTGTTTTCACAATCAACAAAAAACCTGAACGATTAAAAGTGAGGAACTCTCAATCGTTCAGGTTTATCATTGGCTGAAATCCTTATGTCCCAGCCTCCCTTTCTTTATCTTTTTGCTTTAAATTTCCACACATAGCTTTGAAAGTCGCCTTGTAAGGAAATAGGGATATGAATTCCACTGTACATAAGCTCATCGCCCCCATACACCTTATCTGTTCCTATTAATTCATACGATTTCTCTGAATCTAACCCATGAAGTTTGATCGAGCGCAAAGGTGCCGCTGGCTCAGCAAGTACACGATAATAAAATACTACTACCTCTTCTTTTGCTTCATCCGTAAATAACCATGCTGTTTCATGTCCTTCAAATGGACTTAAGAGTCGATAAAAATTACCGTACTGAATGAGTCTTCGAATTTCCTTATATTCCACAATTTGCTCTTTTACAGCTTGTTTCTCTTCATCTGTTAGCTTCGTTAAATCTAGCTCATAGCCAAGGTTGCCAGCCATTGCTACATCACCGCGCATCTTTAATGGTGCATAGCGATGAACTTGGTGATTCGGAATATCTGATACGTGCGCTCCCATTGATACAATCGGGTACACAAGGCTTGTGCCATACTGAATTTTCAGACGTTCAACCGCATCCGTGTTATCGCTGGTCCAAGTTTGCGGCATGTAATACAGCATCCCTGGGTCAAAGCGTCCTCCACCACCAGAGCAGCTTTCAAATAAAATATGAGGAAATGCAGTTGTAAGGTCCTCCATCATTTTGTATACGCCTAAAATATGGCGATGAGACGTTTCTTTTTGACGCTCAGCAGGAAGAAGTGCTGAACCCACTTCTGTTAAGTGGCGGTTCATGTCCCATTTTACATACGTAATTGGAACGCTTGAAAGAATAGCTGAGATGCGTTTTGTAATTTCAGCGCGTACATCTTCTCTAGAAAAATCAAGAACCAGTTGCTCTCGACTTTCCGTTCGATGACGGTTCGGTACGTGCAAACACCAATCCGGATGTTCTCTATATAAATCACTATCTTTTGAGACCATTTCAGGTTCAAACCATAAGCCAAACTCCATGTTTACGTTGTTTACACGTTTGGCCACATCTTCTAAGCCTGCAGGAAGTTTCTCATTATCAACGAACCAATCTCCAAGTGACGTTGTGTCTGAGTTGCGCTTTTTAAACCAGCCATCATCAAGTACAAACAGCTCCATGCCAAGCTCGCTACCTACCTTGGCAATTTGCTCTACTTTCTCCGCATCAAAGTCAAAGTAAGTAGCTTCCCAGTTGTTTACTAGTATTGGACGCTCTTTCTCTTTAAATTCACCGCGTAATAGATGGTTTTTATATAAATTATGGAAAGTGTGAGACATTTCTGATAAACCTGCAGCTGAATATACCATGACGACTTCAGGAGTTTGAAAAGCCTCCTCTTTTTCTAGTAACCACGTAAAATTATGCGGGTGAATGCCTACAGATAAACGCGCCGTTGAAAACTGGTCTACTTCTACTTGGGCTAAGAAATTACCGCTATAAACAAAGTTAAATCCGTATACTTCTCCAGAATATTCAGTCGCATCTTTACGAAGCAGCGCAAGAAAAGGATTCTGCTGATGGCTGCTTGCACCTCTTATACTGCCAACAGATTGAATACCCGTATGCAATGGCTGACGCTCAACATGACGCTCTTTCCCCCATGCACCTGGCAGTGAAAGCATATCAAATTCTGCGTCCCGAAAATCAACGTTAGCACTGAGAGCACGAATCAACTTTATAGACTCTTTCCCTTGGTTTTCAAACTTTGTCGCACGCGTAATCCCATTATAGTTTTCAAAAACCGTATACTGTAACGTTACTTCTAAGCCAATAATGCTATCTTCTAACACAACCTCTAGAGTCTCTGCTTCATCATCAGAATGAATATATGTAGCTGGTAATTCTTCTAAGCTAGGTTTCCCTTTATAAATTCGATGCTCTTTATAACGTAAATCCGTAACCGCTGTACCATTTGATAGTTCTACTTGATAAGCTGGTGAACGAAAATCACCGTTTCCATGCTGAGGGTATTCTTGAGGTAACCAATCCAGTGAAAACGTGCGGTCTCCTTGATATGGGTTCGGAGAAAACGAACGGTCTAACGGCTGGATTTGGTTTGTGTGATTGTAGTTATTAATCTTTCTCCCCCAGTAAAAATGAGCTAAGTAATTATCTCGAACAAGCCCCATTACGTAGCTTGTATCTTTTGCTTTCAAGTGAAAGATCTTATTCTTTTCGTCAAATAAAATAGACATTTCTCTCCATCTCCCCTAGCTTTGTTGTCATTCTATCTTTTCTGCTATACTTTCCCGAGCAATAAAGCTCGTAGGTAACATAACCTTAATTGGTAACTCTCTTCCTTTTAATCTATCATGAAGAAGCTTTACCGCTGTTTTCCCCATTTCTTCTGTATGAATTTTAACTGTAGATAGGCTTGGAGTTAGGTAAGCTGCTGCACTAATATCATCAAAACTAACAATTGATACTTCCTTTGGCACATGAATACCTGCTTCATTAAGCGCTTTTAAAGCTCCAATAGCCAATGGGTCACTCGCTACAATAATTGCAGTAGGCATGCTTTCTTGATTAATTAATTCTTTCGTCATTTCGTATCCATGAATTGGATCCCATCCCGTTACTTTTACATAGCGTGAATGAAAGTTCCCTTTTTCTTTCATCACTCGTTCATACGTGTTTTGACGTCTTTCAGAATGATGCTCTCCGGCACTGTCACTGAGGCGCTTTGTAATCACTTTCCCACCAATAAAGGCAATATCTTTATGCTTCATTTCTTCTAGCTTTTCAATTAAGCCTCTAGTTGCAGCTTCGAAATCAGACGTCACTACATCAAAATCATTACCTTTAGGTGTATAGTCAACAAAGATTAGCCTATTTTTATTGTAATAAAATGACGCTAAATCTTTTTCGTCAATTGCTCCTATCACGATTAAGCCGTCCAAATGATTAAGTCCGCCTTTAGGGATTTCATTTTCACCAACCACAAATACGTTTTCAATTTTAAATTGATAAGCTTCACAAATACTTTCGATGCCTAATCGAATAGATAAAAAGTATGGATCATTCACTTCATCTTTTTGTGATGTTGTTAGGATTAAACCGATAGAACGAGTCTCTGTTAATTTTGAATACGCCGTATTTTTTCTTTTTGACGACTGATAATTTAAGCTTTTTGCAGTGTTAATTACTCGCTTACGCGTATCGTCAGCGACGGATAGAGTTTGATCACTATTTAAAATTCTAGATACGGTAGCGATTGAAACGCCTGCTTGCTGTGCAATATCTTTAATCGTTGCCATAAGTTAGCCACTCCCTGTAAAACTTCTATTTGCTTTTATGATAGCATACGAAAATTGGTATAGACCAAACAGTTTACGAAAAAAGACTGCTTGCTTATTATGCAGTCGTCGGCAAAACAGTTAATTTTACTATTTTTTAGTAAAATTAACTAAATTTATTTTATCAAAACCTCCGATGGAGTTCAACATCTTTTTGAATGCGTTTTCAAAAAAAGAAGAAAGAAGAAGCTGATTAACCTCAGCTCCTTCTTTCTTCACTCTCTATTCAATGGCGTCATAAACGCCTGTTACAACGCTTCCATATTGACCGGTTTCAAACACATCTCCTTCAAAGCGATTTGGATTTTCTGACGGATTAATAAGTGGTGAATGTTTCTTGTTCGTCAATAAAACAATACCTAAATCCTTCTCTCGATCAATGATTGTGACAGTACCAACCCAGCCAGTATGGCCAATTGCATTTTGACTTGCATGAGGACCAAACATCCATTCCATGCTTTCATCCCCGTTTCGTCTCCATCCAAGTGCATATGTAGAATTCATAGGTGACGGCTCTGTAAAGGTTTGAATTGTTTGCTCATTAAATAATTGATGACGACCATATCCTCCTCCGTTTAACATGACTTGTAGTAAAACTGCTAAATCACTCGTTGTTGAAAACAAGCCAGCATGCCCCGAAACACCTGCCATTGAATAATATGCTTTTTCGTCATGAACTTCTCCTTGCAATGTATATGTTCGAACATTCGGAAAACTTACAACACCATCCCGCGTATTGCCCTGTAGTTCAGTTGCCGCAAAGTCTTTAGACTTAAATCCTTTTTGTAGCGGGTTAAACAGTGTATGTCTCAAGCCCAATGGTCGATAAATTTCATTTTCCACATAATGATCTAAGCGCTGATTAGTAATTTTCTCAACGATAACGCCGAGGAGCATATAATCAACGTCGCTGTATACATTCTTTGTTCCTGGTTCGTATTGAAGAGGTGTCTTGGAAATTAAACTAATGGTTCTGTCTCTTTCCTGAGAATATAAAGCACCCGCTTTTGGATGAAAGTATTGTGGATCTGGTGGAAATCCCCCGCTATGATGAAGTAAATCAATCACTTTCATTTGATCCTTTCCTTTAATAACATCCTCTGATTGGTCTTTAAAGTCTGGTAGATATGTTTGAACCTTTTCATTTAAATTTAGCTTCCCTTCGCTAACCAGCTTTTGGAGAGCGAAGTTTACCGCATACATTTTCGTATTGGATGCTAAATCAAACATAGTATTTGTCTTCATTTTCTCAGGGTGTTTTAGCGGTGTGGCACTGTTATATTTTTCAGCATAGCCATACGCGGTATTTTTCACAACCTTACCATCTTTTACAACAAGTAATACGGCACCTGGAAAACCCCTTTTAATTTCTTGTTCAATCATGGCATCCACTTCTTTTAGCTTTGCAGATGACATGCCAACCTCCTCAGGTTTTGCTTTTTTTAACAATGAATAATTGATAGCGTAAGATGAGTCTTGATGAACGGATGTTTCTGAATGAATAGTAGCAGATGTAAATGAGGGGCTGCTTGTTAGAGCAAGCAGTGATGCTAGCGATAATGCTGCGTACGATTTTTTCATGGCACTTCCTCCTACAAGAATAATAGATGCATAACTAGGATTGTGCTTCTACTATTATTGTAAAAGAAAACTTGATTAGAAGATATTGGATATAAGTCCTGTTTCTTCATTTAAAATTCAACTAATGCATTCGACTTATTCTACAAGATTACAAACTTTCTAACACAGTTAACGTTTTTTGTAATAATGCTAGTCCATTTATGATAGATAAGAAAGAAGAAGGTCTTATTCTTCCCCTTTCTTATCCCATACTACTACCCTCTATTTCTAGAAACCGATCTCATAGCAAACCATTGAATAATACTCATCGTAAATGTCACAACAAATAAAAAAACATATGTGGAGTAAAATTGACCGGTTAAGTCAACTAAAGTACCGATGATAATTGGTCCTAATGCACCGATGATATAGCCAGCTGACTGGGTCATTGCTGACAAGCCAGCAGCTTCATCAGCGTTTTTCGATAAATCAATCGGTAGTAATAAGTTTAGCGGAAATAGCGTTCCAGCACCGATACCAATAAAGATTGCACCCACCCATGGAACAACTTCAAGAGCTAATAAAAGTAGACCTAACGCTTCCATTCCAGCGGCAAACCAGAGCCAAAAAAGGCGTGATGTCACTTTTTTTAATAAAACTGGTAATAAAAAACCCACTGGAATTTGAGTTGCAGTAAAGAGCGTAAGAATGTTTGCTGCATACTGCTTCGAATAGCCCTGATTTTCAATCAGTGGAGCAATCCAAGCCGTTGCCGAATAAAAAATCATGGCCATACAGCCAAAAGATAACGTTAATAGCCACGCGCGTTGGCTTTTCCAAGGTATAGGCTTCACTTCTTCGGGTACCGAAAGACCAGAGGGACTTTCGCTATTTTTCAAAACCCATTGCCACCACACCGGAATAGCAGCAATAGCAAATAGTACCCAAACGCTCAGCGTCACTCTCCACGAATTTGTGTTTTCATAAATCGAAACTGAAAGCCATGAAGCGGCAACTGCTCCTGTTGTCAAAGCAGCTGTATACAGACTAATCATAAACGGTACATGTTCATTAAAATATTTTTTTATAAAGCCAGACAAAAACGGGCCCATAGCGGCAATTCCTACTCCTGCTATAAGCGAGGTCATAATTAAAAAGCCTGTTGAATATGTAAAAAAACGTAGTACCGTCCCAATTCCAATCAAACAAAGCGCATACCCAATAATACGCTCTAGCCCAAATTTTTGAGCCAAGCTTGCAGCAAGCGGTGAAAACACTCCCATACACAACACGGGTACAGCTGTCAAAAGGCTAGCCGTAGACGCATTCATTTGAAGTGCTGACGTAAGCTCCTGTAAAATAGGGGAAATTGAATTAATAGCTGGCCTCATATTTAGTGCTGCAATCATAATGGAAACAGCAAATAAAACCATTTTCTTTTTATTGATGATCATCACCCCCACACCTTCTCTTCTATTATACGTCAGTTCTTCTAACAATGACGTAAAAAAAAAGCAGCTTCCATTGGAAGCTACCTTTACTCATACTCTTTTTCAAAGTGTTTTGTACTCCGAACCGTTTCAATTGGTCGTACAAGCTTTTCAATTTGTTCACGTTTAGGCTCTAAAAATGGAGGAAGTGAAAGCTTTTCTCCTAGTGTTTCATACTCTTCATCTCCCATAAATCCTGGACCATCCGTTGCAAATTCAAATAAAATCCCAGGAGAAACGCGAGCATATAAAGATTCAAAGAAATGACGATTCACATAGCCTGATGTTGGAAATCTAAAGCTCGCAAGTCGATCAATCCACTCTTCAAGTACTTGACGATCATTCACTCGGAACGCAACGTGGTGAACGGTTCCATACCCTTGAATACCTTCAGGTAAAGTTGTGTTATGTTCAACTACTACTTGAGCACCGTTCCCACCTTCTCCAACTTCAAATAGATACAAGTCACCTTTTTGGTCCACCTCGCGGAATAATAATACTTTCTCTAATACTTCCTTAAAGAACTCATAATTCGCCACGCGTACAAAGATTGGACCAAGTCCAGTAATGGCATATTCCAGTGGAATCGGCCCCTTTTGCCAAGGTATACCAGAAGCTACTCCGACATTTCCTTCATCAGAAATTAATTGGTATTGCTGATCATCAAAGTCCACAAAAGATAAAGTTTTCTTTCCGAATAGTTCCTGAATACCACCGTGATGAACACCTAAACGATTAAATCGCTTTTCCCAATATTGAAGTGCTTCATTGTTTGGAACACGAAATGATGTTTTAAAAATTTCATTCGTACCATGAGATCCTTTTGGAATTCCTGGGAAGTCAAAAAACGTCATATCAGTTCCAGCACTTCCTTTATCATCTGCAAAAAACAAATGATAGGTTTGAATATCGTCCTGGTTGACTGTTTTTTTCACCAAGCGCATCCCTAGTACATACGTGAAAAACTCATAATTTTTTTCAGCACTACTCGTAATAGCTGTCACGTGATGAATACCTTTTAATTCATTCATTCTAATTCCTCCTAACTAGGATTATGTTTATACCATCATTTATTTTCACATCAAATATCTTTAATTCGAGATAATTATATCAAATTCACTTTCATTATGTCAATGTCAATCAGCTCATTATAATAAAGTTAAAAATGGACTCGCCCTTTTCTACTCAATACAGGCTTTTGCATATACCAGGTTGTCCGGTTTTTCATATCTTATATTAAGTAGAATGCATTAGAGCTTCTACTAATAAAACAACTGGGAGATGATTGTCAATGTGTAGAAAACACGACAAGCACCGTAAAGGTAAAAAAGATTATGGTAAGAAAGATTATGGTAAGAAAGAGTTTAAATGCTACTGCTACGAAAAAGATTCTTACAAAAAAGATTACAAGCACGATGACAAAAGAACTTGTGACAAAAAGAAACACAGCTACGACAAGAAAGAAAGATGCTCTTATAAAAAAAGCAGCAAACGCCACGGTAAATGGGACTACTAATTTAAATAAACTAAATTTATTTTAGTAAATAGAAAGAGGCTGGGACAAAACCCTCCTCTGAACCGAAAAAGCCGGTGAAATTTTACGACGAGTAAAATTTCACCGGCTTTGTTTATTTTTACATTAAAATAAGGACCACTTCTGATAAAATAAAGTTACCATACAAAATCTTATCGGAAAGAAGGGTCCTTATGTTTAAAGATTATAACATGAATCAAGTGGTTTTGCCTTTAGATTTAGAAATAAAATTACAAGAAAATGATATTGCCTTCGCCGTTCACCATCTCGTTGAACATATTCCAGATGAAGCCTTTGCCGGCTTCTTACAGAAAACGGGGTGTCCTGCTTACCATCCACGCATGATGATGAAAATCATTTTATGTGCCTACACACAGTCAGTTTTTTCAGGAAGAAAAATTGAAGCGCTTCTCAAAGATAGTATACGTATGATGTGGCTAGCTCAAGGTTACGAACCGAGCTATCGGACAATCAATCGATTTCGTGTTCACCCAGAAGTTCAAGTGCTTCTTCGTGAGTGCTTTGTCCAGTTTCGATGTCAGCTTATTCAAGAGAACGAGATTGATAATGAAGCAATCTTCATTGATGGAACGAAGATTGAAGCAAATGCCAATAAGTTCACATTTGTCTGGCGCAAATCAATCGAAAAGTATAGTGCGAGCCTCTTGGAGAAATCAACCCAGCTGTATGACGAACTAGTAGAAAGAGAAATTATTCCACAGATCGAACGAGAAAGTTCGGACGAACTTTCTGTTGAAGAATTATCTCTAATCACTAAAAAATTAGAAGAAAAGGTTGAAGAGTTGACAAAAGAAATTGAAGCAAGTGAAGATGCCGATGAACGAAAACAACTGCGATCAAGCAGAAAAGAACCGAAGAAAGCGTATAAGCAATTTCAAGACTTTGTGAAACGTAAGTTAAAGTATGAAAAAGACATGGAGATTTTTAACGAACGGAATAGTTATTCAAAAACAGATCATGATGCCACGTTTATGCGTATGAAGGATGACTACATGAAGAATGGCCAACTGAAGGCGGGGTATAATGTGCAAATTGCGACAGAAGGTCAATATACACTTGCTTACGATGTCTTTTCAAATCCAACGGACACACGAACACTTTGTCCGTTTCTTGACGCAATTGAACATCACTACTTCGAACTCCCAGACTATATTGTCGCAGATGCGGGATATGGAAGTGAAGAGAATTACCTCGATGTGCAGAACAGAAAGCGTACGCCTCTTATCACATATAGTATGTATCGAAAAGAGAAGAAAAAACGCGTTAAGAATGACCCATTTCAGACAGCGAATTGGGATTATCATGAAGAAGATGATTCCTTTACTTGTCCCAACGGGAATAAGTTGACGTTTCGTTACAAATCGCATCGCACAGACCGTTACGGATTTACAAGGTTATTCAATGTGTACGAATGTGAAGACTGTTCAGGTTGTCCTTTTCGTTCACAATGTACGAAGGCGAAGGAAGGAAAGAACCGAAGAATCCATTATAACGAAAAGTGGGAACAACAAAAGAAAAGCATTCAACAGCTGCTTTCAGAAGAAAAAACGGGTAAAATCTACGGAAAACGTAAGATTGACGTAGAACCAGTTTTTGGATATCTGAAGGCTAATTTGCGTTTCACTCGAATGTCCGTAAGAGGCAAAGAGAACGTGAAAAACGAATTAGGGTTTGCGTTCATGGCGGTGAATGTACGAAAGTACATCGCCTCCAGCGTAAAATGTGCATAGACCAATCAAACAGATCAACAAAAAAGGGTTCTCATCATCAAAATGCGATGATGAGAACCCTTTTTCATTATTTTTGGCTAGTTATGTCCCAGCCTCTTTTTTATCTTCATTTCTTCACTTTCCACCTACATTAAAATGAATCAACAAACAATTAAGCTTTGGTATGAGTAGTACTATAAAAAAGCAGATGCAAAGGCATCTGCTTCTATTCTGTTACGATAATTGGTTGACCTTTCGTCACAATGATTGTGTGCTCAATTTGTGCAACAAAGCTTCCATCATTTGTCGCTAACGTCCAGCCGTCATCCAGCTGATATGCTTCTTCAGCATTTGTTGACACGAACGGTTCATACGCAATAACCATTCCATCTTTTAAAAGCGTGCGGTCTCTTGGCTCATAGTAGTTATGAACGTGATCTGGCTTATCGCGAAGTGAATGTCCTACCCCGTGACCCGTTAAGTTAGTAATAACCGTGTACCCACGTTTGCGTGCACTGTTATGAACAGCTCGCCCAACATTACTAAGCTTACCACCAGCTTTAAACTTTTTAAGTCCCTCATCAAATACTTCTTTTGTCGCTTTACAAAGCTTCTCTAAAAACTTATTACTGTCCCCAACAACAAACGAAATGCCCGTATCAGCAAAATAACCGTCTTTCGAACCTGATACATCAATATTAACAAGATCTCCATCTTCAATTACACGTTTACCAGGAATGCCGTGAGCTACCTCTTCGTTTACACTAATACAAGAATAGCCTGGGAAATCAAATAGTTCTTTCGGAGCAGAAATTGCTCCATGTTTTTCAAAAAGTTCTTTAGCTAATTCATCTAGTTCGCCCGTTGTAACTCCAGGCTTCGTTTCTTTTACTAACGTATCTCTTATCTCAGCAAGAATCTTTCCAATTTTCATTAAGCCTTGCCTTTCTTCTTCAGTACGTACTATCAATTTCTATTCACACCTTTCATATGAACATATCTTATCTTACTCCAAGGATTCAAGCAATGAGTTAGGATTATAAATAAATAAAACAAAATATTCATTTTTTTCACCACATAAAAATACAGGCTTTATTATAGCCTGTATTTCTTTATAAGCTAATTACTGTTTTATAGTATGGATTCATTAATCTAACAGCTCTTTATTTTTTGCATACGAGCGTTTTAATGAAATATATTCAGCAAGAAACATTAAAACACCGCTAATCAATACAATACCTGCTACGTCAAAAGACTTTTCGCTAAACGCTTGCCACCCTAAAAATAATACATATAGTAACGGAAACAACACTATAAAGCTAATCGACTTTACAACAATTCGCTTTTTTTCTTTTTCATTAAAAACCATTCATTTGTTAAAAGAGCACAATATTAAACTATTTGCTTTTACCAACCAGCCTGGAATTTCAAGCGGAGAAGCAACCAAAAATGAGTTTATAAACGAATTGACTTCATTTGGGTTTGACGATTTTTGCATTTGTCCCCATCATCATACTACGGGATGCACATGCAGAAAGCCGAGTATCGGCATGCTTATAGAAGCTGCCCGTAAGCATCAGTTAGACTTATCAAAATGCGTGATAATTGGAGATCGGTGGACGGACATTGAAGCTGGAAGGAAAGTAGGAGCAAAAACCATTTTAGTGCAAACAGGTGCAGGAAAAAAAGCTCTTGCTGAGAATAAGCATGAACAAACGAAAAATTCCCCTCATTATATTGCTACGAACTTAGAAGAAGCGGGAAAGTGGCTCCTCAAAGCTTAGTTCTATTTAAAAGGGAAAAAGAGAATGAAAGATAAAATGTTTTATGTTTGGTTGGCCGTTATTGCATTGTTCACAGGTGAAATCGTGTTATTTATGATGCTTTACTTAGTGTTAATGGCACTCCAGGGCATACACCAAACGTTGCTGCATTTTTATGAAGATTGGAAGCGCAGGAATAACATATAAAAAGCCAGCTTGACCATATGGCCAAGCTGGCTTTTTATTATACTTCAGCTGCGTTTTCTTGCAGTTTCCTTACTTCTACTTCTTTTATTTGCAATCCATCTACATCAGTCACCTTAAACTCATAACCTTCGTAAACGATACAATCGTGAAGCTCAATATCGGTTTTTTGTGTTAAAATCCAACCGCCAATCGTATCGACTTCTTCTTCTTCGATGTGAATTCCTAATAAGTCGTTCACCTCTTCAACTAGCACTTTGGCATTTAAAAGGTAATGATCGTCTGATACTTTACGAACCTCTTGAACTTCTTCGCCATCAAACTCGTCCTGGATTTCTCCAACGATTTCTTCAAGAATATCTTCAATCGTAACAAGTCCAGACGTCCCGCCATATTCATCAATTAAAGCAGCCATTTGCGTACGATTCTTCTGCATGGTTAACAGTAAATCGTGAATTGGAATTGATTCAATAACCTGGATAATTGGCTTCATATATCGCTCAACCTTCTCTTGCTTTAAGTGACTATGAATGACCACATCATTTAAAACTTCTTTTAGGTTAATTAAACCAATAATTTGATCTTTGTCACCTTCTGCTACAAACGGATAACGCGTATAGCGTTCTTCTACTGCTACTTTTAAGAACTCTTCTATTGTATCCTCATTTGATACCACAATCATTTCTGTTCTTGGCACCATAATTTCACGTGCAACGCGATTATCAAACTCAAATATGTTATTTACATACTTATATTCCGCTTGGTTAATTTCTCCACCTTCATAGCTTTCTGACAAAATAATACGAAGCTCTTCTTCACTATGAGCGATTTCATGCTCAGAAGCTGGCTTTAGCCCGAAAAGACCGACTAAAATACGTGCTGACCCGTTTAATAACCAGATGAATGGATACATTAAGCGATAAAACCAAATAAGAGCTGGCGCTAATAATAGTGTTACCGTTTCTGCTTTTTGAATAGCAACTGTTTTCGGAGCCAATTCCCCGACTACAACGTGTAGAAACGTAACAAGAGCAAAGGCAATAGCAAAGGATAATAAATGTGACAGCGTTGATGAAAAGCCAAAATCAGCAAAAATTGGATTTAAGATTTTCTCAACAGTCGGCTCACCTAACCAACCCAAGCCTAAAGCTGTAATTGTTATACCTAACTGACAGGCAGATAGATACTCGTCAAGATGTGTGGTTACCCTTTGAGCTGCAAGTGCCCCTCTTCTTCCTTCAGCAATCAGCTGATCAACCTTTGAACTACGAAGTTTTACAATGGCAAACTCAGCCGCTACGAAGAACGCGGTCAAACCAATTAAAAGCGCAACTAATATTAAATTAAGTGTAATCAATACGTTTTCTTATTCTGTCAAACGGCAGAATAAGAGAACACCTCCTGTTTTATAAAAGTATCGACTGGATTACACCTTTATGTATAAAGGTGATTCCAGGTGCATAAATGTAACTTTCAATCTCTTTTTAATGCACGCTACTTTTATTACATTAACCATACTTGCAAATCTGCTTCGTCTGCTATGTCTCCCTGCCCCATGGAATCACCCCCTTTTAAACTATCAGTTAATGGTTTTTTACTATATATATAGCAAAGATTAAGAATCATTATACATGATTTTTGGGAAACTTACAGATAAGTTCATGACGAATTTATGAACTTCATTTTAACGTTTAAATCTTTTACATTCCTGTAACAAAAGAGTTTGGGACATAACAAAATGATTGCTTCTAAAAGCCGAACAATAGCTGTTCCCATCTCTTTAGGTTAGCTGAACACGTTCGTTCCATTGCGCTTTCCACGGGGAGGAACCTGAACTACCTATGTCTCAGTCTCTTTTAATACTAAACTTTAGTTCGTGATAATGTCTCCATCTTCATCATCAATTGGATTATCAATTTCTACAGGGTCCCTCTCTAAAGAAAGCTCTTTTTTCTCTTCATCCCACTCTACTTCAAATCCTGCTCCTACTGCAGTAGTAGCAGCCGGTAAGTAGGAGTGTTTCGTTGGCTTATACATCTTCAAATCGCTCGTTTTTAAAAGCCCCAAACCAAGTAGCAGTTTATCAGCTTGTACATAAGGCTTTCCATCAATGAGCTTAAGCTGGTCATGCGTATATGGGTATTCGACATTATTCACTTTTACTGTGAACGGCCCCTCTTTTTGTTCTTGAATTGGCTTGGGCTGTTTTGCTTTATAGGAAAAGCGGTCTACTCCTAAAACCGTTCCTTCACGCGTATTATCAGCTCCACCGTACATCTTTCCAGTTTCTCGATTTAAAATAGCTGCTTGGACATTCCCAATATGCTGCGCTGTTTCTTCAAAAGCATGTCCTTTAGCCATTAGCTCTAATCGCGTATTTTGATCAATATCAGGCTCCCACCTAACAGTTGGATAAGCTGCTGAATAAATACGCGGTGTTAAAATTGCTTCTTGAATAGGCATGTCGTGATCTACAACATTCATAATTGTTTCAGCGACAGATGCAATAATTGTTGGTCCTCCTGGTGAACCAATCGCCATAAACGGCTTGCCATCTTTTCCTAAAAACGTTGGGGACATACTGCTTCGTGGTCGCTTACCTGGCTCTACTTCGTTAACTCCCCCTGGTGTTGCATCAAAGTCCGTCATTTCATTGTTAAGCATAAAGCCATACCCAGGAACCATAATACCTGACCCAAATACTTGTTCAATAGTAGTTGTATACGAAACCATATTCCCCCACTTATCTACTACTGAAAAATGGGTGGTTTGTCCGATTGGCGTTTCTTCTTTCACGACTTTTTTCTTTTCTTTCTCTCCTTCTTGATACTTCCAAGGATCTCCTTCTTTCACTTCAGGTATTGAACGATTTTTGTTAATAAGTTTACGACGTTCTTTCAGATATTCTTCGTTTAATAAGCCTTCTTTAGGTACGCTGTAAAAATCTTCGTCAGCCATATAAGCTGCGCGATCTGCGTACGCTAAGTGCATCGCTTCTGTTAAATAATGAAGGTACTGAGGAGAGTTTGCTCCCATTTTTTTAACATCATAACCTTCCATCAGCTTTAAAATTTGTAACACCGTTAATCCACCTGAGCTTGGCGGTGCTGCACTAATAACATCATAACCTCTGTATGTAGTAGCTACAGGCTCTCTTTTCTTAACTGTATAATTTTTTAAATCTTCTTCAGTCATCGTTCCTTCTTTAGCTTGTACTTCTTCAGCTAAAGCTTTCGCAATATCTCCTTCATAAAAAGCTGCAGGACCATCCTCTTGCAAAATTCTAAACGTTTTAGCAAGGTCTTTTTGTAGGAGTAAATCTCCTTCTTCAAGAGGTTCGCCATTTTGAAAGAAAATCTCGGATGCTGCTTTATTATTTTTCAACTTCGACTTATTTTCATTAATATACTGCGCCATCGACCAATTCACCTTAACGCCTTTATCCGCTTGTTTAATAGCTGGTTCAATTAGCTTTTCAAATGTCATTGTCCCATGATCTGCAAGGGCTTGTTCTAATACTTTTGCTGTACCAGGAACTCCAACTGCCTTTCCAGTTGTGTGTCTCTTGCTAAAAGGTACAGGCTTTCCTTTTTCATCTAAGAACAATTTCGATGTTACATTAGCTGGCGCCATTTCACGACCGTCAATCATTTCAATATCGTTTTCTTTCTCATCGTAAATCATCATAAATCCGCCGCCACCAATACCTGACATCATTGGCTCAACAACGTTTAAAGAAAGCTGAATAGCTACGGCTGCATCGACGGCGTTACCACCATTTTCTAACACTTCTTTCCCTACTTTAGCTGCTAAAGGGTGTGACACAGACACAAGGCCTTTCGTCGCTCCTTGCTTCATCGAGCGATTCACTCCTGGCACTTCTGCAGATCCTACTGGTGCAATAACACTAAAGACTAGCATAATAGCAAAAAAAACTTTTTAACACCTTCATCTACTTCACGCTCCTTTTTAATAGGTGGAATGTATCCCTTCACATTCTATAATAAACTAAATTTTCATAATTTTTTACAAAATAAAGCAAAACAATACATTTTAACTATAAATAACAATATTTAGAAACTAATAGGTCCTAATTAACTAAAAAAGCTGCTAAAATAATTGAGCAGCCTTTCAACTCATTATGTTATATAAAAGGAGTTTTTTTTTGCTTAAGAGTCCTTATGATATAAATACATACTAACCCTACACTGATGATTACATATCCCATCCCACCAATTAATCCAAGTGTTCGACTATCTATTACTGTTAATAATAAGCCTGCTCCAAACATAGATAAACCCAGAGTTACGTTGGAAATGGTTGTAAACATACCAAATACCTTTCCTTGATGTTGTAAAGGCGTCACTCTCATAACAACTGAATCCAGACAAGCGTTGCTAATACCTGAAAAGAATGCTAGAACCAAATAAAAGCAAAACGCTAGCTGCCAGGAATAGGTGTTACTTATCATCATTAAGAAAATACCTTCTACTCCAAGAGAGACTAATCCACAAATCAACAGATATTTTCGGATTCGATTCGCCACAATAAAGCTAAGCATTAGCCCCATCCCAAGTCCTCCGTAAAACAAGCCTACCCCCCAGCTTTCTATGTTAAATTCTTGAACAGCATACACGCTAATGAGTACGTTATCAATTCCATTAAAGATAGGTACAAAAAGTTCAAAGCAAAAAACCAAAATTAAAGCTACCGAAGACGTAATAATTGAATAAACAGCAGAAATTGTAATGGATTCTGTTGGTTTCGAATTTACTTGTTGTCCACCTCTATCTACTAGTTTGTATACAATTAAACTGGCAAATAAAAAAGAACACGCATTTAATATAAACGTGACATCACTTCCTATATAAAAAGAAGCAAAGCCACCAATAAGAGAGCCACCAACTAATACAATTCCTAATAATACTTGCTCTAAACTATTAACCTGTACAATACGGTTCGAATGAATAACAGTAGGTATTAAAGCCTTTCTTGTAGGAGCATAGATAGCTTCTCCCGCTGCTAATACAAACGTACTTACATAAACAAGCCAAATCATTGAAGAATCGTTTACCCATATAAAAGCTAAAGCAAACGGAATTCGAATGAGGTCTGTAACAATTAAAATCATTGGCTTTGAAAAACGATCCGCAAGCGCTCCTCCTAAGGGGCCAAAAAAAAGAAACGGAAGAACCCTAATGCCAAGTGCTGTACCTACTGCTAGGCCAGATTCCGTATATTCTAAAAGCAAAGCTAACAACGCTACTTGGCTGAAACGATCTCCTACTCCGTTCACAACCCCTGCTAAAAATAAACTTCGATATGCTTTCTCAACTTTTAATAAATAAATCATCTTTCTATCCCCTTTAACTAATTAGATAACCATCTAATTAGTTGTGTGAAATAAAAGCTAGTTGATTAAACTAGCTTACATCTTACCCCATAGCTCTTTAGGGTTCATTTCATATTGATTATCTTTTCGATACATATAATGATTCATGATTAATTCACGCCTTAACGTTGCGTAATCATCATGAAACTTTTTTAAATACTCATTCAGTTCTTTTTCTTCATAAACAATTCCATACTTAAGATCACTGATAATCTTTTCAAGCACAACCATACGCTTTTTACGCTGTGCTGGTAAATTTGTCAGCTTTCCATCAGCAGTAAAAAAGGGCTTTAAAATTTTAAAACGATCATTTTCTTCCACTGTTTCAATCACCTCTTCATTTACAATCGTTAAAATAGCCGTTGCGCTTGCTTCTAGTGCTTTGACATTCAGATAAAAATAAATCGTATTTTTGTCTCTTCGTTCTTTAATGAGTCCAATATCTCGAAGCTTTGCCATGTGGTGCGTAATCGTTGGCGGTTTTAGTCCTAGCTTGCCTGCAATTGCTTGCCCGTTCAGGGGTCCTGACTTTAGTAAACTTAGAATACGAATTCGCGTCGGATCGCCCATTGTTTTATGAAAGTCCACAATACGTTTCAACTGCATATAAACACTCCTAGTTAGATATTTATCTAATTAGACTATAATCTAATTTACAGAATATTAAAAGTTATTTTTCAGAAAACACTGATCTTTTTTACAAAGAAATGGTGTATACTCTCACCATACACGGAATTTTTTTAGTCTAAGGAGAAATTTTATGCTATCTACTGTCGCTATTAAGCAAGTCACCACTACAGACGCAAAACAAGTTGTTGCTTTTTTAGTTAAAATGCGCAGTCAACTGTTTCCCATGCTGAATAAGGATGTCCTTTCTCCAGATTTAGCAAACTTTGAAATGCACTACTTACATAAAGAAAAAACAGCTTTCTTCGCTGCTTTTTCACCTACCAATGAAGTAATTGGAACCATTTGTGTTTATCCATATGACCGTCGTTTTAGTCATCTGAACGACTTTTATCCAGAAAACACAGCTGAAATTGTTAAGTGTTATGTTGACGAAAAGTATCGCCGCTATGGAATTGGCAAACAGCTCTTTCAACAAGCACTGTCTTTTAGTCAAGGGACGTATGATGTCTTAAGCTTACACACTCACCCATTCCTTCCTGGCGGCTTTGCATTTTGGCAATCAAGGGGCTTTCACACACGCTTCACTGAAAAAGATGGGGTATGGGATACGATTTTTATGGACATGAAGCTACTGCCAAGATCCTAATGGCATTATCTCCAAAATGCGGTGATGACAAATAAAAAAGTCGCTTTACACAGCGACTTTTTTATTTATTGATAAACATCTCAATCCCTGGCCCAATTGGAAGCCCAAGAAGATTCCAAATTAGAAAGAATAAAGTCCAGGCAACCAAAATGACTACGCTATACGGCAGCATTAAGGAAATCAGTGAGCCAATCCCTGACCTTTTATCATAATCTTTCATTAATGCCAAGATAATTGGAAAATACGGATTTAATGGCGTAATAACATTAGTGGACGAATCGGCAATTCGGTAAGCCATTTGCACATATGCCGGATGATAATCAAGCAACATTAACATCGGGATAAAGATAGGAGCCATTAAAGCCCACTGGGCAGATCCGCTAAAGATAAATAAATTCAATACTGCAGTCAAAAAGATGAATCCGATGATAACAGGCAGTCCTGTTAGCCCAATTCCTGTTAGTATCTCAGCTCCACTTACAGCAATCCACGTACCAATGTTCGTCCAGTTAAAGTACGCAATAAACTGAGAAGCCGCAAAAATTAAGACAATAAAGCCAGCCATATCTTTCATCGACTCTGCCATTAAGTTAGGAACATCGGAAATAGATTTTAGATTCCCTACCGTAAATCCATATGCCATTCCAATTAAAAGAAAGAAAATAAGCGTAATTGGTACAATACCATCTAAGAATGGACTTGGAATAATAGTTCCTTCATCGCTTCTTAGCAGTCCACTTTTTGGCACAGTCATCATAACAATCATTCCTATGTAAAGAAACCCTACAATACCAGCGTTTCGAAGCCCTTTTGCTTCAAGGTTCGATACCTCTGACATCACGGATGCTTTATTCCCTTTGTACGTACCAAGTCTTGGCTCAATAATTTTTTCTGTTACAAGTCCACCGACAAGAACCACAAGCGCTACAGATGCCGCATTAAAAAACCAGTTATCAACGGGTGTTACCGTTGCCGTATCGCTTACCGTTTTCACTACTTCATTTGCAATTCCGGATAATAAAGCATCATTACCTGAAATGACCAAGTTAGCACTGAACCCTGCACCTACTCCCGCAAAGCCAGCTGCTAAACCAGCAAAAGGATGCCTTCCTAGCGTATAAAAAATGGTTGCCGCAAGCGGAGGAATAATGACAAACGCCGCATCTGCTGCTAAATTACCAAGCACTCCTGCAAAAACAATTGCATATGTAATAACACTTTTAGGTGCATTTATAATAGTCTTTTTAATAAACGTTTCAATTAGTCCAACCTTATCAGCCACTCCGATACCAAGCATCATAGCTAGTACTAAACCAAGAGGCTGAAACTCTGTGAAATTGGATAGCATTGATGTAAAGATAAACTGAATCCCTTCTTTAGAAAACATATTTCGAATTGGAAGTTCTTCACCTGTTCCAGGATGAACGGTCGTTACGTCAAATACACTTACAATCCATGAAACAACCATAATGCTCATAGCAAAAATAACAAATAATACTGCGGGGTGTGGAAGTTTATTCCCAACCCTTTCAATTGAATCTAATACCCTTAGTATAACCCCTTTTTTCTCAACTTGATTCACTTCTGGATTCATAGCTGCCTTCCCCTCTATTGATGTTTTAGAAAAATTCCCATTTAAATTCCTTTTCAAAAGGGTAACACGACAAGAAAACAGAAATCAATAAATTTTCTAAAAAATTAATCTTTTTATAAGAATTTCTTATTATTGTGTGCTACTTTTTCTTTCTACTACTCAATAGAGCTACCCACTATACTAATATAGAAGAAAGAAGTGAATTCAGATGGAGGCGATTCATTGATGTATTCTCTTAAACGCATCGATCACGTTCAGCTGGCTGCTCCGCCTAATAGTGAACATAGAGCTAGACGCTTTTTTCATGAGCTTCTTGGTTTTCAGGAAGTTGAAAAGCCTGTCGTACTTCAGAAAAATGGTGGTTTGTGGTTTAAGATCAACGACTGTGAACTTCACATCGGAATTGACCAATCGTTTATACCTGCCAAAAAGGCACATCCTGCTTTTACAGTTGAAAATTTATCTGCTTTGAAAGAGCACCTTGCAGCTCATCAAGTTGCTTTTATACAAGATGAAAAGTTACCAAACGCTAATCGCATTTATGTACATGATCCTTTTGGTAATCGCTTGGAGTTTTTGGAGTGGTTGTAACAAAAAAAGCATGCTCTTCAGCATGCTTTTCACTTCTATTTACTTGGTCTATTTAAAACTGTTCCCGCTCGTAGCAATACAACAATATATCCCACGATTCCTCCAATAATGGCTGGAACAACCCATCCCAATCCAACAGAATATAGCGGTAACAATTGTGTAAAAGCTGAATCGACTGCCTGAATTTTCACCCCAGCAGCACCTAGTCCATCAAATAAACTTACGATGAATGTTAAAAGTAAACTTCCTTGGTATACGACAGGATTTCCTTTAAATAAAGGATGTAAAAACGTAAGCGCAATAAGCACAATGGCAAGTGGATAAATAGCCGTTAGTACAGGTACGGAAACTGCAATTAGCTGTGTTAAACCAATATTAGCAACAAGTGCACTAAAGGCAGATAGAATAACAGCAATTGCTTTATAGCTAACTTTAGGAAATAGCTGGTGAAAGAAAGTAGAACAGGCAATAATTAACCCAATGCTTGTTGTTAAGCATGCCACGGTAATCATAATACCTAAAAACACGCCTCCAAATGAGCCAAAATAATAATTTGATACGCTCGCAAGCACGGCACCTCCATTATCTAAATAGCCTAGCTCAGATACGCTCGACGCTCCCATATAAGCCAGAGCCGTATAAAAGACACCTAATACTGTGGCTGTAATAAGAGTTGTCGCTCCGCATACCCCAATGATTTGCTTTCTAGTCGTAGCCCCTTTCTCACGGATAGCGTTAATAATCATAATACCGAATACAAATGAAGCTAGCGTATCCATTGTTAAGTATCCTTCTTGAAAGCCTTTGAAGAATGAATTGGTTTCGTACGCTTCCAAAGGAGCTTTAAATTCACCAATTGGAGCTACAACTGCTACAACAACTAAAATGCCAATAGACCCAATTTTAACAGGTGTTAACACCTTTCCAATAATATCAACAATCTTACCTGGCTTAAGGGAAAAGAAGCACGCAACTCCAAAGAAAATGATGGTGAAAATTAATAGAGGTAAGACTCCTACTCCTTCTGATAAAAACGGCTTAACGCCAATTTCATAAGAAACTGTTCCCGCTCGAGGAATTGCAAAAAGTGGACCGATTGCTAAGTAAAGAACAATCGTAAACACGATCCCAAAAACAGGATGTGCTCGACTAGCTAAAGACTGCAAATCATCTTTGCCTGAAAACCCAAGAGCCATTACCCCTATTAAAGGAAGTCCTACCCCTGTAAGTAAAAAGCCAGCGTTTGCAGACCATAAATTCGTACCGGCTGATTGACCAAGCATGGCTGGAAAGATTAAATTTCCTGCTCCAAAAAATAGAGCGAATAACATAAGACCAATTACAACAATAAATGAAAATGGTATTTTATTTGACACCTAAAACCCTCCGTCTTTCTTGGCTGAAATTACTTCCTAAAAAGATTTTTCAGAATAATTTAAAAACGTTCATTAGAAGCATGTACACCATTATAACTAGTGAATATGTATATTTCAACATAACTTTTTATTTTGAGAACAAAATTCTTGACAAAACAAAAAAGACCCTATTAAAAAGGTCTTTTCCTTCTTACATAATTAGCTAATTTTATCAAGTGCATTTTCTAAGTCTTTCCATATATCTTCCCAAAATTCTAAGCCTACAGATAGGCGCAATAGCTCGTTTGATATGCCCATTTCCTTTCTAATAGCTTCTGGAACAACCGCGTGCGTCATTGAAGCAGGGTGTTGGATTAAAGTTTCTGTATCACCTAAGCTAACTGCAATGGAGATTAAGCTTAGTTCATTCACAAACTTCTTCACAGATTCCTCTGATCCATTTAATTCAAAAGCTAACACCCCTCCACTTCTTTTCATTTGCTTTTCGAAGCTACTTTCTATTTCCGGGTAATAAACAGCTTTCACTTTTGGGTGTATTTTTAGCTTTTCAACAATTTTTTCTGCATTTTCACAATGACGATCCATCCTGACAGGCAGGGTTTTTAAGCCTCTAATTAATAACCACGCATCAAAAGGTGCAAGAATTCCACCGATATCTTTTTGAACAGTCTTTCTTATACCTTGAATAAGATTTGTACTTCCAACCATTACGCCTGCCACAACGTCACCATGCCCACCAATATATTTGGTTGCGCTGTGTATAACAAGATCACATCCTAGAGCCAAGGGCTTTTGCAAATACGGCGTTAAAAATGTATTATCCACAATGACTGGAACTCCATGCTCTTCTGCTACTGCCACTACAAGAGGTAAATTAATGACGTGCATAGTAGGATTAATCGGTGTCTCAATATAAATGCATGCAGTTTTATCAGTAATGCTAGCTCTTATTTCTTCTACTGTTAGAAACGTTGAAAAAGAATGTGTAATGCTATATTTCTCATTTAATAGCTCCAATAAACCAAACGTACAGCCGTAGAGACCTTTTGAACAAAGAATATGATCTCCAGCCTTTGTTAAACCAATTAAAGCTGCAGATACAGCAGCCATTCCCGAACCAAATGCTAGCGCTTCTTCGCCTTCTTCTAGCTCTGCCATTCGACTTTCAAATTCTGCTACGGTGGGGTTTGATAACCTTGAGTAAACATATCCACTCTCTTCTCCTGCAAAACGTCGTGCTCCTTGGTCTAAGCTTGAAAACGTAAAAGTAGATGTTTGATAAAGCGGTGTAACAAGGCTGTCGTGATGCATGCTTGATTTATACGTTCCGTGAACCGCTTTTGTTTCAAACCTATATTTCTCTGTATTCGTCATTCCCTTCATCCCCTTAAAATTTTGTAAGCGCTTACTTATAAAATTATATGAAATTCTCTAGTAGTTTGTCACGGTACAATTACACGATAAAAAGATGGCTACTATATCTGCAGCCACCTTCTATGCTTGTAACATTTGCTTTACTAGCTCTCTATTGCGTTTTTTAAACACTTCATTATGAGAAGAGACCATTGCAACTTTATTAGCATTAGGCTCAATAAACAGCTTTGCTCGATTTACGGCATTTGCTGCATCTTGAAACGCACCAGCAATTAGGTTTACTTTGCCTTCATGCTGCAGAATATCACCTGCTGCGTATAAGCCGGGCACAGTTGTTTCACTTGACGAGTTTCCCGCAATATAATAATCATGAATCATTTCAATTGAAAGCTCACTTTTTTGAAGTAATGATGTGTCTCGCTCATATCCATGGTTGATGATTACTTCGTCAATTGGTAGATATGTAATATCTCCAGTTAAATGGTTAGTAAGCTCTACTTTAGCAATTTTTTCACTGTTCCCATCAGCTATTAATTTACTAATTGACGTATTTAACATGCAAGTTGCAGAGCTATTTATTAGCTGCGTCACCTGTGACTCATGACCAGATAGACAGTCTTTTCGATATGTTAAATACACTTTTTTTGCAACAGGCTCTAATTCATTAGCCCAGTCGATGGCTGAATTGCCTCCTCCCGAAACAATTACGACTTTATCTTTAAAGCGTTGCAGTGACTTTACAGTATAATTTAAATTTGAAATCTCAAAGCGCTCTGCTCCTTCAATTTCTAGCTTTTGTGGATTCAAAATCCCTCCGCCTACCGCTATGATTACTGTTTTAGATCGATGTATTTCGCCCGAAGAACCCGTTAATAAAAAGTGTCCTTCATTATTTCGAGAAATAGATTCAATTTTCTCGTTTAATACAACTGTTGGATCAAACGTTAATCCTTGAGCTACAAGCTGCTCAATTAATTGAGCTCCAGGAGTCGGAGTTAAGCCCCCCACGTCCCATATCATTTTTTCGGGATAAACGTGCACTTTCCCCCCTAAACGAGGCTGAAATTCAATTAGTTTCGTTTTCATTTCACGAAGTCCGCTGTAAAAGGTCGAATATAGCCCTGCTGGTCCGCCACCAATTACGGTTACATCATAAAGCTCTGAATTTTTCACGATTCGCTCACTCCTAGTAATCATCATTGATTATCATTCTCATTTAACTATACATCTTTTTAATCAAATTGACAAACAAAAATAATGATTGACAGAATTCAAACAGACTATTATAGTAAAAATGAATCAGAAATGATAATCATTATCACCAATTCTAATTAACACTTTTGAACGGGAGGTTTCGCCATGGTTCGCCTACATACAGAAGATCTTAACATTGGATATGGTGAACGGGTAATCGTAAAAGATTTGAGTGTTCAAATTCCTGATAAAAAAATAACAACCATTATTGGTTCAAACGGATGTGGAAAATCAACGTTGCTAAAAGCTATTACACGCTTGATTTCTCATCAGTCCGGCACTGTATTATTGGACGGTTCTAGTATTGCAAAAGAAAACACCAAGGAACTTGCAAAGAAAATAGCAATCCTTCCTCAGTCCCCTGAAAGCGCAAACGGACTCACCGTAGGAGAGCTCGTATCTTATGGACGTTTTCCTTATCAAAAAGGATTTGGTCGCTTAACAAAAAAAGATTATGAAGTTATTGACTGGGCACTTGAAGTAACAGGAACAATAGACTATAAGTACCGTCCTGTTGATGCCTTATCGGGCGGTCAGCGACAGCGCGTGTGGATTGCAATGGCCCTAGCTCAAGAAACAGATATTATCTTTTTAGACGAGCCCACTACTTACCTGGATATGGCTCATCAGCTTGAAGTACTTGAGCTGTTACAAAAGCTTAACGAAGAGCAAGATCGCACTGTTATTATGGTTCTTCACGACTTAAATCAAGCCGCCCGCTTTGCAGATTATATTATCGCAATGAAAGATGGCGAAATTATAAAAGCCGGTACCTGTGAAGAAGTCATGCAGCAAGACGTTTTAAAAGAGGTCTTCCAGATCGATGCTGAAATTGGACGCGATCCTAGAACAAATAAACCGATGTGTATTACATATAATTTATTATAGAAGGAGACTAACAACATGAAAAAATTATTACTTCCCTTTGTGCTCTTACTACTGCTCATTATTAGTGCTTGCGGTAACTCAAACGAAAGTCAAGGTAATGAAGCAAAAGATAAAAAATCAGATACTGTTACATATGAATCTGAAAATGGACCAATTGAAGTTCCTGCTAATCCTAAGCGCGTAGTTGTTCTTGCTTCATTTGTCGGAAACGTTTTAGCTTTAGATACAAACGTAGTTGGCGTAGATTCATGGTCAAAAGACAACCCTCGCTTCAAAGACCAGCTAAAAGATGCTGAAATTGTAACAGAAGACGACTTAGAAAAAATCATTGAATTAAACCCTGATTTAATCATTGGTTTATCGACAACAAAAAACATTGATAAACTACAAGAAATTGCTCCAACCGTTACGTATACATACGGTAAAGTAGATTATTTAACTCAGCACTTAGAAATTGGTAAAGCTTTAAACAAAGAAAAAGAAACACAAGCATGGATTGATGAATTCAAAGCTGATGCAAAAGTAGCTGGTGAAGACATCAAAGCAAAAATTGGTGAAGATGCAACCGTTTCAGTTATTGAAAACTTTGACAAACAACTCTATGTATTTGGTGACAATTGGGCACGTGGTACAGAAATTTTATATCAAGAGATGAAATTAAAAATGCCTGAAAAAGTAAAAGAAATGGCATTAAAAGATGGCTATTATGCAATTTCACCAGAGGTTCTTTCTGAGTATGCCGGTGACTACGTAATCTTCAGTAAAAATACAGATGGAGATACGTCATTCCAAGAAACGGATACGTACAAAAACATTCCTGCTGTAAAGAACAAGCAACTGTTTGAAGCAAATGCAAAAGAGTTTTATTTTAATGATCCAATTTCATTAGAATATCAATTAGACTTCTTTAAAGAGAAATTTTTACAGCAGTAATCCAATCATAAAAAGGAATTCTTAAAATAAGAATTCCTTTTGCTTTATTCTATAAAAGAAAAGATGAGAGGCTCATGACAACGAACAAAACACCATTTATTCCTTTTACACTTAAACTTATTCTTGGATTTTTAATCTTTATTGGAATGTTCATTATTTCAATGGTTTTTGGGGCAGCTAACATTTCTATAAAAGATGTTTGGTTAGCGCTTACCTCAACTAGTACAAATAATCAAATCTTAATTATTCGCGAACTTCGCCTTCCTCGAGAAGTAGCAGCTATTTTTGTAGGTATCGCTCTTTCAGTATCAGGTGGTATCATGCAAGGGATGACAAGGAATCCACTAGCAGACCCTGGTTTACTCGGATTAACAGCTGGTGCTAAAGCTGCTCTTGCTCTGACAATTGCTCTCATTCCATCTGCCAACTATTTTTGGATTATGATTGCATGCTTTATTGGAGCTGGTGTTGGCGCTGGGCTAGTATTTGGCATTGGCTCTCTAAAAAGAGGAGGTTTTTCCCCTCTCCGCATTGTATTAGCTGGTGCCGCAGTTTCTACTTTTCTATATGCAATCGCCGATGCCGTTGGCATTTACTTTAACATTTCAAAAGATGTGTCTATGTGGACTTCTGGAGGACTTACTTTAACATCTTGGAAACAATTATCCATTGTGATTCCATTTATTATAGTAGGCACATTGATTGCACTTACTCTTGCTAGACAGCTGACCATTCTTAGTTTAAGTGATGAGGTAGCAACGGGATTAGGACAGCATACGACTAAGATTAAAGTTATTTTGTTTGGAGTCATTGTGTTATTGGCGGGTGCATCGGTTGCTTTAGCCGGTAACCTTGTCTTTATTGGTTTGATGATTCCTCATATCGTAAGAGCGATTGTCGGAACGGATTACCGATTTATCATCCCAATGTCTGTACTTATCGGGTCATCGTTTATGTTGTTTGCGGATACGTTAGCACGCACAATTAACGCTCCGTACGAAACATCCATTATTGCAGTTGTAGCAATGATTGGCCTCCCTTTCTTTTTGTTTATTATTAAAAAAGGAGGTCACACAATCCGATGATTCATCCTACACTACGAAAAAAACAGCTATTTATTTTGCTTTTACTAACAGTTCTTATTTTGCTGACAATTACTGTTAGCATGGGATTAGGCTATGCGTCTTTATCCTTTGACCGCTTGCTTCCGACTCTATTTGGACAAGGAACGTTTAAAGAAGAATTTATCTTATTTTCAATCCGTCTGCCTCGTATCGTTATTACATTACTAGCTGGTATGGCTCTTGCTTTATCAGGAGCTATTTTACAGAGCATTACCCGAAATGATTTAGCAGAACCAGGCATTATTGGAATTAACTCAGGTGCTGGAGTAGGAGTCGCGGTATTTTTCTTATTCTTCCCAATTGACCCTGGCTCATTTGTGTATATGATTCCCTTTGTTGGATTTATTGGAGCCATTATAACTGCAGCCTTGATTTACACGTTTGCCTATGAAAGAAATATAGGCCTCGCCCCTACTAAGTTAGTACTAACTGGGGTTGGGTTTTCCATGGCTCTATCCGGAGTCATGATTGTCTTAATCTCTTCTGCTGAACGTCAAAAGGTGGACTTTATTGCAAAATGGTTAGCCGGAAACATTTGGGGTTCAGACTGGCCGTTTGTTTTAGCTCTTTTACCTTGGCTAATGGTATTAATTCCTTTTGTTTTATACAAAGCTAATAGACTTAATATTTTATCGCTCAATGAGCATACGGCTATCGGTGTTGGAATCTCCATTGAAAAAGAACGAATCACACTGTTACTTGCTGCTGTAGCCCTTGCAGCTTCTGCCGTATCTGTAAGCGGTGGAATTGCATTTATTGGATTAATTGCTCCTCACCTTGCAAAAAGCCTTGTAGGACCAAGAAACCAGCTATTTATTCCCGTAGCTATTTTAATGGGTGGCTTTTTCCTTTTAATAGCTGATACAATCGGACGTAACTTAATGACTTCTGAAGGAGTTCCGGCCGGAATTATTGTTGCGTTAATTGGTGCTCCCTATTTCATTTATCTACTTCTGAAAAAATAAAAGACTTCCAATTGTGGAGTCTTTTTTATTTTAGACTGATATTTTATTGAGTTTTAGAAAAGCTAAAAGTGTAATCGAAAGGCGGTGATTCTATTGTCTAAGAAAAAGTTAACTCCTTCACAAGAAGTGGATCAATCAAAGCTAGTTGATGACAAAGCAGCTAAGCTTAGAAAGAACGGAAATGAAGCGGAGCATGCTCACCAAAAAACGCTTGGTGGCGCACAAGGAGAATAATAACTATTGACTATCGAATAGCTGCCAAACGGCAGCTATTTTATTCATTAATGACTTTGACGTTCATCTGCAGCTTTTGCACGTTCTTGAGCTTTTAAATCAGCTTGATCAAGCTCACTTGAAAACTCTTCGTATACACCATCAGAATGACCTGGTTTTTTAACAATTTGAGACGAAAAATATTTCGCTTTTTCCGCTTCTACACGACTTTTTTGATTCATCATTTACCCCTCCATTTTCAATGAATTAACAAAAGGCGCTGTGCGCGCCTTTTGCATAGAGAATAGCATCCTTACCAACGATGCGCTTTCGCATTACTTCGCAAAATAATGTTTGTTTGTGACATTTGAGTATGTCCATTTACCTGCGATTTCGAGCGCTTCGGTCTTGTCCAGTTGTGGCTAAAAAGTTCTGAGTGCGGATCTAATTGATCTTTATAACTCATTCTTATCACCTCAAAGTTAGGATACTTACCTTTAACGAGAAAGCCTCGCTTGGCATCTCACTTATTAGCATGGCTAAATGCATACAAAGCATGCTAACAGTTTTCTCCATCCTTTTTTCACTGTTAAAAACAGATGAAATTTGTTAATAATAAAAAGAACAACTAATGACGGAATTCCCTTGGCATGATAAGATATTAAGGCATTACTTTAAAGTAAAATGAATGAAGATATGGATGTGATGAAACTGCGAGTTAATAAATTCATTAGCGAATCTGGAAAAGCTTCCAGACGCGGTGCAGATAAATTAATTAGCGAAGGTCGCGTAACCATTAATGGTAAGAAAGCAAAAATTGGTGACCAAGTATATCCTGGCGATGACGTTCGAGTAAGCGGAGAGCAGCTTCGTATCGCTCGTAACAACGTATATATTGCTTTAAATAAGCCAGTTGGCATTACAAGTACAAGTGAGAAGAAAGTAAAGGGAAACATCATTGACCTTGTCAATCATCCGTTACGTATTCACCACGTAGGACGATTGGATAAAGATTCAGACGGCCTTATTCTTTTAACAAATGATAATGACATTATAAACGAAATTCTACGTGCAGAAAATCAGCATGAAAAAGAGTATGTGGTATCTGTGGACAAGCCTATCACTCCAGAATTTGTTAAAAACATGTCAGAGGGTGTACATATTTTAGGAACAAAAACACTGCCGTGTAAAGTAACGCAGCTGTCGAAATACGAATTTCAAATCATTTTAACCCAAGGGCTTAACCGTCAAATTCGTCGTATGTGTGAAGCTCTTGGTTACCAGGTATTACGCCTACAGCGTACACGTATTATGAATATCCACTTAAATAATTTACCGGTTGGTCAATGGCGTGATTTAACAAAAAAAGAGCGTAACCAGCTGTTTAAAGAATTAAACTATGAACCAAAAGAGTGGTAATTAGCAGAGAAATTCTCTGCTTTTTTTATGCCCTCGACGGGATTCGAACCCGCACTCCTTTCGTAAGCTTAGGTTCGGGGGAACACGCTTCCCTACGGAGTTTCACCAACGGGAATTTCACCCGTTTCAGCTTATTTTGCTTTTCGGTGCTTCTGAAACCCTTACCTTGCGACCCGGTGGCTACAATGTTTTCCGGCGCTCTTCCCTTCTGAGCTACGAGGGCGTTTATCTTAAGAATACTGTCTCTACCTTACTTTATCAATTTATATAGAAGAGGTGTACCAATGGCTGAGCAAAGAAATATCTACAATAAACATTTTGTTAACAAGCTGGCCCATTCGATAAAAGCAGCTTATTCTTCATTTTCAAAAGATGCTTTTGTATCAAGTGTCTTTCATAAAGAGTGGGACAATCAATCATTAAAAGAAAGAATGAGACACATTACCACAATGCTACATAAGCATTTAGCTTTAGATTATCACGGAGCACTTGCTGTTTTATATAAAGTCGCCCCTGAATTTAAGGGACAGCTTGCTGGAATTACTTTTCCAGACTATGTAGAACAATATGGTTTGAACGAATGGGAAATGTCTATGGATGCGCTTGCTTTTTTCACGACCTACTCTACTTCAGAGTTTGCGGTTCGACCTTTTTTACTCAAAGATCAAAAACGCATGATGGAACAATTTTTAACATGGTCTACTCATGAAAATGAACACGTTCGCCGCCTTGCCAGTGAAGGCTGTCGTCCTCGCCTTCCTTGGGGAATATCTATTCCATCATTTAAACAAGACCCAAGGCCGGTGTTTCCCGTGTTAAATAACTTACTTCAAGATTCATCTTTGTATGTACGTAAAAGCGTCGCAAATAATTTAAATGATATTTCTAAAACGCATTCTGATCTTCTTTTAACTTTTACTGAGGCTAACCTTAATAAGCACCCACACACAGATTGGATTTTAAAACATGCATGTCGCACGCTATTGAAAAATGGCCATCCAAAAGTTCTACAGCTTTTTGGCTTTGACCAGAATCACCAAGTGACAATCTCAAATTTCCAACTTTCAGCTCCCGAAACAGCAATTGGAGACTCTTTAACTTTTCAATTTGATCTATATGGCGAAACAGAAGAGAAAATTCGTATTGAATATGCAGTAGATTATGTAAAATCACGGGGTAATCGCACAAGAAAAGTGTTTAAGCTAGCAGAGTTTCAAGTCAAAAAGCATTTATCTAAACACTATGAAAGAAAGCTTTCCTTTAAAGACTTATCTACGCGTAAACACTATAGCGGCTTACACACTTTAACGTTACTTGTAAATGGCATTGAGATGAAATCTCTTGATTTTCATCTACAATAAAGAGTTTGGGACATAACAAAATGATGGCTTCTAAAAGACGAACACTAGCTGTTCCCATCTCTTTCCCGCAGGAGTCGAGTGTCCTACGCTCCATTCCACCCTGTTTCCAACATTGTTTTCACAATCAACCAAAAAACCTGAACGATTAAAAGTTATGAACTCTCAATCGTTCAGGTATAGTAAAGGCTGAACTACTTATGTCTCAGTCTCTTTCTTTTATTCTCCGCCTTCATAAACAAGCCAGTTTGAATCTGTAATTTGGGCGGATAAATTAATAATTCTATTTTTCACTCGACTTGCTTCAGCTCCTTGTAAAGGCGCTGGCTGATAGTTATTTCTTGAAGCTACTGATGAAATGCTAAATGGAATAACCTGAATTTCTTTTTTATCTGTTAGCTCTTCACCTTTCAAATGAAAGGTTTGTTGAAAAACGAAAGTATCTTTATCACTTGGATTGCGATTTCCACCAAACATAAAGTTTCCTAGACTATATACAATGAACTTCCCTTTATACTCTTCAATGCCTTGAACAACATGTGGATGATGTCCTAGAATTAAGTCTGCACCGTTATCGATCGTGTAGCGAGCTAGCTCTTGCTGAGTTTGTGTTGGCACAGGACTTTTTTCAATACCCCAATGGTAATGTACAATAACAATCTCTGCACCTTCTTTGCGTAAACGCTTTATGCCAGCCTTGACTTCTTTTTTGGCTGTTTCCACATTTGAATCCCAACCTTCATACCCAAGTGCACCAATCTTAACACCCTTAACCTCTGTTATGTACTCGTTATCATAACCAAAGTAACCGATATCATTTTCATCTAATGTTTTCATCGTATCCTCATACCCTTGATCTAGATAATCAAAAATATGATTATTTGCCAAGTTCACAGCTTCAATATTTCCTAACTTTAAGATATTAACGTAGGAAGGGTCCCCTTTAAAACGAAAGGTTTTTGCTGCTTTTTGCGTCGAGTTAGTTAACGTTGTTTCAAGATTAACGGTCGTAAAGTCATCGTTTTCAAATAAATCTTTAATATGTTCTACAAAGTAAGGTAAGCCATTTTTATCTGCTTCATGCGGAAACGACTGTTGATATGGAAAGCTTTCGTCTGTACCAATTGTAAAGTCTCCCGCTGCGCTAATTTTAATCGTTGTTTCTTTTTCATTCTTGACGGCCGCTGCTTTTTTCTCTTTAGCTTCTTCCTTTTTAGGTTGTTCTTTTTCCGTTGAAGCAACGTTGTTACTTGCAGGTTCTGAACGATCCATATTGGCAACGACAAAATAGCCAATGAGAATCAAAGTTAGAATAGTAAAAATCCCTCTTTTTTTCATCCGCCGGTATTTCTGTTTTCTCCCTGTTCTTTCCTCCATCTGACCGATTCCCCTTTATACCATATTCCCCAAAAATCTATCATTTTTTTACAAAAAATGAATCTTTCTACCAACAGGATACTATAACCTTTTAGAAAAAACTAGGAATATATCAAAAAATCTAAATAAATGACTTTTTCAGATAAACTGTTTCTAAAAATTGATAGTTTCTCAATTGAAAACCATCTATGCATTATTTGTTATATATATAAATAATTATTTTAAATTCTTTTTCAAACGAAAGGGTCTGTTTTATCCCATTACGCTATACTAGAAAAATGAAAGGAGGATGTAAAATATGCCAAGAATTGAACTTTCTAGGGTTGGATTCACGCCTTTTCAACGGCTATTAGGTCACAATGTAGATATTATGAATAAATGGTGTGATTTAGGTGATGAGTTAGAAAGAACTCTTAGTCTATCAGCACAGCTAAAGGAAGAAGTAAGGCGCGTATTAGCTGAAAAAAATGGCTGCGCTTATTGTAAAGCAAAAGGTGCGCCAAATCGGAAACAACAAGATGAGAAAACCATGCTGGCGATTGCCTTTGCAGACGTTTTTTTAAAAGAAAAAGGAAGCGTTCCAGATACTGTCTTTGCCGTTTTAAAAGAGGCCTTTAGCGATAAGGAGATTAGCGAGCTTTGTGCTTTTATTTGTTTCACAACCGCTTCTCAATATTATGGAGCTATGCTAGACTTACAGCCATAAAAACTAACAGAGGTTGCATAATGCAACCTCTGTTAGTTTTTAAATGTTTGTTTTATATAACCTTTTCCATTTTTAATTTCTACCTTGGCGAAAGCACCGTTCACAAGCGTAAGCTGAGGAGGCATATGCCCAAAGTCAAGATCATATGCAATAGGTACTTCAAGCTCTTTTAAAAGGGCTTCATACACATCTTCAGCTGTATAGCCTCCGACTGGATGGTTAGCAGTGCTTCGACCAAAAAGTATACCGCTACAATAATCAAACCAACCTGCTAGCTTCATTTGAACGAGTGTACGCCTAAGGTCTGTAGCTGATAGCTCACAGTTTTCAAAATACCAAACGAGCTTTTCACCCTGTAAAAACCTCTGCTGAAAGCTTTTAACATCCCCACATGGTGTGCCAATTGCATGACGGATTACGTCGATACATCCACCAAGTAACCTTCCTTCAATCACAAGCTCTTTGTTCCCAACCATTTTCCACTCGGTAGGTTCGGTTAAATGAAAGACGCAAGGAGATGGATTACTGTGCTGCCATTCTTTTTGAAAATAAGTAGAAGAGTACTGCGTAATACTCTTTCCTTCTTCAAGTTGTAATACTCGTTCCCACATCTTGGTCGTCTCATCCCAGTACTCGCCTCGCAAATCGACTAAATTTGGACCATGAGCTGTTGCAATACCGGTGTTTATGGTTAACGCAAATAGGAATAAGCTTGTATCAGAATAGCCTAAAACCCACTTTGGCTTAATTTCTTGAAATAAAAAGTGCTCAAAAATTTCAATCAAAAGCTCCCCACCCCAAGGCGGAATAATTAAATTTATTTCTTCGTTTTTGAGCATACTCATCAATTCATAAGCTCGCACTTTACCTGAAGCAGACTTTGCTTTTACCTGCGTCCAAACAGTTTGACCGCATTGAACCTTATACCCACGCTCCTCCATTTTGTCACAAGCTGATTGAAACATCTTATGTAAAGCGTCTGGAACCCCCGAAGAAGGAGCGGTTACACCTATGGTAGCGTCATGCTTTAAACGCGGAAATTGAATCATTACTAGCACTCCTTTATTTCTCTCAGCCGAATATGTATTGTTCATTATACCATAATTAACTTTAACTGGGTTATTTTATCTTTATTTTCCTTTTTTTAAAAATCCCTCTTGACTTAAGGAAAATCCATCCATTATAATCATCCGTAAGCATTGATAAGGACATGAATAACTTTTCATTTCTACTCAGAGACTAGGGCCTTTGGCTGCGAGCCCTTTAGAAACAAAGTTGATTTACCACCTTTGAGCTATTGCGGGGAAATGCTTTGCAGACTATCCGTAATCGGGAAATCCGTTATCGTTTTTGAGCACGACGTTTTTTTGTCGTGAAACTAGGGTGGTACCACGACCGCACTCGTCCCTTCTTTTGGGATGAGTGCGGTTTTTTATACAATTTTATAGATGGCGTTGATAAGAATACGAATCTTCTTTTACCTTTTATCCAGAGACTGGGGCCTTTGGCTGTGAGCCCTTTAAAAACAAAGTTGATTTACCATCTTTGAGCTATTGCGGGGAAATGCTTTGCAAACTATCCGTAATCGGGAAATCCGTTATCGTTTTTGAGCACGACGTTTTTTTGTCGTGAAACTAGGGTGGTACCACGACCGCACTCGTCCCTTCTTTTGGGATGAGTGCGTTTTTTTTATTTAATTATGAGGAGGAAAAACATGAGAAACGCAAAACTTGAAAAGCAAAACCATCAGCAGCTAGGAAAAGAGCTTGAACTCTTTTTGACTCTAGAAGAAGCACCCGGCATGCCCTTTTTCTTACCAAACGGCATGGCCATTCGAAACGAACTCGTTAACGATTGGAAACAAAAGCATATTCAAGCTCAATACGCAGAGATTCAAACACCCGTTATGATGAAACAGCATTTATGGGAACAGTCTGGACACTGGGACCACTATCAAGAAAATATGTATTTTTCAAACGTAGATGAACAGAGCTATGCCCTAAAGCCAATGAACTGCCCCGGCGCAATTTTATTGTTTAACAGCAAACGTAGAAGCTACCGAGAGCTTCCGGTTCGTTATGCTGAACTTGGACTCGTACACAGACATGAACTATCTGGATCTTTAAACGGTTTGTTTCGCGTTCGCTCATTTACGCAGGATGACGCACACTTATTTGTTACGCCTGCTCAAATTGAAGCAGAGCTTAATGGTGTCTTAAAGCTGGTTCATGAATTTTATGAGCAGTTTGGCTTTGAGTATAAGATAGAACTTTCAACTCGTCCTGAAAAATACATGGGAGACTTAAGCATGTGGGAACAAGCGGAAGCGTCTCTTGAAAATGTCTTAAAAGTAAGAGGGTTAGCGTACGATATTAATAAAGGAGACGGAGCGTTCTACGGGCCTAAAATTGATTTTCATATTTTAGACTCCCTTGGCCGAAGCTGGCAGTGTGGAACAGTTCAACTGGATTTTCAAATGCCTGAAAAATTCGACTGCACATATATCGGAGAAGATAACAACCCTCATCGCCCAGTAATGATTCATCGCGCAATTTACGGTTCAATCGAGCGTTTTATGGGTATTTTAATCGAGCATTATGGTGGAGACTTCCCTCTTTGGCTTGCACCTGTTCAAGTGAAAATTCTGCCGATTGCTGATGCTCATATAGACTACGCAAATGAAGTTGCACAGCGCTTACGTCAGCATGGAAGACGGGTTGAAGTTGATAGCCGAAAAGAAAAGATTGGCCTTAAAATTAGGGAAGCCACGCTAAGAAAAGCTCCTTATATCGTAATTATTGGCGATCAAGAAGTAGCGAATAGCAGCCTTGCCATTCGAAAACGCACGGATAATAGTCAGCACTCCCTAAAATTTGATGATTTTTTACTGGAGCTTGCACAAAATAGATAAAATAAAAGCGCTCAATATAACCATACTGAGCGCTTCCTTTTTTAAAACAACAGTTCCATCTGACGACTTTTAGTAGTAAATCCCATGTTTTCATAGAACTTTATTGCACGTTCGTTAAATTCCAACACGTTTAGTTCAATAGCATCTACTGATTTTTCTCTGCCGTATTTAACAATTTCATTCATTAATAGCTTACCAATTCCTTTGCTTTGATGATCCTCACTAATACCGATGCTTCGAATGAATAAAGTGCACCGGTTTTTTAAAATGGGATTAGTATCTCCTGCCTTTTTAAAATCAAGGATCACATATCCAACGACAGACTTCTCTCGATCTCGTACGACTAGTAATTCTGTTTCAGCCGATTCAAGCCATTGTTGATATTCACCACGGGACAAGGTTGAATCCTTCTTCTCATATAAATCAGGCCTTCCTTTAATATGAAGCTTCTGCACTTGATTTTTCAGCTCTGAAAATGATAAAAAATCACTTTCAACTGCCTTTGTTACCGAATATGAATTCATAGCTTTTTCTCCTTTATGTTTTTTTAAAAATAATCTACCTAAACAAGATTACTGCCCAAACGTTTTGTAGGCTGTTGAATATACTTCTAAAGAAAAAGGAGGTATTGTTATGTATCAAAACCAACACGTATACACTGAGCACGATTTTCGCAGACCTTATGGCAGACCAGGCGGCTTCGGTCGTCCATTTGGCAGACCATTCGGACGTCCTTTCGGAGGACCATTTATCTTTGGAGCTCCGTTCTTAGGAGGATTAGCTGGCGGATTACTTGCTAGCTCTCTTTACGGCGGAGGATTCGGACCATACCCTTATCCACCATACCCTTACTACCCACCATATGGCTACTATTATTAAGAAGACATGGCTTATGCCATGTCTTTTTTTACCTATTAGTAAATTTATACTCCTAAAAAACCGTTCCCATAATCATATATACAATAGGAAACAAGAACATAGCTATATTTCCAACAATTGCTCCTTTAGTAAAGCCACTTTCTTTTCTCTTATAGATAGATAGGGCTAGCCAAAAGCCAATGAAACTTAAGACTAGAGGAAAAAAAATGACGACTCCTTGAATTTTCTCAAAAGTAACAACTCCTAGAAAGAAGTTTATAATTATGAAAAGCGGAATAATAAATAATAGATACGAAACGAATAGAATGACTGGTTTATTCATAAGCCCTCCTCCTACAGTTCAACTACCTTCATTAATACCTTCATTAATACCTCGTATCGCGTATATGGTGAAAATGAGGTTTTAAGTGCCTGCTTTGCTCCCTGAACTGCTTGATCAACGTGATGTTTTTCAGCAACTGATACCTTTGCAGCTGTTTCCTGCGTGTATTTATCAAGAACATTCATTTCCTTTTTGGTCTCACTCCATTCGCCATCTACATATAATCCATATTGCTTTACGCTTGCCGTATTTACCATGTCTCCCATTCACCCAAATGTTTATTATCTCGTTAATTCAATATCATAATGGTACTTATCACCACGAAACTTTGTGGTTGTAAATTCAATAGGCTTATCATCAAAACCAAAGCTCAACCTTGTCATTTCCAAGAGCGCTTCTCCCGCTCGAATGCCTAACAAATCAGCTTCGTAAATGATAAACGATAACCATCTGGTCTATGACTCACTCGGAAAATCGTTACTTCTCCAGCTTTTAAGCCAAAGTCCATTGCCAAGCCAATCTTTCTGTTAGGATGAACACCAGCTGTGGCTCCAGTATCTGGACGGGCTAACGAATAAGCACCAGCTCCACAGTGCCAAAATACAGCTGAATTTTTCTCTTCGTCAATGTGAACCAAGTCTCCCAAATACGGGGCGTTTCCTTTTGCTAATTCTCTTAAGATAAACATGGAAATTGATCCATCAATATCAGATTCACATGATGTTACCATTCCATCCTCTGTGAACTGAGACAGAGTTGAGCACGATCTACTTCTCCAACCCACTCTGACTTTGAATTAGTAATGCATTCTTTAAATGCTTTTTGCAAATCTATTTTCTTTAAAGTAACACCAAGTGCTTGATGCAGCTCATCTTCATCAGCTTGTGAGAAGAAGAAACCAGGTGGAATTCATGCGCTTTTTAATCTATGTATTGATGTTTTTATTTTCATTCATTTCATTACAAAAATAAACCGTACATCCAATATTATCTTTATGATCTTTTACCAGCGTATCTTTAGAAAATGAGTGAATCGAACGATAAATAAGCCAATCTCCAGCACCACCCCCTACTAATAATGTTGAGATTGCTACTAGCATGCCGTTGCCAACTACCAATCCGATAATGAGCGGAACAAATCCTGTAAGAAGTACAGGTAGCAACAGTGCCATGCGAAAAGCACGCATTGAAATGGGGACCTTACAGTGTGCGTAACAAACCATATACTTCCAAATAAAACCAAACTTTAAATCTGTTAGCTTGACCTTCCCAAACCACAAAAAACCAACTCCATGAAGCAGTTCATGAAGAAAAATTAATAGAAAATAAAAACCGATAAACTTAAGCAGGGACATAGGAGTAATGGTAAACTCTAACCCCCAGAACCATGTGTAAACAACCGTACTAAGCAATACAATTCCTATTGTGTAATAAGAGGCTTTTCTATTAACACCCTTAGGATCTAAAACGATTGAAACTTCCTTCCCCAAAAAATTCACACCTTTCCATTTAACAACAATAAAAACGTATATAAGAACTTATTTTCAGCATAATGAATCCTTGGTGAAAGACTGCATATGATATAGCAAGTCCATATTAAGGAGGTGTCTCTAATAGAAAGTTGGTTAAACGTTATTGCCAATGTAGTTTTTCCAATTGCGGTCGCTTTTTATTTACTCATTAAAAGATTGATAATTTCACAAAGATTATCAACCGTATTGCCACTATCATTGAAGAGCAAAAAAAGGACGAGCAGTAAAACGTACAAGCTTTCCATTTTCAAATGTTCAAAGAAACTGCCAACTAGATTATGATACTAGGTGGCATCTTTTTTAATTCCTTGAAAAGTAGTTTGTACATCTCCAACCCCTGGAAGAGCAGATAAAATGACTTGATCTCCGTGATAGGTTAAAACATCTAAGTCGCCATCTAGCCATAGTGGAGCATCTAAGTCAAAGTAATGAACATTTGGATGTGCTGCTGCAAAGTGTGCTGCCGCTCCTACAGAAAAACAAGGTTCCATCATGCTACCAATCATACAACCCACACCGTTTGCTTCTGCAATACTCGCAATTTTCCATGCTTCGTTTATTCCCCCGCACTTCATAAGCTTAATATTTAATAAATCTACATAGCGCCTTGCGACAAGCTTTAACGCGTCCTTTACTGAAAACAAGCTTTCATCTGCCATAATAAGTGTAGAAACCCGATTAGTTACAAACTTTAGGCCATCTAAATCATAGGAAGGAACTGGCTGTTCAATAAACTCAATGTTAAAGTTTCTACTTTCCATCTCATGAATAATCTGCACTGCTTGTTTCGCACGCCAACCTTGATTTGCATCTAAACGAAGCTTTATGTATGAAGGAATAGCTTCGTGAATTTTCTGTATGCGTTCAATATCTAACTCTGGATTCGCCCCAACCTTTATTTTAAGTACTTGAAAGCCGTCAGCTACAGCTGATTTAGCAGCTTTCGTCATCTTCTCTGGAGTGTCTACACCAATGGTCATACAGGTGGAAAGTGTTTTTTTTACCCCCTAAGTAAGTATGAAGCGGAACTTCTATTAATCTACTATATGCGTCGTGAAGAGCAATATCAGCAGCAGCTTTAGCACTAGTATTTCCTACACAGCAAGACTGTACACTTTGAAGTAACAGTTGAAATTCTTTAACATCTCTTCCAATTATCGCAGCTTTAATAGGCCCTTTAAGAGCTGCTAAAATGCTCTCTAACGAATCACCTGTAATCACATACGTTGGGGCAGCCGCTCCTCTACCCGTTATTCCATTTTCTAACGTAATAATCACTTCAACGCTTTCAATTTCTGTGGCTGTTCGGAGCGCTGTTTTAAATGGTACTTTTAACGGAATAGTTTCATGCTTTACTTCAAGGTTTTTAATAATCATTTGGCACACTCCCACTTTTTAATCCAAAATTATTACTTGTGTTTGCGTTTTTCCCACATACTTATAGGTAAGAGCTACTCGTTCAATTGGTTTGCTATGAGTAATTTTTAACATATATCTTTTACTGGAAGGCTCTATCTTCTTATGCACCTCTTGTAGCGTTAGCTGTTGATCAATCTGATCTGATAAGTTGATCACTTCGTTCGCTTTTATTTGCTCAAGTTCTAGCCCACTTGGATGTGCTTGATTATTTACTTGTATAGCTATGAGATAAACTGAGCTAATAGAGCTTTCATTATCTAACTCGATTGCCACTGTTTTTTTATTTGGGAGGAAAAGTTGTAATGGTTCCTATTTGAAGAGATTCACCCTTTCTTATATATATGAACCCTATAACAACTCCTACCATTAGAAAAAAGATTCCGCTCAACATAAGCCACTTTTTCATTTCCCTTTCCCTTCTTCAGCGAATACCATATGAGGTTTTGTTTCTTTGTAATAGCGAAGTCTGTCTTCTAACGTGCCCGTATGTACTTCAAACTTATGCCCGTCTGGGTCCGTGAAATAAATTGACTCTCTATCACGCTCATCTCTTGTTCTTCCTTTTAAAATTGGTACATGATAAGCCGCTAGTTTTGCCTCAAAACATTTTAAATCTCCAGCTTTAATTGAAAACGCAAAATGGGTATAGGAATCGTGAATTTCATTTCTTTGAATATGTTTCTCTTCATTTAACGCTATCCATAAACCATTTAAATCCAAATAAGCTGTGGCTGTGCCAGTAACAAGAAGATTAGCACCTAGAACCTGCTTATAAAAACCGATTGACTGAGCTAAATTAGATACTGAAAAGCAGCAGTGATTTATTCCTTGAATCATGTTGTCCTCCACCTTTTGTCTAGATAGTAGAACCACTAACTATATACATATACTACCATATCATTTTCATTTTTATCTTATTATTTTAAATTTTCTTCCTATTTTTGTATACTAAATAAGTAATTTATACAAAGCTGAATTCACCTACTACGTTTGTAGATTTTTCTCAACTACAAAAGCAACGGGAAAACGAATGGATATTCAAAAAAACAGTTTTCTTAGATAGCGGAACCATGCAAACATTAATTACGCCCCGCGAACAAATGGATGGAGCTCTTTTTGTGCAAAAAGTTTCACCTCCTCCATTCAAAAAAGAAGGTGAGAAATAACAAAACAAATGTTCAAAAAGACAAAATCTCTTTACGTTGTCTAAACTCGTTCCCAACATTGTTTTCACAATTAAAACAACCTGAACGATTAAAAATTCTTTCCTTTTAATCGTTCAGGTTTATCATTAGCTGAATTCCTTATGTTCCACCCTATCTTCTAAATCTTCATTTTCTGCAAACGCAGCGCATTTAACACAACGGATACAGAGCTGAACGCCATAGCGGCTCCGGCTAACCACGGTGCCAAAAATCCGATTGCGGCAATTGGAATTCCAATGGTATTGTAGCCGAATGCCCAAAAGAGATTTTGTTTAATGTTACGCATTGTTGCTTTACTCATTTGCAAAGCATGAACGATACTTGTAAGGTCACCTCTCATAAGCGTTAAGTCTGCTGCTTCAATCGCGACGTCCGTGCCGGTTCCAATGGCCATTCCAACGTCCGCCACTGCTAGAGCCGGTGCATCGTTTAAGCCGTCACCAACCATTGCCACTTTTGCCCCTTGAGCCTGCAGCTTTTGAATTTCGGCTGCTTTTCCTTCTGGTAATACTTCAGCAAGCACATGATGAATTCCCACTTCATTAGCGATAGCATTCGCTGTTTGCTTATTATCACCTGTAATCATCACAACGTGAAGTCCCATTTCTTTTAGGTCCTTAATAGCATTTGCTGACGTTTCTTTAACCGTATCAGCAACTGCTACAAACCCTGCATATTCACTGTTTAAAGCAATTAGCATAACCGTTTTCCCCTGAGACTCAATTTCTGAAATGAGTGATTCAACACCCGCAACTTCAATACCAGAATCAGACATAAGCTTTCTCGTACCAACTAAAATTTCCTCATCCTCTATAATCGCTTTTATACCATGCCCAGGTATTGCTTCAAAAGCTGAAATTTTTAGCAAACTAAGATTTTGTTCAAAAGCCTTTTTGACAATTGCGCGTGCTAATGGATGCTCAGACTGACTTTCAGCAGAGGCAACAAGCTGTAGAAGCTTTTCTTTATCTCCAGCATTTTCTGTCACAACATCCGTTACTTCTGGCTCACCCTTTGTCACGGTACCAGTTTTGTCTAACACGATGGTATCTACTTCATGAGCTGCTTCTAGATGCTCACCGCCTTTAAATAAAACACCTAGCTCGGCTGCTCGACCTGATCCCGCCATAATTGACGTTGGGGTAGCTAGACCTAATGCACAAGGGCAGGCAATTACAAGTACAGCAATCATTTTTTCAAGCACTGAAGCAAAGTCACTAGGATCAAGCACCATATACCAAACAAAAAACGTAACGATTGCTAGTGCTACAACAATGGGAACAAAAATACCTGAAATACGGTCAGCCACGCGTTGAATAGGGACTTTAGAACCTTGTGCGCTTTCCACAACTCTTATAATTTGTGCAAGCGCTGTTTCTTTTCCCACTTTTGTTGCTTTTACTTTTAAAAAGCCATTTTTGTTCACTGCGGCTCCCGTCACATCATCACCAATCGATTTTTCAACCGGAATACTTTCTCCTGTTAGCATGGACTCATCAATTGCAGATTGTCCTTCTATTACCTCACCGTCTACTGGAATTTTTTCGCCTGGCTTCACATAAACAACGTCTCCATGCTTCACTTCTTCAATAGGGACTTCAACCTGTTGGCCTTTTCGCTCTACAACCGCTGTTTTTGCTTGTAAACTTAAAAGCGTTCGAATTGCCTCTGAAGAACGCCCTTTTGCTTTGGCTTCAAATAATTTCCCAAGTAAAACAAGCGTAATTAAGATTGCGCTTGTTTCATAATAAAGTTCAATCATATGGGCATTTGAACCAATGGACTGGATCGACAAATAAACGCTGTAAAAGTAAGCCGCACTCGTTCCTAAAGCCACAAGAACATCCATATTCGCACTTTTATTCCTTAGCGCTTTATAGGCTCCAACATAAAACTGTCCACCAATAAGAAATTGAACTGGCGTAGCAAGGGCCAGTTGAAACCATGGATTTAAAAACATTGGCGGTACAGGAATAAAGGCCGTAAAGGAAAAGTGACTAACCATCGCCCAAAGCAGCGGTATGCTTAATATTGCTGCAATTAAAAATTTGAGTTCTTGCTGATTGGTTACTTTTTCACGGATATTTTCGTTTTTTTCAGCCTTTAAAGACGCACCGTATCCTAATTTTTCAATTCTATTAATGATGGTAGATAGATCAATTTGTTCTTCATTATATTTTAGAGTTGCCGTTTCTAATGCAAGATTCACGTTTACATGAGCAATTCCCTGTTGCTTTCCTAATACCTTTTCGATTCTGCTTGAACAAGCTGCACAGGTCATCCCGGTTATGTCTAGTTCTTCTGTTTCATAAATGACATCATATCCTAGATTCTGCACTTTTTCTTCAAAAACGCGTGGCTGAACTACTTCAGGTGTATAGCGAATTGTTGCTTTTTCTAATGCAAGGTTAACAGCTGCATCTTCAACGCCATCTAGTTTCTTCAAACTTTTTTCAATACGGTTTGCACAAGCTGAACACGTCATACCTGCTATGCGTAGCGTAATGTCTTTTTGACTTTTCATAAAACCCCTCCTCATATACCCTGTGTAGGTATATTACTTTTTAAAAGAGAACGTGCGAAGTTATTCGCACGCTTTCTTACGCTACGTCATAGCCTTGATCATCAATTGATTCTTTAATCGTTTCAAGGCTGACTTTACTTTCATCATATTCAACTTCAACCGTTGCTGATTCTAAATTAACCTGTACACTTTTTACACCTCTTAACTCTGATAGTGCACCTTCAACTGCTTTTACACAATGCCCACATGACATACCTTGTACTGATAATACTGTTTGTTCCATCTTTTCCAGCTCCTTTTTATTTCATTAAGCGTTTAATCGTTGTTAGTAATTCATCTAGTACTTCATCGTCACCTTCCTGCACTCTTTCGACCACACAGTGCTTCAAATGACCTTCTAATAAAATTTTGCTTACGCCATTTAAAGCTGATTGAACAGCTGATATTTGCGTAATGACATCATCACAATACGTATCCTTATCAATCAGACCCTTGATTCCTCGAATTTGACCTTCAATTCGATTAAGCCGACTCGTTAAGTTTTTCTTAACTTTTGGAGAATGATGACTTCGTCGTACAGTACCAGAATGACACTCTACCTTCATTTCAGACTCATGGCTTTCTTCCATTCAAAAACCACCTTTCATATTTCATATTATAATGTACCCCCCTACCCTATGTAAAGTGTTATGCAAAATGAAAAGGAACTGAGACATAACTAAATGATTCATTTCGGGAGACGAATCATGACGTTTCTAACCTAGTTAGGTTGTCTGAACACGTTCGTTCCATTTCACTCTTTTTTTAAAAATTTTTCCGAATCAACAAAAAACCCAAACTATGAGAAGAGATAACTCTCAATAGTTCGGGTTTATAACTAGCTGAAATACTTATGTCCCAGCCTCTTTTATAAATAAGCTTATTTTTTTAGTTTATCCCAAGTGCTTTCAAATGATTTAAACAGTTCTTCTTCCGTTACTTGACCGCCCACATACTCTTGAAGTGAGGCACCAAATTCTTCTTTCACACCATCTGGGAACTTCATAAACTGCCACGGCATTGTTTTTCCTTCTTCAGAGTACTTTAAGATTTCTGCACCTAATGGACCAATATCTTTTGCATCTGCTTCAATTGTCTTAAATGCAGGTACATATTTAAATTCTTCTACAAGTGCACGCTTACCTTCCTCAGAAGTTACCATCCAGTTTAAGAAATCTTTTGCTGCTTCTTTATCTGCTTCTGGTGCACCGTTATGAACGACCCAGCTGCTTGGTACATCGACTGAAATTTTACCTTTCACACTTCCACCATCACCAAGAGGCATTGGCATAACGCCTAAATCTAAGTTTGGATTAATCTTATCAAGCATTGGCTGAATCCAGTTTCCTTGTTGAATAATTGCTGCTTCACCCGTTGCAAAGTTCGTTACCTGCGTATTGTAATCCGTTGTTAATGAGTTTTTATTTCCATACTTAATTGTTAAATCCAATAGTTTAACATATTCTTTAAACTGCTGGTTACCTGAAATTTTTCCAGTCCCCTCATTTAAGCTCTTAATAAACGCATCTGGGTCTTCTTGAGCTGAGAAAGGAATGTTTAAACCATGATTTCCTAATACCCACCATTCGCCGTATCCAATTGAAAACGGCGTGATTCCTGCTGCTTTTAGCTTCTTAGCTGCTGCTTCTAGTTCATCTAATGTTTGTGGTACTTCTTTAATACCCGCTTTCTTGAAAAGCTCTTTATTATACGCAAATCCATAGCCTTCCAGGTTCATTGGCTGACCATATACCTTACCGTCAATTGTCATTGGATCTAACGTGTTATCAAACGCATCCTTTATCCAAGGCTCACCAGATAAATCTTCAAGTTTATCTTTCCACGTAACAGCTTCTTGATAGCCACCATTTGAGAAGATATCAGGCTCATTTCCAGAAGCGAATTTCGCTTTTAGTGCTGCTGCACCATCTGCACCACCTCCAACCGTTTCAATGTTAAACGTTACGTTAGGATTTTCTTTTGTATATTGATCTGTTAATGCTTTTAGCTGATCTGCAATTTCAACTTTTCCTTGAAAAATATCAACAACAACTTGGTCACCTTTTGCGCCACCGCTTGCATTATCGCCAGATGAACTATCGCTGGAGCATGCTGCTGTAAATAAAAGAGATGCTGATAGTACACCTGCTGCTAAAGGAAATTTTTTTAGTTTCATGCTTGGTTCCTCCTATGATATGTTTGGCTCCTATGCTCACTCATCATGAGCATAGGCTTCCAAATTCATTATTTAATAGACCCACTTGTAATTCCTTTGATAATATGCTTTTGCATTGAGAAGAAAAAGATTAATAATGGAATGATACTTAACATTAATGCTGCTAGTGCTAAATCCCACTGCTTTGTATATTGTCCAAAGAAGAAGAACGTTGCTAATGGAATTGTACGCAATGACGGATCTTGCAGAACAAGTAACGGTAATAAGAAGTCATTCCAAATCCATAAGCTGTTTAAAATAATAATGGTCACCGTGATTGGCTTTAACAACGGGAATACAATTCTCCAAAACACTCCAAATGTAGAGCATCCATCAATAATTGCTGCTTCTTCTAACTCTACTGGAATCCCTTTAATAAACCCGTGATATAAGAAGATTGCTAATCCAGAACCAAATCCTAGATACATCACAACTAATCCCCAGATACTGTTCATTAATCCAAACGAACTTGCCGCTTTTACTAATGGAATCATGATAGATTGGAACGGAATAACCATCGCTGCTACAAAGAGTAAAAAGATAAAGTTACTGAACTTTGTTTTTGTACGTACAAGCATATAAGCACCCATTGAACAAAAGACTACAATCATTAGATTACTTGCTACTGTAATCATTAATGAGTTTTTAAATACTCGTAAGTAATCCATTCTTTCAAAAGCTGTTACGTAGTTTTGCCATTGAAATGCTGATGGTAAAGCTGATGTATTCGTTAAGATTTCTGCAAACGGCTTTAATGAGTTAGCGATAACATAGTAAAACGGAACAAGGAAGATTAGACCTAGTATTATCGCTAAGATTTCAATAATAAACGTCTTTCCTGTATACTTATTGCGCATTAAGATTCAACCTCCTTCTTCTTCGTATACATAACTTGAAGCGTTGTAATACCTGCTACGATTAAGAAGAAGATCAGTGCTTTTGCTTCTCCAATACCATAACGGTTGTTAACGAAAGCCTCTGTATAGATGTTAAGCGCTAACATTTCTGTTGATTTAAACGGTCCACCGTTTGTTAATGATAAGTTTACATCAAATATTTTAAATGAAGATGAAATGGTTAAGAATAAACAAATTGTAACGGCTGGCGCTACCATTGGTAGTGTAATATGACGAAGTGTTTGCCAGCGGTTCGCTCCATCAATTTTTGCTGCTTCAAGAAGCTCTTGAGGAACGTTTTGTAAAGCTGCTACATAAATAATCATGATATAACCGGCACCTTGCCATACGCTGACAATAACTATGCCCCAAAAAGCTGTATTTGCATCTCCCAACCAAGGAAGCTCAAATAGTGACCATCCTGTTAATTGACCAATTGATGAAAATCCTCGAATAAAAATGAATTGCCATACAAATCCAAGTAATAATCCACCAATTAAGTTAGGTAAAAAGAAGACTGTTCGTAGAATGTTTCTTGTCTTAAGCATCTGTGTAACAAGTAATGCAAGACCAAACCCAACGACATTTGTTAATAAGATTGCAACAACGGTGTACTTCGCGGTTAGAATGAAGGAAGCATGAAATTGCTTATCTTCAAAAAGTAAGTACTTAAAGTTGTCTAATCCTACCCACTCAATATTTCCTGTTACACCATTCCAATTGGTAAAGGCATAATAAACACCTGATAAAAACGGATATAAAACAATCATGCTAAATGCTAAAAGGACTGGTCCTACAAACAAGGTAAATATTCCTGCTTTTTTCCACTTTTTACGATTGCTTGTGCGAATTGATGACTTCGTTTGTCTTGGCTTATTTACTGACACAACCTCTTTTTCTTGCAATTTGCTTTGGCTCTCCATGTAACCGCACCTCCTATATGCTCTCATTTTAGTGCAGCATAAACTTTTTTGAAACCGATTACATTGACAAGGAGGGTGGAAAATATTGAACTCTTCCCCTAAAAGCAACAAAAATCGATGATTTTTCACCCCCTACCTTTTAACTAGAGAGAAAAATCTCCTCCACCTTCTTCTACCTTTTGTACCTTGTGAGAGGAAGGTACAAAAATTATAATGGGAATGAATTTATAAAAAAGGATGGTATCAAAATGCCTCTTCGTTATGTTTGTCCACACTGCCAAGGAAGCGGAACGAAATTTGGATTTGCGCTGCTTTCATTTATAAAGTGCAAAGTATGCGGTGGAGATGGCCATGTCGTCATGTCAAACATGATGTCTCCTAATCATGATAAACAAAATCCAAAAGAACATGCTGACAATCAAGACCAAGCAAAGTAAAAACGAAACATCTATCATACAAAACAGCCGCTTATTCGTATAAGCGGCTGTTTCAATTTTATTACCAAGTTGCTACGTAATGTCCTTTTCCCGTTGCTGGTGTGTTGTAGCTTTGATTTTCACCATCTTGCCAAATGATTTTCCCATTTTGATCTTTAATGTAGAACTTAAATTCATACTCACGATCAGCAGCTAAGTCAAATGTTCCCTCAAAGCTACCGTCTCGCTTTGGTTTTAACGTATAGTTATAGTTGCTTGCATTCCAACGACCTAGCTCTCCTCGATTACCTGTTACATGAAGCGTTTGACCTTTCTTTAGCTGTAAACCTTCCATTTTAAACGTAACTGGTAATGGCTTTAGCGCAAGCTTATCCTTCAACATCTTAAGTTCATTTGTCGGATGCCCAGCCTCGTCAAATAAATACGTCATACGAAGAAGCGTAAAACCATCAAAGTCATAGTTAAATACCATCTCAGATGCATTGTCAAATCCCCATTCATTATTAATAACAGGAAGCGCATTTTCTCCGTTTAACGAAAGATTACGCTCGTTTGCTAATGTAGCAATTTGAGTCACTAACGTTTTTGGAGCACTATAGTAAGGAGATGTTTGTGCATCTTGGTCTCCCATTTCTAAGCAAGTAAACGTTAACGCCATATTTGATTTTTTAAATTGGTCTAGAAGCTTAGCATAATTATAATATCCTGTGCTGTATTCAGCAGCATGTGGCATTTCAGGATCGTTCATCTTCCAGTGCACACCAGAAATTTTCGCACCAACTTCTACGCCAAACGTACGATCAAAGTATTTATGTGCTTGCTTTGAGATTGTCTGAAGATGATCTTCAAGAGCCCCTTGATACCACTTCATAAAATCTTTTCCATATATAGTTTTGTAAGCTTCACCGCTTGTAAAGAAAGTATCTCCGTCAGTTGGAGGTTCAATATCATTCCACTTCTTAAATGATGTTCCCCACGCCTTGTTAAGATTTTTAATATTTTTATATTGATTCTTCATTTCATCTCTAAAGTCTTCTTTTGCACCTTCTGTATATGCTTGTAGCTGACCGCGTTTTGGATAGTCCCATCCGTCTGCAAACTGATAAGATGGGTAGCGTAATTCTCCTGCTGGTCCGCCACTTAAATAAATTTTACTAATGATATCATCATAATTAGCAAAGTTTTTTGCAAACGAGCGATATAATTCCTCATACTGCTTTTCAATTCCGTTCCACCAAGGTGCTAATGCTTCTTTATTAACAAACCCAGTTTCACTTTTGAATGCCATGCTTTCTATGTCATCTTTTTCCCACAGCCAATTAGGTATTGGATAGTTACAATCATCTCCTACGTTACCACCACATTGATGTGTGGATAAAATAGGAACCCATTTCAGGCCTGAATTTTCAACAACGCTGGCATACTTTTTATAATAAGACCAATCAAATTGATTATCTCCCTTAGCTTCAACAATTCCCCACCAAATATCTGTTGTTAAGCCGTATACTCCATTCTTCTTCATTTGAACAAGCTGACGTTCAAACTGATCCCAATCCGTAACTTCTCCTAAAGGAGCCATAACGTACAGCTTGTAATCTGATTTGACTTCTGCGTGAGTACTTGTATAGCTTGTAAATATAATTGCTGTACTCATTATGAATGCTAACAGCACTTTAAAACTTTTCCCCATCTCTTTTCCCCCTTATTATTGTTAGAAGCCTTCATCTTTCTTTTTATGCAACCGCTTGCAATTTTCTATAAAAGATGAATTTCTTTTCTATAAAATTATAGAAAAGCCCTTTCGTATTCGTCAATTAACTTTTTCATTTTTTTTGAAAAATGAGTCATTTGATCTATCCTTTACTCAGCACCTTTCTTTTTTAAAAGGTTTGTTCATGCTATGCTTAAAGTAGAAAAAACATTTTTGAAAGGGTGAAGCACTATGGATAAACCATCAATTAAGTTAATTGCTCTTGATATGGATGGCACACTATTAAATACAGAAGGTGAAATTTCACAAGGTAATCAAAAAGCTATAGCACAAGCAGAAGAAAAAGGAATACATGTGGTTTTAAGTACAGGACGGTCGCGCCCAACTAGTATTGAATTTGCTGAGTCGTTAAAGCTTTCCTCTTATATTATTAATGTAAATGGGAGTGAAATCTGGGACGGTGAAGGAAATTTAATTGAGCGCACGATTCTACAACCAGATTACATACAAGAAATGTGGGATTTAAAACAAAAGCATAAATTAACTTTTTGGGCTGTGACGAGTGAAAAGGTATGGAGGGACGAGTTTCCAACGGATATTACTAATCATGAATGGCTAAAGTTTGGCTATGATATTCATGATGATGATACGCGCAAATTAGTTTTAGATACATTAACTAAAAACAAAAATCTTGAAATTACAAATTCTAGCCCAACAAATCTTGAAATTAACGCTCTTGGCATCAATAAAGCAAAAGCACTTCGTACCGTTTGTGATCGCTTAAATCTGTCAATGAACGAAGTAATGGCTATGGGTGATAGCCTAAATGATATTGCAATGATTACAGAAGCTGGAGTAGGCGTAGCCATGGGTAACGCGCAAGATGTCGTAAAGGAAGCAGCTGACTGGATAACTAAAACCAATGACCAAGATGGTGTTGCTGAAGCTATTTATCACTGGGCTTTAAAGTAAGAGTTATATTTACACTTTCTCAAAGAGACTGAGACATAAGTAATTCAGCCTCTACTATACCTGAACAATTGAGAGTTCATAACTTTTAATCGTTCAGGTTTTTTGGTTGATTGTGAAAACAATGTTGGAAACAGGGGGAATGGAGCGTAGGACACTCGACTCCTGCGGGAAAGAGAGGGAAAACGGAGATCCCGCAGCGCAGCGAGGAAGCTCAGGTTCCTCCCCGCGGAAAGCGAGTGGCCGTAGCGCAATGGAACGAACGTGTTGAGACAAACTAAAGAGATGGGAACAGCTAGTGTTCGTCATTTAGAAGCAATCATTTTGTTATGTCCTAAACTCTTTACTTTTTTTCTCATTATTCATAAGCAACGTCGAATTAGGCATACTAACGAGCATATAAGGCTTGAAAAACAATATGCCTTGTATAGGAGGTCTTTCCAGCGTGCTAAAATATGTCAAAATCTCTGAAAAACAATTCATCGTGCTACTTAGCCTTTATATAATTGGGAGTGCTATTTTAGTTATCCCACCTATCATTGTTTCAATTGCAAAACAAGATGCTTGGATTACAAGTATTTTAACGCTAATCATCGCTTTGGGTATTATGCCTTTATACATAGCACTAGGAAGACGATATCCAACAATGCTATTTACTGAGTTCACCGAAGAAATTCTCGGCAAATGGATTGGCAAATTGTTTTCTATCATTTTTTTAACTTTCCCTTTAGTAGCAGGTTCTTTAACACTTTATAATATTGGTGACTTTATCATTACGCAAGTTATGCCTGAAACCCCAATTGTTCCAATTTATGTATTTGTATTAAGCGTATCGCTGTTTGGCGTTCGCTTAGGACTTGAGGTTTTGGCACGTTCTGGTGAAATTTTATTTCCATGGGTCATTGCTCTCTTTAGTTTACTCGTATTATTTCTTATTAAACAAATTAGCTTTGATCACTTTCAACCATTATTGACTACGGGTATCCGACCTATTTTCATTTCCACAGTGCATTTTTTGACATTTCCTTTTTTGGATACAGTTGTTTTTTTAATGATTTTTCCTTATGTTAAATGGACGAATAAAAAACGCACACCTGTTTATATTGGTACATTGATTGGCGGTATTTTTTTAATTATCATTATCTTTCTTTGCATTTTAGTTTTAGGAGTAGATCAAACTTCTACTCGTCTTTTTCCTACCTACCTATTGGCTCAAGAAATTAATGTGACAAATTTCATAACCCGCATTGAAGTAATTGTCGCTATAATTTGGTTTATTTCAATTTTCTTCAAGCTTAGCATTTTGTTGTTTGTATTAAACTTAGGATTAGCGCAGTTATTTAACTTAAGTTCATATCGTTTCTTAGCCCTACCTATCGGATTATTATTTTTAGCTTCTTCCAATATCTTTGTGCCAAGCGGTCCGTTTTTAGGAACTTACACGCTTACTACTTCTCCTTTTTATACAGGCACAATCGGCTTTGTTCTGCCTCTTTTCCTTTTTGTTATTGATCGAATAAAGAAAAAGCTAGTGGATTCTTAGCTACTTTACTTAACGAACGCCGAATTTTACGCTAAACTACGATATGAAAACGTTAAATAAAAAGGGTAGGGAGAATAAAAAATGAAAACAGAAAAAGAAAAAATGATTGCAGGAGAAATGTACATATCAGGAGATGCTGAATTGATCAAAGATCGCACTCATGCAAGAAAAGTAACCAGATTATTTAACCAAGCAGTTGAAACAGATGATACTTATCGCATGAGTTTAATAAAAGACCTATTTGGTTCGACTGGGGAAAATATTTATATCGAACCTATTTTCCGCTGCGACTACGGATATAACATTCATGTAGGAGAAAACTTCTATGCGAATTTCGATTGCTTAATTTTAGACATTTGCCCTGTAACGATTGGTGATAACTGTATGCTAGCACCAGGTGTTCATATTTATACAGCTACTCACCCACTCGACCCCGTTGAACGTAACAGCGGTAGGGAATACGGCAAGCCCGTTGTCATTGGGGATAACGTTTGGATTGGCGGTCGCGCTGTCATTAATCCAGGCGTTACTATTGGCGATAATGCAGTTATTGCATCAGGAGCCGTGGTGACCAAAGACGTTCCTCCAAACGCTATCGTTGGTGGAAATCCTGCACGAATTATTAAAGAAATTAAGATATAATGAGACCAATGAAGACTGGGATATAGTATTTCAGTCAATGAAATATCCGAACGGTTGCTAACCTGCAATCGTCCGGATATTTTTTTGTTCGTTCCAAAAATAAGTAAAAAACTAGTCGAATGGGACTTAGGGTACACAACTCTCTTGATAAGAGAGTATCTGCAGCGCGATGGATTGCATTAACTACGGGTTCAATTTGTGTAATTACGCTTTTGTTTTTTGTAGTTAAAAAATTGGTACAAGCATCAATATTTGCTCAAGATCAATTTATTGTTAAATTTAATGACAACGTTGATGAGAATACAATCGCTTCAATTCATAAAAAATATAAATGTGAAGCTTCATATTGTAGTGAAACATTAGGCTTTCAAGTAGTTACTACAGCCAAGAATATTAATAAGATGATGAAAATATACTCGGAACTCGATGAAGTTGAATACGCAGAGCAAAACTACGTGTTTGAAGCTTCCTATATTCCAAATGATTCATTTTATTCCTTTCAATACAGACCTCAAAAAGTAAGTGTTCCTTCTACATGGGATGTTACTCAAAGCAATGCTGGCATTAGAATTGCAATACTTGATAGAGGCGTCCAGCCAAACTGCCCTGACCTCGCATTAAAATTAGTTCCCGGCTATAAATTTATTGATAACAATACTGACACAAATGACTTTAATGGCCACGGCACTCACGTAGCTGGATTAGCAGCATTATTAGCAGCTCAAGGGCGCAGCTCGTCTCAAATCCGTACAGTCATTCAAAATACGTGTGACCCAATAATAGGTACAGGAACAAACTGGGTTTATGGTAGAATAAATGCAGACAGAGCCGTGCGCTCTCCTCTATAAAATTTAAAAGTACGAACCGGATTTACCAAAGGTACGTCCGGTTCTTTTACGTCAAAAAATATTTTCTTGCTAAAAGTGTTAAATTTTATGACGATATGGTAAAAAATACTTTACGGGTAAAATAATTCTTTGTACCATATATCTTGTGGTTTGTTCTGAAATTTTCAAAGGTTATCTTTCAGATTCATAAAAATATTATTTACATACACATGACAATTTAGATTGTAAAGGAGTCTTTAATATGGCTAACACTCAGCTACAGCATCGATATGTTCATGGATTAGATGGACTTCGAGCGCTAGCTGTTATATTTGTATTTGCATATCACTATGGCTTTAGTTGGGCAAGCGGCGGCTTCTTAGGCGTGTCCATTTTCTTTGTTTTATCAGGATATTTAATTACATCTATTTTATTGAAACAATATGAAGAGCATCAAAAACTGCTCCTTCCTTCGTTTTTTAAAAGCCGAATACGAAGGTTGTTTCCTGCAGCTTTTTTCATGGTTGTATGCGTAGTTGCTTGGACGGTTTTATTCAAACCATCTCTTTTATCTACTTTACAAGGGGATGCGATAGCAGGATTGCTCTATATAAGTAACTGGTGGTTTATTTTTCAAGATGTTTCATATTTTGATAGCTTTCAATCACCTTCTCCCATAAAAAATTTATGGTCACTTGCAATCGAAGAGCAATTTTATATCATATGGCCACTTTTATTGCTAATTGGACTGCGGTTTACAAGGAAGAAAAAGACTGTTCTTTTCATTATAAGCTGCGGATCCTTAGTGTCTGCACTATTAATGGGAGCTCTATATGAACCAGGTATGGACCCCAGTCGCGTTTATTACGGCACTGATACACGATCATTCGAATTGCTAATTGGATGTTGCTTAGCATTTGTTTGGCCACTCTATCGCTTATCTTCTAAAAATGTCCCAAGCACAGGAAAATTCATTTTAAACGTTGCTGGCCTTACAAGCTTGCTGTTAGTGTTTTTATGCACTTCATTACTAAATGAATTTGCCCCATCAATGTATCGAGGAGGTATGTTTTTAGTTAGTTTAAATGCCGCTGTCCTCGTCGCAACGATTTCACACCCTAGTAGCATAATTGGTAAACTACTGTCTTTTAAGCCGTTACGATGGATTGGTACACGATCATATGGCATTTACTTATGGCACTACCCTATTATTACATTAACAACACCTACTACTGAATTTGGTGAGTTCAATTATGTACATATCAGCTTACAAGTTATAGCGACATGTTTCATCGCAGAAATCTCTTATCGATTTATTGAACAACCTATACGAAAAGAAGGCTTCAAAACCTTCTTTAGGCAAACACTGCCAACATTCAAACCGTCGGCTACATTTCGTTCTCATCTAAAATTTGCTGCGCCTATAGTATTTGTTATTTTTTTCTTATTGTTTACACTTGGCGTTACGGGGATTTTAGAACCTAAAAAAACAGAAAGCAAACAGCCTGAAGCCGTTCATATTGAAACAACAGCAAAGCCAATATCACAGGATAACAATCTGAAAGAAAAAGAATCATCGGCAAAGGAACCTTCCTATACTCAAGTTCTATCAATTGGTGATTCAGTCATGCTTAACTTAGCTGACCCCCTGCAAGAAACTTATCCTAATATTGTAATTGATGGCAAAGTTGGTCGACAGCTATCAGAAGCGTTAAACGTCGCAAAGAACTATGCTCAGTTTAACGAACCTTCTAGTGCAGTTATTATTCAACTTGGTACGAATGGTTACTTTACAGAAGAACAGCTAGATGAACTACTTAAGCAGTTCTCAAAAGCAGATGTGTATCTCATCAATGCACGAGTTCCACGACAATGGGAAACAGAAGTAAATGAGAAGTTAGAAAAAGCAGCAAAAGAATCTAAAAACGTGATGCTTGTTGATTGGCATACTTTAGGAGCCAATCATCCAGAATACTTTACCAAGGATGGCGTTCATCTTCTTCCAGAAGGTGCCGAACAATTAACAAAGCTTATCTATAAAGCTATGCTAAAAAGTACGGACATCTCATAAGCCTATAATTCAACCCAAACAAAAAGAGGTGCGAAATGCACCTCTTTTTTGTTTGGGTTATAAGCTCGGTTCTACTTAGAAAAAGATTGAGCTTTCTCAATAGTTTCTTCTACAGATTGCTTTTGTGCTTTCCTTTGTTTCATTTTCCCTGCTCCAATAACTACAGCAATGACTAACACTTCAAAACCATACTTAACGAAACCATTTTCAAAATAAGGCTTTAGAAACGGCTCGCCAACAATCATTTTAGAAGCGGTCCAAGCTAGTACTGCCGCTCCAATTATAATAATAATCGGAAACCTTTCTACCCATTTTAAAATTAACGTGCTTCCCCACATCACAATAGGAACTGAAATTAACAACCCTAGTACTACTAATAAAAAGCTTCCATGTGCTGCACCGGCAACTGCCAATACGTTATCTAACCCCATTAATGCATCTGCAATAATGATTGTACGAATTGCAGCCCACATGCTATCTCCAGCTTTTACATCATGATCTTGATCTTCAACCAAGAGCTTATACGCAATGATCGTTAATAAAATTCCTCCAACTAAAAGTAAACCTGGAATCTCTAATAACCAAACAACTGCTAATGTTGCAAGCATACGAATAACAATTGCTCCAATTGTTCCCCAAATGATTACTTTTTTCTGCTGATGTTTGGGTAACTTTCTTGCTGCTAAACCGATTACAATTGCGTTGTCGCCAGCTAAAACTAAATCAATAATAATAATAGCAAGAAGCGCTGACAAAAACTCTGCACTTAAAATGTCCATTCTCTTTCTCCCTTATCTATCATTTCTCTAACGTTTTCTATTATAAAGGATATCAGTGTAAATAAGTTGAAAATTTTCAAATAACCGAAATACATCCTATTATCCTACTTTCATCAAAAAAGAATGCTCACCTACAAGTGAGCACTGGACAGCTTACTGTTTAATTGTTTCTTTCATCTTTTTTGGCCAGATAAAATAGCTAATGGTGATACACAAATCGATGGCTAAAACTAAAGACCATATTCGCAGTATACCGCTTAACGCTTCTGTTTGTTGTGAATCATTTAATAGATAAATAAGCGCACCTAAAAGACCAGCTCCTATTCCATACGCAACTAAATGTTGAAACCATCCCTTTAGCCCATGATTAGCGTGCTCTCTTCCAAAACGTTTGATTGGTTTTTGCCCCTGCTTCATCACATAATATAAGAAATGCTCATCTGCCCATTTAATCATGCTCTTACCAAATGCCAGCGATACTCCAATATAAATGGCTGCAATACCATGAACAGTCGTCGCTTTCGTACCATTATATAAATCAATTCCAGTAACAAGCAATAAGATCAAATCAATAACCGGCGTTAATGCTAAAAGGAAAAAACCCATCTTTTCTTTTTTAGCTATATATCGTGTTGTTAACCCTAACAAAATAACAATCCAAAAAGCAATTTCGCACCCTACAATCATCCAAGCAATAAAATTCAAGCCTCCACCCCTCTTTTTTAATACAGTTGTATTATTTAAATCCATTTTAGCATTTCTTTTTTATTAATACAACTGTATTGTAAAATTGCAACTTGTCTTTTTTATTGCTACAATAAATTCATGCCAAAATTAGTTGATCATCAAAAACGAAAAGAACAAATTGCCAGAGCAACATGGCGAGTTATTTTAAAGCAAGGGATGGAAGGTACTACCGTTAGAAATATTGCGAAGGAAGCAAATTTATCACTTGGCTCCTTGCGTCACTACTTTTCTTCCCAAGATGACTTATTAGCTTATGCCATGGAACTAGTTAAAGAACAAGCTGAGCGACGAATTGTTTCAATTGCTTCACAGGACCTTCCTCCACAGGAAAAAGTATTAAAAATGCTGCTAGAGATCGTTCCAACTAATGATGAAAAAATGGCTGAAATGGAGGTTTGGCTTACTTTCACAGCTCATCATAAACATAAAAATCAAGGACCTATTGATGATGGAATTTTCTCCGGTATGAAAAAAATTATGCTTTACCTAGAAAATGAAAACGTATTAAAAGAAAAGATAAACACTGACCTGGAATCAGAAAAGCTTTATGCTTTAATTGATGGGCTAGCACTGCACGCAATGTTTGACAGAGATCGAGTAACTAGCGACAGAATTGAAGCTGTTATTCGTGATTATTTACAAAGCATTTGCTCAGGCCAAGAAAACGGCACATCCTAGGGTGTGCCGTTTTCTACAAATGCCAATTGAACTGCTGCTACATAGCGATAAAAAGAATTCGTATACTGGTTTTTTGTTAGAAAAAAGCTGTCTCTTTCTTGATAGCTAATTTCAAGTTGGACGCCTTTTTCTCGCTTTCCTTTATTCACAACATTATGCTTGTGCGTACCTGATAACAAGTGGTCTTGACCAACAATTTCAGCACTAAACGACGCATCTCTCAACGCCTTGTATACCCACTTCTTTCTCTCTTCATCTAACCCACCGATTAGCGTATGCTTCTTCTTTGTCTCCTTATATCCATGAATGCTAAGAACATATTCTGCTTCTTTCAACATAGATAATAAAGTAGGCTCATCAAAATGAGAAGATGAAATATGCAGTTTACGATTTTGAGCACTTTTCATCCCTTCAAACAGATAATAGCTATTTTGTTTCTCTGCAATAGCAATAGCCATTTCCGATGTTCCTTGCTCAATTCTCCCACCGTGAATGGCTAGCACTAGCAGTTCAGATGAGGTTGCTTGTGTTCTAATTCGATAATCCTTTTCAGCTCGTTCAAACTTTGATAATTCAGCAAAATCTTTATATGTGTCCTTCATACTTGTCTCCCGCTTATTTTATTAACCCTATCGTATCATACCTTTTCTCTACTTATTCATGTAAGTTTAGTTCCCTTCTATAGTAAATTAATGTTCATTTTCAGAGAGCTAAGATATAATAAAAGCCTATTTACTGTTTGTTAACTTAACAAATGAAAAAGGTGATTTCAAATTAAAACGTGGATAAAAGCAGGCTTGCTCTTTCTAGTCGCTATTGTATTAATCATTTGTATTACTAATACTGATTTATTTAATTCGATTCGCACTGGTGATATGGATAAGATAACAGCCTTTTTAAAAGAAAACTTACTAATAACACTGCTGTTCACGCTAGTTGCCATGCTTGTGCAAAATGCGTTTACCATGATTCCACTTGTATTAATCATTGCCATTAACATAAATCTATTAGGATTCGAACTAGGATTGATTTGGAGTTGGTTTACGAGTATGCTAGCAGCAGCTTGCGTCTTTTTAATGGTTCGCTATGTTTTCCAGGATGGATTATTAAAAAAAATAAAGCCTTCTTTACTTGAAAAAATTGAAGCAAACGGAACAAGCTACGTTTTTCAAGTACGAGTTTTTCCGTTCATTCCGACTAGTCTTATTAACTTCGTAGCCGCCGTTAGCTCTATTCGCTTTCAGCAGTTTTTATGGGGAACGGCATCGGGTAACCTCATTTACTTCACCATCTTATCTCTTTTATCAGCAGGATTATTATCAGATATGATTAATGAATACGTCATTGCAGGGGTTGTTCTTTTAACCGTTGCACTTTATTATATAGGCAAATTCATTTATAAGCGGAAACGATTTCTTGCAAAATAACCAAGCATACAATTCGAATGCTTGGTTATTTTTTAATAGCTTTATTGTTTAATAATATTAAATAAGATATACTGTAAAAGTTTGGAGTTATTTAAGAAAGGAAGGCTGCTTCTATGAAAAAACAAATTATGATTGCACTCATGCTCGTTACATCACTAGCAGCGATGGAAGGAACGATCGTCAGTACCGCTACGCCTAGAATTACAAGTGATCTATCAGGTATTGAACTAGTGAGCTGGGTCTATGCAATTTACATGTTAGCAACGGCTGTTTCAACGCCTATTTATGGAAAGCTTGCTGATTTATTCGGACGCAAACGCGTATTGTTAGTTGGTATTATTATCTTTTTAATTGGATCAATTCTATGTGGAATGGCAATGAATATGACACAGCTCATCATCTTTCGTGCTTTTCAAGGCTTGGGTGCAGGAGCAGTTATGCCAATTACAATGACCATCATTGGCGACTTAAATAAAGAAGCTCAAGCTCGTGTAAAAGCACAGGGGTGGATTAGCGCTGTGTGGGGTGTTTCTGGCGTCATTGGTCCATTATTAGGAGGATTTTTAGTTGATACGCTGTCATGGCGTTACATCTTCTTTTTAAACGTTCCATTCGGTCTTTTATCCTTGTTTATGATTGTGAAATATTATAAAGAACAAATTCAAAAAGAAAAACGACATATTGATTACCCAGGTGCTGTTACTTTCTCATTAGGAGTTATCGCGTTACTTTATGCACTTTTAACAGGCAGCCAAACACAGCAGTGGACAGATGATTTACTTATTGGTTTGTTTAGCAGCGCGTTTGTACTATTCATTCTTTTCATTTGGATTGAAAAAAGGTCTCCTGAACCGCTTGTACCGCTCAATCTTTTTTCGAATTCTACCATTACAACCGTTAACTTTTTAACACTATTTATGGGCGGTATTCTAATTAGCATTACAGTATACCTTCCTTTATTCACGCAAGGAATTCTCGGAAAAAGCGCCACAGCTGCTGGCTTTATGTTAATGCCAATGCCAGTTTGTTGGACAATTGCCTCTATTTTCTCAGGGCATCTGGTTGCAAAGCTAAGACCTACATATGTCATTACGCTTGGAACAATTTTTTTATTGATTGCAACGTCTTTTTTATTTTCATTAACACAGGAATCATCTGATTGGTCCATTTATGCTTCAATTGGAATTCTCGGCCTAGGTATGGGAATTATTACGCCCGTACTCATGCTAATTATTCAAGGCTCTGTACCACAACAAAAACGTGGAACAGCTATTTCTTTAAATACCTTTACGAATACATTTAGCCAGACTTTAGGAGCTGCCGTATTTGGTACTCTTTTTAACCTTCAAGTGAATGCAAACGGCGGTGATAGTTCAATGATTAATTCATCATTTGAGCACCAAAAGGTAGATCCTGATACGTTAGCTTCTGTTCAAGGGCATCTCTTTGTCGGTATTCATACGGTATTTGCTAGCATCATGATTCTTGCGTTTTTTGCTGTCATTATCGGATTTGTCTTAATCAAAAAAGTAGGACAAAAAGAGCTCTCTCAATCTTAATTTGTTAAAGGTACACCATTATTCTACTGTTACTTCTATATAGATAAAACAAGCCCGCTTCATTCTTTAATGCGGGCTTGTTTTGTATATAACCATATAAGTAGCTCCTAAAAATCAATGATTTACTATCAACATTATGAAGCTTATCTTAATGATAAAGCCATATGCTCTTCGTCCCAGTACTGTCCTTTATACTTTAGTGCATTTCGTTCAACCGCATAGGTCACAAACCCAAACGAGTCGTATAGCGCGATTGCTTCTTTATTCGTTGAAACAACGGTGAGCTGCAGCTGTTCAAGTCCTAATTGTTTTGCTTTATCCAACACAACTTGCACAAGCTCTTTTGCAACTCCCTTTCCTCGTGCGTCTTTTGCTACATACATTGCTAAAAGGTTACCTTTATGGCGAATTTTTAAAGGCTGTTCTGCTTGAAGTGTAATCATTCCTATAAGCTGTTCACCTCGAAATGAACCGAATGTGTAAAAATGCTCTTTCACTAGTTTCTCTCCCATCTCTTCTTCTAATTGAGGAGTGCTAGCTTCTTCATCATAGGTTTTTAAAAAGGCAGCTGGGCTTTCCAAAAGCGATTCAAGCCTTAGCTTTACGTATTGTCTTGCATCATTTTTCGTCAGTAATCGAATCATTTTTCTCCTCTCTTCGTAACACTTCATTCGCCGCTCGCAAATATAAGATGTACGATTTAGCTGGTTCGTCACTATCTCCAGCTAGTTCCAAAAGAACTTCTTCAATAAGGATAAAATTATCAATGATATGCTTCGTTTTCATGCCTCGACTCGTTAACAAACTATTTAACCATAAGGCGTAATCGCTAAACACAGCTTCATTTTGAAGCAGGTATGACGTATGTAAATATCTCATGTGGTAGTGATTGTCCTCGATTCACTTTTGCTTCCCTCGTTCACCAAATTTTTGTAAAAGCGTAGGCTCTTGCTCATAAATTTGTTCTGTTACCTTTTCTACAATTTTATTTACAGGAAGGTTTGTCATGTAGCCACAACCTTATATTGACGTATGCTCGGAATGACCGCTGCTAATTCTTGATCTGGATATCTCTTTTCAAGCTCATGAATTTCCTTGAATTCCTTGCTTCTCATCCATTTTAAATAAGACTCTTTCGTTTCAAATGCAAGCTGCACCGTCAACTCTCCTGCACGCTTATCATTTTGTAACAGCTGAAAATCCACAAAACCAGGAGCTTGATCGACTTTCCTTGATCGCTTTTGATAAATGTTGATGACTTCTTCTGCCTTTTCATCAGGTACATCAAATGTTGAAAATACCGTATACATTATTTCCCCTCCAATGTCGCTAAACCTTACTTTTCAGTCTACTACAGCACGTTTTTAATGTATACGAATCGGTCGTCCTACATTTAATTTATGTCCCATTTGATATAAAAGAGCTCCCATGAAAATATCTTCATGGGAGCTCGCTTAATTAAACAACGTCAATTTTCACATCAACATTACCGCTAATTGCTTTTGAATAAGGGCAATAGGAATGGGCCATTTCTACATATTTCTTCGTAATGTCTAAATCTAATCCTTCCACATGAACCGTTAAATCCACTTCTAATTTAACTCCTTGATCTTTAGCATCTGTACCAAGACGTACAGTAGCGGTGACCTTACTGCTTTCAATCTCAACGCTGTGTCTTTTCAACATGAATTCTAAAGCACTATTAAAACATGTGCTGTAGCCAGCCGCAAATAATTGCTCTGGATTTGTTTCGGTTGTGGCATTACCTCCTAGTGATGATGGTGCAGCAACTTCTAAGTTAAAAATATTATCTGGCGAATGTACTTCACCACTTCTTCCACCTGTATTAATAACTGTTGTTTCATATAAAGTTTTCATTAATTCATTTCTCCTTTTGTATCTTTATTTATTTAATTGTACACAATTTAATTTTAAAAAACAAGTATAAAGATAAAAAAGCTAAGAATTTGATTTCTTAGCTTTCCACAACATAATGTATCAAATTTGTTATATTCAAAATCAAAAGGCCAAGAACAAGTCTTGACCTTTCTTACCGCTTCTAGATTCCACGTGATAACCCATAGTAGGCAATTTGATAATTTGCTTCGCCTTTTGCAAATACCGTAACAGCTGACTTCGAATCTTTTTGTGGGAATATGCGTGAAGTAAATACTGTTTTTCCGCCGTTAATATATACTTCTAGAATGCTTTTATCAACGAAAATACGAACATCAACACAAGAAGCTGATTCCCATTTTTCCGTTCTTACAACTCCGTAATCTGTAGCATATTGATGTTTGAAATGAGAACGATCTACTCGCACTTCTTCTTTTTCATGATCAAAAACAAGCGTTAGTGTTTCTTCCTTGCTGTTAAAAAGCTGAAAGCCTACTTGAGAAGCTTCAATATTCGTAAAGCTCATATCTATCTCATAGGCATTGTTAGTAGCTTCATCAATAATAACTTCTTCGTCTGTTAAACGCCCGCGAAAATGAACTGCATCATCGCGAAGCTTTGTTAGTTCAGAAACAGGCTTTTGCACTAATTCTGTTCCTTCTAATGACAGCTCACGCGGAAGAGTTAAAGCGTGAGCCCAACCATATTGATCAGATGGATACTCGACGTCTGGATTTCCAATCCACGAAAACATTAAACGTCTTCCCTGTTCGTCTTCAAACGTTTGGGGAGCATAAAAATCAAAACCCTTATCGATTTCACGATAGTATTCCATGTCAAACGTTAGATCATCTAGATTAAATGTGCCTACTGCATAAATAACATTATAGATATTATGAAAATTATGACCTTCTGCCTGAATGCCTTGCGGTGAAAACACAAAAACGTCTTTTCCATCTAATTTAAAGTAATCAGGACACTCCCACATATAGCCAAAATCCGGCAGCTTCGTTTTTACTTCACCTTTAAAACGCCAATCGAGCGCATCAGTTGATTCATATACAATTAACGTTCCCGTTTCGTTTTCGCGCTGTGCTCCTAGAAGCATGTAGTACATGTCGTTTTCTTTCCATACCTTTGGATCACGAACATGTCCGGTATAACCAACTGGCACGCCTTCTACTACAGGATTCTGACTATACTTTTCTACGGTACCATCTTCATGTAAGATGGCCATGCATTGATTTGCTGTACGAGATCCATCTTCATACTTTACATTTCCCGTATAATAAAGGAGCCCTTTTCCATCTTTCACAACGGCACCTCCAGAATATGCCCCATGTGACTCATACTTTTCTGTCGGCGCAATCGCTACAGGAAGTCTCTCCCAGTTTACTAAATCTTTTGATTTCACATGTGCCCAATGCTTCATACCATGAATTGCTCCGTAAGGATACCACTGATAGAAAACATGATATTCTCCATTAAGTTGGATTAAACCATTTGGGTCGTTCATTAAGCCATATTCAGGATAGATATGATAAATAGGTTGCCAGCTATCCTGCTTCGCTTTATTTTTTAGTTCTTCAAGTTCGCCGGGCTTCGCTTCAAAAATTGTTCGATATTTTGATGTAGACATATGTATAAATCCCTCCAACACATTCAACAAGCATTTTGTTTCACACTCTATCATATAAAACTTTCTTTTAAAAATCCAACGAATCCAAAACGGATCTTGTCGTTTTATTGTGTCGTATTTTAAAGATAAGTTTTTTTACAATTTTTATGTCAAAAAAGAAGGGTTCTTGGAAGGATGGTTGAATATTATATAACAATCAAAATTCATCAACCTGTACGAGCATCCGACGGCAAGCGGCAGATTTTTTTAACTAACGCAATATGTTTTACAGGAAGTATTCAACAAAATGGTAGGTCCTTCATATGATTACATATTATAAGAGGAGGTATATGTCATGAAAGAAGAAAATGTAAAACAAGTTGTAAACAGAGGTAGTAAAGAGCTTTTAGTAGGTACCATTGTAGGAAGCGTTGTCGGGGTTGCAACTGCACTGTTAGTAGCTCCAAAGTCAGGAAAAGAGCTCCGCGCTAGCATTCAAGATCAAGCAAATCAAGCATTAGCAAAAACTGGTCAAGTCAAAGAAAGCGTCTATGCAAAAGGACAAGACTTAAAGCAACGCACTGCACGCATTTCACAAGTGGTATCAGAACAGTCTGTTCAAGTTGTAAACAAAGTAAAATCACTTCGTCCATCGACTGAAGAACTTGAAGCTGCCGCTACTACTGAACGCACAGAGGTTGAGGAAGAAACAATTGGAGAAGTGCCTACGCTAGAAGCAGAAAGCCAAATAAAACAAGAGCTTGAAAATATCGAAACTGAAGTTAATGAATTAGAACAATCAGTTGAAGAAGTAAAATAAAAAAACGCTGTGTGGATGCTCGCCTTCCATGCAGCGTTTTACGTTGTAAAGAAACTAAACACTCCCCATAATACAAAGAACACAAGTAATAATGAACTAATTAAAATTACTCTTCCTAACAGATTATAAGTTTTCTGTTCATCATACAACTTTTGATTTACCGCTTCTTCTATTAACATCGACTTATACTCTGGCCCTTCTAAACTTTCTGGGGTTTGCATTATTACCTCTCCTCTCCCACTCAAACTTTCTAACTATTCTAATTATAACACATTTTATTTTTATCAAAAAATAAAATGCCTGGAAGGAATTTTATACTTAACATTCCATTCCAGGCATTGCTATATCTTAGGAGTTGGAGTAGGTTTTCCGTATCCTTTTTTATACTTTTCATCAATATCATTTCGAATTTGCTTTATACTTTTACCTTGACTGTATTCAATTACCGACTGCGCAGCAATGTCTAAGCATATCCCACACCTTGTTGCATGATCATCCCATACAACAGCTCCACCTACTTTGTTTTCATAAATAAAACAATCATAGCTACTTGTATGCCCTACTGTATCACCACAGCCACAGTAGCATGGAATCTTTTCAAGAAGCTCTTTATGCTTACCAACTGAGCGATATACAACCTTCATATTCTCGTCTTTATCATTTAAAAACGTTGGTAAAATTTCATTGCTTTTTGTTTCTTCACGAATGTCCGCTGTCGTTTCAATTTCATGATGTGAATGAGATTCATGCTCACTGCTACTTTTCTCTTTTCCACATCCCGTAAGTACAATACTTGTACTAACTATCCCTAAAATCATCCACTTTCCACAGTTCATCACTTTCCCCCCTGTTGTACCTTGTACAATTTTCATGGAATTTTATCTACTAATAGTATACAGCATATGAACCGTTCATTTCCTCCTACTATATGTATTTACTTATTTTGCAATCAGAAGAGATAAAAAAAGAGTTTGGGACATAACAAAATGATTGCTTCTAAAAAACGAACACTAGCTATCCCCATCTCTTTGGTTTGTCTGAACACGTTCGTTCCATTGCGCTACGGTCACTCGCTTTCCGCGGGGAGGAACCTGAGCTTCCTCGCTGCGCTGCGGGATCTCAGTTTTCCCTCTCTTTCCCGCAGGAGTCGAGTGTCCTACGCTCCATTCCACCCTGTTTCCAACATTGTTTTCACAATCATCCAAAAAACCTGAACGATTAAAAGTTATGAACTCTCAATCGTTCAGGTATAGTAGAGGCTAAACTACTTATGTCTCAGTCTCTTTCTCTTATAATTGAATGTTAGTTTTGTTTCCAAGATTGTACTAGGTCTACAACTGCTGACACAACTTCGATTCCTTGAAAAGCGAATAGACCTGCAGCGGCCATTGAGAAAAACCCCACTACAACATCTTTTAGAATGATTGGCATATGAACATCTCCTTTTCTACTTTGAAATATACGCTGTTCATCCCGGTTAAGCGCCTGCTTTTCTCTATACCCTTTTTTAAAAAGGATATTCCTACATTCTACTCTTTTTTCACGAATTTTCAATACCATTTAGTGATAAAAATATTACCATGTTAAATTGAAAACGATTAACGTTTTCTTATAGTAAAGAAGCACACCCTTGAACTGCGCCCCTTCTTTTACAAGTAGCTTTCATCTTTCCTCAAGAGCTGATCCAAAGATAATGCTCCACTTCCTGCAAAGACAAGATGTAAAGACATAGCTAGAAGTGCAATATCTAACTCATATCCTCCCACAAATGGCGCTCCCAGTTTTGCTGTAAAAATAGCTCCTAGCATAACAAAAACAAACAATGCTGCAACAATTCGTGTGCCTAGTCCAACAATAACAGCAACTCCACCAATTAGTTCTATAATTGCTACTACATAAGCCATGAAACCAGGGATACCAATGCTTTCAAAAAAACCTACAGTTCCGTCAATTCCGCCTTGAAATTTACTTAGGCCATGAATAAAAAATGTTAACCCTAATACAACACGTATAAAGAATGTACCAATTGTATAACTCTTCATGTTAGTTCCTCCTTTTATGTATCCTCTATCACTATTTTAGTAGCAATATATATATAATTACAAGTTATTTTTATATTATAATTATGTAACAAAAAATAAACCACTTACATTTTATTAGTAAGTAGGTTTATTTTTGCTATCAACTTAAATAAAAAGCTCTCATATACTCTTTAATAATAAGCTCTGCCGTTGAGTTAATTACATTTGTTGGAAGATACTCATGAAATCGAAAACGATTCTGTTTATTTACGTTAACGTCATGAACAGAAGCTATGCTTAATTGATTTTGAAAGCACTTCAACATCGCCATAGGAGGACTAGAGAGAATGTGAGCACCAATCTTATTTATCGCTTGTTTGCTAATCGCATGCGGAACTGCAGTTAGCGAGCTCATCCATAAATCTCCTCTGTCGTTCATTTCATTTAATAGAAATTTCCAAGCCTGCACACTATGAGATAAGCTTTTTTCATCTTCACTTTTATTTAAAGCTACATCTAAGCCATCTGCTATTGCTCTTGCAAAGGGGTATAAATCATAAGCCTTAATACTAAAATCTCCATCTACAAATAAAATAATGTCTCCCTTTGCAACCTCGGCACCTATCGTTCGACCTACATCATGCCCTAACGCATTCTTATAAACAATTGTTTTCGCTCCCATATTTTTGGCAATTTGTTCTGACTCATCCGTAGAGCCGTTCACAATAACTATAACTTCAAGAGGCTCAAGCTTCCGAACCTCTTTGATCACTTCTTGTAGCGTTTTCGCTTCATTTTTTACTGGTATGACAACTGATAGCTGCTTTCCTTTATAAAAAGAGGAAAGTTTTCCCCACCCTTTGCTAATGTTTTCATACGGCTGATAAGCATCCGTTCTGTTCATAGCTTTTGAAACAGCTTCTGTTTTAGCTATATAATTGTCCAAGAGCTCCTTATATCTTTCTTTATATTCAGCTCGTTTGTTTTCAAAAGCACCAGGAGCAAACTTCCCTTCTCCAAAAGTTGTAATGGAAAGGTGATGGCTTGTTCGGAAGGAGTTCGTTTGTAGTTCAACAAATAAAGCGAGAGGATTTGTACAAGCAGCAGAGGATAATTGACTATATACTTCCTTAGTAAATGCATATGGAGGAGAAAGATAAGCATTGGTATAATGAGGTTTATTACACATATCATGTAGAACCCTGCTCCACATGACTTCAAACCTTCCAAAATCATGCTGAAATGCTTCATCCCATTTGTTTAAAACCACATCACAATGACTAAATAAAAGTGGTTGAACAAATTGTTTTACTTGTTTCTCTGAGATCATATAATCGCTGTCTAAATATAAAAAGGCGTCTCCCTTACACATGCGAGTTATTTTCATTCGCAATTCATGTGCTGTTTCTTCACCATTCTCTATTTTCACAATACAGCCTTCTTCTTTTGCAATTAAAACCGATCCATCCATTGACTGCTTGGCTAAGACAATCACTTCATGAGGATTTAAACAGCGAGTACTGCGAATGACTTGCCTTATTGTCGCTTCATCATTTTGAACAATTAGAATGATTGAAAGCTTCTTCACATTACGCCCTCCTTTTTAACGCCTTAATACTCCCCTTGTATCCACTATTTTCGCGGCAGTTTTCACAAGTGACCAATCAATGTTTTGATGGTCGGTTAAGATTAAGACTACATTGGCTGTTTGCACCGCTTGTTTAGTAAGCTCTACAGACTGAATGTTGCAACCATTTAGCGTAAAAGTGTCGATATATGGATCATGATATGATAGATTATACCCTCTTGTAATTAGCTCGTTGCATATAGGCAATGCTGGTGACTCCCGTACATCGTTTACATCCCGTTTATACGCGATGCCAATGACCAAAACATTTTTCTCATTCTTATCAAGCTGCTTTTCAACGAGTGTCACAACATGTTCAGTCATTTGTTCATTTATTTCATGAGCTGCTTGAATGAGTTCACTTTTTAAACCAGCCTGTTTGAGCTTCCATACAAAGTAAAGTGGGTCAACAGGAATACAGTGCCCACCAATTCCAGGTCCGGGATAATAAGGAGTAAATCCAAATGGTTTCGTTGCTGCTGCTTCAAGTACTTCATAAAAATCAATGTTCAGCTGTTCACATAATACATTTGTTTCGTTCACAAGAGAAATATTAACTAACCGTTGAATATTTTCAAATAGTTTACACATTTCAGCCACGTTTGGTGACGAAACAGGAACTACTTTTTGAAAGATGCTACCATAAAATTCGCTAATTTTTTGTAAGCAGCTTTCCGTATATCCACTAATCACTTTAGGGATTTGCTCAATGTGATAGTGCGTATTTGCTGGGTCTACTCTTTCAGGAGAATAAGCGAGATAAAAGTCGCTTCCTACTTGTAGCTTTGATTTTAAAAGAATTGGTAAAACAATTTCTTCTAACGTACCTGGATAAGTTGAACTCTCATAGATTACTGTTTGTCCGGCAACCATTTCCTTTTGCAAAAACTCTGAAGCCTTAATCATTGCTGTTAAGTCTGGTTCGTGCTGATCGTTAATTGGTGTTGGAACCGTCACAATTACATATTCACACTGTTTAAACTCTTCAATTCCGTCTTGTAAACATTGAGCTTTAAATTTCTTTTCTCTTTTAATCTCCTCATTTGATACATCTGGAATATAGCTTTTCCCTTGATGAAGTAGGTTCACTTTGCTACGATCAACATCAAGACCTATCACATCAAAACTTTTTTTAGCAACCAATAATGCTAAGGGTAATCCCACGTATCCAAGTCCTAATACTGCTACTTTTTTAGTTTTCATCACGCATCACCTCAGACAAAATGTCATGTCTTCTTGTATCTTTTAAAAAGAGACCTCTTTCCGTTGTTTGATTGAGTAGATAAGCAATTGCTTCAATATGGTCTCCTAAAATCCTTTCCGTTGATTGAGGCAATCCTGTTGTCTTTAAGTGCTCTTTTCGAATGCGATTGGTGCGCGCTACGTCTACAAAATGAATCGCCTTAACCGTAAAACCTGCTAACAAACTTTTCAAATGAAATAAAGGAGGAATGATGAGCGATTCGTACCCGATTTTCTCTATTACTTCTCTTTTTATTGCGTGAGGAATTGCAGTTGTTGTGTTAATGGTTAAATCTGGACGCTTACTAATAGCATTTAAAAAATACTTTGCAGCACTAACAGAATGTAGAGGATGGACTTGATCTAATAAACACTCCAAATTATTGAGCGCAACATCAACTCCATTTTCAGCTGCACGGATGAAATGTTGAAGATTTTCAGCAGAAATAACGATATCACCGTCAATAAACAAGCAAATATCACCTGAACTATACATTGCTCCAATTGCTCTTGGAACATTATGTCCAAGCCTATTTGGATACACAAGTACCGTTGCGCCTGCTTCACGTGCTCTTGAAATCGTTATTTCATCTGACCCATTTGCTACCACAATAATTTCTTCAACACCTGCTTTTTGCACTTCTTGAATAACAAGATGAATCGTTTCTCTTTCTTCTCCAACTGGAATAATCGCACTTGTTTTACATCTCTCTTTTTTCAGGAGAGTGGGTGTATATTCTGATACAATCGTACGGTTACGATTTCCATCCGTAAGTCCTCCCCTTACTCCTTTCTGATGAATTAAGTGAGAAAAAGCTTTTAAATGATCAGCTAAAATTGATTCGGTTGAAAAGGGAAACGGAGAATTAGGAACAAGCGTCTTGTGGGTATTACGAATACGGTTGGTATAAATAACATCTGTGGAACAAGGATATACAACAGACATTCCTTTTAAAATAGCAAGTGTCTGCATTAATGGGGGATGCGCTAAATTCTCAAAGCCGATTTCTTCAGCTGCTGAGCGCTTTATAGCATGTGGAATTGCGGTAACTGCTTGAACTGTTAAATCTGGTCTTTTTAAGCTTAAATTAAGCATATATTTTGAGACAGCCACTACGTGAGGACGAATTTTTCGCTTCATTGTCCATTCCAAGTCATTCAATGCAAGGTCATGGCCATCTTTAATTGCTTGCACATACTGGTTTAGTTCTTCAAAGGGTACAACGATATCTCCGTCTAGAAATACAAGGATATCCCCCTTTGCTTTTTTTGCTCCAATTGCTCGACCAATGTTAATCCCAAGCTTCTCTTCGTACGTTAACACTTTACACCCTTCTTGTTTTGCAATTAAAGCTGTATTATCAGTGGCCCCATTTACAACAACAATGATTTCAAAAGGTGCTATCTTTTTTATTGCCTGAATCACACTTTGCAATGACTCTTCTTCATTACATGCTGGAATGATAACGGATACGTTCATTTTATTCATCTCCACTAATAATACGAATGTATGTGACAGATGCAAAAGGTATTGTGACATCAGTAGGCTCTCCATATGAGCTTGATGTACGAACAACAATTGAAGCTTCAAATACTGCAATTAATGTACCGCTAATAATATCAATTGGGGTAATGATTTGCACAAATGAACCAATGCTTTCTCTTAATGCGTCTTGAAACATCTTTTCCTCTCCTCTCTTTAAACTTTTTGAATTGTAATGATGCTGGTAAATGGTAACAAAATGCTGGAAGTGGCACTTTCAGTTAGCCTTAAATAATCATCGCCTACTTCAGCAACCGTACCTTGCAAAGGACCCGCAACTGTTGAAACGACAACCTCTTCATGTAAATATTGAAGCGCAATTTCTTTAAAAGGCGAAACATCCGCTTCTCTTACAAGCTGAATAAAGTAGTCTCGAAATCGCTGAGAATAAATAACCTCTTCTACTGCTTTTTTTGTATTATTTTCAATGAAAGTACCAAACCTTCTTGAAAATAACAATCTCTTAATTTTCTTTTTGAGACGGTAATAGCTATAACACCACATCTTTTTTTTCCTCCTTGTTAGTCATGGAATCATTTGAATTTTACTAGAACACTCAAACGATTACTTTACCAATATATACAAGCTGTCAGGAGGAAGTGATAGAACTTTTTTCGCATTTTTTGATAAATATGCGCTTGTCTCGCATTCTTACAAAGAAAGAGTGCACAATGATTTAACTTTTTTCAAAACAAAAAAGAGTTTGGGACATAACAAAATGATTGCTTCTAAAAGACGAACACTAGCTGTTCCCATCTCTTTGGTTTGTCCCAACTCGTTCGTTCCATTGCGCTACGGTCACTCGCTTTCCGCGGCGAGGAACCTGAACTTCCTCGCTGCGCTGCGGGATCTCCGTTTTCCCTCTCTTTCCCGCAGGAGTCGAGTGTCCTACGCTCCATTCCACCCTGTTTCCAACATTGTTTTCACAACCAAAAAAACCTGAACGATTAAAAGTTATGAACTCTCAATCGTTCAGGTATAGTAGAAGCTGAACTACTTATGTCTCAGTCTCTTTCTCAAATTACTTTACTTTTTTAGCACCTAGATAACGTTCACTCCAATAGTTCGAGTTTTTATCACTGATTGTTACACCTTTTGAGGTAGAAGTGTGAATAAACTGATTATCACCTAAATAAATCCCTGCATGAGAAGGGCCTTCTTTATATGTTTCAAAATAAACAATATCTCCCACTGCTGGTTCCTTCACGCTTTCACCTGCCGCATATATATCTGCCACGGTACGTGGAACTTCTACGTCTACACTTTCCTTATATACATATTGTAAGAAGCCACTGCAATCGAAGCCAGAAGGTGTTGTACCTGCCCATTTATAAGGCGTGCCAATAAGAGATTTCGCCTTACTAATGACCGCGGACTCGTCAAAGCTAGACGCTCCTTGTTCAACTTCTGTTGTTTCTAGTTCTTTATATGTTTTGGTTCCAACAATTCCATCAGCTACTAGATTATGATCTTGCTGAAAAGCTTGAACTGCTACTTTTGTTTCGTAATTAAAGTATGTAGAAACCTTACCCTTTAAATATCCTTCTTGCTTTAAAGAATCTTTGACTTCATAGATGCTTTCGTTTTTCATTCCTTGTTTTAATAGCTCGTCGTTTGAAGCGGCTTGTCCAATGACGGGTGTAGACAATACGGCTCCTCCCATTAACATAGACGCAACCAATTTCCTCATTATACATACTCCTTCACCTATTTTTCCCACTACTATCTATCAAAGTGGTCACTGTATCACCTTATCATGCACGCATCACAATCAGATAAATAGAACATAACAATCCCATGACAGCACATCACATTTTCATGACATTTTTGAAAATAACGCTCAAGCTTTTCAACAAGCAAACCGAAATATATAGTAAGGGTCCATGACCGTTATATACCCATATATGTGCTTACAACTTTAAGGATAATAGGTGATTTTATGAACTGGTTTAGGAAAAACACACATACCGAACAAGCAGTTGCTCTTGAAGAAATGACTGCAAGCATGCAAGTATCTAGTTTAGAAATTCAACAACAAATTAAAATGATTGGTCTAAACTTAGATGACCTTAAAAGAATCGTTAGGCTACAGCCTGCAGTTGAAGAAAATATTATTTCAATTGTAAACGAATTCTATCGAGCTATTGGAGAACAGCAACACTTAGTTACCATCATTGAGAAGCATAGCAGTATTGACCGCTTAAAAAACACGCTTAAAAAACATATATTAGAAATGTTTAACGGCAAAGTAGATGATGAGTTTGTACAAAAGCGTAAAATGATTTCAAAAATGCATGTAAAAATTGGTCTTGAACCGAATTGGTATTTATGCGCTTTTCAGAACTTACAAATTGCATTAATTGCCCTGTGCCATGAGGAGATAGACGAAAAAGAAGCCTGCATTCAAACTATTAAAAGTATTACAACGCTCATTAATTTAGAACAACAAATTGTGTTAACTGCCTATGAAGAAACGTTTGAAGAACAACGACAACTTTTATATCAAGAAAAAAAGCTTATTCAAGATGAGATTAGTCGTACCTCTTCTCTATTAGCTAACCTATCTGAGGAAACAGCACAGTTTGTTACTCAAATAAGCAGCCAAACGGCGGATGTTGTGTCATTTGCGAATAAAAGCTCAGAGTTAGCTGAGATTGTTTCCAAAGATGCAATTGAAAGCCAAACCAAGCTCGAACAAGAGCAAGCAATGCTTGATGGCATCCAGCAAAATACTTCTCTCATTCAGCAACGCATGAAAACGTTAGAAGATACATCAAAGCAAATTACACAAATTGTAGCGATTGTAACATCCATTGCTGAACAAACAAACTTACTTGCTTTAAACGCTTCAATCGAATCAGCTCGAGCAGGGGAACATGGAAAAGGATTTGCCGTGGTTGCTCAGGAGGTTCGTAAACTGGCGGAGGAAACAAAAAAATCAATCGCAAACATTTCAACTTTCATCAAAGATATTCAAAAACAAATAAAAAGCGTAGCTGAGATTGGAGATGAAGTGGCGAGGTTAACAAAAGACACAACGGTAAATATGAATAACATCACAACGTTTTTCACAAATGTTTTAACTGTCACAACAGAAAATAAACAGCAGAGCGTTCTAACAAAAAAAGAACTAGACAAAATATCTTCCATTATTTCAGAATTGACAAATCGTATTGATAAAATTGCTACATCATCCGATGAGCTTTATACACTATCTGAAAAGGTATAAACAAAGCAGAGCCAAGGCTCTGCTTTGTTCTTATCTAAATTAGAAAGTACCAGCTTGTGATAATCCGTATCCGAAGTGCGTGTCACGACCAGCTGGTCCTAAATCAATTGATTTGTTGATTAACAGTTGACGTAACTGTGCATTTGAATATGATGGGTATTTCTGTTTGTATAAGGCTAGGATACCAGCTGCATAAGGGCTAGCCATTGATGTACCGCTTAACGTTGAATATTGACCGTTTAAGTATGTGCTTAGAATAGCCGCACCAGGAGCTGCTATTTCAACAGTAGGGCCAGTTGATGAGAATGAAGCACGGCGATCATAACGATCCGTAGCTCCCACAGCAATAACTGAATCATATTTCGCTGGGTAATTTACCGTATCTCCTGTTCCAGCAGAGTTTCCAGAATTTCCAGCAGCAGCTACTACAACTGCTCCACTTTGATAAGCTCGATCAACTGCCGATTTTAATGCTGTAGATCCTACAGACGTTCCTAAGCTTAAGTTAATAATGTCCATGTCGTTTGCTACAGACCAGTCAATTCCAGCGATGATACTAGAAAGGCTTCCAGAACCGCTGCTTTCAAGTACTTTTACACCGTAAATATCTGCGTTATATGCAACACCAATCGTACCTGTACCGTTGTTTTCAGCACCGATAATCCCTGCTACGTGCGTACCGTGTCCATTATCATCATTATAAGAAGATGTATATGATACAAATGAAGCTCCTCCAGCTACTTTTAAGTCAGGATGATTTGTTGCAACTCCAGTATCAACTACCGCCACTTTTACACCTTGTCCACTTAAACCAGTTGACCAACTTGTAGGAGCCTTCACTTTAGAGATTCCCCAGTCTTGCGTATCAGCTGCTACTGATATACGAATATCTTCTTCTACATAAGCTACATTTGGATCTTTTTCAAGCTTTTCAACCTCACTTGGAGTCATTTCTGCGACGGCAATCGGTAATTCTTTCATTTTCTTTTTCACTTTACCGTTTGCTTTTGTAATACTTTTTTCATTTACGCTACTTTTAAATCCTACAATCACTTGTTCTTTTTCTTCAGTTGCTGCATAAGCTCCTCCAGTAGATGGTATTAACACCCCTGCCGTAATTGCTAACGATGTTACAACCTTTAACCAACTATACTTTTTCATATCATTGCCCCTTTCGTATTTTCCACTGCTAGTTTTAGTAGTTTAGTAGCAGCAGAGACAATCCATTAACTTTGCCAGTGAAAGTTGGATTTACTACCTTTAATTATCTATTTTTACAACTTTTTGGCTATAGGTTAATAGGCTGTATAGAAAAGCTGACAAGAGCAAATCTAAGGGCATTTAAAAAGTATTTTTTTTACAATTAAAGAGTATATTTTACCAGGAAGTACAAAAAAATATCTTTAAAATATTCATATTATTATATCACTATCACAAAATAATATTATAATAATTTTCTAAACATTCTTTAATTTTAAAAAACAATAGTAAAGACCTACCCTTCTTTAGTTCTTTATAATTATTATATATATGACTTTATTTCTTTTAATCTAACATGTAAAAAAAGACCATACAAATAGCATGGTCATATACCGATCGAACCAGACAGTTGGGGGAATTGTCATGCATCGGGTCTTTATTAGAGGGCGTTATGATGTGAAAGGAAATCATAATGACTTCCTATTTTACTATATTCACTACAAGAGTTTTTGCAATGGACAAACGTGGATTCTAATACCTTTTTTATTAAACAGTAACACGCCAATCTGCCTTATGACCGTATCTTTTTTCGATTCTAAAACTCAATATCTGCAAAAGCGTAATAAGTCTGGACAGGCTCTCGGTTTCATTAAAAATTTTTAAAAAAATGAATCTAAATTGATTACTTATACGTTATATAGGTAGAAGGCACTTTAACATGACTATAATTGAAAAGGAGGGATTGATTGGATGCGCAATCAATCAAAATTACCAGGAATCTTAATGGTTACATTCTTTTTAATGATCGCCACAATTTTAGGCGCTACTATTATGTTTTAATTAAAACGAAGACCGTATCCTTTGTTTATCTATGAAAACAAAGAATGCGGTCTCTTTATTATCCAATCAATACATCTTCATTTGGATAACGAATTTTTTCACGTTTTGGTTTAGCTAAAGAAAATGCTAAAGTTAACGGACCTATCTTACCTAAAAACATGATAAAAATAATAATAACACGTCCAACGTATGATAGCTCTGGCGTTACTCCCATGGATAAGCCAACTGTTCCAAATGCTGATACAACTTCAAACATCAGCTTTAAAAAAGGCGTGTTCGGTTCCGATATATTTATTGCAAACGTAGCGAAGAACACAAACATAATTGCGATCATAGAAATAGCTAGTGCTTTTACAACATATACAGTACTTAACCTGCGCTTTAATAAGACAATATCTTCACGTCCTCGAATAAATGAAAGGACGGCAAATGTTATCACAATAAACGTTGTTAACTTTATTCCTCCACCAGTAGACGCACTCCCTGCCCCAATAAACATTAAAATGATCATTAAAAAAGCTGTTGAATCCGTCAAGTTAGCTATGTCAATAGAGTTAAATCCAGCGGTCCTCGTACTAACCGCTTGAAAATACGATGTCCACATCTTGTCACCAAGACTTAAGCTTCCCAACGTTTTGGCGTTTCCATACTCTAAGAAAAAAATAAACAGCATCGCCACAGTATTAATGATAAATGTTCCAATAATCATTAATTTTGAATGTAGGCTAAGCTTTTTGTAAGACTTTTTCTCCCATAAATCCGCCAGTACCGTAAATCCGATTCCCCCAATAATAAATAATAATGAAATCGTAATATTAATGAGTGGATCTCCTGCATACTGCACTAAGCTATCAGATAAAAGGCCAAACCCAGCATTATTAAATGCTGATATTGAATGAAACAAGCTAAAAAATAACCCTTTTTCCCAGCCGAACTCTGGTACCCACCGAATGGCTAAAAAAATCAGTGCAATCAACTCAATGACAAAAGAGAAGATAAAAAGGCGCTTTACTAGAAGAATGACGCCACCAATATTAGTTTGGTTTAAAGCGTGCTGGACCATCATTCGTTCTTTAAAACCGATTTTTTTACCGAGCATAATAAAGATCAGCACGGCAAATGACATGATCCCTAATCCACCTACCTGTATCAGAAGCATAATAATCGTCTGACCAAATACCGTAAAGCGCGTTCCTGTATCTACAACGGCTAATCCCGTTACCGTCATAGCTGAAGTAGAGGTAAACAAGGCGTCTATCCAAGAGATTGGTTCCGTTGTAGAAAATGGAAGCATTAAAAGTAATGCGCCAATAATAATTCCCCCTCCAAAGATTGATGTTAATAATTGGGGGGGCGTTAGCTTAATACTTCTGGCTAAACTCATTGATTATACGCCTTCTTCCTCAAAGCGATTAATATCCCGATTATGTCCAATAACAATGAGCATGTCACCTTCATGGATAATTTCATGGGCTGTTGGTGAAATTACCATTTCACCATTTCCACGTTGAAAACCAATAATATTACACCCATACTTGGAACGGATGTTTAAATCAAATAATGTTTTATTATGAATCTTTTTTGAAGCCATTATTTCTACAATGCTATAGTCCTTTGAAAGTTCAATGTAATCAATAATCTTTTCAGAAACTACGTGATGCGCAATTCGTTTCGCCATATCTCGCTCAGGGTGAATGACCTTATCGGCTCCAATTTTTTCAAGTACTTTTTGATGGTATGAATTTACTGCTTTTACCCACACCTGCTTCACACCCATATCTTTCAGTAACATTGTTACCAATACACTCGCTTCAATATCGTCTCCAAATGATACGATTGCATGATCAACATTTCGAATTCCAAGGCTTTTAAGGCTTGCTTCATCCACACCGTTTACTTGCACTGCATAAGTGGCTGTATTTGTGTACTTATTGACAACTTCTTGATTGCGGTCAATCGCTAGAACATCCACATCTAGATTGATGAATTCTTCTACAAGGCTGCCGCCAAAACGCCCTAATCCTAACACCGCAAATTGCTTTTTCATTTCAAACTTTCCTTTCCTATTCCGGTTTCTCTCTTGTTTTATTGTGCTCTTTTTTTATGATCTTACTTATTGTAACGATTAATTTCCACACAAAAAAACACAGGAAGGCTCCTGTGTTTTTTACACATTCCATCTCCCCCTCAAAACGCTTGCGAAGTTAGCTGTCGGATTCGGGTTATGAGAGTAACCCTACCTATAAAGGATTCACCCCGAGCACAAAGTGTGCAAAAGTGGTTCCTCCGCTCCTATTAGGATTCAGCGATTTCATCTATTTGTGACTTACTTTAAATGGAAAAATAAGTTATTACTTAAAGTTTCACCTTATCTTACTCCCACATTTTTGGTATGTCAATACCTTTTTTAAATAATAAAATCCCCCTAAAAATAAGAAGGCAAAACGCAGAAATTTTTATCATTTTTCACTATAATAGAATATAAAAATGAAAGAGCTGATGAGAATAGATGAACATTGATCGTATTGATTTACATATTTTAAAGGAGTTAACTACTAACGCTCGACTTTCCATGAGAGAACTTTCAAAATTAGTCAATCTATCAGCCCCATCGGTTGCTGAGCGGGTTCGAAATTTGGAACAAGTTGGTATTATTAGCGGATACTCTGTCACTATTAATTGTGAAAAATTAGGGCTTCCTATTTCTTGTTTTGTTGAGGCAACAATTAAAAACGGTGAATATCGTCGCTTTAAACAATTTATCGCTACTTATCCATACGCTTTATTTTGTGAACGAATAGCTGGAAAAGCCTGCTTTATTACAAAGTTACAGCTTCCAAACCTTAAGGAACTTGAAAATTTCATCGATGAAGTTACTCCTTTTGCACATACTGTATCTCATATCGGTATTTCTCAAGTCGAAATGAAACCCGGCTTTATCGATTATCTTTTAAAAGAAAAATAAGTTAGACTATGACTTACTTCAATTCTTTTCATAAGGCAACCTTACATATTAACATTTAATTGCAAAAAGACGTGATGGTATCATCACGTCTGAGGAGTATGAATGGAGACTAGTCATTTTATTTTCTTTATCTTTATGTATGCGAATTAAACAAAAAAATGCCTTTCAACCAAAAGGTGAAAGGACAATGAATTTTCCGAATAATGAAAGATTTTACAACCCTATCTTATCACTTGCAAAAACATTTGTCTATTTCTATTTTTATTCATTTCATTTATATTGCTCTATCACGATAAAAGGGGGCTTCATCAATGAAAAGAACAAACAGAATGAGACTGGGACATAACGAAATGATTCTGTCTCAACAAAAGATATCTGAACGATCAAAAGTATTCAACTGTTGATCGTTCGGATAGATCATTAGCTGAAATGCTTATGTCCCAACCTCAGTAATCTATATAAAAGGTGAATCAAGAGACTTGAACGTACTTAATCTGTCTCTTTAATTCATCCTGAACATAGTTATTGATAGCTTTTTGTACAAGCTTTTGAAGGATTGGCTCTTTCGCTTCTTCAACTGTTTTAAATTCAGCGCTATATCCCGCTTTGTCAAAGTAGCCTTTTACATCTTCTTCGGATATTTTGTCTCGAAAGAACTGTTTCGATTGAAAATGAGCTTTAATGTGCTTCTTTACAACTTCTTCTGTAATGTCTAGCTCTTCATAAGCTTGCTCTCTAATTTTTTGACTATAGGAATGTTCAATTTCATTCCACAATTGTTCTGACTGTTGGTTCACCCAATCAGTATTGACAGCTTCTTCCCCTACGTACTTATCAACAATAAGCTGATAAAGAGCATCTTTTCGATAAGAAGAATCGTTCACCGGAGCATCCGGATCTAGAAAGCCTTGTACGGCTAAAAATTCTCGAAGTTCATCACTTGTAATAGGGTCACCTTTGTATATAGCGACCACTTTATTAGACGGCTGTTCATTGTTTAGTGTTGGAAAAACAACTTCTTCTGAAGCATTTACACACCCAGTAATCAACAAGGCAGCGATTAAAAATAGAAATAGCTGCCGTGCTGTGTATATCATTCATCGTTGCCTTGTTGTTTCAACGTTAGTGAAAGGTTTATTTTTTTTCCGTTTCTGTAAACGTCAAGCTTTACTTTATCTCCAATTGCACGCTCCGTGTATAAATACTTGCGCAAGTCACTGGATGTTTTTACTTCTTTACCATCTATCCCTACAATGATGTCTTTTGATTGCAAGCCAGCTTCTGAAGCAGCTGAAAAAGGTTCAACTGTCGTAACCACAACACCGTCAGAAGTATCTTCTGTTAGGCCTAGCTCATTTTCTTTAATGGCAGTTGATAAACCTGCTACATCCTGTAGCCCCACTCCCATATATGGTCGATTAATTTTTCCATCTTTCATTAGCTTGTCAATAATAGGTTGAACATCTGCAGTTGGAATAGCAAAACCGATTCCTTCTACACCGTCTTCAGCAATCTTTAAACTATTAATACCAATTACTTGACCAGCAGCATTGATTAATGCTCCACCGCTGTTTCCTGGATTAATAGCTGCGTCTGTTTGAATAACATCCAAGTTCCATTCCCCAGCTGATGTTGTAATGTTTACCGTTCTCTCCGTGCCGCTTACAATACCTTGTGTGACTGTTCTTGAGAACTGCTCACCAAGAGGGTTTCCAATTGCAAGTACCGGTTCTCCGGCAACAAGTGAAGTAGAATCACCAAATTCAGCTACTGCCTCTACGTTTTTAGCATCCATCTCTAAAACAGCTAAATCGGTTAGCGGATCCGCACCTACAATTTGGGCATCCTCTTTCTTCCCATTTGATAACGTAACTTCTACCTTACTTGATCCTTCTATTACGTGGTTGTTTGTTACAACATACGCTTTGTTATTATCTTTTTTAAAAATAACGCCTGAACCTGTTCCAGATTCTGCTGTTTGCGTATCTCCTGAAAAGGGATTTGTTCGCTCTTGGATATTGTTTACGCCTACTACGGCTGGTGAAACTTTATCTACAACAGATACCAGGTCTCCTTGACTTACATTGGTGCTAATAGTTTTTGTAGCAGCTGTAGTTGTAGCGCTTGTTGAAGTAGATGCGGTATTCGTTTGGCTTCCATCATTTGTGAACCCTAGGTGAGGTGCACTATATAATACAATTCCTCCACCTAACACAGCACCTGCAATGGACGATGCAAGAAATGGTAAAAACCTTCTTTTAGATTTTTCTTCTCTTACATGCTCAGACCGATAAGTTGGATATTCTTGTTTCATACCTGGTTCTTGTTGATATTCTGCATCGTATTGAGCTTTCATTTGGTCATTATTAGGTTGACTGTTATATTCACCATCATTGTTATTTTGATTAAAGTCTCTTGGTTCCATATAATTGGCTCCTTTACATTCAATTATGTTTTTCGTTATTTACACTATAAAACAAAAGTTTGGGATAAGTATCAAAAGAATATGGGAAATTGTGAAAAAATTTTTTCTGCTACCAAACACATAGTATAATAGCTTTGAATAGAAAGAGGAGTGTGTATAAAGTGAGCTTTACAATTTACTTAGTCGAAGATGAACAAAACTTAAATGAAGTTTTAACTCTTTATTTACAAAAAGAAGGCTGGTCTGTTACTTCATTTTCAAATGGAACAGATGCCAAAGCAATGATTCATACCCCTCCTAGTCTTTGGGTTTTAGATATCATGCTTCCTGATATCGATGGTTATCATCTCATTCGTGAAATTAAGTCTGCTACCCCTGATATCCCTGTGATTTTCATTTCTGCTAGAGATGCAGATATTGATCGAGTGTTAGGGCTTGAAATGGGAAGCGATGACTACTTATCCAAGCCATTCTTGCCTCGTGAGCTCGTTATTCGTGTTCAAAAACTTTTAAACCTTGTGTATGGTCAAAAACAAAAACACGAATCAACAATTGCTATCGGTCCCTATAGGTTAGACCTTCATACACGAACTGTATATGAAAACAATGAGCCTATTGATTTAACGTCAAAAGAATTTGATTTTCTTGTCACATTATCTAAAGACATAGGTCAAGCATTTTCACGCGAGCAGTTATTAAACTCTATTTGGGGTGAGGATTATTTCGGTTCAGACCGAGTTGTGGATGATTTAGTACGCAGAGTTCGGAAAAAGCTCCCACATGCTCGAATTGAAACAATTTATGGATATGGTTATCGGATGATGAGCACATGAAAAATCGATCTCTTGCTTTTCAAATTTGGCTTGTCATCTCAGGCATATTGCTAGTTATCTCACTTTTGTTAGCTACGTTGTTTCCAAGCGCACTTAGACAGTTCTTTACGGATGAAATTTATACAAGTATTGAAAATGAACAGCATATTTTAAAAGAATACGGGTTGCCTAGCCGGTCTGGTGAATATTATTTTAGCAATGACGAAAACGGGCCATCTTTACGAAACCGTACGGTAGACCACATTTTATTACCTGAAAATGTCGATATTTCCTACCTATCATCGCGTGTTCTACCTCAAGATTTTTTAAGACATGCACAGGAGCTAGCTCAAGATCAAGAATCAACTGTCGAAAGGTATGAAAAAGACCTGGGTAACCGAACGTTATTTTATGTAATTAGTAAAGTAATCATTAACGACCAGCCTGCATTTTTATTATCGTTTTCATGGGATACGTACCGAAATGCTTTAGCTTCCGCTTTATTTAAACAGCTATTAGTCGTAATGTCCATCGTTTTCCTTCTAAGCTGGATTCCTTCTATTTGGCTCGCAAAATATTTAAGTCGCCCTCTTGTATCACTTGAGAGACATGTTAAGCGAATTGCAGAGCAAGAATGGCACGAGCCTGTAGCGTTAGATCGTACGGATGAAATTGGAAAATTGGGTTCTTCTATAGAACAAATGCGACAACGACTCATTCGAAAAGAAGAAGCACAACAAACTCTTCTTCAAAATATCTCACATGATTTGAAAACGCCTGTAATGGTCATTAGAAGCTACGCTCAATCCATACAAGATGGTATTTATCCAAAAGGAGATTTGCCAAATACTGTTCAAGTCATTGAAGATGAATCACAGAAATTAGAAAAGAAAATTCGTGACTTGTTATATTTAACAAAATTAGATTATCTATCAGCTCACCCTGTTGACCATGAGCTTTTTTCTTTGTCAGAACTTATTTGCGAGGTAGTTGAAAGGCTGCGGTGGAGTCGTACTGAAATTCAATGGGATATTAGAGATGATAAAGTGACAATTGATGGTGATAAAGAGCAGTGGACCAAAGTTATTGAGAACATTTTAGAAAACCAGATTAGATACGCTGAATCATCCATTTCTATCTTTGTTCACAGAAAAATTCGTGAAGGGATAGATATTGTAGAATGTCGAATTGCAAATGACGGACCTCCTATCGAAGAGAACGTACTATCTACAATTTTTGAACCGTTTGAAAAAGGTTCAAAAGGAGAATTTGGCATCGGGCTCAGTATTGTAAAGCGGATTGTTACTATGCATAATGCGACAATCTCAGTACAAAATTTAGATAAAGGTGTTTCTTTCACTATTCGCATTCCAGTTTTACAAGCAAAGCCGTGACGTTTTTGCCACGGCTTTGTTGTTTATTTATTTGCAATTTCTTCTAGCTCATTAACTACAGAATCGTTTACTACGCGAGTAGAACCTAGTACTGTAAAATCCTTATAGCCGCTTAAAATATCAGCTGTGCCCGCTGGCAACTTGTCTGCATCTGTTAGGATAACTGGCACACCACGTTTTCCAGCTAAAATTGAGCCAGCTAGTGCATCTGGAAAATTAGTTCCCGCTGCAACATAAGCTTGTTTTGTATTGCCAAGCAGGTTCGTCACAACTTTTTGATTTGTTGCATAGCGATGTTCTCCTGCATATCTTACTCGGTTAGCTGGAAGAGAATTGTAAACTGTTGCATTTACTACCTGTTCAGAACCAATAACAATAGCTTCTGCTTTTCCTTCAAGCACTTGTGCTGTAGCTGCAGGAATTGAAGTTGGCCTTGTTAGTATAATAGGAATTCCTTCTTTCGCTGCATATGGAGCTACTGATAGAGCATCTGGGAAGTTTTGTCCATTCACTACAATTACTTTCGAAGAATTTATTTGTTTAGCAATTGCCGCTGACGTCTCAAAGCGATCCGCTCCTCCTAAACGCTGGACTTCCTTAGCACCTAACTGCTTAATTTCATCTAATACTGAATCTCGAATAACCCTTGAACTTCCTAATACAATTACTTTTTCAGGCTGTAAACGCTGGAGCTCTGCTTTTACAGTTGGATGCAATTCATGACCTGTTGTTAGTAATAGTGGAGCATTTTCCTGAACTGCAAGAGGAGCTCCTGCTAGCGCATCTGGAAAATTCCCTCCCGCTGCAATGACAACTGTTCGAGCCGTAGTCCACCCTTCTCTTGCAATTTCTGCAGCTGTATCATATCGTTCTGGGCCTGCTAAACGCTTTGCTTCACGGTTGTATTGCTGCGTGCGCTCTGCATTCGGATAATAAAAACGTAAAATTTGATCATAGGTTTGACCAGCTTTGGCACGATAATAAGCTCCGTATTGACTCATTCCTACACCATGACCATATCCTAGACCTTTTAGTACCGTTTCTTTATCAGTAGCATTTTGTTCAGTCACATAGTAACTTTTAATAAGGTTTACCCCAATAATTGGACGAATATCAGAAGACTTTACATTATTTAATCTCAATGTTTTCACATTAAGTTTCCCCTCTGAATCAACATCGTCTTTTACAATAAACTTGACTTCTAAGCTTCCTTTATTATAACGATTACTAGTATTCTTTTCAGTGAACTCTAGCTTTGGAATTGAGAGAACCTTAATTTCTTTTCCTTTATAATCTTTTTGCTGTAAATAAGTTTTGATATTATCAGTAATTTCCTTATCATTTTCTTTGATAGTGCTCCACCAATTTTTATAATGAACTAAGTCTAAGTTCTCCATGTCTATTTGCTGCTTTTTCACCGTTAAATTCCAAGAATGTTTTGGATCATATGAATCGGTTTGAATTGGTAAATAAGGAAGCGGTGAGCCTGACCATGCATTAACATTAGACTCCGTAACTCCACCATTGCTAGATGAATAAAGTGCGCTGATTAATTTCCCGTTATATGTAAGTGTCTGACCATATGATTTTTCAACAGCTGCATTCGTATTAGCGTAGACTGTTTTTCCACCATATACTTGATATTGAATGGTATCATTAATTGTTTTGTTCAAATGCCCCATTGCATATGTGCGTGCTGCAATAGCTTGTGCAGTTAATGACTCTACAGGCCAACTTGGAATCATTTCGTTAGGAACGACTCCCTTTAAATACTCTTCCATTGATACATGATTAATTGGTAGTATATATTCGTTACCTTCAATCACAAAATCAAAACTCCCACTATACACTCTTCCTTCAATACGCGTTTCTGCTGTTTGATTAGTGTATAGCTTAAAGGTTGTATCTTCCTTTAATTTGGTCGTTCCTTTATATAAAGAAATTTTCCCTTGTTCTACCTTTAAGAGATAGGTCTGATTAGCTTCTAATCGAACTCCTTCATAAGATGTCGCTGCATCTTCTGATGTTTGAATTTGAATTTCCTTTTTGTTTTTCAAATAATTTTTAAGCTGGACGCTTACAGTTGGGTTTGTTTCAGCTTTTGCGTTTACCACGGAATAGCTTGAGCTAAGCATGAACATAACAACTAAAGTAGCGATTACTTTTTTCATACGTTCCTCCTCGACATAAATAGATATATGAATCTTTTAAACTATTTATCGGACACAAGGAGATTTTTTTTAATCCCTTTTATCTATATTTTTTTAAAAGAATAAAAGGAATTACAAACTAACACAACTTTATATCTAAAAAATATGACAGAAAATACTCTATTTTTTTACTTTTCATCATAAAGATTACTGATTCAAAAATAGGGAATAAAATTGATATACGTTTTTTATTATTACATATGGACATTCATTATAGATTGAGGTTTTAAAGGAGTGCTTTATAGATGACAGTTGAACAAATACCTTGCAGTGTATCAAGAGTTGTAAAATCACAGCATATCTTCCCTAATGATTTAAATAATCACTATACGTTATTTGGAGGGAAAATTGTAGCCGATATGGACATGATTGCATCATTATCTGCTACAAAACATTCAAGAAAACCGTGTGTTACAGCATCGATTGATTACGTCGATTTTATTGAACCTGTGACGGAAGAAGATTTCATATCATATGAGTCTTTTGTTGTACTAACTGGCAAAAGCTCAATGATTATCTTTGTAAAAGTAATCGCTGAGAATTTAATTACAGGTGTTAAACGAATTGCAGCGACTTCTTTCTTAACGTTTGTTGCTTTAGAAGATGGAAAGCCTGCTACTGTACCAAAGGTTGTAGCTCAAACTGAAGAAGAAAAAAGCCTACAAGCGATCGCATTAGAACGCAAAAATAATAAGCGTACACAAATTGAACAAAGTAAATCCGTAGCAAAAATTCTTTCAAAAACATTACGCAGTAGTAATTGAAAAGAGTCCCCATTTGGATGGGGACTCTTTTCAATTACTATGTTCAAAATCATGAATAACTTCTCTTATTGCTTTTCCTCGTTTAACAAACTATCAGCGAATACCCCCATAGCTTCTTTTAAAAATTCAGCTAAACCTTCTCCGAATTGGTCAATGTTCTTTTGAAAGCGTTCATCTTGAATATATAATTCTCCTAACCCTTTAAATGCTTCTGGGGAATACGTCGTAAAATTACGATTCAAGAAGTGAAACCATTCTTGTATAGCTTTTTGAACCGATTCTGATGATGGTGATTGATTCATCAGCTTAGCTATCTTTTTATAAATCTCATTTGCTTCTGCTGCTAAATCCGCTTGTTCGCCTTTCGTCATACCTCTAACTTTTTTATTCGCTTCGTTTACTTTTTCGTTTCCCCATCGCTTTTTAGCTTCTTCTTCATAAGGATTTTCACTAAAATCAAACCCTTCAAATCTTTGCTTATTAGTCATTGGTTTTTCTCCTTTCATTGACTTAATCGTTTGTTCAGTCATGGCAATCATACGATTAAGTCGATTCCTTTTTTCAATTAGAAGCTGTTGATGCAACTCTAACGCTTCTTGTTTATTAAAGGAAGGATCATAAATGACTGCTTTAATTTCTTTTAACGAAAGCCCTAGTTCTTTAAATAATAAAATTTGTTGCAGCATCTCTAAATCATCTTCAACATATAGCCGGTATCCTGATTCAGTTACCTCAGTAGGCTTCAATAAATCAATATCATCATAATGATGAAGGGTGCGTATACTAATACCCGCTAAGCTAGCTACTTCCTTTACCTGCATAGCCATTTTCAATCCCTCCTCTTAATTAGTAACGATAAAGTATGACGTAGCGTGAGAGTCAATATTTTTCATCATTACTATTCATTGACTTCCCCTTTTTATGACTGAATTCAAAATAAAAAGCACTTTTATCAAGTGCTTCTACTTCTTATTATAATAGATTTTTAAATTCTCTAGCTCGTTAGCAGATTTAAATTTTTTATTCGTCGAAATTTGATGGTTTGAAAACAGCTTTTTTATTTCTTCACTATTTTTCCCAAGTAGTGTTGTCAGATTAGTCATCATTTGAAGATATTGTTCATCGGTTATTTGCTGAGTTGCATGGAGGCAGCTTCCTACTAAATAAGCTAGAGCTGAATTATCTATATTAATGGTAATATCTACTTTTGCGTTTCCACTATCACTTACTAAGCTTTTCATGATAAACCTCCCCGTACTAACCGCTATTCACTCTTCATTAACCTAAGCGAATTTTCACTAAATTCGCTTACTAAAGAGTCCCCCTTAGATTAAAAGATTAGGCCGCTATCAGACTGATCTAGGCTCTGCGACTGTTTTGATCTTTTTCCTTGCCCTAGGTTAATATTAACGTTGGAGTTTCCACTGTTGCTAATGATATTTTTGTTTCCATCCTCATTATTTGTGCCCCCACTTGGACGAAAATTTGGATTTATTCGTGGCCTTCTGCGCTGGTTATTCATCATAACATCCCCTTCCTAATTATGTTTAATACTTATGTTCTACTATATGTAATGGGAATTTATCACGTATAGGTGTTTGTCTTAGGACAATCGTGGAGTTTTGTCCTAAAGTTTCTAGATACAAGCCTGTTTTCTATCAAGAAAAAGAGACAGCCCTACCTGGCTGCCTCTTTATACTACCGTTCGACGCTCTAAATTAAATACGTTCACTCGCTCATCGTCGAATCGGCTTAGCAGAGAGTCTACTCCATATTCTAATGCAAAAGCTCGCTCATTTTCAGAGATTGGGACTGCTTGTAAAAACGCAACCTTTTTATCTGATAGCTCAATCGTAGAAAATGTATCCCATAAAAATGGCGGAATCAATAAAATATGCTGCATATGAAGGCTATGATCGAAAGAAGTAATAATATCTTTATAAATTGCCCCTGGAAAGATTGAAACATGTGACTTCATCATATGAAATACACACTTGCTTAAAATTTGTGGGAAGGGTGCAAATGAAGAATGACATGCTCCTACAATTTCAATGCGAAGTGGAATACCGCCCACCGTGTATCCTGTTGGACAATGATACCCTCCCAACGTTGCATATGCTGTTAAGTCTGAACGGGGGTGATTGCCTGTTGCTAAAACATGTACGCTGTGTTTTTTTCTCTCATCCTCAAATTCGTCAATACGATCTTTCCCTCCAAAAACTTCAACTGCTTTATGTATAATTTGTTCATCATCTTTTGAGTAATTAGTCATCAAAAAGCCTCCTTGCTATCAAGCTTACAAAGCCTCTACTGTACAGGATATACTACCAAACGAAAAATCGATAGCGATGCGATAATTTGTGAACAAAATGTTATCTGTTCGTAATATATCTCTTGGAAATGATTTTCACAATCGCTATTTCATACTCCTTCTAAACTATAGGCAAGTTCCCAATCAAAAGAAACTGAATATACTGTGCTAGATAAATTGAGAATTGAACATGTGATATTATTTCCCGTTGCCTTTACACACTGGTCATGTCTCAGATATTTGTGGAATATAGATAAAAACTCACTCTTATTCTTTCGGGAGGATTATTTCATGACTGAACATTTATTACTAGCCTTTGGTTTAACATTAATGGCAGGTCTCGCAACAGGAATAGGAAGTATTTTAGCTTTTTTTGTATCTACAACGAATACAAAATTTCTATCAATTGCACTCGGTTTTTCAGCTGGCGTTATGATCTACGTATCCATGATTGAAATTTTTGTAAAAGCACAGGATTCCCTTGTAGGAGCACTTGGTAAAGTATCTGGAAATTGGGTAACGGTTGGTGGTTTTTTTGCTGGAATGCTCTTGATTGCAATGATTGATAAATTTGTCCCAAAACAAGGAAACCCACATGAATTAAAGACCGTAGAAGACATGAAACAACCAAGAGTGAAAGACACTGCTCTTTTAAAAATGGGAACATTTACTGCTTTAGCAATTGCCATTCATAATTTCCCTGAAGGAATTGCTACGTTTACGTCGACTCTTCAAGATCCTTCTTTAGGAATTGCTATTGCAGTAGCAATTGCTATTCATAACATCCCTGAAGGAATTGCCGTTTCCGTACCCGTTTATTTTGCAACAGGTGATAAGAAGAAAGCATTTAAACTCTCTTTTTTATCAGGTCTTTCAGAGCCTCTAGGAGCTATTGCTGCATATTTTTTACTCATGCCTTTTTTAAATGACGTTATGTTCGGGGTTATCTTTGCCGCAGTGGCAGGAATTATGGTCTTTATTTCTTTGGATGAACTTTTACCTGCTGCTCAGCGATATGATGAGGCTCACCTTTCTATTTATGGACTTATCGGCGGAATGGCTATCATGGCCATTAGTCTTCTTCTATTCATATAGAAAAAGAGTTTGGGACATAACAAAATGATTACTTCTAAAAGACGAACACTAGCTGTTCCCATCTCTTTGATTTGTCTCAACACGTTCGTTCCATTGCGCTACGGTCACTCGCTTTCCGCAGGAGTCGAGTGACCTACGCTCCATTCCACCCTGTTTCCAACATTGTTTTCACAATCAACCAAAAAACCTGAACGATTAAAAGTTATGAACTCTCAATCGTTCAGGTATAGTAGAGGCTGAACTACTTATGTCTCAGTCTCTTTTTCTTACGGTTGAATAATTTGTAACTTCTTAGGATACTTCGTTAACGTTTTATTTCCATCTTTCGTAATAACTACATCATCTTCAATACGTACTCCACCAATGTTAGGGATATAAACGCCTGGCTCAATGGTATAAACCATGCCTTCTTTTAGTATGTCATCATTCGTACGGTTCATAGAAGGAAATTCGTGTACACTAATTCCTAATCCGTGACCTAGTCGATGTGGAAAGTATTCTCCGTATCCCGCTTCCGAAATAAGGTTACGCGCAATCATGTCTAAGTCCCCAATTCTTGTACCGGGCTTTGATGCAGATAAAGCAGCTTCTAACGCCTTATTAACCGTCTCATACATATGCTGTTGTTTTTCAGTAATTTCGCCAAATGCCACTGTTCGCGTAATATCCGAACAATATCCATCTAACACAACGCCTAAGTCAAATAAGACCATGTCACCTTTTTTTAGTGTACGTAGCCCAGGATTGCCATGAGGATCACCCGTTTTTTCTCCAAATAACACCATCGTAGAAAACGACATCTCGCGAATACCTTTTCGCTTTAATTCATATTCAATTTTAGCAAGAACGTCCATTTCCGTAACGCCTTCTTTTAAAGCAGATACACCTACTTCAACACCATAATCAGCGAGAGCTGCTGCTTCTTGTAAAATGTCAATTTCAGCTTGCGTTTTCACTACCCTTAATTCGTTCATTTTTTCTTCTACGCTTTCAAATACAACATCTTGATACAATGTTTTTAACTCTTCACTTCGCAGGAAAGATAGCTGCTCTTTTTCCACTGCTAAACGACCAATATTATTAATTTCTCTTTTATGTAATGCGGCACGAATTAGCTCCCAAGGGTTTTCATGATCTTCATATCCAACAACATCATATTTCCACCCTGCACTTTTTGCTTGATTAACTTCCATAAAAGGACAAACAAGTACAGGTTCAGTATTTGGAAATACAAATAGGCCTAAAAGTCGTTCATGCGGATCCGTATAAAAATTTGTTAAATAAAATACATTTTCTGTTGAAGAAATAAATGCAGCATCATAGCTTTTTTCAGAAAGCCAAGAAGCCACGTTGCTTAAGCGTTCATTCATCGCATATAACTTCCTTTCTTAATCTTTTAAAGTTATTATACCATAATTTCACTACTTTCTCGACTAGTGAAACAACGTCTTTAGGCACAAAAGAAATTCTAGTTTATATACTATTTTGTACTGATTCGCTAGGTTGAATAATTACTTTTTTAAGCCATTGATTATTATACTGATAAATAAGATGGTAATCCCCTCCGGTAAAATATTGCTCCTGGAACATCTCTTGGTTTTTTAAAAATCCAGGGTCACCAATAAAATAATGTCCTTCGTTTAACCTAAATGTTTGAATAAACGAACTTATTCCTTCTTCATCTACATCATCATCAATGACTATTTCAACCGAGTTGCCATTGCTATGAAAATCAAATTCACCTGTTTGATTAAGCCGTACGACTGGTACATTAAACTCGCCTACTGTCAAAAATTGTTTCATTCCCTTCAAAACTTCAGATTCATGATCATCAAATAACAGGTAGTAGTTAAACTTATCCCCATCTGCCTGAAGTATGTTTGCAATTAGCTCAAAATGCTCTTTGCTTTGCTCATCATCAAACATGACAACGAATGACTCGTGATAAGATACCATTTGAAAAGGCGTCATTATCTTCTCTTTAAATCGTAGCATCAATTGTTCACAGCGCTTTCCCGTCACTTTTGCTCCTTTAATTGCTCCCACTCCATATGTTTTCCAGTGTGAAACAGCTTTTGGTGGAATAACGACTATATTTGAAGATGATACGTATAAGCTCATTTCCCCATCTCCTTTGCCATTCTGCATTTCTTCACCTTTTACTAATTAGAGACTTTTGGCTCATTCACCTGCAAAAAACGTATAAATTCATTAAAACCTTTTTGTTTGCTTTAATCTTACAGAATACACACCTAGCTTTTACGATTAAAATGGCTAATACTTGCTAATCATAGAATGTGATGGTAATTTTATATAAGAATATAATTGCTATACTTTTCAATTACTTTAAAATGATAGGTGAGAATATTGGAACAACGTGAACATCGCAAACGACATAAACAGAGAAAGAAAAAGCGAATGAGAAGATTTTTTCTTTTTTGCTCTGTAGTACTGATTGCTTTAGCTGGATATGTTTTTTATCAATATCAACAAGGGTTGGCTGAAGCAGACGGCGACTTTCAAAAAGATGGACAATTTGAATTTAACGGTAAAAGCGCCAATTTAGATACTATGAACGTTCTTCTTTTAGGGATTGATTCGCGCGGGGAAGAACATTCACGTGCTGATACAATTATGATTGCGCACTATGACAAGGATAATAACCAGCCAAAGATTGTATCTCTTATGCGAGATAGTTATGTAGATATCCCCGGGTATGGAAAAAATAAAATCAATGCAGCATATGCATTTGGGGGACCTGAGCTTTTGCGCAAAACAATAAAGGAAAATTTCGGTATCGATGTGAATTACTATGCGGTAGTAGATTTTAAAGGCTTCTCAAAAGTTGTAGATACAATTGCTCCAAATGGTATTGAAGTTGATATTAACCAAAGAATGTCCCATGGTATCGGGATGACCTTAGAACCGGGAAAGCAGACGCTTCACGGTGAAGAGCTATTAGGCTATGTGCGATTTAGACATGATAGTCAAAGTGACTTTGGACGGGTTCAAAGACAGCAAGAAGTTTTAGGTAAACTTACAGAAGAAGCGTTATCGCTTCAAACAATAGCTAAAGCACCTAAGTTATGGGGAATTATTGATCCCTATGTGGATACAAATGTACCTCCAAAGACCTTCGTATCTATAGGAAAAGATTTCTTACTTGGAAGCTCAAATGAACTTGATTCGCTTCGCATCCCTGTTGACGGTGCATTTATCAATGAACGTGTTTCAGGAGCAGGCGCTGTACTACGATTAGATTTAGAAAAGAACAGGCAGGAAATTCAAACATTCTTAGATTAAAAAGACCCAAAAAGCAGACAGTTTTCTGCTTTTTAGGTCTTTTTTTTATGTTCATACATATATTAGTTACGCTATGGAAACACGACAACGAAATCCGTGTCTACTGGAGGGACCAATGTGAAACTATATCAATATGCTCAGCGTAAAACTGATTCTATGCTTTATCAGTCTTATCATTTCAACACCATTCTTTCTCAGACGGGAGATGTAAAAATAAATTACATTTCATTAGCACCTTATGATTACGCGCCTAAAACTGAAGCCGCGATTCCCAAACTACTCTTAATTATAAGCGGAGAAGGATGGATTGCTAACAGTGAAGGTCGAATTTATGTTAATTTCGGAGAAGCTGTATTTTGGAAAGCCGGTGAATACGTTGAATTTGGTAGCGCGGATGGAATGACCTGTATTAGTATTGAAGGCTTCGAAATTTCTCCAGACACGTGGCTACAAGTACTACATAAAGGTACGACCTCATCATAAAGAAAGCCGAGTCATTGCTCGGCTTTCAATTAATTTCAGTCTGATACTAACCCCTTTTTAACCAAGAACTTGCGGGCTACCTCTTCTGCTGTTTTCCCTTCAGCATTGACTTCATAATTCATTTTACGCATTTCTTCATCATTGATTTTCCCTGCTAGCTTATTGAGAATCTCCTTTAACTCAGGATGCTCTTTTAACGTTTCTGCTCTTAAGACAGGCGCACCTTGATAAGGGGGAAAGAACTTTTCATCATCTTCTAGAACTGCTAAATCATACTGTTCAATTTCTGGGTCTGTTGCATATGCATCCAATAAATTAATATCACCTGTTTGAACTGCATTATAGCGAAGCTTTGGTTCCATCGTTTTAACATTGTTTAACGCTAAGCCATACTCTTTTTGAAGACCTGCATATCCATCTTCTCGATCCTTAAATTCAAGGGTAAAGCCAGCCTTTACTTGATCAGCCACGTTTGTTAAGTCTGAAATAGTTTTGACGTTATTTTGCTCTGCAAACTCTTTTGTTACTGTTAATGTATAGGTGTTATTAAAAGCCATCGGTTGAAGATAGACTAAATCAAATTCTTCCTTTAATCCTACTTTGGCTTGTTCGTATACTTCACTGGCATCTTTACTATTAGGTTGCTCTTTTAAATGCGTAACAAGCGCTGTTCCAGTATATTCTGGGTAAATATCAATTTCTTTATTACGAAGAGCTTCAAATACAAAAACTGTTTTTCCCAATGACGAACGTAAGTCTACTTTCATATTCGTTTCGTCTTCAATTAACTGTTTATACATATTAATTAAAACATCTGGTTCTGCACCAAGTTTCCCACCTATTACAAGATCTGGCTCAGTTGCTTTCATAGCTATAAACGGGGATGCAAGAATTAATACTAAAATAGCAATCATAATGATAGGACGTTTTTTCGAACCCTTCTTTGAAGAATTTTCAATTGTTCGAAGAACCACGTCAAAGACAATTGCTAATAGTGCTGCTGGAATAGCACCTAATAAAATAAGAGCATTATCACTTCGGTCAATTCCTAATAGAATTAAGCTACCTAATCCACCTGCACCAATTAATGCAACGATGGTTGCTGTTCCGATGATCAAGACCATCGCTGTACGAATACCAGCCATAATAACTGGAAGAGCCAAGGGTAGCTCGACTTTTATCAGTCGCCTAAATGAATTCATTCCCATCGCTCTTGCTGCTTCAATTAAAGATGGGTCTACTTCTTTAATTCCTGTATATGTATTACGAACAATTGGTAATAAAGCATAGAGAAATAAAGCAATAACAGCGGGAACGGTTCCTATTCCTACTACTGGAATTAATAAACCTAATAAAGCTAATGAAGGAATCGTTTGTAGAACAGCCGTTACGCCGATAATAGGCTCAGCAATTCGCTCATGCCTGGTTAAGTACAGGCCAAGAGGTACGGAAATTAATACTGCAATTAATAGCGCTAGTACGGAAATTTGAACATGTTCAAGCAGTGCTTGAACAAGCGCATCTCCCCTTTGTTCTAACAAAGTAGTTAAGCCATTCATTATACCACCGCTCCTTCTTTTGATCTATTAGACAAGAAGGCAAGGATGTTTTTGCTCGTTACAATACCAATTTTTTTCGAACCTTTATAAACACCAACACAATCGTGCTTTTGTAAAAGCTCTACAGCTTCGCCAATAGATGCAGATGATTTTAAATGTACAGGAGCTTCAATCTTTTCAAAATCTTGCTGATTTGTTTCATTAACAAATACTTCTAATGGTTGAAGCAATACGCTTCCCTGATTACCGATAAATGATTTTACGAAATCATTTTTAGGGTTTTGAACAAACTCTTTTGGTGTGCCAATTTGAACTACTTCCCCATCTTTCATTAAACAGATACGATCTCCAAGAGTCATGGCTTCGCTAATATCATGCGTAACAAAGACGAATGTCTTTTTTATCTTTTCTTTTAAAGCTAAAACGTCCTGCTGCAGCTGATCACGACTTAGCGGGTCTAGTGCACTGAAAGGTTCGTCCATAAGAATAACAGGAGGATCGGCTGCGAGAGCTCTAGCTACACCAATGCGCTGCTGTTGCCCACCTGAGAGCTCAAAAGGCTTGCGGTTTCGGTATTGCTTCGGGTCCAGTCCAACCAGTTCCAAGAGTTCATCTACACGCTTTTTGATTTTATTCTTTTTCCACCCCTTCATCTCAGGTACTACCGCGATGTTTTCCGCAATGGTCATATGAGGAAATAAAGCAATTTGCTGGAGGACATACCCAATTTCCCAGCGCAGATCATTAATGTTGTAATCCGTTACTTTTTTATCCGCTATGTATAAATCACCACTAGTCACATCATGAAGACGATTAATCATTTTAAGCGTCGTTGTTTTCCCACATCCACTAGGACCAATAAGAACAAAAAACTCCCCTTGCCTTATTTCTAAATTAATGTCTTTGACAGCTGTGGTGCCATCTTCATACTGCTTTGAAACATTTTTAAATGTGATCAAATTTAGATGCACTCCTCGTTCAGTTTTTATCGATAACCTCTTTTACCCTAGTTTTCTTCCCATTAAACATTTTTACATTTTATCTATTTTTAGGAAAATAAATACTTTGATGAGTACAAAAAAACGAGACCCTTAAAAGGTCCTCGTTTTACTACACGTATTATGCTAGCGACAGGGATTGAACCTGCGACCTCTTGCTTACCATGCAAGTGCTCTACCTACTGAGCTACGCCAGCGTCAATCGTAATTATATCATATTTTTCTATTCTTTGAAACATTTTATTTCATTTATTATCCAAAATGTATCTATCTGATTCACTATAATCTACAAAAATTCAAATGAATGTAAGAATATCTAACAATAAAAATGAGAATTTTCTAAAAATGAGTTACACTGGTAAAACATTCAAGAAACTAGAAAGGAAGAAGATAAATGGACCAACAACAAACGCTTAAAAAATCTCCCCCAAAAACACCTTATCCGCGTGACTGTACGTTTAGCAAGGAGGATTGGACGACTCTTTCGACCTATTGGTATCCCATCGCACAAGCAGCTGAGGTAAACGAAAAGCCGCTTAGCGTTAAGCTATTAGATGTCAATTTAGTTGTATATCGCACTAAAAAACAAGTTGTCGTAGCTCGAGACCTCTGCGTTCATCGTGGCACTCCCCTTAGTATGGGTTGGGTAGAAGAGGAGGAAATTGTATGTCCTTATCACGGATTTCGCTATAACACAGAAGGAGCTTGTACATCGATACCAGCGCATCCTGATGCAAATATATCTCCTCGCCTCTGCATGACGGTTTACCCTGTTATCGAGCAATTTGGACTCATTTGGACATCGTTAACAGGCGAAATGGATAACATTCCACAGTTTCAGGCTTGGGATGACCCTGACTTTCAACAAATTGTTTGTCCTAGCTTTGATATAGGGGGTTCGGCAGGTCGACAGATGGAAGGCTTTTTGGATGTTGCACATTTTGCCTGGGTTCATACGGATACATTTGGCGATCGAAACAATGCCTTTGTTCCCAGATATAAGGTTGATAAAACAGACTATGGTTTAAACGTGGAATACTTAAGCACTGTAAGCAATTACTCTAAAGAACAAGCACACTTAAATCCAGAAAACTTTAAATGGCTGCGGGTATTTGACGTGTACCCACCTTTCACTGCTACACTAAAAGTTTATTTTCCTGAAGGTGGCCAGCTTTGGATTATGAATGCGGTTTGTCCAGTTTCCGCTCGTGAAACGCGCTTATTTGTACCTATTGCTCGCAACTTTGACAAAGATTCTCCTGTTGAAGGTGTTTATGACTTTAACCTTCGGGTATTCGATGAAGATCGCGAAATGGTTGAAAACCAAAAGCCCGAAGATCTCCCTCTTGATTTACAAATGGAAGCTCATATCGCAGCTGACCAAACATCCATTGCTTATCGAAAGCTACTAAAATCAATGGGGCTAAGCTTTATTTATACAAGTTAATTAAAAACGCGTCAGGCTAAAACTTGACGCGTTTTTATTACTCATATTTAATTCGAGCATACATGCATAAATCAACAAACATCCCTTTTGACTTTTCAACTTTTCGCAGAGTTCCCTCATACTGAAAATGATTTTTCTCTAGTAAATGAATGGACGCCTTGTTTGCTGGCTCTACTTTAGCCGATACCCTAACCATATCAAGGCTCACAAAACCATAATGAACCAATTGTTGAACTACCTCTGAACCATATCCTTGTCCCCAAAATACTTCGTCTATTTCATAGCCAATTTCTACATGCTGGTTATGAGTATCTATTTGATTAAATCCGCATGAACCAATAATCTTTGCTTGCTCTTTATGAAAGATTGTGTAGCGTAGTGCTTTTTGTTCCTTCGCTAGATTCTGTAGAAAAGCAATCATTTCCCTTGCTTGCTTTTCATCACAAAAAGAATCAATATTCATGAATTCAGTAACTTTTTGATTAGACCAAATTTTAAAAAGCTCCGGTGCGTGCTCAAGTTGGATTGGGGTTAGACAAATACGTTCACCTTGAAGAGATTGCCACATAACTCCTCATTCTCCTTTCAAGACTCATCATACTTTTTCACTATACAACGAACATATTCATAAAAAAAGGTAAGGTTCACTTATAAGTGAACCTTACCTTTTTTATTTTATTTAGCAAACTGTTCTCTTTTAACAGCTTGTTGGTCTTGTGTAACTCCGCTAACTGTTACTCGCTTCATAAAGAGCGATAAGACTAATGCCACCACTATAAGTATCGATGAAATTAAAAATGAATCATTGATCCCTTCAACCATGGCCTGCAGTCCAATTTGCTGTTGCAAATCAGCCGTTGGTGCAACGGCTCCATTACTCATTGCCTCTTTTGCTAATTCTTCTGCATGAAATTCTGTGCGGTTAGACATAACCGTTACAAGTAAAGCTGAACCAATAGCTCCTGACACTTGTTGTAACGTATTATTCATCGCTGTGCCGTGCGGATTAAATTGCTGTGGAAGCTGATTTAATCCGTTTGTCATAATCGGCATCATAACCATTGACATACCAAACATACGAGCCGTGTATAGGATAATTAGCTCCGTATATGTAGTTGTCAATGATAATTGACTAAACATATACGTCGTAACACCTGTGATAGCTAACCCAATTACAGCTAGCACGCGTGCGCCAAATTTATCAAACAGCTTGCCTGTAATTGGAGACATAATCCCCATCACTAAGGCTCCCGGTAATAACAATAATCCTGAATCTAAGGGCGAAATCCCTCGAGCACTCTGTACGTACATTGGTAGCAATAGCATTGCAGAGAATAATGCCATCGTAATAACAATTGAGATGGCAGATGACAATGCAAACATTGGATATTTAAAGATACGAAACTCTAGCATTGGTTTTTCAAGCTTAAACTGGCGAGTAATAAATAAAACCAACCCAATTACTCCAACGATAATCGTTCCGTATACTTCTAGTGATCCCCAGCCTTTATCTCCAGCTGAACTAAACCCGTACAGTAAACCACCAAATCCAAATACAGAAAGAATTAAAGAAAGCTTATCTAACTGAATATCTACCTTTTCTTTTTGATCTTTCAACAAGAAAAATGCTAATACAAGAACAACAAATGCAATTGGCGTCACAACGTGAAATAGCATTCTCCAGTCATAATGCTCAATTAACCATCCTGAAAGAGTTGGGCCGATTGCAGGTGCAAAAATCATCACCAATCCAAAAATACCCATTGCTCCCCCGCGCTTTTCAATTGGAAAGCTCGTTAACAGCACATTCATTAATAGCGGCATCATAATAGCTGCTCCTGATGCTTGAATAACACGTGCAGCTAACAATACTCCAAATTCCGGCGCTACTCCAGCTACTACTGTACCCGTTGTAAAAAGAGCCATCGCTGTTAAAAACAAGCCACGGACCGAGTATCGTTGAATTAAAAAAGCAGTGGTTGGAATCATGATACCATTGACAAGCATATAACCTGTCGTTAACCACTGAACGGTTGATGTTGTTACTCCTAACTCATTTTTTATAGATGGTAAAGCAATGTTTAATAATGTCTCATTAAGTAATGAAATAAATGCTCCTATAAGTAAAATACCAATAATTCCATATGGTGGTTTTTTTGTAGTTTGCATAAAGTTCCTCCTCTCACTAAACCGCAAGTATATTTTTTTATACTATAAGTTCACATATTGTATATTATACCTTCAGTTCATTTTTTGCAACAAAAAAAAGCTGTGATTTTAAAAGGGTTTGTGTAAACGTTTTTTCTCTTGTATCATAAATAAATAGACAGCTAGTACACTTTTATTGCAGGTGATGAAATGAATAAAAAACAAGAATTGATGCTAAAGAGCGCTCATAAGCTCTTTGTTGAAAAAGGATTCCAAGCAACATCTATACAAGATATCGTTGAAGATAGCGGCATTTCAAAAGGTACGTTTTATAATTACTTTTCGTCTAAGAATGAGCTAGTCATTAAAATTTTCGAGTCGGTTTATGATGAGTTAGAAACCAAAAGAAATGAATTTTTAATTGGCCAAAACCGTTCAGACTTAGATATATTCATTAAGCAAATTGAACTTCAGGTACAAATGCACCATCAAAATCAATTGTTTACACTATTTGAAGAGATTTTCTTTTCGAATAACGCTGAGCTAAAGGAGCATTTTAAACAAGCTCAGCTTTACGAATTACACTGGCTTTACAATCGATTAATTGACTTATTTGGCTCAGATAAAAAAGCTTACTTACTGGACTGCGCCATTATGTTTTTAGGCATTCTACACCGCAACTTTCACTACAGCGTCATGGCACACCATAACCAAATTGACGCACCTAAAATCATTCGTTATACCGTCGACCGATTAGTTCATCTAGTGAAAAATGTCTCTACTAGCCAAGAAATGCTTTTTGATCCTGACTTGCTAACACAGTGGATTCCTTTTCACAATCATTCTCCTCAAACAACAGAACAAAAGATTCGAGCCTCTATCTTATTAGTAACAAAAGAAGCGGAAGATGCTGATGATGTAGACAAGCCAAAAATTATTGAATTACTAACATTCTTACAAGAAGAGCTTATTCGTCAGCCTCAAATACGCTCGTTTGTCATTAGCAGTACTTTGCATGCTTTAAGCGAAACAGTAGTCGGTACATCAGAGGAGTTTAAACAGTTAAAAAACCTTATTCAACTCTTAATTGAAGAACAAAAAGAGCCACCTATGTAGGTAGCTCTTTTGTTTATTTTAAAGGCTTATTATTTTTAATATTTAATCCTAAGCCAAACGGGTATAGCGTTTCGCCTTTATTTGTGACAGAAGGAATAGCTACGGGAAGCTTTCCTTTTGGATCAGAAGCTCCAAAAATGGTTTTAACACCCGCTGGAATATTTGGCTGACGATAGCGTCCATTCGTGTATCCTTTAAAACCGTACACCGCCAAAACAGCATTAGCTTCTTCAAAATTTGCTATGTCATAAGGATTTCGCACACTCATTAATACAAACTTTTTACTCTGTGATTGACTGTAATTCATAACGGCTCTTGGGAAAGCTGTTGCCCATTTGGATGAATCTTGAATTGTGTCATCAATTACCCCATCGTTCACTGCCGGGTCATTTTTCACTATATATGAACCTGTGATAACATAATCAGCTTCATTTATCTTCTCTTTAGTTTCCTCTGTAAACGTCTTATTTTCAAATTCTAAACGTTCTACATCTACTGACTTAATCCTTTTTTTATCTATTAGCTCTTGAATTGTGCGCGCCATTGCATCCGTCTGGTCTTTGAAAGGGGCAACCACCAATACTTTTTCATGTTTTTTAGGTTTAAATGGCAAAGTACGCTTTTCATTTTTTAGTAATGTCACCGCTTCTTCTGCCATTTTTTCTTCTGCTTTTACATGCTCCTTGTTTCCTACTACCCTTAGAGCATTTTTCACTTTTTTATCTACATTTTGATCAGTTGCTTCGTAAATGCCTCTCTTTATTTTCAAATCAATAATTCGTTCGGCAGAGTCATTGATCTCAGCCATTGGAATTTCTCCACTATGGACTGCGTTTATTACTCCGCTATAAACATCCTCTAAATTCTTTTCCATTTCAATAGAGTTGACTTGAGCGGGCATAAGTGCAATATCTACGCCAGCATTAATAGCCATAATAACAGCCTCTTCTTGGCCGAAATTATCCGAAATAGCTTTCATATTTAATGCATCTGTAACTACAATTCCATTGTATCCAAGCTCTTTTCGTAAAAGATCGGTTATAATCCCTCTCGATAATGTAGCTGGAACCGTAATTTGTTGACCATCCTTTTTACTTGTATACGTTGTGTCATCGAGGGCTGGAAATTGTAGATGCGCCGTCATAATCATGTCTACACCTGCATCCATCGCTTGTTTAAAAGGATAAAGTTCCACTTCATCTAAGCGCTTTTTATCATGTGATACAACAGGTAAACCGTAATGGCTATCTACCGCGGTATCTCCATGTCCTGGGAAATGCTTGGCTGCCGTTGCAATATTTTGTTTTTGTAATCCTTTAATTGTTTGAACACCTAATTTTGCTACTAACTTTGGGTCTGAGCTAAATGACCGGACACCAATCACCGGGTTTCCTGGGTTATTATTCACATCAATCGTCGGAGAAAAATTTACGTTAATGCCCAAAGAGGACAGCTCTTTACCGATAATCTCTCCAGTTTTATATGCATTTCGTTCTCTTCTAGTAGCACCAAGCGCCATATTTCCTGGCAGATTGGTTCCCGACTGTAGCCTTGTAACAATTCCACCTTCTTGATCGATTGTAACAAGAAGAGGAATATCTTCACTGGCACTTTGCAAACCATTAACCAATCGAACTGTTTGTTCAGTATCTACCACGTTTTCAGCGAACAAGATTACGCCGCCAATATGGTATTTTTTTATAATACTTCCTACTTCATCATTCATTTCAGTAAATCCAACAGCCATTTTATCCCCTTGCTTCTTCCAGTTACGAAAATCTGGCATCAGCATTTGACCAACTTTTTCTTCTAGCGTCATTTCTGAAACAACGCTTTTAGCATCAAGCGTTTCTTCTGCTGATACTAAAGGAGTCTTAAATGGGATAAGGATTGAGGTAGCTAAAGCTGCTACAAGCCCTACAGACATCACTTTTTTCATAAAATCCCTCTCCTTTTCATTTTATTTATAAAGTAAATATCCTTTTCGCAACTTTTGAAATTCGTTTATCTCCGGCTTCCACTCTGCGACAATTTCTTGAATTGACTTTCCACTTTCAATGCTTTCCCTAACTGAATTATTGCCCGCTAGCAAATCAAAGAATGGTTTATTTCCAGCGTTAAACGCAAAGTGGTTTGGGTATAAATCATGAATAGTTTTTACAATTGCTACCCCTGTTTTAACAGGTTCATATGTTGATTCATTAATTACGTGAATTTCAATTCCTCCTGAAAGTTTGCCACTATGCTTAGAGAAAGAAGGAGTGAAATAGGATGGACGAAACGTCACGCCTGGAAGTGCAAGTTTATTGAGCTCTTCAGCTAAATTACCTCCGTTAATAAAAGGTGCTCCAATGGTTTCAAATGGCTTAGTTGTTCCTCTTCCCTCTGAAACATTTGTACCCTCAATTAACGAAGCTCCCGGATATACAAGCGCTGTATCTGCTGTTGGCATGTTTGGTGAAGGAGCAACCCATTCTGTAGGCAAATCTTTTGCTGTCATTGATCGTTTCCAGCCTTTCATTTTGACTACGTTTAAATCAGCTCCAATATTAAACTCTTGATTAAATAATTGTGCTAATTCACCTACTGTCATACCGTGACGAATTGGAATAGGATACATGCCAACAAATGAAGTATACTCCTCTTGTAAAACCGGTCCTTCTATCTTCTGACCACCTAAGGGATTCGGTCGATCTAGAACAACGATAGGAATGTTATTTTCTTTTGCAGCTTCCATTGCGTAGGCCATTGTATAAATATAAGTGTAAAAGCGAGTTCCTACATCTTGAATATCAAAAACCAGCACTTCAACACCCTTTAGCATTTCAGGCGTTGGCTTTTTAGTTGGACCATACAAACTGTACACAGGAAGCCCCGTTTTTTGATCAATATAGAACTCTACGTGCTGACCAGCTTGAGCATCTCCTCTCACTCCATGTTCTGGTCCGTATAGTGAGACAAGATCAAAAGCTTTATGTTCATTAAAAATATCAACAATACTTTTAAGCTCTTGATTAACACCTGTTGGGTTTGTAATGAGTCCTACTTTTTTTCCTTCTAAAAGTTGTAACTCATCTTCTAAAAGAACTTCAACACCTAACTTAAAACTCTGTTTCTTCCCAGGTCCCTTTGCTTCACTGGGTGAAGTGAAAAAAGGTACTGCTATACTAACTAAAAGAACAGCTATTAAAACTCCCATTGACCATCTCTTCATTTATAATCCGCTCCATTTCGTTTATAGTTTGAAATGGTTCCTTCTCATGCTGCAGAGTATAAAATGTCTAAAAAGGATACCTATTAGGTTTTGCAAATAAAAATCTTTTATTCTCTTATTAACCTGAGACTATAGGCTTGCTGAGCAAGTTCTAATAACTCTATATCTTCTGGATGAATATGTCCTATTACGTTAACTCGCTCATCAGCCGGCAAGTCATTCAAACCAATGTGAACTTCACCTTGGTATCTTCCATACCGCTCATTGTCCATCGTAATGGTTCCTCGCGGTCGCCTAATTGTTTGACTTGGCTTTATGCTCTGACTTGTACGCGTTCCTTGTAATCGCACAACGTCTCGTGAGCGATCAGGACGTAGTTGGTATGTACATGCTGGCAGCGTTTCCGTCACCATACGAAGAGTTAATATCCTATGCTTATTCCAATCGGCTAACGCATTTACTATCTCTTCATTGAATTCAGGATCTCCAATATAAATACTGCTAATCCCTTCTTCGACTAGACAGACTGCTGCTAACAGCGTGTTTGTGGTACGATGCTGTTCTAAAGTAGGTAACCCTTCAAACAAAGGTCCTCGTTTTTCTTTTTGCCCTGCCACAAACGCAATGACTGGAATCTGCCGTTGAAAAAACATGTGATTTTGCTGTCGAAAAAACACTTCATCCAATCCCGTTTCACGTCTTGGATAAAAGTTGTGCCATCCAACTAACTGATTTGCTTCTATGCCTGCTGTAACCAACGCAGTAAGAAAGCTTTCTGACACTGTACTGGCATTAACAGCTAACTTAAAAAACTGAGAAAGGTAAATAATATCTTCTACTTCAAACCCATCGTCTAACCGAATACCCGTTACGCCTAAGGTGACTAAATCTTCTAATTGAGGAATCTGCAGATGAATAGGTGTATGTTTAGAAACATCAGCATAAACTTCCATTTCATGCTGTTTTGCTACTTGCAGTAAATGTTTAGCTTTTTGAGCAAGATGGCCTGTTTCTTCAGGAATGTGAAGCGAGGTAAACGCTCGCTTCACACCTTTTTTACTTGCTTCCATAATTCTTTGTTCAGCGAACTGATCGTTTAAATAAAAAGAAATACCTATCAATCGAACTCTCCTGCCATTTCATCTTTAAATCCAAATCCGTATGTGAATAAAAATCCTGCTATATATGCAATCAATAATCCAACTAGATATAAAATAATTTGATGTGCATGAACAAGGAACGTTAACGGTAACCCTGAAACCCCTACCGCAACAGTTGCAATATTAAAATATGCTTGGAAAGCACCTCCAACTCCAGCACCTAAACAAGCTGTTAAGAACGGTCGTCCTAGTGGCAGTGTTACTCCAAAGATAAGTGGTTCACCAATTCCTAACATTCCTGAAGGTAACGCTCCACCAATTGCTCGTTTTAAACGTTTTTTCTTTGTCTTTGCATAAATAGCAAAAGCGGCTCCTACTTGACCCGCTCCGCCCATCGCAAGAATAGGTAATAAAGGGTCATCCCCGATTGAATTGATGAGTTCTAAGTGGACAGGCGTTAACCCTTGATGTAGTCCCGTTACAACAAGCGGTAAGAATGCTGCCCCCAGTACAAAGCCAGCCACAATCCCTCCTAAGTCAAGCACGCTCAGTAACCCTTTTGTAATTAAATCTGAAATGAATCCTCCAAGAGGCATAAAGACGATATACGTAACAATTCCAGTAACAAGAAGAGCTACAGTAGGTGTTACAATAACATCCAAAGATTGAGGTACAAACGGTCGAACTTTTTTCTCAACAATGGCAATAAAAATAGCGGCAAATAATACGCCAATTAAACCGCCTCGACCAGGCAATAACGCTTCTCCAAAAAGCTGAATGTCTCCCACCGCTGGATTTATAACTAAAATACCAGCCAGACCTCCTAAAGCTGGTGATCCACCAAACTCTTTTGCTGCGTTAATCCCAACTAAGATACCTAGATAAGCAAATAAACCGCTTCCAATAGCTGTTAGAATTAAAGCCAGCTGTGAATCTGCTGCTAACCACTCTGCCTGCACAACTGACTTTGTAATTCCTGTAATTAATCCAGAGGCTACAAGAGCTGGAATTAATGGAATAAAAATACTTGCGATTCTTCGTAAAAACAGCTTAAACGGTGTTTGATTTTTTGCTTTTAGTTCACTCTTCTTTTGAGCAGCTCGTTCGCTTAAATCAAGACCACCAGCTTCATCTATCAGCTGACCAAATGCTTCTGTTACCACCGTAACTTTACCCGGTCCCAAAATAATTTGAAGCGTCTCTTCTTCTACGACTCCTAATACACCTTCCGTACGCTTAATAGTGTCTAAGTTTACTAGACTGGCATCTATTACTTTTACTCTTAAACGCGTCATACAATGAGTATATTCGTTAATATTACTAGCGCCTCCGAGATTTTCTAATATTGATTTTGCTAACACTTTATTTTCTGTTGACATGCTAGCTCCCCCTTTGTTTTACTGTTTCTCCAAAGTTTTGATGTATAGAACCTTACTTTTGTTTATCTTTTAAGAATTGAATTGCTTCTCTTGTACGATCTATATATCCAACAGTTTCATCATATTTCGTACTTGCCATGGCCAAAAACAGTGTATCAATGACGTAAAGCTGAGCCAACCTTGATGAAGTAGCTGCACTTCGAAACGGCGCTTCTCTTGTATAGGAAGTATGAAGTGAAATATCTGTTAGAGCTGATACTGACGATAACCCTTGCTTTGTTAAGCTAATGGTTGTTAAACCTCGCTTTTTTGCTAAGGATAAAATATTAATAACCTCAGATGTTTCTCCTGAAAAAGAAATCCCTACGACAACATCATCAGCTCCTGCATTTGCAATTAAAGTCGCTACTATATGCACATCAGTAAAGGCTGTCGCTCCCTTATTCACTCGTAAAAACTTCTGCTGCGCATCCATGGCAATGATGTGAGAAGCTCCAACACCAAAAAAGTGTATGGTTCTTGCCTTGCTTAAAGCGCTAACGGCTCTTTCAATTTCTTCGTGCTGTAATAGCTCAGAAGTATCACTAATGCTTTGAACGCTATTAATTGTTGTTTTTTTTACAATAGATTGTATCGTATCGTGAGGTGTAATATCACGATATCCTTGCTCCACTTTTGTGCTTAAATCTCCTGCTATCCGAACCTTTAAATCTTGAAACCCCTTTACACCCAACGATTTACAAAGGCGAATAACAGCAGCTCCGCTAGCACCTGCTAATGAACCTAATTCACCAGCTGTGTAATCCATCACGGCTTCAGGTTGAGCTAAAATATATTCTGCGATTTTCTTCTCAGAAGCAGGTAGCTGTGGAAGTAGAGCGTGAATGATTCTTAATCCGCCTGTCGCCATTTTTCTCTCTCCTTTTCACTTGCTGCGCTCGATTGCTTTTCTAACGTACCCATCATTTTTTTCTAGGAGAGTTCGTGCTTCTTCAACTGTTGTTTGCGTTTTAATCATAACAATAGCTGTCTTCACTTCATTATTAGCCTCTTCTAGCGCTTTTTTCGCTTCTTCATATGGTGCTGCTGTTACTTTTTCGATAATTCCAACTGCTCGTTCTTTTAACTTGTAATTACTTACATTTACGTCAACCATTAAATTTCCATATGCTTTTCCGAGTTTAATCATAGAAGCCGTTGAAATCATATTTAAAATCATTTTATGAGCTGTTGCAGACTTTAAACGTGTTGATCCTGTTAAAATTTCAGGGCCTACAATTACTTCTATTGCTCGATCCGCCACTTGCGAAATAGCTGCATTTTCATTACACGATAAGGCAATGGCTTTCGCTCCAATGCTTTTCGCATACCGCAAAGCTCCAATTACATACGGGGTTCTTCCACTAGCAGCGATTCCAATAACCGTATCAGCGCTTGTTAATTCAATTCTTTGTAGATCCTGCACACCGCCTTCTTCACTATCTTCTGCTCCTTCAGCCGCTTTTGTAAATGCACCTGCTCCTCCAGCCATAATTCCTTGTACAGCGGATGGATGCGTACTAAAAGTAGGAGGACACTCGACAGCATCTAGAACACCTAATCGACCACTTGTACCAGCGCCGATATAAATGAGTCGACCACCGGCTTTTAAAGACTGGACGACATATTCAACGGTTGCTTCGATATCTGGTAAAACTGCATTAACAGCTACAGCTACTTTTTGATCTTCTTCGTTCATAATACGTAAAATATCAGCTGTATTTTCAGCATCGATATTCATTGTGCGTTCGTTGCGAGATTCTGTTGTTAGTATTGTTAGGTTTCTGTCCATGACTTTTCCTCCTGTAAAACAGTTAAATTTACATTCATTATAATTTCATTAAAATAAAATTTCAATAACTAATTAAACTTATTAAAATAAAATTTCAAATAGAACTTTTTCTTTTCTACGTAAAAAAAACATGCGCTGATTAACAATCTGCACATGCTTCTAAGCACCGATTTATTTTCCCCCTGTATATGAACTGTAATCGTAAAATCTACACGCTTTGGAAAGTAGTTTTTGAGCTTAATTGTTTCATATAAAACCCCGTCATAAATAAAGCGTTCACGTAAAATTTCAATTGATTCACGCCATAAGATAAGGTTTTCTTCATTTTTTATATGGGGATTGGTTAATCGAATAGTTGCCATATAATTTTCATCAGCATCTGAAGCTAATAGAATTGGATCCTCACCATTTATCTTTATGTTAAGTCCACTCAAAAAGCGAGTGTCCTTCGTATACAAACCTAAACCGTACTGATGATTTTTGGTTATATTTCCCATTTGATCTGTTAACAGAAATAAATCATTTTCTTTAATTACACGATAATCCATTACTCCTCCTCCTATTTACCAAAACGTTTTGGATTTACTTCACAAGGAAAATCCGAAACGTTTCGGATTTTCCTTGTATTAAAAACCACTTATTCGTGGCTTTTAGCTGTCGTTTCTCTAATAATAAGTTCTGTTTCTAAATATCGCTCCATATTTGTAGAACGATTCTCTAATATCTCAATCAATAAATCTGCGGCTTCATATCCTATCTGATACACTTCTTGCCCTACTGTTGTAAGTTGAGGTGATGAGTAAGCAGCAAGCACAATATTATCGTAGCCCACGATAGAAATCTGATCAGGTACACTTCGCCCTAAACGCTTACAAGCCTTTAATGCACCTAATGCCATCAAATCACTTGCACAAAAAAGAGATGTGATTTCTTCGTTATTTTTTAATAGCTCATACGCTTGTTGTTCTGCAACGGCTTCTTCAAACTCCCCGTTTACAACCCAATTTTCACGTATATCAATACCATGCTCTTCCAACGTGTCTAGATACCCTCTAAGCCTTTCTTGACTCACAAACGCATCCTCACTTCCCTTTACCATTCCGATGTGCACGTGTCCTAATTGCACTAAATGTTCAACTGCTTTCTTAGCCCCTAGCTTGTTATCTGTTGTCACATAACCAACTAAATTGGAACGAATCGGGATATCGACAAGGACACAGGGAATGTTGCTTTCAAGCACTTCCGTTAGATACGGATCATCCTTTTTAATTCCTTGAATGATTGCCCCATCCACTCTTCTTTCTTTGCAAAGCTGCGTATACGTTTTTTCGCGTTGTTTTGTTGTATTGGTATTAAATAAAATTAAATCATAGCCTAAAAGAGAGGCTCTTTCATTTACTCCACATAAAACTTCAAACGTAAAATTATCTTTGACACTTTCTCGACTAATTCCTGAAACAAGTAGACCGATTGTCTTCGACTTTTGCATGACCAAACCACGAGCTAAAGTGTTTGGGCTATAATTCAGCTTCTTAGCTACATTTATAATCTTTTGCCTAGTCTTTTCATTCACATCGGAATACCCATTTAATGCACGAGATACCGTCGTAATAGAGACGCCTGCAACTTTCGCAATATCTTTTATAGTTGTCAATTACACTTCCTCCAAAACGTTTCGGATAACTTATGAGAACATTGTAACGCTTTCAAAATGATTTTTCAAGACAAAAAAACACCTAAATCAAATTAATCTATTTTAGGTGCTGTTTTTGTACAAAGTGGTAGCTCAATTGAAAAGCATGTTCCTTTTCCTTTTTCACTCTTCACGTGAACCTTCCCCTGCATATAGTGAATAATGCGGAAAGAAACCATTGTTCCTAGGCCCGTTCCTTTTTCCTTGGTTGTAAAATAAGGTTCGCCTAACCGGCTAATCTGCTCACTCGTCATTCCACACCCCGTATCATGAATCTCTACCGTAACTGTTTCTCCGCTTTTTTTCAGCTTTACTTCGAGCTTCCCTCCATTAGGCATTGCTTCAATACTATTTTTGACTAAGTTAATAAAACACTGCTGAAGCTTCTTTCGTTCTCCACACACCTTAGCTTGCCCATGCAAAAGAGAGGGAGGCGGTAAAACGACACCGTTCATATTTGCAAGTGGTTTAATAATTTGTAAAACATGTTGAATTTCTACTCCTACATCTACTTGTTCCGGTCGCTCAGGGGCTGAATTTGCAAAGAGTAAGTAATCATCAATAATATCCTTCGCACGATTAAGTTCATCAATTGCAATTGATAAATACCGCTTTTTTATGGGATTTTGTTCATCTTCCCCTAGCATTTGCATAAAACCTCGACTAGCAGTTAATGGATTGCGCACTTCATGTGAAATACTTGCAGCTAGGTGACTGACGACTTCTAGTTTTTCAGCTTTCACCAATCGTTTAAGAATTGATAGATTGGTTCGAATAGCTTCCCATAGAACCGTAATAACTAGCGTACCAATTACATCTAAGCAAACAAATTCAATCCACAAAAAAGTTGGCAGCGCAATATCAAAAACAAAAATCGAGACTCCCATAGCCAAAAGTGCACCTACGAGACTTATTAATGTACTTGCTATGATTCTTTGTTGCAAAGACATGGCTAAATATTTCTTCGCAATTATGAATAATGGGATACTTAAAATTGGTAAAGATATTAACGTAACGTAAAATCCTACTCCGCCTATTAAAAAACGTATGGTTAAAATCAATACCAAAAGAAAGGTTCCAAATCCCTCTCCCCCATACAGTGTTCCTAAGATATATGGGATACGTCGAAGGTCAATATTATATCTATCAGGGACAATAACGGCATCAACAGGAAAAAGCATGCATAACAAGATAGAAAGGATTGGAAATATTGCTATCGTCCAATTTTTCAACCAATCTATTTGTTTTGCATACTTTAATAAATAGTACATTTGAACTAAAAATAATGGTAATAATATAAATAAAAAGTTAATTAACAAATCTTTTGTGAAAAAGCTCATTCATTCACCGGTCTTTCAACATATTCTTCAACTAGCTCTGCTTATCTACTTGTTAGAATACTGCATTCTCACCTTTTTTTAAATAGCTTTTTCACAATTTGTTACAAATTTGGTTGAATTATTGCGATATTTGATTCACTCTATGGCGAGCAGTTTCATATTCTTCTATCATTTGATTAAAAAGTTCTTGTACAGTTGGAATAGTTGAAATTAAGCCAATAACTTGTCCGGCCCAGCCGAATCCTTCTTTTTCATTGTTTTCGTATATATAACGGCAGTTAGCTTTTCCACTAATTACGTCTTGTAATTCTTCGTACCGATCTCCCATATGCTCACGTTCTACAATAGAAAGCGTATAATCTGACTTTAATACGCGCCCGGGTGCACCCAAAGAACGCTTGATAACAATCGTGTCTCTTTCGGTCCCTTCAACAATTGCTTGTTTGTAACGTTCGCCTGCGTGTACACATTCCTTTGTAGCAATAAATCTTGTTCCCATTTCAATTCCCTCTGCTCCGAGAGCAAATGCTGCTAAAAGACCTTGGCCGTTTCCTATTCCCCCACTGGCTAATACAGGAATGGACACTGCTTGAGCTACTCTAGGAATCAGTACCATCGTTCCTAAATCATCTCTTCCAATATGCCCACCAGCTTCTTGACCAACAGCCATAACCGCATCTGCACCTAGCTCTTCTGCTTTTTGTGCTTGCCTTACGTTAGAGACAAGCACCAACGTTTTAATACTAGTGCCCTTTAACTTTTCAATAATTGGCGCTGGATTCGCTCCTGTAATAGAAACAACCGGTACTTGTTCAGTAATTGCTACTTCTAAAAGTTCTTCATAAGAAGTGCCGGTTTGCCCTCCAACAGCAAAGTTAACACCAAAAGGAAAAGAAGTAAGCGCCTTAACCTTATGAATTTCACGGGTAAGGTTTTCTTTTGTCTTTAAAGTCATAGCCGTAATTTGTCCAAGTCCACCTGCGTTTGATACAGCTGCGGCTAGCTCACTATAAGCTAGATAAGCAAGGCCGCCTTGAACGATTGGATAGCGAATTCCTAGTAACTCCGTAACACGTGTTTTCATTAATTGTTCTCCCCTTTCACACCAAACCTATCTTTCATTATGCCAAAAAGTTCCTAGTACCTCTACTATATTCTCCCTCCTTTCTTCTATGTCTTTCGTGAAGCTAAATATATGTTAGAATAAAAGTGGAAATCAGCATGAAAAGAAGGCATACTTCAAATGCATATTTCAATTATTTTAACAATGCTAGCTGTTGGGCTTATTCTAGGCTTTGTAGGAGCAGGAGGTTCTGGATTTATTATCTCTCTTTTAACATTATTTTTTAATGTTCCCGTTCATATCGCTTTAGCCACTGCTCTAGCAGCAATGATTTTCTCTTCTCTTTCAATTGCTATCAGCCACTATCGTGAAGGAAACGTTTCACTTAAATCAGGCATTATTGTTGGGATTGTAGGGGCTTTAGGAGCATGGCTCGGCTCGCACTTTTCAAGCTTTATACCAGAGGAACAGGTTATTATCAACAGGGCTTCTTAGATATTCAATTATTATTTGAGGTAGTTGTAGGAACAATGGTAGGTTCATATATCGGTGCCAAGTTTACAAAACGCGTACCAACACCCGTGTTAAAAACATCTCTTGTTGCTTTACCTATTTTTTCAGGCTTTTTGCTTATTATATAAAAAAGCGCATTCCCATGCGCTTTTTTAGTTTATTGAACAACTAGCTTTATTTGATTTTGTGAAGGATCTTTTGTAAAGATAGCTTGATCTTCTTTACTAATTACTGCGCCTATGTCTTTCAAACGATCCACCACTACCTCTCGCTTTTCTTCATCTGGAAACTCAATTGTAAAATACTTCATTCCAGGACTTTTTTCAGACGGTGCATTCGCGCCTCTTCCGTTCCAAATATTCACTCCAATATGGTGATGATATCGTCCTGTAGACATAAACAATGCTTGGTTAGGGAAACTGCTAACGACATCAAACCCTAACTTCTCATAAAACGCTCTCGTTTCTTCTAAGTCAGCGACGTGCAAATGAATATGCCCCATTACTGTATGAGCCGGTAACCCTTCCCACTTTTCATTTGTTGCTTCTGCTAAAACAGCTTGAGCATCAAGGGGAAGCGTAGCCATTTTAACTTCATCATCATTCCACTCCCAATTAGCATCAGATCGATCTCGATATATTTCAATTCCGTTCCCCTCAGGATCAGCTAAGTATATCGCTTCACTAACTAAGTGATCCGAAGCCCCCTGCACTGGATACCCTGTTTTAACTAAATGACGAATAATCTCACCTAAGGCTGCGCGTGATGGTAATAATAAGGCAAAATGATAAAGACCGGTTTTACGTTCCTGCTTTGGTTCTGGACTAGAAAGCTGCTCTAATGTAACGAGAGGTGTTTTTCCGTCTGCTGTTAATACGGCTTTCATACTGGATTTTGTTAGAACTTGAAAACCTAGCACTTCTTCATAGAAACGCAGCGATTTTAAAATATTATTTACACGAAGCGCAACCTGACTAACGAATGTATGAGGCTTTTGATGAAATGACATTTCTTTCTCTCCTTCTTTTTCATATAAAATGGAATCCCAAATATTTATTTTATATAATTCACTTACTTTATGTAAGTAAATTATATTTATATCAGACAAATTCGTCAAGTCGTTTTATTCCTTTACTTTAGTAATAAACTACTTTATTACTTCATTAGCACAGACTCTTGAGAATCGTCATAAAGACATGATTTAATCAATGTCAGGAGGGGTGACTATGACATTATCTTGGATTTTATCTTACATAGTTGTTTCATTAACAATTGTATTAATTCCCGGTCAAGACATGCTATTTGTTTTGACTCAAAGCTTAACCTCAGGTGTTAAAGCAGGAATGAAAACAGTACTAGGTTCCATTACCGGTACTTTCATTCATACGCTCTTGGCAGCTGGAGGGCTATCTATTATTTTTCAGCAGTCCGTATTAGCATTTAATATTTTAAAAATTGTTGGCGTGCTTTATCTTTTATTTTTAGCTATTCAGTCATTTCGTTCTAAAACCGAGCCTTTATCTTTAACTTCCACTCAGATGAATACAGCGCAATTTTTCAAAAAAGGTTTTTTTACCAATCTGTCTAATCCAAAGGTAGCTATATTCTTCATTACATTTCTACCTCAGTTTGTGAACCCATCATTAGGTCATGTAGGCCTACAGATGTTCTCTTTCGGCATGATTTTCATTTTAGAAACGTTAGTTGTCTTTTCTCTTGTAGTACTTTTCGCTTCTTACCTTGGAAAGCGTGCAAAAAACAACCGTCACGTGCAGTTATCACTAAAGTATATACAAGGTACAGTATTTGGCATTTTAGGTTTGAAATTATTATTTACAGATCACTAATGGAAGCCTGTTTATACAGAGCTTCTTTTTTCATTCATATTAACTCTTTTTTTATACATACTAAGTGAAAAGCCTAAGAAAGTAAGGAGTTTTACAATGGATTTATTAAAAGATTCCCTCATTCTATTGACTAGAATTGTTACTATTTTACCTCTCTTGCTTATTATGACGCTGTTTATGGGCAGACGCTCAATCGGCGAGCTTCCCATCTTTGACTTTCTTATTTTAATGTCTCTTGGCGCTGTTGTAGGAGCAGATATTGCTGACCCAAAAGTTGAACATATCCATACAGCGATCGCAATTGTTATGATTGCCATTTTCCAGAAAATTATTGCTTACTTTAAGATTCACTCGCGCTCATTTGGAAAAAAGATTACATTTGAACCAATTGTTGTCATTAAAGATGGTGCATTTTTAATTGAGAATCTTAAACGCATTCGATACTCAATTGATAATATTTTATATATGCTTCGCCAAAGTAACGTCTTTGATATCAGTGTTGTTAAAATCGCTGTTATTGAATCCAACGGGCAATTAACCGTTCAAAAAAAAGCGTCCAAAGAATTTTTGACGCGTGATGATTTGCAAATTGCAAATAACCAATTAGATCTTGCTTATCCCTTAATTATTGAAGGAAAGATATACGAGGAAGTATTAACTTACTGCAACCAGACAAAAGAATGGTTATTAAGCGAGTTAAAAACACGAGATATTGAAAATCTCTCTGATATTTTCTTTGCTTCACTGACTGATGAGGGTAAACTACATGTATCACTATATTCACCAATAAATCCGGCCCCGCCGCTACATCATTAAAAGATTTGCTTATTTTATTTACTAAAATAAGTACATAGTAAAGTCCTTCATGATAAGCTTTATTTAAAAATATTTCTGAATAAATGTACAGCATGGACTTTTATAGCTTTAACCGTGAAGTTATGCTATTTTAGTAGATACAAGATTGTTTGCGTATTAGGAGGTTTATATGGACTTTGTTGACTCACTATCATCTGTTGATGGTTGGAAAAATATTGGTTTAGCAGTTGGGATTTTTTTAATTTTCCTTGTGCTGCGTAAACTGTTTACAACTTATTTATTTAAATTTATTATCGGGTTTGTTAAGAATAAAAAAATTGACCTTATCACAAGTATTTTAGAAGCATTTGAAAAGCCAATGAGGTGGATTTTTGTAATCATTGGTATTCAGCTTGCGCTCCCTTATCTACCGTTTGAACTTTTAACGGCTGAGCGTGAAAGCCAGATTATACGTTCTGCTTTTATTATTCTCGCAGGGTGGGGAATTTACAACCTAGCGGATTCAACGGCTCTCTTTTTCTCAACTTTCTCCAAAAATTTTGATGTTCAAGTAGACCGTATTGTTATTCCATTTGTTGAGAAATTTATTCGCATTATCGTTGTCGTTTTATCTGCTTCCATTATTGGTGAAGAATGGGGCTTCAACGTTAATGGATTCGTAGCCGGCTTAGGACTCGGAGGGCTAGCATTTGCCCTTGCAGCTAAAGATACGGTTAGCAACCTTTTTGGCGGAGTTGTTATTATTACAGAAAAGCCTTTTACAATTGGAGATTGGATTAAAACACCAAGCGTTGAAGGCGTGGTTGAAGATATTACATTTCGAAGCACAAAGGTGCGAACGTTTGCTCAAGCGCTTGTAACAGTTCCCAATGCAACCCTATCAAATGAGCCTATTGTAAACTGGGCTAAAATGGGGAAACGTCAAATATCATTTCATTTAGGATTGAATTATAATACACCTAAAGAAAAGCTGGAAACCTCAGTTGAGCGGATTAAGCAAATGCTGATGGAAGATGAAGATATTCATAAGGAAACGATTATTGTTAATTTTGAAACCTTTAACGAATCGAGCCTTGATGTTCTGCTATACTTCTTTTCTAACACAACGGCTTATGCTGACTATTTAGAGGTAAAAGAAAAAATAAACTTTAAAATTATGGACATTTTACAAGAAGAAGGAGTTGACTTTGCTTTTCCAACTCGTGCTCTTGTAGTGCAACAATCTGAAGATATCATTAAACAAGATACAAATATATTAGAAAGATCTCGCGGATAAAAAAAGGGTTGCTAAATAAATTAGCAACCTTTTCTCCTTTCTATTTTATTTTGAGATAAACATTTGTGTCCAATAATGTCCGTAGCTTCCGCCTTTAACATAACCTACTCCAATTTCTGTAAAGCTACTGGATAAAATATTTTTTCTGTGCCCTTCGCTGTTCATCCATGACTTCACAACGGCTTCTGGTGTCGCTTGTCCAGCAGCAATGTTTTCACCTGCTGTTTTATAGGAAATACCAAAGTTTTTCAGCATAGTAAAAGGACTTCCGTATGTAGGAGAAGTATGGCTAAAGTAGTTTTTATCAATCATATCTTGAGATTTATAGCGAGCTACTCGCGCTACTTCCCAATTAGATTTCAACGGTTTTACCCCTACTTTTGCGCGCTCTTCGTTCACAAGTTTTACAACCTGCTCTTCAAATGATTGAACCGTAGTATTTACGCTTGGTACATTGATTTTTTGACCAGGATAGATTACATTGTGGTTCGAAATACTTGGGTTTGCATCAATAATTTCTTGAACACCTACCTGGTATTTCACTGCAATTTTCCACATAGTATCTCCTGATTGAACAGTATGTACTGTAGATGCTTGAGCAGTATGATCTAATCCAAAAACAAGAGTGACAGACAACATTGTAATTGATGAGAATTTTAATAAAGTTTTCATAATCATATTAAAGCAAATTTTTTGACAGATTAATAGCGGTAATAATCACCTATACTACTAATTTTAGAGAATAGTTTATACCAAAAAAACGCACGGTTAACCGTGCGTTTTTTATGAAGATAGCGCCTGTGAAGGATCGACTTCAGGGATTGGCATTGGTTCTGAAACAACTTCGGTTACCTGACGTCGCTTGATGACTTCCACGTATTGAATATGATGATTTTCCATTGCCTTCACTTTAAAATCATACTGTTCAAACGTAATAATATCCTGTTGCTTTACATCATATTTTTCTGTTAATACCCAGCCACCAATCGTATCGATTTCTGTATCATCAATTTGAATGCCAAGCAGCTCATTAATTTGACTTACAAGCACTTTACCATCCACAATGTAATGATAATCTTTCACCTTTTGAATGAGAGGCTTTTCATCCGTATCAAATTCATCACGAATTTCACCAACGATTTCTTCTAAAATATCTTCAATTGTTACAATACCAGCTGTACCACCATATTCATCAACTAAAATCGCCATTTGAATGCGTTCACGCTGCATTTTTAGCAGTAGATCGTGAATAGAGACCGTTTCAACCACTTGAATAATTGGACGAATATAATCTTTTAAATGAATTGACTGCACATCTTTCATAACAAGCTCAGTTAAGATTTCCTTCATGTTTAGCAAACCAACAATATGGTCTTTATCGCCATCAATAATAGGATAGCGAGTGAATCGCTCTTCTTTTGCCATATCTAAAATATATTCAATCGTATCTTCTTGATCAATTGAGACCACTTCTGTTCGTGGTACCATAATCTCTTTTGCCACTCGGTCATCAAAGTCAAAGATTTTACTGACATATTTAAATTCTGATTGATTAATTTCACCGCTTTTATAGCTTTCTGATAATAAGATGCGAAGCTCTTCTTGACTATGTGCTAATTCATGCTCTGATGCTAATTTTAGTCCAAATAAACCTGTTAGCAAGCGAGCTGAGCCATTAAGTACCCAGATGAAAGGATACATGATTTTATAAAAGAATATTAGCGGCTTTACAAATAATAGAGTCACCGCTTCAGCTTTTTGAATAGCAAACGTTTTAGGAGCTAGCTCTCCAACTACCACATGTAGAAACGTAACGACAGCAAACGCGATAGCAACTGAAATGATGGTAGATAACCCTCCTTCAATACCAAGTTGCTCAAAAAGTGGTTCAAGCATATGAGCTACAGTAGGCTCACCTAACCACCCAAGGCCTAATGCTGTAATTGTAATTCCCAGCTGGCAAGCGGATAAATATTCATCTAGGTTGGTAATAACTTGCTTCGCAGCTTTTGCATTTTTGCTCCCTTCCACCACTAATTGATCGATTCTAGAGCTACGAATTCGAATAATTGCAAATTCTGTAGCAACGAAAAAGGCAGTTAATGCAATCAGTACCGCTAATAAAATCAAGTTAAATATGTCCAATCAAGTTCCTTAGCTCGTAATAGTACGAGTAAGGAGTCACCTCCTAAGTGATTAAAAGTTTAAAACATTTTTTATTGCTAAATAGTTATTTCTTTTTATTTTAAATGTAAAAAACTGTGTCGTCAAACCTTTTAGCCAGTGTTCTAACACGAATCTTAAGTATAAATACTTTACACCTTTTATAAAAGACACTTCTATTTTTTACTGTTCACAGGCATATAAAAGCTTACAATAACACATATCACGCCTATCAAAAAGAGAAAAATATGCATCTCACTTAAAAATACTGTTAGGTAATCACCTGCGTTTCTTGCGTGAATGGGAACTAAACTCAATTCCATGATAAGACTAACGAATGCAATTGCGTTTAAACAAATGCCTAACAAAAACAACCCTAGTCTACTCCTGATTCCCAATAAGAACATTCCTTTCACATATTCAGCTTTTACATTTCGATAATGACAGAATTTTCACTTATTATTACAGTATGAGTTCCTTAAACTACTTATCACTGATTATTTTTATTATATGAAGAAATAAACTATTCGACATTTGGTGTGTATACAATACCTTTAAGGCAATTGCGAGTCAACTCTGAAACTTAAGCATTCTGCAAGATAAATACATCTATCAAGAATCTTTCGTTTCTTTAGCGTGACAGTTCGCTATCTTACCCAATAAATATTATGTTACCTGTAGATAATTTGCAGTTACGCTATCAATACACAAAAAAAGCTGCATCATTTATAAACGCAGCTTTTTCCAATTTTACTACAACGAAAAGAAAGATCTAATTGGATTCTTATGTAAAATTAAGAAACAACTCTTATTCTTCAGTTAGCGCCCCAAATATCTTGAGCAATTTTAATGACGTGACTAATTTTATTCCATTGCTCTTCTTCTGTTAGTTCGTTTCCTTCTTCCGTACTTGCAAACCCGCATTGTGGACTCAGTGACAAGTTTTCTAGAGGAATAGATGCACTCGCTTCTTTAACTCTTTGTTTAATAACCTCTGCATCTTCTAATGTAGGAAATTTAGATGTTACTAGTCCTAATACAACTGTTTGGTTGTTACGTGTAAAACTTTTTAATGGCTCAAAATCTCCTGAACGATTATCATCATATTCAAGGAAAAGCCCATCTACATGCAAGTTAGCAAAAATTGCGTCTGAAATAGTATCGTAGCCACCACTGGTAATATACGTAGATCTAAAGTTTCCGCGACAAATGTGCATCGTAATGACCATATCCTCCGGCTTTTTAGAAATCGCATCGTTTAAGCAGTTGACTCTCGTATCAATAATATCTTTTACATCCATACCCAGCTTCTCAACAACTGCATCTATACGTTCTTCAGAAACAAAATCAATCCATGAAGTATCATCTAACTGTAAGTAGCGGCAGCCTGCATCATAAAAAGCTTGAATTGCTTTTTGATAAGCAACTACCGTGTCATGATAAAACTGTTCTCTATCCCCATTGTAGTAAGTATCCTCTTGAATTCGAGTGAATAACATGTTGGGACTTGGAATAGCAAACTTAGCAACTTGGCTTCCATCACCATATTGTTCAACAGCTTCTTTTAAAAATGTAAAATGTTCCAGCATATAATGATGGTTGAAATCTACTTTACCAACTACCTTGATTGCTTTATTTTTTGTTTTGGCACCTTTAAATTGACTAATATACTCCGTTTCAAACTCTTCTACACCATCTAGACCTGATAAGAAATCTAAGTGCCACCATGCACGTCTAAATTCTCCGTCAGTGATAGATTTAAGTCCCACTTCGATTTGTTTTTGGACAAGCTTTTCAATCTCCTGGTCCTCTACAGATTTTAAAGTCGTTTTACTGATCTGACCATTTGTATAGGCTTCTCTTGCTTCTTTGAGAGGAGTTGTTCTTAAAAAGCTCCCTACATGATCAGCTTTAAATGGAGCTTTCACTAATGTCTTTGTCATGGTTCTATTCCCTCTTTCTGTTCAAAATAAAAAACCTCTTCTTAAAGATAAGAAGAGGTTAATAGTCGTTATTGGTTCTTCTCCTATCTTCAAGCAAATTGCTACTGGAATTGGCACAGTACTTTAACAGTCTGTTGCCGAGGCTTCACAGGGCCAGTCCCTCCGCCTCTCGAGATAAGAATATTCAATTAATTAACTAGGGAAAATATTACACCTACTTTCTTAGTCTGTCAACAAGGAATTTGAAAAATCAGAAATAAAAAATTTTTTATTCAGTATTCAGAAGTGGTTCATATCCTTTTGAGTTCATGAAAGATAGACCGTGGTCAAACATATCGCGTCACTTTAGTTGTCTACATCTATATAATATATGTTATAATCATGTGACCTAGGTTTTAAATAAGGAGGAACCTCACAAAGATGTTAGTTAAAGGATTACAACTATTAAAATATGCCTTTTTAATCGGAGCTGTGGTATACGGAATAATCGCTTTTCAGAACAGTGATTCTACCAACTATATTGCTTATTTACCATACATTCAATTAATGCTAAGTTTATTTTTATTTATTGAAGCTGTTTTGACGTTTAAAGAAAGCAAGTTGCATTCAGCGTTTTTTCTGGTCATTTCTGTGTTCTGCTTCGCTATCTATTTTGAAGTTTAAAAAAAAGCACGCTGCCCGTAGCGTGCTTTTTCACTTCCCACTCTTTAAAGCCGTTACAACTTCACCGATTGGGAGGTGTATTTGATTATCAAACACATAATCATAGTAAGTTGGCTCTTTATTAATAATGACCATTGGTACCTGACCATGTTTTCTAACTAATAAAGGAATTTGATTAATGGGTGTTACCTGCAAAGATGAACCCATGACAATAAATAAATCACTTTGTAAAGCTGCCTCTACAGCTTCTTCAAACCAGTGAATTGAATCTCCAAATAAAACTACATTGGGCTTTAGTGCCTCTTCACACGACGTACAGCTCGGTAATTCAACTTTGGTTAGAAAATTTAACCCAAACTCACTTCCACATTTTTGACAATGTGCTCGCTTAATTGTTCCGTGAATTTCATATACATTCGTGCTTCCTGCTTTCTGATGCAAGCCGTCAATATTTTGTGTAATCACATGCACGGTCTTTTCTTCTTCTAATTCTGCTATAAAGTAATGACCTGAGTTAGGTTCATATTCATCAAGCAGCTTCACACGAAAAATCTCTTTAAATAGCTCCCAAAAAAGTACCGGATTGTTCTGATAAAAAGAAGTAGAAATCACATCTGAAAATTCTAGGTTTTTTCGATACAATCCGTTTTGCGAGCGAAAATCAGGTATGCCCGACTCTGTACTTATTCCCGCTCCCGTAAAGACACAAATCCGACTTGCCTCTCCAATTCGTTTCTTTAACTCTTCAACTTGCATATTCATTGGCGCTCTCTCCTACTTTACAATCAATACGGGTATCTTCACATGTTGAGCAATTTTATGGCTCACGCTCCCCAAAAACATTTCTTTTACTGGATTTAAGCCTCGGCTTCCAACTACTACAACATCAAAGCGATTGTTGTTAGCAAATTGAATAATTGTTTTAGCAGCATCTCCATGAATAAACGTAATTTCATACTCTATATCAGATTTCTCTAAAACTTCTTGTGTTGTTTGGATACGCTTTTCTCTTGCTTCATCTTTTCCAAGCGTGTTTAACCTACTATCTCCTTCTACTGCATATATCACTTGAACAAAGCTTCGATCAGTTAATCTGGCTAAAGCAACCGCTTTTTCAGCTGCTCTAGCAGCGTGTTCAGACCCATCTGAAGCTAATAAAATTCGCTTAAACATGTCCTTCACTCCTTTTCTATCAATTATAACAGCTCTACTATTTTTTATTCCATTGAAGAAAGCGATATAAAAATTAAATTTTCTAAAAATTTTTACGCTTTTGTGTTATACTAATAAACAGAAATGCTATACTAAATAAAAGGAATGATGGCATTATGGGGTTTGAGCTGATATGTACCTTTTGCAAAGGGCTTGGGAAAGTAATGATTATTCCTGGCATATTCTACACAAAAAAGTGTAAGCATTGTGAAGGTACTGGTTTGAAACTAAAAAAAGACGAAACTCCTCTATAAGAAGTCTCGCCTTTATATCGTTTAGATTGATAATTCTTTTGATAGTTGATACATACGCTCATCAATATGATGAGGTTCACCTAGGATTTCCATAATATTATAATCAACAATTTCATTTTTACGGATACCGATTGCACGCCCGCCTTTACCTTCCATTAATAACTCAACGGCGCGGCCACCAAAACGACTTCCTAACACGCGATCTTGTGCTGTTGGTGATCCACCACGCTGAATGTGCCCTAGAACCGTAACGCGAGTTTCAATTCCAGCAGCTTCTTCAAGCTGTTTTGCTACTTCGTTTCCTGTAGCTACACCTTCAGCAACAACGATAATACTATGTTTCTTACCACGCTCTTGGCCTTTCTTTAAACGATCCACCATTTCTTGGAACTCATCTTTCGCTTCAGGAATTAAGATTGTTTCAGCTCCTCCAGCTAGCCCTGACCATAGAGCAATATCTCCAGCATTACGTCCCATTACTTCAATAATAAAAGAACGTTCATGTGAAGTAGCCGTATCGCGAATTTTATCAATTGCATCGATAACAGTATGTAAAGCTGTATCGAAACCTAGAGTAAAGTCTGTTCCTGGAATGTCATTATCGATTGTTCCTGGAATACCTACACATGGAAAACCAAGCTCAGTTAGCTTAACAGCTCCCATGTAAGATCCATCTCCACCGATTACAACCAAACCTTCAATACCATGCTTCTTTAGGTTTTCAATACCTTTACGGCGTCCCTCTTCTGTTTTAAACTCTGGACATCTTGCAGAATATAACATTGTTCCACCGCGTTGAATGATATCACCAACATCACCAACTTCAAGCTTTCGAATATTCCCTTCAATTAACCCTTGATATCCTTGATAAATACCATAAACTTCCATTCCTTCATGAATCGCTTTACGCACAACAGCACGAACCGCAGGATTCATTCCTGGAGAATCACCGCCGCTTGTTAATACACCTATTCTTTTCATTACTTTTCACCTCATCAAAAGTCAAATCAATTGACACTGTATTCTATTTTTACATTCTACATGACTACAAAGTATTTGTGTAGTAATTCACAACAGATTTCTATTATTATTTTTAAATGTCCTTACATTTTCATATGTTTTAGTTATTAACAGCTAAATATTCAATTTTTTTCTATTTCTCAAAATCAAAACACATCATTCTGCTCACTCTAATTTTCATTTTTTTCATATTTTGTAATGAAAATGTAACGTTTCCATCTGTCGAAAGGTGTTATGATTATTTTACGAAAATTGATGAAAAATTGATGGAGGCCCATTATGAAGAAATTTGTGGCGGTTTTTACCCTCGCTAGCTTTTTATTTGCTAGCCCTTTAGTCAGCCAAGCTGCGCTAGGTGATCAAACATTAAAGCAAGGAATGAGAAATCAGGATGTTCAGCAATTACAGCAGCTTTTAAAGAAAAAAGGTTATTTCACTGGCAATACAACAACTTATTTTGGACCAGCTACATCAAATGCAGTTAAATCATTTCAGCGTAAAAATGGATTGTCTGCCGATGGAGTTGTTGGAAAAAGCACATATGCAAAGCTTGGAGTAAAAACTTCTTCACAGACTTCTACATTTAATGCTTCAAAAGTTATTAATAAAGGAAAGCAGTATGTAGGGGTACCATATCGCTGGGGTGGAACAACTCCTAGAGGATTTGATTGCAGTGGCTTTATTAGTTATACATTCAAGCAGGGCGCTGGCATTACTTTACCTCGAACTGTAGCAGAGATTTATAAAAAAGGGACACGAGTTACAAGCTTACAGCCTGGGGACATTGTATTTTTCCAAACATACCAAAAAGGCGCTTCCCATGCCGGTATCTACATGGGAAACAATCAATTTTTACATAGCTCATCTTCAAAAGGTGTTTCAGTTGCTTCATTAAAAGATAGCTATTGGAGCAAGCGTTATATTGGTGCAAAAAGAATTCGTTAAATAACAAAAAGCCAACTTGCGTTGGCTTTTTTAACGGCAAAAACTATAGTATTCATTAATAATATCTAATACAGTTGGATATTCATCTACCCACGTAAAATTTGTCTTTTCATTTTGTTCTTGTTCTGTTTCTTGTTTAATTGTAATTTGCTCCACACAAGATCTCTCCCTTTTTCTGTTATATAACATATATATTATCTATCTTTTGTTTTATAACAAAAAATCAAAAAAAGAAGACATGCTAAAAGAAGAGGGTTGAATATAACAAAACAAATTTTCAAAAAGAGGAACACTAGCTGTTCCCATCTCTTTGATTTGTCTCAACACGTTCGTTCCATTGCGCTACGGCCACTCGCTTTCCGCCCTGTTTCCAACATTGTTTTCACAATCAACAAAAAAACCTGGACGATTAAAGATGAGGAACTCTCAATCGTTCAGGTTTATCATTGGCTGAATTACTTATATCCCAGCCTCTTCTTTTAATCTGCTTGAATTTTAATATACCATGTACGGTTTCTAGGGCCATCAAATTCACAAAAATAAATCCCTTGCCACGTTCCTAATAATAAATTTCCATTCTCAATAATAAGTTGTTGCGAAGAACCAACTGTACTTGCCTTTAGATGGGCAGCTGTATTCCCTTCAAAATGCTGATCTTTTTCATCAATCCAAGGATATACCTCGTCAAATCTTCTAATCATGTCACGTTTTACATCTGGATCTGCATTTTCATTAATTGTAATACCAGCGGTCGTATGTGGACAATATACGGTGACTACTCCGCTTTTCACTTGATGCTTTTTAATTTCTGTTTCCACTTGACTTGTCAAATCAATCATCTCATCGCGATTACTCGTTTGAAGTTTAAATGAATGTAGCATGTTTTCACGTCCTTTTTCGATTAGTTAGCATAACACCTATTGAACTCGTAAAGACTAATATATATTCTTTTTTATCGTACTGTTTTTTACTACTGAACTCAATATATTACTAATAATGTAAAGGTGATGAAGACTTGCTCAATTCAACGTTTCAACGAGATACAGAGTACGTTGTTAAGACATTTCTAGAATTAGCAGGTGGTAGCAGTGACATAGCTTCAAAAAAGCTATGGATTTCATCTACTGATTTTGTTTATATTCTTTATCTACAAGGGCTTGTAGACAGCGAAAAGCTGAATCAATTAACAGAAAAAATGATTCGATTCAAACAAAAACCTCATCACCAGCCAACACGCTAGATCGTTGGGATTCCTTTATCTCAACTGTTGAAAGCAGTGAAGTTTATACGTACAAGCAAGCTCTCACTGCTTTTTTTAAAGGAGAACCTTTATTATTTATTCATAATCGTACAACGGCTTTTTCTTTAAATATGACAATAGCTAAACAGCGTACGTGGAGTGAACCAACGACCGAAAAAGTTGTGCGTGGTCCAAAGGTTGCGTTAATTGAAAATTCAGAAGAAAATATCGGCATATTAAGGCAAAGAGCAAGTGATGCAAACTTAACGGTCGAGGATGTTTTCATTGGAGAAGAACAGCTTCATCGAACATCAATTGTTTTTCATAAAAAGCAATGTCAACCTCATATCGTTAATCAAGTTCGCCAAAAACTTCAAAACATTAATCTTAATAATGTTCAAGGTTCTGGAATGATTGAAGAATTTCTCGAAGAAGCTCCTTATTCTCCTTTTCCACAGGTCCAAAATACAGAAAGACCTGACCGCGTCTTAGCTGCTATTAATGAAGGCAGAGTTGCAATTTTTGTAGACGGTTCACCTTTTGCTCTATTAGTACCAACAACAATTGACATGATTATGAAATCGCCCAGTGACTATTACGAAAGATGGTTGGCAGGTTCTCTCTTACGCCTTCTTCGCTATATTTCAATTTTCATTACGCTCTTTTTCTCAGCCATTTATATTAGCCTTGTTTCTTTTCATCAAGGGCTGCTTCCCACTGAGCTTGCCATTACCATTGCAGCCACGCGAGAAGACGTACCATTTTCACCTTTTATTGAAGCGATGGTAATGGAAGTGACCATCGAATTGTTAAGAGAAGCCGGACTTCGCCTCCCAACACCTGTTGGGCAGACTGTTGGATTAGTAGGAGGGTTGTTATTGTAGTAGGGTTGTTATTGTAGTAGGGTCACTCCTCCCTAAAACGGCTGGAGACGTTATTGCTTTTGCTGACCTTTTAAGCTGGGCTTTTTTTATTATATTTCTTGCAGTTCCATTTTTTTTAGGATCAATTATGCTAATTAAGAAACGAGTGAGGAGAATATGAATAAATATTTAGCTGTCATCATGATGATAATCATATTAGTGGGTTGCTCTCGACACCGAAACATTGAACAACTCTTACTCGTCATTGGCGTTGGCATGGATTCCTTAGACACGGTGAAAGAAAAGACGTCTCAGCATAACCTTATGCTCACTCATCAAACTCTTATATCTCCAGACCGTGGTGGGGTATCTTCTTCCTCATCTTCACCGTATAAAAACATTGTAACAATAGGACCCACAGTACATGAAATTACAAGGAACATTGCATTGAAGCAAGACCCTTTATTCAGTCAGCATCAGCGTATTTTAGTATTTGGTGAAACAGCTGGGAAGACCTTCAAGTTAGACTCTCTAATGGATCAGCTTGCTAGGGATAATGAAATTCGCAGAAGCTGCCTTGTTTTTGTTACAAATGGCCAAGCAAAGGCTATTTTAACGATTAAAGGAATGGATACTCCACCGGTCAATGTCATTTATGATTTAGTTGAAAATAGGTATCGGACCAATAAAATTCTTCCCACCTTATCATTGGGAGAAATATGAGCTAAGTTAAAAACGGACCAAAGCTTTTTAGTACAACGTGTTTCAAAATTAGAAAAAGACATCAGGACGGTTATCTGAAGATTGGGATGCTACTGACCAAAAGCTATCTCCTTCTTTTATTAACCATATTGAAAAAAATGTAGAGAACATTATCCAATCAGATACAAACAAAATACTTAACAAGCTCCAATCTGATTATGAAGCAGATGCACCTGAATTTAGAGAGTATGTACGAATCAACCACCCTGCATTTTGGAAGAAACATCGAAAAGAATGGGATACTATTTTTTCAAACTCTACTATTGATTATCATGTTGACGTTACAATTGAAGATTTTGGAGCAAAAACAGACAGCGGCTAATTAGTCGCTGTCTTACTTTAGTTCCATAATCATGTAGCGATTGGTGTATGATTTTCGTTCAAAAGAAGCTCGCTTTTCTTCTCGATCAAAATAAAATAATTCATCTTCCTGGTATTGAAACGTATCACCTTTTTTATCCATTTCTTTAATAAACGATAGGTAATCATCGGAGTGAATTAAATACTTCTCTGGTTTATCTGAAACTTGAACTACCTTTTCATTTCCTGTTTTCATTTTTGCCATCCCCACTGCTAAGGGTATCGGATTTCCTTCTTGAAAAATAGTCTTATAAAAAATTAGCACAAATAATAAACACGTAACGCCTACGACTAGCAAAATCTGTTTTTTTATCATCCTCACCTACTTTTCATATGGTTAGCTCTATTATCAAGTGAAATTCTGCGTGAGCAAAAACGTTCTACTATGTCATTTTTATTCAGAGTGATTGACATAGAGATATGTACGTTACTAATACGACAAATTTGTAAAAAACACCTTTCTTTTATAAGAATTTGAATGGAAATATAACAGTTGTATTACCTTTCCGTTAAATCAGGTTTGCACTTCACATTTTCAATCGACTTCATGCTACACTTGAGTCAATAAAAGGTAAAAACTTTACGAATAGATAGGGTGTTGCGTATGAACAATCTTACTTTACAATCATATTTATCTCACTTATTTCCTGATATCCAAATGAGAAAACCGCTTTTTTACAATGCACCAATAGGCATCCGATTCAAGCTAACAAACCAAAAGCGCGTGTGGGAACAAGGGTATATGAAAAATGTTTATAAACGCACATACCAAATTTTTAAAGCACTTCATGATGAAAATGATGAGCTCATCGTTGTATTTCGTTCGCCATCTTCAAAAGCTGAACTATCCTTTCTAAAGCGCACTGATATATTAATGAAAAAATTCATTCGCTCTCGCTTAAGAAAGACAAGCGTACAGCTATTATCAACTAAAAATGAGTATGCAATTGCCTGCAGGCCAACTGACTTAAAGCAAAAGCAACTACTACAATCTATTGCGAATCGCGATTTACATATCCAACCTGCGATTGAAGAGGAATGTTACATTATCAACGTAAGCAAAGGAACAATTTTTCATCTCTATGATGATCGAGCGTTGGATGTCGTATCTAATAATCAACGTTCGCTTGGTTTACTACAAGAAAAGTTTAACGAATGGATTTTAGATATGGATGCTACTGAACATTCTCCAATAAGCTAACAAAGAGTTTGGGACATAACAAAATGATTGCTTCTAAAAGACGAACGCTAGCTGTTCCCATCTCTTTAGTTTGTCTCAACACGTTCGTTCCATTGCGCTACGGCCACTCCCTTTCCACGGGGAGGAACCTGAGCTTCCTCGCTGCGCTGCGGGATCTCCGTTTTCCCTCTCTTTCCCGCAGGAGTCGAGTGACCTACGCTCCATTCCACCCTGTTTCCAACATTGTTTTCACAATCAACAAAAAACCTGAACGATTAAAGTTATGAACTCTCAATCGTTCAGGTATAGTAAGGACTGAACTACTTATGTCTCAGTCTCTTTATTTTATTTGCTCATTAAGCCATTGAACCGTTTGCTTTTGTTGTTCTTCAGGAGAAATAGTCGCTTTATTGTCCCCAATTTGTTCACCATATAGACCAAATTGGGCATTATTTGCTCTTTTTAACTTTACTATTTTTGTATTTTTTGATAATAAATGCTTCGTTTCAGAAATCTTATTAGGCGTTGATAAACCATCTTTGTCACCTGTTAATGATAAAATTGGATAATTTGTGTTTGAAAAGTCATTTTTGTTCATTAGATAGGAAGCTAATAAAATGAGTCCCTTTACCTTACTTTGATGATTGTACGCATAAGAACTCGCTACAACTCCTCCTAAAGAGTGTCCTCCGATAAACCAATTATTAATAGTAGGGTGTTCCTTCATGATTTCTTCTGCCTTGTTACTTGAGAAGAAACTAACATTAAAAGGCGCATCTACTATCTCTACTAGATATCCTTGCTTTGCGATTTCCTGTTGCATAATAACCGTATGCCATTGCTTCTACTTTTGCACCTTGGTAAATAATATAGCCACCTTTTATATCAGTATTATCATCTGGCTGAAAAAGTAGGTAGCCATCTCGTTGTATCGCTTGCTTTGGGACACCTAAATTTTCAACTTCTTGAGAAGGCTTGTAATCAAACTGTGTCCAAATGACAGAGAATGCTACCACGACAGCAAATAAAACCAAAACTCCTACCGCTAGTACTTTAAGTAATCGCTTAAACATAAAATTCCTCTTTTCTTTATACTATCGAATGGAACATGCACATACTTTACATTATCTTGTAGCAAAAATGCATCTTTATGAATGAAAATGATGGTTCTACGGAACAATAAAACAAATTAACCAGCAAAGGAATTCTGTATGAAGCATATTACTTACCAAACGCACAAGCGACATAAAGCCTATGTTAGCTTGTTTGGCACAACTCAGCTCCACCTTCGAAATCCGTATATCATTGCCTGGTGGTCGGCGGCTCTTCCTGGCTTCGGTCATCTTTTGTTATCTAAAAACATTACAGGGCTGCTCTTATTCATTTGGGAGGTTTATACAAATATTCATGCCAACATTAATGTTGCAATGGTATATTCTTTTACTGGTAGGCTAGAAGAAGCCAAAAGCATATTGGATACTCGATGGGCGCTTTTATATATCCCTGTTTATCTATTTGCCGTTTGGGATAGCTATCGCACAACCATCGACATAAACAAAGTGTACGTGCTGGCTGAACATCAAAATGAACCTTTTGATATCTTTAAAATGGGCGCTTTAGAAGTCAACTACCTTGATAAACGAAGCCCCCTAGTAGCCGTCATGTGGTCCATACTCATGCCGGGATCTGGTCAGCTTTATATTCACCGAATTATCATAGGTTTCTTCTCTTTAATTTGGGTAGTCGTATTTTTTTATCAATCACAATTTCTTCCTGCGATTCATTTTCTATTTTTAGGAGACATCCCAAGTTCAACAAGCGTTTTAAATATAGAATGGCTTTTATTTCTTCCTTCTATATATGGTTTTAGCGCCTATGATGCCTATGTTAACACCATTGAGAACAATAAATTATATGATCGTGAACAGGCTGACTTTCTTTCACAAAACTATCAGCAATACCGCTTTTCATTAAAACAGCGATTATAGCTTCTATACGCTAAATCCCGATATAGTAAGGAGCCCATTATGCAAGTATTCTCTACTTTTAATCACTCAATTTACCTAGAGCTCGCCATTGTAGCATTGGAGCGCAGTGGTATTCCTAAAAGCCAAATTTTAGCCATCCCACTAGAAGTAAAAGATGATCATTTTTTACTTTTCGATAGTATTCATCAATCAGACAGCATTAGCTTATTTGACATCGCTGCTGGGCTGGCAACAGCTTTTGCAGTTATAGGCGTAAGCGTTGGATTCATCTTAACATGGGGACCTATATACTGGGGATTGATTGGTGCTGCTTCAGGGTTTATCATTGGCTTTTTAATTAACTTTATTTATTATAGAGTTGTTAAAAAGCGAAGTAAGCGTGAGCAAACGGCGGAAGTGATTTTAATCGTAGAGTGTATACCAGAACAAACAGATCGTGTAATTAAAATATTAAAAACAAACTTCTCCAAGGGATTAGCTGTTCTTTCATAGAGCAAAAAGAAGTTGGGACATAAGCATTTCTGTCAACCATCTATCCGAACTAGCGCAAGTTAACTTCTTTTGATAGTTCAGGTATTTTCTGTCGGTTTGGAAAACACCTTTAAAAAACTAGTGAAATGGAGCGTAAGACATTCAACTCCTGCGAGAAAGAGAGGGAAGGTTGATACCCCGCAGCGCAGCGAGGAGGTTCAAATTCCTCCCCGTGGAAAGCCAGTATCTGCAGCGCAATGGAATGGACTTGCTCTTACACCCTAACGATTTTAGAAACGTCATGACTCGTCTTTGAGAAGAGAACATTTATTTACGTCTTAGCCTCTTTCTATACTTAGTGGATATCTTTTTTCTTAAACCTCCCTCCTCTTACTTCAGCAATATTTGCTACCGCAAAAAATGCAGTTGAATCAATTTCATCAACAATTTCTTTTAGCTTTGCTTCTTCTAATCTTGTGATAACGCAAAAGATTACTTTTTTATCATCACCCGTATATGCTCCTTCTCCTTTCAAGTACGTTACTCCTCTGCCTAACCTTGCTAAAATAGTTTCACCAATTCGTTCGTACTGTTCGCTAATAATCCAAGCGGACTTTGACTCGTCTAACCCCTGAATAACAATATCAATTGTTTTAAAAGCAATGAAATAAGTCATTAACGAATACATAGCACGGTCCCATCCAAACACAAACCCTGCACTTCCTAAGATAAATAAGTTAAAGAACATGATAATTTCGCCAACGGAAAAAGGCGTTTTCTTATTAAATAAAATAGCTAGAATTTCTGTCCCATCTAAAGAGCCACCGTACCGAATCACAATTCCTACCCCAATACCTAAAACGATACCTCCAAAAACCGTTGCTAAAAGCGGATCTGTTGTTAGCACCGGCAGTGGATGAAAAACGTATGTAGCAATAGATAAAATGCTGACGCCAAAAAGAGTTGATAAGGCAAACGTTTTACCGATTTGCTTATAACCTATATAAAAGAAAGGTAAGTTTAGTACAAAAATATACGCCCCAAGTTTTAAATTTGTTAAATGAGACAATATGATAGACACTCCAACAATACCTCCATCAATGACTTTATTAGGTACTAGAAAAAACTCCAGACCTACCGCCATTAATATAGCTCCAAATAAAATAAGTAACACACGCTTAATAATCATTTTGCGAGGTAAAGACCGATGCACTATTTTTACCTTTTCTTCTTCAACGGGCAGCATTGGGACATCCACTCCTTTCTTTGATTTTATCACAACATTCTGAATATTTTCTTTATTTTATTTATTATATTTCGCATCTTAAGCATTAAACCATGAATATATTGGATAAAATTGTAGATGATAACAATTGTAAGGTTACACAAACATTTTTCATCTTCAAAAAACATTCAAATTAAAAAACAGTTTAAAAGTTTTCAAAATTACATATTGGATATAAAATATTTGTACAACATTTGCACAAACGTTAAACAAAAAAGTACACAAAAGGAGAATGAAGCAAATGAAAAAAATTAAAGTTAGTATCACTTCTTTAATGACTGTTTTATTACTTGCTTTTACTGGGCATTTCGCATCAGCTGCAAGCAACGATGCAATGGTACGTGTTGTTCACGCTTCACCAGATGCACCTGAGGTTGACGTATACGTTGATGGAGAAGCTGCTGTTGAAGGTGCTGCTTTCAAAGATGCTACTGATTATTTAAATCTATCTTCTGGTGAACATAAAGTTGACATCTATGCTGCTGGTACAAATGGAAAAGAAGAAGCTGTCGTTTCTACAAACTTAACAGTTGAAGCTGGAAAAGCTTATACTGTAGCTGCAATTAACAAAGTTGCTAATTTAGAGTTAAAAGTGCTTGAAGATGATATGAATGCTTCAGAAGGAAAAACAAAAGTGCGCGTAGGTCACTTCTCTCCTGATGCTTCTGCAGTAAATGTAGGCGTTGCAAACGGTCTAACCCTTTTTGAAAATGCATCATTTAAACAAGTAACAGATTATACAGAAGTAGATGCTGGCACATATGATCTAGAAGTAACAACTACTGATGGTAATACGAAAGTATTAGACCTTACAGGTACAAACTTAGAAGCAAATACAGTTTACACGGTACTTGTTGTAAGTACTGCTGACAGCCTTGAGCCACTTGTTTTAAAAGACAATACGGCAATGCCTTCTGAAATGCCCAAAACAGGTATGGGTGGAGCTTCTGAGCAATCAAATGACTCCCTTCTTCCTGTATTAACTCTATTAGGAATTGGAGCAGTTGCTATCTTTGTTGTTCGTCGTCATAAAGGCTACGAAAATTAATGAACAACATGAGATGGGCTCTACCAATTATATGCACTGCTTTTTTAGGATTAGTTGGCTGTTCAGCTCAGTCAGTCGCAACAACTTCACAGCCCGATCCTGAAAAAGTAAAAATGGCAGAAACAAAATCAACAAATTCGCCCCCACAAGCGTCGGTTGATGTTTCTGCCCCATCTCAGCTTACAATACCAAAGTTAGACATTCAAGCGCTGATTGAAAAAACCGGCTTAACTAATGATGGACAAATGGATGTTCCTGATAACGGTGATGATGTCGCTTGGTTTGAACCAGGCACAAAGCCAGGAAATGAAGGAAATGCTGTTATTGCTGGGCATGTTGATGATAAAGAAGGACCTGCAATTTTTTACAACCTTCATAAACTTGATAAGGGTGATGAAATCTTTGTATCTGATGAATCGGGTAACGTACTTACATTTGTTGTTATTGATAAAAAAGCCTATCCGCGTGAAGATGCACCTTTACGAGAAATCTTCGGTCCAACGTTTGATCATCATCTCAATTTAATAACGTGTACAGGATTATTCGATAAACAAAATAAAACACATGAAGAACGCCTTGTTGTTTATACAAAACTTCAGGATACTAAAGTAGCCAATGCTCAATAAGCATTGGCTACTTTTATGATTTTTCCACTATATCCATGAAAACATCTTGTTCTATCGGACATACTAATAAATACGAAATCTTCGTTTACACGCACTTCCTTACTACTTTAAAATAAAAGCAGATGAACAGGAGGCTACTATATGCACAAAAAATGGCTTATTGTACTTTCAATTACATGCTTAGTAGGGGTTGCTTTTTTTATTAGTAACACCAACATCGCTAATACGGCTGAAAAAGACCCGCTTATCATTGCTCACCGCGGAGCTTCTGGCCATGAACCAGAGCATACGATAGAAGCCTATAAGCTGGCACAAAAAATGAAAAGTGACTATATTGAGATTGACCTGCATATGTCTAAAGATGGCCAATTAGTTGCCATTCATGACTATGCCCTACACCGTACAACGAATGGAACGGGATATGTAAAGAATAAAACCGTAAAGCAACTGCAGACTTTAGATGCGGGAAGCTGGTTTTCTAGCAAGCGAAAAGGAGCTTATATTCCAACGCTTGACGAAATTTTTGCCACGTTTGGAAACGACATTCGTTATTATATTGAAACAAAATCACCTCATGAATATCCCGGTATGGAAAAAAAGCTAATGGCTCTTTTAGATAAGTACACTATAAATAAACAACAGCTTATTATTCAATCGTTCAGTGATGAAAGTTTGCGGACTTTTCACCACTTAGAACCTTCCATTATGCTCATTCAATTAGTTTCCTATAGACAAGGTTTATTAACGTCACATCAATTAAAAAATATTCATCGATATGCTGATGGAATTGGCTCAAGTTCAAAGACGTTAACAAAAAGCTATATAAAAATGGTCCAATCATATGGACTAGACATTCATGCTTATACGGTAAACGATACAAAAGAGATGAAAAAGTTAATTCAATGGGGCGTGAACGGTATTTTCACTAATTATCCTGACCGTCTATATAAAGTCGTTCATCCTTATGAAAAGCCCCTTTTTACATTTAATTTCCCGGTGTAAAAGGGGCTTTATTGTACTGAGCAAATTTAAATATCTCGGTTACGGACAATTGATAAATAAAAACCTATGACGACAGCTGAGTAAGCAAGCCCCCAACAAAAGCCTATCCAAACATGAATATCCTCACTTATAAAGTGTATCAGGGCTGCTATTGGCGGCAATAAATAAATAACCATTTGCAAACCTTCATAAGGATAAGGAACACCCGCTACTGCCAACGTTAATACCAACACAAACACTGGGCCAAACCACGAAAGATTACCAGTGCGAAGCATATGACGAGTGAACAATAATGACACGCTCATGCTTGTTAAGCAGCTTACTAAATGCAGTAAATATCCAAACACTTGCTCCTTAGCAGTGGGCATTGAAGAAAACATGTCAAAGACGATTGGATATAAAATTGAAACAGCGCTTAGAATAATTGACAGCACTACAGCACTGATTATTTTACTGATGAAATAAACTGATTTCTTCCTCACATGCAGCCTTGTAATTCTTTCTTGCTTACTATTTTCCGCGTGCATAAATGAAATTGTAATCCACGAAAAGATAAAGAATAAATAAATAGAAGTATTATAGAAACTGTCTAATACCGGATTTGGTGTGTATGTATAGGTAATAATTAATAAGATTAAATACAAAGCCAATGGCGGAATATACCGATATGACTTTAAATATGTAAGATAATGATATCGTATTAATGCAATCATTTCTAATAGTCTTCCCTTTCAATAATTTCTACACGATGAATATCCGCTCGCACATTAATTAGCTCTTTGAGCAATTGATTCATATCTTGCTTTCTAATATAAAGCGTATAGCGACTGCCGTGTTGCTCAACCTTAGCACACTTACCTTTCAGCTCTCGAATAGGCTTATTCATAATAAAATCCGCTTCAATAACAGCCAGTTTATCTATACATTCAATACGCTGACTTCGAAGTATTTTGTGAGCACCAATTGTAATCACTCGATCCGCCGTTACTTGAATTAATCTTTCTTCATGACAGGTAAAAATAATGGTCATTCCTCGATCTTTTAATCGTCTAAACGCTTTCTCAACGTCAACCTGCGCTTTGGCATCTAGACCAGATAACGGTTCATCAAGAAGAAGAAGCTCTGAAGATCCCAGCATCGCTTGCATCATATTTACTTTCTGCTTCATTCCTTTTGAAAAAGAAGTAATTTCTTCGTATTTATACTCGGTCATATCAAAGGTCTCGAGCAGCTCTTCAATTTTTAACAGTAGTTTTTTTTTCGAGATTTGTTGAATACGTCCCATATGAAATAGATAATCTTGAAGCCGAAACGGAAGCTCTTGAGGAAATTGTTCAACCACAAAGGCCGGTAAACCAATGGATGTATCAATTGTTACGCTCCCCTTGGTGGGCTTAATTAACCCTCCTACAATCTTTAACAACGTACTTTTTCCAGCACCGTTCTTGCCAACAATCGCTACTGTTTCTCCCTTTTGAAAAGTTGTATGGACGTTCTCTAGTACCGTTTGCTTTTTGTATGATTTTGAGATATTTTTCAATTGAATTAATGATTCCATTTTACTTATCCTTCCTTTAGTAAAACATATAATAAATAATGGTTAGTTAAATAGTAGCATATTTACTACATAAATAGTGCCTTCACATACATTTTTAGACAAGAAAATTAACTCTCAAAGGCGAATCGTGACGTTGCTAACATAAGTAAGTTATAGAAACACGTTCTTTGCATTGCACTGCAGACACTCAATTTATAACTTATTTCCATAACCAACAAAAATATCCGAACGATTGCCAGTTAACTCGCAATCGTTCGGATATCTAGTTCACTGAAATGCTTATTTCTCAGCCCTTTGATTCTTCTACATATAAAGAACCATATGCTCTTCGTCAATGAATTTATCCTCTACATGTAGAGCTTGTTTTTCAAACCCATAGCTATTAAATCCTAAAGCAGTGTACAGAGCTTTTGCTCCTTGATTATTAGCTGCGACCACAAGATAAATTTGCAGCAGCTCCGTTGATTTTGAAGCTTGTTCAATAACTGCTTTTAAAAGTGATTTCCCAAGCCCCATTCCTCTTGCTTCAGGAGCTACGTACATTCCCCAGATATCTCCTTTATGCTGAACTTTTAAAGGTTTTTGTTTTTTATAACCTACAATTCCAACAAGTTTATCATCGAGAAACCCTCCCATGATAAACTCGTCTTCAAATGTAGGAAATTGCTTACGAATATCTGACACTTCTTTTTCACATTCTTCTTCATAGCTTAAAACAAAGCTTTCTGGATGGTCTCGTAGGGCTCTTAAACGTAGTTCCCAATAAATATCTGCATCTTCTTTGGTTAACAATCGAATGTTCATATCCTCACCTGGTTTTCGCTTATTTTCTTACATGTTAGGGCTCGTATACAGTGAAAACATCATTCCACCGATATAAATCATAATAATTATCAGGCACATCGACATCTTTAATGAGTATTTTTTCTTGCTTTGTACTACCAGCCATAATATTGGCTCTTTTACGATTCGTACGTATCCATAGGGTTTGCTTGGACTGATTGATATATGTTGGCGCATAATCCCCCCAACCTTTTAAAGGATTAGTCAATTTTTCTTGCTGGTTTTTTGCTAAGTTAATTGTATAAAGTGAGGGAAGCGGGCGTTTCTTAGCGTCGTTTGACCAATCCGCTTCTTGTACTCGTGAAATAATAATTTGCTTATTTGCCCCCCACGTAAAATCCCAGTCAGCAAAACCTTTTGGAGTAAAAATATGCTCTTTAAAAACGGGCATTTCTTTTAACGTGAACGTTTTATTTTCAGTAGCAATCCGACCTTCTCCATTAATAAAAGCTAGCTCTTGCTGATGGGGAGACCACTTAAACCAATTTGATACGTTTAGCATTGTACCGATTGATTGAAACGCTTTACCTTCAGAAGTTATAACGCATAGCGTGTTTCCATCAGCTGACATAGAAGCTGTCGGAATAGCTAAAAAGCTAATCCAATGTCCATTTTCTGACCACTTAAATTCGCTCGTTGTATAAGCAAAAAAAGAGTCGCTTGGATGAGGTAAGGTTGCAAAAGGTTCGACCTTTTTTATATCTAGATTTGCATTTTTTTCAACCGTATATAATTTAACCGCTCCCCAACCTCTCGGTGATAAGGTTGCTGACTCCGTTATTAAAAATTGTTTACCATCTGGGAACCATGAAAACTGATCAACGCCAAGAGCTACGTGGCTTTTTTTCTTTTGTTTAACATTGTAGATAGTTAAAATGTCGTTTGATATGTACGCTATCTCCATACCAGTTGGTGACCACTGATAACTTTGGACATCTTTTTCAATTTCAATTTGCTTGCCTTTTACACTAGCTACCATCAACGATTCTCCATTTTTATAGGCGATATAAGCTCCATGCTTTGACCAAATCGGTTCACTTGCCTCATTAGTTGAAGAAAGTTTTGTTTCTTTTCCGTTTTCATAAACCCACACGTCACCATCTCGAATAAAACTTACCTTGAAGTTAGAAGCTGATTCAACTGTACTTGGAAGCAATAATATCATGAAGAAGCATAAGAAAAAGCGCCTCATTTTGTCACTCCTTTTAATTAAATTTATCTGTCACATCTACTTCTTCTTATCCTTGCACAAATCCAAACATCTCATGACAAAAACCTATAAAAAAAGAGTTTGGGACATAACAAAATGATTGCTTCTAAAAGACGAACACTCGCTGTTCCCCATCTCTTTGATTTGTCTCCACACGTTCGTTCCATTGCGCTACGGTCACTCGCTTTCCGCGGGGAGGAACCTGAGCTTCCTCGCTGCGCTGCGGGATCTCAGTTTTCCCTCTCTTTCCCGCAGGAGTCGAGTGTCCTACGCTCCATTCCACCCTGTTTCCAACATTGTTTTCACAATCAACCAAAAAACCTGAACGATTAAAAGTTATGAACTCTCAATCGTTCAGGTATAGTAGAGGCTGAACTACTTATGTCTCAGTCTCTTTTTGTTATGCCTTAGAAATATGTAAGTTAATCCAATTTATATCATTTTTCACAAGTAAAATGTTGTTAACCAAAAGAAAAAGGCAATCGTATATACTACGACTGCCTTTTTCTTTATTTTGTAGGAGCTGGTTTAGTATCTGATTTACTTTTTAGGAACGTCATTCTCTTTTTTAAATAATAACCTTGTCCAATACCAAATAAGTTACCAATTACCCAATATAGAGCTAAAGCTGACGGAAGTGTAAAACCAGCTACTAATACGAAGATTGGCATAATGTTCATCATCATCTTCATTGGAGGCTGAATTTCATCCGTCATACTTACACGAATTTGTAAGAATGTTGTAATAGCTGCAACAATTGGTAAAATAAAGTATGGATCTGGAGCACCTAAGCTTACCCATAAAAATGAATGTTCCGCAATTTCTCCCGTACGTGCAATGGCGTTATAAAACGCAAAAATAATTGGCATTTGAATTAAAATAGGTAAACATCCACCTAGTGGGTTAATTTGATGTTTTTGATACAAAGCCATCATTTCTTTTTGAAGCTTTTGCTGCGTTTCAGGATCTTTTTTACCTGCATATTTCTTTTGTATAGCTTCCATTTCCGGGCGTAATGCTTGCATAGCCATGGTGCTTTTTTGCTGTTTTAAAATAAGCGGTAATAAGACTAGACGAATAATAATCGTGACAGCAATAATTGATAAACCATAACTACCACCAAGGAATTCTGCTACCTTTGTCAAAGCAAGAGACAGTGGATATACAAAGTAGTGATCCCAAAATCCACCGCTTGTAGACGTAACAGGATTTTGTGTACTACACCCTGCTAATGCAATTAATACCATCCCTAAAACTGCTACTAATTTATAATGTCGTTTCATTTTCTTTCCTCCTAATTGTTTAAATGATTACATTAAGCAAAAATAAGAAGGAAAGGGTCTTCTTCATCCGTGTTTTTTTCTTTTACCGGTGTTTTTCTATATACATGAATAAGCGTCTTCAAACGCTTCCATGCCGTAAATACTGCTACGCTAGTTTGAATACAAGTCGATTCTCTTAGCTCCTCTGTGCGTACCGCTACATACCTCGATTCCCGAAGCATATAATAGCAGACTACATAAGCCATAAGGGCAGTTAAGTACGGAACATATAGAAACAAATCATGATAAAAATCCATATGTTTACTCTCTTTCTAAACTGTAGTTAATGAATCTACTAGTAGTGTAGCATTTACAATGTGCTGACACAATACGTACGTCTTTATCTTCTACGGTTTATTTGTGAAAAAGTTTCATCAAGGCTTATATTTTATAGAAAAGAGTTTGGGACATAACAAAATGATGGCTTCTAAAAGACGAACACTAGCTGTTCCCATCTCTTTGGTTTGTCTCAACACGTTCGTTCCATTGCGCTACGGCCACTCGCTTTCCGCGGGGAGGAACCTGAGCTTCCTCGCTGCGCTGCGGGATCTCAGTTTTCCCTCTCTTTCCCGCAGGAGTCGAGTGTCCTACGCTCCATTCCCCCCTGTTTCCAACATTGTTTTCACAATCAACCAAAAAAACCTGAACGATTAAAAGTTATGAACTCTCAATCGTTCAGGTATAGTAGAGGCTGAACTACTTATGTCTCAGTCTCTTTTTTCACTTCACAAGAAGCTTTTCAATCTCTTGAATTGTAGGTAATGCCGTCATCGCACCTTTTGTTGAAGCTGCTAGTCCCCCAGAAACACTTGCAAAGCGTCCAAAAGAAGTAAGCTCTTCTTCTGTCAAGTCTGAAAGTTGACCATTATATTGATTAATGGAATAAAGCATACCAGACACAAAGGCATCTCCTGCACCTGTTGTATCAACAGCGTTCACTTTCATAGCGGAAATAGCTACTTTTGCTTTAGAAGATACAGCTAGGCTTCCCTCTGCTCCTAATGTAATAATTAAAAGCGGGATAGCATAATGGCTTAACGCTTCCACTCCTTCTTCAATCATTTCTTTTCCGGTAATAAAAGCAAGCTCTTCTTCTGAAAGCTTTACAATATCTGCTTTTGGAAGCATCTCTAGAATGGTACGTTTCAATTTTTCTTCGTCTTTCCACAACGTTAAACGAACATTAGGATCGAATGACACAAGAACATCATTCTTCTTCGCAAGTTCTACAGCTTTCAAAGTGGCAGAGCGGGAAGGTTCACTAATCATTGAAATCGTACCGAAGTGAAGAATACGATTTTCTTTAAATAGCTCTTCATCAATTTCTGCTTCGTGAAAAAAGCGATCTGCGCTTGGATCAATGTAAAAATTAAAGCTGCGGTCACCGTCTTTATCTAACGTAACGAAAACCGCTCCTGTACGTGCTTCATCTGTAAGCAGCATGTTGTTTGTATTAACACCATATTCATCAAGCGTATCTTTTAAAAAATGACCTAATACATCATTCCCAACTTTCCCTAGAAATGTGGATTTCAAGCCTAATCTTGATACTCCTACCGCCACGTTTGCAGGCGCACCCCCTGGACTTTTTTGATATGTAAGATTCGTATGATCTAACGGAATAAAGTCAACTAATGCTTCTCTTAATGAAATAACACCGTTTTTCATTTTTTTCCCCTCTCTTTCTTTATGAGTATAAATTAAGAAAAGTGGAGTAAAATGAACTGTCATTTTACTCCTACTTTTCTTTTACCTTCTTTATTCTTCTTCTAATTTCATAAACCACGTAACAATAAATGCTACTCCTACCGAGATAACCATTCCAATAATATAGTTAATTAAATTACTCATCCCAAGTGGAGCTGCAATAGCCATCATCGGGATACCTGTTAAACCGTATGCGTTTGCAACAACATTCGTTAACACAACATATCCACCACCAGCAGCACCACCTATAGCTGCTGCAATAAATGGTTTACGTAACTTTAAGTTTACACCAAAGATAATTGGTTCCGTAATCCCAAGAAACGAAGAAACAGCGGCTGGAATTGCGATTTTCTTTGTTTTTGCATTCTTTGTTTTAAAATATACGGCCAATCCGGCACCACCCTGTGCAACATTAGCGCATACCCATATAGGAAGTAAGAAATTAACTCCGATATCAGGGTTTGCAAGAAGTCCTGCTTCAATTGCATGAAAACTATGTTGTAGTCCTGTTAATACAATCGTGGAATACAAACCACCAAACACGATCCCAGCAAATACACCCGCTACATCATACATTGATTGTAAACCAATTGAAATCAAATCACCAATATATCTTCCAAATGGTCCAATAAATAACAGAGAAATAAACCCTGTAACAATAACTGTCAAAAATGGTGTTACTAGTAAATCAATTGCGTTTGGAACAACTTTACGCAACCCTTTTTCAATTTTACTCATCACATAAATCGCAAGTAAAATCGGTACAACGGTACCCTGATAGCCAATTAACGGAATACTTAATCCAAAAAAGTCCATATATTCAGGCTTGGCATCTGCTAAGGTCCATGGGTTTAATAGCATTGGATGAGTTAATATTCCACCCATTACGGCTCCTAAATACGGATTCGCTCCAAATTCCTTAGCAGCTGAAAATCCTATCAAGATTGGCAAGATGATAAACGCGGAACTTGAAAACATATCTAGTAAAATGAAAAGTGAGCTGTCTTCTGAAACCCACTTAAATGCTTTCATCATTCCAAGTAGCCCCATTAGTAAACCACTTGCAACAATGGCAGGGATAATCGGAACAAAAATATTTGAAAGCATACGAGCAAACCTTGCGAAAGGATTCATCTTTTTCTTCATTTCTTCTTGATGATTTTCAGGCTGCTCTGTTGTTTGATTCTCTACACCTAACTCTTTCATAAATTCTGCATGGACTTTATTAACAAGTCCTGTGCCAAAAATGATTTGAAATTGCCCTGAATTAGAGAAAGCACCTTTAATATCGTCTATTTCATCTAAACCTTTTTGATCAATTTTGCTTTCATCTCGAATGACTAAACGCAAGCGCGTAGCGCAGTGCTGAGCGCTGGTAACGTTTTCTTTTCCACCTAAAAGCGGAACAAGCTTTTTCGCAATGTCTTTCACATCCATGCGAACGCCCCCTTTATCACATGTTTTTAATATAGTTTCTGCGATTCAACTAGCCAGATGACAACAAAAAAGACCTAAAACGCGTACTCAAATACATATACACAACAGCAGTGCATACATATTTCACGCATTTTAGGTCTTGCCTGCTTAACCAGTCACAATCCCGCTTATTCAATTAATACGCTTTCATTGTATCTATTTCGACATTGTTCGTCAAGACTTTTTTAGGCCCTTTGACCAATTCTTTCAATATGGAGCGTAATATAGCCAAGTTCAGAAGGTGGAAAATTTATGTCATATTCGGCTTTCAGAAATGCTCCAATCTTTAAAGCACATGTATAAGCACGCTTGTACTTAGTTTGCAGCATGTTCAACATATCTTCATCCATTGAATGAAAAGGCTCATCTTCAGCAATTCGATTTAACGCAAAGCGTAAATGAGTGAGTAGTCGCTGGTACGAAATGCTCTCTTCATCAATTTTAAGGTCAAGTTCTTCTGTAATAATCTCAATCATTTCGTTGATGATTGTTGTATTCATCATTACCTGTTCCATATTGGATGTATGCAATTTAGCTGTATGAATGTGAAGAGCGATATAACCTGCTTCATCAATTGGCATCTGAACTTTTAAACGTTTAGAAACTTGTTCAATCGCCCATACACCTATATCGTATTCCGGACGATATAGTGCTTTAATTTCATGTAAAAGTTTATTTTGAATTAAAATTCCTCGAGATAACCTTTCAATTGCAAATGATAAATGATCACTTAAAGCGATATGAACATGATCACTAAGCGTAACGCCTAGCTGCTGTTCCGCATACGAAATAATTTCTTCTGCCACTTGAATATGCTCTTCAGGTAGGCTTTTTAATATTTCTTGAAATTTTTCATTTTCTTCTTTCATTACAAAAACTTTTTCAACTTTGGCTTTATTTAAAATATCATTTTTGCTTTTTTGAAAGGCAATCCCCGGGCCCATTACAATCTTTTCAATTTTTCCTTCTTTTACAACGGCTGCATTGTTGTTTAATACTTTAAATATCTTCAACCGGTTATTCCTCCTCAGCAGGAAGAAGGTGACAAATTTATTTCATTGTCACTTTCGCACATTGAGTTTGTCCTTTTTGAACATCACCACTTGCTACAACTTCAAATGAATCTGCTGCGTCGCTATTCGTAATGACAACAGGCGTAATAATACTTTTCGCTTTTTCTGTCACTAATGGTAAATCAAACGTAATAAGAGGTGTGCCTACTTCTACCTTATCGCCCGCTTGAATATGCGCTTCAAAGCCTTCCCCTTCCATTGCTACTGTTTCCAGTCCAATATGTATAAGTACTTCCGTACCTGCTTCTGTTTTTAATCCGACAGCATGCTTTGTGTGGAATAATTGGACTACCTCTCCTGCCACTGGAGATACTACTTGTCCATCGGTTGGTTCAATAGCAAATCCATCGCCCATCATTTTTTGAGAAAACACCGGGTCTGGAACTTGCTCTAATGGAAGGATTTTGCCAGTCATTGGTGCCGTTACTAGTGTTTCTTTAGATTTCGTCTTACCGCCAAAAAGTTTTTTAAACATGTTAATCACCTTTCCTTTATCATTTTATTGGTAGCATACCCCTTTATTACCTTTGAAAAACGTAGCTTTATTAAGAAGAAACTTCTTCTTATATCCTCAACATTTGTATACAATGCTCCCCTCATTAGATCAGGATATTGAGATAAATATGTTCACTATTTAAACATGCCTACGATGTATTGTAAACAAAAAAGTTCTTTCGATGGAATAATATCGGAATTGATTTAACTCGCTGAAATATAAAAAGAGTATAGCCTTTACCATACTCTTTTTTTCACTACTTATTAAAATGTCTTTGCCACACTTTTTGCTTTCTCTACTGCATTAGCTAAAATTTGATCTGCTTCTGCTGGAGCATAAGCCATGCCTTCAGCAACAACTAATTCAACATCTTGAATACCAATAAAGCCCATTACAGTGCGGAAGTATTTCTGTGTAAACTCAAGTTCTGCAGCTGGTCCTTCGCTATAAACACCGCCGCGCGCTTCTAATAATGCTACTTTCTTTCCAGTAGCTAATCCAACAGGTCCGCTTTCAGTGTACTTGAATGTTTTCCCAACAATCAAAATGTTATCAATATATGCTTTCATAAGTGGTGGAAAGCTTAAGTTCCACATCGGTGCTGAAAAAATTACTTTATCAGCTTGTAAGAACTGCTCTAATAAGGCTCCCATACGCTCAACTTTTACTGTTTCATCTTCTGTTAGCTCTTGATTTGCTCCAGCTTTCCCCCAAGCGCTTAACACATCAGAATCAATTAAAGGAACGCCTTCTTTATAAAGGTCGACTGTTGTTACTGTATCACTTGGATTCACCGTTTGATACTCATCTAAAAATGCTTGAGCTAAGCGTGTTGAGAAGGACGCCTCATCAACTTGTGGATTTACTTTTACATATAACACGTTTGTCATAGTTCTCATCTCCCGTTTATCTTTAAATCATTTATTTTCATTTCAAGATTTTAATTTGGTTTATTATCTCGAATTCAAGATTTATTATATAATTCTGTTCTTTATTCGTCAACCGTTTAAATGATTTTTTTAAAATTTTTCCGAAACAAAAAAAATATCCGCACTATCGAAAGTAGTTAACTCGCGATAGTTCAGATATATCATTGACTGAGATACTTATGTCCCAACCTCTTTAATAACACTGAAATTCGTTCACTCGATCTAAATCAATCCCAGCATATATCCAGTTGAATCCAGTCCAACGATACCCTGCTACGGATTTGCGGCCGACATATGTTGGATAGAACCAATATGACCGCCCACCTTTTGCCCAGATATACGTGTATTTATACAGACAACCTGCTATCGAACCAGGATCTACAGCATAAAGAGATGGTCCTCCCGAAGAAGCTAATTGAGGTGTAAAAGCAGGCGGTGGACCTGTTGGGGGACCACTTTGACCAGAAGGTGGTGGAAAACCTGGTACGCCTCCCTGCCCTGGTGGTGGAGGTGGTGGTAAAAAGCTTCCACCTTGTCCTGGTGGTCGCGGTGGAAAACCTTGCCCACCCTGTCCTGGAAATATAATTTGAAAGCGAGGGTCGTAATAATATCGATACATATATATTCTCCTTTCCAATGTGCATTTAAATTACTATATGCTTCACTTTTTGAATAGGTGAATATCCATACACTAGGTTTTTCGAGTAGGATCATATTGCGACATGTATCGTTCAATAAATTGATATACAAAAAAGATTAAAACGAATATTGGAGTTAAAACAAAGGGGTGTTGAATGCAACGTTTAACAAAAACTGATTCAAACATAGGAATTTCTTTTAAAACTTTAAAGAGAGACTGGCTGCTTCCTACTATGGAGATTAAAATAAAAATCCCCCATAAAATCCCGTTGCTATATGACCAAAAGAGATGGATTGTATAAAAGCTGAAACTAGCAATAACACCGCTAACAATACCACCTATAATTGTTTTCACTGTGAAAGGAATCGCAATAAACCATCCTACTCCTATACCTGCACAAGCAGCACAAATACTTGAGAACATAAGCGTTTCTTCCACTAATACAAACATCGTAAAAGCGGTTATAAAGCTTGTGCTCATTGCCGTATATACAGCAGCTAAATTGCCAGCTTTTGTTGATATATAACCATGGTGACACACGGTATAGTAACAGGAACACCAAATGAATAAGCCTACAAGAATCACGCCCCAAATCATAAGCTAATCCTCCTTATCCTCTATTATATAAGAGACTCTTTCACTCAATTTTCATTTTTATCTATTAAATTTACTAGTGATTAGCAATTGATTAAATTATCTTTTATATAGTAATCTCTATGATAAGATTGCTAGATTTAGTCCTATCCACCTTAAAAATCTAGCAAAAAGATGTAAAAGGCAAAATGTTATCGTTTGACCTATTTATATTGTAGAATGATTCATGTATAATAAGAGGCTGTATGATATTATCTTCATCATAGTGAAGATATCTTTTGTGGCTTAACACTAGCGTGCCACATTAAGAATATAATTAGATTCGATATTGATAGGTGAATAGTATGGGTGAAAATCAACGAAATGTTAGTAGATTTGACTGGAATTTAGCTTTTCTTCTCTTTCTTTTTTTCTGCGTAAGTATTACTGCTATTAATAGTGCACAAACTATTGGACAATATGATTCAAACTTTGTTATTAAACAAGTTGCTTTCTACGTAATTGGAGCAGTAATTATTGCATTTGTAATGCGACTAGATTCTGATCAATTACAAAAACTCTCGTGGGTCTTCTATGGTTTTGGAAACTTCCTTCTAATTTTCTTAATTATTGCGCCGAGCAGTATTGCTCGAGAAATTAACGGTGCAAAAAGTTGGTTTACACTACCTGGCTTTTCATTACAGCCTTCTGAGTTTGTAAAAGTTTTCTTGATTATTGTATTGAGTAATATTATTGTTAAGCACAACGAAAAATATCGCATTCGCACGATACGTGAAGACCTTTTATTACTAGCAAAAATGGGGGCAACATTAGGTTTTCCTCTGCTTCTTGTGATGCAGCAACCTGACTTAGGAACTGCGCTTGTTTTATTAGCGATTTTTGTAGGTCTGGTCTTTGTATCGGGAGTAACGTGGAAGCTAATTGTTCCTGCTTTTTTAGGGCTTGGTTCAATAGGTGCCGGCATTCTTGCACTAGTAATTTATGCTCCTGATTTCCTTGAAAAATATTTAGGTGTTAAGCAGTATCAATTTGGTCGGATCTATGCATGGCTAGACCCAACCACTTACAGCACAGGTGAAGCATATCACTTAGTGAAATCACTGAATGCTATCGGTTCTGGGATGGTCAACGGAAAAGGCCCGGGAAATGGCGTTGTTTACATTCCAGAAAGTCAAACAGACTTTATCTTTGCCGTAATAGGTGAAGAGTTCGGTTTTATAGGAGGAAGCATTGTTATCAGCTTGTTTTTCCTTCTTATTTATTACTTAATTAAACTTGGATTAGAAACAAAAAATGAATTTAACTCTTATTTATGCGTAGGTGTCATTACGATGATTACCTTCCACGTCTTTCAAAATATCGGTATGACGATTCAAGTATTACCAATTACAGGTATCCCTCTACCATTTATTTCTTACGGTGGTAGCTCCCTAATGGGTAGTATGTTTGCCATTGGATTAATGTTTGGAATATCTTGGCACCAAAAACGATATATGTTTGGTACAGAGTAAAATAAAAAGAGCGGTATAAAATTAACGGGTTCGGTTTTGAAGCATAAAATCAAAACTCGCAGCCCAATTCGTTACTGTTTTAACATTAATATCAACAGTAAGTTGTAACAAAAAAAGCAGTGGATTTCGTAATCCAACTGCTTTTTTATATTTTCACTTCTTTTTTGATTATGAATAAGTTCTATTATCATTTTTATACTCAACGGTAGGGAATTTAATAATAAAATTACACCTATTTTTATCCAGGAAATTTTTTAATGGCTTCAGAAGTACGTCCACAATGGCTGTGAGGATACTTGTTGCAAAAATTCCTATCAAACTTATCGCTATAGGTCCTGCTGCATCATCTCCTGTGATTATAGAAATCACCTTTAAGCTTATTATCATTAATACAATGAAGAAAATGTAATACAAATTCCATACGCACATACTAAAAGGGGATAGAGCGAGTAATCCCTACCAGGATGTGCTTCTACGTCTTTAATGGTTCACACAGGCATCCAATAAATACACAAAGTAAACACTGCAATTCCGATTAGAAAAATAATGACCTTTAAGGAAGTGGTGGAACCTCGTTTAACAATTATTTAAAACACCTCCCTTATTTAATGACAATATGATTATAATATGCATTTTATCGTTTTCAATAAAATAAAGAGGTGAATAGTCACCTCTTTATGCTATCTATATCGAAGATTCTAAGCCAATTCGCCCCATCGCTTTTTTGGTAGCACCGTTCATCCCTTGTAATATTACCTTTTTATTATTGCTTTCATACTTTCCTATAACTTTCGCCACGGCTAACATTGCAGATTGATCCCAAACGTAAGAGTTTGAAAAATCAACTACAATTATTGCTTGTTCATCTTCGTAATGAAATGCATTTACAAAAGCTGTTGTTGTTGCAAAGAAAAGAGGACCTTTAACGTGATAAACTATTCGATCAGACTCTTCTTCTTTTATTATTGTTAATCTCGCCATTTTCCAACCAAACACGACCGTACTAATGACAATACCAACCATAACTCCTAGCGCTAAATTATGTGTAAGCATTACAACAACAACTGTTGCAATCATAACAACAGAATCCGATACAGGATACTTATGAATGTCTTTAACAGATCGCCAATCAAACGTGCCTACCGCTACCATAAACATGACGCCAACAAGCGCGGCCATTGGAATCTGCTTTACAACATCACCTAACACCATAATTAAAAATAATAAAAACACGCCTGCTATAAGTGTTGAAAGTCTTCCACGTCCACCTGATTTTACGTTGATTACAGATTGTCCAATCATAGCGCATCCTGCCATTCCACCGAATAAACCTGTAACTATGTTAGCAAAACCTTGTCCACGTGCCTCTTTATTTTTATTGGAATCTGTATCCGTCATATCATCTAAAACTGTCGCAGTTAGTAATGATTCTAACAAACCTACAATCGCTAACGGTAGTGAATACGGTAGAATAATCAATAATGTTTCTAGTGATAATTCTACTGCTGGAAAATGAAGAGCTGGTAGTGTACGCGTAATCTCTCCCATATCTCCTACCGTTTTCAAGCCAAATCCTCCACCAAAAATGGCCATGGTCGTCATAAATACAATCGCTACTAATGGTGCTGGAACTATCTTAGTTACAAGAGGGAATACATATACAATTAATAATGTTCCTGCTACCATCGCGTACATAGCCCAGTTCGCACCTTTAAAATGCTGAAATTGAGCAGTGAAAATTAAAATCCCTAACGCGTTAACAAAACCAAACATAACCGTTTGTGGTAAAAATGATAAAAACCTTCCAACTTTCAGCACACCTAAAACGAGCTGAATAATTCCAGTTAAGATTGTCGCCGCAAACAAATACTCAACCCCATGAGTTTTCACTAGATCAATCATTAAAAGAGCCATTGCACCAGTTGCGGCAGAAATCATTGCTGGTCTTCCCCCAGTAAATGCAATGACAATTGCCATACAAAAAGAAGCATATAGACCTACCATAGGATTTACTCCTGCAATGATGGAAAATGCAAGTGCTTCGGGAATTAATGCAAGTGCAACGGTCATTCCTGAGAGAATATCTCCTCGGATATTTGAAAACCACTGCTGCTTAATAGCTGCTACGCTCACTAAATCACCTCATAGTATATAGTAAATTGATTTTCGACTCTCACGAAAACCAAAGCCGTTTTGAACGTAGGTTATCGTACCATATCTTCTTTGAATTGAAAATATATTTTTTACGATCGTGTTGAACCGATTTCTTTTCTAATTCACACCATTAAAAAAGAGCGTAAACTGCACGCTCTTTTTTAGTGAAGTCCTACTCATTAACGTCGAGGTGGAACTTCCGTATAATTTAATGAATAGCTGACTGAAATTAAGCCAAATAAATGTTGAAATCGAGGCGGATTTTTCACCTCCAAGGTCAACATTGCAAGTAAAAATAATTTACTCAACACAAGGAATGCTACCATTAAAAATAGTTTCTTTTTTCGTTTCAACGAATCATCGCTTCTCCTCTTTTTAACATAAAAATAAGAACAAACGATTATGGTTACATCTTTTATCTCTCATTTAAACAATAAAAGACCTTCACCACTAATCGGTAAAGGTCTTGCTAGACATTGTTTTACTATGCCAATAAAGCCGGTAGATTTCTCTACGAAATGTCGACTTTATTTCAGGAAAAACCTGACGCTACTCCCCTTTAAGGAATCTTATTCATAAAGATATTATAAGGGAATTGCGAACAGAATTCAACTATTTATTACTCATTGATTGCTGCTTCTAAAGCAACGATAATCATATCATTAAATGTTGTTTGACGCTCTTCAGCTGTTGTTTCTTCACCTGTAAAGATGTGATCGCTTACCGTTAAAACAGACAGCGCATTACGCCCATATTTAGCTGCTAGCGTATACAGTGCTGTTGTTTCCATTTCAACTGCTAGTACACCGTGTGCAGCCAGCTTTTCTAGTTGTCCATCTTCATTGTAGAATTGATCAGAAGTGAAAACGTTACCTACTTTTAGGTGTAATCCTTTTTCAACTCCAGCGTCATATGCACGCTTTAATAAGTCGAAATTCGCAGTTGGCGCATAGTCAATAGGTCCAAATTTCACGCGATTCATTTGTGAATCACTTGATGAAGACATAGCTAAAATAACGTCACGAACTTTTACATCTTTTTGAATCGCCCCACAAGTTCCGACACGAATTAAGTTTTGAACACCATACTCATTCATTAACTCATTTACATAAATAGCGATAGACGGAACGCCCATCCCTGTTCCTTGTACAGAAACACGTTTTCCCTTATATTTTCCTGTAAATCCTAACATTCCGCGAACTTCATTGTAGCAAGTAACATCTTCTAGAAATGTTTCCGCAATGTATTTTGCACGAAGCGGATCTCCAGGGAGTAAGATCGTTTCTGCAATTTCACCTTTTTTTGCCCCAATATGTACACTCATCTTTGTACCTCCTATTGTGTAAAAATGTTACCTTCTCACTATAACATAATTTGTCGAATTAATTACTGATTTCTTTCTCTGCCTTTCATTATTCCAACGTTTTTGCTGAACTATGTACTGAAAAAAATGGCGTAATGAAAAACATGTTTCGAGGAAAGCTACTCAAGAACACTATTTTTAAATAAATGAGGTGATCATATGGGCAAAAAACATCGTAATCGCATTAATTCACCAAAGAAAAACAACCACATTCCTCAAGAAGCCATTATTGCGGAGCAAGAGGCACATGGTGATGAGCATACAGCAAATAAACGCAAAAATGGTCCTGGACACCATATGCGCGACTATTAACTTTTTTAATAAAAAAGCGGCCTGATTGGTCGCTTTGCTTTATCAATAATTGATTTACCGGACGTGAATCCGATTTACTCTTTGCCATCCATCCGTCCAAAGTTTATAATAATACTTTCCTTTAGTACCTTCATCAATTAATAAAATATCTCCTGTACTAATAAAACGAGCATTGCATTCTTTTGGCAAATTGTCAGCAATGTTGAACTGTTGAAAGACTTTAACCGCTGCATCTTGATGGTCGAGAGCTTTTACCGTTAAACGATGAACCGGTTTATATCCTCTTCTTTCTCCTTTTTCTTCTGTTTGCATAATTGTAACATCGTATTCCGTAATGATATTTAACTGTTTTTTTAAATTCGTCCACACATTCAAATGTCTTCCCTCCAAACCTCAATGTTCTATCCTGCATCCTATGTATGAATTAATACTATGTCATTTATATTAGCGATAGATAGATCAAAATCCTTCATTTCAAATACATGTTTTATTCATACTTTCTTTTATAATTAAACTACCTTAGCATAAATCTCTCCAAAAAAGCATGGCGTTCGCCATGCTTTTACTAGTGTATCATCTTGTTAAAGTCAGTGGATAACCGTTTGGTTCTAAATCAATAAAATGAAATATTCGTTAAGAATTTGTAATGGTATATATTATGTCGGGAACTGGTATTTCTTTAAAGAAGACTGCATGAATTTACAATAGAGCTGATACATGCTAATCGCCCAAGAGATACCCAAAGCATAACCGGCTAATACATCTGTTAAGTAATGGACACCTAAATACATTCGACTGAACCCAACTAATATGATTAGTAGAATAAAGCTTGTATAGGCAATACTTCTCACACTTTGTGTCTTGGAATACGCTAAAACAAGGCATAATAGTCCCACAAAAAATGCGCTCGAATTCATCGCATGGCCGCTTGGAAAACTGTAGTGTGATGCGTCAATTAGCTGACTCCATCCAGGTCTTGGACGTTCAAAAATTTCTTTTAAAAGCCAATTTAACCCTCGTACCCCCCAAAACACAAGGGTAATGAATAAGGCTGATATGCCTTGGCGTTTATACATCAACAGTATAACAAGGACAAGCCAAATTGGTGCCGTAACATACCATGATCCTAACGTTGTAATAAAAATAAAAAATGGTGTTAGCCAGCTTGTCCTCCACTCAAAAATTGTATGTAATACATCATAATCTAACTCTTTTACAAAAGCCGTGTCAAACGTTAGCATTAGAATCACAAATAAGGCAAGTGCCAGGCAGACAGTAACAATATATTGTCTTCGCGTTAACATGTTGTGCTCTCCTCCATTAAACGATAAAGAAGAATGAATAAGAAGCATGCAAATACATGCTCCTTATGCAGTCGTTAGTCCTTTTTAGGCTGTTTATAGTGTTCAGGCTTTGGTGCCTGGTTCATAGCAAATTCATTTGAGAATTCTGGCTGTTGACGTGACGACTTTTTCATTCCTTTTTGATGTGTTTGATTACTTGTTTTATGAGACATGGTTTTCCCTCCCTTCCTCACACGTTTAATATGTGAAGAAGAAAGACAGACTATCCTAACTTATACGCTATATCTTGAAATAACTCGCTCTAGAGTGGCAGATAGCTGAGCAATCTCACTTTCAGACACTGTAACCCGCACAAGAGACTCATCAGCGTCTAATACCTCTGATAAAAAGCCACTAAACCCTCGAGCTTTACGATCAATTTCCAACAACAGTTCATATTGACCGTTACCTAATGATTGAACAATTACTTCTACTTCGTCTAACTTTCCATAATAAGGACCCTTAGCTGGGACGAATTCAAATTCTTGTACAAAAGGAAGTCGCTTTCGCATTCTTCTTGGTGCCTCTTCGCATTCCACTTGACGAAGACGAAAGCCAAGGTCTTCCATTGATTTCATCACGCTTGTAACCATCAAATTAGGAAGAACTTTCACATAATCAATATCGGACGGATCTACCGCATCTTTAATATCTAAACCTGTTGCCACCCATACTCGTGTTTTTCCAAGCGTAACGGGTGTATCATCAGGTAGTTGGAAAGTAAAAGGGATTTCTTTTTTTTCAGCTGGCTGAATAGTAAACGGCTCATTAATCTTGAATACATTGAGCTGTATATCTTGTTTGACCTTTTTATCATCTACTTCTTTTACATATGATGTAAACAGACGTAAGTAAATTCGGTCAATCGTCTGCTCAACATTGCCTCCATATACTTCTACAATCCCTTCAATCTTTTCACCTGCACGAAACTCGTCGTTTACTAGCTTTGCATCTACTCTAGCAGCACCAATACCGATTCGAGCTAATATCTTATTAAATAAAGCCATTAATTCCAACCTCCCCATTTCTACACTATATTAAAAGTTTAAAGCCTTCGTCTTTTTATCAGCAATAAACTGCAAATCCCCTTTGAGGTGCATCATATCTTCATAATAGCCATCGGATTGTAACATTTTGCGAATGATTGCTGTAAGCTCTGGTGATAACAAAAGTTCTTCTTCCCAACTCTTCTCTTTTCTTGAATTAGGTTCATAGCTTGAGTACAGCAAAAACAGCGCGAAATGCCCTAAAGCATATACATCACTTTGAACAGTTGTTCTTCTCATATACTGCTGTTCTGTTACTAAGCCTTCGACTTGTTCATCATCTCCTATAAAACGTGCTAAACCAAAATCAATGATGTAAATAACATCATCGACCTTAAGAATGTTTGGAATTCGCAGGTCACGGTGGACAATTCCTTCATTATGAAGAGATTCAATCACTTCTATTACTTGTAGCAATATTTGAACTACATCTTCTTCTTTGTATTTATAGTGATGTTCAAATATTAAGTCTTCAAACGTCTTTCCGTTAATATAGTCCATTATAATGAAAAATCCAGCGCTACTTTCCTCTACATCCAGTAGCTGAGGGACTTGAGGATGATTTATTCTTGCTAATATCTTTTTTTCATATTGAAAAGCTCGCATGCCTTGGTCAAGCTTTTGTTTCGTATTACGCAGCTGCTTGACTACTACTTGTGTTCCAAGCTTTTGATCCTTTGCCAGGTATGTAATACCATAGCTCCCCATTCCTAAAACACGGTCAATTTCATAACGGTTCTTAATTAATACGCCTTGTCTTAAAGGGCGGTCCATTAGAAATCGTTGAATTGATTTAAAAAAGTGCTTCATTTTGTCAATCAGCTAGAAGAAAAGCTGGAGAAAAAGCTTTTTTTCTTACGCTTATAATGATGATGTCCATACTTTGAATGACTTCGACTATCATAGTGACGTCCTTTTTTGTAGTCACTGCTGCTGTAGTGTCGTGGACGGCGACGGTGGTAATCGCTGCTGCTGTAGCGATGATGTTTTTTTGATCCTAATATTGAATTCAGTAGTTTTTTTATCATAATAACTCCCTCTTTTCTTAACACTTATTACCCTTTATACGTACTAATAATATAAAGGTTTCAAAAACTTTATTCCCCGTTTAGCTGCTTTAAAACGAAAAGGAGAACTTTTATGATTTATTCACTTCCATTCAAGGTTAACAAGACTATGACTATTGAAACAACGAACAACTTAGCACACTTAAATACGCAATCTTTAGCTATTTTATCTTCCTTTTCTAACACTTTTGAACTAAATGAGAAAGAGTCTAAGCTTGTTCAAAGAATTAAAAAAACGTTCGCTTGCACAATAAAAACAACATTACGCGAACCCATGCTTATTTGGAATTTTATAAGCGTTACCCGGAAATAAAATGGACGTTTTTAGCTCACCTCGTTTCTAGAAATGGCGGCTACTATATGACCGACTTGCAAACTACTTTCGCCAAAAAGCTTCTTTCTCCTGTTCAACAGCATGCTTTTTTTCTATTTTTAGAGCGCGCAAACGCTGCAATCTTTCAAGATGCTTTTTCTCAACTACTGTTATATGAAGAAAGTCAAAAGAATGGGCAAAATCTGTCTCACTTACTTACCGCCTTAGGAGTATCCGCATTTATGCATCCCATTTGGACTGAATTCATAAATGAACCTATGAAAAAAGAACATTTACTATCTCTTGCTTTAATTGTGAATGAACAGCATTATATTGAAAACAAGCTCATTCAAGATGGAAAAACAAAAGAAGACGTACTGGACACATGGCAGTTTTATGCACAAAGCTTTCTCGGTATGACCCAGGTGTTAATTCCTTATGAAAGTACTAACCAATTAGCTTTAGTTGGAGTAAACATTTCACAATTTTCTTCCCTTAAAAATCGAATTATTGCGGGGAAATTGCTTTATGCACTTCTGTTTCTTCATAGTCATTTATATTCAGGTACTTATTCGTTTGCAGATAGCGTAAAGCATACCGGAGCGAGACAAGACTATTCATCAAGTCTACACTCAAAATTTAACCATTTTAAGGCTCCTTCATCTACTTTACCTTTAGATATGTGCTGGGGAAACCGCGTCCATACATTTTTTAATCAGTCTGATTGGTTTGTAGGGACCTCACCTTATTCATACTTAGCAAAACTGGATATGCCCACTCTAATATAAAAACGACGAGCTGCCTCGTCGTTACATAAAGTACCGCTATTAAATTGCTATTATCTCTCTTTATTCTTCTTGCTCATCGATAATACATTTATCAATCAAATAATCAAATGTAATATCAGCCAACTCTCCTAGCTCTTCCTCAGCTGGAGCGTACCCCCGCTTTATTAGTTCATTGTAAAAGAACTCAGCGATTTCCTCTGTATCAATAACTACTTCGATTTCTTTCACAATATCACTCCTCACCCCGTCTCAGCGGGCAAGCGTAGCTTCATGAGCTCGCAAAATAGCAAAGCAAAGGACTAGCAAATATCTAATCTTACTAGCTCAAACTTTACTTTATATACTTTTATGAGCAAAAGTACAAGAGTATGTCTAAAATTTTCAATGCTATACGTCTCTTTCTATGTATAGCTTACCCTTTCTAACATACGCTTATAATAACAGACATGGTGCTACGCTTTATCTTGCTCTGATTTGGAAATCTTGTGTAAATGTTTCAATACTAAGTTCATTACTTCTACATACTCATCATCTTGAAACATCTCATGCAATGTTTTGTAATCGTTATAAACATCTAACAAACCATTTATAATTTCATGCTTCTCTTTTGTTAATTTCATCTCTTCTTTTCCATGTCCATTTTGTTTTTTCATCGTCGGTAGCAACTCCGTCTTTTTAATTTCTTTTCCTAAATACAACATATCGATATTTTGTACATAGTTTTCTGTTTCCTCATGAGGAGTCACGAGAATAAGCTCTTCTTCACTAGCTTCAAGCCATTCTCCGTCAGTAACACGGGATAGTTCATACACAATATCTTCCCATGCGTCTTCTTTATATCGCCATATTTCTGTGCGAATGCCAATGATTTTAAACAATTCTTTTCCGTAATTAAACACTTGAACAATGTCACCAAAGAAATATTTATATTCCAACTCAACGCGTTCTTGTACTAAGATCTGTCCGTCATAATCTTCTAATAACTCAATTGTGTCTTCTAAAAACAGACCTTCACTATGGTTAATCTCATATACAAAGAGTCCATCCATCACTTTTATATCTGTAATGGTGCCAACGGTCCCATAGATCGTTACAACGATTGTATCCCCAATGCGGTATTTAGGCTTTTTCTTGCCTGCCATCGTCGCACCTCCTTGTTAAACTAACACCTACTGAAAAGTTACAATAGTATATGCAAAAATAGTAAAAGGGGAAGTATAACATCACCTCAATCAAGCCTGAAATACGCTGATTTTCACAAAAAAAACAAAGGGCCTCTATACGCTGCGTATAGAGGCCCTTTGTTTTAAACACCTTACTGATTCATTTCATATAGCTCCCATGCCTCATCAAAAACAGACATGCTCATCGTATAATCACCGTTTAATTCGAGATAGGAGCTGATCTCATTGTAATCATCTGCCGTTTTAGGAAAGCTATGGTCTTCATACACAAATCGTGCTAACTGTCCTATTAGATCATTTTTTGGATTTAACCTAAATTTCATCATGTAGTGATAAAATGACTTCATACGTTGTTCCCCCTGTATTTTATGCGTTGTTTACTCACGTTTTATTTGCTATAAGACTACCATTTAAACAGTCTCTTGTGAATGACGTCGAATTCTGACCTAGACACATGAGAAACATTACATTATGGTTACAGATTTATGTTCTAGTTGCATTGTATAGTAAAGAAGACAAGTTGTCATATCAAGCATTTTGTTTTTCACTTTAAGTGAATGTGACAAAAACGATGCACAAATGTAACAAAAATGCTGTTTCGACAGTTTTTATAGTAAAAATATAAATTGCAAATTTTTCACTTTCATGATTTAATTTGCTACTGAAAGCACAATAAAAAATTGCTGAAGCACGTTTAAATCAGCAAAGAATAAGGAAAGATGAATACTATGAGTACACGAAATGCTTATTTTGATAACGCTAAATTTGTATTAATTTTTTTAGTTGTATTTGGACATATGATTTCACCTTATCGTACAGATAGCGAAGGTATGTTATCCATTTATCACTTTATCTTTATTTTCCACATGCCAGTATTTATCTTACTAGCTGGTTATTTTTCAAAAAACTTTCATAAAAAAGGATATTACAAAAAAATCTTTACCAAAGTGGCTATCCCTTACTTAGCATTTCAAACCATCTACACTTTTTACTATAGTGCCCTTTATACGAATGAAACGTACACACTACAGTATTTAGTACCGCGATGGGCAATGTGGTTCTTACTTAGCTTAATCTTTTGGAAATTAATGCTGCCATTTTTCGCAAAGTTCCCAATGTGGATCAGCATGACAGCTTCTATTCTACTAGGTGTTGGAATTGGTTTTGTTAACATTGATGGATTTGAAAAAATACTAAGTATTAGCCGCATGTTTGTGTTCTTCCCATTCTTTTTGATGGGGTATTACTTGTCACAGAGAGAAGAACCATTTAAAAATCTTTTAACAGCTAAAAATCGAGTCATTGCTTCCACTATCTTAGTTGTAACACTAGCAGCAAGTTATTACTTTTTAAATGAAACCGTTTATACGGACATGCTTTATGGTACAAACACATACAATAGCGTAGGCGAATTTTTAATGCGCTTGTCTCACTATGGCATTGCGTTTATTGTATCTTTTGCATTTATGGCCTTAATTCCAACCCGTCCTTTTGCTTTAACTAGCATCGGACAGCGTTCGCTTTATGTCTACCTTTTACATGGATTTATTTTAAAGTGGTTTTTCACTACCGAATTTGCCAAAAGTTTAGATGCTAGCTTTTGGAGCATTATGGTTTTAACAGCCATGTCTATTTTAGTAACGCTTCTATTAGGTAGTCGTATTGTTGATTGGATCATTACTGGTACGAAACTATTCATTCAGTTCATTACGCCAAAGAAGGCAATTGAAAAATTCTCATTAGCCATTAAACGAACGTTCCCATAAACAAGAAAAAATCTCACCTTCTAGCAAGAGGTGAGATTTTTGTCTATATGACTCAAATACTTTCTAATTTCATTTTACTGAATTTTGTGGTAACGTTTCACTATAAGAGAAAGAAGGAGTGTATAGAAATGGAACTCGGTTACTATGATGGACAATTTCGAGATATTAACGAAAAAGTAATTCCTATTGATGAACGCGGACATCAATTTGGCGATGGTGTATATGAATTCATTCGCGTATACAAGGGAACACCTCTAGCACTTTCTCAACATTTAGATCGTCTTGAGCGAAGCGCAAAAGCGTTATTAATTGAGCTGCCGTTTAGCAGAACTGATTTGGAGAAAATAATTGAAGAAGGAATACAAAAGTCTACGTTGAAAGAAGCAGATATTTACATGCAGGTAACGCGTGGAATTTCTCCTCGTAATCATTTATTTCCAGATACCAAAGCAGAGCTATCTATGACGATTAGACACCCGCGTCAAATGCCTGATGAGGCTTACGAAAAAGGTATTTCCACTTTACTTTTAGAAGATGAGCGCTGGGCAAACTGCTACATTAAATCATTAAACTTACTTCCAAATATCCTTGCAAAGCAAGCAGCTGCCTCTAAAGGATGCAAAGAAGCCATCCTTGTAAAAGACGGATACATAACGGAAGGTTCTAGCAGCAATGTTTTCGTCATCAAGGATCAAATTTTATATACAACTCCAGCCACAAAACAAATTTTATGTGGCATTACTCGAACCAATGTCCTTGCTTGCGCAAAAGAAGAAGGCATTCAAGTACGAGAACAGCATATGACAATTGATTTTATTAAACAAGCTGATGAAGCGTTTGTCACGAGTACATCCATTGGTATTTTACCGATCGCACGTATTGATGAGCAGCATTTGTCATCAACACGTCCCATTATTGATAAATTAACCAATGCGTATCAAATATTTCGAGAACAGCAAGTACACATACAAAGCTAATAAAAAATAAAGAGACTGAGACATAAGTAGTTCAGTCCTTACTATGCCTGAACGATTGAGAGTTCATAACTTTTAATCGTTCAGGTTTTTTGTTGATTGTGAAAACAATGTTGGAAACAGGGTGGAATGGAGCGTAGGACACTCGACTCCTGCGGGAAAGAGAGGGAAAACGGAGATCCCGCAGCGCAGCGAGGAAGCTCAGGTTCCTCCCCGCGGAAAGCGAGTGACCGTAGCGCAATGGAACGAACGTGTTGAGACAAATCAAAGAGATGGGAACAGCGAGTGTTCGTCTTTTAGAAGCAATCATTTTGTTATGTCCCAAACTCTTTATTAAAATTTAAAGTAATTACGCTTTAACAAACGCGGTGTTGCTAGTAACTCTTTATAGGAAATAACCTTTGGCAACAGTTTTGTATCTACAAGCAGCAGCTGTGTTTCTATTTCTTCAATCACTTCTTCTTCTTGATAATACATTCCACAGGCAGAACATTTAATACAAGGTACATCTGTGATTTCAATGCCTCTTGTTCCATCTGGAAGTTCCCAAAAAGCGGTATGAACGCTTTTTTCTCCAGCGCTTTCGCCGCACCATGCGCATTCTACCATCATTGTATTTGCCTCCTCAAGATGAAGTGGAATCTTTTTTCTTTTTGTGCTTGCGCTTGAAACTTTTTCTCCTTTAACTCGTCGCGCTTTTCACGCTTATTTTTTAGGGTCGCATGTGCTGTATCTGCTTCATACGACTTACGCCTGTTTACTCTCCCTAAACCTTCTGGAATAAGCGTTGAGTTTGTTTCATTCATCAACCCTGCTACTCCAATGGAAGATTCCTTTTGCTTCGTGTCTGGATAAATTGAATAAAAATAGTCATCCGCTCGGTTAGGGACATAGTTTTCCGGTTCTGGATAAGTCGTAATGACCCCTTCAAAATTTCGAAGTACAACCTTACCAGCACTTTGACTAATTAAATAGTTTGGTTGAATAGCAATCTTACCGCCTCCACCAGGAGCATCTACTACAAAGGTAGGTACAGCATAGCCAGACGTATGTCCTCTTAGCCCTTCAATAATTTCAAGGCCTTTTGATACAGGTGCTCTAAAGTGACCGATTCCTTCTGATAAATCGCATTGATAAATATAATAAGGCCTGACACGGATTTTCACTAAATCATGCATTAACTTCTTCATAATTGGTACGCTATCGTTAATGCCAGATAAGATAACTGCTTGGTTGCCCACAGGCACTCCAGCATCTACAAGCATTTCACATGCTTTTTTCGTTTCTTCTGTAATTTCAATTGATGTATTAAAGTGAGTATTGAGCCAGACTGGATGGTACTTTTTTAAAATGGAGCATAAATTTTCTGTAATACGTTGCGGAAAAACAACCGGTGCCCTTGTGCCAATACGAATGATTTCAACATGGGGAATAGCGCGTAAATTTTTTAAGATATATTCCAAAATTTGATCATTAATTAGCAATCCATCCCCACCAGATATTAGAACATCTCGCACTTCTTTTGTTTGAGCAATATATTCAATTGCCATATCCAGTTGTTTTTTAGGAACACCCATTCCAATTTGTCCTGAGAATCGTCTTCGAGTACAATAACGACAGTACATCGAGCACTGATTAGTAACAAGAAATAAAACTCGGTCCGGATAACGATGTGTAAGCCCAGGTACAGGTGAATCTTCATCTTCTTCTAAAGGATCTTCTAAATCATATCTCGTTTTATGCATTTCTTGGCCAATTGGCACAGACTGCATGCGGATTGGACATCGCGGGTCACCTGGGTTCATTAGCCAAGCGTAGTAAGGTGTAATATTTAATGGAATCGTTTTGGTTGCAATTCGAACACCCTCTTCTTCTTCGGGTGTTAAATGAATGACCTTTTTTAAATCCTCAAGCGTTCGAATCGTATTGGTTAATTGCCAAATCCAATCGTTCCACTTCTCTTCCGGTACATCTTTCCAAAGTTCGATGTCTTTCCAATGACGTGACGGCTTATATAAGTCATGTAACACAAAAACTCCTCCCTTAATTACAATTTAGACTGTGCTACTACTTTATATGTGAACGCCTAGTAAATGGTTATATTTTATGTGACTTTCTTATCCTAAGACTCACTTGTTAAGGTTGATAAATCCTTTGACCATACATTCATATTTTCTAGCGCCGTGGAAATCAAACAATTGTTAATAAGTCTCCCACTGTACGCATAGCCAAGCTGATGAAAAGCTGCGTTCACCCCAAATGAAAGCGCTCTAGCTATTGTATATACACAATAAACATACTTCTTTTTCAATTCTCTCTCTATTTCAACCATCAAATGCTTCATTAAGCCAAGCGAGCGATGAGATGGAAGGGTGGCACAATCTGTTAATTCTGCATTATTATAAAGCGTATTAATTTCTGCAGCAGCTGCGCTTACAATTTTTTCTTCATATTCAACAATAAAGAAAGGTGTTCCGTCTTCTAACATGCTTTGAACGTAGACTAGATCATGTAAGGGAGATGGATAAATAGTAAATACCGTTTTATATAATGTTACTAGCTGTTTGGCGTCACTCTTTATAGCTTTCCTTAATTTGTAAGGTGACAACAATGTTTCTGGGCACTTTAGCGGTAATAACTGGACTTTTTGAAGTAGATTATTTTCTTTTGCATAATGATTGTGCACTTGTCGCTCTTGGCTTTCATAAAAAGTCATTAAGTAAGCAGTGCTTCCATTAAAATAAGATGGAATGGTGGCTTCCAAACGGTACCCATGTTGCAACCAGCTTTGAACTTGTTCGTAGCGAGACTTTATAATTACCTTTTCTAACTGGTGCTTATTCAGCTCTCTCTTTATATAGTAAATCATGCTAGAAATATTCCCTCGGTAATCCTCAATTCGAAGTCTTTTATTAAAAGAGTCTTGTATGCACAGCGCGCTGAAGTCCCGTCTATTCACTTCAATCAAATTGCTTCCCCTCCTTTATCAGTCGGCAATTTCACACCAATCAATAATAGTAAGAGCAATAATTTCAGTGGCTTTTATAACAGATTCAATAGAAATATATTCGTTTGGAAAGTGAGCAACTTCCGTAACTCCTGGACCAAAAACAACTGTTGGAATCTTACCAACCTGAGATAAAATCCCTCCATCCGTTCCCCAAGGTGACGCTTCAATAGTAGGAGGGTGACCCATTGCTCGCTCATAGCTTTGAGAGAGAGATGAAATAAGGGGGTGCTGTGTATCTAACTCATTTGGCAGCCAATGCGCTCCAAACCACTCTAAATCCACAGGGTGAAAATCAAACCAAGAATCTTGCACGCTAATTTTTTTCAACCATTCTTCTACTTCTTCCTTCACATCCTTCATCTTTTCATGAGGTGCTACCCCAATTCTCCCTTCAATTATCACCTCATCTGCAACTGAAGACGGCCACGATCCGCCTTTTATCGTGCCTATGTTAATTGGCACAGGGATGGGCGTATTTTTGTACAACGGATCAACAATGCGAGCATTGCGATTTTTCTCTAGCTGCTGGAGATGCTCAATAAGAAGCATTGCTTTCTCAATTGCACTCACTCCTTCATATCTTGTACCTCCGTGAGCAGATCGACCATGTATGGTTAAACGAAACCACATCGAACCTTGTTGCTTAGAGAAGATTTTCATGCTTGTAGGCTCAGGAATGATTGCTCCATCTGCTTTATACCCCCTTAACACACAGGCAAGCGTACCCGCTCCTCCACTTTCTTCTTCAATTACACTTTGAAAGATAACGTCACCTTTTAATAAAACACCGAGCTCTTGTAACGCTTGAATAGCAAAAAGAAGAGCTACATTTCCTCCTTTCATATCTGTACTTCCTCGTCCATATACGTTACCGTCTCTTACCATTCCACTATACGGTTCGTCTCTCCAGTGTGCTAAATCTCCTGCTGGTACCACGTCAATATGACCGTTTAATAGAATAGATTTCCCTCCTCCTCTTCCTTTTAAGGTACCTACTACATTAGGACTATCTTGAAAGTTAGTTCGAGTAGAGACAAATGCTTCATTTTTACGCAGTTCTTTAATATCCGGTTCCCATATGTCAATGGTTAACTGAAGCTGTCTTAGCTTTTCAATCACAATCGCCTGAACATATTTTTCATCTCTTTGGACGCTTGCTTCCTGTACAAAACGTTGCAACAACCGAACTATTTCATATTTATGTTCCGTCAACCAGCTCTGAATTTCCCCTTGCCAATTTGTCATATCTCAACCTCCTTAGGGAATTATTTTGATGCTATCGCTCAGCTCTACTGTTGCATCAGTTGCTTGCAGCACATCTTCCACAGTATAAGGAGACATTACTTCTATTAAAAGCAAGTGATTTTTCTCTATTTTTAAGACAGCTCGGTCCGTAATGATTAAATCCACGCAGCGCTTAGCAGTAAGAGGTAAAGAGCACGTTTTCACAAGCTTTGGTTCACCATTTTTATTGGTATGATTCATTAGCACAACAACTTTCTTAACCTTTTGCGCTAATTCCATCGCTCCTCCCATACCAGGTACTCGCTTTCCTGGTACAATCCAATTTGCCAAATCCCCTTGTTCACTGACTTCTAGCGCTCCTAGAATAGTCATATCAACGTATCCTTTTCGAATCATTCCAAAAGCAATTGCACTATCACAATAGGAAGACCCTGAAAGCGTAGTAATAGGATAACCCGCTGCATTGCAAGCATTTTCATCTTCTTGCCCTTCCAATGGAGAAGGACCGATTCCAACAATTCCATTTTCCGCATGAAACATAACCGCTATCGCCGAAGGAACATAGTTTGGAATAAGCGATGGAATTCCAATACCTAGATTTACAATCATTCCATTTTCAATTTCCTGAGCAGCTCTCTTAGCAATTCGATGACGATTATCTATTCCCAAACCCATTTCCAATTCACCCCTTTTGACTGTACAATATAGTTTACAAATACACCTGGAGTCATAATTGAATCAGGATTAAGTTCACCTAATGGGACAATTTCTTCTACTTCAGCAATCGTTACTTTTCCAGCCATAGCTACAAGCGGATTCGTATTACGAGCGCTTTTATCATACAGCAAGTTTCCAAATTCATCTGCTTTCTTAGCGTAAACAATCGATACATCTGCTTCTAACGGCGTCTCAACTAAAAACGTTTTGCCTGATAGAGTGATCATTTGCTTTCCCACACAAATTACGTCAGTTTCAATCCCCACATCAATTAATACCCCACCGATGCCCACTCCGGCTGCTCGAATTCTCTCAACAAGCGTTCCTTGAGGAGAAAATTCTACTTCTAGTATTCCATCGTTCATCTGTTTACCAGCAACCGGATTCGAACCAATGTGCGAAGCAATGAGCTTTTTAATTCGCTGTTCACATACAAGCTTTCCTACACCAATGGTTGGGAAACCTGCATCATTACAAATAAGCGTTAACCCGTTAACATCACTTTTTAAAATTTCTTCAATTACAGTAGGAGCTGTACCTACCCCTCCAAACCCTCCAAACATGATTGTCATATCATTTTGAACATAGCTCATAACATCTGTGCTTTTAATCATTTTATGAAACCTATTTTGAAGATTATTCATTTTTCTCTTCCTCTCCCCCCAGTTCTTTTTCAATCTCAACCATCGTCACAGTTAATAATCCCACCAGCTCATCAATTTCGTGTGACGTAATAGTATATGGAGGTGAAATAATAATTCCGTCTCCTTCTACTCCATCTTCTCCAGCTTGAGATGGGTATAATAAAAGGCCTTTATCTTGAGCTTTTTGAATAACCCTAGACGTTAATTCAAACGATGAAGGAAATGAAGCTTTAGAATTCAGGTTTTGAACAAGCTCTAATCCTAGCAATAACCCTTTCCCTCGTATATCTCCGATAATGTTTACTTGCTGTTGCAAGCTCTTAAGCTTCGCATATAAATATGCTCCCTTACTCTCCACTGCTTCTATTAAAGAATGATTCTGTATATAATCCAGCACGGCCAACGCAACGGCTGAAGAAAGCGGATTTGCACTTAATGTATGCCCACTCATAATGAGATTAGATCCATTTAATACGGGCGCTAGTACGCTTTTAGTAGCAACTGTTGCTGCAATTGGAGTATATCCAGCACTTAAACCTTTACCAAGAGTCAAAAGATCCGGCTTGGCTTTCCAATGTTCATAAGCAAAGACCTTTCCTGTACGCCCCATCCCCGTCATCACTTCATCTACAATCCATAAAACATCATATTTATCGCAAATCTCTCGAATTCGCTCGTAATATCCATCAGGTGGCGTTATAGCTGCTCCAGCTGCTCCAATGATAGGCTCCGTAATAAAAGCAGCAATTTGCTCGCTTCCTGTACGCTTAATGACTCTTTCGAGTTCGTTTGCACACGCTAAATCACAGGATGGATACGTTTTTTCAAATGGACATCGATAGCAATAAGGTGGTGAAACAGAAGGGTATTCTTCTAGTAAAGGTACAAATCTTTTTCTTCTACCCGCATGCCCTGACATGGACAAAGCACCAATCGTAATGCCGTGATAACTCATCCATCTTGATAACACTTTTATTTTTTGAGGCTTCCCTTTTTCCTGCCAATGCTGAATAGCCATTTTCATTGCGGTTTCTGTTGCTTCTGTCCCGCTATTAACAAAAAACACAAACTGAAAATGATGATTGCTCAGTTCACAGAGCCGTGCTGCTAAGCTTTCAGCAGGTTCACTTGTAAACTGAGAGCGATAGACAAACGCAACTTTTTTTGCTTGGTCATTCATTTTATCAATAATCTCTTGAACACCATGTCCAACGTTTGCTGTCACGGCACCAGATGATCCATCTAAATATTTTTTGCCTTCCACGTCATACAAATAAACTCCCGTTCCGTGAGAAATCGTAGGATACCAAGCGTTTAACAGTGGTTTGATCAAGTTCGATAAAGACTTATCATTCATCGCGATTCCTCCTTGTCAGCAGACTTCTATTAGATTCTATGCCATATGGACACTGTTTTTGCTAAGTAAAAAGGATTGTTTTCACTAAAACAGAAAAAGGCTCACTCCTTACGTTTAAACGTAAAGAGTGAGCCTTTTTATCGTATCAGAAATCCTTTGTTTGTCATTCTCCAGTCATCCCCTACTGGTTAATGCATTACATTAAGCTCCTGCTTTTTCAGCTCTTCTTGCTTCAGACTCGGCAACAATTACTGCACACGCAGCATCCCCTGTAATGTTAACCGATGTACGAATCATATCAAGCAAGCGGTCAATACCGATGATTAATGCGATACCTTCTACTGGTAAGCCAACTGCTGAAAGTACCATCGCTAACATGATAAGTCCAACACCTGGAACACCCGCTGTTCCAATACTTGCAAGAACTGCTGTTACAACAACTGTAATTAGTGCACTGAATGATAAATCTACTCCGTACACCTGAGCGATGAAAACAGTTGCTACCCCTTGCATAATTGCTGTTCCATCCATGTTAATTGTTGCACCTAATGGCTGAACAAAACTACTGATGGATTCCGGTACACGAAGATTTTTCTGAGCTACGTTCATTGCAATTGGCAACGTCGCATTACTGCTTGATGTACTAAAACCAACAGTCATAGCTGGTGCAAAGCCTTTAAAGAACTCAATTGGGTTGCGCTTTGCTAACAGCGCTATAGATCCACCGTACGTTAAGATAGCGTGAACAAATAGCGCAAGCACAACTACTGACATGTAAAGCCCCATTGCTTTAATCGCTCCCCATCCTTGGCTACCAACCGCAGTTGCGATTAAACCAAACGTACCGTATGGAGCAAACTTCATCACTAAGTTTACAAGGTACATCATAAGCTCATTACCTTGATCGATAATGTTATATAGTCCTTTTGCTTTATTACCTAACATCGTAATTCCAAATCCAATAAAGATTGAGAATACGATAATTTGAAGCATGTTTCCTTCAGTCATTGCTAGAACTGGGTTAGTAGGAATCATGTTTAGTAATGTTTCACCTACAGGAGGTGCTTCTTGTGCTTCAAAGGAAGCATTTGCTGTGTCGAATGTCCCAACTGTGCCTGGCTTAATAATAAATGCTAAGATAATAGCAATTGTAATAGCAATTGTTGTCGTAATTAAAAAGTAACCAATTGTTTTACCGCCGATGCGGCCAAGTTTCTTCGGATCTCCCAAACCTGCAACGCCAAGTACAATTGAGAAAAAGACAATCGGTACAACAAGCATCTTAATAAGATTTAAAAAGATTTGCCCAAGCGGCGTAAATAAATATTTATCTAGTGTTGTAAACGTCCCTGGTGAAAACGTATTTAACAAGACACCTACAACAGCACCAATAATTAGTGCAATGATAATCTTTGTTGATAGTTTCATTGATGGACCCCCTCATATAAACAAATTATATTATTAATTTAATAACTACCAAGATTAACAAGTTGAATATTCCAAAAAGAATAACTACTTTTAATTTATATTATTTTTGAAATTTTCAGAATAGAATGAGCTCCAGCTGCTTTTTTTTAAAATCATCGAAAAAAGTGTACAAAAAAAACCATGAGAGCCCTCTCTGGTTTTCAAACCTTCCATGTACTCTCCCACAAAATGCTGACGAGGTTAGCTGTCGGATTCGGGTATGTGAGTTACCCTACTTAACTATTAAGTTAAGATTCACCCCTAGTGCTTGTCTGCACAAATTTGGGTCCCCCGCTTTCTTTCAATCTGAAATTAAGCAACTGTTATTTTGATGTAATAGTTTTAAACTGCAATAACTTACTTCTTTATTAAAATTCATTTCCTATCACTTTGTCAAGATAATATACAAAAAAAATTCAAAACACTGTCGTTTTTTTTATTTTCATGTCATATTTTATCACATTTTATGTATATTTTATATTCGTATTTATGTTCGTTATAAACTAAACTACTCTTTACCAAATGACATTCCAACTTAAAATAGCACCTCATACCAATAACAACTAACAAATTGTATAGTAATACTAAACACATAAAGAAGAAATCCATTTTATAACATTTAAAATAAAATAATTAATATTCATTAAATATTATTTTTATACAATAATTGTAAGCATTATCATTTTTATATTCATATTTTATACTGGTTTAATGTATATATGTAAATGTTTTTTTCTGAATTTCACCATAATTAAGTTTAGCTAATTTAAACTTTACTTTTTTGGCGAGCAATTTCATAAATTACATTTTTTTCTAAAATCCATTTCAATCTCCCCTTTCTTTTTGATAAACTATAAAGAACAATATATTGATTTTTATCTATAGAGGAGAGTCCTAACCATGTTTACCGTCTTAATTGTAGAAGATGATCAAAAAATTGCTTCTTTATTAAAAGAACATCTTGAAAAATATAATTTACTCGTACATATCGTTACGTCATTTACAGATGTACTTGATGATTTTCAAAAGCACCACCCTAACCTTGTCTTATTGGATGTGAATTTACCAAAATATGATGGCTTTTATTGGTGCAGACAAATCCGTACTCTTTCCACTTGCCCTATCATTTTCATCTCAGCACGCGATGGAAAAATGGACCAAGTGATGGCGTTAGAAAGTGGAGCAGATGATTATTTAACCAAGCCTTTTGACTACGACGTCGCGATTGCCAAGGTAAATAGCCAACTACGACGCGCATACGGGTCCTATGCACCTACTAACCAGGAGCGAATTGTAGAGCACGCCGGCTTAACTTTATATCCTGAAAGGTTACTATTACGCTACCAAAGCAAAGAAGTTGAGCTTAGCCAAACAGAAAGCAAGCTCATTGAAACATTGTTAGATAAAGCAGAAAGAGTTGTTAGCAGAGATCGATTACTCGAAAAAATTTGGGACGACCAGCTTTTTGTTGATGATAATACTCTAAATGTCTACATGACGCGTACGCGTAAAAAACTAGGGGATGTTGGTATCGAAAAAGCGATTGAAACAATTAGAGGTACAGGCTATATGCTGCGGATTCAAGAGGAAAATAAAGCATGAAGCTGTTTTTTAAAGAACATCTTCCTCTTACATTTTTTTATCTTATCCAATTGGGTTTAGTATGTACGATTTTTGCGTTAGATGGTTTTCGAGACATTTTTACTGTTCTTTATGCTATTTTAATCAGCACCGTTATCTACATCACTTATTTATGCTATCGCTACTATACAAACAAAACATTTTATAAACACCTGTCAAATCCCTTACATAAGTCAGAAGACAGCATATTGTCTGAAGAGGAGTCTCCGCTTTCAGAAGCGTTAAAAGAACTGCTGGAGAGTCAATTTCGAAGCTTTCATAATGAAATGTATCACTATCAAAATAAGCTTAATCAACATATTACATTTATGAATCAGTGGGTTCATCAAATGAAAACTCCTGTATCTGTTATTCACCTTATGATTCAAAATGAAGATGAACCTATCTTTATGAGCATTCAAGATGAAATGGAGCGAATTCAAAAAGGATTAGAGACTGTATTATATACATCGAGATTGAATGATTTCACTCATGATTTTCAAGCGGAAAGTGTTTCTCTACATAAAGTTGTAACTAGCCTTATTTCGAGTTATAAACGCTTTTTTATTCGAAACCGCGTATTTCCAACAGTTAACGTTCCGCCCCAGTACATCGTCGCTTCTGATGAAAAGTGGATTCACTTTGCCTGTTCACAGCTTATTACTAATGCCGTCCGCTATTCTGCTGGAATTAATCAAAGCATCACCATTTCAGCATTTGAAAGAGGTAGACAGGTTATATTAGAAGTAAAAGATCAAGGAATAGGTATTCCATCACAAGACCTAAAGCGGGTGTTCGATCCCTATTTCACTGGAGAAAACGGTCGGAAATATCAAGAATCTACAGGGATGGGGCTCTATCTCGTAAAAGAAATTTGTAAACAGCTCCACCATCAGATAGAGCTTGAATCAAAAGAAGGACAAGGAACTACCATACGCTTAATTTTTCAACAAAATATCGCTCGTACCCAAGAAGAGTTTGGGACATAACAAAATGATTGCTTCTAAGAGACGAACAATAGCTGTTCCAATCTTTTTGGTTTGTCTGAACACGTTCGTTCCATTGCGCTACGGCCACTCGCTTTCCGCGGGGAGGAACCTGAGCTTCCTCGCTGCGCTGCGGGATCTCAGTTTTCCCTCTCTTTCCCGCAGGAGTCGAGTGTCCTACGCTCCATTCCACCCTGTTTCCAACATTGTTTTCACAATCAACCAAAAAACCTGAACGATTAAAAGTGAAAAACTCTCAATCGTTCAGGTTTATCATTGGCTGAATTACTTATGTCCCAGCCTCTTCTCTTGCTTTCTTACAAAAGTGTAAGATTCCTGTAAGCTTAGTACATGGCACGTTAGATCAAATTTCAATAAGATAGGGCTATAAAGAAAAAACATTTACAAAGGAGTTTGACTATGCCTATTTTACAAGTCAATAACTTAACAAAAGTATATAAAGGAAACGTTTCTTACAAAGCCTTAGAAGGCGTTAACTTTTCAATTGAAAAAGGAGAATTTGTTGGCATTATGGGGCCGTCCGGAAGCGGGAAAACAACCCTGCTCAATATGGTTTCTACCATTGATTCACCGACGGCTGGAGAAGTAATCATTAACAACCGCAATCCTCATCAACTTAAGAAAAAAGAGATTGCACTTTTTAGACGCCGCGAGCTCGGGTTTGTCTTCCAATACTTTAATTTATTAGATACATTAACTGTTGAAGAAAATATTATTTTACCGCTTGCTTTAGACAAAGTAAAAAGCTCCGAAATGGCCAAGAGAGTAGCTGCTATTACTAGTAAACTCGGCATTGAACATATCTTAAAAAAGCGCACGTACGAAATTTCAGGCGGACAAATGCAACGAGCCGCCATTGCCCGAGCAATTATCCACCATCCACAGCTTATCTTGGCTGATGAGCCAACTGGAAACTTAGATTCCAAAGCATCTAAAGATGTGATGGAAACCCTGCAGCATTTAAATGAACAAGAACGCGCAACAATGATGATGGTTACTCATGATGCGCACGCAGCTAGCTATTGCAATCGCGTAATTTTCATTAAAGACGGACAGCTTTATAACGAAATTTACCGCGGAAATAATCGTCAAGCTTTTTATCAGCAAATTATTGATATGCTATCAGTTTTAGGAGGAGACGCACATGAGCTTTCGACAACTCGCATTTAAAAACGTGATGCGTAATAAGCGTACGTATGCAGCTTACTTTTTAAGCAGCGCCTTTTCTGTAGCCGTTTTTTTTCTTTATGCAATGTTTATTTTTCATCCTGGGGTCACAGAAGGTGTAACAAAAGAAATGGCAAAAAAGGGCATGACGGCGGCTGAATATATTATCTATGTATTTTCGTTTTTCTTCGTCCTGTATTCTGTCAGCGCATTTTTAAAGTCTCGCAAGCGTGAATTTGGAATTTTTATTATGCATGGAATGTCTAAACGTCAGCTAAACACCATGATTTTTTTAGAAAACATGATCATTGGTTTTTCAGCCATCATTACGGGAATTCTTGTTGGAATGCTTCTCGGCAAGCTCTACTTAATGGTTGGATCTTACGTTATTGGCATGGAAAAACCCCTTTCGTTTTTAGTTCCTTGGGAAGCACTCGCCTTAACAATAGCTGCATTTACCGTTTTATTTCTTGTTATTTCATTTTTCACAAGCGTTTTTGTACGCACAAACAAACTGTTAGATTTGTTTCAGTCTACATCAAAACCAAAGCCTGAACCTAAAACCTCTATTATTTTATCATTACTGGCTGCTGGTTTATTAATTGGCGGCTATTACTTAGCGTGGACAGCAAACATGTATAATATTGGCTATCGCTTTTTTATCGTTATCCTTATGACGATTGTGGGAACTTATTTTTTCTATACGCAGCTAAGTGTTTTCTTATTAAAAATGTTCAAGAAAAACAAGCGCTTTTACTGGAATCATACTCGTCTTATTACCATTTCAGATTTAGCTTACAGAATGAAAGATAACGCTCGTATGTTTTTCATGGTAACAATCGTATCAACCGTTGCTTTTTGTGCAATTGGAACCTTATCGGCGATGGGAGGCTCAAAAAAGCTATTCGACGAACGTGCTCAAATTCCCGTTGTCTATCAATCATCGGATCAAAACCCGAGCGAAAAAGCACAGGTACAAGCCATTCGAGATGATTTTAATAAAAACGACTTATCATATAATGAAATCAAAGTAACGTTAATCGAACAAACAGGAAAAGAAACGAATAAAAAAGTTGAGCTTATCTCCTTGTCTGATTATAATGCGATGGCTATTGCAGCTCGTGAAAAACCACTTAAGTTAAAAGAAAATGAAGGTCATTATGTGAGCACAGTCACTTATAATACGTTTTTAGATGAAAAGATGAAACCCATTACTTTAAGTGAAAGCAATCTAACATTCAACGCAACAAAAATTATTGATGCACCTTACTTTTCTTCTGGAATGATCGGCTATGATTTGTACGTCATTCCAAATGAGCTTTATAAACAAATTAAAAACCCTACGTCAACAACTCACTATTACGGATTTGCAACTAAAGATTGGGTCGAAACAAAAGACATTGGCTTAAGTTTATATAACGGAGAAGACGGCATTTATACTGGGAATTATACGAGTGATCCAGCTTTCTATTTCTCATCAGCTGGATATGATTACAATATGATGATGGAAATGTATCGCACTGCTCTTTTCGTGGCACTTTTAGTCGGCTGTGTCTTCTTCATTGCAGCAGGAAGCTTTTTATACTTCCGTTTGTATACAGACCTTGACTATGATAAACGCCAGTATCAAATGATTGCAAAAGTTGGTTTAACTAAGTCTGAGCTCAATAAAATTATTACGCCTCAGCTTGTTTTATTATTTTTTGTTCCCATTCTTGTAGCGTTTGTACACAGCGTGTTTGCGTTTAAAGCTCTTCAAGGCTTATTTGAATTCTCAGTTGTTAAGGAAACTGCAGTCGTTCTGCTTGGATTTGGAGCTGTTCAAGTAGTGTATTTCTTATTCATTCGCTTCCGTTATTTAAAACATATTAAAAAAGCTATTATGTAAATAAAAAAAGCGGACCCTATGCGTCCGCTTTTTCTTATACCATTGCTGGCTGTTCTTTTCTTTTTTCATCTTTTAATTTTTCAACAATATCTCGTGCCACCCATACGCCACAAGCACTTGCCTGAGCTAATCCTCGCGTGATGCCGGCTCCGTCTCCTCCAACATATAAGCCTGAAATCTCTGTTTCAAAGCGATCCGTTAGTTTTGGACGTGCAGAGTAAAACTTCGCTTCTACTCCGTAAAAAAGCGTGTGTTCAGAAGCTAAGCCTGGCGTTACATGATCTAATGCTTCCGTCATTTCAATTAGACTCTTCATTGTGTTATAAGGAAGAACAAGCCCAAGATCTCCTGGGACTGCTTCTTTTAACGTTGGCTCTAAGAAACCTTCTTTAATACGAGCTGGTGTGGAGCGACGACCTTTTAGAATATCACCGTACTTCTGTACAACTAATCCCCCATTTGATAGCATATTTGCTAATCTTGATACTTCATGTGCATATTCATTTGGTTGATCAAACGGTTCTGAGAATTTATGAGATACAAGCAGCGCAAAGTTCGTATTCTTACTTCCAAGCTTCGGGTCTTTATAAGCGTGGCCGTTTGCAAGCATGATTCCAGAATGATTCTCAACAACTACATGTCCTGAGGGGTTGCTACAGAACGTTCTTACTCGCGTACCAACTGATGTATTATAAATGAATTTACCTTCGTATAGATGCTTATTAATCTCTTCCATTACGATATCTGAAGTCTCAACACGAACGCCAATATCAACTTGGTTGTTAATCATTTTTAATCGACGTTTTTTTAATAAGTCAGTCAGCCATTTTGAACCATCTCGCCCTGGAGATACTACCACTTTATCAGCAGTTAGCATTTCCCCATTTTTAAGCTCAATTCCGCGTACAATGTGCTTCCCATCAATTTTCTCTGTAACAAAATCAGCAACTTCTGTTTTATACTGCATGTCGATGCGTTCTTTTAAATATTCATAAATGCTTTTCAAAATTTCTAAATTTTGTTCCGTCCCTAAGTGACGAACTTGCGCACGCAGTAGTTTTAAGCCTGCTGCGTAGCCCCGTTTTTCAATTTCACGTACTTTATCAGTTAACGGGTCTGTAATCGAATCTGTTGCCCCGTGCTTTAAGTTAATTTCATCTACGTATTTAATTAAATCTACCACCTGTGATTCAGGGAGATAATCCGTCATCCATCCCCCAAATTCACTTGTAATATTGAATTTCCCATCTGAATATGCGCCTGCTCCACCAAATCCATTGGTAATTGAACAAGCGGGCAAACAGCCTGCAAAATCTTTTTTATTATTCGCCGGCGGACATTTCACAATTTTTTTCTGAAGAATCGGACAATTTCTTCGGTAAATATCGTGTCCTTTATCAATTAACAACACTTTTGCTTCAGGTAGTTTTAGCGTTAATTCATAACAAGTAAAAATTCCAGCTGGGCCTGCTCCTACAACAATTACATCATAGTTTTGATTCATCGATACATTCCCCCGTTAACCTTTTTATTTTTCATCAACCGTTTTTTATTTATTATTCGGTTATCTTCTAGCCATTTGATACTATATCAGACAAAAACGCTTACGTCAACAATAAACACGAACATTACAAAAAATTAAAAATATAACATTCGCCTTTTACGCACAAATAAAAAAACCAGCGAATAAATAGTACTGCTACTATACATTCACTGGCTCTTTTACATGCGGAATCGCAATTTCAACTTTTGTGCCCACTCCTATTTGACTTGTAAATGAAATATGCCCCTGATGTTGTTCAATAATTTGATAGCTAACCATTAGCCCTAAACCCGTTCCCGTTTGCTTTGTAGAAAAGAACGGTTCTCCTAAACGAGCTAATGATTGTTCGTCTATTCCGCAACCCTGATCTTCAATTGTTACTACGCCATATCCATTTCGTTTTTCTGTTCTAACCGTTACCACGCCTTTATCCATCGATTCCAATGAATTTTGAATAAGATTTATGAATACTTGCTTTAATGCATTTTCTTCACAGAGAATTTCAATATCCCCTTCGAGAAAGCTTTTGATTTCACTATTCTTATAGTTTGCATGAGTAGTAAGCAATAACGTTACATGACTTAAAATTTGGTGAAGGCTCTTTTTCTTAAAAGGATGCTCACTTTTAGGTTTTGCTAACGTTAAAAATTCTTGGATAATTGATTCAACGCGATTCAGCTCTTCTAGCATAATATCATGATAAGATTTATTATATTGCTGAGATGCATTTAATAGCTGCACAAACCCTTTAACTGCAGTCAATGGATTTCTTATTTCATGCGCTACGCCCGCTGCTAGCTTGCTCACCATCATGAGTTTTTCAGATTTACTTGCCATTTCATCATACTTCTTCCGATCCGTTACATCACGAATAATATACTGAATAGCATCCTCGCCTTTAAATTTAATTTTCGTTTCGGAAGATTCAATACTCACAACTCCACGCTTAGTCAATAACTTCACTTCTGCACGAGGACGAATAGACATTCCTTTCATCAGCTGATTCATTCGTTTTTTAACGATTTCTAGATGTTCTGGATGAATAAAATGAAGCCAATATCGTCCTAGATAGTCCTCTTTTTTAGTTCCTCCAAGCATGCGCACACCAGCGGGGTTAATGTACTGAATCTTTCCTTCTTGGGTGACAATAAAAGCATCTTGACTCTGCTTTACAAACTGTTTGTACTGCTTCATTTTCCGAATAACTTCCTCTTGTTTTTCAAAACTAGAAGAAAATTCTTTCCACTGCACAACAAGAAGATGCGGCTGCTCTTTCATTCTCTGAATATGAATATGTACGGGTACTTGTTGGTTTATTTGCTTGTTTAACACAACCACTTCTTCTTCATGACTATGGAGAGGAGCAATATCAGCTTTTTTAATTAAAAACTGACTACTATGCTGAAAAACATTGGAAGAAAGAAGTTGCTTTTTCTCCTTCTTAAATAGATGTGCACAAGCATCATTTAAAGCTTGAACTTCTCCATTAAGATCCATGATAAGCATGGGTGTTAACGACATTGAAAATAGCTGTTCATATAGCCTTTCTTGATCCATATATTCACCTTCAGTTATTAGGATAGTAATTATAGTATAATATGGAAAAAGAACATTTGGCAAAATATTTTTATTTTTTCAAACAAAAATATTGTCTTACTCTCTACATAAACAGAGCTCTTTTCACCCCGAAGCATGAAAAGAGCTCTTTAAATAAACTAGCAGATGCAGCTGCATCCAATAATAACCAATAAAATAAACAGCACAAGAATTAATGCAAATGAATTTCCTGACCCACAGTGGTGGTGATACCCCCCAACCGGATATTGACATTGATCATAACAACCATAATTATACATAGCAATCTCTCCTCATTCGTGATATTCGTTTAGCACATTGTTACTTTATGTTTTGAAAATGCGATGTGTATGTGCGAATACCCATTTTCACTCTCCTTTTTTCGTCTGTAAGCTCTTTGTTCCAAGAAGAATAAAACAAAAAAGTGTTACAAATAAAAAAACGGCCCAGTGCTGCTTCATGATTGTAAGTAGGAAGCCTACATATGGAAGATGATAAGAATACACTCCCATTATGCTTTCATCAGGCAAGTGGTTATTCGCTTTCATTACTATTAATGAATCTTGTTGATTAACTAGTACAACTCCTTCGGTATCTATATCTTGTGATGACTGAAACACAACCACTGATCCACTAGGAATTCCTGGTCCATTTTCTTGCTGTAAGGTTACAGTAAATCCAAAGAGAGCCGGCAGTAAACTCGCGACAATGAGGGTGAAAACAACAGCATAACACACAAGTACATACCGAAAGACGGTGAACCACACGCTTCCTTTCATAATGCAGTCACCCCTTTTCGTAAATTAGTAACTAAAATGATAAGACAATGAAATGCAGTAATAGAAGAATGAACCCAAATCCAATGAGCATGATTTTGAGCATCTTCTCATAAAACAACTTCATCCTCTTCACCTCTTTTGCCTATAACCATTATTCATTAACGGTTATGCTTCATTCTATTCAATTAAAAGCAAGATGAAAGTTGGTCAATTGTTTTACAGCATAATTTATGAGTTTTAGCATATGTTTGGTTACGTATAGACATCTTTTTCCTACTCCGTATAACAGAGGAGCTGAACGCATGGCTAATTATTCATTTGACCAATACATTAAAAAAGCAATGAAGTATGATTTTTTATCAAACTACTATAAATATAGCGATCCTTCCCGTCACATTGCTTATTACGAAAAGCATTTATATTATGTGCAGCAAGCAATTTTAGCAGGTAAAAATGCACAAGGGTCACGAATAGCTAAACCAATGGCTAGAATTTTCCACGCTTCTCCCGATGCACCGTCCGTCGATATTTATTTAAATGGCCGACGTATTATTAGGAATCTCACTTACAAACAAGAAACTGATTATTTACCGTTAGGGGACCCGGGTCGCTACACAATCTCAATTTATCCTGCTGGCCAAACCGAAAAACCTTTACTCACAAAGTCGTTTACGTTTGAAGGGAAGCAAAAATACACGGTTGCTGCCGTAAATAATTTAAATCAGCTAGAATTACTTTTTATTTATGATGATAGTAAAGTTCCAGATGGCGAAACAAAAATGAGGTTTATTCATTTGTCTCCTGATGCACCAGCAGTTGATATTGCTGCTCGGGGTGGAGACGTGATCTTTTCTGACGTTACGTTTAAAGAAATTACTAAATATCTAGGATTATCTCCAATGTTTGTACAGCTTGATGTACGCATAGCAGGAACAGATGATGTTGTTTTATCTATCCCACCTCTCAGCCTGCGTCCAAACCGAGCTTATACCGTTTATGCTGTCGGCTACGCACAAGGAAATCCTGCATTAGAAGCCTTAATTTCACAAGATCGCTAACACAAAAAAGCTCTCAGTAATAAACTATTACTGAGAGCTTTTTTGCTATTCTTTCTTTGAAATTAACTTGACTCGTATATCATCATTTTCTAAGTCAAACTTCTCAACTTTCACATTAAAATCTGTTTGAAGCTCCATCTCTTGAAGAGCCACATATACAGACTCGCTCTTCGGATCAATTGTCACCCATTCAGGAAGGTTAAAATTATTATTAACATAGCGAAGTACTGTTTTTACCGGGAGCTGGATTTTTCCAATCGATAGTGTTTCTTGTTCAAGAACAATATCTCCATTATCTTGCACTTCAGGAGTAAAGGTCATTCGAATATCAATATCGTCCCCAAAAACCTCGATGGTTCCGTCTAGCTGCACAACATCTGTTAGCGTGATATCGTAATTAAGAGGCTGATTATTAAGCTCTCTTTTTAAGTATTTATCAATAAGTATATTTAAATCTTCTTTTTTAGCTAAAATCGTTAGTTCAGCATCTCCCTCTATTTCACCAGACTTCAGCGGTGTTACTTCATCAGCCGGTTGAAAAATAAGACCAATGATTATAACCGCTAAGAGAAGGTTAACGCTTAATAATCCAATAAATAACCATTTCCACTTCTTCATTTCATAAGCTCCTTACTCGTTTCCGTTCAGTTCTTCTTCCCGTGCTTTCTCTTTGTTTTGTCCCAATAAAGGATCTTCTTCTTCCATTGCATCGCTAATACGTTCCGCCATTAATTCATACCCTTTTTTATTAGGATGAAACTCATCTTTTCCTAAAAGATTGTCAGAAGAATCGTAAAAGACATCATCAATTTTAACATATGTTACGTTTTCATAATTCATTGCTACTTGTTGACTTGCTTGGTTCCATTCATCAATTACAACATTAATCTCTTTCATATCGCTTAGCGTTTTAAAAAATGGATTATAAAATCCTATTAAGTAAATATGTGCATTTGGATTTAGCTTTCGAATTCGTTGAAAAACCTCATTTAAACGTTTTTCATATTTTGATTTTTCTGTTTCAAATGTTTTAATTGAAATATCGTAAAAATAGTCTCTCACAACTTTCATTACGTCGTTACCGCCAATTGTAACATAAATCATATCTGCTCTTGAAACTTTGCTCGCAATTGATGGATCCTTTAATCTTGCCAACAGCTGGTCCGTACGGTTTCCTTTTTTACCCAGGTTAGAAATTGTTACATTTTCCACTTCGTTTTGCTTGGCAATATACTGTTCAATAAAAGGTACGTATCCACCTTTTTTGGATTCATCTCCTATACCTTCCGTTAACGAATCACCTATCGCAACAGCTTCTAATTCCACAGGGAAAAAGCCCTTTGGTATTTGTTCCTTTTCTGTAAGCTGCACTTCTTTTTGATCTACAACGTCTTCTTGATTGACAAGAAAGGTAGGCTGAGAACAGCTAGCTAAAGTGACAGAGCACACGCTTGCCACGATTATTTTTCTCCATTTTTTCATCACAACACCTACTTACTATGCTGTATTCTAGTTGTCGCCTTACTTGACTAGATTTACTATAGCGCATTTATATATCTTTATATAGTAACATACATTGTCAAGGAAGGTCTTTCCCATGCTTATAGTATATGTAGAAAAATGGATAAGAATGTTTATTCTAAAAAAAGGTAACCATGAATTAAAATACAACTTTTAACTCATAGATACCTTCTTTTTACTTACTTAACGTTTTCATATCTTTAATAATTTCGTCATACGGAGTATCTCCCACACCACTATAAGACTTCATAACGGTACCTTCTTTGTCGATTAAATAAAAAGTTGTAGCATGGATAACTTGCGGATCATTTTCTGGCTTTTTAACAACAGCTTTAAATTGGTCCAACGCAAATTTTTCGATTTCTTGTTGTGTATAACCCGTTAGAAAGTGCCAATTCGAAAGGTCCGCATTAAATTTTGCGGCAAACTCCTTCAGATTATCGGGTGAATCGTTTTCAGGATCTACGCTAAAAGAAATAAAGTTGGCATCGAGTCCCTCTTCTTTCACCATTTTCTGAAGCTTAGCCATATGAGCAGTCATTGGTGGACAAACCGTTTCACAGTTGGTAAAAATAAAGTTAGAGACCCAGACCTTACCCTTAAGATCATCTAGGCTAACTTCTTTATTCTCCTGATTTGTATAAATAAAAGAATTGAGCTTCCAGTTTAAAGGGTCTTTAATTTGTGAGCCACAAGCTGCTAAAACGATAACTAAAACCAAACACAGCAGCATAAGCTTTTGATTGTTGTTTTTCAATATTTTCTCCTCCGATACAATGGTTTACGTTTTATATGCTGGTATTGAAACAATAAACGTAGATCCTTTTCCTTTCTCACTTTCAACAGTAATCTTGCCTCTCATTTCTTCTACAATTTGGTATGATACCATTAACCCAATCCCTGTCCCTTTTTCTTTTAATGAGTAAAAAGCTGTTCCTAGTCTCTCTAACTCTTGTTGGGTCATTCCTTCACCAGTATCTTTAATTGCAATATGAACTTGATTATCTTTTACATTAATAGACACAGAAAGCTTTCCACCATCTTGCATAGCTTCAATACCATTTTTCATAATGTTGAGAAGCACTTGGTTAAATTCATTCTTATTGCCTCGAACGTATGCTAACTGATTCGTTTGAATTTCAATTTCAATATTGCTTGTTAACAGTGCATATGAAGATAATAAATCTACTAAACTTGTTACGCTTAGGATGCAGTCAATGATATCTACTTCTTTTACCCCTAGACGTGCTAAGGATAAATAATCATTAATAATAACCTCGGCTCGATCCATTTCGCTAATCATTAAATGAATATAACCTATCTCTGCTTTTGTTAGCTTTTGGTTATCATCAATTACAAGCATAGCAATGACTTCGCCTTTTTCATTTAAAATGGGAGAAAAGGCAGTAATCCACGTGCCAAACTGATCCGTATATGTATCTGTTACCGCTTCCGTTTTTTCTGTTTTCGCTTTCATAAAATGGGTATAAAACTCTTTTTCGCCATAATAGATCATGGAAGGTGTAAGCTGTTGACGCACCTTTTGATTAGCAGTAACAACTATTTTAAATCCATGATTTTCATAAGGTTCTACTGTAAATAGATGACCTTGTAAATATTCTGGACTTGCTTTATAAATACGCTCAAACTGTTTCTCTATCCCTGTTCGAGCTAAAGAGCTAGGTAAATCTTCTGCCTTAACAAATTGCGTAATCTCATTAGGAGATAACGTCTCTTTCCAAAGCTTTGTTGTCGTTAGTGCATTCTGAGTGAGTAGCTGCTTGGTCGTTACGTTTTGGAGATAGTAGCTAACCGAAGCTGTCCCAACTCCAACAATAATAACAATTAACATGGAGAACAAAACAGTTTTGTTAAACACGCTTAAGTTTCGAATATAATTTCTCATGTTTGCACTCCATATAGAAATTTTTGCTAAACATACGATGGTTACTTTCTCACTATTATAACATCTTTTCACCACTATTAACGTTGAAGTCTATATGATTTTTCCAACAAAAAAGTGACCTGCTCACCAGACAGATCACTTTCAGTTTATTCAGCAAAGTACATAAATCCAATCGCACCAACTCCTGTATGAGTAGAAATAACAGGTGTTGTTTCTTCAATTGTAAAATCTTCATAGCCACAGGCAGCAATTATCGATTCTCTTAGCTTTTGAGCTAGTTCAAATCCTTCCGCATGCACCAATCCGATTCCTTTAATTTGCTTACCTGCCGTTTCCTCCATGATTTGCTTTGTCAAAAATTTCACGATTTGAGAATGACTTCTAACTTTTGCAACAGGCGTATACACACCATCAGCAAGTGAAGCAATAGGCTTAATATTTAGTAGAGAACCAATTAGCGCTTTACCTCGACCAATTCGTCCACCTTTTATTAAGTTTTCTAACGTATCAACTACAACAAACAGCGTCGTATTACGGCGAATTTCATCCAAACGTTGGACAATTTCATTCATTTCACACCCTTGTTGAATCATATCAAGAGCTTCAAACACCTGAAAGGAGAGAGCTTTTGAGATATACATAGAATCCACTACGGTAATATTCCCATCTACCATCTTAGCAGCACTTTCTGCAGAACGTACTGTACCACTCATACCACCTGTCATATGAATTGATAAAACATCGTACCCTTCATCCACTAGGCGCTCGTATACTTCAACAAAGGCTCCAACCGCTGGCTGGGAGCTCTTTGGTAATACATCAGACCTTTTCATCTTTTCAATAAAATCACTTGGCGTTATTTCAACTCGATCTAAATATGTTTCATTATCAATATTAATCGATAACGGGACAATCTCAATACCATATTGAGCTGCTTGCTCTACGGTTAAATCTATCGTTGAATCCGTTACCACTTTAATTTTCGTCATGAGTTCACCCCTACAAAATCCTTTGCGCTCATTATAGCATTGTTCTAAACTTGATTACAGTAATATTCTAAAGTACTTATTATCAAGCTAGTATAATCAACTATTTCACGTAAAACATAAAAAAGTTGACTACGCTGAAAAATTCAGAATAGTCAACTTTTTCTCTTTAAGCATTATGTTTTAATGCGTCAGACTTAAATAGCTGTTCATAATCTTTCCATTTCAACACGCGTTTTAAATATTCTTGAAACGAGTAGGTTTTTTTCGGCATTGATTTCTTCATAATGTCTGTTATTAAGGTATTTAACTTTACAGAGATCATAAACCGAAATGTGCTATCTTCCTCCAATACTGGAATATCAATAATTTTTACTTTTTGACCATTCTCATGTTTAAATTCAAGGCTTTTCAATAGCAAGGCGATCAACCCTCTTTTTACCCGTTTCTTTTATTATACATGGTAAACTAATTACTTGTCTTTTCATTTTTACTTTATTTTTAGAAAAAATGTCTCATAGACATCTTATTCGACGTACAATGAGACATTCCTTTGTAATGCTGTTATTTTATTACAGGTTATTGCATCAATCTTAAATGAATAAATGGAACAAGCTGCTTTCTTTATTAATTTCCGTATAAGGAAATCCTTTTTTATCCATTCGACTAATTAATGGATAATAATCTTCTTTATGTTTTAATTCGATGCCAACCAATGCTGGGCCGCTATCTTTGTTATTTTTTTTCGTATATTCAAAGCGTGAAATGTCATCATTTGGTCCAAGCACTTCGTCTAAAAATTCTCGTAGTGCTCCTGCTCTCTGAGGGAAATTCACAATAAAATAATGCTGCAAACCTTCATACATCATGGAACGTTCTTTGATCTCTTGCATGCGACCAATATCATTATTCCCTCCACTGATAACGCACACCACTGTTTTACCTTTAATTTGTTCGCGATAAGAGTCTAAAGCGGCAATAGAAAGCGCACCGGCTGGCTCTGCAATAATCGCATTTTCATTATAAAGAGATAAAATGGTTGTACAGACTTTCCCTTCAGGAACAATAACGATATCATCAACCACTTCTCGGCTGATTTCGTAGGATACGCTACCAACGGTCTTTACGGCTGCCCCATCTACAAACGGGTCAATGCCCTCAAGGGTTACGACTTCTCCTCTATCAAAAGACGTTTGCATTCCAGCTGCGCCGGCTGGCTCTACGCCAATGACTGCTGTTTTAGGAGAAATGCTTTTCACATAAGTCCCTACACCTGAAATTAGACCGCCTCCCCCAATACTTCCAAACACATAGTCAATTTCGTCTTCACAATCGTTAAACATTTCAACAGCAACCGTTCCTTGTCCCGCAATTACATCAACGTCGTTAAAAGGGTGAATAAACGTTCTTTTTTCTTCTTCACTGCACTGAATAGCTGTTTCATACGAATCATCGAACGTATCACCTGTTAAAACAATCTTTACATTGTCTCTCCCTAAAAATTTAACTTGGTTGACCTTCTGTCGAGGAGTAGTGCTAGGCATGAAAATTTTCCCATCAATGTTCAAGTGGCGACAAGCGTAAGCCACTCCCTGTGCGTGATTACCGGCGCTTGCACACGCAATTCCATGCTCTAATTCCTGCTTTGTCAATTGCTTAATTCGATTATACGCTCCTCGAATTTTAAATGAACGAACGACTTGCAGATCTTCACGCTTCAAGTACACATTACATTCATAACGCTCAGAAAGCACCTCGTTGCGCTGTAGTGGTGTATGTACAACAACATCTTTAATCATTTGATTCGCAATCATGATGTCCTCTAACTGTACATGTTTTGTTCGATTATCTACTTGTTGTTTCATAACCAACTTCCTTCCTCTTCCTACCTTTTTTTAATTTGTACATTATATCACATAAAATTTAGAAAAATCATTATTTTTAGTTAATCTTTTGATTTTTTTTAATTAGCATCTTTTCACCAGTATAGTAAACAGTAAAAAAGAAAGATAGAAAGCTGGTGATTAACATGGAGTATACGTTACAAAGCATTGATAGTGCCATTCCTTGTGAAGTAACTATTGATGATGATAACGGACGATACATGCTGAGGAATGCGGATACAAGTGGAGAAATATTTAACTCAGCTTCTGAGCTTACACAGTGGGTCCAACAACATTGGAATGAACAACAATTTGTAAACCCAGAAGAATTCAGACAGTTAGTTCATCATTTACAGGAATTTATTGAACAAAAAAAGCGTCTCACTTAAGAGACGCTTTTTGATTGCACTTGATGATGATTATTTAAAGCTTGAATAATTCGCTCACGAACTTGATGATGAATCACGTTTGGATCACTTCCTGCATCTAAATCCGTTGTAACTGGGGGTAAAATCCGTATGGTTACATCTGCTTTTTGAAATCCAACTTTACATTGTTCCATAATGTTCGATATTCCTTGAATAGCAACAGGTACAATTGGCACCTTAGCATTTAATGCAATTCTTATACTTCCTTTTTTAAACTCACCAATTCCTTTGCCTTTACTCCGTGTTCCCTCTGGTAAAATGACCATTGAATGTCCCTCTTTAAGTAGACAAACACTATCTTTTAAAGCTTGAACCGATGCTCTGCGATTGACCCAATCAATAAACATACTCACTTGCTGTGGGTAGTTATTTCATTATGCACGTTCGTACACTGTAAAGTAGTAGGCATAAGGGTTTTTTTCATCCTTAACACCTTGCTTTCTTGATACTTCTCTCCAAACAGATGAATCAATTTCAGGAAAGTATGTATCCCCTTCAAACACCTCGTCGATATGCGTAACGTATAAACGAGTCGCCACATGCATAGTTTGCTCATACACTGTTGCGCCACCAATCACAAACAGTTCACTTTCTCCTTCAAGCGATACTAGTTCATCAACAGAGTGAATAACTTTTACACCTTCATGGTGATAGTCTTTATTTCCTGTTAAAATAACGTTGTTTCGATTTGGAAGAGGTTTACCAATTGATTCAAACGTTTTTCGCCCCATTACAATTGTGTGACCCGTTGTGGTTTGTTTGAAATACTGTAAATCAGCTGGCAAACGCCAAGGTAAATCGTTTTCTTTTCCAATCAAGCAGTTGTTGTCCATTGCTACAATTAACGAAATCATACGCTAACGGCCCCTTTAATGTGAGGATGCGGATCATACTCAACAAGCTCGAAATCTTCAAATTTAAAGTCAAAGATCGATTTGACATCTGGATTAATCTTCATTTTTGGTAAGGAGCGAGGTTCACGCGTTAGCTGAAGATTTACTTGTTCAAGATGGTTTGTATAAATATGAGCATCACCAAACGTATGAACAAAATCACCTGGTTCTAAATCACACACTTGCGCAACCATCATTGTCAGAAGCGCATAGGATGCAATATTAAAAGGTACGCCTAAAAAAATATCGGCTGATCGTTGATATAGCTGACAAGATAATTTACCGTCTGCTACGTAAAATTGGAATAAGCAATGGCATGGCGGCAGCGCCATGTTATCAACATCCGCAACGTTCCACGCGCTTATCATCAACCTTCTTGAATCCGGATTATTTTTAATTTGATGAATGACATTTGTGATTTGATCAATCGTACTTCCTTCTGGTGTTGGCCAAGAGCGCCATTGGTGACCATAGACAGGACCTAATTCTCCGTTTTCATCAGCCCATTCGTTCCAAATACGTACACCGTTATCTTGTAAATATTTGATGTTTGTATCACCGCTTAAAAACCATAATAATTCATGAATAATTGATTTTAAATGAAGTTTTTTTGTGGTTAAAGCAGGAAAACCTTCTTGGAGGTTAAATCGCATTTGATAGCCAAATGTACTAATTGTTCCTGTTCCTGTCCGATCTTCTTTTTTCGTTCCATGTTTTAATACATGTTCACATAAGTCGAGATATTGTTTCACTTCCGACACTTCCTTTTTCAAAAGTCTTTCTTTATTGTATAGGCGATTTTTTCTCATGTCTATGAGAAAGTGCAGGGTTTCTCATAGACATGAGAAAAAAGCTGGGACATAACGAACTGATTCCTTCTAGGAGACGAATCATCCTGTTTCTAAACGATGTGGGTTGTTGTAAGAACACATTCGTTCGGTTGCGCCACAGACACTCGCTTTCCCGCAGGATTCAAATGTCCTACGCTCCATTCCACTCTGTTTTCAAAATTGTTTTCCGAACCAACAAAAAAATCCGAACTATAAAAAGTAGGTAACTTTAAATAGCTCGGATAGATCATTGGCTGAAATTCTTATGACCCAGCCTCTTTTCATCAATTAAATACAATTGTTCGATTACCGTAAACTAAAATTCGATCTTCTAAATGCCACTTTACTGCTCTTGCTAAGACAGTACGCTCAATTAAGCGTCCTTTTTTCTTCAGCTCTTCCGCATCATCTCGGTGATTTACTCGTTCGATATCTTGTTCAATAATGGGTCCTTCGTCTAGATCATCCGTTACGTAGTGTGAGGTAGCACCAATTAACTTAACACCACGCTTGTATGCTCGCTCGTATGGCTTTGCACCAATAAAAGCAGGTAAGAACGAATGATGAATATTAATGATACGATATGGATTCTCTGCTACAAATGTCGGCGTTAAAATCTGCATATAACGTGCTAAGATAATTAAATCTATGTTGTAGTCCTTCAATAATTGTAGCTGCTGTGCTTCCGCTTCAGCACGAATTTCTTTTGTTGCAGGAATATGATAGAACGGAATACCAAAAGATTCAACAACTTCACGCGCATCTTCGTGATTACTAACGACTACAGCAATATCGCTCATTAAATCACCGCTTTCCCATGCCCATAGGAGTTCTAATAAACAATGTAGCTCTTTTGATACAAAGACCGCCGTTCGTTTTAAACGATGTGCGTACGTAAATTTCGCTTCCATTGAAAATGATTCTGCAATTGATTGGAAAGCTTCTTCCATTGCTGATCCTTTTTCATCCAAGCGGTCGCATTCAAATTCAAAACGAATAAAAAATGTTCCACCTTCTGGATTGGTTGAATGCTGACTAGACTCTACGATATTTGCTCCTTGTTCAAATAAAAACGTAGATACAGCTGACACAATTCCAGGCTGATCTGAACAGCTGATTAACAACCGACCTCTGTTTTTATACTTTTCTTTGTATGATGTTACATGTTGCTCAATGTGCGATTTCATAAAGTTCCCTCTCTCTTTGAATGTACAGACTATTCTATCATTATAATGAAAGTCTACCGATTATCAAGCGTCATTCTTATTTTTAGAGTAAGGATTCGATTCTTCTCCATGCTGAAGCTCTGCTAGCTTCGCGTAATGAGGCTTCATACTATTCATAATATCTCGATAGACGGGCAGAATTTTTTTATATACTTCCACATTTTCAGGAATTGGCTTTAGGTGTGTAGTTTTCCCAACCATCTTCTCTACAACGTTTACCGATTCAACTTCATCAATTGCATAAAGGCCTAGTACGGCTGCGCCAAGACAAGAGCTTTCAAAACTTTCTGGAATTCTTACTTCTGCATTAAAAATGTCAGCCATCATTTGCTTCCATACTTCAGAGCGAGCAAATCCACCTGAAGCTTTAATTTCACGAGCAGGCCCAATTAATTCTTCAAGAGGCTCTAACACCGTGTATAAGTTGTACATAATCCCTTCCAAAACCGCGCGAATCATGTGCTCCTTACCATGATGAAGAGACAGTCCGGTGAATGAACCCCTCGCGTCTGCATCCCATAAAGGAGCCCGCTCTCCTGATAAATAAGGATGAAAAATGAGTCCTCCAGCTCCAGGGGGAATCGTGTCAGCCATTTTCGTAAGTAAATCATATACGTTAACATCTAAGCGTTCGGCAACTGCAGCTTCGCTTTTGGCCAATTCATCTTTTGCCCATCGTAAAATCATCCCACCGTTATTAATAGGGCCGCCTACAACCCAGAGATCGTCGGTAAATGCATAACAAAATGTTCGGCCCTCTTTATCTAGAACAGGCTCTTTTGTAACCGCTCGAACTGCTCCACTCGTGCCAATTGTAATGGCAATTTCACCTTGGTCGATAGCATCTAAGCCCAAGTTAGACAATACGCCATCGCTTGCCCCTATTACAAAAGGCGTGTCTTCATTAATTTTAAGCGTGTGAGCAAGTTCGCTTTTAATGCCTTTGCTCACATGAGTTGCTGGCACAATCGTGGATAGTTGCAAAGGAGAGATTTCTGCATTTGTTAACGCGACTTCATCCCATTGTTTTATTTCTAAATTAAGCATGCCTGTTGCAGAAGCAATGGAGTAATCCACTATATACTCATCAAATAATTTATGGAATATATATTCTTTAATTGAAATAAATTTAGCTGTTTTTTCAAAGATTTCTGGGTGCTCATGCTTTAACCATTTAATCTTAACAAGAGGTGACATAGGATGAAGAGGCATACCCGTTCGCTTGTATAGTTCCATTCGTTGATTACAAAGCTTATCTGCATATGTAGCCGCTCGCTTATCAGCCCATGTTATACAATTTGTAAGTGGCTCACCACTTTCATCAACAGCAATAAGGCTATGCATCGCGCTGCTAAAAGATACAACTTTTAAATCTTCTTTATTTACCTTTCCCTTTGCCACTACTTTCTTAATTGTTGATAGGACAGCTGCAAAAATCTCATCTGGCTTCTGTTCAGCTGTTAGGGCATCCGGCGTATGAAGAGGATACCCAACATGATGTGACTCCTTCACTTTTCCATCAGCAGTAAATAAAACCGACTTTGTTGTTGTTGTTCCAATATCAACACCTATCATATATGTTGTCACGTTACTTAACACCAACCTTTTCTCTCTGCGTTCTTTATTTATGAGGTTTTCCTAAAATGATTTAAACCATGCTTCTGCAGACGAATTACACATTACTCTTTTTACCTGATGCCTTGCATTTAAAACATAAAAACAGGTTGGGATATAACGAAATGATGGCTTTTCCAAGACGAATTATGCCTTTTTTAAAGTATTGGGTTACAATAACCAGTTGGTTCCCTATCACTGCAGACATTCGCTTTCCTCGGGGAGGAGTTACGTGTCCTACGCTTCATTCCACTAGGTTTTTTCAACTTGTTTTTGGAATGAACAAAAAGATACCCAAACTATCAAAAGTCGTTAACTTCTAATAGTTCGGATATCTCGTTAGCTAAAACACTTATGTTTCTGCCTCTTTATATTTAGACTTGTTTTATAACTGCAACTTCATGAAGCGCATTCCTTACTTCCCCATGTTCACTCGCATGTGGTCGATCTTCACCGTCATTATACCCATAATCGAACATACGATTTCGGTTTAATGCGAGCTTAGTCACAGATGGACGAAGCAAATCAAACAGTTCAAAGCGCTCTTGAAGCTTTGGAAATTGCTTTTGATATTCAAGTATTTCACTTCTAACACTATTCCAGAATTGATATTCACTTATTCCTTCTTTATTTTCAAGCACTTTCGCTAAATAACGAAAGTGACAAATAAATAAACCTGTTAGGATAAATTGTGTTAAGCCATCTGGTTTCTCGCTCCGCAATACAGCTTTTAATTCGGGCGTTAAACTTTGTAATTCTTTAAATGATTGATCACTAATATTTACGTCATCAACAAAATCTTTCATAATAATGCGGACTGGCTTACCTTCTTTTAAGACAAGAACTGTATTTTGACCATGAGGTGAGAACACCGTTCCATATTGATATAAGTAATGTAATAATGGCGGAAGAGTTGCGCTCATTAATGCTTCTACCCACTGTGAAGCAGATAAGGCAGACTGTTCTATATAAGACGATACCAATGCTTTACCCTTAGAGTCCACATGCAAGAGTGCTGCTAGCGTAATGGCTTGCTCTCCTTCTTCTAACTCTTGATAAATACTTTCTCTCCACACGACGCCAAGCATTTCTAAATATTGATAAGGAGCATCTTTCATTGCTGCAAATGTCGGATGGTCTACATTTAAAGTGGCTACTTCTCCTAACAAGCCTACTTTACATATGTCTCGCAAGAATGAATCATTGTCGCGAATGTCTTTTATATGCTTTGTTACCTGAGGTGCAATAACCGTCCGTTCACTCGGAAGACCTCGATATACAAGCGTATTTAAAATGCTCATTGGTAGCTTTACATGATATTTATTGCGATTTGTTGTATTAACAAATGTGCGAATTGACTGCTGCGGAAGATAATAATCATCTCCTTCCCCCATTGGGACAATGAGATTTTCCGCTAAATAGTGTGCATATAGAGGGATAATCATGTTCTTCCACTGCCATTCATGAACAGGTAGATAATAATAGTCTGCTGGTTGTAAACCTTTTTCCTGCAATTGATTTTCAAATACTTCTACTGTTTTTTCACCTAGCTCTTGTTCCATTACTTGTTGGAACTGAAGTGATGTGAGTGAATGGAAAGAGCTCACAGTTTTCGACACAGCAATCCATGATAACTGAATTTTTTGCTTTTGTTCCGGAGCAAATTTCATATAGTCATTATAGTTAAAACCAATTCGTCCTTTGTTATATGTAATCCAAGGGTGTCCCGTCATTTCACCTTCAAGCTCTGCGTAGTCAAGATTTGCTAGTTCATCAGCACTGAGACGTTCTTGTAAATGAAGATCAGCCACAAGGGTATGCATATACTCTTTAGCTAAATGTCCAGCTGTTGAAAACGACATTTCATCAAGGTCAGACAGACTAATTAATAGCTGTAGTGCTCTTGAAGGGTTAATCAGCATATTATTTTCTTCTATATAAATTGTTTCTACTAACACTTCATAACTATCAAACAAGCGCTTTTTCGCTTCAAACCGATAGACAATTCCACGAGAGTCTTTCCATTCATACAACGAGCTTTCCTCGTTTACCTTCACCTCGTGTGGAGTAATAATATTTTCATACATAAACTCCTCTAACATTTTAGCAAGCAATTGATTATTTGCTTTATTCCAGCGCTCTTTTGTAAATACCGTTAAATTCGTATCTGTTATTTTCATCCTTTATTCTCCTTTACCGGTTTATAGAATTTTAACCTCTGCTGAGCCATGATAAATGATAGAACTGCTGCCAGTAATACCATTCCACCACCAATAAGAGGTATATGTAGCTTGCCATTTTGAACAAGTATTAGCGCAAGTAGCGGCGTTAAAAGTAAGCCAACATTTTGTGCCGTTAGCATCCAACTATAATAAGAAACCGTCTCCGCATTGCTTTGCTTAAACAGATAAAGATCGATAATTAGGCAACTTTGAAATACAAGTAGTAGAAGTGAAAAAGCTAGAAACATGGAAAAGCTGCTGCTTTCATTCAACATCCATTTACAAATGGATATACTAACAAGAGCATAGACGCTTACTTTTTCAATCTTCCACTTTTTTAAAAGCAACCCCCAAATTGGTGTCATAATAATGACGACTATTCGACAACAAATAATAAATAAGGATGTTGCCTGTAAGCCATTAACTTGAAAGAAATCCGTGAAAAATTGGGGGTAAAAAGGTGACAGAAGAACTTCTGACACCACCGTCATAAACAAGCACGTAAATATAATCCACGAGCGAATCATTTTACTTTACACACCAAACTGTTGAAATACATTCTTACTATAAACTTTATAAATTTCTTTTCCTGTAATTTGATTAATAATAATCGCATTCCGGTAAGGACCAAGCCCTAAATCTGGAGCTCCCACGCCGTGTGTATGAAGTTCTCCATTTTGAATAAACAAATTGGCTTCAACGGGTTGAGTCCTGACTTTGAACTGCTCATCAATTTGCAACTGCCCACTTTCATCAACTAGTAGATGAGATTGTAAACTTTCTAAGCATGATGGAAAGCTGCTAGCATATCCTGTAGCCATAATAACAACATCACTTTTCAACTCTTTCACTTCATCTTGCTCATATTGATAAAGGGTGAGTTTATAGCCAGTTTCTTCTCGACTAACACTTTGAACCTCCGTTAGTGCTTGCATATGAATAGGAGAAGCTTTTCCACCAACGGTTCGTTCATACAAATGTTCATAAATGTCAGCAATCGTATCAAAGCTAATTCCTTTATATAAGAGAGCTTGATTTTTTAACACATCTCTTTTTTTATCCTGATTTAAGTGATAGAAATAACGCGTGTATTCTGGTGAAAAATGCTCTAACCCGAGCTTTGAATACTCCATTGGATAAAACCCTTTAGACCTTGTATACCAATGGAGTTCATAGTTGTTTTCCTCTTGATGTTGCAACAAGTCATACACAACTTCAGCGGCACTTTGCCCAGAACCAACGACCGTAATATGACGAGCTTTAACTGTTTCATCACGATTTTGCTTATAGCAAGCCGAATGATAGAATCGATTATTTTGCAAATCTTTAAAATCAGCTGGAACGGTTGGATTTGTACCTACCCCTACTACTACATTTTTCGCGTAGTAAGCAGTTGATTCACCATCTTCCTCAACTATTACTTTATATAGCTGCTCTTCTTCTATTTCAATTTTCTGAACCTTACTGTTGAATTGTAGCCCTTTTAACTGACTAGCCACCCATTGACAATAGTGATTATATTCAGTTCGTGGAATATGAAATTTTTCAAAGAAATAAAACTGATACAATCGCGCATGCTCGTGTAAATAACGTAAAAAGCTATACGGGCTGGACGGATTAACCATTGTCACTAAGTCCGCCATAAACGGAACTTGTAGCGTAGCTCCTTCTAAAAGCATACCCGGATGCCAGTTAAACTGAGACTTTTGATCAAAGCATTTATATGAGTATTCTGTTTCTTCTAATAAAGCTGCTAGGCCAAGGTTAAATGGCCCAATGCCCACTCCAATAACCTCTAAAATTCTCCTTGAATCCATGCGTTCCACCTACTTTCAAACACTTCTTGTTGACAATAAAGAAGCATTGCTGTTTTATCAGGAAGATCTACCGTCTTTAACTGTTGAAATCCACACTTTTCAAAAACATAAATCATCTTTTCATTTCGAATATCCGGTTCAGCCATAATACGCTTGGTTTCTGGCACTTCAAACATTCTCTTCATGAGCGTTAGCATTAATGGATAAATAAACCCCTTGCCAAGATAATTTGGCTCGCCAATCAATAGATGAATGCCTTGATCTCCTTTTTCATAGTCATAATAATGACGGATTAGATCTTGGGAGACGATATACGACTCCCAGTAGCTCATCGCTTGCCCATCTATTTCACCAATTAATAATTGCTGATGTTTGTTCGCTAAAAAACGTTTTAAATGAGAGGCATACTCGGCTCTTGGCTTGTCCAAATTCCAAAACGGAATGACGTGGTCTTGATGCATCCAGCTATGCAAGCGGTCAAAATCTTGTTCAAACGTTACATAGCGAAACGTAATTTCTTTTTTTGTGTTGGTATCCCATACTGTAATAGGGTAGTCACTTTGAGCCAGTACCATCATTTATATACACCTTCTAGAACCGCAAGCGGATTCGTAACGTCTACGTAAACAGATTGTGTTTCTAGACTTCCAACTAGTTCATCCATATCATGAACGCGCGTTAATAAATTGGCTTTGCAAGGCAAGCTCTCTTGAGAAAGCATACTCTTGACTAGATTTGTATGATCATTCTTTGCATATTCTGAAATGACCGTACGCATCTGTTCAATCAACTTGCTTTCTTCAATTAGTCCACTTGTACCAAAAGCATTAATTAAACCAAATAAATGATTAAAGATAACATAATAACGGAATCTTTCTTCAGCAACCGCATCATCACAAACTGTATCGCTCATCTGATTCAAGTCTTTGACAAGCTTTTTGAGGCTTTCTTGTTTAGAGCGCATAAAATAATATCCTTGGTTATCACGATAATAAAACGCTTGTGGATAGCCTTCTTTTGTCAATTTGATAATCGAGTTTTGTTGATGAGCTTCAAGCGCAATTCCTTTTTCTGTATACAGCCACATCATTGGCTTTAATGAAATGTCTAAATACTGCTTAAACCAATCTTGACTAACAGCTTCCAGTGATCGATTTTCAGCTTTGGCTAAACGATGAACAATCTCTTGAAGCTGTGTATGATGACGATACACATGATCTTGACATAAACTCGCTAAAAGAGTCGTTGAATCACCTTGTGAGCCTTTAAAAGGGTTTTCTCGAATCACAACCTCAAAGCCAATCTCTTCTTCACCAAGCGTTACGTATGCAAAATCTTTAATAATGTGAAAAGCAGGGTGATAAATTTGTAGCTCTTCTTCTAAACCAGCACGTAAAAGTTCCGTTACCTCTACACCTCGGTACAGCTCTTTTCGTTTGTTGACTCGAAGTGAATTTGTAATTTTTACTGGTATCGAAAACTTATACATGACGTCTGCGCTTGAGTTATATACAGTTCGTACAGAAGAAGTAGGATAAAACGCTTGCCCTTGAGGACCTAGATATGAAAGTCTCCCGCTTTGAATCCAATCACAAACTTCTGATTTCCCAAGTAAATATCTTGCTTGAAGTGGATGCATTGGAATCAATACATTCTCATCGTCTTGGCAATAGTTAGTTTTGAATTCATCTGATACTTCTTCATCTTCTACCAACTGCTTTTTAATAACTAACCTTGCTTGTTCCAGCGCAGACCCCTCTTTGACCAATGAAGCTTCTGCGTAAAAATAGTGTAGTTGAAACTTCCCCTTTAGCTCTGGAGCAAATATTGTTTCTTCTTCAGGCAAAATGCCTTGTCTGCTTTTTGGGGTTGGATGAAGCTGATGTCCAATTAAAAGTGCTTGTTCTGATTGTAAAAAGCTTTTATCAGCCCCGTAACACTCTTGAAGTTCCGCTTGTCTCACTTCGATAAATTGCTTCATATTTTCGTAGCTTAATAGCACGCGAACAATCAATTCGTTTATTTGAAGCAAGTCTTCCGTTACTTCTTTCATTAGCAGCGCTAATAGCGTTAACAAATCTAGCTCCTGGCGCTGATGACCTTCTACTTGGTATGCCATTTGCTCGTTTAATAAATGACGCCCTGTTAGAGAACGATAATAAGCTGGGAAATAGAGCGTGACGGGCTGCTTTTCCAGGGTTAAAATAAGTTCTTCACCTTCCCCTACTTTTATCCATTTCCCCTTTCCTGTTTCTCTGACATAGCAGTTCACTACATTTTGCATTGTAATAAAATTAGCTGATTGTTGCGCATTCACGTAATGCTTCCTCCTTCTGCTCCAACTCGTTTCCAAGCTGAATCACTTCTTTTATAAGTTGTTTTAGGTTCTCTAACTCAATCATTGGATTCAACATTGTTACTTTTAAACATGCTTCTTGGTTTACTTTTGTTTTCGCTATAATATACGTTCCTTTTTCATATAACTGCTGCTGGATCATTGTATTAATCTTATTTTCAATATACTTTTGATTTTCCGCACTTTTCGCTAGCCTTTTACACTGATACTTAAATACAACAGCGTTCATCATCGGTTCGTTCATAACTTTAACCATTGAATTTTCTTGTAAGTATCCAGCTAGCTGTCTCGCATTTTGAATAGTTTGGTCAATCAATTTACCAAAGGCTGATGTGCCCATCATTTGAAACGTTAGCCAAACTTTGAGAGCATCAAACCGTTTAGTTGTTTGAATACTGCGGTTAACAAGGTGAAGATGCTCATCTTCTTCTGGATTTAAGTAATCTGCATAAAGCTGAATATGCTGAAAAGCTGTTTCAGCTTTCACAAAGAAAGCACCACAGCTAATGGGCTGATAAAACCATTTATGAAAATCAATCGTAATAGAGTCTGCAAGCTTTAACTCTTGAACTAGGTGTCTATTAGCTTTTGAAAACAACAGGCCGCCTCCATACGCAGCATCGGCATGAACCCACATATCATAAGTTGCTGCCAGTTGATGAATATCATGAAGAGAATCAATACTTCCAAAATCAGTGGTTCCAATTGTGGCTACAATGGCCATCGGAAGCTCTCCACTTTCTTTCGAAAGCTCTATCTTTGCACATAAATCATCCATGCACATCTCGTAGCGCTCATTTGTTTTAACTGGAATAACTGCATTCATCCCTAAACCAAGCTGCGCAGCGGATTGCTGAACCGTAAAGTGCGCTTTTTCAGAACAAAAGATTCGCAGTTTATTTGCTTCAGGGGGTAGACCTTCTTCCTGTACATTTGCTTTAAGCTTTCGCTTACAATAATCATTGCGAGCTAGTAGCATCCCCATATAATTTGACTGCGTGCCACCGCTTGTAAATACGCCACTTGCGGTTTCTTCATAGCCGATTTGTTTAACGCACTCTTTAATAACTGCGTCTTCTATATAAGTCGCAATTGGACTTTGGTCCCAAGAGTCCATCGATTGGTTGAGAGCTGTGATAAAGACTTCTGCGACCAAAGCAGGTATAGCTGGTGGACAATGCAAATGCGCCATTGCTCCAGTATGAGAAATATGCAGAGAATGCCTTAAAACAAGCTGTTCTATTGACTCTTTCAGTTCTGCGAACGCACGTCCATTTTCTTTGAATGTCATTTCATCATTAAAGTGTTCAAAGCGATCTTCTAGCTCCCAATGATGATAAGGCTTTTCAATTGTTTCATAATAGTTCGAAATCATCTCTATAGACTGATTCATTAACTGCTTATACGTTCTTACGCTTTGATTGTCCTTAGATAGAAACCATTGTTGATAATCTTGTTCCATCTTACCTTGTCACCCACTTAGCTTCTGCTGCTTTTACCGCTTCTTTAAAGCGCTCTAGCACATCATCAGCCTGAGCTTGACTTAAAATTAAAGGTGGTAATAAGCGAATGACTGCTCCATGTCTGCCTCCAACTTCTAGGATAACCCCTCGCTTAAAGCACTCTTGCTGAATCACCTTCGCTAGCTCTCCATTTCCAGGATGGGTTCCAATCTTATTTGCCGGCTTAGACCAATCGATGATTTCCACTCCAATCATTAACCCTCGACCACGAACATCTCCAATAGAAAAGCTATTGGACTGGATGGCCTTTAACTGCATTTGCATGTAAATTCCAAGATCATGCGCATGTGCATCTAAAGCATGCTCTTTCACAAAGCTAAGCGTTGCTTTTCCCGTTGCCATTGCGAGCTGATTACCACGAAAAGTTCCAATATGAGCACCTGGTTCCCACTGATCCAACGCTTTATCGTATACAACAACAGATAGTGGTAAGCTACCCCCGATTGCTTTTGACAGCACAAGAACATCGGGTTCAATATCAGCATGCTGAAAAGCAAACATTTTACCCGTTCGACCAATTCCAGTTTGCACTTCATCAATAATTAACGGAATTTGACGCTCTTTTGTGATACGACGAAGCTCTTTCAACCACGCGATAGGAGCAGGTACTGAACCTCCTTCACCTTGAACAACTTCAACTACAATTCCTGCTGGTTTAACAATACCGCTTTCTGGATCGTCTAATAAGTTTTCAATGTATGTGCTAATTGCTTCATGACCACCTTCACCGATTCCAAAAGGACAACGATATTCGTAAGGATAAGGTAAGAAATGTGTATCTGGAACTAAAGCATGAATGCGCTCTTTAGGGCTTGTTGTTCCGCTAATACTTAATGTGCCGTGAGTAGAACCATGGTAGCCGCCTTGGAACGATAAAATTGTGCGGTTCCCCGTAGCCGTCTTTACAAGCTTTAACGCTGCTTCAATGGCGTCTCCACCCGTAGGTCCACAAAACTGCACTTTTGCTTTTTGGGCAAAATTAGCTGGTAAACTTGCAAACAACTCATCTACGAACGCTTCTTTAACCGGCGTAGTTAAATCTAATGTATGTAAAGGAATACGATCAGCTAGTACCTGTTGAATCGCTTCATGGACTACTTCATGATTATGACCAAGCGCTAAAGTGCCTGCTCCTGCTAAACAATCAATATACTCTTTGCCGTTCATATCTGTGATGATGACTCCCTCCGCTTTTTGAATAGCAATTGGAATTCTTCTTGGATAAGATCTTGCATTCGATTCTCGAAGTTCTTGCTGTGAAAGTAACGCTTCGTTTGTAGATTGATTTGTTATTGAAATAGACATGAATAATCCTCCTATTTATTTAAATGATAATGATTTTCATTACTAATTACATGTATAAGGATAAATGATAATGATTTTCAATGTCAACTAATTTTCTAAAAATATGCATTTTTTCCTAAACTCATCTGTGTTAACTGGCAGTTTTTAATGCTGATTCTACTAAAAAAAGTGCTACTTTACTTCGTAGCACTTTTTCTCTTATTGCATTTTATTCATAATTTCTTTTGCTTTTTGCACACTTTTCTCATTTATTGGCTGTGTATATTGGCAATTAACTCGTATACCTGCTCCAATGCATACTTCTGTTAGATTGGTAACCGATAGAAAAGCCTGTAAATTTTCTGGTTTTAACCCCTTGGCTCCGACAAATATAAGATTTTCGTTTCTCATTTGACGCAACATTTTTTTGATTTGTGGAATTCCGTTTAACGCACTTTTATCAGCTCCAGACGTCATAACCCGCTTTATTTCTGGATAATTCAATAATTTTCGAAGCCCTTCTTCTTGATTATGTAAGTCATCAAAAGCTAAGTTAAACGTCACATCCATTCCTTTAGAAGCACTTAGTAAAGCTTTTAACGCCTCTTCATCAATGGTTTTCTCTGACGTTAAACAGCCCAAGATTACTCCTTCCACTCCCAGTTTCCTTGCTTCTTCGATATCATGAACCATCGTTTGAATATCGTCTTCATTGTATTGATACGACTGATTATGAGGTCGAATCATTACGTATACAGGAAGGGTAATCGCTTTTTTTATTTGTTTAATTAACCCATAGCTTGGGGTAATGCCACCTTCATTAATACTCGTGCAAATACTAATTCGATCTGCCCCATTCTCTTGAGCTAGCTTTGCATCATGCAATGTCGTCGCAATCACATCTATCATTACAATAAACATCCTTTCTTCTTCATTAATCTAGAGCATAGTAAACTCTCTTCAATATCGTACCATGCTTGAAAAGATGTCTTTTTCCTTACGAACAAAAAACGTCAGGTATAACCGTTGAAAACTTGGTTATTTCTCATGACGTTTTTATTATAAAAATGCAACAATTATACTCTATAACTTTAGAATCCTAGCTTTTTAACCATTTTTATTAGAAGTATCCGGGACTTCGCTTATTCGCATTATGCATTGGATGCATAGGCATCATGGACTTAGAAGGCATCTGTACGTTTTCACCTTGTACAAGTGGTGCATTCATACTTTGATTCATTGCAGGCATCAAATTGCTAGGCTTCTGACCGCATCCACAGTCTGCTCCTCCTGACATCGACATCCCCTGCATTGGTGGCATTTCTGGCATCGGCATTCCCTGCATTGGCATTCCTTGCATCGGCATTCCTTGCATCGGCATTCCTTGCATTGGCACTCCTTGCATCGACATTTCCTGCATCGGCATTCCTTGCATCGGCATTCCTTGCATTGGCATTCCTTGCATCGGCATTCCTTGCATCGGCATTCCTTGCATTGGCATTCCTTGCATCGGCATTCCTTGCATCGGCATTCCTTGCATCGGCATTCCTTGCATCGGCATTCCTTGCATCGGCATTCCTTGCATCGGCATTCCTTGCATCGGCATTCCTTGCATCGGAGTTGGTAAACTTCCATATACATGTTTCATTTATAGGGCTCCTTCCGTTACTATTACCGTTTTAACATATTCACCTTTCTTTCCGTTCGAATTTCGTCCTATTAAAAATGGGCAACATATTAAAACTTGGGCAATCGAATTATTTATGTTTATACTAGATAGCAAACTATTGAAAGAAAGGATGTTTATGATGGCTAATCCAACCATTGAATCTCTCATTAAAGAAGTAAACCCTACTGCAATTTATTGGAATACTAACTATGAACCAGATATAAAACAGCAAGAGCAACTTTTAATTCGCCTCTGTGATGAGTATGGGATTACAGCTCGTCAATTCGAAGGTTTTTACTAAAAGAGCCTTCCTCCATAAAAAACAAACCCAAAAATGAGACTTTGTATCTATCGAAAGAACGTCTCTTTTGGGTTTTCTTTCTACCAGGAACTGTTTAGAATGAGGTATAATATAACATAGAGCCTATATTTTACCTTACGGAAGATTGGAGTGATTCTATGCCTGTTTGTTCATCTTGCGGTTATCAAGAAGAATATAATTTTTGCAGAATGTGTGGTACACCTCATACCCATCAAGCTAACGCAATGGATTTTCCCCAAAACGAAAAAAACGTTATTCTTTTTAGTAAACTACTCGAAAAGGATGGCGTTTTTTTATGGATGTTCAGTTTTCCGAAGAATTACACCTATTTGCACAAGAATTACAACGCTCTTTGTCTCCCATTGCCTTACAAGAAATCGCTAAGAAAGTGGGATTTGTGAAACGATCGAGTAAGTATCAAGCAAATGAACTGATGGCTCTTTGCGTGTGGCTTAGCCAGGAAGTCGCTCGCACATCGCTTGCACAACTGTGTAGTCGACTAGAAGCTTCAACAGGTGTCCTGATGAGTCAGGAAGGATTGAATCAACGGTTTAATCCAGCAGCCGTCCAGTTTCTTCGTGAGGTGTTTGCTTTACTTCTCACACAGAAACTTTGTGCAACACAATCGCTATCGTCAACGCTCTTCTTGATTTTTAACCGTATTCGGATTTTAGATGCCACAGTGTTTCAGCTACCCGATGCCTTCGTAAGTGATTATCAAGGGTCTGGAGGAAGCAGTAATACGGCAGGTGTAAAGATTCAGCTTGAATATGACTTATTGAGTGGGCAATTTTTACACGTACAGCTAGGACCGGGAAAAGATAATGATAAAACGTATGGCACAACTTGTCTTGAAAGTGTGAAAGCAGGCGATTTCTGTTTACGTGATTTAGGTTATTTTGATTTACGAGATTTACAAACGATTCATGAATTAGGCGCCTTTTATCTCTCTCGATTAAAGCTAAATACCCGTATTTATGTAAAAAACCCTGAACCAGAATACTTCAAAAACGGCACACTGAAAAAGCAGAGCGAATATATTCAGCTTAATATGGCACACATCTTGAACGAACTGGAACCGGGTGAGACCATTGAACTTTCAGAAGCTTATGTTGGTCAAATTCAAAAATTACCGACACGTGTCATCATTCACCGACTAACGAACGAACAAACTAAAACCCGTTTAAACAACCAAGCTGTACGTGAGAAAAAGAAAGGCATTGTCATGAAGGATAAAAGTAAACAGCTGATGGGAATGAACGTTTATATTACGAACACACCACCAAAAGAAGTACCGACAAACGATGTGCATTCATTGTATTCGTTACGTTGGCAGATTGAAATTTTATTTAAAACATGGAAGTCCTTCTTCGAAATAGATGAATGTAAAACCATCAAAAAGGAACGGCTAGAGTGCCATTTATATGGGCAACTCATCGGGATTCTTCTCTGTTCTTCCACCATGTTTCAAATGCGGCAGATCCTGTTGAAAAAGAGAAAACAAGAGCTGAGTGAATACAAATCAATTTATATGATTAAGGACTATTTTCCGTTACTATTTCCAGCAATGGCAGGTGATCTGACTGAACTCGTAACGATTCTCCAACGACTGTATCACCTGTTGAAAAAGAATGGGCGTAAGTGTCATCGGTATCAGAAAAAAACCGTTTTTGACATTCTTGGTATTGTGTATGAGACAGCAGTAAAACAACAACAAGTTGCCTAACGAAAAAATGATAGTTTCATAGGCTTCTTTGTCATGCCGATTTTTCTGATACTCACCGATGTTAGGACAAGGATCATTACATTTTTAATCGTTTCTGTCGTTAGCTTGATGGGTATGTGGTGGTACCCCATACCCATCAAGCTAACGCAATGGATTTTCCCCAAAACGAAAAAAACGTTATTCTTTTTAGTAAACTACTCGAAAAGGATGGCGTTTTTTTATGGATGTTCAGTTTTCCGAAGAATTACACCTATTTGCACAAGAATTACAACGCTCTTTGTCTCCCATTGCCTTACAAGAAATCGCTAAGAAAGTGGGATTTGTGAAACGATCGAGTAAGTATCAAGCAAATGAACTGATGGCTCTTTGCGTGTGGCTTAGCCAGGAAGTCGCTCGCACATCGCTTGCACAACTGTGTAGTCGACTAGAAGCTTCAACAGGTGTCCTGATGAGTCAGGAAGGATTGAATCAACGGTTTAATCCAGCAGCCGTCCAGTTTCTTCGTGAGGTGTTTGCTTTACTTCTCACACAGAAACTTTGTGCAACACAATCGCTATCGTCAACGCTCTTCTTGATTTTTAACCGTATTCGGATTTTAGATGCCACAGTGTTTCAGCTACCCGATGCCTTCGTAAGTGATTATCAAGGGTCTGGAGGAAGCAGTAATACGGCAGGTGTAAAGATTCAGCTTGAATATGACTTATTGAGTGGGCAATTTTTACACGTACAGCTAGGACCGGGAAAAGATAATGATAAAACGTATGGCACAACTTGTCTTGAAAGTGTGAAAGCAGGCGATTTCTGTTTACGTGATTTAGGTTATTTTGATTTACGAGATTTACAAACGATTCATGAATTAGGCGCCTTTTATCTCTCTCGATTAAAGCTAAATACCCGTATTTATGTAAAAAACCCTGAACCAGAATACTTCAAAAACGGCACACTGAAAAAGCAGAGCGAATATATTCAGCTTAATATGGCACACATCTTGAACGAACTGGAACCGGGTGAGACCATTGAACTTTCAGAAGCTTATGTTGGTCAAATTCAAAAATTACCGACACGTGTCATCATTCACCGACTAACGAACGAACAAACTAAAACCCGTTTAAACAACCAAGCTGTACGTGAGAAAAAGAAAGGCATTGTCATGAAGGATAAAAGTAAACAGCTGATGGGAATGAACGTTTATATTACGAACACACCACCAAAAGAAGTACCGACAAACGATGTGCATTCATTGTATTCGTTACGTTGGCAGATTGAAATTTTATTTAAAACATGGAAGTCCTTCTTCGAAATAGATGAATGTAAAACCATCAAAAAGGAACGGCTAGAGTGCCATTTATATGGGCAACTCATCGGGATTCTTCTCTGTTCTTCCACCATGTTTCAAATGCGGCAGATCCTGTTGAAAAAGAGAAAACAAGAGCTGAGTGAATACAAATCAATTTATATGATTAAGGACTATTTTCCGTTACTATTTCCAGCAATGGCAGGTGATCTGACTGAACTCGTAACGATTCTCCAACGACTGTATCACCTGTTGAAAAAGAATGGGCGTAAGTGTCATCGGTATCAGAAAAAAACCGTTTTTGACATTCTTGGTATTGTGTATGAGACAGCAGTAAAACAACAACAAGTTGCCTAACGAAAAAATGATGGTTTCATAGGCTTCTTTGTCATGCCGATTTTTCTGATACTCACCGATGTTAGGACAAGGATCATTACATTTTTAATCGTTTCTGTCGTTAGCTTGATGGGTATGGTGGTACACCTGTAAAATATCAATTTAACGAAAACCAAGTGTTATCTTTTCATCAGCTAAAAGATCGAATCATTACAGATAATATGCGAGATTTAATCACCGTTGTGGACCAGCATGGGCATTTAATTTATAACTCCCCTTCTCATTTATCCGTATTAGGTTATTTACCAACAGAAGAAGGACAGTCTTTAAACTTTAGCGTAATACATACTGATGATATAGATCAGATACGACATAAATTAAATCAAGTGTTTTCATTAAAAGTTGAAATGAGTGCAGAATATCGTTTACTAAAAGACGACGGCTCTTATATTTGGGTTGAAGGGCGAGGGATTCCATCTGTAAAAGATAATCAAGTAACCTACGTTGTTATTACCGCTCGTGATATTCAAGCTCGTAAAGAAGCGGAAGAGCATTTAAAGCAAAGTGAAATTCGCCATCGCTTAATTCTCTCTCACACGCACGATTTAATTTGCGTAGTCGGAATCGATGGTTGCTATGAATATGCTTCACCCTCTTACCAGTACACACTCGGCCTTCTTCCTTGTTCCTTAATTGGGAAGGATGTACTTCTTCATGTACATGAAGATGATCATACAAAAGTAGCAACCGGAATTGAAAACATGAAGTTAACAAAAACAGCAAGTACTTTTCATTATCGAAATCTACATGCTAATGGCACTTCTATTTTGCTTGAAGGAAAAGGCGTACCTATTGTTAATGATGGAAAAGTTGAAGGTTTTGTGTTCGTCTCTCGTGATATAACAGAACAGCGAAAGCTTGAAGAAATGATGAGAAATGCTGAAAAATTATCAGCAATTGGGGAATTAGCTGCAAGTATTGCTCATGAAATTAGAAATCCTTTAACCACGATTAAAGGTTTCTTACAACTGTTTAGTGAAGAATATCAAAGTGCTCAGGATATTGCTTATCGTCGCATGATGCAAAGTGAAATTGATCAAATTGAACAAATTGTAAATGAATTTATGAGTTTAGCCAAACAAGAAGTTCGACCTTACGAGCCCATTGATTTACTTGCTTTATTGAAAGATGTGACAAAACGCTTCTCCCAAGCTTTTATACACCAAGGCATTAAAGTGGTTTATGAATACAATACTGCTCACGGTAACTTTGTCATTCATGGACAACCCCATCAATTAAAGCTGGTATTTATACATGTCATTCAAAATGCAATTGATGCGATGCCTCTTGGAGGACAAATTACGGTCTCTTTTAACAAGATAAATCAACAGCACGTTACTATTCAAATTATGGACAATGGTTGTGGCATGGATGCTGATCGAATAAAAAAAATTGGTCAACCTTTTTATACAACAAAAGAGCACGGCGTTGGATTAGGCTTAACTATTTGTAATAAGGTTATACTTGAGCATAAAGGTACACTTAGCGTAACAAGCATGCTTCAAGAAGGTACAACAATTGACGTTATATTACCGATTACACATGTTGAAGCCAATTCTATCTTAATGTTAAAAACCCCGACTAGTTAAGTCGGGGTTTTTAACATTAAAACAGCTGAGAATATAAGCTATATTTGTACAAGAAATAAATGATAAGACCTATTGCTATGTAAAAGATAAGCTGTTCTGAAGGTTTCCCTGTTTCGTATGTGAGAGGCGATTTTATTTTCTTTCGTACAATGGGCCAAAATAAAGGCACACCTCTTTTTGAAAAGAAGTCGCCTATTACATGAAAGATATAGCCACACGCTATCCCAAACAACCATTCATATGAATATAGCTGATATAAATAAAAAATAAGTCCACAAACAAGAAGTGAATGTGTAATTCCACGATGCCCAAAAATGCTTTTAATTACTTTTGCAAGCCCAAACGATCTTCGTCCAACGTATGAGTTTGGCTCATCGATATCGGGGAGCAATGATCCAATGGCTATGCCTACGACGTATGGAAAAGTAAAAGCGACATCTGTCTGAATCGCTACTCCTGCACCGGCAGCAATCGATGTTGCAATATGTGTATGGTATCTCAATTTTGCCACCTTCTTTCTTATTCAATTTATGAACGAAAACTCAAAAACAGATACATACGTTCGCTCATGGTTAACTATAAGTGAAGGTGGCAAAATTGTCAAAGAAATCTCAAACTATGACACTTGCATACCGATTAAACCTACAGCCATGACTAAGAAGCCAATCAGTGCGCGCTTTCCATTTTGCTTTGCTTGTCCACTTTTATTAATGATGGCATACACAAATGTACAAGCATACAGTGCAAAAGTTAAAAATCCTAGTATTGTGACGTACATAAACATGTTTTTTCTCCTTTATCACCAGTGTATCCTTTTAGCATAGCTTCTTCGAAATAGAAAATCTAGCCTTTAGACAAAACTCATTTTATTTTTCTCATTCAACATGGTCATACTACTTAAAAAGGAGGAATAAAAAATGCATACAGAACAATTGCAGGATGTCTTTGACTACTATGGATTACAACCTTTATATCATAAATTTGAGTACTCGTTTAAAGCAATGGGACTATTTCAATCTATCCCCCGTCATATGATTGAAGACTTTTTGGATACTTACTCTTGTGAAACATTTGATACTTTTTCCTTTGAAGAGTTTTGTTTTTTGTTTTTAGACTTTAAACATTACGTTCAAGATGATTCTTCTTAGGATCTGTCTTTTTACTAAATTTGACTAAAAGGTCCTTTTTCTTTTAATAACTTTCTAGTATACTAAGTTTAAGAAACCGTTTTCATAACACTTAGTAAAGGACTGATACGATGATTACATTTTTACTTTCGTTTGTGCTATTACTCATTGGGTATTCGACTTATGGAAAAGTAGTCGAGCGCGTATTTGGAGTGAAAGATTCTCGACCAACTCCTGCCTATGCAATGAAAGATGGCATTGACTACGTACCGATGAATAATAAGAAGAATTCTTTAATTCAACTATTAAATATTGCCGGTGTTGGTCCAATTTTCGGACCTATTATGGGAGCGCTTTATGGTCCCGTAGCGTTTGTTTGGATTGTAATTGGAGCAATCTTTGCAGGTGCTGTACATGATTATTTAACTGGTATGATTTCCATTCGAAACCGTGGTGCTCATATTCCTGAATTAGCTGGAAAATTTTTAGGAACTTTTTCAAAACACATTGTAAACGTTTTCTCGATTTTACTACTCATTTTAGTCGGAACTGTATTTATTACATCACCAGCGGCTTTAATCAATGACTTAGCCAATGGAACCATTCCGCTGACTATCATTATCTTTGCTATTTTCGTTTATTATATTCTTTCTACAATTTTACCGATTGATAAAATTATTGGACGTATTTATCCAATCTTTGGTGCATTTCTAATTATCAGCGCAGTTGGTGTAGGAGCCATGCTTGTTGTAACAGGGGCACCTATTCCAGAGTTAACGTTTACAAATATGCATCCTGATAACATTCCAATTTTCCCACTCTTATTTTTAACGATTTCTTGTGGTGCATTATCAGGCTTTCACGCCACGCAATCACCAATTATTTCACGTACATTGCAAAATGAAAAATCCGGGCGCAAAATTTTCTACGGTATGATGATTGCAGAAGCTGCAATTGCAATGATTTGGGCTGCGGCAGCTATGAGTTTGTTTGATGGTCGTGATTTAAATAGTATTATTAACAGTGGTGGCCCAGCAGCCATTGTATCTGAAGTATCAACGTTGATGCTTGGTGCAATTGGGGGTACGCTTGCTATTATCGGAGTCATTATTTTGCCTATTACATCAGGCGATACGGCTTTCCGCTCCGCTCGTATGATCATCGCTGATTATCTGAATTTTTCGCAAATTAAGTTGCCGAATCGTTTAATCATCGCTGCACCTTTATTTGTTATTGCATTTATCTTAACTAAAATTGATTTCACGTTGTTATGGCGCTACTTCTCATGGGCTAACCAGTCAACAGCAGTCATTGCCCTATGGATCGCATCGATGTATCTCATTGTAAAAGGGGCTAATCATTGGATTTCAACGATTCCAGCATTGTTTATGACGATGGCAACGACAACTTATATTATGAATGCACCAATCGGATTTAATTTACCAATAACCGTATCTTATATAATTGCATTTGCAGTAAGCATTATCTTTTTATTTTTATTCTTTAAAAAGGCAAAACAAAATATCGCAAGCGGCTTGGAAATTGACTATACACATCCAAAGTCACCCAATCAAGCAGCTGGATAACAAAAAGGTAGCTCCCATATTTTCTGGGAGCTACCTTTTTTCACTTGTTAAATTAAAGTCCTAATGAGATGTATTTTACTTCTAAGTATTCCTCAATTCCAAAGTGGCTTCCTTCTCTACCAAGTCCACTTTCTTTAAAGCCACCAAACGGAGCTTGTGGTGTTGATGGCAGGCCATCATTTAACCCCACAATTCCATATTCAAGAGCTTCTGCAATACGGATTGCTTCTGAGATATTTTCAGTAAATACGTATGCTGCTAAACCAAATGGTGAATTATTCGCACGACGAATTACTTCTGCTTCATCTCGATAAGTAGCGATTGGAGCGATTGGTCCAAACGTTTCTTCATACATACAAAGCATTTCATCTGTAGCGCCTTTGACAACAGTTGGCTCTACAAACAAACCACTTCCTTTTGTTAAAACAGATCCACCAGTGACAACATCTCCACCTTTTTCTACTGCATCATCTAACTGCTTCTGAACTTTTTCTAACGCTTTTTCGTCGATTAGCGGTCCAATATCTGTTCCTTCTTCTAAACCGTTACCAATCTTTAGCTGTGAAACTGCTTGTGCAAATTGCTTTGTAAACTCCTCTGCAACTTTTTCGTGCACATAAATACGGTTCGTACATACGCATGTTTGACCAGCATTGCGGAATTTAGATGCGATAGCATTTGTTACTGCTTTATCTAAATCTGCGCTTTCTGTTACGATAAACGGTGCATGTCCACCAAGCTCAAGTGATACTTTTTTCATTGTATCTGCTGCGCCTTTCATCAATAGCTTTCCAACAGCTGTTGAACCTGTAAATGACAGTTTACGAACACGACCATCTTCCATCCAAGCTTCACCAATTGATTTCGCATCTCCGGCAACGACGTTAATTACTCCTTTTGGAATACCTGCTTCCGTTGCTAATTCAGCTAAGCGTAATGCAGTTAAAGGAGTTTGTTCAGCTGGCTTAATGACAGCCGTACAACCTGCCGCCAAAGCAGGAGCAACTTTACGTGTAATCATTGCAGCAGGAAAGTTCCAAGGCGTAATAGCCGCCATTACACCAACTGGTTGTTTATGAACAAATAAGCGCTTGTTCGGAGCTGATGCCGGAATTGTTTCACCGTATATTCGCTTACCTTCCTCTGCATACCATGATACAAATCCGTTCGCATATCCAATTTCACCTTTTGCTTCTTTTAATGGTTTTCCTTGCTCAATTGTCATTGTTTCAGCTAATTCGTCGGTATACTCTTCAATTAGCTGATGCCATTTCATTAATAATTTTCCGCGTTCTTCTGCTGTTTTCTTGGACCATTCTAAAAATGCTTCGTATGCTGCATCTGCTGCTAATTTTGCTTCTTTAGCCCCACCTTTGGCAACTGAAGCTACCACTTCATTTGTAGCTGGATTCACAACGTCGAACGTTTCAGACGTTTTTACCCACTCACCGTTAATATATAGATTTGCTTGTTTCATGAATGATCACTCCTTTAATTAATTTTCGCATCAACCGAGCTGTCGGTATCGTTTACTTGTATTTCTTCGTCATTGCTATGATAAACCCCTTTGTTCATCTTAATAAAGAAATATGCTCCGATAAGCGTCCAGCCTAGTACCATAATCCACTCATACGGCCAAATAAGAGCAGCTGGCATTCCAGGCATATATAATGCAATGAATCCAATGCTAAAGATGACTCCTAACCAACCGATAAAAGTTGTTTTTCCTGCTTTAAATGGACGATCCATTTGCGGTTCTTTTTTACGTAAAGCTACAAACGATAACGCAACCATTAAGTAAGCTATAACGATTCCTAATCCACCTGCATCTACAATCCATACAAGTGCAGGTCTGCCCAATAATGGAGCAAACACTGCTAATGCCCCTAAAAAAATGACCGCATTGGAAGGTGTATTATATTTAGGATGAAGGCGACCAAACCATGCTGGCAACATTCCATCTTGGGCCATCGCATAAATAACACGGCTTCCCCCGATAATAAATGCGTTCCAACTCGTCACAATTCCTGCAATACCGCCAATGATCAAAATTTTCCCGAATAATGGTGAATTAAACGCTGCCGCCATCGCATCAGCAGTTGCTAATTGCGAAATTTCTAGAGCGCCTTTATCTAATGCCATCCCTACGCCCAAAGCAATAAACATATAAAATACAATTGCAGCACTTACAGAAATAATTAAAATCTTACCAATTTCTCTTGCCGGTAAATTAGCTTCTTCTGCTACTTGAGGAATAACATCAAAACCAACGAATAAGAACGGTACCATGACTAGTACGGTCATGATGCCACCTGCTCCCCCAATAAATAATGGGTCCAAGTTCTTTGTATCTCCGTTAATCCCTGACCCAAAAATTAAAAGAATACCAATACCAACAATTGCGACTGTTAGTACAACCTGTAAAAAGGCCGCTGTTTTGAGACCAAAATAGTTGATGGCTGTTAAAATAATGGCTCCTACACTTCCAACTAATACCCACGTTAAGTAAACATCCCAGCCGTTGATTGTCCATAAATATCCTGTTTGATAATTAGGAATTAAGTAGTCTAGAACCGTAGGAAGCGCTACTGCTTCAAACGTTACTACAGATACATACCCTAAAACGATTGCCCATGAACCTACAAACGAAGCCTTTTTTCCAAGGCCTCTTTTTACAAATACATGCTCTCCGCCTACCTTTGGCATAGCTGATGCTAATTCAGCATAAGTAAGTCCTACAAAAATAACGAGTAATCCTCCAACTAAAAAAGCAATTAACGTTCCTAATGACCCAGCCGAATTTAGCCAAGTACCTGATAGTACGACCCAACCCCAGCCTAACATGGCTCCAATAGCTAAACATAATACATCGAATTTTGATAACACCTTATCCAATTGCTTAGGTTGCTTGCTCATCTCCTTCATCCATCCCCTCTAGATACTTCCTTATTTTTCGATTCGCTTGTGACTGACTAATCCCTAATTGCTCTGCAACTTTGTAAGAAGATTCGTACTTTTCATAAGCTTCGACCACCATTTTTCTCTCTATTTCTTCTACGACTTCTGGCAATGTACGATTGTGTTTATGAACTGAAAAGTCCTGTTCGAATGGTAAATCTTTTAGCGTTACTACATTGTCACTTGTAACAACAAGACGTTCAATCATATTTTCAACTTCTCGCACATTCCCCTTCCACTCCTGTCTACTAAACGCATCCAATGCTTTTGGTGAAAGCTCCACTTTGCGGTCATACACTGCATTAAAATGATTTAAAAACTGATAGACCAGCGGTAAAATATCTTCTGCCCGTTCACGTAAAGGAGGAATTGTGATGGGGACTACATTCAAACGATAATATAAGTCTCTTCGAAATAACCCTTTGTCCACCATCGCCTCCAAATCTTGATTGGTTGCAGCAATAATGCGCACATCTACTGGAATTGTTTTACTTGAACCGACAGGCCGAATGGTGCGGTCTTGAAGCACATGAAGCAATTTACTTTGTGCTTGTAACGATAGTTCACCAACTTCATCTAAAAACAAGGTTCCTCCGTTTGATAGCTCGATAATACCTTTTTTCCCTTCACGAAACGCTCCTGTAAATGTTCCACCTTGATAACCGAACAGCTCCGATTCAATTAGCTGATCTGGTAAAGCAGCACAGTTAATTTCATAATAAGGAGCACTCTTTCTAACACTTAGCTGCTGAATTAATTTTGCCACCCTACTCTTTCCAACACCCGTTTCTCCAAGTAAAAGAACGGTTGTATGAACAGAAGCAATTCGTTGAACAATAGCAAACACTTTCTTCATTGCTTTGCTATTGGTAACAATGCCCTCTAGCTCTACAGAATCAGACATCTCTTTTTGGTAACTCTCCAGCTGCTCTTCCATCTGTTCTACTTTATTTTTCAACTGCATTAAATCCGTTAAATCACGGGAATAGCTAATGACGCTTTTCAACTGCTTACTTTCATCAAAAACGGGACGAGTCCGAACATGCAAATACCTACCTGAACTTGTTTTTTGCACAAGTTCTAGCGATGTATTGGATTCAATTACCTGAAGCGTCGCCGAGGGATAAAAAATCCCTATTTCTTGAAGCTCCTTTACGTGCTTTCCAATAAACTCTTCCGCTTTCAGATGGTAATTTTTTTCACACTGTGAATTTACCATCACGACATAACCTTGCGCATCCGTAACAAAAACTTCATCAAAGGATGACTCAAAGATATCGTAAAGTTCTTGATTCATATAAGACATATTCTCGCTGTTGCTCATTAACTAAATCACCTTTTCATCAAAAATAGTATTCATTCATTTTATCAGAAAAATTTGGTAACGAAAATGGTACTTCTATTAAGAGACAAAGGACAAGCGGGTGGCCTTTGTCTCACCATTCTTATTTTTATACATTCACGAGTTGTTGTACACTTGCAGCTAACGATTCTTCCACAATTTGCAGCCCTTCTTCAAGCTGTTCATCCGTGATGACAATCGGCATTAAGAAGCGAAGTACGTTGCCATAAACCCCTGCACTTAGCAACAATAACCCTCTTTTATTTGCTTCTTGCACAACTTTTTGCGTTAATTCTTTATTTGGCTCTTTTTTAACACGATCTTTTACTAATTCTACGGCGCACATTGATCCAAGACCGCGGATATCGCCAATTACATCATAGCTTTCGCTTAACTTTTCAAAGCGTGCGCGCACAATTTCCCCAAGAACATCACTGCGCTCGTTTAGCCCTTCTTCTTCAATAATATCTAATACAGCTAACGCTGCTTCACAGCCTAAAGGACTTCCGCTATACGTTCCACCAAGTTCCCCAGGATTAGATTCGTCCATAATTTCAGCTCGACCAATAACGCCACTAATTGGTACGCCAGCACCTAATGATTTTGATACTGTGATCAAATCCGGCTCAACATCAAAGTGCTCAATTCCAAAATAACGACCTGTTCGTGCAAAGCCGGCTTGAATTTCATCTGAAACAAATAAAATTCCATTCTCTTTACATACGTTATATACTTCCTGAACGAAGCGCTTGCCAGGAACGATAAAGCCACCTTCTCCTTGAATTGGTTCCATAACTACTGCTGCTACTGTTTCAGGTGCTACTTCATTATTCAAGAAGTTTTTAAACTCTGAAATGATATAGTCCTCATAAGCTTCTTCAGTTAACCCTTCTGGTCTACGGTATGCATAAGGATAAGGAGCTTTGTATACCTCTGGAGCAAATGGTCCGAACTCAAACTTATACGGTTTTACCTTGCTTGTCATCGTCATTGTCATTAATGTACGTCCATGGAAACCACGAGTAAACGAAATGATGCCTTGACGTTTTGTATATTTACGAGCAATTTTCACAGCATTTTCTACTGCTTCAGCACCGCTGTTTAACAATAATACTTTTTTATCAAAGTTTCCTGGTGCAATAGCTGCTAATCGTTCACACAATGCTACGTATGATTCATACATCACTACATTAAAACCTGTGTGGATGAATCGATCAACTTGCTTATGAAGCGCTTCTTTTACTTTTGGATGTCCATGACCGACATTAATTGTTCCGATAGCACCAACAAAATCGATAAACGTATTGCCGTCAACATCTGTTACTAAAGCACCTTCTGCCTTTTCAGCAAATGTTGGAATACCGTAACTCACCCCTTTTGGCACAGCTTTATGTCTACGCTCTAATAGTTGTTTTGCATTTTTACCCGGAAAGTTTTTATCTACCTGACTGAATTGTCTGCTCATTATAATCTTCCTTTCACTAGTTAATTTCCTCACTCTTTTAATATGCAAGAAGCGTGCCAACTCTAAAAGTTTAATTTTTTCGACATTTCTGAACAATTTTCTTTTTCTATATAAGTCACAAATGACTCAACCAAGTCATTTGTGACTTATATAGACTTTTTATTCTTCTAAACTAGCTGTTGCCACGTTTATCCACTCCTCGCTATAATAAAGACAAAAGCTATATATTGCTAAGAGCATAATACATAGGGGGGATAAAATGCTTGAGGGATGGTTTTTGTGGTTCATTGTACTATGGGTTGTCATATTGGTTAGCTTGTTTGCAATCGGTGGCTTTTTTATGTTTCGAAAATTTTTAAAGCGGTTACCAAAAGAAGATGGAAAGTCAATTCTTGATTGGCAAGACTATTACTTAGAGCAAACGATTCACTTGTGGTCTAATGAACAAAAACAGTTATTGGAAACGCTTGTACAACCTGTTCCTGAGCTATTTCGCGACGTAGCTAGGCAAAAAATCGCCGGTAAAATCGGTGAACTTGCACTTCAAGAGCAAGCCGCAAGTATTACGGAAGATTTAATTATTCGAGGATACATTACGGCAACTCCAAAACGAGATCATAAGTTTTTGTTAAAAACATTAAAAGCTCAACGTATCGATCATTCTCCGTATCAACATTTATTTGAATAGACAAAAAAGGTGTCCCGTATGGACACCTTTTTAAATCATTTTATTCATCAAGTTGTGCTGCAGCTGTTGCTCAAGTTTTTTATACGAACGATACATCGCAATGCGCCATGGCACAATCATACCGAACGCTAAAATCCAAAACATCCCCCCAAGAGCGCCTACATCGATTGTTGAGCTTAAATATAGTTTCATGACAACGCGAATGAGTAACAATGCAATAATAATAAAGATAAACGCTTTTGACTGTTTTAAATAAATATCATCATCACGCACTTCAAACTTTGATGTTTTTATTAGAAATAATGAAAAGAACAGGCCAACTATCAAAGCCTCTAAAAATTCAGCTCCAGTCACTCGAAAAACTGGAAAAATAAACATCAACGCTCCCGTACTCATAAAAAAAGGTGGTAAAATGATTTTTTTAGCATTTACCGGCTTTTCAGATGCTTTCATCCTCATAAAAATAATGAATGAACCCATTAAAACAGCAAAAATCGTGGAAGCATAAATCAAAGTAACCCCTTCTTTACTCATAGTATACTTCCTATTATAAAACAACTGCAAAAGAATGTGAAATCTTGTCTTACTTTAAATGCGAAGGGTCATTTTTCGGTTTCTGCTTAGATTTTACTTTTTGCTTTTTCATTGCTTTTAATAAGAATCCGCCTTTAAATTTACGAGGCTCGTACGAAATAATAAATGCTCTAGGTTCATATTCTTCTATAAAATCTAATAGCTCTTCTTCACGACTTCTTTTTGTTAAAATATCTAAACGATAACGTGCGCTATCTCTTCCTTCACCTTGATAGACCGTAACTCCAAAACCTTCTTGACGAAGGCGGTTAATTAGCTCTTCATTCTTTGTCATTAAATTCACTAAAAATGTCGTATAGCCAATCGCTAAGCGTGACTCAATATATCCACCTAATATAATACCAGCACCAAATCCAACAGCATATACAATCATAGCTACAATGCTTTGGTCACCTGAAAAGACGAGGGATAAACCAAATACATATACTAATGCTTCTAAAAAACCAAAAGCCGAGGCGTACATACTCATTCCTTTTACTAGGAAAATCGTTCGCAACGTTAAGATTGGTACATAAACTAGTTGCAAAATCAATATTAATATAATCTCTTTCACTTCTACACCTCTTTTAAAATACAAATTTCACGGTTTCATTGTATCACTCTCTATATCGTTAAGGAATACATAAAAATAAATTTTTATTAACAAAAAAAGAGTTTGGGACATAACAAAATGATTGCTTCTAAAAGACGAACACTAGCTGTTCCCATCTCTTTAATTTGTCTCAACACGTTCGTTCCATTGCGCTACGGCCACTCGCTTTCCGCGGGGAGGAACCTGAGCTTCCTCGCTGCGCTGCGGGATCTCCGTTTTCCCTCTCTTTCCCGCAGGAGTCGAGTGACCTACGCTCCATTCCACCCTGTTTCCAACATTGTTTTCACAATCAACAAAAAACCTGAACGATTAAAAGTTATGAACTCTCAATCGTTCAGGTATAGTAAGGACTGAACTACTTATGTCTCAGTCTCCTTTAATTTAATTAACTATTGTTTTTTTACTAGTTTAGCAAGCGCTTCATAGCTTCTAACACTGACGACTCCTCAAAAGGTTTTACAATAAAATCTTTTGCACCAGCCTCAATGGCTTCAACAACCATTTTTTGTTGTCCCATCGCAGAACACATAATAATTTTTGCATTCGGATCAACTCGCTTGATGGCTTTAACCGCTTCAATTCCATTTAGCTCCGGCATTGTAATATCCATCGTTATAACATCAGGTTGAAGGTCATGAAATTTTTCGATGGCTTCTTTACCTGTTTCCGCTTCTCCAACTACGTGGTAACCAGCATTCTCCATAATACTTCTTAACGTTGCTCTCATAAACTTTGCGTCATCTACAATTAGTATTCTTGACAATTATAGCCCTCCGTCTTCCCCTATCTACCTCTGGTCTTTTCCAACGAAACGAAATAGGACTTTTTACTTATTACTTTATCAACGATTCCAACTTTTTTCAAGCCACACCACTTCGTTATCTAGAACCCTGTAAAGCCTCCAAAGATGCTCGTTGTATAAATAATAATCTTGGTCATCCAGTCAAAATATAAAATGATTCCCATTCCAATCATTGCATATCCACCAGCGGTCATCATTGCTTTCATATGACGCTTTATCCAGTTCATTTTACCTATAAAAAACGACATGATAAAAAATGGAATTGAAAACCCTAGCGAATAAGCAATCATGTAGAGCATAGCTGAGCTAGGATTAGTAGCTGCTAGAGCCATAACAGATACAAGAATAGGTCCTGTACATGGCGTCCACCCTGCAGCAAAAGCCATTCCGATAAGAGAAGAACCTAACAAACCTGTAGGTCGATTAGAAAACTGTACTTTGCGATCTTTCATTAAAAACTTCGGCTTAAAGACTCCAACTGTTACAAGCCCTAAAAACACAATGAGTATGGCCCCCACTTGACGAATTAAATCTCCATAGTTCGCAAATAAACTTCCAATAAAAGAAGTGCCAAAACCAATTGCAATAAAGATTAAACAAAAGCCTAGTAGAAAAAAGGTCGTATGTAAAAGAGCTTTGCGCTGATGTACGTTTTTCCCTTCTTTCAGATCCCCTACTGAGACACCTGTAATATACGATAAAAAAGCCGGATACAGCGGTAGACAGCATGGTGAAATAAACGATAAAAATCCTGCTCCAAATGCTAAAAATAAATTCACATCAGCCATTTCTGATTCACTCCATTTGTTTAGAATCTGTTACCATTTTGTCATCAAAATGACTCATCTATTCCTTTTCAAAAAGTGCCATTATCTTGTATAATTAGGTAAAAGTTTTATTGAGAAGGGACCAGTTCTATTGCTGAAACAAAATATATTGTTAGAGATTGAAAAGAAGCGTGAAGAGCTGATTCGGGTCGTTCGAGTTAGTGGATTAAATTCTCCCCCTGCTATTAAGCATAGTCAAGAATTAGATCATCTACTAAACATCTATAATAACACTCCTTCACAGCACTCCGACACAACTTCTACTTAAGAAGTTGTTTTTTTATATCTCTCCACCAGCCTTTCCTTGATGGTTCTGGAGTCGATACATGCTGTAATAAAGACCTTGCTTTTCTAACAGTTCTGCATGAGTACCTCTTTCTACAATTTCACCTTTATGTAGCACTAGGATAGCGTCTGCATGTTGAATAGTAGACAATCGATGAGCGATTGCCACCGTTGTCCTATTTCTCTTCATCTTCGCTAAAACAGCTTGAATAGCATCTTCTGTCTCTGTATCAATATGTGCTGTTGCTTCATCTAGAACTAGTATTTTTGGTTTACGTACCATTGTGCGAGCAAATGATAAGAGTTGACGCTGGCCGCTTGACAATGTTGCCCCCCTTTCAACAAGCACTTCATTATAGCTTTTCGGTAAATCTTCAATAAAAGGTGTTGCCTGTACGAATCTCAGCGCTTCTCGTACATCTTCTTCTAAAATTAAAGGATCATGAAGAGAGATATTTGCTTTAACCGTATCAGCAAAAATAAATGAATCTTGTAATACCAAACCAATTCTTCTTCTAATTTCTTCTTCACTATACGTTTGAAGGGGCTGACCATCAATTAGGATTTCACCTTGCTTTGGCGTATAAAATCCTAGAAGAAGATTAATGATTGAGCTTTTACCACTGCCTGTATGTCCCACTAACGCTACCGTTTGACCTTCTTTTATTAAAAAGGAAATATTTGATAGAACGTTTGTCTTTCCATCATAAGAAAAGGTAACTCCTCTAAATTCTATCATACCTCGTTTAATTGTAGCTTGTGAGTCTTTCATAAAAGACGGTGCTTTTTCACCTTCGTCCATTAATTCAAATACTCGCTTTGAAGCGACCATGGCTTGTTGGTACATTGAAAGGCGCTGCATCATTTCATTAACTGGCTGAAAAAAGCGCTCCAAATAGTTTACAAAAGCATATAACACCCCCACTTCTACTGGGCTATCTAAAACTGATATACCAAAGTAGCTAAGTACGCCAATAATTGCAAGAACATATAATACATCAACTGCTGGCCTTAAAAGTAAGCCGTCTAACTTTAAATTACGTACACCAGCTTGGTAATGTGATTCGTTAATATCTCCAAATTCACGTCTTAGACGCTTTTCTTGTCTAAATACCTGAACAATCCCCATACCTTGTAACGATTCGTGAATCTTTGCATTGAGCTGGCTGAGCTTTTCTCTTAACTGTGCATAATAAATCCCACTAAAATGCTGATATGTTTTCATTAATACGAAAATGAATGGTAAAAGCGCTAAGCAATAAAGTGCTAACTTCATATCTAAAATGAACATGGCTATAAAAATACCAATTAAAAAGACACCATTTTGAATAAATACCGCAATCACTTCGACAAACATTTCCTTAATTGCTTCCGTGTCGTTTGTGATTCGTGAAACTAGACTACCCGTTGGCGTTCGGTCAAAGTAGCGGAGCCCAAGCTTATGTACATGTGAAAACACGTCAATTCTTATTTGCTGAATAATGTTTAAAGCAATTCCCTGAAACTTGAGCTGCTGAAAGTATTGAATAACGACCTTGACCATGTTCAAACTTATATAGCCAACTCCTAATAAAAGGAGCGGCTCTACAGGAAAGTAACGCTCTGTTAAATACGTATCAATAAACACTTTAATAAGCATGGGACCTAATAAATCCGCTGTGGTGGCCACCAACAATAAACAAAATGCAAGCGCAAAGGATTTGCGATGGGGAACTGCGTATCTTACTAACCGCCTTAATACTTGTTTATTTTTCATGATATTCATAGCCTCCAGCTTCCACAATCTCTTCTAGCTGCTGCCTTGTATACATCTCTTGATACCACCCGTGTTCTTTTAAAAGTTCTTCATGCCTTCCCCGCTGAATGATTCGACCACCTTTAATGACCAAAATCAAATCTGCATGTGCAACTGCACTCAGGCGATGAGTAGTAATAACCGTTGTTTTATTGCGGCGGTGCTGCTTTAAAGATTTCAAAATAAGGGCTTCAGTTTTCCCATCAACTGCTGAAAGCGAGTCATCTAAAAAAAGCATTTGAGGATCTTGTAATAGTGCACGCGCAATCGACAATCGTTGTTTTTGTCCACCTGATAAAGAAACCCCTTTTTCTCCTACAATGGTTTCATATCCATCTGTAAAGCACGTGATATCTTCATGAACATGTGCCAATTGTGCCACTCGCTCTATATCCGAATGGGAAGCATTTTGGTTTGAAAAGGCAATATTTTCTCCTACTGTCGTTGAAAATAAGAAATGATCCTGGGGAACGTAACCAATACTATTATATAAAGAATCAAAGCTATAAGATTTAATGCTATGTTGATCAAAATAAATATCTCCAACCGTTAAATCGAATTCACGAATAAGAAGCTTTAGTAAAGTTGTTTTTCCAGCTCCTGTTTTTCCTACAATTCCAAGCGTTTGGCCTTCCTGTAAGGAAAAGTGAATATCTTTAAGAGCTGCTTCATCTGTACCCGGATACACAAAGCGGTCAATTTGTACCGTAATCGCTCCATTAGGGCGTTTTGTAATAGGTTTCTCACTTTCAACAATCTCATTTTTTTCTTGTAGTAGAGCAAAAACTCGATCATATGAAGCCCTTCCTCTTTCTACGATATTGAAAAGCCAACCAAACGCTAGCATCGGCCACACTAACAACCCAAGGTACGTAGTAAATGTAACTAGTTCTCCTAACGTGATCTCATTGCTTACGACCATTCATGATCCAAAAATAAGAGCAAATAAAAAAGACCAGCTCACAATAAAAGAAATCGTAGGGTCAAATAAAGAATCAATTCTCGCTACTTTCATATTCTTTTGAACAACATCAGCTGATTGTCTCGTAAACATATCGACTTCTGAGGTTTCTTTTCCAAACGTTTTTACAACTTTTACACCCGTTATACTTTCTTGCACCTTATCGTTTAATGAAGAAAAAGCCGCTTGTGCTTCTCCAAACCGTTGATGTAACATTGTGCCATATTTATTCGTTAGCCAGGCCATTAAAGGCATGGGTAATAAGCTAATTAGCGTTAGCTTCCAGCTGATTGTTACAGCCATTGTTATTAAAACAACACTGCCCGTAATAACAGAATCCGCAAATGTTAAAACGCCAATTCCCGCTGTTTGTTGAATAGCTTGAATATCATTCGTTGCGTGAGCCATCAGGTCACCCGTACGTTTACTTTGATAAAATGTTTGATTCATTTTCGTGAAGTGTTCATACAACGTATTGCGCATTTGTCGTGCCAGCTTAACAGCAGCACCAAAAATCATAACTCGCCATATGTATCTCATACCATATGAGCCGACAGCGGCTGCCCCTAACAAGAGCACCATCTGAAGGAGCTTTTCTTTTGATAAACTTCCTTTTTCAATAGCATCAACTGCCCACCCAATAACACGAGGTGGCACTAGCTGAAGTAAAGCAACCGCTATCAAAAGTAAAATCCCTATGATATACGCTCTCTTTTCTTGCTTAAAAAACCATCCCAAATCACGAAATATATTCATAACCCCACCACCACCCCTGTTTTTTCTATATTTTCTAACAATTCAAATATTATATCGCTTACATATTTTAACACAATCACATACTATCGTCAGTACATACTTATATTATATACGCGTAAGCAGTTAAAGCTCTTTATAACGCAACGATATTTGCGTTATCCCTTTCCCTCTTACAAATACTTAGTGTACAAAAAAGACACCCTTTAAGCTGAGAGTGTCTGTCCAATTAACCGTTATTTAATTTGGCTGTTCATCGCTTTCATCATTTGGTTAATCTTCTTCTGTGATGGTTTCATGCCCATTTGCATCATCATCATTTTTAACATTTGTTCATTAATTGGTGGATTTTTCTTAAAGTAGCTCATCATGTATTTACGAGCAATGAAAAATCCTAGCGCTACCCCAGCAAGCAATGCTAGAATACCAACTAGAATATATGGCCACATACTACAACTTCCTCCTTCGTGTTGTCTACCTTACAGTGTACTAAATCATTCGCCAATATACAATATTTCCAGACTAATTTCCTTAAATAATTACACATATTTTCTTGTTTTAACAGGCCTTAGCCATCCGTACTCTTCTGTCCCGTAATTAATTGCTAGATAGCACGCATCAAGCTTTCGCAGCACTTCAAAAAAAGCGGTCTCTGCATCAACATTTCCATCTCCTTCAATCGTTATACATCGACTATTTATTTTCAGCGAAGCCCGGCTTTTTTTGTGTGGGTATTCTAAAACAAAATGATCATTGTGTATAAAGAAGTGAGGGTATTGAGAAAATATTTGAAGTATCGCGCGCTGAATATATGAAATAGCAAGGGGTCTTGTAATGTATTCAACCTGCTTTTGAAGATATTGATCTTCTAAGCCTCTCTTCATTTTATAATCCACAAATAGTTGAAAAACAAGCTTCTCTCTTTGAAAATATGCTTTTGCTACTTCGTCTTCCATTAAATATACTTCATATGTTCTCATACTTCTCCTCCTTACTTTCGCCTTTTTATTTTTTTATTATAGCTTGTCCACATTGCAATGGTTGTCTATTGATGCAAAAATTCTTTTGTTTTTTTGTCGAAACAAAAAGAGTTTGGGACATAACAAAATGATTGCTTCTAAGAGACGAACAATAGCCGTTCCAATCTTTTTGGTTTGTCTGAACACGTTCGTTCCATTGCGCTGCGAGATCTCCATTTTCCCTCTCTTTCCCGCAGGAGTCGAGTGTCCTACGCTCCATTCCACCCTGTTTCCAACATTGTTTTCACAATCAACAAAAAACCTGAACGATTAAAAGTGAGAAACTCTCAATCGTTCAGGTTTATCATTGGCTGAATTATTTATGTCCCAGCCTCTTTTTTATCAATTATGCATTTAACATGCTTTTTACTCTTGCTACAACGTTATCAACTGTAAAGCCAAATTCCTTCATAATTGTTTCACCAGGAGCAGAAGCACCGAAATGGTTAATGCCAAGAACTTGACCTTCGTCACCTACATAGCGCTCCCAACCTAATGTCGAAGCCATTTCAATACCTAAGCGCTTCTTCACTGATTTTGGAATAACACTTTCTTTGTACTCAGCTGACTGCTTCTCGAAGCGATCCCATGATGGCATGCTGACAACAGCTACTGAAACACCTTCTGCTTCAAGTGCTTTTTGTGCTTCTACTGCTAAGCTTACTTCAGAACCAGTTGCAAGTAGAAGTGCATCCGCCTGTTCTTTACCTGCTTTTGATACAACGTAAGCCCCTTTTGAAACACCTTCATAAGCAGTTTCACTCGTACCTTCAAGAGTCGGTAAGTTTTGACGAGTTAACACAAGCGCTGTTGGCGTATCTGTAGACTCTAATGATAAGCGCCATGCTGCAGCCGTTTCGTTAGCGTCTGCTGGACGAATAACTGATAGACCAGGCATTGCGCGTAATGAAGGTAATTGCTCGATTGGCTCATGTGTTGGACCATCTTCACCAACTGCAATACTGTCATGCGTAAATACATACGTAACAGGTAGCTTCATTAATGCTGCTAGACGAATTGCTGGACGTAGGTAATCAGAGAATACGAAGAACGTACCGCCGAATACTTTTACACCACCATGAAGAGCCATACCGTTAAGCGCTGCGCCCATTGCAAATTCACGAACACCAAACCAGATGTTGCGTCCACTGTAATCTTTTGCAGTAAAGTCTTCTGCACCTTTGATCATTGTTTTGTTTGAACCAGCAAGGTCTGCTGAACCACCAAAGAATTGAGGAACAGCTTGTGCTACTGCGTTTAATACTTCACCTGATGAAGCACGAGTTGCTAAGCTTGAACCAGTTTCATATACAGGTAATTGTTGTTCCCAACCTTCTGGAAGTTTACCTTGTACAGCTAATTCAAATTGAACTGCTAGCTCAGGATGTTTTTCTTTATACTGAGCAAAAACGTCGTTCCATTCTTTTTCTTTCTTTGCACCTTCATCAGCAATCGTTGCTTTAAAGTGTGCATAAACTTCTTCTGGCACATAGAAATCTTCTTCAAACGTCCAGCTATACGCTTCTTTTGTTAATTTTGTTTCATCTGCACCTAGTGGCGCACCGTGAACACCTGATGTTCCCGCATGGTTTGGAGAACCATAACCAATTGTTGTTTTTACTTCAATTAAAGTTGGACGAGAAAGATCTTCTTTAGCTGCTTCGATTGCACTTGAAAGCTCTGCTAAGTCATTTCCATCTTCTACGCGAATTACTTGCCATCCGTAAGCTTTGAAACGATCTTCTACGTTTTCAGAGAATGAACGGTCTAAATCTCCGTCTAATGAGATGTCGTTTGAATCATAAAGCACGACAAGGCGACCTAATTTTAAGTGCGCTGCTAGTGAAGCTGCTTCAGCTGATACACCTTCCATTAAGTCTCCGTCACCACAAATACCGTATGTAAAGTGATCAACGATTTCAAGTCCCTCTTTATTATATGTTTCGGCTAAATGACGCTCAGCCATCGCTTTACCAACTGCCATTGCAATTCCTTGTCCTAATGGACCAGTTGTTGCATCAACACCTGCTGTGTGACCATACTCTGGATGACCTGGTGTTTTACTTCCCCATTGACGGAAGTTTTTTAAATCGTCAATTGATAGGTCATAGCCTGCTAAGTGTAATAAGCTATATAGAAGTGCTGAACCATGTCCTGCTGATAAAACAAAGCGATCACGGTTAAACCAATCTGGATTTGATGGGTTAATATTCATAAACTTTGTCCATAGCGTGTACGCCATTGGAGCTGCTCCCATTGGCATACCTGGGTGACCTGAATTTGCTTTTTCAATAGCATCAATTGATAAAGTACGAATTGTTGCAATTGAAAGATCTTCAATACGTTGTGTCATAACTCTTCATTCCTTTCAAAACTATGTATATATGTAATCATACTAATGATTAACGATTTTGTACAATATTTGATTCGTTTTTTTTCGTACTTTTACATTTTTCGTTTCCAAACGCAAAAATATACAAAAAAACTAGAGAAACTCATTTCCCTAGTTTTTGCACCACAGCAAACCATCGCCTTAGTGTAGACGCTTCTTTTTGCTATCTTTCAGTTTTTTAGGGGTTACGTCATTCCCTTTTTCATCAACAACTTTAATCGTATGAAGATGATTTGTCATTGATTGACGGAACGTTTGTAAATATTCTTTACGAAGCTCTTGCTGTTCTTGTGCTTCAGCTTCTGTTAAACCTTCCGCCTTTGATTTTTTAGATAGTTGATTGATTCGTGCCATTTTATCTTTAGACAACATTTTGTCAGAACTCCTCGCTTTTTAATACAGTTTAAACCATAATACAATACTACACATCTTACTAAATCTCTTGTTTTTTAGCAAGAAGCTCGCCTTGGTCGTCGCAGTACTCCTGATAGCGACGGTGTACAGTTGCTTTTGATACCTTATAACCAAAGCCTTTTAGCGTGACAGCAATTTCTGCAAATGTTAAGCCATTATTACGTAGTTGTACAATTTCTTCTATGGGAACTTCCTTTCGTTCTCTACCTGAGTTTACATGCTGGTTTTTCAAATTATGCTCCGGGTGATACCCATTGGCAACTGCTCTTTTCATACCTCGTTTAATTTTTGCATTATGTAATTTTCTTTGATGTTCTTCCACCAAGCTAATGATGTTTAACAACATGGAATCAGCTTCTGATAGCTGTAGCTGTCCCTGATGACTAATCGTGTAAATTGCTACTTTCTCTTTATTTAACGCGTGCAGTAAAGCAATCCTTGCATTTCCACGCCCCAGTCGTGTTTCATCCTGAATAAGCAGGGTAGAAACGTCTTCTGCTTTTAATAATTCTAAGACTTCTAATATTCCTTCTCGGTCAACTTCATAGCCGCTCGCTTTTTCAGAAATAATTTCACAAACTGTAAAATTATGCATCGTAGCAAGTTGCATTAACTCTTCTTCCTGCCTCTTTAACGATGTCTCTTGGGCTTCTTTATCCGTACTTACTCGACAATAGATAACTGCTTTCATCTTTCTAGCTCCCTTTCTTCATTTCCAAACACTAAAACCCCTACCATCGTTCAGTAGAGGACTCGTAGCTCTAGTTCACTTATCAAAAGCAATCTGATGATCACTTGCTAAATCAGATTTCAATACCGGAATATATAACTGATCTCCCGGAGAAAGCGACTGTGTAGATGGAACAGTTAGCTCATTCATATTTTGGACCCATTCTACAAATTCATTTGGTGATAAATTATGATGCTTACTATATTCTTGGGATAATTCCCAAATAGTGTCACCCTTTGCAATAGTAACAGTTGTATATTTTTCTAACTCCACTCTATCTGCTCCTAATAGCAACGTCAAGACATATGTAAGTGCGGCGATAACCACAAAAAAGGTAGTATAATGTTTAATAGATTCTATTAATGGTCTCATTTCAAATCCCCCTCAGAATGTATGTTCTCATTTTATTGCGAACATCCGTTTCTGTCAATGGGTTTTTTTCGAACTTATGTTTGTATATTATATATAGCCATGATATAATTTATAGCAAAGAATAGCTAAAAATGAGGTGAAATGTATGAAGCTATCAAAACGTCAACAAGAAATACTAGATTTCATTAAGCATGAAGTGAAATTAAAAGGATATCCCCCATCTGTTCGCGAAATTGGTGAAGCAGTTGGTTTAGCATCTAGTTCAACAGTTCACGGGCACTTAGCTCGTTTAGAAAGTAAAGGTCTAATTCGTAGAGACCCCACAAAACCAAGAGCAATTGAAGTTCTTCAAGCAGAGGCCGATGTAAGCATTCCACAAAGTGCAGTTATAAATGTTCCTGTTATCGGTAAAGTTACGGCAGGCTTTCCAATTACTGCAATTGAAAATGTAGAAGAATACTTTCCGTTACCTGACAAGTACGCCTCTCCAGATGAGCAAGTATTTATGTTAGAAATTATGGGAGAAAGTATGATTGAAGCCGGTATACTAGATGGAGATATGGTCATTGTTCGCCAACAGCAAACAGCTAATAACGGCGATATTGTTGTAGCAATGACGGAAGACAACGAAGCAACTGTCAAACGTTTCTTTAAAGAAGATAATTTCGTTCGCTTACAGCCAGAAAACTCCACAATGGCACCTATTATCTTACGTCATGTAACTATTTTAGGAAAAGTCATTGGAGTATATCGCTCCATTCATTAAGAAAAGAGACTGAGACATAAGTAGTTCAGCCTCTACTATACCTGAACGATTGAGAGTTCATAACTTTTAATCGTTCAGGTTTTTTTGGTTGATTGTGAAAACATTGTGAAAACAATGTTGGAAACAGGGTGGAATGGAGCGTAGGACACTCGACTCCTGCGGGAAAGAGAGGGAAAACGGAGATCCCGCAGCGCAGCGAGGAAGCTCAGGTTCCTCCCCGCGGAAAGCGAGTGGCCGTAGCGCAATGGAACGAATGTGTTGAGACAAATCAAAGAGATGGGAACAGCGAGTGTTCGTCTTTTAGAAGCAATCATTTTGTTATGTCCCAGCCTCTTTTATGTTTTTTTTTGGTCAAATATAGGTATATTACTTAAAGAGCAATAATGAAAAGCATAAGGGAGGGAATTTCTCAGTGGATAAGTGGCAAGCAATGAACTCTCCTTTTCAAGATATTACACCGAATCGTGCAATAAACATGTTCTTGTTTCCTTTTTCTTTTAACCGAAAAGAGAAAAAAGATTTAGTTTCAGCTCTTTATGAGCATGAATTTGACTTTTTTTCTCTAGAGAATACAGATTTAGAAAAGAAATTTTATAGCAAAGACTATTTTGTTTCCCACGCTAGCCTTGATCAATACTTTCTTCCTTATATCGAATGTATTCTCTTTCCTCAATCACCAAAAGAAACAGGGCTCATTCGATTTTCAAAAAAGGTGAATCAAGAAATTACATTTGAAACAAAAGCGTCAACAATTCTAAGTGAAGTTTTGTCTATTGATATTTTTTTATGCCCATTTGAAATCGGTGTAATGACGATTCGTATCGAAGTAAAGGGAAACCATTATTCGTACGATGACGTCATTGAGTTTATGAATCATTTCCGCGTATTAGAGCCTAAATTAGCTGAAGAGCACGGAGCGACCATTACATACAAAAATAAAACCTATGATAAAGTACAAGATTATATTTTTTCAAACTTAACACCGTTTCTAAAACCTTACATTGAGCAAGAAACACAGCACAGCAAACATTTTGGAAGCCTGCCTTATTTTATTGATGAACGGATGTACGTACTAAGTTACGTAACCGTCAACAATGAACAGCCTATTAGCAGTGGCACCTTATTTCGAACTGGACAACTGAACAGCTATGATACTGGCGGTAAACCATTTATTTCAGCTAGAAACCAAGAATATATTGATGAATACAATGATCAACACGTCTACAAGCGATGGACGCCCGAAACATACTATGTTGTAACAGACCACGTTTTTTCTTGTATTTCACATTCAGCCGATGAAGAGACGAATCAAATGTTAATGAATCACCTATTTGGTCAGCACTACTATAATCTATTTTTACATTTCTTTTATAAAATTGTACTGTTGAAACTATCTTATCAATATTCGCAGCTTACATTTGAAAAAGACCAAAACGCTATTGAGCGACTCATCCGCTCTATCACACTCTTTTCAGGTAAGTACTTGTTTTTAGAAATCAGTTCTCGAACGGAAGGACAAGAATTTTCTAGACTTTTCAAAAAGACCTTTCACATTGATTCACTCTACCAAGAAGTGAAGGAAACACTTGGGACTTTATATCAAAATCAAGAAAAAATTGCAGGGAAACGTCATAATTATCTACTGTTGATTTTGACCATCTATACTGTGCTATCCGGTATTTACGGAATGAATTTAGTTATTGAAAGCTGGAATAAAAACCTAAGCTGGAGCGCAATAAAAGATTATTCATTGTTTGAGTACATCGCCTTTATCGTTGCTTTGTCAGGAATTACAATTAGCATTAGCTTAGGAATAAATGCTTTATATAAACTAATTAAAGACCGTCTTCAAAAATAACGAGCATAGGTTCTATGCTCGTTATTTTCCTTTCATCATTTCTTCTAATTTTACTCGAACGTTCGGTCCGTAAATTCCATCCACTTCTTTTGGCAAATAGACTTTTTGAAAGCGAGCAACAGCATTAGCTGTATTGGCTCCATAAATTCCGTCTATTCCATGATTAGGAGCGAACTTATTGGGATAAAAGTAAACGGAAGCAAGCGCTTTTTGGAGTACAAACACTTCTTCTCCTCTCGCTCCCTTTTTTAACATACCTTTAGGTAGAGACGGATTAGAACTTTTCACAAATTGACTTTTCATTTGTTGAAAAGACGTTTTTACGGTACTTAGTAAGCTTGGCTTCGACTCCTTGACATACTGAAAAAAAGCAGCGTTCATTTCATTTAAATCGACATACGTTGAAATCCCGTCAACTTTCCCCTGATCGGTAAATTGAAACATGGTCCACTCTGACCAAGTAAATAGGTTTCCCGGGCAATCAAATCCTTCCGTTCGGTTACTGCTACTATAGCGAGCAATCCAAAGAGGATAATAGGAAAGCTCCTTTGTGAAGTATGTTTTAGCAAAGTGATACCCACTATATAACAAAGGCTGTACACCAGTATTTTTCTCCATTTCTTCTAGCCACGTTCGGCCAAACCTAGAGACAAACTCAGCATTTTTCCCTTTATTTACTTCTAAATCTAAGCATGGGGGAAAATCAAACTTCATTGACTGCAGCTGCTGCAAAAAGAAAGCCACTTCCTGTTTAGGGTCGTTGGTACAGTGTGCATAGTGATAAAAGCCGACAAGCAAACCCACTCGCTTAGCTTCAACATAATTCTCATATACCCTTGGATCTGTAAATGTTTTTCCTTCTGTTAACTTAATATATGCACCTTGCACTCCTGCTCGAGCCACTCGTTCCCAATCAATTTCCCCTTGATGATGAGATACATCAATAATTAATGGATTATGTACACTACGATTTTGCATATCATCACACTCCTGTGCTTTTGTATTACCCTAGCAGAAAAAAACATCCATGCAAAGCAATAACCTCACCCAAAATTAAAAAAGGATATTTTCCATATACAGCTAATATACATAAAGTCATCCATTATATTTAGGAGTTGAAGAAATGAATTGGAATAAGCGTATATGGAGTCGGAGAGAACTAACGCTATTGTTAGGTCTTGTGTTTATTGTTATACCTGTTTTAATTGAATTGCGATTACGCTGGCAGCTTTGGCTTAAAAGTTGGTAAAGCTTGTACCTCTTAAATAAAAAAGAATGTTGAGTACTCAACATTCTTTTTTATTTAATCTATAGCTTGCTCTTTGTTTTGGATCTTTAACAGCCATTTTGTAAGCCAATAAGCAAAGTAAACAACACCTAAGTCAATTAAAAACACGTAGAATAAATTCATACTCTTACGCGCTTCAATTAACCCTACACTTTTCTCTAACGGTGCTAAACCAAAAGCAAAGAGCGCGCTTAGTACAATGGTATAAATATAAAAGTTTTTATTATGGTTTGTACAATATTGATAGAGAAGTAAAAAGCCAACTGGAAGTACAGAAGCGGTGATGTTAGATGCGTTTGGTAATATCGGAATTAGAAAATACGTATGTATAAGATGGTTACTACCCCCAAGCGCAATATCAATATAAGTCCATAGGATATGCACCGTGTACCCAAAGAAAAAGAGCTCAAATATGCGCTTTCTATCTACTGTAAAGCAAAGTAACACAAGCGGTAATACTGCTAATGCTAAAACAGTCCAAAACTGCCAGTTTCCAAAGTCTGAATACTGCTTCCAATAATCATAAAATAAACGATTTAATTTATCTTGGGTTTTATGAATCGTTTGCCAATACTGTTCCTTACTCATGAAAATCCCCCTCTATAGAACGTACACTTATCTATGCCCTCTTTTTTTTGTTTTTATGTGGGGATATTGAAGATAAAGAGTTGTTTAGTGACATTTGATTGTTTAAAACATACTTTTTGATAATTTAATACTTCACAATTGTTGTAATCCCATACGGTGTAAGAAAATTACGGTGACTTAGTTCTTCAACCCACTTTTTTTCATTCAAGTGATACACCCCTGTTTGATTTTCATAAGTCAAGCTACCCACATTGATCTTGATTGGTTCAGCAGCAGACAGTAGACGCCTTTCATATTCTGAAGAAGCATGCTGATTAGGAAGGTGCCATAGCTCTAATACATCTCCTTCTTCCATATACTTTTCAAGGTACAGTAAAAATAAACGGTTGTCCGCACCACGGATTTCATATAAGTACGGCAGTGTAAACAATCCGCCTACTTCTTCATACCAGCCCGTATCTTTTAAATCAAAAACAGCTAAATATATTAAGTCCTCTATTCGTTCAAAGTTTGTTTTTTTGTTGTATTCTTCGATTTCATCAGGAATAATAAATGGCTTATATGATGCTAAAAATGTAATTTCAGACATGGGTTGCCACCTCACATTTCATTAAATAGTGAAAAAACTCTTCAAGCGTTCCCATAAACTTGTCAACTCTGTCTAGGTGATAAAAAGCACTTGTGTTTTGAAGATCATTTAACCCGCTGTTTTCACTGTACAAATAGACCTTCTTTTCAAACGCAATTGCCCAATATGACTTCCCTTTCCTCCTGGAAGGATTAAAATAAAGAGGTCTGCGCGCTGCACTTCGTCTTTTTCACATTGCCCTATTTCTTTCAGCTCCTGAAAGGAAGAAGCTTTTCTTCAATAAAGCTAAAATCAATTGTCGCTTCAATTGTACGCAAAAAGTGATTGGCAGGAACTAAATCTTCTACAGAAACCATCACTTGTTCATCTCGATGATTTTTAAGTGCACCCATCATGTTTCATCAACTCCAGTCTTTTTTTATCAGTGGTAACACTGATAAAAAAAGACTGACATAAAAAAGCTGTTGAGAACAAAGTTTCTCAACAGCCTGAAAAGGTGCGAGGTTTGACACCTCGTACCTTTACTTCATTCTATATTTCTATTTTATAAAGCGCCTCTTGGTTTCTACTACCAAAACCTCGATCCATACCAAGATTATTCTTCCCTTGGTCTTCTTCACTTAAATAGTGTTCTTGTGAAATTTCGACACCATGAATTTTAATCCATTTAACAAGTTCGCTATTTCCTGAGTTATCCCCGCTCAGTAAAAAATATTTAACCTTCCCTTTCTTTACAAGACCCTCTAGCTCGCTCGTTGTTAGAATAGGGTCCGTACCGTTGAACCCTCCTAATGCCATGACGCTTTCATTAGCATCAATAATATAAGGTGCGGCCGTAACGGTTGTGAACGTCGCAAATAAGTACTCTTCTCCCGTATTATTTTCGCGAAGGTATGAAAGAAGCTCGCTATTCACGTTTGAGCTAAACATTCCACCTCCGTTCATTGAGTTGCTAAGCTGCGGCCCTGATTCGGGGAGTACACTATTTCCACCGTAAAGGATAGGAGTCACAGACCAATACATTGGCGCTATCAAAAGGATACATAAACTGATAATTGACAGTCTTTTTCTAGCTATGTCGTGACTCTTCAGTATAACAAAAGCAACTGTCAGTATTACACCTACAATACCTAATGTATACATCCATACGCTTCCAATTTGCTCTGTGTAAGAGCCTAGAATATACGTTTGAAAGATGACAGTAACCCCCACTGCTGCGGGTAGTAAATAACTTTTCCAATCGTTACGCTCTTTGTATAAGCGATACATTGCACTCCAGCCAATCCCGCACAAAGCGGCAATTGGAGGAGCAAGCATAATTAAATAGTAGTGATGAAAAAATCCCGCAACGCTAAAAAACCCGGCTACTGGAACCAGCCATGCAGTCCAAAACACCGCTTCTTGCCATTCTTTCTTTCTTCGCTCACGAAATGCGGTCAGTGCTACCGCTAAAATTCCCATTAATGCAAAAGGCAACATCCAGCTAATTTGCCCAGATAAAGCCGACTGAAATAATCGAAGTGGACCTGCTTCACCTGTTCCAAACATATTCATACTTTGGCTACCTCCAGGTCCTACACTTCCTTGTGGCCCTCTTGAATTATTGTTTCCTGGAGGTCCACCATCCCCTTGATTTTGAGGCATTTGCGGCGGCTGATTATTTCCGTTCATTGACGGAGGTGTCCCTTGAGTATCGTCACTTTCTGAGTCGTCAGAAAGTGATATATTCTTTGATGCCTGAACACTTCCTTGTTCTCCAAATCCGCCCATTCCAGCTCTTGCATTTCCTGTTGTTTGCCCTAAAAGACGTTCCGTACCGTTATAACCAAAAGCTAACTCCAAAACTGAATTCGTTTGGCTGCTACCAACGTAAGGACGATTATCTTCTGACGCGTAATCTACTACCAAAGCCCACGATAGCGAAACGCTTGCTAATACAAACATAGACAGTATAAGTGATAAAATTCTTTTTTTTACTGACTTCCGTGCAGCAACAGCGTACATGACGATAAAAGCTGGTAATACCATAAATGCTTGAAGCATTTTCATATTAAAGCCCAGTCCAATTAGTCCAAAAGCGAATATAAGCCAAAGGAGCTTTCCTGATTTCAGCGATTTCATTAAACACCAAGTACCTAAAAGAAGTGTAAATACTAACAGACTGTCAATATTATTCGTTCGGCTTACTGCTGCTGCAATAGGAGTTAACGCCATGACAATTGCAGCAATTCGAGCTGCTCCATCTTCGAACGTCGGTTGAACCATTTTATAAAGTAAGTAAACTGATCCTGCTCCAGCAAGGGCTTGGGGTAGGATCACGCTCCATGTGTGCACGCCAAACAAAAGTGCAAAAATAGTTTGAATCCATAGCACAACAGGTGGTTTATCCACCGTCACGAAGCCAGACGGGTCAAATGAAGCGTAAAAGAAATTGTGAAAGCTCTGAGTCATGCTTTTCACCGCAGCTAAATAATATTGGTTCGCAGCCCCGTCCTGCCAAATGTTATATGTATTTAATACTAGTGCAGCTACCAAGGTTAAAACTAATACTAAATCCAATCGTTGCGTGATTTTTTTCATAAACTTCTCCTTTTGTTCATCATTTGTTACACAGTTTAGCAAGGAAATGTGAACTGAAAATGAACGGTGAAAAATTTATGAATGATTATCTATTTAAGTGCCTATTATTAAAATCATCTTCTCGAGTTTTGGATGCTTTTATTTAAATAATTACTTACAAGCTTGAATGTTCTATTAATCTGAAAAATTGATAGCCCTTTGAACAAACTAGTTTTTATTATAGAATATTTAAATAGATAAAACATTCTATATTTAACTTAACTGTTTTAGAAAGGAGCTTTAATTACTACTGTGGAAAAAAAACTTACAAAGTACGCTCACCAATCTACTAATGTTTTTATTTCATATTTTAAGAAAATGAAAGGAACTATGAGACAACAAGGAAAAGTTGATTATATAGATTCAACTGTTTCTGCTGCAGGTGCACTAATTGCCATGCTGGTCGTTAGTTTTATCGTCTTACACCTAAGTTACCCTATGGCTTTAGCTCCTCTTGGGGCAAGCTGCATTTTAGTCTTCGGTGCTCACAAAGGCTTACTTTCACAACCTCGACATGTTATTGGCGGACACTTTCTTTCTACAACATGCGCAATTATTATACTTAGTTTACTGGGTAAAAGCGTTTTTTCTCTCGTGTTTGCATTGGCATTTGTCTTATTTCTTATGGCTCTGACAGAAACCATGCACCCACCAGCAGCAGCTAGTGCTCTCGTTGCAATTAATAATGAAGTAACTTGGAATTTTCTACTTCCCATTATTTTCGGTGCTTTGGTAGTCGTGTTTATTTCAACCATCTATAATAACGCCTTTCGTGCAAGGCAGTATCCGACACATTGGTTTTAGCTTTGTTACTTTATAAACCGAACTAAAAAAAAAGAGTTTGGGACATAACAAAATGATGGCTTCTAAAAGACGAACACTAGCTGTTTCCATCTCTTTGATTTGTCTGAACACGTTCGTTCCATTGCGCTACGGTCACTCGCTTTCCGCGGGGAGGAACCTGAGCTTCCTCGCTGCGCTGCGGGATCTCCGTTTTCCCTCTCTTTCCCGCAGGAGTCGAGTGTCCTACGCTCCATTCCCCCCTGTTTCCAACATTGTTTTCACAATCAACCAAAAAACCTGAACGATTAAAAGTTATGAACTCTCAATCGTTCAGGTATAGTAAGGACTGAACTACTTATGTCTCAGTCTCTTTTTAATCCAAACAAGATCAAGACTATAATTATTAGCCTATCTCCAATGATAAAGTTTTAACCTCAGTGAGCTGATGGTTTAGCATTTGAGCGATGATAAACCGCGAGCTTATCTACCAATCTTTTACTGGTCGAATCTAACCCTTTTATCGTGACATTCGTTCTATATTCATGATATTTCATCACAACCTTATCAATAGCATCTACAGCTGAATCGTCCCAAACCTTGGCATTGGAAAAGTTAATAACGACAGATTTAGCATCAGCTGTAAAGTCAAAAGCATTTACGAAGCTTTCAACTGAAGCAAAAAACAAAGGACCTTCTACGTTAACAAGTAAGTTGGAACCTTCCACCTTTTGATAAAGCTTAATCTTTGAGATTTTTGCTACGAATAATACTGCACTTAAAATTACGCCTGCAATAATTGAAAATGCAATGGCTTCTGGAATTAGTGCTAAAGCAACTACGATTCCTGCTAGTACGTCAGCACGGGTGTTTGAAAACCATTCTTGCTTAATTTTATCTACCAAATCCTGCACCTTTTATTTTGACTCGCTACTCGCAAGCCGAATTCGTCTTCAACAAAAAGTAGTCTACCACTCTTTTTTCCCAAAATGGAATCTTTTTGATACTTTTTGTTTATAATTTTCTTTGTGGTATGATAAAAGACATGCATTAATTAGCAAGGGAGCAGTGAGATGATTATTGGATACATGAGGCCTTACGAAGGAGATATAAACTGTAAGAATCAAGAACTATCTCTACAAAAAATCCCATGCGATACCATTATAAAAGAAGAACATGGCTCTGCAAAAAAACGAGTTCAGTTAGCAAACTTAAAGGAATTTCGACTGGGCGTCCACGAAAACCGGATGAAAATGTAAAAAAAGCAATTGAAATGTACCAAAGCAAAAACTACACATTAGCGGATATTAAAGAAAAAACGGGAATTAGCAAATCTACGCTATATCGATATTTAGAAGGATAACGAAAAAACGCTGCTCGCAAGCAGCGCTTTTTCCATCTACATCAAACTAAAATTGACCAGTAAGGCCTTAGTTATCAAGGGGATAACTAGGGATTTTTTGACTTTAAGTCAAAGGGGTATAGTGGTATTGTTCGTACCAATAATGTAATAGTAGCATTCATCACTTCATAAAATCCACTTACTTTAATTTCATAATACTTTGTTTAATTAAAAAAGCGGGCTTGTCCAATACAAAGCCTGCTTTTTTATTAGCTTATTGACCGTCTTTAAACTTCCCTACGCCTTCTTGTACCTTTCCTTTTGCTTTATCTTTTTTACCGCTTGCTTGAAGGTTTTTATTATTTGTAGCGTTACCTACTTGATCCTTCACTTCACCTTTTACCTTGTTAACAGCACCTTTTACTTTATCTCCCAATCCTTGGTTTTGATTACTCATTGAAACCCCTCCTATATTTTGTATACCCGACGCATCTCATGATGAAACGAATTTCTAATTTTAAAACAAACATTTTTTAACTAAACTGATAAAAACCGTTCACTAAGGTAATAACTATAAATAACCAACATAACAGGAGTGCATGAAGTAAAAATGATTCCTATTATCTGCATAATCTTAGCTTCTATATTTATTCTAAAGATTGACGCTCCTCGTTTACTAAAAGCAAAAATGCACAAAGAATTCAAAGTGCTTATTTTTTTGCTTTCAATTAGCTTTAGCATGGTTATTGCTAGAGGTATATTGCAGGACGTCCCTAACCCTTTAAATGGGATTGCGTTCCTTTTAAGACCTCTTACTGATATTCTAGTTCAGATTTTAAGGTAAAAATAGGTGAAACGACTATGAAGAAAAATAAGATATCCTCTACTCAGTTTAGAATATTAGTCACGCTACACTGTGTAGGGAGCGGTATTCTTGTTGTACCATCAGCCATAGCTGCTGATGCAAAACAAGACGCATGGATTTCAGCTTTTTTAGGTATTATGATTGGGGTTATTTTAGTACAGTTGTACGTCGCAATTGGGAACCTTTCTCCAAATAAAACGCTAATTGAATTAAATGAATATCTTCTTGGAAAGTGGATTGGAAAGGCTGTATCTCTTCTTTTTTTTCTTTCTGTATTTTTATTTTGTGGTGAAGTTCTATACTACTTAGGGAGCTTCTTAGCCACACAGGTTATTGACGAAACCCCTATTTTATTAATTAATATCGCATTTATGCTTGTTGTAGCGATTGGAGTTCGATCGGGAGTAGAAAATTTAGCGAGATCGGCTCAAATTTTGTTTCCATGGTTTGTCATACCCTTTATTGCGTTAATCTGCTTTATTGCACCACAAAGCGATTTTAAAAATCTTCAGCCCATAACGGATATAAACCTAAAATCACTCGTCAGCTCTACATTTACTTTTGTTAGCATTAGCTATCTTACTTTTCCTGCTTTACTTATGCTATTTCCTGCACATATAAATCGATTCAAAAAAGCAAAATCTTCGTTTTTAAAAGGTGGCATTATAGGAGGATTCATCATGTGTATCCTTATTTTATTAAGCACCTTAGTTTTAGGTCCCTTTGTCTCTGCAAGTGTTTCCTACCCTAGTTATGAACTAGCGATGCGAATTAATATAGGGACATTTTTGCAAGGAATTGAAATCTTAATTGCAATCATGTGGTTTATTTCTTTGTACTTTAAATTATCTATTTACTTTTACGGTACCGTTTCAAGCTTTGCACAAATTTTCGGATTAAAAGAGTATAAGGTTTTTACTCTTCCATTTGCCATTATGGTTATCGTTTTATCCATTACCGTCTATCCAAGCATCAGTTATCAAAAAGTATGGGACAGTGAGACATGGCTTTCCTATAGCTTAATTTTTGGATTGATATATCCACTGCTTCTTTTCATAGTTGGATTATTTCGTAAAAGACGTCAACGTAGCAAATAATCACACGTATGACTACCTAGAACACAGATATGAGGATGCGATTTGTCCTCTCTCTAATGATGCTCACATCAGATATTTTTGAAATGGGCAAAGATAAATTGTTATTATTCCTTATAGCATTTCTTCTATCACCTCTAAAAATAACTACCAGCCGAACCCTCTCGAATGCTCCGACAAAGAGCATCATGAATAAAATTTTGGAGCGTTCTTCTCAAATATCAGAACCCGGTTGGTTGGTTGGTTTATAATCAGGAGGTTAAATAAACCAAAAGCCATTCAGAAGTACTGAGGTGTAACAATTCTCACTACAGAGGCCATTATCTTTTATGTATGTATTCGCTTTTTAGAATTTCAACATAATTTTCAACAACTTTCACAAACTAACGATAGCTAGCACAATGTTAAACGGTCCTTTCTTTTTAATACTGTGCTTTTTGCAAACAGCCAACAAGCCATAGATATTAAAAAATAATGCTATAGAAACGTAATTTATTTCAATTTAAATTAGGAAGGGTGATTTCATTGAAAAAGTTACTTTTATGCTTAACACTCACTTTTATTTCGTTCACTAACCTTGCTTGGTTTTCTCCCGCTCATGCAGTAGAATCCAGAGAACCAGCTTACGCGAAGTGGGGAAAGCTTGCGATGCAAAAAACAAAAGAAAAGTACCCGAAAGCCGCTATTTATGACTATTTGCATGTAAAAAGAGAACAGCAAGGTAATATGTCAAAAGAAACCTTTAAGCTTTGGTTAAATGAAAACAACCAAAAATTCACGGTAATTGTTTCAATTGAATTTAACACATCGTCAGAAGCTGTCTCAAAGATAAGTTTTAAAGAAGAATAAAAAAACCAAGTGGCAAATTAGCCAGCTTGGTTTGTTCTATTTCTATTATTAACGCCTGATATCCGGACAAGGTTGGTTCTATTCAGAATTGCAATAAGAAAGGAAAGCAAACAGAAACCTGCTGCAGTTGTAAACGTTATGCGAACACCGAAATAATCTGTTATATACCCAAAGAGCAATGAAGAAATTCCAAAAGACCCGTATATTAGTGTATCTCTTGCTGAATACACTTTAGCCAGCAACTCTTTTTTGGCATTTCTTTGAATAATGGTCACTTCTGCAACATCTCTCGCCATTTGTGGTAACCCGTACAATAGTGAAATCATAGCGGCTAACCATGCTATAGAAGTCGTTCCAAACCAAAGAGTAAGAACCATTAGGAAGAATGATGACCACATCATCGCTTGACCTAAATTCTTCTCCATTACTTTAGAATAGCGATATACAAGCGCTCCGCTTAATAACATTCCTGCAAAGAAAGCTGCATTAATAATTCCCCACCACGCTTGTGTTTGATCCAGAGCCTCTTCGACAAATACAAGTATAATGGCCGCAATCCAAACTCCTCCAGCCACAGTTTCTAACACTGTCATCACGTTGATTATCCGGAGCTGCTTTGAATTCCAAATAATTTGCCACCCTTCCTTAATCACACCTAGCTTAGGTGATGCTTCTGCGCTCTTTTCTATGGGTTCCACTTTAATCAAACACATAAAAATAGATGAAGTAGTAAACAGCAAAAAAGTGAGCCATAGCATATTAACTTGGCCCCACCATATCATTAGTATGCTTCCAGCAGGCCAGGCGACAAGTCTTGTTATTTGATCAATCATAGCTAAAAAGCTGTTTGCTTTTACAAGATGCTCGTGATCGATTAGGCTTGGAACAAGCGCATTGCGCGCCGGTGATGCAGCTCCATCTAAAAAAGAAATGCATCCAATCACTATATAGACTAGCCATAAACGGTCTATGCTTATATGCAGTGCCATAAGACAAAGCACTAGCAAAAAAATCGTTTTCCCAACCTGAGAGTAAGATAGAATTGCTTTCAACTGATACTTTTCGATCATTAAAGGCGCCACGATACCGCTTACTAACGCTGTCATCGTAATAACAAATGGAATCAAGGACATGAAGGTAACTGATTTAGTCATGTGATATACTACTGCTGTTAAGCTCACAATATATAACACATCACCTAAATTCGCTAGCATTTGTCCAATCCAAAGAAAACGAAATGATTGTTCGTTATGAAATGTTGACATAGAAATCCCTCACATCTTATTTAGTTTTTAGCTTATAAGTGTAAGAGATTGTTTACATCGGACTTCCTCCCGCTCATTCTGATTGCTCTTATTTTATCATAATCAGCGCCTGTTTTTACATAATATTCTAATTTCATTGTCTTTTTCATTGCATTTCGAGGAAGTATTATAAAAGCGCCGAAACAAATTCCTAGTGAAGAAAATATTTTAGAAGTTCAATGGGTTGATTTTAAAACAGCAGAGGAATTGCTTCCTTACTACAATGGCTTTGTGCAATTGCTAACTACTGAAAGAATTCCATATACTCTACAAAAATGAGTTGAAACACAAACTTTTTAGCGCCCATTTTCAGCACACCTCCTCCCTTTCTGGCATTATCTGCATATGATGAACAGGGAAAACACCTAGTTAGAGGAGGAAAAATAATGTATCCAAATTCACCTTATTACCATCAGTGGTATCATCAAATGTATCAGCAGTTTCATCCACCTTATTACCCTGCACCTGCAGCAAGCAGCCGAAACCATCAAACGAGAGAAATCAGAGATTACGGTCCAAATCCACTTGTTGTAAACATCAACGAAGCGACTAAGCAAAATGAAACGTTTCGCACGGCTTTATGGACCGGAAAGCATTTTCAAGTAACGCTAATGAGCCTTGCACCAGGAGAAGATATTGGTTTAGAAATGCATCCAGACGTAGACCAGTTTTTACGCGTTGAACAAGGGCAAGGGTCTGTCAAAATGGGCAGTCGAAAAGATAACTTAACGTTTCAAACCGACGTTTCAGATGATTTTGCCATTATCGTACCTGCAGGAACATGGCATAACTTAACGAATACAGGAGACACACCTCTAAAGCTCTATTCTATTTATGCCCCGCCAAATCATCCGTTCGGAACTGTTCATCAAACGAAACAAGATGCAATGGAAGCAGAGTCGGAATAAATGTTTAGTTAAAAGAGACTGAGACATAAGTAGTTCAGCCTCTACTATACCTGAACGATTGAGAGTTCATAACTTTTAATCGTTCATGTTTTCAGGAGAGTTTTGATGTCGAAACGTCTCATCAAACGTTTCATAGCTAATAGTTTGGAGCTGATCTAATTGTTCATAATTGCACGGCTTAATTTTTATGTTCATGTTACTCCTACCTTTCCTCTCAACTTTCTCAATACATTCTCTTATTTCCTTTTTTAACAAACTCCCAGTCCTTCTCAACATTTCTTCTTACTCGTTGAAGTAAGTCCACCATCACTTCCATTTCTTGATTTGAAAATCCGTTTAAAGCCATTTCATTTGAGTACTCATTTTCTCTTTTAATAATAGGAAAGACAATCTTGCCTTTTTCAGTTGGAAAAAGCTTTTTTATCTTTTTGTTATGGACATCTTCTTTTTTTTCAATAAATTCATTTATCTCTAATTTTTTTATAGCGCGAGCTGCCGTTGTTCGATCAACCTTTATCATTTCCGCTAGCTTTTCTTGAATAATTCCCGGATTTTCACAAATCCGAACAAGATACAAATATTGGCCCTTGGTAAGATCATACTCTTTAAACTCAATATTACTGATAGAATCAAGCGCTCTTGCAATCATCCCAATTTCGCGTAAAATCTCCACATTGACACACCTCCATTTTGTTGTATTCACAACAAAATATTTATATATAATGCATCTCATTTTTGTTGCATATACAACAAAAAAACCAATAAAAAAAAGAAGCCCTAAAAGACTTCTTTTCTAATTATTAATATGATTCTTTCTCATCGCAAAGTAAATGGGTAAACCAAGAGCCGTAATACCTAACCCCCACAAAGCAAGAGTTGTTTGTGTAAAGAGCGTATTAATCACAATAAACAGCCCACCTAGTAGCGAAATAAGTGGTAGTACCGGATAAAGTGGCACACGATAAGGTCTTGGAAGATCGGGTTCACGCTTACGTAAAATAAGCACAGCCGCAAAAGTCATCGTGTAAAAGATCCAAATAACAAACACAAGCATGTCCGTTAGCGTGTTAAATCCACCAATCGTCATCATAATGATGGCGATAAACAAAATAAAAATGCCCGAGTTGTACGGTACTTTACTTTTCTTTGAAAGACGCCCAAACCACTTGCTAAATGGAAGCTTGTTCTCTGTCGCCATCGCATACGGAATGCGCATTCCCGTCATAATGTAGCCATTGATCGAGCCAAATACAGAAATTAAAATACCAATATTTACAAACTTCCCACCAAAAGCGCCAAAAATCAGGCCTGCAGCATCTGATGCTGGCGTATCTGTACCTGCTAAAGACGCTGCCGACATTACCATAAGAAACGCAACGTTAATAAGAAGATATACGGCCATTACAACGGATAAGCCAAGGATAATAGCTCTCGGAAGATCTTTTTTCGGGTTCTTCATTTCCCCTGCAATGTTTCCAACTAAAATCCAGCCGTCATAAGCAAACATGGTTGCCAGTAATCCTGATCCTAACGCTGTTAAGAAATCTTTATCTGGTCCTGCTTCTACTGGAAACAGCTGAAATGGCACGTCTCCACTATGTAATAAACCAAAGATAATAATGAGTACTAATGGGATGAGCTTACAAACAGTTGCAATCGTTTGAATAGCACCAGCTGCTTTGGCTCCTAAAAAATTCATTAAGGTCAAAAACAGCGCAGTTGCAATGGCAATTATAACAATGAGGAATTGATTATCGTTTGCCGTTAGTCCAAATAAACTAATTGTTTGCGTTCCAAAGATAATAGCAAGCGCAGCAATATTAGCCGGAAAGTAAATAACCGTCTGTGCCCACCCAAGCAAAAACGCAACAAGATTCCCATACGTTCTCTTTAAATAAGCCATCATCCCTCCTGTCTCAGGAATAGCAGCTGATAATTCAGCAGCTGTAAGACCCGCACATATCGTTAAAAGCCCACCAATTAACCAGGCTAAGAGTCCAAGGCTAGCGGAGCCAGTCGCTCCATAAACCGCGGTTGGTTTAAAAAACACACCCGCTCCAATAACGGTTCCAATAACTGTCGTAAGAGCAGCTAAGAATCCAATTTCCTTTTTTAAGTCTTGCTGCGGCAAAGGAATCCACTCCTTTTTCTCTAATGATGAATACTAGCTGTTTATATACAAAAAAAGAATGTACTTCTGGCAAGTACACTCGTCAAATTTTAGCATATTCTTTTGCTAAGATGCAATTTTGGTTTTTAAAATATTTATATAAATAAGCTAAATAAAAAAGTACATGTACATCTTTACTTCTTTTTATTAAAAGCTTTGAACGCTCAATTTTACGATGAAGAATTATTACCACTATAATTGGATTGTCTGACACTTCAACTTAAAGGAGAGCTTGAAATAAAGAAACAAATTACACCTTATTTATCTTTTAATGGAAATGCAAAGGAAGTTTTTGAAGGTCAAGTTCAAGAAATTCAAACGTTTGGAGAAGTAAATTTCCCAACTCCTCCAGAAGCTCAGAATCGGATTATGCACGCTAAGTTTAAAAAAGATGAACTATTTTCATGGTTTCTGATTCTTTCCCTGAGCAAAATTTAGAATTTGGAAGTACTATTTCTTTAGTTTTAGAGTTTGAGGAAAAGCAAAGAATCGATATTATTTATAATTGTTTATCCAAAAATGGTACTGTTATTATGGAACTACAAGACACATTTTGGTGAGCCCGCTACGCAAAAGTAAAAGATCCTTTTAATATTACCTGAGATTTAAATTACACATACAATAAGTAAGGGCTGCTATAAGTGTCCGTTATTAACAAAATATTTTTTTATAAAAAAACTTACTGTAACTGTATTAAGAAATGTTCTTAGCTCTTAGTCAAAATGCATTCTTACGAGTGTATTTGTACTTAGAAACAGTTTACTCATAATTTACTTTTGTTACCTGTGCAATAGACTTCATCTTTTTTATCATCATTAAGGTTCAATTCTTTATAACTTAGACATAAACATAAGCTTGGTATTATTAATTCATACTCTTTATAGAGGATTGGAAAAATCCAACCCCCTCTGTTTATTAATTGAATACACAAGGAGTCGGATTTGTAATAATCTGCAAAAACATTTATTAACAGTCCGTATTTTTAGACTTATGAAGAGGTGGAGGAATTAACCATCCTTTTTCTTTACTAAGCTTTAAAAATTTACCGCCTAGCGCTACTTTTTCCATGTGGAACTGGCTGAACATTGCTGCGATATCCTCACGTACACACTGTCCAATCAATTGGCTACAAGCAACTAAACCTGCTGCAATATCGCGCGAAACAGAAGCCGCAACTTCTGGATCTTGAACTCGAGCACCTACTGGAATATCATCTAAGCAAGCTTCAGGACGTTCTGGAGGTGTTGGAGGTAAACCTATTCCGTTTTCTTTTAATAATTTTTCTATCGCTTTTATCTCTTCTTGACATTGTTCAATTGATTGTTGAACTAATTTATGTAGGTCTTTGTCACCTACGTGATTTAAAAATGTTTGATATCCAGACACTAAAGCTTTTGATGTTGAAACAAAAGACCAAGTTCCAAATACCTCACCGTAGTGCATTGGCTCATCTGTTGGATTTCCACTTAAAATACCTATTTTTTCATCCTCCTTAACATATTTATAACGGTGTGCTACCTTCCATCTTGCGCACAAGCATTAATATAACCATTACCTAAACAATCATTCAATTTAATAAAAAATGTATATAATCTATTTGTTTAGACAAGCTATTCAACGTATCTAGATGCACACAGAGATAGTCAAGCCCTTTATTAAGTAAACGTGAAAAATATCTATGGTACGTATTATACTGTCTCCCATCCCATTAAGTCTGGGAGACAGCCTTCCTTCATCGAAACTCTCCCCACCTAAGAAACATAGTTAACGTACAACATCCTTCTCCTTGAGACTGAGCAGGCATAATTAACAACAGACCATCTGGATTGTACTTGGCTGTTACAGATGTACTTATCCCTATCGATTTAATCAGGTTGTCGACCTGTATGTGATTTCCAGCCTGAGCTGCTGTCATCAAGGTCTGAGAAAACTTCGGTTCAGCTATTTTTTTCAATAAAGCATTTGCTTCAAGAGTAATTTTTTGAAGGGAACTGACAGAATGACTGAAAATAGAAGTATCAACTGACGGCGACTGTGGTTGACGATTCATTCGCTGCTGAAAATATGGATCATAATATGGATAATAATACATAAAACACCTCTTCATTTTACATAGTTACTTATTTTTATGTACTCTTTTCATGTTCGGTGAATGAAGGACTAGACGCCATACTCTTTACTTCTAGAATGCTGCTTCGTTGATCTTTTATATTTTTCATTTAGCACATGATTCAATTTATTTCACTTTTCATTTCATCTCCTAAATTTTGATTTTTAACATCAAAAAAGACACTAATCGCTACATAATGATTAGTGCCCTCTGGTCAGTTAGGGGAGAATTGATTTTTTAATCCTTTATCTCATTAATACATATTTCGAACAGCTCGAGCGTTATAGTTGTAATTCTTCAAGCTTTTTTTGTAAAGATGCGACCTGTCAGTCTAACTCTCTCAATCTTATTTCTTGTTCAACATTTTCTTGTTGTTCAGACGCCTGTTCTTCAATTACCTCATCAATCGCAAATTTTGCTGCATATGTCGCTATAATATCCGCTACAGTACCAAGTACGCAGATAATAAATATAGCTTTAAAAATGAGAATATAGATCATATTTACCTATTAGATAATAAAGAGATTAAGAGAAATCTTGAAAAAGGCAAAGGATTTGCCTTTACAGGAGGAATATTTAGTACTCTTGGTATTGGAATACAAGCTGTGATGTTAGCTTTAGCTATAATAGGTTACACGGCTCTCTTTTTTTAAAATATTTATGAAATTTTCTCACTATTACTTTATAGTTATTACAAAACAAGTAAAAACCTACTCTTATGAGCAGATCTAGCATCCATAACTTTTTATTTTTTACCTTTTAGTTCTAGCAGTATAGGTGCTATATTTAGTAAAATAGAAACAATTGTTAAAAACCATACTGCCTTTTCCATAGTAGGAACAACATCCATTAAAGCTGACCAATCTTCCCCTTTCACCCAATCAGATACAAGGCTATGTTCTGCACAGAGTGTCAGTGCCGTGAATGATAATCCCATCGCCATCGCAAGTTTATAATCTTTTCCTGTTTTATACATATACAGATTTATAATAGTTGCTACTATGGCAATAAGCCCTAATATTAACCACATAATAATGCCTCCATTATATTTTATTTATGTTGAAAATATAAATTAAACGGTCTAGTTATCCTATTTTACAGTCGTATCTGATAGCTATACAAACACACTTTTATATAATACCATAAAAGGTAAATTATTACTTATTGTAATAAAAAAGATTTTTTATTTCTACAGTTTTTACTATCAAAATGGAAAGATAGCTCCATAAAAAGACGCCTCGATACATTATGCCAAGCTGTTTCCTAACAATTAATATTGACTTTTTTATTGATCGCATTGCTATAAGAGAACTGGTGTATGAAATAAGTTTCACCTTATCAAAGTTTTCTAGAAATCATATTTCGCAAATTATTAATTGATTCGTGGATGCTTGTGGTCAAAATGTGGTCACATAAAGTTACTTATTTATTAATTACGCATCGTTTAACGATAACCTATTAATTAGGGCTCTCTAAAAAATTATTTAGATGAGTTTCAACTTTAACTTTTATATCAATAAGTGACTAACTAGTTAAGTCCCTCTTACCAACAGATTTTCGCAGGAAATAGATTTTGTTAAAAACAATGTAGTGACTACAAAAAATATTAACATTTACCTTTAACAGACTCATTAACATAAAACGTGTTCTCGGTACTAAACAATAAACAAAGCAAAAAATAATAATGATATTTCTTGCTTTGTTTAGAATCTCTATCTCCAACTTTATTCTTCTTTATATAATTTCTTCAATAAACCAATATGTGCTTGATGATAACGACTGTGATCAGCTATATGCCAGATCCCCCAACGAATTGTAGCTGTTTTTCCATTCTCATATGAGACTACATTATTTAAATCCTCTTCAGATAACTTCGTGCATTCTAAACGAAACATTGTTTGAACCTTATCATAGCTATCTATTAAATCAATAATAGTTGTATCTTTTATAAAAGGTATTTGACCTGCTGAATCAACTAAAGGACCGTATTCTTTTTGAAGACTAGAGGGTATTTGTTGATTCTTAAGTCGGTAGACCCAATGCAAGTCTACAACAGCTAAATGCCTCAATAATTGTCCAATACTGTTCATCTTGTTTTCAGTACCTTTGTAGAGTAATTCTTCCTGATTTACATCCTTTACAAGAAGTTTTAACCTTTCATATGTATCTGAAACAGTAGCGTATAAAAGAGCAACTGAAGGTTCCATTTCATTATCCAAGTGTAAATCCATTAACAACTATATCTCCCCCTTTATGTAATTAAATTCCTTGTAATTACATTTTATCATCTCATGATGCTTGGTCATAAATATGATATATGAACCTAGTTATCATAATGGATTTTCTAGGCACAAAAACAGGCTTCAAGTTCTCTTAAAGCCTGTTTTACTTACCTTTCTTCTTTAAAATCCTTTTTTATAGTCCAAAACGTTTTCTTTAAATCATCATAAAAAAACATCGTTAAGAATCCTAGTATTGTAACACCAGCTGAAAATGCACCTAAATCTAAAAATAATCCTACAAATACAAGAATGATTCCAATCATAAAACCAGGGTCTGATAAATCCTCAATTTTATTCTTTTTTTGATCTATTACTATTTTTTTCTGAAAAGAATGATCACCTTTAATTAGTTCATCTAACGTCACATTATATAAATCACTTAGCTTAATAAGATTTTCAATATCGGGATACCCTTTATTATTTTCCCACTTATATACAGCTTGCCTAGATACATTCATTTCTTGGGCCAATTCTTCCCTAGAAAGATTTTTTTCTTCCCTTAGTCTTTGCAATTGTTCTCCTAAGTTCAACTTAACCACCTCTTACGCCCACTTTATAACAAATATGTAAAAACTTCCACAAACGCTTAGTAGTAGGCTGTAAACCATTGGTTAACATAATCCAGATTCCAGGAACATAAAAAACTAAAAAATACTATAAAAAGAAACTTTTTACAATTAGATCCGTAATATATATGAAAGCTAATATATATTGGATGGTGAAAAGAATGAACAACCAAATACTAACTCTCGTACTTATATTATTTATATTTTCTATATTCCTCAACATTTTTCAGTACGTTCAAATCAAACGCTACAAACTAAATGAACGATCTTTTAAAGTATCTTGGCAAGAAGCAATGAATTTAAAAAACCCTATAAGTTTGTTTGTGTCAACAACGATTCAAATTTCCCCAATTTCAACGAAATGAAATTCCCCATTATGAACGGCTAAATCGTTGTTTGGGCAGGATAAATTCCTGCTTTTTTCTTTTCTCGCAAACGGTAGGAGTCACCCTTGATGTTAAATGTAATCGCATGATGTAAGAGGCGATCCAAGATAGCCGTTGCCAATACATCGTCACCAAAAACTTTTCCCCATTCAAGGTACGATTTATTAGATGTTAAAATCATTGCTCCTTGTTCGTATCGCTTTGAAACAACCTGGAAGAAAACATTGGCGGTTAGTTCATCAAAAGGAAAATAACCTACTTCATCTACAATTAACACGTCTGGACGACTCCAACGATTTACGAGTCGCTGGAGTGTCCCTTTATCATTGGCCTTGCGGCACTGAGCCACTAAGTCGTCGGCCGACAAAAATAGGGCTGTATATCCTTGGGTAATCGCTTCAATCGCAAAGGAGACGGCTAAATGAGTTTTTCCTACACCCGGAGGACCCAGTAATATGCGATTTTCCCCATTGGCAATAAAGCGACATGTTAAGGTTTCCTTGACCCTTTTCTCGCTCAGACTTGGTTGAAATGTAAAGTCAAAATCATGAATCGTTTTGGTGTAAGGCAGCTTTGCCCGTTTCATTCGCTTTTCTAGTTGATCAGAATCTTGTTGCTCCGTTTCATGCAAAACGATAGTGTGAAGAAACTCAGAATATGATACATTATCCTTAGAAGCGTCTTCTAGTAAACTATCAAGTTGGTTGGCTGTATGATGCCAGCCGAGCTTCTTTAAACGCTCCAATAAGAGTTCGTTCATCATACAGACTCACCTTCTTCCAGTGCTGCGTAAGCAGCGAGAGGGCGTTTTTCCACATTTGGAGATGGGGTATGAGAGTGAAGACCGTCGGTCGCCAAATCTTCAACGTTCTTCGCTTTCTGCCCTTTTTCTTTTGTATGTAGCCCATCATAGTGTTCCATTCGGATATGAGTAGTTGCTTTTCCTGTAAGAACCGGATGCTTTGCGATACATTCACGTTCATCGTAAATCTCTAAATGATGATCGAGTGTTTCTTTAATCTTAACCATTTGTCCAGCGTAACGGTAAGGAACTGAATACCTTTTTCCGCGGTACGACACCACACAGTCCCGACTGACTTCTCTGGTTTCCCAATGTGAAGTGGGAAACAGAGGCTTCACTCCCCATATCTGCAGGAACTTCTGTTCCTGCTCAAATCGTTGAAATGGTGACTCATTAGTAGTCTGATTGGTTTTCTTGTTAGCTATCTGATCCAACCATGTACGTACGGCTTCATTTAATGCATGTAAAGTTGGTTCGTGTTTTCGCTGAAAGAAGTTATCTTTCAAATACTTAATGGTTCTTTCTACTTTCCCCTTTGTTTGCGGACGTTTAGGACGACAGGCTTTTGGCACAATCCCATAGTAGGCTAAGAAATCCTCAAACTTGCGATTGAAACGAATCTCTACAGGACTATGCTTGATTACAACGGTTTTCATATTATCATAGAGAATTTGTTCTGGTACCCCATTAAAGTAAGAAAAAGCATTCATATGACACTTCATGAGGGTTTCGAGATTCATGTTGGTTGTAAACTCTACGTACTTCATTCGGGAATAACCTAATATCATCACAAATGCATAAATGTCTTGCAGATTGCCATTCACTAAGTATTTTCCCACGTACGCCCAATCCACTTGGGCTTGTTTCCCTGGTGGTGTTTCAAACCGTAAGGTTGCCTGTTTCTTTGGCTGTTGACGAAGAGGACGAACAAAGTCTCTTAAAATTGTCATCTTCCCCTCGTAACCCATCGTTTGAATTTCCTCTAACAGTACGACACAGTTGGTTGTTCCTTCTTTGACTCGTTGAAGGATGTAGGACTTATAGGGTTCGAGCTTACTCTCTTTCTGCTGCTCGCTTGCCTTACGTTCCGGCAACTGATTGCTTTTTAGATATTTGCTGATCGTTTTACGATCGAAGCCTGTTGCTTCTGCAATGGCTGTTTTCGTCCACCCTTTCTGAAATAACTCTCTAATCATAAAAAACTCCCCAATCTTCAGCACCGTTTCTTCACTCCATCTTTGATGTTTGTTTCGAAACGATTATCTGTTATTTTTGGGGAATTTAAAACCGTTGTTATTGGGTATTTTACAATCGTTGATTACAGTTTGCCTGGTGGATGCTGGCATCTTCTTTAGCAATTGCGCTTATTTTTGGTTTTGTTTCTTTATTCATAAATTAAAAATGGACTCTCTAAGCAACAAAAATATATGAATACTGTATACAATGCTAGTTTACATAAACACTCTTTCCGGAACACAACCCAAAAAAGAACCCTTGGTAGGGGGACTGACCCCTGTTTTTGAGACAGGAATCAAAACACCTTTTAAACAACCCGTTTTCTGTATTGTACAGGAGACTGGTTGTTTAATTTTGTTTGAATACGGGCATGGTTATAATACGTAATATAGCTTTTGACGGTTTGCTCTATGATGGTAGTCGTAGTGTATGTCAACTCGTCAAGGTAGAACGTTTCAGACTTTAGTGAGGAATGAAACGATTCAATTGAGGCATTATCTGCAGGCGTCCCTTTTCGGGACATACTCATGATAATGCCTTTCTCTTTAATTGTTTGTTGATAAGCATACGATGTGTACACAGAGCCTTGATCACTATGCAACGTGCACCCTTCCGGTAGAGAAGGGAGTTGGTTAAGCGTGTCTAAAACAAACGCGACATTTTGACAATCACCAATGGAATACGCAATAATTTCTCCGTTAAATAAATCTTGAATACTTGAAAGATACAATGGTTTCGGCCCAAAAGGCAAGTACGTAATATCGGTCACAAGCTTTTGAAGAGGGCGTTCAGCTCGAAAGTCACGATTTAATATATTCTCTGCAACCTGATAAGGTTGCCCTGTTCGCTGCCGTTTCTTCCGTTTAACGCGACATTGCCAACCGTATTTCTGCATGGTACGCTGCACAAACTTGTGGTTAATCTTCATGGTTCGCTTGAGTACAGCTGTGATCTTCCGATAGCCATATCGAAACTTGTGTGCACGACATTGTTCACCCACTTGCTGTTCCATCCATTTCTTTCGTGTATCCTGTTGACTATGCTGCTTCCAACGGTAGTAAGTGGACCGAGGAATACCAAGATGGAAACAGATTTGATAAATAGGGATTTGTTCTTTTAACTCTTCCACTAGGTTCACTGCGATTTCTGGTACCACTTCCTTTCCAATTCCTTGTACTTTTTTAAAATCTCGATTTGTTGCTTTAATTGTCGGTTCTCAGTCTTTAACTTAGCTGTCTCGTTTTCAAAATCAGGACCTTTTCCATAGGCATATTGCTTGCCTACTGGCTGTTCCAACCGGTGTACATCCCCATTTTGATACCACTTCATCCATGTTTTTAATTGGGTAGGATTCCGAATGTTTAGTTGTGATAAGACTTCTTTTACAGGTACACCGGCTAACCTCATTTCAATCGCTTTTAACTTTATTTCGACTGGATAACTGACTCTTGTTCCCATAGAAAAAACACCTCCAAGTGATTGTTAGGTACTACATACCCAGTTTTCAACTTAAAGGTGTTTTTTATTTGTCTCACTTTATGGGGTCAGTCCCAGGCAAGAGTTCCGGATAAGGAGTGTTTTCTGATTTATGCAGCTTTTTATACATCCTTGATATGACTGATTTTTCCCGTTTGCCAGTTGAGAGGAGAATGTATGTATAAAAAGTCTGCTATTTATACATATGCTTTTTTTAAAAAAACATAGTCATTATAGAAAAACATGTTATTATTTATGTACTAATATTTCTACCTCATAACAAATATTAGCTGTAAAAAGCAACCTTGGGCTTATACATGTTTATAGGTCATTTAAAAATCTTTAACTTCTAAGTTAATTCCATCTACTTTATTTTTATAAATAAAAAATGAAAGTAAGATATTTTTATCTCTATCGACATACTCAATTATTTTGTCTGTTTGGTCACTTGAACGTTCGATATAACTTTTACCATATGCTGAAATTAAATCTTTTTCGGAAGTGCCGATTGATACATTTTTCGACGTTTTAGAACTAGAATCAAATGCTTCTATTCTGTAGATGGTATTTTCTTTGTTCTCATTCTTTACAGTAATGCGTTTATTTTCGTTATTATCAATAGCATATACCTTGTAACCTGGGTGGCTAACATCTTTGCTAATAGAAAAACGATGATTTGTTTCATAGCTCTTCATATCGTCTAATAGATAGATTGTATCTATATTTTCTCCAGATAGGTCAGTAGTTTTTGTTTGGTATTCGTAAAATTTAAATCCCATAATACAAACAATAGCTATTACTATAACAATTAATACCCAAAACTTTTTTTTATTTTTTAATTTGTTCAATTTTATATACTCCTATATATTATTTTGATGGACTAAACCAACCTGTATGCTTGTGGTAGCCTCTTGCATGCCCTACGATGACACCACAGTGTCCATTTTTAGTAGAAGGTTTCGCTGCACAATAGGGGTTAGACCCATAATCAGCATAACATTTTGTTGAGCGTGCAAGTGATACATCACAATCACTTTGGAAGAAGTTTCTAATTGCGCTAGGGCTAGCTTCGTTTGAGTAATACCTACCATCGCCTAAATAACCATTGAACCTATTACAATGAATAGCGCGTCCACGAGAAGGTAATTGTTTATTATCTAAATAGGGAGCTGCAGCTTTAAGCTCTCCAACTTGCTCATCTTGAGTAAGAGTTGCATCGTGAGCTTCTTCATCAGTCACTTCATCAGTTTGTCCATCACCCATACTATTAAGTAAATGATTTAAGTTAATATATTCTTCAACGACAACAGTTTCATCACTAACATCAGCAGTAGTACTTAGCTTTTGATTGGATTCTTTTACGTCTTTTTCGCTAGCACTTAATTGTTCTGATTCGATTGTTACCTCTTCACCTGCATTTTTTTCTGTAGAAAGCGATACTACACCATTTTCATCAGTATTATAAACTTTATTATCAACTTCAATTTCTAGTCCTTCATAAGTAACCGGCTTTTGTAACTGATTAGTAGTAGGGTTATACTCCCAGCCACCATTCTCATACATGTCAATTAAAGAACTATCAGAGTTTTCTGGTAAAGTTATAACAAGATGCTTAATACTTTGAACTGTTACATTTTGATTTTCCTGTGTGGCTTCTTCAGCAAATGCTCTTGTAGATGTAACTGACATTAGAGCTAAAAATAGAATTGTAATAGTTTTTAATAATTTCATATGTTATCTCCTCTTAATTAAAAAGTAGGTGTTCCATATCCATTCAATGGATTCCACTTATGAGTAGGGGTCATTTGAATAAGCTTTGCATATATATCTTTATTACTGGTATTGTGGTGCTTTTCCTTTAGTTTTGCGATCATACCACTCATGAATGCAGTACTAAATGATGTGCCATCAACATAAATCTGCCTATATTTATCTATTATCTGCACACCGGGCATACTAAAATCTAGTTCTGTGCCATAATTAGAATTTATCCATTTCTGACCTGAGTAATCGTTAGCTCCAACACTAATTACATATTGAGAAGAAGCTGGGTAATTTACTCTTGATATTCCTTCATTGCCGGACGCAGCTACTATTACGGTATTATTTTTATAAAGTTTTTCTAAACGCGGCTCAATAGTTTTAGACATTGCTGAATTAAAGCCAAAACTCATGTTTATAATGTCTACTTTTTCTTTAGTGAGCCAATCTAGAGCATTCTTTAAATCATTTTCTTTTATTTTCCCGTCTTTGTTTGAAACAACTACCAAATAGATTTCAGCATCTGGAGCAATGGAGTTAATAATGCTTACAATTTGATCAGCATGGGTAGATGCTTCAATAAAACTATTAGCATTGTCGTTTGATAAAAAATAATGTATTCTCTTCAAATTATTCACAGTTTTAAACTTAACCTCGGTGTCTAAAATTGCAACTTTTATTCCTTTTCCAGTACTAGAATTTTTGTTTAGATTAAGAAATTTATTAGGCCATGTTTTTAGGTTTTCATAATATTTAGCACTTAAATCTAGGTTTTTAGTAGTATCATTATGACTATAAGATAAAGTTGAACTAATAATAAGCATTAATATTACCAGTATTAACTTAACTTCTAATCTATTCTTTAATGGCATATTTAATTTTATGCTTCATTTTGAGAACATTTAGGACGTCTAGCCTTTCTTGAAAATAGTTTTTACTCATATAAACATTTAAAATCTCTTCTTTATTCTCTTTTAAATTAAATATTGTTTCATCGGATTTGTTAATGTTTGTGATTATTATAATTTTGTGTCCAGATCCATGATGTTCATCCATTACATGAAGGTAATCTCCAACCTTACTTTGAGAAAAATCTTGGTTGTATTCATTGGTTAAAGAAAATATATTTTTTTCTTTAATATCTAGAGAGTTATTTTTAATAATTGAATTAATATCTTTAGCTTACTTTAAGGAATCTTCAATTTTAGATAATTGCTGATGATTGCCACTAATTTCTTGAATTTTTATTAAATAGTCCCCATTGAAGTTTCGTTCATCTTCTATAAACTTCTTGAACTTTTCATCATTTAAAGTATACTTTTTAGCTAATTCTTTAACATGTATATATTCTTTTACAAATTCTTTAGTTTGTTCGTCTGCTAAAGTTTTCTTACTACTATCAAATAACTGTATGTAGGGAAGTTGTTTTAACATTTCTTCCTCGGAAGGTGATTTTAGATTCAGTGTATCTATCTCTAAATCTATTATCTTGTCATTTATAAGCTTATCAGCTAACCTCTTTTTCTCTTTGGAATCTAACTGATTAGTGAGTTGTTTTTGAGTAATAATCTCATCATCTAGAGTAGCAATTGCATTATTATTGTTTTGTTGAATATTTACTAGGGCAAAAGTTTCTACTACTACAATGACCGATAAGACTAAAATCGAAATTATAGTTGTTTTTTTCTTCATATTTCTCTCCTTGTTCTGATGTTGTTCAAAATAAATATTTTCCTTAAATATATATAAATGCTAAATATTAACTAAAAACATAGACTATAGACTATTATAATGTATGAATATCTTCAAAACAATAAAAATTTTGGTTATTATGGATAAAATATACTATTTTTATGATTTGTTACTTGAATTGAAGATGAATGACAAAAAAGTATTGTTTACTGAATTATCTATTTTTTTAAACAGAGTTATAGAAGAGAACATAAAAAATAAGGTTCTGGTGCAAATATTTTCAGGTGGTAAGCTAAGATAGTTAATATCAGATTTAAACCAATATCAAAGCAATGTACCGAGCCATGAGCAAAATAATTATCAAGAATTTATCTCTAAAATATCTCACTCAAAAGTATCGTTAATTCACATCGCAGGAGATTAAATATGGCTTAAGGGGGGGATGTGACTGCTAGAATAAAGTGTACAGTTTTTGCTTGATAAGATGAAACGCTTATTTACCCAAATATACCAGCAAAAAATATCAACCTATCACTGTAAAATGATCATAGTTCATACTTGCAGTGGAGGTTAGCGAAGGTGGATAAGTGGGAAATGTACATGGAGATAAAGCAATTATTAAAGCAAGGATTTAGTCAGACAAAGATAGCTGAAAAGTTAGGGGTTTCTCGAACAACTGTTTACAGGCACTTAAAGAGATCTCCTTCGGAGATGGCGGAATGGGTTGATTCTCTTCAGTATAAAAAGAAAAAATTAGATCCATATAAAGAACTGATTTTATCTTGGTTGAGAATGCATCCGGATATGTCAGCAGCACAAGTTTATGATTGGCTTTTAGAGAAATATAAAGATCTAACTGTTGGAGAAAGTACAGTAAGAACATATGTAAAAGCATTAAGAGAAGAATACAAAATAAATAAGGAAACATCTCCTCGAATGTATGAGGCAATTCCTGATCCCCCAATGGGAGAACAAATGCAAGTAGATTTTGGTCATACGAGACAAAAAACTGTTGATAATAAGGAAGCCAAACTCAACTTTATAGCTTTTGTCTTATCACATTCTAGACAAAAGTATAAAGAGTGGTTGGATAGACCATTTACAACACGGGATGTTATACAAGCCCATGAGAACGCGTTTAAATGGTATGGAGGAATGACCAATGAGATCGTTTATGACCAAGATAGTTTAATTGTTGTTAGCGAAAATGGTGGAGATCTAATTTTAACTAAAGAATTTCAGCAGTATAGAGAATCCAGAGGAATAAACCTTCGGGTTTGTAGAAAAGCTGACCCTGAGAGTAAGGGAAGAATAGAAAATGTAGTTGGATTTATCAAACAAAACTATGCCAAACATAGAGTGTTTCATAACATCGACTCTTGGAATGAGCAAGGATGGGAATGGCTGAACAGAACGGGTAACTATAAAATACACAATACAACAAAAAAGAGACCATTCGAAGTGTTCCTCCTGGAAAAGCAACACTTAAAACCAGTCTCCCAAAATATAGATATTCAAAATAACTATGAGATAAGTATAGCAAGATGTGTTCATAAGGACAATACTATTCGTTACCAATCTAATCGGTACTCTCTTCCACTTGGAACTTATAACAAATATGAAAAAGTATGTATTGGATTGTCAACACTAAACTAGACAGTTTTCTTAAGGTGCGTAAATTTGTATTCCACTGGACTTAAATAATCTAAAGTACCGTGGATGCGTAGATGATTAAACCAGTGCACATAATCTGTAAACTCTCTTTGTAACTCTTCTAAGCTATCAAAATGACGTTTCTTTACGAACTCTGTTTTGATGATTTTGAATGTTGCTTCTGCTACTGCATTATCATACGGACAGCCTTTCAAACTTAGAGATCGCTTGATGTTAAACGTTTCTAGGGCCTCATCAATGACTTGGTTCTTATATTCTCTTCCTCGGTCAGTATGGAACATTTGAACCGTATGTAAATTACCTTTTATTGACGATAGAGCTCGATAAACTAGTAAAGCATCTTTGTTCTCACCTGTACTAAATCCAACGATCTCCCGATTAAAGAGATCAACAAATACACATATGTAATACCATTTTCTGTTGACTCTTACATAAGTTAGGTCGCTGACCACGACAGTCAATTCTTCCTCTTGTGTAAATTCACGATTTAACTCATTCGCTTGATCACTTTCATTTGGTTTATCCTTATGGGGTTTAAATTGAGCTACAGTATAAGCTGAAACAAGTCCTTGTTCGTTCATAATTCTGCCGATTCGACGACGAGAAACCAATTTCCCTCTTTTCTTTAGCTCATGCTTTATCTTTCTCGCACCATAATTTTGGCGGCTTTGATGGAAAATTTCTATGATGTCTGAAGTTATATCATCTTCATTCTTTCGTTCTTTTGCTTCATAATAATACGTACTTCTAGGGAGTTGTAGGACCTTACACATTGCTGATATCGAGTATTTATGCTGGTTGTTCTTAATCACATTTACTTTCGTCCTAGTATCAGCGCGGCTTGCTTTAAAATATCATTCTCCATCTCTAATTGCTTATTACGTTTCCTAAGTTCCTGCAGCTCTTTCTGTTCGGGGCTGAGGTTATCCTTTTCTTTGAAGGAACCAGAGGACTTACTTTGATTAATCCACTTATCAAGCGAAGATGGTGTTAACTCATATTCTCGAATGATGTCTTTACGAGGCTTTCCATTCTGATATAGCTGCACGATCTGTTGCTTAAATTCTTCGGTAAACGTTCGACGTACTTTTTTTGTCATGTAGATTCTCCTCATAACTGATTAGTATAGTTAATTCTACTTGACCTTAAAATTTCTGTCTAACTAAGTATAGCCGATCCATATCAAGGAAACGGAGACTAAAGAATTAGTTATTTATATACCTGATACTGGCGAAATTATTGCAAAACATTCAATTCCCGAAGGGAAAGGGATGTTAATAAAAGATAAAAAACATAGTAGGGATTGTACAAAAGGTGTTGGAGCATTCATTAATACAGTGGCTGAGAGATTTGAAGATAAAGAACTAGCCTTTAAATATTTAGAGAAGGTTAGGGAAAAAAATCCTCGTTACATTAAAGACCAGTTGCAAATCATCTTGCGCGAAACAAAAGGTATCGATAACGAAGTACTGACTAAAGCGTTAGCAGAGTGTTTAAAAAGGAAATTATACAGTGCAACTGATTTTGGCGATATCATTGCATATGTGAAACGTCAGCGCCAGGTACATGAAACAGTTATTGATAAAAAGAAAGAAGTTAAGACTTTGAACAGGCTATCAGAATGGGTTTTAGAAACAGAAGCATACAAAAGAAAAGTAGATACTTACACGGTTTTAATGGAGGTTGAATAGCGATGAGCCAAATCCAACAATTACAAGACATAATGAAAGGGTTAAGACTCGTTGAAACTGCCAAGCATCTCCCCCATTTGATCAGAGAAGCTGAGCAAAAAGACCTTTCATTTACTCAATTCCTGTTAGATGTCACTTCTTATGAGCAAACTCGAAGAGAAGAAAAGCAACTAAACAACCGATTAAAGTGGGCAACTTTTCCTTTCAGCAAAACACTTGAGGAGTTTAATTTAAAAGAACAAAAGTCTTTAAGCAACAAACAACTAAATAGATTAAAAGATTTAACTTGGATAGAACAGCTGTACAATTTGATTTTATTAGGGCCACCAGGTGTAGGTAAAACTCACCTGGCCGTAGGCCTAGGAATAGAGGCTATTAACCAAGGGTATAAAGCGATATTCACATCAATGGGAGATTTAATTCATAACCTGAAAACAGAAGAAATCACACGAAAGTCAAAAGCAAGAATGAAAAGAATTAGAGAGGCTGATTTAGTCATAATAGATGACTTAATGTTTATGGCAATGGATCAACAAGAAGCTAATATGTTCTTTCATTTAATTAATGACTTGTATAATCAGTCTTCCATTATCTTGACCTCTAATAAGGCACCAAAAGAATGGGGAGAATTATTGGGTGATCAAGCTATAACAACAGCAATTCTAGATAGGATTCTTCACCGAGTAGAAATCATTCATTTAAATGAAGATAGTTATCGTATGAAGCATCGTTCTACCATATTTGGGGAACAAAGTGTTTCAAAATAACGAGCAAAAATTGTTTCATTCTACTTGACGGTCACAGGGGAATTCTACCTGAAAAGAATTCCCTTAGATTTATACCAATTTATCAACATTAAAGATTAATACACTCTAGAATAAACATATAGTTAGCTATTTTATAACAAAACCGTAGATGTTCATATAGCTGTCATAGACTTCTTAATCCGTGGCTATGTTAAATCTTAAAGTTGATTTTTGTTTTTCCTGATATGCTGAACAATGTTCATTAGAAATACGGTAATTTTCCCTACTTTTTAAAGCTGTTACTTCTATAAGATCAAACCCTGATGTATCCAAGATTTATAAAAAGCTGCACAAAACAGAAACAAGGAATTTATCAGAATCTTTTTCTCAATAAGGGTTCTCTTTTGGCAGGTGTACCGAAAGAGTGATGTTGTAAAATTCTTGTGTATATGATAAAGATACAAGTATAGTACGCTTATACTACAAAAGTAATAGGATTGGTTGAAAATATTAAGAGGTGATTAAATTGATTATTAAAAGTCTTGAGAACATAAATTTATAAGAATTCACAACGTGCTTTAATGAAGCCTTCTCTGATTATGTAGTTCCGTTTAAAGTATCTCCAGATTATTTAGCTGAAAGATTTACAGGTGCAGGGATTCAATACAACTTATCATTTGGTGCGTTTAGTCAAGATGAACAGGTAGCTTTTATTATGCATGGAATTGAAGAACACAATGATAAGAAAACAGCTTTTGATATTGGTACAGGAGTCATTCCAAAACATAGAGGTGAGCGTCTTGTAGCACAAATTTACAACCACGCTATCCCTATACTTAAACAACATAATGTTCAAAAATGCTTATTAGAAGTTATCCAAACGAATGAAAAAGCTATTAAAGCTTATAGCAATTTAGGGTTTGAAATAAAGCGAGAACTTGTTTGTTTTAAAGGTAGTATCGACTTTAAACCCATGGCTATCCATAAGAAGGTATGTATAAACACTGTTAGTCCAAATAAATTTGATTGGACTATGGCACATTCTTTTTGGAATTTTGCCCCCTCTTGGGAACAATCTGTTCAAGCTATATTACGCAATCCACATTTATATGATGTTATCACGATAGGAAAACAAGATGCCGTTTATGGATATGCTGTAATTAATTCAAAACAGGGAAACGTTCTCCAATTTGGTATTCTTAAAGAAAGAAGAAACCAAGGTCTTGGTCATTCTTTGTTTCATTGGATTTGGAAGCGCCATTCAGTCATCTCCATTAATAACGTCGATAAACGGGATATAAAATCTATACAATTTCTAAAAAGAATAGGCCTTAACGTACATGTTGAACAATATGAAATGGAGAAAATCTTATAATTTATATCCATTTTATGTAAAGAATAACAAGCGTAAGACAATTAAGGTGGGAAAACGCTCATTGAAAAAATAAAACACTGATGTAAGCTACTTCCACGAATACGTTTTATGTTAACTAAGATTATATATGGTATACAGTATAAAAAGAGAAACCTCCTGATAATAAAGTAACAGGAGGTTTCTGAACCATTACAAGGATTTATATATAGTTTTGAATAGTTTTGTAATCTAAGGAAGTTGCTTGTAGTGTATTTTTAAAAGTTGCAACCATATTATCTTCAGAATGATATTCCTTTAAAGCATCTGTATCTTTTAAAATATTTCCTGTTAGAATGCATAATGCGGTCTCATCCTTATCAATCTTCTGCTGATCTACTAACTTTCTCAATCCGGCAACTGTAGCTGCAGAGGCTGACTCACATCCAATCCCACTTCTATCTATAATAGCTTTTGCATTAAGAATTTCAGTGTCCGATACTGAAGCTGTAATTCCATTTGTTTCTTTTAGAGCATGTTTTGCCTTCTTCCAGCTTGGTGGATTTCCAATATTCAATGCAGAAGCTCTGGTGTATGGAGACCCATCAGGTATAAGTTCTTTCATTTTCTGATCTATCATTTGGTGAAATGGACTCGCCCCTTCTGCCTGTATAATTGCAATCCTCGGAAGTTTATCTATTAATCCAAGTGTAAATAAATCATGTAGTCCTTTACCTAATGCAGTTGCGTTACTTAAAGCTCCCCCAGGTACAACAATCCAATCCGGTAAATTCCAATTTAGGTATTGAGCAATCTCATAAATAATGCTTTTTTGACCTCCTATTCTAAAAGGATTAATTGAATTACAAACATATAAACCTAAATCTTCACTATATTTCTCTAAAAATTCAATTCCATCATCATACGTTCCAGGAATACTAAATACATGAGCACCATATGCGATCGTTTGTAGTACCTTGTTCATCGATATATCCTTATTAGGGACAAAAATGTAAGAATCTGAATTTCCTATGGAAGCATACATAGCTAAGGATGAAGAGGTATTGGTATGTCAACACTAAACTAGACAATTTTCTTAAGGTGTCTATGCTTGTAATCAATTGGGCTTGCATATCCAAGGGTTCCATGAATTCGGATGTTATTAAACCAGTGAACATAGTCCTGAAATTCCCTCGTTAATTCTGCTAAACTATTAAAATGTCTTCCTTTCACAAACTCTGTTTTGATAATTTTAAAAGTCGCTTCGGCTACTGCATTATCATATGGGCAGCCCTTCATACTTAAGGATCGCTGGATATTAAATGTCTTTAAAGCATCATCAATCAGTTTATTTTTAAATTCATTTCCACGATCCGTATGAAAAAGCTGTATCTTATTAAGATCGACTTTGATAGAAGCTAATGCACGATAAACGAGTAATGCACCTTTGTTTGGTCCTGTGCTAAAACCCACAATTTCTCGATTAAAGAGATCAACAAAGACACATACGTAGTTCCATTTTTGATTCACTCTTACGTATGTTAAATCGCTTACGATTGCGGTCATTTCTTGTTCCTGGGCGAACTCACGATTCAGCTCATTCTTCTGTTCTGATTCATTACACGATTTTGCATGTGGTTTAAATTGGGCGATTGTATATGAAGAAACAAGGCCCTGCTCCTGCATGATGCGTCCAATTCTTCGTCTAGACACGATAAGACCACGCTTTTTCAATTCAACTTTGATTTTTCGTGTTCCATAATTTTGACGGCTTGCGTGAAAAATTTCGACCACATCAGAGACAACGGGATCCTCTGCTCTTCTTTCTTTTGCTTCATAATAATAGACGCTTCTAGGGATTTGTAGGACTTTGCACATTGCTGATATCGAGTATTTGTGTTGGTTATTCTTAATTACATTTACTTTCGTCCTAGTATCAGCGCGGCTTGCTTTAAAATGTCATTTTCCATTTCTAGTTGCTTATTTCTTTTTCGGAGTTCTATCAATTCCTTTTGTTCATCTGTTAAATTATCTTTCTCCTTAAAAGAACCTGACCTTTGACTCTGGCCCACCCACTTATCTAAAGAGGAAGGAGTTAGGTCATATTCACGAATAATCTCTTTTCTTGGTTTTCCATTTTGGTATAGCTGCACCATCTGTTGCTTGAAATCTTCAGTAAATGTTCGGCGTTCTCTTTTGGCCATGTAGATTCTCCTCAAATGTATTATCTGTAGTCTACTTGACCTTAAAAATTCTGTCCAACTAAGTGTAGCCTATCCATATTTCCGGTTGAAGTACAAGTGAATTTTTTATAACCTAGGGATTTTCCATGAGAAACAGCTACGGTCATTCCATTATCTTTAAATGAACCACTGGGATTTTCGCTCTGTGCTTTTAAGTAGATTTTTCTCATACCAATATAATCTTGAATTAGTTGATGTGTATATAACCCTGTATTTCCTTCATATTTTGTCACAATAAATTCTTCAGGTAACTCAGGAAAGATTAATTCTTTATATCTCCATACGCCACTAGCATAAGGAGTCATACGTTCTGAGAGACGCTCATTAAATAAGCGTTTTAATCGCTCTGCATCGTGGTTGTGAAAGTCCTGAACAATATCAAACAATCCACCACATTCACAGTAATAACTAAAATTATCATAAGAAATTGATTTACCACATTCAATGCATACTAATTTCATTTTTATAAGGGAAGTCTCTATTCCCTTCTCACCTCTTTATTAAGAAATATTCTTGAGTACTACATTTTATAGTTTTAGAATAAAGGAAGAGGTTTTATAAATCTAATATATATTTATTTAGTATTAATAACTTTTATTTATGATTAGAGGAGCGAAATATGAATCTTCATGCTTTAAGATTATTTTACACTGTAGCCGAAAAAAGAAGTGTAACCCGTGCTGCTGAGGAATTGAATATAAGTCAACCGGCAGTAACAGCTCAAATAAAAAAATTAGAGCAAGAAATTGATTTAACTTTAGTATCTCCTAAAGGGAGAGGGATTTTTTTAACCCCTGCTGGTGAACAACTTGCTAAGCATGCTAAAAGATTATTTTCTCTTGAACGTGAGATTGAATCTTCTATTAAGCAATACAGGGATGGTACAGCTGGAAAGCTGCGTATTGTAGCAACATACCTTCCTGCAAACTTTTTACTGCCTAAATGGATTGGACTGTACAAACAGCAATACCCTGAAGTAGAGGTAGAATTAATAACTACTAATTCTAGTAAAGCAATTGATTATTTGATTAATTACCAAGCTGAAATCGCTTTGATAGGCGGTAAAAGGGAATTTCATTCATTAATTACGAGTAATGAACTATTTGAAGATCAAATGTTGTTTATCGTACATAAAAATCATAAATATGCTGGAAAAAAAGTTGCATTATCTGAAATTGTAAGAGAACCTTTTGTATTTCGTGAAGAAGGCAGTTCTTCAAGGGAAAAATTATTTTCTCTCTGTAAGATCCATAATGTCAGTAAGCCAATTATTGGATTACAAATTAATGGGTTGAATGAAACAATCAGAACGGTGATTGCAGGATATGGAGTTACTTTTGTTTCTTCGCTTGAAGTCAATGAGCATTTAGCTCAAGAGCAAGTAGCAATTGTACATGTAGAAGAAGTTAATTTGAAAAATCCTATTTCGTTATGTACAAGAGAAAAAGATGAACTTTCCAAAATTGCATTCAACTTTATTGATTCTTTAAAAAATGACATGAATTAGAAGACTAAATGTTTAGTGGCCGATAAATTACATTATGGTATCTAAGGGTGTATATCATATATAGAAATTTTCAAAAGAAGACTTAAGTTAAAATGGTATAAAAAGGTATTTTGAAAGGTAGATAGATGATGATGATTGGTGGTCCCTTACTTATTGCGTTAATACCAGGTGTAATTGTAATATTGCTAACTTGGCTATTTAGGCGTATGAGATGGAGCATAACTGTTAGAATGACTCCTTCGATTTTGGCAGCTATATCTGCATTTGTTCTTTTGTAACCATCATCTGTCATTCGGTCAAAGCGCTCGTAATCTAGGTAGCCACGGTCAAACACATACATGCATTCTTTATCATCAACCATGATTTCAAGCTGACCACGATCATGTTCTTTTGCCGTTGTTAAAACAGCCTTTTCAGGATAGGAACTCCCTTTTTCCATAAACACAAGTCTCAAATGCAACTTGACACCCGCTTTTGTTTTGCGGAACTTTGCCCATTTATGATTGGTCAAATTAAGTGGCAATGTGCTTGAATCAATGATTTTTAACGGCATAATAAGCTTTGTATAATGTGTTTTTGCATGAATTTGTGCGACTAAATCAAGGAAAAGCCGTTGAAATAAATCTGGATTTATACCGTTTAATCGGCGTGAGAGCTGAGAAATACTGATTGAATCAAGATCAATGCCTTTTTGTAGTTGGTCGTCGAAAAGACAATCGCTTAGCTCATGCAAACTTTCGACTTCTTGTAGCTGTGCAAAAAGGAGTAATTTTAGAAATGAGTCTGTTTTTAGTTTTTTCGTATAGTAATCTACTTTCAACGTTTTCACGGTTTCTTCAAAAAGTTGAAGATTTATTGGTGAAAACCATTGTCCAAATGAAGTTTTTCGTGTAATCTTGTCCATGAGTTGGTCCTTTTTTAGTGGATTTGGACGGGTTACCACCTGACTTATCCATTATAAAGGACTTTTTCTTTGCACAAAATAATAAAATTGAACATTTTGAGTATTTTTAATAGTGAAAATAAATTAATGCAACACTAGTCATTCCTCTTACATCTTTAAAATTTTTAGTTATTAAACCTAAAGTTACTATCAAATGACCTCCTAAAGAGTGGCCATCACCATACCTTTCGACTTTAGTGCCAGAAGATTTTATATTTCCTTCTACCTTTTCATACATTTTTGTTGCATCGCTAATTTGCGCTTGATCTTCTCCTGCGCCAATTCCTAAAGCATCATAAACTACATCTCCAAAGTCCTTAGATGGTTCTGTTCCTCTAAAAATATAATATACTTGGTTAATATGCTTTTTTTCATCATAAAAATGAATTGCAGCTCCATCAAATCCAGATTCTTTACCTATATTCATTTCATCGCTACTATAAATTTTAAATGGTGGCGGTTCTTTGCCTGTACTTTCTTTATATATTCGTTTAATTTCTTTCTCTTTTCCTGATAGCCCTTTATATTCAAGTTGTGTTACTTTATTTCTTATACTATCATTCAATATAGGTTTTCCACTCATATTTTTTCCTCACTAAAACGAATACTCTTTAAAATTTCAACAAACCACGCTTTCTTTTTTTCTTCATCATCACTTTTATATTTACCACTATTATCAAAAGAGATTTGTAGTATTTTATTAGAACTCTTATCTGCTACATAGGCCAAGTATGTATTAGGAATATGTTTCTTTCTATCTGATATTACTTGCTTTTCTGTTCCTTTGAAATAAATGTAAGCTGATTGGTAGTAAATTCCAGCTTTTGAAGTTTCTATTCGTTTAGGATTACTTAATCCAAATCTTCTTTTAAATAAAGCTTCAACATGAATATTTTCATCTGTGGGATTACTCGTTGAAAATTCAGTTTTTATATAATTCTTTTGTATTTCATCTTCAACTTCTTCATTATAAACAGCCCACCAGTTCTCATAAGATTCTTTATTTATAGTATAATCTTCTCTGTCTTTATGTAATAACTGATACTCCTGTGGAAACCACATCGTATACTGCCCTGTCTTCGATGTAAACTCAAAAAATCCATCGTCCACTTTTTTATCTTTGTTCAAGAATTCACGTGTAAAGTGGTCATCAAAAGCAGGGACGTTTGGGTAACGGCTTTCGTTTATCATCCATATTCCTCCTATTAAAATAGCAGCTCCAGTAATCACTGCAATAATTGTCTTAGTACGTTTTTTCATCATTGCCCCCCTTTTATTTATGTTGTAGCCTCTGTTTTATACATGTATGATACTATCATACTTATAATGGGAGAGTCATAAGTATAATGAATCAAAGACCCATATTTAGGAAGTAGTTATTTTTCACTATTAAATAGGTATGGCTCTTTGATAAACGTCAAACAGAAACATTCTTTAAATGTCAAGATAACTTGATTAACTTATACAACCCCATCACTATGAATACTACGCATACACATAATAGTTATGAGCATAGGATAGAAGCTTATACTAAATTATCTCAGTCTCTTCGTGAATTTGATAACTAACTCCATAAGATTAATAGCAGAAGAAATTAATTATAATTTAAATATTTTAGAAGCTGTAATTCCTTATGAAAACGATAACGAGCAAGATTTGTTGCTTGAAAAAGAATTACAGAATATTCAATGGTACAATTGTTCAACAAATTTAGGACCTGAAATATCAAATGATTGTTTTGATTTAATTTGTGGATTCTATAGACGAATTGCTATTTTAAAAAATATGGACAGTAAAAATCGCAATTCTGATTATATTGAAAAGACAAGGGACAAAGCTAAAATTGTTTTACATGAACTACATAAACTCACCTCTAATATCAATAAAAAAGGAACATGTGTTTGGTATTATATTCCTAAGAGGTGATTTCCATGAATTATCAATTTACTCCGTTAGAAGATTCTGTTACCTTTTTGTACCAAAAACTACATATTAATGTTCCCAGTCAAATTGATATGATTAGTATCGCTTCTAATCTTGGGATTTGGCTTCATTTTGTTGATTTCGAAAGTGCTGCAATTGATCGCAATGGATTATACAGCATTTTAATTAATCGTAACTTGTCAACTCAACAACAATGGGAAGAATTCGGTCATGAATTAGGACATGTTTTATTTCACTGTGGGCACCAATGGTTTCTTCCAGAAGAATTCATTTCCTATCAAGAGAATAAAGCAAATAATTTTGCATTACAGTTTTGTGTGCCTACCTTCATGGTATTAAAATTACCTATCCCCCAAACGAAGCAGGAATTTATTGCTGATATATGCAACACCTTTAATGTAACTGAAATCTTTGCTAAGAAGCGTTTAGAACATTTTCAACGTCAAGTATTGGGTCAACGATTTACTAAACATTTTTCTCAAATGCTAGGAAAGCACAAAGTTTGTGTGCAAACCAATTTCTATTTGAAAGGAGTTAATAACGATGGCCACTTTTCGTAAGTGTAACAGCAAATGGGAGTATCGAGTTTCCTTTAAAGACCCCTTTACCCAAAAGTATAAAGTGAAATCCAAAAGTGGTTTTTCTACAAAAAAAGAAGCTCAAACAGCAGCATCTGAAGAAGAGAAAAGAATTGAGAGTGGTTTTGAGCTTGATAATTCTTCTTTACGTTTAGAAGATTACTTATTGAGTTGGTTAAACGAATATAAAAAAGATAGCATACGTAAAAATACGTATATATTACATTCTCAAAATATTAAAAATCATATTCTTCCTTATTTTAAAAATCTTTTGCTGAAGGATCTTAAGCCAATGATGTATCAAAAGTTTTTAAACCATTTAACCAATCAAGGCTACAGCAAGAGAACGGTAGAAATCATCCATGGAACAATGCATAACGCTATGGACAAAGCGCTTATGCTTTCAAAACTTGAGAAGAATCCTTGCAGTGGCGCCACTATCTCCAAAAAGAATGAAAAACAGCATAACGGTTTAAAGTATATGCGTAGTGAAGATATCCAATTATTCCTCCAATGTGCATCTAAAGACAATTATATTTACTATTTATTTTTTAAGACGCTTATTCATACAGGTATGAGGAAAGGTGAAGCCGCTGCTTTGCAATGGAAAGATATAAACTTCAAAGAAGGAATTATTTCAATCAATAAAAAATGAACTAAGCACACACCGGCGATTGCAAAATAATGATAAGTTAATGTTAACAAATTCATATCACCATGAATTAGATCTGATTTTCTGTCGCAGGGATGGAAATCCTTTACCCAAGTCAACGTTATTTAATGCTTTTTCAAGAATCTTAAAGAAAGCAAACCTATCACCTTTAAGCATTCACTCGCTGCGACATACTCATGCTGTGCTTATGTTGGAATCTGGAGCAAGCATGAAGTACATTCAAGAACGATTAGGGCACGGAAGTGTCACCATTACATCTGATGTTTACACTCATGTTAGTAAGAAGATTAATCAAGATTCTATCACTTCTTTTGAGGAATATATATCGTCTGTTTTGGAAAGTTAAAAAATTTTGGTCCGATTTTGGTCGTGAACGTTTCAGTACATCAAATTAAGTTTCCTACCAAAATAAAAAAATCCCCTGACACCAGTAGTGTCAAGGGATTTACCAATTAATATTGGCTCATGTATTGATCGCGTTCCCATGGGTGAACTTGTGTACGGAACATATCCCACTCAATTTCCTTAGCTTCGATGAAGTGTTCAGCTAAGTGCTCACCTAATGCAGAAACCATGATTTCGTTAGCTTGGAAGCTATCTAAAGCTTGAGCTAGCGTAGCAGGTAAATCTACGATACCTTCTTTTACGCGCTCTTCTTTAGTCATCACATAGATGTTGCGGTCAATTGGTTTTGGAGCTTCAAGATTGTTCTTGATTCCGTCTAAACCAGCTTTTAGTAATACAGCCATCGCTAGGTATGGGTTAGCAGCTGGGTCTACGCTACGTACCTCAACACGAGTTCCTACTCCGCGAGAAGCTGGGATACGAATTAATGGGCTACGGTTGCGTGCAGACCATGCAACGTAACAAGGAGCTTCGTAACCAGGTACTAAACGCTTGTAAGAGTTTACTGTTGGGTTTGTTACAGCAGTGAAGCTGTGAGCGTGCTTAATGATACCAGCGATGAATTGACGAGCTGTATCACTTAACTCTAAGTTTCCGTTTGCATCATAGAATGCATTTTGGCCATCTTTGAATAGTGAAAGGTTGCAGTGCATACCTGAACCGTTCACACCGAACAATGGTTTTGGCATGAATGTTGCGTGTAAGCCGTGCTTACGAGCAATTGTTTTAACTACTAGTTTAAATGTTTGGATGTCATCGCAAGCTCTTAATGCGCCAGCATATTTGAAGTCAATCTCATGTTGACCAGGAGCTACCTCATGGTGAGATGCTTCAATTTCAAAGCCCATTTCTTCAAGCTCTAATACGATGTCACGACGGCAGTTTTCACCAAGGTCAGTTGGTGCTAGGTCGAAGTAGCCACCTTTATCGTTTAATTCTAACGTTGGCTCTCCTTTTTCATCTAGCTTGAATAAGAAGAATTCTGGCTCAGGCCCAAGGTTAAAATCACTGAATCCTAAGTCTTCCATTTCTTTTAATATACGCTTTAAGTTGTTACGTGGGTCTCCATCAAATGGAGTTCCGTCTGGATTGTAGATGTCACAAATGAAACGTGCAACTTTACCTTTTTCAGACGTCCAAGGGAATACAACAAACGTGTCTGGATCTGGATATAAGTACATATCAGATTCTTCGATACGTACGAAACCTTCGATTGAAGAACCGTCAAACATCATCTTGTTGTCTAACGCTTTTTCTAATTGACTTACTGGAATTTCAACGTTTTTGATTGTTCCTAAAATGTCAGTGAACTGAAGGCGAATGTATTTTACATTCTCTTCCTGAACCTTTTTGAAAATATCTTCTTTTGTGTACTTTGCCATCGTGTGATCCTCCCCTAAATCTAAAAAATATTTATAGTTTATATACTTCCTGTTAACGAAGCATATAAATACTTACAATTTTTAATGAAAGAACCGAGACATATCTCCTTGATTGAGCGTTGCTTTGTTAAAGCGTCCTGCTTGCATTAACTCAGCGCGAAGCATCTTGCGTAACTCTTCATCTGATAGCTCAGATTTGCTTGCTTCTGCTACAACCTTTTCATCTTCTGGTTTTGTCTCTTTTTTATGCCCTTCTTGCGCTTTCTGAACTTGAAATAGCTGCTTAACACCAGCTAAGTTTACACCTTGTTCAATTAAGTCACGAATTTCTAGTAATTTATCAACATCGTTAAACGAGAATAATCGACGATTACCTTCAGATCGTACAGGTGTAACTAATTCATGTTCCTCATAGTAGCGAATTTGGCGAGCCGACAACTCAGTTAACTGCATCACAATTCCAATTGGGAAAAGCGGCGTATTTCTTCGTATGTTGTCACTCATCTCAGTTCCTCCTTTGATTAACTAGTTTCATTGTATGCCATGTTAGTTTATCTGTCAACTATATGTGAGCAATTCTCACATAAAAATTTTTAGAATATTTCACGAATACAATAAAATAGCGATTTTAGTTTATTTTTAATTTGTTTTTATACACGATAGCTCATCTTTTTCTCTTGCTGAGCAAGATTATACTTAAATTAACTTTTTCAAAATCATTGAATCAATTGCTGTGCAGATAGCTACTTTAACGTGAGCATACGTTAAACCACCTTGTACATAAGCAACATACGGTGGACGGATTGGACCATCTGCCGTTAGCTCTAAGCTAGCCCCTTGAACAAACGTACCGGCTGCCATGATTACATCGTCTTCATATCCTGGCATATAAGCTGGGTATGCCGTCACGTGCGAATTAATTGGCGACGCGTATTGAATTGCTTGGCAAAACGCCACCATCTTATCCCGATCATCAAACTGAACGGACTGAATTAAGTCTGTTCGCTCAGCGTCCCACTTTGGTTCTGACTGCATCCCAAGTTTTTCAAACATGGCCGAAGAAAATACAGCCCCCTTTAAAGCCTGCCCTACAACGTGCGGAGCTAAAAAGAAACCTTGATACATTTCCTGTAGGCTGTACAGCGTTGCACCAGCTTCTGCTCCAATACCTGGCGTTGTCATGCGGTAAGAGCATGCTTCAACCAACTCTTTACGTCCAGCAATATAGCCACCGATTTTCGCTAACCCACCGCCTGGATTTTTAATGAGAGAGCCTGCAATTAAATCAGCTCCAACATGAGATGGCTCTATTGTCTCTACAAATTCTCCGTAACAGTTATCTACAAATACGATAACGTCTGGCTTGATGCTTTTCACAAAAGCAATCATTTCTTTAATTTGGCTGACCGTAAACGAAGGACGAATTCCATAACCTTTTGAACGCTGAATACCAATCATTTTCGTTGTATCCGTAATGGCCGCTTTCACTTCTTCAAGGTCTACTCGCCCTTCTTTTGTTAAATCTACGGCTTTATATCCAATGTTATACTCTTTCAGTGAACCAACGCCAGACCCTCTAATTCCAACAATTTCTTCAAGCGTATCGTATGGCTTACCGGTAATGTATAAAAGGTCATCACCAGGTCGCAACACACCGAATAGCGAAATGCCTATTGCATGCGTACCTGAAATAATTTGGGGACGTACAAGGCACGCTTCCGTCCCAAATACATCAGCATATACCTTTTCAAGCGTATCTCTTCCTAAATCATCATAACCATAGCCCGTGGAGGGAATGAAATGTGAATCACTCACCTGGTTTTGTTGAAAGCTTTGCAGCACGCGAAACTGATTTGCTTCAATCACTTCATCAATTCGTTCATGAATCGGCTTAATTTGCTGCTCCACTTCCTTTGCTAACCTTTTAATTCTCTCTCCGTTTGCTAACTGATCAAACATCATTTTCTATCTTCCTCAACTTTCTTCTATCATTCTTAGCTGCTTATAAATTGGGTGCTCTTTTGCAATATAGCCTCGGCACTCGTACTTTTCTTTTTCCTCATTAAACTTTAGGGAGTCAACCAGCGCAACGGTTTTTAACTCCGCCAACAGCTTGCCCTCATCCGAAGGAATAAATAGATGAAAGTACTCCATCTCTTTCTTCATTTCATCCTGGATTTTTGTTCCCAGCAAAGCGAGATCTTCCTTATTAAAAGCGCTGATTAAAACAGAAGCAGGTGTGGTCGGCACAAATAATTCATGCTTCACATCTCGCTTATTATAAACGGTTAACATCGGAATATCTTCTACATCTAATTCCGCTAATAGCTTGTGAACAGTTTGCTCATGGTTGTGATAGTCTGGATTACCAGAGTCGACCACGTGTAAAATGAAATCAGCTTCTGTCACTTCTTCTAATGTGGAACGAAACGCAGCAACAAGCGTTGTTGGCAAATCTTGAATGAACCCAACCGTATCTGTTAAAAGAGCAGTTAAGCCGGACGGCATCGTATACTGTCTCGTCGTTGGATCAAGGGTTGCAAACAGCTGATTTTCTTCATAAATGCCCGCTTCTGTTAAACGATTGAAAAGCGTTGACTTACCGGCGTTTGTGTATCCTACTATAGCGATTTGATATACGTGGTTACGCTTTCTTCTCTCTCGGTAGCGCTCCCTGTGACTGACGACTGTTTTTAACTGACGCTTAATTTCGTCGATTTTACGACGAATATGACGTCGATCGCTTTCAAGCTTCGTTTCACCTGGACCTCTTGTACCAATTCCTCCTCCTAAGCGAGAAAGTGCTGTTCCCTGTCCAACTAGGCGAGGAAGTAAGTAGTTTAGCTGCGCAAGCTCAACCTGCAGCTTTCCTTCTTTTGTTTGCGCACGCTGCGCAAAAATATCTAAAATCAGCTGTGTTCGGTCAATGATTCGAGCTTCTAGCTGACTGGATAAATTACGAATTTGACTCGGTGAAAGCTCATCGTTAAACACAATTAAATCTGGCTCTAGCTCTTCTTCAAGCGCAACGAGCTCTTCCACTTTTCCTTTTCCGATATATGTAGCTGGATGTATACGGTCGCGCTTTTGAGACAAGCGTACTAGAACCTCACCCTGTGCTGTTTCAGTTAATGATGCTAGTTCATCCATCGAATACTCAAAGCGCTCATCATCATCGTGAAGCTGACACCCCACTAAAATCACACGCTCAAGCTCTTGTTTCATCTCAAATGTCAATGACTTTCCTTCCCTTACTGTTAAAGTATTAACGCACTCATATCATAACAAAAAAACACGATTTTCTCTATCTTCTTCAAAGATGCAGAATAGCTTGTTTTTACTAGTTTATCACGCTTTGTTTCTTTTAAGAAATTATCCCTAAAAAAACGTTGAAATTCTGCTCAATAGTGGATACAATTTGAATGACTTTATTATTGTAATACTTTCTAACAAACGAATTTTTATACATAAAGGGGAAGTTGCGATGACATGGGACGTTTTGAGCATCATCGGCACCATTGCTTTTGCAGTTAGCGGGGCGTTTATTGCAATGGAAGAAGAATATGATATTTTAGGAGTTTACATTCTAGGAATCGTCACAGCGTTTGGCGGTGGCGCCATCCGTAACTTATTAATTGGTGTACCAGTATCTGCTCTTTGGGAGCAGGGATTATTTTTTCAAATTGCGCTATTATCGATTACGGCAACCTTTTTGTTTCCAAACAGCATCTTAAGACAGTGGAAACGTTGGGGGAACTTTTCTGACGCAATTGGGCTTGCGGCTTTTGCCATTCAAGGCGCACTCTATGCTACCAGCATGGGCCACCCCTTAAGCGCTGTTATCGTTGCTGCTGTATTAACAGGTAGCGGCGGTGGGATTGTACGCGACTTGCTTGCTCGCCGAAAACCGACCGTTTTAAAAGATGAAATCTATGCGCTTTGGGCAATTCTTGCAGGCTTGATTGTTGGCCTTCAAATCGCAAGCTCTCCGGTAGAGCTTTACGTATTATTTGGTTTGCTTGTTGCATGTCGTATGCTATCTTATATGTACAAATGGAAGCTGCCAATTCGTTCAATTCGCCAACCAAATATGTAATAAAAAAATCCGGCATAAAGCCGGATTTTTTTATAGACGAATATCGCTTGATTTAAGCGTTATCAGCTGCTCTTTACCATAGTTTGCTTCTTCTAAAAGCCTCATGGATTGAGCTCGAATGGAGCGTTCTAAAATATTTCGCACATAGCGACCGTTACTAAAGTCTAGAGGCGTCTGATTGTATTTTACATCCATGAAATGTTCTTTTAACTTTTTATAAGCATCGCCGCTGAATTGATACTGGCGATCATCCATCATCCGGTCTGCAATATCCATTAGCTCATTGACATCATAATCCGGAAAATCAAAGATGAATGGAAACCTTGAACGAAGACCAGGGTTTAAGCTTAAAAAGTTCTCCATTTCGCGTGGATAGCCAGCCAAAATTAAGACAAACTTATCATTTGCATCCTCCATATGCTTCACAAGCGTATCAATTGCTTCTTTCCCAAAATCTTTCTCTCCACCTCGGGCAAGCGAATAGGCTTCGTCAATGAATAAAATACCACCCAACGCTTTTTTCACAAGATCTCGGGTTTTTTGTGCTGTATGTCCAATGTACTCACCCACTAAGTCTGCTCTTTCAGCTTCAATGAGGTGTCCTTTTGATAACACATTCATATTTAAAAACAATTTCCCTAAAAGCCTTGCAACCGTTGTTTTTCCTGTACCTGGATTTCCTTTAAACATCATATGCATCGCTTGTTTTTCTGCCTTCAGACCACTTTCTTCTCTCTTTTTATTAATATATAACCAAGCATATATTTCTTTAATCATTTTTTTTAGCTCATCCATTCCAACCAGACCGCTCATTTCTCTTTCAATTTCTAGCAGTGGTTCATGATTAACAATCGGTCGTTTCACAGGACGTGGAATTGACGTTGTATAGACTCGTTCTTTCTTTGTCTCGTTATTTAAAACAATATTAATTTGCCCATTGTTTTTAAGAGTTATAGGCTGCTCCACACTGTTCACCTCTCGTTTCATCACAGTTACGCTGATGACATTGTATCGCTCTATCTCTAGCTGTAGGACGAACGAATGAAATCATCATTTTCTTTTAGCGGCTTGTATTTTTTCTGTAGCTCGCCATTACCCAAGAAATAAACGCTTATTATAGTTGTATGTGGTAAAACAGTAAACCATGTTAAGAAAAATACTTCTCTCTTTCAACCATAAGAAAAACCAGCCTCATCCCCGCGGATTTGGCTGGTTATCTGACTACTCTAATTCTACAGAGATATTTTTATTTGGAACAAACGTTGAGATTGCATGTTTATAAATTAACTGCTGCTTTCCTTCTGAATCCAATAGAACTGTAAAGTTATCAAACCCTTTAATTAGTCCGCGCAGTTGAAAACCATTTAATAAAAACACAGTGACATAAATATTTTCTTTGCGTAATTGATTTAAAAACTGATCTTGAATATTAACGGATTGTTTCACTATTCGGCCTCCTCATTTCTCTATCTTTACTAGATTAATTCGCTTCTTCTTTCAGCTTTCCTGCTACATAAGTGAAAATTTTGTTGAACTTTTCATGAAAATTGTCAACTTCCATTTCAAACCACGTTACAGGCATCTTATTACGAAACCACGTTAATTGACGTTTGGCATACCTTCTTGAATTCAACTTTAACTGTTCAATCGCTTCTTCAAGCGTGCAGTTTCCGTCGAAATATGTATACAGTTCTTTGTAGCCAATCGCTTGAATTGATTGTACATCACGAACCCCTGCATCGTACAGTGATTTGACTTCTTCTACCAAGCCTTTTTGCACCATAAGATCAACACGTTGGTTAATTCGATCGTATAGTTGTTTACGCTCCATTGTTAAACCAATGAGCGTCACATCATAGAGAAGCTCTTGAGTTTGCTCACGATTATAAACGCTGAAAGGCTTACCAGTCACTTCATACACTTCAAGAGCACGAATAACGCGCCTATGGTTGTTAGGATGAATGGACTCTGCGCCAACTGGATCTATTTCACAAAGTTTTTGATAAAGAGGCTCAATTCCATGCGCTGCAACAAAATGTTCCATGCGCTGTCTGAAGTGTTCGTCGCCTGCTGATTCAGTAAACTGATAGTCATAGATGACAGATTGAATATATAATCCTGTACCACCTACAATAATCGGCAGTTTACCCCGGCCATGAATATCTGTAATCTTCTCTCTTACAATCTCTTGAAATTCAGCCACGGAAAACGACTCAGTCGGCTCTTTAATATCAATTAAGTGATGAGGAATTCCTTCCATTTCATCGCTTGTAACCTTCGCTGTTCCGATATCCATCTTTTTATAAATTTGCATGGAATCTCCCGAAATAACTTCTCCATTTAACAGCTTGGCCATTTCAATGCTCAACTTGGTTTTACCAACGGCTGTCGGACCAATAATTACTATTAATTTTTGTTTCTCTCCCGTCATAACCACACTACTTTCATCTATTACATTTACATCTTCTCATTTTACCCGGAAAACCCATCTTTATTCAAGGCTGATAAAGAAGGAACGTTCTGTTACAGCAATTGAATTAGCGGAGCTCGACTATAAAAGTAGAAACAAAGACTCAATTCGTTTAACTGATGAAATAATAAAAGAATATAAATGGTTTTTAGAAAAAGTCAACTCTTAACCTGAACATACACCAATGACAGTAACTTGGTTGGAAAAGATATTTACTAAAAAAGAAAAAAAGCTGAATGTACATAAAAATTTCTTTACAGGCCTATAAAAAGAAGAGAAACAGGTATTGTTTGAAAGCTAGTTTTGAGCAAGCACGAAACTCCAAAACAATGATGGAGATTCTTTTTTCGCTTTGAAAATTAGCATTCTACATCTGTTCCTCTTAAAAGTTCTACCTTCTGAATTAAAAGAACCGAAAAGGATTCCTTCTACATTGAGAGCGGTTTTCTGATTGTGACTGTACACGATTTCCAGAGAGGTTTTCTGATTCGGATTGTACACGACCTTGAGAGCGGTTTTCTGCTCGATATTTTCTGCCACCACCAGAGCGGTTTTCTGATTCAGATTGTACACGATTTCCAGAAGGATTTTCTGACTGGGGTCGAACAAGAGGTTGGGATTGGTTTCCAGATTGAGGTTGTGTGCCACCACCAGAGCGGTTTTCTGCTCGACATTTTCTGCGACGGCCAGAGAGGTTTTCTGATTCGGATTGTACACGACCTTGAGAGCGGTTTTCTGCTCGACATTTTCTACGACGCCCCGAGCGATTTTGAGATGTTTCTCTTATCTGAGGTATATTAATATTAACGTTAGAGCTTCCACTATTGCTAATAATATTTTTATTTCCCGACTCATTATCTCTATTAGAACCGATATCATGGTTTGAATTGGTTTGTAATCTGTTAAAATCGTTATTCATCATAACTTCCCCTTCACATTATGTTTAATTTCTACCGCTAGTATATGCAATAGAAACTACTAACGTATAGGTATCTGACTTACAGAATCTACATACACAATAAAAGAAAAACAATCTTTTCTTTTTAAAAAAATACCTGCACCACATACCGCTTTGCAATTTTACTTTTAAACACACAATTACGGTGAAAAATGGTGCAGATATAACTTCATCAAATGGGGTAAAACATTGTATAAATCACTTTACATCACGCGCTTAAACATTTTTTCCATTTCATATGTTGAATAGTGAATGATAATTGGTCGCCCGTGCGGACAAGTAAACGGATCGGTTGTTTTTCTTAGCGTTTCAAGTAAAGCTAAAATTTCATCATTTCGAAGGTGATGATTCGCTTTGATTGAACCTTTGCAACTCATCATAATAGCAGCTTCTTCACGTAAGCTTTCTATATCTACACGTTTCATCACAAATACTTGCTGAATCATCTCTTCAATTGTTTCTTTTTCTTCACCTTTTGGGAACCACTGAGGGTGTGCTCGAACGATATAAGCATTTTGGCCAAACGGTTCTAAAAATACGCCGACATCTTCAAGAGCTCTACGATTTTCTTCTAGAATGAGCGCTTCGTTACCTGAAAACTCAAACGTGAGTGGCATTAAAAGTTCCTGCACTTCTGCATCTACTTGACCAAGCTTTTTCTTAAAGAATTCATATTTGATTCTCTCTTGAGCCGCATGCTGGTCAATGATAAACAAGCCGTTTTCATTTTGAGCTAATATATACGTACCGTGCATCTGACCAATCGGATACATGGGAGGAACTCGCTCTGCTTGCACTTCTTCGACTTTCTCATTACCCGATTCTTGCTTTTGTACATCATTTTCTTCCTCATAAGAAAACACTGGTTCTGCATCCTGCTCTTCCAGCTCATCGTATTCAAGCTCATTTTCAACATTTTCTGTCACCATAAAACCTGGCTTTTCTTGCGTTTCGGCAACGTTCTTGCTAAAGAAAGGCTGAGCTTTGCTCGGTTCAACAAATTCCTTCGATAAAGGAAGAGGCTCTTTAGGCAATCCATGATTAAACGTGAAGGTTTGCTGCTCCGTTGGCAGCACTGGTTGTTTAGAGCGAGAAGCTGCTGTCACTTCTGGTATAAGCTGCTGTTTTTTAAACGCAGCTTTAATTGCCTCTTCTACAAGCTCATACAGCTCTGCTTCTTTACTTAACCTTACTTCAAGCTTTGCTGGGTGTACGTTCACATCTACTAGCAATGGATCCATGTTAATAGCTAAAAATACAACCGGAAAGCGTCCAATCGGTAACAGCGTATGATAGCCTTGCTGGATAGCTTTTAAAAGCCCGTAGTTTTTTATAAATCTACCGTTAATTGTCGTAGACATATAGCTTCGAGATGCACGTGTTACTTCCGGCAAGGCAATATAGCCGGTGATATCATAATCTAGCGATTCTACCTTTAACGGAATCATCTTTTTCGCTACTGCCATCCCATAGATAGCAGCTAACACTTGACGCGCATCTCCACTTCCGTTTGTATAGAGAAGCTGACGACCTTGGTGAATTAAACGAATGGATACATGAGGATTCGCCATGGCAAGGCGATTCACAACATCCGTTACGTTTCCTAATTCTGTATTAATTGTTTTCATGTATTTAAGGCGTGCTGGCGTGTTAAAAAATAGGTTTTCTACAATAATTTCTGTACCTTTTCGGCTTGAAGACGGTTCGTGATGCGTTATTTCTCCTCCACGAAGCTTTAAGTGGGTACCGGCTTCATCACCGGTACTTGTCTTAATTTCAAGCATGGATACAGACGCAATACTTGGCAGTGCTTCACCGCGAAAACCTAATGTCCGAATTCGGAACAAGTCGTTCTCAGTCTTAATCTTACTCGTCGCATGTCGACGGAAAGCAGTTAAGCAATCTTCAGGTGCAATCCCATCTCCGTTATCTAAAATACGAATCTTTGATAACCCTGCTTCTTCTAGTTCAATTTCAATAACTGTGCTATTTGCATCAATCGCATTTTCAACGAGCTCTTTCACAACAGAAGCAGGTCGTTCTACAACCTCTCCTGCTGCGATTTTATTTGAAAGTTCGTCTGAAAGCTGTCTAATTTTACCCACAGACTCACCCCTTTCAAGTCTATTTCTTCTTTAGTAGTTTTTATAGCTTATACATGGCGTTCATTGCATCAAGCGGCGTCATCTCAAGAAGGTCAAGCTGCTTTAATTCTGCTAGAATTTGCTTTTCACGCTTCAATAAACTGGCTTCTTTTACCTGTTGTTCTTTTTCTTCTCCGAAAAATGAAAGTTGACTTTGCTCGGTATCTGTTTTAGTTTCGGCTTTTGGTTGCTCAATTGGCTGAGGTTCAGGTTCAGCTACTGCATCAGCAGTCGGCTTCACTTTTTGCTCTTCGCTCGCGTTCTCAAAATCTGCTAAAATGACGCGCGCACGCTGCAATAAAGGCTCTGGAAGCTCTGCTAGCTCAGCAACATGGATACCATAACTCTTATCTGCTGGCCCTTCTTTAATTTTGTGTAAGAAGACCACCTTATTGTTCTTTTCAATTGCGCTAACATGCACATTACGCAGTGCTGAAAGCTGTTGATCTAATACCGTTAACTCATGATAGTGTGTAGAAAATAGTGTTTTACATCCAATATGTTCGTGCACATATTCAATAATTGCTTGAGCCAGCGCCATTCCATCATATGTTGACGTACCTCGTCCAATTTCATCCAGTAAAATTAAGCTTGACTGTGTCGCATTGGTAACTGCATTTTTCGTTTCTAACATTTCAACCATAAACGTACTTTGACCTGAGATTAAATCATCCGCTGCTCCAATTCGCGTAAACACTTGATCAAAGATGGGCAGCTCTGCTTCTTCTGCAGGAACAAAGCAGCCGATTTGTCCTAAAATGGCTGTTAGCGCTACTTGGCGCATATACGTACTTTTACCCGACATATTTGGTCCTGTAATGAGTAAGATTGAGCTATCGTCAGTCATTTGACAGTCGTTTGGTACATACTCTTGTGCATTCATCACTTTTTCAACAACGGGATGACGCCCATTTTTAATATGAATATCTCCATTAGTAGAGAATGTAGGTTTTGTATAATGACGCTCTTCACTGACCTTTGCAAAACACTGCAATACATCAAGCTCACTTACTTTTTTAGCTAACGCTTGAAGACGAGGAATATATACTTTGACCTCTTCACGAATTTGCGCAAACAGCTCGTACTCAAGCTCAACAATTTTTTCTTCCGCTTCTAAAATAAGCGCTTCTTTTTCTTTAAGCTCAGGTGTAATAAAGCGCTCAGCGTTCGTTAAGGTTTGCTTACGCTCATACATCCCTTCAGGTAGTAAATGCAAGTTGGCACGCGTTACTTCGATGTAGTAGCCGAACACGCGGTTATAACCAATTTTCAACGAACGAATCCCTGTTCTTTCACGCTCTTTCTGCTCTAAAGAAGCAATCCATGTCTTCCCGTTCCGACTAGCATCTCGATATTGATCAAGCTGATGGTTATAATTATCTGCAATAATATCCCCTTCTTTAATTGATAGAGGAGGATGTTCTTTTAATCCTCTTTCCAGTAGCGCAGTTAACCTTTCACATGGGTCAATATCTTCAACGAGTTTAGAAGCATATGGATTATTTAATCGATAAACCACTTCTTGAATTTCAGGAACCTTTTGCAGGGATTTGCGCAGCTGTACTAAGTCACGCGCATTAACGTTACCAAATGCTACGCGACCTGCTAAACGCTCTAGGTCATACACTTCTTTTAATAAATCTCGCAGTTCTTCACGTTCAAAAAATTGTTTCATAAGAACGTCCACCATATTTAAACGCTCATCAATTTTCTCTTTGCTTAGAAGCGGGCGGTCAATCCAATTTTTTAATAAACGTCCACCCATTGCCGTGACTGTTTGATCTAATAACCATAAAAGAGATCCTTTTTTACCTTTTGAACGAATCGTTTCTGTTAACTCTAAGTTTCGCTTAGAAAACAAATCAATTTTCATATATTCATTGATTTGATAAAGCTGTACAGGCTGTAAATGTTCAAGAAAACGCTTTTGTGTACGTACTAAATATTGTAAAATACGAGCAAATGTATCTACTAATTTTTGCTGTTGAAGTGATTCAGTTAAATGTAAAAAGGCATCTTCAACCTTTGTACTTTCTTCAAACGAAGTAGTGATGGTCATTCTCTCTTTCACTGTTTGCAGCAATTCAGCAGAAAAGCTGCTTGAAACAACTATTTCCTTTGCTTCTTTGGCATAGATTTCAGAAACAACGTCATGGAATGAAGAAATAAGCGTGACGCTATTTTCCCCGGTCGATAAATCCGATAGCGCTAATCCAAACGTGTCATCTGGGAAATGCGTGACCGAGCAAATATAATTATTTTCTTTTTCTTGCAGTCCTTTTTCGTTCATTAAAGTCCCTGGTGAAATGACTTGAATGACTTCACGCTTTACGACGCCTTTGGCTTTTTTAGGGTCCTCTACTTGTTCACAAATTGCCACCTTATAGCCTTTTTCAATTAATCTTTCAATATATGTAGGCGCTGAGTGGTAAGGTACACCGCACATTGGGATGCGATCATCGCCCCCTCCGTCTCGGCTTGTTAACGTAATTTCTAATTCTTGAGATGCAGTCGTTGCATCTTCAAAAAACATTTCGTAAAAATCACCTAATCTAAAAAATAAAAAGGCATCTTGATAGTCTGCCTTGATTTTTAAATATTGCTGTATCATTGGCGTATATGTTGCCATACTATTCCTCCAAAAACTTCTGTTAATCATTTTTTCTACACGTATTATAACATAGGTTTGCAAAAAACTTCATGATTGTAAAACTTGCTAATCACTTTTGGTGCACATAAAAAAACTAGGAAGAAATTCTTCCTAGTTATTCATCGTCACCTAAAATGAAATCTGGATTGAGGTCTTCAAATTCATCGTCATCAACGTCTAAATCAAGTTCATCACCATCATCGCATCCTTTTGGATTAACGGCTACGCATACTTTTGTCTCACCAATCACCTCGGCTAAAAGCTCTCTCTCTACTTGGACAATCGTTTTGTTTCCGTTTGGTGAAATTGTACACTCAAGGCAATTTGGCTGCTGTAGCACTCGTACGATAATTTCGCAATCATCTCCAAAAGCATCGTCATCTTTCTGGCGAAGCTTAATCACATCACGATAGTGAACCGTCTCTGTAAACACTTCTGTTTTTGTATTATCTTTGAAAGAATACCAGACGTTAATATCATATTTGCCGTCCACTTCAACTGTATTTCCGCGCTTTTTAGCATCATACTGATGGTTAATTACCCAGCAACCTAAAATGCTCGTCGGTCGGTTCGGTGGTGTAAGCGTGTGTGATGACTGCGTAAACTTACGCCCTTTACCTACGACTGCTTTTGTAATAATTTCTCTATAGTGTTGTGACATGTGAGCATACCCTCCTCAAACTATCTTCATTTCATCCTATGCAGGTTCTATCGCTTGTTTGCACATTATTTTGTAAAACTAGGTTAAAGACATAAAAAACCTATGTTTCATTGTATGCAACACCTTAGAGAAATGTGACAATTATTCTAGAGAAAATTGTACAACATAAAAAAACTCCCAGCTTCCGCTGGGAGTTTTTTATCAATGGCAGCTTGCCCCCGGAGTGTTACGAACTTTTGAGCCCGTTTCACCACGAAGTACGTCACCATCAGTTGCCACAATAATTTCATCAGTGACCGTATTTGAAATTGTGCTCGCCACAAGTTGAAGCAAATCATTAACGTTAACCTGAGAGTCTTGAAACTGCTGAATAATTGGCAGCTCATCTAACTCAGCTTGGATTCGATCGATTTTTTCTTCCACTTGCTTTAACGCTTCAGTTTTTCCATAGTGCTGAAAGTTAACCGCTTGTTTTTGCAGGCTTTTAATGCTCGCAATTTTTTCACGAACTTTTTGGTTTTCGTTCAGCTGAGCTTCTGCACGCTTGAAGAATTCAACTTCTTCCGTTTCAGAAATCATTTTTGCAAGTTCTTTCGCTCTTGCAATCACATCACTTTTTGTGTACTGCGACATTTCACTTCACCTCTGCTGCTTCTTCTACCATCTCTCCATCTAAAGACCATGTCTTAGCTTTTGTAATTTTCACTTTTACAACTTGACCAATTACTGATTCTGGTGCTACGAAGTTTACAAGCTTATTCTTTTCAGTATAGCCAGCTAACACATTCGGGTTGTTTTTACTTTCACCCTCCACTAATACTTCGACAACACGACCTTCGTATTCCTGCATTTTCTTTGCAGAAATTTCGTTTACAAGTGCATTTAAGCGCTGAAGACGCTCTTTTTTCACTTCCATCGGTACGTTGTCTTTCATTTTAGCAGCTGGTGTACCCTCACGAGGAGAGTAGATGAACGTATAAGCACTATCAAATTCCACTTCACGGTACAATGATAGCGTTTCTTCAAACTGCTCGTCCGTTTCATTAGGGAAACCAACAATAATATCAGTGGTAAGAGATGCTGTTGGAATTGCTTCTTTAATTTTACGAACAAGCTCTAGGTAGTGCTCACGCGTGTATTTACGCGCCATGATCTTCAGAATATCTGAGCTACCTGACTGAACTGGTAAATGGATGTGATCAACTAAGTTTCCACCTTTTGCTAACACTTCAATTAAGCGGTCATCGAAGTCACGTGGATGACTTGTTGTGAAGCGAATACGCAGAACATCAATTTTACGAATCTCATCCATTAAGTCACCTAGACCATATTCCATATCTTCAAAGTCTTTTCCGTATGCATTTACGTTTTGACCAAGAAGCGTAATTTCTTTATACCCTTGAGCTGCTAAATGACGCACCTCTTGAATGATTTCTTCTGGACGACGGCTACGCTCTTTACCACGCGTATAAGGAACGATACAGTACGTACAGAACTTATCACAGCCATACATGATATTTACCCACGCTTTGATGCTGCCTTTTCTTGCACGTGGCAGATTTTCAATAACGTCTCCTTCTTTTGACCATACTTCAATCACCATTTCTTTTGCCATATATGCTTCATTTAGAATATGAGGCAAGCGGTGAATGTTATGCGTTCCAAAAATCATATCAACATGCTGATGTTTTTGTAAGATTTTATTAACGACTGACTCTTCCTGTGACATACAGCCACATACTCCGATCAATAAGTCTGGACGCTCACGCTTTAAAGCCTTTAAATGCCCTAGTTCACCAAATACTTTGTTTTCAGCATTTTCACGAATGGCACACGTATTTAATAAAACGACGTGTGCATCTTGAACGGAGTCAGTTGGCTCATAGCCTAAGCTTAAGAAAATTCCTGCCATTACTTCCGTATCATGCTCGTTCATTTGACAGCCGTATGTACGAATATAAAACTTACGGCCTTGTCCCATGCCTCTGAAACGCTCTTCAATAGAAAAGTCGTTATGATAAGCAACCTCTTCTTTACCGCGCTTTTTTGCGTCCTTTAAAGAAGGTGGCATATATACTGTTTGGAAATATTTGCTGTAATCCTTCTCGGATTTTTTGTCCGCTGGAGTTACTTGTCCACTTTCTAAACGTTGTTTTTCGTTCATATAAAAGCTCCTTTCAACGTGCACATTTACTAATTTTTTCATTGTTATGCGTTGCTTTATAAACTCGTTAAAAAAATGCCATTCATGTCTTTATTTTTTGTCCTCATTCATACAAAAAACGAAACGGAATCACATTATATTAGTATATAACTTTCATCTATTGAACACAATAACATACCCTTGAGCTGTAAAAAAGAAAATACTGCAGCCTGCAGTATTTTCTTGACGTTTATACTAAAATCTTCAACTCTTTTCCTACTTTTTCAAAAGCGCTAAGAGAAGCTGTTAATTCTTCCTTTGTATGCTGAGCCGTTACGATTGTTCTGATTCTTGCTTTCCCTTTAGCAACCGTTGGAAACGCAATTCCTTGAGCAAAGACGCCTGCTTCTGCTAGCTTTTCTGAAAACTGATGCGTCAATGCTTCATCTCCAATGATAACGGGTGTAATAGGCGTTTCGCTATGTCCGATATCATAGCCTAACTTAGATAACCCTTGTTTAAAGAATGCCGTGTTTTCCCACAATGTTTCAATGAGCTCTGGCTCTTCAAGCAACACATCGATAGCTGCGCTGCATGCGGCCGTCACTGCTGGTGGATGAGAAGTACTAAACAAAAAAGGTCGACCTTTGTGAATTAAATAATCAATTAATGTCTGGGAGCTCGCGATATAACCGCCAAGAACACCAACTGCTTTACTTAACGTCCCTACTTGAATATGAACGCGTCCGTCTAAACTGAAATGATTGACTGTACCTCGGCCATTCTCACCAAGCACTCCGGAGGCATGAGCATCGTCCACCATTACAAGAGCATCATATTGTTCAGCTAACTCAACGATTTTCGGAAGCGGTGCAATATTACCATCCATTGAGAATACACCATCCGTTACAATAATCCGTTTACGATAGTCTCCTGACTCTTTAAGAGCTCTTTCCAAATCTTCCGTATCCACATGCTTATATACTTTACGAGCAGCTTTTGTTAATCGAATCCCATCAATGATGGATGCGTGATTTAATTCGTCAGAAATAACAACATCTTCATGTGTTAAAATTGATGAAAGCACGCCTTGATTTGTCGTGAAGCCAGATTGAAACACAAGTGCTGCCTCCGTATGCTTGAATTTTGCTAATTTTTTCTCCAGCGCCTCATGCATAGAGAATGTTCCTGCAATGGTTCTCACAGATCCCGTACCAGCACCATATTTTTGAACCGCTTCAATAGCCGCATCCTTCATTTTCGGATGGGATGTTAAACCTAGATAGTTGTTTGACGATAGCTGAATAAGCGTCTGCCCGTTAATCTGCACTTTTGATCCTTGTTCAGACTCAATTGGTATAAGCTTGCGAAAAGTACCTGCTTTCTTCATTTCCTGTAGCTCTTGATCTAAAAACTCAAATCCTCTCATTTACCCCTTCCCCTTTCAACTACTCTAAGATAAATACAACTTTCCCACATTTTCCTTCCATCATGAGCTCAAAGCCTTTTTCATAGTCTTCTAGTGGCAAGCGATGCGTAATTAGTTCGTTCATATTCAGCTGATTTCCTGCCAATAAATTAGACACTGTATACCAAGTTGAAAACATTTTACGCCCTGTGATACCTTGAACCGTTACCCCTTTAAATACAATATCATTCGTCACATCAATGGAAACAGGTGTCGTTGGTAAGCTTAAAATAGATACTCTCCCTCCATTTGCTACCATCTTAAAACCTTGATTCATTGCTGTCGGCTGGCCCGACATCTCACAGACAACATCAATACCATTTCCACTTGTCAGCTTATTGATAACCTCTAGAGGATCTTGTTCAAGTGGATTAAGTACAATGTGAGTTCCAAGGTCCTTGGCAAGGCTCAAGCGATACTCATTCACATCCATTGCTATCACTAAAGATGCTCCGGAAGCTTTTGCAACGGCTACGGCCATTAAACCGATAGGTCCGCACCCTATTACTAAGACAGATTTACCCGCAATACTGTCATTTAAAACTGTATGAACTGCATTTCCAAGCGGCTCCTGCAAACACGCAACATCATGTGATAAGTGATTAGGGTTTTTCCAAATATTTTGAGCTGGTACAGCTACGTACTCAGCAAAACAGCCCATTCGGTCAACGCCAATAATCTTTGTCTTTTGACAAATATGAGCATTACCTAACAAGCACTGCATACAGCGTCCGCATACAATATGCGTTTCAGCAGAAACAGAGTCCCCAATCTGTACTCCTGCTACATTTTGACCAACTTGAACAACTTCCCCCGAAAATTCATGACCGAACACGTAAGGAGGATTGACTCGTGAAGATGCCCATTTATCCCATTTATAAATATGAACGTCTGTACCGCAAATTGAAGTTGCTTTCACTTTAATTAATACTTCATCATCGGCAATCGATGGAATATCAACTTCAGCCAAAACAGCTCCAAACCCTCTTTTATCCTTCACCAACGCTTTCATCTTTCCACCCATGGTGCACATCCCCTTTTTATAAAAACGCTTTCACCACAAATATATTAACACCTTTTTAAATACAGGTAAATAACCGAGTCCTCTCCATATATACATATGTCACCAAGGGAGAAAAAATATCAAAAAGAGTTTAAGACATAACAAAATGATTGCTTCTAAAAGACGAACACTAGCTGTTCCCATCTCTTTGATTTGTCTCAACCCATTCGTTCCATTGCGCTACGGTCACTCGCTTTCCGCGGGGAGGAACCTGAGCTTCCTCGCTGCGCTTTGGGATCTCCGTTTTCCCTCTCTTTCCCGCAGGAGTCGAGTGTCCTACGCTCCATTCCACCCTGTTTTCACAATCAACCAAAAAACCTGAACGATTAAAAGTTATGAACTCTCAATCGTTCAGGTATAGTAGAGGCTGAACTACTTATGTCTCAGTCTCTTTTTGTTTACATAAATTCAGCTACAAGCTCTTTAAATTTATCTTCTGACATCATTAAATCAGAATCAGCAAGTGGTTGGTCGCTATAACCGTGCACAAGCTGCTGATAAGAAGGTTGGTTAGCATTTTGATAAATTAAGCCGGTTACTAAACCATTATGCTCCATCAATGTCTGCATCGCTTGCATACGGTTTGCTGGATCATAGTTTTCAATTGTTTTTAAGCTTGTTAAATTCTCTTTAAACCAATCATACGTATTCACTTTGTTATACGTTACGCATGGGCTGAATACGTTAATTAAAGAAAACCCTTTATGCTGAATACCCTGTTCAATTAAACTTGTAAGCTCTTTTAAATCAGTTGAAAAGCTCTGTGCCACAAATGTTGCACCAGATGTTAAAGCAAGTTCCATGACGGACAAAGATGATTCAATCGAACCTTCTGGCGTACTCTTTGTCTTAAATCCTACGTCGCTACGAGGAGATGTTTGCCCTTTTGTTAAACCATAAATTTGGTTATCCATTACGATATATGTTACATCAATGTTACGGCGAATTGCATGAACAGTATGCCCCATACCAATGGCAAATCCATCTCCATCTCCACCAGAAGCAATAACTGTTAAATCACGGTTAGCCATTTTCACACCTTGTGCAATTGGTAGAGCGCGTCCATGAATACCATGAAATCCGTATGAATTAATATAACCCGAAATACGACCAGAGCATCCAATACCAGAAATAACCGCTAATTCATGTGGTTCTAGTCCTACGTTAGCCGATGCACGTTGAATTGCTGCTTGAACCGAGAAATCTCCACACCCTGGACACCAGTTAGGTTTTACACTATTACGAAAATCTTTAAACGTTGCCATTAATCAAGCACATCTCCTTACTTTTTGTGTAGACTTCTTGCGGTAAGAATGGGTTTCCATCATACTTTAAGATACTCTGCACTTTATGGTGATTACCGACATTCATCTTTAAAATATTGGCTAATTGACCCGTTGCGTTATTTTCCACTACAATTACCTTCTTCGCTCCATTTACATAAGGAAGAATTTCATCAACAGGGAACGGATGAATCAAGCGAATATGCGCATGGTTGACGCGAAGTCCATCTGCTTCTAAGCGTTCCATCGCTTCTTCAATTGCTCCTCTTGTTGAGTTAAAGCCAACGAATAAAACATCTGAATCAACTTCATCTGAGTGCAGGTGAATTGGTGTTTTAAACTGAATGTTGTCTAACTTTCTCATACGTTTATCCATTTGATTATTACGGTTGATTGGTGACTCAGAAGGCTTTCCTGTTTCATCATGTTCAACTCCTGTTACGTGGTGAATACCGTTTTTCATACCAGGAACAACACGAGGAGAAACGCCATCTTTTGTCACTTCATAGCGCTTATAGTATTCTTTCGCTTCAAGCTCAGGAAGCTCAGCTTCTTGAAGCTTTCCTCGGCGAATTTGAATACGACTATAATCTAAAGGATTCACAGATTGCTTCCCAAGTGAAAGCTGTAAATCTGTCAGCATGATAACAGGACACTGGTATTCTTCAGCTAAGTTAAATGCTTCAATGGTATCATAGAAGGCTTCTTCAACTGTACTTGGCGCCATCACAATTTTAGGAATTTCACCATGGGTACCATAGATCATTGCCATTAAATCTGATTGTTCTTGTTTAGTTGGTAGTCCTGTACTTGGACCTCCACGCTGTGTATCGATGATAACGATTGGTTGCTCTGTAATCCCTGCAAGACCAATTGATTCCATCATAAGAGATAGTCCTGGACCTGCTGATGCTGTTAACGCACGAACGCCAGCATAGTTTGCACCAATTGCCATTGTACATGCTGCAATTTCATCCTCAGTTTGAATAACCGTACCACCAAACTGCGGAAGCTTTTTAATTAAGTATTCCATGATTTCTGATGCAGGCGTAATTGGGTATGCCGGCATAAAGCGAGCTCCACCTGCTACAGCACCTAGAGCAATAGCGTCATTTCCAATCATAAACATGCGCTTTTGTCCATCTGCTGGTTCAAGTCTCATCGTCTCTAAGTTCTCACCAAGCTGCTCACGAATATACTCTGCGCCTCGTTTAATGGCTTCCATATTCTTTTGAACAACCTGTTGTCCTTTGCGACCAAAAATCTCTAATACTACTTCTTCGAATACATCTGTATCAATATGTAAAACAGCGCTTGAAGCTCCTACTGCTACCATGTTCTTCATTAAAGATGTACCAAGCTCAGTTGCAATTTCTGTAAACGGAACGGAATACAATGTTGCCGTTGTACAGCTTTCTGGAAGTGCTGGTTTAAACTTTGCATCTCCAATGACAATTCCACCTTGACGAAGCTCATGTACATTCACATCAATCGTTTCTTGGTCAAACGCTACTAAAATATCTAAATCATCCGATACAGAACGCACTTGCGTTGTACTTACGCGAATTTTATTGTTTGTATGTCCACCTTTAATACGTGAAGAAAAATGACGATAGCCGTATAAATAGTACCCTAATCGATTTAAGGCAGTTGAGAAAATTTCACCTGTACTTTCGATTCCTTCACCCTGCTGACCGCCAACTTTCCATGAAAGCTGCTTTACCATCTAAGCCACTCCTTTTATTCTGTCAAGATTGCTCTTTTTTCTAACGAAATCATTCTAAAAACGAGCAATAAAATACTAAGTTTCTTAATCCGTCTACAATTCTATTCCCACATGTACTAAAATGCAACCCTTTCCACATAATTCACAGATTTATATTTTCAGAGTATTTACTAGGTTCATTATGGTAATCGTTGCACAAAATTTGAAAATAAAAAACGATGCACTTGGTCCGCGGAATAACGCTTATGTAGTTGATTAATTAAATTGTGATAATCTTTAAACTTACCCAGCCCTACTACCGTTTGATCAATACCATCAAAGTCTGAGCCAAATCCAACTGAATACTCTCCTCCTCTGCTACATATATAATCAAGATGTCTTAACACATCATCCACGGTTGCTTCTTTTTTATCCGTTAGAAACTGTGGGACAAAGGTAATACCAATAACGCTCTTTTTTTTCAATAACGCATCAATTTGGTCATCGCGTAAATTCCTCGGGTTGGAACATAAGGAATACACGTTTGAATGAGTCGCAACTACGAAATCTGATTCTTCTATTACATCCCAAAAACCTCGCACTGATAAGTGAGAAACATCTGTCCAGACTTTATAATGATTATTTTCCCTTACAATTTCTTTACCAAAGCTAGACAAGCCGGCTCCACGTGGTTCTAGAATACCATCACACGCCGCGTTCGCATAGTTCCATGTCAGGCCTACTGACCTAACCCCTAAAGCAAATAACGTCTGTAAACGGACGAGATGAACGCCGATGGCATCACATCCCTCTAAGCTCAACATTGCGCCTATTTCACTCTTACCTAAGCGCAAAACATCTTCCTGTGATTGAATCCATTTCACATTCGGAAGACTAATAATATGTTTTTTAAAGAGGTGTACCATTTCAAGAGCTACGTCAAACTGCTGCTCGGCTTGAACAGCTTCTGGTACAAAGATAGCAAATACCTGTACTTTACCACCCACTTGCTTCATTCCATCAATTGTTGTATGAAGGTTTGGGCTATCCTGTACAGATAGATGCTGATTCCACCATAGCTTGGCTAATACATCACAATGCGCATCGAAAATCATTTTCCCTACTCCTTTCAATCTATTATCTGCAAAAAAGACCTGCTAGGTCATACCTAGCAGGTCCCGTCCATTTTATGATTAACGAGGTTCAACAATGAGTTTAATCGCTGTCCGCTCTTCCCCGTCAATTTGAATATCGGTAAAAGCAGGAATACAGATTAAGTCGACACCGCTTGGTGCTACAAAACCTCGAGCTATCGCTACTGCTTTTACTGCCTGATTTAGTGCACCAGCGCCAATCGCCTGAATTTCAGCTGCACCGCGTTCGCGCAATACTCCTGCTAAAGCACCAGCAACTGAATTCGGGTTAGACTTCGCCGAAACCTTTAAAATTTCCATATCTAACTCCTCCTTATTCTTTACAATGTATGATGAGAGATCATTAGACCAATGACTTAATTGATTTCAATGATACTATATTCACGAAATAGTAAACGTATTCCTGCTTGTTTTCTCTAATTGTTCAAAAACTTGTCATTTGTACAGATTCGCTAATCTCTGTTCTTTTTCGCTCAGTAAAACGACAAAAAAAGCGGTATGTCTCCAAAGAAACATACCGCTCTTTCATCTCACTTATTCAAAAAAAGGATGATCGTCATTAATTAAAATTCGGTCAATTTTTTTAGCTTGACCTGTTTTTTCATCAAGGTCAATAATAACTCCACTCAGCTGCGTTCGGCCTTCCTTAGGAACTTCAAAGCGAACCGGAAGCGATGTTAAAAAGCGCTTCATCACTGCTTCTCGCTCCATACCTAAGATACCATCGTAAGGACCTGTCATTCCCACATCTGAAATATACGCAGTACCTTGCGGCAAGATACGATTATCAGCTGTTTGAACATGAGTATGAGTACCCACTACAGCACTTACGCGACCATCTACATACCAGCCAATTGCCTGCTTCTCACTTGTCGTTTCAGCATGAAAATCAATAAAAATAATTGGCGTACGTTGCTTTGCTTGTGCAATCAACTCATCAATCTTTTTAAACGGGCAATCAAGAGGGGCCATAAACGTTCGCCCTTGTAAGTTAATAACAGCTACTTCATATTGATTGTAGGTTACATATGTAATTCCTTTTCCTGGCGTTCCCTCTGGGAAATTAGCTGGACGCACTAAGTTCTTAGCATCATCAATAAAATCAAAAATTTCACGCTTATCCCATGCGTGGTTACCAAGCGTTACTACGTTTGCACCAGCTTGTAAAAATGCTCGATAAATTTTTTCTGTAATTCCTTTTCCAGACGCCGCATTTTCACCATTTACAATCGTTAAGCCTGGGGCGTATTTTCTTTTTAAGCGTGGTAAATATTCTTCTACCATATCTCGACCTGGAGAACCAACAACGTCTCCAACAAATAAAATTCTCATCTTTTAGCTCCTTATTTCTGACTCAAAAAAATAAAGTGGCAATAGCCACTTTATTTTACTTATTTCGCGTATTCAACAGCTCGTGTTTCTCGAATTACTGTTACCTTAATATGACCAGGATAATCTAGTTCATCTTCTATGCGTTTGCGAATATCGCGCGCTAAGCGATGCGCTTCTAAATCACCAATCGTATCTGGTTTAACCATAATGCGGACTTCACGTCCTGCTTGAATAGCAAATGATTTTTCAACACCCTCATAAGACTCAGAGATTTCTTCAAGCTTTTCTAAGCGACGAATGTAGTTTTCTAACGTTTCACTTCTAGCACCCGGTCTTGCAGCTGATAAAGCATCGGCCGCAGCAACTAGAACAGCAATAATTGACGTCGGTTCCGTGTCACCATGATGTGAAGCAATTGCGTTAATAACAACAGGATGCTCTTTATATTTCGTAGCTAGCTCAACGCCAATTTCAACGTGGCTTCCTTCTACCTCGTGGTCGATTGCTTTTCCAATATCGTGAAGTAAACCTGCACGCTTCGCAAGCGTAGCGTCTTCACCAAGTTCAGAAGCCATCAATCCAGCTAAATGAGCAACTTCCATCGAATGTTTTAAGACGTTTTGACCATAGCTCGTTCTGAATTTCAAACGGCCCAATATCTTCATTAAGTCTGGATGCAAGCCATGAACTCCAACTTCAAACGTTGTTTGTTCACCAACCTCACGAATATACTCATCTACTTCACGACGAGATTTTTCAACCATCTCTTCAATTCGAGCTGGGTGAATACGTCCATCCTGAACAAGTTTGTCCAAGGCGATACGTGCCGTTTCACGGCGGATAGGGTCAAAACCTGATAAAATAACTGCTTCTGGTGTATCATCAATAATAAGATCAATACCTGTTAATGTTTCTAATGTACGAATGTTTCGACCTTCTCGACCAATGATTCGACCTTTCATCTCATCGTTTGGTAAGTTAACAACTGAAACCGTTGTTTCAGCTACGTGATCCGCTGCACAACGTTGAATCGCAAGCGAAAGAATTTCTTTAGCCTTTTTATCGGCTTCTTCTTTGGCACGATTTTCTGTTTCTTTCACCATCATCGCAACATCATGGGAAAGTTCATTTTCAACACGATCTAAAATAATCGCTCGTGCATCGTCTCTCGTTAAGCCTGAAATGCGTTCTAATTCCGCTTGACCAGCCTTGACTAATTCTTCAACTTTGCTTTCCATCTCTTCAATATGCTGTTGTTTAACGGTAAGAGAATTATCTTTCTTTTCAAGTGCCGCTTCACGTTTATCAAGTGACTCGTCTTTTCGATCAAGATTTTCCTCTTTTTGCATTAATCGATTTTCTTGTTTTTGAAGTTCTGCTCGACGATCACGAATATCTAGTTCTGCCTCTGTACGAAGCTGATGGATTTCATCTTTCGCTTCTAATAAAGCTTCCTTTTTCAAAGCTTCCGCCTCACGGGTTGCATCATCGATAATTTGTTCTGCGTTTGACTTTGCTCCCGCAACCTTAGCTTCAGCAATCGATTTACAAACAAAAAAGCCAACAACTGCACCGACGATTAGGCCAAGCAAAGCGAAGATGATTGTAATTATATCCATCATTTCACCTCCCCTTGCTATAAACTTGTAAGTTTTTAATTTCATGTCGGCATGTATATCGCCTTCACCTTTCAATATACACACAAAGGCTTTTAAACGCTAAAATGTTTTAAAAAGGGAAAATATACATCTTAATTGTAAGTCTGTCCATTTTTATTGTCAAGCCTATGAAAATGCTATGTCACGAAAATCCTTGCCCCTGCTATCACTATGATTAACATTTTTTTCAAAAAAAGACCCTTTTTTAAAAAAGAGTCTTTTTTAAGCAAAAGAAGTGTTATTAAATTTTCAATTCATCTTGAGCATCGTCTTCAGGCATTTGCTCTGCCGCTTCGTCTAATCCATGATATTCACGAACTTGGCCAGCAATTTCTTGACGAATATCAACATTTTCTTTTAGGAACTGCTTCGCATTCTCACGGCCTTGACCTAAACGTTCTTCGTTATAAGAATACCAAGCTCCACTTTTTTGTACGATATCTAAATCAGAAGCAATATCTAAAATTTCTCCTTCTTTTGAGATTCCTTCTCCGTACATAATATCCACTTCAGCTGCGCGGAATGGTGGTGCTACTTTGTTTTTGACAACTTTAATTCTTGTCTTGTTTCCTACAATATCGTTACCTTGCTTCAACTGCTCAGCACGACGAACTTCAAGGCGCACTGAAGAATAGAACTTAAGCGCACGTCCACCTGGCGTTGTTTCAGGGTTACCAAACATAACGCCAACTTTTTCACGAATTTGGTTAATGAAAACAGCAATTGTTTTCGACTTATTAATAGCACCTGATAGCTTACGAAGTGCTTGAGACATTAAACGAGCTTGTAAACCAACGTGAGAATCTCCCATTTCACCTTCAATTTCAGCCTTAGGCACAAGGGCTGCAACAGAGTCAATAACCAGAATGTCAACTGCTCCACTACGAACTAACGCTTCAGCAATTTCAAGTGCTTGTTCACCTGTATCAGGCTGTGATAAAAGAAGCTCGTCAATATCGACACCCAACTTTTGTGCATACACCGGGTCTAACGCATGCTCAGCATCGATAAACGCTGCTTGTCCACCCTGCTGCTGTACTTCTGCAATTGCATGAAGCGCAACTGTTGTTTTACCAGAGCTTTCTGGACCATAAACTTCAATAATACGTCCGCGTGGATACCCACCTACACCAAGCGCAACATCTAACGCTAGAGAACCACTAGACACAGTTGAAATTTTACGTTCCGTTTGTTCTCCTAATTTCATAATTGAACCTTTACCGAATTGCTTTTCAATTTGTTTTAGAGCCATATCAAGGGCTGCTTGACGATCGTTCACTCGATTTCCTCCTCTATACTTGCTTGCTTTGTTTTATAATTTAAGATTACTACGTTGTAGTAGCAATGACGTTTTAATTAACTTTCTATACATAACTATACTCGCTTTTGAGTCATTTGACAAGCAAAAAAGCGAATAAATGTTCGATTTTTTTATTTTAACAGCCAAGACTATATTTTAAAAAAATAACTATTTTATGAAGGAAAAGTCCCTCCTTATTTACACAAGGAGGGACTACACCGCTTCAATATATTACTGTTTCAATAGTTGTAAAAGATAATAAATTCCATAATTCACAGTGCGTTTACGGATACCATCACGACTGCCTGTAAGCTTTAGCGAATACACGCGTGTTTTTTCATTTTTAAAAGCTATACCAATGTAAACTGTACCAACTTCTTTACCTTCTTGCTTAGACGGACCAGCGACGCCTGTAAAGCTAATACCAACATCAGAGCCTGTCAGCTTTTTCACACCAACAGCCATTTCTTCTGCGCATCTCTCGCTAACTGCCCCGTCTTGCTCTAGGGTTTCTTTTGCTACATGTAGCACATTGTGCTTTACCTCAGTGTGATAAGCAACAATGCTACCTTTTACAACATCTCCAGCTCCAGGAATGCTCGTTAGCGTCCCACTAAACAATCCGCCAGTTAAACTTTCAGCTGAAGCAACGGTCACTTCTTGCTCTCGCATTGTAGCAATGAGTTCAGCCTGTAGAGATGTCATATCGTATCCGTAGAAAAACTCTCCTACACGGCTCATAATCTGCTTTTCTACTTCATCAAGCATTCGATGAGCCTCAACCACATCTCCATGCTTAGCCGTTAAGCGAAGCGTTACTTCTCCATCAGCAGCTAACGGCGCAATGGTTGGGTTTGTTTGTGCATCTAATAAATCCTCAATATCTGTTTCTAACTGAGACTCTCCAATTCCAAAGAAACGTAAAACGCGAGATTCAATTTGCTCTTTCATATCTAGCTTTTCTGCTAAATATGCTTGTCCATACGATTCATACATAGGGTAAAGTTCCTTTGGTGGACCAGGAAATAACATGTAGTGAATACCACGCACCGTAATGCCCATTCCTGGTGCCATTCCATAATCGTTTGGCAGTATTGTTGCACCTTCAAGTACAATTGCTTGCTTCCTATTATTAGGCGTCATTGTCCGATTCGTTTTTTCGAAATACGCTTCGATACTTTCAAGCGCTTGCTGATCTGTTACAAGTGAGACACCTAGTTCTGAAGCAATTGTTTCTTTTGTAAGGTCATCTTTGGTTGGCCCAAGCCCACCTGTAAACACAATCAAATCCGCACGTTTTTTGGCGGTCAAAATTGCTTCTTTCAATCGGCTTTCATTATCGCCAACTACCGTATGATAATATACGTTAATACCAAGCTCTGCAAACTTTTTAGATAGGTATTGCGCGTTTGTATTGGCAATTTGGCCTAGCAAAAGCTCTGAACCTACTCCAATAATTTCCGCGTTCATGAAATCATCCCCATTATTTTGAATTAACAAATGCTTGCTTGTTTTTCGCAAAGTAATCCCATCCAGAAATTACTGTAAATACAACAGAAATCCATAGGGCAATTGCTGCAAATGGAAATGACACAAATTCAAAGGGTAAGTTATAAAGTAAAATAGCTGAAATAGCAATAATTTGTGTCCACGTTTTAATTTTACCTAGCATATTTGCAGCAACGACTTCACCTTCTCCAGCAAGAACTAAACGTAAGCCTGTTACTCCAAATTCGCGGCTAATAATAATAATTGCAGCCCAACCTGCACCGGCAATTAAGTCTAAGTCTACAATAGCAATCAAAGCTGCTGAAACCAATAGCTTATCTGCTAGCGGATCTAAAAATTTCCCAAGGTTTGTAACCATATTATACTTACGAGCGTAGTACCCGTCGATCCAGTCTGTTGTAGACGCAATAATAAATAACGCTGCCCCTAATAAATGAGCGATTGGCACGTCCATTCCAGCAGCGCTAACTTCACCAAAAGGTAACGGTGCCATCATTAAAATTAAAAAAAGCGGGATTAAAAAAATTCGAGAGATTGTAATCTTATTTGGTAAATTCACTATTGTTTCCTCCAATTACATACAAAAACGTAAGCCGTGCAAACTGTTGTCGGCACGACTTAACCATTTTTGATACTGCTAAGCTACTTATTGAGCTTTTTCCTGCTCATATTTAATCGTTACAACTTGTCTAACCTGTTGATTTGCATCAAACGGTAAAGAAACATCTTGTCCATTAATTTTCAATTGTACCCCTGGTGAGAATCCAATATTCACTCGAACTTCACTTTCTTTCGTGAAGTCAAATTCTTTTGTCTCACCATTTTTTAACATGGCATTATAAAATGAATTGCCCTTACCATTTTTTACATCTAACCATGTATCAGCTTGAGTAGACGACACTTCTAGCTTAAACTCATCTGTTCCAGATAGCTCATATGTTCCATTGCGGCCTGACTTTTGAACTTCTTTATAAGCTTGCTTTGTTTCTTCTTTTTCTTCATCTTTTTTCTCTTCATCTTCTTTAGCAGCTTTTTCTTTGTCTGCCTTTTCTTTTTCTGTTGCTTCTTTTTCTGCCGCTTCTTTAGCAGCTTGGTCTTCATTAGATGCTTGCTGCTCTTCAGATTGTTGTACTTCGTTATTCGTTTGTTCAGTATTTGCAGCCTGATCTTCTTGACGCCCGGATACAATATTTTGAGCAATCACCCAAATGATAATTCCGACTACCAGCACACCAGCAACTACTAAAATCGTCGGTAAATAATCTGCTGCTTTTGACGCTTTCGTATTTTGGGGGATTTCTTTTCGACTGCGAACACGAGATAACGGCTGTGGAATATCATCGGTTTGAGTCGTTGGAATATCCGTTTTGTACTGATCAAAAATGTCATCAGGATTCAATCCTACAGCTTCACAATACTGTTTGATAAACGCTCGCACATAAAATTTCCCTGGCATTACATCATAGTTGCCTTCTTCAATACCAATCAAATAGCGCTTTTGAATTTTTGTGTTTTTTTGTAAATCCTCTAGCGACATCCCTTTATTTTCTCGCTCTTGTCTTAACCTTTGCCCTAACTCTGTCAATATTAACACCTACCAATTATGCTAAAAATCAAACATGGATAATCCACCGTTTGGAAACATTTGCGATCCTTCAATGACTTCATATGTAATCTCTTCATCTGGATCATTTCGTAATTCAATGATATATGCAAAGTCATCCAGCGTATATTCACTATTTTGTACAAATACATCGGGATGCTCAACAATCTTTGTCGCAGGCACATTCATAATTTCACGAACGAGCTGCCAGTGTTTCTCATTCGCCCTTCTTGTTGATACAATACCGTCAATGATAAAGATGTTATTAGAATTATACTCATCTTCAATTAGCTGACTGCGAATCGTTTGTTTTAAAAGCGTTGATGATACAAATAACCATCGCTTATTCGCACAAACACTAGCAGCAACAATCGACTCTGTTTTACCTACACGAGGCATTCCCCTGATACCAATTAACTTATGACCATCTTGCTTAAAAAGCTCTGCCATAAAGTCCACTAGCAGTCCAAGTTCATCTCGTACAAATCGAAATGTCTTTTTATCATCAGCATCTCGTTGAATGTAACGACCGTGACGAACAGCTAAACGATCTCGTAGCTTGGGAGGACGCATCTTTGTCACAACAATATTATCCATTGTTTTTAATATAGATTCAAGCCGCTCAATTTGCTCATGGGAATCACACCTTAGTAATAAACCACGCCTTTTGTCATCTACCCCATTAATTGTAACAATATTAATTGCCAACATTCCTAAAAGAGACGAAATGTCTCCCAATAAACCAGGTCGATTTTTCTGTATTTGATATTCTAAGTACCACTCAATTTTATTCACGAAACCCCTCCTCATCCCATTTGTTCCGTCTAAACCTAATCCAATAATAGAATGAACATATTAAAACGCTCATTCACAGCACAAAAATGCTTGAAGAACGATTAATAAATCACCTCAAACACTACTCGGAGAAGCTGTTATTAGATATGTAAAAAATGCGAGCCTATGAAATGGTACCCGCTGTTATCTTTCCCCTTTTTTCACATAATTTAAATATAAATGATTTTCATTAAATTATAAAGTGTAAAACCTATTTCTTATGTAAATGTTCTTATTGTAAGCGCTGTAGTTTTTATCTTTGCTTATCATTGACTTATTTATAAATAAAAAAGAGTCGTTTCTCAAAAAACTTGAGCCGACTCCTTCTTTTGTTCATTTCATTAACATGGTTATATTAATGAGCAGAACCATTGTTTTGAACAAGCTTCACCATCATATTAGCAATTGCATGTTGCTCTTCTTTTGAAGCAACGCTCCATAAATCTGCTAATACTTTTTCTTGTTCGTTTTTTGCGTCAACTTGGTTCGCTAAGTAGCCACCAATTTGATATGCTAAGTCATTGATTACTTCGTTGTTCATACCCTCGTTTTGAGCATGATGTAAGCGATCGCCTAAAAAGTTTTTCCAGTTACCCCAATTGTCTAATACTGACATGAGTAGCCCTCCTTAAGGTTTATTCATATCATAGTTTGTACACCTTCCTCTTTTTTATTCGCGTTATTATGTATGCCAACCGCCATCTACTGATAAAATTTGCCCTGTCATATAAGAAGACTGATTAGATGTTAGATAAGCCACAACATCTGCAATTTCTGACGGCTTCCCAATCCGTCCCATGGGAATTTCTTGCTCCATCATTTCAACATCTTCTTCTGTATAATCGGCTAACATATTTGTTAAAATAGCTCCTGGTGCAATCCCATTTACTCGAATTCCACTTAACGCAACCTCTTTGGCCAATGCTTTGACAAAAGTATTCTGAGCGCCTTTCACCATTGAATACAACACTTCATAAGAAGCTCCTTCTAATCCCCAAATAGATGAGACAACGATAATATTCCCATTTTTCTTCTGAATCATTTTAGGAAGAACAAACTTGGTGATTCGATAAAGAGCCGTTACGCTTAAATAAACCATCTCTTCAATTTGGTTATCTGAAACATCGGTCATTAATCCTGATAAACTTTGACCGCTATTATAAATAAGTACGTCTATCGGAACAGAAAGAGTAGCTAAAAACCGATCGACGCCATCTTTTGAAGATAAATCTCCTTGCACAACGATAATATTGTTTGTGTAGAAGCGAAGTCGGCTAGCAATTTCGTTAACTGAAGCTTCGTTTTGGTGATAATGCAGAACTACCCCATACCCTTCCTTTACCATTTTCTCCGCAATAGCACTGCCAATTCCGCCACTTGCTCCTGTAATTAGCGCATATTTCTCCATGTTGATTCTCCTTATATTATCCATTAAAAAAGCTGACTCAACGTCAGCTTTTCATATACTATCTTATCACTTATTTTGGCACAACCTCACATACAGTAAAGCTCTCCTCATGGATCATATCATCCATTACGTGCTTCACATCTGCAACTGTCAGTTTCTCAAGCGTATCTACAACATCAAATAAATTCATATCGTTAAACGCATAGCGAGTAAACTGATTGGCAATAAACTCTGGAGAATTTAAAGCTCGCAAAAATTCTCCAATTTTTTTCTTTCTTACTCGTTCTAATTCTTCTTCTTGCAAACCGTTGGATTTCACTTCAAGCAAAATTTCTTTAATGCGAGCATAAAATTTTTCCGGATTTTCTGTATCTCCACCAATTAACGCAAAACCAAAGCCATTTTCTTCAGTATAGTCGTATGAGAATGTCTCATCAATCAGTCCATTTTTATAAAGTTCCTCATAGTAAGAAGAGCTTTTTCCAAACGCAAGGTCAAGTACAATGTTCATCGCAAGCTCATGTCGAAGCATATCTTGCCCCGAACGTTCAGGCTTTCTTGTTTTTAAACCAACCATTGCTTTAGAGGCTTGAACGGGCATATTTAATACCTGCTTTTGTTCCGCTACTGTTTCTGGTTCTTTATCAAAATGACGAGTAATTTCAGGCATATCTTCATAATCTTTTTTAGCTTGATTTTCACGAATTTGAGTCATTACCTTTTCTGCATCAACGGGCCCTACCACAAATAATAACATATTACTCGGATGATAAAACGTTTCGTAGCACGTATAAAGCAAATCCTTTGTAATATGAGAAATGGACTCGATGGTACCAGCAATATCAATTTTCACAGGATGATTTTTATACATGTTTTGAATTGTTCCAAAGTACAAGCGCCAGTCCGGATTATCATCATACATCGTAATCTCTTGTCCAATAATTCCTTTTTCTTTCTCGACTGTCTTTTCAGAGAAATACGGTTCTTGAACAAAGTCTACAAGCGTCTCTAAATTTTGTTCAAAGTTAGACGTACAGCTAAATAAATATGCTGTTCGCGTAAATGATGTAAATGCATTGGCAGATGCCCCCTGCTTGCTAAATTGTTGGAATACATCACCATCTTCTTTTTCAAACAGCTTATGCTCTAGAAAATGCGCAATCCCATCAGGAACTTTAATCATTTTATCTTCCCCAAGCGGAACAAACTGATTGTCAACGGAACCATATTTTGTGGTAAACGTCGCAAACGTCTTGTTAAATTCAGGCTTTGGTAAAATATAAACTTCTAATCCATTGTCCATTTTTTCATGATAAAGCTGCTCTTTCAGCTGGGAAAATTCAATTTTCTCCATTGTTTTCACCGCCTTTTCCTGTTAAGAAATACACTGTATCCATCTGAATATTCTCAGCTACTTTCACAATTTCTTGTTTTGATACTGCATCAATTTGTTTGAGGTATTCATCAACGGAAATACTTTTCCCTGTTAATTCATTATGGTACATAACTTCAACCAGCCCTCGTGGTGTATCCACCGTTTCTAACAGTTGATTATGAATAACTGCTTTTGTTTGAGCGATTTCGCTATCGGTAAACGATCCATTTTTCATTTCTTCCATTTGTTCTTTAATAATGGTTACAGCCTGATCATAGTTTTTCGCATCGATTCCTGACATAACCATCAGAAGACCTTTATGACTTTCAACTCGCGATGCAGCATAGTAAGCTAAGCTTGCTTTTTCACGGACATTGATGAACAACTTTGAATGAGAAAAGCCGCCAAATATACCGTTAAACACTTGAAGAGCAAAGTACTGACGATCTCCGTATACAACGTTTGTACGGTAGCCAATGTTTAACTTCCCTTGCTTTACCTCTTGTTTTTCTACGACTTCATTTACATCGGTAATTTCTTTTTTCGTAATTGAACGTTTGATTTCTTTTGGTTGACGCTGCGGCAAATCAAACGCTTGCTCAACCGTGGTTTTTACTTCTTGTTCATGAAAATCGCCAATGACATAGAGATGAATGGCGTCTTCTTTTAATACATGTTGATAATACTCATAAAGCGTAGCTGCTGTAATCGACTCAATATCATCAATTCGACCATTAACATGTAGAGAGTACGGCTCTTCCTTACACATCTCTTCAACTAAGCGAAGATTTGCATAGCGCATTTTATCGTCAAAGACTGCTTGAATACGTTGACGCAGAGAGCGCTTTTCTTTTTCCATTGCATCATTTAAGAAAGCTCCCTCCTCCGTTGCCGGCTTCAAGAGAATTTCACCAAGCAGCGTGAGTGCTTTTTGAAGAAGAGGAGTTGAATCTTTTAAATATTTTTCGTTCGCTATATCAATTCGAATGGTTATATCGTGGTTATCACCTTTTTTCGTCAAATCCACCTGCAAAGTTGCACCATAGAGTTCATCTAAATATGTACGCAGCTGTGTTGTCGTTGGAAAAGATTCTGTAGCACTTTGTAATACATAAGGTAAAAGAGCTCGCATCGTCACCGTTTTTTCATTCAATGGAGCATTTAATTTTAAAATAAACGTATTGGTTTTATACTTTGTAGTTGGAATTGTATGCAGCGTTAAGCCATTCAGTTCGTGCTTTTGTTCAGTCAATAATTTCATAGAGATACCTCCTTATTAATAGTAAGTTTGCTAAAAACAACACAATACCTTTATTTTTAGTTTATTTTGCCGTTTTTAGTCTTACCTTCACTATATCCAATTAGAGGAAAGATTTTCAAGGAAACAACTTTCGTATAAGTCCTTCTTGAATAAAGACTAAATAAGATAAGCAATTTAGCTTTTTTGCATAGGTGCAAAATAAATTATATTTCCAATTAACAGTTCACCTTGTATTTGTACATTCACTGTGACAGAAACACTTTCCTTTTTCCACAAACTACATCTGAACTAAGAGAGGCTGGAACATAACTAAATGACCTCTTCTCAAAAACGAATCATGATTTTTCTACAATAGTTAGTTTTTAAAAACAAGTTCGTTCCATTGCGTTGCAGACACTCGCTTTCCATGGGGCGGAATCCCAGCCTCTTTGCTGCGCTGCTGGGTCTCAGCTCTTCCTTTATCTCCCGCAGCAGTCGCGTGTCCTACGCTTCATTTCACTAGTTTTTTAATTGTTTTCCGCACTAACAAAAAATATCCAAACTATCGAAAGGAGTTAACTCGCGATAGTTCGGATAAATCATTAACTGAAATACGTATGTCCTAGCCTCAGAAAACCATTCTATTATCTTTTACCTTTTTCATAAGGCGTACCAAGTGCTTTCGGTGCCTCTGCTCGACCGACAAATCCAGCTAGCGCCAAAATTGTTAAGACGTAAGGAGCAATTGTTAAAATAACAGTTGGAATGTCTTGAATAACTGGAATCTGTGCTCCTGTAATACTTAGGGATTGTGCTAAGCCAAAGAAGAGAGCCGCTCCCATCGCACCAATTGGATGCCATTTTCCAAAAATCATGGCAGCAAGCGCTAAGAAGCCCTGTCCAGAAATGGTACCTGCTGAAAAATTTGTGGCGATTGATGTTGCATATACAGCACCACCGATACCTGCTAACACACCAGATAGCATAACGCCTACATATCTCATTCTGATAACTTTAATTCCCATTGTATCTGCAGCCATCGGATGTTCACCTACAGAACGAAGACGCAGCCCAAACGGCGTTTTGTAAATGATATACCATACAACAAAGGCTAACAAAATTGCTAAGTATGACGTCACTGGAACATTAGAGAAAAATAGCTTACCAATAACCGGGATATCAGATAGAACAGGAATGCTTGTTTTATCAATACGGAATTGAATAAAATCCGTTTGTCCTTTTCCAAAGATTTTCTTGATTAAAAAGATAGATAAACCTCCAGCTAAGAAGTTGAGCGCAACTCCGCTGACTACTTGATCTGCTTTAAGCGTAATACTTGCTACGGCATGAATAAGTGAAAAGATTGCACAAGCCCCTGCTGCAATTAAAATTGAAACCCAAGGTGCCCATGCACCCAATGAGTCTTGAAGAAGTAGTGTTGAAACAATTCCCGTAAATGCACCAAACATCATAAGACCTTCAAGACCAATATTTACAACGCCAGACTTCTCACTGAACACTCCACCTAATGCTGTAAAAATAAGCGGTGCCGCAGAGTACAGCGCAGCTGGAATAATTATAATTAAAACGTCTAAGAAACTCATTGTGCTCCTCCTTTACTTAAACGACCAATAATCCAACGAATAAGGTAACTGGACGCCACGAAGAAAATGATAAGAGCGATAACAATCTCAATTAATTCCGACGGCACTCCCGCCATAAAGTTCATTTGTGGTGCTGCTGTTTGTAACCCTCCAAATAGGAAAGAAGCAAGTAAGATACCAATTGCACTATTGGCTCCTAAAAGAGCAACAGCAATTCCGTCGAACCCTGTTCCAGTAAATGACGTAAAAGTATTCATATATTGGAATGTACCAAGGCCTTCCATTGCACCGGCTAATCCTGCAAACGCACCGGATACTGACATGGAAAGGATGATGTTGCGAGATACATTCATCCCTGCATATTTAGAAGCCTGCTGATTAAACCCAACGGCCCGAAGTTCAAAGCCTTTTGACGTTTTGTTCAATAGAAACCACATTACAAAAGCTGCTAAAAATGCGACAATAATCCCATAGTGTAAACGAGAATTGTTCGTTGCTTCAGCTAAAAATGAAGATGCCAATGAAGCTGACTCATGGATGTTGTACGATTTTTCATTTCCTGCATATAAAAACTCACGAATGATACTGCTGGTTGTATACAGTGCAATATAGTTCATCATAATAGAGACAATAACCTCATGAACATGAAAGCGTGCTTTTAAAAACCCAGGAATAAAGGCCCACAATGCACCAGCAACACCTGCTGCAAGGATTGCGAGTGGTATATGAATAACAGACGGAAGTTCAAAAGCGTAGCCTACCCAAACCGCTGCTAACCAGCCAACGAGTAGCTGACCTTCTACCCCAATATTAAATAAGCCTGTCTTATAGGCAAACGCCACGGCAATACCAGCTAAAGCAAGAGGCGTCATTGCACGAATCGTTTCACCTATAGCTTTTGGACTACCCAACATACCGTTAAATAAAGAATCATACCCTTTTACCGCATCATAGCCTCCAAGAACCATGATAATTGCACCAGCAAGTAACCCTAAAATTGCCGAGATAACTGGAATTAGAATATGAATGGTTCGCTCATTTCTTAGCCATTTCATGATGTTTCACCTGCTTTCTCGCGCTTTCCGCCTGCCATTAATAACCCAAGCTCCTGCTCATTCGTCTCGTTTGGATTCACAATATCAACGATTTTACCTTCGTAGATAACAGCTATACGATCACTTAAATTCATAACTTCATCCAGTTCTAAAGATACAAGAAGAACCGCTCTTCCTTTATCACGCTCTTCGATTAATTTACGATGAATAAACTCAATTGCTCCCACATCCAATCCGCGTGTCGGCTGAGCTGCAATTAATAACTCCGGACTGCGGTCTACTTCACGAGCGATAATGGCTTTTTGCTGGTTACCTCCAGAAAGGGCTCGAGCTTGCGTATACTCACTCGGTGTGCGAACATCATATTCTGCAATGAGTTCTTTCGCTTTTCTATAAATCTCTTTATAGTTCAAAATACCTCTTTTAGACATTGGTTCTTTGTAATACGTTTGAAGTGCGATATTTTCACCAATTGTGTAGTCCAAAACAAGGCCGTGCTTATGGCGGTCTTGTGGAATATGTCCTACACCTGATTCAGTAATTTTACGTGCTGATAGCTTTGTGAGGTCACTTTCATTTAGCTTAATAAAACCTGATTTGATTTTTGTAAGACCTGTGAGGGCTTCAATTAGTTCTGTTTGCCCATTACCATCTACTCCTGCAATTCCTACAATTTCACCCGCCTTGACAGTTAGCGATAGATCATTAACAGCTGCTACTCCGCGGGCATCTTCCACGACTAAGCCATCTATTGTTAACACAGCATCTTTTGGTTCTGCTGTTTTCTTTTCTGTTTTAAAATGCACTTCACGTCCAACCATTAAGGACGCCAATTCATCTGGATTGGTCTCAGAAACCGTCACTGTTCCAATCCCTACACCTTTGCGAATAATCGTACAGCGGTCACAAACTGCCATAATTTCTTTTAATTTATGAGTAATTAAAATAATGGATTTTCCTTCTTTAATTAAACGCTTCATAATTTCAATTAATTCTGTGATTTCTTGAGGTGTAAGAGCCGCTGTCGGCTCATCAAAGATTAAGATTTCTGCACCGCGATATAAGGTTTTTAAAATTTCGACACGCTGCTGCATACCAACTGAAATATCCTCAATTTTTGCATATGGATCAACAGAAAGCCCGTATTGATTTGATAATGCCTCAATCTCTTTAGCAGCTTTTGCAATGTTAATCTTTCCTGCTTTTGTAGGCTCATTTCCGAGGATAATATTTTCAGTAACCGTGAAATTTTGCACAAGCATAAAGTGCTGGTGAACCATTCCAATTCCTAGGTCATTTGCAATATTTGGATTCGTAATTTTAACAGCTTTTCCTTTGACCTTTATTTCACCTTTTTCAGGTTGATAAAGCCCAAAAAGAACGTTCATCAGCGTTGATTTCCCTGCACCATTTTCACCTAGTAAAGCATGGATTTCTCCTTTTTTCACTTGGAGTGTAATGTTATCATTCGCTACGATACCCGGAAACTCTTTACGAATATTTAGCATTTCAATTACATATTCCACTATGTTCACTCCCTATTTGTATCTAGAGTAAAGTCTATTACTTTTTCTTATCATCTTAAAGGCTATGAAAAAGGCTAGTGGTTCACTAGCCTTTTTTCATATCTATCCTGTTGTGATATGAAGAATTATTTAAGAGTTTTCTCAAATTCTTTATATGCATCATCTGTTGCTGGTACTTTAATTTCGCCATCTAAGATTTTTTGCTTGTACTCTTCAACCGCGGTTTTTGACTCGTCTGTGACATTATCCATAGTTGGAGCAATACCAACCGCATCTTCTTGAAGTCCAAACACTACTTCTTCTCCACCAGGGAATTTTCCGTCTTTTGCTTGTTTTGCTACTTCTTCAACCGCAATATCCACACGTTTTACCATCGATGTTAGCGTTACGTTTTCTGGCATACCTTCTTGGTGTTGGTCACGGTCTACGCCAATTACCCAAACCTTTTCACCTTTTTTCGCACGGTTTTTCGCTTCAGTGAATACTCCGTTACCAGTACCACCTGCTGCGTGATATACAATGTCAGCACCTTGACTATACATTGTTGATGCAATCGCTGAACCTTTTTCTGGAGCGTTGAAGTCTTCCGCGTACTGAACAACTACCTCAGCGTCTGGGTTTACAGCTTTAACACCTGCTTTAAAGCCATTTTCAAACTTTTTAATTAACGGAGATTCTACTCCACCAACAAAGCCGATTTTATTGGTTGCTGTTTGTTTAGCTGCAACTACACCTACTAAGAATGAGCCTTGCTCTTCGTTAAATAGAATGCTTGCAACGTTGTCTAAGTTTTCTGACTTTAACGTGTCATCAACTAGTGCAAAATGTGATTCTGGATATTGACCAGCTACTTTTTTAATGTCCTCTTTCAGTAAGAAACCGATACCGTACGTAAGGTTATAGCCTGCTTCAGCAAACGTTGATAAGTTACTTTGGTATTCAGCAGCTTCAGCCGATTGCAGATATTTATAACCTGTACCTTCTTCTAATTTATTTTCTTTCCCGAATTTTGTAAGACCTTCCCATGCTGATTGGTTAAATGATTTGTCATCAACTCCACCAGTATCTGTAACCATCCCTACTTTAAAATCAGAAGCCGCTTTTTCACCGCTTCCGCTTTCTGAGTCACTAGATCCACAGGCACTTAATAATGTACCTGCTGCTAACATAAGTGATAAAGCCATTCCATATTTACGTTTTGTCATTTTATTAACCCCCCAAATAGTGTAAAAGAATCGTAGTTCTACTTCACGTTCGTCGCGCTTGGTATTGAACACCTCCTTAAAAGAATCAGCGCACAATCATTACTAAAATTGCGAAAACTTAAAACCTATTAAACTCTTTTTCTTAATACTTGGAAACTAAATTTATCTGCTTTGAAATAGTTAATGGAATGTAAAATTGGTTCATCATATTGGTCATAATGCATTTGTCGCAGTACAAGAAGCGCTGTCTCTGGACTACATTGTAAAATGGGAGAAACTTTTTCATGGTACCCGATCGGCTCAATATGAGCTACTGCATATGAAATATGTTTGCCAGCCTGTTTTTCAAGAATTTCTAATAAAGACTCTTGCTTATATTCAAAATCTTCAGGTAGTATTGCTTGTGGAACTTTGTCCATGCAGTATACAACCGGCTCATTATTTGCAGTTCTCACACGCTCAACAAAAAGCATTTTTTCATCGATTTGACAGCCAAAACGCTCTATGTCATTTTCTGAAGCCACTTGCACATTTGATGATAAGAAAATGGTACCCGGCTTCATTCCAGCTTGTTCAATCATATGTGTTATACTATTTAATTGCTCAATGCCTGAAAGAAACGTTGGCTTAGCATTAACAAACGTACCTACTCCATGTCTTCTGACAATGACGTTTTCTTCTTCTAATATGCGAAGTGCTTCACGCAGCGTCGCTCTGCTTACGCCTAACTGTTTTGACAAATCAAACTCTGATGGAAGTCTCTCTTTTTCTTTAAAAACTCCTCGTTCAATGTTTTGTTTAATGTTATCAATCACTTGTAAATACAAATGTCGATTATCCGCTCGAATAGACATCACACTTCCTCCATACCCTAAACTAGTCATCAGACCTCTGATGTTTGACTCTTTAATCGAAAATAATATATCATTTTTTTCGACATAAATAAATAGGTTATATTAATTTTATGTAAAAAATTTTAATATTTTTTAAAAAATATTGATTTTTTCTATTTGTTGCATGTAAGCATGTCTAACAACCCCATATTTCAATATTTATTTATTAAAGACAAACAAATAATTAATTTTAAAAAATAACATTCGTATTTTACCTAACAAAATATGATAACACATTTTTTTATAATACCTTTTTATAAAAAAATAACAGCATTTATGACAAAAAAAGACGTAGGGCATATGCTCTACGTCTTCTCTAACCATTTAATTATGTTCCAACATCTTCGTTTTGTTGTGAAACAAGTACTGCTCGAGGTTTACTACCTTCATAAGGTCCGACAACTCCACGTTCTTCCATTGCATCAATCAGGCGAGCTGCGCGATTATACCCAATTCTAAAGCGCCTTTGTAGCATTGAAACAGATGCTGTTTGCATTTCTGCTACAAGCTGAACTGCCTCATCATACAATTCATCCGCTACTTCTTCCACTTGTTCTGGCGCGTCTGTTGGAATCATTTCTTCCTGGTATTGCGCTTTTTGCTGAGCAATAACGAAATCAACCACTTCTTCAACTTCTTCATCAGATAGAAATGCTCCCTGTACACGTACTGGCTTAGAAGCTCCGACCGGCATAAACAGCATATCTCCACGGCCTAACAGCTTCTCGGCTCCTCCCATATCTAAAATGGTACGAGAATCGGTTTGAGAGGATACGCTAAACGCAATTCGAGACGGAATATTCGCTTTAATAACCCCTGTAATAACGTCAACAGACGGCCTTTGTGTTGCAATAATTAAATGAATTCCTGCTGCACGCGCCATCTGTGCTAAACGAGTAATCGAATCTTCAACGTCTGATGAAGCAACCATCATTAAGTCAGCTAACTCATCGACAATAACAACAATGTAAGGTAGTGTCGGTTGCTTAGCATCCGAGTCATCATTGTGGCGCTTCACAAGATCATTATAGCCTTCAATGTTTCTTGTACCACTGTGTGAAAAGAGCTCATAGCGGCGCTCCATTTCGCTTACGACTTTCTTTAAAGCTTGAGATGCTTTCTTTGGATCAGTAACAACGGGTGCCAGTAGATGTGGAATACCATTATACATATTAAGTTCCACCATTTTAGGGTCAATCATCATGAGCTTGACTTCATGGGGCTTCGTTCTCATTAAAATACTAATGATAATTCCGTTAATACAAACACTTTTACCGCTTCCTGTCGCTCCGGCAACAAGCATATGAGGCATTTTATTTAATTCCGCTAAGACAGCGTCGCCAGATATATCTCTTCCCAGCCCCACTAGCAGCTTTTTATCAGGATCCATTTTGTCTTTGGATTCCAAGACTTCACGAAGCGAAACCATTGCTACCTCTTCATTAGGGACTTCAATACCTACTGCTGATTTACCTGGAATAGGCGCTTCAATTCGAATATCTTTCGCAGCAAGAGCTAAAGCTAAGTCATCGCTTAAATTTACGATTTTACTTACTTTCACCCCAACATCCGGATATACTTCATATTTGGTAACAGCAGGTCCTAAGTGAACCTTGGCAACCGTGGCTTTTACACCAAAGCTTTGAAACGTTTTTTCTAGTTTTTCAGCATTTTTATAAATATTCTTCTTCTCTTTTGCTTGATTACTTTTCTTCGGCATTGTTAACAATCGGATAGGTGGAAGTTCATATTCCATGTTTTCAGCTTCCACAAATGAAATAACAGGCGCCTTTTCTTCTTGTTGAGCTGGGCTTTCTTTCTTTTCCACTGGTTGAACAGGCTTAACTGTTGGCTGTGGCTGAGGGTCTGGCTGAGCCTGAACAGACGCTGGAAGTGAATCAGCTTCTTCTTCATAATCAAAGTGCTCAATAATTGGAGGCTGCTTTGCAATGACAGGTGCTTCTACTTCCTGTTCATCACTCTCCTCCTCTTCTTCCACAGTTAGTTTACGCTTTTTCTTCCCTTTAGATCTTTGCTTCTTTTTAGAAGCCCAATTTGTAATATCTTCCCAACCCTCTTTTAATTCCGTGACTAAAAAGCGGACAATTGGCGTTAATACCTTTCGAAGCGTTTCGTGTAAAGAACGTCCCGTAATTAATAACACGCCAATCACAATTAAGAGGGAAGCAATGAGCTCAGTTCCTAAACTGTCAAATAAATAATAGAACATCGCAAACATAACGGCTCCAACCATTCCTCCACCTAAATCACTGCGATTTACTTCCCCAGTTGCTTCTAGCATGTATAAATCCCATGTATTTAAAATGACTGAAGGATCAGTAAAAGTACCATTCTTAGAAAGGTTTTCAAATAGCGTGACGTGACTAAATAATAAAATTGCTAAAATAATTAAATATGTACCAACTAGTTGTCTTGTTATAAACGGTGGCAGTGCCCTTTTCCAAATAATATAGCCTGCCAGCACAAGCAAGCCGATTAGCATAAGCATGTACCACTCACCAATAAAAAGGCGAACAAGCAGCACAAGCGCCTGGCCAACCGCACCAAGCCCTGCCATCGCAATTAATGTAATAGCTAATAATAATAAGCCTATGAGTTCAAATCGGACAATACGTTTCCATTCTTCTTTCTTAAATTTTCCTCTTCGCTTTTTCTTTGCCATGTTCTCACTCCAATCAACGTCTTCCTATGTTGATTTTCTTATTCATATAAACTGAACAAAAAAGCAGCCATTACTCGGCTGCAACATACTCATTTATTATTATACCATATAGTTTTAGTAAAATTATACTCAAATCCTTACGACAGAATTTGACCAGGATAATATTTTTTGTCTAAATAATGCTGAGGGTCTGTGCTTAAAATACGTACAATTTGCTGTTGATTGTATTCGTTTTCTTCTACAAGCATGGAAATGCCATTATACTGCATCATTTTCTGTTTTGGAAGCTCGGCTTGTGTTGTATCGGGATAAATTAGCTCTTGGGGCATCATTGTATACAAAATCATTGCAATAACTGGTTCTCCTGTTGATGTTGACCCTTCTGTTCAATAAGCTCATTAAGCTTTTTAATAGCTTGACCTACCCCGCCAACTTCATCAATTAATCCGTATTCAACTGCATCGGCTCCCACAACATTTGTTCCAATGTCTCGTGTTAGATTACCTTTTGAAAACATAAGCTCTTTAAATTTTTCTTCGGTAATATTTGAATGATGCGTAACGAAATTGACCACCCGTTCCTGCATTTTATCTAAGTATTCAAATGTTTGAGGTACGCCAATAACTAAGCCCGTCAAACGGATTGGGTGTATTGTCATTGTAGCAGTGCCAGCAATAAAGGAATAATGAGTGGATACTGCAATTGGGACTCCAATTGAATGTCCTCCTCCAAGCACAATTGATACTGACGGTTTTGAAAGAGAAGCAATCATTTCAGCAATTGCTAAACCAGCTTCTACGTCTCCACCTACCGTATTTAAAATAATTAATAAACCCTCAATGTTAGGGTTTTGCTCAATCGCTACAATTTGTGGAATAACATGCTCGTATTTTGTCGTTTTATTTTGAGGCGGTAGCTGCATATGCCCTTCTACTTGCCCTACAATTGTTAAACAGTGAATCTTTGAATCCTGTGGCATCTGTGCAACGTTTGTTTGTCCTAGCTGCTGAATTTTATCCAAAATACCACCTTTAGTATTCTCTTCACCTTTTTCAGGTTGCTGTGGTGCTGTTTCTGAAGAATTCATTTCATTGGGTTCAAACATCATTTTGCTCCTTTCCAACAATAATATTGTTAGTATGAGCTTTTCTTTTTTATTAAATCCATCGCTTTTACAATTCATACTGTTTCTTAATAAAAAGAGTCCAAATGCTTCTTTTTCAAAGGCGAACTCTGACTGTTCTAAACGAGTTAGGTTGAAAGTACAAGTTTACTCCATTGCGCTGCAGTCACTCACTTTCCACTCTTTTTTAAACTTGCTTTCCTACTCACCAAAAAAATCCGAGCTATTGAGAGTTAACTCTCAATAGCTCGGATATGTCATTAGCTTTTACCTTCCAGCCTCTTAACTCTTATATTTCCATGATAATTGGTAAAATCATCGGTTTACGTCTTGTTTTTTCATATAAAAACTGATTTAACGCTTCGCGCATTTTTAATTTTAAAGATGACCATTCAATCACTTTTTCTTCCATGCACTTTGCTAAAATCTCTTCAACCACTTTTCCTGCCTCTGTAAGTAGAGCTTCCGATTCTCTTACATATACAAACCCTCGAGAAATAATTTCCGGTCCTGCCACAACAGTACGCTGCTTCTTATTGATTGTAACCACCACTGTTAAAATTCCATCTTGTGATAGCAAGCGACGATCACGTAAGACAATATTACCAATGTCACCCACACCTAGTCCATCTATTAACGTATTTCCTGCATAGATACGTCCTGATGGCTGCATGCGACCGTCTTTATACTCAATTACCTCACCTTTATCAAGTACAAAAATTTCATCATCAGCTAAGCCTATTTCCTTTGCAATTTTTTCATGTGATTTTTGCATACGATATTCGCCGTTTACAGGGATTAAGTATTTAGGATTCATTAAATTCAACATGAATTTTAGTTCTTCTTGACTGCCATGCCCAGAAGCGTGAACTTGCTTTTGGCTATGAACGACGTTTGCTCCTAAGCGACTAATAATGTCGATTACTTTTGCAAAGATTACTTCATGGCCCGGAATTGGTGTTGCAGCAATTAGCACCGTGTCGTCTTTTTTCACTTGAATAAATTTATGAGATTGTTTGGCCATGCGATGTAATGCTGCCATTGGCTCTCCTTGATGCCCTGTCGTTAGCACAACCGTTTCGTGCTCAGAAATATCGCGAAGCTTTTGCACAGGGACAATTAAATCTTCGGGTATTGATAAGTGTCCAAGTTCCACTGCGATTTCAATTGTTTTCATCATACTTTTTCCAACTACAACTAGCTTGCGATTGGTTTCATACACTGCCTGAATTACCTGCTGAATCCGCTGAATGTTTGAGCTATATGTCGCTACAATAATTCGTCCTTTTGTATGATGGAACAGCGAAGCAATCTCTTGACCAATTACAGCTTCAGATGTTGTATATCCAGGCTTTTCAGCATTGATACTATCAGATAGCAAGCACAATACTCCTTGCTCACCAATCATCGCCATTTTTCCAATATCAGGTTTTTTTGACAAACGATTTTGATCGAAAATAAAGTCTCCTGTATGTACGATTGCGCCATGTGAAGTATGCAAACAAATGCCTACTGAGTCAGGAATACTGTGGTTTGTTCGGAAAAATGAAACGCTTACGTTCTCAAACGAAAGACGTGTCGATGAGCTGATAACGTTTAACAATGAGAAACTATTTAGTCCAACCTCTTTCATTCTTTCTTTTACTAACGCAAGGGTAAATTCCGTTCCATATACGGGCACTTCAAGTTTTTTTGAAATAAATGGAATAGCACCAATTTGTTCTTCGTGACCATGCGTTAAGAAAATAGCTTTTACACGTTCCTTATTTTCAATTAAATACGAAATATCAGGAATCACCATATCAATTCCAAGCATATCCCCGCCTGGAACCTTTGCTCCTGCATCTAGTACATAGATATCGTCGTTCACCTCAACGATGTACATATTTTTACCGATTTCTCCTATACCACCCAAAGCTGAAATTTTAATATTTTCTGTCTTTTTATTCAATTCCGTTTCCTCCCAAAATCATAGACCCGTCCATAATCTCATTTGTCTTCATTATAACTGATGACAGAATTGGAATACAAGAAATTTCATCCATGCTTTTCTAATGAATAAAAAAAGCCCCCTGCATTCTTTTACGAAGGGACTGACCCCATAAAGTGAGACAAATAAAAAACACCTTTAAGTTGAAAACTGGGTATGTAGTACCTAACAATCACTTGGAGGTGTTTTTTCTATGGGAACAAGAGTCAGTTATCCAGTCGAAATAAAGTTAAAAGCGATTGAAATGAGGTTAGCCGGTGTACCTGTAAAAGAAGTCTTATCACAACTAAACATTCGGAATCCTACCCAATTAAAAACATGGATGAAGTGGTATCAAAATGGGGATGTACACCGGTTGGAACAGCCAGTAGGCAAGCAATATGCCTATGGAAAAGGTCCTGATTTTGAAAACGAGACAGCTAAGTTAAAGACTGAGAACCGACAATTAAAGCAACAAATCGAGATTTTAAAAAAGTACAAGGAATTGGAAAGGAAGTGGTACCAGAAATCGCAGTGAACCTAGTGGAAGAGTTAAAAGAACAAATCCCTATTTATCAAATCTGTTTCCATCTTGGTATTCCTCGGTCCACTTACTACCGTTGGAAGCAGCATAGTCAACAGGATACACGAAAGAAATGGATGGAACAGCAAGTGGGTGAACAATGTCGTGCACACAAGTTTCGATATGGCTATCGGAAGATCACAGCTGTACTCAAGCGAACCATGAAGATTAACCACAAGTTTGTGCAGCGTACCATGCAGAAATACGGTTGGCAATGTCGCGTTAAACGGAAGAAACGGCAGCGAACAGGGCAACCTTATCAGGTTGCAGAGAATATATTAAATCGTGACTTTCGAGCTGAACGCCCTCTTCAAAAGCTTGTGACCGATATTACGTACTTGCCTTTTGGGCCGAAACCATTGTATCTTTCAAGTATTCAAGATTTATTTAACGGAGAAATTATTGCGTATTCCATTGGTGATTGTCAAAATGTCGCGTTTGTTTTAGACACGCTTAACCAACTCCCTTCTCTACCGGAAGGGTGCACGTTGCATAGTGATCAAGGCTCTGTGTACACATCGTATGCTTATCAACAAACAATTAAAGAGAAAGGCATTATCATGAGTATGTCCCGAAAAGGGACGCCTGCAGATAATGCCTCAATTGAATCGTTTCATTCCTCACTAAAGTCTGAAACGTTCTACCTTGACGAGTTGACATACACTACGACTACCATCATAGAGCAAACCGTCAAAAGCTATATTACGTATTATAACCATGCCCGTATTCAAACAAAATTAAACAACCAGTCTCCTGTACAATACAGAAAACGGGTTGTTTAAAAGGTGTTTTGATTCCTGTCTCAAAAACAGGGGTCAGTCCCGAATGAGGAGGCTTTTTATTATAGCGTGTTAAGCATTTTTCGTAATGATTCACGCTCAGGTTCAGTTAAAGGAACAAGTGGTAAACGTACAGATCCTACGTCTAAACCTTTAAACTGCAGAGCCGTTTTTACAGGTGTTGGGCTTGGAGCAGAGAAAAGAGCCTTCATAACAGGCAATAATTTACCATGTAGTTGAGCTGCTTCTTTTACTTTACCCGTCTCAAATGCTGATACCATCGCTTGCATCTCGTTACCTAATACGTGAGACGCCACAGAAATAATACCATTACCACCAATTGATAATACCGGCAACGTTAAACCGTCATCGCCACTATAAAGCGCAAAGTCATCAGCTGTATTGTTAATAATAGCTGTCATAGCGTCAAGATCTCCGCTTGCATCTTTAATTGCTACTACGTTTGAAAGCTCTGACAAGCGTACAATGGTAGTAAGCTCCATGTTAATAACAGAGCGACCTGGAATGTTATAAAGCATCACAGGAAGCTTTGTGCTCTCTGCAATTGCTTTAAAATGCTGATATAAACCTTCTTGATTTGGTTTATTGTAATACGGCGCAACGATCATTACAGCATCTACGCCAATTTCTTCAGCTTTTTTTGTTAGCTCAATCGATGCATACGTGTTGTTACTACCAGTTCCAGCTACTACTGGAACACGACCTGCCGCTACTTTAACTGAGTGTCTAAATAGAGCTAGCTTTTCTTCTGTGGATAACGTTGGTGATTCACCCGTTGTTCCAGCAATGATTAAAGAATCTGATCCATTCTCAATCAAATAGTTAATTAACTGTGTTGTTTTTTCAAAATCAATGTTTCCCTTATGATCAAAAGGGGTTACCATAGCCGTTGCTACTTTACCAAAATCAATCATGTCTTCACTCCTTGACGTTCAATTATCTCCATTGGTAAACAACTCCATCAACAATATTTAATTGATGGAGTCTGTTTACTTTATTGAGTTACTTTTGATAAATCAAAAGCACGGTGAAGTGCATTAACTGCTTTCTTCAAATCCTCTTCTTTTACAAGTACCCAAATTGTTGTGTGACTATCAGCTGATTGTAAAATTTGAATTCCTTCGCTTGCAAGCGCCGTTACAATTTTAGCCGTTACGCCAGGCACACCGGCAATCCCTGCACCTACGATAGATACCTTAGCACAATTGCGGATAACAGAAGGCTCGTAACCAAGCTCTTGTAAAACCGCAATCGCTTTATCTGTTGATTCTTCAGTAATAGTGTACACAACACCTTTTGGTGAAATATTAATAAAGTCCACGCTAATCTTTTCCTGAGCCATAGCTTTAAATACTTCAGCCTGCGTGTCGTAATAACCGTCCTTACTGAATACCTTAATTTGTGTCACATTGGATACGTGAGCAATGCCTGTTACAAGACGCTCTTGGACATCGCTTCCACGCTGTTGAGCCGCACTATGGGAAGTCACTAGTGTACCTTCAGAGTCAGCATAGGTTGAACGTACGCGCATTGGTACTTTGGCCTGCATAGCAATTTCAACAGCTCTTGGATGAATAACCTTCGCACCTTGATATGCCATGTTACAAATTTCATTATATGTCACAACCGATAGCGGTCTTGCATCTTCAACAATGCGTGGATCTGCTGTCATTACCCCTTCGACATCTGTAAAAATGTCAATGTATTCAGCTTGTAATGCAGCTCCTAAAGCAGAAGCAGACGTGTCGCTACCTCCTCGACCTAACGTTGTTGTATCACCGCTTTCGTTTGCTCCTTGAAAGCCTGTTACTACCACGACATCATACTCTTCTAATTCTTCTATTATACGGTCACATTTCATTTCAATAATCTTGGCATTAGTAAAATCACTATTCGTGATAAAACCAGCCTGAGCACCATTTAGAGCTGTAGCCTTTATGCCATTTTCGTTTAATAAGTTAGTGAATACAACGGAAGAAATTAATTCTCCACAAGCCATTAACATATCTAACTCTCGTTTATTCACAGAAGCCTTATTACCATTCACAAGTGATAACAGCGTATCCGTTGCATATGGTTCGCCTTTACGTCCCATTGCAGATACAACTACCACTACTTTGTAACCTTCTTTTTGTGCATTTTTCAGATGATGAATAGCACGTTCTCTTCCTTGTTCATTACGAACGGAAGTTCCTCCAAATTTTTGGACGATGATTTTCATACTTACACCTCATTAATACTCTGAAACACGCTAGTTGCGCTTATTTTACTAAGCCAAGCTTAATAAGTGACTCTGCAATTTGTACAGAATTCCAAGCTGCACCTTTTAATAAGTTATCAGATACAATCCACATATGGAAGCCATTTTCGTGATCTAAATCTTTACGGATACGACCAACGAATACTTCACGCTTGCCTACGCAGTCTGCAGGCATTGGATATACTTGATTCTCTGGGTCATCTTGTAAAACGATACCAGGTGCATCAGCTAGTAATTTTTTCACATCAGCTACCGTTGCATCATTGTTTTCAATTTCAATATAAACTGACTCTGAATGTCCTGTAACAACCGGTAAGCGAACACAAGTAGCAGCTACTGGTAGTTCAGGCATGCTCATAATTTTTTTCGTTTCGTTAATCATTTTCATTTCTTCGAATGTAAAGCCGTTATCTTGGAACTTATCAATCTGAGGAATAGCGTTAAAAGCAATTTGGTAATGCTTTTTATCCCCACCAACTGGTAAAATTTCTGGCGTGAATTCTTTTTCGTCCAGGATTGCTTGTGCTTGTTCCTTTAATTCATTAATTGCTGCGGCACCAGCACCTGAAACAGCTTGATACGTCGATACAATCACTTTAGATAAACCGTATTTTTCACGCAGTGGCTGCAGTGCTGCTACCATTTGAATCGTTGAACAGTTTGGATTTGCAATGATTCCATTATGTGCTTTTAGTGCTTCTTCGTTTACTTCTGGCACAACTAAAGGTACGTTTTCATCCATACGAAATGCGCTTGTATTATCAACTACAATCGCTCCACGTTTCACTGCTTCCGGTGCTAACGCCTTGGAAATGCTTCCTCCTGCGCTAAATAAAGCAATATCTACTCCTTCAAAGCTCTCTGGCTTTGCTTCTTGAATGATTATTTCTTCTCCATTATAAGTGACTTTCTTACCCGCTGAACGAGCTGAAGATAATAATGTTAATTTGCCAATTGGAAGATTACGCTCTTGTAGAGTTTTTATCATTTGTTGTCCTACTGCACCTGTTGCTCCTACTACTGCTACATGTAATTCTCTTGTCATTTTAATACCGCCTCCAACAATTTTCAACTACTCAACATTTTTCTGCATATACTGACTATTTTAACATAATACCTTATTTTATTGCGCTAAAGAAGAGAAGATTTTAAAATCTTCTCTTCTTTTTTCACCTTTGACAGAAATATATTCTTAAAATTACTTTATGATGCGGCGCGCTACTTTGTTTCTTAATCGCGAAAACGCTCCACGACAACAGGTTGAATTTGTTTCCCTTCCAATGCCGCATACACCGTATCAGAAAGCATCGGCATACGAGCTACCATTGAGTTTGGCTTTGAAATAGGATCATCTTGACCAAATGGAATAAAGTAAATGTTTTTAGTAGCCATTAGTCGCATTAAGTTTACACCATTTAGACCCAATGCGTCATTGGTTGAAATACCTAAGACAACAGGCTTATTATTACGTAGCGTTGCTTTTGCAGCCATTAGAACTGGGGATTCGGTCATAGCATTCGCAAATTTACTCATTGTATTTCCAGTAATTGGAGCAACTACCATGCAGTCAAGTGGAATTTTGGGTCCTAATGGCTCTGCTTTTACAATGGTATTGATAACAGAGTTCCCGGTAACTTCTTCAATTTTTCGAATCCAATCTTCTCCATCTCCAAAACGTGTATTTGTTGATTGAACAGTATAAGATACCACAGGCATTACTTCTGCTCCTAAATTGACAAGCTTTTCAATTTCTGGCATTACTGCATCGTACGTACAGTGAGAGCCCGTTAAACCAAAACCAATTCGTTTTCCTTTAAGTGACATTATTGTTTCTCCTCCCTTTGATCAGCAGCTTCTTTCAGTAACGTCACAATGACATTGGCAACGATTTGTCCTGCTGTTTTTGGTGCCACGATTCCAGGAAGTCCCGGTGCTAGAATCGCTTTAATTCCTCTTTTTTCAGCGTAGCGAAAATCAGTACCTCCAGGCTTTGATGCAAGGTCCACTACAAGAGCATGCGTTGGAATATTGGCTAAGACACTAGATGTCAAAACCGGATATGGAATCGTATTAATACAAATATCACTATCCGTTATTTCTTGAGCTAAATCCTTTAAATGAAACGGTATTAACCCCATTTCGCTAATGCGTGCTAAATGCTCTGATTTACGCGCACCAACCTTTACATTTGCTCCTAATGCTGCAAACGAGCGCGCCACACTCATTCCTACTCTTCCTAATCCAAGAACGGATATATTCGCTCCATGTATTGTAAAGTCTGTATGTTGAATGACCAGCATAATTGTCCCCTCAACTGTTGGAATTGAGTTGTAGATAGCAACATCGTCACGCTCAAACAGCTGAATGAGTGTTCGATTTGTCTTTTGAACAAGGCTATTTAAATAATCATTACTAATTCCTGAATAAATGGTACAATGCGCAGGAGTACTAGCTAAGATCTCTTCTGTTAAAATTACTTTTTCATTTGAAAAGATGGTATCGACTTGCCCTTCATGATTTGTACCTGGTACAGGCAAAATAATGGCATCGACATCGGAAAAATTTAGTTCATCAATTTGATATTTGGTCGCACCAGTAAAGCCGTGATCAAGCTGATCAAACCCTATAAGCGATGTTTTTGCATCTAATTGGATGAGCTTTCGTATGACCTCAAGCTGTCTTGCATCACCACCAATGACAGCTATGTGCAAATCCGTTAACATGTGTCTGTTCACCTTCTTTAATATTAAATAGAGACGTCTAGTTCTTTAAAATTATAGATATCATAGAATCATTCATTACCATTAGATACCTATTGCATTTTCTTCAACATAGTATGTAAACAACTGAGAATCGGTGAATCTTTCTCCGCATTGTATGACAAATATTCGAGTCCAAAAAAAGCATGGCTACTAACAGCCATGCTTTTCTACTATTCAATCGATGTATTTTCTTATTGTTCTAAATTAACTATAACCATATCGGTTCCTATCTTTTCAATATGAGACCATGGTACTCTTACATCACTACCCTGCTTTCGGAAACCAAACCATTTCATAGAAGGAATTAATAGCGCTTTTATTTGGCCCTGCTCATTAAATTCTAAGTCCGTTTGCCCCAGTACGCCAAGGCGTTCAGCTCGCTTTAAATCCACAATTTCCTTACCGCTTAGTTCACTTAACCTCATAAACCTCTCCCCCTTATAACTAGTTTATCAATGAACATAGTAAAAACATGACAAGAAAATAAAAAAGTGTGGGACAAAACGAAATGTTTCTTTCTCAAAGACGAGTTATGTCTTTTCTAAGGTAGTTAGGTTATAATAACAGGTTCGTTTCGTTCCATTCCGCTACGGACACTCGCTTTCCGCAGGGAGGAATCTGAGCCTCCTCGCTGCGGAGTCTCAGCTCTTCCTCTAGTCCCCCTAGGAGTCACATGCCTTACGCTCCATTCCACTAATTCTTTAAAATTAGTTTCCTAATCAACAAAAAATCCGAACTATAAAAGAGTCGTTAACTCTCAATAGTTCGGATAGATCATTGACTGAAATACTTATGTTCCAGCCGCTTTCGTACTCTTATTTTTTATTCAATCCTTTTGGCATTTCACCGCTAGGGCTAATTAAAGATAGTGCAAAATCATCTTTGAAAATAGAACGTGCCAATGAATTAACGCTGTCAATTGTCACATTGTTAACTAGATCTAAAATTTCATCTAATGAGCGATGATGACCCAACATTAGTTCATTTTTTCCGTTACGACTCATACGACTATTTGTGCTTTCTAGACTCAGCATTAAGTTTCCTTTTAACTGCTCTTTACTGTTAGCAAGCTCTTTCGCCGTAATCCCTGTGTCTGTAAGCTCTGTAAGCGTATCTTGAATTGTATCATACAGCACATCAAGCTGATTGCTACCTGTTCCACCATAAATAGTCACAAGGCCACTATCACGGTAGGAAGAATGATAAGAGAAGACCGAATAAGCTAATCCACGTTGCTCTCGTACCTCTTGGAACAAGCGACTGCTCATACTTCCTCCCAATACGTTATTTAAAACGATTAGGCTATACACATCTTTTCCACCAATTGGAAGCCCTTCGAAACCTAAGCATAAATGCGCTTGTTCTGTATCTTTTTTGCGAGCGATGTGATTTGTATGAAAAGCTGGCTGTACATACTGATGGGCATCATATGATGAAGTGTATGTACCAAAATACTTTTCAACTTCTTTAATAAAAGAATCATCTACGTTACCCGCTACTGAAATCACAACATTTTCAGGAATGTACATTTTTTCCATATAGCTACGAAGCGAATCACCGTTAAACGTTTTTAACGTCTCTTCCGTTCCCAAAATTGGATATCCTAACGGATGGTCACCATACACAGCTTTACCTAATAAGTCATGTACGATGTCGTCTGGGGTATCTTCATACATCTTAATTTCTTCGTATACTACATTTTTCTCTCTAGCTAACTCTTCTTCATCAAAAGCAGAGTTAAAGAACATATCTGCTAGCACATCAAGCGCTTGATTGGAATGTTCATCTAACACTTTTGCATAGTAACAAGTATATTCCTTTGATGTAAAGGCATTAACTTGTCCTCCAATTTGATCAAAGCTCTCTGCAATGTCACGAGCAGAGCGTGTCTTAGTACCTTTAAAAAACATGTGCTCTAAAAAATGTGAGACACCATTAATTTCTGGATGTTCACTTCGAGAACCGGTCCCAATCCAAACTCCAATCGCTACCGAACGAACCGTTGGGATATTTTCAAGCACAATTCGCACACCATTTTTGCATGTATGTCGAGTAATCAAGCTAACTCCTCCTTTGTCATTTGCTTCATTTTAATGAGATACGTTTATAAGAAAAATACGCTTGATATCCGTTAATCTTTACGATAACTGACCATTCTTTCTTCATCAAGCAGCATCGTTACCGTCGTAACATCTAACCCTTTTTTCTCAATATCCGTTAACAGCTGATCCAATGAATTCGCTGTAGTCTCAGTAGGATGCATCAGCACGATTGCACCTGGATGAATTTTTTTCATCACGCGATTAATCAGCACATCTTTTGTTGGCTTTTGCCAATCAATTGTATCTACTGTCCACATAATTGTACTCATTTTTTGCTCTGAAGCTAACGTTACTACTTCTTTTCGAAAGCTACCGCTTGGGGGCGCAAACCACTTTACTTTCTTACCAGTAGTAGCCGTAATTACTTCATTCGTTTTCTTTAATTGATCAACAATTTGTCCTGATGATAATGTAGCCATGTTAGGATGCGAGTAGGAATGATTTCCAACTTCATGTCCCTCATCTACAATCATCTTTGCCAACTCAGGGTTATTTTTAACCCATCTTCCTTCTAAAAAAAACGTTGCTTTTGCATCGTGCTTCTTTAAAGTTTGAAGCATATCTGGTAAATATTCATTTCCCCAGGCCACATTTATCGTAAACGATACCATAGGCTTTTCAGGGTGTCCACGATAGATAGCTTCAGATGGAAGATCATCTAAATGCACCTTTGGCTTTATTTGTTTATAAACCAGCTTGTCTTCATTAAACTTACCGCTTTTTTTCATATTCTCATAGGAAGCCTTTACATCTACAGCGATTCCATTGTAACCCGGCGTTTTCTTCCAGACTGGGTCAATGGCTGCATTAGAAGGCTTAACGTTATATATCTTTGCTTTCTCGGCAATCTTCTGATATAGGTCGTTTCTTTCGACACCAGCTTGCTCAACCGTTGTCTGAAATGCTTCCACATAATCAGTAGCAAACGGATTATAAATTGATTTATATGTAATTGCAAGTAAAAATAAAAATGCAGTAAATTGAATGATTGAACGTTTCACTTATCCTTCCCCCTTTTCCATACAAAGTATGTAGAAAAAGGACAAGGTAGAACAGCGTCTTCAAGCCAATGTAATAAAACCCCCACATCAGTTAGACTGCGTGGGGGAATAACAAGGCAATTATTTTGTTTCTTTTGCCTGCTCTTCTTTTTCTTTTTGCTCTTTCAGAACTGCTTTCCTTGATAAGTTAACGCGACCTTGCTTGTCGATTTCCATTACTTTTACAAGAATTTCATCACCGATAGCAACAACGTCTTCCACTTTACCAATACGTTCTTCAGCAAGCTCAGAAATATGAACAAGGCCATCTTTACCGCTGAAAATTTCAACAAATGCACCAAACTTCTCGATGCGTTTAACTTTACCTAGATACATTTGTCCAGCTTCAACTTCACGAACAAGATCTTCAATGATTTTCTTCGCTTTTAGGTTCATCTCTTGGTCAATTGATGAGATAAAGATTGTACCATCTTGTTCAATATCAATCTTAACACCAGTTTCTTCAATGATCTTATTAATTTGTTTACCACTTGGTCCAATAACATCACGAATCTTGTCTGGATTGATTGCCATCGTCAAGATTTTCGGAGCGTACTGAGACAGCTCTTCACGAGGTGTATTAATTGTAGAAATCATGTGATCTAAGATCTGCATGCGTCCTTTTTGTGCTTGTTGAAGAGCCTCTTCTAAGATTTCACGAGATAGGCCATCAATTTTAATATCCATTTGTAACGCAGTAACACCTTTTGCTGTTCCCGCTACTTTAAAGTCCATATCACCTAAGTGATCTTCCATTCCCTGGATATCAGTTAAAATTGAGTAATGCTCACCCGATTTAATAAGACCCATTGCAATACCCGCTACAGGAGCTTTAATTGGAACCCCAGCATCCATCATTGCAAGCGTACTTGCACAAATACTTGCTTGAGACGTTGAACCGTTTGATTCTAACACTTCAGATACAAGGCGGATTGTGTATGGGAAATCTTTTTCTGTTGGAATAACAGGCTCTAATGCACGTTCACCAAGTGCTCCATGACCGATTTCACGACGTCCAGGTCCACGCATTGGTCTTGTCTCACCTACGCTGAAAGAAGGGAAATTATAGTGATGCATAAAGCGTTTAGATTCTTCTACGCTTAAGCCATCTAGAATTTGCACATCTCCAAGCGCTCCTAGTGTACAAATGCTAAGTGCCTGCGTTTGTCCACGCGTGAATAACCCAGAGCCGTGTGTACGCGGCAATAAGCCAACTTCAGATGATAATGGTCGAATTTCGTCAATGCTTCGACCATCTGGACGCACTTTTTCTTCTGTAATTAGACGACGCACTTCGCTTTTAACAAGCTTAGATAAGATCTCACTGACTTGACCTAATACATCAGCTTCAACTTGTTGCTCTTCAAACTGCGCAATTACCGCTGCTTTTACTTCGCTAATTGCTTCTTCACGAGCATGCTTTTCTTGAACTTGAACAGCTCGGTTCATGTCTGCTTCTGCAATTTCACGCACTTGTCTTTCTAAGTCTGCATCTACTGTATAAAGTTGCACTTCCATTTTCTCTTTACCAACAGCTGCAACAATTTCTTCTTGGAATTCAATTAACTTCTTAATTTGGTCATGTCCAAACATAATTGCTTCTAACATCACTTCTTCTGGTACTTCATCTGCACCAGCTTCAACCATGTTAATAGCGTCTTTTGTTCCAGCAACCGTTAAATGAATATCGCTTTTTTCTTGGTCTTCTACACCTGGATTTACAACAAATTTACCGTCTACACGCCCTACGATAACCCCAGCAATTGGGCCTTCGAATGGAATATCAGAGATAGAAAGTGATAAAGAAGAACCAAACATAGCGGCAACTTCAGACGAGTAGTTTTGATCTACACTCATTACAACACTTACGACCTGTACTTCGTTACGGAATCCATCTGCGAATAGCGGACGAATTGGACGGTCAATTAAGCGGCTAGCTAAAATAGCTTTCTCACTTGGACGACCTTCACGCTTAATAAATCCACCTGGAATTTTACCAACTGCGTATAAACGCTCTTCATAGTTAACTGTTAAAGGAAAAAAATCTACGTCTTTCGCTTGTTTTGAAGCTGTTGACGTGCTTAATACTACTGTGTCTCCATAACGAATCAGTGCTGCTCCGTTAGCTTGCTTTGCTAATTGACCAACTTCAACCTCTAGCCTTCTACCGGCTAGTTCCATGGAGAACACTCGTTTTTCTTGTTCCATATCGACGAGTACCCCTCTCTACATATAAAATATATGTATGTAAATAAATGTGATAGTTTTATTATAAACGAAATACTAAAAAACAATAGCTTTTTTCACATTATGTAGCATCTTTTCAAAACATCTAAATGTACATACTAAAAAAGCGGGAATGCTCCCGCTTTCTTCTTATTATCGACGTAAACCAAGCTTGTTGATTAGATCACGATAACGAGTAACGTCTTTGTTACGAAGATAGTTAAGTAAGTTACGACGTCTACCTACCATTTTTAGAAGTCCACGACGAGAGTGGTGGTCCTTCTTGTGAGTACGTAAATGATCGTTTAGATTGTTAATTTGCTCTGTTAGGACAGCGATTTGAACCTCTGGAGATCCAGTATCGTTTGCATGAGTTTTGTACTCATTAATGATTTCATTTTTACGCTCTTGTGTGATAGCCATCCTATTCACCTCCTTGTTTATAAACCCCAGTTACCGAGCAAGACGTTGGTGAATCGTCATGCCAAGCAATGGTTGTTTTGCATACAAGTGTTATATTACTACTTTCTTTTCAAAAAAGCAAGAAAATCTCTGCTTTTTCTTTTAGTTTATTGTACGTTTTTTGAAACACCTAAAAAGTACTGGTTTGCTTCTTCTTTATCTAATGAAATTTGTTCAATTAGCGCTTCAATTCCAGAAAATTTGCGCTCACTACGAATGAGCTTATGCCAACGAACTCTTACATGCTCACCGTAAATTTGCTTGTTAAATGATAGAAGGTGCACTTCAATTGTGGGCTTTTTTAAGTCTTCATGAAATGTTGGTTTATATCCTATATTGCATACTCCTTGATACCATTGATTATTTAGCTCTAACTCCACTGCGTATACGCCTGTTCTTGGCAGGAGATAATCAGCGGCTAAGGAAACATTTGCCGTTGGAAACCCAATTTGCCTGCCTCTTTTTTCACCATGAACGACCGTTCCTTCTACTTCATAATTACGTCCAAGCAGCAATTTCACTTTCTCCATTTCACCATCAGCTAAGAATTGTCTAACTAACGTTGAGCTTACTTTCTCTTCATTTGTTGTTAGCTTATCTACGACCGTCTGCGTAAACTGTGAACGAGAGTGAAAAGGTAACGTTTCCATCGTCCCTTTTCCTAGCTTACCATATGAATAATCGAATCCTGCTACAACATGCTCTACGTTTAAGCCGATAATATACTGATCAACAAACTCTTGTGGTAATAAAGATGCAAACGCCCGATCGAAATGCACTATATATAAAAAGTCAATTCCCAGTTTTTTAATAAGTCGTTTTTTTTCTTCTAAAGGTGTAATCATATCAACGTGCTGAACGTTTTTCCCAAGAATGACGGATGGATGAGGTGTGAAAGTCATCACTGCGCTCGCTACATTTTTCTCATCAGCGATTTGCTTTGCTGTTTTAATCACTTGCTGGTGCCCCAAATGTACACCATCAAAAAATCCAAGAGCTAAAACAGAACGCTGTACAACCTCTCGTCCTAAATGATGTGGATGTCGAATCTCTATCGTTTCCAAAACGCACTTCACCTTTTCCTTAACCAATTCAGTCGATTGCTAAGACTTTTACCGGTTTAATTAAATGTTTTTTTGTGGGATGCTGCGCATAAATCGCCATGCATTTTCCAGCTGAATCCACCATTAGAAATTGCCCCTCGAGTAAAGATTCATCTTCTGGACATGGTAATACCGCACCGTTTCTCACTTTCTCTGCTAATGTATCATTTATTTTGAATTTCGGCAAATGAAAGAGCGCACGCTCAATAGGATGTAAAAGTGATTGAATTGTTCCTTCTTCTACTGCTAGTTCAATCTGTTCAAACGTTAAGCAATCCTCTAAAGAAAACTGACCTGATCCTGTTCTTTTTAAATAAGACATATGAGACGGGTAACCAAGTTTCTCACCGATCATAACAGCAAGTGTTCTAACATACGTTCCTTTACTACAGGTCACACGGAAGCGAAATGAAATGTTTTCGCCCGTAAATACATCTCGGTCATCAAGAAGTTCAAACTGATAAATTTGAATAGTACGCGCAGGTCTTTCAATCTCAATCCCTTGCCTTGCGTATTCATATAACTTTTTACCATTAATTTTTACGGCTGAATACATGGGAGGAACTTGTTCAATCGTCCCCGTTAAGGATTTAAGAACCTCTTCAATTTGAGCACGCGTAAACGTCGCATTTATCTCTTTTCTTTCCACCACATCACCAGATGAGTCTTCCGTCGTGGTAGAAAAACCAATAGTGACTTCCCCTTCATACGTTTTTGTTGCACCTGTTAAATACTCTACAATTTTGGTTGCGCGACCGATACAGATGGGGAGTACACCTGTTACATCTGGGTCAAGCGTGCCCGTATGACCTACTTTTTTTGTTTTTAGTAGCTTTCTAACTTTAAAGACACAGTCATGAGACGTCATCCCCGCTGGCTTATTTAAAACTAAAACACCATCCAACTTACTCAACTCCTTTTCCTCCATAAAAAAGGTGCCTCAAAAAGCACATGTACTTGTTGAGACACCCTTTATCATGCTCATTTGAGCACCCTAATCATCCATTAATTATGGTCTTGCTCATCGTTGCTTTCTTTTTTAATTTCATGAAGTAACGACTCAATCCGATTACCATAATCAATTGACTCATCAAATTCAAATGTAATTTCAGGTGTTTTACGTAAGCGAATGCGCTGACCAATCTCTGAGCGAATAAAGCCTTTTGCTTTTGCAAGACCTTTTAACGTATTCTCACGCTGCTCAGCATCTCCTAATACAGAGATATATACTTTTGCTTGCTGCAAATCGCCTGAAACCTGAACGTCCGTAACCGTTACAAAGCCGATGCGTGGATCTTTAATCTTTCGATTTAAAATCTCACCTAGCTCTTTTTTCATTTGTTCACCGACTCTAGTTGCTCTAATTTTCATACTGTGTCACCCCTTTTATACCACTTCAACAGGCTGACTGCTATTAAATCAGCTTGAAAAACCCAATTGGTTCCAACACTTCATCAACAGAAAAATTTTCTGCTTATAATCGGTATTATAACCAATCAAAGGTTGTAATAGTGCGTTCGATTTCTGGAAAAGAATCCATTAGAGCAATTGCTTTTTGTAATTCTTGTTCCGTTGCGATGCGACTAGATGAAACTGCAACTATGCTAATTTTTGTACGCTGCCACACATCTTGAAAATCTGTTTCGGATACCGATACATTATACTTTTGTTTTAGGCGCATTAAAATCCGCTGTAAAACCGCTCGCTTATCCTTTAGTGAGGCCGCGTTATAAATTAAACATTCACATTCCACTAATCCAATCACTTAGGATCGATTTGCTCCATTACATATGCTTCAATAACATCGCCTTCTTTAATGTCATTGAAGTTTTTAATTGTAATACCACACTCGTAGCCTTGAGCTACTTCTTTTGCATCATCTTTGTATCGTTTTAGGGCATCAACTTCACCTTCAAAGATAACGATACCATCACGAATTAAACGGATGCTGCTGTGGCGCGTAATTTTACCTTCTGTGACGTAACCGCCGGCAATTGTACCAATTTTAGATACTTTGAACGTTTGACGAACTTCAACTTGACCAATAACTTTTTCTTCAAACTCAGGATCAAGCATTCCTTTCATCGCTGATTCAATCTCTTCAATCACTTTGTAGATAATACGATGTAGACGAATATCTACTTTTTCAGCTTCTGCCGTGCGTTTTGCACCTGCATCTGGACGTACGTTAAATCCAATTACGATTGCATTAGAAGCTGTTGCTAAGATGATATCAGATTCTGTAATTGCACCTACACCAGTGTGAATGATGCGTACGTTTACGCCTTCAACATCAATCTTTTGTAAAGATGCTGCTAAAGCTTCAACAGAACCTTGTACGTCAGCTTTTACGATTAAGTTTAAGTCTTTCATTTCACCTTGCTTGATTTGCTCAAATAAATCATCCAAGCTTACGCGCGTTTTTTCACCACGCTGTTGTTCAAGCTGCTTTTGAGCACGTAGCTCACCGATTTGACGAGCTGTTTTCTCATCTTCAAACACCATGAAGCGGTCACCAGCTAACGGTACATCGTTTAGACCTGTAATCTCAACTGGAGTTGAAGGACCAACCTCTTTCACGCGACGACCGATGTCGTTTACCATTGCACGAACACGACCGAACGTATTTCCGACAACGATTGGATCTCCAACTTTTAGTGTTCCATTTTGAACAAGTAAAGTAGCTACTGAACCGCGGCCCTTATCAAGCTGTGCTTCGACAACCGTTCCAACAGCACGACGATTTGGGTTTGCTTTTAATTCTTCTACTTCACTTACCAATAGGATCATTTCAAGAAGCTGGTCAATACCTTCTCCTGATAGAGCAGATAGCTTACAGAAGATTGTATCGCCACCCCATTCTTCCGCTACCAATCCGTGTTCCATTAGTTCTTGCATAACGCGGTCTGGGTTTGCTGCTTCTTTATCCATTTTATTAACAGCTACGATAATTGGTACTTCAGCAGCTTTCGCGTGGTTAATTGCTTCAATTGTTTGTGGCATTACACCATCATCAGCTGCAACAACAAGAATTGTAATATCTGTTACTTTTGCTCCACGCGCACGCATTGTTGTGAACGCGGCATGTCCTGGTGTATCTAAGAACGTAATCTTCTTCTCTTCTACCACAACTTGGTAAGCACCGATATGCTGCGTGATTCCACCAGCTTCTCCAGCCGTTACCTTCGTGTTACGAATTGAATCTAATAGCGTTGTTTTACCATGGTCTACGTGACCCATAATTGTAACAACTGGTGGACGAATTTGAAGGTCTTTCTCATCGTCAATGATTTCCATTGCTTCAAAATCAGTTGCGTCTAACACAACTTCTTCTTCCACTTCTACGCCATACTCACCAGCAATTAATTCAATTGCTTCTTTTTCAAGCTCTTGGTTGATTGTTGCCATAACCCCAACCATGAACAGCTTTTTAATAATCTCTGAAGGCTCTTTGCCTAACTCTTTTGCCAATTCAGAAACTGTTAAACTTTCAGAGTATGTGATTTTTTCAGGAAGTTCTTTTGGTTGTGCCGGAGCCGGTCTTCCTTTTCCTCCCTGAGGCTTTCTATTACCTTTTCCACCTTTGTTGGCAGCAGGTTTTGCTGGCTTTTTGTTGCCTTTTTTATCATTATTATTTGGTTTTGAATTATTATTTAGTGCTGCATCTAGTTTTTTCACATGCTCATCCTCTAACGTTGTCATGTGGTTAGACACTTCAACATTCATTTCTTTTAATTTTTCTATAACGTCTTTGCTTGAAATATTGTATTGTTTTGCATATTCATGTACGCGAACTTTACTCAATATTTTCACCCCCAAAAAGATTAATCGAGCATCGTGATTAGCTTTTTGGCAAAGCCACTATCCATCACTGCAACGACAACACGTGCATCTTTACCGATTGCTTCTCCTAAAACGTAGCGATCCACAACGGTTCGAACCGGAACTTGATAATACGTGCATTTGTCGATGACTTTTTTTGTTGTGTTATCTGATGCATCACCGGCTAAAAGAACAAGCTTTGCTTTTTTTTTGCGCACTTCTCCTATTACAAGCTCTTCACCAGAAATTAATTTACGTGCTCGATTTGCAAGTCCTAAAAAAGAGAGCCACTTTTCATTATTCAATGTCATTGCTTCTCCTTCTCTACAAGCGTCAACAATTCATCATAAACTGCATCTTCAATCGGTGCGCTCAAGTGAGTAGATAAGACATTTTTCTTTTTTGCTAATAAAATGGCTTCTTTATCTTTACTTAAATAGGCACCGCGCCCGGACTTTTTACCCGTTAAGTCAACCGAAACTTCACCTTCTTTAGAGCGTACAACGCGTACTAGCTCTTTTTTAGGCATCATTTCACCAGTGGCCACACATTTTCGCATCGGGACTTTTTTACGATTGTTCATTTGGCTCACCTCTTATTCCATGTCATCTTCGTCTGAATCAAATGCATGTTGACTCACTAACATGTCATCACTTTTTTGAATATAAATACCTTCTTGCTCGGCTTCGGATTGACTCTTAATGTCAATTTTCCATCCTGTTAACTTAGCTGCTAAACGTGCATTTTGTCCACGTTTACCGATTGCTAATGACAGCTGGTAATCTGGCACGATAACCGTTGTTGCTTTTTCCTCTTCATCCACCATTACTTCTAATACTTTTGATGGACTTAATGCATTTGCCACAAATTCTACCGGGTCATTTGACCAGCGAACGATATCAATTTTCTCACCTTTTAATTCATTCACAACAGCCTGAACACGTTGACCTTTTGGTCCTACACAAGAACCGACTGGATCTACTTCAGCATATTCTGAGTGAACAGAGATTTTAGAACGATCGCCAGCTTCACGTGCAACTGACTTTAATTCAACTGTACCATCATAAATTTCTGGTACTTCTTTTTCAAATAAACGCTTAAGTAATCCAGGGTGTGTTCTTGAAACGTAAATTTGAGGACCTTTTGTTGTTTTTTCCACTTTTGTGATATACACTTTAATACGGTCATGTGGTTTATATTGTTCGTTGGGCATTTGTTCACTTTGTGGCAATAGAGCCTCAATTTTCCCAAGGCTTACATAGATAAAGCGTGAGTCTTGACGCTGAACAATTCCTGTCATGATGTCTTCTTCACGATCGCTAAACTCAGAATAGATAACGCCACGCTCTGCCTCACGAACGCGCTGTGTTACAACTTGCTTCGCTGTTTGTGCAGCAATGCGACCGAAGTCTTTTGGCGTTACTTCAATTTCTACAACGTCGTCTAATTGAAAGTTAGGATTAATCCCTTGGGCTTCTTCAACTGAGATTTCCAAGCGTGGATCATACACTTCATCTACAACGTCTTTACGTGCGAATACGCGCATTGTTCCTCGATCTAAATTTAAATCAACACGCACGTTTTGCGCTTGATTAAAATTGCGCTTATAAGCAGAAATTAACGCTGCTTCAATCGCTTCAATAATAACATCTTTACTAATGCCTTTTTCTTTTTCAAGAACTACCAAGGCATCTAATAACTCACTGCTCATTTTGGTTAATCCCCCTTTAATATTCACTAGTTGCTAATGCGTTAAAACACAATTGCCAGCCTAGCAAACGCAACTTTTTCATATGGTAATTCCACTGTTTTTGTACGTGTTTTAATGCGAATTGATAACGTTACTGTTGTACCGTCAAATGCTACTAGTTCGCCTTCAAACTCCTTTGCTCCTTCAATTGGCTCATATGTTTTTATGTATACATGCTTACCGATTGAACGTTCAAAGTCTTTGTCCTTCTTTAAAGGTCGCTCAGCACCTGGAGAGGATACTTCAAGAAAATAGTTATGTGTGATTGGATCAACTTCATCCATTTTCTCGCTAAGCTTTTCGCTTACAGCTCCGCAGTCTTCAATATCTACACCCGTTTCAGAATCAATAAAAACTCGAAGGAACCAATCGCGCCCTTCTTTTACATACTCTATTTCCACTAGCTCTAAGTTCATTTCTTCTAAAATTGGTGTAACCATTTCTTCTACTGTTTCTTTTACGCTTTTGCCCATTTCTAATCCTCCTTTCGAGACAACAAAATCTATGTCTCTTATCTAAAAAAGAGTGGACACATTTGATACTGTCCTTTCAATACCTAGTATGAAGCTGGTACATACGCACGATATACTAATGAGTAAGAATGATGAAAATAATAATGAATGTTTTCAATTCATATCGCCGTGATACAGTCCGGTACTTAAGTTTCGATGCTAGAACGTCTCGAGTCAAAAAGCATGCACGTACAGAAAAAACGAATCATGCTAACCGCCGATTCGTTTCCCATACTCCTTACTAGTTCGTAAGTTCATATCAATAAGAAAGAGCGGGTTTCCCCACTCTTTACTCGTCCGTATCCTTAGCATTTCCACATTCACTATATCATAACCGCTTATTTTATGCAAATGTTAGAAAAGTGAAAGTTGGTTTTGATCTGGCAAGCTTTCTAAGCAACCGTGATTGTCTAAATACTCTAGAATTGTCTTTGATACTTTTCCCCTTTGCTGTAGATCTTCTTTTGATAAAAACTCTCCATCCTTGCGAGCTTTCACAATATTTAAAGCCGCATTAGTACCCAATCCTGGAATGGAATTAAATGGTGGAATTAACGATGTACCATCAATAATAAACTCATCTGCACTCGATTCATACAAATCAACTTTTTTGAATGAATAGCCACGCTCACACATTTCAAGCGCAAGTTCAAGCACTGTTAATAAGTTCTTCTCTTTCGGAGAAGCATCAAGTCCCTTACCATTGATTTCTTCCATTTTCGCCCGAATAGCAGTCGAACCCTTGATCATTGTGTCAATATCGAAGTCATCGGCGCGTACTGTGAAATATGCTGCATAATATAAAAGCGCATGATGAACTTTAAAATACGCAATACGTACAGCCATTAAAACGTATGCTGCTGCATGGGGTAGCGATAGGTAATATTCCCCTCAGCCTCACCTGTTCGGGTTCCATTTTCCCCCGCTTCACACCGTACGTGAACCTTTCGATTCATACGGCGTTCCATCGAACAACAACCAAATGTTACTTCACTAATTTTTCCCGAAATGAAAGTATCTTTTTAATTTGTTTTTGCTTATAACCTAAGCTAAGAAGCTTGTCTTCATTGCTTCTAGCTACTTCAATAATCCCTTGGAACTTAGGTTGCTTTCTCTCAGCGATTGCGGCTTTCGTTACCGCGTATATTGTATCTCTGAGAGTTTGAAACTCCTCTTCCGATTTCGGTATGCTAAGTTTTATAGATGCTCGCTCCTTTCACAAGGATACTTGCATCTCGGTACTTTACTCTCAACGGAATTTCTTAGCAGTTAGTGAATGTTGGTTGCTCCTTTTCTTGAGTCCGACTATGCCCCTTCGCTCCACTTCCATTACAGAAGCTTCAACACTACTACGGGCTGCCGCCAGGTGTATGAAGAGAGTCATTTCCTACTCTCAGGGATTTCACTTGGCTCCTGCCATCCATCCTACACCCTTCACACGTTCCACATGAAATTATCCCTTCTTTAGTGGTGACCTTAGGTGTCCTCTCTGACCCGACATTTAGCTTAATCTAACAGGAGTTTAAAGACTTCAGCCGAACAACCTTTAATGGTTGAACGCAGATATTCCCCCAAAAGATAGGTAATCCGCAAATGTTCCATCGCAAGCGATAGCCTCAGCTTCTCAACTGAGTTGTCCTTACGAGCCTTTCCATACGAGGATTCGTTGCCTCACCATAGCCACTTTTTGGGACCCCCGCCTTTACTCACGTCTACGTGTCACGCTTTTAAGACGAACCTTAGCGAGCTCTCTTACAGTTCAAGCCAGGAGACCATTCCTGCAAGTCGCGGTGCTCAGGGGGTTTCACCGTATCCTGTTACGGTAGGAGGGGATTTCACGCCTCCGACTCATTTCATGTAGTTCTCATGTAGATTTACTGTCTTTGTATCTACACGGGCTTGTCTTTATCCAACATTTCTGTTGGGGTTAAACGAGCAACGTGTCGCACCTTTCGGGAACATGTACTTAATCTTTTTACACGAATCAATGTACCAATCTGGCACGCCGTTTTTAATCATTTCTTCTTCGAATTCAGGGGTCAACCCTTTCCCTTTACGAACTGACTCCATAATTTTAAACGCTAAGGAAGGCTCTAACCCTTGATAAATTAAATACACCATAATATCATCACGACAGCCAATTACTTCACTTAGGTTACAAATATTATTACGAATTAACTCTTGCGCATTTCCTAGCCATACATCCGTTCCGTGAGATAGCCCAGAAATTTGAACAAGTTCTGAGAACGTAGATGGTTTTGTATCCTCCAACATTTGGCGAACAAATCGAGTACCGAATTCAGGGATACCAAGAGTTCCTGTTTTACACATAATCTGCTCTTCTGTTACACCTAAAGATTCCGTTCCGCTAAAGATCTTCATGACTTCAGGGTCATCTGTCGGAATGGTCTTTGGATCAATTCCACTTAAGTCTTGTAGCATACGAATAACCGTAGGGTCATCGTGCCCTAGAATATCAAGCTTTAAGAGATTGTCATGAATAGAGTGGAAGTCAAAATGAGTTGTACGCCACTCAGAGTTTCGATCATCTGCTGGGAACTGAATTGGTGTAAAGTCATAGATATCCATATAGTCTGGTACAACGATAATTCCTCCAGGGTGCTGACCTGTTGTTCGTTTTACTCCTGTACACCCTGCTACTAATCGATCAACTTCTGCATTTCGCAAATGCAATTCATGATCTCCAGCGTATCCCTTTACATATCCATACGCCGTTTTCTCTGCAACGGTACCGATTGTTCCAGCACGGTATACGTTGTCTTCTCCAAACAGCACTTTTGTATAGTTATGCGCTCTTGGCTGATATTCACCAGAGAAGTATGATGATAGGTAAGCATTTGAAGTTATCTCCAGCTTTTCCCCCATCTCACACCGTACGTGACCCTTTCAGTGTCATACGGCGTTCCATCGTTAACATTGTCGAAGTTACTCAGCTAAGTTTTGGATTTCCTACTTCCGTTCTTAACTGATTTAGGTTTTTAATTGCTTTTAAATCAAAAGTTTCAAGTATTGCTTTGTACTTTGGATTTGTCGTTGGATTGTTATTATGAATTAACATATGGTAGTCTTTTTTGATAATTATTAGATTATCGTAGTCATCAGTTCCGCCTTGGGCAGTTGGTTTCTTGTGGTGACATATTGCATTAAACGGGGTTAATCTTTCACCCGTTATTCCGCAGCAACCTTTCTGGGCAACGTATTTACTTAGACGATTGTCTTCGTATTTTACGCTCTTGGACTTATAAGTACCTTTTCTAAACATTTCAATTTCAGTAACGGATACGTTTTTAATCTCTTTGTGAATGGCTTTTCGGTCTTTAGCATTATAGATTGTAAATTCTGGCTTGCGTTGACCTCGGATATCGTGTTTAACTGCTTCCATCGGATATACTAAAATGCCATTACTTTTAAATCTAGGACATCGGTAACCAGTGTAAAATTTTTCAATCACTTTGTTTTTCTCTTGAGTAAAGTTAAAAATATTTCTGTATAAAAGTGATTTAATATTTTTGTGTACTCTATGCCTTATATCATTAAAGTCTTGGGATACTCTTGTAGCTATTCTGTAATAGTTCTGCATTCCAAGGATATTGGCGTTGTACATCATAATCTTTTCTGGTGTAGGACTTTTTCTTATCTTTACTAACTTATGCCTAATTACTTCTTCTACCTTATTTTTAGATTTAGGACACATTTTTGAGTTTACTATATATCCTGTTTTTCCAGTTCCCTTTTTAACGGCTCTGAACCGTACTCCCAAAAAGTCTGTACCATTTTTTCGGATATTTGTGATTTTGCTTTTCTCTTTGCTTGTCTCTAAGCCAAGTCTTTCTTGTAACCATTTTTCGACGGCTATTTTGATTTTCTTGGCATTATTGTATGAGTTCGTAAAGATTTTAAAGTCATCCGCATATCTTACTAGGTACATCGGTTTGAGTTTCGTCTTTTTAAGAGCATCTGTTTTGTTTCGTTTTAATTTATAAGGTATTTTCGTAGGTTTTGTTTCCCATTGGTTTGATATCCACCAATCTAACTCGTTTAATACAACATTTGCGAGTAGTGGTGATAATATCCCGCCTTGTGGCGTGCCTTTCTCTGGTACTCCAATTCCTTTGACTTCGGCTTTCAGCATTTTCTTAATAATTGATAATACTTTTTTGTCCCGTATCCCGATGGTCCATAGTTGTTTGAGAAGCTTGGTGTGATTAACATTATCGAAAAATCCTTTTATATCTACATCAACCACATAATGATTGAAGCTGTGATTTACTAGATGATAACATCTAGCCAAAGCGTCGTGGGTACTTCTTTTCGGTCTAAACCCAAAACTATTTGAGTTAAACTTTGCTTCCACAATAGGTTCAAGAATTTGCAAAAACATCTGTTGAATTAATCTGTCCTCTATTGTGGGAATTCCAAGTGGTCTCTTATCGCCATTAGGTTTAGGTATCAATACCCTTTTAACAGAATGTGGTTCGTAGTATTTAAGTCTTTTTCTTGTTATTGCAACAAGCTTGTTAATATCCATTCTTTGTAAATATTTAATGGTATGTCCATTTGTGCCTTTTGTTTTGCTTCCAGTATTACTTTTGATATTTCGATACGCTAATCTAATGTTCTCTTCCGATACAATAAAATCATAAAGGTTTTTAAAGTATCTACCATTTGCGCTTTCTTCATAAAGATTATCCAACTGGCCTTGCATACCAAAGTATTCGTTATTTCTCAACTTTTGTATCATTAAGTCAGTCAACTAATCACTTCCTCTCGAAAGTTTTCGTTTCTTTAAGTCTTACTAGAACCTGACTTTTGTAGGTTTGTTTCGACGTTAACGACTAATGCCCTTCCCTCAAGAGTGTTTTATCCTCCGACTTATTGGTTATTCAGTCATCATAGGCAATCTTGTAAGCGGTACTACGGCATCACTGCCACTTCCATAAATCTATGTTATAGCTGTTACTTTTCCATAGAAACACTTTTAACGAAGTGCAACCTTCTGATGTGTTGGAAGCTTCTCACGTTCCACTATTTCTATCTTTACATAATCTACTTAGGTTCCCCCTAAATCCCGTTGAGCTTGACTGTGCCTGTAACACAGTATGGACTTTCATAACCAAACGTTTACTCATCCACACTCAAAATTCCTATTAGGAACCCATATCATTTCTGATATGTGACATTCACGAGAAGTCAATCGAGGGTTCGTCCCAGTTATTCTACTGATTCTAACCATATAGATTTTATAGACACCAGACCTATCGTTCACAGAAGCTTTATAGCTCCCTTTCCTCAGCCGTACTGTTAGGGTGACCTTCAGCCTACTTTAGCGGGCTTCAGACAAAAGTTGTTTTTGCATTACTTCTTATGCCTGCCGCAGCTTCAGTGAGTGTGTTTCAGGGCGTTACCCCATCATTCCACACTTCGAAATAGTAGTTCTCCTAGCATTATAGCTAGTGGCTAATCTTTTCAATTAGCAACGTGACGCACTCAAATCGATATCCGGTACTTTATCTCCTTTGAAACCAAGGAACGTTTCAAACGGAATGTCATGTCCGTCTTTTTTATACGGAGTGCCACATTCGACGCAACTTTTATCAGGGAGGTCAAATCCAGAACCTACCGAACCGTCATCAAAAAACTCCGAATGCTTACATGAAGGGCAAACATAGTGCGGCGGCAGTGGATTTACTTCGGTAATTTCCGTCATCGTCGCTACAAATGAAGATCCGACAGAACCACGCGACCCAACGAGATAGCCGTCATCTAGCGATTTCTTTACAAGCTTATGAGAAATTAGATAAATAACCGCGAAGCCGTGACCAATGATACTTTTTAACTCTTTTTCCAACCTTGCTTCAACAACTTCAGGCAAATCGTCTCCATAGATGCTTCTAGCCATCGCATAGCTCATCGCCCTCATTTCTTCATCGGCACCTTCAATTTTCGGCGTATATAAGTCGTCTTTAATCGGCTTAACTTCTTCAATCATATCAGCAACTTTTTGCGTATTGGCTACGACAATTTCCTTGGCTTTATCAGCACCTAAAAATGAGAAGCACTTCAACATTTCATCTGTTGTGCGGAAATGAACGTCCGGTAGCTGATGACGATTAAGCGGATTAGCGCCACCCTGTGAACTAATTAATATTTTTCGATATATTTTATCTTCTGGATTCAGATAATGAACGTTTCCAGTAGCAACTACAGGCTTCTCTAACTTTTCACCGAGCTTCACAATATTGTTAATAATGTCTTTTAACGCTCGCTCATCTCGCACCAGCTCTAGTTCGATGAGGTGCTTGTAGTTTTCAGGCGGCTGTACTTCAATGTAATCATAGAATTCTGCCGCTTCTTGCACTTCATCGATACCTTTTTGCATCATTCCTTCGAATACTTCACCGCGGTCGCAAGCAGTCCCGATTAAAATCCCTTCTCGAAACTTTTGAAGTTTGGAACGCGGGATACGCGGTACACGATAGAAATAGTTTAAATGAGACATTGAAATGAGCTTAAACAAGTTTTTTAAGCCTGTTTCATTTTGAGCCAACATCGTTACATGATACGGGCGTGCGCGCTGGTAAGCATTCCCTTCTCCCATATAATCGTTAAGCTGATTATGATTTAAGATATCACGTTCAAACGCATCTTTTAACATTTTGACTAGTAAATAACCAGTTGTTTCAGCATCATAAATCGCACGGTGATGCTGGACTAGCTCTACATCAAACTTTTTCGCTAACGTGTTCAAACGATGATTTTTCATATGTGGATATAAAAACCTTGCTAGCTCTAAGGTATCAATCACACCATTTTGCACTTTTTCAAATCCAGCTCGCTGTAATCCTGCATTTAAAAAGCCCATGTCAAAGCTCGCGTTATGTGCAACTAAAATGTCATTTCCAATCCAATCGCTGAACTTCTTTAATACCTCTGAAGCATCAGGCGCATCTTGGACCATATCGTCTGTAATGCCCGTTAATTCAATTGTTGTAGCTGAAAGAGGGTGATGCGGGTTAGCAAAGCTTTCAAACTTATCAATGATTTCTCCCTCTTTCATTTTAACAGCAGCCAGCTCAATGACCGTGTCATACACGGCTGATAAACCAGTTGTTTCTACGTCAAATACGATATACGTGGCATCTGGAAGCGAAACATCTTGAGGATTATATGCAATCGGCACACCGTCATCCACGAGATTTGCTTCGACACCATATAAAATTTTAATCCCGTTTTTCTTTCCCGCACCGTATGCTTCAGGGAAAGATTGTGCTACAGCATGGTCCGTTACGGCAATGGCTTTATGTCCCCACTTTTTAGCTTGACCAACCAATGTGCTCACCGATGTTACAGCGTCCATTTGACTCATCGGTGTATGGAGATGAAGCTCAACACGCTTTTCGTCATCAGAAGCTTTATCCTGTCTTGTAATTGGTGAAATTTCATTCACATCGTTTCCAATCATAACAAGATCGCGTACAAACGTATCATTTTGTACACTGCCTCGTACTTTCACCCACATGCCTTTTTTAATTGCTTGAAGCAGTGGAATATCTTCTTTATCGCGTGAGAACATCTTAATCATAATGGAATTTGTATAGTCTGTAATTTTAAAGATTAATAGCGTACGGCCGCTTCGAAGCTCTCTTGTTTCAGCATCAAATACATAGCCTTGTACAGCAATTCTCTTCTCTTCATCAACAATGGTATCAAGTGAGACCACTTCATCTTTAATTGTATAACCGATTGTAAGCGGACCTTTTGGTAAATCTGGCCCATCACTTTTATCGTTTTCTTTATTCTGCATTTCAGTAATGGCCTGAAGCACTTTTTCTGTATCTTCCTGCTTGCGCTGCTCAACAAACTGTTGAAAAGCTTCCTCAGAATGCACAACCTCTGTTACCAGCTGCATCTGTGGAAAACCATAGGACGAATACTGGTCGGCAATTAGCTGACCATATTTTTTTCGCAGAGCCGTTCCTTCCGCCTCATGTCTTGCATTTAATACTAGCTTTACACCATTTAGCGTTGGCCTTTGTCCTTGTAAAAGCGACATAAGTAAAGGCGAAATACCTTGAAGTTCACTGATACAATGTTGCCAGTAGCTTTGAATGTCGTCCTGTGTACATTCTTTCGTCTCTGCCGTAATAGAAAAAGAGACGTTTGCTATATGTGAGAAAGCTGACCGAATACGTGTTTGAAAAAGCTCATACACATTAAACGGAAGCACTCGTTGAAATTGAAAGTAAAAGTGCCATTTTTTTTGTTCTTTATTAATGACTACCTTCTCAATTGAGGCTTGGTCAAAATAAGGAACAACTTGGTCACTCGTTAACTCTAACTGCTGCAGCAGTAGCTTAAAACGCTCTTTTTTTCCTAGCGTTTGTTCTCCCAAAACTTCTGCCTCCTTTAAAAAATAATGCACTTCATTTTAACATAAACCTAGCATCGGCTGTTGACGCAATGCTTATAAAATCAAACGAAAATCGCTCAACTGCAAATACGAAACTTGTCATATTTGCATTGAGCGATTTTAAAATTAGCGTAAATTACTTAGCTAACATTTCCATAATTTTCGATTCTACTTCATCAACATGGACTTCAAATGATTCCCCTGTTTGACGCATTTTCACTTCTACAATTCCTTCTGAGGCACGTTTACCAACCGTAACGCGCACTGGAATTCCAATTAGATCTGAATCTGCGAATTTAACTCCTACACGTTCTTGTCGATCATCAAGCAGCACTTCTACACGACGATCTAATAGCTGGTTATATAACGTTTCACCAAGCTCGCGCTGCTCATCATTTTTCACATTTACCGTGATAACATGGACATGATAAGGCGCAACAGCTTGAGGCCACACAAAACCTTTCTCGTCATTAAACTGCTCAGCAATCGCTGCTAATGTACGCGATACACCAATTCCGTAACAGCCCATAATCATTGGCTGAGAACGGCCATTTTCATCTAGGTATGTTGCGCCCATTGCTTCGCTATAGCGCGTACCTAATTTAAATACGTGACCCACTTCGATTCCTTTAGCAAACTTAATAATACCTTGTCCATCTGGAGAAGCGTCTCCCTCTTGAATAAAGCGGAAGTCTTCATATGTTGCTGTAAAATCTCTCTCTGGATTCACGCCTTGGTAGTGAACACCATCTTCGTTTGCTCCGCATACGCCATTTACAACAGCTTTTACTGCATGATCTGCGACTACTTCAATCTTCTCGCTTACTTGAATAGGACCAAGTGAACCAATTTGAGCTGCCATCACTTCTTTTGCTTCCTCTGGCGTTGCAAGCTCAACAACTGTTGCTTCAAAATAATTTTTTACTTTGATATCATTAATCTCATGATCTCCACGAGCTAAGACCAACACAAAGCGATCATCTACCTTAAATAGCAGCGACTTAATGCATGATGATGCTTCGACATTTAAAAACGACGCAACTTCTTCAATTGTGCGCGCATCAGGCGTATTTACTTTTTCAAGTTCAACAGGTGCTTCGTTTGATTTCTTATACTGCGTTACGACTGGAGCCATTTCAATATTTGCAGCATAAGAAGATGTATCTGAATAAGCAATTGTATCTTCACCGATTTCAGATAGCACCATAAACTCATGCGTATCTTTTCCACCCATTGCCCCTGAATCTGCAATAACTGCGCGGAAGTTTAATCCGCAACGCTCAAAAATGCGGCTGTATGCTTCGTACATCTTATCATACACTTCATCTAAGCTTTCTTGTGAAGCATGGAAAGAATAAGCATCTTTCATCACAAACTCACGACCACGTAATAGTCCAAAACGCGGACGTTTTTCATCACGAAACTTTGTTTGGATTTGATATAGGTTTAAAGGTAATCTTTTGTATGATTTTACTTCATCACGAAGCAAGCTTGTAATAACTTCTTCATGCGTTGCGCCTAAAGCGAATTCACGGCTATGGCGATCGTTCATACGCATTAATTCTGGTCCATATGAATACCAACGGCCAGACTCTTTCCACAACTCTGCTTGTTGAAGTGCAGGCATTAGCAATTCAACTGAGCCAGCACGCTCCATTTCTTGTCTTACAATTTCTTCAACTTTTTGAAGCACTTTTTTACCTAAAGGTAAGAAGCTGTATACACCACTAGCATTTTGGCGAATAAAGCCTGATCTTACTAAAAGCTGATGACTTTTTACTTCTGCATCAGCAGGTACTTCTCTTAATGTAGGAATTAATGTTGCACTTTGTCTCATAACCTTGCACCTCTTTACTCACTTCTCTATTTTCATAGTTTATCACGCTTTTACAACCACAGTAAGCCCCTATTTACAGGGGCTTACCTTGTTCATCACGTATTCCCTATTTGTTTTTATAAAAAGAAACTTTGAATGTCATTCCACGTTACTACAAGCATTAATAACATAAGTAACGCAAATCCAATAAAGTGAACTACACCTTCTTTTTGACGATCAATCGGCTTACCCCGTACTGCTTCAACTGCAAAGAACACGAGACGTCCACCATCTAAAGCCGGAATAGGTAATAGATTCACGATTCCTAAGTTGATGCTTAAAACAGCCGCCCACTTCATTAGGTAGTAAATACCTGACTGTGCCACTTGGTCAGTAGCTGCATAAATACCAACAGGACCTGAAAGCATATCAAGTGAAAACTGTCCTGTCACTAGCTTTCCTAACCCAGTCACAATTTCTTTCATCCACGTTGCTGTTTCAGTTGCGCCGTTTGTGATAGAGCCAATTACCGACTTTTCAACAGGTGCATACACACCTATTAAACCGATTTTTTCTTCTCCCATTTCACGACTATCCGGTGTTACCTCTATTTCACGCGTTTCATCACCGCGATTAACAGTGAACGTAATCTCTTGCTCTGGATGCTTACGGATGACTTCAACAACATCTTGCCATGTCGAAACAGCTGCACCACCAATTGCTTGTACTTCATCACCTTGTTTCAAGCCCGCTTCAATAGCAGCGCCGTCCTTTGTTAATTCACCAAGTACCGGCTTATCAACTGCATAGCCTTGTGAAATCCCTAGCACCACAAAAATAACGAAAGCTAGCACAAAGTTCATTAAAGGACCTGCAAAGATAGCCATAGCACGTTGTCCCAATGTTTTGGAAGCAAATTGACGACTGTACGGTGCGATTTGAACCTCATCACCATCAACAATAAAGTACGACTCTTCAGCTACTCTAAAGGTGTGTAATCGTTCTTCATCTTCTGATTCATATCCTTTAATAACCATTTCATGCTCTAAGTCTGCATGCTCTACTTCAATCACTCTAGCATCTGGATATTGCTCTTTATTATTAATAATGACTTTTTCTACCTTTTCATCATTATTAAACAGTAAGCCAATAACCTGACCCGGTTTCACATCAATCATTTCCGGATCTTCCCCGGCCATACGTACGAATCCACCTAATGGCAATAAGCGAATTGTATAGACTGTTTCATCTCGTTTGAACGAAAGAATTTTCGGCCCAAAGCCGATAGCAAATTCACGGCATAGAATTCCAGCTCGTTTCGCAAAAATTAAATGCCCTAACTCATGGAAAAAGACAAGAGCACCAAAGATAATAATAAACGCAATGACCGTATTCAATGGGTATGCCCCCCTTCTTATGATAAGGTGAAACGTTAATCAGAAATGTACGCCTTCTTAAGTTATCATACTAACTTTAATTAGTACGAGCTAAAAGGTTTACAAGTTTTCTTGTTTCTAAATCTACTTCTTTTATTGTAGACAAGCAAGGATTTTTTATAACCTGATGCTCATTCATTGCTCGTTCAATCACATCTTCAATCTCTAAAAACGTAATAGCCCCATCTAAAAAGGCCTGAACAGCGGATTCATTTGCTGCGTTTAAAACCGTTGGCATCGTACCGCCTACTTTACCTGCTTCAAAAGCAAAACGCAAACATCTAAAGCGGTCTTGATCCATTTTCGAAAAGTGTAGCTGTCCAATATCAGCCAAGCTTAAACGATCTGTGCCCTGCAGCGGTAAGCGTTTTGGATAGGTTAACGCATATTGAATTGGCACGCGCATATCTGGTGTTCCAAGCTGTGCAATTACACTAGTATCAGCAAACTCCACCATTGAATGAATAATACTTTCTTTATGTAATAATACATCAATTTGTTCATACGGAATATCAAAAAGCCAGCGTGCCTCAATGACTTCTAGTCCTTTATTCATCATAGTAGCTGAGTCAATTGTAATTTTTGCGCCCATCGACCAATTTGGATGATTTAACGCTTCTTGAACGGTTACACCTTTTAACTCTTCTCTTGTTTTATCTCGGAAGCTACCGCCAGAAGCTGTTAAGATTAAACGATCGATTGCTTTATCATCTTGCCCTTGAAGGCTTTGAAAAATAGCTGAATGCTCGCTATCTACTGGTAAAATGTCCACTCCATACTCCTTAGCCGCACTCATAACAATATGGCCTGCTGTAACTAACGTTTCCTTATTGGCTAACGCAATTGTTTTTCTCATTTTAATCGCTTCAAGCGTTGGTACTAATCCAACACTTCCCACAACGGCATTCACTACTACTTCCGTTTCCGGGTGTGTCGCTACCGCCACCAAACCTTCTTCACCATACATGAACGTTACGTTTGGAAACTCCGCCTGCAGTGTTTCACTGTCTTCTTTGTTCATAAGTGAGACAAGAGATGGCTTACATACTTGAATAATCTTGCGTGCTTCTTGTACATTTCGACCAAATGACATAGCTACAAGTTCAAAAGAATCACAGTGAGCTTGAACAACGTCAACTGTTTGAAGTCCAATCGAACCTGTAGCACCTAATAAAGAAAGTTTCTTCAAATATATTCACTCCCATTACTTCAAAGACATGTTTTTACTGAGTAGACAAGCCTTAGCTATTTTTAATTATGGTTCTACTAGAGAGATAAAAGAAACGCCAGAATTGGCATAATAAATAGCAGACTGTCAAATCGGTCTAGTATTCCTCCATGCCCCGGTAAGAGTTTACCTGAATCTTTTACCCCATAATGTCGTTTAAATGCCGACTGTACTAAATCTCCCATTTGTCCAAACAAAGAGATGATGATTCCAATTAAAAGTACTGCGCCCATGGACTGCTCAATGCCCGACGTGACTTTAAAAATAACCGCAACTACTAATGCACATACTACTCCACCAACAAAACCTTCAATTGTTTTATTAGGACTAATCTCAGGCCACAGCTTTCTCTTCCCCATTGCTCGTCCGATAAAGTAAGCGCCAGAATCAGTTGCCCAAATTAAAAGAAATGCGAAAAATAAATATGTTAACCCATGCTCTGCACGAACTTCAATAAAGTAGTGAAAGCCCAGCCCTACGTAAATGGTCGTTAATAAAAGAAAACCTACGCCATCAAATGTAAATACATTTTTTACAACTACTGTATACATTAATAATAACAGCGTAGCAAATAGAGCTACTTCTACTTTATGTTCACTTACCATTTGAAATGCAACATCTGAGCTATTTGGTAGTAAAAACACCCACGTTAGTAGGAAACTGATAATGCTGGGAAAAGACAATGGTTTGATTTTTTTCATATTTAACAGTTCAACAACACCAATTGTTGCTAACAAATACATTAAAGCAGTAAATGGCATGCCACCAATCATGACAATAGGAACAAACACCGCTAGTGCAACAATGGCTGTAATGATTCTTTGTTTCATGTTAGTTCAACACCCTCTTAGACTCCACCAAAGCGACGCCCACGATTTTGGAACGCCTCAATTGCTTCAATTAAATGATTTTCTTTAAAATCTGGCCATAATACATCTGTAAACCAAAATTCAGTATAAGCTAACTGCCAAAGCATAAAGTTACTTAAGCGCAGTTCACCACTTGTTCGAATTAACAAATCCGGATCTTGTAAGCTCTTACTCATTAAATACGAAGAAAACAATTCGTCATTAATTTCAGAAGGATTTAAATTGTTAGATTCAACATCCTTCGCAATAGCCTGGACAGCCTTAACGATTTCATGTCGACTTCCATAATTAAGTGCAAAGTTCAAAATAAGGCCTGTATTATCTTTTGTTTCATCAATTGCCTTATCAACTGCACGTAATGTATGAGAAGGTAGTTCACTCTTATCTCCCATAATGCGCACCTGAACATTTTCTTCAATCAGCTCCGGTAAAAAAGTCGTTAAAAATTCCTCAGGTAACTTCATAAGGAATTCTACTTCCACCTTTGGTCGTTTCCAGTTCTCTGTTGAAAAAGCATATAAAGTTAGCGCTTTAACACCCAATTGACTTGCTGCTTTTGTAATTTGTCGAACGACTTTCATTCCCTCATGATGTCCCATCATTCTAGGAAGTGCTCTTTTTTGTGCCCAGCGCCCATTACCATCCATAATAATTGCAATATGTTCTGGTACAGCCTGCTTCTTCACTCGCTCTTTTCGTTCCTCAAAAGACTGTGTGCCTGGATCTTGACTTTTTTTCCATGCTTGAATTTTTTTTAACATGCAAAGGTCCCCCGTTGTATGTTCTCATTGACATTTTGTTCTTTGTCATTCGATATTTTGTCTTACTACACATTATTAACAAAAAAACCCCCTGTAAACAATAGAGGGTCTTTTACAATATATTTTACATTGAAATGACTTATACCGCCATAATTTCCTGCTCTTTATCTTTTGTCACGCTATCAACTTTAGCAATGTGGTCATCCGTTAACTTTTGAATATCATCACTATATCCGCGAAGATCATCTTCTGTAATTTCACCGTTTTTCTCTAACTTTTTAAGGTCATCGTTTGCATCACGACGAATATTACGAACTGCTACTTTCGCATCTTCAGACGCTTTCTTCACTGTTTTAACAAGCTCTTTACGACGCTCTTCTGTTAAAGCAGGAATTGATAAACGGATGATTGAACCATCGCTTGTTGGCGTTAGGCCTAGGTCAGATTTCATAATTGCTTTTTCCACTTCACCAAGCTGTGATTTATCATAAGGTTGGATTACCAACATACGAGCTTCCGGTACGCTAACTTGTGCAAGTTGATTAATTGGTGTTGGAACACCATAATATTCAACCGTCACGCGGTCTAATAATGAAGCACTCGCACGTCCAGCACGAATTGAAGCTAATTCACGACTATATGACTGAAGTGCTTTTTCCATTCTTTCCTTTGCATCTTGCAACACTTGTTTTGCCATCATTATTTCCCCCTTACAATTGTTCCAATATTTTCGCCTGTTACGGCACGTTTGATGTTTCCTTCTTCCGTAATCGAGAAGACGATTAGCGGAATATCATTATCCATGCATAGAGAAGAAGCAGTCGAATCCATTACAGCTAGTCCATCCTTTAAGACATCAATGTATGTTAATGTTTCATACTTTACTGCGTCTGGAACTAGTTTCAGATCAGCATTGTATACGCCATCAACATTATTTTTCGCCATTAGAATTACATCTGCTTCAATTTCAGCCGCACGCAACGCAGCTGTCGTATCAGTAGAGAAGTAAGGATTTCCTGTACCTGCTGCAAAGATTACAACGCGTTTCTTCTCAAGGTGACGAACCGCTTTTCTTCTTATGTATGGTTCAGCAACTTGTCTCATTTCGATAGATGTTTGAACGCGAGTTTGTACTCCAATGTTCTCTAAGCTATCTTGAAGTGCTAGTGAATTCATAACAGTTGCAAGCATGCCCATGTAATCTGCAGCTGCACGGTCCATTCCCATTTCGCTACCAATTTTACCACGCCAAATGTTTCCACCACCAACGACTACTGCTACTTCAACGCCTAAGTCATAAACGTCTTTCACTTGCTCTGCAACCGACTTAATGATAGAAGGATTAATACCAAATCCGTCTTCTCCTGCTAATGCTTCGCCACTTAATTTTAATACAATACGATTATATTTTGCTTGACTCATGCCTAACCTCCATCGTCAACGGTGAGATCCATTTTTTTGAAAAAGGGAACACAGAGTGTTCCCCATTTAATCACATTCTTACTTTTTAACTTGGCTCATTACTTCTTCAGCAAAGTTGTCTTGACGCTTCTCAATACCTTCTCCTACTTCAAAGCGTACAAAGCTCTCTACTGTTGCACCTTTGCTCTCAACGAATTGACGAACTTTTTGATCAGGATTTTTAACAAATGTTTGATCTAATAAGCAGATATCTTCGAAGAATTTACTTAAGCGACCTTCAACCATTTTTGCAACGATTTTTTCTGGCTTACCTTCGTTTAATGCTTGCTGTGTTAATACTTCACGCTCACGCTCAGTCTCTTCAGCAGAAACTTCGTCACGAGATACATATTTAGGGTTGATAGCAGCGATGTGCATTGCAACATCTTTTGCAGCTTGCTCATCAGTTGTACCAGATAATACTGTTAATACACCAATGCGTCCACCCATGTGTAAGTAAGCACCAAATGCGTCAGCATCTGTTTTGCTTACTACAGCGAAACGACGTAGAGAAAGTTTTTCACCAATTGTAGCGATTGCTGAGTTAATGTGCTCTTCTACAGTAGCTCCATTTTCCATTTTTTGAGCAACAGCTTCTTCAACGTTAGCTGGTTTGTTAGCTAAGATATGTGCAGCAAGTTCTTTTGTTAACTTCTGGAAACCTTCGTTTTTCGCAACGAAATCTGTTTCAGAGTTTACTTCAAGGATAACTGCTTCGTTACCTTGTGTTTCGATGTAAGTTAAACCTTCAGCAGCGATACGATCAGATTTCTTAGCCGCTTTAGCAATACCTTTTTCACGTAAGAAATCGATTGCTTTTTCCATGTCACCGCCAGTTTCAGTTAATGCTTTTTTACAATCCATCATACCAGCGCCAGTTTTTTCACGTAATTCTTTTACCATTTGAGCTGTAATTGCCATAATAAATAGCCTCCTTATTTGGGTATGTACTCTATATCAATTAATTAAATCTTTTCAAAAAAAGGTGATAAAAGGCTATTCCCTCTTATCACCTTTCGTGGAATTAAGCAGTAGTTGTTTCAGTTTCAACTGCTGTTTCTTCACCTTGTTTTGCTTCTAAGATTGCATCAGCGATTTTAGAAGTTAAAAGTTTCACAGCACGAATTGCATCATCGTTTGCAGGGATTACATAATCAATTTCGTCTGGATCACAGTTTGTATCTACGATACCAACGATTGGGATGTGTAATTTTTTAGCTTCTGCTACTGCGATACGCTCTTTACGAGGATCGATGATGAATAATGCATCAGGAAGTTGTTTCATATCTTTAATACCGCCTAAGAATTTCTCAAGACGCTCTAACTCTTTTTTAAGTTGAACTACTTCTTTCTTAGGTAGTACTTCAAAAGTACCGTCTTCTTGCATTCTTTCGATGTCTTTTAAACGCTTAATACGTTTTTGGATTGTAGAGAAGTTTGTTAATGTACCACCTAACCAACGTTGGTTAACGAAGTACATACCAGCGCGAGCTGCTTCTTCTTTAACAGAATCTTGAGCTTGCTTTTTAGTACCTACGAATAACATAGTACCGCCATCAGCAGCTAATTCTTTAACGAAGCGGTAAGCTTCTTCTACTTTCTTAACTGTTTTTTGAAGATCGATAATGTAGATACCGTTACGCTCAGTGAAGATATATTTCTTCATTTTTGGGTTCCAACGGCGAGTTTGGTGACCGAAATGTACACCAGCTTCTAGTAATTGTTTCATTGAAATTACTGACATGTGTTTTTCCTCCTAATGGTTTTGATTATCCTCCGCTCATTTCATCTTTAGCCAAAACTACAAAGCGTAGCACCAATGACTAAATCAATGAGCGTGTGTATTAACACCAAAAACAAATATAGCACACTCACTTTTCACAAGCAAGCCTAAAATGCAGTTTATTGTTGAAATTTCAACAATAACTCAATTTCAGTTTTTCCTCTATATAGATTTTTCGCAATTTCTTCGATTGTTAAACCTTTTTTTTGCAGAGAAAGCGCAATTTCTTGTACTTCATTTCTAGATAATTTACTAGCTTCTTCCTTTGTCAGTTCGTTTTCACTTCTTTCAACTTCTTCGGTCATCTCTTGTTGAAGAAGTTCTGCAAAAGACTCTTGTGGTTCGCTTTTTAAATCTATTTTTTGATAAGCAATATCTAACTTTTCTTTCCCTTCCTCATCAGAAGGTGGTTTTGTTATAGACACACCTGGCTGTTCAGCTTCTATTCGCTTCATTCTTTGCTGCACCTTTAGTAGAAAAGCATCGTTTTGAGCATCCACTTCCGCTAAATAAGTCGCCATTGTGCTATCCATTTCCTCTATTATTTCACGCTGTTTTTTTTCTAAAGCATTTACCGAATACAGTTGCTGACGCAACCGCCAAATAACTAGAAGCGTCACACTGTGTAAAACAAAGCTAATCATTAATAAGATATACATTGTAAAATCCCTCTAACTTACATCATTTTATTTAACGTATTTCTTAGTTTGAACAAAGCTTTTGAGTGTATTTGTGAAATACGTGATGTGGATAAACCTAAAACGTGTCCAATTTCAGTAAACGTCAATTCTTCTTTATAAAATAATGAAATGACAAGCTGCTCTTTCTCATTAAGCTTTTCAATTACCCGAACCAGTTCCGCAAAGTATTCTTCTTTTAAAAGATGGTCTTCAGGAGTAATCATTCTCTCGTCACGGATTGTATACGATTGGTGGTCACCTTCATCATGCTCTTTTATTGGTTCTTCAATTGATAAAACATTAGCGAAAAAACCTTCATTCATCACATGAATGACTTCTTCTTCTGTCATCTTTACTTCACTAGCAATCTCTTGAACAGTAACATTTCGTAAATAATGTTGTTCAAGTTTTTCAATCGTATGCTCCACTCTTTTGGCTTTTTCACGTGCGCTTCTAGAGAGCCAATCTTCTTTTCTTAATCCGTCTAAAATAGCACCTCTGATACGGAACGATGCATACGTATCAAATTTCAAATCACGTTTATGGTCAAATTTTTCAAGTGCATCATACAACCCCATTAAGCCAAGGCTTTTTAACTCTTCTTTATGTACATTTCGAGGTAAACCCACTCCAATTCGTTGCACATGGTAATTGACAAGCGGCATATATTGCTTCACAAGCAAATTACCAGCCTCTTCATCTCGTTCTTTTGACCATTTTTCCCACCGTTTCTTTTCATCCATTACATTTACACTTGTCATGACGGCTTCTCCCCCTTCTTTCGTACAATAAATAGCTACCCTTTTAGCTTACTGGCTAGATTTCAACCACACCTTTGTTTACCGTTCGAACCATTAGTCGTGAAGTTGTGGGATCGAATTCAATTGTTCTGCCGTTTGTTCCTCCCACATCTTTTGATATTAACCTAATATGATGCTGTTTTAACTCCTGCTCCACAGCTATAATATTTCGAGCGCCAATTTTCATAAAATCATTATTTGAAGTAAATTGAAACATCTGCGCACCACCTGCTATTTTGGCACATAAGCGTCTTTTATTTACACCTAAATGTACGAGCATTTCAATCAAATCAATAATGGCTGTATCTGCATACTTAGCCCGGTTGAATGACTCTTTCACATGCCGAGAATCCGGCAGCATAATATGAGCTAGACCCGCTACCTTTAAGATGTCATCATATAATACAACTCCTACGCACGAGCCTAATCCTGCTGTGCGAATTAAATCAGGTCCTTGCACAACATTCATATCTGAAATACCAACTTTTACAATATGCTTATCCATGCAATGGTACTCCTAATGCTTGAAATAATGGTTGAATAGAATCGTTGTCTGGAACAAGGAGGAAATTCCCTTTCATAACGGAAGAGTGCGCTTGTTCTTGTAACATTGTTTCAATTATTAAAACCGATTCCATCTGATACCCTTCTTCCAGTAATCCACTCGTCATCGTAGCACCAAGCATATCTACACAAACAGCTGGTAATGAAGGGTAGATGTGAAGGTTTGTTAAATCTGCAAGAGCAGTTAAATAGGAGCCACATAAAATATTCCCTATTTCATATAGCGTAGACCGCATTAATTCTGATTCAAGGAAATTCAAACTTTCAATTTCTATTGAAGGTTCATCTAATAAATAGCCTAGTAATGTCTTCGTATCATCTACTGATAATAGAAAAAACAAGCTACCTTGAATATCTCCTTTAATCTGTAATAATAGCTGCACTACTACTCGCTCAGGACCTCCAATTTCTTCAACCGCTTCGTTTATATCAGTAACTTTTACGCTTGGAAGCTGCATCTCAATTCTTTTTTTTACCAAATGAGAAAGGGCCGTGGCTGAATTAGCAGCTCCAATATTTCCTATTTCTCTCAAAACATCTAAATGGATTGCGTCAAACTTCAAATTGTCTAAGTTGGTTTTATTCTTGGTCATCCAAACCTAAAACCTTTCCTAAATTCACTAGTACTATTAAACGCTCCTCTACTTTTACAACACCGCTTATATAATCAGCTTCAATACCTTCGATGACTTCAGGTGCTGGTTCAATATGGTCATCATAAATATCTAACACATCGTTTGCTGCGTCTACGATTAAGCCAACTTCAATATCGTTTATTATGACAATAATAATTCGTGTATGATCTGTATGAGTTTGCTCTTGCAAGCCAAACTGCTTTCTCAAATCTAGAATTGGAATTACTACTCCACGTAGGTTGATGACGCCGCGCACATATTTTTCTGTTCGAGGGACTCGCGTGATATGTTGCATTTTCTCAATTGATTTAACCTGCTCTACTGCAATTCCATACTCTTCGTTCTCCAGCTGAAATACAATGAATTTTGTCTCCATTTCGCTCTCCTCCACTACGGTTTAAAACGTTGTTTTCCCAAACATTATTATTTAATTAAAGCATTACAATCAATAATTAACGCTACTTGCCCATCACCTAAAATTGTTGCTCCTGAAATGGCAAACGGAGAAGTTAAGTAATTGCCTAATGATTTTAAAACGATTTCTTGCTGACCTATAAACGAGTCAACAATTAAACCGGCTGTCTTATCACTTTTTCGTACAATCACAACAGGATAAACATCTTTTTCCTCAGAAGTTTCCGGTACGTCAAACAGCTTTTTTAGGTTTAATAGCGGTATGATTTTTCCTCGGAAATCAATAACTTCTTGCCCGTGAGCTTTCATAACGTCTTTTTTATTTACAAGTGCTGTTTCAATGATAGATGACAATGGAAGTGCATAGCGTTCATCTTGCATATTAACAAGCAACGCTGAAATGATTGATAATGTTAAGGGTAGTTGGATAGAAAAAGTAGATCCATAGCCTGGTATTGAATCAATTGTCACCGTTCCACCTAAGGACTCAATTGTATTTTTGACAACATCAAGCCCTACACCACGCCCTGAAACATCAGAAATTTGTTCGGCTGTGGAAAAACCAGATGCAAACATAAGATCATATACTTGTTGATCTGTTAAACCTTGAGCACCTGTTTCTGAAACAATTCCTTTTTTCAGGGCTTTTTCTAAAATTTTATCGCGGTCGATCCCTGCACCATCATCTTCAAGGTCGATGAACACATGATTACCACTATGATATGCTTTCAGTCGAACTGTACCTTCCCTCTTTTTCCCATTCTGTTCACGCACGTCCGGCATTTCAATCCCATGGTCTAGCGCATTGCGAAGCAAGTGGACCAGGGGATCACCAATCTCATCAATAACCGTACGATCAAGCTCTGTTTCAGCACCGATAATCTGCAAGTTGATTTCTTTCCCTAAATCTTTTGCCAGTTGACGAACCATACGTGGAAAACGATTAAAAACAGTCTCGACTGGAACCATACGCATGTTTAAAATAATAGACTGCAAATCTCCAGAGATACGTGACATCCGCTCAACAGTTTCCTCTAACTCTTGATTATTTAAGTCTTTTGAAATCTGCTCAAGGCGCCCTCTATCAATAACTAGCTCTTCAAATAAATTCATTAAGCTATCTAAGCGATCGATGTTCACTCGGATTGTTTTATTAATAGGTGCAGTTTTTGCTGGTGCAGTTTCTTTGACATTAAGGTCATCAGCACGCTTTGTATTAGACTGTTGAGGGCGTGACGTTTGTTTTTCACTATCGGTTGCTACATTTTCTTTTGGCTCCACAGTATTAATCTGAACATGCTCTACTTCAGAGATTTGCATCAGCTGCTCCTTTAACGAGCTTTCCTCTTCTTTTGATACCAATACAGCCGTAAATTGTTGATCAAACTGTTCTTGTTCTATATCTTGAACTGATGGGTTTGACTTAACCACTTCACCAGCTTGCTCAAACACGTCAAATACCATATATGCTCGCGCTGCCTTTAATAAGCAGCGCTCATCTAATGTAACGGTTACCTCATATACAAAGAATTCTTGTTGTAACGCTTGGTTTAGAAGGTCCGTTTCAAATTCATCATATACAATGCTAGGTGATACGACTTTACTTTCTGTAGCTGCTGCCACTTCTAATCCTCCGCTTTCTAAAGCCTGGAGTTTCGTTACAATCTCTTGTACATCATATCCTCCGTCACCACCTGTGGCGATTGACTCCACCATGACGTCTAAAGCATCCACTGATTCAAACACTAAGTCGACAACGCGTGTATTTACGCTTAATTGCTGGTTACGAATCGCATCTAGTACATTCTCCATTTTATGAGTAAGGTTCGCTAAATCTTCAAACCCCATCGTTGCTGACATTCCTTTTAACGTATGAGCTGAACGGAAAATTTCATTTACAAAACTAAGATTATTAACATCCTTTTCAAATTCTAACAACTGTTGATTAATATTCTGTAAGTGTTCCTTACTCTCTTCAATAAATACTTCTAAATACTGACTCATATCCATTGAGTGCTCCCCCTATTTCTGCACGTAATGTAAAATACGATTTGCTACATAATGTAATGGCTGTATTTCATCTACTAACCTTGTGGCGATTATAGACTTTGGCATTCCATAAATAATAGCCGTTTCTTCCGACTCGGCAATCGCTATGGTTTGCCCTTTGCTTTTCATATGAATAACGCCTTCCGTTCCATCTGCTCCCATTCCAGTTAATACAACCGCAACTTTTTCATAGTTAGGACAATCTGCAAGCGACTGAAACAAAGTATCAACTGATGGTCGGTGCCCTTTTACCGGTAACGACTGATCCAAAACAGTTATTAATCCTTCTTTAGATTCTTTTACGGTTAGATGGTAGCCTCCGGGTGCAATATACGCACATCCTGGTTCTAACTTTTGATCATCTCTTGCTTCTTTTACCGAAATAGCAGCTAACCGATCTAATCTAGCTGCTAGTGAACTCGTAAAACCAGCTGGCATGTGTTGAACAATTAAAATAGGGACTGGAATCGTTGCAGGAAGCATTGTTAGAACTTCTTGTAATGCTCTTGGCCCTCCGGTTGATGTACCGATGCAAACCACTTTCTTTAACGGCTTTCGGTCTCCCCTTACCATTGATGATTTCACAGGCTTGTCTTTAATTGATTCTTTTGAATTGAAAGGAAGATTTGCTTTGCTCGCAATATAGAGTTTTGTTAATAGCTCATCTTTTACTTTGTCGATATCTAGTGAAATAGCACCTGAAGGTTTGGCAACAAAATCAACTGCTCCATACTCCATCGCTAAAAATGTATTATTTGCTCCTTCAAACGTTGTACTAGACAACATTACAACAGGAGTTGGCTTAATTTTCATTAATTCTTTTAACATCTCTAATCCGTTCATCACAGGCATCTCTACGTCAAGTGTCATAACATGTGGATTCAATAGCACAGCTTTCTTTAGTGCTTCCTCGCCGTTTCGAGCTGTCCCCACTACGTTAAACCTACCGTCTTCCTCTAGTAAACTAGTAATAACCTTTCTCATAAACGCTGAATCATCAACGATTAATACTTTAATTTTATTCAACTAGCAAACCCTACCTTTCGAGAAATAACTTCTTCAGCTTGGCTACAAATCCAACGCTGTGATTTCTGGTACTAGACGATGTTGCATATTGATTTACAATATTCTTAATTCCTTGGCTTGCACTGCCTTTTGGATATTGTAAAATGAATGGAACCTGACTATTTACCGAATGAGAAACGCAGCGGTCTTCCTCTATTGTTCCTAACAATTCAATTGAGCACTTCAAAAACTGTTTAACTGCTTGATTAAAGCGTTCATACGTGTTTACACCTTCTTTAATAGAAAGTGACTTATTTACTACCATCTTAAAAGAAGCATTCACACCATATAAATGTAAGAACTTTAATGCAGCGTAACAATCCGTAATTGATGTTGGTTCAGGCGTAGTAATGAGCACCATGTCATCCATTGCCTTTAAAAAAAGCAATGACGCCCTCTGTCATTCCTGCTCCCATATCAAAAATTAAGTAGTCATAATCTTGAGAAACGGAGTTAAATTGATCAATTAGATAATGCAAATCATTTTGTTTCCACTCAAATAAAGAAGTAATTCCAGAGCCTCCTGCAATATATGAAAGACCCTTTGGTCCTTGTTTGATGACACGCTGAATGGGCCATTTATTCTCTAACATATCCACGATAGTGTAGGTCGAAGCAATTCCCATTAATACGTCAATATTGCCCATTCCAATATCCATATCAAAAAGCAGCACCCGATATCCTTTCTCTTGTAAAGACAATGAAAAGTTCAGCGAAAAATTAGACTTTCCAACTCCTCCTTTTCCACTAATGACTGCTAATGTCTTAGCCTCCGTCCGTTGATTAGAACCATGTTTGACCGCTGCTACCCTTTTTCTTAAAGCTGCTGCTTGATCATTCATGTTTCCAATCTCCAAACAGATAATCCACTATTTTTTCAGCAGTATATTTCTCTAGATCGTCAGGGACATCTTGTCCAATCGTCATAAAAGAAGCTGGCAGCTGACACTCCGTTAGCACATTAATAATTGGACCAAATGTTGTGGTCTCATCTAGCTTTGTCAAAACAATTGAATCAATTGGTATACTACTAAACTGTTGGTAAACTTTACGTAAATCAGCCATTTTTGCCGTCGCTGCTAACACTAAAAAGGTTTCCATGTGTTCATTAAACGACATCATATTGTGGAGATCATGAATGTATTGGCTGTCTAAAAAGTTCCGCCCCGCTGTGTCTATGAACACAATATCGTATTCATTAAATATCTGAAGCGCTTGCTGAAAATCTTCATTGTTATAGCAAACTTCAATTGGAACATTCAGAATGGACGCATACGTTTTTAACTGATCGATAGCGGAAATACGATATGTATCAGTTGTAATGAACGCAACTCTTTTATTTTGTTCTAAAATACACGACGCAGCTAATTTTGCTAGCGTTGTTGTCTTACCAACGCCTGTAGGACCAACAACGTTAATATATTTCTTTTGAAATACTTTTGAACGTTCTGAATATGATAGGTAATCTTCAAACCAGCTTTTCAGCCATTCAATCACCTGCTTATCGCCTAGCGAAGGTGTTGTATAATATAACTCCATGACTTTATCTCTTACTTCTTTTAACAATCGTTCTTCGATCTCTTGATGTTGCAAATATGAAATAACTTTTTGAACAAGCAACGGATATTCAACAACAGTATTTCTTAATGGGTGCACCGTTGCAATAAGCTGTTTTAATTCATCAACCTGCTTCATAAGCTGTTCATCTGTACGGTTTTTAACGTATTTTTTAGTTTTTTTTACTTGGTCGTCTACCCCAGCAATTACTTCCAACTTCTTTTTAGTAAAGACGCCCATAAATCCACCAACTTTAACAGAACGCGACTTTAAGATCACCGCTTCTGGACCAAGCTCTGCTCGAATAACTTTCATTGCTTCCGGCATTGAAGATGCCACATATTTTTTTACCTTCATGATAAATCAACCACTCCAACGCTCTGAACTTCAATACTTGCTTCTAGTTCGTTATATGATAAAATCGCAACTTGAGGTATATATCTTTCTGTTAGCTGGCGGACATACATCCGTACAGCTGGTGAGCAAAGAACAATCGGTGTTTGATCTTGAAACCCTGCCCCATCAACTTGAGCTACAATATGTTCCACAATGTTTTGGGAAACGTATGGATCCAATGATAAATAGTTCCCATGTTCTGTTTGTTGAACTCCTTCAGCTAGTACTTTTTCAACCTTCCCCGATAGCGTAATGACGCGAAGCAGCTGTTCTCCAGCAGCATACTGGGTGGTAATTTGCCTAGATAATCCTTGACGAACATATTCTGTTAATAGATCCGTATCAGATGTCATCTTTCCATAGTCAGCTAGTACTTCAAAGATAACTGGCAAATTCCGAATCGATACCTGCTCTTTTAATAATTTAGCTAATACTCGCTGGATTTCTCCTACTGAGAGTGGAGATGGGGTAACCTCCTCAATTAAGATTGGATACGACTCTTTTACATGATCAATTAATTGTTTAGTTTCTTGGCGACCTATTAGCTCGTGAGCATATGCTTTAATTACTTCTGTAATATGTGTTGATACCACTGAAGGCGGATCTACTACGGTATACCCAAACATCTCTGCTTGCTCTTTAGTTGCTTCATTAATCCACTTGGCTGGCATTTGAAAGGCAGGCTCAATTGTATCAATGCCTTCTATCATATCGTCACCCATTCCAGGACTAATTGCTAAGTAATGATCGAGCAATAAATCACCTCTTGCCATTTCATTCCCTTTAATTTTTAGCCGATATTCGTTTGGCTGTAGTTGAATATTGTCGCGAATTCTTACAACAGGAATTACTAAACCAAGCTCTAAAGCAAGCTGACGGCGAATCATAACGATACGATCTAACAAGTCGCCTCCTTGATTTGTATCTGCTAAAGGAATAAGACCATAACCAAATTCAAACTCGATAGGATCTACGCTCAATAAATTCACAACGCTCTCAGGACTTTTCATATCATCAGCTGGCACTTCTTCTTCTGATGCGGCTTCTTCGTTTAAAAGAAGTTTTGCTTTTTTAGGAGATAAGTAATAACCTCCTGCTGCTAGTAAAAGTGCTAATGGAAGTGTTAATAAATCATTGATTGGCGTAATGAGGCCAAGAACAGCAATAGTCGCTCCAGTAACATATAGCATTGTAGGAAACGCAAATAGCTGTCCCGTAATATCTTGACTTAAATTCCCTGTAGAAGCTGCTCTTGTTACAATAATACCTGTAGCAGTGGAAATCATTAATGCTGGAATCTGACTGACCAACCCATCACCAACTGTTAATAAAGTAAACGTTTGGGATGCTTCTCCAATGCTCATACCCATTTGCATCATTCCAATAATGATGCCAAATAAAATATTAATTAGTGTAATAACAATACCAGCAATTGCATCTCCCTTTACAAACTTGCTGGCTCCGTCCATTGATCCGTAAAAATCCGCTTCACGCTGAATTTTCTCACGCCTTTGAATGGCTTCTTTTTCGGAAATCATTCCTGCATTTAAATCAGCGTCAATGCTCATTTGTTTTCCTGGCATTGCATCAAGAGTAAAGCGTGCAGCTACCTCTGAAACGCGCTCAGCTCCTTTTGTAATAACTAAAAACTGAATGATAATTAAAATAACAAAAACAACAAATCCTACAAGTGGATTCCCACTGATAACAAAGTTACCGAATGTCTCTACCACACCGCCGGCATTACCTTCACCTAAGATAGCTCTTGTGGTGGATACATTTAACCCCAAGCGAAAAAGTGTCAGCACAAGCAATAACGATGGAAAAACAGATAGCTCAAGCGGCTCTTTCATGTTCATTGATACAAGCAAAACAAGCAGTGCAAGAGATATATTTACCATAATTAACACGCTCAACAACCAAGACGGGAGCGGAATAACAAGCATAACAATAATGAGTACAACACCTATAACAACTGGTAACTCTCTTGCAGACATGAATCATTTCTCTCCTTATTTCTTATAATCTTCAATACTTATACCTTTTTTTGAATGCGATACACATACGCTAAAATCTCAGCTACCGCTTTAAAAAACTCTTCGGGCACCACATCGCCAACTTTCGTTTGTTCATATAAGCCTCTTGCTAAAGGTCGGTTTTCTACCATAATGATTTCATGGCTTTTTGCAACGGCTTTTATCTTTTGAGCTACAAAATCTACTCCGCTTGCCACCACGTATGGAGCATCCATTTTATCTTCATCATATTTTAAAGCAATTGCATAATGAGTTGGATTCGTAATGACAACATCCGCTTTCGGCACTTCTTGCATCATTCTAGACATCGCCATCTCACGTTGTTTCTGCTTAATTTTAGATTTGATGAGTGGATCTCCTTCAACATTTTTATTTTCTTCTTTAATATCTTGCTTTGACATCCGAATGTTTTTTTCAAAATCAAACTTTTGGTACATGTAGTCAAGAACAGATAATAAAAGTAGAACACAAGAGGCTGCAAGGCCCATTTGCAACACTAGTTTTGCTAGCGATACCAGACTGTCTCCGATGCTCCGATGAGATAAAATGAGAACCTCATCAATGTTAATCCATAATACAGCAAACGTAACGGCACCAATTAAGACAATCTTTAACGTTGATTTCAATAGTTCTACAATGGCTCTCATTGAAAAAATTCTTTTAGCCCCTTTAATTGGATCAACCTTCTCCAATTTTGGCTGAAGGGGTTCAGCTGAAAAGAGGACACCCACCTGCATATAATTAGCTGCAAGCGCACCTACCAAGGCAACGAGCATAATAGGTCCGAGTGCATATGCAATTTCAGGAAGAAGGTCTCGTAACAAAATAAACACACTTTCTTCCGTAACTTCCGTTAGCATATATGTCTGAAAAGATTCCTTTATAATGAGCATCATCTTTTCAAGCGTATGCCGAGCTCCGAATATAAAATAGAGAAAAACAAGAAGTAGCATAATGGCTGTCGTGACGTCTTGACTTTTTGCTACTTGTCCTTTTTTTCTAGAGTCTTGCCTCTTTTTAGGCGTTGCCTTTTCCGTTTTTTCTCCCGCAAAAAACTGCAAATCTAACCGAACGAGAAACATTTTTATACTCCTCCTAGTAAATGAACCATCGTTCGCATCGCCTCTAGCATGTATTCAAAGATTAGCTGCATCATATAAAACATACTTCCCATAACCACGATTAGAAAAATAAACGCCACGATGATTTTGAGCGGAAATCCTACTACAAAAATATTAAGCTGAGGTACCGTTCTTGCGACGATTCCTAGTGCTATATCAACAAGAAATAACGCGCCAACAACCGGGAGCGACATTTGAACCGCTAATAGGAACATCATGCTAAATGTTTTAATAATTGTCGTCACAAACAGTTCGGTTCCAACTGAAAATGAAAGCTCGTTAATCTTTAATACTTCATAACTATGATAAACTCCATCTATTAACAAATGATGACCATTGGTCGATAATAAAAAGAGCAGGGCAAAAATATAAAGGTACTGACCGGTAATTGGACTTTGAGCACCCGTTTGCGGATCCATCACGTTAGCGATAGCAAAACCCATTTGAAAATCAATTAACCCACCAGCAATTTGAATTGCCATGATTACGATATATGCAATTAACCCCATCGAAATTCCAACGAGACACTCCTTAATGACAAGAAGCAAAAAGCGATCGTCAAGTGGAATAATTGGAAAATCTAGTGTTGTGACTACAACAAGTGATAAAGCTGCCGCTAGCCCTACTTTGTGAAAAGTTGGAACTGTACGATATGAAAAAAGCGGTACCGTAATAAAGAAAGCGGACAATCGTACTAAAATTAAGAGAAATGCCGGATAAACATTGATTAGCTCCACCATCTTTATCCGATATACCTATGTAGGTTTGAAAAGATATTATACGTAAATGACACCATCTTAGATAACATCCATGGCCCAAAAAATACAATTCCTACAAGTACCGCTACAATTTTTGGCACAAAGGCCAAGGTTTGTTCTTGAATCTGAGTTGTCGCTTGAAAAATACTGACAAGCAAACCGACAACGAGTGCTAATAGCAAAAGTGGACCACACACAATTAAGATTGTATATACGCCTTTTTCTGCTAACGAAATGACAAATTCTCCATTCATGTTTTTCACCTATTGAAAACTTATTAATAATGATTTAACGACTAAATTCCAACCGTCTACTAAGACAAAAAGCAAAATTTTAAACGGCAGAGAAATCATCACTGGCGGCAACATCATCATCCCCATCGACATTAATACGCTGGAAATAATCATATCAATGACAAGAAACGGAACAAAGATCATAAAGCCGATTTGAAAGGCTGTTTTTAATTCGCTAATTGCAAATGCAGGAACCAATGCCGTTAATGGAATTTCTTCTACTGAACTTGGTTTATCCATCTCTGCATATTCTAAAAATAACGCTAAGTCTTTCTGCCTTGTATGAGCACTCATAAACTCTTTCATAGGAAGAGATGCTCGATCGTACGCTTCTGTTAAATTAATTTCTTCATTAAATAAAGGCTGCAAAGCTTCTTTATTCACCTGTGAAAACGTCGGTGCCATAACAAAGAATGTTATGAATAAAGCGAGTCCTAACAGTACTTGATTGGGAGGCATTTGCTGAGTGCCTAATGACGTTCGAACAAACGAAAGAACAATAACAATTCGAGTAAAGCATGTCATTAAAATTAAAATACCCGGAGCAATTGATAGAACCGTTAAAAGCAGCAATAATTGGATTGAGGTTGATACATTTTCAGCATCACTAGCATTAAAAATCTCCATCACTTCATTCATGTTGCTTACGGTCCCTTCCTAATTCTTCCAACTTGGTTTTCCGCTTTTTCATCATCTGATTTAACGATTGTGTAAAAGATTTCATACTTTCAACTGAAATAGCTTCCTTTTCTTTTCGTTCAAATAGTGATGGAAGAACCACTTTATATTCACCATCACTGCGTTGATCTTCGTACTTCTTTAACAGCTGCTCCTTGTCTTCTCCAACTACTTCTGAAAGCAGCTCAATATTTTCTCCTACACCTACAACGAACAGCTGCTCACCGACCTTAACAACTTGAACCGATTTACTATTCCCAAGGTTAGTTCCACCTAAATTTTCCACCAGTTGATTTTGCTTTAATACATTTCCTTTTGACTTCACAAATTTTAAGACAACTAGCAATAAGCCAATAACAAATGCAAAAGCAACTAACATTTTCACCACTTCACCAGCGGAAATAGTCGCACCTTGATTGGTATCACTATCACCAACTGCGTTAGGGTCCAACTCTTTTTCACAAGCGCTTGGATTTTCTATACATTCTTTCACTGAATCCGATGTTTCTGCCGCTTGCACGCTTATACTATTTTGAAACAACAGACTTCCAGCGATAGCTAAAATAAATACGATATATCGCAGCAACATTTGCCACCTCTTACCTTTTCATAATACAAAGTGGAGCAGAGCAGCTGCTCCACTTTTTTCTTTATCCTACAGCTTTTGAAATGGCTTCAAGCACACGGTCTGCTTGAAATGGCTTCACAATAAAGTCTTTTGCACCAGCTTGAATTGCATCGATAACCATTGCTTGTTGTCCCATTGCTGAACACATAATTACTTTCGCAGCTGGATTCAGTTGCTTAATCTCTTTTAAAGCCGTAATACCATCCATTTCCGGCATTGTAATATCCATTGTTACGAGGTCTGGCTGATGCTCTTTATAAAGATCGATAGCTTGCATTCCATCAGCAGCTTCCCCCACAACTTCATATCCATTTTTCACAAGAATATCCTTAATCATCATGCGCATAAATGCCGCATCGTCTACAATTAATACTCGTTTACTCATTTTATTTTCCCCCTATATAAAGTTACTTTAATTTATTAATACGATCACGTTGACTAACTATATCCGTCACGCGAACGCCAAAGTTTTCATCAATTACCACTACTTCACCTTTAGCGATTAGCTTGCTGTTAATCAAAATATCGACCGGCTCACCAGCAAGTTTGTCTAACTCAATTATTGACCCCGATGACATCTCTAAAATTTCTTTAACAGTTCGTTTTGTACGCCCTAACTCTACAGTTACTTGAAGTGGTATATCTAACAACATGTCTAAATTATTTGTTTCGGACTGTGATGGTATTTCATTTCCATCAAAAGATGAAAAAGCAACAGGTTGAACATTAACAGGAGCTGCAGGCATAACTGGTTCTTGTTGCAGTGATTCACTCACTTGATTTTGCAAAGGTTGTTGAGATGGCATTTCTTGAACAAGTTCACTCTCTTCTTCTGCGGTCGCAACTGGATTCAGCAGTTCATTTACTAACCCTTTTGCAAAAGGAAGAGATAACAATTGCATAATATTAGAATCGATTAGCGTGCCAACTTTTAGATTGAATGAAACTTTAACTAGCACATCATCCCCTTCTAATAAGTTCGTGCCTTCTCCTTCTGGAAGATCTAAAATATCAAGGCTTGGTGGCGAAATATCTACTTTCTTTTGAAAAATCGTAGACATAGATGTCGCTGCTGAACCCATCATTTGGTTCATCGCTTCTTGAACGGCACTTTGTTTAATTTCATCTAGTAATTCTCCTGGATTTTCACCGTCTCCACCAAGCATTAAATCAGAGATAATAGCTGCATCACTTTGTTTAATAACAAGTAAGTTTCGACCTGAAATTCCTTCTGTATAATGAACTTCTACCGCAACATGCGGATTGGGAAATTCTTCTTTCAGCTCTTCTTTATGAATCAACGAAACATAAGGCGTTGTAATGTCAACTTTTTGATTTAATAAGGTTGACAATGCAGTAGCAGAGCTACCAAATGAAATATTGCCAATTTCACCAAGCGCATCGCGTTCCATCTCTGTAAAGTGTTTACTAATTTCACTTTCTTCTAGGTTGCTATCTGAAGGCATAGGGTCTAATGAAGACGTTCCTTTTAGCAATGCATCGATTTCATCTTGAGAAAGCATATCTCCTGTCATAACGACGTTCCCCCCTTAAACTGATCTAAAATTTGAATCGCCAATTTCCTTTTTAATTGTCCTGGCTGCGCACTAAATTTCGGTACACCTCCAACTTGAACGATGAGAGGTTGATTAACACCTCGGTCCAAGCGAATGATGTCTCCCTTATCTAAAGAAAGGAAATCCTCAATGGATATATCAGTCTGTCCTAGCATCGCAACAACAGGAACGGTTGCACCTTGAACTTGTGTTCGAATCTGCTCAACCTCTAATTCATTTGGCTCTTTTTTAGATGATTGCATCCAATAATGCACTGATAGCTTTGAAATAATAGGCTCCAGCGTAACATGTGGGATACATAAGTTAATCATGCCTGTTTCTTCACCAATTTGTACGCTCAGCGAAATGACTACAACAATCTCATTTGGTGATATAACTTGTAAAAATTGTGGATTAACTTCAAATTCTTCCATTTCTGGATTAATCACAGCAACTGAACTCCAGGCCTCTTCCATAATATCCAGCGTTTTATCTAACAAATTACGAAGTAGTTTTGTTTCAATCTCTGTTAAATTATCTATTTTTTTATTTCCTGCTTCTCCTTTGCCACCTAAAATACGGTCTAGCATCGCGTATGCAATATTCGGGTTTACTTCCATAATTACTCTGCCATCCAGAGGTTCGACTGACATGACATTTAAGACCGTCATGCTCGGAACCGAGCGAACAAACTCTTCATAAGGAATTTGATCTGCTGATACAACTGAAACCTGTGTGATTGTTCGCAGTTGAGCTGAAAGTAATGTTGTTAATAATCTCGCATAGTTCTCATAGATCCTTGTTAAACTTCTAATTTGATCTTTTGAAAACCGTAAGGCTCTTTTAAAATCATAGGACCTGACGCGATTTTTCGTGTTTTCATCTTTTAACTGCTGCGCATCCATCTCTCCTGTCGACAGCGCAGACAACAGTGCGTCAATCTCGTTTTGAGACAATACATCACCGGCCAAAAACCTCACCTCCTACCTGCCATTTTTCCATTATTGTAGAACCTTGGAGGTCGTATAAATCTTCACCACATGCCCAGTCTCAATCGAGCTATCGATCTGTTTTGAAATTCGCTCTTCAAGCGCTTCTAAACCTTTTTTTCCCTCGAAATCTTCAGCTGTCATCTCCGATAGTTCTTTAATAATAATGTCTTTTACTTGAAACTCTCTTTTCTGTAGTTCTTCAGCTGCTTTTTTGCTATCCATTTGAATTTTAAATGATAGGCTAATATAATTATTGCTTTTTAAATTTGTTTTAATATCAGCAATGTCAACAGATGAATCAATTACTTCATCAATGGAAGGCGCAGCTTCAGCCGCTGGCTCGCTTGCTAACTTTAGCGTGACAATGACCCCAACACTCCCAATCAATGTTAAAGACAATAAAATAATGATCATAGTGCCAACTAACTTATTTTTAAACACAGCTTATTCCTCCATATCGCACCGAAGTCCTAACACATTAATCGATTGATAATAAGCGCATACCTTTTCATTCACTTCAGCAATCGACTCTTTTACAACCAACTTTTTATTGTTGGTTAATGTAATAGTTGTGTCAGGAAACGATTCCACTTGCTCTATGTAAATTGCATTTAGCGTAAATTGCTTTCCATTTAACCTTGTTAAAGTCACCATAATTGATAAAAAGCCAAGCTGATCAGCTCAGCTTCTTTCCTCCTAGGCTATCAGTTTATCGTTTTAAGTTGACAAGTTCTTGTAAGATTTCATCAGAAGTTGTAATGATTCGAGTATTCGCTTGGAAACCACGCTGAGATACAATCATTTCCGTAAATTCTTCCGATAAGTCAACATTAGACATCTCTAAAGCACTCGATACAAGCGTTCCTGTTCCGTTTACTCCCGGTTCACTTAAATCAAAAAATTCTGTACCATCAACTTTTGCGCTACCTGAATTGGCTGTTTCAGCAAAGAGATTACCTCCTACCTTTTCAAGGCCATCATTGTTTGAGAATTTTGCTAATCGAACTCTACCCGCTATTTGTAAAGCACCGTCTGAATCAACATAATTTACGACTCCATCTTGACCAATGCTAAAACTTTTAGCTGTATCTGGAATATTTATTGCCCCTATAAACTCCGTTTCATTTCCATTAACGTCATAAACAGAACCAATAAGGTAAAGGCCTTCAGCTGTTACGATGTTTCCACCTTCATCTAAATAAAAATTACCTGCTCGTGTATACAGTGGTCTATCAATTGTTTGGCCATCTGCCCCATTAGCTACAGTAAAGAATCCTTCTCCTGAAATAGCTAGATCAAGTGGGCGACCTGTTGGCTGAATGCTTCCAGAAGTATGTATCGTATCAATTGTTCCAATTTGAGACCCAAGCCCTACCTGCTTTGGATTCACTCCGCCTCGATCCGCTCCCGGTGCACTCGCTCCTGCTATTTGCTGACTAACTAAGTCTTTAAACGTTGTACGCCCTTTCTTAAATCCGTACGTATTAACATTTGAAATATTATTACCGATTACGTCTAACTTGGTTTGAAAATTTTTCATTCCACTAATTCCAGAATACATTGAACGTAACATGTAACTTCCCCCTTATTTATAGTGTTCAACGAGTGACAGACAAAATATCGTCAAGAGTTAAAGTTGTATGAGACTCATCATCTAACATAAAAGTAAGCTTGCCGTCCTTTACAGAAGTGGCTTTCACAACAGCTTCGCTTTCTTTATTCGTTTCATCTACCCAAGAAACCGTCTTACCAATAAGCTCGCTACCTTTTAGAATTGGAGATTCACTTTGAACTACTTGTAAAAATTTCTCCATCGATGTACTCATATTTGTCATTTGTTCTAGTGTTGAAAACTGAGCCATTTGAGAAATAAACTCCTTATCTTCCATAGGACTAGTTGGATCTTGATTTTGTAATTGAGTAATTAAAATCTTTAAGAAGTCATCTTTTCCAAGCGAGCTTGTTCCTGTTTGCTTTTGCTGCACGGGCTGATTTGCCAAATACAAATCAGACTGAACCTTATTTGTCATATACATCACCTACACATTGTAGTTAATTAACGCTTCTTCTAATGAGTGAGAAAAGATTTGATTAGTTTCGTCTTTTTCGTCTTTTTCGTCTTTTTCGTCTTTTTCTTCAACTCGTTTTTCTTGCTGCTTTTGTTCTTGATGTTCTTCGCCGTTAGTCATCCATTGTTCTGCTGTGTGAAAAACGTCAATTTTATCTACTTGCACCTGCTGACTAATAAGCGTTTGTTTCAAAGCCCCTAGCTGAGTATCTAAGAGATCTTTTGTCTGAGCAGATGATGCGATAATACGAGCGACAGTCTCATGGTTTCGCTGCACTAGTTCAATTTGAATGGATCCTAGCCTTTCAGGGAAGAGCTTTAAAACTAGCTTCGTTTGAGACGCATTATGCTGAAAAGAAGCTTTCACTAATAGCTCTTGTACCTGCTTCATCACCTGTGATGCCTGCATATCTTTGGGCAAATTCGTATTTACATGAAACGATAGCTGCTGCAACTTACTCATTTCACCCGGTACAAACGTCGCTTTATCAACAGGAATTTTTTGCTTACCTAACTCATCCGTTTCCATGCTTATTAATTGTCTAGTTGGCAGTGAGTGATTATCACTTGCTGAAGCAATTTTTTGTGTAATCAGTTCAATAAGCTGTTTCATTTCTTTACGAGAAAACTGAACAGATTGTATCTCAGGCTGCTGCAGCTTTTCTTGCAATGCTTTTAGTTGACTGGATTCCACTGGAACAAGCTCTCGCAAGGTTTGAAAAAACTGTTGAAATTCCTTAACGAAATTTTTTGCACTTCCTGGCAATGTGACATCCGCTAAGTACGCCTGCAAATTCGTAGCATTGGAAAGCAATTGCTTCAGCTTAGATTCTTTTACTCCGCTTGTAGGGAGCTGTTGAATAAGATCAACAAAAGGCTTAAACAAAATACTTTGCTCTTCATTTTCTATCTTTTCAACATTCCCTTCTTCTAAATGAAGCTCAAGAAGCGCCAAGAATTCAGCCAAATCTTCGTTATCATCTACGTTCATCATTTGATTGTTCAAAGGCTGACTAATAGAATGACTGTTCGTGCTGAGATTATCAGTCGTTTCCAGCTCTACGAATAGCATTGCTTGAAATAAAAAAGGATGTTCTTTCTTAACTGTACGATCTACGTTTTGCTTCTCATTCATAACTGGAAGCATAGGCTGCATAGCTACCTTCATTCTTTCACCTCCATTACTCACTTAACGGCTCAGCTAGTAAGCTTGTATAGCGAGCTGCAACGGCAGGGTCCATCTTTTCTAAGACTTTCGTGCGTGCATCCGTTTTTAACGCTTTTAGCAGCAAGATTGCTTCATTTTCTTTTAATTCGGTAAAAATGAGAGCTGCTTTCGTCGGGTTCATCTTTTCATAAGTAGAAACAATGTCTTTCTGTTTATCGTCTCCACCGTCTTGTTCTTGACTAGCAACATCTTTCTCATCTTCTGAATCTCTAATCTTAATTTTTAACTCATCAATCTCGCGCTCTTTAGCCGTTATTTTTTCTTCTAAACTTCTAATATTGTCTTCTTTCTTTTGAAGCTTTTCATTCAGGCTCTTTATTTGATTTTCTAACTCTTTATTCGCCTGTTGCTGATTAGTAGATTTTAAGCTTTCATTATCGTCTCCTATTAAAGGAAGAGATGAAGTTACCGACGAGATTTTCTCTTGAACATCGACTCCACTAATTGTTAGACCAATATAAATAGCTGTAATAATAAACAGCAGGGGTATAAAAATAATAAACAAGAAGACTTGCCACTTACTATTTCTTTTTTCTTCTATTTCTTCATATTCATCTTGCTTTTTTCTAGCCATCTTCTCACCTAATTTCTGTGTAGCATAAACTGTTGCAGAGAAATCTCATCCATTTGCTTACTTTCCGCATCACCCTGAGTTTTTAGGTAGCTTGTATAGCTTTTGTCTTTAAGCTTTTCATACTTTTTGCACTCAATATTTTTTTCTTGAAGCTTCAGCTCTTTCATACTCATCTGCTGTCGCGCCAACATGACGTCTCGCTGGAGCCTGGCAATCGTCGCCTCAATGCTTTCAAGCGCTTGTTGAAAAAATTTAATCTCGCTAACCGCTAAACCACTTTTAAGCTTTTTTGCCTGAAGTTCAAGCATTTCTTCTTTCTGCTTGAGCTTATCGTAAAGCCTCTGCCCGACTTGCTCGAAATATTGAACTGATTCATTATATTGAGCCAATAAACGATTTTTTTCATCTTGCTTAACCGTCATGACTTTTGCTAACTTAAACTGATACGTCACGTTCGTTCACCTTTCTGAAAGAGCTGTTTTAGTATCTCTACGCTATCTTTAAGCGTGGGATGTTCACTCGTTTTTTGCTTTAAAAATGAAATAAGTTCTGGATAATATAAAATTGCTTCATCAATTTCAGCAGAGGACCCTCTTTTGTAAGCTCCGATATTAATAAGGTCTTCTGCTTCAATATATGTAGAAAGTAATAACCGTAGCTTTTCAGCACTTATTTTATGATTTGCTTCTACAATATGATTCATAACGCGGCTAACACTTTTGAGCACATTAATGGCTGGATATTGACCTTTATTAGCTAAATTCCGATCCAATACAATATGCCCATCAACAATTCCTCGAACCGTATCAGCAATCGGTTCATTCATATCATCACCGTCAACTAATACCGTATAAAATGCCGTAATAGAGCCTTGTTCAGTAGTACCTGTTCTTTCTAATAGGCGAGGTAATGAAGCAAAAACCGATGGTGTGTATCCTTTGGTTGTGGGAGGTTCTCCCACTGCTAAACCAATTTCTCGCTGCGCCATAGCAACGCGCGTAACGGAATCCATCATCATCATGACGTTAAGCCCTTGACTTCGAAAGTATTCTGCAATAGATGTAGCTGTATAAGCCGCCTTCATTCGTAATAGTGGAGGCTGATCAGAAGTTGCGACAACGACAATTGAATTTCTCAAACCTTCCGAACCAAGGTCTCTCTCAATAAACTCACGGACTTCTCGACCACGTTCCCCTACTAATGCAATGACGTTGATATCTGCATTCGTGTTTCTCGCAATCATTCCCATAAGCGTACTTTTCCCAACTCCACTTCCTGCAAAGATTCCAATCCGCTGACCCTTGCCAACTGTAAGCAAACTGTCGATTGCTCGAACCCCTACTTCAATTGGTTCAGAAATTGGTGGGCGTTGCAATGGATTAGGAGGTTCCTGTTCAGTTAACACTGATGGAAGATAGCTAGGTAAGCTAGTTCCATCAAGTGGATTTCCTAGGGAATCTAGTGCTTGACCAATTAGCTCAGGTCCTACTTTTACTTGAAGCGGTTTTTCAGTTGTTTCCACGATGCAACCAGGTCCAATATATCGAACAGATGTATAGGGCATTAAAATGACATGTTCATCTTTAAATCCAACTACTTCTGCTTGAATTCGCTCACAAGTATCCTTTAAGTGGATATAGCAAACATCACCAATGGAAGCTTGTGGTCCTCGTGATTCAATCATCATTCCAATAACTCGGTTAACTTTCCCATATCGTTTAAACGAAGAGATATGAGCTATCTCAGGAATAAGCTGCTTCACTTTCACTTTGCTTTTCCTCCATTAAACGTAGTTTCAATTTCTTTTTTAGCTCCGTTAACTGACTATCAACCGATGCATCGAGCTTTCCATACATCGACTCAATAATGCAATGTTCATCTGTCAAATTTTCATCTGCGTATATGAATAAGCTAGCTTCTCCATTCAATATATCGAACAATTGCTGTTTATTTTCACAAACCATTTCATAATGGCAAGGTGCCACAAAGACTCGAAGCTCTTTGCTCTCTCTAACTTCCTTTATTGCGTGCTTAACCAGTGATACAAAACTTTTCTCATTTTTATGTTGAATATTCTGCCCAATGACTTTCTCAGCAAGTGTAAAGCCAAGCTCTAAGATAACCTCTTCAGCTTGAGAAAGGTAATCGGTATAATCTTTTTTAGCTACGTTAACAGCCGTACGGGCTTCTTCTATAAGCGATGTATAGTCCTTATATCCAGCCTGTTGACCTTCACTATACCCAGCGTTAAAACCCTTTTTCTTCTCTGCTTCATATAGCTGTATTTTTTCATTCTCCCACTGCTGTCGCTCTGCTTCAATTTGCTGTCTTGCTTCTAATAGTCTTGCTTCAGCTTCTTCATAAAGACGTGTAGACGCTTCTTTTGCTTCAGTAAGAATTTTGTCAGGGCATTCATTCTTTGCTGTCTGACCATTTGAATTGATCAAATTTCTCCCACTAAATAATGGCTTGATTTCGATTGTTTTGGCTGAATCATGTACGTGATTTGCATAGGTAGATTTAATGATACTAGACAATAATATCGTCTCCTCCACCTCTTGCAATGACTACTTCTCCCATATCTTCTAATCTACGAATAACCGCCACAATGCGAGACTGAGCTTCTTCCACATCTTTTAAACGGACTGGTCCCATATACTCCATTTCTTCTGTAAACGTGTCTACCATTCGCTTGGACATGTTGCGGAATATAATATCTTTTACTTCTTCGCTTGCTACTTTTAAGCTCAATAGCAAGTCTTCGTTTTCAACCTCACGAACGACACGCTGGATGGAGCGGTTATCCAACGTCACAATATCTTCAAAGACAAACATACGCTGTTTAATCTCTTCCGCAAGCTCTGGATCTTGAATTTCTAGAGTATCAATAATAATTTTCTCTGTTGCACGATCCACGCCATTTAACACTTCAACCACCGTCTCGATTCCACCAGTATGGGTGTAATCTTGCGTCACCGTTGTCGAAAGCTTTCTTTCTAAAATTTGTTCTACTTCACTGATGACTTCTGGAGATGTGCTATCCATTGTAGCAATTCTTCTCGCAATATCACCTTGACGCTCTTGAGGTAAAGATGACAAAATTTGCCCAGCTTGAGCTGGCTCTAAGTATGATAAGATCAAAGCAATCGTTTGCGGGTGCTCATGCTGAATAAAATTTAAAAGCTGCATTGGTTCTGCTTTACGCGCAAAATCGAATGGTCGAACTTGCAAAGATGAAGTTAAACGATTAATAACCATTATTGCTTGTTCAGGACCTAAAGCTTTTTCCAACACTTCTTTCGCATAAGTAATGCCGCCTTTTTCAATATAATTCTGAGCAATTGTCATTTGCTCAAATTCTTTTAAAACGGCTTCTTTAACCGCAGGCTCTACCTTTCGCATTGAAGAAATCTCAAACGTTAGCTGTTCAATTTCGTCTTCGCTTAAATGCTTATAGACGGAAGCGGATGCATCAGGACCAAGGGAAATTAATAAAATAGCTGCTTTTTGCTTACCTGTTAATTCACTTTTACTTACCACTTTCGCCACTATACTCCCTCCTACTCCTCACTAATCCACGTGCGCAATAGCTTTGCGAATTCATCTGGCTGCTCACCTGCAAGCTCTTCTAGACGTTTTCTTGACTGCTGCTCTTCACTTAGGACAGGAGGCTTTTGAATGGTTTCAACTGAATCTTCATACTCTTCTTCATATTCATAGAACTCTTCTTCAGAATCTTTTCTACGCTTTAACAATAAGAATAGTAGTGCAAGAATAACTAGTAATAAGCCACCACCTACAAAATATAGCCATGTTGGGATTCCGCTTTGCTGTTGATTAACGGCTACTTTCTGTTCTTGGAACGGCTGTACGGAGACTACAATTTTGTCTGCAACCTGATTATCAGTTAACTCAGCACCTTGTTCATCCTTTGAAATTGACGTACGAACAATCGTGCTTAAAACTTGCTGAATGTCATCCTCTAAATTCTCTGCTAGTTCACCTTCACCATTTGCATTAGAAGGGTCAATCATTACTTGGATTCCTAAGTCACGAACTTTATAAGGACTCTCTACAATTTCTTTACGAATTCTATTTACTTCGTTGTTGATTCGTTCTTCTGCCTTTTCATAGTCTCCACTGTCGGTACTTCCACTTTCTACATAGTTGGTTGTATCTTCTTCACCGGTCCCTGCAACCCCACCATCTTCAGGTTTCTTTCCCGTAAACGTTTCATTGATTCGCTCCACGCTTACTGCGATTCCTTCCATGTTTTCTTTATCTACAGGTTCCACTAAATTTTCTTCTCGATTTTCCTGTGTAAAGTCAACATCAGCTGTAACTGAAACCATTACTTTGTCTTGTCCAACTAATCTACCTAACATTTGTTGAACTTGGCGCTGAACATCACGTTCAATTTCCTTTTTAATACCATGCTGAGTAGCAAAACTAGATGAATTAGACATTTCGTCACTGCTTTTTAAGTCAAAATATTCAAAGTTTTGATTCATAATTACGATATTATCAGTAGGTAAATTTGGAACACTTTTTGAAACCAAATGATAGAGAGATTTTATTTGTCCTTCATCAAATTTGTAGCCTGGCTGTGTATTTAAAACAATTGATGCTGAAGCTTCTCCTTGCTGATCCTTCACCCAAACACTTTCTTCTGGCAAGGTAATCATCACGTTCGCATTATTGACACCTTGGATATTTTTCATCAGATTAGCTATTTCGGTTTGCATAGCTTCCAATTTAACAACGTTAAACTCATTGTCCGTCATACCAAATCCAGCATTTTGCCCAAAGAAAGAATAATCAATGCTCCCACTGTCTGGTATACCTTGTGCAGCAAGATCCACCTTTAATGAGTCAACATGTTGTTCCGGTACGGAAATAACCGTTCCATTTTCTGAGATTTCAGAAGGTATTTTTCTTGTATCCAGCTCCGCTTTAATTTGACCTGTTTCCTGTACAGATAAATTGCTGTAAAGGGGAACAAACTTCTCATTGGTTGCTACTAAAGAAATAGCAATAAGGGCAATTAGCAGCGCCAAGGGGCCGCCGATGATCAAACCTTTTTGAACCTTAGTGCGCTTTGACCAGAACGCACCTATTTGATTTTTATAGAGTGCTAGTTTTTCATTCATTACAATCCTCCGGCTATTGCTTGTTTTCTATCTAGGGATGAAATAACCGCTTTTTAGCTAAAACCGTTTACTACATTTGCATACGCATCATTTCTTGATATGCTTCAACAGCTTTATTACGTATTTCAATTGTCGTCTGCATCGCAATACTGGCTTTTTGTGATACAATCATGACATTATGTAAATCAATTTTTTCTCCACGAGCTAACTTTTCTGTGGCTAGATCTGATGCCTTTTGTGCGTTGTTTACTTGGTTTAACGACTCTTTTAAAAAAGTTGAAAATTGACCGTGAGCTTCTTTAACGGTTCCTGTGTTCGATATTTTCTCAGTTAGTACAGGCATTTGATGTTGAATCCCTTGAATCATACTGCTTCACCTTACTTTCCTATTTCCAATGCTTTCAATAATAAATTTTTATTTGCGTTTAACACCGTAATATTTGCTTCATAGGATCTTGTTGCACCAATTAAATCTGTCATCTCTTTTAATGGATCCACATTGGGAAGTTGAACATACCCATCTTCATTTGCGTCAGGATGCGTTGGGTTATACACAAGCTTAAAAGGAGATTGATCTTCTGTTATGGACTTAACTTTCACACCGCCCGCTGACCCTTTACTCATTTCATTTTGTAGCAACGAAGAAAAACTTGGACCACCGTTTGATTGGAGCGAAACCACTTTTCTGCGATACGGCTGCCATTCTCCATTTACAAGTTCACTTCTTGTTGTTTCGGCATTCGCCATATTAGAAGAAATAACATCCATTCGTAGTCGATTAGCAGTTAAAGCTGACCCAGATATGCTGAGATTTTGAAATATTGACACCTCTACTTACCTCCTCTAATGACAGTTTGTAGAGAATTAAATTTACCGTTAAGTCGATCAATTAATGCTTCATAGTAAATTTGATTTTCTGCCATTGTCGTCATTTCTTTATCTAAATCAACCCCATTGCCGTTTTCTTGGTATGTATGACTTGTTCTTGAAATAACAGCTGCTTGTTCGGATGATTTTGAGAATTCAATATGTTTTTCGTTCGTACGGTATGCTTTCAATGAATATTGAAGCTCTGATTGAAATTGATTCTTCCGAGATACATCTTTAGCCTTATAGTTTGGCGTATCTACATTTGCAATGTTTTGAGAAATTGTTTGCTGCTTAAGCGTTGAATAATTCAGACCTTGCTCTAATGACTGAATTGTTCCTGAAAATAAACTCATATAGGACACCTACTTACCGCGTTTAATTTTCTGACAAATTTCGACTTTTCTACCATAAAGCCTATTGTAAAAAAAAGTATGCTTCTTGTCTATACCTAATAAGCAACTTTTGTACTACATTACTAAAATTTATCATTGAATTTACAAATCTATTTTAACACCTTCAAAATAAATCCGGGCGCTTTTTTCGACAAAATACACTAAATATAATTAATAAGTCTCTGATAAATGACATTAAAAGTAATTTAATTAATTCTTAAACACTAAAACCATTAAAGGTAATCGTTTTTTTGTATAGTCTTAAAGAATTATATTTATTCAAATTAACTAGTTCTTTATGGACTATTTATATTTTAATTAAAAATGGTAATAGTTCTATTAACTCGCATTTTATATAAAAGAGGTACTTTTTTAGGAGGGCGATCTTAACAAAAAAAAGAGACCTTTGACTGCTAATCAAAGATCTCTTTATTCTAACGATTAGTTTGATTTCAATTTTGCTAATTCAACAAGAAACTTGCTGTTTAATACTTTAATGTACGTTCCTTTCATTCCTAAAGAACGCGACTCAATTACACCCGCACTTTCAAGCTTACGAAGTGCATTTACAATTACAGAGCGTGTAATCCCTACACGGTCAGCAATTTTGCTTGCTACTAATAAACCTTCATTACCGTTCAGCTCTTCAAAGATATGCTCGATTGCTTCTAATTCACTGTACGATAGTGAACTAATTGCCATTTGAACAACCGCTTTGCTACGCGCTTCTTCTTCAATCTCTTCCGCTTTCTCACGAAGAATCTCCATACCGACTACAGTTGCACCATATTCAGCTAGAATTAAATCATCATCTGCAAAGTTACGATCTAAACGAGCTAATACTAGCGTACCTAATCTTTCCCCTCCACCGATGATTGGAACGATTGTTGTTAAACCAGCTTCAAAAAGCTCTTTGTTTTCAACAGGGAACGCTGTGTATTCACTATTAATATCTAAGTTTGAAGATGTTTCAGAAATGTTGAATAAGTTTTGTGTATACTCTTCTGGGAATTGACGCGCTTCTAACATGCCTTTCATGCGGTCATTTTCAATCTGTTGCTTAACTGCGATTCCTAATAACTTACCGCGACGACTAACAACAAATACATTCGATTCAATAACTTCACATAAAGTTTCAGCCATTTCTTTAAAGTTTACGGGCTTGCCTGCAGCCTTTTGTAACATCGCATTAATCTTTCTAGTTTTTCCTAATAAATCCATTATCTTTGTTCCTCCTGAAATCTCTATTCTATACCTATAAAATAAATTGACTTAAATCTTTATTTTTTGCAATCTTCTCTAACTTACTTTCCACGTATTGAGGAGTAATAACAATCTTTTCTAACGTAACTTCTGGCGCTTCAAATGATAGGTCTTCAAGCAGTCTTTCCAGAATAGTATGAAGTCTTCTTGCCCCAATGTTATCCGTGTCTTGGTTAACTTGAAAGGCAATTTCTGCAATCTTACGTATAGCATCGTCAGAAAATTCAATTTGTATACCTTCAGTTTCCAATAATGCTACATATTGTTTTAATAGTGCATTATCTGGTTCAACTAAAATACTCATAAAATCTTCTACCGTTAGTTTTGTCAACTCAACACGAATTGGAAAACGCCCTTGTAATTCCGGAATTAAATCCGAAGGCTTGGAAACATGGAACGCCCCTGCAGCAATAAATAAAACATGGTCTGTCTTAATTGCTCCATACTTTGTTACAATTGTAGAACCTTCTACAATTGGTAGAATATCACGTTGTACACCTTCACGTGATACATCCGCTGAAGATGAGTTACCGCTCTTTTGAGCAATTTTGTCAATTTCATCAATAAAGACAATTCCATACTGTTCTGCACGATGAATTGCTTCTTGCGTTACTTCATCCATATCAATTAGCTTTTGAGCTTCTTCGTTTGTTAACACTTTACGAGCTTCTCTCACCGTAAGTTTACGCTTTTTCTGTTTCTTTGGCATAAAGTTACTTAAAGCATCTTGCATATTCATCCCCATCTGTTCCATACCCGAACCTTGCAGCATATCAAACATAGAAGGCTGTTGTTCTTCTACCTCAATTGTTACATAATGATCCTCAAGTTCTCCAAGGGCTAACTGATGGGCAATTTGCTTGCGCTTTGTTTCAACATTTACTTCTTCTTCTTGTTCTGCTTGAGTATCGGCTTGCTGTGAATTATTGGAGAAAATCATTTCAAATGGATTCTTAAATGTCTGCTGCTTTTTCTTGCTTGGAACTAAAAGCTCAACAAGACGCCTATTGGCATTTCTTTGAGCACTGTCGGATACAGAAACCATTTTTTCTTCCTTCACTAAACGAACGGATGTCTCAACTAAATCACGAACCATCGATTCTACATCACGACCAACGTAGCCAACCTCTGTAAACTTTGTTGCTTCTACCTTAACGAAAGGTGCACCAACAAGCTTTGCAAGCCTGCGCGCAATTTCTGTTTTACCAACACCAGTTGGCCCAATCATTAAAATATTTTTGGGAACAACTTCGTCTTTCAAAGCTTCGTTTAATAAACTACGTCGATAGCGATTCCTTAGCGCAACCGCAACCGCTTTTTTTGCACTTGTTTGGCCAACAATATACTGATCAAGCTTTTCAACAATTTGTCGAGGCGTTAAATGAGAATTCATAGAAAATCCCCTTTCCTACAGTTCTTCTACAATAATTTGATTATTCGTATACACACAAATCTCACTTGCAACATCCAAAGCAGCTTTTGCAATTTCTTTTGCAGTTAAATGTTCTCCAGCATGCTGTTTTAATGCACGGCCAGCCGATAATGCATAATTCCCACCAGAACCGATAGCTAAAATCCCATCATCAGGCTCAATGACCTCACCTGTTCCCGAAACCAATAGTAAGCTATCTTTGTTCATCACAATCAGCATAGCTTCTAGTTTGCGTAAAACTTTATCACTTCGCCATTGTTTTGCTAATTCAACTGATGCGCGCTGTAAATTGCCGTTATACTCTTCTAATTTACTCTCAAACATTTCAAACAGTGTGAACGCATCAGCAACTGAACCTGCAAATCCAGCCAAAACCTGTCCTTGAAATAAGCGACGTACTTTTTTAGCTGTATGTTTCATCACAACAGCATTTCCAAACGTCACTTGCCCATCACCTGACATAGCACATTGACCATTATGTTGAACGGCAAAAATCGTTGTAGCATGAAATGTAGACATAATAACTAACTCCTCCTTCTATGCACGAGGATGATGATTCATATATACTGTTTTTAACCGATCCTTCGTTACATGCGTATATATTTGAGTTGTGGATAAATTTTCATGACCAAGTAGCTCTTGAACCGTACGTAAGTCGGCTCCTTCATTTAATAAATGCGTAGCAAAGGTATGACGTAAAACGTGAGGACTAATATGTATGTTCTCTGCCGTTTTATTCATGAGTTTTTCAATAACTAAGCGAATACCTCTATCCGTCAATGTTGTTCCGCGATTATTTAAAAAGAGCGCATTCGTATTGGTAGCGCTTTTGCTTTTCAACTGCACTCGCCCATTCTGTATATATGTATGAAGAGAGTCTTTTGCATATTTACCAAATGGAACGTAACGCTGTTTTTTTCCTTTTCCATGCACAAGAAGCGTTTGAAGTGAAAAGTCAATATCACTAAGCTGAATGGCTGCGCATTCGCTCACACGAATTCCCGTAGCATACATTAATTCAAGGAGCGCTTGATTACGCTGGCCAAGCGGCGTAGTAAGATCATTTAACTCAAACAGTTTCATCAGCTCTTCCGCATAAAGAAAGCGTGGCGTATACTGATCTTTTTTCGGCAATGAAACAAGCGCAAACGGATTTTCAACCACTATTTGTTCACGATACAAATATCGATAAAGGCTTCGTAAACATGAAATCTTTCTCGACATTGATTTTTTTGAATATGACTTTTCATATAACCTTGTTAAAAACAGTCTTGCATCTGCATATGTAACATCTTGTAAATTTTGTATTTGTTCTGCTTCTAAAAAAGAGATGAATGACTCAATATCTTTTTTATAGCAATCAACTGTATATTGTGAATAGTTCTTTTCAATTTGTAAATATTCTAGGAAGGAATTTAAAGAAACTTTAACAAATTCCACTCATATCACCTCACAAGGGCTACTAAATATTATCACAATTCAGTAGCCCTTGCAAACAATTTCGTTATTTTGTTGTAAAATTCTGAATAGTTTCTAATGCTCTTGTAGCGAGCGCTTCATTTCGCTCTTTTTTGTTTTTAATACGGACTTCTAGCTCTTTAAACAAGCCAAAGTTTGCGTTCATCGGCTGGAAATTTTTAGCGTTTGTATGCGTAATATAGTGAGCCATACTTCCAATTGCTGTTTCTTGAGGTAGGACAACTAACTCTTCTCCTAAAACGTAACGGGCTGCATTCATTCCAGCCATTAGACCGCTAGCAGCAGATTCAACATAGCCTTCTACTCCCGTCATCTGACCAGCAAAGAACAAATCTTCACGTTCGCGATATTGGTAAGTTGGGCGAAGTAGTTTCGGAGAGTTAATGAACGTATTGCGGTGCATTACTCCGTAGCGAACAACTTCAGCATTTTCAAGGCCAGGAATTAAGCTTAATACCTCTTTTTGAGCTCCCCACTTTAAGTGCGTTTGGAAACCAACGATATTATAAAGCGTTCCTGCTGCATCGTCTTGGCGTAATTGTACAACAGCGTAAGGTCGTTTACCGGTTTTGGGATCTTCTAACCCTACAGGCTTAAGTGGTCCAAACAACATCGTTTTTTCTCCACGCGCTGCCATTACTTCAATTGGCATACAACCTTCAAAGTAGATTTCCTTTTCGAACTCTTTTAAAGGTACTACTTCAGCATCAATTAATGCTTGGTGAAACTTCGTAAACTCTTCTTTTGTCATTGGGCAGTTTAAATAAGCTGCTTCACCTTTATCATAACGTGATTTTAAATATACCTTGTCCATATCAATGCTGTCTTTTTCAATGATTGGAGCCGCCGCGTCATAAAAATAAAGATAGTCTTCACCTGTTAAAGTACGTAGCTGTTCTGATAAATCTTTTGATGTCAATGGACCTGTTGCAATAATTGTTGGGCCTTTTGGAATTTCCGTAATTTCTTCGTGTACAACTTCGACATTCGGGTGATTTTTTACACTTTCCGTTACGCGCGCTGCAAACTCATGACGATCTACAGCTAAAGCGCCACCTGCCGGAACTGCGCACGCATCTGCTGATTCAATAATAATTGAGTCTAGCTTACGCATCTCTTCTTTTAATACTCCAACTGCATTTGTTAAAGTATTGGCACGAAGTGAGTTACTACATACTAATTCAGCAAATTTATCTGTATGATGCGCTGGTGTCTGCTTTACCGGACGCATTTCATAAAGTCTTACTTTTAATCCTCTTTTCGCAATTTGCCAAGCGGCCTCGCTTCCAGCAAGACCAGCACCAATTACGTTAATTACTTGTTCTGTCATGTTCAATCCTCCAACTAAAATATCAAACAAAGAAGTATTATAACATACCTTTTTTCTGTTTGTTTAATCGTTTATCTCCACTCGCTGCTACTTTTTTCTCAAAAAAATACGACGCCATGTAAATGAGTCGCTAAGAACGTTTCCATTTTAGCACACTACCTCATGTCGTCGCACTTATATCCTTCATAATAATCAATCATTCATCGTTACAATTTATTCTAAATAACTAACCGCGCTTCTTATTGTTGCGTTTCTTCCTTATAATCACAGCTTGTGCAAACTACTTGCGTTCCTTTTTTCTGCTTTTTCTCTACAAGTAAGCTCTCACACTTTGGACACTTTCTAGCAATTGGCTTATCCCAAGAAATGAATTCACAGCTTGGAAAACGATCACAGCCATAGAAAGTACGTTTTTTCTTGGACTTACGTTCTACGATGTTCCCTTCTTCACACGTCGGGCACTTTACGCCAATTTCTTTGACAATTGGCTTTGTATTACGACATTCTGGAAAGTTTGAACATGCCATGAACTTTCCATAGCGCCCCATTTTAAATACCATTGGTGATCCACAAGCTTCACAGTCTTCTCCAGCAGGTTCGTCTTTGATCTCTACTTCACGCATTTCTTTTTCTGCTTTTTCAAGCCTCTTTTCAAAATCGCGATAAAATTCGTCAATAACCTTAACCCACTGTACGCTTCCTTCTTCCACCTTATCAAGGTCCGTTTCCATTTTAGCTGTGAATTCAACATCTAAAATTTCAGGGAAAAATTCTAAAATAAGTTCTAGCACAATCCCACCAAGTTCCGTTGGTACAAAGCGCTTGTTCTCTAAAGCAACATATCCGCGTTTTTGAATCGTATCAAGCGTTGGTGCATAGGTGGATGGTCTTCCTATCCCTAATTCTTCAAGCGTTTTAACTAATCTCGCTTCCGTATAACGCGGTGGTGGCTGTGTGTAATGCTGCTTTGGCTCAATATCTTTTGAATAAGCTGTTTCCCCTTCTTCTAAGTTTGGAAGCTGCTTTTCTTTTTCTTCGACTTGGTCATCGCTACCTTCTACATATAGCTTCATAAACCCAGGAAACTTCACTTTTGACCCATTTGCTCGAAACGTTACGTCACCATTTTTTAAATCAACAGCCATTGTATCCATTACGGCCGAAGACATTTGGCTTGCTAAGAAGCGTTCCCAAACAAGCTTGTATAAACGAAACTGATCTCTTGATAAAAATTCCTTCACATCTGCAGGTTTACGCATTGCCGAAGTAGGACGAATTGCTTCGTGAGCATCTTGTGAGTTGGCTTGCTTCTTTTCTTTTTTCTTTTCTTGTGCTAAATAGTCATTGCCATATGCGTTTAAAATGTACTCTTTTGCTTCTTCTTGCGCTGTTTCAGAGATACGGGTTGAATCGGTACGCATGTACGTAATTAAACCAACGGTTCCTTCTTTCCCTAAATCAATACCTTCGTATAGCTGCTGAGCAATCATCATTGTTTTCTTTGCTCTAAAATTCAGCTTTCGTGCTGCTTCTTGTTGAAGAGAAGAAGTTGTAAAGGAAGGAGCTGGATTTCGTTTTCTTTCTTTTTTTGTTACTTTTGAAATCTTAAACTCGTTACCTTCTATCGTTTGAAGAATGGCTTTTACTTCTTCTTCATTGGAAAGGTTTGCTTTCTTCCCTTTGTACTCAATTAGCGATCCTTCAAACTGATCGTTATCTTTTTGGAAAGTTGCTTGTACCGTCCAATACTCTTCCGGCTCAAAGTCCGTAATTTCTTTTTCACGATCAATGATTAAGCGTACTGCAATCGATTGAACACGTCCAGCGCTTAATCCTTTTTTCACTTTCTTCCATAGTAATGGACTAATGTTATATCCCACTAATCGGTCCAAAATACGTCTTGCTTGCTGCGCATCAACTAAATCCATATTGATTGCACGTGGATGTTTAAAAGACTCTTTAATTGCATCTTTTGTAATTTCATTAAATACAACGCGACAGTCTGATGCAATATCTACATCTAGGCTATGAGCCAAGTGCCATGCAATGGCTTCACCTTCACGATCTGGATCGGCTGCTAGATAAATCTTTTTCGCTTTTTTAGCTGCTGTTTTTAAATCTTTCAGTACCGGTCCCTTACCACGAATGGTAATATACTTTGGATTATAGTTATGTTCAGTATCAATGCCCATTTGACTTTTGGGTAAATCACGAACATGTCCCATCGATGCTTTCACTTTATATTTTTTTCCTAAATAGCGTTCAATTGTTTTGGCCTTAGCAGGCGATTCTACAATTACTAGGTAGTCAGACATCTATTTGCTCCTCCTCAAGAGGTAAAATAAAACCTTCATTATTATTAATTAATCTTTTTTTTATCATATTGTATCAAATACTTTTCTCTAAATTTCGTTATGTTTCAGTAATACTCTTTCATCTTACAAATCATACATCTTTCCAAATAAAAAATTACCTATGACTTTGGAATCGATGTAATTCACTTATTATATCTGTAGGGTTCTGTACAAGCTTCGCACCCATTTGAATCAGTTTGTTTACTCCTTTTGAAGCATCATCTGTAATAGGGCCAGGTATAGCAAATACTTCCCTTCCTTGTTGAAGTGCTTGATCAGCTGTAATAAATGAACCACTTCGCTCTTTAGCTTGAACCACAACTGTACCACTTGTCAAGCCACTAATAATTCGATTCCGCTTTGGAAAGTGCCACTTGGCTGGTTTAGTCGGTGGCGGATACTCTGACACCAATAAATGGTTATGAGCAATTTCATTTGCTAATGGAAGATTATGCTTTGGATAGATATTATAAAAGCCACTTCCTAAAACTGCAATAGTTTTTGCTTGTTTAGCAATGGCTAGCTGATGAGCAGCTGTGTCAATACCCAAAGCTAATCCGCTTACAATTACAAATTGATTATGAAGCAACGGAGCTAAAACCGATTGTATAGCATCATATCCATACTGAGTAGGCTGTCTTGTTCCAACCACGCTTAAACAATCTTTATACTGAAATAATGACAAATCTCCTTTACAGAACAAAACCCAAGGTGGATCATAGATATTTTTTAATAAATGGGGGTATTCATCATCAATAATTGTTATACAGTAAATACTTTGCTCTTCATATTTATTTAGAATATCTTGTATTGGAATAGTTTGCAAATATTTTTTCACTTGACATGCTCGATTGAATGGAACCTGAAGGATTTGCTGAAGGTCATTCGGAGAATAATTGTACAGATGTTGAAGAGAAGAATCATACTGAAGAAACGAAAAGATTTGCTTCCAAGTCAATAGCTGACAATGCGATAAGTGAATTATTTTTTTGCGCAACTCATCCATATCATCGACTCCTTTTATGGCATAGAAAATAGTCCTCAGCAAGGAGGACCATTTTTATGCTTTAATGAGTTTTACATTTTTCTAATAAACCTTGTTCTTTTAACACACTAATTAATGTCTCACCCATTACAGACGGCGTTTCAGCGACTTTGATACCGCATTCATTCATTGTTTTGATCTTTTCAGCAGCCGTTCCTTTTCCACCAGAAATAATGGCACCAGCATGGCCCATACGTTTCCCTGGAGGTGCTGTTTGCCCACCAATAAACCCTACAACAGGTTTTGTCATGTTTGCTTTAATCCATTCTGCAGCTTCTTCTTCAGCTGTACCACCAATTTCACCAATCATAATAACAGCATACGTCTCTTCGTCTTCATTGAAGGCTTTTAGAACATCAATAAAGTTTGTACCATTAACCGGGTCTCCACCGATACCAACAGCTGTTGATTGACCAATTCCTGCTTCAGAAAGTTGATGTACTGCTTCGTATGTTAACGTACCAGAGCGTGATACGACACCAACATGACCTTTTTTGTGAATATATCCTGGCATAATACCAATTTTACATTCTTCTGGCGTAATAACACCTGGGCAGTTTGGTCCTACAAGTCTAGTCTTTTTGCCTTCCATATAGCGCTTTACTTTTACCATATCTAATACAGGAATACCTTCTGTGATACAAATAACAAGATCTAACTCTGCATCAACTGCTTCAATAATTGAATCAGCCGCGAACGCAGGTGGCACGTAAACAACAGAAGCTGTAGCACCTGTTTTTTCTTTGGCTTCTAATACCGTATTAAAAACGGGAACGCCTTCAACTTCCATACCACCTTTACCTGGCGTTACACCACCGACGATTTGTGTGCCGTACTCTAACATCTGCGTTGTATGGAAAAGACCTACTCCGCCTGTTATACCTTGTACAATCACTTTTGTGTCCTTATTAATAAATACGCTCATTCCTATCCCCCAGCCTTTCTATTTCACTAGTGAAACGATTTTTTGTGCGCCGTCTGCCATTGACTCAGCTGCTGTGATATTCAGCCCTGATTCTTGAAGAATCTTCTTACCTAGCTCTACGTTTGTTCCTTCTAAACGCACAACTAATGGTAAGCTTAAGCCAACTTGTTTTGTCGCTTCTACAACACCAGTTGCAATTACATCACACTTCATAATTCCACCAAAGATGTTAACAAAAATCCCTTTTACATTTTGGTCAGATAGAATAATTTTGAACGCTTCTGTTACTTTCTCAGCTGTAGCGCCGCCCCCAACATCAAGGAAGTTAGCCGGGTCTCCGCCATAGTGCTTAATGATGTCCATTGTGGCCATAGCAAGTCCAGCACCGTTTACCATACAACCGATGTTTCCATCTAATGAAATATAGCTTAGGTCATATTTAGACGCTTCAATTTCTTTCGCATCTTCTTCATCTAAATCGCGATACTCTAAAATATCTTTTTGACGATATAGTGCATTTGAGTCGAAGTTTAGCTTCGCATCAAGTGCCATTACGTTTCCATCGCCTGTTACAACAAGTGGGTTGATTTCAGCGATTGAACAATCTTTTTCAACAAATACAGTATATAAACCAGCCATAAATTTAACTGCCTTACCTACTAATTCTTTTGGAATATTAATATTAAACGCGAGTCGACGCGCTTGGAAACCTTGTAGACCAATTGCTGGATCAATGTATTCTTTGAAGATTTTTTCAGGAGTTGCTTCCGCTACCTCTTCAATCTCCGTACCACCTTCTTCAGAACCCATTAATACAACTTGAGAAGTAGCGCGATCTAATACTAAACCAATGTAGTATTCTTTCTTAATATCGCAACCTTCTTCAATAAGTAAACGCTTTACTTCTTTCCCCTCTGGACCTGTTTGATGCGTAACGAGCGTTTTACCTAAAATATCTTGTGCATATGTACGAACTTCATCTAAGCTTTTCGCTACTTTTACACCACCCGCTTTTCCACGTCCCCCAGCATGGATTTGCGCTTTAACAACTGAAACTTGAGATCCAAGTTCTTTAGCAGCTTCAACCGCTTCTTCTACACTATATGCTACTTTACCATTAGGTACTGCTACTCCATATTTTCTTAGGAGTTCTTTCCCTTGATACTCATGGATATTCATTTCCCATCCTCCTAACGTAATCAACCAATAAAATAGACTGCGCTTTCATTGTATAAAAATAATTGTCTAGTTGTCTACTATTCAATTAAAAAATATTAAAATAATTGGAAAATTATTTTTTCTTTATCTCTTGGTCCAGCTGATAAACAAACGCAAAAACCTCTGCCACCACTTCATAAAGCTCGCTTGGAATCTTTTCATGAATAGTTAGCGTGCTTACTAGCTCGGTTAAAGAAGCATCTTTTTGAACAGGAACGTTATGCTCCTGTGCCTGTTCAATGATACGCTTTGCAACTTCTCCACTTCCTTTGGCAACGATCCTAGGCGCCTCATCTCTTTCTTGATTATACGTTAGCGCAACCGCCTTTTGTTTTCTATCATTTATGCTCATATCAAAAAGTCAACTCCTCCTCTATACGAATAAGACGATGTAGACATTTTCTTTTCAATTGAACTTTCTTGTTTCAAAGCACGATAACTAACTCCTGATAGCTGGTAATCCAACTCTTCCAGCTTTTTTACTAAGCTTTTTGTAAACTTTTCACCGCTCTCTTTCAACAGGTCGGCATATTGATTTATTATCTGCAAAGTAATGATTCGATTTTGGATATTTACACTAATGACAACGTCTTGTAACGCTTCAAGGTTCACATAAAACAAAATATGACAATAATTAGGATTAACCCCTTGGTTTTCTTGTCTTTGACCACTCCATTGTATAGAAACATCTCTCCACTGTTTGCCAACTAACAGTGGAACTTCCATGTAGAAGTTAGACAGTGGACCATTGGCCTGTGATAGAAGTTGAAAACCAGTTATTCGAGATATAAGCAGCTCCATCTTCTCTCGAATACCTGCATCGTCGACCGATTTGACTTCTGAAGCTAAAAGGTTCAGAAGTGCTCCTCCACCTTCTTGTGATAATCCAAACGCGTGAAAGAAAGCTGTTAAGCGCTGTACTCCCATTAGTTGTTTGATTACCTCGCTATTAGAGTACTGGTCAATTGCTTTCCATGCGTTCGAGAATGCTTCATACTCCCCAGCCTGTTCGTACACTTCTTGTGATAGCTGACGCACCATGTCAAAACCTTCACGAAAAGATTCTTGCACCTTGGCTAAGAATACAGCTTTCACTTCGCTTTGCTGTAAGGTAAATAAGCGTGAGGCTACACTTAATACATCTTCTTCCCTTTTACTCTTAGGAAACAAATTCAAATGTTGCAGCATTTGATAGGCTTTTTCGTTATGATTCGTCGCTTGTAACCAATTCACGAATGTTTTTTTAAAAGGTTCATTTTGAGCACCGCTAGACTGAAAAAAGATTGAATCAATTACCTTTCCAAGCCCTGAGTTTGGATTATATTCTTTAATCGCTTGTAACTCTTTTGAAAAAGAGCTGCTTCCCATAACATTTTTCAATGCATCGAACACTTCTTTAGACAAGGGAAGACGCAGCTTTAACATATAGGTTAGAATTTCCTTCGTTTGTTCTGTCAAGCTCTCTTTTGCAAGAATATTACCGAGGCTATTTACCTTTTCTTTAGTAAGCGCATGTCCTTGTTCTACAAGATTAGACAACCACTTTTTGCTCTCTTTATTCACTTCAATTCTCAGTTCTTGCACTAATGATTCAACTAATTCAGAACCTTGTTTGATGGGCGAAATCATTTTTAAGTGCGGCAATTCTCCTTCTGTCGAAGTAACTTGAAACCAGTAGTTTTGTCTAACTATTAATGGGGCTTCCAATTTTCCTACCATTGTCATTCCGTTGAGCTTTAAAAGTGCTGTTTGTTTCGGAAAAAGTTTGAGCACCCGTCCAAGAACATGATCGCCAGCAGTAAGTGTAAACGACCTGGTACTATGATTAGATGCTGAGAAAAGCTGTTGAAAACCTGAAATTTTCATCATTCTTCCCCCTCTTTACCACTTATATTTTCTCTTTAATAGGTGCAAAAGAACGGCGATGCTCCTTTAAAATTCCATAGGTATCAATTGCCTCTAAGTGTTGCTTTGTACCATATCCCATATGCTTTTCAAATCCATATTCGGGATAAATTAAAGCTAGTTCCTTCATCATTCGGTCTCTTGTCACTTTTGCAACCACAGAGCTTGCTGCAATAGAAATGCTTGTGGCATCACCTTTAATGATAGACTCCTGCGGAATATTAAGCGGCAACTCCATAGCATCTATTAATAAGGCTTGAGGCTCAATAGATAATCCCTCGATTGCTTCTAACATGGCTTTTTTCGTTGCTTGATAGATATTTAATTTATCAATAGTTGCTGCATCTACAATTCCAACACCAACTGCTACTGCTTGCTGACAAATCTGTTCGTAAAACTCTTCTCTCTTGGCTTCTGATAACTTTTTAGAATCTGTTAATCCAGGTAAAAAGAAGTCCCTAGACAAAATAACTGCGGCGGCAACTACCGGTCCTGCTAAAGGTCCTCTCCCTACTTCATCAACTCCTGCAATAAACTGTAAGCCTTGGTCATACAGTTTGTTTTCATATGCTAACATTTGATAGAATTGCTCTTTTAAGCTCTCAGAGGCTTGTATTTGTTTCTTTCTTTGTACAACAGCTTGTTGTACACCCTTGCGCTCATCTTGCTCATACTGCGCAAATAAGGGATCCTGAAGGTTGTCGATTGCTTGCAACGCCTGCTTAATGTCATTAATGTTTAGTTTCATCTTTTCCTCTCTCCTTACTATCCTTCTATATCGACTGTTCTGTTATTATTTTCAATCAATAAAAAAGCCGCCTTTACCTTACATAGGTAAAAAGCGACCTTAACTTTTTTTACAGCCTATTCTTCTGACGAAAGCTCAGCTGGATCATCAAACGTTAGCATTCCTAGCTTATCCGTTCGAATCTCTCTCAGCACCAGTTCGGCTGTTTTATCATAATCAACCATTCCACCGCTCATAATACAACCTCTTTTTGCTGCAATCGCATCAAAAAGCTCAACAATATCCTCTGGTATCTCCTCAAGACCATAACGCTCTTTAAGATTAACGGGATAATAGCGAGAAAGGAAGCGAAGTGCATAAACACAAATGTCCTGCATGTTAACGATTGTATCTTTAATTGCACCTGTTGTCGCTAATTTATAGCCTACCGTTTGATCTTCAAACTTCGGCCAAAGAATTCCTGGCGTATCTAAAAGCTCTAGCTCACTTCCCACTTTAATCCATTGCTGTGCTTGAGTCACACCAGGACGATCTCCTGTTTTGGCAATCTTTTTGCTTGCTAAGCGGTTGATAAGCGTAGACTTTCCTACGTTGGGAATTCCAACAATCATCGCTCGAATCGCACGAGGTTTTTTAATTCCTTTTGCTTTCATTCTCTCAAATTTTTCATGGAGAATTTCCTTTGATAAAGAGACAATTTGTTTCATCCCTTTTCCTGCCTGTGCATCAATCGCTAACGCTTGTACACCCTGTTCACGATAGTAACGCAACCATTCTTCTGTCATGCGCGGATCCGCTTTATCTGTTTTATTTAATAAGACAATGCGAGGCTTATTTACAATAATCTCATCAATCATTGGATTTCTTGATGATTGTGGAATACGAGCGTCTACTAGCTCATATACAATATCAATTAATTTTAGTTTTTCCGTAACTTGACGTCTCGCTTTCGCCATATGTCCCGGAAACCATTGTATTGTCATGTTCTACTCACCTTTTATCAATTACTACATTTTTTAATTAGATAGTCGAGCTTCAGATAGCGGCCAGTAAACTAAGCTTGTCTTTCCAAGTACTTGATCCATACTTACAAACCCAATTTGTCTACTATCCTTACTGTAGCGACGATTATCTCCCATTACAAACAAATGGCCTTCAGGTACTTCTCCTTCACCTGTTAAACCTTCTAGGGTAAAATCTTCTGTTAAGTTACCATCAATAACTTCTTTTTTATATTCATCAAGATATGGTTCTTCATACGGCTTTCCGTTCACATATAAAACATCATCACGATATTCAATATGATCACCCGGTAGACCAATAATTCGCTTTATGTAGTCCTTTTGTTCATCTGCATGAAAGACGATAATATCAAAACGATCAGGATCCCCAATTTTATACGAAAACTTATTTACAATCATGCGGTTCTGATCATGTAGAGTTGGCATCATTGATAATCCATCTACTACAATCGGCGCAAATAAAAAGTAGCGAATAACTACAGCTAATAAAACAGCAATAGCAATGGCTTTAATCCATTCAAAAAATTCATTTTTTCCTCGGGCCATTCTCAGTCCCCCAACCTTTATATACTACATCTTTTATTGTATCTGAAAGTCACTGAAACACCTAATAATTATAAAAAAAGATTTGAAAAAAGGAGCTTGTTTAACAAGCTCCCCTTCACGATTATCGAATTTCTTTAATACGCGCAGCTTTACCACGTAATTCACGTAGGTAATAAAGTTTCGCACGGCGTACTTTACCACGGCGCATTACTTCGATTTTTGCAATTTTTGGCGTATGAAGTGGGAATGTACGCTCTACACCTACACCGTAAGAAATCTTACGTACTGTAAATGTTTCGCTGATACCACCACCACGACGCTTGATAACAACACCTTCAAATACCTGAACACGTTCACGGCTACCCTCAACGATATTTACGTGTACACGTACAGTATCACCAGGACGGAACGTAGGAAGATCGGTTTTAAGTTGTTCTTTTGTAATTTCTTCGATTAATTTTTGCATCGCGTGTTTCAACTCCTTCCAACAGATGCTCATAACAATGCTTATAGATCATTGCAGCGGAACACCGTTATAAGTGACAAAAGCATATCAGCTCAAGCCACAAGATTTATCTTAGCACACTCTCATGGCGTATGCAATAAGAGAAATTATTTTTCTGTATCTTTTAAAACACATTGGGAACTCTTCGTCTTATTCACTTTCTTCATTTTGCAATTCAGCTATTATTTTCTTTTGCTGTGAAGAAAGCTCAAGCTGTTCTAGCATATCTGGCCTTCTTAGCAGCGTTCGCTTGAGAGACTCTTTTTCGCGCCATGCTGCAATTTTTTGATGGTCACCGCTCATTAAGACATCAGGAACCTTAAATCCTCTGAAATCAGCAGGACGTGTATAATGTGGGTGTTCTAACAACCCTGTGCTATGCGAGTCCTTTACAGCCGAATCTTGATTCCCTAATACGCCTGGCAATAGACGTACTACGCTGTCAATTACAACCATTGCCCCTAGCTCTCCACCGGTTAACACATAATCACCAATTGAAATCTCATCAGTTACAACGTGCTCACGGATTCGCTCGTCATATCCCTCATAGTGACCACATACAAAGATTAGATGCTCTTCTTGCGCTAGCTCTTCTGCTTTTTTTTGCGTATAGCGCTCTCCTTGTGGACACAGTAAAACAACGCGTGGCTTAGAGTCTTTTGTCAGCGCATCTACCGCATCAAAAATTGGCTGAGGTGTTAATACCATCCCTGCTCCGCCGCCATACGGATAGTCATCAACATTTTGATGCTTATTCGCTGAGTATTCTCTAAAATTTACCACGTTTAACTCTACGGCTTGCTTTTCTTGCGCTTTTTTTAAAATGGATTCACCAAACACTCCTTCAAACATTGAAGGAAATAAAGACAGGACATCAATCTTCATCAGTCTAATAACCCTTCCATTACTGTAATAATAATTTCTTTATTCTCAACATCAATCTCCTGAACAACTGCGTCGATATAAGGAATTAAAATCTCTTTTCCATCTTTTCCTTTTACAACCCACACATCATTCGCACCAGGAACTAAGATTTCTTTTATCTTCCCAAGCTCTTGACCTTCTTCCGTTTTAACAATGCAGCCAATAATTTCATGAAAATAAAACTCACCGTCTTCAAGCTCAGACAATTGATCTTCCGATACTTTCACCATGCTGTTCTTAAATTTCTCAACGTCATTTACATTTGGATACCCTTCAAATGATACAAGGTCAAAATTTTTATGCTTTCTATGCGTAGCCACAACTACCTCAACAGGTTCAGTTTGCTTTTCTTGGAACAAATAAAGTTTGTTTCCTACTTCGTAGCGTTCATCTGCAAAATCTGTGGTTGAGATAATGCGTACTTCACCTTTAATCCCATGTGTATTAACAATTTTACCTACTTTAAACCAATTATTCATTGTTCACCTCTATCGAATTTCAACGACAATGCCGTCTTTGATTACAATCTCTTTTTTTTGCTTTATATCATTCCAATTATCACCGATTTTCACTTCAAGCAACGAATCCATTTCTGATTCAACAAGCTCACTTCCTAACGCCAGGCGCTCTAGCTGTTCAATTTGAAAATCAATTACGTCTATTTTTTCAAGTCTGGATGAACGCTCTTTTTCAAACTGAGTATGAAGCAAAGATGATTGAGTTTTTTTTGTTTTCTCTATTTGTTTCAGTTGAAACTTAAGCTGCTCTAACTCTTTTTGCAGCTCGACTTTTCGCTGAGAGAAACGATTATGTAGTAACGCCTTGCTGCTTTCCGTCACAACTTGCTTCACAACAACCTTTTGAATAATTTGCATCAAACCCCTCCTCTTCATCCTACGATTCTTATTAAACCATTTCTATCCGTCATTTGAGAAGTAGTTACATAAAAAAAAGGGGGAGGTTATCCCTCTCCCTTTTTTCACTCTTGAATTTTCACATGCACTTTTTTATCTAATTGCGATGCCGCCGCAGAGACAACAGTCCGAATCGCTTTGGCAACCCGCCCTTGCTTTCCAATAATCTTTCCGATATCTTCTTTGTGAACTTCAATGAAGTACGTCACTTGATGTTCTTCACTTACTTCTTTCACTCGGACTTCATCTGGATAATCAACAAGTGGCTTAACAATCGTTTCAATTAGTGATGTCATCGCGAGTATAATTATTTTCCTAATTTAGCGTTATGGAATTTCTCCATGATGCCTTCGTTAGAGAAAAGGTTACGTACTGTATCAGATGGTTTTGCACCATTTTGTAACCATTTAAGAGCTAACTCTTCATCAATTTTAACTTCAGCTGGTTGAGCTACTGGATTGTAAGTCCCAACCACTTCGATGTAACGTCCATCACGTGGTGAACGAGAGTCTGCTGCTACGATACGATAGAAAGGAGATTTTTTAGCTCCCATACGTTTTAAACGAATTTTTACTGCCATTTTTAAAGCACCTCCGAATATGTTTCAACAAGATAATATAATATCAAAAAGATAAAATGTTTGTAAAGGTTTTTTTCTTAACAGTATAAAAAATATTTTATTCTGTTTATTTTTACAACTAAATTTAGTGACAAATTAAGAAAAGAAAGGTAATTTCATGCCCTTTTTCTTCCCTTTAGACATGTTTGTCATTTGCTTCATCATTTTCTTCATGTCTTCAAACTGCTTCAATAGTCGGTTAACCTCTTGAACCGATCGACCGCTACCTTTTGCAATGCGTTTTCGTCGACTAGCGTTAATGATTTCAGGATTTGTTTTTTCAGCTTTTGTCATGGAACGAATAATCGCTTCTACATGACTAATTTGCTTTTCATCTACCTGTAAGTTCTTGAGGCCTTTCATTTTATTAGCACCTGGAAGCATGCCAATAAGTTCATCTAACGGCCCCATTTGACGAACTTGAGCAAGCTGCTCTAAAAAGTCATCAAATGTAAACGACTGCGTACGCAGTTTCGCTTCAAGCTCTTTAGCTTTTTCTTCATCTACGTTAGCCTGCGCTTTTTCAATCAGCGTAAGAACGTCTCCCATTCCTAAGATACGAGAAGCCATACGCTCTGGATGGAATGCATCGATTGCATCCATCTTTTCACCCAAACCAACAAACTTAATCGGTGTATTGGTAACTGCACGAATTGATAAAGCCGCACCACCGCGCGTATCTCCATCTAGCTTCGTTAATACCACACCTGTTAAGCCAAGCTGTTTATTAAAGCTATCAGCTACGTTTACAGCATCCTGACCCGTCATTGCATCGACAACTAAGAAAATTTCATGAGGGTTTGTGAGCTCTTTAATTTGCTCTAACTCTTCCATTAAATTTTCATCTACATGCAAACGTCCGGCTGTATCAATTAATACATAATCATGATGCTCTTCTTTAGCATAAGCAATGGCCTGCTTTGCAATTTCAACGGGACTTACTTGATCTCCCAGTGAAAAAACAGACATACTTAACTGCTTTCCAAGCGTCTCAAGCTGTTTAATCGCCGCAGGGCGATATACATCAGCTGCTACAAGCAATGGGTTGCGGTTATGTTTCTTACGCAGTAGGTTAGCTAGCTTACCAGTAGTTGTCGTTTTACCTGCACCTTGAAGTCCTACCATCATAATAACCGTAGGAGCCTTTGGAGCCACTGCAATTTTGCTTTGTTCGCCGCCCATCAGTGCTGTTAATTCTTCTTGTACAACTTTAATAACCTGTTGACCAGGCGTTAAGCTTTTTAATACGTCTTGACCTACTGCGCGCTCACTTACTCGCTTAATGAAGTCTTTTACTACTTTAAAGTTTACATCCGCCTCTAAAAGGGCTAGGCGTACCTCACGCATCATTTCCTTAACATCTGCTTCAGTTACTTTACCTTTTCCCTTTAGCTTTTGTAACGTGCTTTGCAAACGGTCGGCTAATCCTTCAAATGCCATATATGCCGCCCCCTAATCTAATTTCTCGAGCGAATCAAGAAGAGAAGAAAGCTTGTTGTTTGTTTCAAGTTCGCCTGTCAGTTCATTTTTTAGTTGTTGAACAATTGATTGACGCTCTTGAAACCGTTGAAATAACAATAGCTTTTCCTCATATTGTTCAAGCATTTGCTCTGTACGTTTTATATTATCATAAACTGCTTGACGACTCACATCAAATTCCTCTGCTATTTCACCTAGGGAATAGTCATCTAAATAATAAAGAGACATATAACTTCTTTGCTTTGGTGTAAGCAACGCTTGATAGAAGTCGTATAAAAAGTTCATTCGCGTCGTTTTTTCTAACATACGACTGCCCCCCTTGTTAAGTGAAAAGCCTTTACATGTCTTTAGTTTACAAAGAAGCAATTAGAATGTCAAGTTTTTTCCTTAACAGCAAAAACGCGACGAAGAAAGGCTTCATCGCGTTTTTAAATTAACTGTTTTGCACTTCATCTTCTACCGCATTAGCAAATAACCCATAGATGTATTGTTCCGTATCAAACGGCTGAAGGTCGTCCATCTTTTCCCCTAGCCCTACGAATTTCACTGGTAAGTTCAGTTCGTTTCGAATAGCCAACACAATACCACCTTTTGCAGTACCATCTAGCTTTGTCAGAACAATTCCCGTTACGTTTGTTGCTTCTGAGAAGATTTTAGCTTGGCTAAGAGCGTTTTGCCCAGTTGTTGCATCCAACACAAGTAGCACTTCATGTGGAGCTCCAGGCACTTCACGCTCAATTACGCGTTTTACTTTCTCTAGCTCCTTCATTAAGTTCACTTTATTTTGCAAACGACCCGCTGTATCACATAGTAAGATATCCGCTTTACGAGCTTTTGCTGACTGAATAGCGTCATACATTACAGCAGCTGGATCTGACCCAGCTGATTGCTTAATAACATCTACTCCAACGCGTTCGCCCCATACTTCAAGCTGCTCAATAGCACCTGCACGGAACGTATCGCCTGCTGCCATCAGAACGTTCTTGCCTTCTGACTTAAACTTATGAGCAATTTTACCAATTGTTGTTGTTTTCCCTACGCCATTAACACCAACAAACAGAACAACAGTAAGGCTATCTTGCTGCATATTAAGGCCTGCCAGCTGTTCCTCGCCTGACTCATAGATATCAATTAATTTTTCAGAGATGACCGCTTGAACTTCTTGAGGATCTTGAATGTTCTTTCGTTTTACTTCATCTTTTAATTCATCAATCAAATCCATAACAGTCGAAACGCCAACGTCTGCGCCGATTAGAATCTCTTCCAACTCTTCAAAAAACTCTTCATCCACTTTTCGATAGCGAGAAACTAAATCATTGACGCGTTCTGAAAACGAATCGCGCGTTTTTGAAAGTCCATCTTTAAACTTTTGAGTAACGGAGTCTGTTTGATTTGTAATCTTTTCTTTTAATCGCTTAAAAAAGCTCATGTTTTAACACCCTTTCTACTAAACATATTGCTTCGAATCTTCTAAGCGTACGGATACAAGTTTTGAAACTCCCGATTCCTGCATTGTTACGCCGTACAGCACATCTGCTTCTTCCATTGTTCCTTTACGATGCGTAATGACAATAAACTGTGTTTGCTCACTATAACTTCTTAAGTACGTAGCAAAACGGTGCACGTTCGCCTCATCTAAAGCTGCTTCTACTTCGTCTAATACACAAAACGGTACAGGACGAACCTTTAAAATGGAGAAGAGAAGAGCAATGGCTGTTAAAGACCGTTCTCCTCCAGAAAGAAGCCCTAAGTTTTGAAGTTTTTTACCTGGAGGCTGGGCAATAATGTCCACCCCAGTGTTCAACAGATCCGTCGCATCCGTTAGCTTCAGCTCTGCTTTTCCTCCACCAAATAGAGACTGGAATACATGGTTAAACTCTTCCCGAATTCGGTAGAACGTATCAGAGAAACGCTTTTTCATCTCTTCATCCATTTCATCAATAACCTGATAAAGCGTGTTTTTAGCTTCATCTAAATCATTTTTCTGGTTGCTTAAAAATTCATAGCGCTCTGCTGTTCGCTCATATTGTTCAATAGACCCTAAGTTAACCGTACCAAGCTCCTCGATACCTAACTTAATAAGCTTAATCTTTTTACGAGCTTCGTCAATTGGAATCGTTAGCTGATACGAAGCTTTTGCTGCTTCAAAGCTCGTTTGATATTCTTCATTCAGCTGATGTAAACGACTGTCTAACTCAACGTCAATTCGGTTCAGTTTTACTTCTTCGTCTTTTAACGCATTTGCAATTTGCTTATGCTGGCGATGCAACTCTTTGACAAAGCGCTCTGCATCTTCTAGCTTGTTTTGTGATTTCAAGCGCTCTGCCCGACAGTCATCCATTTTCTTCAACGTTTCTGCTTTTTCTTTAACCTTTTCTGCAGCCGCTTCTTCTAGTGAAAGCTCTCCAGAATCATTTGATGTCATCTCATTCGTTAAAAGTGCCAAGTCTTCTGTTACTTCTTCTAAGCGCTTCGTTGTTTGATTTAGCTCAAAGCAAATACGATCATATTTTTCACGCTTATTTTTAAGAGACTGTTCTTGTCCAGCCAGCTCTACTTTTACTTCGGTTAGCTTCTGGCGCACTTCCTCTCGGGAAGTTTGTTGCGTACGCTTACGATGAGTAAGCTCTTCAATAACTCCCTCTAGCTCTGAAGTCTGTTCTTTTGCTTCACCTAGCTGCTTTTCTAACACTTGAATTCGCTTGATCAAATGTTCTTGATCGCTTTTAAAGCTAACCATGTCTTGATCATACATCGCTAATCGATCGTTTACCGCTTGCTCTTCAATTTCTACTTGCTTCACATCTCGATCTAACGCTTTTTCTTGCTCTTCTAGACGCTTAACAAAAGACTGTTCTTTACCAATAGCTTGTTCCAACTCTTCAATCGTTTCTTTCTTAGCTTTCACATTTTTCTCAAGTTGAAGCGTTTTTTCTTCCATTTCCTTCAGCTTCGCAGTAATTGTTTCAAGCTCTCGCTGACGACCAAGCAATGAATTGGTTTTTTGCTTAACCGATCCACCTGTCATGGACCCGCCTGGATTCACCACGTCTCCTGTTAAAGTAACAAAGCGGTAGCGATGCTGAATCAGTCTAGCAAGCTCATTTGCTCCTTTTAAATCTTTTACAATAATAACCGTACCAAGCAAGTTCTCTGCAATACTACGATACTTCTCATCATATTTTACAAGCGAAGAAGCGACGCCCACAAACGTATCGTGAGTTTCAATTAACGAAATGGTTTGTGGCGGTATAAAACGCGAACGCACGGATGTTAATGGTAAAAATGTAGCGCGTCCGTAATGATTTTGTTTTAAAAAGCTAATTGCTTGTCGCGCACTCTGCTCATCAGACGTCACAATATGCTGAGTTGCACCACCGAGCGCAATTTCAATCGCTGTCTCATACTCTTTCGGCACGCTAACTAGTTCAGCAATAGCTCCTTCAATCCCGTGAAGCTTCTGGCTTCTCGCTTTTAAAATTTCCTTTACACCATGGAAATACCCTTCATAGTCCTCCTGCATCTCTTCAAGCATTTGCTTTCTAGACTTTGTTTGCTGGACGTATTGATAGGCTTGATACAGGGTTGACTCTTGCTTTCGATATTCCTCTCGCAGGGAATCGAGCTTTGCAAGCTGCTCTTTTAATTGACGCGTGGCATCCTGCAATTCTTGTTGAAAGTTTTGCAGTTTATCAATAAGAGCTCCTTTTTTCCGCTCTAGATCCACTCGTTGCTGAACATATTGCTCGTTTGCTTTTAAAAGCCGCGCTTCTTTTTCAGACGTTTGATGCTTTTGCTGCTCTAGAAAAGCAATCTCATTTCGAGAAGCTGTCTGTGCATTTGCCAACTCAAAATATTCGCTTTTTAACTGCTCTAACTGCTCATCCAGGTTTTCACTATACGTTGCAAACAGACGCTCTTGTTCGGCTACTTCTTCACGCGTTTTAGCAACGTCGTTTTCAAAAGTAGTTAAGTCATTCTCTTCTTTTTGCTTCGCTATCAGCAACTCTTTTTTTGTTTGAGTATACTCTTTTACAAGTCGCTCTAACTGCTCTTTATTTTGCGAAGCGTTCTTTTTACGCTCTTTTAACACTTCTTTCTTACCTTCTAGCTTTTCAACTTCTTCACTAACAAAAAGAAGGTGTTTATGTAGCGCGTCGATTTCCTCATCCGCACGCTGAATATACACGCGTAAACAATTAATCTCTTGCTCACGCTCTCCAATGTTGGCAGAAAGCGATTGCTCCATTTGCTGATGAGATGCTATGTCTCGTTTAAGCGCTTCCCACTTACCATGAAGCTCTTCAATTTCAAAAACCGTTACTTCAATATCAATCTGTTCTAATTCTTCTTTTTTCTGCAAGTAATCTTTTGCAATGGAAGACTGTATTTTTAAAGGCTCTAACTGTCCCTCAATTTCATGTAAAATGTCAAGCACGCGATTTAAGTTTTCTTGTGTTTCAATTAACCTTAACTCAGCCTTACGTTTACGCGTTTTATACTTTAAAACGCCCGCTGCTTCTTCAAATATTTTACGACGCTCATCTGGTTTGCTGCTGAGAACTTCTTCAACTTTACCTTGACTAATAATGGAAAAAGCTTCTCTTCCCAAACCTGAGTCCATAAATAAATCCACAATATCTTTTAAACGACATGGTTGGTTGTTAATAAGAAATTCACTATCACCTGAGCGATTTACTCGCCTTGTAATGCTTACTTCATGATAATCAAGCGGTAGGAACTGATCGTCATTTTCTAGCGTAATCGTTACGTCTGCTACATTAACAGCACGCCTTGATTCACTTCCCGCAAAAATAACGTCTTCCATTTTCCCACCACGCAGTGACTTTGCAGACTGCTCGCCCATTACCCAGCGAATTGCATCTGTAATGTTACTTTTACCACTACCGTTTGGTCCAACAACTGCTGTAACCCCTGGTACAAAGTCAATTGATACTTTCTGAGCGAATGACTTAAAGCCAGTAATATCTAAACGCTTGAGGAACATATAGATTCCCCCTTTTCCTTATTTTCATAGTAAATCCCCCTTTGCAACAACCATTCGTTGCTTGGGGGGACTCGTTCCTACATCAGACTAATACTCTCTTTTACTTTGCATTCGACGCTTTTATTTTCGAGATGGCTACTTGAGCCGCTTTTTGCTCAGCTTCTTTCTTAGATCTACCAACTCCAACACCTAGCTCTTCACCATTAAGTGATACACGTGACATAAATTCACGATTATGAGCCGGGCCTTTTTCTTGTAGCACCTTGTACTCTAGCTGACCAAACCCATCTCGTTGAATAATTTCCTGTAACTGACTTTTAAAATCCATCACATGAGAAAAAGCACCCTCATTAATCTTCGGGAATACAACTTTTGTTAAAAATTGATTTACTGTTTCAATTCCTTTATCTAAATACAATGCACCAATAAATGCTTCAAATACATCCGCCAGTAAAGCTGGACGTTGACGGCCACCCGTCATTTCTTCACCTTTACCGAGCAACACTAGTTTACCAAATTCGAGCTCATTTGCGAAAGTCACAAGAGATGGCTCACACACTACGGCTGCACGTAGCTTTGTCAGTTCTCCTTCGCTCATCATTGGGTATTTTTTAAATAGAAATTGTGAGACAGTCAACTCTAACACGGCATCCCCTAAGAATTCTAAACGCTCATTATCTTCATGAGGTTTTTTACGATGCTCATTCACATACGATGAATGTGTAAAAGCTTGAAATAAGAGCTTTTCATTTTCAAACGTCACGTTGATTTCTTCTTGAAACTGTTTAAAGTTTTTTACTACTTGAGAATTATTTTTTCGGTCTCGATTCGAATAATGTTTAGGCATAAAATACCTCCGCTTACCAGCCACAATTAGTTCATAGTTTTTTCATAACATAACCCATTATAAAACGAGGTATCCTAAAAGATACATCGCATTTTGAAAAAAAAATTATTTTTTTCAAAAATAACGCAAAAAACACAGAAAGCCCCGCTATTAACGGGGCTTTTAATGATACAACAGAATTAAACTTGACTCTGTATGTAATTAACCGCATCTCCAACAGTTGCGATTTGTTCTGCTTGCTCATCAGAGATTTCCATGTCAAACTCATCTTCAAGCTCCATTACAAGCTCAACTACATCAAGAGAGTCAGCACCTAAATCTTCTTTGAAATTAGATTCTAATTTCACTTCGCTTTCATCTACACCAAGACGATCAACAATGATTTTTGTTACGCGCTCTAGTACTTCTGCCATTGTTCTTCACCTCCCCTCAAGTCATTATAGTAGATTTTCCTTTAAAATACTATGGCTGAATAATAAAGTTTGTCAAAACCCTTACTTTTCAATTCTTTTAAGATATTACATAACCATTCCGCCGTCAACATGGATGGTTTGTCCCGTAATATAGCGGCTTGCATCTGTAGCTAAGAATGAAACAATATTGGCAATATCTTGTGGATCACCAAAGGATGCAAGTGGAATTTGCTTTAGCATTTCAGCTTTTACTTCTTCTGGAAGCTCATCCGTCATATCAGTTGCGATAAACCCTGGTGCCACTGCATTTACTGTAATATTACGACTTGCAAGCTCTTTTGCAGATGTTTTTGTTAATCCGATAACACCAGCCTTAGCAGCTACATAGTTTGCTTGTCCTGCGTTTCCGCTAACACCCACAATAGATGAAATGTTGATGATTCGTCCATGACGTTGTTTCATCATTTGGCGAGTTGCTGCTTTCGTACATAAAAACACGCCCTTTAGGTTTGTTGATAAAACATCATCCCACTCATCTTCCTTCATTCTCATTAGCAGGTTATCTCTTGTAACACCAGCATTGTTTACTAAAATATCTAAAGAGCCAAACGTTGAAATTGCTTCTTTAATCATGCTTTGAACAGAATCTGCATCCGCTACGTTTGCTTGAATCGCAATGGCATCTGTTCCATAACCTTTAATTTCATCAACGACCTCAAGTGCTTTCGCTTCGCTACCTGCATAGTTTACAACTACTTTAGCTCCTTGCTTTCCTAATTCAAGCGCAATCGCACGTCCAATTCCACGAGACGCTCCTGTAACAACCGCTACTTTTCCTTCTAACATTTTATTCTACCCCTTTCACTGCTTCAATTGTTGCTTGTAACGTTTCAACATTACTCACTGAATAAACCGTAGCACGGCGATTCACCTTCTTCACAAGCCCTGATAATACTTTTCCTGGACCAATCTCAATAAATGTATCTACGCCTTCAGCAAGCAATAACTCAACCGTTTCTTGCCAGCGAACTGGAGAATATAATTGTTCAATTAACAGCGCTTGTACAGCTTCTTTTTGGATTGTTGGCTGCGCCGTTACGTTAGCTACAACAGGAACTTTCGCATCTTTAAAATCCATTATGCTAAGCGTATCCTGCAGTTTAGCAGCAGCGGGCTTCATTAAGCTAGAGTGGAACGGTCCGCTTACATCTAAAGGAATCGCTCGTTTTGCTCCTTTTTCTTTCGCTAGTTCACTCGCTTTTTCAACACCCTCTGCTGTTCCAGAAATTACAATTTGACCTGGACAATTAATGTTAGCAAGCTGGACAGAAGCTCCTAAAGCCGTAATTTCGTCCGTTACAGCTTTTAACTCTTCAGCACTCATTCCTAAAATGGCAGCCATTGTTCCTTCACCAGCAGGAACAGCTTCATCCATATAGCGTCCACGCTTGTTTACAGCAACAACAGCATCTTCAAAAGACATTACTCCAGCTGCTACTAACGCACTGTATTCTCCCAAACTATGACCTGCTACATAATCAGGTGTAATCCCACTTTTGTTAAACTCGTTTAAAAGCATTGTGCTAGCAGTAACAAGAGCAGGTTGCGCATGATACGTTAACGTCAGTTCATCTTGTGGACCTTCAAACATAAGGTTTGATAATGAAAAGCCTAGCACTTCATCTGCCTTTGAAAGAAGTTGCTTTGCTTCTTCAGATTGCTCATATAAGTCTTGCCCCATACCTACGGCTTGTGAGCCTTGGCCTGGAAACATAAAAGCTATTTTCCCCATTCTTATCCTCTCCTCGTTTATTCGTTATTTTATTCACTTTCAACGGAAGCTTGAATGGTAGAAGAGACGTTATTTTCTACCATATTTACGGTTTGTTTAATCGCATTAAAGATGGCCGTAGCGTCTGACGAACCATGAGCTTTAATAACCGGTGCATTTAGACCGAACAGGCCTGCGCCGCCATACTCGCTATAGTCCATTTTTGCTTTTAGCCCTTTAAGCTGAGGCTTTAACACGGAAGCAGCTACCTTGCTTTTAAAACTACTCATTAACTCTGCTTTTAACATTGAAAATAGTGAAAGTGCCGTTCCTTCAATAGTTTTCAATGCAACATTACCCGTAAAACCATCCGTTACTACAACGTCTGCAACGCCGTTTAAAAGATCTCGTGATTCTACGTTTCCGATAAAGTTAATGTTGGTTTCTTGAAGCAATTTAAACGTTTGCTTTGTTAACTCATTACCTTTTTTCTCTTCCGTTCCAACGTTTAAAAGCCCAACTTTAGGCGATTGAACACCTCTTACCTTCTCTGCGTATACCGAGCCCATAATTGCATATTGTACAAGGTGCTCAGGTTTCGCATCAACGTTAGCTCCTACATCTAGCATTAAGAAACCTTTGCCGTCCAAAGTTGGCAGCGTCGGAGCTAGAGCAGGACGCTCAATTCCTTTAATACGACCAACAACAAATAACCCAGCCGTCATTAAAGCACCCGTGTTACCTGCAGAAATACATGCATCAGCACGCCCCTCAGCTACTTCAGTAGCCATAAGCACCATTGATGCATTTTTCTTTCTGCGTACTGCACGAACTGGTTCATCTGTTGCTTCAATTACTTCTTCAGTATGAAGAATTGTGATACGCTCTGGATTTGTTAGGTACTTCTTTATTTCAACTTCATTACCAACAAGTGTAATATGTAAGTTTTCAAACTGCTGAATGGCTAATTCTGCACCTTCAATAACCGTTTTGGGAGCGTTGTCCCCTCCCATAGCATCAATTGCTATTTTCATGTTCTTTCTCATCCTTTAGTTTTATTTATCAGATGTAGATCGGTACATATTAAACGTTCCTGAAAACACCTGCTCTTGTCCTACAAAACTATTTACCTCTACGATTGTTCGAGTTTCATCTGTAGACAGAACCTTTGCTTTTGCTATCACGCGCTCATGAATCTTTACCGAACGATGATAGCGAATTGTAGCCTCAATTGTTAATGCTAATTCATCATTAATAACCGCTACTGCAAGTGAGTTTGCTTGAGCAAACAAGTGATGTCCTCTTGTAATTTGATTGCGTTGAAAAACGTGTTCTTCACGCACATCAAAGATGGAAATAGCGGATTGGTCTAGTTCAATATCGATAATTTCCCCAATTACTTCTTCAATAGGCAGAGAACGCACTTCATCTTCTAATTTCTTAGAAGCTACATATTTAATTCGCTCGCGTAATTCAGGGATAGACAATTCTAGGCGGTCTAAGCGAATTGTTTGTACGCTAACTGAAAAACGGTCGGCTAATTCTTCATCTGTGATAAATGGATTCTCGTCAATTGTAGCTTTTAATAACAGCTGTCGATCTCTTTTATTACGCTTCATAACACACCATCCGAACTTTTAATACTAGGTACTAACAGCAGTATATAATTATTGCAATTGAAATGCAACATTTTTAGTAAAGTTACACCTCAATTGCAACGCCGATTCACTGACTATTAATCAAATTTTTCACCTGCTAATACACCTGTTGCTTCCAAATAAGAACGCATCAACTGATATTGCTCATCTTGCCAAAACGCCTCCGAATTCACAAGCTCAGTAGCATCTGTACGGGCTACTTCAAGCGCTCGATAATCGTGGACCATATCCGCTATTTTGAACTCAGGCATTCCGCTTTGCTTTCGGCCAAAAAAGTCCCCAGGCCCTCTAAGCTCAAGGTCTCTTTCTGATAATACAAAACCATCATTTGTCTCCGTCATAATATTCATGCGCTCTTTTCCAACTTCAGACTTTGGATCTGCTAACAAAATACAATACGACTGCGCGTCTCCTCTTCCTACTCGCCCGCGAAGCTGATGGAGCTGTGATAGCCCAAAGCGCTCCGCATCATAGATGACCATAACCGTGGCGTTTGGAACGTTCACCCCTACTTCAACAACCGTTGTCGAAACAAGAATTTGCACATTGTTTACGCTAAACTCTTTCATGACTTCTTCTTTTTCATCTGGTGTTAAGCGCCCATGCATCAGTCCTACATTCCATTGCCCTTTAAAATATTGAACAAGGGTACTATGAACATCAATGGCATTTTGAACGTCCAACTTCTCTGATTCTTCAATCAATGGACAAATTACGTAGGCTTGCCGTCCTTCACTCAGTTCTTTCTGGACAAATTGCAAAATACGCTCTAGCATATCATGCTTTACCCAATACGTTTCGATTGCTTTTCGACCAGCTGGCATTTCATCTATAATCGACACGTCCATCTCACCAAAAGCAGTAATGGCAAGCGTTCTTGGAATAGGAGTCGCCGTCATAAATAATACATCTGGACTTTCACCTTTCTCACGAAGAACTCTACGCTGACCCACACCAAAGCGATGTTGCTCATCCGTAATGACAAGACCAAGACTTTTATACACTACTTCATCTTGGATGAGCGCATGAGTACCGACTAACACGTCTATTTCTCCGGCCTGAACTTGTCGCAGAAGCTCACGCCTTGCTTTCCCTTTAACTGAACCCGTTAACAACCCGACGCGCACTTGAACTTTTTCAAGCATGGCACTTAAGGATTCAGCATGCTGTTCGGCTAAAATTTCAGTTGGAACCATTAGAGCACCTTGATGCCCTGCCAATACCGTTGCATATAGCGCAACGGCAGCAACAACCGTTTTACCTGAACCTACATCTCCTTGTAATAGGCGATTCATTCGATAAGGCGACTTCATATCAGCAGTAATTTCATTCACTACTCGTTTTTGAGCGTTTGTTAACGGGAATGGCAGTTGATTTGTAAACTCAACTAAATCGCTTGATTGAAACACTTGAGACATACCAGCCATTTCTTCTCGCTCACGCTTTCGAAGCGCCTGCATCTTTAGCTGAAACAGCAAAAACTCTTCATATACAAATCGCCTGCGCGCTTGTTTTAAATCGCTATGGTCTCGAGGTAGATGAATCGTTCGCACCGCATCTTCTCGTGCCATTAACTTATATCGATTTCGGAGCGATAAAGGGAGCATGTCTTCAATTTGACTTCCATACTGATTTAAAGCCAGGGTGATAAACTTACGAATTGCTTTTACAGTAAGCGCTGCTTTTGTGGAATAAACTGGCTCAATGGTTTGATTTTTTTTGAAAGGTGAAAACTGTAGTTCTTGAAGAGTAATCGTTTGGCGGTGCTGATCCCATTTTCCCGTCACAGTAACCGTTTGATCAATTTCAAGCTTTGATTTGTAATAAGGTCGGTTAAAGCACGTAACGGTAACAAGATAACGACCAACCAACAAGCGAAAGGTTAATCGAGACCGTTTTTTTCCGTAATAAGTAAGAGAGGGAACGCTGTGAACCTTTCCCTCTACCGTTACTTTTTCATCATGTTTAGCATCCGCTAAATCTTTCAGCTCATAGTCCTCATAGCGATAAGGAAAATGCTCAAGTAAATCTTGTACAGATTGTATCTTCATTTCTTCGAGAAGAGTCGCTGTCTCTTCTCCAATCCCTTTAATGGTTTTAATGGAAATTTTATTTAATTCATTCACTTTTGTTTAATGCAATACCAAAGATCTTTGCTTCTAGCTCGCGACCTGTTGGTGTTGCCGCTAAGCCTCCTTGTGCAGTTTCTCGTAACGCTACTGGCATTGTTTGACCAATTCGATACATTGCATCAATTACTTCATCACACGGAATTCGACTTGTAACACCTGCTAACGCCATATCAGCAGCAATCATTGCATTCGCAGCGCCCATCGCGTTTCTCTTTACGCACGGTACTTCTACTAATCCTGCTACAGGGTCACATACTAATCCTAGCATATTTTTAAGCGTAATTGCCATTGCTTCAGCTGCTTGACTAGGTGTACCACCCGCCATTTCTACAATCGCTGCCGCTGCCATGCCAGACGCTGACCCTACTTCAGCTTGACACCCTCCTGCTGCACCTGAAATGGAAGCATTGTTTGCCACAACAAATCCAAATGCTCCTGATGTAAATAGAAATTCAATCATTTCTTCACGCGTTGGATTTAATTTATTTTTCACTGCAAATAACGTTCCAGGCACCACTCCAGCTGAACCGGCTGTCGGTGTTGCACAAATCGTTCCCATCGCAGCATTTACTTCGTTCGTTGCTACCGCTTTACTTACTGCATCTAAGATTAAATTACCAGATAAAGCATTTCCACTTTCAATATACTTTTGTATTAAAACAGCATCGCCACCTGTTAGACCAGTAACGGACTGAACGCCTCTTAACCCACGCTCCACCGCTTCTTCCATAACCGTTAAATTGCGATCCATTCTTTCAAAGACCTCTTCACGGTTTAAGCCAGTAACTTCTACTTCTTGTTCAATCATAATTTCCGCTATTTTGACCTTTTTACTTTCTGCTAACTCTACTAATTCCGCTACATTTCGAAACATAGTATCCTCCCATTTTACAACATGATGTCATTCTATCTAAGCCAATATCATCTTGCTAAGCATTTATTTAAACGATAGATTACTTCCTTTTTCCAAAAAGGCATAAAAAGCAGTACGCTACTCAACCATTCTTGTCACTTTAATAATGTGCGGTAATCCTTGTAGCTCTTCAATTACTGCATCTTCAATGTTTGTGTCCATTTCAATGGCCATTAATGCAACCTGTCCTTTTTCCTTTCGAGATACTTCCATATGGCCAATGTTAATAGAATGCTTCATTAATATATTCGTCACCGTTGCAATCGCTCCAAAACGATCGTTGTGTACAACAAGGATAGCAGGATTCATGCCTGATAAATTTAACTCAAATCCATTTAATTCTGTGATTTGAATTTTACCACCACCAATTGAGATACCAACAACTTCAATTTCTTTATCACCATCAATCATTCGCACGCGCGCCGTGTTTGGATGATCAGTAATCGCTGTTTCTTCAATAAACGTCACGTCCATGCCCGCTTGTTTAGCTAATGTAAGAGACTCAGGAATTCGAGGGTCAAACGTATCAAAATCTAATACCCCTCCAATGATTGCTACATCTGTCCCATGGCCTTTATATGTTTGAGCAAAAGATCCATAAAGTGAGACGATGACTTTTTCTGGCTGTTTGCCAAACAACGTTCTTGCTACCCTACCAATACGCGCAGCACCTGCTGTATGTGAACTTGATGGACCAATCATAATTGGACCAATAATATCGAATACGGATTTATATTTCATGGTTACTCTCCCCCTGTAAAAAGGATATTAAACTTTAATGTTATCGCTATCACTTTATATGTTACTTGACGTTTTCTATTTTTGGAACCCTAGAAATTCGTTATAATAAAGTTTTAAAATTCGAAATAATAAGCTAACATTTTTCTCTTTATTCTCCGATAAAAAAAGCTGACTCTTCATTCGAGTCAGCTTTTGAGTTATGCTGCTTCTTTTGTTTCTTGTTCAAGCTCTGCAACTGTTTTGATATTAAAGTTTTTAAACACGTTTGAACCAATATACCCAATAACTGCTCCACCAACTGCACATAGTGCTGCGCAAATTGTTACTTTTATTGGATCGTTAAAGCCATACATAACTGCTAAACCTGCAATAGGAGTAGCTGTTCCTGTCGCATCGTTTACCAATCCAAATAGGGAAACAATGACACCACCTACTGCTCCACCAACAAAATTTGTTACATAAATTGGAATTGGGTTAGCCGATATTATATTAGCTTGCGTTAATGGCTCTACAGCTACTGAAATTGTGGTACGACGATCTCCAAATTTCAAACGATCGAATAATACATAATTCATAAATGACGAACCGAAAACCGCTAGTGCACCAATTGCCATCGGAAGACCCGTTAAGCCAAGCATAGCTGTTAAAGCCATTGAGCTTAGAGGTGCCGTAGCAACAACCGTGATAACGCCACCGAGTATAATTCCCATTAGAATTGGATTAGCATTTGCTGTTTCCTTAATGATGGAACCAATGTTCAATAGCGTGGCATCCACCAAAGGCGAAATCCCTGTTGCGATTAAGCGTGTTAACGGTGCAATAACTAAAATTGCTCCCAATAAATCTAAACCTGCAGGCGCTTTTTTCTCTACTACTTTCATAGCAAAAGCCATGATATAGCCAGCAAAGAAGCCAGGTAACAGGCCTAATCCTGAACAGACAACCCCCATCATTAATGCGTAAACGGGAGATACGCCTAGTGCCAACGCTACTAACGCAGCAGCAGCGACGCCACCCATACCCCCAGCAGCTTCTCCTACTTCACCTAAAAATTTGATGTTTAATAAATCGCCACCCACATACAGTTGAAATGCTTCAACGAGAAACGCCGCAACGGCACCGCTTGCCAAAGCACCCATAGCTTTCATCCCATACGGTGCTTTGTTACTGAAAAGCCAAAATAAAAATAAGACCAATAAAAGCAGTGCCGTACCTTTCAAAATCTCCATTGTAAATTCCCCCTATGCTGCATTCATCTTCACTTAAGTATTCACTTTAAAGTAACGCACGATGTACGCCCCCTTTAAAAATTATCACAATATAGTGGGCTTTTCAACCGAAAGAACCATTTATACGAACAAAAGAACAAATATAAAACAAAATGTTCGTATTCTGTAAATTCCGACAGTTTAAAAATCAATAAAAAAAATGCAAGTTAGTCATAAAACTAACCTGCATTTATATTATTCAATCGCAAAGATATATGAGTATAATGGTTGCCCACCTTTATGGACTTCAACTTCAACATCGTCAAATTGACTTTCAACAAATGATACTAACTCATCCATTTCTGTATCAGCTACATCTTCACCTTGCAAAATCGTGATGATTTCTGAGTCTTCATCAACCATATGTTGCAGTAACTTTTTAGCAGCTTCAAGCTTTTCAGTATCCTTTACAACAATTTGCTTTTCAGCAATTCCCATAAAGTCACCTTTTGCAAGCTCTAAGCCGTCGATATTGGTATCACGTACAGCGTACGTAATTTGCCCCGTCTTCACATGACCAAGGGCTTCTGTCATCGCTTCTTCGTTCGTATTTAGATCTGATTGAGGATTAAACGATAGAAGCGCTGTCATTCCTTGTGGAACTGTTTTAGAAGGAACAACGGCAACGTGATCTCCTACTACAGACGCAGCTTGATTTGCAGCCATCACGATATTACCATTATTAGGAAGGATAATCACTTTTTCAGCGTGTGTTTCTTCGATTGCTTTGACAATATCTTCTGTACTTGGATTCATCGTTTGGCCACCTTCAATTACAACAGTAGCTCCGATACTTTTAAACAGCTCTGCAATGCCACTTCCCATTGAAACCGTCACAATACCGTATGGCTTTTTCTCAGCCTTTACAGGAGCAGGTGCTTCTTTCGAAACAATTTCGCTATGCTGTTCACGCATGTTTTCAATTTTCATTTTTATTAAGCTACCGTAGCGCTGGCCATAATTTAATACTTCACCCGGATGCTCAGCATGAATATGCACTTTTACGACTTCATCATCAGACACAACTAATAAAGAATCGCCCCATTCGCTTAGATCCTGGCGAAATGTCTCTTCTGAGAATGCGTGCTTTTCCATTTTGTCTGCTTCTAACCGAACCATAAATTCTGTACAGTACCCAAACTCGATGTCTTCAGTGTTCATATGGCTTTGAGCGTGCTTATGGTGTTCAGCGTTTACAAGCTCATTCATTGATGGAATTGCCAGAGGTACACCTGGAAGCTTTTCTCCCTTTAGCTCTGCTAGGAATCCTTCATAAATTAAAACTAAGCCTTGTCCACCGCTGTCTACAACGCCTACTTCTTTTAAAACAGGCAGTAATTCTGGGGTGCGATCAAGAGAGGCTTTTGATGCTTTTAGCACTTCTTCCATAAATGGAATCATTTCTGGTTGCTTTTCAGCTACTTCAACTGCTTTTTTAGCCGTATCTTTTGCAACGGTTAGAATCGTACCTTCAATTGGCTTCATAACAGCTTTATAGGCTGTTTCAACGCCCATCTCAAGCGCGTGTGCAAAGTCTACTGTCGTAATAAATTCTTTTTGTTCAATCGCTTTGCCAAAACCTCTGAAAAGCTGTGATAAGATCACGCCTGAGTTACCACGCGCCCCCATTAATAGGCCTTTTGATAAAGCTTGTCCTACTTGTCCAATATGATTTGATACATTTCTTTTTACTTCTTTAGCACCTGATGTGATCGACAGGTTCATGTTGGTACCTGTATCTCCATCTGGAACTGGAAAAACGTTTAGTGCATCTACATAGTCAGCATTGTTTGACAGATGCTGTGCTCCTTGAAGCACCATTTCCGCAAAACGCTTTCCGTTCAATGTTGTCATTGACACGAATCTTCCTCCTTAATTACACGTTCGTTACACGAACACCCTGCACGTAAATATTTACTGAGTCAACCGTTAGACCCACTGTTTGTTCTAGCGTATATTTCACTTTAGTCTGTACGTTATGAGCAATTTCTGAGATTTTCGTTCCATAACTAACAATGATATACATATCAATATGTACTTCATCATTTTCTTGCCTTACGATAATACCCCGTGTAAAGTTTTCTTTACGAAGAATGTCAGTAAGACCATCTTTAATTTGATTCTTAGAAGCCATGCCGATGATGCCATAGCAGTCAATAGCTGCCCCTCCAGCAATCGTTGCAATTACGTCTGTGGAGATATCAATTTGACCGTACTTAGTTTTCATTTCGATGGACATACTTTTTCCCCTTTCTATACATAGGCTAATAAATATTTTACTATAACCAATCTCTTTTTAAAAGAACATTCCCTAATTACCCAAATTTAACTCTCTTTATTATTGAACATACATTCAATTTATATGTCAAGGAAAATTTCTTGAAAGCTTTTGTTGAGAAGTATTGCATTATAAAGAATGCTGTGATAAATTAATATAGTATTTCTCAAAAAGCAGAATTGAGTAGTTTTTTTGTGTTAGGAGGGAAAACTATGGCACGCAAATGTGTAATCACTGGCAGAAAAGCTCGTTCAGGTAATGCACGTTCTCACGCTATGAACGCTACAAAGCGTAAATGGGGTGCTAACGTTCAAAAAGTACGTATCCTTGTGGACGGTAAACCAAAACGTGTATACGTATCAGCTAGAGCCCTTAAATCAGGTAAAGTTGAGCGCGTTTAATTTTCGATAACGAAAAAGCACCATGTATATGGTGCTTCTTTTATTATCTTGCTTTTTAATCTTTTTTAAATGAATTTAGCATGACCTTTACAATACCACCTAAAAACTTTGGAAGTTTAATCGTATAAAATTTCATACTACTCCTCCTCACCATTTCCACCATTCATCTACTTTTAATGGACTACCTTCATCCATTCTTCCATCAACATTATTAAAGTCTTTTACAAGCAATCTGCATCATTGCTTCTTATCATCATTAATATGCCTGTAGTAAATGAAAAAGTACCTCTTTGTGCAAGAAGTTCGTTACTTATACATAAAGTAGAGCCAAGTTCTACATAGTGGTTTGTTAGGGGATACTTAAAGCCTGTTAGCGTAAGGTTTTCAACACCGCCAGCATAAGGAACAAACGAGACGTATTTCGCTTGAGTTCTTACTTCAATTTCATGCGTTCCAGGAGAGAACAATTGAATGCTATTTTGCTTGTCAATTAGCTCTACCTTCACGTTTTCTTGCAGGCTTTTATACAGAAGCTGAATGGCTCCAAACGTATGATCAATTCTACCGCCCGTAGCTCCAAAAACCCGAATGTACGCAGGTTTTTTAGACACAGCCCACTCAACCGCAAGCTCTAAATCCGTTGCATCTTTTTCAGAAGGATAAACATGTAAATCTTGCAGCCGATCCTGAATAGCCTTCAGCTGCTCTTCATTGATGGAGTCAAAGTCTCCAAACGCTTCATCAGGAATAATCCCCTGCTCAAGAAGAGTGAACACACCGCGATCTACACCTATCCACTTATCACATGCCTTCCACTTGTGAAGTTCCGGCACATAATTATCCGGACCTCCTGCCAAAATATGAATAATAATGATAAGCCACCCTTTCTATTTATGAATTATTTAAAAAAGTTGCCAAGGAAAAGCAGATTTCACTCCTCCTTTGACAACTTTTGTAGACTCTTTATATAGTTGAACGAATTCGATCAATTGCCGCTGCGCGGTCTTCTTGATCATAAATAGCTGAGCCAGCTACTAAAACGTTTGCTCCAGCTTCTACGCATTTTTTTGCTGTTTCTTCGTTTACTCCACCATCTACTTCCACTTCAATAGATAGCTGACGAATTTCAATAAGCTGCGAGATTTGTTCAATTTTCGGTAGTACGCTATTAATAAACTTTTGGCCTCCAAAACCTGGATTAACCGTCATTAATAAAATTAGGTCGATGTCTTCTAACACGTGCTTTACAACATCAATTGGAGTAGCTGGATTTAACGCAATTCCAACTTTCATACCATGTTCTTTAATCAATTGAATTGTACGATGTAAATGCGTACAAGCTTCTGCATGCACAGTTAAAATATCAGCACCTGCTTTTGCAAACATCGGAATATACGCATCAGGGTTACCAATCATTAAGTGAACATCTAGCGGAAGAGATGTAATTGGACGAATTGCTTCTACAATTAAAGGACCAATTGTAATGTTAGGAACAAAATGGCCATCCATTACATCCACATGAATATAATCAGCTCCACCAGCTTCTACTTCACGAATTTCTTCTCCTAATTTAGAAAAATTAGCTGATAAGATGGAAGGTGCAATTTTTGTCATGTTTAATACCTCGGCTTTCTTTGCTTGATTTCTTCAACAAACTGCAAATAATGCTCATAACGGTAAGCAGGAATTGCTTGGTTCTCCACTGCCTGCTTAACTGCACATTTTGGTTCTTTCACATGCAGACATCCTCTGAACTTACAGTCTTCACTTAAGCGAGACATTTCTGGAAAGCAGTGAGAAAGTTCTTCTACCTCTAGAGTTAGAAACTCCAAGGAGCTAAAGCCCGGTGTATCTGCTACGAGTCCTTCACCAAATGAAATAAGCTCTACATGTCTGGTTGTATGCTTTCCTCGCCCTAGAGATGTTGAAATATCATTTGTCTTCAGCTCTAACTCAGGCTTCAAAACGTTTAGTAACGAAGATTTACCAACTCCTGATTGTCCTGCAATGACCGTTATTTGATTTTCAAACAGCGGCTTAATTTCTGCAATACCACTTTCCATTACGGTTGATGTTAAAATTACCTCATATCCTATTTTACGATAATCTTCGGCATATTGCTCAATTAATTGTTTTTGTTTCTCTGACAACAAATCAACTTTTGAAATACAAATAACCGGCTGAATATCATTTGACTCTACCAAAGCTAAAAAGCGATCCAAAAGCACCGTACTAAAATCAGGCTCGATAGCTGAAAATACTAACAACGCTTGATCAACGTTTGAGATTGGCGGTCGCACTAACTCATTTTTACGTTCTTTAATTTCAAGTATATACCCTTCAAGCTCATTATCAGCTTGAAATACTACTTCATCGCCTACTAATGGAGTGACTTTCTTCTTTCGAAACACTCCTCTTCCGCGACACTGGGTTACTTGTCCATCATGAAGAACATAATAAAATCCACTTAAGGATTTAATAATTCTTCCTTCTGGCATAACCTCACTCCTATCATTCTTCTGGATATTCTACAGCTTTTTCTTCAATTACTTGACCATCTCGAACTACTTTGTACTTGGCTGGCTCGCCTTCTTTCACTAACACATCGAATGATTCAGTAACCGTTTCTGTAATTGTTAGTTCTTTAATAGGCACAGACATTGTATTATCTGCATCTTCTACGTAAATCTCTACTTTTTGCTCAGGATTTTTTCCTTCACTATTCTTTTCCTCATAGGGAATTGTTACTTGTACATTGACAGTTTGAGGAGGTACTTCTTCCTTCCCTAAGGAAACTTTAAACGTTAGCTTATCACCTTTTTTAATAACCGAACCAGCTTTCGGGGTTTGAGAAATAACCAAACCTTTTTCAACAGTATCAGAATATTCGTTTTCTACTGCAATTTCAAATTCTTCTTCTGCTACATAATCTCGAACGCTTTTTTCCGTCCATCCTGAGAAATCCTTCACTTTAATTTCCGGAGGTCCTTTGCTTATCCATAACGTAACGGCCGTGCTTTCTGGAACAACCTCTTCACCTTCTTTTGGACTTTGATCTAATATTGTTCCTTTGGGCTCCTCACTGTCGATTTCAATTGTTCGCACTTCACGATAATTCTGACTTTCAAGCAGCTTTTGAACTTCACTTACATCTCGGCCATTAAAGCGATCAAACGCTACTTTTGCTTTCCCAGTACTTCGATAGATAATAACAGCTGTACCTTCTTTTACCACATTTCCCGCTTTAGGTGATGTTTTAACGACATCTCCTTCTTGTACTTCGTCATCAGCTATATCCTTTGGATCTTTCACATTAAACCCTAATGATACAAGCTCAGTCACGGCTGACTCATAGTCTTCATTATGTAAATCAGGCACCGTAATATCCTTAGGCAATAGTAAAGAAGGAATAAAAGTCACAGCAGCGACGCTCGCTGCCGCTAACAATAAAAAAATGAGCGCAAGCGTTAAAATAACTTTACTTTTCTTTCTAGGCTTTTTCTTAGATTCTACTTCATTTTGATGTGTATTAGAAGGTTTACGAACAGCCGTCTTTTCCAATTCATGACCATACGGCTCATCTTTTATAATTGGAATTGCTTTTGTTACTTCATCATCATCTGGTACAATAAACTTTTGTTCATTGTGTCGAGTGGGATGAATAGCAGAGCGTAAATCTTCTTCAAATTCTTCTACCGTATTATAGCGATAAAAAGGGTCTTTTGTTGTTGCTTTCAATACAACGTTTTCTACGCTTTGTGGGATAGAAGGATTCCATTTTCTTGGTGAGGGTGTTTCCGTTTGTAAGTGCTTTAGTGCAATGGAAACAGCAGACTCTCCCGAGAATGGTACTCGCCCAGTTAACAATTCAAATAAAACAACGCCTAATGAATAAATATCGGACTTTTTATTCGCTAGACCTCCTCTTGCTTGTTCTGGAGATAGATAATGAACAGACCCTAATACAGAGTTTGTATGTGTAATAGTTGTTGAGCTTAAAGCCACGGCAATTCCAAAGTCCGTTACTTTTGCCGTATCATCATGGTCAATTAGAATATTTTGTGGTTTAATATCTCGGTGAATAATTCCATATTGATGAGCATGAGCAATTGCGGATGTAATTTGAGTCATAATATGTATCGCTTTCTCTAAAGATAACGGTGACTCTTGTAAAATATATTGCTTTAAGGTCATTCCAGGGACATATTCCATTACAATATAGTAGATGTCCTCTTCTTCTCCAACATCATAAATACTCACAATATTTGGATGAGCAATGCTTGTTGCAGATTGTGCCTCACGGTGGAAACGCTTAATAAAAGCATCGTCATTAGCAAAATCTAGCCGCAGAACTTTAATTGCCACGTCGCGATCTAAAATCATATCACGTGCTAAATAAACGTTGGCCATGCCACCTCCACCAATGACATGTAGAATTTTATAACGGTCGTTTAGCCGTCTCCCGATTAGCAACGTTCTCACCCACTTTCAGATGTAAAGTCCACAATTGCTAGTGTAATATTATCTTCTCCACCTAATTCATTAGCTAATGTAATTAAGTGTGTACCTGTTTCGTTTAGGGACGTTCCAGGTTGTAAAATGTCTTGGAGCTTCTCTTCGCTTATTTTATTGGAAAGTCCATCTGAACACAATAATAATAAATCTGTTGATTCAACTTCAACTGTTTTTACATCAAGATCTACTTTTTCTTCAGTACCTAATGCACGTAATAAAATATTTTTGCGAGGATGATGTTCCGCATCTTCTCGTGAAATTTGACCGTTTTTCACCAGCTCATTGACAAGGGAATGGTCTTCTGTAATTTGCCTAAAACCATCTTCACTGAATAAATAGCCCCGGCTATCTCCAATATTACCAATTGTACAAAATTCGGATGTGCAAATAGCTAATACGATGGTTGTGCCCATTCCTTTACATTCTTCATGTTCACTTGCATGTTGATGAATAGCTTCATTTACATTCATCACTTGTTCACGTATCCAAATAGTAGCATCATTCGGTTCATTTATAACTGGGCTACTCGTCCAGACGTCTTGCAATTTTTGAACTGCCATCGCGCTGGCTACATCTCCAGCGCGATGACCTCCCATACCATCTGCTACAATTGCAAGCACCTGGCCATGAGCATTCAAAAATACCCCTCCGTTATCTTCATTGTGTTGACGTATTCTCCCTCGGTCTGTCATAAAGACAGTTTCCATACAATCACCTCGTCTCTTCTTTACGCTCCTTCGCACGCAATTGACCACAAGCTGCATCAATATCATGACCTTGCTCACGGCGAATTGTTACGTTAACACCATGTTTTTTCAACGTACTTTCAAATTCAAAAATTTGTTCACGCGGTGTACGAACGTAATCACGCTCTGGAACATAGTTCACAGGAATTAAATTCACGTGACATTTAATGTTTTTAATAAGCGCTGCTAACTCTTCAGCATGTTCCACCTGGTCATTTACTCCACCAAACAAACCATATTCAAAACTGATACGACGACCTGTTTTGTCTGTATAGTATTTAATTGCTTCCATTAAATCAGGTAGCTTGTACGCACGGTTAATAGGCATCAATTTCGAACGAATATCGTTGTTTGGTGCATGTAGTGAAATGGCAAAATTAATTTGCATTTGCTCATCAGCAAATTTATAGATTTTAGGGATGATTCCACTTGTTGATACCGTAATATGACGCGCACCAATATTAAGACCGTTATCGTGATTAATAATTTTTAAGAAGCCCATCATTTGATCGTAGTTATCAAACGGTTCACCAATACCCATAATTACGACATGACTTACGCGTTCTCCTTGTTCATCAAGCGCTTTTTGTACTTTCACTACTTGAGCAACAATTTCACCAGCTTCTAAGTTACGCTTTAATCCACCAAGCGTAGATGCACAGAACGTACAGCCAATGCGACAGCCAACTTGTGTTGTTACACAGATTGAGTTTCCGTACTCGTGGCGCATAAGCACTGTTTCAATTGTATAACCATCGTGAAGCTCAAATAAAAATTTCATTGTTCCATCTGCAGAGGTTTGTTGAACAGCTGTTTTTAACGTAGTTAAAACAAACGCTTCATTTAACTTATCACGCAGTCCTTTTGACAAATTTGACATATCGTCAAATTCAGTTACACGCTTTACATATAGCCAGTCAAAAATCTGTTTCCCACGGAATTTTTTCTCTCCCTGAGATACTAACCATGCTTCTAACTCATGTAGTTGTAATGAGTAAATTGACGGTTTTTTATTTTCCACTTTTGTATCTTTCGTTCTTTTACTAACAGTTCCTTCCATTTTTACACCTTCTTTTGTAAACACGCAATATAAAACCCATCGCTTTCCTCGCTTGGAAGCAGTTGAATTTGTCCATGTTTAACGTTTTGTTTAAGCTTTTCTGGCATGCGTTCTGCCAAGGTAGAGTCTACCATAAATTCTGCATGATTATCGAGAAATGCATCCACTACATCTCCATTTTCATCACGATCAATCGTACATGTACTGTATACAAGCGTCCCACCCTTTTTTAAAAGTGGCGCAACAGCTGATAAAATATCAAGCTGGATTTTTGCCAATTGCTGAACGTCACGCTCGGTCTTAACATACTTTAAATCCGGCTTTCTTCGCATAACCCCGAATCCTGAGCACGGAGCATCGACTAAAATGCGATCAAACGTTTCCGCTTCAAAGCGCTCTGCCACCTTACGACTATCTTGCACCGTTGGTGAAACATTCGTAAGCTGCAAGCGCTCTGCTTGCTCAGAAATTAACTTGACTTTATGATCATGAATATCTAAAGAAATGACTTGTCCCGTATTGTTAAGCTTTTCACCGATATGAGTTGATTTCCCACCTGGTGCTGCACAGCTATCTAATATCATTTCTCCTTGTTCGACACCAAGAGCATGAGCGACAAGCATTGAACTTTCGTCCTGTACAGTAAACATCCCTTTTCTAAATGCATCTGTATATGCAGCATTTCCTTTTTGAACTTCTAAAGCTTCCTCAACAAGCTCACCGCTTTCTACAGAAATACCTTCTTCTTTAAGCTGAGCAACTACTTCAGAAACAGTGAACCTCGCTGTGTTTACGCGAAGCGTTTGCTTAGGGGACATTAGATTAGCTAAACAAATTTCACGCGTTTTGTCCAATCCATATTGTTCCACCCATCGTTTTACCAACCATAAAGGATGACTCGTTTCTACCGATAAGCGCTCGATAGGATCTTTAATCTCTTCTACGCTTGGAACTCCGTTTCGTTGCACATTACGTAAAACACCATTCACCATCGAAGCAATTCCTTTATGGCCACGCTTCTTAGCAATTTCTACTGCTTCATGAATAACTGCGCGATCAGGTACACGATCTAAGTGCAGCATCTGATAAAGAGACAAACGAAGCAATACTTTGACCCAAGGCTGAAGCTTTTTGGCTTTCGCTAAAAATGGAGCCAAACTATAGTCTAGCGTATCTCTTCTTTGAATTGTACCATATACAATCTCTGTTAAGAGACCGGCATCTTTCCCTTGAACACCGTACTTTTGAATACTTTTATTTAACAACAAGTTACTGAAAGCCTGATTTTTTTCAATCGAAAGTAAAATATCAAGCGCGATATCACGAACGTTATATTTACTCATTATGAGCTCCTAACACAGCTCCTACTTCAATGCCATTCCCGCGTAAGAACTGCGCGGCTTCCATTCTCTTTTTCCCAGATGGTTGAAGCTCTGTAATTTTAATTCCTGTACGGTTTCCTGTCGCCACGATAAATCCATCTTTTTCAAGGGATACTACCTTCCCCGGATCTCCTTCTGCAGCAACTTTTTCTCCCCACCAAACTTTCATCACTTGACCATCTAGCGTCGTATACGCCACTGGCCAAGGGTGAAGACCGCGGATGTGGTTATAAATTTCCTCACCGCTTCGCGTCCAATCAATTTTTTCTTGTTCGCGCTTTATGTTAAACGCAAATGTGGCTTCATCTTCGTTCTGCTTTATTGGCGTTAGATTACCTGATACGAGGGCTGGAATAGTTTCAGATAATAATTTAGCTCCCGCTTCGCTTAGTTTATCGTGCAGTGTTCCAACATGGTCTTTTTCTTCAATAGGCACTTCGACTTTCGTCAAAATATCACCGGCATCTAGCTTTTCGACCATATACATAATCGTTACGCCAGTTTTGGGCTTCCCTTGTAAAATAGAATAATGAATCGGTGCTCCTCCTCTAAGCTCAGGCAGCAACGATGCATGGACATTAATACAGCCATATTTCGGCGCTTCTAAAATTGGTGTTGGTAAAATTTGTCCAAACGCTGCCGTTACAATTAAGTCAGGGTTATATGCCAATACTTCACTGTACGCTTCTTCTAAACGAATTTTTTCTGGTTGCAGCACTGGAATGCCATGCTTTTGTGCCTCTACTTTCACTGGTGGTGGAGTCATAACTCTTTTTCTTCCTTTTGGACGATCAGGCTGTGTTACAACGGCCACTACTTCATATCCATCTTTAATTAAAGTCTGCAATACCGGTACGGAAAAATCCGGTGTTCCCATAAACACAACTTTCATTTTAAATTCCTACCCTTCTAGTTCTCCATCTTCATAATAACGCGATACTTTCTCAGTAAAAAGTACCCCGTGTAAATGGTCAATTTCATGCTGAATGGCACGAGCTAAAAAACCCTTTGCTTCCATTACAAATACTTTTCCACGACGATTATGTGCTCGTACTTTCACATAATCAGCGCGAGTTACGTCACCAAAAAGGCCCGGAAAACTTAAGCAGCCTTCAGGACCAGTTTGTTGACCATGCTTTTCAAGAATGACTGGGTTAACCAATTCAATTTTTCCGTGTCGATCTCCTATATCAACCACTGCTACTTGCTGTAATACACCAACCTGTGGAGCAGCAAGTCCTACTCCATCTGCTTCAAGCATTAAATCATACATGCCATTGATTAACTTAGCTAATTTATTATCAAACACTGTGACAGGTTCACATTTTGTCTCTAATACTTCATCGGGATGGTAAACTAGCTTTAATTTAGCCAAATTACTCCCTCCTTCAACTCTTTCTATTTATATCCAAAACTGCAGTCATTTAACGTTTTAGTTGTCGATTTACATCATTGAATAAGGGTGTAAATCAATCGTAATCGTTAATTGCTCCTGCTGAATTTGATCTTGGTACTGGTTCACTACATATTTTAAAGCTGGTATCATATTCGGTTCCAGCTTGTATTTTATCATGCATTGATATCGATATCTATCTTTTATCTTAGCAATTGGAGAGGCAACAGGTCCTAAAATAACGGCTTGCGGAGAGAGCTTTTGTCTTAAATACTGCGATATTTTCCCAGTCACAGACACCACTTTTGCCACGTTTTCATGTGAGACAGTTACCAACGCCAAATAAAAGAACGGTGGATAACGATGAGCTTGTCTAAGCTTCATTTCCTCAAGATAAAAAGTATCATAGTCGTGCTGACTTGCTAACTGAATGCTGTAATGCTCAGGAGCATAGGTTTGAATAACGACTTCACCAGGCAAGTGGTGACGTCCCGCTCTTCCGCTTACTTGTGTAAGGAGCTGAAACGTTTTTTCAGCAGCTCGAAAGTCAGGAAGGTTCAACATCGTATCTGCTGATAACACCCCAACAAGCGTTACGTTTGGAAAGTCTAAACCTTTAGCAATCATTTGCGTACCTAATAAAATCTGCGCTTCTCCATTTCCAAACTTTGTTAGGAGCTTTTCATGCGCCCCTTTTCGGCTTGTTGTGTCAACATCCATTCGAATGACAGACGCTTCAGGCAACACCTTTCCAAGCTCTTCTTCCACCTTTTGCGTCCCTGATCCAAAAAAGCGAATATGGTCGCTTTCGCACTCTGGACAAGCCGTTTGAGTTGGCTCTTCATAGCCACAGTAATGACATTTCATTCGGTTTTGGTAGCGGTGATATGTCAATGAAATTTCACAGTGCGGACACGAAGGAACATATCCACAGTCACGGCACATAACAAAAGATGAGTGCCCTCTCTTATTTAAGAACAATACAATTTGTTCTCGTCTTTCAAGGCGCTCACGTATTTTTTCAAGAAGAAGCGTAGAGAACATTGACCGGTTTCCATCGCGGAGCTCTTCACGCATATCTACAATATCTACTTTTGGAAGAGCTGATTTATTCATTCGTTCGCGTAGTGGCAGAAGTTTATAAACCCCTTTTTGAGCACGTGCAAATGACTCTAGTGTCGGGGTTGCACTTCCTAAAATTACTGGACAGTTGTGAAATTCTGCGCGTTTAATTGCCACATCGCGCGCGTGATACCTGGGATTCTCCTCTTGCTTATAGCTCGTTTCATGCTCTTCATCAATGATGATGATGCCCACATGTTGAAACGGAGCAAAGATAGCCGACCTTGCCCCTACGACTACGGATACCTCTTTGCGCTGAATTTTACGCCACTCATCGTATTTCTCACCGGCCGACAAACCGCTATGCATCACGGCTACCTTCGAACCGAATCGCTCTTTAAATCTTTTGACCATTTGAGGCGTTAGTGATATTTCTGGAACAAGCATAATTGCTTCTTTCCCCTGTTTCAACACTTGATCAATTGACTGTAAATACACTTCCGTTTTACCGCTTCCAGTTACACCATACATGAGAAAAACATCGTGTTCATGGTTCTCAATATCGCGCAGGATTGGCTTGATAGCAGCCGATTGCTCATCTGTTAACGGAAAAGGTTTTGAAGGAATAAAATCACGATTGGCATACGGGTCTCGATAAATCTCCATATCAACCTCGTGAAGCAATCCTTTTGAAACTAATCCTTTAATAGGTGCACTCGTTACGTTAAGCACAGTCATAATGTCTCTTTGTGCTACTACTTCTTCTTGCACAAGCATAAATTCAAGCACTTGCTTTTGCTTTTCAGCTTGTTTAGGCAACTCTTGGAGCAGCTGTTTGACATGTTCAGGCGGCTGAGCTAAACGAAGAGCTTTCACGGTCTTTTTATTCCCTTTACTTTTGACTAAATATACAACTTCTAAGAGTCCTTTTTGAATATCGCGATAAAAGCTATTTACAGACTCTGATTTCTCAATGTCGCTCCACATCACTTCGGAAGTATGTTGAAAGTACGGCTGAACCTTTGAGTGAAGCTGTGAACTTTCTACTCCTGGTTGAAGCAATATCTTTTTGTCATATTTTGCTTTCATCGCAGCAGGGAGCATTACTTGAAAAGCAGATATTTTAAAGCAAAGCGTTTTTTCAGTGAGCCAATGACCTAGCTCTAATAATTCAGGCGTTAACACTGGTGTTAAATCAAGCAGCTCAGCGATTGGCTTCGTTCGCTTTACATCTGTTTCTAATTTAACGTCTACAACAAACCCCTGCACCTTGCGCGGGCCAAACGGAACGATTACCCGCATTCCTGGGACAAGAATCTCTCTCCACTGTTTAGGAATCGAGTAATCGAATGATCGGTCTGTCTGCTTCGCTGCTACGTCAACAATTACGCTAGCAAAATTCATTGTCGAACACTCTCTAGCAGCTGCTTCACTTCTTCTAATAAAACTTTAGCGACAGATGATTTAGACATAAGAGGAAGCTGCCTTTGCTCACCGTTTCGCTTATAAAATTTTACGATATTCGTATCTGTTCCAAAACCTGCACCTTCACTTGTTACGTTGTTAGCGACAATCATATCTAGATTTTTGCTTTCGAGCTTCTTTTGAGCATATAAGTCTACCTGTTCTGTTTCTGCTGCAAATCCAACGAGCACCTGATTGTAATCTTTATAATCTCCGAGCGTTTTTAAAATGTCAGTAGTGCGCTCCAACTCTAGTACTGCCTCTCCCGGCTGCTTCTTCATCTTTTGCTGATGAACATGCTTTGGACGATAGTCAGCAACTGCCGCGGATTTAATGACAACATCCATACCCGTATAATGCTTCATCACCGCTTCAAACATCTGCTGTGCACTCTCGATTTGAACTGTTTTGACGTTAACGGGTGGCGTCAGCTGTGTTGGCCCAGATATAAGCGTTACGTTGGCTCCTTGCTTCGCTGCTTCTTCTGCGATAGCATAGCCCATTTTCCCAGTCGAACGATTAGTAAAGAAACGTACAGGATCCACTCGTTCAACCGTTGGCCCTGCTGTAACTAAAACATTCGTACCTTTTAGCGCTTGAGGTGGCTTTTGGTCATAAAAATAAGACTGTAGAAGACTAACAATTGTTTCAGGTTCTTCTAACCTTCCTTTCCCAACATAACCACATGCTAAATAACCCTCTCCAGGCTCCACAAACTGATAGCCAAATGAAGCTAATGTTTGCATGTTCTTTTTTACAGCTGGATGATCGTACATATGAACATTCATTGCTGGAGCAATCCAAACTGGAGCTGTGGCAGCAAGAAGAGTAGTTAAAATCATATCATCAGCAATTCCATTTGCTAATTTCCCTATCATATTAGCAGTAGCAGGTGCGACAAGAATTAAATCTGGCCAATCTGCTAAGTCAATATGTGCAATAACAGCCGGATCTTTTTCATCAAATGTATCTGTGTATACAGGATTTCTTGAAAGTGCTTGAAATGTTAACGGCGTAACAAACTCACGAGCAGAATCTGTCATAATGACTTTCACTTCGGCTCCTGCTTGTACTAACTTACTGGTTAAAGCCGATGCCTTATAAACAGCAATTCCACCACTAACACATAATAAAATTCGTTTTCCTTTCAACATCGTTACCCATACTCCCATCTTTTTATCTACTGAACAACCTTTACAATGTCCATATTATAACATGTTCAAGAATAGAAGTTGATTTTGACAAACCCTCTTTCTAACAGAAAAAAATAACAACCTACTGCGAATAGGTTGTTATTTTAACAATTATCTTTCTTCATTCTCATCTTTTGAAGGTACGTGCGTATACGTAAGTTGTTCTGAGTTGATTTCTTCTAATGCACAACCTACTAATTTATGAGATACAGGTCTTTGGATTGTTGTATCATTATGCATTTGAAGTTGACGTGCGCGCTTTGCAGCTACTGTTACTAGCGTATATTTAGAATCTAAACGTTGCATTAATGAATCAATTGACGGATAAAGCATTTATTCTACCTCCAACATTCTTTTATAGCGTGCAGATACACGGTCGCGGCGGCAATGCTCTGCCGTGACAATTGCTTGAATACGTGCACATGCATTTTCTACCTTGTCATTTTCTACTACATAATCGTATGCATCCATAAGCTCAATTTCTTCTTTTGCTACACGCATACGGTTGTTAATTAAATCTTCTGTTTCTGTACCGCGGTTTACAATACGACTCTTCAACTCTGATAAGCTTGGTGGTGCTAAGAAAATAAACAATCCTTCTGGAAATGCTTCTTTCACTTGAAGAGCACCTTGAACCTCAATTTCTAAAAAGACATCTTTCCCTGAAGCTAACGTTTCTTCAACGTAGTCAATTGGTGTACCGTAGTAGTTCCCTACGTACTCTGCCCACTCTAGAAGCTTTTTATTTTCAATCATGTGCTCAAATTCTTCGCGCTCTTTAAAGAAATAATCCACACCATCAACTTCGCCTTCACGTGGACGACGCGTTGTTGCTGAAATAGAGTACTGAAGTTTAATATCTTCTTGTTCAAATAATGCTTTTCTTACCGTTCCTTTTCCAACACCTGACGGTCCGGAAAGAACGATTAATAAACCTCTTTCAATCATTGGTTTATACGCCCTACCCTTCTACTAATTCTTCTTTATTCACAAGCCTTTGTGCTACAGTTTCCGGTTGAACAGGAGCTAAAATAATATGATTACTGTCCATTACAATCACAGCTCGGGTTTTTCTTCCCTGCGTGGCATCAATTAAATTTCCGCGATCCTTCGCTTCTTGCACAATTCGTTTAATTGGTGCTGATTCCGGCTGAACGACAGAAATGATGCGATTAGAAGAAATAAAATTTCCAAATCCAACATTAATTAATTTACCGCTCATACAAAGCCCCCTACTGTATCCATATTGTGTCCGTCTATTCTGAAGGCTACTAGTAACTATTCAATATTTTGAACTTGTTCTTTCAAACGCTCTAGCTGCGTTTTCATATCGATGACACATTGAGCAATCTTACCATTATTCGCTTTCGCTCCAATTGTGTTCATTTCTCGATTTAACTCTTGCACAAGAAAATCAAGCTTTCTCCCGATAACATCGGTTGTATCAATTGTTTGAAAGAACTGAGTAAGATGACTGTGAATACGGGTTAATTCTTCATTAACGTCTGCTTTTTCAGCGAAAATAGCCACTTCTGCTAGCACTCGCTGTTCATCGATTGTACCTTCAAGATAGTCGGTTAATCTTTTTCTCAAGCGATCCTCATATTGCTCACTAACAGTCGGTGCAAGCGATTCTACTTCGTCGCGAAGCTGCTGGATGTTGGTGAGGTGCTGAACTAAATCTTGATATAATTCTTGCCCCTCTTTTTCACGCATCGTTAGCAGCTGACCTACTGCTTGTTCAACCGCTGTAAAAACCAGCTGGTGAATTGATGTTTGGTCTACTTCTTCTTCAGAAGTCGTCATTACGTCAGGCATATGCAGAATATCTTGAATTTCAACAGACTTGGAAAGCTGGTGACGCTCGCTAATTTCTTGGAAAGCTTTCATATACTCACCTAGCAACTCCCAATCCGTTTGTAACGTCTTTTTAGCTAATCCTTCACCTGAAATCGTAACAAATACTTCTACTCTACCACGTTTTATGTATGTTTGAATGATTTTTTTTATTTTATCTTCAATTTCCATTAATTGCCTTGGCATTCGCACAGTAATTTCACAAAAGCGATGATTTACCGATTTCATTTCTACCGTTACCGCTTGAACCTCATTATCTGCTCGTCCTCGGCCAAAACCTGTCATACTTCTTATCATTATCATCACATCCACTATGTACATCTTACAAAAAAAAAGAAATAAAAGAAAGTGTTACTCAAAAAAAGAGTAAAAGCAATGTACCTCACTCATTAAAAGCTGGTGAAAGCAAACCGTATGCTTCCACCAGTGCTTATTACTATATCATTAATTACGATTTTTTTCTTGTTAAAAGTGATCCCGCTAATAAAAATGTTGGAACACTTGCTAAACCTAAAATAATTAACCATTCCCTTGGCGCAATAGCCATCGTATGGAAGATTGGTTGTAAAGGTGGATAATAAATAACAACTAGCATTAGCAAAATTGATGAAATAACCGCACCAACTAAGTAAAGATTTTCAAAAGGATTCCGGTCGAAAATGGACTTCTCACTTCGACAGTCAAACACATGAATTAGCTGGGCCATGACAAGCGTAGCAAATGCTATCGTTTGAGCGTACTGTAAGTTATCAGGGTTGTTATCATAGACAATAATAAACGCAGCAAGGGTCGCTATTCCAATTAAAAACCCTCTACTCACTACCTTCCAACCAAGTCCGCGTGCAAACACCCCTTCTTTTGGATGCCTTGGTCTACGCTTCATTACATCGTCTTCAGGTTGATCTAACCCCAATGCCATCGCCGGAAGGCCATCCGTCACTAAGTTGACCCATAATATTTGAATGGGTACTAATGGAAGCGGCAGAGCTAGAATCATGGCAAACAACATTACAAGTATTTCTCCTACGTTAGAAGCAAGTAGGTATCGGATGAATTTTCGAATATTTTCATAAATGTTTCGCCCTTCTTTAATCGCTGATTTAATCGTTGCAAAGTTATCATCTAGTAGCACCAGCGCTGAGGCTTCTTTAGCAACGTCCGTTCCTGTAATTCCCATTGCTATGCCAATGTCGGCTGCTTTAATTGCAGGTGCGTCGTTTACACCGTCACCTGTCATAGCCACAACGTGGTCTTTTGCTTGTAACGCTTTAACAATCTTTAATTTATGCTCAGGCGATACGCGTGCATAAACATATACATCATCTACTACGTCTTCAAGCTCCGACTGTGACATTGTATTTAATGTATGGCCTTCTAGTACTCGTCCTCCCTTTGGTAAAATCCCAAGCTGCTTGGCAATCGCTTCAGCGGTTATCACATGATCTCCTGTAATCATAACCGTTTTAATGCCAGCATCTCGGCATTCTTTTACAGCCTGCTTTACTTCAGGTCGTGGAGGGTCAATCATCCCTTGAAGTCCTAAAAACACAAGCTCTTTTTCAGCTGCTTGTTCAGTAGTAATGGTTTCGTACGATTCAAGCGGGCGATAAGCAACCGCAATCGTTCGAAGTGCCTGGCTCGCTAGAGAATGGATGGCGTTTTGCACTTCTTCACGACCGCTAGGAGACAGCTGTTGATGACGATTTTCCCATACAATTGACTTGCTATTTGTTAGTAGAACATCTGGTGCACCCTTTGTCACCACATAGCGCTTGTTATCCTTGCCTTCTATCACCACACTCATCATCTTCCTAGTAGAATCAAAGGGAAACTCTTCAATAACTTTAAAGTCTCCTTTTACATTTTGACGGGTAAAGTTCGCTTTCATTGCGGCTACAACTAAAGCGGCTTCTGTAGGATCACCATCGACTACATAATCTTTGTCTTTTTTCGTAACCGTTGTTTGATTACATAATAGGCCGAACAGCAACAGCTGCTGCAGCGGTTTTTCTCGACTAACATTAACTTCTTTCCCCTCAGCAGAAAACGTACCGCTTGGGTCATAGCCTGTTCCAGATAAATTCCACGTTTTCCCACCTGACCACAAGTGAGTAACGGTCATCTTGTTTTGAGTAAGCGTTCCCGTTTTATCTGAGCAAATAACAGATGCACAGCCCAGTGTTTCAACAGCTGGAAGCTTCCGAACAATGGATTTTTGTTTAATCATTCGCTGAACGCCCAATGATAAAGCAACGGTTACAATTGCTGGCAATCCTTCTGGAATTGCAGCAACGGCTAGTGATACGCCTGCTAAGAACATCGTATATAAATCATGCCCTTGCAAGACACCAATTCCCACTACAAGAACAGTTAATAAAAGCGCAACAATAATGAGAATTTTCCCAAGCTGCTCAAGTTTTCGTTGCAGTGGGGTAATGACTGCTTCTGCATTTTGTAATAAGTCGGCGATTTGTCCCATGGCAGTCTTCATACCTGTCCCTACTACAACTCCAACACCGCTTCCACGCGTCACAAGCGTCCCCATAAATGCCATGTTCTCTTGATCTCCAAGTGGAATTTCATTTCCTTCTAATACGCGCGTATACTTTGGAACAGGGACAGATTCACCTGTCAGCGCTGATTCTTCAATTTCTAAACTTTTAGCATCAATAAGACGAATATCAGCACCAATCCGATCACCACTTCCAAACTTGACAATGTCTCCCACTACCAGTTCTCTAGAAAGAGTCTTTGACCACTTACCGTCTCGTAAAGCAAGTACCTGCGGCGCCGATAATTCCTTCAGTGCATTAAGTGACTTTTCAGCACGACGTTCTTGAAAGAATCCAAGAAACCCATTAATCACGACAATCGCAATAATGGCAATAGCATCAATATACTCTCCTAATAAGCCCGATATTAGCGTAGCTGCTAATAAAACCAAAACCATAAAATCTTTAAACTGTTCCAAGAATACGAGCAGCGCAGACTGCTTTTCACCTTCAGCAAGCTCATTGAAACCTTCTTGCTTTTGCCTCAATGCGACTTCTTTTGCAGTTAATCCATTTTCTTTATCTGTTTTTGTCACTTCTAATGTTGCTCGCTCACTCAGCTCATACCATTTCATCGCATTCCTTCACACCCTTTTGTTTGTAAATGAGTCACATAGATTGTTACAATGTTATATCGTATGCTTATTCAGACTCGTCCTAAAAAATGCTATACTTTTACGAAGGACTATTTTTGAAACATTAAAGGATGTGAACAACATGTCATTTGACGGAATCTTTACATACGGAATCTTACAAGAATTAGATAACGCATTAACATCCGGTCGAATCGCAAAAGTCTATCAACCATTTCCAAATGAACTAATTTTACAAGTTCGAGCGAAGGGGGAAAATCGGAAGCTATTTATTTCAACTCACCCCAATTACGCACGCGTTCACTTTACAAATGAAACATATGAAAACCCGGCTGAACCGCCAATGTTTTGCATGCTTCTTCGTAAACATCTAGAAGGAAATATTATTGAACGAATCTACCAGCTAGGGCTCGATCGTATTCTCGTTATTGAAACAAAAGGTCGCAACGAAATTGGAGATGTAACATCTAAGCAGCTTATTATTGAAATTATGGGTCGCCACAGCAACATCATGCTTGTGGATAAAGAAACAAATGTCATTATCGATAGCATCAAGCACATTCCAATGGCGTTAAATCGTCACCGTACGCTACTGCCTGGTGCAACTTATGTACTGCCACCAAATCAAGAAAAGCTAGATCCTTTTGAAGCGGATGAAGAAATGGTTTTAAGAAGTTTAGACTTCAACAGTGGAAAGATTGGCAATCAGCTCGTTCAAGCTTTCGCTGGGCTCTCACCGTTGCTTGCCAATGAAATTGTCTATCGCGCTGGTCTGGCCAATCAAACTACGTTACCCAAAGCGTTTATCAATACAATGAGTGCCATTCAAAACGGCAACATGCAGCCAACCCTCACTTCGGTGCAAGGAAAAGATTACTTTCACCTTCTGTCTCTTAGCCACTTACAAGGTGAAGAAAAGACGTTCCCAACCATTAGTGAACTTTTAGACCGCTTCTATTATGGAAAAGCAGAGCGCGATCGCGTTAAGCAACAAGCACATGATTTACTTCAATTCATGACAACTGAAAAAAAGAAAAATGAAAAGAAAATTAATAAGTTGCAAAGAACGCTACAGCAGGCTGAAAAAGCCGGTGAATACCAACTTGCAGGAGAGCTTTTAACGTCGCATTTACATCTCGTTAAAAAAGGAGATACAACCGTTGATGTCATAAACTACTATGATGAAAAGGGTGGGACGCTAACAATTGAGCTTGATCCTCAAAAAACGCCTGCTCAAAATGCGCAGAGCTACTTTACTAAATATCAAAAAGCAAAGAATTCAGTAGCAATTGTTCATGAACAAATTGAAAAAGCCCAACAAGAAATTGTCTACTTTGAATCTTTACTGCAGCAAATGGAGACAGCTTCTCACAAAGATATTGCTGAAATTCGCGAGGAGCTTGTAGAAGAAGGCTATCTACGCAATCGCCAGCAAAAGAAAAATAAAAAGCAAAAGAATTCAACTCCAACGCTTGAGCAATATAAAGCAAGTGACGGTACCGTTATCTTGGTCGGCAAAAACAACAAACAAAACGAATACTTAACGAATAAGCTGGCAGCCAGAGACCATCTTTGGTTTCATACAAAAGATACACCTGGGTCCCACGTCGTTATTCGTGACGCTGAGCCAACAGAAGAAACCATTCTTGAAGCTGCTCACCTTGCAGCTTACTTCAGCAAGGCGAAAAATTCCAGCTCCGTACCGGTTGACTTTACAAAGATTCGCCATGTAAAGAAACCGAATGGTGCTAAACCTGGTTTTGTTACTTACGACAATCAGCAAACGGTTTACGTAACGCCAAATGAAGAGCTTGTATTAAAATTAAGAGATTAATTTCAGCATAAAAAAGCGTGTCCGTCATATCATGGACACGCTTTTTCATTTAGGTTAAACCGTTTCTTCAGCTGTCATCCAAGCTGGATCTGAAGGGTTTTCTCTCCATTTAAAGAGCTTTTTCATTGCAGCTTCCTGGATGTATCCTGCTTCACTTGCCGCTTCTACAAGCGTTGAATAATCCGTTAATGAGTAAACCTGCAAACCTTCTTCTTTAAATAACTGACGCGCTTTTTCCAGTTCGTATGTAAAGATAGATACGACACCCAGTACGTTGCAGCCTTGTTCTTTTAACGCATTCACTGCTGTCAGAACACTGCCCCCAGTTGAGATTAAGTCTTCAATTACAACGACCTTTTGACCTTCTTTTACTTTTCCTTCAATTTGGTTACCACGACCATGTCCCTTCGCTTTACTGCGAACATAGCACATCGGTAACTCAAGCGCTTCGCTCACCCACGCTGCATGTGGAATTCCAGCCGTTGCCGTTCCTGCAATTACTTCTGCATTTGCAAAATATGTTTTAATCAAACTTTGCAAACCTTTAGCAATCTCTTTTCGAACACCTGGATAAGATAGCGTTAGGCGATTATCACAATAGATGGGAGATTTAATTCCAGAAGCCCATGTAAATGGGTGATCTGGTTGAAGGCTAACTGCCTGGATATCAATTAGTTGTTTGGCGATTTCTTTTCGTAAGTTTGTCATTGTGATACATGCTCCCCTTTCCATTGCTTTAACATTTGGTAATAAGCTTCTACTGGATTGCTTGCGTTTGTCACAGAGCGTCCTACTACAATAGCACTTGCTCCGTATTCTCTCGCAAGCTCAGGTGTTGCTACTCGTACTTGATCATCATTTGAATCAAGCGCCATTCGAATTCCAGGCGTTACGGTTAAAAACGATTTACCTACAGCCTTACGTATGCTTGGCACTTCATGAGTTGAGCATACCACACCATCTAATTTGCTTTGATGAGCAAGAGAAGCATAATGTGTTACAACTTCTTGCATTGAATGTGTAATAAGCTGCTGCTCTTTCAACATTGTATCAGATGTGCTTGTGAGCTGAGTCACTGCGATGCATAGCGGGCGCTGTTTACCAGCAGAAGTACCTGCTTCCAGCCCTTCAAGAGCCGATTGCATCATGTGTGTACCTCCGGCCGCATGAACGTTCACTAAATCAACGTCTAGAGAAGCCAATGATTTCATTCCATTTTTCACTGTATTCGGAATATCATGAAGCTTCAAGTCTAGAAAAATTTCATGTCCCTGCTCTTTTAAATAAGAAACGATTGCTAACCCTTCTTTATAGAAAAGCTCCATTCCTACTTTCACATAAAGAGACTCTCCTTGAAACGGTGCTAAAAAATTTTTCACATCATGAAGTGATGAAAAATCAAGAGCAATGATAAACGGCTTTTTCATGTTTTTTCCAGCTCCTTCCTACACATTCAGATACATGCTCATACCCTAAAGAATTAATTAATTTTGGCAGCTCATCGATGATAGTTGGACAGACGTAAGGATCTACAAAGTTTGCTGTTCCTACTGCAACTGCGCTCGCACCTGCGTATAAAAATTCCAGCGCATCTTCAGCCGTCGTCACTCCACCCATTCCAATGATTGGAATATTTACTTTTTGGCTCACTTCATGCACCATACGAATAGCTACTGGCTTAATTGCCGGACCTGATAATCCGCCAGTTCCGTTTGCTAACACCGGCTGTGCCGTTTTTAAATCAAGACGCATTCCCAAAAGCGTATTAATCATCGTTAATCCATCTGCTCCCGCTGATTCTACTGCTGTAGCCATCTCTACAATATTTGACACGTTCGGAGATAACTTAACGTATACAGGCACTTCCGATACCTCTTTTACCGCTTTTGTTAAGCGAGCAGCAATCACTGGATCAACGCCAAAAGCGATGCCACCTTCTTTTACGTTTGGACATGAAATATTTAACTCTAATGCTTTTACATTTGAAGCAGTTGAAATCTTCTTTGCCACTTCTACGTACTCTTCAACAGATGCACCTGCAACGTTTGCAATAATGGGTACATCGTATTTTTGAAGCCATACTAACTCTTCTGACATAACTTTTTCTAACCCTGGGTTTTGTAATCCAATTGCATTTAGCATCCCTGCTTGGGTTTCTGCCACGCGCGGTGTTGGATTTCCAAACCTTGTTTCCGCAGTTGTAGCTTTAATCATGATAGCTCCAAGCGTATCCAATGAATAAAACTGTGCATACTCTCTTCCAAACCCAAAGCATCCCGAAGCTGGCATGATGGGATTTTTTAAATTTAATCCTGGTAATTTCGTTTGAAGCATGTTCATAAAAGCACCTCCCCTGCTTGGAAAACGGGTCCATCACTACAAATTTTCTTATATGCATTAGACTCTTCAGCTTGACGACATACACATGCAAAACAAGCTCCAATTCCACAGCCCATTCTTTCCTCTAATGAAATATAAAGGGGCTTATCGCTATAGTTTGCTTCTAAAGCACGTAGCATGGGCGTTGGGCCACAAGAAAACATCGTGTCGTACGGCAGTTGAAGTCGATCAATTACGTCCGTTACAAACCCTTTTGTACCCAAAGTTCCGTCCACCGTTGCAATATGCGTGTCTCCTAGTTCGTTAAATTCTTCTTCATAAAACACATCCGCAGCTGACTGAAATCCAAGTACATGAACAACCTTGATTCCTTTTGCCATTAAGCGTTTGGACAGCTCGTATAGAGGAGGAACTCCAATCCCTCCACCTACCAATACAGCTGTTTTCCCACTTTCTAGCACATCTGTCGGAAACCCGTGACCTAAAGGTCCTAACACATCTACTGCTTCGCCTGACTGCTTGCTAGCAAGTAGCTTTGTTCCTGCACCTTCCGCACGATAAATCATCTTAAACTCATTTGCATGTTGGTTAATTTCAGCGATGCTAATCGGCCTTCTTAGAAGGGGTAAATACTGATTCTCAACGCGAATGTGAACGAACTGACCAGGCTCATTCATGAAACGAACAAGCTCGCCTTTCAGTGTTAATTCGTAAACGTTATGAGTTAAAGGACGCTGCTTGACGACTTGCATCATTTCATGTTTTTTCATACAGTTGTCACCTCACGAGCTGGGCGCGCTTCTTTCATCGGTACGGTGTGGAAGCTAATTGTTTCAAGTACGCGTAGAATTGCTTCTGCTGTATCTAGTGACGTTAAGCAAGGTACGCCATTTTCAACTGCTTCACGACGAATTTTAAATCCATCACGAGCCGGTTGCTTACCTTTTGTTAATGTGTTAACCACAAGCTGCGCTTCACCTGTGCGAATGACATCAAGTAGGTTATGATCTTGGTCGTGAATTTTGTTTACCACTTTCACGCGAATGTTTTCTTTTTCGAATACTTCTGCTGTTCCTTCTGTTGCAATAACTTGATAACCGATATCGGCAAAGCGTTTTGCAAGCTCCGTTGCTTCTTCTTTGTCTTTATCTGCTACCGTCATCAGTACTGAGCCGTATGGTTTGATTGACATTCCCGACGCAATTAAGCCTTTGTAAAGAGCTTTTTCATACGTAGAATCTTGTCCCATTACTTCACCCGTTGACTTCATTTCTGGTCCAAGCGTAATATCAACACGGCGTAGCTTCGCAAATGAGAACACCGGTACTTTTACATACACGCCTTCTTCTTCTGGATGTAGACCAGACTCGTAGCCGAGATCTTTTAGGCTTGTTCCTAAAATCACTTTTGTCGCAACATTAGCCATTGGAATGCGCGTAATTTTACTTAAGAACGGTACCGTACGACTTGAGCGTGGGTTTACTTCTAGTACATAAACCTCCCCTTTTGATAGAACAAACTGAATGTTCAGCAGTCCGATAATATTTAAGCCTTTCGCAATTCTTGTTGTATAGTCGATAATCGTGTTTTTTACTTCCTCTGATAATGTTTGAGGAGGGTAGACTGCAATTGAATCACCTGAGTGGACACCTGCGCGCTCTACGTGCTCCATAATTCCTGGAATAACCACTGTTTCACCATCAGAGATTGCATCTACTTCAATCTCTTTACCCGTTAAGTAACGGTCGATTAAAACAGGGTGGTCTGCGTGTACTTTTACTGCATTTTTCATGTAATGCAGCAGCTCTTCTTCTTTGTATACAATTTCCATTGCACGTCCACCTAGTACATAAGAAGGACGAACAAGAACTGGATAGCCGATTTCACTTGCAACAACGACTGCTTCTTCAACTGAAGTTACAGTTTTACCTAAGGGTTGCGGTACATCTAATCGAGCGAGCGTTGCTTCAAACTTTTTACGATCTTCGGCTGCATCTAAGCTTTCTAGAGATGTTCCTAAGATTTTTACACCTCTTGCTGCAAGCTCTTCTGCTAGATTGATAGCTGTTTGTCCACCGAACTGAACAACCACACCTTCTGGCTTTTCTAAGTCGATAATATGCATTACATCTTCTACCGTAAGCGGCTCAAAATATAATTTATCTGAGATACTGAAGTCAGTCGAAACGGTTTCTGGATTGTTGTTAACAATGATTGCTTCGTAACCAGCCTCTTTAATTGCCCATACGGAATGCACCGTCGCATAGTCGAATTCAATTCCTTGACCGATACGAATCGGACCAGATCCTAATACCATCACACTCTTGCGCTCCGTTACGGTTGACTCGTTTTCCTCTTCAAATGTCCCATAGAAGTAAGGTGTGCTTGATTCAAACTCTGCTGCGCATGTATCAACTGTTTTATAAACTGGTGTTACGCCATTTTGCTTGCGGAAATCATATACTTCACGCTCTGATTGATTCCACAGCTTCGCAATGGTATCATCTGCAAATCCCATTTCTTTTGCTTTCTGTAACACTTCAATATTATGAATCTCTTCTTTTAACACAGCTTCAAATGCAATTATTCGTTCAAGCTTCACTAAGAAGAATAAGTCAATCTTACTCCAATCGTGGATCTGCTCGATCGTTACGCCGCGGCGAATCGCTTCAGCGATGTAGAATAAACGCTCATCGCCTGCTTTACGAATTCGCTTTTCAATGATTTCATCGCTAAACTCATGCGCGTCTTTAAGCTCTAAGTGATGAACATTTGCTTCTAGCGAACGAACAGCCTTTAGAAGTGACTCTTCAAACGTACGACCAATTGCCATTACTTCGCCTGTTGCTTTCATTTGTGTTCCAAGCTTACGGTTAGCTGATTCAAATTTATCAAACGGCCAGCGTGGAATTTTTGATACGATGTAATCAAGCGCTGGTTCAAAGCATGCATACGTTTTTCCTGTAACAGGATTCATCATTTCATCTAGAGTTAATCCAACAGCAATTTTAGCTGCTAGCTTTGCAATTGGATATCCTGTCGCTTTCGATGCAAGTGCTGAAGAACGGCTTACGCGCGGATTTACTTCAATGACATAGTATTGAAAGCTTTCTGGGTCCAGCGCTAGCTGAACGTTACATCCACCTTCAATCTTTAATGCTCGAATAATCGTTAGTGAAGCATTTCGTAATAGCTGATATTCACGATCGCTTAACGTTTGACTTGGTGCTACAACGATAGAATCACCCGTGTGAATCCCTACTGGGTCAAAGTTTTCCATGTTACATACAACAATTGCATTATCGTTTGCATCACGCATTACTTCATATTCAATTTCCTTAAATCCAGCAATACTTTTTTCTAATAGACATTGCGTTACCGGACTGTTTTTCAAACCGCTTGTGACAATTTCAATGAGTTCTTGTTCATTATGACAAATACCGCCGCCTGTTCCGCCTAACGTGTATGCTGGACGAACAATAACTGGATAATCTACTTGTTCAACGAATGAATATGCTTCGTCAAGCGTATGGATAATTTCACTTGCTGGAACCGGCTGGTTTAGGTCGTTCATTAGAGAGCGGAACTGCTCACGATCTTCTGCTTGTTCAATAGCTGATAACTTTGTACCAAGAATTTCAACGTTAAATTCTTCTAAAATACCTGTGTTGTGAAGCTCAACAGCTAAGTTTAGTCCCGTTTGTCCTCCAAGTGTTGGGAGTAACGCATCTGGGCGCTCTTTACGAATAATTGAACTTACAAACTCAACCGTTAGAGGTTCGATATATACTTTATCTGCCATCTCGGAATCCGTCATAATCGTTGCAGGGTTGGAGTTTACAAGAATAACTTTGTACCCTTCTTCTTTTAATGCAATACATGCTTGTGCACCAGCATAATCAAATTCTGCTGCTTGACCAATGACGATTGGACCTGATCCGATTACTAAAATAGTTTGAATATCTTGACGTTTTGGCATTAGCAATTACCTACTTTCTGATTGTTTTTCATAAGTTCCATAAATTCATTAAATAATCCGTTTGCGTCCTCTGGTCCAGGTGATGCTTCTGGATGATATTGTACGGTGAACGCTGGATACTTCGTATGTTTAACTCCTTCAACTGTTCCATCATTTAACGCGATATGCGTAACTTCTAAATCCGTGTTTTCTAGTGATGCTTCACGCACCGTATAGCCATGGTTTTGAGAAGTAAGAGCAACTTTGTTTGTTCGTAAATCTTTTACAGGATGATTAGAACCTCTATGACCAAACTTCATTTTCTCTGTATCTGCCCCGCAGGCTAATGAAAATAATTGATGTCCTAAACAAATTCCGAACAAAGGTACTTTTCCTAAAATTCCGTTAATCATATCGATAGCTTCCGGCACATCTTTTGGATCTCCAGGTCCATTGCTCAGCATAATCCCATCTGGGTTCAAGCGAAGAACCTCTTCTGCAGTCACGTTGTAAGGAACTACGATGACGTCACACTGGCGAGCCGTTAATTCTCTAAGAATCCCGTGCTTCATTCCATAGTCAACTAGTACTACTTTTTGACCGCGTCCTGGGCTTGGATATGCATTTGTTGTTGATACTTTTTTAACTGAATCTGTTGGCAAGCTGTAGTTTTTAAGACCTGTAACTACCTCTTCTACGTTCACGTCCATCCCGCATACTCGACCGCGAAGCGCACCGTGCTGGCGAATTTTACGCGTTAGTTTACGCGTATCAATTCCAGCTAAACCAGGAATGTCTTTTTGTTTCAAAAACTCATCAACTGAAAGTTCACTTCTGAAATTTGATGGGACTTCGCAAACTTCTTTCACAATTAAACCATGCACAGCTGGTTCAATCGATTCAAAATCATCGCGATTAATTCCGTAGTTTCCAATCATAGGATATGTTAAAGTGACGATTTGTGCGCAGTAAGAGGGATCTGATAAAATTTCTTGATATCCCGTCATGCCTGTATTAAAGACAACTTCTCCCGTCATCTCTCTTTCGCTGCCAAATCCTTCTCCAATAAATACTGTTCCATCTTCTAAAATTAGTTGACGTTGCATACTTTAACATCCTCCCATACTTGTTTACCTTCTACTAATGTCATGATTGGCCAGCCCTTGCAAGACCAGTTTGCAAATGGTGTATTTTTACCTTTTGATACAAATTCTGCTGGATTAATCTTTCTTTCTGTTTCTAAATCAATGAGCGTCAAATCTGCTGGTTTTCCAACTTCAAGCGTTCCGTATGGAAGCTTAAACGTTTCTGCCGGCTTATTCGTTAAGTACGAAATGAGCTGCTCTAATGTAATGACTCCTTTTAAAACTAAGTTTGTATAAAGAAGTGGAAACGCGGTTTCAAGCCCAACAATTCCAAACGGAGCAAGCTCCATCCCTTCCGCTTTTTCTTCAGCCGTATGCGGCGCATGGTCTGTTGCAATGAAATCAAGCGTTCCGTCTAATAACGCTTCAATTAGCGCTTGTTGATCTTCTTTTCCGCGAAGTGGCGGGTTCATTTTGAAGTTAGCATCAAGCGATGGAATATCTTCTTCGCTTAATAAAAGGTGATGCGGCGTTACTTCGGCAGTTACGCGAATGCCTGCTTTTTTCGCATCGCGAATTGTACGAATGGACTCTTTTGTACTTACATGACATACATGGTAGTGACAGCCTGCTTCTTCCGCTAGTAGAACATCTCTTGCAATCTGCACGGCTTCACAAATAGATGGAATGCCGTTAAGCCCATGCTCTTTTGCAAACTTTCCGTCATGTACACACCCTTTGTTAATAAGTTCATTATCTTCACAATGTGCAACAATTGCTTTGTCTAGTTCAGCAGCTGTTTTCATTGCTTCTAGCATCTTTCCTGTCGACTGGACACCCACACCATCATCTGTAAAAGCAAATGCTCCGGCTTCTTTTAACCCTTCAAAGTTTGTAAGATCTTTTCCAAGCTGACGAATTGTAATGGATGCATAAGGTAGCACACGTACATGGGCTGTTTCTTCAATTTGTTTATTCAGCCATTCCATTTGTTCAACAGTATCTGGTACCGGGCGGGTATTTGGCATAGCTGCAATTGCGGTAAATCCACCTTTGGCAGCTGCTAACGTTCCCGTTTCAATTGTTTCTTTCTTTTCTCCACCAGGCTCTCTTAAATGAACATGCACATCAATAAAACCTGGTGCTACTAAATGACCGTTTGCATCAATAACCTCTTCATCCGTTGCGGGAATTTCGCTTGCAATTTCAGTGATTGTGCCATTTTCAATCTTTAATTCAATTCTTTCACGCTTTCCCTCAGTTAACCATGTAGCATTTTTGATAATTGTTTTCATCATTCATTCCCCTTTCAACTGATTGTAATGATCGTGCTAAAACAGCCATTCGGATGTAAACGCCGTTTTCCATTTGTTTAAAAATTCTTGAGCGTTGACACTCAACTAGTTCATCCGCAATTTCTACCCCGCGGTTGACTGGAGCCGGGTGTAAGATAATGCTGCCATTTTTCATACTTTTCTCTCGCTCAACCGTAAGGCCGTAGCGACTGTGATATTCTTCCTCTAAAGTAGAGTGGTTCTTTGAATGCCTTTCAAACTGAATTCGAAGTAACATCACCACATCAACAGCTTGTATAGCCTCATCCACGCCTATATATGTACCATATGGATTTGACTCATCTCGCCACTCTTCTGGTCCAGCGAAATAAACCGTTGCGCCTAGTTTTGTTAACATTTCAGCGTTTGAACGGGCAACGCGACTATGCCTCAAATCCCCCATAATGGCAATTTTTAAGCCTTTGAAAGACCCAAACTCTTGCTGAATCGTGAGTAAATCCAGCAGGCACTGCGTTGGATGCTGACCACAGCCATCCCCTGCATTAAGAATTGGAATCGATACTTGTTCTTGAAGTTTTTCATAATAGCGATCTTCTGGATGGCGAATGACCACCGATTGAACTCCAATTGCTGCTAGCGTCTCAATGGTGTCGTAAAGAGTTTCTCCTTTTTGGACACTTGACGTTGTCACTTCAAAAGGGATGGTTGTTAAACCTAACTTTTGCTCAGCCATTTCAAAACTGCAGCGCGTTCTCGTGCTCGCTTCAAAAAATAGGTTTGCCACAAACATCTTTTCCTTCGGGTACCACCCTCGTTGATTTACTCGATAGTTTTCAGCATCACTTAAGATTTGTAGAATTTCATTTACTTCTAGCGTTGAGACTGTCACTAAATGTTTCATATCGATTCCCTCCATTTTGTTTCATCTCATTCACTTTTTATAAAATTGAACTTCCATCAGTGAAGACTTTCTTCATCTCTACTGATTGTTAGTTAAACTTGTTAAACGTTATTTAGCAGTGTAAGTGGAATAAAAAACACCCTTTCTTGATATAGAAAGGGTGTGAGAAAACAAGCATCGTCTTTGACGCGCTGTACTACACCCTTGGAAACCTCTCTGGATTTCTTTTAAAAGGCGTTTATGAAATTTTTTGATTTTCTTGTACTTCTTCTACTTCTGAAGTCACAGCTTCCTGCTCTTTCGATTTTGGTAGTACAAGGTTTAAGATGATTCCTACAATAGTTGCAAGTGCCATTCCATCGATCTGTACTTGTTCAGAAAGCTCCAGGTGTGCTCCTCCAACTCCCAATACGAGAATGATGGATGCGATGACTAAGTTGCGTTTATCTCCAAGGTCAACCTGTCCGTCAACCATCATGCGCAGTCCTGATGCGGCAATAATTCCAAACAAGAGGATTGATACACCGCCCATGACTGGTGAAGGTACGCTCGAAATCAGCGCTGTCACTTTTCCACTAAATCCAAACAAGATGGCGATGACCGCTGCTCCTCCTAGCACAAAAACGCTAAACACTCTTGTAATTGCAAGTACGCCGATGTTTTCACCGTATGTTGTATTCGGAGGACCTCCCATTAAACCTGCAAGCATCGTTGCAACTCCATCACCTAACACCGTACGATGCAAACCTGGCTTTTCGATGTAGTTACGATCGATAATCTTATTTAACACAAGCAGATGTCCAATGTGTTCTGAAAGCGTCACTACCGCTACAGGGACCATTACTAGAATGATGCCTAGCGAAATCGATGGCGTGTAGGACACGAATGGGATATAAAAATCTGGGACTGCAATGAATGGTGCTTCTTTTACTTCTTTTAAGCTTACTAAGCCTTGTGTATAGGCAAACAGATAGCCACCAACAATTCCAATGAAGATTGGAATCAAGCTAATTATGTTTTTAAAGTATACTGAGCAAATAACCGTAATAGCGAGCGTAACAAGCGCGACAAGCAGGTACTGACTGCTATAATTCCCATCAGCATCATTCATCGCCATGCTTACAGCCGTGTTAGCTAAGCCCAAGCCAATCACAATAATAACGGGCCCTACTACAATCGGTGGCAATAGCTTCATAACCCAGTTAATTCCTGTTCCTTTAATAACAAGGGCTACAATTCCGTATACTAGCCCTGCTAGGAAACAACCGACCATGGCCTGTTCAGGTCCAAGCGTTGCTTTCGCTGAAATAATTGGTGCGATAAACGCGAAGGATGACCCAAGGTAAGCGGGTACTTGCCCTCTTGTAATCAGTAGAAATGCCAGTGTCCCCACTCCACTTGATACAAGTGCTACTGCCGGGCTTAATCCTACTAAAAACGGAACTAAAATCGTCGCTCCAAACATCGCGAACAGGTGCTGAATACTAAGGGCTAACCATTTTACCGGACTTGGTCGATCGTGTATATCAAGTACAATCTGTTGTTTCATTCTTCTCTTCTCCTTTTACGCCCATAAAAAAACCTCTTTACACAAGTGCGCAAAGAGGTTTCCACAGCATGAAGCAACATGACGAATCATTCGCTTCACGCAGTGTTTCCCCCTTTTGCAGCCTCACGGGACTACCGTTTAAAAGGGCGTGTATATTATTTTTCGTAAATAGCTACTTGGTCCAGTTCATCAACTTCTGCTAACTGAACGGCAATTTTTTCTGACTTCGCTGTTGGTACGTTTTTCCCCACGTAGTCTGCACGAATTGGAAGCTCTCTATGGCCTCGATCCACAAGCACAGCCAGCTGAATCAGCTCGGGTCTGCCGATATCAATGAGCGCATCCAGCGCTGCACGAACCGTACGACCCGTGTACAATACGTCATCAACCAGTATGACGTTCTTGCTTGTAATATCCGTCGGGATATCCGACCCCTTTACAAGCGGCTCATCGTTATTCGTTACTTTTGATAAATCATCTCGATAAAGCGTAATATCTAGCTCTCCAACCGGTAGCGTTTTTCCTTCAATTTGTTCGATGCGCTCAGCTAGACGCTTTGCTATATAAATTCCGCGTGTCTTAATTCCAACAAGCACACAGTTATCAATGCCTTTATTCTTTTCAATAATTTCATGCGCGATTCTTGTTAATGCGCGACGAATTGCTTGGTCATCTAGTACAGTTGCTTTTACATTCATCTGTTCTTCACCCCAATTATGACATAAAAAAATCCTCTACCGCTAAGGTGAGAGGATTAAAACGCCTACGTTTATCTGTAGAAAAGGGTATAAAAAACCCACGTTTTGTACGTTTCCTTCTCAGCCTCACGGGACTGTCTTTAAAGGTTCTCATTAAGTTATCTACAGTATGACAGTTTCATTACTTCTTGTCAACTTCTTTTTTTAAGTAGCTCCAGCATTTCTTCAAATACTTTTGGTACAGGTGCTTCAAACTCAATATATTCGTTTGTACGAGGGTGAACAAAACCTAACACGCCAGCATGAAGTGCTTGTCCTTCAATAGGAAGCGTCTTTTTTGGCCCATACTTTGGGTCTCCTGCAAGAGGAAAACCAATGTACTTCATGTGAACGCGAATTTGGTGCGTTCTTCCCGTTTCAAGCTTACACTCCACTAATGAAAAATCTTTAAAGCGTTCCAATACTGTAAAATGCGTTACGGCATCGCGAGATCTATCATCCGTAACAGTCATACTTTGACGCTCTTGCTTATCGCGGCCAATTGGTGCATCAATTGTACCATGATCATGTTGAATAACGCCGTGTACAATCGCTTTGTAACGTCGCGTTACTGTTTTAGCAACGAGCTGATTTACAAGTGATTCATGAGCCATATCATTTTTTGCCACCATTAGCAGTCCAGACGTATCTTTATCAATACGGTGTACAATCCCTGGTCTCATTACTCCGTTAATGCCAGATAAATCTTTGCAGTGAGCCATTAAGCCGTTTACAAGGGTCCCAGTATAATGACCTGGAGCTGGATGAACAACCATACCTCTAGGCTTGTTTACGACTAGCACGTCTTCATCTTCATAATAAATATCTAGGTCCATTTCTTCGGCAACAATGTCCGGTTCTTTTAAATCAGGCACTTCTAATGTAACAACGTCCCCAACTTTACATTTATAGTTTCCTTTTACCGTATCGCCGTTTACTTTTGCAAACTCATCTTTAATCCACTGCTGAACCTGTGAACGTGACCATTCTGTATTAGCAGTTGCTAATACCTTATCGATACGTTCACTTTTTTGTCCTTCTTCAATAACAATTTCAACTACGCTCATTCTTTCGTGCTCTCCTTCTTTTGCTTTCCTTCAAATAACGTGAGGATAAACATAATACCAACACCAACTACCAATGCTGAATCCGCAACGTTAAAGATTGGAAAATCGTATGTGAAAATGTATGTATTAACGAAATCCACCACTTCTTGGCGAAAAACACGGTCAATAAAGTTCCCTATTGCTCCACCTAACATCAGTCCAAGCGCTACTCCAAGCCACTTATCCGCTTTATTTATCTTCCGAATATACACGATAAGCCCTATGACAACAATAATGGTGATAACATAAAAAAACCACATTTGTCCTTGTAAAATGCCCCAAGCTGCTCCTCTATTTCGATGTGAAGTAATATACAAAAAGTTGTCAATAACCGGAATACTTTCACCAAGTTCCATTTCTTTAACTACAATCCACTTTGTTAACTGGTCAAAAATAATAATAGCCAAAGCAATCATATAATAAAACAAAGCCGTTTCCTCCTGCCGTAAAGTCAAACGAATCCATACTACAGCATTTTAGCATATATTTTATATTTTTTCTCGCTTCTTACCATAAAACAAATAAATCTTGTTCCGTTCTGGCGGTTGGGATGACTTTTAATTTGTGAATACACATTTGTTCCCCCGTATTTTCATCGATTCCAAACGCTCCGACATCAAGCTTTGCTAAAGCTCGCTCTACATCTTTTAAATCTGCTTTAATCATATCAATAACGTATCGTTCTTTATAGGGTTCATATTTCATCTCATTCGTATTACCATCATATTGAATTAGGCGTTCTTGTAGTTCTTCCTTTATAACTGATAGTTCTTGTCCAATTGAAAGGTACTGCTCGTACATTAAACCGCCTCCTTATCGATGAAATCAATCTTATTGATTTTATCGTTACCGATATTGAGACGATTGCAACACGACAAGTTTTTCCTTCCTTCAAAAACCTCATAACAATACGTGTTGGGAATTTCGTACAGTCTTTTTTCCAAAAAAAGAGTTTGGGACATAACAAAATGATTGCTTCTAAAAGACGAACACTAGCTGTTCCCATCTCTTTGGTTTGTCTCAACACGTTCGTTCCATTGCGCTACAGCCACTCGCTTTCCGCGGGGAGGAACCTGAGCTTCCTCGCTGCGCTGCGGGATCTCCGTTTTCCCTCTCTTTCCCGCAGGAGTCGAGTGTCCTACGCTCCATTCCACCCTGTTTCCAACATTGTTTTCACAATCAAAAAAACCTGAACGATTAAAAGTGAGAAACTCTCAATCGTTCAGGTTTATCATTGGCTGAATTACTTATGTCCCAGCCTCTTTTTCCGCTTTACTGCTGAACGTAGTTCGTTTTCACCACATCTGCACATCTTGCACATAATGTTGGATGAGCTGAGTCTGAACCAACTGTTGTTGTAACTGTCCAACAACGTTCACATTTTTCTCCTTCAGCAGGTGTCACAACGATTGCTGCGTGCTCAAAGCGCTGTGCAGTTTCCGGCGCATCTGCTACGTCACCAGCAACCTCTAAGCCTGAAACGATAAACAATTGACCTACGTTTTCTGAGATAGACGCTAACAATTGCTTCGTCTCAGCGTTTGGATATAGAGTCAACTTAGCTTCAAGAGATTTTCCGATTACCTTTTCATTACGAGCCTGTTCAAGTGCTTTTAACACTTCGTCACGGAGTTCCATAAACGCATCCCATTTTTTCTCGAGCTCATCTGCACCAGCAATTTCTTTCACTTCTGGCATATCAACTAGCTGGACGCTTTCTTCTTCTACGTTTGGAATATGAACCCATACCTCATCAGCTGTATGAGAAAGGATTGGAGATACTAACTTTGTTAGAGATAGTAGCGTTTCGTAAAGAACGGTTTGAATGCTACGACGCTCTACGTTGTTTGCACCTTCGATATATAATACGTCTTTTGCAAAATCTAAATAGAACGAACTCATATCAATCGTACAGAAATTATGAACTGCATGATAAATACTTGAGAACTCATATGCATCGTATGATTTCTTCACTTTATCCACTAATTTATTGAGCTTAACTAGCATGTAACGATCTACTTCACGAAGCTGATCTACTGAAATCGCATCCGTTTGTGGATTGAAATCTGCTAGGTTTCCTAATAAGAAGCGGAACGTATTACGAATTTTACGATATACTTCAGCTACTTGTTTCAAGATGTTATCAGATACGCGTACATCTGCCTGGTAGTCAACAGACGCTACCCATAAGCGTAGAATATCTGCACCTAACTGTTTCATAACCTTAGCTGGAATAACCGTGTTACCAAGTGATTTACTCATTTTACGACCTTCACCATCTAAAGCAAAACCATGACTTAAAACGGCTTTATAAGGTGCTTCACCCGTTACAGCAACGCTTGTAGATAAGCTTGAGTTAAACCAACCGCGATATTGGTCAGACCCTTCTAGATAAAGGTCAGCCGGACGCTGTAACCCTTCACGCTCTTCAAGTACAGCTTGGTGAGAAGATCCAGAATCAAACCATACGTCCATAATATCCGTTTCTTTTGTGAAATGACCGTTTGGACTACCAGGATGAGTAAAGCCTTCCGGTAATAAATCTTTTGCTTCACGCTCAAACCATACGTTTGAACCATGCTGACGGAACAGCTCTGATACATGCTCAATTGTCTCATCCGTAATAATCGGCTCATCATTTTCAGCATAAAACACAGGAATTGGTACGCCCCATGCGCGTTGACGAGAAATACACCAGTCTCCACGATCACGAACCATGTTGTAAAGACGAGTTTCGCCCCAAGCAGGAACCCACTGTGTTTTTTCTACTGCCTCTAATAGCTCTTTACGGAAGTCTTTAATTGATGCAAACCATTGCGCTGTTGCACGGAAAATTGTCGGCTTTTTCGTACGCCAGTCATGTGGATATGAATGCGTGATGAATGATAGCTTTAACAGGGCGCCTTCTTCTTGAAGCTTTTCAGTAATGGCCTTGTTCGCATTATCATAGAATAAGCCTTCAAATCCAGGCGCTTCCTCTGTCATATGACCTTTGCTGTCAACTGGACAAAGTACACCTAAACCGTATTTTTGACCCACAATAAAGTCATCTTCCCCGTGTCCTGGAGCCGTATGAACACACCCAGTACCCGCATCAGTTGTAACATGGTCACCTAAAACGAGTAGAGAATCACGCTTGTAAATTGGATGTTCTGCTACTACGTGCTCAAGTTCAGCACCTTTCATAGTACGCACTACTTCATATTCAACCCATTCAATCTCTTTTGCAACGGTCTCAACAAGTTCTGATGCCACGATGTATTTAGCACCATCTACGGCCACTACGCTATATTGAAGCTCTGGGTTTACAGCAATAGCTAAGTTTGCCGGCATTGTCCATGGCGTTGTTGTCCAGATGATAAATTTCTCATCACTTTCCACTACGCCTTTACCATCTTTTACATTAAACGCCACGTAAATAGACGCAGAGCGCTTATCATAATATTCAATTTCAGCTTCTGCTAACGCTGATTCACTAGATGGAGACCAATAAACTGGTTTTAGTCCTTTGTAGATATAGCCTTTTTTCGCCATATCTCCAAATACTTTAATTTGCTGAGCTTCGTATTCAGGCTGAAGCGTCACATAAGGGTTATCCCAATCAGCACGCACACCTAAACGTTTGAACTGTTCACGTTGACCTTCCACTTGCTCCCATGCATACTGTTCGCAAAGCTTACGGAACTCAGCAACGCTCATTTCTTTACGGTTGACTTTTTTATTCTTTGTTAAAGCTGTTTCAATCGGTAAACCGTGCGTATCCCAACCAGGTACATACGGTGCACAAAAACCTGACATGGATTTATAGCGAACGATAAAGTCCTTTAAGATTTTATTCAGTGCATGCCCCATATGAATATCACCATTTGCATAAGGAGGGCCATCATGTAACACGAATAATGGACGACCTTCTGTACGCTTTTGAACTTTTGCATAAATGTCCATTCCCGCCCACTTTTCTTGCATTTGTGGCTCACGATTTGGTAAATTTCCACGCATCGGAAATTCTGTTTTCGGCATTAATAACGTATCTTTATATTCCAAAGTTCTAACCTCCATAAAATCGTAAATTTCATTCCGTATATAGCTACAACAAAAAGAGACCTTCTCATCCCAAAAAGGGACGAGAAGGTCTCCCGCGGTACCACCCTTGTAGACAAACAGCACTTCCGTTTGTCCTCTCAGCATTCGTAACGTGAATAACACGTCGCTGCTTACTTCGTTTCAGCAGCAATACTCCAGGGTGATATTCGTTTCTTAGATTAGACCGAGCTCTCACCTTCCTCGGTTCGCTAAACGTAATCATGTAAGAAACTACTGTCCCTATCTCCGTACTATACGTATGAAATTTCATCTGTTACCAAATTATATGACAACAAAACGAAAGAAGTCAAGGTTCTGTCTTGACTAGTCAATTTTTTCTTCTAACGCAGGCATTTCATAGTCCATTAATTGATCCCAATCATCACTGTTTAACATTTCTAACTGGGCTTCAATTAACATTTTAAAACGCGTACGGAATACTTTTGACTGCTTTTTCGTCTCTTCAATATCCATCGCAATTTTACGAGACTTTGATAAAGCTTCATTGATAATGCGGTCAGCATTCTTTTCCGCTTCTTTTACAATTAGCTTCGCTTCTTTCTCTGCGTTTCGCTTTACGTCTTCTGCTGCTTCTTGAGCAATTAAAATTGATTTATTCAGCGTTTCTTCGATGTTAGTAAAATGCCCTACTTTTTCAGTAAGCTCAGTTACTCGCGCTTCTAATTCTTTTTTCTCACGAATAATTAATTCGTAATCCTTAATTACTTGGTCAAGAAATTCATTGACCTGGTCTTCATCATATCCACGAAACCCACGATTAAATTCTTTGTTATGAATATCTAAAGGGGTTAAAGGCATGTAGGCCACCTCCACGTTGTCTCATTACATTGTTTGTAATGGAATATTCGACATATTTTTTTGTTTCCTGCTTACAATTTTTGTTATTGTTGTTTCCCTACAATTACTCGCCACTTATCTTTTTTTGTTTTCCCCTCAACTGATATAACTTTACTTCGACCAAAACCTCTTAGTGAAAGTATATCATCTGCTTTGCACTCAAAAGAAGGCTGTTCAACCGTTTTAAAATTTACTTTTACCGCTCCACTTCCAATAAACGGCTGCACCTTTTGACGAGATAAATTGTAAATGGTAGATAGTAAAACGTCTAACCGCATGGATGATACAGTATACGTTTTTTCCTGAAATTCACTTTGAACTTGAAGTAACTCTGTGCGGTCTTTTTTTACAAGAGATATTTTGGCTTTACCCACTGACGTGAAGTTTGCTTCCACGTAAGAAGATATTTCATCGGCAATAACCAGCTGTATGCGCTCATCTTGTACCAAAACATCACCAAACTTTGACCGTTTTAACCCAAGCGACATTAATGCTCCTAACACTTGAGGGTGCTCAACCGTAACAAATTTACTAGGATAGTGCAGCTCGTAGTAGCTCAGTTGAAAATCTTCATTTCCCACCTCATAATAATCAGGATATAAAAGCGCTCGCTTTCGTTCTCCTTGTTCACTTCCACCGTCAAACGAAACAAGCACTTCTCCTTCTGTTCCAATGATAGCTGAAACAATTTGCTGCTCGCGTGGGTCTAAAAAGTCCGTCAGCTTTGGACTATATTGATTAAGAACATCTTCTTTCCACTCTAATACGAGGTCAATAAATGCTCGTTCTTCTTCTCGAAAATGTTGATAAATAGACATGTCTACTCTCCTTGCTCGTATGTAAAAAAGGAATCAAATGATTCCTTTTTATATGAACCCTAACATTCTAAATAGCGATACGAGTCCACCACTTGCAAAGCGTAACACAAGAATAGCTACCAGTGGTGAGAGATCAATCATTCCAAGCGGAGGAATGATTCGTCGAAACGGCTCAAGGTAAGGTTCACAAATGCTTCCCAGCATTTGTCCAAATCGAGATGCGCGAATGTCGGGAACCCATGACATAAAAATGTAAATAATGAGCGCCCATGAATAAATCTCGATTAACTGAAGCAAAATCCTAAGTACGATTTCCATATACGGTTACCACCTCTTTACGTTGCTTGTTTCATGTTCAGTGAACATATCTGAAATGCTACCACTAACATCGACATTGTCTGGCGTACATAAAAAAATATCGGTTCCGATTTTTTGAATGTCACCACCTAAAGCATAAACCGTTCCGCTTAAAAAGTCGACTATTCTTACTGCTTGATCACGCTGAATTCGCTGTAAATTGACAACAACGACTTTGCGGTTCTTTAAATGATCGGTAATATCTTGGGCTTCGGCATAAACGCGTGGTTCAGATAAGACCATCTTCGATGATTTTTGTACGCTTTGCAAACTTATAACATTTTGCTGTTGCTGCTGACTGCTAACTTGCTTTTGCGTCTTAGAAGGTTGAACAGCAGCAGGTTCATTGTCATATTCTTTTTGTTCATATCGTTCTTCTACGTACTCTTCTGTCTCATCATCCATGGCAAAAAAATTTTTTAAACGATTCTTCATACTCATCGCCTGACACCTCCTTAACGTTCTTAACCAACCAATGTGGTTCCTAATCGAATAAACGTTGCTCCTTCTTCAATAGCAATTTGGTAATCATTTGACATTCCCATTGAAAGCTCTTGGCAAGGAGCATAGCGTAAATTAAGAGTTTGAATTTCTTGCTGTAGCTTTTTTAAATCTTTAAAACAATTTCTTAATACCTTCTCATCGTCCGTATGAGGAGCCATTGTCATTAACCCAACAACTTGAACATTTGGGTATTCCTCTAATGCTTGAATAAATGGAACAACCTCATCTGCTGATAGCCCATGCTTAGATTCTTCTTCCGCAACGTTTACCTGTACAAAGCATTTTACTGGCTTACTCGCTCGCTTATTAATCTCTTTTGCTAGCGATAAACGATCTAACGAATGAATATACGATGCTTGATTGATAATATTTTTCACTTTACGCGTTTGGAGCGTTCCAATAAAGTGCCATGTGGCCTTGTCACCAATTTCCTCATACTTCTCCGTCATGCCCTCATCACGATTTTCTCCTAGATGTATAAGGCCTGCTTCTACGGCCTCTTGTGCGCGCTCAGTAGAAACGTATTTTGTTACGGCTACAACCCTTACTTCTTCTGGGTGACGCCCTACCTTCTCACAGGCTAGGTTAATTTGTTCTTTTACTTGTTCTAAATTGCTTGCTACGCTTGCTGTCACTATGTAGTCAATCCTCCTTAAAACCTATAAAGCTAAACATACGACCGGTTTTACCTTGATCGCGACGATGCGAAAAGAATAGATCATCTTCACAGCTTGTACAATGGGATGAAACGATAATATTTGCTTCATTAACACCAGCTTTTTTCATCAAATAAACGTTTAGTTTTTTCAAATCTAGTCGATATTGATTCGGAGAAATTTGCACATATACGTCCGCTGACGACGCTACTTCATTCACTGCTGAAATGACGCGGTCATCGACAATATAGCAGCATGATTCAATCGCTGGCCCTACAGCAGCATAAATATCTTCAACAGGTATTTGCTCTTCCTGTACCCATTTTCGAATCATCTCACCCGCAATATCTTTAACTGTTCCTTGCCATCCAGCATGAGCTAGCCCTACCATATGATGATTTGGAGCATAAAAATATAGAGGTACACAGTCTGCATAGCATAGTGCTAACAAAACGTTTGATTCATTTGTATAAATTCCATCTGTTTGTGCAACTCCATCTTCATAAGCATGCATTCCCTTTCCTGATTGCTTACGCGTTACTTTTTGTACAACCGAATTATGTACTTGTTCAGCGCAAACCCAATTCGATAAGGGCATATTTAGATGGTTAGCTAATAGTTCTCTATTTAAAATAACGTGTTCTTTGTTGTCATGTACGTGCAGTCCAAGGTTGAATGAAGTAAACGGAGGCTCACTTATTCCACCGTTTTTAGTCGTAAAGCCACTTAACAGCTGACTATTTTCATCCATCCACGGACGAAGCCACATAAACGATTCATGATGGCTTTTTGTAAAAGCAGCTTTATTCATGTATGTGACACACCCTTTATCTATTGTTCTCAAATATTGTACCACAGATTGAGAATAGCTGTTTATAAAAATACATTAATTCTCTTCAAGTTCGTAGCTGTCTTTATAGCGTACTAAAATAACGTCAGAACCAATCTTTACGATATTTCGCCACGGAATGACAATTTCCTCTTCTTTCCCAAAAAAACCAAGCATTCTTGAGTTCCCAATGACAATCGCTTGAATTTTACCAGTGGCTAAATCAATATCAATATCTCCTACATGTCCAAGGCGCTTGCCGTCTGCTACGTTAACCACATCTTTAATTTGAAATTCAGAAATCTTTAACATCCCTATTCCCCCTATTCTCTTAGCCAACACGTTATTTTAAAAAACGTAGAAATCTCTTTGTATATGTATATTTAAACTTGAGTGATTTCATGAAAGAAACGGTAATTTTACGCGCTTTTTCTTCTATCAAACAAACCGCCGCACAGACTGATCCATGCGGCGGTTTATCATACGTATGAAGCCAAAAATATTAGCTTTGAATGTTCTTATTCATCTGTTTAATGGCTGCTTTTTCTAAACGAGATACCTGTGCTTGTGAAATCCCAATTTCATCAGCCACTTCCATTTGAGTCTTTCCTTGAAAGAAGCGTTTTCGTAAAATTAGTTTTTCTCTCTCATTTAGTCGACGCATCCCTTCCTGTAAGGCTATTTCTTCAATCCAAGTAGAATCGCGATTTCGCTCGTCACTAAGCTGATCCATCACATAAATAGGATCTCCTCCATCATTGTAGATAGGTTCAAATAATGATACTGGGTCTTGAATAGCGTCTAACGCAAATACAATATCTTCATGTGGAACTTCTAATACTTTGGCTATTTCTTCTGCAGTTGGCTCTTTTGATGTTTCACTCATTAATCTTTCTCGAACTTGGAGTGCCTTATATGCAATGTCTCTTAATGATCTTGATACCCGAATTGGGTTATTGTCTCGCAAGTAGCGGCGAATTTCTCCAATAATCATCGGAACAGCATATGTAGAAAATTTTACGTTTTGTCCTAAATCAAAGTTGTCAATAGATTTCATGAGGCCAATACAACCCACTTGAAATAAATCATCAACGAATTCTCCGCGATTATTAAAACGCTGAATTACACTTAGAACAAGACGTAGGTTACCACTCACTAACTTCTCACGAGCGGTTTCATCACCAGCTTGCAGCTCCTTAAATAAAAGGCGCATCTCATCATTCTTCAATACAGGAAGCTTTGAAGTATCTACTCCACAAATTTCTACTTTATTTCTTGTCAATTCTTTCCCTCCTCACAGGAGATGATGTTCTGAGTTCAGTATCTCCTTGAAAGGAAAAAATATGCACATTCAAAATTCTTACATTTTATTCCTGAAACAAAATGCGGTAACAGCAGAGTCAGAACGCCTACTTGTTACCGCATTTTGTTACACCATTTTATTAAATTCTTTTCGGAGCCTTTTAATAATTCGCTTTTCTAATCGTGAAATATACGATTGAGAAATACCAAGCATATCCGCTACATCCTTTTGCGTTTTCTCTTCCCCACCTGCTAATCCAAATCTTAACTCCATAATTTGCTTTTCACGATCATTAAGTTGATGTAAAGCTTTTAATAACAGCTTCCTATCTACATTCGCTTCTAAGTCTTTTGTAATGATATCTTCTTCCGTTCCCATTACATCCGAAAGTAAAAGCTCATTCCCATCCCAATCAATGTTTAACGGCTCATCAAACGAAACTTCTGAACGAATCTTGTTATTTCGTCTTAAATACATGAGAATTTCATTTTCAATACATCTCGATGCGTACGTAGCTAGTTTGATTTTCTTTTCTGGATTAAATGTATTTACTGCTTTTATTAAGCCTATTGTCCCAATGCTAATTAAGTCCTCAATATTAATCCCCGTATTTTCAAATTTACGTGCAATATAGACAACTAGGCGTAAATTTCGCTCAATTAGTAAAGACCTTGCCGCTTCATCACCAGAAGGAAGTTTTTTCAGTAACACTTCTTCTTCATCTTTTGTTAGAGGTGGCGGTAATGCTTCGCTCCCACCAATATAATATACTTCATCTGTTTTAATTTTTAATTTAATTAATAACTTGTACCACCATAACTGTAGCCGAATACGATATGTAGACATTCAATTTCCCCCTTTTATTTTTGTTCAAATTAAGAAGCTGAGCTGACTTCTCCAATGACTAATAGCTTGGGATGAATAATTGATTCATATTGTCCTTCAACCGATAATGTTGTATGGCTAATTCCAACCAACACCTTTTCAACATGAATTTCTTGGGAGTTATGAACAATGGTTACATGATCTGGCTTTAGAGCCAACAATAGCTGATTAGACTGTCCGACACTTCTATACGGCACAAATCTCACCCTCGCATACCAGTCATGATCAATATCCTCATCATGCGAAAATGATTGGACATTTTTACTTAATTGAAGCAGCGAGGAAGGAAGGACTTCTTCAAGTAAGGATGCTGCAACAATCATAACAGGTGTTTTCGTTAATGGATCAACAAGCTGGTTACCGCTATCAATAAGACCTTTTGTATGAATTTCTACACCGTTTAAACTAATCTTCACATCCGCTAGCTGATCAAACGTAATGTTTTTCATCTTCATATCTTCAACTCTAGCCTTTGAGAAGTAGGCTAGAATAGGGAAGCCTAAGCATACGAATAACCAGCTGATAGGGTCTCCAAACTGTGGCTGTGTACTCACCATTTCATCTACCAGCAAATATTGTTGATCAAACAAAAAATGAATTCCTACTAACCCACCACCTACGACAAACGTTGAAAAATAAAATGTTAATAAGTTTTCAATAAAAAAGCGAAGACGCTTATACCCAAAAGCTACTAACACCATAATGAGGGAGAACAGAATTTTAACTGCGGGATGCAGCATAATATCAGAAAATTGAGTAAACATAAGAAGTACAATTAAAGAGCCAATAAATCCCCCTAAGCACAGTCGCCACCATTTAAACTGCCGCTTTAAAACCGTTGCGCATAAAAGCAACAAAATTGTATCTAATCCAAAATTAAGAATCCAGATTAAATCTAAATAGATTGGCACTGATTGAACCTCTCCATTCCTCTTAATCTCTTTTGTTAAAAATTAGTATAAAGCATAATCTAGTAGAAAGTCTGTCATTTCATGGGGGGAAACAAGCAGTATTTTTGAGGAAATAATCCGATATTTGTCATTCTTTATCTATTGAGCAAAGAATAAAGAAAAAAGAAAAACGCGCTGATCTCTTTTAAGATCAGCACGTTTTTTTAGCGTCTACGATTTCGGTTACGTAAGAACGTTGGAATATCTAAAGCATCATCTGATGATTGAGGCTGCGTTGGGCGAGAATATTCTTGTTGAACAGGCTCTTCACGCTTCACTTCACGCTTTGGCGGAGCCACAGGCTGTTGCTGTTGCTGCACACGGTTAGCTGTTAAAGATGGTCGTCCTGGCTTACCTTGAGACAGGTCTTGATCACTAAAGCCTGTTGCAATAACAGTAACAACAATTTCGTCTTTCAGGTTTTCATTGATAACAGAACCGAAAATCATGTTTACTTCTTGGTCTGATGCAGAAGCAACAATGTCAGCCGCCTCTTGAACTTCATAAAGGCTTAAGTTTGTTCCACCTGTAATGTTCATCAGTACACCTTGAGCACCGTCAATAGACGTTTCAAGTAATGGACTTGAAATAGCTTTTTTGGCTGCCTCAGCCGCACGATTTTCACCTGTTGCAATACCGATTCCCATTAAAGCAGAACCCTTGTTAGACATAATTGTTTTTACATCAGCAAAGTCTAAGTTAATAAGTCCAGGTACCGCGATTAAATCAGAGATACCTTGTACACCTTGACGTAGCACATTATCTGCTTCACGGAATGCTTCCAGCATTGGCGTGTTTTTATCTACAATCTCTAATAAGCGATCGTTTGGAATAACGATTAGCGTATCGACAGCTTCTTTCATAGAAGCGATACCACCAGCTGCTTGCGTAGAACGTTTACGCCCCTCAAATGTGAACGGACGTGTGACAACGCCTACTGTTAAAGCGCCGAGTTCTCTTGCGATTTGAGCAATAACAGGAGCAGCACCAGTTCCTGTTCCACCACCCATACCTGCAGTAACGAACACCATATCTGCACCTTTTAAAGCTTCTTGAATTTGTTCTTTACTTTCTTCCGCTGCTTTTTTTCCTACTTCCGGATTGGCTCCAGCACCAAGACCGCGAGTAAGCTTAGCGCCGATTTGCATTTTTGTTTCTGCTTTTGATAAATTTAACGCTTGGGCATCTGTGTTAACCGCAATAAACTCTACGCCTTGAACACCGTGTTCAATCATACGGTTTACTGCGTTGTTACCGCCGCCCCCTACACCGATTACTTTTATCGTTGCTAATTGGTCTACACTTGTATCAAACTCCAACATGATAGTTCCTCCTAATTCATCGAAATTACCAATCCGTAACGTTAATCAAAGAAGTATCCAAAAAACTTCTTCATTAAATTTTGGTCATTTTTCTTTTTTGGCTTCTCATTTGACTGCTGTGGCTGCGCTTGTTGCTGCTGAGGTTTCGCTGCTGGAACAAACTCTTCCTCAAATACTTGCTCTTCCACAACTGGGGCTCCAATTTCACGCCCTTGAATTTTTGCATTTTTATAAGCGAACTTAATGAGACCTACACCCGTTGTGTAATGCGGCTCACGAACTCCAATATAATCAGGTACAGCAATGCGCACATTGTTTTTTAACACAACTTGTGCTAGCTCTAAAATGCCTGGCATTGCTACAACACCACCTGTTAGAACAAAACCACCAGGAATATCTTTGTATCCTAAACGGTTCACTTCCTGCGTTATCATCTCAAAGATCTCTTCTAATCTAGCTTCAATAATATCAGAGATTTCGAGTTGATTAAACTGCTGGTGCTGATCGCTACCAATAATAGGTACGCTAAATACCTCTTCTTCTGATGCATGGTCATAGAAAGCATGTCCATGCTTAATTTTAATAGCTTCTGCATCTTCTGTTGATGTTCGAAGCCCAATTGATAAGTCTTTTGTAATATGTTCTCCACCAATTGCTACTACGGTCGTCACTTTTAAATGCCCTTGATCGAAGATAGCAATAGTAGTAGAGCCTCCGCCGATATCAACCAGTGCAACTCCTAGGTTTTTTTCATCGCGAGACAAAGCAATTGAACCAGAGGCAAGTGGCTGTAAGCAAATATCACTGATTTCTAAACCGGCTCTCTCTACACAGCGTAATAAGTTATGTAACACCGTTCTAGACCCCGTAATAATTGTGCCTTCCATTTCTAAGCGTACGCCAATCATCCCACGAGGATCATTAATTCCCTCTAATCCATCTACGATAAACTGCTTCGGAATAACATCAATGATTTCACGATCAGGTGGAATGGACATAACTTGTGCTGCATCAATTACTCGGTGAATATCTTCATTAGCAATTTCACGATTTTCACTTGATACCGCCACGACACCGTGACAATCTTGTAAAAACACATGGTTCCCACTAATGCCCACGACTACCTTTTTAATTGTAATGCCAACCATTCTTTCAGCTTGTTCTATTGCTTTTCTAATTGATTGAACTGTTGCGTCTATATCAACGATAGAACCTTTTTTCAACCCGTGTGACTTTACATTCCCCACACCAATGATATTCAATGAATCGTTACTCATCTCTCCGATGATTACTTTCACACTGGATGTACCGATGTCTAAACTAACGTATATTTCATTGCTGTTCATTCTTTGGCACCTCCTTTTACATTCTACACATCTTTACTACTTTGACGTCAGAAGAACAACAAACTTTCGATTTAGCTTTTATTATATGAAAATATTCAACAAACTAAGCTTTTTCCCTTTTGTAAATTCAATTTTTTTCGACTTTTTCATGTTAGTCTTTCAATTTCATTCAATTAATTGATTCAAATACGTTTTTATACCGAACGTATATTTTTTCATAGAATAACTATTTACTATAACTATAAGTCTACACCATGAATGAAAGCTAGAAAAGCGAAATTTCAACGTTTCCCTAATTATGTTATCTTTTTTAACACATTAAGGTTATATCACGTTCTTCACTCGCTGTTACAGCCATCAAACGAAAGGGTTGACGGCTATTCATCGCTTTTCTGTTCATTTTTCTTATAGGGTGTAAAAGAGTTTCCTTCCAAATCAATTACGCCTTGTTGTTCTGGCGTTAACTCTTTTACAATAGCTGGATAGTACACAATTTTTTCCGAGAAATTTTTTATCTTTGCACTCACTTCTCTACCATCGTTCATAAACACTTCAACTTGGAGAGGTTCTGCTTTAGTAGGCATATAGTAAATCTCTGAAATAGAACTTGCAAGGCTTACCGGCGTCTTGGCTAGTTCCTGTACCATCTCTTGAATAGCTTCCGGGTCATTCCATTCTACAAGCAAAGGAGCACTTGATATCATTTCGCTACTTTTGATTGCTTTAAGAACTTTTCCATTTTCATTGACGGGGAAATATGTACCGTTTGAAAATACGTATGCTGTGCGCTCGTATTCTTTCACTTTAATTGTTACCTTATTAGGAAAGCTTTTAATAATCGTCGCTGTTTGAATTTCAGGATGCTTTTCTACCAGCTCGCTTACCTGATCTTTATCGACTTCCCAATAGCTTGTTTTATTTGTTAGGTTGCTTGCTTTTATAACATCCTTACTACCCACATATTCGTTCCCTATAACTTCAATTTTTGAAATATTACTTAGGGATGATTGCGAATATACAATGAATAGAATAAGGATGAAAAAGAGTGATAAATAAAAGATAAGCCGCCTATTTGTTTTATGCTTACGCTGCTCTTTGAGCTTAGGCACGCGATCTTCAAGAACAATTAACTTGCTTTTATCTTTATCCATTTTGTTTCACCCTTACCCTGTTGAGAAAGCGCCCTGCTTTCCCTCACTCATTTTCCCATTTTCTTGTTAGAATACCTTGATTATAGCATAGAATCAAGGTCCATCCCCTTAGTTTTTGCATCGTTTTGTTATTAACGACCTATTATTTCTACTTCTGTATGCATGTCAATGTCAAAGCGTTCTTTGATTGTTTTTTTTACATGATCAATCAATGCCAAGACATCGCTTGCCGTGCCGTTACCCGTATTTACAATGAAGTTACCGTGCATTTCACTAATTTGGGCTCCACCAATTGAATAACCTTTTAAGCCAGACTTCTCAATTAGATCTCCCGCATAGTTTGGTAGTGGGTTTCTGAAAATACTACCTGCACAAGGGAAGTTCCAAGGCTGTGTTTCACGACGATAATCTTTGTTCTTTTGCATAACTCCTACGATTTCATCGCGAGTTCCTTTCTTTAGCTGTAGAACTGCCTGCACGCAAACCCCTGGGCGCTCTTTTTGTAAAATTGAGTTGCGATAAGAAAACTTCATCTCTTTATTTGAAAGCCATTCTAACGTTCCGTCTTCAAATAAAATATACGCTTTTTCTAGTATTTGTGACATATCAGAACCGTGAGCACCTGCATTCATGTAGACTGCACCGCCCACTGAACCTGGAATACCACTTGAAAACTCAAGGCCTGATAAACCCTGCTTTGTAATAACAGTAGCAAGTTTAATGCTAGGGTAGCCTCCTCCTACTGTAACGCGCTCTCCGTCAATTTGTAAATCATCAAGTCCTGCTCCTAACTTAATGACAACACCTTCAATTCCTTTATCCGATACCAATAGGTTAGAGCCGCGTCCAATAGCTCTCCACTTCACGTTATGTTTACGAATAATGTCCATTGCTATTTTTAGATTTTCTACAGAGCTTGGTTCCAAAAGTACATCGGCAGGTCCACCAATCTTCATTGTTGTATGTTTGGACAACGGTTCATTTTCACGAACTCTTCCAATATTTAATTCCATTAATTCTTTTACTAAAGCTTCCATAAGAACCTCCTACTAACCATTTTTACTGTTGTCATCCATCATTACATTTATTTATCGTATGACATTCACCTAAAGAATGTACGTCTATTTTAGATTTTAGTGAAGCTTTCAATATTATTTTATCAATTGTTTTAATATATTTCATGCAATAACCTATGTAAACAGGATTTGCTAGCTTATTATAAAAAAATACTCAATCTTTCACATCATATCATAGTTGACAGTAGATTTGGTTATGACAACATTACATTTTTAAAACATTTCATTCAAAAATATCATACACCTGTAAAGAAACAAAATAAACCGCCAATTAACACCTATTTTTCATAGGTTTCATTGACGGTTTATCATTAGGTTTATCGTTAAGTTAATATGGTATCTTTAATAGCGAGAGTAGCGACTAACATTCAGCAATACTCCTACTGCAGCAAGCATTAAAGTCAGTGAAGAACCTCCATAACTTAGAAACGGCAGTGTAATACCGGTAACTGGCATCAATCCAGTTACTACTCCAATATTAATCATAACCTGAATGGCAATCATTGAAATAATCCCAAGTGCTAAGAAACTACCGTATAGATCGGGCGCACCTAGCGCTACTCGTATACCACGCCATAATAACAAGCTAAATAGTACTAAAACCAATGAGCCTCCGATAAAACCAAGCTCTTCTGACAGAATTGCAAAGATAAAATCTGTCTGAGGCTCTGGTAAGTAGAAAAACTTCTGCCGGCTTTGCCCCAACCCTAATCCTAAAAGTCCTCCTGGCCCAATTGCATATAAGGACTGAATAATTTGAAAGCCGCTTCCTAACGGATCTTCCCATGGATCTAAAAACGAAGTGATTCGTTTAATTCGATAAGGAGCAGATAATACAAGTACAACAAATCCTCCTATGCCAAGTAAACCCAGGCCTACAAAGTGACTAATACGAGCCCCTGAGACAAAAATCATAACGATACATGTTCCCACTAGTACTGTTCCTGTTCCTAAATCTGGCTGAAGCATAATGATACCAAAAGCCAGGAACACAAAAGATAAAGCTGGTACCATCCCTTTTTTAAAGGATGTTATGTTCTTTTGATTTTCCGATAAATATTTGGCTAAAAAGGTAATCATTGCAAATTTCATAAATTCCGAGGGCTGAATTGAAAAAGCGCCTACCCCAATCCAACTTTGAGAACCGTTCCTTACCAAACCTACACCCGGAATTAAAACCAATATTAATAGTACAAAACAAATAATGACAAGCGTTTTGGACCACGTTCGCCATGTCCAATAGTCAATGTTCATAATGACAAACATAGCGCATATACCTAACCCAGCAAATAAAAGCTGACGCTTGGCAAAAAAGAATGAATCCTCAAACTTATATGTAGCCCATACTGCGCTTGCACTGTAAACCATAATAAGCCCAATCGTTAAAAGTGATAGTGTAACGATTATAAGAAAAAAATCTGGCGTAGACCTTTTCGTCGACAATGTCATGCACCTCGAAACAATAGATTAGGGCTCTTGTTTTCTAGGTGTCTAGACAAGCCCTTATTTCAGTTTATGCACAGACTTGATAAACATGTCTCCACGTTCTTCAAAAGTTTTGAACTGATCCCAGCTTGCACAAGCCGGAGATAATAGTACAACATCATCTTCTTCTGAACAGTCATATGCTTCAATTACTGCTTGTTTAACATTATCGACACGTTTAACCACTTGTATTCCTGCTTCTTTTGCGACGCGCTCAATTTTTGGTGCGGTTTCACCAAATGTAATGACAGCTTTCACATGTTCCAAGGATGGTTTTAATTCATCGAATTCATTACCTCGGTCCAATCCACCGGCTAATAAAATGGTCGGCTGTGTAAAAGCAGACAGCGCTACTGTTGTTGCCAATATATTGGTAGCTTTAGAGTCGTTGTAGAATTTACGCTTGTTAATGGTTGTCACATACTGAACGCGATGTTTAACGCCTGCAAACGTTGTAAGCACTCGATATATCGCTTCGTTTGAACAACCCAACAGCTTAACGACCGCAATTGCAGCTAAAATATTTTCTAAATTATGCTTACCTGGTAAAACAACATCTTTTACATTCATAACCGCTTCGTTACAGAAATATAGCTGGTTGTTTAGCAGGTATGCACCATCTTTTACTTCTTCTTTAACAGAAAACGGCACAATTTGTGCAGCAATACCTTCGCTTACTTTCCTCACTTCTGCATCATCCATGTTAACCACAGCAAAATCATCTTGTGTTTGATTTTTAAAGATATTGGCTTTCGCTTGCGCATACTCTTCCTTCGTACCGTGATAATCTAAGTGCGCTTCAAATAGGTTCAAAAATAAAGAAATCTTGGGTTTAAAAGTTTCAATGCCCATCAATTGAAATGAAGAAAGTTCCGTTACAATAACGTTTTCTGACTTTGCTTCCTGCGCCACTTCACAAGCCACTGTACCAATATTACCTGCAATTAGCGGGTTTTTACGATCTTCTTCTAGCATTTTATAAATTAACGTAGTGGTTGTTGTTTTTCCGTTACTCCCCGTAATCCCTATGAAAGGCGCTTCGCTAACTTGATATGCTAGTTCTACTTCAGTAATAATTGAGAGCTTGCGCTTTAATGCTTCCTGAAGAAGAGGGTTAGAATACGGAATCCCTGGGTTTTTTATAATTACATCCACACCATCAAGTAGCTCTAATGGGTGATGACCACAAATCACCTTAATGCCAATAGCTTCAAGTTCCTGAGCTGCATCATTTTCATCATATGGTTTCTGATCGTTCACAACCACTTTCGCCCCTAGACTCTTTACAAGTTTTGCTGCTGCTAAACCACTTTTTGCAAGCCCTAAAATAAGTACTTGTTTATTTTGATAACCATCAATTGTTTTCACTTATATCCACACCTCAATGTAAATTCCAAGCATTGCAAACAATAATCCTACAGCCCAAAATGTCATAACGACGCGCCACTCGGACCAACCGCTTAGCTCATAGTGATGATGTAATGGACTCATTTTGAAAACGCGTCTGCCCGTTGTTTTAAATGATGCTACCTGAATCATAACGGATAACGTCTCGATAACAAAAACACCGCCAATGATAACAAGTAAAAATTCCATTTTCATTAAAATTGCAATCGTTGCAATAGCTCCACCTAAAGCTAGTGAGCCTGTGTCTCCCATGAACACTTTTGCTGGATATGCGTTAAATACTAAAAAGCCTAAAACTGCGCCTACAATAGCGACTGAAAAAATAGAAATCTCCAATTGACCTGCATTCCATGCTAAAACAGCAAAGGCACCAAAGGAAATCGCGCTTGTACCTGATACTAAACCGTCTAGACCATCTGTTAAGTTTACTGCGTTTGAGAAGCCGACCAACCAGATAATTAAGAAGATAACATAAAACCACCCAAGATCAATTGGCGTTGGAATTCCCGGAATCGTTACTTCAGTTGAAAATTCAAATTGTCTAGCGATGAAATAAAAAATAATCGCAATAACCACTTGCCCTAAAAACTTTTGCTTTGATGTTAGACCTAAATTTCGCTTTAATACCACTTTAATAAAATCATCTAAAAACCCTAACAATCCAAAACCAATTGTTACAAATAACAGCAGGAACGTACGATACGTTACCTCTGCATATTGATTAGCCATGATTAGCGTTGCCACAATGATTGATAGTAAAATCATGATCCCGCCCATTGTAGGCGTTCCTGATTTTTTCTGGTGTGATTTTGGTCCTTCATCGCGAATACTTTGACCAAACTTTAATCTTCGTAAAAACGGAATGAATACCGGCGACAATAAAACCGTAATGAGGAAGGCTAAGCCGATGGTTAATAAAATAGCTGGCTCTAGCATGTCATTCCCTCCTCATTTAATGTATTGATGTTTCCTAGTTTTTGTTTCAAACAATTCATTACAAATTTCGCTCCCTAATCATTTTACGTGCTACTTCACGATCATCAAAATCCAGAACTTGATTACCAACAATTTGATAAGTCTCATGCCCTTTTCCTGCAATGACAATAACATCATCTTTCTGAGCTTTTGATACCGCAAATTTGATGGCTTCTGCTCGGTCAACAATCGTAACGAAATTATCTGTTTTAATCCCTTGTTCCATATCATGTAAAATGGCTTCTGGATCTTCACTTCTTGGGTTATCAGATGTTAAGATAGCCTCCGTACTGTAAGAAGCTGCAATGTTCGCCATAATTGGACGCTTTGTGCGATCACGATCTCCACCGCATCCAACAATAGTATAGATATTATTTGTTGCAAATTGCTTTACCGTTTGCAACACATTTTCCAAGCTATCTGGTGTATGTGCGTAATCAACAATGACCGTAAAATCTTGGTTTTCATTTACTAACTCGAAACGACCAGAGACTCCTTGTAATTTCGTTATTTCCTCGACAATAACGGACAGTGGCATATCCGACACTAAGCAAGCTGCAGTTGCTGCTAGTACGTTATATACGCTAAATTTCCCAACAAGCTGCATCGTTACTTCCACGCTCTCCATAGGAGTTACAAGCGTAAACGTTGTACCACCGTTTGTCATTTTAATATTTTTTGCACGTATATCACTTTCATTATCAATGCCATATGTAATGACTGTAGCTGCCGTGCTGCGAATATATTCTTCTGATGCTTTATCATCCGCGTTTAAAATCGCAAACTTAGGGCGCTTGTCGCTATAATAAGCATTGCCTAATTGAGCAAATAATAGCCCTTTCGCTCGACGATAATCATCCATTGTCTCATGATAATCTAGGTGATCTTGAGTCAGATTTGTAAACACAGCGACATCAAAGTCACATCCGTGCACTCTCCCCATATCAAGCGCGTGTGAAGATACTTCCATCATTGCTACTTCAACATCTTCTTCTACCATTTGTCCAAATGTTTTTTGTAAAGTTAGTGATTCTGGCGTGGTATTTTTCACGTCATACGACTGATCGCCAATACGGATTTCAATTGTACCAATGAGCCCTGTTTTCTTTTGCTGCGCTTTAAACATATGTTCGATCAAATGTGTAGTGGTTGTTTTACCATTTGTTCCCGTTACGCCAATTAAACGTAATTTTTGCGTTGGATGGCCATAAAACGCATCTGCTAACACAGCCATTGCTCTTTTGGTACTCTTGACTAAGATAACAGGTACGTCCACATCAAGCGGACGTTCCGCTAGAATAGCCACGGCACCTTTTTCGACAGCTGTTTGCGCAAAATCGTGTCCATCAACCGTATAACCGTTTACGCAAATAAACAGTGCTCTCGGCTTTACTTCTCTTGAATCCATTTCAATTGAAGTAATTTCAATGTTTTTTTCAGGAATTTGCACGAAGTCATGTAAATGTCCTAATAGCTTTCTTAAATCCATTGTTACCATGTCCTCTCTATGTGTAAAGCGAAATATCACCTTGAACATTTTACAGAAAAAGAAGCCACGAGGGAACTCCCTCAAGGCTTAATTGTCTCAAACATACAAGTAGATAGTTCCACTTATAGTGAATAAAACGAATAGAATAAAAGAGTTGGGTCATGCCATTACTTATTCTATAAAATGAAACATCTTCTATTGTACCACGTAATCACTCATATATATATGACTTAATTACTCATGTATACTCGAATTGTTTCGCCTTCTTTCACCTTCGTTCCAGCCTCCGGTGATTGTTTAATGACCTTTTCCCCTGAACCACTCACATCTAATTTTAAATTAACTAACTGCTCTTGTAACTCTTTTTTTGATAACCCTACAAAATTTGGTACTTTTATCATTGGTGTATCCAGCCACGTCAATTCCTTTTCAATTTGGCCTGTACGAGGTTGTACACCTAACACTGGCAAGCTATCTTCCATAATCTTTCCTACGATTGGTGCAGCAACGACTCCACCAAATTGAGTAGTGCCTTTTGGATTATCTACCGCTACATATACCACTAGTTCGGGATCATCGGCGGGAGCAAATCCAATAAATGAAACAATATGATTATTTTCTAAATACTTTCCATCTTTTGCTTTTTGAGCTGTTCCCGTCTTACCACCGACTCTGTATCCTTCTACAAACGCATTTTTACCTGACCCTTGAGCAACGACGCTCTCAAGAGCAAATCGAACTTGTTTTGATGTTTCTTCAGAAATAACTTTGCGCTTCGCTTCAGGTTCATTTTTCCGAACAACATTTCCGGTTTTGGGATCAACCCATTCCCTAGCAATATAAGGCGTATACAAGGTCCCACCATTTACAGCTGCTGCTACGGCAGCAACTTGTTGAATAGGCGTAACAGCCACCCCTTGACCAAAAGCAGTAGTTGCCTGTTCTACTGGACCAACACGGTCGAGCGGAAATAAAATCCCTCTTGCTTCACCCTGTAAGTCAATACCCGTTTTGTCACCAAAACCAAAGTTACGGATGTATTTAAAAAGCGTGTCTTTCCCTAAACGCTCCCCGAGTTCGACAAAACCTGGGTTACAAGAATTTTGTACAACCTCTAAGAAAGTCTGCTGTCCATGTCCTCCACGCTTCCAGCACCTTAGTTTCGCACCGCCCACTTCTGCAGCTCCATCATCATAAAATTGGTCCTTCAATAAATCAACCTTCTTTTCTTCTAAAGAAGCTGCTAGAGTGATGATTTTAAAAGTGGAACCAGGTTCATACGCACTCCATATCGGAAGGTTACGGTTATAAACATCTGGGTCAACCGTTTGGAAATCAGCAGGGTCAAATGTTGGCCTACTTGACATTCCTAAAATTTCACCCGTTTTAGGATTCATTGCAATAGCAATCATCCCATCTGGGTTATAGGTAGTTTGTGCATTATCGAGCTCTCGCTCAATAATTGTATTTACTCTAGAATCAATGGTTAACCTTAAATCCAGTCCATCAACCGGCTCTGTGTAATCATCTGCAATATTGGGCATTTTCTTTCCTTTTGCATCTGAATAGAGCTTAACTGAACCTTGTTCACCTTTTAACTCCTTATCATAGTAAAGTTCCAAGCCCATTAAACCTTGGTTATCAACTCCCGCAAATCCTAACACATGCGAGAGATAGCTACCGAATGGATAATGGCGCTTAGAATCTTCTGCAATATACACACCTTTTAGATTCAAATTTCTCACTTCATTTGCTTTAGCATGTGAGATTTTACGGCCTTCGGGGCGTAGATAGACGCTAGAAGCGGACTTGGTAATTTGTTCATATACTTTTTCTTTCGTTGTATTTAACACTTTTGCCAGCTGTTCAGCTGTATTTGCCGGATCTTCAACTTGCCTTGGCATAATTAAAACCGTCGGAGCGCTTTTATTCGTAGCTAGTGGTACATCGTTACGATCTAGGATTTTCCCTCTCTCTGGTTCAAAAGGGATATTTCTGCTCCAAAGCCCCTTAGCTTTTTCTGTGAGCGCATCGCCCATGAAAAGTTGTACATACCCAAGCCTTGTGTCAATAATTAAAAAAATTAAAAAACCCGCAATTAAAACTGCTGCTAATCGTTTGCGAACAGTTACTCCTGATACCCGCATATAATAGAACCTCCTCTGAATCGGCTCGTTCCAATATATGCTTGTACACTATTCGATAGAACGTATTTCTAATCAGTTGGTTCAGTTGGTTTTTCGTCTGAACTATCTTGCTCTTCTTTACTTTGAACCTCTTCTTCTTTCTGCTTTACTTCTACAGCTTCCGAAAGGGATTCGGGAGGTTCAAGCTCTACCACTAAATAGCTACCTTCTTTAACAGCTTTACCAGGTTTAATACTTTGAGTCACAACAAAGCCACTGTCTAATGCACTAACTTTTATATTCATAAACTCAGTAAATCGGATCACATCGCGGTGAGACCATCCGGTTATATCGGGCATCGTTGGTGTACCTTTTGTTTGTAAAAATACCTTTTCTCCGCTAATAACGGTGTGAGCTGCTTTAGGAAATTGGTCATCGATGCTTTTGCCTTCTCCAACAATGACAGGCGTTAATCCTTTTGCTTCTAATTCTTTCTTGACGTCACCTACTGATTTACCTTCATAACTATCAAGTTTAATTTCAGAAGATGTGCTTTTTTGCTTCTGCTTTTCTTCATCTGTTTCTTTAGGCTTAACTCCTAACGCTTGTAAGCTATTTTTCATAACCGGATTAAAAATCATCGAAAGCGGAGCTGAACCTGACTCTTGAGGAGTTAGTTTTGGATTTTGGACCGCTACATAAACCACTAGCTCGGGGTCTTTCGCTGGTGCAAACCCCATGAATGAGAATAGGTTTTTACCATGTCCATGCAAATATCCTCCTCCGTTCGGATTTGGTATTTGAGCCGTTCCCGTTTTGCCAGCCACGTCATAGCCTTCAATAGCATACGCTTTTCCAGTACCATCATCCTCAGATACAACACTTTCAAGGATATCAAGTACTTCATTGGCTGTTTTTTTTGAAATAGGTTTCCCTACCACTTCTGGCTTCGTTTCTTTTTTCACCTTGTTCGTTGTACCATCTACAACTTTTTCAATGACGTAAGGCTTCATCATTTTACCATCGTTTGCAATGGCAGTAGCAGCTTGAATTTGCTGAATTGGAGTGAATGCTGACCCCTGACCAAATGCAGTCGTCACTCGATCCCTTGGATATTTAGAAATCAGTTTACTAGAAGCTTCTCCAGGCAAGTCGATTCCCGTTTTTTTCATAAATCCGAAATCCTCTAAGTAATTAAAGAGCCTTTCTGTCCCAAGCTTTTCGTTGGCTAGAATCGCAATGGCAACGTTTGACGAACGTCGAATGCCTTCGTCAAACGTAATGGGTCCCCATCCGTTACCACCGTTATGGTCACGAATTGGCGCATCTTTTTCGCTAACTTTGTAAGCTCCTGATTGATAAATATCCTCTCCGTTATAAACACCTTCTTCAATCGCAGCGGCGAGCGTAAAGATTTTCATTGTAGACCCAAGCTCAAAGCTGTCTTCAATAATAGGGTTTCGATAATTTGTAATATCACGAACGTTTGGGTTAAACGTTGGTCGCGTAGACATTGCTAGAATCTCGCCCGTTTTTGGATTTGCAACTACAGCCATAATGTTATCTGGATCGTATTCCTTTTGAGCGTTTGTCAAAGCATCTTCTACAAACGTTTGAATTTTTTCATCAAGGGTTAAGTAAATATTGTCACCGTTTTTTGGAGGGACAATTGATTCTTTTGGATCTGGAAGCTTAATTCCATTTTGACCAGCTTGATAGAATACTTTTCCATCTTCTTCTGTTAGCTGCTTATCATAGACTTGTTCTATCCCCATTTTCCCAACGATTTTTCCTTCATCATTCTTTTGTGCGTATCCTAAAATGTGAGAGGCAAACACTCCGTTTGGATAAAAACGCTTCGCATCTCGCAAGAACGTAATACCAGGTAACTTAAGCTTTTCAATCTTTTGCTTAGTCGTATTGTTAATATCTCGTCCCCCGGGACCAAGTTCTACTTGAAACGAGCCTTTTTTTACACCTTTATCTAACAAACTCTGTAATTCTTCCTCTTTCATGTTGAGCAACGGCGCTAATTCTTTTGCTGTTTTTTCCGTATTTACTACGTGCTTTGGCTTGTCTTTATCTTTTGTTTGGTCTGGGTCTAAAATTGCTACAACCGTATATGCTCCCGTGTCGTGTGCAATAGCTTCTCCGTTACGATCATAAATCGTTCCACGCTGTCCTTCAATGGTTGTTTCTCTCGTATATTTTTTTTGTGCGATTTCGGCTAAAGCTTGGCCTTCAGCTTTTCCTGTGGCCTGTATATAAAAGAACCTTCCTGTTAATACAAAAAAGAGCAATGCAAATATTACAATTAATATTGCTGCTCCTGTACTAATATTGCTATTTTTCTTAGGCATTTTCATTGGTTCAATTTTCGACTACTTTAACGTTATTTTCGTTTAAACTTAGTCCTAGTTCTTTTGCTTTTGCCCAAATTCGCTCATACGCACTTAGCTCTGTTACCTGAAGCTTCAACTCATTGTTTTTTGTTTCTTGTTTTTGGATGTTTGATTCCAACGCCTGTACTTCTGCATTTGTACTGTAAAGCGTTGCCTGATTAGAAATCATTTGAACTGCACCAAAAAGCATAAGTGCAAGTGTACCTGTATAAACAAACTTTTCACCGACCGAAATCTTTCGTTTCGACTTTTTTACAACTTTACGAACCGGCTGCTTTTGTTGTTCATGTTGCGTGTTAGGTTTAACTTGATACGCTACATTACTCAACACAATCCCCTCCTTTTTTCTCTTTGCCTGTTACGCTTACTTTAATTTCTCAATAATTCTTAACTTCGCAGAACGAGCTCGCTTATTATCAACCACTTCCTCTTCAGAAGGCACAATTGGTTTGCGCGTAATTACCTTCATTTTCGGTTGGAATTCTTCTGGGATAACTGGTAATCCATGTGGAAGCTGTGGGACTGTGCTCGCATTTTTAAATGCTACTTTGCAAATACGATCTTCTAACGAGTGAAAAGTAATAACGCTCACTCGTCCACCAACGCTGATTACGTTCATTGCTTGTTCAACTGCATCTTCAAACACTTGAAGTTCATCGTTTACAGCAATACGAATTGCTTGGAACACACGCTTCGCTGGATGCCCACCCGTTCTACGTGCAGCAGCGGGAATACCGTCTTTGATAATGTCAACAAGTTCCAGAGTTGTTTCAATTGCCTTTTGCTCACGATATGACTCAATTTTTCTAGCAATTTGCTTGGAGAATTTCTCTTCACCATATTGAAAGAAAATCTTCACAAGCTTTTCATAAGGCCATTCATTGATGATATGATAAGCAGAAAGGCTTGAGTTCGTATCCATTCTCATATCAAGAGGGGCATCATGGTGAAAGCTAAAGCCACGCTCCGGGGTATCTAACTGTGGAGATGAAACACCTAAATCAAATAAAACCCCGTCTACTTCTGTGATTCCATGCTCTTCTAATTTTTCTTTTAAATAGCGAAAATTACTTTTTATGAGCGTTACTCGATTTAGATAAGGGGCTAATTTTCCCTTTGCATTTTCAATTGCAATGTCATCTTGATCAAATGCAATTAACCTACCTTCATCAGATAACTTCTTGACGATATATTCACTATGACCTGCTCCGCCAAGCGTACAGTCTACATAAATTCCGTCAGGCTTAATATTTAAGCCTTCTGCTGCTTCTTTTAGCAAAACAGTTGTGTGATTAAACATGTTGACACCTACTTCTTTTTAAACTACTTAATTATGTATAAACACCTTGAAATAAAGGTAAATTTTATACATTTTTAATACCATTTCATTATATATCAAATTTCAACATTTTTTCAGCTATTTATACAAGAATTAAGTAGAATTTTGTCTTTCTGTTACAAAAGGTTTTATTTTGTTAAACACGAGACATATTCCTGGCATAAAAAGTAAGGTGCTACGATGTGTTTTAGAGTTTGTAAAAAAATAACTGTTCAGGATTTGTTTGGTTGCTTTGTGTATGTACACTGTTTCTCTTTTATAAAAGAAAAATCCTGCTTTGCAGCAGGATTTTATTAGAGGTAACAGACCTTTAGATGATGATTAAATTCGACTTCCTCATTGAGTAATTGTGACACGAACTGCATGCCATATTTATTTAAATAATAAGCGACGTTCCAGATTCGTTCTTGAGGAGCTCCATTAGGACGAAGCGCACACTCAATTTTATTGTATTTCGTATGCGTTACATCATGCTTAATGAGCTGTTTAGATTCGACAATTTTTTGAACAGTCTCCATTTGCTTTTGAAGAATTGCTCGATTTTTCAATAGAACTTCTTCAAACGTTTTGTCTTCTTTTTGAACATTTTCACGAAGAGTTTTATGAATTTCTTCTATTTTTTCTTTCGCTTCATTAAAGTATCCTTCATAAGGATTACGAACTTCTGCACGTAGCCATGCTTCTCGCTCTGTAGCTACTCCTTGTACAACTGCTTTTTCTGAATTAATATTTAGTTCTTCTAAATATTTAGCAATGTTACGCTCTACTAACGTATAAGATAGGCGAGGAACAACCGGAGGCATAGTAAAGTTAAAGATATTAAACGCTTGCTGTAACTCTGCCCAATACGCTATTTCACCAGGTCCAGCAACAAAAGCTAATGTTGGAAGCAGATATTCTTGCATTAACGGACGCGTCACTACATTATTGCTTAATAAATGTGGACTTTGCTTTGCAATCTGAATGAGGTTTTCTTTTGAAAAAGACACTTCATCTTGCTTCCCTTTAAAATTCTGAGCTTCATCTCTCTCTAACAAGATACGGTTTCCCTCATGAGAATAGAAAAGATGTGCTGTTTCACTTCCAACGTCAATCACCTTTTTATAGTCATCGCTTAACTTTTTCTGCTGAGCCATAACGGACTGAGAAAGGGCTTCATTTTGCTCGATTAGCTGAATAAAGAACGAGGATTCAATTTTACGCAATTCTTCCGAAGCAGCATCCATTAAAATTAAGCCATACTCCGTAAACAACTTTGTCGTTAAATACGCAAAAAAATCGGTAAAGGTTTGAGATTGCTGAAGCGAGCATTTTAAAAAGGCCAATACTTCTTTTGTATGCTCTGTTTCACCAAACAGTTGAAACAAGCTATCAATCCACTCACTACAGGCTTCTTGGTTTATGTTAACATTGGAAACCATATCTTTGGTTTTCAGCGACTGCTTAAACGTTTTTTTAAGCATTTGCCCTTTTTCTTCCACATAAACATGATTAATTTCAGCAAAATCATGATCTTCTCCTGCAATCCAAAATACTGGTAGTACAGGTACTCCCAGCGCTTCTTCTTGCTGTTTCGCTAACAAAATGATTGAAATAACTTTATGGATTGTGTATAGAGGTCCTGTCAAAAGCCCTGCTTGCTGACCACCTACCACGACAACACTGTCTTGGTCACGAAGCTGTTCAATGTTCTCCAAGGTTTTGTTTGACGCATTTAGCTTCTTATTGAATCCCGTCAAGTACTCAACAAGCTCTTCTCTTGGATGAGTATAGCTTTTCAGATCATGTAAGCGCTCTTTATAAACATCACTTTTATGTATATTGTAATGAAAGTATGACATAGCTTGGTTGCTACCTTGTATATATTCTTCTGTTAACTTGTTCGTTGCTGATAAAGAGACATCTGTAATCTCCATGAAAGAACTTCCTTTCTATAACTAATACTTGTTCAGTTTACCTAGCTTCATTATCCATATTGTTTCTCGACACGTCTAGTAACATGCTTCATAACTTTAATAATTCAAAGATTAGGCCGCTAACAACTAATAACACATGTGAAAACAAAAAGAAAAAGAAGCTGATTCGAAACATCCCTTTTGTCATTCTTTTCAGCTGTAAGTCTTTCTTCACCTGCCAGTTTATAAGCATCACAATCATCGCCAAAACGAGCAGCACTAAAATAATCAGCCACAAAAAAGACTGGTTGAAAATTTGCTTGGCAAAGTAGTGCGTGGATACAATTAAAAAAATTGTTGAGACATATGTAGAGATGTGAACTGCTTTACGCCGATTTTTCATCACTTTTTTTGAGTAGAGTGTATAATACAAAAAAACCTACCACTGGCAGCGTGATAAACGTAGCCAAGATGCTTACAACTAAGCTCCCCATTCACGGTCACCTTCCTTCACTTTCACTATCTTCCAACCCTAATATTCCATTATATACAAAGTGGATAATAGGAGTATTAATTTGGCGCTTAGCCGCTTCTTCTAAAATATAGCCTAATATGGATTCAACTTCTGTTTTTCTTTGCTGTTGAAGATCTTTCCTCATTGATGAATGATTTTGAGCTGTTTTTTCACAAACATCTACTACTCGATTCCAATAGGCTGTTGGGTCTTTTAATCGTAACACAGCATGCAGCTCATTAAAAACGGCTTTCGCTGTTTTATAAAAATAGGAATTATGTATGATTTCACCGTTATTCACTCGGTAAAGAGCTGTTAAAGGGTTGATTACTGCATTCACAACAAGCTTTTGAATAAGCATTTCATACCAATCATTCTCCTGCATAAATGCAAACACATCAGAATGAAACCGTTGAAAGGAAATTAAATCCCCTCCTTTAAACAAAGCAACACGCGTGATGCCAACTCCTGAATGAGTCACCACATCATCTGTTTCTTTCATCGCACCATGCTCAACAACTCCTAAATAGATGGTACGCTGAGGAAGACGTTTTGCCAATGTAACATGACTCATTCCATTTTGAAGGAATAATACCGATGTATGCTTTGGAGCCTTCATTAAGTAAGGAATAATATCTTTAATGCTATATTGCTTAACTGCCACCACAATTAGTTCATAATGCACAAAGGCTTCATCAAGTCTTAAAACCTTCGCATCCACCTTTACCTTTTTCACATTTTTTTTACGCTTTAGCGTTATTCCATGTTCACGCACTTGGTCTGCTTGCTCTTTTCTTCTCGTATACAGAGTAACTTGAGCATGACCAGCCAAGTATGCGCTCACCAAAAGGCCGATTGCGCCCCCTCCAATTACTGCTATCTTCATTAGGCTTTCCTCATTCTATTAGTTTGTTTTCTTACCATATACCTAAACCATTCATGAACCATGTAAGATATTGAACACTTACCTTTACATAAGTAGCACAGATTCTATTAGTTTAGCAAACATTTTTAATCATTAAAACAACATCTCTTCACATAAAAAGCTAGGCAAGAAATACTCACCTAGCTTTTCTATACTATTCATTTTTGTTCGTTACACTGGATATACAGGGTGTTTTCTTCGAACTTCCGCTATTGTTTTTGTTTCATAATAAGCAAATCGTTCAATTAAAGTTTGGCGAAGGTCATTAGCTGGCACGATATCGTCAATAATCATCTCGGAAGCTAGCGTGTATAAATCAATATGCTCTTTGTACTCTTGTTGCTTCTGCTTAATATACAGCATTCGCTCTTTTGGATCGGTAATCTCATTAATTTTATTGGAATAAACAGCGTTAACCGCTGCTTCCGGTCCCATTACGGCAATTTGTGCTGTAGGAAGGGCAATGCAGCAATCCGGTTCAAATGCTGGCCCTGCCATAGCATATAGTCCGGCTCCATATGCTTTGCGCACCACCACAGAGATTTTTGGAACAGTCGCAGAACTCATAGCAGAAATCAGTTTTGCACCATGACGAATAATACCTGCTCTTTCCACTTTTGTTCCAATCATAAAACCTGGTACATCAGCTAAGAATAAAAGCGGAATATGGAATGCATCACATAGCTGGATAAACTTCGCCCCTTTATCAGCGGAGTCAACAAAAAGTACGCCACCTTTTATCTTTGGCTGATTTGCAATAATACCAACAACTTTGCCATCCATCCTTGCAAGGCCTGTAATGAGTTCGGGTGCAAATAACTTCTTAATTTCATAAAATGTTCCTTCATCAATTAACGTATCAATTGCATCATACATATCAAACGGAACGTTTTGGTTTTCAGGAATTAACTCTCCTAGTGTTTTGGATGTCTTAACAGGTAACTTCCCTTCAAGCACAGCTGGCTTTTCGTGAAAGCTTTGAGGAAAATAACCAAGGTACAATTTTGCTTTTGAAATTGCTTCTTCTTCAGAATAAACAAGCACGTCTCCACAACCGCTCACACTACAGTGCATGTGAGCACCACCCATCTCTTCTAACGTCACTTTTTCTCCAATAACCTTTTCAGCCATTCGTGGCGACCCTAAATACATTGAAGCGTTTCCATCAACCATAATGACGATATCACAAAACGCAGGAATGTAAGCTCCTCCTGCAGCAGAAGGACCAAATAATAAACAGATTTGCGGAACTACCCCCGACATACGCACTTGGTTATGAAAGATTTTCCCCGCCCCTCGTCGGTTCGGAAACATGTCTAATTGATCCGTAATTCGAGCTCCTGCTGAGTCAACTAAATATAGCATTGGTACCTGCAGCTTTTCAGCAGTTTCTTGAATACGAATAATCTTTTCAACTGTTCTTGCTCCCCAAGACCCTGCTTTAATTGTTGAATCGTTCGCCATTGCACATACCGTTTGACCGTTCACCTTGCCGATGGCTGTAACAACACCATCAGCTGGTAAACCTTTAGCTTGATTATTAGCAAACATCGCATCTTCTTTATACTCACCTTCATCAAACAATAAAGCCAAACGATCTCGAACAAATAGTTTATTTTGTTGCTTTAACTTTTCATGATATTTTGCGTCTCCACCTGCTCGAATTTCTTCACATTTATCTTCATAACGCTTTTGTAAATCATTTGTATGTATCATACGCTCACTCCTTTTAAGAAATTGTCACTAATACATCGCCTTCATTTACAAAGTCTCCTACACCGACTAAAATTGCATCAACTATTCCTTCTTCACTGCTTTCAATTGGAATTTCCATTTTCATCGATTCAAGAATAATTAATACCTGACCTTTTGTCACAGAATCTCCTTCTGATACATGAATATTTAACACCATTCCCGCCATCGTTGCTGTCGTTTCTTTCATTTTTAGTCCTCCTTTTTTATTTCAAAACTTCTGTCAATACCGCTGTATTGTATTTTCCAGCTACATACTGCTCTGCATTTAATAATTGTTTAAACAACGGTAAGTTTGTTTTAACCCCTTCAATTGATGCCTCAGTAAAATATGCTTTAGCAAGCTCAATTGCGTTTTCTCTCGTACGACCAGTGACAATAACCTTCGCAATCATTGGATCATAAAAAGGTGTTACTTTGTCTCCGCTATCATAACCTGCATCCACTCGAACATAAGAACGCTCTGGAAGCGAAAACTGCGTAATTTGTCCAGGAGCCGGTAAAAACGTTACAGGGTCTTCTGCGTATACTCGAAACTCTACCGCGTGGTTGGTAAGCTGAACCTCTTCTTGTTGCAAAGGTAGCGCGTCGCCTCTAGCAACTAAGAGTTGCCACTTTACAAGGTCTAGTCCCGTCACTTGCTCTGTAATGGGATGTTCAACTTGAAGTCTAGTATTCATTTCTAAGAAATAGAAATTTCCCTGCGCATCCACAATAAATTCAATAGTGCCAGCATTATAATACTGAACTGCCTTAGCAGCAGCGACGGCCGTCTCATACATACGTTGTTTTGTATCAATAGATAGCGATGTTGCCGGGGCTTCTTCAATCACTTTTTGGTTGCGACGCTGTACGGAACAATCTCGTTCAAAAAGGTGCACTGCATTTCCAAGCTGGTCTCCAAAAATTTGAACTTCTATATGCCTTGCATCCGTGATTAGCTTTTCAATAAATACTTCTTCATGGCCGAAATATGCTTTAGCTCTCGCTTTTGTGGATTCATATGTCGTACGCAGTGATTTTTCATCATCACAGCGTACCATTCCAATGCCTCCACCGCCACCGCTAGCTTTCAACATAACGGGATAACCAATAGCTTGAGCTATCTCACACGCTTCTTCAATATCAGCTACAGCCCCTTCGCTTCCAGGCACAACGGGAACGCCTGCTTCTTTCATAATTTTTCTAGCCCTTACTTTATCACCCATATCCGCTATAACTTTTGGCGATGGTCCAATAAAAACAAATCCTTCTTCTTCCACGCGCTTGGCAAATGTGCTATTTTCCGATAAAAATCCGTAGCCTGGATGAATTGCATCAACGTTTTCTTGATGAGCAATTTCTAACAAGCGCTCAATATTTAAGTACGATTTTTGAACAGGAGGTTCTCCAATTTCATAAGCAACTGTAGCAGCTTTAACATAAGGTAGATTTTCATCGGCTGTAGAGTGAACAGCAACAGTTTGTATATTCATCGTATGACAAGTTTTAATAATACGATGAGCAATTTCGCCTCGATTAGCGATTAAAACTTTTTTCATTGTATTTCTTCTCCCTTCGCTGCAGTATAAAATATTCTCAAGTCTATTCAAAACCATGGTATGATAAGACTAAAAGAGAAAAAAATCTCCCAAAACGTATAATTCTACAATTTTCTTAAAATCCCTTTATTTTTTGTAAACGCTTACTTTTTTTATTCTCATCTATCTATCCTATATTTAAAAATTTATTCATATGCTATACAAGCAGCTCATTTCTAAGGAGTGATTGATAATGTATGAGGTACAGCAGTTGCGAATTAACTATAAAACACTTGAAGAATTTAAGCAGTTTAAGCAATACGGGCTCCAAGAATTGTCCATGTTAGAAGAATTAAATGCCCAAATATCTGAAAACGAAATTCATTCTCCATTCTACGGTATTTACATTGGAAATCGTCTTGTAGCTCGAATGAGTTTATACCGACAGTCTAAAAAGCATGATCACTACTTCAAGCCACACCAGCCTTACCTTGAAGTATGGAAACTCGAAGTACTCCAAGAATTCCAATCAAAAGGACTAGGTACGAGATTAATTGAATACGCTAAATCTTTTAACTTGCCTATTAAAACAAACCCACGAGTTCATTCCAATCAGTTTTGGACAAAAATGGGCTTTGTTCCGGCTGCTTATGATTTAGAGCGAGATTTAGGAGAAAACCCAATGCTTTGGTGTCCAGAAGGCGTATCAACCTCAAAATAATAGATAATATAAAAAAGCCCTTGAACCTTCTCTATCTTTGAGCTACACCGCGATAAAGAGTCAAGGGCTTTTATATAAATGAAGTGCTACGCTTTATTATTTATTTTCAACTCGTTCTAAATTACCGTTTTTCTCCATTTGAAATTTAACTTTTCTACTTTTTTCATCTTCTTTTAGAACAACCATCTTACGAGCTCTTTCCATAATTTCAATCAGTGCTTTATAATCTTTTTCCACCGTATATAAGTTACTTTCCAACACTTTTTTCTCTTTTTCAAGAACCGTTACTTTTTCCTGTAACTGTTCAAGTTTATGCTGCAACTCCTCATTTGCTTCCAGCAACTCACTCGACTGCTGCTGAATTTGTTCAATCGACTCTAAGTAACGAATAACCTCACTTAACGACGTAATCGATTGACCATCTATATATGAGAAGCGCACGGGCTGTTCTTCATCTTTTGTGATCACGCGTGATTTTAGCTGTTTGCGTTGAATCTTCGCTATGTCAATACCAGTTTTGTATTGTTTGCGCACAAAAGAATTCCAGCGAAAGCCACAAGCTGCTGATGTTCGCGAAAGTTTCTTTCCCACTTCTTCAAATGCAGCAAGTTGTGTGCCACCTTCACGTATATGACGCAATACAATTTCAGCTAGTAGTAAATCTTCATCTTGAGTCCATGCATCTTGACGAGAAGAAGTCATTTTTCTATCCCTCCTTATCCGTACTTATTAAATAAGTATGCAACTACTAGATAAGATAGACTATTGTTCAACTTCTCAAGGCAGAAATTCTTAACTTGCCTTTTTCAAGATACTTTATTCATGCAATCAGCTTTATTAAGCCTTCTTTTGAAGTCGATTATTAACCGCTTGCTTGTGTTCTTCACTTTCCCAAAGCAAGCTACAATGATCAATTTCTGCTTCCATTCGTTCCCACAAACCAACTTGGCTCCATTTTGCAATCGGCATTTGCTTATATGCAGTCAGCACAGCGCTAGGCTTTGTAATAATTGGAAGTAACCACTCTTCACAGCGCATCGCTAGCTCTTGGTATGACGTTACATAAGATAAAAAGCCGACCTGCTTGGCACGCTCCACGCTGTAGATTTGAGAGCTTGTCAACATTTCCATTGCATCTGAGTAACGAAGCTTTTCAAATAAAATCGTGCCGCCCCCCCAACCCGTTGTAATACCTAAGTCTCCTTGTATAAAACCAAACTCACTATGAGCTGCGCTGATGCGAAAATCACAAGCAATCGCAATTTCACACCCGCCCCCAACTGCTGTGCCGTTTAATAAAGCTACCGTGGGTTTTGGTAATATAAGCAATTCATATAAAATTCTTCCCATTCTCTTTAACATACTCTCCGCTTCAGCCGCCGTTTCAAGGGCATGAAAAGCTGAAATGTCTCCACCACTACAAAAGGCTTGTGAACCCGCTCCTGTAATTACCAACGCTTTAATATGAGGATTCGCTTTCACTTCAGATATAGCCTTCTCTAAAGAAGTCATCACCTCATAATCCACAGCATTTCGTTTCTCGGGGCGATTAATAACAAATGTGCTAATGCCGTTGTTATCTACAAAAAACTTTGTCTTTACCAATGTCTGTTCCCCCTTTTTCATCTTCACTCAACTTTTTCATAAGTAAAGAATTCGAGAAGCGAAATATAAACTCCTGCATCTTCCCTTAGAAAAGCAGTCATCACAAACCTTAAAGAACGTTTTAATGCAAAAATAAAAGACCCTTCAACAGGGTCTTTTATTTTTGCATTATTTGTTTACTACGTCATTTCCTTTGTAAGTACCACAAGCCTTACATACACGGTGTGATAGTTTCATCTCGCCACAATTTGAGCACTCTACCATACCAGGAACTTGTAGTTTAAAGTGCGTACGACGCGTTCTTTTCTTCATTTTAGATGTTCTTCTAAAAGGTACAGCCATTATTCCCACCTCCTTAAAAGAGTTTTTAATCATATGAAGGCCCGAAAGCCGGATCTTCTCGTTAGTTATTTTCTTTGTTTTTAAAGAAATTTTCTAATACCGCTAAACGTGGATCGACTTTTTCCTGTTGCTCTTCTTCCGTTACAACTTCCCAATCTTTTCCTGACTGAGGAGCAGCACCTTTCTGTTGTTGATCATCACTAAAAACTTGAAGAGGAATTTCCACAATAATTAATTCCTTAATAAGTGGAATTAAATCCACTACTTCACCTTCAACGACTCTCATTTCACCGTCATCTTCATAATCGGCGTCACTATTGAACAGAAAAGTTTCCGTTGCTTCAATAGAAAAAGGATACGGAACATCGACTAATGTACGAGCACAAGGCAATGTCATTTCTCCAGAAATTTTTAGATGAAATGTGACTTTTGAAGAACTAATATCAGCTCTTCCTTTCACATGTACATCTGACATGCGACGAATCTGTGGATCGGTATTAACAAATTCCTTACCGTCTACGATTTCGTCAAAAGTTAATCCTTTATTTTGCAACTGGTACAACTGATGTATTGTCCATTTCATTGTTAATCACCTCAAGGCAACAAAGGTTATTATAGCTTTCACAAGATTATTTGTCAATATTTTTTCTTTACACTATAATGTACTTAAATTTATTTTTTTCTTTTCATAATCCTTACGCTAAAACTGTTCAATCGCACTTGAAAATTTAATAAAAGGAGACTCATTATGCAAGCTGTAGGAATTATAGTTGAATACAACCCTTTTCATAATGGCCATCATTATCATTTGCAAAGTGCAAAAGAAGAAACAAATGCTGATTGCGTTATCGCAGTGATGAGCGGTCACTTCTTGCAACGCGGTGAACCTGCTGTCGTATCAAAGTGGGCTCGTACGAAAATGGCTCTAAAAGCTGGTGCCGACCTTGTCATTGAACTACCTTATGCATTCTCTACTCAGCAAGCTGATACGTTTGCAAACGGTGCTGTAGCCATCTTAGAACATCTTAAAGCTTCGTATGTATGCTTCGGCAGCGAACATGGAAACACGCAGTCTTTTCTTAAATTCAGCAGACTGTTAAAGGAGCATGAACACGCTATAGATGAGCATGTACAAAGCTATTTAAAAGTTGGAAATAGCTACCCAAAAGCTCTTTCCCTTGCTATGAAAAACATTACTAATGAACAAATTGGTTTAAATATGGAACAACCAAATAACATTTTAGGCGTAAGCTATGTAAAGGCTATTGAAAAACAGCATGCATCTATTAAACCACATACGATTACTAGAATTCAATCCCATTATCACGATAAAATGCTTTCTGAGACGGAAATTACAAGCGCAACAAGTATTCGTCATGCTTTATTCCAAGATATCATTGATGTTAAGGACTTATCACGCTATATGCCTAACCCTGTTATTCAAGGTCTAAAAGATTATCAAACACAAATTGGCTTTTTACATAACTGGGAGCTCTATTTTCCATTTTTAAAGTATCAACTCATGACCCATTCACCCGAGTCTCTTCAAGCCATTTACGAAATTGAAGAAGGTATTGAATATCGCTTATTAAACGCCATAAAAGAAGCACTATCCTTTGAAGACTTTTTAAGTAAAGTAAAGACAAAGCGCTATACGCGTACACGCCTTCAACGGATGTGTGTTCACATTTTGACGAACACAAAAAAAAATGAACTATCCAAGTCGCCTTCAACCGCTTATATTCGATTGTTGGGCATATCTCAAATCGGCAGGCTGTATATGAAACAAATAAAAAAAGACGTGTCTGTTCCTATTGTATCCACTGTATCTCAATGTAAACACGTAGACTTATCACTTGATATAAAAGCTACAAATATCTATAGTTCACCTTTACAAGAGCCCATACGCTCTCAGTTTTTAAAACAAGAGTATACGCAGCCACCGATCATGATTTAAAAAGGCGGAGTAAGTCGGTACCGACTCACTCCGCCTTTTTTACTTTATCCAACTTTTCTAGATATTCAATCGCATCATTAAACGTATCAACTGGAACGATTTTCATATCGGTATCAATTTTTGCTCCCGCCTGTACGGCTTCCTTATAGTTCGAATTAGCCGCTCCTTGCTGATTAGGCGCAAAAAACACTTCTGCTCCCTCTTTATCCGCGGCCACAATCTTTTGAGAAATTCCTCCAATAGGACCTACAATCCCTTTATCGTTAATAGTCCCCGTACCCGCAATTTTATGTCCTTTTGTTATATCTTCTTTTACAAGCTGATTATAAATTTCAAGTGAAAACATCAAGCCTGCAGAAGGTCCACCAATCTTTTCAGTATCAATCTCTACATCTGGCTCTACGTCCACTTCGCGACTGGTTTCTAAGGATATTCCTAACCCAAAGCGCGTTTGATCATCTGGAAATGAGGCTAGAGGAAGCTCTACTATTTTTTCTTCATCATTTCGTAAGATGGTTATCGCAACCTTATCCCCTTTTTTCTTCTTCGCTACGTATTCAATTAACTCCTCTGCTGTCTCAATAGTTTGACCATCTACTGCCTTTACAATATCTCCAATTTTAAGCTTGCCATAAGCAGGCATATCCGGTACTACTGTAACAATATAAACACCTTTATTCTCAAACTTAATTTCTTTGTTTGCCGCATTGTATGCAACAATGACGGCCGCATCTTTGGACGTATCCATCATATGTAATTGCCTTACCGTATAATCGCTATCACTTTCTCCTTGCTGCAAAATATCTTCTTCAGGATACAAGTGATGAAAGTCTTGAATATGAGCCATAGCATACGATAAAGGCGTCGCCCTTCCCATTCGAACCGTGGTTAACATAAAGGCCCCTTGCTCTTCATACCCTCCTTGCACATTAATAATAGGCTTTAGCTCCTGTGCTATGCCAGGCTTTGTAATATAATAAGGTAAGGGATAAAAAAATAACATAGCAATTGTTAGCACTAATGCTATGTAGGATAAAATTCTAACTCTTTTCTTCACCTGTGTGATTCTCCTTCCACTTTTCAATAGCTTCTTGAATAAACGGTAGATGCTCAATTGCAGCTTGTTCACCGATTTCAATAATTTCTTTAATATTTGTAAACGCTCGCGAACTAAACGTTTCTACTTTAGGGCGAAGCATTACATCAGACGCAATTGCTCGATTTATTACAAGCTCGTCTTGAAGAATATCTAGGCTCTGTAAAATAACGTCAAAAATTGATGTGATTTCTGCATTTCTTTTCACATGAGAGACATCGACTGCAAGCACAATATCTGCTCCCATCTCTCGTACAATTGATACCGGAATCCGATCGATGACCCCGCCATCTACTAGCAAGCGTCCATTTACATTCTCTGGTGCAAAGATACCCGGAATGGAAATGCTTGCTCTTACAGCTTGTGCAACTGAGCCCGTTTTGAAAATGACTTTCTCCCCAGCTTTTAAATCCGTAGCCACAATGGCAACTGGAATATTTAAATCTTCAATCTTTTTATTTTTGGTTAGGGCTTTTACCAAGGATTTAATACGATTCCCCGCAATAAATCCCATTTTAGGGATTGTAAAATCTAAATAATATTTTCTTTTAAAGGTAAGTGCCATTTTATATAGTTGACTCATTTCCGTACCAGATGCATACATAGCCGCAACCAAAGCACCCATGCTGCTACCCGCCAAATAGTGAATAGGGATATTGTTTTCCACCAGAACTTTAATGACCCCAAGGTGAGCAAACCCTCTTGCTCCTCCTGACCCCAATGCTAATCCAATCGTTGGGCTTTTCATAGTTAGGCCCCCTTACTAATCACTTGTTTTATTCAGTATATACGTCTGCCGCTATAAAGTGAAACTTGAGCACGTAAATAATCATTTTTATCTTTAGCTTAACCAAGAAAGTAGAGAAAGAAAACGTGGTCTAAACGATTAACTAGCATAAATTGGACTAACCAATTCGTATATTGATATATAGAACATGTACCTGCTGTATCGTATGCAGTTTAAAAGGAGAGGGAATAGAATTGAATAAATCCATGTTAAAAACGATTGTGTTAGGAGGAACCGCTTTAACGCTTACCTTTGCCTTACTCACTTATCCAAAAGAAGCACTGGAAGCCTCAGTGCGAGGATTAAATACATGGTGGAAGGTCGTATTTCCATCATTATTGCCTTTCTTTATTCTTTCCGAATTATTGATTGGATTCGGAGTTGTCCGCTTTATCGGATCAATATTAGAACCTTTGATGCGCCCATTATTCCGAGTTCCAGGGGTCGGAGGATTTGCGTTAGCAATGGGAATGGGTTCTGGATTCCCTTCCGGAGCAAAGATCACCGCTCGATTACGGCAAGAAGAACAGTTATCAAAAACGGAAGCTGAACGCCTTGTTTCTTTCACCAACTCCTCAAACCCTATATTTATCTTTGGAGCAGTTGCGGTCGGCTTTTTTAGCAACGCAGCAGTGGGGATAATCCTTGCTTTTGCACACTATCTCGGAAACATTCTAGTAGGACTTGTTATGCGCTTTTACGGAAAAAAGGCTGATACAACATATTCTGCTTCCACTCAGCGTCCGTCTCTTATTCAAGCCTTTAAAGAAATGCACGAAGCCCGCATAAAAGATCAAAGGCCCATTGGTAAGCTTTTAGGTGATGCTGTGTTATCATCAGTTCAATCTTTATTAATGATCGGTGGATTTATTATTTTATTTTCTGTTTTAAACAAGCTGCTGTTTGTCATGAACATTACAACGTTTATAAGCAGTAGTCTTTCATATTTATTTAGTTTACTTCAACTTTCAACGGCACTAAGCCTTCCCTTTATATCAGGACTTTTTGAAATCACAATGGGCAGTCAATTGACTAGCCAAACAGCAGAATCCACTCTATTTCAACAAGTCATTATTGTCAGCTTTATCCTAGGCTTCAGTGGTTTTTCTGTTCACGCTCAAGTTGCCAGTATTCTTGCTGAAACAGATATTCGATTTTTCCCATTTTTTTGTGCACGCTTGATGCACGGACTATTTGCTAGTATCCTTGCTATCTTAGCATGGAAGCCTTTTGAACAAAATATTCTATCTCAGGCTCAGTGGTCTCCACACGCTTTGCCTACTTTTTTGCAGGAAGGCACAACGAGCTGGAGCCAAATCTACTTTGAATTTTGCACCCTATATGGGCCAACGTTTACCATTTTATTGCTATTCACTTATTCCTTGTTATATATGAAACGTCACTTTCCGCTAAAATAAACGACAAAAACGCCATCCATTCCTATAGCAAGCTAAAATAAACGTTTGCGTAAGAATGTAATGGCGTTCTATCAATTAGCTGAAAACTTCTTAGAGAGCGCTTCTTTCACAACCGGAGGCACAAGCTCTGATATATTGCCACCATATTTAGCAACTTCCTTTACAATGCTAGAACTTAAGAAAGAATATTGATTATTCGTCATCATAAACAATGTTTCAATCTCTTTATCTAACACACGGTTTACAGATGTTATCTGCATTTCATATTCAAAATCCGATACCGCTCGTAAACCGCGTAAAATAGTGCTAGCTTGCTTTTGTTTTGCATATTCCATCAGCAAGCCACTATACGATTCTACTACTACATTTGGAATTGATTCTGTTACTTGCTTTAGTAGTTCAATTCGCTCTTGCACTGTAAACAATGGGTTCTTGGATGAGTTGTTTAATACAACAACATACAACGTATCAAATACGTTTGAGCCTCGCTTAATAATGTCTAAATGACCGTTCGTTACAGGATCAAAGCTCCCTGGGCAAACTGCTATGCTCCCCATAAAAATCCCCTTTCTCTTACGTAAAACAATTGTTATACTTCTTCAGGTTGCTTATATGTATAAATTGATACACCGATAATTCCATAGTTTTCACTTTTTATCTTTTCGAACTCATTAATTTCATCTGGAAGCACTACGTCATTTGCATGTTCTGCAACGATGACACCTGAGGATTGCAACAGTTTATGCTTACTAATTGTTTCGATAAGCGCTTTCAACTTTTGTGCCTTATACGGAGGATCCAGTAGAATTAAGTCAAACTGTATCTCTCGCTTAATGATAGCTTTTAGCGCTCTTTCAGAGTCGTTGCGATACACTTCTGCTTGCTCTTGTAAACTACATGTTTCCAAATTACTTTTTATCGTTTGAATGGCTTTACCATCTCGATCCACAAAAATTGCTCGATCTATCCCTCTGCTTAGCGCTTCAATGCCTAAGCCTCCACTGCCTCCAAATAAGTCAAGAGCTATTCCACCTTCAAAGAAAGGGCCAATCATATTAAAAATAGCTTCTTTTACTTTATCTGTTGTAGGGCGCGTGGAATTACCTGGGACTGCTTTTAATGAATGTCCTTTACAGCTTCCAGCTACTACTCTCATGTCTATCACTACCTTACTTTTACTTGCTTATTCTTCATTATCCTAACACAAAATTAACTATAAAAACTAGCAGAAATAAACTTTTTCCATTTTTATGGCATAAAGTGACGTCAACAACGAAAAGAATAGAAGTTTCACTCTGATTATGTATAAAACAAGAATTAGAGGACATACTACTTACCAACAACATCATCGAACCGATGTTGTTGCCAACCGCGGAGAAGACTTACGTTTCCCCATAAGTTCTTCCTCCGGTTTCTCCTCTCCCTTTTATTTTCTCACTCGAAGGGTGCATGAAAATAACCCTATGACCCTAGTGGTTATGGGGTTTTTTTAGTTTAAAAGCAGCTTATTGTTCACTTTTATAGACATGGTTGCCTAAACATAAAAAAATACCGTGGGCAGATACCACGGCAATATTTTCATCTTATTTAACACGAATTTCTCTCAGTATATCGGCCGACTTGTTGAATAATTCTTGTTCATTATCATTCAATTTTAACTCAATCACTTCTTTTACACCTTCACGGGTAACGACAGCTGGAACACTCATATAGATATCCTCTTGACCATATTCCCCATTGAGTAAACAAGACACCGGTAATATCGAGTGCTCATTATTCAGAATAGCTTTTGTAATTCTTGTTAAGCACATGCCAATTCCAAAGTTTGTAACCCCTTTGCGGTTAATAATCTCATAAGCAGCATCTCGAACTGACCCAAAGATTTTAGTGAGATTTTCTTTATCTTTCTCGTTGTTTCTTCTTTCAAGTAAGTTGTCAAATGATTCAACTCCAACGGATGCTTGACTAAATACGGGTAGTTGACTGTCACCATGTTCTCCCACAATAACAGCATGTACATTGTGAGGATCCACTTCAAAGTATTCTCCTAAAAGAACTCTGAAGCGAGCTGAATCTAACGTAGTTCCTGAACCGATAACTCGGCTTGCTGGAAGCCCGCTTTCTTTATATGCAACATAACTCAATACATCTACCGGATTAGAAGCAAGCACAATAATCCCATCAAACCCACTCTTTTTAATATTTTGAATAATGGATTGCATAATACGAGTGTTACGTTCTACTAATTGAAGTCTTGTTTCACCTGGCTTCTGATTAGCGCCTGCTGTAATTACAACAATACGAGCATCTTTGCAATCTGAGTAATCTCCTGCGTATACTCTCATATTTGTACTAGCAAAAGCCATACCATGAACCAAGTCCATTGCTTCACCTTCTGCCTTTTCTTTATTAGCATCAATTAATACAAGTTCTGTAACAAAGCCTTGATTGACTAAGCTATAAGCATAAGCTGTACCAACTGAACCACAACCAACTAAAACAATTTTCCTCATGCGCTCACCATCCTTAATAAATAATCAAGTTTATAATTCCCACAAAAGCAAGGAATATCAAACTTATTTTAATAGTATATTTGAATATTTCACTTTCACGACCTACCAGGCCAACTGCAGCGGCTGCTACCGCTATAGATTGAGGGCTTAACATTTTTGCCATATCCCCTCCAACAATATTACTCGCTACCATACCAGCAGGGCTTAAACCGACTTGCTCTGCTGTAATAACTTGTAGTGGTGCAAAGAGTGATCCGCTATTAACAACTGATCCTGTTAAAAATACACCTATCCATCCTAATACCGGACTAAATAGCGGAAATAAACCACCGGTAGAAGCAAAAGCAAGTCCTAATGTAGAACTCATTCCTGAATAGTTACAAATGTAAGCAAATGCTAGAACTGCACAGATGGTAGCAATTGGAATAACTAGTTCTTTAACCGTTTCTTTTAGAGCCTGCTTTATAATTGAACGTTTAACTTTAAATATAAGGATTGTAAGGAGGGAAGCATAAACAATTGCACTTGTTGTTGATGATAACAAATCAAGAGTAAACACCGCTCCAAACGGTGTAACATCTGATACAACTGGTGGAACTTTATTAATTAAGCCATTGAGGGTTGGAATAGGAAAATTCATAATTAGGCTTTCAAATTTTAACTTAGAAAATACAATTACAAGTAAGGTTAAGAAGATAAATGGGCTCCAAGCTCTAATAAGCGTTCCAACACTTTCCTGTTGTTTTGGCCTTAAATATATATACAGAACAATCAGCGTAATAGAAGCAGATAAAATGTCAACTAACGGTGCTCCAATAGTGTTAAGTGTCGCCCATAGGACTGCTGTAAATGTGACAGCAGCCACTAAAATTGTCTTAAATGTTTCCTTAATACCTCTTATACCATCAACTAAAAACACAAGCAGAAAAGGTAGAACAAACGTAACAAAGGGAATAATATAAGTTGTTCTCATCGCAACATCTAAGGGATCAAGCCCAGTAAGCTGAGCAGGGGTTGTAACTGGAATACCCATAGCACCGAACGAACCACCAGCAATATTAGCAACTAAACAAATACCAGCAGCTTTAACGGGATCAAAACCTAAACCAACTAAAATGATAGCAGTAATGGCAACTGGTGCTCCAAATCCTGCTGCCCCTTCTAAGAAAGCACCAAAACAATAAGCAACGATAATTACTTGAATGCGTTTATCCGGAGACATGGAAGTAATACTCTTTTTAATAATGTCAAATTTACCTGTTTTAACAGTCAATTTATAAAGAAAGATTGCAGCCAGCACAATAGAAGCAACTGGATATAAACCTGCTAGCACCCCATAAATACCCGTCCATACTGTTTTTGAAATAGGCATTCCGTAAAAAACAATCGCTATAAGTCCGGCAATAATTGCACTAATTAAACCAGCAATGTGTCCTTTAATTTTCAAAACAGTTAATAAAATGATGAACAACAAAATAGGTATAGTTGCAACTAAGGCAGATAACCAAATGTTATTAAACGGATCATAAACTTGATTCCACATAAGCAATACCTCTTTTCCATTTATTTACACACATTTTTAGGTTCGACAGCTAACCACTCGATACAATTATATTGTCCTAAAAGTGAAGACTTTTATGTGTGAGATAAAAAATATACAGGAAAAGAAAACGATAACTCACGTTAAAATGACTATTTTATACAAGCCAAGCTCTACTTCTAATACAATAGGTGTGCAAGTAATAGTATATCTTATATTACTCACCGCTCTTTATCTTTCTATATTTTTCGACGTCTCATTCTCTTAGGAAAGATATTACTATAAGGTAGAGACAAGGGATTTTTCTATTTACTCTCAAAAAATTCAATGTTACATTAAACTTGACTGTAAATAAAACTAAAGGAGATTAAGGATGATTCAACGTTTTATTGAGCTTGGACAAGGTTACTCAGATATCTATGAACTATTCGAAATTGCAAAGCACAATACGCATCGCCTACAGCACTTAATCATGTTGCGCACCGTGATTGAAAATCAGCCAAAAGCATCGTTCATTGTTGCACTGAATCCAACAACTGAAGGAAATTTCCAACCTCTTTACGTATGTCGAGAAGGAATTAGCCTATCAGAAACGAAAGCAAGTAAACGCGTCGAGCTGTTTGAACAATTAGCTAATTCCCTAGATAAAAGCATAATCGTATTAGACGTTAAACCTTCCACAATGTTTTCAGAAACAGAGCTTTATTACCAACATTTAATTGGCATTTTGCGTATGAACAGATATATTTCACCTTTGCAATAGACATACATAAAAAAAGGAATGTTTCAAAGAAACATTCCTTTTAATTATATACCAATCTTGTAGTCGTACTCTTTTGCTTTATCGGGCTTTGAATTTTCAAATTCAGTTTTTAATTCTGGTCGGTAAGAAAGCAATATTTTTTTCACAAAAGGTAGCGACTGAATACGCTCCATTGTCTTTTCAATTCCATCCTGATTGCAATACAACACAACGTATTTTAGTTCTCTTGAAACATACTGTACATTCCCATACTTACGAAGTGCTTTTGCTTGCTTCACAGAATGCACATATGCAATAAGTCCTTGACGATTAACAAACATAATAGCTTCCCCTTTTACATAGGTTAAAATAGTTTTATATGAAACTGAAGTAGGTGAGTTATGTATGACGTTAGATGACGTTTGGTCTTCCTTTTTTTCTCATTTTACTAGGAATAAATTAATTGAACAAGTAGAAAAAAAAGAAATTACGCATGTTCCGTTCCTTTACATTACATCAAGCAAAGGTGATCGGCATCAAATTGAAAAATGGATTCATATAGCCTCTGAGACAGCTACCACAAATGCAAAAGTAACGTGGCAAACGGAGTTTGTTCGCCACGCCACTTCAATATACGTCTACCGTCACCGCTTCTTTGTTCCTCAAAGAAAATCATTCTGTTGTGGAAACGTGTGCGGTACCGATTGTACGCGACTGAGGTTGTAACGCTTAAGCGCTACAGCCACAGCTTCCACCGGCTCCACATCCTCCGCCACAGCTGCTTCCTGTATCGAAAAATGGATTGCCTGTTGGAACTTTTATATGTTCTGACACAGATTGTCCAATAATAACACTAATCTCATCTAAAAGCTTTTGTAGCTCATTTTCCGCTTTTTTAAACGCAGCAATCGTATGCTGTAAATCTACAGAGCGCTTAATATCGCGCATTTGCTTTGTAATGGATTTATAATCGGGATGATATTTACCAAACCGCTGGACATCTTCGTATTGCTCTTTCATTTTACCGAATTCAGCAATTAATTTCTGTGCTTCTGTGTCTTTATTTAATCTATTTAAACATTCGCGATAATGTTCAGCTACGTCCGAATGCAAAACCATATTTGCTAGCGCATCAGACTCATCAAGTAGCTCAATTGTTCTCATTGTTGTGAGCATCGTAAATATACACCTCCTGCTTTATCTTATCATGTTTCAGTTTCAAAAGAAAAAGAACATGCAACATTTTATTACATGTTCTTTTCATTTATACAATTTTAATTGTAAAAGATTCTTTTAAATCGTAACTTTCTTGCTCATTTTTCATCAGCTCAATCGTAATTTGATGAGAACCTTTTGGCAGTGCTTTAATGACAAAAGCAGCTTGCTTAATAGGATTGATTGCTTTACCGTCAACTTTCACTTCAAGAAAACCGTTACCATCGTTAAATGAAAATCCGTTAATAATACATTCCACATATACATTGGCACCTCTTACATGCTGATGTACTACTAATTGTTTCTCTGTACCTATCGTTTCCATGGCAGCTTGGCCTGAAAAGCTTACCATTTCTTTATTTGTTTCCGGCTTTGGCTTATCATTCTGACACCCTACAAGTGAAAAGATACAAGCTAGCAAGCATAATATAACACGCATTCAGATCATCCTTTGCAAATGTTTTATGCTTAGCTTTCGCACTAGGGTTCTTTTTTACTCAAAAAAAGCTTCGCAAAGACGAAGCTTTCTAACAAATTATTGATTTCTCATCGACTGAAACATGTGAAACATCATGTTTGCCATCTGAATAGAGTTTGAAAATTTTTCAACTTTATGAGGAATCGTCTGCTTATAATAGGTTTTTGACTCTAAGTCAAACTTTTCTAATTCATCTGGGTTTCTTGTCAAGCGACGATACCACATCGGCTGCTCCCGAATGAATTCATTCAGTTTTGGCTTAGAGCGGATATACTCATATACATCTTCCCGCATAATCTCCTAGTCCTTCCGAAAGCCAAATGGATTTCTTGGACCAGATGGCGTGCTGTGCGTTAATGATTTTGGTGATTGAAATTGCTGCAACACCTGCTGGATATTGGTAATGGCTGAATTAATATTTGTGATATGATTTTGCATTTGATCTAAGTCCATATTTTTGAAGGATGATACAATTGTGGACATGATGTCTTTTTTACTCTCTGCTTCTTCTGCCGTCTCTGGTTCTGTTTTCTCATCTTCAGAGCGATAAGTATCCCATATGGAATCTTCAGCCCCGAATAAGTACCAGTCTTCATATAGCTCTTTCCACGTTTTTCTTTGCGTTCGAACTTCTTCCACTAGCTTCGGATGTGCTTTAACAAAGTTTTTAAATTCTACAACAGATGGATGAACCTCTCGTTTTGTCTCATTCACAGTCACTCACCTCATACATATTAGCCTACTATAGTGTAGAATATGAGGGCTTGTTTGGTTCGCCTATTTTTTAATTTTTTTCATAAGCATGCTGTTTTTTTTGAAGCGGTAAAACCGCTAATATGTATGCTAACAAAATTGAAAAGATGCTCAACCAAAACGTAAAGTAACCAATTTGAGGGATATAGTCATTTAGCATGCTATACCTTGGCATCATAAAAAACACATAGTCGATAATGTCATTATGTAAAGTCCAAACAGCCGCAATTGCTAAATGCCAAAGCTTAATTCTGTAAAACGGTGAATACAATAAACCTTGAACAGCCATAGCACCGTGTGATCCCATAAGCATAAGCATGATGGCATCCATTTGCCCTGTTGTCAAATAGACAAGGAGATTCATTACAACTGCCCAAATTCCATATTTAAATAGCGTAATCATTGCTAAAGCTTCAAATAGTGGAAGTTGTTTTTTTAATAAAAAACCAATTAAAACAATAACAAAAAACAAGCTTGCTGTCGGACTATCTGGAACAAACAAAAGGAAACGAGCAGGAGTTTGTGACAGCTGATTCCCATACCAAATATAACCATAGATTGTTCCCAAGATGTTGACGATTAGTAAAAATGTTAAAAAACGCTTATCTTTTAACGTATACCAAAACCAACTCAACGTGAACACCTCTCTTTCGCTTCATATGAATTACGATATGACAATTTCTTCATCATTATAAAGTTATTTTCCATAAAAAAAAATACCTATTCATAGCGAAGCTATAAATAGGTATTTTTTTATTCTTCTTTCCCTATATTTGCTATAAACTCAGACAGCGTCTTTAACTCCTCATCCGAACCTTTAAAAATGCCAGCGGGCATACTACCTTGACCATTTTTAGCAATATCTGCGATTTCTTCAGCAGATAAATCTAATCCTGTTAGCGCTGGCGCTGCAGGTCCTCCCTGAAGATTTTCACCATGACAGGTTAAGCACGTCTGCTCTTGCATAATTTTGTAGCCGTCTGCTTCCGTATCAATCGCTACTTCTTCACGGATTTCCCCCTGAGCTTCTTTTGCTTCCCAATCTACACTTACAACTGACTCCCACGTTAAGTAAAATACCGCGGCTACTCCTAATAACATAAAGCCTGTTGCTAGCGGGCGCTTTGCTGGCCTTCTTTCAGGACCTCGATCAAGAAACGGTGCAAGCATGAGCGCACCAAAAGCGATACCTGGAATAATAAAGGCTCCAATAGCGTTATATGGACCTGAAGCATACGTATACTTTAAAAGCTGGTATAAAAACAAGAAATACCAGTCTGGTAATGGCAGGTATCCCGTGTCAGTCGGATCTGCAATCCGCTCCAATGGAGAAGGATGCGCGATAGTTAAACAAAGATAACCAATTAAAAAGACCGCACCTACCATCCATTCCTTTAATAAAAAGTTTGGCCAAAATGCTTCCGTTTTACCTGGAAATTCCGAATAGTCTTTTGGAATATTCGGTTTTCTTTCAGCAGGTACACGTGAGTCACCGACGAATTTCATCCCTTTACCACGATGCATGCCGATTCTCCCTCCCTTTCTTCACATATTTCTCACATATAAATTAAATTTTTTAACTTATAGTGGACCAGAAATACCTTGTTTACGAATCATTAAGAAGTGAGCACCCATTAATCCCAGCAAAGCACCAGGTAAGAAGAAGACGTGAATCGCAAAGAATCGAGTAAGCGTCTGGGCACCAACAATATCTGGATGTCCTGATAACAACGTTTTTATTTGTTGACCAATAATTGGCGTGGACTCAGCTATTTGTAGCCCTACTTTTGTAGCAAATAGCGCTTTCATATCCCATGGCAATAAATAGCCTGTAAATCCTAAACCTAACATAACGAAAAAGATTAAAACTCCTACAATCCAGTTTAGTTCTCTTGGCTTTTTATATGCTCCTTGGAAGAAAACCCGAAGTGTATGTAGAAACATCATGACAATAACAAGGCTAGCTCCCCAATGATGCATACCACGAACAATTTGACCAAATGCAACTTCATTTTGTAAATAATAAACAGATTCCCATGCATTTTTAATATCCGGTACATAGTACATCGTTAAAAACATACCAGATAAAATTTGAATAACGGTTACAAAAAACGTCAGGCCACCAAAACAATAAACAAACGCTGAAAAGTGGTGAGCTGGATTGACGTGTTCAGGTACTTCATGATCGGCAATATCACGCCATAATGGGGTAATATCAAGCCGCTCGTCTACCCAATCATAGATCTTATTTAGCATGCTCTATGCCCCTCCCCGTGGTTTGGCTTTTCCAAGATACAATGTACCATCTTTTACTTTTTGTACGTATCCATCTAGCGGACCCATCGGTGGAGTGCCTGCTACGTTCTTTCCGTCTTTGTAATATCTTCCGTCATGACACGGACAGTAAAACTGGTTTGGATGTGCTTTGTCACCAGCCCAGTTAACAGTACAGCCTAAGTGCTTACAAATTGGTGATAGAGCTACAATTTCTCCATCTTTATCTTTGTAAACCCAAGCTGAACGCGGTTCTTCCGACTCATGCCAACCGTCAACTTGATTTACTTTAAAGTCAACACGCTTCGGTTCAGCTGTGATGTCATCCACTTGTGCGACAGCCACTAAATCCTGGTCTACCCCTTTTTTCAACACTGGATCAACCGCAAACCTTACCATTGGCATGAGCATACCGGCAGCCATAAACCCTCCTACACCAGTAAGAGTATAGTTTAAAAACTGTCGTCTTGATACCCGATGGTCTTTCTCACTCATGATATTCCCCCCTCTATTAAAAGCTCAGCCCCTTGAACATAGTGTGGAAACATGATGATTTATTCTATTAAACTAGGACATTTTCATGATATATCAATATGCATGCAAGGTCAATATAAGCAACCCCTAAAACATGGAAATAACCTTTATTTTTCTAAATTTTTTGGTTATTTTTTGTTTACGCTTCCATTCTTATCTTATTAAGGTTTAGCTTTTCCACTTTTCCAAGAAATCTGGAATAATTTGTTCAATTTGATTTGCAACTACTCTTTGCTTATGAGCTTCTTCCATATGCTCTAAAGGAAGCGTTGGAATCCATATTAACTTTGATTCTAGCTCTTGATCATAAGCAATCCAGTCACGGTCATTCGTTAAGAAAAAAATATGCTTTGTCTCGCTAATACTCACTTGATTCTTCCAATCTATCAGATTCTTGAGAGCATGTTGAGCTCCTAATTGCTTTAAGTATGTAAAACTTGGTGCTAGTAGAACTCGTCCTTTAAATTGTCTTTCTAATTCTGATGTAATAATCGTTGTGTACTCGTTCATTGCTGCGGTTGTTTTCATGGCTGCTCCAAAATCAATTGGAATCAGCGGAATAATAATTGAATCTACATATTCTTTAGATTGTAGATATAATTCAACGTCTTTCACATGCCATTTCATTTACATTTCACCCCGTCATTGCTGTACATCTCTTTTTACATATGGAAAAAGAGATTGACTTTACTGCTACTGTAGCCAATCTCTTTTTGAATTATTTTGCTTGGTAATGCTTATTTAAATATGTCGTTAGACGCTCAAATTCTTCTCTGTTATTTTCGTCTAATGCTTTATCAATTAGCTCCATAACCTTTGAACGTTGGAAGCGTTGAATGGACTGTTCCAACACTTGCTCTGCAAAGAGCCGATCCTTTTCATTTGTTTGCACTGTTTTGGGCATATATGGGTTTTCTTCTAACACCGCAACATATTGTGTTGATGAATATAATGAGCGAAAATTAAGCTGAATATAAATGTCTTCATCACGATTTAATCGAATATCATGAAATGATTTTTCCGCATCCGTTGTCATGATGTTTTCTTTATAAAAGCGAAACGGTGGGTCTTCTACACAATGTGTTGACATGACCATTCCTCGAGGACAAAACTGCGCTTGCTCTACGAAGTGAACGCGCTGCATCAGTTGATCATGACTCATTAAATAGTTTAAAATCCATACACATTCTCGGCGTTTCAATTGATAATTTGTTAAAAACCAGCGAACAAATTCTTTCTTTTCGTTGACAGTAACAGGGGTCGTCATAGTCTCACTTCCCTCCTCTGTGTTTAATCACAGGTCTTAAACACCTTTTACAGATTAATATTCCACATGACAATTAGAAAATCCTTTGAACTATTATTTATTCTTCCAGTTGAAATAATATGTCTTGAATTTCAACTGATGATGGATCTAAGACTAGTAATTTTTTAAACATTTCTTTGGCTTTTTCTCTATTTCCTTCTTCCAGTAGGAAATAGCCGTACTCTTCAAGAAACGCATATTCATCTAAGAAAACGCGAGATGCTGCTTCATAATGAGTTGCTGCTTTTTCATATTCTTCCGTTTCCTGATAAGCTTTTGCCAAATCCCAGTCAAAGTTTGGGTCATGCTCATTGTATTCATTAGCATGGGTAATTAACTCAATGACTTCTTCATATTTCTCCTGGCTCATATATAGCTTAGATAATGTTAAAATTGCTTCAACATATCCCGGATCCAATGCAATGGCTTGTTTAAAAGCAGCTTCTGCCTCTTCTTCTATACCGCGCTTCAACGCAATTTTCCCTTTAAAGAAATAAAGTTCTTTTTGAAATTCATCTTGAGAAATTCCTTCATTGACTGCAGCTGCAGCTTCTTCAAGCAACTCTTCGTGCTCGTATGATTTTGCTAAATATAAATACAAAGAATGGTATTGAGGATCTAACTCTTTTAACTCTACAAACTTCTCAATAGCTGTTTGATAATGCCCAGCTTGATACGCTGAAAATGCATATTCGAATAACGTGTTGATTTCTAGCTTGTCTTGTAACGCATCATGAAAATACGGTAGAGCCTCTTCGAATTTCCCAACTCCGCTTAAACTTTCTGCCAGACGCTGTCTTAAGTCAATTCCATTTAGTTCTTTATCTGTTTTTAATACCTCTTCAAAATAAGGAATAGATTGCTGATACATTCCTTGACTGCTGTAGAATTCACCTAGTGCAAAATCAATTACTTTTTCAGTTGGCAATAGGCGTTTTGCTTCAAGTAGCTTTTGCTCACTTACTTCCGTTAAACCTTGCATTTGGTATAAATCCGCCATCAAGATTAAAGCTGCTACGTAATTTGAGTCAGTCGTTGCTACTTGACTTAAGATGTGAATAGCCTCTTCTTCTTCCTCTAAATCAATTAAAATCTCTGCTTTTAATAAATGGAGCTCACCTTCGGATGGATACTTCTTAATTAACTCGTCTACTAAAGGTAACGCTTCATTTACAAGTCCCCATTCGTGAAGCTGCTCAACCATTAGAAACTTTTCTTCGTCGGTTGCTTCATGCTTCAGCTCATTGATAAGCGCTAACCCTTTTTCAACTTCATTTTCCTCTACATATCGTATAGCACGATCTAATTTCGTCATCCTATAATCTCCTTTATCACTTCGTCTATATGTTTTCATCACTTAGTATGATCGATTGTATTTACTAATGGTTATAAACAAATTTGTTAGTAGTCCCTATAATAAATGAGATTACTGTTTTGTTCAACAAAACGGATTGAATAATAAGAGTTTGGGACATAACAAAATGATGGCTTCTAAAAGACGAACACTAGCTGTTCCCATCTCTTTAGTTTGTCTCCACACGTTCGTTCCATTGCGCTACGGTCACTCGCTTTCCGCGGGGAGGAACCTGAGCTTCCTCGCTGCGCTGCGGGATCTCCGTTTTCCCTCTCTTTCCCGCAGGAGTCGAGTGTCCTACGCTCCATTCCACCCTGTTTCCAACATTGTTTTCACAATCAACCAAAAAAACCTGAACGATTAAAAGTTATGAACTCTCAATCGTTCAGGTATAGTAAGGACTGAACTACTTATGTCTCAGTCTCTTGCAACTACATTATGAAATAAACGTTTGATAACCTCGGCCCTCTAAGCACACTTTTGCTTTTTTACGATCTTCATCGGTTTGAAAACTAAGTCTTAAAACACCATAGATATCTACGCGCGTTTCTAGAATTCGGATGTTTGTAATGCTAATTTCTTCTTCTGCTAGGTATCCTGTTACTTCTGAAATGATACCCGGATAGTCAGGAACATCTACATATAGATCATAAAAAGAGGGTATCGCTCCTTTTGAACGCACCGGAAGCTGATCGCGAAATTCTTTTGCCTGAGAAAAATACGCATAGATATTCTCAGCATTTCTCTTCTCAATCATACTACGCACATTGTGCATCTCATCTAACCAATAGTCGAACATTTGAAGTAACGCATCTTGATTATGAAGTAAAATATCTCTCCACATCGCTGGACTGCTCGATGCAATTCGAGTAATATCACGAAAACCACCCGCTGCTAACTTAGAAACAAGAGGATTTCCTTGCTGATAATGCTCTGCTTGATGCACAAGACTAGCTGCAATGATATGAGGAAAATGACTGATAACACCTGCAAGCTTATCATGTTCTTTTGGTGAAAGAACAATGATATTAGCTTTTGTACCTGCCAGTAATTTTTTAAGTCTATTAACAGCCTCTTTTTCCGTATGAGGAGAAGGAGTTAACACATACATTGCATTTTCAAACAAGTGAGCTTTAGATGCTGTGACACCACTTTTATGAGAACCAGCCATTGGATGACCGCCAATAAATTGAATCCCTTTTGAAAGTAAGCATGAAGCCGTTTGAACGATTTGTTCTTTTGTACTCCCAACATCCGTAACAATAACCTCTTTTTTCAAAGGAATACTTTCTAATTCTTGCACAACTTGAACGGCTTGTGTAACAGGCACAGCAATAACAATGAAATCAGCTTTTTTAGCTCCAGCTTCAATTGAACTACTTATTTCGTCAATAACAGTTAGCGATTTTGCTAGTTTTACCTGCTCTTCATTAATATCGTAACCAATAATATGCATTGATTCATATGTATTCTTTATATTTAACGCTAACGAACCACCAATTAGGCCCATCCCAATTACAAAAACTGTTCCTGTCACCTTTGTCACCTCGTATTTCACATATGAAATGAGAGTGTGATCTCACACTCTCATTTCTACATTATTATGCAAATGATTTATGTTTACTCACATACTCTTGAAGTAATTGAATAATTTGTTCATTTTGCTCTTTTGTCCCAATTGTAATCCGTGCAGATGTAGGGAAGCCTAATGCGTTGCCAGAACGAACAATATACCCTCTTTCCAATAGAAATTGGAATACTTCATCGCCTGGTTGACCAAAATCAATTAGTACAAAGTTAGTGTAAGAAGGATAGTAATTCAAACCGTTCTTTTCGCAAAATGCATAGTATTGCTGTAAACCATCTTCATTTTTACGCTTGCACTCATTAATAAAGTCTTGATCTTTCAAAGCTTCAATCGCCGCTTTTTGAGCCATACGACTTGTATTAAACGGCTCACGAGCAGGTTCTATTCTTTGTAATAATGCTTCATTTGCAATGCCGTACCCAATTCGAAGTGAAGCCAATCCATAAGCTTTTGAAAACGTACGTAGTACAATTAAATTCTCGTACTCATCCAGTAGATCTACAGTTTGTGGAAAGTCCTCTTCTTGTGCTGCGTATTCATAATATGCTTCATCCATAACAATCAGCGTATGCTTTGGAACTTGCTTAATAAATTCCATCAGGTCTTTTTGCTTTACATAGGTACCGGTTGGATTATTGGGGCTACATACCCAAACGACAGTCGTTTGTTCATCAATTGCGCTTAACATTGCCGACAGGTCGTGGTCACCGTTTCGAAGCGGAACCTCACGAATTTCAGCTCCTTCAATTACCGCATTGTGACGGTATTGAGGGAATGTCGGCGTTGCCATCACCGTATTTGTTTCTGGTGATAGTAAAGCACGGCAAATAATTTGAATAACTTCATCTGAACCGTTCCCAAAAATAAGCTGCTCACCTTTGACATGTAAATATTCAGCCAGTGCTGTTCTTAATTCTGCACTATAGCCGTCTGGATAAAGTGCCATATGATTAAGCTCTTCGTAAATAGCTTCCTTCACTCGATTTGAACAGCCATACGGATTCTCATTAGATGCTAGCTTCACAACAGTTTCTAAGTTGTATTCTTTTTTAACTTCCTCAATGGGCTTGCCTGGCTTATATGGAGATAATGTTAATAATTGCTCTTTTACTTTCAACTTGTTACACCTCGCATTTTTGTATCGGTGAAACGATGGACGCTATATACGCTTGAAAACTTGCTATTCCTTCTGACCTTGTCTCCTTATTTAAAAGTACCGATTGAAGTTCCTCAACTTTGTGAACAATTGCACTACCAATTACAATACCATCCGTGTATTCTTTTAATACTTCAACCTGGTGGCTTGTTGAAATACCAAACCCCACGGCAACGGGTATGGACGTCGAAGCCTTAACTTCCTTTAAAAATGAATCTAAGTCCTCAGGAAGCGTTTCTCGAATTCCAGTTACGCCAAGGGATGATACGCAGTATAAAAAGCCTGTTGCATCTTTGGAGATTTTTTCAATACGCTCTTTAGATGTTGGAGCAACCATTGAAATATAAGCTACCTCGTTTTGCTCAGCAAGGGTGCGAATCTCTGTACTTTCTTCATAGGGTAAGTCAGGAATTAATACACCATCAATTTCATTTTCTCGCACTAAAGCGAAAAAGGATTCTAAACCTAATTGTAACACAGGATTAAAATAGGTAAAGAGAATAATCGGAATTTCCACTCCTTTTTTTCTCATTTTTGGCACAAGTTTAATTGCTTTTGATATAGACATTCCCTGAGCAAGTGCACGGCTAGAAGCCGCTTGAATGATCGGTCCATCCGCTAAAGGGTCGGAATATGGAACGCCTAACTCCAATACAGAAGCTCCTTCTTTTTGCAAAGCTAAAGCAAGCTCTATCGTGACATCTTCATGCGGATCTCCGGCTGTAATAAAAGGAATAAATAGCGTATCATGTTTCGGTAATCGCTGCTTAAATGTGCTCATATTCTTTTTCCTTCCTTTCTAATAAATTAACAAGAGTGTGAACATCTTTATCCCCTCGTCCTGATAAACAAATCAAAATACTTTCATCTTTTGTCTTAGTTTTTGCTACCTCAAATGCTTTAGCAAGCGCATGTGCTGATTCAATTGCTGGAATAATTCCTTCTGTTTTCGACAGTAGCTGAAGCGCTTCAATCGACTCATCATCCGTTACGCTTTCATACCTTACTCTTCCTATTGAAGATAAGTGAGAGTGCTCTGGGCCAATTCCAGGATAGTCAAGTCCTGCTGAAATCGAATAAGGCTCTGTAATTTGACCATTTTCATCTTGCAATAGATACGTTAACGTCCCGTGAATAACGCCTTTAGTTCCTTTTTCCATTTTGGCAGCATGAAGCTGTGTATGAACACCTTTTCCTCCAGCTTCTACTCCTATAAGCTCTACCCTTTCGTCCTTAATAAAGTCGTAGAACATCCCGATCGCGTTGCTACCACCACCAACACAAGCAATTACCGTATTAGGAAGCTTGCCTTCCGCCTGTAGAAACTGCTGTTTTGCTTCCTCTCCAATAATTTTTTGAAAATCACGAACCATTTTTGGGTAAGGGTGCGGACCAATAGCGGAACCAATTAAATAAAAATGATCCTCACAGTGCTGAACCCAGTAACGGATCGCTTCATTTGTTGCATCCTTTAAGGTTTTTGTGCCTGAAGTAGCTGGAATAACTTCTGCTCCTAATAGTTTCATACGAAATACGTTTAATGCTTGGCGCTCAATATCTTCCTCTCCCATAAACACTTTGCATTCCATACCAAACTTAGCAGCCACCGTGGCCGTAGCCACGCCGTGCTGACCAGCACCTGTTTCAGCAATGATTTTCTTTTTCCCCATGCGCTTTGCTAACAAAATTTGTCCAATCGCATTATTGATCTTATGAGCTCCAGTATGATTCAAGTCTTCGCGTTTTAAGTAAATCTTCGCTCCACCCAGTTTATTTGTTAAGTTATCTGCATAAGTTAGGGCTGTAGGTCTTCCTGAATAATTTTTAAGAAGAAATAAATACTCTTCTTTAAAAGCTGGGTCCTGCATAGCTTCATCCAAAGCTTTCTCTACTTCTTCCAATGGCTTCATTAACGTTTCAGGTACATATTTTCCACCAAATTCTCCAAATCTACCAAATTCATCTGGATGATTGTATGTCATGTAAAATCTTCCTTTCGATACGCTTTATTTTTTGTTGATCTTTTTTACCGTCACTTTCAATTCCACTTGATAGATCGATACCATCTGGGTGATAGTACATTAGGCTATCAATATTAGATTCTGTGATTCCACCTGCAATAAAGCATTTCTTGCTATAAGAGCGAGCCGTATTGGTATAGGCCGGGACAAAATTCCAGTCAAACGCAACGCCCGTTCCGCCAAATTGTTCTTTGACTTTACTATCAATTACATAGCCATCAACAACGCCTTTATAACGCTCCATGGCTTGTAGCGTCTGTGGACCATGAGGCAAAGCTTTCCAAACTTCATAGCCAACATTTTTATAAAAAATAAGTTCTTCAGGTGATTCATTTCCATGACATTGAATCACCTGTAAGTCTGCTTTCACCGCTGTTTCTAATACCTCGCTAGGAGCTTCATTCACAAACACGCCCACTTTTTTCATTTCAAAGCCTGAACAGTTCATAACCTGAACTTTTTCTGGCGTAACGTACCGCTTACTTTTCGAATAAAAGATAAAGCCTACGTAATCAGCAAGTCCAGCCTTTGCTAATTGAAAATCTTCAATTGTTTGGATACCGCAGTACTTAATGTGCATGACTTGTTTCTCCGAATAGATTTCCAATCGCTGCTTGCTGATTATCTTGTTTCATTAATGACTCTCCAACTAGAATTGCTTTTGCACCGGCTTCTTTTACATAAGTAAGGTCTTTATATTCATAAATTCCGCTTTCACTAACAAATAAGCTATCCTTTGGAATAAGGGGAGCAATATCCTTTGTTTGGGTAATGGATGTCTCAAACGTGCGCAAATTACGATTATTAACGCCAATAATCTGTGGTGTTAACACGCGTAAAATTTGTTCTAATGTCTCAGCTGAATGAACCTCAACTAAACAATCAAGCCCTAGCTCACCTGCTTGTTCATATAACTCCTTTAAATGTACAGGCTCAAGGACTTCTCCAATTAATAGAATAGCATCTGCACCGATGCGAGCACTTTCCTCAACTTGAAGCTCATCAATAATAAAGTCTTTTCTCAAAACAGGAAGGTTTACGTTTTGTTTTATTTCAGTCAAATATGCCCGGTGGCCCATAAAATACTGCTCATCTGTTAAAACTGAGAGGGCGTCTGCTTTTCCTGCTTCGTACGCTTTAGCAATCGTAACAGGGTTAAAGTTTCGTTGAATCAGTCCTTTTGAAGGGGATGCTTTTTTCACTTCTGCAATCAGTGAAAGCATACGGTTTGAATTTGCAAGAGCTTCTAAGAATGACACTTTCTCTACTTGAACAGGATCTGGTAGCACTAAGTTTGCTACTTCTTGTTTTTTGGTTTCAATAATTTTGTTAAGCACGATTAACCACCTCTTCAGATTTTAAACGCTGGAGCTGTTCGAATGCCTGACCGCTTTCGATGATTCGAATCGCTTCAACGACTCCTTGCTCTAGTGTTTGAACAGCACCACTTACATATATGGCAGCTGCTGCGTTCACAGCAACCGCTGACTGTGCAATTTTGTTCTCACCGTTTTTAAAGATTGATTGAATAAGAGCTGCGCTTTCTGCCGCATCATTTACTATAAGCTCTTTCATAGTTCCCCTTTGGACACCTAGTGATTCAGGAGACAGCATATACTCTACGACGCGCCCATCTTTCACTTCCACTACGTCTGTTTCAGTCGTTACGCTTATTTCGTCTAGACCATCTCGACCACAAACTAGCAGTACATGTTTAGCTTTAAGCTGTACTAAAGCTTGTGCAAGCTTTCTTGCTAAATCGATTGAATACACACCAATTACCTGCTTGCTGCAATTTGTGGGATTAGCTAAAGGACCCAGCGCATTGAAAACTGTACGAAACCCTAATTCTCGGCGTGTTTGAGCAACATGCTTCATAGCTGGGTGATAAAGAGGAGCGAATAGAAATGACATGTTGACACGTTCAAGCGCTTCTTCAACTTCAGTCTTCTCTCCTTGAATATCCACTCCTAATCTCTCTAGTACATCCGCACTTCCGCTTTTTGATGAAACGGCACGATTGCCATGCTTTGCTACTTTTACACCAGCTGCTGATGCCACAATAGCACTTGCTGTAGAAATATTAAACGTTGACGCCCCATCTCCTCCAGTTCCACATGTATCAATCACGTTTTCATACCTAATGGAGATTGTGTTCATGTTATTTCTCATCCCTTTAACAAAGCCGACGATTTCCTCAACTGTTTCGCCTCGGTAAGTTAACAAAGTAAGGATACCTGCAATTTGTGTAGGTGGAACTTGCCCATTCATAATGTCATTCATAAGCTCTTGTGCTTCTACAGCTGATAACGTTTCGCCATTTAAGCATTTTGATAGCAGTTCTTTAAACATACACATTCTCCTTTTTGTCGTAGATATCTTGAGCGATTTGAATCGTTTTAATTAAGGCACTCGCTTTGTTACGGGTTTCTTTCCATTCTAGCTCTGGCTTAGAGTCTGCTACAATACCAGCACCAGCCTGTACATAAGCTACTTCATCTTTTAAGACAATTGTTCGAATGGCAATACAAGAATCAATATTCCCATCAAACCCTAAATAAGCAACGGTTCCTGCATATACATTACGTGCAACAGGTTCAATTTCATTTAAAATTTGCATGGCTCTCACCTTTGGCGCACCTGATACTGTCCCAGCTGGAAAGGCAGCTAGCAAAGCATCAATTGGATGAACGCTTGGGCTAATAGTTCCCGTTACTTTAGAAATTAAGTGCATGACGTGTGAAAATTTAACCAACTCCATTAATACCGGTGTCTGTACGCTACCGTATTTAGCTACTCTTCCAATATCATTACGCGCTAAGTCGACTAGCATATAGTGTTCAGCACGTTCTTTTTCATCTTGGATTAAATCTTCGTACATATGCTGATCTTCTTCTTCGTTCCGTCCTCTACGTCTTGTTCCAGCGATAGGATGAATTTCTAATTCACCATTTTCGATTCCAATAAGCTTTTCTGGAGAGCTACCGATTAATTCCACACCGTCTACTTTGACATAAAATAAATAAGGAGACGGGTTAACTAGTCGCAATACTCTGTAAATATCAAACCCAGAAGCTTTCGTTGGAACTTGAAAACGTTGGGATAAAACCGCCTGAAAGACGTCACCGCTTTTGATATACTCTTTAATTTTGTTAACGTCGTTCATAAACTGCTCTTTCTCGTACGAAGAAGTTACACCTTTAAACGTTACGTCTTTTTGTTCTGAATTAAAGACAAGCGGTAACTTGTTTGTTGAGGGATTCACTATTTGATTAACATACGAATTGATATCTTCAACTGCAAGCTGATACTTTTTACTTTTTTCTGCCTCTGTATCCCCTTCGTTAAGCTGAACATAGCGGAGAAGAACTAACTCTTTTGATTGGTGATTGTATGCTAATAGCGTTTCGCAATACATAAAATGAAATGTTGGCATCTGTAAGTCATTTTCTTTATTGACCTGTACTTTTTCAATTTGTGAAACCGCATCATAACTAATAAAACCAACTGCACCACCTTTAAAGGGAAGTGGCAGATTAGGAAGCTTTACTTTAAAATGCTCATCCACTGTTTGAACAGCATTTTTAAAGCTAGAAGCTGAAAACCGCGGTTGTAAATAGCGGTCTTTAATGATGTACTCACCATTTTCTTCCGCAACATATAAAAAAGGATTTAATCCAATAAATGAATAGTTGGACCAAGGTGATGTATCATCGTTACTTTCAAGTAAATAGACTGCTTCATCCTGCACCCGCTGAAACAGATCAACTGGGGTCAAGCTGTCAACATATAACGTCTTTGTGATAGGAATTGTTAAAAAGTGTGAAGAGTCTTCCAGAAAGGAAGTATACGTGTTTGTCATGTGATTCATTCCTCCATTTCAAATGGAGAATGAGAAATAGTGAGGTGTTTTTAGAAGATATTATAAATAAACCCAAAGACATATCAAAAAAAAGCATGCCTTTGGGTAAACGAATGTCATATTTTAACTAGACTCAGCTCTTCTCAACTATCTCATTCTCGTCTACCCTAAACTCAACTAAACTACTTATTACTAACTCTAAACTATCTACATTGTATTACGTTCATCTAAAAATTGTCAACCATGAGACTTTTTTAATTAGAATTCTCTAATTGCTGACTTAACAGGTTTAAAATAAGACCGTCTTCCACCTTTTGAACATAAGGTTGACCAATTTCTTCGAGCAAGACCATATACACGTCACTTTGCTTAGACTTTTTATCAGCCTGCATTTTCTTTAATAAACGTTCTTTTTCTAAGTGTGAAGGAATCGATGTTTGATAACCAAACTGTTTAAACCATGAAGCAATTTCGGATACTGGAAACGCTGTTTTTCCTAAAGCGTTGCTTACATCCATGGCGAAAAGCATTCCAATTGCTACCGCTTCCCCGTGGCTAATTTTCCCATATCCACATTCTGATTCAATGGCATGACCTAACGTATGTCCGAAGTTTAAATGCGCTCGAACACCCGCTTCCATTTCATCTTCTTTCACTATCGCTGCTTTAACAGAGATTCCTTTTTTAAGCGCGTGGATTAATGCATTCTCTCGTAAATCACTTAACGTTTTAATCGTTGTTTTCAGCCATTGATAGAATTCCACGTCATGAATTAACGCATGTTTAATCACTTCAGCAAAACCGGAACGCCATTCTTTTTCAGGTAAGGTATTTAATAATTCAATGTCATAAAAGACAGCTTCTGGCTGAAAGAACGCACCAATCATATTTTTTCCTAGTTCATGATTAATTGCTACCTTTCCACCGACTGCACTATCGTGGGCAAGAAGGGTTGTTGGAACCTGAATGAATGAGATACCACGCATATAAGTTGCTGCAACAAAGCCAGCTAAGTCTCCAATTACCCCTCCTCCAAATGCAATAATAAGAGCATTACGATCCAGCTGCTTTTCTAAAGCAAACGTTTGACACGCATAGTAATGTTCGAAGGATTTCGCTTGCTCACCGCTAGGCAGTACGTATTTATAAACCGTTGAATACGAAGATAAAGCGTCCATCATTTTATCTCCGTAGCACTCGTTTACTGCTTCATCTGTCAACACTAAAATTTGTGAAGCATTTGGCTTTACGTTTTCGATAACTGATGGAAGTTTAGATAGAATGTTTTCACCTAGATAAAGAGGATATGTTTTAGACTTGGTTTCAATTTGAATTTGTTCCATTAAAATCCCCTCGCATATTCACGCATCTGCTTAATATTTTCAGCAATCGTTTCAATTTGGTCTTGGCCAAACTGTTCTACGATTGCAGATGCTAACTCCCACGCAACAACTGCTTCGGCTACGACACTAGCTGCAGGAACCGCACAGCTATCTGAACGTTCAATACTTGCTTCAAATGGTTCTTTCGTTTCAACATCAACACTTTTCAATGGCTTATAGAGCGTTGGGATTGGCTTCATAACACCTCTAACAACAATAGGCATTCCCGTAGTCATCCCACCTTCAAAACCACCTAAACGGTTTGTTCGTCTTGTGTATCCATTTTTTTTATCCCACAAAATTTCATCATGAACTTCGCTACCAGGCTTTCGAGCAGCTTCAAAACCAAGGCCAAATTCAACCCCTTTAAACGCATTAATACTCATTACAGCCGCAGCAATTTTAGCATCTAATTTACGATCATAGTGTACATAGCTACCAACACCAGCTGGCATACCTTCCACGATGACTTCAACAATTCCGCCGATTGAATCTCCAGCTTCTTTTGCATCATCAATCGCTTGCATCATATCTTTTTCAACAGCTGCATCAAAACACCTAACCGGTGATCGCTCTGTAACTTCCTGGAGTTGTTCAAGAGTTTCATATGCTGGAGGATTAGCTTTAATTCCCCCAATTTCACGCACATGTCCTGCCACTTTAATTCCAAACTGAGCTAAAATTTGCTTTGCTACTGCACCAGCCGCAACGCGAACCGTTGTTTCACGCGCTGAGGAACGCTCTAATACATTTCTCATATCGCGATGTCCATATTTAATTGCGCCATTTAAATCTGCATGTCCAGGTCGTGGGCGTGAGATTTTTCGCTTTACGTCTTCGGCTTCTTCTTCAGAAATTGGCTCAATGCCCATAATCTTTGTCCAATGCTTCCAATCGTTATTTTCAACAACAAGCGCAATAGGAGATCCAAGCGTGTAGCCATGGCGAACGCCACTCACAATTTCTACCTGATCGGTTTCAATTTGCATACGACGCCCTCTTCCATGTCCTTTTTGTCTACGCGCAAGCTCTGTGTTTACATCTTCCGCAGTTAAAGGCAGCCCTGCTGGAACACCCTCTAGAATGGTCGTCAATTGTGGGCCATGCGACTCTCCTGCTGTTAAGTATCTCATCTTTCTACCTCCACTATTATGTATTTTTCAGGAAATCGTCTGAATTTTTATTTTTAAATATGACTATACCATACTCTATGTTACTTCACCACACAAAAAAAAGCGAACGCACTCTTTACTGCCCCTATTATAATTTGCGATAAAAAAACGTATCTACTACTTCCAATCCATATTTCTGAGGTTGAAATACTTGCTCTGTACTTCCCACAAAAAAGACGCCTCCCTTTCTCAATGAATCCGAAAACTTCTGATAAAGCTGATGCTTTGCCTCTTCAGTGAAATAAATAAGCACATTGCGACAAACAATTAAGTCAAACTGTTGTGAAAAGGGATCCGCAAGTAAATTATGTTTCTTAAAAGTAACCGTCTTTTTAATCTCATCGTTTACTTTGTAAAACAATCCTTGACTAGTAAAATACTTGTTTTTTATATGTACCGGCACTTCTTGTAGTGATTTTTCTGCATACAACCCTATTTTGGCTTTTTCAATAACCGTTTCATCCAAATCTGTGGCTAAAATTTTAATGTGTGAAAGCGGATAGTATGAAGATAAAACCATCGCTAATGTGTATGGTTCCTCTCCCGTAGAACATGCCGCGCTCCAGACTTTTAGCGTTTCGTTCCCCTTTGTTAACTGAGGTAGAATCGTTTCTTCTAACACTTCCCAACGCTTTCGATTTCGATAAAACTCTGAAACATTAATTGTGATTCTATCTAAAAATTCAGTCAATAAATCCTCTTGATAAGCTAGGGCTTGATAATAGGTATGGAAACTAGTAAACCCTTTCTTTTCATATAAAGATACTAACCTTCGTTTCATTTGTGCCTCTTTATATAACGACAAGTCGATACCTGTTTTCAGCTTAATTTTGCGAACAAACTCTTCATATTCATTTGTCATAAATAAGACCCCTATCTATCATATTACATATTTCTTTTTATTCCATTATATCGGAATCTCGTTTATCGATGTTAAATTTCTCCATAGAAAAAAGCAAATGAATTAGATTCATTTGCTTTTTTTCGTGGTAATTGTCTAATTGTCTGCTTAATAAAGTAAACTATTTAGCTGTTTGTTATATGATACTACCTCTGACTCTGAGAAAAACAGCGCAATTTCGCGTTGGGCACTCTCTGGAGAATCTGAACCATGAATAACATTTTTATCAACAATAAGCCCATAGTCTCCTCGAATTGTACCTGGAAGCGCTTCTTGAGGATTTGTTTTCCCCATCATTTGACGTGCATTTGCAATGACATTTTCCCCTTCCCATACCATTGCAAATACTGGTCCTGATGTAATAAAGTCAACTAGCTCTTTAAAAAATGGCTTTTCGCGATGTTCTCCGTAATGTGTTTCAGCCAAATCTTGTGATACGTGCATTAACTTTGCGCCTACTAATTGAAACCCCTTTTTTTCAAAGCGAGATACAATCTCTCCCACAATACTTCTTTGTACCCCGTCTGGTTTGACCATTAAAAAAGTTTGTTGTATCATTTTCTCTCCACCCCTGAAGTTATGATATGTAAAGCGAATGAAAGCGTAATCACACTCAAGAAAATCTTACCACTCTTTAGGTTGTTTTACAACGTACCAAAAATATTTTTTTAAAATTTTCTTTTACCAATGTACTTAGCAATCTGGTATAACGCTTTACGCGCTTTATTATCTGGTAACTCTTTCAAGATCATCATGGCTTTTTCAAGGTAACGCTCACTTACTTTAACAGAGCGATCAATTACGTCAGAAGAAGTAATATACGTAATAATTTCGGAAATAAGCTCCGTTTGATCGTCTGCTACAAATAACCTCTCAACTTTAAGACGGAAATCTGGATCCTCTAATGCGTAAAGAACAGGCAGTGTGATGTTCCCCTGTAGCAAATCACTTCCTACCGGCTTACCAAGCTTTTCTTCCGAAGACGTAAAATCCAAAATATCATCTGTAATTTGAAACGACATTCCCACATAGTAACCGAACAGGAATAGCTTTTTATGTATAGATTCTGGAGCACCGGCCGCGATTGCCCCCAGCTGACAGCTTGCTGCAATTAACAACGCTGTTTTTCGCTTAATACGACGCAAGTACGTACGCAAGTCTTGATTTAAATCATATTTATCTTTAATTTGTTCAATCTCACCTAGCGTTAGTTCAACCATCGTATCAGATAAGATTTTATGAGCATCCACTTGTTCAATTTTAGTAATAGTTTCAAGCGCACGCGCAAAAATATAATCCCCCGTATACATAGCAATTCGATTATCCCACTTGGCTTTAATCGTTGGCTTACCCCGTCTCATATCCGCATCGTCAATCACATCGTCGTGAACTAAAGACGCCATGTGTATCAGCTCAAGGGCTACTGCGACATGCTTAATCTGATTGACATCATAAGAGCCAAACTTGCCGGCTAATAAAACAAAGACAGGGCGAATTCTTTTTCCCCCTGCCTGTAAAAGGTGAAGAGATGCATTTGTAATTAATGCCTCTTTTGTTTCAATCCTTTGCTCTAATTCTTTTTCAATTAGTGCAATATCCGTGTTTAGAAAAGTATACATCATTTTTAATTTCATTGGACTCACCTAGCATTATAAATTCATTTCAATCGTTCGATGTTACACTACTTTACACATTAATATTTATTACAATTGTCTCTATACTCGTTTGTACCCTAAATGCATTGCAGCTACTCCACCGGTATAGGTTTTAACTTCAATGTCTTCAAATCCTGCTTGTTTAAACATTTCAGCCAGTTCTTTTGGGCCTGGGAAATCGCACGCTGATTCTTGAAGCCATGAATATTCATCGTAGCTTTTAGCAAATAGCTTCCCAAATGCAGGCATAATATATTTAAAGTATAAACGGTACGCTTGTCGGTAACCAATCATGGTTGGCTGAGATGTTTCTAAACATACCACTTTCCCACCTGGCTTTACTACTCGGTACATTTCTTTCAATGCTGCCATATAGTCAGGAACATTTCGAAGACCAAAGCCAATTGTGACATAATCAAATGAGTTATCTTCAAACGGTAAATTCATTGCGTTACCATGCAATAATTCAACATTTAAAAATGATGATTGGTTCACTTTTTCATGCCCAATCTTCAGCATGTTTTGACTAAAATCAAGCCCAACAGCTTTACCAGTTGGACCTACAGCTTCAGCCATAGCTAATGTCCAATCAGCTGTTCCACAGCATACATCCAGTGAAGTTGTCCCTGGCTGTACGTCCATTCGCTTCATCGTATCTTTTCTCCATGCTTTATGACGCTGAAAGCTAATTACTGAATTCATTTGATCATAATTTTTATATATTTTCTCGAAAACTCCATGCACACGCTCTTCTTTTGATTGCTGCATACTATCCTTCTCCTACAACATTTTTAAGACGCTCTAAGCTGCCAATCATCTCGTATAAATGCTCTTTTAACGGCTCATTAAGCTCATTAATGAAAGGTGAACCTGCTGCTAGGTATTGCTTTACCACAGCAATTGATGGTTCACTTGAAGCATAAAGCGCTTCTTGAATTCCAATGCTTTTCATTCCATTTTTATAATAATTGTCTAATAAAATCGAGGCTTCTTGTTTTGCCAACTTTATTAGCTGGGTTGAAATAGCGTTTAAACGACAGGCATGTTCTAAAAGCTCTCGCCACTCCGGACAATTAAAGTAATCACATAAGGAATTAATAAGCGATGATTCAACCGTAAAGAAATTCGTCATCATATCCTGTACGTCTTGTGTTTGGTTATGATAGATGTGGATTTTAGCAATATTAATTTCTTTAATAGACGAAGCAATTACCTTAATTAAGTCAATTTGCCCCGTTTGTGCTAAGTAATAGTAATACAAACCGCTATAATAATCACCTGCTAATACTGTTAGCTGTCGCTTGTGCAGTTGTGTTCCTTCACTATCAACATCTTGAGTAGAGACCAGGTCGTGGGTATCTAGTGCAGTTTGCACAAGCATAACTGACAGCGCACAGCGACTCCATTTTTGCTGTTCAAGTGAAAGAGTCGTTAAAAACGAGCATATGTATAATAATTTATTTTCATCTACAGTTGGATGATGAATAAATTTTTGAACATATGGATGACTCAACTCAGCATGAATTTGTTCTTTCATGTCTGCAACCGTATCGTAGATGTTTTGCACATTCATCACCCTTGTCTCCCTTTCAGTCACTGCTTTTTCCAAAGTAAATTCGATAGTGTCAATTATACCATAACTAAAGGTTAATTTAACCTTTAAAATCATAATCGACGGCTAGGTTATGATTTGATTTTATCGCATTTTTATTTTTTCCATTCTTTACATGTTGTTATTCACTTCACTTGAAATGGTCGTGTATACCATAAAAATAAAAGCAGGAAACTCCTGCTTATTTTTTAACGTCGGATTCAACCTCACCATGAACCGTTTGGATAAGTGCTTTGCCTCTTATTTTAATTGCTGACGTATGCTCTGTGAATTGAGCAATCATCACTTCGCCTTTATCTAGCTTTTCAGAGTGATGAAATCGTGTATCTGCACCTCTTGTTAGACCAATAACATTTACACCATCTTCCACTGCTTTGATGACGATGTATTCCGGATTCGATTTTTGTGCCATAATTTTCCCTCCATCTCTAGCCAATTACGACTTGATTAATGATAATACTTCTGCGCGTGCTGCTTGGTCGTGCTCAAATACTCCTCGAACCGCTGATGTAACGGTCATAGCTCCTGGTTTCCGAACGCCTCGCATTGTCATGCACATATGTTCAGCTTCTACAATAACCATGACTCCATGAGGAGATAAGGTTTCCACGATTGAATCAGCAACTGTAGACGTAATCCTTTCTTGAAGCTGTGGGCGCTTAGAGACAGCCTCCACTGCACGTGCAAGCTTACTTAATCCAGTTACGCGACCACCTTTTGGAATATATGCAACATGAACCTTTCCATAGAAAGGAACCAAGTGATGTTCACACATTGAATGAAAGTTGATGTCTTTTACTAAAACTAACTCTTCGTGTTCCTCGCCAAATATAGTTTTAAAATGTTCGTTTGGATCTTCGTTCAATCCCGAAAAGACTTCTTCATACATTTTAGCCACGCGCTTTGGTGTATCCAATAGCCCTTCTCGATTTGGATCTTCTCCAATCGCTTCTAAAATCTGCCTTACTGCTTGTTCGATTTGTTCTTTATTTACAGTTGACATCCTGTAGCCTCCCATTCGTTGCATTACGACGTAGTTAAAAAAATTCTAGCATATGTATGTACTAAAGGCAAAAAAGAAAGGTCGCAAAATATGCGACCTTTCAAAGCTCTTGTATTATGACTATAAAAATAGACATTTTATGTAAATATTATTTTACAGCGTCTTTAAGAGCTTTACCTGGTTTGAATGCAGGAACTTTGCTTGCAGCGATTTCAATCTCCTCACCCGTTTGAGGGTTACGACCTTTACGTGCAGCACGCTCACGTACTTCAAAGTTACCAAAACCAATTAGTTGAACTTTGTCACCGTCTTTTAAAGCATCTAAGATTGTATCAAAAACAGCATCAACTGCCTTTGTAGCATCCTTTTTTGAAAGCTCACTCGCTTCTGCAACAGCATTGATTAATTCTGTCTTGTTCATGCCATTCACCTCCTCCCAAAAATCGGATCATATAAAAACTAAAATCCCATTACAAAAGGAATCTAGTAATCGACGATATCTCATTTGTTAACAAAATTAACGAATATTATACATAACCTATGTATCAACAAGCCTAATAATAAACGATTGTTATGAATAATTCAACGTTTTTCATTTTGTCTCGGAGACTTCCATACAAAAACTAGTATGTCCAATCGATTTCTTTTAAAAGATTAACATATCGCTAATAGCATAGCAAGCAGAAAATCGTTATATAGTAAAAAAACAGAAACATATGTTCTTTCACATACTTTTTACCCTTTATTCGTTTTGATAATATCCAACATTTTTCCAGCCTTCAGCTTTTAAACATAAGAAAAAGGCTCCTTATTAAAAGAGCCTGCAACCGTCTATTATTAATCAATGTTATAAAATAATCGCAATTAAACCACCTGAGCCTTCGTTGATAATACGCTCTAGCGTTTCTTTTAGTTTGTAGCGTGCATTTTCCGGCATTAGCGAAAGCTTTCCTTGTATACCTTCTCTTACAATAGAGCTTAATGATCTACCAAAGATATCTGAATTCCAAATTGACAGTGGGTCATCTTCAAAATCTTGCATTAAATAACGGACCAGCTCTTCACTTTGTTTTTCTGTACCGATAATTGGAGCAAACTCAGATTCTACATCCACTTTAATCATGTGAATTGAAGGTGCAACGGCTTTTAAGCGAACTCCAAAACGAGATCCTTGACGAATAATTTCCGGCTCATCTAGGCTCATATCTGCTAAAGATGGTGCTGCAACCCCATACCCAGTTTGCTTCACCATACGAAGCGCATCTGATACTTGATCATACTCCATTTTAGCATGCACAAAATCTTGCATAAGCTGTAATAGGTGGTCTCGCCCACGAATTTCAACACCTACAACCTCTTTTAAGATTTGATCATATAAGTCATCCGGAGCATATAAATCAATCTCAGCAATTCCCTGCCCCATTTCAATCCCTGCTAATCGAGCTTGCTCAATGAATTCGAATTCTGTAAACTGTGCCACTACCCGATCAACATCGCGTAATCTTTTAATATCTTTTACCGTCTCTTGAACTGCTTCTTGGTAACTTTCACGTAACCAATGCTTATCTTTTAATACCATAACCCAGCTCGGCAAGTTAACATTAACTTCTAGCACAGGGAATTCATATAGGGCTTCTCTTAGCACATTTAGAACGTCTGTATCACGCATACTTTCCACGCTCATGGCCAACACTGGAATGTCATACTTCTCGTTAAGATTTACTCTTAGCTTCTCCGTATCTGGGTGGTAAGGCTGAACGGTATTAACAACCATGATAAAAGGCTTTCCTACTTCTTTTAATTCATTGATTACTCGCTCTTCCGCTTCTAGATAGTCATGGCGTGGAATATCTCCAATTGTGCCGTCTGTTGTAATAACAACACCGATTGTAGAATGCTCTTGAATTACTTTTCGAGTGCCAATTTCAGCAGCTTCATGAAACGGAATCGGCTCTTCATACCAAGGAGTATTAATCATTCTAGGACCATTTTCATCCTCGTAACCTTTCGCACCTGGAACTGTATATCCTACACAGTCTACCAATCTTATGTTAACATCTAGCCCATCGTCCACTTGTACGCTAACCGCTTGATTTGGAACAAATTTGGGCTCAGTTGTCATAATCGTTTTTCCTGCTGCACTTTGAGGCAATTCATCTTGCGTTCGTGCTCGCTCTGCTTCATTTTCAATGTGAGGTAATACCATTAGCTCCATAAACTTCTTTATAAAAGTTGACTTCCCTGTTCTTACTGCACCAACTACCCCTAAATATATATCGCCTCCTGTACGTTCGGCGATATCCTTAAACACATCTACCTTTTCCAAAAGATCCCCTCCGATCTATGAGTTCATAGGATATGACATCCATTGCGAGAGTAAATTAGGACATTATATAGTTATGACGTTGTCCTATTAAAATATGACTTTCGATAGAAAAATTTATAATTTTTTTCATGCACATGCTGACTCAATCACAAGTTAGGCTAAAATTTCTTATAAGAAAGAGAAAACCCCTTCTCTCTGAATTTTATTCAGCGAGAAAGGGTTCATGACTCATTTTTCTAAAAATATTGGCTCATTTGTTTTTTCGTCGATGGTATAGGGCAATGAATAAGCCGGAACAAAAGAAGAATGCTCAACTAGAAGATTCCGGATATCTTCTCCTTCTTTATATGTATGTTTATGCTTTTGCAATACTTCATATAAGTCCGATGAATAATCTACAAACAGCTCACCTTTCCCATTTAATACAAGAGGAAGTAATTGACCGCTATAAGGACTTACAACTGTAGGTGGCTCTTTCATATTTAATTTTTTATAGTCAATAGAAAAAACACCATCGGCAATGACCTCTTTAAATGGCGCATAACCACTATGTTTTTGTCTGTATAGATTCAGATGAATATTTACCTCTTTGATTTGTTCAGCCATTCGTAAATCTATTAATTTAACGGTTGGATTCTCCTCTACATCCACCAGCATATATGAAAAAACGCCTCCGCTTTCAAACGCTGTACCGGGTGGCTCTTGCATATAGCGTGGGCTGAGCTTGTTAAATTCAATGGGATACTTTTGATAAATAGGCGTATTGTTATCCCTTGTTTTAATTGGTAATAATCCTCCGCTATCTTTTTGAAAGTCATCAACCGCTTGTTGCACAGCTGCAAGCTGATCTTTATAAGGCACCTGATTTTGAGATAGATTAGCCTCAGGGTATAAGCAAGCTGATAATAAGAATGTTATGCTACAAAAAATTATAAATAGTAAGATTTTTCTCATTAAACTTCACCCTATCAGTTTTTGTTATGCTCCAGGTGTTGGTCCACTAAAGACAACAAGCACCATAATGAATCCCGCAATAATCATTAATGTATAGGCAATGAAAGCGAGTACATATTTAAATATAACATTTTTAATTTTGTAACGACTCAAATAAATAGAAAACACAGAAATAAACATAAATACAATTGAACCAAGTGAAATCCACATTTTTAATAACGCTGGCGACACCGCTCACCCACTCCCCTTCTTGCTCTCATTATAGCATAGGAGGTCCATATTTCGTGTAAAAAGAGGGAATTTAAGGATTCTATTAATTGACTCCAAATAAAAAACCGAAATAAAGGGGGCACTTTATTTCGGCTACAACTAAATATTCCCATGAAGAGTTCCACTCATCTTTATTTACATGTTATTTTATGCAACTACAAGTGATTACGCATCACCAATTGCCTATTTTTTCTACATTTCTTTGCAAGTTAGTTCTTTCGTTCTCCTAAAATGTTCGCTAAATCTTCCATTTCATGAGTTTTCGTACGAGACATTAAAGAATCTACAGCTGCTTTTGCACTAACATCATTAAACAGCACATCATATAACGCTTGGGTAATTGGCATTTTTACATCATATTTTTCAGCTAGCTGGTAGGCAGCTTTCGTTGTCCGAACACCTTCTACTACCATCCCCATATTATCTAGCACTTCTTCCAATTTATGACCTTTGCCTAGCATGTTCCCCGCACGCCAGTTTCTTGAATGTACGCTTGTACACGTTACGATTAAATCACCGATTCCAGTCAATCCTGAAAACGTAAGTGGGTTTGCACCTAATACGCTACCAAGTCGCGCAATTTCTGCTAATCCACGCGTTATAAGTGCAGCTTTAGCATTATCACCATAACCAAGGCCGTCAGTAATTCCAGCAGCTAATGCAATAATGTTCTTCAACGCCCCACCAATTTCTACCCCTATTACATCTGGGTTTGTGTATACGCGAAAATATTGGTGATTATTAAACAAATCTTGTACTTTTTCGGCTGCTTTCATATTCTTAGAAGACGAAGTGACAGTAGTAGGCTGTCTTCTACTTACTTCCTCTGCATGACTTGGTCCAGATAAAACCACTACGTCCTGTAATTTAGCAGGCTCCATTTCTTGTTCAATCATTTCAGAGATGCGAAGCAGCGTATCTGGTTCAATTCCTTTACTAACATGAACAATTGTTAACGGATTGGTCGCAACCTCTTCAAGGCTTTGTAACACTTCACGAATTGCTTTTGTTGGAACAGCTAGAATAACTGTTTCTACTCCAAGAATTGCTTCTTCTAATGATGTGTAGCCTCGCATAGTCATTGGAAGCTCTACGCCGGGAAGGTATTTTTTATTTTCATGCATTTCATTAATACCATCAATTATTTCTTGGCGATGTCCCCATATACGTACATCATGACCATTATCCGCTAATACAAAGCCCAAAGCTGTGCCCCAGCTCCCTGCACCTAATACCGCAATTTTCTCCATGTTATCTGCACTCCTTTTTATTTTCGTGATCGAGCAATAATTCGAATTGGTGTTCCTTCAAATCCAAACGCTGCGCGCAGTTTGTTTTCTAAGAAACGCTCATAAGAGAAGTGAAGTAGTTCAGGATCATTTACAAACACAACGAAAGTAGGTGGTTTAATCGCTACCTGCGTTGCGTAATAAATTTTAAGACGTTTACCGTTATGTGTTGGTGTTGGGTTCATCGCAACTGCATCCATGATCACATCGTTTAAGATACTTGTTTCGACACGCATTGCATGATTTTCATTTACCATATTAATAACTGGTAAAAGCGTATGCGTACGTTTTTTTGTTTTCGCTGATAAAAAGACAATTGGCGCATACGTTAGGAATTGGAAATGTTCACGAACGTTTTCTTCAAACTTTTTCATCGTCTTATCGTCTTTTTCTACTGTGTCCCACTTATTGATAACGATAACAACTGCCTTACCTGCTTCTTGTGCATAACCGGCAATCTTTTTATCTTGTTCAATAATTCCTTCTTCTGCGTTTAATACAACTAAGACAACATCTGAACGTTCAATCGCTCGTAACGCACGAAGCACACTATATTTCTCTGTGCTTTCGTATACTTTACCGCGCTTTCTCATACCAGCTGTATCAATAACAACATACTCTTGTTCTTCTTTTGTAAACTTTGTATCAATCGCATCACGAGTCGTACCTGCAATATTACTTACAATAACGCGGTCCTCACCTAGCACAGCATTTACAAGTGATGATTTCCCAACATTTGGTCGACCAATCAAAGAAAACTTAATAACATCGTCTCCATAGTCTTCATCTTCATCTTTTGGGAAATGCTTAGCTGCTTCGTCTAATAAGTCTCCTAAGCCCAAACCATGCGTTCCTGAAATAGGGAATGGCTCTCCATACCCTAAAGCATAGAAATCATAGATTAATTCTTTCATTTCAGGGTTATCAATTTTATTGACTGCTAATACAACAGGTTTTTTAGATTTGTATAGAATCTTTGCCACTTCTTCATCAGCTGATGTAATACCATCTCGTCCATTTGTTAAAAAGATAATAACGTCCGCTTCATCAATAGCAATTTCAGCTTGTTGCTTAATTTGCTCTAAAAACGGCTCATCTCCAATATCAATTCCTCCTGTATCAATGATATTAAAGTCCATATTAAGCCACTCTGCTGAGCTATAAATACGATCGCGCGTTACGCCTGGAATATCTTCAACAATTGATACGCGCTCTCCTACAATTCGATTAAAAATCGTTGACTTCCCAACATTTGGTCGGCCTACAATCGCAATAATTGGTTTTGGCATGCGAATCTTTCCTTTCTTTGATCTGTTCTATGTATAAATAGTAACCTTTTGCTTATTCGTTTCACAATTGAATATTTTTAATAGATAAGATCATTCATTTTCAAAAACCGAGGTCATGCAAACATGCATGACCTCAAATTATTGCCTACTAGTCAATATGTTATTTACATGTATGCAACAATTAAGAGTACTCTCTCAATCAAACAATTCTATCAAAAAAGCTGCTTCACAACAACAAATTTTTCAGAAAATCAATTATTAGGCTTGACCGGACTATGCTTTTGACGCTGGAATTTTCCTAACAACCAATCGAACTGTGATGCAAGGGACCGCACAACTTTCCAAATAAAAAGAAGCATTAGTACAGTAGCTACAAGGTCAAGGAGCATTGGCTGTCCCACGGGATGCGGCATTGAGATATTCGTGACTATTAAGCTATATAGAAAATCTCCCCCTAACAATCCTAGCAAAATAACGATACATCGCATGTGATCATCTTTTACTAGAAGAAAACCAATATATAAAATAATAGCTGTTAACAGCCATTGTCGGTTCACAAAAATCCATACTGGATCATACAGTTCTAACAAACAAAAGCCTACATAAGCAAACATGACAATCAGTGAAATAAATAATACGTATAATTGCTTTGAAGTTTTAAGCCTTGAAATATCTACACACACCATAACTAATAAGAAAAGATAAGTATAGCTAACAAAAAATGGACCTATCCAAACGGACGTTGTTGATAGCATAATGCTTATCAACAACAACATCGACACCTTCCACCGTAAAGACGTTTTATGCAAAAAAAATGTTGAAATGACCCATCCAATCCAAGCAAACCAATAGAATAGAAAACCTTCCATCTTCTCAACTCCCTATTTCTTCATTATGTATCAGTTTTACAAAAATTAACCCTTTGCATAAGCATAGAAACATAAACTTCGGTAAACCTATAATGAATCTAAATAAGGAGGTGAAAATTATGGGAAAAGACCGTCAAGAGAAAAAGCTAAAGAAATCAAAGCGAGTTGAATCAGATCGCGACCAAGGCTTGCATTATCCAGGTGCAACTAGTTTACAAAGCCCTGAAGAAGGGAGAGATACCAATGGACAAAGATAAGAGGCTGATGATTCTTTCTCAAAGACGAATCGTGACGTTTCTAAACAATTTAAGTTGTAGCAACCAGTCCGTTCCATTGCGCTGCAGACACTCGCTGTCCGCGGAAAGAAGTCTGAGCTTCCTCGCCGCACTGCGGGGTCTCAGTTTTCCCTCTAGTTTCCGCATGATTTACTTGTCCTACGCCGCTCCATTCCATTAGTTTTTTAAATTGGTTTTCCAATTAACAAAAAAGCCAAACTATAAAAGAGGTTACCCCTCAATAATTTGGATATAATATTGGCTTAAATACTTATGTCCTAGCCTCGTATTTTCATTTTAAAACAGGATTCGAAACGGAATAAACAGATTTCTGTTGTCCTGTAAGTAAAAAGAGTAGCGCTCCAATTAAGAGAAGTCCACCTGATAGATAAAATCCTAACTCCATGCTTCCTGAGCGATCAGCAAAATAACCAGTGATATATGGTGCAAAAATAGATGAAAGCATCCCGCTAAAATTAAAGAATCCATACACTTTAGAATACATTGTAGATGGCGTAATAGATGCAATGTATGAAATGAGGATTGGATCTAACGCTAATTTCCCAATCAGCCCATACACTATGAGTCCAACTAACAGCCAAACATAGCTATTTGTGTAGGGGATTAAAAATTGACATAGTGCCCCAGCAATTGACAAACTAACAATCAATGCTTTTTTATTTTGAATTCGATCGGACATATAGCCAAAGAAAATGGCTCCAGGAATAGATGCCCAAGGTACTAATGAAGCAATAATACCTGTTTCCGAAGCTTCAAGACCCCTAGAGCTTTGTAGGTAATACGGTAGCCATGTTAGCATTCCAAAAAAACCGTAAAGTGAGCAAAAGATTAAAATGTACACTAGAATATGGTTTTTCGTAAATAGTTTCCGCAGTGGTTCTTTTTCTTTTGCTTGTACCTTACTCTCCTTTGCTCTCCCATCTTCCACAAACAGTGCAATTAAAATAGCTACAATTATAGTTGGTACAGCAAAAAGATAAAAAGTGAACTGCCATCCTTTATCAAGCGTATATGTAATATACGATGAGCCGATAAAACCTAGTGAAATACCAAATGCCATACCGCTGTTAATCAATGCCGACACAAGCCCTCGATATCTTTCTGAAGTGATGCTTGAAGAGATACCGTACTGTGATCCATAATAAGTACCTTCTCCAAGGCCAGTTAGTGCACGCATTAGTAAAAACATGCCGAACGTCGTAGCCAAGCCAGTTAAAAAGGTTGCTACCCCAAATAAGATATATCCAATAACAAGCACCTTCACTCTTCCAAAACGATCTGCTAAAAAGCCCGTGGGAATCTGCATAGCTGCATAGGAGGCAAAAAACACCGTAGCCATTAACCCGAGCTCTGTTTTTGTCAGCCCCCACTGCTCTCCAATATCTCCCATCACCGGAGATAAAATATTGCGATCTGCATACATAAAAACCCAGCCTAAAAAGAATAGAAAAATGGTCAGTGCAGGATGTCCTTTTTTCATAACCACACCTACTTTTCTGTATTTTCAGACTATTATATATAATAAACGTTTGTTATTTCATCCAAGTTGTCAGGTTTTCTGCCTGCTTTTTTTACTATGATAGTAAAAATCCGATTCAAAACAACAAAACAAGCACACGGTATCGTGTGCTTGTTTTGTTGTTTTGGCTATCTATTATTAAATTTTTCAATCGACACTGGTCGCTGACATAGCCAATCATAAGTTTTTCCCGTAATAACAAGCGGAACTTGCTGAAGCTCTGAAATAGAACCAGTACCTAATGCAACCATGATGAACCTTAATTCTTCATGGAGTTCTAAAACTTCTTCGATAACAGCTTCTATACCTGAATCCATTAAAACAGACAGTAGACGCCCAGCTAATCCAGTTGCTGAAGCACCTAAAGCGAGCGATTTGGCTACATCCATTGCTGTTTGAATACCTCCAGAGCCGATAATTGAAATACCGCCTACACTCTGTGATACTTCTGCTAAAGATGCTGCGGTTGAAATTCCCCAATCGTTAAAAAAATGAAAATGATTCTCACGCCTCTCATTTTCGATTTTCGAAAAATTCGTACCGCCGTAACCCCCAACATCAATAATACTCACGCCGACTTCTTTTAGTTTAGTCGCTGCCGCAGCGCTCATCCCAAAACCTACTTCTTTTGCTATAACAGGTACATCTAAGGCATTCACAATTTGTTCAATGCGCTTTAAAGCTCCCGTAAAGTCCCGATCTCCTTCTGGCATAACTAGCTCTTGAATTACGTTCAAGTGGATTTGCATCCCATTGGCTTCAAGCATATCAACAGCCCGCTTTGCCTGATCCACTGTCGCTTCGCTTCCAAGGTTAGCAAGGATGATTCCAGTTGGGTTTTCTTGCCTTACTACTCGATATGTTTTTTCTTCTTCTTCGTTTTTAATCGCAGCCATCTGTGAACCTACAGCCATCGCTAAATTACAAGCGCTAGAAACTCGTGCTAGAGAACGGTTAATTTCTTCCGTCTCTAACCCGCCGCCTCCAGTCATTGCATTGATAAAAATTGGCGAACTCAGTGAAAGTTCGCCAATCTTTGTATTTAACTGGACATCTTTTACACTTTTATCTGGCAAGCTGTTATGCACAAACTGAATGTCGTCGAGTCCGTGTAAGCGATGTTGTCCGGTTTGAATCGCATGATGAATGTGATCGATTTTTCGTTTCGCTCTACTCACCAAACATCACCATTATTTTAGTTTTTTTAATTGATCTCCAATCATGTCGCCTAACTGAAAACCTTTTGATTCTTCTTGAATATTGTAGTCACCATAATCCACCGGCCCTTCTTCCTCAAGGTCACGAATGCTTAATGAAATTCGACGTTCGCTTTCGCTCACATCTAATACCTTTACTGTAACCTTTTCTCCTTCAGTTAATACTTCATGAGGAGTACCAATATGTTTGTGAGAAATGTGAGAAATGTGCACAAGCCCTTCTACACCAGGTAATACCTCGACAAAAGCTCCAAACGATACTAATCGGCGAACAGTTCCATCGACTACATCACCTTGTTTAAGCTTTGAAGAAATATTGTCCCATGGTCCCTCAAGCGTATCTTTAATTGATAAAGAAATACGTCCGTTTCCTTTATCAACTGATAGTACTTTTACCTTTACGCTATCTCCTTCTTTTACTACATCAGAAGGCTTTTCTACTCGCTCGTGTGAAAGTTGAGAGATGTGAACAAGACCATCAACGCCTCCAACATCAACAAAAGCTCCAAAGTCTGTTAAGCGCTGCACTGTTCCTTCCAGTACTTGACCTTCCGCTAAAGAACTAAGAGCTGTTTGTTTCTTTTGCGCGTTTTCTTCTTCAACAACAGCACGGTGTGATAGGATAATACGATTTTTTTCACGATCGAGTTCTACGACTTTAACCGTTAACGTTTGGTCTTGATAGCTAGCAAAGTCATCAACAAAATGCGCTTCAACTAAAGATGCAGGGATAAATCCTCGCACACCAATGTCTGCTACTAATCCACCTTTAACAACTTCCTTTACAACAGCTTCAAACACTTCGCCTGTGCTTAGTTTTTCTTCTAAATCATCCCAAGCTTTTTCTGCATCGACTGCTTTCTTAGACAAGACTAATAGCTCTTCTTCAACTTTAATTACCTTTGCTTGAATCTCTGTACCTTCTTTAATTACATCACTTGCTTTTTCAATATGTAAACTTGATAATTCACTGATTGGAATAACACCATCTAGCTTGCTGTTGGCAACTTCAACTAGAACTTGCTTATCTTCAACTTTCGTTACAGTTCCAGTTACAGTTTCGCCAACTTCTAATGCTTTTACTTCTACTTGATTCATATCTTCTACCATCGTCTTTTCCTCCTTCAATATCTAGCAGCAATATATTTTCAGATAAAAAGCAGCGAAGCTCTTATCACTATATATCCTTGTATCTATTTTTGTATAGAAAAAACTCTCTTTGTTACTAACTTCTAATAAATAGAATCTTTTGTCAAGCGAAAAGCTTATTAACTATTGGTATTTTTCAATCAATTTAGCAATTTCACTCATAATTGCTTCCGTCACTTCATCAGCAGATGCACGGCGTTCTCTAAACTCTGACATATCTAATGGCTTTCCATACACTACTTTCACTTTAGAAAATGCTTTATATGGACCAATAATTGCACACGGTACAACATCAGCTGTAGAACGCAGTGCAAAAAAACCTACTCCCGCTAACCCTTTTTTTAGTTTACCGTCTTTACTTCTTGTTCCTTCAGGGAAAAGGCCAAGCACTTTTCCTTCTTTTAGAATTCCTAATCCTTTTCGCAGAGCTTCACGATCTCCCATGCCGCGCTTTACTGGAAATGTTTCTAATTTAGGTAAAATGGTTTTTAAGACGGGTGCATCAAACAACTCTGCTTTGGCCATGAACGAAATCGGACGAGGGCATGTAATCCCTACGGTAGGGGGATCAAGGTTATCAATATGATTTGAGCACAGCAATACCCCACCTTCTGATGGGATATTCTCTGTACCAATTACTTCATAACGATAAACAGGTTTTAATATACCGCGTACTACTGAACGTGCAAATGTATAAAAGCTCACAGCATTCCAACCCTTTCATGTATAATAGAAAGTATTTTTTCAACGACACCTTCAATTGACAATGCTGTTGTATCAATTTCAATTGCATCATCTGCTTTTTTCAAAGGCGCGACTTCACGCTCTGAATCAATTTTATCTCGACGAGCAATGTCAATTTTATGCTGTTCTAGATTAGATGGGAAACCTTTTCTCACGTTCTCTTCATGACGACGCTGAGCCCGCTCTTCCACTGATGCAAGTAAAAAGATTTTCACTTCTGCATGGGGAAGGACGTGCGTACCAATGTCACGCCCATCCATTACAACGCCTCCATTTTGAGCTAACTTCTGCTGTCGAACGACCATTTCTTCACGCACTGATCGGTGTTTAGCAACGATTGATACTGAATTTGTCACCTCTGCTGAACGGATCTCGTTGGTTACTTCTTTACCATTCACACTAACAATCTGTCCATTTTCAGAAGGTTTAAGTTCAATCTCTGTTTCATTTAATAAACGAAGTAACGCTTCTTCGCTTTCTAATTTAACCCCTTGCTGCTGGGCTTGATACGTAAGGGCACGATACATCGCACCTGTGTCTACATAAATATATGATAAATTTTCTGCTATAATCTTTGCTACTGTACTTTTCCCAGCTGCAGCAGGTCCATCAATAGCAATTGAAATTCGCTTTTCCATAAATCCTCCTTGACGTGCTAACAAGAACATATTTTTCATTAATTTCTTTTTACACGAAAAAAAAGAGCAGGTTGCCCCCTGCTTTTTTAATCATTGTTTCTATTTTATCATATCGCTGCTTTACTGGTCGAACGTTTCAATAATTTTGTTGAAATTATTTTTTGCTACTCCTTCATACTGTATAACCTTTGAAAAATAGGTTGTATGTTCGCTGTAAAATAAAAGAGCCTGAGCAGCAAACAAAAAGAAGAACTGAACAATAACAAATTTCACTAATAAGCTTTCAATCCGCTTCATGTTAATCTCTCATTCCATTATTGTATTTACATACTAGTTTGGAACGAACAGGTTTAATTTATACTTACTTTATAACAATCCCTTTCTTCTTAACTCGAGCTGACGCTTTAACGTATAGCGCATTAGTAGCTGTTTTGCTTTTATATTTGGACTCAAAAACTCTACGGATAGCTGCCCTTGCTGTTCGTTAATTGGCTGTTCAACACGAACAAGCTTACCTTGCAGTTCAAGAGTTACCTCTTCCTCTTCATGCTTTAGTAATAAGCCTACCTTAACTTCTTCATTCACTTTAAAATCACTTCTTTCAGACAGGTTAATACAAACCCCTCCGGCACTTAAGTCTCTCGTAAAGCTCTGCAAGGAGTTTTTCGCTTCACCATATTTCTCCATAACTACCGTTAGCGTTACGGGAACTCGAAAGAAATTTCTTCTCTGTACAGCTTCTAAAGAATCGTCTCCCGGATAGTCTAATTCAATAACAGGTATATCTTTAATTGCTCGATCTTTTACTTCTGTTGAGAATCCATAAACGGCTTTATCTTCCCCTACGAACATGGCGTTTAATTTTGTTCCCTTCATTAGGAAAGCTGTTTTTTTGGTCTTTTCGTTAAATGGATAATCAATTATCAGTTTGTGTTCTGTACAATCAACCACTTTACATCGATAAGTGATTTGATCTTCTTCACTTTCTAAGTTAAGCGGCATTCCAACTTTAATCATATAAAAGCCCCCAATTTCATTAGTATTCCTACTACTAAAAATAGTAAAATATACTTAATTTGTAAACATATTTTTTAGCCCTATATACTCATTTAACCTCCAATAAATAACATGATTCCTTATATAAAATAAAAAGAGTTTGGGACATAACAAAATGATTGCTTCTAAGAGACGAACAATAGCTGTTCCAATCTTTTTGGTTTGTCTGAACACGTTCGTTCCATTGCGCTACGGTCACTCGCTTTCCGCGGGGAGGAACCTGAGCTTCCTCGCTGCGCTGCGGGATCTCCGTTTTCCCTCTCTTTCCCGCAGGAGTCGAGTGTCCTACGCTCCATTCCACCCTGTTTCCAACATTGTTTTCACAATCAACAAAAAACCTGAACGATTAAAAGTGAGAAACTCTCAATCGTTCAGGTTTATCATTAGCTGAATTACTTATGTCCCAGCCTCTTTCGATTAAACTTCGTCATAGATTGGTTCAGCGTTTTGTAATTTATCTACTTTTTCTTCAAATCCTGTTTTTGCATTTACAAAGATTCGATACGTATCGTCATTAATTGTACCAAGAAATTCGTAACACAATACTTCTTCCTGTAAGTCGTTTTCAATAATGGCTAAGCGATCTTCCATCACTTTAAGGTTTGGATTTAATTTTGATTTAGCTTCTTCTTTTGTAATCGTTGGTTCAGGAATGTCCCGTGTACGATGTCGTAATAAAAACTCTTTTGCTGAGAAGCCAGCTACCGTTCCATCATCCAACGCCATTTTCATCTTTACAGCATCGGGATAAATACGCACTCCACTTTCAGTTTCTTCAACAAATGTAAAGACACCAAGATTATCGTACTGAGCGCTTTCAGACATTACAAGGCTTTCAAAGCGATGATCTTTTAAAAATTTATTGGCTTTTTCCATTGCTTCGTTTAGGCTAATATTTTGTTTTTTGACGTCTCTGTTTTCTAATACCCAAATCGGATATCCACCTTTTTTCGTAATATCCATATAAATCTCTTTCTTTGTTGAAGGGTCTTTAATTGTTAAGCTGTAAAAAGGATAATTAGCCCCCTTACCACTTTCCGCAATGTGCATTTCTTCTTTTCCTTTTAAATCTAAAAACGATCGTGCTACTTCTTTGGCAACTCTTTCATCTACTTCACGACCTTTAAGCTGGCCAAATGCTTTTTTCTCGTCTTCGTTTGATGTATTTGTAATACCTAAGTCTGATTCAGCATAGGAATCCATGCTCTTTTCGACAGTTTTCAAGCCATCAATAATGGTATTGTCACCCTGCTTTTCTTTTGTTGCTAAAGCTAGCTCTACATCCATCCATCTTAAATTATTGTCAATAACCAAATGCTGAACTGTACGCATTTCGTTCTGAATTTCAGATGACTTCTCATACAGAGCGTTCAATGTCTTATACTCTTTATCTGTAAGCGGTGATTTACTGAGATCTCTAACAGCTACCTCGTATGCAAAATCGCCAATATCGGATAAGAACTCTTCCGTTTTATTAAAAGGTAACAGCGCTAATGGCAATTGTCCTACATTGCTATGCGCTTCTGAAGTTAAACGCCATACTTCCGCAAGCGCTGGCGATAATTGATCTCGAGAACTCATCGCTAATGTCCCGCCGATTTTATCATTTAATAAATCAAGCTCGTACGATAAATCATGAAACGCTCGTTGATACGTATTTTCGGCTTGTAATAAAACAGCATCTTTTTCTTGATGCTCTGTATACCCCCAATATCCGACTCCTACCACACCAACTGCTAAAATTGTAATTAAAATTGTTCGAATCATTATTATCACCTCTCTTAATTACAGAAAATGTGTTTACCGATTTGTTTAATTTGCGGTCGTGACCAAATCCATGCGCTAGTTGCTGTATCTGGATTAAAGTAATACATTGCATTACCAGTTGGATCCCAGCCGTTAATTGCGTCCAATACAGCTTTTTTTGCCGTTTCATCTGGTTCTAGCCAAATTTGTCCGTCTGCTACAGCAGTAAAGGCTCTCGGTTCAAAGATAACGCCTGCTACTGTGTTTGGAAATGTTGGACTGTTAACTCGGTTTAAAATAACAGCTGCTACCGCTACCTGTCCGTTATACGGCTCGCCTCGCGCTTCTCCATATACAGCATTAGCCATTAGCTGTATATCATTTTGTGAAAATCCATTTGGAACATTTAAAGCTGTTGGCTTTTGCGCTTTTTCTTGCTGTTGTTCACTGCCTCCATTAGTAGCAGCTTTGTTAGTTTGATTTTGTTGAGGAGTAGCTTGATTATTGTTTCTACCTTCTGATTGCTGCTGTCCTCGTGACTGTTGACCTGTCGGCTGTTGTTCACTGCCTCCATTAGTAGCAGTTTTGTTAGTTTGATTTTGTTGAGGAGTAGCTTGATTATTATTTCTACCTTCTGATTGCTGCTGTCCTCGTGACTGTTGTCCTGTCGGCTGTTGTTGCTGACTTTTGGATTGTGATTTTGCATTTTTTTGTACATTGTTCTGACTAGACTTTGCTGAAGAACCTTTTTGTTTATCAATTGGAACTCCACCGTAATGGGTAAATTTATTTCCTTTTTTCAACTCAGTCTTTACATGATACTCATAGTATTTCGTTACGTCTGCTAACTTTTGTTTGGTTTGCGCTCCGGCTAATCCATCAACCTTTTTTATACCAAACTCATACTGGAAATTTCGAAGTGCCCAGTACGTACTCCATCCAAAAACACCGTCAATTTTCCCATTATAAAAGCCGATGTACTGTAAGCGAGACTGCAATTCAATAACGTCTTCCCCTACTGCACCCTGTTGAATGACTTGATTGGTAAATGCTGATGAAGATTGGGGATTAATCATTGTTATTGCTAATAAAGAACATACGCAAGCTGAACAAATATACTTTGTAATTCGTCCCATTAAAAACATTCCATAACCTCCTACATCGTATGTAAGTGATAAGATGATAAGAGTATTTTTTGTAAAGGATGTTTTTTTATACAGGCTAGGAGAAATTTGCTCAAATAAAAAAAAAAAAAAGTAGCTTTCTTATGAAGAAGCTACGTCTTTTTATTAGGCAATAAACACTTTTTTCGCTTGCTTTACTTTGCGTAATCCCAACCACCATAAATAAATCATAAATGGAATAATAATAAAAATCCAATTATCCATGGTGATAATAATATAATCATAAATACCATGTAATAAAAATGGTGTACCGATTGAATAGAGCGTCCATTTTATTTTTTCATTTCCTTTTGAAAATTTTGCTTTTCCTAAGTAATAACCCATAATAACTCCAAATAAGGCATGGCTAGAAACCGGTAGAATCGCTCGACCAATTGCTGATTCTAAACCGTTAGCAAACAAGTAAAAAATATTCTCAACAGTAGCAAATCCTAACGAAACAGAAACACCGTATACAATGCCATCATAATGCTCATCAAACTCAATGTGTTGATATACTGTAAAAAATAAAATAAACCATTTAAAAAATTCTTCCAAGAAACTAGTGGAAACGAACGCTTCTACAAAAGGGGAATGAAGTAAATTTTCTTCTTGAAGCACATATTGGATAAACATAATCGGCAACACAAGCATCGCGCCAAAAATGAAAGTTTTTAAGACCATTGAAATGGGTTCAGTTTCATACTCATCTTTTAAATAAAAAAAGCTCAGTAAAGCTAGTCCAGGCGCAATACCTGCAGATAAAATCGCCAACATAAAGCAGCGCCTCTTTTCATCTGTTTTTTTCCATCGTATCATGTTATTGTTAGAAAGAAAATCATTTATCTACTACCTAATTGAAAGTAGCAAAGACTTTTAACAATTTGATAACGAAAGGATGTCATTATGAAAACTCTTTATATCATTCACACTGGTGGAACTATTTCAATGAAAGAAGATGCTCAAACTGGATCAGTAAAACCTGATGATCATAATCCTTTGCAACACTCAACACCTTTCATCGCTAGCTTAGCAAATGTAATTGTTGAAGAAGCGTTTCATTTACCTTCGCCCCATATTACACCAAAAGAAATGCTTACGTTAGCAAAAAAAATTCAGCAAAAGATTGAGACCGATCAAATTGATGGCGTCGTGATTACACATGGTACTGACACGCTTGAAGAAACTGCTTACTTCCTGGACTTAACAACTAAAACAGATATTCCAATTGTATTAACAGGTGCCATGCGCTCTAGCAATGAAATTGGATCAGACGGGCCTTATAATTTTATTTCTGCAGTTCGCGTTGCTTCAAGTGATGCAGCTAAAGGAAAAGGCGTTCTCGTTGTCATGAACGATGAAATTCACACAGCTAAGAATGTGACTAAAACACATACAAGCAATGTAGCTACCTTTCAAAGCCCTCAATACGGACCAATTGGTATTGTGACAAAGCAAGAAATATCTTTTCATCATATGCCAACAGAGCACGAATTTTACCCTGTAGATAACATTGACAAGCAGGTCGTTTTACTGAAGGCTTATGCGGGTATGGATGAACAACTTTTTCAATCACTGGCATCTTTCCATATTGATGGCTTGATTATTGAAGCTCTTGGTCAAGGAAACTTACCTCCACGCACCTTACAGGGTTTACAGCAACTATTGGATAAAAACATTCCAATTGTATTGGTATCTCGTTGCTTTAATGGGATTGCACAAGATGTATATGGATACGAAGGTGGAGGAAAACATTTAAAAGAATTAGGCATGATCTTCTCAAATGGACTAAACGGCCAAAAAGCCCGAATTAAACTGTTAGTTGCTCTTCAAAGCTCTTCAAACCAAGAAGAAATCCAAGAGATCTTTCATAATTAATAAAAAGACAACCATAAAGGCACAATACCTTTATGTTTGTCTACTTGCTAAATATTCAGCAATTTGCCTTCCATGAAAACGCCCATTTTCAATAAAAATTTCATTTGCATTATTTCCTGCTGCAATTACTCCCGCAATAAAAATACCTTGCACATTCGTTTCCATTGTATCAGGGTCAAACAGCGGACGACCTGATTCAAAATCAATCTCAATGCCCATTTTCTCTAAGAATGAATGATCTGGATGGTAACCGGTCATCGCAAAGACAAAATCGTTTGGAATTGTAATTTCTTCTTTTCCATTTGAATACGTTACCGTATGCTCATCAATACGAGTTACAACTGCATCAAAAATCATTTCGATGGTGCCGTTTCGAACCAAGGCTTCAAACTCTGGTAAAATCCAAGGTTTTACGCTCTTTGAATACTCTGATCCTCGGTAAATTACCGTCACGCGAGCGTCCGCCTTTACTAGTTCCAATGCTGCATCCACACTAGAGTTTTTTCCGCCAATGACAACCACATCTTGATTAAAGTATGGATGCCCCTCTTTAAAATAATGATGGACTTTCGGTAGATTTTCACCAGGAACGCTCATATAGTTTGGTGAATCATAATAGCCAGTTGCAACAATAACATGCTCTGCTTCGTATTCACCCTTTGAGGTGGTGACAACAAACTGTCCTTGGTTGTTCTTGTGTACATGTGTTACAAGTTCAAATGAGTGAATTCGTAGATTTTTGCGTTTGACTACTTCACGATAATACGCAAGAGCTTGATTTCGCACAGGTTTTCTGTTTTCTGTAATAAACGGAACATTTCCAATCTCTAACTTCTCACTCGAACTAAAAAACGTTTGATGGGTAGGGTAATTATAAATAGCATTTACAATATTCCCCTTCTCAATTATAAGAGCATTGATGCCGACCGCCTGCAATTCCAAAGCTGCAGAAAGTCCACAGGGTCCCCCTCCGATAATAATTGCTGTTTCTTTTTTCAAACTGCTCACTCCTTTACTTCCAACGAACTTTAGCGTTATACCAAGCTCTTTTCCAACTCCATTCTTTCCTACTAACTAAATTAATTATCTTTACGCACAAAAAAATCTCCTATCTTATGATAGGAGATTTTCTATAAATACGCAAATCTTTCTACTTATTAAATCCAGCCTCTAAAACGTGATGCTTCCGCCATTTTGCGCACGCCTACCATATAAGCAGCCAAGCGCATATCTACCTTACGCGTTGTCGACGTTTCGTAAATAGTATTGAATGATTTAACCATTACTTTTTCTAGCTTTTCTTCTACTTCTTCTTCTGTCCAATAATACCCTTGGTTGTTTTGAACCCATTCAAAGTAAGAAACCGTAACGCCTCCAGCACTAGCTAATACATCAGGCACAAGCAAGATGCCACGCTCAGACAGAATACGGGTTGCTTCTAACGTAGTTGGGCCATTTGCTGCTTCCACAACAATACTTGCTCGAATCTTATCAGCATTTTCTTCTGTAATTTGGTTTTCAATTGCTGCTGGAACAAGAATATCACAATCCAGCTCTAATAATTCTTTGTTACTAATTGTTGTATTAAATAACTTTGTTACCGTACCAAAACTATCTCGTCGATCTAATAGATAGTCAATATCTAAACCGTTCTCGTCATGCAAAGCACCATATGCATCTGAAATACCGATAATTTTAGCACCTGCATCATGCATAAATTTCGCTAAAAAGCTTCCAGCATTTCCAAACCCTTGCACCACGACTCTTGCACCTTTTAAATCAATTCCACGTTTTTTAGCCGCTTCTCTTATACAGATTGTAACCCCTTTAGCTGTTGCTGTTTCACGTCCGTGAGAACCTCCTAATACAAGCGGTTTACCTGTGATAAAACCTGGTGAATTAAATTCATCAATTCGACTATATTCATCCATCATCCAGGCCATAATTTGCGAATTCGTAAATACGTCTGGTGCTGGGATATCTTTTGTTGGACCTACAACTTGACTAATTGCTCTTACATATCCACGACTTAACTTTTCTAATTCTCCAAATGACATATTACGAGGGTCACACACAATTCCGCCTTTCCCCCCGCCATAAGGTAAATCTACAATTCCACATTTCAAGCTCATCCAAATAGAAAGAGCTTTTACTTCTTTTTCGGTTACGTTTGGATGAAAGCGAATTCCACCTTTTGTGGGGCCAACAGCATCGTTATGCTGAGCGCGATAACCTGTAAAGATTTTAACCGAACCATCATCCATTTTGACAGGAATTTTCACTGTCATCATGCGAAGCGGTTCTTTTAACAATTCATATACTTCCTCAGGATAGCCCAATTTCTCCAACGCCTTATGTATGACCGTTTGAGTGGATTTTAACACATCATTTTTCTGTTCTTGTCGATTGCTTTTGCTCTCTTGCATTTTGTCGGCTACCATCTGTAAACCTCCTAAAGTGGATCAAAAAATTAGTAATTCATTAATTTGGTGCATCTTTCATGACATAGTATACACCCTTACTTTTGCTATGCAAAGGGAAATATGAAAGTTTTATGATATTTTGTAGGACAAAACGAAAACGCTTCCAATTAATTGTGTAATCCTCATAATTTTTAGCATTTCTTATAGAATTGCGTGGGATGAATCCAAAAAAAACTCCCTTTATTGCCGTAGGTTTACGTAACACCCACAGCAACAAAAGGAGCTGTTACATTTGAATGTACCTTAGCTCTAAGTTTATGAAAAAGTATCTGCAATGTACGAAAGAGCTTGATTATGAATTAACTGCTTTCCATACTCCTGTACCCGATGTTTCGTAATTGTAGAGGGACTTCCATATTCCGCTAACAACGCTATAATATTCCCGATCTCTTTCATCGTCAGTTTTTCTTCTCCTACTAATACATAAAACCGATTTTCAAACGAATAGAGAATAGTTTCAATATCATAATATTGATTAATTCGTTTTGCCAATTGAATAACGTCTTCAAACGTTTGAAATTCAAAGAATAAATCGTGACTTTCATCCAACATCACTTGCATCTCGATAAATTCTTCGTACATATCTTCATGTTCATCAATAATTTCCATTTCATCTTGACTATCTTGTTTCGTCACAAACACGACCATCCCCTGAGCTTGAAGGGAAAAAATCTCTACTGAAAGCGAGCTTGTCGGTTCAAAATTTAATTCTTTGGACGCCTGCTCAATCATTTCACGAAACAGCTGTTTAACCTTAAATGTATCAGTCCACAAATCTTCTTTTGTGAGCCCTCGCTCTTTTAAATCATCGTACGTGACAAAGACTTTTAACTTATTATAATTTAAACGCTCAAGTCTCATTTGCGTCCCTCCCCGCTTGCACTCATAACCACATGGTTTGATAATGCAGTATATGTACCTTCTAGAAAACGGTTCGTGATGTTTACTTACGAGTTTACAGGTTTACACAGTTAAAAACAAGCCTATTGATTATGATGTTCGGCTAATTTTTCAGTTAACCATTCATTCCATTCGTTTTTTGAATTACCTAATAAAAACGAAGAAACTCTTTCCTTATCCTTCCCGTCTAACATTTCAAAAACAAAGCCACCAAGACCAATTTTTAAATGTGGAAACTCTCCTTGCACATCACATGCCAAATCAACGGTTTTCTTAGCATTCTCCATCATTGTACAGGACATAAAGAAGAAGGTTGGATTCACTTCTTTTAAAATGAGATAAATATCTCTTTCTTCAATGCTGCTCCCTAAGTAAATAACTTCAAACCCTTTTCTTCTCAAGAACAATGTAAAAACAAGCAGCCCTACTTCATGCGTTTCATTTGGACCGCACACCGCGATGGCTTTTGGTAATAAACCACTTGAAGGAAGAGAATAAAATAACATGCTGATTCTTGTTTTCAGTAACTGCGTAGCATAGTGTTCATGGGCGCTTGTAATCTTACCTTTTTCCCACATATCTCCTACTGTAACTAATAAAGAACCTAGTATATCAATTACTACTTGCTCCACGGAATATAAGCTAAAAGCATGATTGATTAGTTCTTGTGCTTTACTTTCTTCAAAAGATAATAAATGATGTAAAATTTGATCTTTTAAACGTTGAGGTGTTTCCACTTCACTTTGGTCAGCAGTTTGGTGAATGTTTGCGCTCTCTGTTTCTAACAATGAGACAGCTTGACTAATAGTAAAGCCGTTGCTCACTTTATCTGTTAACCACTTTAATTTTTTAAAATCTGCCTCTGTATACAAACGATGACCCGACTCGTTTCGCACAGGGTTAAATATTTTATAACGACGCTCCCATGCACGCAACGTTCCGGGTTGGATTCCGACCATGTTTGAGATGGCTTTAATATTATACTTTCCTTCTTGTGAAGCCATATGTAACCTCCAACGACTCTTCGTGAACTATAACGTATTACTTGCATTATAGGATAAGTTACACGTTGTGTAAAATCTATATATGCTATGTTCAAAAGACGCTTAAAGTTAGTTTGCTCTAGTAATTGTTAGAACATGCGCCTTGGCTTTGGCTTCCAAACGAAGAGGTAAAGAAGTAGTTCCATACCCATTGCTCACAAAGTAAACTATATCTTTATGCGTTTTAAGTCCCCCTAATTCATAAGGGCCAAACCCAAGCAAACGGATTTGTCCACCATGAGTGTGACCGCTAAGCATTAAGTCAACACGCTGTTTTTCCACTTCAAAGACTGCATCTGGATTATGGCTAAGCAACAGTGTGAAATGTTGTTGATTTACACCGTTATAAGCTTGATTAATGTTTAAGTGCCCTTCTGACAAGTCATCAACTCCTACAATATTGTAAGAAACCCCTTCCTTCTCGATACAAATTGCTTCGTTTTTTAAAGCTACTACCTCATGCTTTTTGAAAAGAGCAGCTAGACTCTGTTGATTAATTTCATAGTCGTTATTTCCCCATACAAAGTAAATAGAACCTAGCTGTCTTAACTGCTTGATATTCGCTTCAATCTGTTGTGGCGAGACACCTTTTTCCGCTAGGTCTCCTCCAATAACAACAAAATCAATATGTCCCTTTACTTGTTCAATTAAGGATTTTGTAACCGTACGTTTATGTATATCTGAAATAAAGAAAATACGCAGTGACTGCCATTCCTTTGGAACACCCTTCACTTCAATATGTTCTTGTTCGACAACTGTACGCTGTGCCTCTTTGGCCATGTAAGTAAGTAAAACAATAGCAGCCACTACTAACACACCGATAATTCCTACAATCATAATCATGCTCACTCCTTTTTTATTTACTTTGTGAAGTAGCACCTATACCGTAAATGAATGAGACCAACATAACTGGTAATAGTACATAATATTCAAATGAAATAAACGCTACGCAACCCACTAAAGAAAGCAATGCTACAAGAAATTCCACTCTGTGCAACCTTGTTCCTTGTATCCAGCGGTACACATTTTCAATTAACACCTGCACCCAAATAGCTTGACACGTACAGCTAATTAAAAAGAGCAAAACCGTTGCAAACAGATTCTCTGGATTTTCCAGAAAAAATACAATGGTATCTAGCGAAGCTCCTTCTCGTTCAAATACAGAGGTTGTAATGAAATAATAACTACATACCCACCCTATTACAAATAATAACCACTTTCTCATAATACAAGCCTCCCCTAACTACAACTTGTATGTGAGAAGAGGCTATTGCATGTATTGAATGCTTATTTATTTTCATGATACAAATTAATATCGTAGGTTTGTTTCATTGCCGCATACAAATCTTTTCGACTTTCCCACTGTGCTGGAGTTGACCAAATGTCCTTGCTTTTTTGAATAATTTCACACCGCAAATCATTAAATTCTTTTTCCACCTTATCGCATTGCTTTTGCATTTGTATCATCCTAAAATAGGTAGAAAAAATGATGATAAGCAAGAGAAGATGCTTACTATCACCGAGAAAAAATTGAATAAAGTCACTAAAAGCTATCAGGTTTAAGCGCGAAGTAAATACAAATAAATAACTTATCCCAAACAGCAAGCATACAAAAAATACCCACTTCCATTTATTCATTGATTTTTGAGTAGCCGATAACTTTTCTTTTTTATTTATAACGCTTTCTAATATATATTGAGTAGGTTCATCAACATGATAGCGAGACAGCTCTTTCACTTTCTTCAACTCCCCTTTATAAGGCTAGTACAACAGTATGAAGAAAGGTGAATGTTTATGTTTAAAATTTCAACAATGGTCTTTCTAGTGAACGTCTTGTTTGAGCAATCTCGCTAGTTCGGCTTGCCATCCTAAAAATGTAGATTCTGTACGCTCATGTTCGGATTGCTTAAATTCATCTAAATCAATGCTGCAAAGATCACAACAATTGTGCCTCTCTGAAATGCCCTCTTCTTCAAAATATCTCATTAAGGCTTTTCTTCTACATTCTTTTGTATGGATAAACCCTTTCATTGCATGGTATTTTTTCTGCTTAGCGTTTAGGCGTTTATTTACAATCTCCACCAGTTCTCCATATAGAGATTCCGTAACCTGTTCTGGATAAATTATTCCATCATGAATCGCACCAATGTTTTCTAAATAGTGGCGAATAAAACGCCAATGCGTCTCATAAACACCAATTGTAAATAAAAAGTGGGCTTCAACTTCTCGAACTCCAACTGGACTGGAGCTTGAACGAATTTGTGTCAAACAATATAAAAGCGTATCTGGAGAAGGAAGCTCTAAGTCTAACAAAGCCTGTGCAGACCCATCATCTTCTTCACTATATAATAAAATTGCTAAGCTCGGTAAGCCATCACGGCCTCCTCTTCCAATTTCCTGAACATAGGATTCAAGCTGCGTAGGCGTTTGAAAATGCAGGACAAAACGAACGTTCGATTTGTTAACTCCCATTCCAAAAGCACTTGTACAGCAGATGAAGTCGAGCTGATTTTCAAGAAATTGTCGCTGAATGAGCATGCGATCGTTAGCTTCCATTCCTCCATGGTAATATTGGACTTTTTCGACACCATTTTCTTTTAAGTAGTGCGTTAACGACTCCGTTAACGCTCGGCTAGAGCAATAAATAATACCTGGTTTTTGAATTTTCGTTACGTATTCCAGTAGCTTTTTCTTTTTTTCTTCAAGACCATGCACATGCTCTACGCTGATAGCAATATTTGAACGATTCATTGAATATAAATGCTCGTTGACTTGATCAAGGTGTAGATAAGTTTTAATATCACTGAGCACTTCACTCGTTGCTGTACCTGTTAGCGCTAAGCAAGTCGGTTTCCCTAGGTTTTCCCATACCATGCCTAAGTTTAAATAATCTAACCGAAAGTCATGGCCCCATTGCGAAATACAGTGTGCTTCATCTACAACGAACATACCAATATTTGCTTGTTTGAGAGCCTGAACTACATACGGATTCTGTAAGATTTCAGGAGAAGCATAAATGAAACGATAGCTATTTAAGGAACGAAGCGCCTGCCGCTTTTCATCTTCACGTAAAAAACTGTTAAGAGCAATAACTCGTTTTTCTCCCTTGGCTTTGAGCTGCTGAACCTGATCTTCCATTAAGGAAAGCAACGGGGACACGATAAGGATTGGCCGCTTTAAAAAATAGCCAGGGAGCTGGTAACAAAGTGACTTTCCTGTTCCCGTAGGCAAGACGGCCAAAACATGATTGTTATTTAATAAGTCCGTTATAATTTCTTTTTGACCGTTCCGAAAAGTAGAAAAGCCGAATTCCTTTTGAAGTACCTGTTCTAACTGCATCGTCTTACTCCTTTCTTAATTCGTTACGCACTTAGCCAATACAAGACGAATTTGAAAATAAGTAAGGTGATCACTAACCCTTTTTTTGATTTCTTTTAGCTGATTGGTATTTAACGCTTCAAAAGCATTCATAATTTCCTTTTGATCCTCCACTTTTACATAATCATCAATAGTAAAATTAGGAAGAAACAGTGCCAATTCAGCAATATGATCTTCAATTGTGCTCTCTTTTAACCGTCTAATTCGAGCTACTTCTTTTAATGATTTTCCTTTTTGTAACCACTCGTACGTTTTAACTGTTGAAGCCGTTAGTGGCACAGTCATATGTACGTCCTGTATAAATTGTTGAAGAACTGGAAATTCACTTCGACATTTGCTAATTTGCTCAATGATTTGATGAACGACGCTGATCATTAATAAATGAACGTAGTGTTCGTTCATCTTATAATATTCAGCAAGCTGACTTTTGGTTAAACCAATTCGCTTATATCCACTCAGATGTTGAACAAACACATCAGCGTTTTGAGAAGAACATTTCGTTAAAATACATTTTAATTCATTAAACAAGCGTTTGGCCAACTCTTCTCTTGAATACGACTGAGAAAATAAATAAGCTTTCACCCATTGAATGGTCTCAGGATCTTGGGTGATTGGCAAAAATCCCTTTTGAAAATACTGTAGATTAGAGATTGTTTGAATGAACAAGGTCAGTCTCGATAAAAATAATTGTGTGCTACTTGCAAATTGCCAACCGCTAAGCTTAGCTGGCAGAGGCCATTCACGTAATTGTTGGTGAAGTGCCTCTTCACCCTTGCTTGTTAGCATATATTTTTGATGGTCCACTTCTTTAATGAATTGATGAGAAGTAAGCTCTTTTACGTATAGAGAAAATGTTTCTTTTTTCAAGTAACTAAATGATTGAAATAAAAAAGACAAGCCAAAGATTTTACCGTCTTGAATTGTTTGCGCTGATTTTTTCCCAGTTACTATATGATAAATCCCGTAAACTGTTCGTTCACCTTTTAGTTGTTGCATACTATATAGCATAACGGTTTGAATATAGTTCACAATCGTCAACTTCCTTTCTCTTTTCATTTTACCAAAACTTTAACAGAAAGCACCTTTTTGTCATTGCACGTATTGAGATGAACGAAAAAAGTGGCACTATAAGTCATGACAAACCCTTGTCTGATAAGCATTATCAATGACTTTTCTATTGAAAAGTTTTAAAAATCGTCTTACAATGGGTAAAGAGAAATTTCACGCTTATGTTGAAAAGAGATTATATAACACGAAATTTTCGAACACTTTACAGGAGGTCTTGTTATGCCAAAATATACAATTGTTGACAAAGATACATGTATTGCATGTGGAGCATGTGGAGCAGCAGCGCCAGATATTTACGATTACGATGATGAAGGAATTGCATTCGTAACATTAGATGATAACCAAGGGATTGTGGAAGTTCCTGACGAATTAGAAGATGATATGATGGATGCATTTGAAGGTTGCCCAACAGATTCAATCCGCGTAGCAGATGAGAAGTTTGACGGCGACTCTAACAAATTTGAATAAAAAACAATAAAAGACCTGTACATCCACGTACAGGTCTTTTTTCTATTTAAACAGCGACTCGCTTTGTAATCCAATATTTCATTTTATTAAATAAAACAACGAAAATTAAGCCAGTAATAATTCCTTTAATCATGTTAAATGGCAGAATGCCCGTTACGACTAGCTGACGTGTTTCCTCACTTGACAGCGCCGGTGACTGTAAGAAAAGCGTATATGCAGGTAAGAACACATAGTAATTTAAAAACGCCATTCCAACTGACATCACTACTGTTCCAACTACTAAACCTGTTGTAATACCTTTTGTATTTTTAAATTTATGAAACATAAGAGAAACCGGTAAGATAAACAATAGCCCTGCTACAAAATTTGCTAATTGGCCTACAGGGACGCCTGTTGCACTTCCTTGAATGAGATAATGCAGCAAATTTTTAATTCCTTCGACAATAAGACCTGCTACAGGACCAAAGATTAATGCAGCAAGCAGCGCCGGTACCTCACTAAAATCAATTTTTAAAAACGGTGGTATACCTGGTATTGGGAAGTTAAGCATCATTAATACATAAGACAAACCGCTTAGCATCCCTAGAATAACAAGCTTTTGTGTTTTCTTGCTATGTTCCATTTTCCTCTCTCCTTCTTGCGATCCATTCTTCCAAGAAGAAAGGTTCATTGCACATGCACTCCATAAAAAAACCTCAACAAATTTGTTGAGGGAAAATGCAGGCACATTCAATAAACGTTCAACACATTTGTTTTTGAACGTTTGAACCTCCACCTTCTCCCATCCAGACTTTACTGTCGGCTTTGGAATCACACCAAATCCTGCTCCACATTTAAAGAGCTCGCGGGCTTAAAACAATTTGTTTATCACCGCCGGTCGGGAATTACACCCTGCCCCGAAGATAGATCAATATTTAATGATGTTCACATTATATGATACCTTGAATTAAAAGTAAATCATTTGATACAAAAAATACTGCAATTCCGATTTCTTTCAGTCATTATTTTTTCATGATGAAAAAACAGCGCAATAACGAAAGATTGTCAGGTATTCTTTCACCGTACTTTCTTACATATAAAACTCCAAAAAGTACGTATTAAAAATATTTTCACAAAAACAAAACCGCTAAAATACCAAGTTTTTCACTAAAAATCCGAATATTAAGTAACAAATTAAAAATGAAAACGTTACCAATTGTGAACTTTTCTACAATCCAATTGACAGAATTTTTTTAACGTGATAAATTATCAGATATTTGAGTTGTGAAAGGGAGATGTTAATACATGTATGAAGTGTTAGTAGCTGATTCAATTAGCAATGAAGGTCTTGCTCCATTATTAGAAGCATCAAATGTTAATTTAACAAGAAAAAAAGTAACGGAAGTTGAAGATTTATTGCATACATACGATGCACTGCTTGTTCGAAGCGCAACGACTGTGACAGAAGACTTGTTAGACAAAATGAAGAATTTAAAGATTGTTGCTCGTGCAGGTGTAGGTGTCGATAACATTGATATTGAAGCATCAACTAAACGAGGCGTTGTTGTCATTAATGCCCCAAATGGAAACACTATTTCTACAGCTGAGCATACTTTTGCCATGATGGCTAGCTTAGTTCGCCATATCCCTCAAGGGAACATTTCCGTTAAGTCTCGCGAATGGAACCGATCAGCTTTTGTTGGTACGGAACTCAATCGCAAGCATTTGGGAATTGTTGGTTTTGGTCGTATCGGCTCTGAACTTGCAAAACGTGCGAAAGCCTTTAACATGACGGTACATGTATATGATCCATTTTTAACAACATCTCGTGCAGAAAAACTAGGAGTTGACCTCTTATCGTTAGATGATTTATTAGCAGTAGCTGATATTATTACTGTTCATACGCCATTAACGAAAGATACAAAAGGTTTATTGAATCGCGAGACGTTAGCCAAAACAAAGAAAGGCGTTTACTTACTAAATTGTGCACGAGGCGGTATTATTGATGAAGAAGCACTTGCACACTATTTAGAGATTGGTCACGTTCAAGGCGCTGCAATTGACGTATTTGAAGTAGAACCACCTACTGATAATCCACTTTTAAACTTTGACCAAGTTATTACAACACCACATTTAGGTGCTTCAACAAAAGAAGCGCAGTTAAATGTAGCAGAAGATGTTGCCTATGACGTGCTACGCTTCTTAGAAGGCAACCCAGTAAGTTCGTCAATTAACTTACCGACGCTTTCAAAAGACGTATTTGAAAAAATCCAGCCGTTTACTAGCTTAACGAAACAGCTTGGTGCCGTTCTATCACAATGCATGAAAGAACCTGTTCAAGATATTTCTGTTACGTACGCAGGAACAGTAGCAGACTTAGAAACAACCTATATTACACGAAGCTTGTTATCTGGATTTTTAACTCATCGTATTGACCGTTCAGTCAACGAAGTAAACGCGTCAATGATTGCCAAAGAAAGAGGCATTACGTTTGGTGAGAAGATTTCTGATAACACTCAAGGCTATGCTAACATTATTGAAGTTGTTGTAAAAGGAGAGTCTCGCACATTCTCTATTACTGGTACGTATATTAAAGATTATGGTCCTCGCGTTATTAACATTGATTCATTCGACATTGATTTTTATCCAGAAGGACATTTATTATATATCCGACACACAGACCAACCAGGTGTTATTGGAAATGTTGGTAAAGCGCTTGGTGACTTAGATATCAACATTGCAACAATGCAGGTAGGACGTAAACAAAAAGGCGGAGAAGCCATTATGATGCTTACGTTCGACCGTCTTATTGAAGACGCAACGATTGAATCATTAAAGCAAGCAAGTGAAATTGTTACAATTCAACGTATTGAACTATAAAATAAAAACAAGAAAGGTCTAGGCCTTTCTTGTTTTTATTTTGTTATCTTTAGATGTTGACCTGGATAAATATCGCTGGTCGTCATATGATTCCTTCCTTTTAAATCGTCTACATTCATTTCATATTTTTGTGCGATTTTAGATAACGTGTCTCCTCTTTTTACAACGTACCCTTCATTCAACTGTCTAAATACAGCAGTCTCTAAATCTTCCCTTACGTAGGCTGATAATTTCCCTTGATCAAGCTTTGCAATCGGGTTAATAGCATTCGTTTTATTAATATTCCATGTTCCCTTATGAACCTCAAAATGCAAATGAGCACCCGATGATCGCCCTGTGTTACCTACTTGTCCAATTGCCTGACGAATAGAAACTCTTTCACCTTCTGTAACATCTCGACTATTCAAGTGTGCATACACCGTTTCATATCCGTTATCTTGCTTAATAAACACAACTTGTCCATATGTATCAGAGTAATAAGACTTTGTAACTCTTCCACTATATACTGCATACACCTGTGTCCCCACAGGCGCTGCAATATCAATACCAAAATGCTTTGCGTTACGAGAGCCAAACACATCTGTAAGCGTTCCTTCTTCAGTCGGCCAGTTCCACTGTGTAGAAGCTTCTGCTTTAGCCATTGTTCCTCCAACAAACAATAGCCCTATACACATCCCCATAATGACTACTACTAATATTCGCCTTACAATATCAAGCATACATGTCCTCCTATGTACTAAGCGTTTCTTGACACATAAATATACTATATGCAGTTTCAAAAATTCTAGACATTTCCAGTAAAAAAGGTTAGAAAATATTTTACTATTTTCTAACCTTTTACTCTTTGGTCTTTAAAACACAAGTAGCATTTATCTTATTAGTAGTGTTTAGGTAGCTTAATAAAAAATGTTGTTCCCTGATTTAAAATGCTGTTTACCACAATGACTCCACGATGTGCTTCTACGATATTTTTTGCAATCGCAAGCCCGAGTCCCGTACCTGATTTCCCTCTTGTTCTTGCCTTATCTGCTTTATAAAATCGCTCAAAAACAAATGGTAAATCTTCTTCTGGTATTCCTACACCTGTATCTTCAACTGAAAGATGAACTTCCGTTTGGTTACTGTTAATACCAAGGGTCACTTTTCCACCTTTAGGGGTATGACGAATCGCATTGTCAATCAAGTTGGTCAATACCTGTTCTATCCGATCTGCATCGATGGTTGCCGGGAGCTGTGTTTGTGAATTGGTTTGGAGTTCCAGCATAACATCCTGCTCTTTGGCAATTCCTTGGAATTTACGAACTACTCGCTCAGCAAGTTCAACCATCTCAATTTCAGCTACGTGAAGCTGAACATGTCCTGCTTCCATTCGAGCTAAATCTAATAGTTCGTTAACAAGTCGCCCCATCCTTAAGGATTCATCGTAAATAACTTGGGTAATTTCTTTTTTCTCTTCTTCCGTGCTAGCAATGTCATCAATAATCGCTTCACTATAACCTTGCAGCATCGAAATAGGTGTGCGTAACTCATGTGAAACATTGGCGATAAAATCTTTTCGGAGCTTATCTAATTTACGCTCTTCTGACATATCACGTAAAACCGCAACGGCTCCGCGAATCTTCGTTTGGTTATAGAGTGGTGACATAAGGATAACCCACGTCTGTCCTTGTATCGTTAGCTCTGCGCTCTGTTCTTTTTCACTTTTAACAACGCTCTCGAACAAACGAACCACTTTTAAAGGAAGCTCTGGAATGGACTGATTATTCATATTTTGCTCATAGTACCATGCTTGTAAAAACTGATCGGCAGGTGGGTTGGTAATTAAAATCGAACCATTTTGACTAAATGTAATAACCCCATCCGCCATACTACTTAATATACTTGAAAGCTGCTCTTTTTCTTGATTTAAAGCATTAAGGTTGAATTTCAACTGCCTTCCCATCTGATTGAAGGCAATTGCTAGTTCGCCAATTTCATCGTGTGTTAAAATTGGCACTTTCGTCTCAAAATTTCCTTTCGTAACCTCAAAAGCTGCCTGCTTCATTTTTCGAAGCGGAGCGGTAATTCGAGTTGATAAGAAAAAAGCAAAAATTGTAGTTAGTACGATGGCAATACCCGCAGCCAAGATAATGAACTTTGTTGTATAGCGTGCAGGCTCTTCAATTTCAGCTAGTGATTGGTATAAATAAACCCCGCCATTCCCTTGACCATCTACAGATAACGGAACGCCTACAATAAACATAAGGGGACTTTCTGAAGTACCTCTATTTTCAGTCATGTACATTTCTTCGTGTACAACTTCACCATGCGTGGTCACTCTTTGAAGATTTTCATCTTCAGAAATGAGCGATATGACAGTGTCACGACTCTCTTCTTCCGGGTGAGTGGAGTTCCAATACTTCTTATCTCCCTGTACAATTAAGATACTGGCTTGGTCAGCTAATTCGCGTGCAATTGAAAGCCCGAGCTCCTGGTCTTTGGTTTCCTTTACGATAGTAGAAATTTTAGCTGCTGTTTTAGTTAGTCGTTTTTCTGCGGCATCTACATGATAATTTTCAAAGAACTGCAGCAATAAAACCGTTAAAATAAATAAAACAAACGTAACCAGTAATAGGATAGTGAACCAGAGTTTACCAACAACACTCCGCCAAAACATCAGCTGTTTCCAACCTCAAATTTATACCCTACACCCCAAACGGTTACAATCATTTTAGCAGCGTCTGGAGAGACGCGATTTAATTTTTCTCGCAAACGTTTGACATGAGTATCTACCGTCCTTAAATCTCCAAAGAAATCATAGTGCCAAACTTCTCTCAGAAGCTGCTCACGGTCGTACACTTTATCCGGTGTTTTTGCTAAGAAGCACAGCAATTCGTACTCTTTTGGCGTTAGGTTGACTTCTTTATCATCAGCAGTCACACGATGTGCATCATTATCGATTGTTAAATGGTCAAACACAATCATATTTTTAACCGAAGGTGTTGGCTCCATAACAGGTGTAGACGAAGATCGTCGTAACAAGGCCTTGACGCGCAGTACAACTTCTCTAGGACTGAAGGGCTTAACAATATAGTCATCCGTTCCAACTTCAAAACCTTGAACACGGTTTACTTCTTCACCCTTCGCTGTTAGCATAATAATCGGTGTTGTTTTTTTCTCACGAATTTGTTTACACACTTCAATTCCATCAATTCCAGGCATCATTAAATCTAAAATAATAAGATCATAATTTATATGTAACGCTTTCTCAATAGCCTCATGGCCATCAGCAGCTTCTTCAATCGTATATCCTTCTTTTTCTAAATACATCTTTAACAAACGACGAATACGATCTTCATCGTCCACAAGTAATAATCTTTGTTCAGTTTGCATCTTCTCAACCTCCTATGTTTAGTTTACAAAAAAAACGGGTGAACCGCTACCAATGTCTAATCAACATTGTGACAATCTATGTAACAAATGAACGGGACTTAAAAGGTGTCTCTATTATTTATACTTTTTTATATCATTTTTCATTTATGTCTAATTTCCACATCTGATTGGATTCATTATGACAAAAAAACTCGCTGTCGCAATGACAGCGAGTTTTTTCTTACGCATATGAGTGTAGGCCTGCAATGACCAAGTTAACCGCAACGAGATTAAACATAATAATAGCAAAGCCACCAACTGCTAGCCATGCTGAACGTTCACCTTGCCAGCCTTTGGCTAAGCGCAGATGTAAAAAGGCTGCGTAAAATAGCCACGTAATTAAAGCCCACACTTCTTTTGGGTCCCACCCCCAGAAGCGTGTCCACGCAATTTGCGCCCATATCATGGCGAAAATTAAAGCACCTAAAGTAAAAACAGGAAACCCAATAGCAACTGAGCGATAGCCTACTTCATCTAATAGTTCACTGTTTACTTGCTTGACTAACGGCTTTAAAGCAGCGCCGATTCGTTTGCGAAGAACAAGACGAAGTAACCAATATAGGACAAAACCACTCATGAGTGACCATAAAACCGTATTTAACTTTTGTGCATTAATAATTGCAGGTACTGAAACCGCTGGCTCTAAACGATCAGTCGTTACTAACTCTCCGTCATGTGGACCAACTAGAGCCGGGAGATGATACACCATTTCAGCCTGCTTTTCATTTTTATCGACCCATGTAAACGTAGCATCATAGTTTGATAAACTAAAAGCTGTTGTCATGATAATAAATCCAACCGTGCTCAGTAAAGAATATAAGATAAACTCTAGCCAAAATGTTTTTTTGGTTGCTTTCGTTTGATCAATACATTTAATAAGATAAATCAGTCCCGCTACAAAGCTGATAGCTAAAATTGCTTCGCCGGCAGCAGCCGTTGTAACGTGAATATGTAACCAGTTTGTTTGAAGCGCTGGTATTAAAGGTGAAATTTCCGTTGGAAACATACTTGCATACGCAATGATTAACAGCGCAATAGGAAGAGCAAATACGCCTAGAATACTTAATTTATAGATAAAGTAAATAATAATAAATGCCCCGACAATCATCATGCCAAAGAAGGTTGTAAATTCAAATAGATTACTAACCGGCGCATGGCCTGAAGCAATCCATCTCGTAATAAAATATCCAACTTGTGCAATGAATCCAACAATCGTTACGCTAATTCCAAATATCGGCCACTTGTTTGCCTTATGCTTTGAATTCTTTTCTCTAATGGCTCCACCAAAGAAAAAAGTAGCGACTAAATAAGCAATGAAAGCTACATAAAGCAAGTTACTACTAACGCTAGCAAAATCCATTCTGTCTCCTCCTATCTCTTGTCTTTATCTACTTGATCATGCAACGGCATAATCTTAGTTTGTTGAACTGCTTGATTTAACTCATTTTTCAAACCATACCAGTTTTTATTTGTGTGAGCGGCTAACCACAGCTCATCTCCAATTCTTTGAATCCACAAACGTCGATGATTCCAATACATTCCTTGAATGACACCGATCATAAAGATCGCACCTCCTAGGCCTAAAATCCAAAGCGTATAATCCTTTCTGACTGTTAACCCTGTTACATTTTTTGTATCTACGCCTGCAAAGGACATCTTATAATCATTTTCACCAAGTGGCTCTAGGTTCTGTTGAATAGCGACAAGTGCTATCTCACCTTTTGGATGCTCAGGTGAAAACATTTTAAACACAAAGGCTGGGTTGTTCGGTACCCGTGTTTTGGTATCTGGGTTTCCATCATCATTCAAATAAAAGTCTGGGAAATAGCTAATTAAATCTACTTTATAGCCATCCTTGAGCGTATATGTTTCCTCGGGATTATATAAATCAACTGTTAATTGGCCAATATTTTCTTCCGTTTCTTTGTTTGTTAAATGAAACGACATGGCGTTGAATTCATTAAGCTTATAATCCACCTGGTAAATGGCATAGCCTTCATGCTTTAAAGGTTCATTTACGCGAATGCTCTTATCCTTTAATTCTTTTAATTCTGGCGTTTGCCCAGGAATACTGTCCCCTTCACGCTCGTATAGAGTCACATCGGCTTGATAGTTCTTTACAATGGCTTGATTGCCCACGCGGTCAATTGCTTGTTGAAAAACTTCTTTTTCCGTCTCTTTATCATACATTTCGACTTTAAACGCATTGTTTTTCAAATAGTATTCCCCATCAGTACCGGGCACTACCTTTGTTTCACCTTCTCGTACCCACAGTACTTCATCAACGTACATGCCAGGTACAAACCGAAGCATAGCACCGATTAAGAAAATAATAAGACCAAAGTGATTGACGTAAGGTCCCCATCTCGAAAACCTTCCTTTTTCAGCCAATATGTTTCCGCTTTCTTCTCGAATTGTATAACGATGCTTTTTCAACTGCTCTTTCATAGCTTCATAGTCTTCATCTGCCCATGACTTCGTGACGCTAAATAAACGCTGCTTTTTCAAGAAATTGGCGTGTTTTTTTACTCTTTGATACTTTAGTGATTTATAAAGTGGAACAACTCGGTCTAAGCTGGCGATGACCAATGATATACCGAGCGATGCAATTAAAAGCATGTACCACCATGAACCATATAAATTGTGAAATCCTAGTTCATAGTAGAGTTTTCCCGTCCATCCGTATTCTTGTTCATAGTATTGAACTGCTGTTGTTCCTGGTGGTATGTACATTTCTTGTGGATAAATCGTTCCTAGAGCTGATGCTGCAAGTGTAAGGATAATAATCCAAACACCTACCTTTACTGAGGAGAAAAAGTTCCATATCTTATCAATGATTGTTTTATTGTATGTTTGTGAGCGCCTTGCACTACCCTCATATCGCATATCAACCAGTTGCTTTGAGGACTCTTCATTCAGCGGCTTCCCACACGCTTCACATAATACGGTTCCTTCTTTGTTTTGATGACCGCATTCACATCGTATTTGTTTCATAGCAAAAACTCCCTACGGCTTAATTAATTCCATGTACTCTTGAATTCGTTGTTCATCTAACCCTCCAATAAACACATCGACAATCTTTCCATTCTTATCAATTAAAAACGTAGTTGGTAACGGGTCTACACCGTATGCATGGAGAACTTGTGAATCCCTGTCCATTAAAATCGGAAAGGATAATCCATAGCGGTTTGCAAACTGCTTAACAGCAACATCTGTTTCATCAACATTTGCAGCCAAAATTTCAACACCTTGGTCTTTATACTTCGCGTATTGTGCTTCCATTACAGGCATTTCTTTTTCACAAGGTTTACACCACGTGCCCCAAAAATTTAAAAAGACGCCTTTTCCTTTGTAATCCGACAGCTTATGTTCATTCCCCTCTAAATCTTGGAGAACAAAGTTAGGAGCCTGGTCACCTACTGAAAATGCTTGCTTGTCAGCTATAAACTGCGTATATAGAGTATAGCCCACAGCAACTAATAAAATAGTTAGAATCGTAGTACGAATAAATAAGCGACGTTTTTTCATCCCAATCGAACTCCTCTAAATCGTTTTCATTATGCGTTTTCTTACAATTATAGCATTTTTTCGCATTAGTAAAGGTAAAAATATTATGAAGGTTATGTGACACAGCAACGCTTTCAACAAAGAATGGACAACTCATTTATTTATAATTTATGCGCTTACATCTTTATTCATAAAAAAGCACGTTTAGCTGATCGAATGACCTACCAGCTAAACGTGCCTTGTTATACTTACTTACCTGTTTGTGCTTTCGTATACAGCTGCTTTACTTCATGAGCCGTTAATTCTCTTGCTTCTCCTGCGTTTAAGCCTCTTAAATCTAAATTTGCATAGCGTTCGCGCTTTAATTTTAAGACAGGATGACCAATCGCTTCAAACATGCGACGCACTTGGCGGTTTTTACCTTCATGAATCGATAGCTCTACGATGGCTGTTTGCTTTCCTTTATCAATAGACAGAACTTTTGCACGCGCAGGCGATGTTTTTCCGTCTTCAAGCATAATACCTCTCTGTAGCTGTCTGATTTTTTCACGCGGTGGAATACCTTTAATTTTTGCCACGTACACCTTATCAATTTCGTACTTTGGATGCGTCAGCAGGTTGGCAAATTCACCATCATTTGTTAAAAGAATTAGCCCCGACGTATCATAATCTAAGCGCCCAATTGGATAGATACGTTCTTCAACGTGAGGGAAAAAGTCCACAACCGTTTTTCGATCTTTATCATCCTTCGCTGCTGAAATAACGCCTCTTGGCTTATATAACATAAAATAGACGGGTTCTTCGCGTTCTAATGGTACACCGTCCACTTCAATTTTATCGTTAGGTCCTACCTTTGTTCCTAGCTCTTTTATTGCTTTTCCGTTCACCGTTACTCGTCCTTGCGTAATAAGCTCTTCAGCTTTACGCCTTGAAGCAACACCCGCATGAGCAATTACTTTTTGTAATCGTTCCATTTATATCTCACCTCTTGTAACATCTTACTTGTTTACTCTCTAATATACAAGCCTGTACAGCAAATAGCTATTAATTTTCTCATGCAAAAAAGAAAGCATGTCAAGCCTGCTTTCTTTTACCTTTATTATGACCCAAAAACAAGAATAACAATTACCACTGATGCGACAATGCCTACTAAATCCGCTAACAAGCCAACCTTTAGAGCATCGCCCATTTTTTTTATGCCTACCGCTCCAAAATAAACGGTTAAAATATAAAATGTAGTATCAGTACTTCCCTGCATAGTAGAAGCTAATCGTCCAATAAAGGAATCCGGCCCATACGTTGCAATTAAATCGGTTGTAATACCCAAAGCGGCAGTTCCTGAAATTGGCTTGATTAAAGCAAGTGGTACTATATCAGCTGGCACGCCAACTGCATCTAAAAATGGCTTCATAAAGTTTAAAAAGAAATCTAAAGCTCCAGATGCTCGAAAGATTGAAATACTTACGAGCATCCCAACGAGATAAGGAATAATAGAAAACGCAATCTGTAGTCCATCCTTCCCGCCTTCTACAAATCGTTCATAAGTTGGGATTTTTTTATATGTTCCATATAAAAGGATACAACCTACAATAAGAGGGATAAACATAATAGAAATTTGATTCAATAAGGTCATCTACGCTCCCCTCCTTTTCTCATACGGCGATGGTAGAAATAACGATCAATGATAATGGCTCCCATTGTAGCAACAACCGTTGCAAGAAGTGTCGTTCCTACAATCTCTGTGGGATTGGCGGAATTATACGTGATACGAATGGCAATAACAGTTGTTGGGATTAATGTTAGACTGGTTGTATTGAGCGCTAGCAAAGTAATCATTGACCTACTCGCTTCATCCTTATTACCATTTAGCTGTTTTAACTGTTCCATTGCTTTAATCCCAAGCGGTGTCGCTGCATTACCAAGCCCAAACATATTAGCCATCATATTAGATAGTATATATCCTAAAGCAGGATGATCTTTTGGAATGTCAGGAAACAACCTCCCAATAATAGGACGAAACAACTTGGCTAATTTCTCCAATAATCCAGCGTGTTGCGCAATGTTCATAATGCCTAGCCAAAATACCAATACACTTATTAAACCGATACTGATGGTAACCGCTTCTCCTGCCCCTTGAAAGATTGCTTTATTAACCGCATCCATCTTTCCATTAATGATCGCAAACACAATTCCAATAACCGTTAGCAACATCCAAATGACATTAACCATCTTATCGTGCTCCCGGATAAATGAAAAATAAGTTCTTTACCTTAGTGAAAAATCCCTCTTCTTTCTTTTGCTCATTATGAAAGTAAATCGGTATATTCCCTATTGACTCACCATCTTGTGTCACCTGTAACTCTCCTACAACGCTTGGAACAGGCTTTCCTTCTTTCCACTCTTTTTGGGGTTTAATTAAAATCGTTTTCAACTTAATGGTTTCTTGCTCATCTTTTGTTAATGGATATATAACATCTCTTTTAATTTCAAGCTTCTTTTTATAAAATGAATCTTCGATGCCTTTCAGCTCTCCTTTTGGAGCCAAGCTTGTCATTTTATAATTATCAAAAGCCTCTTCGTACATAGAAATGTGATCATTCCAATCGCTAGGTGCGTTAATTGTAACAGCAATTAAATCCATTCCATTTTTTGTGGCCGTCGTTACCAGCGTTCGCTTTGCTAACTTTGTATATCCCGTTTTACCACCTGTGCAATATGCATATAAGCTTGTCAGTAATTTATTTTTATTTTTCCACACGCGGTCCCACTTTTCTTCTGGATGAGCGGTTCTGTAAACTTTTGTTCCTGAAATTTCTCGAAACGTTTTATTATTCATTGCGTAGCGCATCAAGATCGCCATGTCATAGGCTGTTGAACGATGATTTTCATGATCATCTAGTCCATGAGGATTTTGAAATGTGGTATTAGTCATTCCAATTTCATTTGCTTTTTGATTCATTAAATAAACAAATCCCTCTTCGCTGCCCCCTACCATTTCAGCAATCGCTACAGCTGCATCGTTTCCAGATCTCATCATAAGTCCATATACCAAGTCTTTGAGCTTAATTTTTTCACCCTCAATTAAGTAAATGGATGACCCTTCTACTCCCACTGCTCGAGAGCTAACCGTTGTTGTTTGATCAATTTTGCCAGATTCAATCGCTAAAATAGCGGTCATAATTTTCGTAATGCTCGCTATGCGGCTAATCGCATCAGCATTTTTCTCATATAAAACTCTTCCAGACTTTTGTTCAATTAAAATTGCACTATGGGCGCTTACACCTGCTGCATATGTAGTAGGAGGTAAACTGCTTAGACCTAAAAATAAAATTATGAAACATATAATGCTTTGCTTTATTTTCCGCATGTCATCCCCGTCCCTTTATCTGTTTGTACAAGTTTATGCACTTGTTTTCATGTTATGAATTATTTACGTAAAGGCATCTTTCAACTTTTATCTTATTTGTAATTTTTTTCTTTTTTTATTCATAAAAAGAACACGATGTATGCTCATCGTGTTCTTTACCAAGTGAGTTATTCTGTTTCTTGAAACGTCCGAAAAAACAAATCTGCTTCCTGTTCAGCGCCTGCTTCATCTTCTGGAAGCGGTGGCAGTTCGCTCAAGTCTTTTAAGCCGAAATAAGCTAAGAATTCTTTTGTTGTTCCATATAGAATCGCTCGGCCTGCTCCTTCTGCGCGTCCTGCTTCTTTTAAAAGCGCTTTGCCAATCAGCGTTTGAAGCGGCCTTTCAGTTTTCACACCGCGAATTTCTTCAATTTCAGCTCGCGTAATCGGTTGACGATATGCTACAATTGCTAGCGTTTCAAGCGCAGCTTGAGATAGCGATTGTGCAGATGGTGCTTCAATTAATTTTTCCACATACGAAGCATATTCCTGCTTCGTTGCGAATTGAAACTGTCCAGCAATCTCTACTAGCTGAAGACCACGCTTCTCGTCTTCATACTCTTTCATCAGTTTATTTAACTCTATGCTCACTTCGTCTTTTGACACATCAAGAAGTTCTTGCAGCTGTTTAATCGATAGCCCCTCATCTCCCACAACGAATAGTAAACTCTCGATAGCCGCAGAAACATGTTGTTTACTCATCTTTCATCATTCCTTTCTTGATATGCAACGTATAGTTCATCTAAGTTATTGGACTGCTCTACGATGACTTCATTCTTTTTCATTAATTCTAAGATGGCTAAGAACGTTACCACAATATGATTGCGCTCAGGATAAGGAAAAAGCTTATAAAAACTTTGTTTGCCCTTTGTTTTTTGGAGTACCGATACAATTTCCGTCATTCTTTTTTCAATTGGAACGTCTTGACGGGCTACTCTTGCTTGCGCTGGCTTCTGTAACTGTTTTCGCTTCATCAACTTCTGTAAAGCACTCAGCATATCATAAAGCGAAACATCTAAATCTCCGCTATCTTGCTGCGGCGATTTTTCATCACTTATTTGCTGTAAGTTACTAGGGGCCTTTGCGTAAATATGGGTTTGTGTTTCTTCAAGCTTTTGAAGTTCAACGGCAGCTTCTTTAAATTTACGATATTCAATTAACTGCTGCATTAACTGTTCGCGAGGATCTTCTTCTATATCATCCATACTGTCATCTATATCGTCTTCATCATATGTTGGCAGTAACATTTTACTTTTAATTTGAATAAGCGTAGCAGCCATTACTAAATATTCGCTTGCCACATCTAGCTGAAGCTCGTTCATCGTATGTATATACATCATGTATTGTTCGGTAATCGTTGCTACTGGTATGTCATAAATATCAATTTCAAATCGGTTAATAAGATGCAATAAAAGGTCTAGCGGTCCTTCAAAAGCATCTACCTTCACACTATATTCCAATTCTATCCCACCAAAATTATCATTTAGTCATAAGTCGTACTATCATTAGTATAGAGGATTCTAGACACATGTCCAATATAATTTCTAGGAAAGATAGGTCATTCGCCCATACCAAACGTAAAAATGAACATATGATGTCAGGGTAATAGCATTTTGATAACTCGAAGGAGGAATTCTCATGACTCACAAGCATGATTATAACGGAGGATTTTCTTTAATTATTGTATTGTTTATTTTATTAGTAATTATCGGATGCGCTTGCTTACACTTTTAATAAAATGACCCAAATGTGTTCAGTTTAGCTGGACACTTTTTTATGTTACACTGGCATTAGGAGGTTACCAGTTATGTATCCAAAACCGTATATAGATTATCTTGTTTATTTTCATACAAACAGAGATTATTTCGAATGCCATGAAGTACTAGAAGAACATTGGAAAGTCGCTGATCCTAGGCATCGAAATGTTTTATGGGTTGGGCTCATTCAAGTTGCCGTTTCGCTGTATCATCATCGTCGAAGTAACTACGTAGGTGCTGAACGTACGATGAAAAAAGCAATTTCAATTCTTGATGCGCATCATCAAGAGCTATTTCAGATTGGTTTACAGCCAATCGATTTAATCAGCATACTCAACAAACATTTGCGCTTAATACAGGCTTCAAAACCGTATCAAAGCTTAAATATGCCAATTGTAGATGAACACCTTGTTCAGCAATGCCATGCACACCCTTTAGCTCAGACATTCGGATGGCTTACACCATCTAATTTGCAGGATGAACACCTTATTCACCGTCATAAGCTCCGTGATCGAACAGCTATCATTGCAGAGCGGGCAAAGAAATTACGAAAAAGCAGAGCTTCTCGTAGTTAAGACTACTGCAGCTCTGCTTTTTATTGTTCACTTTGACATTTTTCATAAAACGGTGCAATTAACTCACTAGGCTTAATTTGAGCATTAGAATACATCTGCTGAAGTGCTTTAATCATTTCTTTTCCGATCCCCTGCTGGCGATGAGATGGATTGACACTCACATGTTGAACCTCAACTAAATCTTGATCAATAATTGAAACTCCAACAATACCGATAAAGTCTTCTCCCTGTTTCCATAAATATAGCTGGCGATTTTCGTTTTGCTCATAATCTTTCATCGTTTGCTGAAGTTTTTTTAAATCCTTTTCAGTTGGCACAAACGACAGAAGACCCATAGCAATTTTTTCATGACTTCTTTTATAGCGAATAAGCATAAAATTCTCCCTCGTTCTCAAACTTTCCTACGATGTGTTCGTTAATTCTAATGCTTTTATCATACAAAATTTATGAAATAATAGCAACATCGCTGTAAATTCACATAAAAAGAGCGACATGTAAAGTTGATTTCACAACTTACAAGGCGCTCTATTATCACTCTTTTCAACCTAATGTTGAATTGTTACAGCATGAGAATATTACTCTTCCCACACCTTAACTTCTTTCATCACATCACCGTTACGCATCTTCAATACTGTATCTAACCCTTCTGTTACTTTACCAAACACAGTATGAACACCATTTAAGTGTGGCTGTGGCTCATGTACGATAAAGAATTGACTTCCGCCAGTATCTTTTCCTGCATGAGCCATTGATAATGAACCAGCTTCATGCTTATGAGGATTACCTTCTGTTTCACACTTAATTGTATACCCAGGACCGCCAGCTCCTGTGCCTGTAGGATCTCCACCTTGTGATACAAATCCAGGGATAACGCGGTGGAACGTTACGCCGTTATAAAAACCTTCAGCTGCTAATTTTTCAAAGTTTTCAACTGTTCCAGGCGCTTCATTTTCAAATAAATCAATTAGAATTTTTTCTCCATTTTCCATTAAAATGCTTGCTTTTTTCATGTATAAAACCTCCAAATTATGTATTTCAACACTTATGGTTGTACATAAGTAACTATGCACGCTTTAACAATGTTTCATCTTATTGTACTATAAGTGAATATCTAAATTCAATGAATCACTTTTCTTCAATCAATTAGCGAATTTTTCTTTTTTTGAAACTTTCTTGTTGTCTCTTCGTTTAATAAGTAGCGCGAGATGAAACTATCGCATTATCTAAAATCGTATTATAATAGGATATGGTTAAAGGAGGAAAAAATTATGAAGCCTTATATAAAAATAGCTTTGCTTACTATGAGCTTGATTTTGTTTTTAACAGCGCCAATAAAAAGTCTTGCAGACGCAGCTGTAGGTGACGTCATTGTTACTTTAGGAGAAGATTTAACAATTGCGCAAAAAGAAAAAGTATTAAAAGACCTTGAAGCACCAGATAATGCGCAAACCATTACTGTGTCTAACGCAGAAGAACATGAGTATTTAGGTGACTTTATTCCAAAAGCAACCATCGGCTCTAGAGCGATTTCATCTTCAAGCATTACGCTTACTGCAAAAGATTCAGGCTTAAGCGTAGCCACCCAAAACATTACATCCATTACGGATGATATGTACCTAAACGCGTTAATGACTGCAGGTGTAAAAGACGCTGATATTAAAATTACTGCACCTTTTGAAGTATCAGGTACTGCCGCATTAACCGGAATTATGAAAGCCTATGAAGTACAAACAAATAAAAAAATACCTGAAGAGGTTAAAAAAGCGGCCAACGAAGAGATGGTTCAAACAGCTGAACTTGGTGAAAAAGTAGGAAAAGAAAAAGCAGCTGAATTTATGGCAACAATAAAAGAAGAAATTGCCAAAGAAAATCCACAAACAAAAGATGATTTGCGTGCTTTAATCGAGCGTGTAGCCAATGATTTAGGCATTAGCCTAACAGACTCTGAGCTGAACACACTCGTTGACTTTTTCAATCGTTTAAAAGACTTAGATATTGATTGGAATCAAGTTAAAGATCAATTATCAGCTACTAAAGAGAAAGTCACAACATTTTTGCAGTCTGAAGAAGGACAGTCATTCCTTGATAAACTAAAAAACTTCTTTATTAGTATCATTGATGCTATTAAAGCTTTATTCTCATAAAAAAACGGTTGCCTCTAAGGCAACCGTTTTTTTACTTTTTTAACGCAACGTTATACTTTAAATCATTTTTAATAATATCTTCATATGTTTCACGTTGTACAACTAACTGAGCATCTCCATCTTCAACAAACACGACCGCTGGTTTAGGCAAACGGTTATACTGACTCGCCATTGAATAACCATATGCACCTGTACAGAACATCGCTAGAATATCACCTGGACGTGCTGTTGGCAACGACAAGTCCCACATTAGCATGTCTCCAGATTCACAGCATTTCCCAGCAATCGATACAAGTTCATCTTTCACATCATTCATTCGATTCGCAAGAGCAGCTTCATACTTTGCTTGATATAATGCAGGACGGATATTATCATTCATCCCCCCATCAATCGCAACATATTCACGAATATTCGGGACATGTTTGCGTGAACCAACAGAGTAAAGTGTTGTACCTGCATCTCCTACGAGTGAACGGCCAGGTTCAATCCAAATTTCAGGAATTGGAACATCTAGTTGAGCTGATTGCTTTTTAACTTCTTCAATAATCACTTCTACATATTCGGAAACAGGAATAGGCTGATCTTCCTCTGTGTAGCGAATTCCGAACCCTCCCCCAAGATTAAGTACTTCCGGTACATAGCCAATTGTTTCCTTCCACTCTTTCATTTTTGAAAAAAGCTTCTGAGTCGCCATGACAAATCCTGTTGTTTCAAAGATTTGTGAACCAATATGGCAGTGAATTCCTAACAGGTTAATTCCACTGGTTTCCATCACAGCTTTAATTGCTTCATCAGCCTGACCATTTTGCAAATCAAAACCAAACTTTGAATCTTCTTGTCCTGTGAGAATGTAGTCATGAGTATGAGCTTCAATACCTGGTGTTAAGCGCAATAATACAGGCATCGTTTTGCGATACTTTTCTGTTAGTTCTTGTAACAGCGCAATCTCATAAAAGTTATCTACAACAATGCACCCAATATCTTCTTTAATAGCCATCTCTAACTCAGCTCGGCTTTTATTGTTTCCATGAAAATGAATCCGTTCTTTAGGAAAATTAGCCGCCAGCGCCGTATAAAGCTCTCCTCCAGATACAACATCTAAGGACAGGCCTTCTTGGTCTACCACTTGTACCATCGCAACGGTCGAGAAGGCTTTACTTGCATATGCTACCTGTGCTTTTATATTGTGTTTTTCAAACGTTTCTTTAAATTCTCTAGCACGTTGACGAATTAAAGCGACATCATATACGTAAAGAGGCGTTCCAAACTCTTTACCAAGCTTAACCGCGTCTACACCACCGATTTCAAGATGACCTTGTTCATTAATGCGACTTGTACCATGTAAAAACATCCTTCTACCCCGTTCCTTTATATATTGTAAAAAAGACAGCTGACAGCATAAAGAGCTGCTAACTGTCTAAAAATTTATTATTTTACATAATTAAAACAAATCTATCACATTTTTTTACAGGTTTCAACTACATATTGCTAAATAAACAAGAGATGGCTACCAGATTTACGACTCTGCTGGCTGACGATCTTTATCTTGTGGGTGTACAATGCTAGGTCTGGATTTCGCAGACGGTACCGCTGGGCGAATAATAATCTGAAGCAGCGCGTTAGGATTAAATGGCATAAACGGCCATAGATAAGGCGTGTTCAACGACTTTAAGCTCACGAGATGGATTAAATACAGCGTAGACACAATAACAAATCCAGGCGTGTGAAAAGCAGCTACACCTATTAAGAGCATTAAACGAATCATTTTATTCGCAATGGCCAATTCATAACTTGGAGTAGCAAATGTACCAATTGCTGCTACCGCTACGTATAAGATTACCTCAGGTACAAAAAGTCCTACATCAATGGCAATCTGCCCAATGAGAGCAGCGGCGATTAAGCCCATGGCGGTAGCTAGAGCAGTTGGTGTATGAATGGCGGCCATCCTTAAGAATTCGACGCCTAAGTCAGCTAAGAAGATTTGAATAACAGTTGGAATATTCGTTTGCTCATTGGGTCCTATAAACTGAAGTGCCGGCGGCAAAAGCTGTGGTTCTAGAACAAATAATAGCCATAGTGGTAATAAAAATACAGATGCTAAAATCCCTAATAACCTTACCCACCTAATAAACGTCCCAACAGCAGGAGATTGCCTATATTCTTCTGCATGTTGTAAATGATGAAAAAACGTAGTTGGCGTAATAATGACACTTGGTGATGTATCTGTAATTAAAATAACGTGCCCTTCTAATAAATGCGTAGCAGCCGTATCTGGTCTTTCCGTATAGCGAACCATAGGAAACGGATTAAAACCTTGTTTGACCATATACTCTTCTAGCGATTTATCTGCCATCGGTAGACCGTCTACTTTGATAGAAGTAAGCTCTTTTTTTATAATTTCCACAAGTCCAGGATCTGCAATTTCATCTATGTACCCAATTGCTACGTCCAGTTTGGAACGTTCACCTACTTTAAAGATTTCAAAGCGTAGTCTTCCATCTCGAATTCGACGACGAGTTAGTGCTGTATTGATAATAATATTTTCTGTATATCCATCGCGCGCACCGCGAATAACTTTTTCTGTATCTGGTTCTTCTGGCGAACGCCCTGGATACATCCTTACATCAACTTCAAAGCCTACTTCTTCTCCATCAATAAGTACAAAAATGAGACCTGATAAAATGGTATCCATTCCTTCATCCAGTGTTCTTAGAGGCTTAACCTGTTGATGAATTAAACGGTTTTCAATAATATCTTTTAATTTTGCCTGCTCAACTTCATTATCATTAATTTGAACAAGTACTTTGGTAATTTCAATGATAAATGCACTATCACATAGGCCTGTTACGTAGTATACATGCACTTCTCGACCTAGGATAAGAAGTTTACGAACACCTACATCAAAGCTTGTAATCATACTAGCGTTTTCTTTGTACCATTCATCATTTTGTTGAATCTTTGGGAAAATCTTTGTTTTATTTTCCACTTTGTTGCTCACGGAAGCCACTCCTTTCTAAAATCAGTTGTACAGCTTGCTCTGTAATTGGACAACCAGCTTTTACATCATCCATGCGTGCCATTTTACCAATGTCTCCAATTCCGACAACCAGCGGAACATCGAGCTCATCTAAACAGTACACCGTGTCACCATTTATTCGCCCAACCTCCAACTCTTGAATACCACTTTTATCCACACCATAATGCGTTAGTTCACCAAAGCGATCGATTGTAACATCTACTTTGGACCATTCACTTTGATGGGTTCTAGAAGCTACCGCAATAACACCTAATACATCCATTTGTTTATTTGTCGCTACATACCTAAGCGCTTGTTCTCCAGCACCTTCGCCAACAAAGCCGCTGTCATCGAACATAACAAATACAGGATCATACGGTGCTTCTAAAATCATGCCAACAATTTCTTTACCCGTTAGAGTCGTTGGATTTCCGTAGGACTTTGAAATACATCTGCCGCCCACTTTTTTCGCAATGTACTCAATGTTTTTTCGTGCGTATTCATCTCCATCTGTAATTAAAATAACTTGCCTTTTTTTCATATCACACCTCTTATCCTTTTGGTTTAAAGATTAGCGCGATGATAAAAGCAAATAAAATAGCTGCTGAAATACCTGCCGACGTTAGCTCAAACATACCGATACCAATTCCAATAAACCCATGTTCATCTGCTTGATGCATAGCTCCGTGTAATAGCGAGTGTCCAAAGCTTGTAATTGGAACTGTGGCGCCTGCTCCAGCAAATTCGATAAATTTATCATAAATCCCAAATCCATCTAAGATTGCTCCAATTACTACAAAGGAACTCATAACGTGAGCAGGGGTAAGCTTGGCAAAATCAAGCAACAGCTGACCGATTACACAGATTGCTCCTCCTACCACAAAAGCAATAACATAATCCACAATTATCCCTCCTCAACATGTTCCATTACAACACCGTGTGCAATGGTTGGTATTGATTCTTTTTGCTGCGTCATCGTTGGGCTAAGCAGTGCTCCCGTTGCAACAACAAAGATTCGTTTTAAGTTTCCTGACTTTAATTCATTAAGCAGATGTCCATATGTGACAACAGCAGAGCAACCGCATCCACTTCCACCAGCAAATACGTTTTGGTTCGGACGATAAACCATCAAGCCGCAATCATTATGATTCTCTGAAACGTCATACCCTTCATCTTTTAATAACTGTTTCAAAATTGGGCTACCGACGCCTGATAAATCTCCAGTAACGATCAAATCGTAGTGATCCGGAGAAATCTGTAAATCTTCAAAATGTTTTTGAATCGTATCCGCAGCCGCTGGAGCCATAGCTGAACCCATATCAAAAGGGTTTTTAATTCCATAATCCATTACTCGTCCTACAGTAGCAGACGTCAAGCGAACAGGACTCTTTTGTCTAGAAACAAGTGCACTTCCTGCTCCCGTAATTGTTGCAGTTGCAGTGTCTGGTTTTTGCCCTCCGTATTCAGTCGGGTACCGAAACTGCCTCTCTGCCGTTGCATTATGGCTGCTGGCAGACGCTATAATACGGTTGGCGAACCCTGCATCTACAAGCGCAGCTCCCGTTGCTAACGTTTCCATTGAAGTAGAGCAAGCTCCAAACATACAAAGAAAAGGAATTTGGTGATCTCTTGCGACAAAATTGGCCGTTACGTTTTGATTTAAAAGATCACCAGCTAAAAATAAATCTACGTCTTCATACGATAAATTCATCTTCCCCAAACATGAGTCGATGGATTCGCGCATAAGCTTACGCTCAGCTAACTCCCAATTTGCTTCTTCACAGTGCAGATCTTTATGCGTGATATCAAAGGTACTTCCTAATGGACCGTCAGCTTCTTTGGGTCCAACAGCTGTACCAGCTGCGTTAATATAAACAAGATTTTCATATACCCATGTTTGTTTTCCAGCCTTTCTCATTTACTTTCTCTCCTTTATCTAAAAAAATGTTTTAAATATATATCGAATCATTCCGACGATATAAGCAGCCACAACACCAAAAACGATGACGTTTCCAGCTAGCTTAAACATATTTGTTGCAACTCCTAAAACAAGCCCTTCACTTCTATGTTCTAGGGCTGCACTTGTCATTGAATTCGCAAACCCAGTAATCGGTACGGCAGATCCGGCACCTGCAAATTGACCGATTCGATCGTATACACCGATACCTGTTAAGATTGCTGAAATTAAAACAAGCGTTGCGGCTGTTGGATTTCCTGCTGTTTTTGTCGTGAAATCAAAAAATGTGATATAAAAGTTTTGTATAGCTTGCCCAAACCCACATATCAACCCTCCAACGATAAAAGCTTTGAGACAATTCAACACATAAGGAGGCTTTGGTTGAAATGATTTTATATTCTCTTGATAGTTATCTTTTAGCTTTTGATTACCTGCCACTTAGTATCCACTCCTTTTTATTGATTAACAAAATAAACCCAGTGAAAAAGCGATCCAAAAACCTTCCCCAGTACAATGGCCATTAGTAATAGAATAAGCTTTCCATCCATTCCTATTCTTTTTGTTAAGATAGGCAATACATTCAGCATCTCAGTTAGAGCAGCTGCTAGCATGCCAAAGAAAATTCCACTCGCTAACCCGATAATGCCAATAAACAGTGAAGGAACGCTCCATGTATACTGATGTAAACTACACCAACCACCAGCTACTGCTCCCCCAACAACAGCCCACTCATAAAATTGAATATATTTCATTGTTTTCGTAAGCTGCATCAACCTTGGAATAATGCCTAGCACTGTTAAAAAAGCCACAAATCCTCCACCTACAGCTAGCCCACTAGCAAACCCTACAATTATCGTAAATACGATGTTAGCGATCATCTAAATTCTTCATACTTTCTTTGTTCTCATGCATAATGACATACTGATCTAAATCCTGTTGATAATTGAACATTTCAACTTCTAAAGGGCTAGGTTCTTCATTAATTCGCTTGCGAAACACGTGGTTAAAAAAGAGAATCATGCCTAAACCAAGGCCAAATGAATAGGGGATTTGAATGACTAAAGGCTGCTTATCCTTTATTCCTGTGAGCATATAAAACAGTTTTTGATGCACTTGCTGCATGCTAACATCTTCATGAAAATTCATGACGGCCATGGCCGCACCAATAAACAATAGAAACCAGACAGCTATAAATGCGATAAAAGACGATTGTTTTTTTTTATAAACAACTTCAACAATCGTTTGAGCAGGACCAATTGTTTGAACATCAAGGTGAGGACAAGCCTTCTTTATTAATGCAATTACTTTCATTAAATCAATGATGGTAATGTTACGATCACTCTTTTTCACCTTATACACGCTGAGCTGAGCAAGTTCTTTCTCAATTGATTCTTCACTTATCAAGAGAGCTAGCTGTCCAAGGTTGACCACTGCATTTGGTTCGACCTGCACACGATGTCTCATTTTGATATATAAAGTATTATCCATTTACATCACACCTACAATTCGTTATCCTCCTTGTACGTGTAGTATGTATTCACTTAAATTTTCTAATTCAAAGTTTCACAACAGACCATTAATTACCAAAAAAAAGAGCAGCAGGTTATAGATAACCTGCCGCTCTTTATTCATTCATTTGACTCTTCATTTGCTTTAAAATTTTCTTTTCAAGCCTTGATACCTGCACCTGAGAAATTCCCAATCGAGACGCAACCTCTGATTGAGTTTGATCTTTGTAATAACGCAAATATACAATGAGCTTTTCACGTTCCTCTAACTCTTCAATAGCTTCTTTTAATGCAATTTTATCAAACCATTTTGCTTCACTATGGTCAGCAATTTGATCAAGAAGCGTAATTGGGTCACCATCGTTTTCATAAACGGTTTCATGTATAGAAGACGGTGCTCGATTTGCTTCTTGCGCCATAACCACTTCTTCAGGTGTAAAATCCAAGTGTTCAGCAACCTCTGCCACAGTGGGAACCCGTCCAAGCATTTTTGATAATTCATCTTTGGCTTTTCGGATTTTATTGCTCATTTCTTTTAATGAACGGCTTACTTTCACCGTTCCATCGTCTCGAATAAAACGTTGTATTTCACCAATAATCATTGGAACTGCATAGGTTGAAAATTTCACATCATAGGATAAATCGAACTTGTCGACTGACTTGAGCAAGCCAATACAGCCAATCTGAAACAAATCATCAGGCTCATATCCTCGATTAATAAATCGCTGTACAACTGACCAAACCAACCTCATATTTTTCTGAACGATTGTATCCCTAGCATTCTGATCACCTTGTTGACTGCGCTTGATGAGGTCTTTCACTTCATGATCTTTTAAATACGGCTCATTTTTTTCCTTTTTGACCTCCACATCCATCGGCAAGTCTCCTTAATTACATAACGCTTTACTATTTGTTAATTGTTTTTTTAAGTAGACAGTTGTTCCCGCTAAAGGCGCAGATACGACGTTAATTTCATCCATGAAGTTCTCCATGATTGTAAAACCCATTCCAGAACGCTCAAGTTCAGGTTTTGTTGTGTAAAGAGGCTGCGTAGCTTCATTAACATCATCAATTCCCACACCGTCGTCCTTAATAATAAGTTCAACCATTCCATTATCATGAAGCGTAACGTCAATGTGTACAATACCTTCTGCGTTATTGTTATAACCATGAATAATGGCGTTCGTTACGGCTTCTGACACAACTGTTTTAATTTCCGTTAACTCATCCATTGTAGGGTCAAGCTGCGTGATAAAAGCAGCCACCGTAACCCGTGCAAATGATTCATTTTGACTAAGAGCTGAGAATTGAAGGTGCATTTCGTTTTTCATCATGCCACCCCCAACTTCTGCAGCGCGTTTTGTTCACTTGGCTCAAAGCGAATAATTTTAAATAACCCAGACATATTGAAGAGGCGTTCAACCGGTGGAGAGATTGCACATACAACCATTTCTCCTCCGTTGTTTCGAACCTGCTTGTACCTTCCTAAAATAACCCCGAGACCTGAGCTATCCATAAACGTTAATTTCTCAAGGTTTAAAATTAAGTGCTGAATCGCATTTTGTTCTAACTCTTGTGTAATGCGGGTTCTTAAATGCTCTGCAGCATGATGATCTAACTCTCCACCCAATCGCACTAACAGCACATCCTGTTTTAATTCAAGTTCTATAGAAAGACTCACTATACAAACCTCCTATCAGTCGTATAGTCAATCTTTCGCTATAGCGAAGACGTATTCCTTCTGAGTGACAAAACTAGTAGCATTTCGTCAATGTTAGTCGTTTTTTTTAAGATGTTTGTGAAAATAGTGAAAATGTACGCTTAAATAGCTGCCAATACGAGGCAATTTCAACGTCTTCTTCCGCAACAAGTGGAGATTTGCTCATAACTTTACCATCTTTCTTGATGGTAATAGTGCCGATTTCATCACCTTTTTTTACAGGGGCATTCAAATTTTCATCAAGTTTGACTTCTGTCTTCATGTCCTTAGCTGTTGTTCCTTTTTTCGCAAGAGCAGATAATGGCTCTGATGTTACGGCATTTACGTACTTTTGCTCTCCTTTATTAACTTCTACCTTTTTAATTGGTGCGTCCTTTTTATATAAAGGAGTTGTTGTATACTGACTAAATGCATAATCTAACATTTTTGTTACTTCATTATTTCGCTCTTTAGGCGTATTCGCTCCAAATACAACTGCAATGACACGCATATTTCCCTTTTTAGCAGTAGCCGTTAAGCAGTACTTGGCTTGCCCTGTGAACCCTGTTTTCAAACCGTCAACACCCGGATAGAATTTCACCAAGCGATTTGTGTTAACGAGCCAGAATTTCTTATCAGTATCTTCCCTTAAGTAATCTTCATATTTACTTGTATAATTAATAATATCTTCATATTTCAATAGTTCTTTTCCCATCATTGCCATGTCATGGGCAGTACTATAATGATCGTCAACAGGCAGTCCTGTTGGGTTTTGAAACTTTGTATGTTTTAAGCCAATTTCTTTAGCTTTCTTGTTCATCATTTCAACAAACTTATCCTCTGAACCAGCTAAGTGCTCAGCCATCGCCATTGATGCATCATTTCCAGACCCAATTGCAATTCCCTTTAATAATTCATTAACGGTCATCTCTTCACCAGGCTCTAAGAAGATTTGTGAACCTCCCATAGAAGCTGCATATTCACTTGCTCTAACTTTATCTTTGAACGTAATTTTACCTTCATCAAGCGCTTCCATAATTAAAATCATTGTCATAATTTTAGTCATGCTTGCAGGTGGGAGGGGTTGATCACTATTTTTTTCATATAAAACCTTCCCTGTATCTCGTTCAATTAAAATTGCCGATTTAGCTTGTGCCGCTAACTCCGTAGACTTTTTTTCACTCGCTAAAACAGGCTGTGTCATAAGTGAGAATAAAAAGATGACAACGAGTAGTTTCATAATATTACACTTCATCTACACAAACCTCCATTCTTTATACAAACCTATTTTTTCCACCGTTGTAAGACTTTATACTCCGCTCCAAAATAAAAAAGCACTGAGAGTTACCTCAATGCTTTTTCAATCATTTATTTAGGAATTGTATCGTATACAAGTGGAGGTGCCTCGACCGCTTCTTCACTTAGCTTGATGCTTTCATAAATTCTTTCTTTTACTTTGGCAATATCTTCTGTGTTGCTATGAATCGTTACAAGTGATTCTCCAGCCTTCACGTAGTCTCCGATTTTCTTTTGAAGAACCAGTCCTACTGCCAAATCGATTTCCGATTCTTTTGTTGCTCTACCAGCGCCTAGCCACATGGCAGCTGTCCCAATAGAATCAGCAATAATTTCCGATACATAGCCATCCGTTTTTGCTTCAACTTCCACGATATGTTTCGCCTGTGGTAATTTTGTTGGATCATCTACAAGAGAGCCGTCTCCACCTTGTGACTCTAAAAAAACTTTAAACGCTTCAAGCGCTTTTCCATTAGCTATTACTTCTTCTAGTTTTTGGCGTGCTTCTGTTAGCGATTCTGCTTTTTCAGCTAATAGTACCATGTAACTTCCTAATGTTAAACACAGCTCTTCTAAATCTTTTGGTCCTTTTCCTTGTAGAGTATCGATTGCTTCTTTTACTTCAAGTGCATTTCCAATTGCATAGCCAAGCGGTTGGCTCATATCTGAAATGACAGCCATTGTATTACGCCCTACGTTATTACCGATATTCACCATCGCTTGAGCCAATTCTTTTGCTTCATCCAAGCTCTTCATAAAAGCACCAGCACCTGTTTTTACATCCAACACGATTGCATCTGCCCCCGCAGCAATTTTCTTACTCATAATTGAACTTGCGATAAGAGGAATGCTGTTAACGGTTGCAGTTACATCACGAAGCGCGTACAGCTTCTTGTCAGCTGGCGTTAAATTTCCTGTTTGACCAACTACAGCCACTTTGTTTTTATTAACCAAATCAATAAATTCTTGCTTACTAATTTCTACATCAAAGCCTGAGATAGCTTCTAGCTTATCAATTGTCCCACCTGTATGTCCTAAGCCACGTCCCGACATTTTCGCTACCGGTACACCTACAGCTGCCACTAAAGGCGCCAGAACAAGAGTTGTTGTATCTCCTACTCCCCCTGTACTATGTTTATCAACTTTAATACCTTCAATTGCTGATAAATCAATGACATCACCGGAGTCCACCATTGACATTGTTAAATCTGCACGCTCTTGCTCTGTCATCCCGTTAAAGAAAATAGCCATAGAAAGAGCACTCATTTGATAATCGGGAATGTCTCCATCTGTAAAACCTTTAACGATAAACTGAATCTCTTCTCTTGTAAGTTCTTTGCGATCACGCTTTTTTTCAATTAAATCTACCATTCTCATGTTCGTAAGTCCCCTTTAAAATAGTTTTTTGAAAACGGATTCACCATTAGTTAAAAAGCAGCTGTCACATGATATGTAACAGCTACTCCCTTTTTATGAGTGTTGTGGAATTTGTTTTACAACTTCTTTTACTAGTGCTAGGAACTGTTTTTTTACTTTTTCTGTTGTTTCAATTACTTCATCATGGTGAAGGGGCTGATCTAAAATTCCTGCAGCCATATTTGAAATACATGAAATACCCAGGACGCGCAAGCCTGCATGACGAGCAACAATTACTTCCGGCACAGTTGACATCCCCACTGCGTCTCCGCCTACAACGCGTAGCATACGAACTTCAGCTGGCGTTTCGTACGTAGGACCAGTATTTCCTACATATACACCCTCTTGAACAGCAATATTTAGCTCACTAGCTACGTCTTTTGCTAATGCACGTAGCTTTGGACAATAGGCTGTTGACATATCTGGAAAACGAACGCCTAGTTCACTGTCATTTGGTCCAATTAAAGGATTTGTTCCAAAGTTGTTAATATGATCTGAGATAAGCATTAAGTCTCCAGGATTATAGGATTCATTTATGCCTCCCGCTGCGTTCGTCACAATAATTGTTTCAATTCCAAGCTCTTTCATAACGCGCACTGGAAATGTTACTTTTTCTAAAGAGTATCCTTCGTAAAAGTGAAAGCGCCCTTGCATTGCAATGACAGGTACATCTTGAATTGTACCAATTACAAGCTGACCCGCATGACCTTCAACTGTTGATACAGGAAACTCGGGAATATCATTATATGGAATTTTTACAGCGTCCTGAACCTCATCAGCTAATACGCCTAAACCTGATCCTAAAATCAATCCAATTGTTGGTTGAATTGTCGTTTTACCTTGAATATATGTTGCTGCTGTATGAATTACATCTCGCTTCATCTTTTTCCCCACTCTCTTAATTTAGTTCACGTAAAAAACTTTTTCCAAACTGTGGCATCTTCACACCAAAGTTCTCAGCTACCGTCGCTCCAATGTCAGCAAACGTTGAGCGCACGTCAATCTCTTTACCAATTTTCATACTTGGGCTATAGGCTAACATTGGAACATATTCACGCGTATGATCTGTACCATGATGAACTGGGTCATTTCCGTGGTCTGCTGTAATGATTAATAAATCATCATCGTTTAATAACGGGAATACCTCTGCTAAACGATCATCGAATTCTTCAAGAGCTTTTCCATATCCTTCTGGATCACGACGATGACCAAACAACGCATCAAAATCAACTAAGTTTAAGAAACTTAATCCATTAAAGTCCATTTTTAATGTGTCGATTAGCTTATCCATTCCATCCATGTTTGACTTTGTACGAAGTGATTTTGTCACACCTTCACCATCATAGATATCAGAGATTTTCCCAATAGCAATAACATCAAAATTGCTATCTTTTAATTCGTTCATGACTGTACGTCCAAACGGCTTTAGTGCATAATCATGTCGATTTGCTGTACGTGTAAAGTTCCCCGCCTCTCCAAGGAATGGACGAGCAATAATACGCCCAATCATATATGGGTCGTCTAGCGTAATTTTGCGAGCATACTCACAGATTCCATATAGTTCTTCAAGCGGCACCACTTCTTCATGAGCTGCAATCTGTAGCACTGAATCTGCTGAAGTATAGACAATTAACGCACCTGTTTTCACATGCTCTTCTCCAAGCTCATCTAAAATTTCTGTTCCTGACGCAGGCTTGTTACCAATAATTTTACGTCCTGTCTTATCCTCTAGCTTTTTAATAAGCTCATCTGGAAATCCATCTGGAAACACGTTAAATGGTGTATCGATATTAAGCCCCATAATCTCCCAATGACCCGTCATTGTATCTTTACCCGCTGAAGCTTCCTGCATCTTTGTGTAAACTGCTAACGGCTGTTCTGCTTTTTCAATTCCTTTAATTGGACGGATATTACTTAGGCCAAGCTTGCTCATGTTCGGCATATCCAAGCCGTTACAATGCTCTGCAATATGCCCTAGTGTATCTGCTCCCAAGTCATTGTACTTTTCCGCGTCTGGTGATTCACCAATTCCTACAGAGTCCATCACAACTAGAAATACGCGTTTGTATGTAGATGATAACATCTTCATTCCTCCATCTTTGTTGTAAAATTCACTTCACTCATGAAGCTATAATAAACAATACTGTAATCGTATAGTTTCCAATATATTATAAAATTCCCTTTAAGGAAAAGTTTAACCATAATCTTTATTGGTCAGAAGTCTGACCTCTATAGTATAAAAGGTTTTTTCTTATTTGTACACAGAAAATGAAAGTGTTTTCATTTAAAGAACGACATTGCTATAAAACAATGCCGTTAACCTTTTACCTTTAAGCACGCGGATGGAATTGATTATAGACATCTTTCAAGCGTGTTTTTGTTACGTGCGTATAAATTTGAGTCGTCGAAATATCTGCATGCCCCAACATTTCCTGAACTGCTCGTAGATCCGCCCCATTTTCAAGCAAGTGTGTAGCAAAAGAATGTCGCAAAGTATGAGGCGTTAATTCCTTTTCAATACGCGCATCTTTCGCTAATCCTTTTAAAATCTTCCAGAACCCCTGCCTTGTTAGTCGCTTCCCGTGATGATTCACAAACAAAGCGTGTTCTCCTTGCTGCTTTTTCGTTAAAATTGGACGAGCTTGTGCCAGGTATGCTTCGATTGCTTCCGTTGCCATTCGCCCAAGTGGAACAATTCGCTCCTTACTACCTTTTCCAAAGCAACGAACAAAGCCCATTGTTAAATGTGCATCTTCTATGTTTAAATTCACAAGCTCTGACACACGCATTCCCGTTGCGTAGAGAAGCTCAAGCATCGCTTTATCTCGCAATCCAAATGGCGTAGACGTATCAAAGACTGACAGAAGTGCTTCTACTTCCTCTGCATTTAATACTTTCGGTAGTTTTCGTTCAAGCTGCGGTGTTTCAATATGAACGGATGGATCTTGTTCAGTCACTTTCTCGCGAAGTAAAAATTGGTGAAACGAACGAATCGATGCGATATGTCTAGCAATTGTTTTGGATGATTTTTGCTGATCTGTTAAATGCTTAAGAAAACTCACAATATGTGCTCTTGTCACAGCATTTAGATGATTTAACTGCTCAACATGTTCTAAATACTGACTATATTTCTTTAAATCCCGCTCATACGAATCGATTGTATTTTTAGCTAAACCTCTTTCTACTATTAAATAGTGAATAAAATCTTGAACTTGATCCTTCAATTGCCTCTACTCCCCGTTTTGATAAAACATAAATAATCTTTCAATCCACGTTTGATCTTCATATACGTTCATTTGCATTACTTTCACTGCGGAGCCGCTCGGCTCATCATAACGTTTATAATCTTGATATTCTCCTGACACCCATACCATACCAAAATAAAACAATAGTGTGCAGCCTGTAAATAAAATAAACACCTTACAGCTATTATATACTAGCTCAACCCATGATTTCATTAGACATATCCTCCAATTTTCAACACTATTAAAAGATATGCCAATCTGGACATGTTTTATACCTACTTTACCTTGCCTAATTCAACGCTAACTTATGTTAATAACTTATAAATATGTTAAAATACATTTATATTGCTGAAGGAGGTAAAAAAGCTGACTACCACTATGCTATTACTGATTGCTTTAATATCAACCGGAATATGGTATGAAGTATCTCGCGAAACGATGAAATCCTCTAAAGAAATAAATAACTACAAGCTTATTACGCTACTATCTGCGGGTACTCTACTAGCAATACCATTAACGATTTCACTTTTTTACACTCTTCCATTCCATTAACTCCGTATGACTAAGCTACGCGTTCGTAAATACAGCGCCGAGCTTAGTCATTTTCATAAAAAAACAAAAACCTTCTCCCAAAAGGAAAAGGCTTATTTCACTCGTCTTTGTTTTCATCTTCGCCTTGACAACGATGACAAATGCCATGAAACGTCAAGCGATGATCTTTAATTTTAAAGCGCCACTGCTTTTCAACAATCTCTTCTACATCTTCAAGCAAGTCTTCTTGAATTTCGTCCACTGATCCACATTCGATACAAACTAAGTGGTGATGAAAGTGTGCAGCTCCTTCTTGACGAAGGTCATAGCGAGACACGCCATCACCAAAGTTTATCTTATCAACAATTTTTAATTCTGTTAGTAATTCTAAAGTTCGATAAACAGTTGCTAAACCAATTTCCGGAGACTTTTCCTTGACGAGGAGATACACATCTTCGGCACTCAAATGATCCTCTTCGTGTTCAAGGAGTACTCTTACAGTCGCCTCACGTTGAGGTGTCAATTTGTAGCTTGCTGAGTGCAACTGTTGCTTTATTCGCTCAACTCGATTTTCCATAACATTCCCTCCCTCGCCATTCACTCATTTATTATATCAAATGTCGAAGGGGTGTCAAAATAAAATTATTATAACGTAAATAAAAGAATGTTTTTAAAATAAGAATAACTATTATTTATTCACTAAGCTCATCATTGTTTTCATTAATGTAGGAGAAACATAGCCTTCAATTAAGGATGCACATGCAATTAAAACAAATACTCCTACTAAAATACCGCTGTAACGAAAGAACGAAGCAGCAACCTGTTCCTTTGCTCCCTTAAAGAACTGCTGACGAATAAGCTTTAACGAAAACGCCACGGAAGCTGTTGTTAAGATTAAAAACGCAGGTATTAAGAAAATGTTTTGTGGCATTACCGACACAAAAGATAACGCAAAGCCGGAAAGTCCCATGCGATTTACTAAAAAGCCAACCGTAAATCCGATCACCATTCCTTTAATAAAAAGTAAGATTAACACGACTGGTAAGCCAATGATAGCTATACCCAAAATCCAAATAAGCCCGAGGTATTTTACGTTATGAAAGAAGCTTTGCTGAAACATTTCGGTACTCGTGGCCACTTCTCCAGTTTTAACAAGACCAAAGAAACGGTTTAGGTAAAAATAAAGATCGTCTTTTTGATCGACTGTTAAGCTATTTACCACGATAGCTCCAAAGATAATCCCCATTAAAAACAGCACCGTGACAAATAGATAAATTGAACTGTTATCGCGCAAGTGCTGTGTATAAGCACGCTTAATCCACATTTTTCTCATCGTCTTCCCCCTATCAATCACTCGATAGAGTATATGATAGATTCAGCGTAACTATGACAGAGATTATTCTACTTTTTATAGTAGAAACGAATGGTAGTTACTCACCTAGCGCACTTCTAAGCTGTAAATATTGAACTGCGTACGCTGTTTTTGCATCGTAAATTTCATTTGTTTGAATCATTTGAAGCGCTTCTTCAATGCTTGTTTCTATCACTTCAACAAACTCATCCTCATCCAGGCTTGCTTTTGTTTCCATAACCTCTAGCTTCTCGGCTATATAGAGATGTACAAGCTCATCTGCAAATCCCGGTGACGTATAGAAGGAAATAATATGTTTCAGTTCTTTACATGTATAACCCGTTTCTTCTTCTAGCTCACGTTTAGCTGTGACGATGGGCTCTTCACCTTTTTCAAGTTTACCTGCTGGAATCTCGACTAGGACTCGATCCATTGCTTTGCGATATTGTTTGACCATTACTAGCTTATGGTCAGCCGTTAATGCAATAACAGCAACTGCTCCAGGATGCTTAATAACTTCTCTCGTACTCGTTTTCCCATTTGGAAGCTGTACTTCTTCCACTTGTAAATCAATGACTCTTCCTTTAAAAATCTCTTTTTTCGCAAGCGTCTTTTCAATTAAATGATCCATTTTATCCACCTCGTTCTAAATTTAAACCCTTTACATATATTCTATCATACGACTTTTAGGAGGTAGAAGAAATGAAAGTTTATGTAGAGGGTAAACAAGTGATTTTAGTAGGAAAAGCATGGGAAATCCGCCAAAAGCTAAAAGAATATGGTACGCATTTTCAATATGTTCACGAATGGGTTTCTACTATTTCAAACGAACCTAAAAAGATAATAAAAAGTTAAGCAGCGCTAGCAAAGCGCTGCTTTTTCTGTGCCTCTTTGAGTCAATTAGTTGAGTTTATAAAATTATCCAGGCTACAATATAATAGATAAAACGTATTCCAAAGGAGTGGATAGGATGAAAAAGAGGCAGCTAGGTTCCTCCAATCTATTGGTTAGTGAAGTTAGCTTGGGGTGTATGTCGCTAGGAACGGATGTTAAAAGTGCTCAGCGAATTATAGATGAAGCGGTTGATCTTGGTATCAATTATTTTGACACCGCTGATTTATATGACTTCGGTCTCAATGAAGAGATTGTTGGTCAAGCGCTAAAACCAAAGAGACAAGATATCATTTTGGCTACAAAAGTAGGAAACCGCTGGAATGACGTTGAGGACGGTTGGCGTTGGGACCCATCGAAAGCATACATAAAGGATGCCGTAAAGGAAAGCTTACACCGATTAAAAACCGATTATATTGATTTATATCAACTGCACGGAGGCACAATTGAAGACAACATTGACGAAACAATCGAAGCGTTCGAAGAGCTAAAAAAAGAAGGACTCATTCGTGAATATGGGATTTCGTCTATACGCCCAAACGTTATTCATGAATTCGTAAAAAAATCTTCAATCGTTAGCGTAATGATGCAGTATAACCTATTAGACCGTCGACCTGAAGAAAGCGTGCTTCCTCTTTTAAACGAATATAACATCAGCGTGGTTGCAAGAGGTCCCGTCGCAAAAGGTTTGCTAACAAATCGCGCTCAAGAAAAGCTTGCTACAAACGAAGCAGGTTATTTAACTTATACGAAAAAAGATTTGGAACAGCTTATACCTGCTCTACAAGGCGTTGATTCAGACTTAAATCACGCAGCGTTAAACTACTGCCTTTATCATCCTGTTGTTGCATCAGTAGTAGCAGGAGCAAGTAGTCCAGCTCAGCTTCGAGAAAATGTACAAGCTGTTGAAAAGCTCCCTTTAAGTGAACTACACTATGAAAAGCTTCAATCATTAACTAAAGCAAATAAATACGAAGCACACCGCTAAATAAAAGCTCTTGCCTTATCGGCAAGAGCTTTTATTTAAATTCATTCCATTTTAAATCACTTTCATTAAATAGTTCTTCAAATGATTTATTTTTTTCTTTTTCCTTTCGAGCGCGCTCTTTCTCTTTTTGCTCTTCCTCAATTCTCTGCTCTTCACGCTTCGCGAGCGCATGTTTCTTTGCTTGAAGCTGCTTTACTAAATCGCTATTCAATTGATCTTTTAAACTAATTTGATTTTCTTGTTTCTTTTGACTGTTCTTTTGCTTGTGTTTTGCCATCATTGTTCACCCACTGCAATTAAATTATGATAGACATTTTACCATAAGCAAATATCTACAACAATTAATTAGAACGCATCCAGCTTTACATTTTCGTCTATTACTAGACCTGGAGCGGTTGATTGAATAATATCATCGACCGTATATCCTGATGCTACTTCAATTAGCTTTAGCCCGGTATCAGTTACATCAATAACAGCACGATCTGTAATAATGCGGTTTACAACACCTTGACCTGTTAAAGGGAGCGTGCATTCTTTTAAAATCTTTGGTTCACCTTTTCTTGTCACATGTTCCATGATAACGATAATGCGCTGAGCTCCGTGGACAAGGTCCATAGCTCCACCCATACCTTTAATCATCTTTCCTGGAATCATCCAGTTTGCTAAATCACCGGTCTCCGAAACTTCCATACCACCTAAAATCGCTATGTTAATATGGCCACCACGAATCATTCCAAACGACTCAGCGCTATCGAAATACGCTGCTCCATCGATAGCTGTTACGGTTTCTTTACCGGCATTAATTAAATCTGGATCGACGTCTCCTTCTTTTGGATAAGGTCCAATACCTAACAATCCATTTTCCGACTGAAGTACCACCGTTTTATTGTCTGAAATATAATTTGCAACAAGTGTTGGAATACCAATACCTAAGTTTACATAAAAGCCATCCTGAATTTCTTTTTCTGCTCGCTTTGCAATTCGCTCTCTTACATTTACACCATTTTCAATCATCATAACCGCTCCTCTCGTTATTTTTGAACCGTTAAGCGTTCAATACGTTTTTGCTGCTCGCCAACAATTAAAGACTGAACATAAACACTCGGTGTATGAATCATATTTGGATTTAATTTACCTGTTTCGTGAAGCTCTTCTACTTCAGCAATTGTCACTTTACCTGCAGCTGCAATCATCGGACTAAAATTGCGAGCTGTTTTATTGTATATAAGGTTTCCCATGTAATCAGCTTTCCAAGCTCTTACTAAGCTGACATCTGCCACCAATGCTTCTTCTAATAAATACTCTTTGCCGTCAAATGTTCTTGTTTCTTTTCCCATCGCAATTGGTGTGCCAACTCCTGCTGGTGTATAAAAAGCTGGAATCCCTGCTCCGCCAGCACGAATCTTTTCTGCAAGCGTCCCTTGTGGTAAAAGCTCTACGTCAATCTCTCCTGATAGAACTTGACGCTCGAATTCTTTATTTTCACCGACATAGGAACCTATCATCTTTTTAATTTGCTTATTTTTTAATAATAATCCTAGTCCCCACTCATCAACTCCACAGTTATTGGAGATAACCGTTAAGTCTTTTACTCCCGTTTCGACTAACGCTAAAATGAGATTTTCCGGAATACCACAAAGACCAAATCCTCCAACCATAATTATTGAACCATCTTTTACTGGCTTAACTGCTTCAATAAATGATGTATGTACCGGTTTCATACATAACCCACCCCTTCGATTTTTTGAAAACGCTTACTATTTTATTATAGAATATTTAGAACTTTTTTAAAATATATAACTAGCAATTATAAGTAATTATTTTTTCGTTCGAAAAAGTTATAGGTGTTTTGCTATACTATATGCCTACTTTTTAAGAACGTTCACTTCATTTGAGAATATATGGCATAAAAAAAACCATGAATGCTAAAATAGCTTCATGGTTTTTTCAATATTATGGACGTTCTACTAATGTAGCAACCCCTTGTCCGCCACCAATGCATAACGTTGCAAGGCCTAGCTTCGCTTCACGTTTTTGCATTTCATGAATAAGAGAAACTAACACGCGAGTTCCACTAGCTCCTATTGGATGACCTAGTGCGATTGCTCCACCATTAACATTTAATGTTTCTTGGTTAAATTTAAGCTCACGATCAACAGCAATTGACTGTGCTGCAAAAGCTTCGTTTGCTTCTACTAATTCAACATCTTCTAAAGATACCGCTGCCTTTTCCAATGCTTTTTTTACAGCGCTTACTGGGCCGATTCCCATAATGCTTGGGTCAACACCAGCACTTGCATTGGATTTAATTGTTACTAAAGGTGTTAAGCCTAGTTCGTCTGCTTTTTGACGGCTCATCACAACAACCGCTGCCGCACCATCATTAATACCAGAAGCATTTCCAGCTGTTACAGAACCATCCTTTTTAAATGCAGGACGTAACTTACCTAAGCTTTCTGCTGTTGTACCAGCACGTGGAAACTCATCGCGATCAAAAATGGTTACTTGACCTTTGCGTCCTGGTACTTCTACCGGAACAATCTCATCTTGGAATCGTCCTGATTCGATTGCAGCCTCTGCTTTTTGCTGACTAGCAGCAGCAAAAGAGTCTTGTTCTTCACGCGTAATGCTATATTTATCACATAAATTTTCAGCTGTAATTCCCATATGATAATCGTTAAAAGCACACCATAGTCCATCTTGAATCATACTATCAACGACTTTTTGATCTCCCATTTTGAATCCATTGCGAGCATTCTTTAATAAATATGGCGCTTGGCTCATATTTTCCATTCCACCCGCTACGATAACTTCAGCATCACCAGCAAGGATTGCTTGAGTTGCAAGATGAACTGCCTTTAGTCCTGATCCACACACTTTATTGATTGTTAATGAAGAAACTGTTTCTGGTAAACCCGCTGCGAGAGCTGCTTGTCTAGCCGGGTTTTGACCTAATCCTGCTTGCAAGACGTTCCCCATAATTACTTCATCTACATCATTTGCTGCGATTCCTACTTTATTTAGTGCTTCTTTAATGACTACTCCACCTAAAGTTGGTGCAGAAACATTTTGTAAGCTTCCCCCAAAGCTGCCGATTGCCGTTCTAACAGCGCTTACAATAACCACTTCTGTTTGACTCATGTCGTTAACCTCTCCCTACTGTTTGATTACTGTCACATATATGCTTATTCGACAACCAACTTAATTTTCCTATTGTAATTTCGTTTATTTTGTAAAAATTTATAATTTTTATTGAATTTAAACTTCTATCCTTTAAAATAGGTAATTGAAAGCGTTATCAAAAAAGGAGGAAAATTATGTCGTTACCTTCTAAAGCAACCATCATTGAAGTAGGTCCTCGAGATGGACTACAAAATGAAAAAAATTTTGTACCAACACATGTGAAAATCCAGTTTATTTCTTTATTAAAAGAAGCTGGCCTATCAGAGATTGAATTAACTTCTTTTGTCTCACCAAAATGGGTGCCTCAAATGAAGGATGCACAGCAAGTTATTCAAGCATTCTCATTACAGCAACCTACTAATAACCGCCATATTGTTCTCGTTCCAAATGAGCAAGGCCTGACTAAAGCACTTGAAGAAAATTGTCAATCTGTTGCTTTATTTATCGGCGTCAGCAACTCGTTTAACCAGCATAATATTAACAAAACAACCGCTGAAGCTCTTCACCAACAGCTACCTCTTATGGAGAAGCTTAAAGAACGTAATGCCTACGTTCGCACATGCATATCAACTTCATTTTACTGTCCATACGAAGGGAAAATTAATCCAGACAAAACCGTAGAGCTTTGCGCACACTTTGTAGAAGCGGGCGTAACCGAGCTCAGCATTGCAGATACAATCGGGATGGCTAACCCAAAAGACGTTTTTACTCTCTTTTCAGCATTGAAACGCGCATTTCCTACAGTCCTACTAAACGCACACTTTCACGACACAAGAGGAGTAGCTATGGCTAATATTTATGCTTGCCTTCAAGCTGGGGTTACCCGCTTTGACTCTTCAGCTGGCGGGATTGGTGGATGCCCTTTCGCTAAAGGGGCAACTGGTAATATTGCAACAGAAGACTTAATTTTTATGTTAGATGAAATGGGTGTTCAAACAAATGTGAATCGCGAAAAAATTCTGGAAGCTGTTTCCTATATTGAACCCTACCTTTCACATCCAGTTTCAAGTAAGCAATACCGTCTCTATCAATTAGCTAAACGATAAGAAAGTAAAAAAGCACGGTAGAATCTACCGCGCTTTTGCTGATTGGTCAATAAATGACATTCTTGGATTTAAAATTTGCGCTGGACTTTTTAGCATGAATGTTCCAGCAGCGTCACTATAATCAATTGTCATGTTATCATCCATAAACACTTGTTTTGTTTTCTCAATAAGAATGTCACCACCGTTTGTCGAAACAACAACGTCATCAAATTCTTTATCAGCAACAATCCAAAGTGATGTAACGCCGCTTACAACACAGCCACAGCCGTCCGTATCATATTTCAATTTTAAAAATAGAGATGAGCTTTGATCATATTTTTCAGCAACTTTTTCAAGAGCACGATTGGTAAATACAATGTTCATTCTATCGCTCCTTTTAAATAAATGTATAAACGATGCGAACATGTTTATATAATGAAGTATAATATACAATGCTCACTCCATAAACTATTACGCTCATTAGTATAGACAATGGATGAGCGCTTATCATACATAAGGAGGAATTAACTTGCCAAAAGTTCAAATCAAGGTAATGGATAACGGATCATTTCGAGTGACTGGTGATGTTGAATTAATTGATGCTGAAGGTAATAAGTATGAAACGAAACCCACGTTTTCACTATGTCGATGTGGCATGTCAAAAAAGATGCCCTTTTGTGACGGAAATCATAAAGGTAAATTTGAGTCTTGCGTGCGTGCTAAAGCCTTATTAGACGAGTAATCTTTAAGCGGTTCAATTATTAACAACTCCTCTGTATCTGGACTAGCTGCAGATTTAGGTCGATCCGGATATAACGCTGCAAAAGGGGCAATTACAAATCTTACTCGAACAATGGCTATCGGTTATGCACGGGACGGTATTCCTGTTAATGTTATTGCACCAGGAACAATTGAAACTCCCCTTCTTGACGGACTATCAGGATCAGAAGAAGGAAAAAAGTTTAGAAAAGCCTACGAATGGGTTGATTCAATGGGACGTCTAGGAAAACCAGAAGAGGTAGCAGGCGCTGTACTTTTCTTGGCATCTGATGACAGTTCATATGTAACGGGAGATTGCATTACGGTTGATGGAGGTCACATGGCATACACACGGCCTGGTAAAATGCTTTATGACCCATCCTACAATAAGCTCATGCCCATTGAGGGCACTGAGCTTATTTTTTGTAAAACGCATTTCCTGCTAGTTTTTCAACTAACCATGGAGCAACCTGATAAATTGTAGAGCCAATGCCCATCCACTTTGGCAAGTTAATCTCTCGCTTGTTGGTCCCGATAGATTCAACGACTTTTCTAGCAACATCTACTGGGTCAAGCATCATATTTTTCATGCTCTTTTCGTAAGAACCTGTTTGATCGGCAATGGTAAAAAAGTTGGTTTGAATTGGACCTGGATTAACTGCAGTCACTCGCACGTTAGTCCTAGCAATTTCTAGGCGTAATCCATTTGTAAACCCTAATACGGCATGCTTTGAAGCAGCATACCCACTGGATTTAGGCGTAGCTAGCTTACCTGCTTGAGAAGCAATATTAATAATATGACCTTCATTTCTTTCTAACATAGCTGGTAATACTGATTTCGTACACGCAATTAATCCCAGGACGTTTACTTGAAACATGGACAAAATCGTATCCATTGAAGCTTCCGTTACTTCCTCAAATACCCCAAAACCAGCATTGTTAATTAGCACATCAATTTTATAAACATCTTCAAGAATTTGATTCATGACCGTTTGAACGTCACTTAGATTAGCAACGTCTAATCGATATGTACGGCAAGTAACTCCATACTTCTCACCGATTTGTTCTGATACTTCTTGAAGGCGGATTTCATTTCTAGCAACAAGGATTGGATTAGCACCTCTTTTAGCTACTTCATAGCTAATCATTTTTCCTAATCCACCGGATGCACCCGTAATTAAAATATGCTTTCCTTTAAGATTATTCATTCTTACACCTCAATTATACAAACTCAGTGCTTTTAATCTTATCTTTCTACACTTAAAAAAACAAGATTAATGAGTGTGATAAATAAAACGATCACTTTCATATTGACAACTAACTTGGCGGAGGCTTTCAAGGTAGTCTAATTGCCCTACCGTTTCAGACATCGTCAACCCTAATTCTTTTTCATACACGGATGGAAACAGGAATTTACAAACATCAAATGCAGACATCGGCTTGTTCTTTAAAAGTTGATATACTTTTTCAGCACGCTCTCTTTGCTTAGTTAGTCGTTCTGATACAAGTTTACTCACTTCTTTCACTTCATCTCCATGGCCTGTGTAGATACATGAAATAGGTAATTCAGAAAGACGACGAAGAGATGTATTATACTGAAGCATTGACTTTTTTCGTTTCTCACCTTCATGATACGGAGGCTCAATAAGCGGGTTAGATGAAATATGTTTAAGTAATACGTCTCCACCAATTAAGGTTTCGCTTTGCTGGTGATATAAGGCAATATGACTTTGAGCATGTCCAGGCACTTCAATAATACCCCAATCTTCCAAGCCTTTTATTACACTACCTTCTTGAACTTGATTGTTTAGTGATCTTTCACAAGAATATTTCATTGAATGACGTAATCCTTTTAGATATTTTCGAAATCGTTCATCTACGCCTAACTGCGTAAAGAACTCTGTGAAAAATCGGTCATACTGGTCAAAGAAATTCGGATCTTTCGAAATCCACGGCTCGTTTCTCCAATGTCCGATTACCGGTGTATCTGGTGAAAAATAATCAAGCATACCTACATGGTCCGGATGATGGTGTGTCAGTAACACTTGATCGATATCCTCTACATGTAAGCCAATTTCATTTAGCTGTTTCGTAAAAGAATTCCAAGCCTCTTCTGTCTTCACCCCTGCATCAATTAAAGTAATGGACTCTCCTTTTAGTACATATACATTTACATCTCCAACTGCAAACGGTGTTGGCAATGTGAACTTGTGAATTTGTTCCTTCATAACGTTGTCCCCTTCTAAGTAATGACGTTTTCTTTAAGTGTACACGATTCCAATATACATTCATACAATATGCTTTCTTTTCTGAAAATTAGATTGACAGCTATCATTTTCTCAGTGCATAATTACAACAATATGCTTATAAAATCCACTCACAGAAGACAGCTTATATGTATTAAATACAACGACTTCATACAGAACAAAAAGTATTTTTATTCATTAACAGGTATATATAAAAAGGAGGTTCATCCCTTGATGAAACAACCATTAAATATTGCTTTTATCGGCGCTGGATCAATGGCCGAAGCCATGATTTCAGGGCTAATTAGTACAAACAAATTTAAGCCCGGACAAATTCACGTTACAAATTACAGCAACGACGCACGACTTCATGAATTACGTAATCAATATAAAATTAATATTACTCGAAACATTCCTTTAATCATTCAAAAAAGCGACATAATTGTATTAGCAGTCAAACCAAAAGACGTTGTGGAAAGCATTGAAAACATTAAGCCTTATATCCATAAGAGCCACCTTATCATTTCCGTCCTTGCAGGAGTTTCAACAAGTAGCATCTTATCTTTATTTCAACACAAAGTACCTGTTGTTCGAGCAATGCCAAATACTTCCGCTTCAATCGGTTTATCTGCAACGGCCATTTCCAAAGGGGAGCATGCTAACGACGAGCATATAAAATTAGCTGAAACTCTCTTCCATACAGTTGGAACGGTTACAGTTGTTCCCGAAGCACAACTTCATGCTGTTACAGGCTTATCAGGTAGTGGACCCGCATATGTTTATTATTTGGTAGAAGCGATGCAAAAAGCTGCTCTACATCAAGGCCTTGAGTCAGACGTAGCGACAGACTTAATTACACAAACACTAATTGGTGCAGCTCAGATGCTCAGAACATCACCAAAAAGTCCTACCACGTTACGAAAAGAAGTTACCAGTCCAGGAGGAACGACAGAAGCAGGGCTAGAACAACTGACTGACTACGAATTTCAAGAAGCGCTTATCCAATGTATTGACAAAGCTACACTTCGCTCAAAAGAATTAGGTGAAGCTATTGATGAAAAAATGATGAGCAGTCGTACATCACATTAAGAGTTTGGGACATAACAAAATGATGGCTTCTAAAAGACGAACACTAGCTGTTCCCATCTCTTTGGTTTGTCTGAACACGTTCGTTCCATTGCGCTACGGCCACTCGCTTTCCGCGGGGAGGAACCTGAGCTTCCTCGCTGGAGTCGAGTATCCTACGCTCCATTCCACCCTGTTTCCAACATTGTTTTCACAATCAACCAAAAAACCTGAACAATTAAAAGTTATGAACTCTCAGTCGTTCAGGTATAGTAGAGGCTGAACTACTTATGTCTCAGTCTCTTTTACTAACTCTCCATGAAACAGTAAAGCATATAAAGTGAAATTTACTAAACCTCAGTGCTATAATGCATTTTGTTAGCAACTCGAAATAATGGAGGGATATGAAAGTGACTGCTGAATTGTTTACACCTTATCAAGTGAAAGATGTAAAGTTGAAAAATAGAATTGTAATGTCGCCCATGTGCATGTATTCATGTGAAGAGGAAGATGGCATCGTAACAGATTGGCATCTGGCTCACTATACATCACGTGCTGTTGGCCAAGTTGGCTTAATCATGATTGAAGCGACTGCGGTAACACCTGAAGGACGTATTACATCACGTGATTTAGGGATTTGGAATGACGAACATGTTGAAGGGTTACAAAAGCTTGTTAATCAAGTGAAAGCACACGGTAGTAAAACCGCTATTCAACTTGCACACGCAGGCCGTAAAGCGACGGTAGATGGAACGATTTACGCTCCTTCTGCTATTGCATTTGATGATGAAAGTAAAACACCTGCTGAAATGACAAAAGAAGATATTGAGAGAACAATTGAAGCCTTTAAAGAAGGTGCAAAACGCTCAAAACAAGCTGGTTTTGATATTATTGAAATTCACGGAGCACATGGATATTTAATTCACCAATTCTTATCTCCATTAAGCAATAAGCGCACGGATGAATACGGTGGGTCTGCTGAAAACCGCTATCGCTTCTTACAACAAACGATTAACAGTGTAAAAGAGGTATGGGACGGTCCTTTATTTGTTCGTGTTTCTGCAACTGACTACGCTGAAGGCGGATTAACTATCGATGACCATGTTACATTCGCTAAATGGATGAAAGAACAAGGTGTTGACCTAATCGATGTAAGCTCAGGGGCACTTGTGCATGCTAAAATTAACGTCTACCCTGGCTATCAGGTACCGTTTGCAGAAAAAATCAAGCACGAAGCAAACATTGATACAGGGGCTGTTGGTTTAATTACGAGCGGCCTTCAAGCGGAAGAGATTCTTCAAAGTAAACGTGCTGACCTCATATTCGTCGCGAGAGAACTACTGCGCGATCCGTATTGGCCACGCACAGCCGCCAAAGAGTTAAACACAACCATTGAAGCACCTGTTCAATATGAACGAGGTTGGTAAAAAAGTGAGGGCCTTTAGGGCTCCTCACTTTTATTCAATAGAAAAACTCGCTAGGTCAGACGCAACCAGAGTATGTTTAAATTCCTTCAGCGCCCCCTCTGCTAACTGCCTGACTGCTTCTCCTTGATATCTAGCACTTATATGAGTAAGAATTAGCTGCTGCACATTCGCTTGCCTAGCTACTTGTGCTGCTTGCTTGGCTGTAGAATGATAATAATCATAAGCCAGCTTTTCATCGCCCTCAGCAAATGTTGCTTCATGAACTAAAACGTTCGCATTCTCTGCAAGCATCGTGCTATTTTCACACATTCGCGTATCTCCTAAAATGGTTACGATTTTTCCTGGTTTGGATTCTCCAATGAATTCCGCTCCGTTAATTTCCCGCCCATCTTCTAGAAAAATAGTTTTGCCTTCTTTTAACTGCTTATAATGAGGTCCTGGTTGTACTCCAGCTTCTTTCAAACGTTCTACTTGTAGCGCACCCGGTAAGTCTTTTTCAACGATTCGATATCCGTATGACGTTACGCCATGCTCAAGCTTTGCACATTCTACTTTAAACGTATCATCTTCAAATATAACCCCTTCATTGACTTCAACAACTTGAAGCCGATACTTCAAGTGCGTTTGGCTAACTTCTAACGCGACTTTAATAAACTGCTCAATACCAGGGGGACCGTATACGGTAAGAGGTTCTTCGCCTCCTTGAAACGATCTGCTCCCCAACAAACCCGGAAGGCCATAAATATGGTCACCATGCAAGTGCGTAATAAAAATTTTCTCGATGCGACGAGGGCGAATGGAAGTATGTAAAATTTGGTGCTGAGTTGCTTCTCCGCAATCAAAAAGCCATACGGCACTTCGCTCTTGCAGAAGCTGTAAAGCAATTGAGGAAACGTTTCGTTGTTTAGCTGGTACTCCGGCACCCGTTCCTAAAAATAATAGTTCCATGTGCTTCTCCCTTTCTACTTAATTCAAACATTAATCCGAACAAAAAGCCTGTATGCACATATTATACAGGCTTTTTACTTACCTATGCTACCTAATTGTTTGAAGCGCCTCTGTTAATACAGAAATAAGAAGGTTTAAATCTTCTTTTGGAATCATGAGAGGCGGTGAAAGAGTGAGCACATTGTTATGCCCGGCTACTGTTGCGCCATTCTTCCCAATAATGACTCCTTTTTCTTTACACCTTGCAATTACTTGATTCACTAACTGTATATCCAGGGGCACTTTGGAAATTTGATCAGAAACAAGCTCGATTCCTACCAGCAGCCCTTTGCCACGAATGTCGCCTACATACGGGTGTCCTTTCAATTCTTCTTTTAACTCTTTCAATAAATAGGTTCCCATCGTTTTTGAACGATTATATAAGCCTTCACTCTCCATAATCTCTAGGTTTTTGAGTGCAAGTGCACAGGCAGCTGGACTTCCTCCAAATGTGTTTACATGTCGAAAATATTCATACTGATCGCTACCTTTAAATGCTTCATAAATTTCTCGCTTGACCGCTGTTGCCGATAAAGGTAAATAAGCACTTGTAATACCTTTTGCCATCGTAATAATATCCGGCTTCACGCCATAATTCATAAATCCAAACGCTTCCCCTGTGCGTCCAAATCCACATATAACTTCATCTACAATCAATAACGCCCCGTGCTTTTCGCAAACTTCTTTTACCCCTTGCATATAGTTATCTGGTGGAATTAAAATACCTCCCCCTGTAATAATTGGCTCCATTATGACCGCAGCAATTGTTTGACTAAGCTCCCACGTCATCGTGTCATCAATCGTCTTCACCGACTGAAGCAGCTCTTTTGGTGCATCTATTTTATCGACACCTCGGTAGCTATCAGGGGGTGGAACATGAAGAAAGCCAGTTGCTAAAGGTTCGTACTTGTATTTACGCTGAGCTTGCCCCGTAGCTGACAGTGCCCCCATCGAGTTTCCATGATACCCACGGTAACGTGAGATAATTTTATAGCGCCCATGTTCTCCTCGTTGCTGATGATACTGTCTCGCAATTTTAAATGCGGTCTCATTCGCTTCTGATCCGCTATTAGAAAAAAAGATGACATATTCATCTCCTAGCATTTCATTGAGCTTTTCAGCTAATTGAATCGCAGGAGGGTGACTTTGCGTTAATGGAAAATAAGCTAGTTCTTTGAGCTGTTCATAAGCTGCTTGGGCTAGCTCTTCTCTTCCATAGCCTATATTTACGCACCAAAGTCCCGCCATTGCGTCTAAAAATCGATTTCCATCCTCATCTGTTATCCAAGCGCCCTTCGCTTTTTCTACTACCATAGTAGCTTCAGGAGAATAAGGTTTCATTCCGTGCCATACGTATTGCTCATCCTTATTTTTTAAGCTTTTATTTTTTTCGCCACTGCTAGCTTGAACCATTGCATTCACTCCTTCTGATTTTAGTAATTATATGGATGAAGAGACTTCGACCAAAGCCGAAGTCTCTCTTTTCATCTAATAAATATGTTAAAAATCAAAGCGTGATGTTATCATCTTTTTACGCGTATAAAAGTTCAATCCGTCTTTTCCATTGACATGTAGATCTCCGTAAAAAGAGTCTTTCCAACCCGAGAACGGGAAGAAAGCCATAGTAGCAGGCACTCCTACGTTGACACCTAGCATACCAGCATCTGCTTCTTCTCTAAATTGACGGATTGCTTTTGCATCCTTTGTATAAATTGTTGCACCATTTCCAAACCGAGATTTTTCAATATATTCTAACGCTTCATCTAAATTTTCAGCTCGAAGCAAGCTTAAAACGGGTGCAAACAGCTCTTCTTTTGCAATGGTCATAGTGGGCGTTACGTGATCAAAAATCGTGGCACCAAGAAAATTCCCTTCCGAATAATCTTCCATTTCCTTACGACCGTCTCTAATTAAATGAGCACCTTCTTCCACCCCGGCTTCGATATAGCCAAGTACTTTATCTCGATGCTCTTTCCGAATAACGGGCGTTAAAAGCACTTCATCCTGTAACCCACTGCCCATAATTAATTCATCTGCTTTTTGCTTCAACTTCGCAACGAACTGTTCTTTAACACCGTCTACCACTACAACAGCACTGCATGCCATACAGCGCTGTCCAGCGCTACCAAAAGCAGAGCTTATAATGTGATTCACCGCTTTATCTATATCACAATCCGGCATAACAATATGATGATTTTTGGCACCAGATAAAGCCTGAACTCGCTTGCCTTGCGCTGCGGCTTGTTCATATACATACTTTGCAACTGGTTGAGAACCAACAAAAGACACTGCTTTAATATCCGCATGATCAATGAGACCGTTGACCACATCATGTGCACCATGCACAAGATTTAATACGCCAGATGGAGCTCCAGCTTCTGTGAACAATTCAGCAATCCGAGTAGCTAATAAAGGCGTGCGCTCTGATGGTTTTAATACAAATGTGTTTCCACAGACAATCGCTAGTGGGAACATCCAAAGTGGAACCATCATCGGAAAGTTAAACGGCGTAATTCCTCCCACAACCCCAACAGGATAACGATACATTTCTGAATCAATTTCTTCTGCAATATTACTAAGCGATTCACCCATAAGTAGCGTCGGTGCTCCGGCAGCAAATTCTACACATTCAATACCACGCTGGACTTCTCCATAAGCTTCTTTATAAGCCTTACCATTCTCTTTTACTACGAGTCTTGCAAGCTCTTCATGATGTTCAATAAGCAATTGTTGAAACGCAAACATAAGCCTTGCCCGTTTCGGAGCTGGTACATGCTTCCATGCTTTAAACGCTTCTTTTGCATTTTTAACAGCATGGTCAACATCTTGTTTAGTTGAAAGAGGTACTTTTGCAAGCGTCTTTCCCGTTGAAGGATCAATCACATCTTGAAACTGATTGCTTGTTGAGGCAACCCATTTTCCACCTACATAGTTTCTTAATTGTTTGGTATCTTCATTCACGACTGACATCTAATTAGCCCCCTTTTAGCATACAATCTTACTTTTATTATCATGAATTCTTACTTCAGATTCATTAGACATAATGTGAAATAGAAATTCTGTCTAGTTTCACACATTGGATAGTGAAATACGAAGTAGACCTAGTAAAATGAAAGAGAGCTCATGTAAGGGATGCTTTTTCTAGCTCATCAATAGCAGTAGTAGATGCGTTTAGTGCAAACAAATAGTCATAGGTCATGATCATAAATTCGATAGCCATTCGTTTTTCGTGAGCCATAAAATCAGAACCTAATAGCTTTTCCAGCTTTTCAATGCGATGATAAAGAGTCTGACGCACAATATATAAGCGCTTTGCCGTTTCTTGCTTTGATCCATTACATGCTAAATATACTTTTAGTGTTTCAAATAGCTTTGCATTAAATTTTCGATCATACTCGAGAACTGGCTGTAAATACTCCATCACCACTTCTTGTAATTCCCGCTGTTCATTGACTAACGAAATAATGCGGTACATGTGCAGGTCTTCATAAAAACAAATATGATTTTTCACTTGGTTGTGCAAAGTCATTTGAATGGAAACTGTTTTTCTAGCAGTTTCATAGCCTTTATAGATGTGATCTAAGCGTCTATTAAACTGTCCCACTCCTATCAGCTGCACCGCTAGTGATTTGTTGACTTCTTGCAAATCAACGTGGTTTATCCAACGGTTCAAACTTCTTTCTAATCTTTCCCTCCACGTAGTCACCTGACGTTTATTTAAAACAACCAGTACTAACTCTCTTTTCTTTTCTAAAATGAGAAGGTGAAAACCTTCTTGTTCAAAGATTGCTCGAATCGTCAATTTTAAGTACGTATGGTCTAGCTTGACATCTTGTATACATTGACAGCATATAACCGTTCCACCTTGGATTGGAAAGTCATGTAATACTTCTTGTAAACAATGTGTGATTTGAGATGAGGAAATTTCACCGTTTATCCACTGAACCATCCACTCTGTTTCTTGAACTCGCTTTTTTTCTTCAACATATAAGTCTCGTAAAAAATGCTGCGCTAGAGCTGTTGCTGTTCGATCAACCGTTAACATTTCAAGTTCCGTAAAAAAATCATTGGTTGAAAGAATATATAGCTCTGCATAGCTTTCGCCTAACAGTTGAATTGAATGGGTAAAAAAAATACTTTGATTCTTTTTTTGTTTAGTAATATGATGCTGTAATAATTGTTGTTGGGGTAAGTTTAAACAGGCTGGAAAAAGCGTTACTTCACTATGTATACGAAGCCCGGCTAAAAGTCCGGTTGATTCGCAAAGATGCTGTAAAATATCTTTTGGATCGTTGACAGAAAGCAGCATTTGATTCAGCTGCTGAGAGTAATTTTCTAAATCGGAAATCATTAAATACTGCTGATTAACTAGTAGCGCATGCAAATCTTGCGTTATTTCAACAAACGGGACTTCTTCATGAAATAAAATAATGGGAAATTCGTGTTCATTTGCAAATTCAATAACGTTTTGAGGAATCTGAGAGGTATACGTACCAAGCTCGATACAGAGCCCCGAAGCTTGACATTCAATTAGCTGTTTCAAAAATGAAAGGCATAATTCATTATCTTCCTTCCACCCTACACCAGTTGAAAGAATTAATTCATTCCCTTTTAAAAGCTCATTTACGCGAGTCACTTCCATCACGTGAACCCATTTTACCCGATTTGTGAGACCGACTTTACCTGCGATTACTTCACAGCTGTTAAAATGCTTTCTTTTTAAAACCTCATTAATTGTCAAATAAGATTTCAAACTCACACCACCCTTAATCAGTCTATCTCTTTATATTAACTTAAGTTTTCTGAAAAATAAATCATTTTATCTCTTTATAATTTTTTAGAATATAACTCGCTGCTTACATGGAATTACTCAAAAAAAAGCTATAAATCATTATGCGATTTACAACTTCTCAGCGGCTACTTGCAGTGTTTTAAAAAAACCATGCCTTTTTTTTGCTTGCTCTTTTATTCTCTGAATTTCCTGTTTATAGAAACGTAGGTCGTGAAGTGACACTGCATTAAGCATTTCCATCTTAAGCTTATCTATTACTTTTCTTTCCTCAATTGTCATCATATCTAAATCTTTCTCATTCATCATCTCTGTTTCACACCCTTATCATTTATAGGTATATTTAACGTTTACATTTTTGTTTCAAAAAAACTTTTATACTATACTATTTACTACAAATCCCTCCCTAACTAAACCCTTTTCCCATTGTTGTAAATGAAATGTAATAACTGTTTGTAATACGTAACACTTGACATGAATAGTAACGAAAAAAATATGAGTTAGTTTCACTTTTTGCGCTATTTTTCAAAATAAATAAGAGCTTGGGACATAACAAAATGATTGCTTCTAAAAGACGAACACTAGCTGTTCCCATCTCTTTGGTTTGTCTCAACACATTCGTTCCATTGCGCTACGGTCACTCGCTTTCCGCCGGGAGGAACCTGAGCTTCCTCGCTGGAGTCGAGTATCCTACGCTCCGTTCCACCCTGTTTCCAACATTGTTTTCACAATCAAAAAACCTGAGCGATTAAAAGTTATGAACTCTCAATCGTTCAGGTGTAGTAGAGGCTGAACTACTTATGTCTCAGTCTCTTATTTTATAACTGCTGAATTAATATTCCTGAAAAGTACTTTCTAGCATCCGCTGTTAAGATATGAAGCTTTTCTTTTTCAACCTTCCCTTGCTTTATGCGTTCAAACTCTAGAAATGCACCGCTCAGATTTTCTGTTACGCTTTTAATAATGAAACCTTTTTCAATAAGAAAATCAATTTTTTCACGTTCTGCAACAAAATGCTGATAGTCTGACATACCTTCACCTCAATCTGTTGAAATAGTTTGGCTGGATGCGACAGGTTGAATTACTTTCTCATCAATTGAGATCACCCAATCACGGCCAACTGTAATGCCTAGATACTTTTCATCACTTGGTGTCTCAATCTCAGCTTGTTTATAACGCTTAAACCACCAATATTTAGCTAAGACATAATAACAGATAGCGCCTACTACAAATCCAACAACAAAAGAATAAGTTGATAGAAAGTAAGCACTTGTTCCACCTATAGTCCATGCAAGTAAACCAGCTATATTAAAGCCATAAAAGTAGCGATACTGCCCATTCTCTTCATATAGCTCTGTCACGTTTACTCTACGCTTTCGTAATAAGTAGTAATCGGCAAACAAGATACCAACAATGGCCGATAAAATTCCACCGACAATTAACAATGCAGGGACAATAATACCAAACAAACTCCATGGTTGAACAATCGTCCCCACAATACCAGCGATGAATACCCCAACCCCAAATGGCACTTTAGGTCCACCAACATTTGAAAAAATCGTTGCAGCTGGAATCAAATTCGCTGAGATATTTGTTGACCACTGGGCAAATACAACCATTAAAAGTAATACTCCAAGCGCGAAGCCAGACGCAGCTTCTTGAAGCGCTACTACTGGATCATAGTTTTTCACGGCAATATAAGAGACACCACCAATGATAACCATAAATGTTTGAGTTAGCGGCAATGCCACTACGCTTCCTACAAGAGCTCCTTTATTGCGTTTTACCCAGCTCCGCTCATGTGTAGGTGCTTTAATAAACCTTGAGATAGACGGAATATCTGCTGCAAGCGTTGCCCAAAACCCCATGTTACTCATAATGACTACGATAAATGCTGTAACAGCTGCCCCTCCTGTCACCGGACTTTCAATCCACCCCCATACCTCTCTACCTTGAGAAAGAGCTTGGTCCGACAGAGTCGTATACATCCAGGCTGAAATAATGATGATAACTGGGGCTGCTAGGTCCGTAAAGCGTTCAACTGCTTTAATTCCAAGCGCTGTATTAATAAGCTGTAATAATGCAAAGAGAAAAAAGCATATGAGCCAGTTATTAAACCCTGCTAGAGCATTTAAAATCCCATTCATTGCCGTAGCACCAAAGTACGTATTGATTCCAAACCAACAAGATGCTGCAAGCCCTCGCATAACGGATGGAATATGAGTGCCAATTGTTCCAAATGGAGCTCTCATATAGACTGGAAATGATAAACCATGTTCAATCCCAATATCGGCAATAATGGTCACAAATAAACCAATCGCAATTGATCCAATCACGGTTGCTACTACAACCCAGCCGAGAGATAAGCTTTGCACACCGGACCCTCCGATTGCAAATGCGGCTAATACAACCGCCATACTAACCCACATTAATGAAAAACCAAGCGTTCCAATTTTACGGTTTTGATGCGCAACAGGTAATAAATCCGGTGATTTTAAATAGCTTCCTGATTTTTTCATTTCTTGCACCCCTCATACTATTTAGTAAACGCGTTACATTCATCATGAAGGCTGTTTTCTCTCTATTTATATACATAGGGGTTGCGCTATGCTATAAGCACAGCGCAGTAGCATAATTACAGTTTTACTGGGGATTGCTGAGCTTCATTACGCTCATTAAATTTTGACCGCTTAATATACTCACCATAACCACTCTTACCAACAAATTGCTTTTCTTTAATCACAAATTCTCCTCTACACAATACTGAAACCGGCTCACCCGTAATTTCCATTCCTTCAAACGCACTATAATCAACAGCCATGTGATGTGTTTCAGCAGAAATTTTACGCTTGACAGTCGGGTCAAAAATTAATAGGTCCGCATCGCTTCCTACAGCGATTGTGCCTTTTTTCGGATATAATCCAAATAGCTTAGCAGTGCGAGTAGATGTTACGTCTACAAATTGATTAAGCGTAATCTTCCCTTTCTGTACACCTTCTGAAAATAAGATGCTCATACGGTCTTCAATAATAGGACCGCCATTTGGAATCTTTGTAAAATCATTCTTACCTAAATCTTTTTGCCCATTAAAATCAAATGAACATTGATCAGACCCAATTGTTTGTAAATCTCCATTTTTTAATGCGTTCCATAACACTTCTTGGTTCCACTTTTCACGAAGAGGTGGTGACCAGACGTATTTAGCTCCTTCAAAATTAGGTTTTTCTAAGTAGGATTCATCTAATACTAAATATTGCGGACATGTTTCACCCCAAATATTCACGCCTCGATTTCGAGCCTGAGCAATTTGATTCACCGCTTCAGCACAAGATACATGCACTACATATAGCTGTGAATCAGCAAGACCTGTAAAACAAGCTGCTCTACCTGTTGCCTCACCTTCAATCTCTGGAGGTCTTGTACGCGCATGGTAAATTGGATCTGTACTTCCTGCTTCTAACGCTTTCTTCGTTAAATAGTCAATCACGTCTCCGTTTTCAGCATGTACCATAACTAATGCCCCAAGCTCTTTTGCTTGAATAAGCGTTTGATAAAGGGTCGCATCGTCCGCTTGAAATACATCTTTATACGCCATGAATACTTTGAACGACGTAATCCCTTCATCTTCAATAATAGTAGGAAGTTGTTCTAATACCTGATCGTTCATCTCTCCAATCATCAGGTGGAAGCTATAGTCAATAGCTGCTTTCCCTTCTGATTTTGCATGCCAAGTATTAATGGCATTTTGCAACGGTTTCCCTTTATCTGTTAAGCAAAAATCAATGATAGTTGTGGTACCTCCAAACGCCGCTGCAATGGTCCCCGTTTCAAAATCATCTTTTGTGACCGTACCTCCAAATGGCATGTCTAAATGAGTATGTGGATCAATTCCTCCAGGGAAAATATAAGCTCCATTTGCGTCAACAATTTCACAACTAGACTCATCTAGTCCCTTTCCAATTGCTGCGATTTTCCCATCTTCAATTAAAATGTCTCCGCTGTACGTATCTGCTGCTGTAACGATTACTCCATTTTTCACTAATTTTTTCATAATTTGATCCCCCCCCTATTGTGTTTGGTTATACGTCCAGTTTTTGTGCAGATGTCATCGCAAGTGCCGCTTGTCTTTCATTCCACGTCATAGGCGGCTGCTCACTCGCTACCTCCACCATAGAGATTGCTCCATCAACAGGACAGACAATCGAGCAGAGATTACAGCCCACACAATCTTCTTCTCTTACTTGCAAATACGGTTTACCTGAAGAGTCTTTCAACATATCAATACATTGATGGGACGTGTCTTCACATGAAATATGACACTTGTTACAATTAATACATGTATTGGGGTCAATTCGAGCCACAACTTTATAATTTAAATCAAGATTTCCCCAATCAGAGTATTTCGGAACAGCTTTTCCAACAAGATCGCTCACTTTTGCAATTCCTCGCTCATCAAGGTAGTTGTTTAGTCCATCAAGCATGTCTTCTACAATTCTAAAACCATGATGCATAGCAGCCGTGCACACTTGAACCCCAGTTGCTCCCATAAGCATAAATTCCACTGCTTCCTGCCAATTCGATACGCCTCCCATACCTGAAATCGGTACGTTAATATGAGGGCTTCTTGCACATTCAGCCACCATATTTAAGGCGATAGGCTTAACGGCTGGACCACAGTAGCCTCCATGTGCACCTTTACCAGCCACGTGGGGAATTGTGTTCCATGAATTGATATCCACTCCGGCTAAGCTATTGATAGTGTTAATCATACTCACCGCGTCCGCTCCGCCTCTTACAGCGGCTTCTGCTGTAACTGTGATGTCCGTAATATTTGGAGTCAACTTAACAATAACAGGCGTTTTCGCTACTTCTTTAGCCCAGTACGTTTGCTTTTCAACAAGGTCAGGCACCTGCCCTGAAGCTGCTCCCATTCCTCGCTCGGCCATGCCGTGAGGACAGCCGAAATTTAGCTCTAAACCGTCAACGCCTACATCTTCTACACGTTTTACAATTTCATGCCATTTCTCCTGTTTTGGTTCAACCATTAAAGAAGCAATGATAGCATGGTCAGGAAATTTCTTTTTGGTCTCATAGATTTCTTTTAAATTAACCTCAAGCGGCCGATCCGTAATAAGCTCAATATTATTAAAACCCGCTACGCGCTGGCCGTTAAAGCTCACCGCTGCAAACCGTGAAGATACATTTAAAATTGGATCTCCAAGCGTTTTCCAAACTGCTCCGCCCCATCCTGCTTCAAAGGCACGCTGTACTTGATACCCCGAGTTTGTAGGCGGCGCTGATGCTAGCCAAAATGGATTGGGTGATTTAATACCTGCTAAGTTTATGCGTAAATCTGCCATACTTGTTTCCCCCTCTCGTTTGTTTAAGCTGTTTCAATTGCTTCTTTCTTTAACTGAGCATGAATGCCATATGCCGTTTGCTTCCCTTGCTGTGCAGCCGTAACAACCATGGCTTCACCTTGCCCTTTTCCAAATACAACGTCACCACAAGCAAAGACTTTAGGGTTTGAGGTTTGGAATGTATCTTGATCAATTAGTACGACTCCACCATCTTGCTTTAATTCAAACTGATTAATTAAAGATAAGTAACGCTCTTGCCCAATTGCTTTAATAACAGCATCCACTTTAATTAAGAACTCTGACCCTTCTATTGGTACAGGCTTTTTACGTCCATCACCTTCCGATTCTTTTAGTTCCATTTTGATACATTCAATACCTGTTACTTCATTTTTGTCATTTCCAACAATTCTCACAGGTGCTGTTAACCATCGAAACTCTACACCGTCTTGCTTGGCAAATTCATATTCAAAATCATAGGCTGTCATTTCAGCACTCGTTCTACGGTATAGAATTTTTACATTTTTTGCCCCTAATCGCATGGAACATGTTGCTCCATCAATCGCTGTATTTCCTGCACCAACAACCGCTACTTTTTTCCCCACAAACTCTGTAGTCAACGCTTCTGATTTTGTTTGCTTCACAAAGTCAATTGCATCATAAACTCCCTTTAGGTGTTCTCCTTCAATACCTAAATTTGGAACTTTGCTCATTCCAATAGCAAGAACGACTGCATCATAGTTCTCTAAAAGTTCACTCGGCATCACGTCTTCACCAACACGCATGTTTGTTTTAATTTCAACGTCTAGGGCTTTTACCTGCTGTACCTCCCAAAAAGAAATAGCTTGAGGGAGTCGAAACGATACAATTCCATAGGTATTTAACCCTCCTGCTTCTTTTTCTGCTTCAAAGATTGTCACAGCATATCCAAACCGAGCTAGCTCTCTGGCAGCTGAAAGCCCAGCGGGTCCTCCGCCTACAATAGCAACCCGCTTTCCGTTTGGCTTGCCTTTTGTAAATAACACCTGTTCATTTTGAATAGCCCAGTCAGTAGCATAACGCTGAAGATCACCAATCATAATAGGTTTAGTCGAATGATTTAATACACATGCCCCTTCACAAAGCTCTTCTGTTGGACAAACCCTCGCACAGCTCGCTCCAACAGGATTCGATGTCATAATCGTTTGAGCGGACCCCTTTAAGTTTCCAGATGCAATTTTTTTAATAAACGTTGGTATATCAATGCCCGTTGGACAAGCTTGAATACAAGGAGCATCGTAACAGTACAAACATCGATTAGCTTCTTCAATAGCTTCTTGATTTGGCAAGCCTTTTTCAACTTCACTAAAGTTCTCTACAATTGCTTGAAGCATCGGCTGAGCTGAAGATTTCATAAATCCATCCCCCTTCTAAATTGCTTATATCGATTATATTTGAAAGCGCTTACATATTTTTTTATTAACTTTCCCCCGATTGGTTTCACTCCTTTGTGTTGAGGTTTTAAGCTTATAATCCATTTTACTGAAGAAACGTGCTGTTTACATTATACAAAGTGTCAAAAAATTCAAACTTTATATTAGCCGATATGTAAAAAGCTTGAGCGACAAGGCCCAAGCTTTTTACAATGTGATTATTATCATTTTGCTACTTCTTTGATAATCGATACAACCAGCTCTGATGTTTTTACAAGTTCTTCAACTGGAATTTTTTCACTTGTGGTATGAATATCTTCATAGCCTACAGCTAAGTTTACAGTTGGAATATCAAAACCTGCAATGACGTTTGCATCGCTGCCACCGCCGCTTTGTAGCAAGCGTGAAGGACGACCGATATTGGCAACCGCTTTTTTTGCTACTTCTACAACATGGTCTCCATCGCTAAATTTAAAGCCAGGATACATCACTTTAATATCTACTTCAGCTCTTCCTCCCATGTCACTTGCTGCAGATTCAAATGCTTCCTTCATTTTTGCCACTTGCGCTTCCATTTTTTCAGGAACCAATGAACGAGCTTCTGCTAAGATCGATACGTAGTCGCACACAATATTCGTTTGCGTTCCACCTTCAAAGCGACCAATATTCGCCGTTGTTTCTTCATCAATACGCCCTAGAGGCATACGTGAAATCGCTTTTGAGGCAATGGTAATTGCCGATACTCCACGCTCAGGTGCTACACCAGCGTGAGCTGTTTTTCCATAAATATCTGCTTTGACTTTTGCTTGCGTTGGAGCAGCAACAATAATATCGCCCACTTTTCCATCGCTATCAAGCGCATAGCCAAATTTTGCCGTTACAAGCTTTGGATCTAATGCTTTCGCTCCAACTAATCCAGATTCCTCTCCAACTGTGATGACAAACTCAATGGTACCGTGCTCAACATTTTGCTCTTTTAGCACTTGAATAGCTTCTAGCATCGCTGCCAATCCAGCCTTATCATCAGCTCCTAGAATCGTTGTTCCATCGCTTTTAATATAACCGTCTTCAATAGATGGCTTAATGCCTTTTCCAGGAACAACCGTATCCATATGAGAAGTAAAATAAATGGTATCTACTCCTTCTTTTGTTCCTGGAAGAGTACAAATTAAATTACCTGCACCATGTCCAGTTTCAGCTGTTGTATCATCTTCAACAACTTTTACTCCTAAAGCCGTGAATTTTTCCGTTAATACTTTTGCAATCTCGGCTTCATACTTTGTTTCTGAATCAACTTGTATAAGTTCTAAAAATAGATCAACTAGACGTCGCTCATTAACCATAATATGTAATCCCTCCAAAATTAACCTACAATGGTATGTTACCATGTTTTCGCTGTGGACGCTCTTCCTTTTTATTGTGCAACATTTCGAGTGCTTGTATTAATTTTATTCTTGTATCTCTTGGATCAATCACATCATCTACCATCCCCCCCCTCGCCGCAACGTATGGATTAGCAAACTTATCGCGATACTGCTCAATTTTTTCAGCTCGAACTTCTTCGGGAGCATCACTACTTTGGATTTCGTTCGCAAAAATAATATTGGCAGCTCCTTGAGGACCCATAACGGCAATTTCAGCGTTTGGCCAAGCATATACCATATCTGCACCAATTGATTTACTATTTAGCGCAACATAAGCTCCACCGTAGGCTTTTCGTAAAATCACCGTAATTTTCGGAACAGTTGCCTCAGAATAGGCATATAAAATTTTAGCACCGTGACGAATGATACCGCCATGTTCTTGCTTAATACCAGGAAAGAATCCTGTTACATCTTCAAACGTAATGAGTGGAATATGAAAAGAGTCACAAAACCTTATAAAACGTGCAGCTTTGTCTGAGGAGTTAATATCTAAGCTGCCGGCCATAAACTTTGGTTGATTACAAACCAGCCCGACCACGTTTCCATTCAAGCGAGCTAAGCCGACTACAATGTTTTTAGCAAAATCTTTTTGTACTTCTAAAAATGTTCCTTCGTCTACGACGTGGTCAATAACATGGCGAACATCATATGGTCTGACAGCATCAAAAGGCACAACATCCAATAATTCTGGGCGGTCATTGCTTTGATCATTATAAGGGACACTCGGTGGCTTTTCAGCATTAGATAAAGGCAAGTAGCTTAGTAAGAGGCGAACCTGCTCAAGCACTTCTTCTTCTGAACTTGCGCTAAAATGAGCATTTCCACTAATTTCATTATGAACAGCAGCTCCACCCAAATTTTCTGCTGTGATTGTTTCACCCGTTACTGTCTCAATCACTTTCGGTCCTGTAATAAACATTTGGCTCGTCTTTTCCACCATAAATACAAAATCAGTGATGGCTGGTGAGTATACTGCACCACCTGCACATGGTCCCATAATCACGGAGATTTGAGGGATGACTCCTGAATAAATGGCGTTTCGATAAAAAATTTGACCGTATCCGTCTAACGACATCACGCCTTCTTGAATTCGCGCTCCACCCGAGTCATTTAATCCAATAAAAGGAACACCAGTTTTCGCTGCTAGGTCCATTACATTGACGATTTTTTTGGCATGCATTTCTCCAAGCGCACCGCCAAACACCGTGAAATCTTGAGAAAACAAATAAATGCCTCGTCCATTCACTTTACCGTACCCAGTGACAACACCGTCTCCAGGACCTGCTTGTGTATTCATATTAAAGTCCAGACAGCGGTGTTCTATAAAAGGCTGAACTTCAACAAATGTTCCTTCATCAACCAATAAGTCAATGCGTTCTCTAGCCGTTAGTTTTCCTTTGAAATGTTGCTTTTCAATTTTTTGATCTCCGCCCCCTTGTTCAATTTTGCGGCGCTTGTCGTATAGCTCATTTAGTTTTTCATAAATATCAACCATGTGCTATTCCTCCTCTGTTGGTTTCTTTTCACAAAGTTCATACAAAACCCCTGCGGTGGACGACGGGTGTAAAAAAGCAATGGAAGCACCACCAGCTCCTAATCTTGGCTCATGATCAATCATTTTAATTCCACGTTCTTTCAGCTCTTGAATGCGATCTTCAATGCTTCCAACACCAAAGGCAATGTGGTGTATACCCTCTCCACGTTTTTGAAGAAATTTAGCGACTGGACTGCTATTATTTAAAGGTTCAAGAAGTTCGATTTTCGAATCACCGCATTGAAAAAAAGCTACCTTTACACCTTGATTTTCTACTTTTTCTATCCCTAAACATAGTAAGCCAAGCTGCCTCTCATAAAATGCTTTGATGTTATCAATAGAGTGAACAGCGATGCCAATATGATCAATTTTATTCATATTCCCACCCCCTAAAAAAGCGTTTTCATTTAGACATATTCTTGAATGAATCTTCATTCTCCTTCTTAAAACGAAAGCGAATAAAGAAGTTGCTTGTCCCATTTCCCTGCTACATGTAAAATAGAAAAAAAGGTTGTGAGAGGAGCTACTCTTTTATGTCGAATAAAAAATGGCAAAAAATTGTGGTCTATTTAATGCTGGGAACGATGATAATCACAACTGTTCTTGCTGGCATTACAATGTGGCTATAATAAAAGGTAGGTGATGAATCACCTACCTTTTATTGCACTACTATTCCTTTTTCCTTCGCTAGATCTTCAAAGGATTTTCCACTGGTCACAATCCATACTTTTGTTCCAAGAGGAACCTTTTCATAAAGCTCAACAACGCGTTCATTTCGAAGCCTTATGCACCCATTAGAAACATACTTGCCGATAGAGTTTGGCTGGTTTGTACCATGAATTCCATAAATTCGCCCATCTGTGTCTTTTGCATCAAATCCAATCCACCTCAACCCAAGTGGATTAGTAGGGTCTCCCCCTTCTATCTTATCTTTTCGATAATAAGGGTTTGCTGCTTTAACTGTGATAGTGAACTCGCCTTCTGGTGTTAAATCTTTTGTTCTTCCCGAACCCACTTTAATAACATTCTCTACCTTGCCGTGTTCAATATATGCTAATTCATTTGTCTGTTTATTTACAATAATAAAAGGGTCAGCTGGTAAAGGATTTGCTCCCAGCGGCCAAATTGGTGATACAAGTACTAAAATAAGAAACATGACGTGCATACAATTCAACCCCTTACGCTTTTTCTTATTGTTCGTAAGGGGTTGCTACAACATGCATATTGTTTACGTAATTTTTAAGCTTTGTTTAATAATTAAATATTGCTCTATTTCCTTTACAAAGTGTAACAGGTCTGCTCGTGCTTCGAATTCTTCACGAGACTTAGGTAGCTCCATGCATTGAAAAGATTCCTTGAGCTGCTCCAGCTTTAATAAAAAAAGCTTTGCTGTGTTACCCGGATGAATAGAAAAGCTTAATTCTTCAATAAAATCAGCAATCATATATCTTTGTTCAACCACAAGGTCAATTGATGTAAGAAGAGGAAGAGTACGTTCTAGAATTTCTAATTGTTTTTCACGAATTTTAAAGTATCGATAATAATAATTTTCTGAACGTACAAAATGGTTTTCAACATCACGGAAAGCTAGACTTTTAGCTTTTTCTAAGAGCACTGCTGTATCGGCGATTTCTTTGCCAGACCAAGTGCTTTCGTTTCTTCTTAAATAAAGCGCCATTTCTTTAAGAATGATATGAAAATTCTCTTCAATGTCCTGCTGATACTGACGAAGCTCTTTGTCTAAGCTTGGCATGTATAAATTCACAAGAAGCGCTACGCCAATACCAACCACAATGAGCCCTAATTCATTGAAAACAATTTGCCACGTCATATTTTCAAGAGAGTAAATGTGCAGTAAAATAACTGAACTTGTTACAATTCCTCCGTTGACCTTTAAAATAACGGTTAACGGAATAAAAAATAGCAGCATCAATCCGATGACCGCTGGATGATAAGCAATTCCTTCAAAGAAAATAAATGAAAATAAAATTGAAATCGAACAAGCTACAAAGCGATCAAACGCACTTTGCAACGATTTTTTCTGTGAATTTTGTATACATAAGATTGTAATAATTCCTGCTGATGGGAAAAACTCAAGGCCGATGAGCTGTGCAATGCTAATTGCGAGTGCAGTACCTACAGCTGTTTTAAAGGTTCGATAACCAATTTTATACTTCATATCGTCAAAGCTCCTAAACAGTTCCTTTTTTATAAGTTATTCATAACACTATTATTTATTAACATGTTTCATTCAATTACGCAATGCTTCTCGCTATTTATAAATTAAAAAAAGAGTTTGGGACGTAACAAAATGATTGCTTCTAAAAGACGAACACTAGCTGTTCCCATCTCTTTGATTTGTCTCCACACGTTTGTTCCATTGCGCTACGGTCACTCGCTTTCCGCGGGGAGGAACCTGAGCTTCCTCGCTGCGCTGCGGGATCTCCGTTTTCCCTCTCTTTCCCGCAGGAGTCGAGTGTCCTACGCTCCATTCCACCCTGTTTCCAACATTGTTTTCACAATCAACAAAAAACCTGAACGATTAAAAGTTATGAACTCTCAATCATTCAGGTATAGTAGAGGCTGAACTACTTATATCTCAGTCTCTTTTTGATTATTATAAGATTTTTTCAAGAAAATCCTTCGCACGCTTACTTTTAGGTGCTGTAAAAAACTCAGCCGGAGGTGAATCTTCCACTAGGCGGCCACCATCTAAGAATAAAACACGATCTGCTACTTCGCGCGCAAAGCCCATTTCATGCGTAACGATAACCATTGTCATACCCGTTTCAGTTAGTGATTTCATTACATCTAATACTTCTTTTACCATCTCTGGGTCTAAAGCAGATGTTGGTTCATCAAAAAGCATAATTTCTGGTTCCATCGCAAGAGCACGAGCAATAGCAACACGCTGCTTTTGACCTCCTGAAAGTCGACTTGGATACTCGTTTGCTTTTTCAGCTAGTCCGACTTTAGTTAGTAGTTCCATTCCTTTGCTCTTCGCCTCTTCTTTTGAGATTCCTTTAACTGTAGTAGGCGCGTATGTTAAGTTTTCAAGCACCGTCATATGAGGAAACAGATGAAAGTGCTGAAATACCATCCCGACATTTTGTCGCACGTTCATAATATTTGTCTTCGCATTTGTAATTTCTTGATCAGCTATTGTAATGGCTCCACTAGTTGGCTGTTCAAGTAAATTCATACAGCGCAAAAACGTTGATTTCCCGGAACCTGATGGACCGATTACAGCGACTACTTCTTTTTCTTTAATAACTGTTGAAATGCCTTTTAGAACTTCATTTTGGCCAAAGGACTTGTGTAAGTTTTCAATTTTAATCACCTTTTCTCATTCTCCTCTCGATCACTTTACCAAGGAGCGTTAAGCCCATTACCATGATGTAATAAATTAATCCTGCAAATAACAGAGGTTCAAAATACGCAAACTTTTCTCCTCCAACGATATATGCACGTCTCATAATATCAAGCGCACCGATAACCGTTACAAGTGCTGATTCTTTCGTAAGCGTAATAAACTCATTCATTAAAGCTGGTAAAATGTTTTTTAAAGCTTGAGGCATAATGACTTGGCCCATCATTTTACGATATGGAATTCCTAAAGCAAGAGCAGCTTCACGTTGTCCTTTATCGACTGCTAAAATACCAGCACGAATAATTTCAGAGATATATGCAGCTGAGTTTAATCCAAATGCAGCAACTGCAGCAGGAAATGGCGCAATATCAAAACCTAAAATTTGTGGTAACCCAAAATAAATAAGCAATAACTGCAGTACGAGCGGCGTACCACGAAAGATTGATGTATAAAGATCAGCTAACCAAATGAGCGGTTTTGAACGACTAATTTTAAATAGAGATAAGATTGTCCCTAGTACAAAACCGACAATGGCTGAAGCTAAAACTATTTGAATCGTCACTCCTATCCCTTTTAAAATATAAGGGATTGAAGGCACGATTTGTGAAAAGTCCAAATTCATGCCTGTTTTCCTTCCTCTCCGTTCATTGTCTCTTATTCTTTACTATCAAACCATTTAACGATTAGCTCTTCTAGCTCTCCGCTTTCTTTCATTTCTTGTAGTTCTTTATTAAACTCATCCGTTAGCTTGCTGTCTTTAGGAAATGCAATGGCAGAACCTTTGTTAGAGTCTTCTCTTCCTGTTTCTACAAGTTGTAACGTATCATCTTTTGCTACATAGCCTTTTGCTACTGTATCCTCAATGATTGCTACATCAATACGATTTGACTTCATTTCTTGAATCAATTGTGGAATACGATCGCGACTTTCAATTTTAATGTCTACTTCTTCTGATAATGTTTTTGCTTCATCTTCTTGAATAGATGCTGTTTGAACACCTACTGTTTTTCCGTTCAGCTCTTCAATGCTATTAATCGGCTCGTCCTTTTTAGATACAAGTACATTTTTCGCCTCGTAATATACATCAGAGAAGTCTATGTTCTTTTTACGCTCTTCCGTCGGGGTCATTCCTGCTAAAACAAAGTCCACTTTTTTAGACTGTAAAGATGGAATTAAGCTACCGAACTCCATATCGACAACTTGTACTTCATAACCTAGCTCTTTACCAATTGCTTTTGCTAAATCAATATCGAAACCGACCGGCTCGCTGTCACCTTTTGCTGTATCAATATACTCAAACGGTGGATAATCAGCTGAAGTTCCCATTTTTAAAACTTTTGCATCCTCACTGCCTCCGCCTCCATTTGAAGCACCTTCACCAGCACCACAAGCAGCTAATGCTCCCGCTGTTAACAACCCTATAACTGTTACTGATAGCCATTTTTTCATTTTCATGTCACGTTTCCCCCAATTTTAATATTTTCTTAAAATTAATAATATTATGAAATAAGTTTTTCCTTATTGCAAGTCATTGTAAAAAAATAAATATATATTCATGTAACTGTATTTTAACACGTATTTATATTTATGCAACACTTTTTTTAAATATAGATTTAACTATATGAAAATACCTATCCACCATTTTCCATAACCATGTGAATCATGTATAAAAAATTGATATTACAAATATTTTCACCAAATATAAAAGAGTTTCGGACATAACAAAATGATTGCTTCTAAAAGACGAACACTAGCTGTTCCCATCTCTTTGGTTTGTCTCAACACGTTCGTTCCATTGCGCTACGGCCACTCGCTTTCCGCAGCGAGGAACCTGAGCTTCCTCGCTGCGCTGCGGGATCTCAGTTTTCCCTCTCTTTCCCGCAGGAGTCGAGTGTCCTACGCTCCATTCCACCCTGTTTCCAACATTGTTTTCGCAATCAACAAAAAACCTGAACGATTAAAAGTTATGAACTCTCAATCGTTCAGGTATAGTAAGGACTGAACTACTTATGTCCCAGCCTCTTTTATTTATACTTCTTCACAATATTGATCAAACGCTTCTTGAAGTTTTGTTACAACTGACATTGGCTCATGTCCTTCAATTTCATGACGCTCTACCATTGTCATAATTTTACCATCTTTTAATAGTGCAAATGATGGTGAAGATGGTGGGTAGCCTTCAAAATATTCTCTAGCGCGAGCCGTTGCTTCTTTATCTTGGCCAGCGAATACCGTAACTAGATTCGTTGGGCGCTTATCGTAATGAACGGAATGAGCAGCTGCTGGTCTAGCAATCCCTCCTGCACATCCACAAACTGAGTTAACCATTACTAATGTTGTACCGGGCTTTTGAAACGCTTCCTCTACATCTTCAGCCGTCGTTAATTGCGTGTAACCTGCAGCTTCAATCTCTTGACGCGCTTGGCGAACAACATCATTCATAAATAAATTAAAATCGATGTTCATCTTTTTACCTCCTTTAGTTAGCTACTTTTATCATAGCAAACCATGACTTAAAACGCGATTTCTTTGGCTTATGTTTACGAAAAAATTATTGTTACTTTATCGGTTGGTTTACTTGTTTATACTGATCAATTATTGTCTCAAATGCTTCCTCCATTGTTATGTCTCCTTTTTGCATACGTTGCTCAACATCTTTTAGCGTATCACGTAGCTCTTGCTTACCATAAAAAGACTCGTACAGATAATCAGCAATTCTCGACTGTAGCCATGAAGAAAGTTGAAGACCTCGCTTTTGCTCAAATCGTTCATTTTGTATTAGCCAGCTCTTGTAATCCAAGATGTGATTCCATAAGCTAATCAAATCACCTGTCTCGTAAACAGATGTTGTTAATACCCTTGGCTGCCAACTAGATGAATGAGCATATAGAAATGAAATAACGGACTCATACTCTTTTTTCGTCAGTACTGCTTTTTTTCGATTATCTCCATCCGCTTTATTTACACAAATCAAGTCGGCTAGCTCTAAGATTCCTTTTTTAATTCCTTGAAGCTCATCTCCTGCACCTGTTAAAACAAGAAGAACAAAGACATCAACCATTTGCTTAACGATTCCTTCACCTTGCCCCACGCCCATCGTTTCTATAAAAATGACGTCATATCCCGCTGCTTCGCATAAAAGAACAGCTTCTCTCGTCTTGCGATGAACCCCGCCTAATGTTCCTTGCGAAGGAGACGGTCGAACAAAAGCTCTTGGATGCTTAGCAAGCTGCTCCATTCGCGTTTTATCACCTAAGATACTTCCACCAGATACCGTACTGCTTGGATCAATCGCAAGTACTGCTACTCGGTATCCTTGATCACATAAATAAGTTCCAAATGCATTAATTAACGTACTTTTCCCTGCTCCTGGTACACCTGTAAATCCAATCCGAATCGATTTTCCAGTATGCGAATAAATTTCTTTCATTAACTGTTGAGCCAGGTGTTTATGCTTAGCAGCCTGACTTTCAATTAAGGTAATAGCTTGTGCTAAAGCAGCTCGGTTTTTTCCTAAAAGCCCTTCTTTATACTGAGACACTGTTTTTAATTTGGTCATATAATCACTCATCCACCGCTAGCTTTTCTTTAATCTTATCTAACACGTGGATAGCTGCTTTTGGAATGACCGTACCTGGACCGAAAATAGCTGCTGCTCCGCTTGCTTCTAAAAAAGGATAATCTTGCTTTGGAATAACTCCTCCAACAATGACTAAAATATCTTCTCTACCGTGTAAACGCAGCTGCTCAACAAGCTGTGGAAGTAGCGTTTTATGTCCAGCAGCAAGCGAGCTAAACCCTACGACGTGAACATCATTTTCAATTGCTTGCACAGCAGTTTCTTCAGGCGTTTGAAAAAGTGGACCAACATCCACATCAAAGCCTAGATCCGCAAATGCTGTAGAAATGACTTTTGCTCCGCGATCATGACCGTCCTGACCCATTTTGGCAACTAGGATTCTTGGTCTTCTTCCCTCTTCTTCTAAGAAGTCATCTGTTAACTGGCGCACTTTATCAATAAGCTCTGCTCCTTCAAATTCTGCTTGATAAACACCTTTTATTGAACGTGTAACCGCTTGATGCCTACCAGATATTTTTTCAAGAGCAAGTGATATTTCGCCTAGCGTTGCTCTTGCTCTGGCAGCTTCAACCGCTAACTCTAATAAATTTCCCTTTCCTGTTTCAGCAGCATGCGTTAAATCACGTAAAGTTTTTTCCACCTGCTTGTCATCGCGCTGATTCTTCAGTTCTTTTAATCTTTCTACCTGCGCTGTTAGCACTGCTTGATTATCAATATCTAAAATCTCTAACTCTTCTTCTTCGTTCGCTTTAAATGCATTCACACCAACAATAATTTCGGCTTTTGAATCAATTCTAGCTTGCCTTCTGGCAGCAGCTTCTTCAATTTTCATTTTCGGAATCCCAGTTTCAATTGCTTTTGCCATACCACCAAGTGATTCAATCTCTTCTAAATGACCCCAAGCTTTATGAACGAGCTCATTCGTTAGTGATTCAATATAATAAGCCCCTCCCAACGGGTCAATAACAGAACAAATAGACGTTTCATCTTGTAAATATAACTGTGTATTACGTGCAATTCTTGCTGAAAAATCCGTTGGTAGCGCAATTGCTTCATCCAATGCATTCGTATGCAGTGACTGCGTGTGCCCTGAAACTGCTGCCAGTGCTTCCACACATGTACGCACTACGTTATTGAACGGATCTTGCTCCGTTAAGCTCCAGCCAGACGTTTGCGAGTGCGTACGCAAAGCTAACGACTTGGGATTTGTTGGATTAAACTGTTTCATTAGCTTAGCCCATAGCAATCTACCGGCTCTCATTTTTGCTACTTCCATAAAGTAGTTCATTCCAATCGCCCAAAAAAATGATAGGCGTGGTGCAAAGGCATCGACTGAAATACCAGATTTTATTCCGGTTCGAACATACTCTAATCCGTCTGCTAGCGTATAAGCTAGCTCCAGGTCAGCTGGTGCTCCCGCTTCTTGCATGTGATAGCCTGAAATACTGATGCTATTAAATTTGGGCATATGCTCAGACGTATACTTGAAAATATCTGCAATAATTCTCATCGACATATCTGGAGGATAAATATACGTATTACGTACCATGTATTCTTTTAAAATATCATTTTGAATGGTACCGGCTAGCTGCTCCTTTTGCACACCTTGTTCTTCAGCAGTCACGATATAAAAAGCCATGATTGGTAATACAGCACCATTCATCGTCATTGAAACCGACATTTTATCCAGAGGAATACCATCAAAAAGCTTTTTCATGTCTAAGATCGAATCAATTGCTACCCCCGCTTTTCCTACGTCACCAACCACGCGAGGGTGATCAGAGTCATACCCTCGATGTGTTGCTAAATCAAAAGCAACAGACAATCCTTTCTGCCCTGCAGCTAAATTTCTGCGATAAAAGGCATTGCTTTCTTCTGCTGTTGAAAACCCTGCGTACTGACGAATTGTCCATGGTTTTTTCACGTACATCGTCGCGTAAGGTCCTCTTAGATATGGTGGTTTTCCTGGTGTAAAATCAAGAAATTCAATGCCTTTATAATCTTTTTCTGTATATAGAGATTTCACAAAAATTTGTTCATTTGTTTGAAAAGATTCTACAGTATTCTGCTTACTCTCCACAGCTTTCGGTTGCGTAACAGCGCCAAAATCAATATTTTCAAATTGTGGTTTTTTATACATGTTGATTCACCTCAATCCAGCGTACTAATTGCGCAAAACAATTAATTGCATTCACATTTTCATTAATGAATTCCGCAGCTCCGTCTACCTCTGATTTTGCTACAACAAATACGTAAAGCTTTTCTTGTTTATACCTATTAAGGAAGGCAAGCATATCTTTTACTTGTTCAGGTTCACCACATACTACGTATGCATGACAAGGACGCTTTTTCAACCATTCAATGGTATCCAGGTCATGATATAACGGTGAAAAAGTTTCACATTGAAATCCACCAGACTGGAAAAAATCATAAGCAAACTCTTTTTGTTGCTTAACCAATTTACTTTCTGATAATTCAATGCAACCAATAGTCAATCCTTTGGTTCTTTCACGCATCTGTTCAAACGCTTCGCTTTTTCTCCACTGATTCAAAAAGAGAATTGCTTGAGAAGGGGATTGTTCTTCATGCGCATTCACCAATAGAGAAGATGCCGTCAATTCATTTCTTAATTGCAATTGATATTCGTGGTAGTCTTTGTTTGCAACGTTATCTTCTTCATAAGTAGTTTTACTTGGAGATACATAATGCGTAATTCCTACCATTCTTTCATTTCTGCTATGTATCTGTTCTCTTTTCTCTTCACTTACATGTTGAAGCTCACATTGAATCCAACCTGACTCTAGACATGCTTCCATACCGCCTTTAGATTCCATTTTCTGAAACAGCTTCCAAGCTTTTTCTGCAAGCTCATGCGTGTAGGATTCGATGTACCATGAGCCTCCTGTCGGGTCTATGACTCTACCTAATTGTGATTCTTCTCGAAGCATTAGCTGCGTATTTCGTGCGAGTCGATTGGATAATTCTGTTGACTGCTTTGATATAGCATCATATGGATAAACATGGAGGCTATTTGCTCCGCCAATAATTCCAGCAAATGCTTGCAGTGTTCCTCGTAAAATATTCGTATGTAAGTCTTGAGATGAAAGCGTATGGATGGATGTATTTACATGGATGAAAGGAAGCGGTACGTCTATAGTCTGTGAAAATGCTCGAACGGCCTGAAGCCACAGTAAGCGAAATGCACGTAGTTTTGAAACTTCCATAAAAAGCTGTGAGCTTGTTGAGAATGAAAATGCCAGATGAGGTAATACATGATGTAAAGGAATATTGCGTCTTAAACATTCATCCATATATTGTACGGCTGTTGAAAGTGCATATGCTAACTCTTGAACGGCTGTTGCCCCGCTCATGTGATACGGTTTTGTATCAATAAGTACCGTCTTTAGCGAACTTTTCTTTTCTTGTACAAAAGCAATTGCGTTTGCCATGTCATGATACAAATCAGTGATTGGAATTGGTGAATGAGCGTGTTCAGCTAATGAGCCGAGCGGATCCATTCCAACCACTCCAGCTACTTGTGATAATGTGATCCCTTCCTGTTGACAGTACGTATCAATGGATTCAATCAACGGCAGTGCCGTATATCCAGAAGGAATAAAAAGAGGTACTTCAGGTAACTGAATGTCCTTAAAAAGCGCACATAGATCTGCATAGTTAGAGAGCAAAACGCCGCTTTTTAATTCAGTAAAAGGAACTGTTAACGGATTCTTTCCTTTAATTGATATAGGATTTAACTCAATAGCCAATGACGTTTGTCCGTTATCTAATGCTTCCTTTATCATTTGATTCGCTTTCTTTGGAACGGCTACATTTATTCGTTGTGCAATATTCCATTCATTTGATACGAAATGTGAGTCTATTCCTCTTACGAATAAGTAAAGCTCTTCGTCTTTTAAATGTGGTAAATCTTGCACGTCATTTTTTCGGTAAAGCGTTTTCAAAAAAATGTTCTCAAACGTTTCTTTTTCATATAGATGAGGGTCATCTTTTAGCGCTTTTTTTACTTCTTGTATCCATTCTTGCTGAGGAGTATAGGCAAATTCATGAAAGGATGGTTTATTCATCGTCATTTCCCCTTTATACTTTGATACCAAAGCCTTTTTCTACTGACACACTCTCTTTTATTTTATTACATTCTATAAACGAAATATATATACCTTCTCAAAATACCGTATGCCAAATCGGCATGACGAGCAAAACCTTTTCGAATTAAATATTAAACAAATAAAAGAGTTTGGGACATAACAAAATGATTGGTTCTAAAAGACGAACACTAGCTGTTCCCATCTCTTTGATTTGTCTCAACACGTTCGTTCCATTGCGCTACGGTCACTCGCTTTCCGCGGGGAGGAACCTGAGCTTCCTCGCTGCGCTGCGGGATCTCCGTTTTCCCTCTCTTTCCCGCAGGAGTCGAGTGTCCTACGCTCCATTCCACCCTGTTTCCAACATTGTTTTCACAATCAATAAAAAAACCTGAACGATTAAAAGTTATGAACTCTCAATCGTTCAGGTATAGTAGAGGCTGACCTACTTATGTCTCAGTCTCTTTCACTTTTAGTAAATAGATGTATGTTCCTTGGACATCGATTCTAAAATTTCTTTAATGCGTTTTAAGAATCGACCACATACGAGTCCATCAAGCACACGGTGGTCAAGAGATAAGCATAGATTGACCATATCTCGAATGGCAATCATATTATTAATAACAACCGGACGCTTAACAATAGATTCCACCTGTAAAATTGCTGCTTGTGGATAATTAATGATTCCCATCGATTGAACGGAACCAAATGATCCCGTGTTATTAACAGTAAACGTTCCACCCTGCATGTCTGCCGCTTTTAATGAACCTGCTCGTACTTTTTGCGCTAATTCATTAATTTCGCGTGCAATTCCTTTAATTGTTTTTTCATCGGCATTTTTTATGACAGGTACAAACAATGCATCGTCTGTTGCAACAGCAATAGAAATATTAATGTCTTTCTTTTGAATAATTTCATCGCCTGCCCACATTGAATTGATTTCTGGGAATTCTGTTAAGGCTTGTGCAATCGCTTTGACAAAGAAAGCAAAGTACGTTAAGTTAAATCCTTCTTTTTGTTTAAATTCCGTTTTAATAGAATCACGATATGCTACGAGGCTTGTTACATCCACTTCAACCATTGTCCATGCATGAGGAATTTCGTGCTTGCTTCGTAACATGTTGCTGGCAATCGCTTTACGTACACCAGATACAGGAATGGCTTTATCACCAGAAGCCGTTGGAATAGGTTCCGACTTTTTCATCTCTGCTTTTGGTAAAGGCGCTGCTGATGAAGCCGGTGCTGTTTTTGGCGCCTCCTGATGAACAGCTGAATCCCTTTGCGGACCTTTTTCAATTGCAGCCAGTACGTCTTTTCTTGTAATTCGACCACCTCCACCTGACCCTGTAAGTGTTTCAAGGTTAATTCCATGTTCTTGGGATAAACGCAGAACGGCTGGTGAATAGCGCTTTTTATTAGAGTGGTCAGCTGTATCTGGTAAAGAAACTTTTTCATTCGTTTCTTTTGGCGCATTTTGAGCTGTATCTGCTGAAGAAGCTCCTTCTACTTCAATCAAACACAGCGTTTCTCCAACTGGCAGCGTCTCGTCTTCAGCTGCAATAATTTCTTTAATCACACCCGTAAATGAAGATGGCACTTCTGCATTCACTTTATCGGTCATCACTTCTGCTAATGGATCATATTTATTAACCTGGTCCCCCACAGCTACTAGCCATTTGCTAATCGTGCCTTCCGTTACGCTTTCTCCAAGCTGAGGCATTTTGATTTTTTCAATTGCCACTGGAAACAACTCCTTTAAAATTCAGCTAATTCTCTCATTGCTTTTTCTACTTTATCTGGATTTACCATAAAATACTTCTCCATCGTTGGAGCATATGGCATAGCTGGAATATCTGGCCCAGCCAAACGTTGAATCGGTGCATCCAAATCAAATAAACAATGTTCTGCAATAATAGCCGCTACTTCACTCATGATGCTTCCTTCTTTGTTATCTTCTGTTACAAGAAGCACCTTACCTGTTTTAGATGCAGCTTCAATAATCGCTTCTTTATCTAATGGATAAACTGTTCGTAAATCTAATACATGAGCTGAAATTCCATCAGCCGCAAGTTTTTCAGCTGCTTGGAGTGCAAAATGGACGCAAAGACCATATGTAATAACAGTAATATCATCACCTTCGCGCTTCACATCTGCTTTTCCGATTGGAAGTACATAATCATCTTCTGGCACTTCACCTTTAATTAAGCGATACGCGCGCTTATGTTCAAAGAATAGCACCGGGTCATCATCGCGGATTGCTGCTTTTAATAACCCCTTCACATCATAAGGCGTAGATGGCATCACGATTTTTAAACCTGGCTGATTGGCAAACAACGCTTCAACTGATTGCGAATGATAAAGAGCACCGTGCACGCCTCCACCGTAAGGCGCACGAATTGTAATTGGACAGTTCCAATCATTGTTCGAGCGATAGCGAATTTTTGCAGCCTCTGAAACGATTTGGTTCACAGCAGGCATGATAAAATCAGCAAACTGCATTTCAGCAATTGGGCGCATTCCGTACATTGCTGCTCCAATTCCAACTCCAGCAATCGCTGATTCTGCCAGCGGTGTATCAATTACGCGCTCTTCGCCAAACTGCTCATATAAGCCGTTCGTTGCCTTGAATACGCCGCCTTTTCTTCCCACATCTTCTCCTAACACAAATACACGTGGGTCTCTCTCCATTTCTTCACGCATAGCCATTGTTACGGCATCGATATATGACATTACTGGCATTTTAGTTTCCTCCTCACTCACCGTATACGTATTTTAAAGCTGATTCTGGGTCTGCATATGCAGCATTTTCTGCATAGTCTGTTGCTTCATTCACAATTTTCATGATTTCTTCAAGCATTTCAGCTTCTTTCGCATCTGTTAGAGTCCCAGTTTCTTTTAAATACGCACCAAAGCGAATAATTGGATCATTTTTCTTCGCTTCTGAAATTTCGTCTGCTTCGCGATAAGCGCGATCATCATCATCACTTGAGTGAGCAGTCAAGCGGCTAGAAACCGTTTCAATAAGCGTTGGTCCTTCACCTTTTACTGCTCTTTCTCTTGCTTCTTTTACAACTTTATACACTTCTAAAGGATCATTTCCGTCTACTGTGTATCCAGGCATACCATAGCCAATTGCACGGTCTGATACCTTTTCACAACCAAGTTGCTTTTCTACCGGCACCGAAATGGCATACTTATTGTTTTCACACATGAAAATAACCGGTAATTTGTGAACGCCTGCAAAATTAGCACCTTCGTGAAAATCACCTTGGTTTGATGAACCTTCACCGAACGTTACAAATGTCACCAACTCTTTTTTCTCCATTTTCCCGGCCAAAGCAATTCCAACGGCATGAGGAACCTGCGTTGTCACCGGAGAAGACCCCGTTACAATGCGCTTCTCTTTATAGCCGAAGTGACCAGGCATTTGACGACCACCTGAGTTTGGATCTTCCGCTTTTGCAAATCCTGATAGCATTAAATCACGAGCCGTCATCCCAAATGCAAGGACTACTCCCATGTCTCGGTAATACGGCAACGCGTAGTCTTTCTCACGGTTTAACGCAAATGCTGCACCGACCTGCGCTGCCTCTTGTCCTTGACACGAAATAACAAAAGGTACCTTCCCAGCACGATTTAATAACCACATACGCTCGTCAATTTTACGAGCCAGAAGCATTGTACGATACATTTCAACTACTTGTTCATTTGTTAAGCCTAGTGCTTCATGACGATTTTCTGTCATCAGTTAAAACCTCCTTAATAATTAAAAATGAATGGCTTTTCCATCAACAGCAAGGGCTGCTTCACCGATTGCTTCGGATAAGCTTGGGTGTGGATGAATAGTATGAGCAACTTCCCATGGCGTCGCATCTAACACTTTTGCAAGACCTGCTTCTGAAATCATGTCTGTTACGTGAGGACCAATCATGTGAACTCCTAGTAGGTCATTTGTTTCATCGTCTTTAATAATTTTTACAAATCCTTCTGCTTCACCATATACAAGTGCTTTACCGATTGCTTTAAACGGCATTTTGCCAACTTTCACAGCATGACCTTTTTCTTTTGCTTCTTGTTCTGTTAAACCCACGCTTGCCACTTCTGGGCTACTATATACGCACTTTGAAATATTTTCATATTGAATTGGGAGCGGCTTTTTATCTCCTATATGTTCGACTGCTACAATTCCTTCACGAGAAGCCACGTGAGCCAGCTGAAGACCACCAATGACGTCACCAATTGCATAGATATGCGACTCTTTTGTTTGATAAAATTCATTTGTTTTAATAAAACCGCTCTCAACAACAATGTCTGTGTTTTCTAATCCAATGCCTTCAACGTTGGCTTGTCTTCCAACAGATACAAGCATCTTTTCAGCTTCGTATGTACTTGTTTCACCATTCACTTCAGCTTTCACTTTGACACTTTTATCTACTTCAACGGTATCCGCTAACACTTTAGCAGAAGTAACTACCTTAATTCCTTTTCGCTGTAGCTGTTTTTTCATTTCAGTTGATATATCGTGATCTTCGGTTGGTAGAATACGATCACTGTATTCAATAATCGTTACCTCAACTCCAAAGTCAGCAAGCATTGAAGCCCATTCAACACCGATTACACCGCCACCAACAATCATAATAGATTGAGGAAGATTTTTCATTTGTAATGCTTCATCCGATGTAATGATAAACTCACCGTCAATCGTTAGCCCTGGTAATGTTCTTGGGCGCGAGCCTGTTGAAATGATTACGTTATTTGGTATAAGCATTTCATTTTCTTCACCGCTCTTTAGCTCAACTGAAATGGTTCCTGGCATCGGTGAAAAGATGGATGGCCCTAATATACGGCCAAAGCCTTCATACACATCAATTTTGCCTTTTTTCATCAGTCCTTTGACGCCGTTATACAGCTGTGTAACAACCAAATCTTTTCGCTCTTGTACACGCTCATAATCGAGTTTTACATCAGATGCTAAAACGCCAAAAGAGTCTGCTTTTTTTGCTGTTTGATACACTTCTGCACTTCGTAATAAAGCTTTGCTTGGGATACAACCTGCATGAAGGCATGTACCACCCAGCTTTTCTTTTTCTACAATTGCAACACTTAGGCCAAGCTGGGAAGCACGAATTGCCGCTACGTATCCGCCGGTGCCTCCCCCTAGAACTACTACATCATATTCCCTTGCCATATATTGTCACACCTTTCCTTTTAAAGTGTAGAAGAGTGAATATGCTCACCAGGATATTGCTTCGCTTTCTCTTCTTGTTTTAAGACGCGCAGTGCTCCTTCAGCCAGTGCTTGAAGTTCGTTTTCTCCTGGAAACACCGTAACATCTGCAATCCACTTTACGCGTTCAATAATTAAACTCACGAACATTTTTGAATAAGCAATTCCACCTGTTAAAATAATTGCATCGACTTTCCCCGCTAGCACAGCACTTGCTGCACCAATCTCCTTTGCAATCTGGTAAGCCATCGCTTCATACACTAATTTTGCTTTTTTATTTCCATGTTCAATAAGCTTTTCAACTTTTTGAACATCAGACGTCCCTAAATACCCAACTAATCCACCTTTACCAACAAGCATCTTCATAATATCTTCGCGATAATACTCACCCGAAAAGCATAAGCGGACAAGTTCTCCTACCGGAACGCTTCCCGCTCTCTCTGGACTAAAAGGACCGTCACCGTGTAAACCGTTATTCACGTCAATAACTCTTCCATAGTTATGAACACCAACAGTAATACCGCCACCCATATGCGTCACAATTAAGTTCAACTCTTCGTACTTTTTATCGAGCTGAGCTGCAACTTTACGGGCTACAGCTTTTTGATTTAATGCATGAAAAATACTTTTACGCGCCATATGCGGGCTGCCTGACACCCTTGCCACATCTAATAGTTCATCAACAACCACAGGGTCGACAATAAATGATGAAATATTCAAGCCAGAACCAATTTCATACGCTAAGATTCCACCAAGGTTTGATGCATGATGACCTGCATATCCTTCTTTTAAATCTTTAAGCATTAACTCATTCACTTCATACGTACCACCTTCAATCGGACGCAATAATCCCCCACGTCCGCAGACGGCATTAAGCTTTGATAAATTAATCCCTTCTTCATCAAGCGCTTCTAAAATGGATTTTTTTCGAAATTCATATTGATTATAAATGGTTTCAAATACACTCAGTTCTTTTGCTTCATAGCGAATCGTGCGATCAAAAATCATTTGGTCATTGTGGAATACACCGATTTTCGTTGATGTCGATCCTGGATTAATGGTGAGTATTCGATAATCTTGCATAATTAACACAGAGCCTCCTAGCTGTATAAAGTTTAACTTCCATCAGTGAAAATTTTCTTCATCTCCACTGGTGATTAGTTAAACTTATCGGACCTTTACAGACAGCTGATTTCCCACTTCTTTTCTTTCTGGCCTCATCATCTTAAAAGGAAGGATTACTGTCCGTTAAGAGTGGGATAAAATATTGTTTGCTTAAATGAAGCTAGGGAGCATATTCCTACAAGTCCCTAGCTGTTGGCTGTTAGCGAGAGCGTCTACTTAAAAGGTGATGTCCGTTTTGTAAAAATTGACTACGAGAGCGTCTTAGCTTCTCAATACGCTCTTCTGCTAGGCGATCTGCTGCTACATATGTTGGAATTCCGTCTCGCTTTGAAATTTCAATTACTTTTTCAATATTATCATAAATCGTTTCAACCTTTTTCAATGCGCGTTCGCGGTTATAACCAATTAATTCGTCCGCTACGTTAATTACTCCTCCAGCATTGATTACATAATCCGGAGCATAAATGATTCCCATCTCATGAATCATATCGCCATGACGCGCTTCTTTTAGCTGATTGTTTGCTGCTCCAGCAATTACCTTTGCTTTTAATTGTGGAATTGTTTCATCGTTAATTGTTGCGCCTAGCGCACAAGGTGCATAGATATCACATTCTACTCCATAAATATCCTGTGGGTCTACTGCTTTTGCACCGAATTCTTCAACTGCACGCTGTACAGATTCTTTGTTGATGTCTGTCACAATGAGCTGTGCGCCTTCTTCATGAAGATGACGGCACAGGTTATATGCAACGTTTCCGATTCCCTGAACTGCGATTATTTTCCCTTCTAAAATATCCGTACCAAAAGCTTCTTTTGCTGCTGCTTTAATCCCGCGATAAACTCCATAAGCCGTAACTGGTGAAGGATTTCCTGATGAACCAAATGCAGGTGAAACTCCTGTTACGTAATCAGTTTCTTGGTATACAAGGTCCATATCTTCAACTGTTGTCCCTACATCTTCAGCCGTAATATAGCGTCCGTTTAGCCCTTGAATATAGCGTCCAAATGCACGGAACATTTCTTCGTTTTTATCCTTCTTAGGATCACCGATAATAACTGTTTTACCGCCTCCCAAGTTAAGCCCTGCTGCTGCGTTCTTGTACGTCATGCCTTTTGCAAGACGCAGCGCATCTTCAATCGCTGCTTCCTCAGACTCATACGTCCACATTCTCGTTCCACCTAAAGCCGGCCCAATTGTTGTATCATGAATTGCAATAATTGCTTTTAACCCCGATTGCTCATCTTGGCAAAAAACTAATTGTTCGTAATCATACTGTTCCATATAGCTAAAAATTTTCATTGTTGTTTCCTCCTATCAATTATGTGTCGCTACGTTGATTGCTAACGCTAACGAATAAAGTTTACTTTCAGCAGAATCTGCTCTTGACGTAAGTACGATTGGCGCTTTCGCTCCGGCAATAACAGCTCCAACCTTTGCTTGTGCAAAATAAATAAGTGATTTATATAAAATGTTTCCTGATTCAATCGTAGGTACTACTAAAATATCAGCTGCTCCAGCAACTTCACTTTGGATTCCTTTTTGCTCAGCAGCTACGTGACTGATGGCATTATCCAAAGCAAGAGGTCCATCGACAACACAGCCTTTTATTTGACCACGCTTGTTCATCTGTGTTAATAATGCAGCATCTGTGGTAGCTTCCATTGCTGGATTGACTACTTCAACAGCTGCGATTGGCGCTACTTTTGGTGTTGTTATCCCCATTGCTTTTGCAACACCAACCGCATTTTCAATAATTTGAACTTTCTCTTGAATACTTGGTGCAATATTCATTGCTGCATCAGTGACAATAATAGGTCTGTCATACCCCGGAACTTCAAAAACAGCTACGTGTGATAGGACGTTTCCAGTTCGCAAACCGTTCTCTTTATGTAAAACAGCTTTAAGAATGGTTGAAGTTGAGAGGTGACCTTTCATAACAATATGCGCTTCATTCATTGCTACGGCATGCACTGCTTCTTGCGCAGATTGTTGAGGTGAATTAGTATGCACAATCGTAACTTCGCCTGTTTCCAAGCGTTTTTCAGTCTCTCGCTCTAAAATTGATTTAATTTTAGCTTCGTTTCCATATAAAACAAAACGAGCTAATTGGTGCTCACATGCCTGGTTAACCGCTTCGAGAGTTTCTGCATCCTCAGCAGCAGCAACGGCAACTGTAACCTGTTTATTTGTTACACTTTTACGCATTAACTGTTTAAGTATCATGAAATGCTCGACCTTTCATGTTAGAGTTTGGTAAGAAAGAAGCTAGTAGCTTCACCACTTTTTATATTTGCAAGAACCATGCCAAATGTTGAGAACATTGAAGAATTCCTCGTTTTCTAACGAGTTCCCTTGATTAAGGCTGAAAACAATACGCTTTATTATTTTTTAGGATATACAATCGATTAATGAGCTCATTAAATCACGTGCAACATTTTGCACGTTATGCATATTATTGCATGCCTATATTTGCAATTCCGTATTTTTCAAGCTTGTAGTAAAGAGCGCGAATTGATATATTTAGACGTTTTGCAGTTTTGGTTTTATTATAATCATGTTCTTTTAAAACGTGCAGTATAACATCTTTTTCATATTGTTCCACTAACATTGAAAGGGTCTCACCGCTTTGTATAGTAAAATCAACAGATGTTGGTTCAGTCTGTTCACTTACATCATTTAGAGTTGGAAGATGTTTTGCAGTAATGATTACCTCACTATAATGCATATAAATAACAGCTCTTCCTAAAATGTTCTCAAGCTCTCTGACGTTTCCTGGCCAGTCATAGTGGACAAGCAATTTTAATGCATCCTCTGATAGACCTTCTACACTTCTGCCATAGTCTTGGTTAATTTTCGTAATTAAGTGTAGCGCCAAGGCCTCGATGTCTTCTTTTCGCTGTCGAAGAGGTGGAATTTGAATTGGAATTTTATTCAATCGATAGTAGAGATCTTGTCTAATTGTTCCGTCGGCAATCCCTTGTTCCAAATTCACATTCGTTGCCGCAATCACTCGCACGTTTACAGGAATAGAGCTGGTCCCCCCCACTCGTACTAGCTCCTTTTCTTGTAGCACTCGTAATAGTTTTGCTTGCATATGTGCTGATAATTCACCGATTTCATCTAAGAAAATACTTCCGTTATTCGCTTCTTCAAACAACCCGCGCTTGCCACCCCGCTTAGCACCTGAAAACGCTCCTTCTTCATAACCAAAGAGCTCGCTTTCTAAAAGAGATTCCGATAACGCAGCGCAGTTTACGCGTACAAATTTGTTATACTTTCGTTCACTTGCATTATGAATAGCATGGGCAAACAGCTCTTTTCCAGTTCCAGACTCTCCGCGCAGTAAAACTGTTGCAGGCGTTTTAGCTGCTAGTTTTGCTTGTTCAATGGCTAACAAAAATTCTTCAGATTCACCAATAATGTCAGCAAATGAATACTTCGCTTCTAGCGTACGAATAATTTGGCGCGCTCTGTTTAATTCCGTCGTAAGCTGCTGTATCTCTGAGATATCGTGAATAACGCCTACGCTCCCTTTTAACTTACCATCCACGATAACCGGAGCAACGTTTACAACAACATCTTTTTTGTTCGGTCCCACTTTCATGCTGACACCGCGCACAGCTCTTCTTGTTTTTAACACCTGCATGTGCATGCTTTCTCCTTCAGAAATATCTGTGGTTGCCGGCTTCCCAATAATATCTGAGCGCTGAAGTCCCGTGATTTTTGTATAAGCAGGGTTTATTAATAACCCAACACCTTCTTCATCCACAACTGAAATGGCTTCTTCTGATGACTGAATGATTGCTTCAAGCATTGTTTGAATATCCTTTAAATTAGTTACTTCCTCAGCTAAATTCACCACTTCTGTAATATCTTTAAAAACAGAAAACGCTCCAAATAATTCTCCTTTTTCATTAATCATAGGAATGCGTGACGTAATTACTTTATGACTGTTCGTAATGGTAAACTCTTGATTATAATCCGTCCGTTTTGTCAGTAAAGTCGTTGGTAACTCACTCGCTGGAATGGATTCATGAATATGCTTTCCAATGACGTTTTCACTTTTTAAGTTTGTAATTCGTTCAGCACTTTTATTAAAGAGGGTTATTTTTGCCTCTTTATCTACAACAATCATTGCATCATGCGTAGAGTTAAAGATCAGGTTATATTTATCTGATTCATGCGTTAACCGCTCAATTAATTCTTCTTTTTGCTCCATTAAGCTAGCCATCATTTTAGCAACTGATCCTGGAATCAACAGCGTATTACTTTGTTTTTGCTTATGTAATTCCTGAAAGACACGTTCACTTCCAGTCGCATCTACAATCACATCCACACCTTGGTGAAGAAAAGATGACCAGCTTGTGGACACTTTTATCCCTAATTGCTCTGCATACTTCATCGCTGGCGCCTCAGAGTTAACATCTACTACTCCAGCTACCTTTACGCCTTCCGCTTCTTCAATCATCTTTAATACGGCCAACCCACCCGTGTTAGCACCAATAATCAACACAGTTTGCATATTTTTTCACCTTTTTCATTTAAAATGGAAAAATACTCTGCAACTTCTTGCACCACTTTATCATATAAAACTTTAAACAGTCTTGACAATTTTTTTTGCTGTTTTATCATTTAAGTAAGACAAACCAGGAAAGGATTTCCTAACTATGATGAGGATTATTGCATTGCTCATTTTATTAATTCCCGGAGTTTTAGCAGGTTATGGCATTAAATTAATGAGAGATATGGTGTTTGGCATTTTACAGCCGCCTTTTTCATCCTTAATGCTTCAGTTCACTGTAGGGTTGCTATTTTTTGTAATTGGTTTAGGATTTGTAGCAGGTTTTATTCTTCATCGAGATCGAAAGCGTCAAAAGGTTCAACCTCGCTTTCAGCAAAAAAAAGAAGCATCTCTATCAAAAAAATAGAGATGCTTCTTTTTTTACATACGTTTATTAGCAAATTCGTTAACCATCTTCTCAGGATAATCAGTGATGATGGATTCACAGCCATATCCGTATAGCTGTTTCGCTAGCTTCACATCATTCACCGTATATGGACGCACAGGGATACGATAGTCTTTGGAAGCAGCTACGTTTACTTGATTAACCGTACGATAATTTGGATGAAGTGCTCTAGCACCAAGGTGTTGAGCATAAATCCAAGGCTCAAACATTGGGTATGAGTATAAAATAGCGGTTTCAATGGTTGAATCAAAAGATGTTACTCTCGCTAAGCTATTATGATTGAATGAAGATATAATGATACGGTCTTTCATTTTATAATAGTAAATAAGGTCCAGTACTTTCATTTCTAAATAAGGATAGTCAAACAAGTTGTTTTTCAATTCAATATTAACAGAAAACTGTTGATTAGAAGCCCAAGCTAGTACTTCTTTTAACGTAGGTATTTGACACGCGCCGTATTTCTTTTTAAATTTATAGCTCGCATCAAGGCTTCTTAATTCTTTATAATTAAAGTCCCTTATATACCCTTTACCATTTGTTGTACGATCAACTTTTTCATCATGAATAACCATGAGCTCATCGTCTTTGGACATATGAACATCAAGCTCAATTCCATCTGCTCCTACTCTGATTGCTTCTTCAAACGAAATCATTGTATTTTCAGGAAACGTCCCTGCTGCTCCTCTGTGACCCATAATACGCATACTTGCTCAATCCCTTCATTATGACTTATGATTAACAAGGTAGTTGCAATTTATCATAATGCTTACACATATATTTTACAAGAGAATAGGAGTTGATATGTATGAGACCATTACAAATCTCACCTGATACGGCTGTCAAACTAGCTGAAAAACTAAACGTTCCTTTAGAACAACTTATGCACATGCCCCAGCATATCCTATTGCAAAAGCTTGCTCAGCTGGATAAAGAAGACGACAAGAGCTAATGATAGATCACTGGTATTATGGAGCGATCCAAGATAAGAAAGGCCTTTTAAGAAGGTCTTTTTTTTATTTAATTAACTTTTAACAAAAATGATATTTTATTATTGCAAAATGAAAAAGTAAGTGTTATTATCTAATTGTGAAATACTTCACAATATCTAATTCGCCGAAATGATTACAAAAAATTAAAGATGATTTGTTTTTTATTTATCTAACTATGTGAAATATTTCACATACTATTTGCTTGAGGAGGCATTCTTATGGAAATGACATTAGGAAACAAAGTTGTGTTAGTAGGTACAGGTGCAGTTGGAGCAAGCTATGCCTATTCATTAATGAACCAAGGTATTTGCGATGAGTTAGTGTTAGTTGACTTAAACGAAGAAAAAGCACGCGGTGATGTAATGGATTTAGCTCACGGTATCGTATATGCTCCAAGCTCTATGCGCATTTCTTTTGGAACGTACGATGATTGCAAAGATGCTGCTATTGTCGTAATTTGTGCAGGAGCAGCTCAAAAGCCAGGAGAAACAAGACTTGACCTTGTTCATAAAAATGTCAAAATCTTTGAACACATCGTGAATGGAGTCATGTCCTCTGGATTTAATGGTATTTTTTTAGTAGCGACAAACCCAGTTGATATCCTTACTTATGCCACATGGAAATTTTCAGGACTTCCAAAGGAACGCGTGATTGGTTCAGGCACCATCCTTGACTCAGCTCGTTTCCGTCATCTCCTCAGTGAAGAGCTTGGCGCAGCTCCAACGAGCGTCCACGGTTATATCATTGGAGAACACGGAGATTCTCAGCTTGCCGTTTGGAGTGGCGCTAACATTTCTGGAACACCAATCGCAGATCAGCTATCATCAGAACGAAAAGAAGAAATTGCTGTTCAAGTACGAAATGCGGCTTATGAAATTATCAAATCAAAAGGTGCTACTTATTATGGTATCGCAATGGGATTAGCTAGAATTACGAGAGTCATCTTGAGAAATGAGCAGGTTGTCCTTCCAGTAGGAGCCTATCTAGACGGAGAATATGGTGAACATGATATTTATGTAGGTGTTCCAAGTATCATTCACCGTGGAGGTGTAAAGAAAGTCTTAGAACTTCCGTTAGATAAGTCCGAACATGAAAAATTCTCAAAATCTATTCAAACGTTAAAAGAAATTCAGCAGCCATTTTTCTCTTTACCAAACTAAGCAGGAAGCGAGAAAGTTCGCTTTCTCGCTTTCTAAAGGAGCCATTCATATGCTTGTTGATACGTATAATCCATTTCAAAACCTTACGCTTTCAGCACTTATTGCAGCTATTCCCATTATCTCATTTTTAATATGTTTGACCCTTTTTAAAATGAAAGGAATTTATGCAGCACTGTTAAATTTGGGTATTACGCTCTTTCTTGTTATTTACTTTTTTGACCTTTCACCTACGCATGCATTCGGCAGCGTTATTCAAGGGTTCGTTCAAGGTATCTGGCCTATTGGCTATATTATTATTATGGCTGTGTGGCTTTATAAAATTGCCGTTGAAACCGGAAAATTTGATGTTTTAAGAGGTAGTATTATTAACATTTCCAGTGATCAGCGACTTCAGCTATTGCTCATCGGCTTTTGCTTTAATGCCTTTTTAGAAGGAGCTGCAGGCTTTGGTGTGCCAATTGCAATTTGCGCCGTACTACTTGTTTCACTCGGTTTTAAGCCACTTCAAGCAGCTATGCTTTGCCTAATCGCGAACGGAGCATCTGGTGCATTTGGCGCCATTGGGATTCCAGTAGCGATTGTTGATACTTTTCAGTTAGAGAACGTAAGCGCCATGGATGTATCGGTGCAAACAGCTTTAACTCTCCCTTTCATTAACTTTACGATTCCTTTTTTACTTATCTTTTTAATTGATGGATGGCGAGGAGTTAAAGAAACGCTCCCTGCTATTTTGGTCACATCTTTTGTTTATACTAGTGCACAAGCCACTATGACCATCCTAATTGGGCCAGAGCTTGCTGATATTATTCCTGCGCTTTTAGCAATGGGAGCACTTGCTCTTTTCTTACGTAAATGGCAGCCAAAGCGTATTTTCTTGCTAAATGGACAAGCCCCTACTGTGAGAAAATATCCAGTAAAAGAAGTTATTCTTTCTTGGTCACCTTTTTATTTGTTAACAGGATTTGTACTAATCTGGAGCCTTCCTGTTTTCAAATCTCTTTTCCAACCAGGAAACCTGTTATCACCTTTTGTTTTCACTTTTAATGCTCCTGGAACACCTATTGTACTTTCAATTGATTTCATTGGAGCAACAGGAACGGCCATCCTTTTTGCTGCTATAACGACTGTTTTAACAACGAAAAACATTAACCGTTCTCGGAGCATAGCACTTCTAGGAAAGACAATCAAAGAATTTATCATTCCTATTGGGATGATCTGTGCTGTTATCAGCATCGCTAAACTAATGACATATGGTGGCTTAACAATGGCACTTGGGAATGCCGTAGCCGAAGCAGGTCAAATTTTTCCTTTGTTCTCCCCTGTTCTCGGCTGGATTGGTGTTTTTATGACGGGATCTGTTGTGAATAACAACACGCTGTTTGCTCCAATCCAAACAACGGCCGCAGCTTTAATTGGAACAAACCCTTCTATGCTAGTTGCTAGCAACACAGCTGGAGGAGTCATGGCAAAGCTCGTATCCCCGCAGTCAATTGCTATTGCAACAGCAGCAGTTGGTCAAACAGGAAAAGAAGCTGAGTTAACCAAGATGACGCTTCGCTACAGCCTCGCTTTACTTTTATTTGTTTGTATTTGGACTTTTATCTTATCCCTTCTTCAATAAAAAGATCCTCGGCTTCTCAAGCCGAGGATCTTTTTACATTTCTTTTCCACTACGATTCAGAGACTCTTCCACAAACTGAATTTTGCTCATTAGTTTATTGATTCCGATTGGAAAGAAATACGAACCAAAAAAAGCACATACAAAAGCTTCAGACCAGATTTTTAACCACGTTGACATAAATGTATCATTGTAACCAAAGTTAATGGATACCAAGGTAAATGAAACAAAACAAGAAATACTTAATGCCATACAAAATGCAAAAATAATACGCTTATATTTCATATGAATCCTCAATTTTAAATGTCACCTTCTTTTTTAACAAATAAATTAAAAGTGGGAGTGGATGTTATGTTACTTATTCAATATGTGAAAACCATAACAAGTATGCATAGCAGTTCGTTCCGCTTATTTACAAATCAACACTTTTACAAGTATATATATGGTATCATCTATATTTATTTTAATAAATTAACTATTTTCAAATCTAACCGTACAGATATTTATCATCTTTATTGTACTTAGTGCCTAAAGTTATGAATAGCTTTTGAAAAAACTAGTACAATAAAAAACATCATTCTTTGTAGGATCAGCGTCCTCGTAAAGAATGATGTTTTTTCATTTATCTAAATATATCTTACTATTCAAGGACACTAATAAGCATTCGTTTACTTCTTACCCTCTCAAGAAGCTTTATGTTCAAGGCGTAATTTATCCGCAACCATTGCAATAAACTCCGAATTTGTAGGCTTTGCTTTCGTCATGCTGACAGTATAGCCAAATAAAGACGAAATTGAATCAATGTTTCCTCTGCTCCAGGCTACTTCGATTGCGTGGCGAATGGCACGTTCCACACGACTTGCTGTGGTATTATATTTTTTTGCAATATCCGGATAAAGAACCTTTGTAATCGAACCAAGTAATTCAATATCTTTATAAACCATGGAGATCGCTTCACGTAAATATAAGTAACCTTTAATATGGGCAGGCACACCAATTTCATGAATAATGCTTGTAATGCTCGCATCTAAGTTTGCAGGTTTATTATCACGCTGTAAGCGCATTGCTGATGAGGATGAACGGTTTGTAAAAGATGATGCTTGACCACTTACCTGGCGAATATGATTTACTAAGTTTTCCATATCAAATGGCTTTAATATAAAATAAGCAGCACCTAAATCGACTGCCTTTTTCGTCACATCTTCTTGACCAAAAGCGGTTAACATAATTACATTAGGATAGTTTTCTTTTTTCATTTCTTTTAATTGACTCAATACTGCAAGCCCGTCTAAATGAGGCATGATGATATCTAGTACAAGCACGTCCGGGTCTTTATCTTTTAAAATAGATAAACATTCCTGCCCGTTATACGCAACCCCGATTACTTCCATATCACCTTGTTCAGAAATGTAATCCTCAAGCAGTCCAATTAATTCTCTATTATCATCGACTAAACATACTTTAATTTTTTTCAAAGTATCTTCCTCCTCATTCCCTTAACTTATACGCCAGTCCCGCATGTCTCTACTCTTTATTCTAAAGGACAAATTCGACAATGCAACATTATTTCCTTTATTTTTTTATAAAAAAGTCTTTTTTATCATTATCCCATAAATTCCTTTTGTTTTCTGGTTTTTTCGACGTTTTTCTAACAAAAATACGACAGTCTTTTCATAACAAAAAGAGCGAACTATTTATCATTAGCTCGCTCTTTTTGATTCTTTTTTATAAATATTAATGCCCGCTTCATTTAACATCCATTCGATATGAACACCATATCCTGAAGTTGGGTCATTCACAAACACATGAGTAACGGCTCCAATTACTTTGCCATCTTGAATAATTGGACTTCCGCTCATTCCTTGCACAATACCGCCTGTTTTTTCTAATAACTTTTTGTCTGTAATTTTAATGACCATTCCTTTAGTAGCAGGAAACTTTTGCGGAACACTACTAACAACTTCCACATCAAATTCTTCCACTTTATCGTTTTCGACCACCGTTAAGATTTTAGCTGGTCCTTCTTTTACTTGATGAGATAGTGAAATCGGCATCGGCTTATCTAAAATGCCATTTTCCATCGTTTCAGATAGCTTTCCAAAGATACCAAATGGACTATTTGTTTTAATATTACCGATAATTTCTTTATTTTCTGAGAAACGCGCTAGCTTCTCGCCTGGAACACCGTTTTCACCTTTTTCAATTGATGTGACGGTAGAGCGTACGATTTGCCCATCTTCTACAACAATTGGCTTTTTGGTATCCATATCGGAAATTACGTGACCTAACGCTCCATATTTTTTTGATTTGGGATCATAGAAAGTCATCGTACCAATGCCCGCAGCAGAATCTCTAATATATAGACCAATTCGATACGCGTAATCTTCTTTGTCTTTTAAGGGATATAACTTTGTTTGTAATTGTTCTTTTTCTCTCATTACTTGTAATTTTAAAGGCTCTCCAGTTTTTCCTGCTTGCTGAATAAATGGCGTAATATCACTCATTTTTTCAATCGTTTTGCCATTGATTTTTGTAATCATGTCGCCTACTTGGATGCCTGCAATTTCACCAGGAGATTTCTTTCCATCTTTCGTATCAACTTGATGGTAACCAACAACCAAAACACCTTTAGAGTTCAACTTGACGCCAATTGATTGACCTCCAGGAATGACTTTAAAATCAGATAATACTTGAACATCTACTCTTTTGACCGGTACTCCTGCAAGATGAAGCATCATTTCTTCTTTGCCTACTTCTTTGCCAGCTATTCTAAGCTTAGCATCTTGTTTCATCGTTTCAATAACATCATTACTATGAGTGCTAACTGCTAACGATGTGGAAAATTTTACTTCATCACTTTTAAACAGTGTCATTTGTTTTGGGATAGTAAGGTATTGCTGCACAACAGGGATAAAGCCTACAAAAATAAACGAAACAAGGAGAATTGCACCAATTATATATCTAAGTCGATTGTTCATCTTTTCACTCTCCTCGCTTCCTCGCCTAAATGGCTACACTTTTACTTTTGCCTTCTTATAGCCCATTTATAACCGAAGTTCAAAGAAAAATAAAAAGAACCGCAGGAAAGATTTTTAACCGATGTTTACTACATAAAAAAAGCGCTTTTGGCACATAACAATCCACCAGAAGCGCTTTTTAAATAATTATTGTTTAATTTTTGCTGCTAGACCTAACAGTTCTTGGGCATGCTGCTGCGTTAAATCGGTTATTTCGGCTCCTGCAATCATGCGAGCAATTTCTTTTGTTTTCTCTTCTTCGTTTAACGGTAAAACAGATGTTGTAGTGCGATCATCTTTGATTTGCTTTGAAATAAACAAATGTGTATCCGCCATAGCAGCGACCTGTGGAAGATGCGAAATACAAAGCACCTGGGAATCTACAGAGATGGCGTGAATTTTTTCACCAATGGATTGTGCGACACGACCGCTCACTCCTGTATCTACTTCATCAAAAATAATGGACGTAACACCTTGATGCTTAGAGAAAATACTTTTTAGTGCAAGCATAATACGAGATAACTCTCCACCAGAAGCTACTTTAGCAAGTGGCTTTAGCGGCTCTCCTGGGTTTGTCGAAATATAAAACTCCACTGAATCAATACCATCCTTAGTAAACTTAACAGAACCACCGCTCAGTTCGCTATCAGCTTGGTTTGGCGGTAGCTTTTCAAATACGATATTAAAGATAGTTTTAGCCATATAAAGCTCCTGTAGCTCTTGATGAATACTATCCGTTAATTCCGCAGCTAACTGCTTTCTAACCTCAGAAACATTTTTCGCTTCAACAAGCAAGTCCTCTGCTACGCTCGACAGTTTTTGTTTAATTTTTTCAACATGAGTATCTCGGTTCTCAATTCGATCAATTTCATCTTCAATTTGAGCTGCATACTCTAGAATTTCATCAACGCTTTGACCATATTTACGCTTTAAATGACTAATTTCATTTAGCCGTGATTCAATAAAATTGAGACGCTTTGGATCATACTCTAATAAATCGAGCTGCTGGCGAATACGATAAGACACATCTTCAATTTGATAAAAGCTTGATGATATGACTTCTGAAATTTCGCCATAGGTGTCTTCTAAATTCGAAATTTCTTCTGCATGGTTCATAGCTACACCTAGCCAATCTAGTCCTCTTTGCTCACCATGAAGAGCGTTATATGCATCCGTTAAGGACGTATAAATCTTTTCAAAGTTAGAAATTTTAAGGCGCTCATCCATCAGTTGCTCATCTTCATTTGGTTGAAGGTCGGCTGCTTTTATTTCATCAAGCTGAAATTGAATTAAATCTAAGCGGTGGGCCATTTGCTGTTCGTTTTCTGTTAATTGTTCTAATTGTTTCTTTAACGTTGTATATGTAGCAAACACTTCTCGATATTCTGATAGTGCTTCTTCAACCTTCTGACCTCCATACTGGTCAAGAAGAATTAGATGTCGATCTTGGTTCATTAAGTCCTGATGCTCATGCTGACCATGAATATCCATCAGTGTTTGACCCACTTCACGTAAAATGCCAAGCGTGACTAGCTTTCCATTAATACGACAAATGCTCTTACCATTCATGGTAATATCTCGTCTGAGTACCACCATGCCATCTTCAACTTCAACTCCCACCTGCTTCGCTTTTTCATAGCAAGGGTGCTCGTCTTCAATTAGAAATAACCCTTCGATTTCCGCTCGATTTGTTCCATGCCTTACAAACTCGGATGAACCGCGTCCACCAACAAGCAGATGAATGGCATCAATAATAATTGACTTACCAGCTCCTGTTTCACCTGTTAAAACTGTTAAGCCTTTTTCAAACGATACTGAAAGCTCATCAATGATGGCAAAGTTTTTGATTGATAGTTCTGCTAACAATCTGTTTCACACACCTTTACAACATTTCTAAGAATCGATCCGAAATCTTTTGGGTGTCTTCAGGCGTTCGACAAATAATCAAACACGTATCATCACCACAAATTGTACCTAAAATTTCTTCCCAATCTAAATGATCAATCAATGCTCCAATGGCGTTGGCATTACCCGGCAAGGTCTTCATTACCAGCATATGTCCAGCTGAATCAATTTTCACAAAAGCATCCATTAATGAACGCTTTAGCTTTTGTAAAGGGTTAAAGCGCTGATCTGCAGGGAGACTGTATTTGTAGCGACCATCCATTAACGGAACTTTTACTAAGTGAAGCTCTTTAATGTCGCGAGAGATGGTTGCTTGCGTTACGTTAAATCCTTGATTTTTTAAAATATCTACTAACTCATCTTGCGTTTCAATATCATTGTTTGTAATAATATCACGAATTTTAATATGTCTTTGCCCTTTGTTCATACTGGCACCTCACACTAATATGTATTATCTTATCTCTTATAGTATAGACGAAATGTTATGATTCTCTTCCACATCATGCTGACATTCAATTTGATTATACACCTTTGCGTATAAAGGTGTATAATCAAATTGCCAATGCTAGAATTACTAGCATTGGCTTTTGATACTTGAAAAGAGACAAGAGCGTTAAGACTTTTTCTCTTTAAGTACAGAATGCGCTTGTTCAACAACTTCTTGAGCTGTCAGACCAGCAAGGTTCTCTCCTTGTTCTCTTTGCCCTTTCCAATGTAGGTGAAGTAAAAATTCAATGTTTCCATCTCCACCCGTAATCGGTGAGTACGATACGTTTCGTACATCATACCCTTCCTTGAGTGCAAAGTTCATCATGTTTTCAACAACTTCTTCATGAACCTTTGCATCTCGTACAATCCCTTTTTTTCCAACTTGCTCACGACCGGCTTCAAACTGCGGCTTCACAAGTGCTACCACATCACTACCTGATACAAGGAGCTGTTTTAACACGGGTAGAATTAGCTTTAAGGAAATGAATGAAACATCAATTGACGCAAATTCAGGTAATCCTGCTGCTAGGTCAGCTGGCGTAACATAACGAAAGTTCGTACGTTCCATTACAACCACTCGCTCATCCTGTCGTAGCTTCCAAGCTAGTTGGTTGTACCCAACATCTAATGCATATGACATTTTTGCTCCGTTTTGCAAAGCACAGTCAGTAAATCCACCCGTTGATGAGCCGATGTCAATCATAATACGATCTTTTACTTGTACATCAAACTCTTTCAGTGCTTTTTCAAGCTTAAAGCCACCTCTACTCACATACGGCATTACTGCTCCCTTTACAGTCAACGGTGTATCTCGGTCAATCTTTTCCCCAGGCTTATCTAACCGCTGTTCGTTCGCGTATACAAGACCAGCCATAACTGTTCGCTTCGCTTTCTCTCTCGTTTCTACCAAGCCTCTTTCGACTAGTAAAACGTCTACTCGTTCTTTTTTCGTCACTTCACTTCAAGCCTCTTTTGTATTGGTCTTACGAGTTTATTTACTCGATTAATTACTTCTTCGGTTGTTAAGTTGATTTCTTCTAATAACTTTGTTACGCTTCCATGCTCAATAAATTTATCTGGAATCCCCATACGATCGATGGCGGAGTAATAGCCATGCTCTGAAGAAAACTCTAGTACTGCACTTCCAAACCCACCTTGCAATACGGCTTCTTCAACTGTTAAAACAGGACGATTTGATTTTAAAATGTTATGCAGCATCTGTTCGTCCATTGGCTTAATAAAACGTGCATTTACAACCTCAACTTGAATACCTTTTTTACTTAACGCTTCCGCCGCTTCCATAGCCATTGGAATGGTTGTACCAAACGTTAAGATCGTTGCATCTGTACCTTCTTTTAGCACTTCCCATGTCCCAATATCAATCGATTTTAGCTCGTCATCTAATGGTATGCCTAAACCATTCCCTCTAGGGTAACGCATAGCAATCGGTCCTGCTTCATATGTTAAGGCTGTATGAACCATGTGCTGACCTTCGTTTTCATCTTTCGGCATCATCAACACCAAGTTTGGTAAATGACGTAAAAACGCAATATCGAATACACCTTGATGTGTTTCACCATCTGCTCCTACTAAACCAGCTCGATCAATTCCGATAAATACATTTAGCTTTTGACGACAAATATCATGCACAACTTGATCGTAAGCGCGCTGCAAGAACGTTGAATAAATAGCTAAAAATGGCTTCATATTTTGAGTAGCTAAGCCAGCTGCCATCGTTGTCGCATGCTGCTCTGCAATTCCAACATCAAACATACGATCAGGAAATTCTTGTTGAAATGCTTCTAGCTTCGAACCAACCGGCATAGCAGGAGTCACTGCTACAATACGGTCGTCTTTACGAGCCATCTTTAAAACAGTATTACTCACTAATGCGCTCCATCCTACCGGTACATTCTTATCTTTAATAAAGTCACCAGACTCAATTTTATAAGGGCCTGGACCGTGCCACGCACCGCTAGTATCACTTTCTGCTGGCAAGTAACCTTTACCTTTTTTCGTAATAACATGAACGACAACTGGACCTTTTGTTTTCTTGGCATACTGAAGAGTTTCTAAAAGCTCTTCGTAATTATGACCATCCACCGGACCTAGATATGTAAACCCAAGGTCTTCAAAAAACATACCGGACACAACCATATACTTCAGGCCATCTTTAACTCGCTCCGCTGTGGCTGCTAACTTCCCTCCAACGGCTGGCACTTTTTTCAGAAATACTTCTAGCTCATCTTTTACCCAGTTGTATTTCCCTGCTGTACGAAGTCGTCCCAGTACGCTGTGAAGAGCACCTACATTTGGGGCAATTGACATTTCGTTATCGTTTAAAATAACCGTCATATCTGTTTTTTCATGTCCAATATGGTTTAGCGCTTCCAAGGCCATTCCGCCTGTTAATGCTCCGTCACCAATAATTGGGACAACATAAGATTTTGTTTTTTGCAAATCACGCGCAATTGCCATTCCCATTGCAGCAGATAATGACGTAGAGCTGTGTCCTGTTTCCCACACATCATGTTCACTTTCATCCCGCTTAGGAAAGCCACAAAGACCTTTGTACTGGCGAATCGTATCGAATTCGCATGCTCGCCCCGTTAAAATTTTATGAACATAGGACTGATGTCCAACATCCCATAAAAATTTATCCTTTGGGCTGTTAAATACTTTATGAAGCGCAACCGTCAGCTCAACTACTCCTAGGTTTGGCCCAATGTGGCCTCCTGTTGCAGAGAGTTTTGTAATTAAAAAGCGACGAATGTCTTCACTCAATGCTTCTAATTCTGTTATTGACATCTTTTTTAAAAAATCAGGACTTTTTATCGTTGTAAGATCCAATCTGGATCACTCACTTTCGTACTTGTTATAAAGTTACCTTAATACATTTTGTATGGTTTTATACTAATAGTCAATTATTAACACAGTTACTACTTATAATACCTTTGTCAGGTTATAAGTAAACATACCTCTCTTTAAAAGAAAACCGTGAAAAAATAGCCGCTAACACAAATGTGATAACGGCCACCAAAATATTGTATATGTCTTGCAAACCTATGCACTACGTCTTTGACATAGTAGTAAGGCTATTATAGCATAGGCAATATTGGGACTCAATCTTATTTTATCTCATTTATATAAAAAACAGGGCCATTACTTAACGATCACGCTTCGCCACGTATAGACAAATTTCTTCAAGCAACCCCGTATCCAACTTGGTTGTTTTAAGCGCATCTAAGCTGGATTGAATATGATGATGAAGCTTTTGCTTTGCTGCTTCCATCCCAAGTAGAAGAGGATACGTCGTCTTTTCATTCTCCGTATCGCTTCCAACAGGTTTACCAATTGCTTCTTCGGACCCTTCAATATCTAAAATGTCATCTTGAATTTGAAAAGCAAGCCCTAAGTTAAAGCTGAACTTGTCTAGAAGCTCTAATTGTTCCTCAGTCGCTTCACCTAAGATTGCACCTGCTTTCACACAAAAACTTAAAAGCTTTCCTGTTTTATGTATATGAATATCTTCTAGCTGCTGAAGAGTTAAATGTTCATGCTGCTGTTCTCCTTGCATATCAGCAACCTGTCCTTTAATCATACCTTCTGCTCCAGCTGCTTTCACAAGCTCACTTAGAAGCTTCACTTTTACTTCATCTTTTATTTCTGAGGCGTTTATAATTACCTGAAAACTGTTGGTTAATAGCGCATCACCAGCTAAAATCGCCGTCGCTTCGCCATACACCCTATGATTTGTTGGCTTACCTCTTCGTAAATCATCGTCATCCATGCTTGGTAAGTCATCGTGAATGAGTGAATATGTATGAATCATTTCAACTGCGCTTGCAGCTGCGAGCCCTTTTTCTTCATCATGCCCTAATGCTTTTAGCGTCGCAAAGACCAACATTGGTCGCAGACGCTTTCCTCCAGCCGTTAATGAATACAACATCGATTCTTTTAATAGCGAAGGCGCTTGCAGATTCGTTACATATCCATGTAGAAATGTCTCTACTTTACCTTTTGTAAACTGAATGTACTCCTGTAGCTGCTGTTCGCTCACGTCTATTCTTCCTCCTGAACAGTAAAAGGTGCTAACGTGCCGTCTTCTTGCAAAATGCTCTCCATTTGTTTTTCAATTTGCTGAAGGCGATCATGACAGAATTTTGATAAAGACATCCCTTGCTGAAATTTTTCAATCGCTTCTTCTAACGGAATGTCGCCTTCTTCTAACTTATTCACAATTTTCTCTAGCTGGTCCATTGCGTCTTCAAACGTCTGCTCTGTTTTGTTCGCCATTTTTATCGCTCCTTTATATCTGACACTTCACACTGTAATTGTCCATCTGTTAATCGAACTTGAATGGTATCACCTTTTGCCAATTGTTTTGTGGACTTTATTAGCGTCTGATCATCATCGTACACCAGGCTATAACCTCGCTCCATTGTTTTTAACGGGCTCAATGCATGTAGCTTAGAAGCTGTAGTTGCAAATAAAAGGTGTTGCTGTTTCATAATCTGTTGCATTTCTCTTTGCAATACTTTTGCTAGCTGCATGTGCTGTTCACGTGCTTGCTTAACTTTTTGCTGAGGGTGGTTACGCTGCAAGTTCATAGCAAGTTGTTCATACTGATTTTGCTTTCTTTCAAAAAATCTCTTGCTTTCACGATATAATGTATCGATAACGCGGTCAAGTTGTTGCTCTTTTTGTTCGATTAGTTTTTGTGGATAACGAAACGCATACGATTTTTGAGACTTTTCTAATCTTCTTTTACTGTGCTGAATTTTTTCATTCATCGCGCGAAGTAAACGAATATTCCGCTGTGAAATACGCTCTGAAATCTCAGCAATACTTGGTACCGCCAGTTCTGCAGCTCCTGTTGGAGTAGGTGCTCTTAGATCTGCTACAAAATCTGCGATTGTAAAGTCCGTCTCATGGCCAACAGCTGAAATAATAGGCAGCGCGGAATGATAAATCGCGCGTGCAACCACTTCTTCATTAAACGCCCATAGCTCTTCAATTGACCCTCCTCCTCGCCCAACAATTAGCACATCAGCTTCGTCTCGCTTGTTTGCTTCGTTAATTGCTTTTACGATTGAAGGAGCAGCGTTCACACCTTGAACGAGAGCTGGTATAACAATGATTTTAGCGATTGGATAGCGCCTCTTTAGCGTTGTAATAATGTCGCGCACTGCGGCTCCTGTCGGGGATGTAATTACACCGATTGTACTCGGGTATTTAGGGAGATTTTGTTTGTGGGAAGCATGAAATAACCCTTCTTTTTCAAGCTTTTTCTTTAACTGTTCATAAGCTAAGTAGAGATTACCAACGCCATCAGGCTGCATTTCCTTTACATACATTTGGTAGTTTCCACTCGGCTCGTATACAGATATTTCGCTGCGAATTAACACTTTCATTCCTTCTTCAGGCTGAAAGGCTAATTTGCTGTTATGACCAGCAAACATGACCGCTGCAATGCGAGCATTTTCATCTTTTAAAGTAAAATACATATGACCTCTACTATGCTTTTTAAAGTTAGATATTTCACCTTTAATCCAAATATCTTGTAGATGAGGATCGACATCAAATTTCCGCTTAATATAGCGTGTTAATGCTGACACAGTTAAATAACGAACTTCACTCATAATATAACCTCCTTGTTTCTAAAAGGTTCTTCCCCTCTCCTTTTTAGATAAAGGAGAGAAGTACCCTATTAGATTGTACTCGGTTAACGAGATAGAGTAACAGCTACCTTCGATAATACGCCATTAATAAAGCGACCAGATTGATCATCACCAAATACTTTTGCTAACTCAATTGCTTCATTTATTGTAACATTTCCGGGAATTTCTTCTTCGTATTTCATTTCATATACCGCCATACGTAAAATAGTACGGTCTACCGTTGCAACTCGATCTAACGTCCATTTTTCTAAGTGGTCGCGTAGAATGCCATCAATCTCTTTCTGATTGTTTGCCACGCCTAACACTAATTTTTCTAAGAAATCGTCACCTTTTCCCTCTTGCAACACATTTTCCATCGCTTCTAATGGCTCAATTTGCCCAAGATCGTGTTGAAATAAGGCCTGTAATGCTTTTTGTCTTGCTGTATGTCTTTTCATTATTTTGACTCCTTTATTTATCTACTTTCACTAGTATACCTAGATAATAGCACAATTTATTGTAAATCAAAGAAGGAATTTCACCCGTCATTACTATCTCATTTTTACTCGGCTTTTAATCATCCAACACTAGAAAGCGTAACATGGCGTCCTTCTTCATTAAGTGCTTTTCCGCCATGTTACACCTTCTAGACCAACTCATAAACACGAAAAAGACCGTCTATGTGACGAGACAGTCTTTTTCACTTTACCATAGCTTGTCTGGAAAAGAAATAACTAAAATTAGGAGTTACTCCTCTTCTTCAACTTCTTGCTTTTGCGTATCAAATTGAACGCCTACAATATGAATATTTACTTCATCTATTTCAATTGCTGTCATATTTTTTAACGCTTGGCGGATATTATCTTGTACCTTTTGCGCCACAACCGGAATAGATACACCAAACTTCATCATGCAGAATACATCAACTTTAATACCATTTTCAGTTAAATCAACTTTAACGCCTTTTCCATGGTTTTTCTTCCCTAACTTTTCAACGACACCTGCTGCAAAATTGCCACGCATAGCCGTAACGCCATCTACTTCTGAAGCCGCAATCCCTGCAATTACTTCAATGACTTCAGGAGCAATTTCAACTTTACCTAAGGAATTTGGATGTTCTTCCATTTCTAATACATGATTTTCGTTCATGTACAGCACCTCCTATTATTTATACTATACTACGAATTCATTACATCATGTAGCTCAAGAAATTTTGTATTGAATTCTCCACCTACAAACTGTTCGTGATTTAATAATTTCAAGTGGAACGGAATCGTTGTTGCAACTCCTTCAATAACAAACTCACTTAAAGCACGCTTCATTCGCTCGATTGCCTCTTCGCGAGTTGGTGCATGAACAATTAGCTTCGCAATCATAGAATCATAATATGGCGGGATTGTATAGCCTGGGTATGCGGCTGAATCAACGCGTACTCCGTAGCCCCCTGGTGGTAAATACATTTCGATTGTTCCAGCAGATGGCATGAAGTTTTTCTCAGGGTTTTCTGCGTTAATACGACATTCAATTGCCCACCCATTAAATGTTACTTCCTCTTGTTTTAAAGGAAGATGTTCGCCATTTGCTACTTTAATTTGTTCCTGAATCAAGTCAACACCTGTTACCATTTCTGTTACAGGATGCTCTACTTGAATCCGCGTATTCATTTCCATAAAATAGAATTTATTTTCGCGATAATCAAAGATAAACTCTACTGTACCAGCCCCTGTATAGCCAACTGCTTGAGCCGCTTTTACAGCTGCGTCTCCCATTTTAGTACGTGTTTCTTCATTTAATGCTGGAGAAGGCGTTTCTTCAATTAATTTTTGAAGTCGGCGCTGAATACTACAGTCGCGCTCTCCTAAATGAATCACGTTACCATGTGTATCTGCTAATACTTGAATTTCAACATGACGGAAGTCCTCGATGTACTTTTCAATATATACACCAGGGTTACCAAATGCCGTAGCAGCTTCTTGTTGCGTAATCGTAATTCCTTTTACGAGCTCTTGCTCCGTTCTCGCAACACGAATTCCTTTTCCTCCACCGCCGGCTGTTGCTTTAATAATAACAGGGTACCCAATATCTTTAGCAATTGACATGCCATCTTCAACAGACTCTACGATACCCGTTGAGCCTGGAACAATTGGCACACCTGCTTCACGCATTGTTTCTCGCGCAATGTCTTTTGTTCCCATTTTTGTAATAGCTTCAGGAGTAGGTCCCACAAATGTAATATTGCATTCGCGACAAAGCTCTGCAAAATCAGAGTTCTCCGCTAAGAATCCATATCCAGGATGGATTGCATCACAACCTGTCGATGTTGCAACGCTCATGATATTTGTAAAGTTTAAATAACTATCTTTTGATGCCGTAGGTCCGATGCAATAAGCTTCATCTGCAAGCTGTACATGAAGAGCGTTGCGATCGGCTTGGGAATAAACTGCAACTGACTCTACGCCTAATTCTTTGCAGGCACGAATAATACGAACTGCAATTTCTCCTCTATTTGCAACTAAAAGCTTTTTAATCATGTTTTACCGCTCCTTATTCAGGCTTCACTAAGAACAGAGGTTGACCATATTCTACAAGCTGACCATTCTCAGCTAAAATTTCCACAATCTCACCTTTAACCTCTGCTTCAATTTCATTAAATAATTTCATTGCTTCAACGATGCACACAATGGAATCTTTTTGAACTTTGTCACCCACTGCAACATACGCATCGTCGTCTGGAGAAGATGATGCATAAAACGTTCCAACCATTGGAGACGTAATTTTATGTAGATTCTCATCTTTTGCTGGTGCTGCTTCTACTGGCTCAGCTGTTTTTGTTTCACTTACGGCTGCCGCTTGTGGCTGAGCAGCAGGTTGTGGTGCTACTACTTCAGGAGTTGATGAAACAACTTGTACAGGTGCAGCGTTCTTTGAAACAATTGCACCTTTCTTTTTCATTTTTACTTTTGCCCCTTCATGCTCATATACAAATTCTTCAATGGATGATTGATCAACTAATTTAATTAATTCACGGATTTCTTGAATTTTCAACATATTAAACACTCCTACTTCATGAAATAGAAATCTTTCTACTACTTTGCTATGATACGACAAATTGCAATCTTCATTCAAATTGCTTTGTGCGCATGTAAAAGAATAATCTACTCAAAATGGGTTTTAGAACTTACTACTATTTCCAATTATAATTGTATCGATAGAGAAATTACAATTGTAGAAAAACATTATAACCTAGTACTAATATAAGGCTATAATGATAATTATAACCCAATCACCTGGATAAATCCACGTTAAAATTCAGCTATCAGCCTAGTAAGAATCATAAAAAAAGCGATGACAATAGGCTTCATCGCTTTTTGAATTGATTTATTTTGTTGGTTGAAACTCAACTGCTACCTCTTTTTGCCCAAGCTCTTTTTTCACTAATTGAATAATTTCATTTGCTTTTGCTTTAGAATGCTTTTCAGTTTTCACAGTAATGTTAACCTCGCTACCATCAGCTCTTACCAGTGCATCTTCATAACCTTTAGACTTAATTAAAGTTTCAATGACAGCCTCTTTCTCTGCTAGCTCCGATAGCTGGTCGATTTTATCCATTGCTTTACTTACTTCAGTAGCTGATACGTTTTTAGAAGCAGCTACTTCCTGTAACTCTTCTTTCAGCTTGCTTCTCTCATCAATTAGCTCTAAGCGAAGCGCCGTAAATAATTCATCACTTTCTACATTTGATACAGTCGTTTTGCTCTCTGTAGTAGACTTAGCATTTTCCTTTTTTGTATCTTCTTTTGCTGGCTCTTTAGCATCTTCTTTTACAGCTTCTTTGTTCGTATTTTCTTCTTGTTGATCCACAACCGCTACGTTTGACTGAGGGCTTTCTGGCGTTGTCATATAATACACTGATAAAACCACTACTAAACTTAACATTGTTAATAACCAAACTGTTTGCTTTTTTAATAACATTTGGATTTCCCCCTTAACCTTTTTTAGGTAATACAGCAACTCTATGACTAGGCACATCTAAGGAACGCGTGACTGCTTCAATAATCCATTTTTTCACTTCGATATTATCAGCCCCTTTCGCAACGACGAGGATACCTCGTATTTTCGGCTTTTCTGTTTTCACTACAACAGGCTTTTCCTGGTCACCACTTCTGACGATAACTAACTTTTCATCCGTAGACATGTCTTCTACTTTTCGTTTTCCACCCTCACGATCTGTTTCGTCTGTCGACTGCTTTTGGGTCACCGTGTTTTTTTCATAAACTTTTGCCTCTGTTGCATCGAGGTTTACGATTACTTCCACCTTGCTTACACCATCAATCTGTTCTAATACGTCTTGTAACTGTTCTTCATATTTTTTTTCATAATCAGTAATCGCTGTGTTTTTTTTTGAACCAAATGCCGGGACATCCTCTTGGTCCTGTACAGTAGAAGAAGCTGGTTTTGCTTCATCTACTGTTGATTGCAACATACCCTTTGAACCGTTCATGAGCATAAACACCATGCCTGCTGCTAATAAAATACCCATGTAGACAAGCTTAGACGGCTTCTTATCATCTGATTTTTTTGTCAAGGAGAAAAGTCTTTTTAAAAATGATGATCCTTCTTTTTTATCATTCATGTCACGTTCACTCCTCCTCCAAGTTTACAATCATTTGTTTTTCATCTATGCCCCATTTAGCTGCTAGATACGTAGTAATATCCGTCGCTTCTTTTGAAGGTTCCTTTTCAATTGGTGTGGAGGTGTCAATGGAGATTTCTTTCACAACTGCCACGGCCTGTTCATCCTCAGGCTCTTCTGCACTCATCACAACTGTAATCGTTTTTATATTGTCGGCTTCGGGATCTGCTTCTTCGTTTTTCGTTTCAATGTGCATCTGATCAATTGCTACACCATACTGTTCCATCAGCTCCTCTTTTACCTCTGTCTCCATTTGGACAGCCATTTGTTCTAAAATATATGCACGTTGTGAAGCTTGTATTTCTTTTTTCTTACTTTCTATTAAATTTTCTACTCCTGCATCGTCACTAGCCGCTGACAATCGAATAGAATTAAACATTTTGTTCACGTCTACTTTTAAAATTTGAAAGACTGGCGTAACAATAATTAACATTAAAAGCAAGCCAATGACGAGCTTCGTATACTTTTGAAAGCCTGAACTAGGAAGCAGTAAATTTATAACGGTTGCTAGTAAAATAAATAGAATAATATTCGTAATCCAACTTGTTAGTGCTTGCATTTCTTTCCCTCCTATCTCACCATCATCGTAACGTTGCTGGCCGTAATGATGACTGTTAAACATAGGAAAAACATCAGTGAGACAATTGCCAATGCAGCAAAAATGTAAACAACACTTTTACTAATAATGCTTAAACACGAAATAACAGGACCACCGCCAATCGGCTGTAAAAGTGCTGCTGCTAGCTTATAAATAAGTGCTAGGGCTAATACTTTAATAGCTGGAAAAGCAACAATTAGAAGTAAAACCACCACTCCTGCTATTCCAACTGTATTCTTTAAAAGAAGTGAAGCTGTGATAACGGTATCTGCCGCGTCCGTAAACACTCGTCCCACAACTGGAATAAAGTTTCCCGTAACAAATTTAGCGGTCCGAATAGTAATTCCATCCGCCACAGCAGAAGTAGCACCTTGTACTGAAATGACTCCTAAAAAGACTGTTAAAAAGATTCCTAGAATACCAATGCTGACGTTTCGAAGTAGCTGAGCTAACTGTGTAACCTTGTACTGATCTGAAATAGTGCTCACAATGCTTAATAGTGCTGATAAAAATAATAGTGGCATGACTATATACTGGATGAGCATCCCGCTAATGTTCATTAAAAATAAAATGACTGGATGAAAGAAAGCAGCCGATATTACCCCGCCTGATGAAGCCATTAACGCCAATAATAATGGCACTAAGGCTAAAATGAACTTAGACATTGTTTCAATTGCGCCGGTTGCGTATGCAATGGCTACTTGAAAACTATTTAAAGCAATGATAATTAACACCATATAAACAAGTGCATATGCCACTTTACTAACAGCTTGCTGATTGAATGCACTTTGTAACGTTTGTAAAAAGACGCTGAATACGGTTAACATAATGAGCGTTCCCAGCAGTTTTCCATTTGAAATAATTTCATGAAGTAAAAATTTCACCAACCCGTTCAGCCATTCTTGAAGTGAAAACTCTTTGTCACCTTTTAAGAAGTCAACTAAACTACCCTTTTGACTTTCTGGTAAAAAGCCGCCATACTGAGTCAAGATATCATCCCAAAATTGCTTCACTTCGTCGATATCGAGCTGGTCTATTTGTTCATCTACTATTTCTTCTTGAGGCGCAGACTGAGAGGCTTGTACATTATTTGGAAAGAAAAAGAAGAGGAGCAAAAGGAATGCGAGCAATTTTCGTTTACTCATACACCACTTCATCTCGTCACCTCATAAGCTTAATAATTTAGGACGGTAGCATGGAAATAATTGTTTCAATAATTACTGTTAAAATTGGAATAGCCATTGATAAAATTAAAATTTTACCGCCCAGTTCAATTTTAGAAGCAATCGCACCTTGCCCAGCGTCCTTCGTAATCTGAGCACCAAACTCTGCAATGTAAGCAATCCCTATAATCTTTAAGATTGTTTCCACATAAATCATATTCACATGTGCATTCACAGAAAGTTTTTCAATCATTTTAATAATCTCGTATATCTGATCGATTAAAAATAAAAAGATCACGCAGCCTACAAAAACAACAAGTAAAAAGGCAATGGGCGATTTATGTTCTTTTAAAATGAGTGCTAAAAAGGTAGCCACTAAGCCTAAGCCCACAATTTGTATCATTTCAATGGCTAATCACTCCCTTAGCTTTGAAATAAAAAAACGGCTTTAATTTTTTGAAATAAATCTTCAACAATCGATGCAACCATAAACAAGATATAAATAAACCCTATAAGCGTTACCCAGTTCGCGTAATCTTTCTTCCCCATTTGCTCTAACACCGTAACGAGAAATGCTACAACAATACCGATTCCTGCTATTTGAAAAATTGTATTCATATCAATGTTCATCCCTATTCCCCCAATCACTACATCAATAAAATGACGAGTAGCAATCCTGATAAAAAGCCCAGACTTTTTATCATTTTTTCATACCGATTTTGCTGTTCAAGTGCGTCCTGTTCTTCCCGATCCAAATGGTTAATAGCTAATAATATATGTTTTTGTTGGGAATACCGATCATGTTGTCCTAACGTTTCACCAAACTGCTTCAACACTTCAAGTTCTCCCTCTTTAAAGGCAAGCGCTTTTTTATGAGTTTGAAGAGCGTGCTCCCACGCTTCTTTGGCAGTGGTCATTCCTTGTGTTAAACGCTGTTCAAACTCCTTAAAAAAAAGCGATAACGGATTAGGAAATTGTTTTGAAAGCATATGTGAAATTTCATGAAGTGGGCGATTACTGTACATAATTTCTGACTCTAACGATCGTAGCGCTGTTTTCAATTGCCGAAGTTGCCTCGTCCTTTCGCTAAGCTGCTTGGCAACTTCAAAACCTGTGAACGTAGAAGCAAGCAAAATAAAAATAGCTCCTAAAATTTTCATTTCTTCGTCACCCTTTTTATTTCAAAGAATAATTCGACTTCAACGAAAGTGGCTTTCTTCCTCGATCATAGATGGTTTTTACAGTTCCTGGACCATTCTCATTGGTTAATACGATATAGCGTTCGAATACTTCAAGTTCTATTAATTGTTTCAAGGAGGGACGTTTATTTAAATCAAATAGATCATAACCATGCACCGTCATAAACACTTGTACACCCGCATTGACAGCCTCTAACACAGCTTGACAATCTTCTTCACTTCCTACCTCATCCACAATTAATACGTTTGGACTCATCGATCGAATCATCATCATCATTCCTTCAGCTTTCGGACAGCTATCTAAAACATCTATTCGTGTTCCAAAAGTATGTTGTGGAACACCTTTGACACAGCCTGCGATTTCCGAGCGTTCATCTACGATACCCACTTTAACCGCTTCAATCTTTCGTTGCCTATTCCCTGTGCTCATCATTCTTGCTAAGTCTCTTATCATTGTTGTTTTTCCCGTTTGTGGGGGACCAATCAAAATGGTGCTAAGCCATCGGGATTGGTAGAGAAGAGGAGTTAGTGGTTCCGCTATGCCAATCTGTTCTTTTGCCACTCGAATGTTGAACGACGTCACATCACGGATTACACGAACATGTCCATTTTCAGTAATAACTTTACCTGCAAGTCCTACTCGATGACCCCCTTCAATCGTGACATACCCTTTTTTCAATTCTTCTTCAATCATATAAATAGAGAAATGACTGAGCTTGTTTAAAATAAATAGCGTATCTTCTGCCGTTACCACATAGGACAAAAAGACTGGCTGACTGTCAATTGTTAGCTCAATTGGCCTTCCAATTCGAATGCGCACTTCCTCTAAAGTATCTATATAGCGCTGTATATATGGCTGTACATTGCGCTTAATGCCTTCTGGAAAAATAGCCACAATTTCATCTAGCATTGAAATCCCCTCACCTTTATACTCATTTCAATGTATGGCAAGCTTTTACTTGTTATGTCAGAAACTTCACTTAAATACCCCAATTAAAATTAAAAGGACGCCTGTACCGATGAGCACAAGCTTGCCAAAAGATAGTTGGTCAGCAACTGATACTAATCCAAGGCTAAATGACGTGATCATCACAATTGGCCCTACCAGCGCCAGCATTCCATTAATCATTAATGCTTTTTTGACATCATTATTCGTAAAAATTAAAATGGCTGCGATGAATTCAATAAAAGATGAGACAAACCGTAAGCAAGCCATCGTCAAAACAGTTCCGTTTATGTGATCAAACCAATGCTTCATAACTTCCTCCCACGTATTACATCATTTAGTACAACCTATGCAATCCGTAGACAACTTATCACTTACGAAAAAGAAAAGCATAAAAAAAGAAGAGATAATCATCTCTTCTTTTTTTATGCTTTATTATGCACGTGATACATAGCTGCTATCTGCTGTGTTGATAATTAATACATCGCCTTCATTCACGAAGAATGGAACTTGTACAATTAGGCCTGTTTCAACCGTAGCTGGCTTCGTACCACCTGATGCTGTATCACCTTTAATACCTGGTTCTGTTTCAGTAACTTTTAATTCAACTGTATTTGGAAGCTCAACACCTAGCGTTTCACCTTGATACATCATGATAGCTACTTCCATGTTTTCTTTTAAGAACTTTAGCTCATATTCAATTGCTGATGCTGGAAGTTCTAATTGCTCATATGATTGGTTATCCATAAATACGTGCTGATCACCACTTGCATATAAATACTGCATTTTACGGTTATCAATTTGTGCTTTTGCTACCTTTTCACCTGCACGGAATGTTTTCTCTTGAACAGCTCCAGTACGTAAGTTACGAAGCTTTGAGCGAACAAACGCTGCTCCTTTACCTGGCTTTACGTGTTGAAAGTCCATTACGCGCCAAATACCTCCGTCTACTTCTACTGTTAGACCTGTGCGAAAATCGTTTACTGAAATCATGAAAAAATCCTCCTACATCTTATAAAATAATAAGTTCTTTCGGTGAGTATGTTAATGACTCATTTCCTTCTTCTGTTACCACGGTATCGTCTTCAATACGAACGCCACCAAGGTTTGGTATGTAAATACCTGGTTCAACCGTTACAACCATTCCTGGCTGCAGCGTATCCTGAGACTTCACAGAAAGCGACGGGCCTTCATGAACCTCTAACCCCACACCATGACCTGTAGAATGACCAAAATACTGTCCATATCCTTTTTCTACAATATAGTCTCTTGTTAAGGCATCGGCTTCCTTACCCGTAATACCCGCTTTAATTCCTTTCATGCCTCTTAACTGCGCCTCTAATACTGTATCATAAATTCCCTTTAGTCCTTCACTGACTTTCCCTACCGCAAATGTACGGGTAATGTCAGAACAATAGCCTTTATAATACGCACCAAAATCAAGCGTAACAAATTCTCCTGCTTCAATGACTTTTTCAGAAGCAACGCCGTGCGGTAATGCCGAACGATGACCTGACGCCACAATTGTATCAAACGAGGACGAAATTGCACCTTGCTTTCGCATAAAGAACTCCAGCTCATTAGACACTTGAAGCTCTGTTACACCAGGCTTAACGAAGGTCAAAATATGCTCATATGCTGCATCTGCAATTTTTGCAGCTTCCTTTAATATCTTAATCTCTGAGTCACTCTTTATCAAGCGTAAGTTTTCAACGGCAGTGGAAACTGGAATAAGCTCTGCTTTGACTTGCTTTTCAAGCTGTTGAAACTGAGCATATGAAACATGATTCTCTTCAAAGCCAACGCTTTTCATTCCAAGCTTCGTAATAACCTGCCCTACTTCTTCTAAGATTGGGCCTTTATGTTGCACAATTTCAAATCCCTCTGTTTGTTCAGCGGCCTGCTTTACATAACGAAAATCTGTGATAAATACAGCTTTATCGTTAGAGATTACTGCTATACCTGCCGAACCAGTAAAGTTAGTCATATAGCGACGGTTATATTCACTTGTAATAACCATACCGTCAACATTTAACGTATGAAACTGTTTGCGTAATTTCTCTATTTTCATCCTTCATTCCCCTTTCTTTTGCAACAGAGCAAGAACCGCTAACTCATATCCATAAATACCCAAACCTACAATTTGTCCTGCTGTGACAGGCGCCGTCACTGATTCGTGACGAAATGCTTCTCGCTTATGTACGTTTGAAATATGAACTTCAAGCACAGGAACTGAAATGCTTGCAATCGCATCGCGGATTGCGTAGCTATAGTGGGTGAATGCCCCTGGGTTAATGACAATTCCATCAAAGTTCTCGTCTGCTCCATGAATCCAATCAATAATAACTCCTTCATGATTAGACTGAACACATTCAATATGCACACCCTGTTGCTCAGCAAGCTGCTGGAGGTTGTGCTCTAACGTTTTTAAATTCTCTCTCCCATAAACTGCTGGTTCTCGAACACCGAGCCTATTTAAGTTCGGACCATTAATTACCAAAAACTTTCTCATGGACACTCTCCCTTGCTTACACAGCTATTTTTATCATTAAAATAAACCTTACGTTTTCTCTTTTTAGTTTATCATAAATCAAAACATTCACACTACTCATTTACAAGTTCTGGGTTATGTCTAGAACTGCTGTTTAGCTCTGCTGCCTCAAAGGAAATGGAATATCCGACAAATACCCCGTATAAGATGTATAAACAAATGGTTGTAATAATGGTATTAGACGTTAATTCTCCTATCATTTTCATACTTGGAAACAACGGGTTGAGTAAAAGGAAAACGAGCGCCCAAAGCACTGCCCCATATGCAATACCAAACCATATTGATTTAAACTTTTTTAAGAGCACATAGTAAAGAAGCGCTACACCAATTGATATAATACCAATTATCAAAACGCTAACAATAAGCCCTGGCCAGCGATCTTTCCAGCTACCAAAAGCCCACGGCTGTAAAATCGTATTGGGATGAATTTCACTAAAGCTAAATAAATACGTAATGTATCCCATTAAGCTCCAAAACACTCCTCCTACAAAACCAATAACTACCACTTTAGCTAAGAATGAGCCTTCCTTTGATTGTATTTGTTGATGTGTCGACTTATTATCTTGTTTAGCTGTCATCTTCATCACCTCTACTGAATAGTATGAGCTGATCTTTACTGTTCTATTATAAAGTTGAACGTTTCTTAATGAGAACAACAGGAAAATTTTATCATTTCATGTGTGATATAGAAAAGTTTTGTCTAAACTAGATAACATACATCGACCTAGAGGTTTATTCGAAATTGCTGTAGAATATAAATTATTAAGGGGCAATTAGTCTGAGTTAGGTTGGTGTCTGAAATGTCTAAATTACAAAAAACCGCATACGGTGGGCAGGCTGTCATTGAAGGAGTCATGTTTGGCGGCAAGAAAATGATGGTCACTGCCATTCGTCGCAAAGATCAATCTATTGAGTATTTTCAATCTTCTCGGAGATCGAATCGTGTACTAACAGCGCTGAAAAAAATTCCGTTTTTAAGAGGAATTGCAGCGATTATTGAAGCAAGTGCAAACGGTACACAACATTTAAATTTTTCATCTGAACGTTACGATGTACATCCTAACGAAGACGATGTAATTAAAGAAGAAAAAAAAGAATCAAAACTATCCTTAATATTGGGTGTTGCAACAATTGGTGTACTTTCTTTTCTATTTGGAAAAGTGCTTTTCACTCTAATCCCAGTGTTTTTAGCAAATTTGACTCGTCCTATTTTCGCTTCCGATTTAGCACAAGTAGTGATTGAAAGCTTCTTTAAGCTTTTATTATTGCTCGGTTATATTTACGCGATTTCACAAACTCCGCTTATTAAACGCGTCTTTCAATATCACGGAGCAGAACATAAAGTCATTAATGCGTATGAAAACAATCAGGAACTTACGGTAGAATCAGTTCAAGCTCAGTCTCGGCTACACTATCGCTGCGGAAGTAGCTTCATTCTATTTACAGTTGTCGTTGGAATGTTTGTCTATCTCCTTGTCCCTACGGACCCGCTTTGGCTTAGAGTCGTAAACCGACTTGCTTTGATTCCCGTCGTGTTGGGTTTATCTTTTGAAGTACTACAATTGACCAATAAAGTTCGCCATGTACCTGTTTTACGATTCTTAGGTTACCCTGGGCTATGGCTACAGCTTCTTACTACAAAGGAACCTAAGGATGACCAAGTCGAAGTTGCAATCGCTTCGTTTCAAGAGCTTTTACGCATTGAAAATGAGGGAAAATCTGTAACCGGTGGCGAACAAGTAAGTTAAGACTGTTTTGCTTTCTTTTATCATTTTAGGAGGTGAACAAAATGAGGCGTCCATTCGTTAAACCACTTGTTAATTCATTAATTGCTTTAGGAATCATTGGGTTTATTTACACACTTGCAACAAATCCAACAAGCCTATTGCGCCAAGCAGGCTATATCTTTTTATTTATCATTTTGTTTTACTTAGTTTATCGGTTTATTATCCGTCCTGCCCAAACCAAAGGACAAGACAAAGGCTATCATCGAGCTGTAAAACAATCAAAAATACGCCAAAAAGAAAAAGAACGCAGCGGTAATAAAGTGGATATGAACGCTTATCGAAACGTCCAAAAACGTCCATCTGCTAAAGTTAACAAACCGTTAAAGAAGAAGAAAAGCAATACACATTTAACAGTCATTGAAGGCAAAAAAGGAAAAAAGAAAAACCGTGCCTTCTTTTAATGAAAAACTGCGCCTTACAAAGACGCAGTTTTTTCTATTTAATAGCACCATCTTTTTAAGAATAGCTCCGCTTTATTCTTGCCATAGTGAAAAAGCTGATGTTTCTGTTCGTCTGGTAAGGAAAATTCCGTAGCGAACACTTCACTAACTGGTAAAAAGATAATATTTCGCTCGTGACGTTTTGATATATGCCTTGCATCATGAGCGTCTTTCATTGTATCAAATAAAGCTGAAAACATCGCGATTGCATTTTTAATATTTTTTTTATCTTCTTCTTTTTCACGGGGGCTAAGCTTAATACCCAAAACAGGCCTTTGTTTACGCTTTTGATCATCGTCAAATAAAAAAATAGGAAAGTTACTTAATACCCCACCGTCCACAATGAGGCTTACGGGATTTGTCCGCAGCCTAACTGGCTCAAAAAAGTAGGGAATGCTACAGCTCATCCGCACAGCTTTTGCTACAGGAAATTTCTTTGGATCTATTCCATACCTAGGCAAATCATCGGGTAGTATAACGAGCTTACTATTTGTTAAATCAGAAGCAATGATGCGCAGCGATCCCGCTGGCAAATCACCAAATGTAACAATGCCTCTTGCTTTTAATTTACTCGCTATCCATTTTTCTAATTTTTCACCTTTATATAATCCTAAGTTCCAATAGAGAAGAAGCCACTTTGTTAAGGCGGATGGAAGAAAAGAAACGCGTTGATCTAGCAAAGACTTCACATTCATTTCATCCATCATCTCCATCATTTCGTCACTTGTATAACCTGCCACAATAAGAGCACATACAATTGAGCCAGCACTTGTACCTGCTAGACGCCTGAAAATAAAGTCTCGCTCCTCTAAAGCTTGTAAGGCCCCAATTAATGCAAAGCCTTTAAGGCCACCACCTGAAAAAACGCCATCAATATACAGAAGTTCTCAACTCCTTCAGTCTGCCTCCTATCTACACTTTAGTACCTCTTTTATTAAATTATGCTAAAAATAAAAAAGAGCCGTTCTAATCTAAATTAGAACGGCTTTTCCAATATGCGTTATAGCTGTTGCTCTTCTTCATTTTTCTTTTGGACACTTCGCAAACCTTGCACACGCTCTGGATCTTCCTCAAAATATTGTACTAAATCACCGATTCTGTCAATTGAGTTCCAGCTTAGATGATGCTCAATACCTTCAACATCTTCATAAATATTTTCTTCATCTACACCGATAATACGCAGCAGTTGCTCCAATAGTTCGTGGCGATAAACAAGACGCTTACCAATCTTTTGTCCTTTCGGAGTTAAAACAAGACCGCGGTATTTTTCATAGATTAAATATTCATCTTTATCAAGCTTCTGCACCATTTTTGTGACTGATGAGGGATGAACTGTTAAAGCATCAGCGATATCCGAAACCCTAGCATATCCTTTATCTTCAATCAGCATATATATTTGTTCAATATAATCTTCCATACTTGGCGTAGGCATGAAATCTCCCCCAATAAAATAATTATTATGTATAAACTAACGAAACACGCTTCTGTAAACTTTTAGTAATATACTGCTCAAAAAGACGAAAACTAACGATATACCAAAAGACATTCATGTAAAATCATACTATATAGTATAAGCAAATACAAGGAAATGTAGCAGCCATTTATTTCAACAGATAGAGTTTGGTACATAACAAAATGATTGCTTCTAAAAGACGAACACTCGCTGTTCCCATCTCTTTGATTTGTCTCAACTCGTTCGTTCCATTGCGCTACGGTCACTCGCTTTCCGCGGGGAGGAACCTGAGCTTCCTCGCTGCGCTGCGGGATCTCAGGTTTCCCACTCTTTCCCGCAGGAGTCGAGTGTCCTACGCTTCATTCCACCCTGTTTCCAACATTGTTTTTACAATCAACCAAAAAACCTGAACGATTAAAAGTTATGAACTCTCAATCGTTCAGGTATAGTAGAGGCTGAACTACTTATGTCTCAGCCTCTATCACTTTCTTATAAACCACACTTTAACTGAGCGCCACAATTTGTACATGTGTTGCAGCCACCCATTTCTTCAACAGTTCCTTGGCGACAAACCGGACACGTATTTCCAATTTCAGAACCAATCGTTACATCGGTTGATCCCACTTCGTTGATTGTATCGACTAATACAACGTGTGGTTTTTCTGCTTTTGTTTCTTTTACTTCTTCATCAAATGTATTTTCTTCTGCTTTTAGCGTTAATACCTGAGCATCACGGCTACCGTCTACATAAACCGTACCACCTTTTGCACCGCCTTTATATAAACGCTCGTACACTTTTTGAACTTGTTCAACTGTATAGCCACGAGGTGCATTTACCGTTTTACTAATTGAACTATCAATCCAACGTTGAATGACACACTGAACATCAGCATGAGCTTCTGGAGCCAATTCCATTGCTGAGATAAACCATTCAGGAAGGTTGTTTGGATCCGCTTCTGGATGTTGGTCTAAATATTCTTGAACGATATCTGCCTTTACTTCAATAAATTTCCCTAACCGACCGCTTCTGAAGTAAGAGAATGAGAAGTATGACTCAAGACCTGTTGACACACCAACCATTGTTCCTGTACTACCAGTAGGTGCTACTGTTAGTAAGTGTGAGTTACGAATACCGTGCTCTTTGATGCTTTCGCGAATGTCTTCAGGCATCTTTTTCATAAACCCTGTATTTGTGAAAGCTTCACGTAAACGATCCGTTTCTTCCTTAGTATCACCAATTAAGAATGGGAAGCTTCCTTTTTCTTTCCCAAGCTCTACAGACGCACGATATGCTGTTGTTGCAATTGTTTCAAATACTTGATCAACAAGTTCGTTTCCTTTTTCAGAACCGTACTCTGTTTCACAGTAGATAAGCAAATCATGAAGACCCATTACACCAAGACCTACACGACGCTCACCAAGAGCTTGCTTTTGATTTTCTTCTAAGAAGTAAGGCGTTGCATCAATAACGTTATCCTGCATGCGCACACCCGTTTCAACCGTTTGACGAAGTTTTTCAAAGTCTACTGTTTTCTTTTCTTTATCTGCCATTTGCGCTAAATTTACAGCTGCTAAATTACAAACTGAAAACGGTGCAAGTGGTTGTTCTCCACATGGATTTGTTGCCACAACATGCTGACCGTATGCTTGTGCATTTGTCATGTCGTTTGCATTATCAAAGAAGAAGATACCAGGCTCTGCTGAGTACGTTGCGCAAATATTAACTAAGTTCCAAAGCTCTTTTGCACGAATTTTACGATACGTACGAACCTTATTACCTTGTTTTTCCCACTCGCGAACATCTCCTACCTCATGCCAGTTTTCGTTGTAGTGTGCCATTTCTTCTTTCGAATAGCTTTCTACATCTGGGAAGCGAAGCTCGTATTCACCGTCGTTTTCAACTGCATCCATAAACTCTTTTGTTAAACAAACAGAAATGTTTGCTCCTGTTAAAAATTCAGAATTATGAACGCTGTACGTTCCACCAGTTTGTAGCTTTTCTTCAGCATCCGCAATAATTTTCTCGCTGAATCCACCAAGACCTGGAATTTGCTTATAATTGATAATTCCTTGGTACATGTCTTTTTCAGATTCCGTAAGCGGCGTAAATTTCAGCTTATCTTGGGCATGTTTTTTAATCATTTCATCATTTGTGTTTTCAATTAAGAATCGTAAAATGCGTGGATTTTGCATTTTAGAGATAATAAACTCAACAATATCTGGATGCCAATCCGCTAACATAATCATTTGAGCACCGCGACGAGAACCGCCTTGCTCAACAAGGTGCGTAAGTTTCGCAATATCATCTAACCAAGAGACAGATCCTGATGATTTACCGTTTACACCACGCGCTAGTGTGTTGCGTGGACGCAGGGTTGAACCGTTTGTTCCAACTCCTCCGCCTCGGCTCATGATTTCCATGACTTGCTTACGGTGTTCGGAGATTCCTTCGCGAGAATCTTTTACGTACGGCATTACATAGCAGTTAAAGTATGTAACATCCGTTTCAGCTCCCGCTCCGTACAGAACGCGTCCAGCTGGTACAAAGTTCATTTGAACAAGCTCTTGATAGAATTTTTCAAACCATTCGTTTCGCTTCTCTTCCGTTTGTTCAGCGGAAGCTAACCCAGTAGCGTTACGCTTTGCAATTTGCTCATAGAAGATTTCAAGTGGTTTTTCAATTACGTCTAATGAACGAGTAATAAGTCCACTTTCTGCTTCTTCAGGTGCTAACGCTCCACGAAACTCATCTTCAACCTTTACGACTGCCATCTTTTGGTCAAAATTAATGCTTTCCACATAGCCAAGTCCTCGAGCTGGAAACTTAGGGTCTTCCTTTACGGTTAAAACAACAAAGTCTCCTTTTGATAACGTAAGTTTTTCCGTATCTTTAAACGCATAACGGTCTAACATTACGAGTCGAGATACGCCTTTATGAGTAATTTTCATATCTGGTGTAATTGGGTGTACTTGTGGAAAGCGTTCAATATCTTGATTAAGCTTTTCAATATTCATATTTACTTTTTGATTAACTATAACAGTCATTCTGACAACTCCCTTACCAATCGTGCTCTATTTTACCAATCATTTACCTTATTTTGGAAAAAAGCAAAATTTCAACTATCAATAACTTACCACACGGATTGGACAAATTCAACATGTAGTATTCAATCAAAACCCAAACACCTACATATAGATAGATGTCAAGAAAAATATTTTTTTTACATTAAAAAAAGTATTTGACTTTTACATCAATTACTTTCTTCAGCTAGATAAAATACTTAGGGGCACAGCTTAAATAGTGTGCTCCTAAGCAATCGTTATCTTCTAAAATTCCATTCAACAGAAGCATATTTCTTTTGTGCTAATTCTTCTACGTAACGCTCTTCTTGTTCTGTTAATTCATAAGGTTCTAAGTCAATATCTAAAGCGCTAGCAAAGCCTTTATAAAATGCTTCCTTCGCTTCTTCCATTTGGATTTTACGGCCTGCAATAGCATTGATTGCAACAGCTTTTGAACGAAACGCACGCTGCATTCGCTCTTTCACACGATCATTTGGATAATTAAATACGCTAAATAATTTATCTTCGTCAATCTCTAATAAAATAGAACCATGCTGTAAAATTACACCTTTTTGACGCGTTTGTGCACTTCCAGCAATTTTACGCCCTTCTACCACAAGCTCATACCATGAAGGTGCATCAAAACAAACAGATGAACGTGGATTTTTCAAACTATTTTTTTCTTCTTCTGTGCGAGGGATTGCAAAATATGCTTCCAGACCCAGCGAACGAAATCCCTCTAATAACCCTTCTGAAATGACACGATACGCCTCTGTCACCGTCTTAGGCATGTTTGGATAGTCTTCCGATACAATGACGCTGTAAGTAAGCTCCTCGTCGTGCAAAACGCCTCGTCCCCCTGTTGGTCGACGCACAAATCCTAATCCTAATTTATCTACCTGTTCAAAATTGATTTCTTTTTCAGCTTTTTGAAAGTAACCAATTGATAATGTTGGAGGATTCCAACCGTAAAATCGAATCGTTGGTGGTATTTGACCAGTGCTATGCCACTCTAAAAGCGCTTCATCAAGTGCCATATTGTAATATGGCGAACGTTCTTTTGAATCAATGAATCTCCATTTTTGCTTCATTTTTCTCATCCCTAACTAGTATAGTAGACATTTACGTATGTAATAAACTTAATCCGTTTTTTAGTCTACCAAAAGATAAGCAGAAGGAAAAGAAAAGTGAAGCAGTAATTTTTTACTTTTCTTTCGTAAAAACTATCATGACTTCAAGAAGAATCCCTTTACTTCTAATTTCATTCACTTATATAATAAGACTATGTATTTTGTCGAAGAAAGGAAGAAACAACATGTGGGCACTAATCATTGTACTTGCGGCAATTATTATTTATTCTGTCGTAATGTTTTTTTACCAACGTCGCATTATGAAAACGTTAACGGAAGAAGAATTCCGCAGCGGTTATCGTAAAGCACAGCTAGTTGATATTCGCGAACCAAATGAATTTGAAAACGGACATATTTTAGGAGCAAGAAATATTCCTCTTTCACAGTTCCGTATGCGTATAAAGGAGTTCCGTACTGATCAACCCGTTTATATTTACTGCCAAAGTGGCATGCGAACTGGTCGTGCTGCTCAGCTCTTGCGCAAGCATGGTGTGAAAGAGATTCATGACCTAAAAGGCGGATTCAAAGCTTGGAACGGCAAAATTAAAACAAAAAAATAAACCACAAAAACAGCCCCTTCTTAGATGAAGGGGCTGTTTGTTTTTTAACTTTCTTTTTGATAGCGGAGTACAGGCTTTCTTGCTGCAAGCGTTTCATCCAATCGCTTCACAACCGTCGTATGAGGTGCTTCTTGAACGATTTCCGGATTTTCTTCCACTTCTTTTGCAATTTGAATCATTGCATCAATAAACGCATCAAGCGTCTCTTTTGATTCCGTTTCAGTTGGTTCAATCATCATGCACTCTTCGACAATAAGAGGGAAGTAAATTGTCGGTGGATGATACCCAAAATCAAGCAGTCGCTTCGCAATATCCAGCGTGCGAACACCGAGTTTCTTTTGCCGCTTCCCTGATAAAACAAATTCATGCTTACAATGACGATCAAACGGTAAATCATAATGCTCTGACAATCGTCTCATCATGTAGTTTGCGTTTAATACCGCATTTTCCGTTACCGCTTTTAAACCATCTGGACCCATAGAGCGGATGTACGTATAAGCACGTACGTTAATACCAAAGTTGCCGTAAAACGGTTTAACTCGGCCAATGGACTGTGGGCGATTGTAGTCGAAAGTAAAGCCGCTTTCCGTTTTGACTAGTACCGGTTTTGGTAAAAATGGAATTAAATCTGCTTTTACACCAACTGGACCAGAACCTGGACCACCACCACCGTGTGGACCTGTGAATGTTTTATGAAGGTTTAAATGTACAACGTCAAAGCCCATATCACCTGGTCGTGCTTTGCTTAATACAGCATTTAAGTTCGCTCCGTCATAATAAAGCTTACCACCAGCTGCATGAACGATTTCTGCCATTTCCAAAATATCTTCTTCAAAAAGACCTAACGTATTTGGGTTTGTTAACATAAGAGCTGCTGTTTCTTCGTTTACTACTTTACGAAGATCATCTAAGTCTACCAAACCATGCTCATTAGATTTTACAGTAACTGTTTCAAATCCAGCTACTGTTGCCGAGGCTGGATTTGTACCATGAGCTGAATCAGGAACGATTACTTTCGTACGCTTCGTATCACCGTTTGCTTCATGATAGGCACGAATCATCATTAACCCCGTCCACTCACCATGAGCACCTGCTGCTGGCTGAAGCGTAACTTCATCCATGCCTGTAATCTCTGTTAAGTGCTCCTGCAAATCATACATGAGCTCAAGAGCACCTTGAACCGTTTCTTCATCCTGAAGTGGATGAATATTAGCGAAGCCTGGAATACGGGCTGTATATTCATTAATTTTTGGATTATATTTCATTGTACAAGAACCAAGCGGATAAAAGCCAGAGTCTACTCCATGGTTACGTTTTGAAAGAGCAGTATAGTGACGCATAATGTCTAGCTCAGACACTTCTGGAAGTTCTGGTGCTTCGGTACGTACATATTCTGCTGGCAACACTTCCGTACTGGTTACTTCCGGCACGTCTAGTTCTGGTAATGAATAGCCAACGCGTCCTTCTTTACTCATTTCAAAAATAAGCGATTGATGTTGATTATGCATAAAGATCCCCCAATTCCTTCACAAGTTGGTCGATTTCTTCTTTTGTACGGAGTTCAGTAAAAGCAAGTAGCATGTGATCCTTAAGCTCATGATAGTCTCGGCCTAAATCATAGCCACCAATGATATGCTTCGCTAATAACTTTTGATTTACTTCCTTACTGGGTTGAGGTAGTTTTACAACCAACTCATTGAAAAATGCCCCATTAAAAACAACATCTACTTCGCTTGCTTTTAATGCGTTATATGCATAATGCGTTTTTGATAAATTTTGCGTAGCCATTTCCTTTACCCCTTGCTTTCCTAAGGCAGTCATCGCTACTGAAGCTGCAAGTGCATTTAACGCTTGATTTGAACAAATGTTTGAAGTTGCTTTATCACGGCGAATATGTTGCTCACGTGCTTGAAGCGTTAAGACAAAGCCGCGCTTACCATTTTCATCAATCGTTTGACCAACTAAGCGTCCCGGAATTTTACGCATTAACTTTGTCGTTGTAGCAAAGTAGCCGCAGTGAGGACCACCGAACTGTGTTGGAATACCAAAAGGTTGTGCATCTCCTACAACAATATCAGCACCAAACTGACCTGGAGGAGTTAACAATCCAAGAGATAGTGGATTGCTTGATACAACAAACATTCCTTTTCCTTGATGAGCAATGGCTTCAATTTCTCTTAAAGGTTCTACTTGACCAAAGAAGTTTGGATACTGAACGATGACAGCCGCTACATCATCATCCATGCGCTCCTTCAGCACCGTCAGATCCGTTACGCCGTCTTTGCTTGGTACTTCTACTACTTCAATGTACTGACCTGCTGCGTACGTTTCTAACACAGCTCGTGATTCAGGGTGAACTGTTTCTGAAACTAACACTTTTTTCTTTCTCGTTTGACCTGCACTTAACATGGCTGCCTCAGCAAGTGCTGTACCACCATCGTACATGGATGAATTGGCAACATCCATTCCTGTTAGCTCACAAATCATCGTTTGAAATTCAAAGATAGCCTGCAGCTCTCCTTGCGAAATTTCAGGCTGATATGGTGTATAAGCTGTGTAAAACTCTGAACGCGAAATAACGTGATCAACAATAATTGGCATATAGTGATCATAAACACCTGCTCCTAAAAATGAAGCGTATTCCTTTACGTTCTTATTTTTAGTAGCTAAGTTTGTTAACTCTTTTACTAGCTCAGATTCTGATGCCGCTTTTTTTATATTGTATTCCCCTTGGAAACGAACGCTTTCTGGGATATCTGAAAACAACTCATCCACTGAAGACACGCCAATTGCCTTTAACATTTGCTGCTGATCTTCTGATGTCATTGGTAAATAACGATGTACCATTCTTTTGTCCCCTCTCTTTAATTACCCAACATTATTTTGAACGCTTATAAAAAGGTGTCTTCACGACTTTTGCTTTTAAACGTCTTTTTCGCACTTGCACATACACTTCTGTACCTAGCTCAGCATGTTTAGCATCGATAAGTGCAAGACCAATGTTTTTATTTAAAGTTGGCGATTGTGTGCCTGTTGTAACAAAGCCAATCTCTTCTTCCTCACTAAACACTTCATATCCATGTCGTGGAATTCCTTTATCAATCATTTCAAGCCCAACAAGCTTGCGGTTTGGTCCTTCTTCACGCTGACGCTTTAATACCTCTTTGCCGATAAAATCTTCTTTATCCGTTTTCACTGCGAATCCGATACGTGCTTCAATTGGCGTAATATCTTTTGAAAGCTCTTGACCATATAAAGCTAAAGTTGCTTCAAAACGAAGCGTATCTCGTGCTCCTAATCCACATGGAACTACCTCTTCATTTTTTAAAAGCTCAGTCCAAAGCGTTACTACATCTGATGCAGAACAGTACAGTTCAAAACCATCCTCGCCTGTATAGCCTGTACGTGAAACAAGCGCTCTCACACCTGCTACTTCTACATCATCTTTAAATGTAAATGGTTTCAAGTCAGATAATGATTCATATGTTAATTTCTGCAAAACACCTTGTGCTGCTGGACCTTGCAAAGCTAGTAAAGCAAACTCACTTGAACGATTTACAAGCTCAATATCCTCTGGCTTATGCTGCTGTAGCCATTCGAAGTCTTTTTCAATATTTGCTGCGTTTACAACAAGCAGGTAGTCATCTTCTCCTTTTTGATAAACAAGGAGATCATCCACTGTGCCCCCATCTTCATAGCACATTGCGGTATATAGTGCTTTACCTGGACGTAATACTGAAACATCATTCGTCATAACTTTTTGTAAAAACGCCAAGCTATTTGTCCCTTTTACATCAAACTCTCCCATGTGAGAAACATCGAACAGGCCAGCTTTTGTACGAACCGCATGATGTTCTTCTTTAATAGATGAGAATTGAACTGGAAGAGCCCAACCTCCAAAATCAATAATCTTTCCACCGTACTGTTGATAGACATCGTAAAGTGGTGTTTTGTTTAGCTCAGTCATTTAACATCCTCCTCATATAAGGCCATTTGCTTTGGTTTCGGGGAATCATCGTATCTTTTTTACACATAAAAAAGGACAGAGAACTCCCTGCTGTATAGCAGGAAGTCTCTGTCCTTTTCACCTGAAAGTTTACCCGTTAAATAGGTTTGCCTCGTGGGTGGTCTATTCGAAATAGACGCTCTCCAGAGTTGCGTCCAACAAGAGTCTTTTTGCCTGAGAGATTCACATGTTGTTTGCTCCTTCGGCGCCACTTTAAAGCAGTCTCTCCCCTTGTCATCATTCGCCTCTATAAAGTTTGTAATTTTGGGCATACTACTAAGAAACTATTACTTACACACATCAATAACAAAATAGTTCATTTAGTGACAATCTATTTTCTATTTTAAATTTTCTAAAATATATTTTTATCCTACATGATTCTGTTCAGCAGTTCAATAAAAACTTTCAGAAAGGAGCAAAACTAACGATGAACATCAGTATGAAGAAAGATGAAGCATGGGAATCTACTTTTTTAAATAAACTTGAGCAAGACGGCTCTTGGTCTGATTGGGAAATGTATAAATTAGCATATGAAATCGAGGAGCAAACGTTAATTACTGAATTTGAAGGTCTGCAAGCACCTCGCCATTTAACAGACCTAACCCCGCATCCACACCAGTTAGAAGTAGCTAAAAAAGTGGTAGAAGAAATGAATGGAAAAGCGATTTTAGCTGACGAAGTGGGGCTTGGAAAGACAATTGAAGCAGGACTCATTTTAAAAGAATATATGATTCGTGGTCTTGTGAAAAAAGCCCTTATTCTTGTACCAGCATCACTTGTATCCCAATGGGCAATGGAACTTAACCATAAATTTTTTATTCCTGCTGTTCCACAAAAGAAAACATACGTGTGGGAGCAATGCGACGTAGTAGTATCATCCATTGATACAGCCAAGCGCTCTCCTCATCGCGAAATTGTATTAGAACAAGATTATGACCTTATCATCATCGATGAAGCTCATAAACTAAAAAATAATAAAACAAAAAACTATGAGTTTGTTCAAAGCTTAAAGAAAAAGTTCTGCTTATTATTAACAGCGACACCAATTCAAAATCGAGTAGAAGAGATTTTCAACTTAGTTTCGTTATTAAAACCAGGCCACCTAGGAAACAAAGATTATTTTGCTGATTTATTTTCTGCTAAGAAACGTTCTGTTCAAAATGATGAGTATTTAAAGGAACTCGTTAACAAAGTGATGATTCGAAACCGCAGGCAAGACACAGGTATTGAATGGACAAAACGAATTGTTCAAACCGTTCCTGTTGAGTTTTCATCTGAAGAACGAGAGTTGTATGATCAAATCACTTCATTTAAGCAACATTCAAATTTACCCAGCAGTTCCTTTGCAATTTTAACATTGCAGCGCGAAGCTTGTAGCAGTCGCGAAGCAGTATTTATGACCTTAAAAAGCATGCTTGAACGCCAAGAGGACGAAAACAGTGAAAAAGCTACTCAGATACTTAAACCACTCCTTGAAAAAGTACAAACCGTTCCTCAAAATGCGAAAGCAGAAAAGGTAATTGAATTAATTCAACAGATTAATGATAAAGTCATCATTTTTACGGAATATCGAGCAACTCAGCTTTATTTACAGTGGTATTTAAAACAACACGGTATTACATCTGTTCCGTTTAGGGGTGGATTTAAGCGTGGAAAAAAAGACTGGATGAAACAGCTTTTTGAAAGCCATGCTCAAGTTTTTATCGCAACGGAAGCTGGAGGTGAAGGAATTAACCTTCAATTCTGTCACCATATCATTAACTACGACCTACCTTGGAACCCAATGAGATTAGAGCAACGAATTGGACGCGTTCATAGACTGGGTCAACAGCATGATGTGCACATTTATAATCTAGCAATTGAGAATACAGTCGAAGAACATATTTTAAAGCTACTTTATGAAAAAATAAATTTATTTGAACGTGTTGTTGGTGAGCTCGACGAAATTTTAACCAAACTAGAAATTGATAACATTGAAGATCACATTCAAGATATTCTTCTTCATTCACGAAGTGAAGGAGAAATGAAAATTAAGATGAACAATCTTACATCCATTATTGAATATCACGAAGATGAAGAAGGTGAACAGCATGCAGCAAACTGAAATTCATCAATTTCTCAAAAAATATTTCACGGCACATAACTGTGACTTGACAGAAGACGACCCATCTTATTTGAAGGTTCAGCTTACTATTGAAATGGATAAAGAGCTTATGAACCGACCTTTTTATTGGCATTATATTGAAAAAACAGGCGGGAAACCTAATCCTGCTTCACTTACGTTTATCACCGATCCAACTTATGATGATTCATCTGTACAAGGCGAAAAAATTCACTTTGGCTCACCGCGTTTACATCAAATTTTTGGGTCAGCCCAAAAGTTTGGAGGATTCGTTCACTTATATGAAAAAATGCATTCTCACTCACAATCGCAGCGTTCACTTCAGCCTTGGCTTGCTTTAAATATGAAGGTTTCGTATAAGTGTGACCGAAAAAAAGATGAATTACTATCGCTTGGGTTAAATTTAATTACGGGAGCGATTCTTGATAACTTTCAGCTGATGATGTCCAAACAAAACTTCACGTCAAAGATTCCTGATTATTGCTTTACGCTATCGCCAATTATTCGCCCCAAAAGCGGAATTTCAAGATTATCAGCTTATGTGGAAGATCACATTTCAAAGCAGCCGATGGATTGGGCAAAAAAAGCGCAAGAAAGATGGTATGAAGACCTTGCACTTTTAGATCATTTCTATGAGAATATGGAAGAGCTACCCGAAAGCTATACGACAGAAAAACAGGCTTTACAAGATTTATATGAGCCTGTTATTTTAACGAAAATTGTAAACGGCGGATTGTTTTACTTGTCTGAACAAACTGTTAATCATCACCTTTCACGTCATTTCGTATAAAACATTCTATAAATAAAAAAGGTAAAAAGAGCGCAGGCTACTTTTTACCTTTTTTCGTATTTCGATACCAGATTTGAAATGAAAGAGGAATCATTCCAAACCACCTATTAAAAAACGGATCTCGTGTCTTTTTCTTTTCAATTCGTTTGGTTTTACGAATTTCTTTCGGTTGATCCATATATTGAACAAGCTGCTGCGTTACGTACTTCACGTAGTCGTTTGTTTTCACATCATCATCTCCTACGAACTAGTATATCCTCGCCGAAAAGCTATTAATCAAAAGCAAGAAAACTTTGTGATGATGTAACACATTCTTTCCTGACTAATAATATGATACGTTATATTCTTTTGTAAGAAAGAGGTTGAAACAACTATGAGTCATTCTGAATTTGTTCCTGATAATTCGAATATTAAGAAGACGTCTGGTACACCAAACTTATCGTTTAACTACCAAAACAGCGTATTATTTAAACGAAACACCAACAACATTGCGTATCAAGTAACATCTACACAGCTCCCTGCCATGATCGGTTGAGCTTTTGTAGACTTATATTTAACTAAAGGCTATATGAGAGAACCTCATTGGCACCCAATGCTTGGGAGTTAGATGTGGTGATTTCTGGAGAAGTCGAGGTATCAATTATAGATCCCGATACGAGCACCCTGCATACGTATCGTATTAAAAAAGGAAATGTAGCATTTATCCCAATGGGTTGGTGGCACTGGATTGAACCATTAACAGAAGAAGCTCACCTTCACCTTTTCTTTAATAACGACCAGTTTGAATCAGCAGAAGGTTCAGACATCCTTCGCTTAACACCTCCTGAAGTGTTTCAAAAAGCTTATAATGTCAACGAAAGCCAAATTAAACAAGCATTGGAACCCATTGATGAAACGGTTGTGATTAGACCTCCTTTCACTAACCATTCAAAGCGTAATGTAGAACATCATCATGTAAAAATCAAAATTAATGATAAAGATGTTGAATTTGATGATTAACAACAAAAGACCTTGATTTCTTCATAAACTCAAGGTCTTTTGCTCTATCTCTAAACCCAGGCAATTACCTTACCGCTTTCTCGCTGAAAAGTAATTGTATGAATAAGCTGTCTTTCTTCTTTTGTAGCGCAGCGAACTTGAATAGTCACACTATCCTCTGTCTGCCTTAGTATTTGGTACTTAACGGTTCCTGAATCATAAGTTAGTACCCCATCGCTTTCTTGTGAAAAATTATTTGTTTGAACGTCTGCTTGTAAATCCCGAACTCCTTTTTGCAGTAAATAGTCTAATTCATAGCGCTGATTTACTTCGGCGTAAAACGTACTTTTCGTTACAAAATACACCAACTGGTGGGATAGTAAAAATAAAAATAGCGCACTAAAGGCTAGTACAAAGGGAAGCGCAAAACCCGCTTGGTACGCTTTCCTATCTTTATTCAACATCCATAAATGTTTTAATCGTTGTTTCATGAATTTCACCGTGTTTATATACCACCTTAACATGAAGCAGATTGCTTTCGTATTTGTACTCAATTAACTTCACAAACTGCAAGACAACTTCATGACCACTCTGGTCAACCCTACGCCGAACCTTATCATTAAAAGGTTCATACGTAACTAAAGGCTCTCCATCTATTCGTAATGATAAAATTCTTTCGTTAACGCTAACATGATGCGCTCTTCGATACTCCTTTGTTAACTGCTGAATAAAGATTTCCCATTCCATTTCTGTTGCTAGGTCATCAGGGGCATATTTTTGGTTAGCCAATGACAAGACAGGCGGAATAAAGGATACTATTACAAAGAAAATCGTTAAACTAAGCAACATTTCTACTAATGTAAAACCTTTTTGGTTCCTCATTTTAACGTAGATTCACATCTTTCTATGATTTTCTGATTAGTTCTTTTCCAAGAAACACACCACTTTGGAACCGGTTCTTCTTTGAATACAAGGAGGTATTCAACCCCGTTATACATCCTCTTTTCAGAGAGTAAGTGCTTTTGATCAGCATCCGTCATGACTTTTTCATACAAAAGCGCATCTCCTACATACATTCGCTTCTTATCTTTTTCAGCTTGTATTGCTTGAATATATAAAGGAACAATCACAGCGGTGAGCATAATCAGCGCACTGAATGCTACTAGCATTTCCAGTAATGTGAAGCCTGTTTGATTATTATATTTTCGTAACATAAAAGCGTCCTCTTCCAATTTGGAACGTGACCTTATATGTTTCTTTGTTACTTGAAATAAACAAACTTTTTGCCTGCGAAATATTTCCTTGCTCATTGTATTGAATCGAACTTGTACCACTGCTAAACACAACGCGAATATTCGAATGATAACCTCTTTGCATAATGGGCCTTTCAGCTCCAATCTTAAGCAACAAATATCGGGAGTTGGTTGGCTCAAATGTAAGCCTTGCCGGACGCTGAGTAGTGATGGCTATTTGTTGCGTATAAAAGGTATCTGCTTGAAGTTGTCGTAAAAATGAGGTTAACTGATAGTGGGCCATAAGAGGTTTTAAATTGATGACGATGATTAACACCATAACTTGCACAATGGCTAACACGATTAAGGACTCGATTAGCGTAAAGCCTTTTTGATTCATTTTACGAGTTTCCATCACTCGCTGATACGCGTCCATCCGTACCTATTGTAATTTTCGAACCATTTGGACACACCGTTCCTTCTTTTAAGTATCCTCCGCTTTCAAGCTCGTTTAAAGTAGGCTTTGTTCCGTTTTCAAGCTCATACACCTGCACTTGTGCTTCCACTGTTTTCACTAAAGCCGAGCATCCTTTATTGTTAATAACAGCGTTATGCTTTAATACATTTGGCACCATAATAAGCAATAGCACTGTAATAACTAACATAACAATGAGCATCTCAATTAAAGTAAAACCTTTCTCATTTTTTAACATGTTTGAATCCCCTTTATAAACTCGACATAATTTCTAGCATTGGCATCATGACTGACATATACATAAGTAGAATAACGATACCAATAAAGGCGAACGTAATGGGCTGAACATATTTGAGAATGTGAAAAACCCATTCTTCCATTCTCTCAACCATATATAGGCTGTAGTCGTACAATTCTTTTGCTAAATCCCCATTTTTTTGTCCATGAACAACGACCTCTGCTAAATCTTTTTGATAATAAGGACGTGTTTGTAAAATTTGATTAAGAGATTTTCCAGCGGCAAGTTCTGTTGTGAAAAGCTTAGCTTCTTCTCTAAAAAAAGGATAGTGTTGCTGCAGCTGAAAGAGCGAGAGACACTCATAAATTGATAGTCCACCTTTTAATAAATTACTCGTATGAACCGCGAAAAAATAGGAGTTAAACAGCTTAGTGAACTGCTTCATAAAAGGAATTTTCATCAAAATGTTCATTTTCTTTACAGGAGCAAGCTTTTTTGTACTAATAAGATACAGACCTCCTATTAGCAACAAGGTTCCAGAGATTCCAAGAAGTGCGTGTGGAAAGTAAGACATAGTCGACATAAAGATAAGAAGAAATGGTGATTGTTCGTGTCCCATTGTTTTATAAAGAGACTGAAAATGCGGTAACAAAACGGTGCTTAATATAAATAAAATCCCAAGGATGAAACTTAAAAGTAAAAGTGGATATTGTACTAGCTTTTGAAATCGTTTCTTGTTTTTTATCTTCTCACTTAGCATATGACTACTTTCTTTTAGCGCAAAATGAAGATCTCCATGCTGTTCAGCAAAATAAAGGTAGCTTAATACGTCTCGGTGAAACTTCAGTTTTAGAAGACAGCTGTGCAAAGACTCGCCTTGACGCATTGCCATTAAACAAGCATCCACATCGCTACGCTGCTTCGCTGATAGCTGGAATGCTATAAACGATAAAGCTTGAGATAGCGTATATCCTTTTTCAACAAGCTTCGATAACTGACTTAAAACTTTAGCTTGTTTGGAAAGTCCCCAATGTTTGTTTGATGTCTTTCGTTTAATAAGACCCCCACCCATCTAGCGCATGTGAATACAAATACCCAAGCGCAATACCTTTTCGAATTGCATCTCTTAGTCGTGCATAATCATATTGAAATTCCTTTCCTTTCACTTCATTAATTACTTCGTTTACTTCCCTTCCATATAGAAGCTCATACACGCTAGCCTGTCTATTTAAACGCTCTTTCTTACATAGCGGATGACATCTTCCTTCACAAAAATTACATTTTATTTCGACTAATCGCTGTGCAGCTACGGCTACCAACGTTTGTTCAATTTCTTGAATACTAACACCAAACTCAAGCAATCGATAAATAGAGCCTTTTGTATCTTTCGTATGCATAGTTGTCAGTACTAGATGACCGGTTAAAGCTGCGCGAACCGCAATTTGAGCTGTTTCAGCGTCGCGGATTTCCCCGACCATAATAATATCAGGGTCATGACGTAAAATTGCTTTTAAACCTGTTGCATACGTGATGCCAGCTCGTTCATTCACTTGTACCTGCAGTACTTTTTCACTCTGCTGTTCAATTGGATCTTCAAGCGTAATGACATTTCGATTTAATAAATGGTTGACCTCATGAAGTAACGTATACAAAGTTGTTGTTTTACCGGACCCTGTTGGCCCAGTAAACACAATTAATCCATGTGAATGCTTAAGCAGTGAAATAAGTTTTTTGGTATGATTTTGAAAAAGTGATAAATATTTAAGAGAAGTTGTTTGCGTTTGGGGTAATACACGAATAACGAGACTTTCATCCTGCAATGTAGGTAAAGTGGATAAACGTAGATTAACTTTAATATGATCGATTGTTGTAGACAGTGCACCATTTTGAGGCTTTCGTCTTTCACCAATATCCATGCTCCCTAAAAATTTAAAGTGGGAAATGAGTCGTTCAGATACCTCTTTTGGGAGCGTTTGATGAGCAACCAAATCTTGATCAACTCTTAGCTGAATTATGGCATCTCTAGCTCGAGGGATAATGTGAATATCCGAGCTCTTCATCTCACATGCTTCACGAATCATGCGTGTGGCTAATTGTTCAATTTCATTCAATGAGCATCTCTCCTTATTCTGTCATATTTAAGCATATTTCTTGGTAGTGTTAGTTGAAATTCGACTTATTTAGTGAAATTCCTTCTTTTTTTAAAATTTTTTCTTCCTTTTTAAACGATTGGCTCGGAACTAATTTTTTCATAAAGCACAAAAAAACGATAACGATTTATTTACCTTCAATCGTTATCGCTTATCCATCTACCATAACAACTCTCATCATCCCACCATTGATGAAACCTTTTTTTGCTTTTTTACGAGGTTTTTTAACGCGGATTCATTGTATCCTACTACAAGCTTTTTACCATCTGTTAAAATGGGTCTTCTAAGAAGTCTTGGTTGCTCCATTAACAAATGAACGACTTCCGAAATCGTCATGCTTTCTACATCGACATCTAAATTTTTATATTCTTGACTCCGCTTAGCTAAAATTTCATCAATACCTTCAGTTGTCATTGATAATAATTCAAGCATCTCTTCATAAGTAGGAGTTTCGCGAAAGAGGTGGCGCTGATTGAAATTAACTTCTTGCTTTACAAGCCATTTTTTCGTCTTACGACAAGATGTACAACTTGGATACGTATAAAACATAACTGATTCCATTTTATATCCTCCTGTAAGGTCGTTTAATCAATTTATACACATCGTACATGTTTTGTATAAATATTGTACACTATTTTGTTTTATTTTTATGCTTTTTTTCAAAAAGATTCGCTGAACAAAAAAGATAACGTTTTCATCAAACAATAAATGTACTATAATGGAAAAGAATTACTTATCTTTCTACACAATTTCAACAAGCATGCTTAGATTATATTTACAATTGGATAAATTGTACTTTATAATCAATAATTGACAAGTGGGATAAAGGAGGCAACAAACATGGAACGTATGTACCGTGTAATGGGGTTTTGGACAGGGATCTTTGCAGTCATGTTTTACCTTGGACATATGCCACAAACATCCTTGCTCTTTTTAGCTCAAACAGGTTTTTTTGTCTTACTAAGCTATTTAAAACTATCAGAACGTATGTACATCTATGTGTTTGGTGCTTATTTAACAGTATTCTTTGTAGGGTTTACTTACTGGAGTACATTTATGATGACGCCAGGCGGACAATAATGATAAAAAAGAAGCAGCGATGGATTCATCGCTGCTTCTTTTTTAAAATCCATTTAAAAACGGATTGTGATCCATTTCCTGACCAATTGTTGTTTCTCCACCATGCCCAGATAAAACTAACGTTTCTTCAGGCAGTACCAAAAGCTTTGTATGAATGCTCTTCAGCAACTGTTCATGATTTCCATCATGTAAATCGGTACGCCCAACACTTCCTTCAAACAGTGCATCTCCTGAAATAACTAACTCTGCTTCTTTAAAGTAAAGAGATACGCTCCCTGGCGAGTGACCTGGCGTTTCATATAATTCAAACGAAAATGACCCAATTGTTGTGCTGCCCTCTCCGGCAAACAGCGTCACATCAGATTGAACAGTTACTTCTCCTAGACCAAAAAAAGTGGAACCATTTACTGCTGGGTCTTTTAACCAAGATTTTTCTTTTTTATGAACATATATAGGGATAGAGAAATGTGATGCTACTTCGTCCACTCCACCAATATGATCAAAGTGTGCATGAGTTAATACCACTGCTTGTGGTTTATATTGTTGCTTATGTATGAGTTGATTAAGTTTTTTTCCTTCGCCGCCTGGGTCAACAATTAAGCATTCTTTGTCATCATTCACAAGTAAATAACAGTTTGTTTGTATAGGTCCTAATGGTACGCGATGATATTTCATCAGCAGCGCCTCCTTATCTTTCTCAGTTCATTGTCTCTATGCTTTATCATACACATAAATCTAGGGAAATGAAAACCCTAGAACATTGTTTTGCTAATTTTCCACCTCGACAAATCGTTAGAAAAGTTTTACAATAAAGAAGTTAGAAGTATGTTAGCGCTTTACTTTCAATCCTTACAAATAAGGAGGTTGTTTCATGGGACTAATGATTATATTAGGCTTAACAACATTATTAGGTATTTTTGCCGCTATTTCATCTTTGCGCAATAAAAACTTCCTTGGAGTAGGCTTTGCTGTGGCAACGTTTGCTGTATTTGGTTGGTTTACGGTTATGACTATTTTACATCATGGATATCCAGCAGCTCATTAACGAATGAGTATAAAGAAAAGCGCCTCTTTGATAGGCGCTTTTATTACGATTATATTTTATTTACATGCAAGGATATTCATTGCATTAGCAAGAATTGATTCTGTTTTTGGATATAAAATGTGAAACTGCGATAAAGGAATTGGGTTAATTCCTTTACCAAGTTCAAGCGTGAAGCCTAACTTTCCAGTTTCAAGAATGAACCAATCCTTATACCCCGCGTGACTATCAATTGTTCTCACTGCTCGGTATCCGCTCACTTTCTCAAAATACTCCGCCATCTCTTTCGCTTCCATTGGCTCTTTGTTCATATATCCCCAGTAAAACTCTTCACCTTGGGTATGCAGCGCAATTACACAGTCAAATTGATATCGTTTTGCAACCTGAACCATCGCTTTAGCCTCAGGTTCAGATAAAGGAGCATAGCCAGGGAAATCTCGAAAGTGTGGTGACTTTGGAATTTTACGTTCTCTTTCAATCTCCCAATATGCAGGGAATTGATTATTTAAATCCACCCCTCTAATGTTTGCTTTCCACCCCTGAAAATCATTAACCTCCCTTCCTATATAAGGAATAAACGCTGAGTACGCCTCATGTGCATTAATTCCATCTATAACTAAGTTAACACCGTCTGGATTTACAATTGGTACAATAGATAAAGTAATATTTTCATATAAAAGCTGAGCATCAATTCCAGCAACGCGTTCTCCTCGATAAATGGCTCGTAAATACGTTTCTAGAAATTTCATTAGTGCGTTTGTTGTAATCCACTCGTTCGCATGAAATGAAGCATTTATATGTACAACATGGCTTCCATGACCAATGAGTAGATGTGGAATCTGTTTTCCAAGTACGCTTCTTCCAATACTTTCAATCCTTCCATAAGGGTACTTAGAAATTAATCGATAGAGGTCAGTTATCGTTCGCTCATAGTTATAAGGAATACATTCATTCACAATGGTCATCATATCACGCTCCTCTTTATTATCTATATGTTAAAACTATGATGGAGAATGAACAAAAAAAGAGTTTGGGACATAACAAAATGATTGCTTCTAAAAGACGAACACTAGCTGTTCCCATCTCTTTAGTTTGTCTCAACACGTTCGTTCCATTGCACCCTGTTTCCAACATTGTTTTCACAATCAACCAAAAAAACCTGAACGATTAAAAGTTATGAACTCTCAATCGTTCAGGTATAGTAAGGACTGAACTACTTATGTCTCAGTCTCTTTTTTCTTATTTCTTATCAGTTTCTTCTTGCTTTTTATCTGGACGATAAGTTGTTCCATCATAGAAACGTAGAAGATCTCCATATACAATCTGGTCGGAGTAATCTAACTCTTGCTTTGCTTTTTCCATATAAGGTTCACAGTTACTTCTATCTGTTTCCTGCTCAGTAGACTTATCGTAACATTTATCACTAGTATACACGTACTTATCTGTAATAAAACTTCCGTCACGAAGGACAGTAAAGTCTAACTTATCCTCGGAAAACATATCTGTTCCAAATTGAACGTGATTATCCGTAGTTATACCTAATAAGTGTAAAATAGTTGGTTTTAAATCAACTTGGCCTGAAACTTTTGAGATTGTTTTATTATCAGTTTCTCCAGGAATATGAATCGCCATAGGCACTCGCTGTAGCTGTGTCCATACATAAGGTGTTACTTCTTTTCCTAGATATTTTTCCATTGCTGCGTTATGGTTTTGTGAAATACCATAGTGGTCACCATATACAACGATAATTGAATCCTCATACAATCCTTCGTCTTTTAACTTTTGAATAAATTGTTTAAACGCTTCATCTTGATAACGTAATGTTGGGAAGTAGCGATTTAACGTGCGACTGTTTGAATCATACTCATCAACCATTCGATCTTCTTCATCTAGCTCAAATGGGAAGTGGTTTGTTAACGTAATGAATTTTGAATAAAAAGGCTGTGGTAATGTTTTCATGTGTTCCACAGATTGTTCAAAGAATTCTTTGTCCTTTAAGCCCCATCCTACAGAATTTTCATCTGTTACGTTGTAATCATTAATATTAAAGAATCGATCGTAACCAAAGTTAGGGTATACAATATCTCGGTTCCAGAAGCTACTGTTATTTGCGTGGAAAACAGCAGAGTAGTAACCTTCTTCTTTTAATATTTCAGGCGTTGCATTAAATTCATTAGTTCCATGCGTAAAGAATACCGATCCACGCCCTAGTGGGTACAGTGAATTGTCTAATAAGAACTCACTATCAGCAGTCTTTCCTTGTCCTGTTTGGTGATAGAAATTATCAAAGTAATAGCTCTCTTCAATAAAGTCATTCAAAAACGGCGTAACTTCTTCACCGTTTATCGTATTATTTACAACAAAACTTTGAGTAGACTCTAGTGAAACAACAATTACGTTTTTCCCTTTTGCTTTTCCAAACATATCAGGGTTTGGCTCTTTTTGATTTGCTTTTAAATAATTTTCTGTTTCAACAAATTCGCTACTATCAGCAAATGCTCGTTGGGCTTTTGTCTTTGACTGCAGTACAATATCGTAAATATGATAGTTGTACGTACCGATATTTTTCACCAGCATTTCACGATCAAATGCACGAGTTAATAGTTCTGGACGTTCTGTTTCAGCTAAAGCCAAGTTTGAAATAAATACGGCCACCACTGCAATATAAAAAGCAAACCTTGTTTTACGAGTAGTCGGCTCGTCTACTTTATTGTTTGCTTTAAATAAAGAAGCAAGGACTGCTAGGAAAATTACGTCTACGAACATTAAAACATCCGTAAATTTAAACAACTCAAACGCACTATTTCCTAAGTCTCCCATGTTACTTGTTTGAAAAAGAACGGGTAACGTTAAGAAATCATTAAAGAAACGATAGAACATTACGTTTGCAAATAAAATAAAGGAAACTATGAAACTAGTAGTTAAAACGTAAGCCTTAGCTCCTTTACGTGTTTTAAAGAATAAACCTGCCCCTAGAATAAGCAATAAAAAGCTCAGTGGGTTTATAAACAATAGAAACTCTTGTGTCGAATTCTCAATTGTAATATCAAACTGTGTTTTATAAACAATATATGTTTTTATCCAAAGCAAAACGACAGCAGTAAGAATAAACGACAACTTTGACAATGAAATTTTGTCTTTCATCAAGGACCTCCTTATCCACTGTTTTCAGACACCGTAAATGTCATATAACGACCCTAATCTTAATGTTTTTTTTACAAAAAAGCAAATAATTTATAACATATTACCTTTATAATTGAAATGTTATAATCAGATTAGATACTTCTCTTTTTCTACGTTTTTTCTTCTAAAAAGTTTCAAAAAACATAATTAAGATAATTTACCAAAGAGATAAGATAATCCTTCTTTTATTTTACATAAAAAAGAGAGTGGTAGAACCGTCTACCATTCTCTTTTTTTAGTTTACGCCTATTTATACATATGTTTTAACTAACCATGCCCCACCAATAATTCCTGCATCATTACCAAGTGTAGCAATTGCCAACTCTGCTCCTTCAGCTACTCTTGGGAACGCAAACTTTTTAAAGTAAGACTTCACTGGATCGAGCAACACATCTCCTGCACGTGATACACCGCCTCCAAGGACAATTTTCTCGGGGTTCAATGCGTTAGCCGAATTTGCAAGTGCTAGTCCTAAATGAAACGCCACTTTGTCAACCACTTCTCCAGCTAATTCATCGTTTGCACGGGCAGCATCAAAAACGTCTTTAGCAGTAATTTGATCATGCTCATCTAGAAGTGTACGAAGGGTGCTTGACTTATCCGTATTCACCACTGCTTCCATCGCTAATCGAACAACACCTGTTGCAGAAGCAATTGTTTCTAAACAGCCTGTTTTCCCACAGTTACATGGCGCTCCACCCTCAGGCACCGATGTAATATGTCCAATTTCACCAGCCGCACCGTTTACTCCTTGAACGATTTCACCGTTTGCAATAACCCCTCCTCCTACACCTGTTCCAAGCGTTACGCATAGTAAATCTTTCGCTCCGTCTCCTGCACCTTTCCACATTTCACCAATTGCCGCAATGTTTGCATCATTGTCCACTACTACAGGCAAAGAAGTTTCCACTTCTAGAATATCTTTAATAGGGAATTTTTCCCACCCTAAGTTAACTGCTACTTCAATCGAACCGTTTGCAAAATTCACTGGACCTGGAGCACCGATACCAATCCCCATAAGTTTCGACTTGCTTTCTCCTAAGTTCACGACTTCTTTGTCGATTGCTTTTGCAATATCCGTTGGGATTTTTCGCCCCTGTTCGCTAATATCCGTTGGAATTTCCCATTTATGAATCACTTCTCCGTATTGATTAACAAAAGCCATCTTAATTGTTGTACCGCCTAAGTCAACACCAACTAACCATTTATCATCCATTTTTTTACTCATCCTTTTTCCTTTTGTTTTTGTAATTCTTGTCTAAGCAATAAAATTGCCATTTGATAATCTTGTGTTTCAATCAACTTTGATTGATATAGCTCTCGTATCTCTGTTTCCATTAACTCTATATCAGCTTGACGATTACCAATATATATAACAATTCCAAACGATTTTAAAAGTTGTTGCACATCGTATAACGTGTTCATCTCTTCACCTGCATATAGTCATAAAATAATGAGACCATTTAATCCTATCTAGTTTATTTTAGTAAACGTTCTCACAATAGTAAAGCAGAAAATCTTAAGTACTCTGTCTATTTTTATCAATTTAATTTCCGTTGTAAATCTTGATATTCTTTGTTAGCTGGTTCTATTTCTAATGCCTTTTCTACGTTTTCCTTTGCTTCATCCACATGATTTAACTCTGCATTCAATAGAGCTAAGTAGTAGTAGCCTTCATGAAAGTTAGAGTCTAACCTCACAGATTCTTTTAGCTCTTGTTCCGCTCGTTCATATTCTTTTAGTTCAGTGTAAGCATATCCTCTTAAATAGTAAATCAATGCATTGTTTGTATCCCGTTCTACAAAGCTATCTAACGATTTAATTGCTACTTCATATTTTTTTTGTTTAATATACTCGCTTGCTAAGCTGAGAGCGTAGGGCTCGTCTGCTGTTGTTGTTCGAATAGAAAAACCATAGTATAACAAGCCCAGTACGAGCAATACGGTTGATACAAATGCTGGTATCTGTACGTATAACTTTGGTTTTTTCGGCAAACTAACAATGCTGGCAGCTAAGAATCCACCAACAAGCCCACCGATATGTCCTGCATTATCAATTCCTGGTACTACTAAACCAAAGATAAGGTTAATGACGATAAGAGCTAACACATTATAACCAATTGTCCGAAAGAAGACTCTTGGATTTGTACGTGCTAAAAAAAGTAGCGCACCAAAGCAGCCAAATATTGCGCCTGAAGCTCCTGCTGATAAGTTTGAAGTCCATACAAAGCTTCCTAAAACGCCTGCAAAGCCTGCTGCTATATAGATGAACAAAAAGCGTGCGCTACCATACATTCTTTCTACTAACGTTCCTAAATAATAAAGAGCTAAGCTGTTCATTAATAGATGAAAAACACCAATATGTATAATGATTGGCGTAAAGAAACGCCACCACTCTCCCTCTAAAATAAGAGGATTGTACTTTGCACCATACTCAATGAGAGTTAACGGATCTTCGCTACTTCCTTTCCACTCTAAAAATAGAAACATTAAAATTTGAGCAACAAGAAAAATGTATGTAAAGAAAGGCTTTCCATATTGAAACAACCTCTCTTCTTCTTTACGCTCTGTATTCATCTGACTTAACACTTCATAGCGTATTTGATGAGCTTGATGAAGAAATTGTTCTTCTGAATACCCTTCAACATTTGGTACTGCTAAGTCTAAATGTGAAAATAGCGACTCTATTTCATAAACTTGCTCTCCCACATACCTTTCTAATTTCACCTTCACCTTTTTTAACTGAAGATCTTTTTGCTCTCTTCCATCGTATTGCAAAGGTTCAAAATCTATTATGTATATATTATGAAAGATTATTCTACGCTGAAACCGTTGCTTTCGTAGTCCCTCAGCACGCTCGAACGCTAGCACTTGATCTTTTTGAAGATCGTTCTCCCAGCTAAAGCTTTTACGCGCCACTCGAAACGTTGTTTTTTCACCGTGTACTTTACAATCAAACCACACTTCTGTTCCATCACGATTCGTATGTATAATCGAACATTCTTTATTATGTTGTACTGCATGAACCAAGGACCAATAATAATAATCTTGCATGGCTGACATCCATTATGCACTCCCTATTATTTTCTCTTTATTACCATCGCAAAAAAACCTTAAAAAATCAATCTTTTCTCTGCATAATAAAAGCACTTTATAAGTGGACTTATAAAGTGCTTTTATTATGCGTTGCATTTAGCGAAACACTTGATTCATTAAACGCTCCCGCACGTAAGGCATATTAAAAAATGAACGAACTGCTAAGCTACGTAAAAACGAATTACGAAAAAACACGTTAACTAAACGATATCTTATTTGATATACAACATAACCGATTAAAAGTACACTAAGCCATCCTATAAAACGTTTCATTTCGCTAAACCTCCTTACGATTTAGCATGCACAGTTTAACCTACTTTATCCCGTGGCTTTACATAAGATAAAAAAAATCCCTCCAAGAATTGTAGCAAACATAACGGATAACAAGTTAACAGCGTCATTATTGCAGTAATTCCATCCCTTTTCATAAAGAGTTGGAATCCCACAGTGCTGTTCTTTTTCAGTTTGCAAAAAACAGACCGAACAGCGGTATCTTAGCTGAATTGTCGCTCCTAAAAACGTATCAATAAGGTTTCCTAAAAAGCCAAGCATACTAATAAATAAGCACTCTATAATTGATAACTCGGGAAAAGCATAGAAAGCAGTAGCTGCAATAATCAAAGATCCACCGATACCCGCTACTGTTCCAAGTATCGAAATGGCTCCTGACGTTCCTGGATCTACCTGTTTAAAGGTTAAAATAAAGACTGGTTTTTTTTTACTTAATACGCCAATTTCAGAAGCCCACGTATCGGCATTAGCCGCTGCTAAACTAACGGCAAACATCATTAAAAAGACGTGAGATTCAAAGCTAAAGAATAAAAGAGCACTCAGCGCTGCAACCCCACCATTTGCAGCTACCTGTATATGATCACGCTGATCATGCTTAGCTACTTTTTCTTCCACTAGTTTCTTTTTGACTTTTTTATATTGACTAAAAAACGTAGATGTTCCAAAAAACATCCCTAACAGTAATAGACCTTTTAATTCAAAACCAATATAAATGCTAATACCAACAGCAGCAGCCATAATGGCACCTGACCTTGACAAAACACGAAGTACATATCCTATAAAGGATACAAAACAAATGATTACATAAATAAGAAAACTATTTATGAGCACAATGTATAATCTCCTCATCTGTAATAATAGCGTCCACCGGGATATCATGGGATTCAACTGGTACACGTTGTACGATTTGTTCATGAAAAGCCAAGCTTACCTTCATTTGTTCATAATCGACGAGAAAGCGATCATAATAGCCTCCTCCATATCCAATTCGATAACCATTTGAACTAAATACGACACCTGGTACAAGAATGAGATCAATTTCACTCTTTTTAATAAGCTCTGTTTGTAATTCAATTGGTTCCTGCAAATTAAAATATACAACTTCTAGCTGAGAGAAAGATGTAATTTTCCGAAAAATCATTTCATTTTGCTCGGAAATGCACTTTGGAACAGCGATAGTTTTTCCTTGAGACCAAGCTGTTTCAATTAGTCGTTTTGTATCTACTTCTTGTCCTCTAGAAATCGTTATTGCAATTACATCAGCATCTTTCCACCAGGTAGTATCTAAGAGCCGCTTTGTAATCAACATGGATTTTGCATTGTATGTACCTGCTGTCGATAAGCTTAATAACGTCTGCTTCATTTTACGTCGCATGTCCGCTTTATTCATCTTTCCACTCCTCACACTGATATTTATATAAAAAAAACAGCAGGAATATTCTCCTACTGCTTACTTAGTTTCACGGTGAAGTGTTACTTTTTTAAGTCTTGGGCTATATTTTTTCAACTCAAGACGATCTGGGTTGTTACGCTTATTTTTAGTTGTGATGTAGTTACGATCACCAGTTTCAGTACAAGCTAATGTAACGTTTACGCGCATCTATTTTCCCTCCAAACATTATAAACATAAATCAGACTTTACTATAATATCATTTTTTACTTCGGAATGCCAGTCTGTTTTTCTAACTAACACAGTTAATTTTTGATTATATTATTTCTTTTCATCTCTAATACAAGGTAAAGCGAGTATTTTTCAACTAATAAATTCCTTATAAGGATTATTTTTCTAAAATTCTTTCTTTTGTTTTTGCACTCTAAGTGAAAATTGATTCATAAACTTTGCGATACTAAAAAGAGGCTTAGTCTTCACATCAAACACACGCGCGACGGCTCCGCTTTCGGCTTTATCGTTTAAAAGAACACTTTCTCTTTCAAGAATCATCCCGTGTTCCAACGCAACATCATATAAAAAGCAGTTCTTTTTTACAATAACATCATTCATCAAAACACTTTTTCGAATTGTTGCGTTACTATTAATGTGACTGTTTTTCCCGATAACAGCCCACGGACCAATTGTACATCCCGATCTGATTTGTACCTCTTCTCCAATATAAACAGGAGGAATGACCTTCACATCCTCTGCAATAACAGCAGTGTCTGAAATATGGTTCAAACTATTAGAACCAAACAATTTTTCATATAAATCATAATGTGCCTGCCTATAATGATGAAGCTGCCCGATATCAATCCAATAGTTTGCGGTTGTATAATGATAGACTTTACGATTATTCTTTAACAGTGCGGGAATAACATCAAAGCTAAAGTCAACTGCTCCTTCACGGCTAATACTGTTTAAAATTGATTTATGAATTACATAAATACCAGTATTAATTAAGTTTCCAGTTGCTTCGTATTGCTTTGGCTTTTCAATAAAACGCGTGACCTCATTTTTGTCATTCGCAGATACGAGTCCGTAATGTGTAACATCTGGCACAAGCTTTGTCACAATTGTCATTTCACTTTGATGTTGACGATGAAACGCAATGACGTTAGCTAGATTTAAATCCGTTACAGCATCGCCACTAATGATGATGCATTCTTCTTCAATAAACCAATCTGCTTTTTTGACTCCCCCCGCTGTTCCAAGAGGCATCTCTTCAATAAAATAAGTAATTGAGACACCCCACTTCTTTCCATCTCCAAAGTAATTCATAATCTGTTCGGGTAGATACTGTAGCGTAATGCCAATTTCATTAATTCCATACTTTTTTAAGAGTTCAACTATATATTCGATAACAGGATATTCATAGAGTGGAAGCATCGGTTTTGGAACGTCGTTTGTTAACGGCTGTAAACGCGTTCCTCTACCACCAGCAAGTATAATGGCTTTCAACGCTTTTCCTTCCTCCTTTTACTCTGTTTGATTTGATCTTGAAACAATGCGCTTGTATCCAGTGCAATTTGTTCCCAACTAAACATCGTAGTTGCCTCAACATACCCTTTTTCACTAATTTCTTGAATCAGTTGTGAATCTGTGATCACAGTGAAAACGCAATGAATTAACTCTTCGACAACCCCAGGTTTGAACGTAAGTCCGGTTACCCTATGATTAACGATATCTTTTAAACCACCCGTTTCAGAAACAATTGTAGGTTTTTTCGCTACCATTCCTTCTAATGCTACAATACCAAATGGTTCATAAAGACTTGGGAAGATTACTCCGGTACTTAAGTGTAGCAAGCAGTTTCGTTCTTCATCCGTAATATAGCCAATAAATTTAATATACTGATCTAGGTTTCGATTTTTAATTTGTTGTTGAAATTCATGCAAGAGGGGCCCTTTACCCGCAATAATGAACTGAATATCAATATCTACCTGTTTAAAGTATTCTGCAGCTTGAATTAAAAGCTGAAAGCCTTTTTCATAAACAATGCGACCAATTGAAAAGAAGATAGGTGCATTTCGCAGCTTAAACTTTCCTTTGACCGCTACTTCTTTTGAACGATTAACGACACGAGCAACCATGTGCTGATCAATGCCGTTTGGAAAAATTGAAATGCGCTCTGGCTCTATATTAAACAATTCCATTATTTCTTTTTTCATATAGGTACTGCATACAATAATGGCTGTGGACTCATGAACAAGCTCTTCTTCACGCTGGTGAATTCTTTGCTGCATTTCATTATGAATGCCATTATTCCGTCCATGCTCTGTTGCATGTATTGTTGTAATGAGCGGTTTTTTCACATGGCTAGCGATACCCTGTGCTGCTGTACCAACCAACCAATCATGAGCATGAATTACTTGAAACGGCGTAGCTGCTGCTAAACGAATACCTTCTAATGCCATCGCTACGTTTAAACTATTTACCCACGTAAGAAAGTCAGCATGATGAGGTTGCAAACTTTTTACTCGATAGACATGAACACCATACATACATTCATACAAAGGTAGCCCTTCTACAAATGCGGTAATAACGACCACATAGTGGCCAGATTTCGCCAAAGCTCTGGATAAATCAAAAACATGTCGAGCTAACCCTCCGATAACAAGGGGTGGATATTCCCAAGCTAGCATTAAAATCGACATATTTCCCGGTAAATATAAAGAGATATCTTTCTTGGTCTCTTTATAAGCAATCCCGCATTCTTTCACCACATCGGGAACCCATTGTAAATATTCATTCTTCATTACTTTTTGTTCTTCAACATGACATAACTGGTTAAATAATTTTAACTGCCGGTTATAGTCATCTTTGGAGTGAATTAACCACTCGCTAGACGCCAAGATAATCCATGTATGCGCTAATTCTTTTTTCCTCTCAAGTTTATGCAGTTTATTATTAACCTTGCTTAACTTTACTTCTGTCTGCTGCATAGTCTTATAAAACCAGCTGTTTTCCTCTGTGATTGGTTGATTATATCTAGATGACTCATGCTTAGGTGAAATCTTCACTAATTTCTGTTGATTGTTTATATCTTTTACACATTGATATAGTAGCTTTCCATCCTTTAAACTTCGTAAACCTGTGTCACTTTTTGAAATGACAGGTAATAGCGCGTCATGCTTAAGAAGGAATATACCGCTTGATGAAGTATACAGATTGACTCCGTAGTCGTGCTGTACCTCAATACAACTATATTCAACGTTATGCGCTTTCAATAACTTATCAAGTTCATACGTATAATCTCCATTTGGCAAGTAAAACCCTTTAGGCCTTTGCCCCAGGTATTTATTAAATAGCTCAATTGCAAGGCTAATCTGTAAATGGTATCCTTTAGATGTTTTTAATAGGGATGGACACCTCGTAGTTATAGGTATTGCTATACACTCTATAATTTGTTCATCCTGATAATACTTTAACGCGTCAAGCAATCTTCCATCCCACTGCTTCAGAGTATCAACAAATTGACCTTGACGTTGTATGAAGTGATTAAATCGTTGATTAAAGCCATTATGATCCAAAATTCCTAAAATTAAAGAAGAGAGAATAATTGAAGCACCTTTTAACCCATTATTTTGAATGTAATGTACAAGTGGGAGATACTTTCTAACTAAATGCTCAAATAATGCTTTTTCATTCGCTTCACTCCAATGAACCATGTCATAGACTGGGTCTTCCATATTAATTATTAGGCAATTAAAGTCATTCATCACTTTGATTCACCTTGTTCCACTCATTTGTATAATAAGAATACGTGCTAAAGCAGTCATCATGAACATAATCCGTTTGCGGTGCATTTTCACTCCAGGACCACTTCGTTTGATCCAATTGCTTAGGTTCTATACTTGTTCCCAGCTGAACTCTACTTGAACGTATCAGTGCAAAGAAATGGTGTTCGTATACGCCCACATCTACAACATATGTACAGTTCGTATCCATATCTTTTAAGAATGCTTCTGTCTGATTGCTGTACACCTCTAAAAGCGTATGACGCTTTGATTGATGCCCATCAAATGTGACGCTAAGACCGGTTACATCATAAATACATAGAGCAAATGACAGATCATTCCATTTCTTTTGATACATCTTTTCCACCATTTCCTGAATAGCGTCAGAAAAAGACCAATGTACATACAAAGCTGAAGCGTTTACTCGATTTACAACACATACATCCAATTCATTTACTTTTGTCTTCAAAGCCTCACCACTTTACTTAAGATATACTTATTGTCATATTACCACTAAGAAAAAACTGTAACAATAAACACAATTTGTCGATTTATGGTATCATAGATTGATTTTATCTTTTGTAAGAGGTGAACCACATGTTATATGCTTTTATTACCCTAATTGCACTTTCCCTATTTTTACTTTTATTTTCTTTTTTAAAGGAAACAAAAATACAGTCTGTAGAAAAACAGCTAGAGCACCTTTCATTGACTGTTCTACAAGATCAATATCAAACCACTAAGCGCTTAGATTTATTAGAAGAAGCCTTATTATCTGACGAAGATCCTGACACAGCAACTCATTCGGCCCATGCTAATGCTCTACCTCCAAACCAGCAGCATCTTCATAAAGAAGACGTAAAACGACTGCTTAACGTACAAGGAGTAAATCGCCATGAATAGTTTAACGATACGAGGATTTGCTATTGGGATATTAACAGCCACTTCAATTTTAGCTGTCGTTTATGTTATTCAAGAGAAAAACGCTACTTCTTTGAAAATTAGCGATGCTGATCTACATGCTTATGCAGAGGACCACCAGTATGTATTAATTAAAAAGAAAGAATACGAAGATTCATTAAAACCTGCTTTTGAGAAGCAAGAGACTAAATCTAAAACAAGTGAAGTATCAATCTCTATAAAAGCAGGAATGTCTAGTTTAGATATTGCACATACATTAGTAAACAATCATATTATTGATTCGACTGATGAATTTGAGAATCTCGTTGCTCAAAAAAATGCGAGCACAAAATTCCAAGTTGGTACCTATACGCTTACATCGAATATGAGTTTAGAGCAAATTGTTAACACTTTAACAAAATAAGAAGCGCCCAGCATTAGCTGAGCGCTTCTTATTTTGTTATTCATTTAAGTCATAGCGTTTTCCTTTTACTAAGTAAAATACGCTTTCTGCTACGTTTGTTGTATGATCTGCCATTCTTTCCAAGTAACGAGCAATAAATAACAGCTGCGTAATTTGATTCATAGCTTCTTGCTTTTCTTTCGCAAGGTTAAGCAGCTCTTTAATGGTAATTCCGTAAAGCTCATCTACTTCATCATCCATTTCAGCAACTTTTTTAGCAAGGGTTAGGTCCTCTTCATGATATGCCTTTAATGACAAGCTAAGCATTTCAATTGAAATAGCATGCATCTTTTTCACATGCTCTAGCGGCTTAATTAAGTCTTCTTTTCCAATTCGAATTGCTGATTTAGCGATGTTCACTGCAAAGTCTGCCATACGCTCAACGTCAGAAGCAATCTTAATAGCTACAATAACTCTTCTTAAATCAGTGGCAACTGGCTGCTGTTTTGCAAGCAATAGAATAGCTAAGTCATTAATCTCTTCTTCAAGTTGATCAATTTCCGTGTCACCATCAATAATCTCTAGCGCTAAATCCACATTTTGCGTTTGTAAAGCTTCAATAGCTTTTGCTAACGCTTCTTCTGTTAACCGACCAATCTCTAAAAGCTTTTCACGTAAAATTTTTAAATCAGCATGAAACTTTTCACGTACAACCATGTAGTCCATCTCCTCTTAATTGATCAACTATTAACCAAAACGTCCTGTAATATAGTCTTCTGTTCGTCTATCAGATGGGTTTGAGAAAATTCGATCAGTCTCTGCAAACTCAACAACTTCTCCATTTAAGAAAAATGCTGTTTTATCTGAAATACGTGCAGCCTGCTGCATATTATGCGTTACGATAATGATACTGAATTCCTTCTTCAGTTCTTGAACAAGCTCTTCCACTTTTAACGTTGAGATTGGATCAAGAGCAGACGTTGGTTCATCCATTAAGATTACGTCTGGTTCAATTGCCAAACATCTAGCAATGCATAAACGCTGCTGTTGACCACCTGATAAACCATAAGCATTTTGATTTAAGCGGTCCTTTACTTCGTCCCAAATTGCCGCACCGCGTAGGCTTTTTTCCACAATTTCATCTAAAATTTTTTTATTGCGAATGCCGTGAATACGTGGTCCATAAGCTATATTATCATAAATTGATTTTGGGAATGGGTTTGGCTTTTGAAAAACCATTCCTACTTGTGTACGAAGCTCTTCTACTCGATATGACTTATTAAAGATATTTTGTCCACGATATTCAATTTCACCAGACGTTTTTACAATTGGACTCATTTCAACCATTCGATTTAACGTTTTAATATACGTAGATTTCCCGCATCCTGATGGACCAATAATGGCTGTTACTTCATTTTCATGAATATCTAAATCAATGTTTTTTAACGCTTGATTTTCTCCGTACCATAAGTTTAAACCTTTTGTTTTATAAACAATTTCTTTTGGTTTGTTAATGGGATTTATATTTTCCTCTGTCATTTTTTGATCGATTGTGATTGTCATGGAAAGCTCCTCCTTCATCCTACTATCATCATTCAATTAAGCTTAATAACGCTTTTGAAATTTGTTACGAATAAATACAGCAATGGAGTTCATTACAATTAAGAACACTAATAACACGATAATTCCTGCTGCTGCTACGCTTTGGAAGTCTGCTTGCGGTCGACTCGTCCAGTTATAAATTTGCATCGGTAAAGCCGTTGCGGTATCTAATACACCAGCTGGCAAGAAGGCAATGAATGTAGGCAAACCAACTACTACAAGCGGTGCTGTTTCCCCTACCGCTCTTGATAAAGCTAAAATGCTTCCTGTTAAAATACCAGGGATTGCTGCCGGCAGTACCACACGGTAAATCGTTTGCCACTTAGTTGCTCCCATTCCAAACGAAGCTTCACGTAAATGAGTTGGCACTGACCTAATGGCTTCCTGTGCCGCTACTACAATAACCGGTAAGATTAACAAACTCATTGTTAATCCAGCTGCTAAAATACTTCTTCCTAACGATAACTCACGAACAAAAATGGTTAATCCCAATAATCCAAACACAATTGAAGGTACACCTGCTAAGTTAGAAATGTTTAATTTAATGAAATCATTAAATTTATTTTTCTTTGCGTACTCTTCCAAATAAAGCGCTGTTCCTACTCCTAAAATCAATGATACTGGTGCAATGACAGCCATCAGCCATAAGGAGCCAACTAGTGCCGCTTTAATTCCAGCATCTTCTGGTCTTCTCGATGCAAAGTTTTGTAAAAAACCTGTATCAAGCCAGCCTAATCCTTGAGTCAATACCCGATATAAAAGCATACCCAGAACTGCTAATCCAAAAATCGTTGCACAGAAAAAAATGAACCTTAAAATACTATTTTTTAATAACCGCCCATGCATACGTTGTTGTACTTGCTCGCGATCCACGTACATAATTAGTACTCCTCCCTAAAGCGCTTTGTAATAAACTGAGCTAGTAGGTTCATAATGAGTGTAAAGACGAATAACGTCATTCCCACAGCATAGATACTGTAATAAACAGTCGTTCCATACCCTGCATCTCCCGTTGCAACCTGAACGATATACGCAGTCATCGTTTGAATTGAACCCGTTACGTCTAGTGCCATTGTCGGCGTAGCTCCACCAGCTACTGTAACAATCATCGTTTCACCAATTGCACGCGAAATACCGAGTACAAACGATGCGATAATTCCTGACAGAGCTGCTGGTAACACCACTTTTAATGCCACCTCTAAACGTGTTGCTCCTAAAGCTAAAGCTCCTTCTCTCATTGATTGAGGTACAGAACTCATTGCATCTTCTGATAGAGAAGCAATCATAGGAATAATCATGACACCAACTACAATACCTGGACTTAAAGCATTAAATAACCCTAAATCTGGAATAACATCTTTTAAAAGCGGTGTAACAAATGTTAAAGCAAAGAATCCATATACAATTGTTGGGATACCTGCTAATACTTCTAAAATCGGTTTAATAATACGTCTTGTTCGATCCGACGCGTACTCACTCAAAAAAATTGCTGCTGCTAATCCAACTGGAATAGCAACGACCATTGCAATTACAGTAATCAATAGCGTTCCCGTAACAAGTGGTAAAACTCCAAAGTTGCCTGCTTTCTCAATAAACGGAAGCCATTTTTGACCCGTAATAAACTCAACAAAAGATACTCTTTCAAAGAACATAATTGTTTCAAAAATTAATGTGAACAAAATCCCCACGGTTGTTAATGCGGATACAGCAGCCGTACAGAAAAGCAAAATTGGCATCACTTTCTCTATAATCATTGATGCGCCTTTTTTTGATTTATTTTGCTTTATTAATTCTCGAATGGAACCCTTCTTAGTGTTGCCATTATTCGCTAAAGCCAATGTAGTAAACTCCCTTCCATCGCATGGAAAGATGAGAAGCAAGCGTTGCTCTGCTCCTCATCTTCATTTGTCTATTTCTTTAAACCTTCAAGCGTTTTTAACTGCTCGTCATATTCTTCATCTTTTAAGCTCACATAACCTACTTCTTCAGCAAGCTCTCCTGCATTTTCAAGCGTAAATTTAACATAGTCATATACTTGTTCTTTATCTTTTAGTGCTCCAACACTTGCATAAGTAAATAGCGGACGAGATAATGGTGCGTATTCACCGCTCATAACCGTCTCTTTTGTTGGTTCCACTGGACCGTTTCCACCATCAATTGGTACAACTTTTAACTTATCTTTGTTTTCAGAGTAATACGCGTAACCGAAGTAACCAATTGCGTTTTTATCACCCGTTACACCGTTTACCAACACGTTATCATCCTCTGATAATGTTGCAGACTCTGTAATTTCTTTTCCATCTAAAATTACTTCATCAAAGTAATCAAATGTCCCAGAGTCATGTCCTGGAGAATAGAATTTAATTTCTTCATCTGGCCAGCCTTCACGAATATCAGACCATTTTTTTGCTTTTCCATCGTTAACCCACATTTTTTCTAGTTCTTCAACTGTTAAATGATCAACCCAATCATTTTCTTTATTGATAACAACTGATAGTCCGTCGTAAGCTAGTTCAAACTCTTGAACGTCTACGCCGCCTTCTTCAGCTGCTTTCTTTTCTTCATCTTTAATTGGACGAGATGCGTTACTTAAATCTGTTTCACCTTTTGTGAATTTTTCAAATCCACCGCCCGTTCCAGACAAACCAACGGATACTTGAACTCCAGGTTGAGTTGCCATATATTCTTCGCCAACTGCCTCCATAATTGGATACACAGTAGATGAACCGTCAATTGCCACATTTCCTTTTAATTGTTCACCTGAGTCACCAGCGTCACTTCCTTGACCGCCGCCACATGCTGCTAGCACAACTGATGATCCGATTACTGCTGACATTGCTAGAAATTTAAAGCTTTTCATTCTCAAATTCCTCCTACGACATTTCGTTGTTTTGTCCTACAAGCTATACATTAAAGCCCAACTATTAATTCCGTTTTAAGCAAATGTAAAGCTTTCGTAAATCAAGGTCTTTTTACTTAAACCAATGGAAAAACAACAGTCTTTTTTCTTATTTTTGGATTTTATTCTATGTTCTTACTACTTATATTTAGAAATGTTATTCCCTTAAGAAAAAAGAGCATATAAAAAAAGACGCTGAGGTTTCAGCGCCTTTTTTCTTTGCTATTCTTCTGCATTTGTAGCTTCTGCATCAATTACTTGTTGCTGTTGTTCTTGCTCATCTACTTCCTTTTCACCCTTTTGCTTTAAATCAAAGTATAAATCCATTGATTCACGAGCAAGTTCTTTTGTAATATTATTCGGGCTACTTGGTGTGAATGCTGAAGGAACAACTACTGCCATTGCTACTTCTGGGTTATCTGCCGGAGCATAAGCGATAAATGTAGAATTATTAATTGCAATTGGATCCCCGCCATTCGGGTTTTTCTCATAAGCCTGTGCCGTACCAGATTTTCCAGCTGGATTATAAGGAGCGCTTGCAAATGCTGCATATCCACTTCCACCTTGCTCTTGAGTTACCCTCTTAAGTCCACTTTGTACAGCTTTAATATATTCCTGCTTCATAGTAATTCGGTTTAATACTTGCGTTTCGAACGAGTATTCAACACCGCCAATTTCTTCTTCTTTAATTGTTGGTTTCCGAATTTCTTTTACAATCTGAGGCTTAATACGATAGCCACCGTTTGCAATTGTTGATGCGTATTGAACAACTTGAAGAGGCGTATACGTATCATATTGACCAATAGCTAAGTCAAGAGCTGTACCCGGGATGCTGCTTCCACCTTGGAAGCCCGTCGCTTCATTATCAAGCTCAATACCAGTAGACACGCCAAGACCAAATTGACTGTAGTACGAGCGAAGCTGCGCAAACGTATTTGCTTTAATTGGTAAAGAACCATTATATCGATACTGCACATCAGCCATCGCCATAACCGTTTTAAACATAAATACGTTTGACGATTGTTTTAGTGCTGTAGAGTAATTGATTGGTCCCATATTTTTAAAGGATTTCTTTTCTTTCGTTCCCGCAAACTTAATTGGCTCGTCGACAAAGATTGTATTAGTTGTAATTGCACCAGAATCTAACCCTGCTAATACAGTAGCCCCTTTTACTACAGAGCCCATCGTGTATGAAGTTGATAAATTCCCTAATGCAAAATCTTCAATTTTAGCAGCACCTGTTTTGGAATCCGTTGTATATCTCTTACCTGCCATTGTTAGGATTTCACCCGTATTCGGATCCATCATAACAACAAACGCTCGGTCTAAAAATCTTGTACCAGACATTTGTTTCTTCTCAATTAATTGTTTTGTAATAGCTTCTTCTACTGCTTGTTGAAGCTCTATATCAATAGTTAACACTAAATCACTTCCGCGCTGCCCTTCAGTTAATTGTAAGGTATCGATAAGATTTCCGCTTCGATCCGTTATATATTGAACCTGCTCTTTTTGACCTTTAAGCTGTGATTCGTATTCTTTTTCAAGATAGCTCGTACCGACTTGATCATTACGACTGTATCCTCTGGACAGATAGTAGTCCACTTTATCTCTTGGAAGACCTTCATTGGCTGATGATACATTCCCTAAAAGTGTACGAAGCGTACCGCCTTGTGGGTAATAGCGTTCCCAGTAAGTGGTTGTATCAACACCTGGAAGCTGCGATAAATTTTCACTAACAATAGCAAATTCAGCCGGCGTTACGTTTTTCTTAATAATTTGAGGAGTTTGGGCATAACCCGCTTCCATTTGTCTTTTAATTGCCAAAACTTCTAAGTCATCAGCTAATGTTTGTAAATCTCGCTTTGTAATGCGGCTTAATTGACGGTTATAAAGCTCTTCATCCGTCATTTCTCCCGCTTCTACTTTACTTCGGTCACTATCACTGATTTTCTTTTCAGCTTCTTTTGGATTGAGCATAATCCAATAATCTTTTAAATCACGCTCTGTGATTTTTACAATGTCCTCAGCATTTTCATCCACTGTTTTTTCTGGTACATCAATTGCATCCGTTGAGTAAGGAACATCAATTAACTTTGCTAATTGTCGAGCGATTTTCAATCGCTCTTCCGCAGTGTTACCTTGGAAGCGCGTATATGTAATCGCATTTAGAGGTGTATTGTCGACAATCACACGATTATAACGATCGTACATTCTACCTCGCGGAACCGGAGTATTAACGGTTACGTCCTCGGTACGCTCAACTTCACGTTGGTAACTTTCCCCATGTACAATTTGTACTAAACCTAAACGTAATATCAGTACCGAAAACAGCGCAAAGATGCCTAGAAATAAAATGTTCATCCGAAACGAGACATGACTTTTACGTTTATTTTTCTTTTTCATTTCTTCACCTACAATTTATCAACATATATATAATCTCATCATAATTTTTTCATTTTGGCAAATAAATAGACACCTTAAAGGTGTCTATTTATGCTGTGTCTATTGTAAAAGAATTTTGTGCTAATTTCTATAGTACAAAGTAATTATCTATCCCCATTATGCTGGAGATTCACCGTCTCCTTCATTTAAAGCTGGCTGTGTAACCGACTTAGGGGTGTGTTTGTTCGTAGGTTGAGAAATGTTGCGAACACAGAAGTAAATACAACAGTGTCCTGCGCCGATAACAGCTAACAGTATGGGTAAACTTTGCTGTTCATTAAAAAAGACCACAGCAATGAGAAAAGAGCCAATTGAAATAATGCGTCCAATATTTAAGAATACATCTCGAACAACAATATACTCAATACGTTTAGAAACAATGTCTTTAGCTCGACCAATCACATCATACGTTAAGGACATATACGGTACCAGCAAAATAGGGTAGCCGATTGCGATACAAATCGCATATAAAATGAGGTTTGTATATGATAAGTTAAACAACAATAGAAAGACTGAACCATACAGAAGGATTCCACCTGCCAAAATAAACTTTAAGCGGTCTTTTTGTTTAATAAACCTAGAAGCAACATAGTACGCAACAAAAGCTACAGCTGAATTTACCAGCCCAAACGTACCAAGTGCGAGTTCACTGTCAGTTGTAATAAAAACCAATACTGACACCACGAAAATGAATGTCCCTTCTCTAATTCCTTGAAATACGTGTGCATATAAGATTCTGCGCCAGTCTCGATTGTATTTCCTTTCTCTTAGTACTTCTCTAAATTTATATACGCCCTCAGCTGGACGTCTTTGTAAAAAGAAGCTAAGGACAACTGCACAAACAAACATTAGGAGTGAAACGCCAAAGACCACACGATAACCAATGTATTCGTATAAGCTAGCAATAATAAAGCCCGCTCCTAGAGGTCCAATCATTCCAGCAAACGAATTTAATACTCCTAGAAAACCATTGAAAAAGTCCCGTGTATCAGGTTCTGTAATTTCAAACGTTAACACGTTAAATGCTAACCAATAAAATCCATACCCTATTCCTAAAAGAGCACCGAGAAGAATTAAAAATTCATCGGCACGGTCGCCTACCATCAACACCACGATATAGAAAACAGATAGAAACGAAACACCTAATCGAAGCACAACGACTCGATCAATTTTTTTAGCCCACCTTCCTGCTAAAATAAAGGTTAATGGCTGAAAGATAACAATGACTAAATTATAAATCGCTAAAGCAGAAAACTCTCCTGTTTGTTTCCATAAATACACGTTTACAAATGAATTTGAAATTGAAATGGCTAAAGCATATAGCCCTCCAATGATAAGTAATAACAATAAATCTTTATTAACTTCTACATCTCCAACAACTTTTTTTAATAAAGGCATATAAAAAACTCCTTTTCTCTTCTACCCCTAGTGTGTGAAAAAGAAAAGGAGATATGTAAAAGAATTGGAAAACAAAAAAACCAGTAAAGGCAATAATTGCTTTACTGGTTTTTTCTCTCATTATTTTGCTGCTGCGTAGCGTTTTGCAACTTCGTCCCATTTAATTACATTAAAGAATGCTGAAATGTAATCTGGACGACGGTTTTGGTAGTTTAAGTAGTAAGCATGCTCCCAAACGTCTAGTCCTAGGATTGGTGTTTTACCTTCCATTAGTGGGCTATCTTGGTTTGGTGTACTTGTTACTTCTAATTCACCGTTGTTTACAACTAACCAAGCCCAGCCAGAACCGAAGCGTGTAGTTGCTGCTTTAGCGAATGCATCTTTGAATGCGTCAAAGCTTCCAAACTTACTGCTAATTGCGTCTGCTAACTCGCCTGTTGGCTCGCCGCCACCGTTAGGGCAAAGAATTGTCCAGAATAATGAGTGGTTAGCATGTCCACCACCATTGTTACGTACTGCTGTACGGATATCTTCTGGTACAGCATCCATATTTGAGATTAACTCTTCAACACTTTTAGAAGCTAAATCAGCTTTTCCTTCTACTGCTGCGTTTAAGTTTGTAACGTAAGTGTTATGGTGTTTCGTATGGTGAATGTTCATCGTTTCTTTGTCGATGTGTGGTTCAAGTGCATCATATGCATAAGGTAATTGTGGTAATTCGTAAGCCATGGGTAATTCCTCCTTTAAAATATGTACCTAATTTGGTGAAAGAAAATTCACCTCATGTTTTTAGATTAGCAAATTTAACCTACGCTTTCAATGAAAAAGCATTTAATCATCACTTATATTTACCTGTTTCCCACTGTCTATCCTATTTAAACGTAAAATTTTATTTGAAAACAAAATAAAAAATCTTTCTTCACAATTGTAAAGAAAGATTAATCAACAATATGTATGGCGGAGGAAGAGGGATTCGAACCCCCGCGGGCTTTAACACCCCTGTCGGTTTTCAAGACCGATCCCTTCAGCCGGACTTGGGTATTCCTCCAACCTTTTCATGGTGGACCCTGCAGGACTCGAACCTGCGACCGGACGGTTATGAGCCGTCTGCTCTAACCAGCTGAGCTAAGGGTCCTTGGCTCCACAGGTAGGACTCGAACCTACGACCGATCGGTTAACAGCCGATTGCTCTACCACTGAGCTACTGTGGAATAATAGTATGTATGCTTTGTCACTTAAAGGAATAGCGGCGGAGGGGATCGAACCCCCGACCTCACGGGTATGAACCGTACGCTCTAGCCAGCTGAGCTACACCGCCATGGCTCCACAGGTAGGACTCGAACCTACGACCGATCGGTTAACAGCCGATTGCTCTACCACTGAGCTACTGTGGAACGATATAACATTTATTAGCGACATTAAAAATTTAACATGCTTTTAATTAAAAGTCAACAAATTATTATAAAACAACGATAAGAAAGTAAATGATCATTGCCGCCTGTATAATTCCTTTTGAAATAGCACCGCTGAAAAAGCCAACTAACGATCCAAAACCAATCTTTATAGCATTTTGAAAATTCGTACGGTGTACAACTAACTCACCAATCACCGCCCCTAAAAATGGGCCAATTAATATACCAAGCCCAGGAATTAAGAATGGACCAACCAACAATCCAATGGTGCTTCCCCAAATACCCGCTTTTGTTCCACCGAACTTTTTAACACCAATTAGATTTGCCAAATAATCAGCGGCAAAAAGTGCTGCCACAAGCAGACCTTGAATAAGCACAAACAAGAAAGTATATGGTTCAAAACTATAGAAAAACCCGTACAATAAAAATCCAAGTGCTACAAACAGTACGCTTGGAATAATAGGATAGACTAATCCAATAAATGATACAACAAAACAAATTGCAATGAGTGTCCAATATAAAAAGTCCAACTTAACACGTTTCCTTTCATCTCAATCTCTATTTACTATTATTATCAAACAGTATACACTGTAACAACTTTTTTGATAATAATATTCCATAAAAAAGAGCAACTCGTTAACGAGTCGCTCTTTCTAGCTTATTGAGATTTTTGAGTCACACTCTTTTGATTTTCTCCTAACACTGCTTCTGCAATATTAACTGCGTGATCTCCAATACGCTCTAAGTTACTAATAATGTCAACAAATACAATACCAGCTGAGCCTGTGCAAGCACCTTCGTTTAAGCGTAAAATATGCTTTTTACGAAGTGAACGCTCCATGCTGTCGATTTGATCTTCTTGTTGCATTACGTGAACAGCTTTTTCACGATCGTTGTTCTCTAGTGCTGCAACAGCTTCTTTAACTGTTGAAATTGTTAGTTCAAACATTTCTGCTAAATCTTTATTAGCTTCAGATGTTACCTTTACTTTGTTAGTAATTTGATAATCAACAAGCTCTACGATATTTTCAAAATGATCTCCAATACGTTCAATATCACGAGCCGTGTCTAACAGCATTGAATGCTCTTCACTTTCTGAAGCTGACATAGAAGAAGAAGAAAGTAAAATTAAATAGTTAGTAATTTTTTTATCTAAATTGTTAATGGCATCTTCAATTTGTAAAGCCATATCAGAATGCTTATGTTGCTTCGTTTTCAAATAATTGTTTGCTTCTTCTAATCCAATTGTTGAGAATTGCCCCATACGAACGAGCTCTTCTTTTGCTTGTCCTAACGCAATTGATGGTGATTGTTCAATAAAAACTGGATCTAGATGTTTCGGTTTAAAGTCAACTAACGCATCGTCTCCAGGAATTACTTTTGTTACGATTAAAGCCAATAATCCAATAAACGGAAATTGAATAATAGTATTCGTGATGTTAAACGTTCCGTGTGCAAAAGCTATCGTCATCTCTGGGTTTAATGCTAATGTATCTTGTAAATATAAAACAAACTTTGTGAACAGCGGTAAAATAATTAAGAAGATAACTGTTCCAATAATATTGAACATTACATGAGTTAACGCTGCGCGTCTTGCCGCAACGCTTGCACCAATGGATGCTAAAATTGCCGTAATAGTTGTACCAATATTATCACCAAACAATACCGGTAACGCTGCATAAATATCGATTGCTCCTTGGCCAAATAGCTCCTGTAAGATACCAATTGTTGCACTTGAGCTTTGAACGATAACCGTAAATACTGTACCGATGACAACACCTAAAATTGGGTTATCACTCATACTTACTGTTAAGTCTTGAAACGCTTGAAGGGAACGAAGTGGCTTCATGCCATCGCCCATTAGCTCTAAACCAAAGAATAACATCCCAAAGCCAAATACGATTTGACCAAAGTTTTGAACTGGCTTGCTTTTAAAGAAGAATAGCATGAGAGCACCTACAGCTAAAATCGGTAGCGCATAGTCTGAAATTTTAATACCGATAATGAAAGCTGTAACGGTTGTCCCGATATTCGCTCCCATGATAACGCCAATGGCTTGGCGTAAGTTCATAAAACCAGCACTTACTAACCCTACGGTAATAACAGTCGTTCCGGAACTACTTTGAATAAGTATGGTAACTAAAATCCCTGCTAACACACCCATAAATGGGTTGGTTGTAAAACGATCTAGTATATCGCGTAATTTATCTCCAGCTGACTTTTGTAAGCCATCACCCATGAATTTAATCCCAAACAGGAAAATCCCGAGGCCACCGATAAATTCAAATATCATCTTCTGAACATCTAGTTCCAAAGAATTTCACTCCTATCTCTACAGTTTCATTTTTCGACAGACATCTACAAGTCCCACATAATTATTAACGTAAAATAAATGTTGTGTAAACGCTGATTCTAAAAAATTTACATTATCTTAACATTTCATTTACATAACACAGCATCCACATAAAAAAGTCATTTTTTCACACTTTCATTATGAATATAATGGTAAAATAAAAAGCAAATGTTACTAAAATAAGGAGCTTTGACCATGGAAATGTTTCGCCGCTTTTTAATAAGTACATACCTTCCAAAAAAAGCAGTGATGCTTCGGTTTGAACATCCAAATAAAACCATTGGGTATGTTTTATTGCTAACTGCTTTTTCATTACTACCAGCTTTGCTTTTTATGATACCCACAATTGTAAGCGGTTATCAAAACGCCGTTCAGCATATTGAAACCCCATCCACCGCTGTTTACCTTGAGGATTTCAAACTGTATGAAAAAGAAAAAATAAATGTTTCTAGTTCTTCGTTTACTCTAGATTCCACCATTACAACTGAGGAGATTTCAAGTGCACCGCCTTTATATGGAATAGGGTTGCTAAAAGATGGTGTCTTTCTTGCCATTAAGGGCCAAGTACAGGTCTATTCATACGAACTTTTAGGATGGAATTCTTTAAGTAAAGAAAATCTTTTACATCACTTAAAAGATATTAAAAATACACTTTTTATCTTCATTCCTCTCTCTGTCTTTTTATTATTTTGTTTAACAGCAGGATTAAAGTTTATTCAAATTACACTGTTTGCTGTGATTGGTCTGTACGCGAGTCGCTTCACCAAAAGAATATTGACGTTCAAACAAGCTTGGGTGTTGAGTGCTTACAGCAGTACTCCCATGACTGTTCTATTTATGGTAATTGATTTGCTCTCTTATTCTGCGCCTTATTCAACAAGCCTTTATTTAGTTGGAGTGCTATTTGCATATGTATTTATTTTATCTAGGCTTCCGATTAAAAAGGAAAAGCGTACCTCTTTAAACGCTTAAGAGGTACGCTTTATAGTAATTAAAAGAAATGAGCGACTTGCTGCGGTTTTTTGGAAAGTGTGGCTAACTCCTGTCCTATTTTATCAGTGTTTTCAACATTTGTTAAACAGACAGCTGCCCCATTTTAGCTCATTCATCCATTTCTCTTGTATTTATTGATAATTGTTTCATTTGAGAAATCATACTATCTATATATTGATTCATGTTTTGAAAAAAATTAATATTTTGTTCTGAACTAGTAGCCGTTTGAGAAGCGCCTATTTGTAAAAGATCTGTCATCTCTACTAACTGTCTATTATGGTCAAGTGAATTAGTCGAGGCTTGTTTTAGCATATAACCCGTATTATCAAGAGCAGCAGTTGTTTCTTTTAATTGTAAAAACATTGATTGCATATGCTCTAACATTAACTGAAAAGACGTAATTAAAGATTTAACTTCAGGAATTTGTTTAAAGGCTACTGTGTAACCTTGGTCCTTAACTTGAAAATGGACAACACCCTCCCCTATTCTTTCCACCTTTTTCTCTAGAGCGTTTGAAATATCTACTGTTACGTTACGATTTTCAATCACTGAAACAATACCTTCTTTGGATTTAATATAAGATAAGGCTCCAACTGCAGAGATTGCAAAGATCAATAACAAGATGACAACTGCTAACAACCTTACTGAAAGTGAAAATTGCTGGGATTTTTTCTTTTTTCTCTGTTTGTTCATACTCAATTTTGTTCCCCCCTGTAACTACTAGTCAAAAGTATGGCAGAAGGTTGTAAATTCTATGTAAAGAAATTGTTCTCTTTAGGCAAAAAGAACTACTTCGATTTCATTTTTACAACTTTTCTCTTTCCAATATCAACTGAACTGAAGATTCGTAAAATCAACCAGCCACCCGCTATCAGCAAAGTCAGAAAGCTATACACGTACATGCTTTTTTCATTCATCATCCAAATTCCATATACAATGGGCCCTAAAGCAACACCTAGAAATCGCGTTGTCCCGTATAATGACACAACAAATCCTCTTTCTGCATCTGAAGCTGTAGACGTAATCATCATGTTGACGCATGGTAATACAAAGCCAAGCCCACCAAAAGCAAGCGTCAAGCTAAACATTAAAACAGACAGAGAATGAACAAAAATAAGCAAGCCGAACGTTACAAATAATAAACTCGTACCTAGAAGCATTAATTTCTTCATTAGTGCCTCATCGTTTTTAATTCTTTTTCCGCTCCAGTAAGAAGCAAGGGTCATCGCACTGAGAGGGAAGAAAAAAGCTGTTCCCTTAAAAAAACCATCGATATGATACGTTTCCTGAATTAAAAAGGATAGAAAATACAGAACACCAAACACAATAAACAATCCTACCCCTCCTATAAAAAAAAGAGGAAACAATTCTTTTTTTCTTTGGTAAACAATTCGAAAAGCTTGTTGAAAATAAGCTCTAATTCCTAACACATTTTCACTGCCCTTTACATTTTCCACATATCGGCTAATACCTAAAAAAGCCATCAATGCAACCAAAGGATAGACAATAAAAACAGCAGACCATATTACGAGCCCAACAGTTGCACCTATAATAGGAGCAATTACCTTCCCTACTCCGTTATAAACTTCTAATAATCCTAATGCCGTCGCTCGCTTATCATTATGAAATACATCACCTACTAAGGCCATTGCAAGGGTTGTCGTGCCTGCTGCTCCCATTCCCTGTATCACTCGCCCCCCAATTAGAATTGAAAATGCCTCATTTGGTATGACCATGCTTAAAAATGAAATAACACTTCCAACCATAATAAAGGTTAACGAAATTAAAATAAGCTTTTTTCTACCGTAACGATCGGATAGGATGCCTGCAATTGGAATTAAAATGGCAGCCGGGATTGTAAAAGCGCTTAAGATAAAGCCTGTTTGCAATTCGTTTAAACTTAAGGACTGCTGAATATTTGGTAACAGAGGAATCAAAGTAGAATTTCCTAACACCATAATGAGCGGTAATAATCCTAGTGAGATCATCATTAATTTTTCTTTCAAAATAAATTCTCCATTCATAGTTAAAGTTGGACAAGCATAAGCTATAACACCCTGTTTATTTAAAATTTGCTTTCAGGAGGAGCTTATGAAAAGACTATCTGCCCTTGCCGCTCTCGCATTTGTTGGTTATATTTGTCATTATGATATTAAATATGGTACGATCCCTTCCTCAACTGAAGCTGCTCCTGTCATAGCAAATGTTGAGAAAGAAAAACCGACACAAACAACAACACACTTTATAGAAGTAAGAGTAAAAGCTGGTGATACAGTATTGTCCATTATAGAAAAAGCACTAAAAGGCTCTATTCCCGTTTCAATCAATCAGCTATCAAAGGACTTTACAAGCTTAAACAACGGGCTTTCTCCACATGAAATTCAAGTTGGAAAAACATATAAATTTCCTACTTACAAGTAATTACAGCATACTTCTTGTCAAACAAAGATTGACATTGTTAAAATAAACAAGCGACACTTTATACTAGTTATTTTATCTATAAAGAGTTATTCTATTAATGAATCTAAATTCTTGATTTCTTTTTGAAGGAGAGATTATCACGTGAGTGAAATTATACATCGTACAAAAACACGCCCTGTTAAAGTTGGAAATTTAACAATCGGTGGTAATAATGAAGTAGTTATCCAAAGCATGACAACAACAAAGACACATGATGTTGAAGCAACGGTTGCTGAAATCAAGCGCCTAGAAGAAGCAGGGTGTCAAGTTGTTCGCGTAGCTTGCCCAGATGAGCGCGCAGCAAATGCTATTGCAGATATTAAAAAACAAATCAATATCCCTTTAGTTGTTGACATTCATTTCGATTACCGTCTTGCTTTAAAAGCAATTGAAGGCGGAGCTGATAAAATTCGAATTAACCCAGGAAACATTGGACGCCGTGAAAAAGTTGAAGCCGTTGTGAACGCTGCGAAAGCTAAAGGTATTCCAATTCGTATTGGAGTTAACGCAGGGTCACTTGAAAAGCGTATTCTAGATAAATACGGATATCCAACGGCTGATGGCATGGTGGAAAGTGCATTACATCACATTAAAATTCTAGAGGATTTAGACTTCCACGATATCATCGTATCCATGAAAGCTTCTGATGTAAACCTAGCAATTGAAGCATATGAAAAGGCAGCAAAAGCTTTTGATTATCCTCTACACTTAGGTATCACAGAGTCTGGTACATTATTTGCTGGAACAGTAAAAAGCGCTGCTGGATTAGGTGCTATTTTATCTAAAGGTATTGGAAATACCGTTCGTGTATCTTTAAGTGCCGATCCAGTTGAAGAAGTAAAGGTAGCTCGCGAATTATTAAAATCATTCGGTTTAGCAGCTAACGCAGCGACTTTAATTTCTTGTCCTACATGCGGACGCATTGAAATTGATCTCATTAGCATTGCAAACGAAGTCGAAGAGTATATTTCACACATTAAGGCACCAATTAAAGTTGCCGTATTAGGTTGTGCAGTAAACGGACCTGGTGAAGCTCGTGAAGCCGATATCGGAATTGCTGGCGCTCGAGGTGAAGGATTGCTCTTCCGCAAGGGTGAAATCGTTCGTAAGGTTCCAGAGGAAACAATGGTTGAAGAGTTGAAAAAAGAAGTAGATAAAATTGCTGAAGAATATTATGAAAAACAAAAAGCAGAACAAAATGCTTAAAAAACAGGGTACCGTTTCGGTACCCTGTTTTCTTTGTTAAAAGAACGGGAGGACAAAGGTTCCCACAATAATGGATACAATCCCAATTCCTATTGCCCATGCTCCTAACGTATATGCTCCTTTTCTTCGTGCGATAAACCCTAAAATAATCCCAGCTGCGCCAAGGATAATTGGCAAGAAGAATAACGAAAGAATGGATAGGATTAGCGCAAAACGCCCATACCCTTTCCCTTCATCTCGATCAACTACTTCATGTTCACGATGAATATGCTCTTCACGTGCTGAAGCTGGAACTGCTATCTCAGCAGCCGTTTCTTCCATAAAGTCTGCTTCGTACGCGTCATAATCTATATCCTTACGTCGTTCATGCTGCTTATTCTCCATGTCTATCCCTCACTTTCTGAAATAAAGGAGCATTTATAGTATGTGATGTCATCTTAAAATTATAGTTGTTAATGTTTTCTTACTTTAGTACACTTAACATAACAAGCCGCTAGAGAAGATTTTACAGATTGGAGTGCAATTGGTTGTCTAAACGATTTGGAATTGACATTGATGGAACAGTCACTTCACCCGAAACATTTGTTCCTCATTTGAATAAAGCATTTAATGCAAATTTAACTTACGAAGATATTACTGAGTATGATTTTTTACCTTTTGTAAATGCTACTCGCGAAGAATTAGCACAATGGTTTACAGACAACGAAGCTGCCATTTACAAAACATCCCCTCTTGCTCCACATGCAAAGGAAATTTTGCAGCAATGGCATAAGCAGCATGAGCTCTTTTTTATCAGCGCTCGCTCAGATAAGCTATTGGATGTGACAGAAAATTGGTTTAATGAACATGATGTATCCTTTCATCATATTGAACTAATTGGAACGCACTTTAAAGTAGAAGCAGCGAAAAAGCACAAAGTGGATATCTTTTTTGAGGACAAACACGATAATGCTTGTGATATAAGCGAAGAGTGCGATATACCCGTCATTCTTTTTGATACACCTTATAACCGCCTTCCAGTGCCGTCAAAAGTGGTACGGGTTCATAATTGGATAGAAGCAAATGAATGGGTAAACAATTGGTTAAAAATACAATCATAATTGCAACAATAAAGAGTTTGGGACATAACAAAATGATTGCTTCTAAAAGACGAACACTAGCTGTTCCCATCTCTTTAGTTTGTCTCAACACGTTCGTTCCATTGCGCTACGGCCACTCGCTTTCCGCGGGGAGGAACCTGAGCTTCCTCGCTGCGCTGCGGGATCTCAGTTTTCCCTCTCTTTCCCGCAGGAGTCGAGTGTCCTACGCTCCATCCCACCCTGTTTCCAACATTGTTTTCACAATCAACCAAAAAACCTGAACGATTAAAAGTGAGAAACTCTCAATCGTTCAGGTTTATCATTGGCTGAATTACTTATATCCCAGCCTCTTTGTTTATAAAATTTAGTTTACCACTTGCTCGTTACAATCCGTACATTTGCCGTAGATTTCAAATTTATGTCCCGTTACATCGAATCCCTTTAAGTCTTCGTTTACATACTTCATTGGACAAGCATCAATTTCTTTTGTTTTGCCGCATTCTAAGCAAATAAAGTGATGATGGTGGTGTTTAGTTGCACATTTAAAGCGGAAGTGCTTTTCACTTGAAAGCTCGGTCATCTCTAATATGCCAAGGTCTGCAAATAGTGATAAGTTACGATAAATAGTATCAAAGCTAAGACCTGGATAATCCAATCGCATATGCTCTAACACATCTTTAGCCGTTAAGTACTTATCCGTTTTTGAAAACAACGTAAGCATTTCTTCTCGTTTTCCAGTATGCTTATATCCTTCATCTTTTAACAAATTAATTGCTTCTGACAAATTCATGTTCTTTTCCCCTTTCGCCCTTTGTTAATCATAATTGATATAATTAAAATTATAACAGCAATGACAACAATTGTACCTCCGGGAGCTAAATCTAAATAGTAAGCTGAAAACAACCCACCTAGTACGGATACTTCTCCAAACATGACCGATAATAAAATGGTTTGTTTGAAACCATTAGCTAAGCGAATGCTCGCTGCTACCGGGAGCGTCATTAAGGATGACACTAATAAAATTCCAACAATTCGCATGGAAACCGCAATAACTAAAGCAACCATTACGATAAATAAAAAATGCACCCATTTCGCTTTAATGCCAGATGCTGACGCATGCTCTTCATCAAAGGATAAAATAAATAATTCTTTATAAAATACGAAAACGAGCGTAATAACTACTACCGCAATACCAATAACCGTCCATAAATCCGATCGGCTTACAGCACTCACGCTACCAAACAAATAATTCATTAGGTCATTGTTAAAGCCATCTGCTAATGAAATACAAATGGCACTAATTCCTATTCCGCCCGATAAAATAATGGGAATGGCTAATTCTTGGTAATGCTTGTAAACCGCACGTAGCTTTTCAATGAAAAGCGATCCTCCAACTGAAGCAACCATTCCTAGATATAGTGGATTTACCCCTTGCATAAACCCTACTTTCTGACTCAATAACAAGCTGAAAGAAATTCCGGCAAGAGTTACATGGCTAAGCGCATCTGCAATAAGAGAAAGGCGGCGCACAACAATAAAAGCGCCCAAAAGCGGAGCTAGGATTCCAATGATCATTCCCGTTGCAAATGCATTGCGTAAAAATTCAAATTCAAATAAACTTGCAATCATGCGTGCTGCCCTCCATGGTCATGGTGATGAGTTAACATATGAATGTCATGTCCATAAAACATGGATACATCATGCTCACAAAACGTTTCAAAGTCCTTTGATTCCCCGTGAAAATGTAAAAATTTATTTAAACACGCAACGTGCGTTACTTTATCAGTGATCGTTCCAATATCATGCGTAACAAGTAACAGCGTAATTCCGTGTTCCTTATTTAGCTTTTCTAATAGTTGATAAAAATTTTGAACATTTTGAGCATCCACACCAACCGTTGGCTCATCTAATATAAGCAGCTCCGGATCACTCACAAGAGCACGTGCAATAAAAATACGCTGTTGCTGTCCACCGGATAACTCACCTATGTTTCGATTTATAAACTCACTCATACCAACTGCCGCTATTGCTTCTTTGACTTTTTTTCGATGTGCTGGTGTCATAAACTTAAACAAGCCAATCTTAGACGTTAGCCCTGTTGATACAACTTCAAATACAGTTGCGGGAAAACCACTGTTAAAACTATTTGCTTTTTGTGACACATAGCCAATTTTGCTTCGCTCTTTAAATTTTCTTTGTTCTGTCCCAAATAAGCGAATTAATCCTTTTGAAGGCTTCTGCAATCCTAGAATACATTTAATAAGCGTTGATTTTCCAGAGCCATTTGGACCCACAAGCCCTAAAAAAGACCCTTTTGGAATTGAAAAGCTAATGTCTTCTAAAACATATCTCCCATCGTATTGGAACGATAATTGTTCAACTTCAATAGCATTCGCTATACTCATATCCATCACCATTCTTTTCTATATTTAAGCACGACGAACAGGGCACGGTTTATTGTCTTAGCCGTTACCCCATTCATGTCAGAATCGTTACGATTTAATCATTCTAGTAGTATACCTCAATCCTACTTTGTTGTAAACTTTAACACATAAAGAAAATAGGCACATGTTGCACTTTCCCTCATACAATATATATAACGAGGAGGGATTGACATGAAAATTGTTCAACAAATCGTGAACAAAAAAATAAATAACTTAACACCCAAAGAGTTGCTTAGCTATAGTAAGCAGTATAATGTATTCATTACACCTGAACAGGCTCATACTCTTGTAAACGTCATTAAGCAAAAACCTGTAAATATTTACAATGAATCTGAGCGGCGTTATTTAATTAAACAAATTGCTCAAGTAACAGATCGTGAAACGGCTAAAAAGGTTAATGAGCTGTTCCAAAAACTGATGTAACATAAACAAAGAGTCTAAGAAAAAACGAAATGATTTTTTCTCAAAGACCACGTATGCCTTTTCTAAAGTCTTTAGGCTGTAATAACCAGTTCGTTCCATTGCGCTGCAGACACTCGCTTTCCGCGGGGAGGAATCTGAGCCTCCTCGCTGCGCTGCGGGGTCTCAGCCTTTCCTCTGTTCCCGCAGGAGTCATATGTCTTACGCTCCATTCCACTAGGCTTTTTAACTTATTTTCAAAACAAACAAAAAGATACCCGAACTATCAAAAGTCGTTAACTTCCACTAGTTCGGATATCTCGTTAGCTCAAATACTTATGTCCCAGCTTATTTTAGCTGTTAGCTCATCAGCTTATTTTGTAACTCGGGATCAAACGCTTTTGCTTTTAGCATATCAATTTCAAGCTTATACGGTGCTTTTTTCGTCTTTTTGTCAATACCAACGTACGGCGTTTCTAAAATTTTAGGTACATCCACAAATGCTGGATGATGGACAATGTAATTTAACGCGTCAAATCCAATATGGCCAAATCCAATATTTTCATGTCGGTCTTTTTTAGCCCCACAGCTATTTTTACTATCGTTAACGTGCAGTACTTTAATACGGTCGATACCTACTGTTTTGTCGAATTCGTTTAGCACACCGTCAAAATCATTCACAATATCATAGCCTGCATCGTGAACGTGACATGTATCAAAGCAAACCGACAGCTTTTCGTTATGCGTCACTCCATCAATAATCATAGCGATTTCTTCAAAACTTCTTCCACATTCAGAACCTTTTCCAGCCATTGTTTCTAAAGCAATTTGTACTTCTTGGTCTGGACGAAGCACTTCGTTTAACCCACTAATAATCTGCTTGATTCCTGTTTCTGCCCCCGCTCCTACATGAGCTCCTGGATGAAGCACAATTTGGCGAGCCCCAAGAGCATGCGTGCGCTGAATTTCTGAAGTTAAAAACTCTACTCCAAGCTCAAACGTGGCTGGATTTGTTGTATTCCCAATATTAATGATATATGGAGCATGCACAACGATATTATCAATACCGTTTTCTTTCATATGCTGTAGACCAGCTTCAATGTTTAGCTCTTCAATTTTTTTGCGTCTTGTATTTTGAGGAGCACCCGTATAAATCATAAACGTATTCGCTCCATATGAAACAGCTTCTTCACTAGCACCAAGTAACATCTTTTTCCCACTCATTGATACGTGTGAACCGATTTTTAACATGTTGTTACCACCTCTGTTTTATCGATTATTCCGGCGCTCGCTTCTTTTTTTCTTCTGAACAAATTTTTGAATTTCTCGAGCACGTTTTTTCTTATAACCAGGTTTTACTTTCTTCGGCTTTTGAATTAAGCGACTTGCTTCTTTATCAACGTCATCCGTTTTCTTTTGACGTTTTTTACGACGGTTGCGGTCATCAATTGAAATCCACTCACCGTTTTTTAAGTCTTTGTTCACAAACTCAATTCCCATTTTCTCAAGTCGAATCACTGCATCTTCATCTTCTACATCATACATTGTAGCAGCAATTCCTGAATATCCAGCACGTGCTGTACGTCCTACGCGATGAATATAAAAATCCAGGTCTGAAGGAAGCTCAAAGTTAATTACGTGGCTAATTCCTTCAATATCAATACCGCGAGCTGCTAAATCTGTTGCAACAACGTATTGAAACTCTAAATTTGAGATTTGTTTCATCATTTTCTTACGATCACGCGGCGTTAAATCCCCGTGAATACGACCTACGCGAAGACCTTTTGCCATTAAATCATCCGCTACTTCATCAGCCATCTTCTTCGTGTTGGTAAACACAATAGCTAAATATGGGTTATACGACAAAAGCATATCATGTAAAAGTTTAAACTTGTTACGGTGACGAAGTGGTACTAATACATGCTCTAGCTTAGCTGCTGCTACTTGGTTTGGTGATACGTGAGAATACTTAGGGTTATCCATATATTTTTTCAAGAATGGCTTTAATTTCTCTGGAATTGTAGCTGAGAATACAAGCATTTGAAGCTTTTCAGGCATGCTACTCGCTAAGCGATCTACATCTTCTAAAAAGCCCATATCAAGCATTAAATCTGCTTCATCCACAACGATTGCTGCAGTTGTATGAACAAATAACGCTTTTTCATTCACTAAGTCAAATAAACGTGAAGGTGTTCCAACGACAATTTGCGGCTGTTTTTTTAGCTTTTCAATCGTACGCTGCTTGTCTGTTCCACCAATAAAACATTTTGCCGTAATTTCTTTGCCTTCTTCACAGTACTTCGTAATCTTTAGTACTTCTTTATAAATTTGTGAAGCTAACTCACGTGTTGGTGCCGCAATAACAACCTGTACTTCTTGTTTTGCTGGATTTACTTTTTCTAAAAGAGGAAGTAAATATGCATGTGTTTTACCTGTTCCAGTTTGCGACTGACCAATAACGCTGTCTCCCTTTAAAACTGATGGAATTAAGCGTTCTTGAATTTCTGTTGGGTTATAAAACCCTAATTGCTTGATTGCTTCTATTAAAAATGGCTGTAGCTCAAAACGTTCAAAGTTAGTTTTTTCCATATTAAATCTCCTTTTTTTACTGTCACGTTCAATTTTAAACACAATATATGATTATAATCCATTTTGCTCTCGCTGACTACTGATCATTTCGATTCTAAAAACTTATGTTGGGTTTTGCAAACATTTTCGGTACAAATGCATAGGATAAAGAAGAAGTTTACTAACCTAAAGGAGGTGCGCTCTTTGATTCCAAGAAGACCATCCTTTCCCCCTCGTATGCAGAGTCCTTTTGGACCTACTAATACTCAACAAACATTCTTCCCGAATACACAGGGAATCAACCCTCAAGGAACGTCTCGTGGTCCAGGGAATTTACTAGCTCGTATATTTGGAAGAGGTCGTTCTGGTGCCAGAGGTCCTGAAGCCATTGGAGGTTCTGGAGCTGCTGGAGCTCAAAGGATGATTCCACCTACTTCTCTATTTAATACGGTTCAAAGTGCAGCTACACCAGCATCGTCTGCTTCATTATTAAGTAACTTACAGAACTTAACGAACCCTGCTACGCTTAGCTCTATGATGACCAATATTCAAAAGGTTATTAAAGTAGCTGAAACCATGGGGCCAATGGTACAACAATACGGACCACTCGTTAAAAACGCTCCATCTCTCCTAAAAATGTATCAGCTATTACGAACGGCGGATACAGATGAAGGAGAAGAGAATGACACAAATAACGATAGCGAAGAAAAAGAAAATGAAGTAAGTAAGCAGGTTGATGGTTTAAAAGAGGACGAAAAAGAAAAAAAATCGGAAAGTGACGAGTTTGATTTTGATGATCAAGAAATTAAATCTGTTAAAAAGGTACGCCAATCAACACCAAAGCTTTACATTTAAGATAAAAAAGGTAGAGAGGTTAACATCTACCTTTTATACATACTTGCATCGAAACTAAGGGCTAATTCCAGTTATTGAGATGAACCATTACAGCACCAATATATTCTTTGTATTATTGTTCATGCTTTTATATAATAGAAAGGAGTTTACAAATACTCGTCACCTTATGATGAGGAGGATACTAATGAAGGTTATAAAAATTGCTCCACGCGGCTATTGCTATGGAGTTGTTGATGCAATGGTTATTGCACGCAACGCAGCTTTGGATACATCACTTCCACGCCCAATTTATATATTAGGCATGATTGTGCATAACAAGCACGTAACAGACGCGTTTGAAGAAGATGGAATCATTACCCTAGACGGTGCAAACCGTTTAGAGATTTTAGATAAAATTAATGAAGGTACGGTCATTTTTACAGCTCATGGTGTATCACCAGAAGTAAAAGAACGCGCAAAGGAAAAAGGACTTGTTACCATTGACGCAACGTGTCCAGACGTAACAAAAACCCATGACCTTATTCTTGCAAAAGAAAAAGAAGGCTATGAGGTTGTCTATATCGGCAAAAAAGGCCATCCTGAGCCAGAAGGTGCAGTTGGAATTGCACCTCACATCGTTCATCTAATTGAAAAAGAAGAAGATGTGGAATCCCTTGCGATTACAAGAGATAAAATCATTGTGACTAATCAAACAACAATGAGCCAATGGGACGTAGCCGATGTGATTGAAAAAGTTCAGGAGAAGTACCCTCATGCTGAAGTTCATAAAGAAATTTGCCTAGCAACACAAGTACGTCAAGAAGCGGTAGCGGAACAAGCCGGAGAAGCCGACGTGACAATTGTTGTTGGTGATCCAAAAAGTAATAACTCTAACCGCCTAGCGCAGGTTTCTGAAGAGATTGCTGGAACAAAAGCTTATCGTATTAGCGATATTTCTGAGCTTGAAGTGGATTGGCTTAAAGGTGCTACTTCTGTTGCTGTAACGGCTGGTGCATCAACTCCTACGCCAATTACAAAAGAAGTCATTAAGTATCTAGAGCAGTTTGACCCTGCTGATGAAACGACTTGGACGCGCGAAAAAGCTGTTCCTTTATCAAAAATCTTACCAAAAGTACGTACAAAAAAATCATCCTAAAAAAAGATGCTCTGATGAGCATCTTTTTTATAGAAACGTAAATGGATTTGTATCAACTTGAGAAGAAAAGATCGTGCACTCAAACTTTTTGTCTTTACATAGCTCTTGCATTTTCTTTTCAACCCCTTGACGCATTACCTTTTCCACATGATGACCAGGATCGATAACGTTCAATCCCATCATCATCGCGTCATGAGCTACGTGAAAATATAAGTCTCCTGTAACGTAAACGTCCGCACCTTTAAACTTTGCATTAGAGATGTATTTGTTACCATCTCCACCTAATACGGCTACCTTTTTCACCGTATCATGTAAGTCACCAACAACTCTTAGCCCTTCTACATCTAACGCTTCTTTTACATGATGAGCAAATTCTTTTAAAGTCATCTCACGAGGAAGCTTTCCAATCTTCCCAAGACCGTACTCTTTTCCTTTTTGCTTAAGCTTATAAATGTCATACGCTACTTCTTCATATGGGTGAGCACGCAGCACAGCTTGTACAACTTTTTTTTGAAGCTTTGCTGGAAAGATCGTTTCAATTTTCACTTCGTTCACGCGTTCTGCAGTACCCTGTGAGCCGATATAAGGGTTTGCCTGCTCAGATGGAGTGAAGGTTCCAATCCCTTCTGTAAAGAAAGCACAGCCACTATATAGCCCTATCTCACCTGCACCGGCTTCTGAGATAGCTTGGTGAACGGCTTCATAGTGAGTTTTTGGCACATAGACTACAAGTTTATTTAGTTCTTCAGCACCCGTTGGAACAAGCACTTCGGTATTTTGCAAACCTAATGCATCAGCTAACAAATCGTTAACCCCACCTTCAGTAATATCTAAGTTCGTATGAGCAGCGTATACCGCAATATCATGTTTAATGCACTTTTCAACAATACGGCCAGCGGGTTGGTCCGTTTGAATTTGTTGTAATGGTCGAAAGATAGGAGGATGATGAGCGATAATGAGATCTACATGTTTTTCAATCGCTTCATCAACAACCGTTTCTAATACATCTAAGGTAATCATCACTTTATGAACCGGCTTGTTTAATGTCCCGATTTGCAAACCAATTTTATCCCCTTCCATAGCTAAGTGCTTCGGGGAAAAAGACTCAAACAGTTCAATAACTTGATAACCGTTTGGTACTTTATTCATGATAAAACCTCCTCAATGATTCGAATTTCATTTTCTAGCTTTTTCTTTTTTTCTTGCCCTTCTTTTGTTGTAGCTGATTTCTCCATTTGCTCGACGATCTTTTTTGTATGAGCTAGCTCATGATTCCATTTCTTTTTAAAAGCATCGTTTTTCTCTTTTGCTAAGATTGGACCTACTAAAATTCCCGCTTCAACTTTTTCATCATAAGACTCTAACGGCTCTCCTTGTTCAGCAACAAGAATTTCATAGATTCGACCGTCATCTTCCATGATTTTTTCGTCAATTAAAGACCATTTATGTTCAATTAACCACTGTCTGATATGATGAGCCCCAATATTAGGCTGAAGCACAAGTCTTGTAACGCCCTGTAGCTTTTCTTTCCCGTCTTCTAAAATGGTTTGAATTAAAGTTCCACCCATTCCTGCAATTGTAATGCAGTCTACTTCACCCGGTTTAATAACAGATAACCCATCGCCTTTTCTTACTTCAATAACGTCTGTTAAGTTTGTTTTTTCTACCTGCTTCACAGCTGATTGAAAAGGACCTTCTGTAATTTCACCTGCAATTGCTCCTTTTATATACCCTTGTAAATATGCATAGCAAGGTAGATAAGCATGATCTGATCCAATATCAGCAAGCATAGCTCCTTTTGGAATTGATTTTGCGACTTCTTCTAGTCGCTTGGATAATTTTAGCTCATTCATTGTCTTGTCACCTATTCTTTATGTAATTACTGTTCCTTATTTTATCACAAACACTGTTGCGAATCATACTGTGACTCCGCTTCTATTATTTCCTATATCCCATAAAAAAAAGCCTCTTCGTTTGTAAGAGGCTGCCATAAAAATCCTATTTATTTAATTTCTGAAACCCATTTCGCCATCTCAGGAGCTTTTTCAGCAGATATTAACCCTGGTGGCATTGATCCCTTTCCGTTCACTAGGATATCAGCAATTTCTTCTTCAGAAAGCTTGTCGCCCACTCCTTTTAAAGCTGGCCCTACGCCTCCTTGATACTGATCGCCGTGACATCCAATACAGTTTTGTTGATAGAGATCTTCAGGCTTTGCTGAGGCTTGATCTTCTTCGCCTCCACCTTCTTTTTCAGCGGCTATTTCTTCTGCGTTGTTGAGACCATTAAATGAGAAGGTTACCATTAATCCAATTCCAATAAGTGCAATAAGCAAAAATGGTATCAGTGGATTTCGATTCATTAACTATACCCCCTTTATGTATTCCCATCCCGTGAAATAGCAAAAATAGTATAAGCATCTTTATTTTACTGTAAAACGAGGACAAGTGAAAGGGTTTTATTTACAGAATTATCTAACCTATCCATAAAATCTACTATTTTTCGAAGCGTTTACACTTTTCAAGTAGTTAATTAGCACCCAATTTGCCTAGCAATAACGGAACGCTGAATTTCAGATGTTCCTTCGCCAATCTCCAACAGCTTGGCATCACGTAAAAAGCGCTCAACCTGATACTCTTTCATATAACCATATCCACCGTGGATTTGAATCGCTTGGCTGGCTACTTCCATACATATTTCAGAGGCATATAGTTTACACATGGCTGCTTCCTTAGTAAAAGGTTTGCCTTGATCTTTCAGCCATGCTGCCTTATAAACCATTGTTCTTGCCAGTTCCACTTTCATGGCCATATCTGCTAGTTTAAATTGGATTGCTTGAAAAGACGAAAGTGTTTTTCCAAACTGCTTTCTTTCTTGTGCATAAGCAAGAGCTTTTTCATAAGCCGCTTGAGCAATTCCAACTCCCATTGCTCCAATTCCAATTCGTCCTCCGTCGAGCGTTTTTAAGAATTGCTTAAATCCCTCTCCTTTTTTGCCAAGTAGATTTTCTTCTGGCACTTTTACGTCTTCTAGAATTAGTTCCGTTGTATTTGAAGCATGAAGTCCCATCTTTTCATAATTATCGATGACTGAGAAACCAGCTGCATCAGTCGGCACAATTAACGCAGAAATCTCTTTTTTTCCTTCATGTCTTGCCGTTACAGCTGTCAAAGCTAAAAATTTTGCATAGCTTGCATTGGTAATGTAGCATTTACTACCGTTAATCGTATATTCACCATTTTCTAACTCTGCACTTGTTTCAGTTCCTCCAGCATCACTTCCCGCATTAGGCTCAGTTAACCCAAATGCTCCAAACGATTCTCCTGTGCAGATTGGAACTAAGTATTTTTCTTTTTGCTCCGGTGTTCCAAATAGGTGAATAGGCGCCCCCCCCTAACGATACATGAGCAGAATATGTAATTCCCGTTGAACCACACGCTCTGCTTAGCTCTTCTACTACAATTGCAAAGCTGACCGTATCAGCACCGCCCCCACCATACTCTTCTGGGAAAGGAAGTCCCATAACGCCTAAATCAGATAACTTTTTAAACACATCTAACGGAAATTCTTTCGTCTTGTCTCGTTCCAATGCTCCTGGTGCAACCTCAGCTTCAGAAAACTCTCGAAGTGTTTTTTGAATCATTTTCTGTTCTGCCGTTAATTCAAAATTCATCTCAAATCCCCCCAAACAAAATGTATACGCTTACAATAATTAATTATAAGTCATTTTTGTAAATTTTCTCAACTTTTAAAATAAGAGAATCTATTTCATGATATAATAAACGAAAGTTTCTTTAAAAAAATGACAGCGATTGCATTTAAGGGCGTGACTGGATAAATTAGTGGATTTTTTTTAAAAGAGCATTTGCAAAACAAAACTCATTTCAGTAAAATATATTCAAAGGGTAGTGATTGGTAAAAAAAAGAAGCAAAAAAATAGTTTACTCCTATATAGAAGTAAACTATTAATTCATCACAAATTCTATTCTAAGAAATCCTTTAAGCGCTTGCTGCGGCTTGGATGTCTTAACTTACGTAGCGCTTTTGCTTCAATTTGACGAATACGTTCACGCGTTACGCCAAACACTTTTCCAACTTCTTCAAGTGTACGTGTACGACCATCATCTAAGCCAAAACGAAGACGCAGCACATTTTCTTCACGATCTGTTAACGTATCTAAGACGTCTTCTAATTGCTCTTTTAATAGTTCGTAAGCAGCGTGCTCAGAAGGCGATGTTGCATCTTGATCTTCAATGAAGTCACCTAAATGAGAATCATCTTCTTCACCAATAGGCGTTTCAAGTGAAACAGGCTCTTGCGCAATTTTTAAGATTTCACGTACTTTTTCTGGCGTTAAATCCATATCCTCTGCAATTTCTTCTGGAGATGGCTCACGACCTAAGTCTTGCAGTAATTGACGTTGAACACGAATTAACTTGTTAATTGTTTCTACCATGTGTACAGGAATACGAATTGTTCTTGCTTGGTCTGCAATCGCACGTGTGATGGCTTGACGAATCCACCATGTTGCATACGTACTAAATTTGTAACCTTTACGGTAATCAAACTTTTCAACTGCTTTAATTAGGCCCATATTTCCTTCTTGAATTAAATCTAAGAAAAGCATGCCGCGTCCTACATATCTCTTAGCAATACTTACAACTAGACGTAAGTTTGCTTCTGCTAAACGGCGCTTAGCTTCTTCATCGCCTTCTTCAATACGTTTTGCCAAGTTAATTTCTTCTTCAGCAGATAGAAGATCTACACGACCAATTTCTTTCAAATACATACGAACAGGGTCATTGATTTTTACTCCTGGTGGCACGCTAAGATCATTCAAATCAAACTCTTCTTCCTTAGACAATTGTTGAATATCTGGATCCGCATCTTCATTTGCTTCTGCTTCACTCATCACTTCAACACCTTGTTCACCAAGGAATTCATAGTATTCATCCATTTGGTCGGACTCAATTTCAAAATTTGCCATGCGCTCGGCAATTTCTTCATATGTGAGAACACCACGTTTTTTACCAATTTCAGTCAATTGTTCTTTGACTTGCTCTATTGTTAAATCTGAATCAAGTTGCTTTGAATGTGCTGATTTTTCAGCCATCAAATCCCCTCCTTCCAAAATTTTGAGGATACCTTTTTTAAAAGTGGGACTAATAAACACGTTTTATTTTAACGCCTTTTTTAATTCCAAAATTTCCATTGCAATCGTCGCAGCCTTTACATAATCCTTTTGACGCTCCGCTTCTTGCCTTTGCTGCTCTTTTTCTTTTATTATGGACTTCTTTTCATAATTCAACACTTGTTGAATGTAATCATGCAACGCTTGCTCCGACAATTCTTCGTTAATTGACATCATCGCTAGTTCCGAAGCTAAACCTGTCAGATTTGAATCAGGAATACGTTCGATAAAGTTGCTTGGGTTAGGACTATACCCTTCTTCGTAGTAACCATACAAGTATGTCACAAGAGCCCTATGTTCTTCTATATTAAACTGTGCTTGAAGCAGATCTTGAATCCGAAACGCTATATCCCTGTCTTTTAGCATATATGCAATTAAATGCCTCTCTGCATTTTCATGTGCAGGAAGAAGGTTTTTTTTGGTGACAGGATGTCTTGATATAGTATTTCTATTCCAAGAATCATTATCCTTTTTCTTTTTCACTTCATGGCGAACTTGTTGCTGCTGTTCCTTTAAAGCATCTAATGAAATTGAAAACTCTTGAGACAGTTGCCTGAGGTAATAGTCTTTTTCGACCGCTTTTGTTAATTGACTAACTGCTTTTAACACTTCATCAATGTACTTCATGCGATCAGCTTCAATCTGCAAGTTCTTACCACGTCGCAAGTATCGCATTTTAAACGCCATAAGCGTCAAGCTGTTTTCAATGACTTCGTTTCGAAATTTTGCTGCTCCAAACTCTTTTATATAATCGTCAGGGTCATATCCATCCGGCATCGTGGCGACTTTTACTGAGCAGCCTGCATCTGTTAAAATATTCACAGCTTTATACGCAGCTTCAATACCTGCCGAGTCTGCATCATAGCATACAATAACGGATTCAACGTTTCGACGAATAATTTTTGCCTGCTCTTCTGTAAGCGCAGTACCCATCGTTGCAATTGACTGTTGACACTCAGCAGTAACCGATGAAATAACGTCTGCGAATCCTTCAAATAAAATGACTTGTTGATTTTTTCTGATGTGTTTTTTTGCACGGTGAAAATTGTAGAGTGTACGACTTTTATTAAAGATTGAAGTTTCGGGACTATTTAGATACTTAGGCTGCCCTTTTATCTCTTTTAATAGGCGACCTGAAAAAGCAATGGTTCTTCCTTGTAAGTCTGCAATAGGAAACATAACTCGATCTCGAAACCGATCGAAATAGCTTTCTTCTTGATTTCGTTTAATGATAAGACCTGCAGCTTCCATTTCATCTGGCTTAAATCCACGCTTTGTTAAAAACTTAGTAACGAAATCCCAGGAATCTAGCGCATATCCAATTTCAAACTCGTCTATAATTTCTCTTGTGAAACCACGGTTGATTAAATAGTCATAGGCTTCCTGGCCTTCTTTTGTATTTACCAATAAATGATGATAAAATTTCTTTAAAAGCTCATGTGCATCAACAAGGGCATTTTCTGACTTTGAACCCTCAGAGCTCGGCTGTTGCACTTCATATTCAAATGGAATGTTTCCTTTATCAGCAAGGTGTTGAGCAGCTTCGGTAAATGAAAGCCCCTCTAAATCCATAACAAATGAAAATGCGTTTCCTCCAGCTCCACAGCCAAAGCAATGATAAATTTGCTTATCTGGCGATACGGAAAACGATGGTGTATTTTCCCCATGAAACGGACACAGCCCAAAATAGTTTCGGCCCTGTTTCGTTAGCTGCACATAGTCGCTTATGACATCGACAATATCTACTGAACGCCGAATACGATCAATCACTTCATCAGGAATTCGATTTGCCATGTTAACAGCTCCGTATTTCTATAGTAATTCTTCATCAAAAGCTAAATTCCTTCACGTTTCGACAATATTTTTTCGAGTGCTGTGCTGAATTTTTCTCTGTCTTCATCGCTAAAAGCTTTAGGACCTTTTGAATAGCGACCTGCTTTTCTTTCCTTTGCTGAAACATATCGAAAAAAAAGAACCGTATCCATATCGTTCTCACTATATACTTTTCCACGTGGAGACAATACATAAACACGTCGACTAAGAAGCATGCTCGCTAACCCTGTATCCTGTGTTACAGCGACATCTCCTTGCTGAACATGATTTAAAATGTATAAGTCTACTGCTTCCTTCTCACTATCTACGTAAACCCACTTACCAGCTGAAGGGTTTGTTTGCATGTGAGCATATGAAGCAACAAAAACAACCTCAACGCAGTATGTATGTGCCAGTTCTACAATCTCTTTTTTTACAGGACACGCATCAGCATCGACAAAAATCGTATAGTTTCTTTTGCTATAACTCTGTATTCTACATCCCTCCACAGATTCCTTCTACCATTTGTAATTTCATGTAGATTGCGTTTGTCGAATACTTTTTAGACTCAATCCTTGACATTTATATAAATAGTTTATTCGTTCTTCACAGAGTCTAAACCTAAAACTATTCTTTTTTATCACAATTTTTAATTATAATATAACTACGCAATATTTTCTACCATAAAGTTAAAGAGTAGCCCTTCACGCAAAGGGCCATCATTCAGGAATGATGGCTCATAAAGCAACACAGTGTTGTCACGTCATTTCTTCGTGTAACTGACAACTGCTTTATTTCTTTTGTTGAATGATTTTCGCAATAATTCCAGCAGTCTCTTCTACAGCTCGATTTGAGACGTCCACTACTTCACATCCAATTTTATCGACAATTCCTTGGAAGAAATCTAACTCCTCTTTAATTCTTTCAATGTTTGCGTAAATAGCTTGGTCATTTAGTCCTAATGATTTTAAACGTTCTTTGCGAATATCATTCAATTTATCAGGACTAATCATCAGGCCAATGCATTTTTTAGGCGACACGTGAAAGAGTTCTTCTGGTGGATCTACTTCCGGTACGATTGGAACGTTAGCCACCTTTAAACGTTTATGAGCTAAAAACTGAGACAGCGGCGTTTTAGACGTTCGTGATACTCCAATGAGCACAATATCTGCTCGCAGAATGCCTCTTGGATCTCGTCCATCATCATATTTAACTGCAAATTCAATCGCTTCCACTTTTTTGAAATAATCATCATCTAGCTTGCGAACCGTTCCTGGTTCATATCTTGGCGATAGCTGATAGGATGATTGAATTTTATCAATAAGCGGTCCAATAATATCAAAAACTTCCACGCCTTTTTTAGCCGCTTCGTTCAGCAAAAAGTTTCGCATTTCTGGTTTCACAAGCGTAAATCCAATAATTCCATTATTCAACTTAGCCAAAGATACCACTTCTGCTAACGTAGCAGTATCTTCTACATAAGGAACTCGTTTAATAATAAACTCCGTCATATTAAATTGACTGGAAGCTGCTTTGACAACTAATTCTGCTGTTTCCCCAACCGAATCTGAAATTACATATAAGCATGGGTTGTTCATTTTGGCACATCCCCTTAATCATTTTAATCACTTCGATTATAATACTTCATCATGAGCCAGTGCTACTAGTAATTTTGTGATATTTGTTTTGGTCACTCTTCCTACTACCTCAAGTCCTGCGTCTACTTTTTTCACCACGGGAATGGCATCAATTTGTTTCTCAATCAGCACTTGTGCAATATCAATGAGAAGCTCTTCACGATGACAATATGTAATGTTAGGCATCCTAGTCATAATAATATGAACAGGAATTGATGTAAGCTCTTGTTTCCCGATGCTGGCACGCAGCAAGTCTTTTCGAGATAGAACTCCTACTAATAACGACTGTTCATCCACAACAAACAACGTTCCTACATCTTCTAGAAACATCGTACAAATCGCATCGTATACGGACACATTCTCATTGACTACAACAGGAATAGATTGATAGTCCTGAACTTGGATTTTTTTGATTTTATCCGTTAGCAGCTGCGCCCCTGTTTTTCCTGTATAGAAATAACCCACACGAGGTCGTGCTTCTAAATAACCTGCCATTGTTAAAATCGCTAAGTCCGGTCGCAGCGTTGCACGCGTTAAGTTTAGCTTATCTGCAATATGCTCTCCAGTAATGGGACCTTGATCTTTTACAATCTGTAAGATGTGCTCTTGTCTTTTATTTAGTTCGATTTTAATCACCACCTAACTGTTAAATGTGACATACTATTTATAGAAACATTATATACTTTTTATTCAAAAGTAAAAGATGAAAAGATATATTTTTAAAAGGATTTTTTATTCTATCATGTTACGGCCAAAAAAACATGAAAGATGCCTGTAACTTTTTTAATGACTATTCGCTTTTTTAAATCAATAGTAAAAAGGGCGTCTCAAATATTACTTTATCCTTTGAGGCACCCTCACGTTATGTTATAAAACTCATACGTAACCTTTATTCGCTTTTAGTTGGCAGTGCCGCTTTCAAAGATTCCATCTGAGTTAAAAATCGCTTTGTTTTTAAATACAAGCCTGAATACTCATCATAATATTGATCAATAATAAAGTGCAATTGTTTTTTCGTTTCCGGCTTAACTGAAATAGAGCCTAGTCTTTTTAAATCCATATAATAAAATAAGCGCAGTAATTTAACGGTCATGGGCGTCAGTTTAAAATGATACGGATCTTTTTCTAGGCAACGGTGACAAATAAAGCCCCCTTCGCGTACAGAAAAGTGGAAAGTTCCTTCTTTTGCATGACAGACCGCGCATTCATCAAGAATTGGATATAAACCTAGTACATTCAACATCTTCATTTCATAAATATACATTAAAATTTCAGTATCGTATCCTTCATTCATATAATGAATCGTTTGGTAAAGCAGCTCAAACAGAAACGGATTTGGCTTGTTGTTATCTGTTCCCTTATCCGTTAATTCAAGAATATAAGAAGCATACGCGGTTGTAAAAATATCTTCGCGTATGCTTCTCATAGAAGAAATCACTTCACCTTGCTGAAGAGTTCCCATTCCTGAACCTGCTTGTATAAAGAAATAGCCATACGTAAATAACTGTGTCACAGAAGCTAAACGGCTACTCGGCTTCTTCGCGCCCCTGGCCATTAAGCCTACCTTGCCCAATTCACGTGAATAGATGGTTACAATTTTATTTGATTCACCATAGTCATTCGTTCGAATAACAATACCTTCACATTTTTTAAACAAACTTTATCACCTACTGTTGGGAAGGCTACGAAACTGGAGAATTGAGACCATCAGTATCATCTTCGTGTGCTTCAGGCCCTTCTATTACCTCTTTTTCAAGTTCTTTGAAAAGAAGGTATGTATCGATACTACCTGTTTGTGAAAAGACGTTCCAAGTAAAATTCAACATAGAACTCCCACCTTTCTAATCGTATAGATCAGATACAATTTCAATTCCTTACGTTTAGAATAGCCTTCCTAGCTAAAATCATGTAACACAATTTTTTACAATTTGTGATGTGTTAATTTAATATTCATCTTCTCTAAAACCATAGTCTCTTAAGTGTGATGAACGGTTGCGCCAATCTTTTTGCACCTTCACCCAAAGCTCTAAGAATACTCTTGAACCTAGTAAAGCTTCAATATCAGCACGCGCTTTTCTACCTACTTCTTTTAGCATTTTCCCTTGCTTTCCGATGACGATGCCTTTTTGAGAATCGCGTTCAACAATAATTGTTGCTCCGACGTATATAGCACCGTTATCTCGCTTTTGCATGGAGTCCATGACAACTGCAATGGAGTGAGGAATTTCTTCGCGCGTTGAATGCAATACCTTTTCACGAATTAATTCTGTAATGATAAAACGCTCTGGATGGTCCGTTACTTGATCAGCAGGATAGTATTGCGGACCTTCTGGAAGCACTTTTTTAATTTGCTCTAACAAACGCTCTACATTGTTTCCTTGCAAAGCAGAAATTGGGATAATTTCAGCGAAAGGATATAGATCCTTATACGTTGTGATAATTGTAAACAACTCATCTGGGTGAATTTCATCAATTTTGTTAATGACTAAAAACACGGGTGTCTTTGTCTCTTTTAAACGCTCAATGATAAACTCATCACCACGACCTAACCCTTCAGCTGCGTTTACCATAAACAGCACAAGATCTACTTCTTTTAAGGTATTTTGCGCAACTTTCATCATAAAGTCCCCAAGCTTATGCTTAGGCTTATGAATCCCAGGTGTATCAATGAACACAATCTGTGCCTCATCTTCTGTATAAACGCCTTGAATTTTATTACGAGTTGTCTGTGGCTTGTCACTCATAATGGCGATTTTCTGCCCAATTACTCGATTTAAAAAGGTAGACTTCCCAACATTAGGTCTACCAATAATTGAAACAAAACCTGATTTAAATGTATGATTACTCATGTAAAGCCTCCGATGATTGATCCATTCATAATATTCTTATCACCTTTTCTACAACACGTAATCAGTTTAGCATGCTGTAAAAAAGAGCAAATCTTACTATAGCATCATTATAGCACAACGCTATATAGAGAATACAAACAACTCATGAAAAGAAGATGTATTTCCAAAAGATAAGGATGCCAATAACAACAGCAAAACACGCATAAACCAACACTGCCGCAGCGGCAGCATCTTTTGCGTGCTTTGCTAAAGGATGACGTTTAGTTGTAATTAAATCCACTGTTTTTTCAACAGCCGTATTCATAAGTTCTAAGCTAAACATACCTGCAATTAACAGCAGAACAACCAGCCATTCTGTTAATGAGATACGAAACCACAAGCTTGCTAAGATAACTACAAAGGAAGCGAAAACATGAATTTTCATGTTTGCTTCCTTTGTAACTACATACTTAAATCCTTCTATTGCATAGCCAAAGCTACGAACTAATCGTCTTATTCCTCTTTTATCGCGTGAGTCCATGCTCATCTAAAATATCCTTTTGACGTGTAAACATTTGCTTCTCATCTTCAACCGTTTCGTGATCATAACCAAGCAAATGTAAGAAACCATGTACGGTTAAAAAACCTAGTTCGCGCATAAAGGAGTGGCCATATTCTTCAGCTTGCTCAACTGTTCTTGGAACGGAAATAATAATATCGCCTAAAACTCGCGGCATTTCCTCTCCAAAGATTTCAATCTCCCCTTCGCCCATTTCCTCTAAAGCAAAAGAAATAACGTCTGTCGGCTTGTCCTTGTCACGATATTCACGGTTGATTTCTTGAATACGTTCATTGTTTACAAACGTAATTGATACTTCTGTTCCGTCTTCTACACCTTCTTTAGCAGCAGCTACTGCTAATAAGGCTTCTAATGTTTCTTTTTGTTCATTTGTTATTTCATTTGTTTCATCAATAAAGTCAATTAATAAACTCATGCTTTCACCTTCTGTTTTTTTAATTCAGGATACTCAATACGAGAATGGAATATACCATTTAGCGTCTCACAAAGAGCTTGTCTAATCAATTCCAATTCTTTTAATGTAATATCACATTCAATAAACTGCTCATCTTCAACTCTGTCATTAATGATGCTTCGCACTAGCTTCTCAATCTTTTCTGGGGTTGGATTGGGCATCGAACGCACAGCAGCCTCTACGCTGTCTGCAATGCAGATGGCGGCTGCTTCTTTTGTTTGGGGCTTAGGCCCCTCGTAACGATAGTCTTCTTCTTTTATTTCTTCTTCTGTTTGTTCCAATGCTTTATGATAGAAGAACTTTAATAAAGACGTTCCATGATGCTGCTCGGCAATATCAACAATCTCTTTTGGTAGCTTATGCTTGCGCAAAATAGCCGCTCCGTCTGTTGTATGAGATGTAATGATATTTTTGCTGACTTTTGGAGATAACGCATCATGTGGATTACGAATATTCATTTGGTTCTCAATAAAATATTGAGGACGCTTCGTTTTACCAATATCGTGATAATAGGCCCCTACGCGTGCGAGCAAACCGTTCGCTCCAATTGTTTCACAAGCAGCTTCTGAAAGGTTAGCTACCATTACGCTATGATGATACGTACCCGGCGTTTCCGTTAAGATTTTTCTCAGTAAAGGATGATTTGGACTAGATAGCTCAATTAGCTTCATTGTTGATAAAATACCAAAGCCACTTTCAAAGAAAGGAAGCAAACCAATGGCTAATACTGAAGAGATAATGCCAGATGCCATTGCCATTAAGCTATAATAACCAAGCTCCATTGTATCTAACTGACCATTTTTAATAAAAATAATTGATAGACTAACAATCACATTCATTAGCGCGACAACGAGTCCTGCTTGAAGCACTCTTGCCTTGCGCTGTTTGTCCATTAAAAACAAGATAGCTGTAATATTACTAATCAAAAAGTAAATCCCTATATTCATATTAAACGCTGTTGTCAATTCACCGTTAAAAATAATGCTACCGCAAATGGCAAAAATGATGCTGGAAATAATGGCAATCTTCTCATTCATTAACACTCGCAGCAAAATACCACCAACAGCCACAGGGGCTAAGTAGCCAATTTCAGATAAATCAATTCGTTGAAAAAAGCTTAAGATTTTCATTAAAGCAATCGTAATACTTGTGATAATTGCATATAAAAGGAGTGGCTTATATGTATTTGCATGAAGGCCTCGCAAATAAAAAGCTGCTCCGCCAATCATAATAATAATTAGCAAGCTTAAGCCAATAAACGGTTGCAGCATTCCTTTATTGTTTAACAGCCCAGCAAGCTGAAGCTGACGGTAGATATCCGCATTGATGAGCTGATTTTCTTCCACAATAATTTGACCTTGCTTAATCCGCACAGGCTCTATTTTTTCAACTGCTGCCTGGCGATTTTCAGATGTTTTTTGTGGATCGTAAATGACATTTGGAATAATAGAAGATCTTGCGATTTCATTCATCGCAGCCTTTAGGCTAGAACTTACATTAGTTGTATACACCAGCTGCCCCTCAGCTTGGTCTTTCATTTCTTCTAAGTCACTAATCATAACTTGGTTTTTCATTACGTGGTGGACTGCTGTAACAACCGCATCTTTTGCAACCGATAATTCTTCTTTGTTCGTCTGTAAAAGCTCACTAATTGCCTTGTCAGATAGATCCTTGCGAATATTATCCGGAAGCTTATCCTGCAACATTTCTTGTTTGCTTGCTTCGCTTTTATTTTCTAGCTGATCGTACTCTTTATTCACTTCAATAATAGCATCAAAAATAGATGCAACAAGATCGACCTGGTTTTGTGCATATTCTGTTTTTTGTGTATACACATCTTCAACTGCTTCTTTTGCCTCTGCCTTCTTCTTTTCTGTACTTTCTTTATCTTCAATTGTCACAGGTGAGTAAATCGTCTCCGGTGAAATCGATAAAAGCCTCAAGTCCAATTCTTCTGGCTTTACATTGCTGTACATAGACGCAAACATAATGAGACCAATTAAAGCATATAACCCTAGTTGAATTAACCGCAGCTTTTCGATCTGTGCCATTGTTTGTTTAAAAAACCGAAACTTTGACACACCAATTTCCCCCTTTTACAAAAAATAGACCCTAAATTAAAGGGTCTCTTTGTCAAATTGGTCATACGCTTGAATGATTCGACCAACCAATGGATGACGAACGACATCTGATTGATCTAAATGGATAAACGAAATGCCTGTTACATTATTTAATATTTTTGTAACTGACCCTAATCCAGACTTCACACCTCTAGGCAAGTCCACCTGTGATACGTCACCTGTAATAATCATTTTTGACCCGAAACCCAATCGAGTTAAAAACATTTTCATCTGTGCTAATGTTGTATTTTGCGCCTCGTCTAAAATGACAAAAGCATCGTCTAATGTACGGCCACGCATATAAGCAAGTGGAGCAATCTCAATTACTCCTCTTTCTATTAGTCGCTGCGTATGCTCCGTTCCTAACACATCATGCAGCGCATCATATAGTGGTCGTAAATAAGGATCTACCTTTTCTTTTAAATCTCCTGGTAAAAAACCTAAGCTTTCCCCTGCTTCAACAGCTGGGCGCGTTAAAATAATTCGCTTTACAAAACCATTTTTTAAGGCGTTAACGGCCATTACTACGGCTAAATACGTTTTTCCCGTTCCCGCTGGTCCAATACCAAATACAAGGTCATTCTTTTTAATAGCAGAAATATAGTGACTTTGCCCTAATGTCTTAACACGAATTGACTTACCCTGTACATTTTTGGCAATCTCTTCTTCATATACATCTTCAAAAAACTCCAGCGTACCTTTTTTAGCAAGCTGAATTGCATAGACAACATCTCGTTCTGAAATTGTAATGTTTTTACGAATAATTGTTACTAGCTTCTTTAACATTTCTTCAACGGTTTGTACATCTTCAGGGTTACCTGAAACAATGACTGTTTCACCTCGAGAGATGATGTTTACATTCATTTCTTCTTCAATTCTTTTCAAGTTAACATCCTGAACACCGAATAAAGAAATTGCTTCGTTTGAATCGTCAAGTTGTACGTTAATTGTTACTAGCTGTTCTGACATTCCTCAATCTCCTTGAATAATTGGTTGGGTACTCGCAATATTTTCTATAACTTGGTAATGTATTGATAATTTTACTTTACCATTCTCAAGTTGCTGGTGCAAAACTTTTTCACCTTTTATTTCAGCATCTTCACTTAAAAATGCTTTTAATTGTTTTCGACCCGTTTCAAGCCCTTTGGCAACGGCTTCTTGTTTAGAGTATACCCGTTTTGTAGTTTGATCTTCTCTTATAATCACTTTTTCATAAGAAAGGGGTGTTTTCCACTTGAAAAAGTACAGCGGCTTCACTTCTTTTTCAACTTTTGTCGTTCTATACTTTTCTTTTGAAAACGCCCAAAGCGGCATTTTAAATGCGCTTAAATCTAAGTAGTGCTTATTATAGGATTCTCCAGTCAGCACATGAAAATTAGTTTCCAGTGGAACTTCTACTTCAGACCTGTACCATGTCTCCCCATAAACTTCTCCTTTTGCTGATACAACCTTCTTATTTTTCTCGTTACCAATAATACCAGAAACCAGTACTTCACCTTCATTTACCACGTCGTTTACTTTTACCAAAGGTTGTCCTTTCTCAACAAACATTTTTGTAATCGTTGCTTTTTTAGCTGCAACTAAATGCTGATGAGATGATTTCTCCTGCTGCTTTGGTTCATTCTTCTCAACAACTTGAAAGTGATAAGAAGTTCCCTTAACCTCTACACCGACCCATGTGATATTATTCATGGAGTCGGTTAAGTAACGCTGTATTTGCTCAGGACTACCTAATGAAAATTGAAATTCTCCTCTCTTAACGCCAACTTCCTTTAGCTTCTTGGTCATTTCATATTCTGTTTCTGGAGAAGCTCCAGTTATCTCAACTTTCCATATCATATTAGATAGCAGCGTAAGCAAAAGAAAAAAAGAAAGAACGCCTAATACAAACCCGCTGTTTCTCCACATTGTTTTTGTTAAAAAAGGAAAGCCTTGCCGACGTACAAAATAAATTTTGCAGTCAGCTTTTCGAATCAGTATACGAATTTTTTTGACGTCTTTCAACAAAATAGTGGCTGTAATACAACCCTCTTCTACTTTTTTGACATGAGAGATCATAATTCCTTGGCGCACGCATAAATTCACAAAACGTTCAATACCTTTTCCAACAATTCGAATTCGAACGGTTCCAATAATAAAGTTTGTCCATCCATTCTTCATTATGTTCCTCCTACCCTTACTGTTCTAAATAAAGAACTTGATTAATTTTCCCTTCTAACACTAATTCTTCAGGTAAAATCACCTTTATCACGAGTCCTTCACCGCGGACTAGCATTTGTCCCTGCTTCAACAACACTCGTATTTCAGTATCAGAAAAGGCTAATAAACCTTTGTGATTTTCAATATATATGTGTATTTGTCCAACTAACGTAATCCGAGGAAGATCCATTAACACATCAGCGGGTAGTTCCATCGTTTTCGTCATCCATCTTTTCATTTGCTGTCTCCATGTTTTGCTCATAAAAAAGAACCCCCTTTCATCTCATGTTTATGAGAAAGGGGGTTAATGTATCACATCTATTTATCTTTTATAACTTCGTCTTTTCGACTTTGGCGGTCCTAGTACTTCCGACCAAATAACACCTTGAATTGCTGCTTTCTTCGAAAACACAACGGGACGAGTAGATGTATCCTGCTTTTTGTCGATAGATGAAACTGAGCTCGTTCCAGCTCGCTTTGGTATTTCTCTTTGAGTCTTTAATTGTTCAAGCTTTTCCTGAAGCTCATTCCGAACGGCTTGAGCCTCTTCTTTCATATCTTTCTTAGCTTCTACTACCGTTTCTTTTTTGTTGCGCTCAGAAGGACGATAGGGTATTCGTTTTGATCGATTTCTCTCTTCTCTAGAAGTAGGATTACCAACAGGAGGCATTGGCTGGCGCTGTGGGCGTTTTTCTTCCTCTTCTGCCCCTGAACCAATATAACGTTGAATAACGTTTAAAATAAAGCCTCCGACGATGATAACAAGAAAGAGATTTCCGATAATAAATTCAAATATGCCTTGAATTATGTTCATGAGGAGAGCCCTCCTTATTTCTCTTCGTCATCCTGTCCCATTTTGCCGATAGAATCTCTCATGTCCGTGTCTGCATCAATGTTTCGGATATTCATATAATCCATCACGCCAAGGTTACCAGAGCGCAGTGCTTCTGCCATCGCTAACGGAACTTCCGCTTCGGCTTCTACTACTTTTGCACGCATCTCTTCTACTTTTGCACGCATTTCTTGTTCTTGTGCTACAGCCATTGCACGGCGCTCTTCCGCTTTTGCTTGTGCAATGTTTTTGTCAGCTTCCGCTTGGTCAATTTGAAGGACTGCACCAATGTTTTTACCGATATCGATATCTGCAATATCAATTGATAGAATTTCAAAGGCTGTTCCTGAATCCAACCCTTTTGTTAAAACTGTTTGTGAAATCATATCTGGGTTTTCTAATACCTTTTTATGATCTTGCTGAGAACCAATTGTAGAAACAATCCCTTCACCGACACGGGCAATAACTGTTTCTTCTCCAGCTCCCCCTACTAAACGGTCAATGTTTGCACGTACTGTAATACGAGCTTTTGCTTTTACTTCAATACCATCCATCGCCACACCTGAAATAAAAGGTGTTTCAATTACTTTTGGATTAACGCTCATTTGAACAGCTTCTAACACATTACGACCCGCTAAGTCAATCGCAGCTCCACGCTCAAACGATAACTCAATATTTGCACGTTGAGCAGCGATTAACGCATTAACAACGCGGTCAACGTTACCACCTGCTAAGTAGTGGCTCTCTAGCTGATTTGTCGAAACATCCAATCCAGCTTTACTTGCTTTAATCAATGGATTTACAACGCGAGACGGGATAACGCGACGTAATCTCATTCCGACTAGTGTAAAGATACTAATACGTACACCTGCTGCTAATGCTGAAATCCACAGCATTACCGGTACAAACGTAAAGAATACGGCTAATAGTATAATGCCTAAGCCAATTGCAACAAAAAATAATAAGCTACCTGGTTCCATTATTTAACTTCCTCCTCGGTTGGTAAGTCTTTCACTTTTCGTACCACAACTCGTGATCCTTCTACTTTCATCACTTTCACTTTAACATCTTTTGCTAAATAATTCCCCTCTGATACTACGTCGATGTATTCATCATTGATTGAAACTGTACCAGATGGTCGAAGTGGTGTAATTGTTACCCCTTCTTTACCGATCAATTCATAACGATTTTGGTTAGAAACATAACCCGACTCTGTATTAAGTGAGTCACTTAATACCATCTTTCTCAACGTTTTCATTCTCTTACCAAAAAATTTCATCATAACAAACGCTCCTCCCAAAGCAACAGCACAAGCAATGATTAACGACACTCCCATTTGCACGTAGTTATCCGTAGTGAGAAAGAAACTAACAAAAATAGCCCCTAACCCAATTATTCCTAATATTCCACCTGGTAAGAAAAGCTCTAAAAGCAGAAGAACAATTCCAATAATAAATACAATAATTGCTTCCATTCCTGCTAATCCCGCTACCAGATGACCATAAAAGAATAGAAGTAGCGCACCAATTCCCATGGAACCAGCTAAACCAAACGTTGGCGTATAAAGCTCAATCACTAAACCTAGTCCTCCTATCGACAGCAAAATTGGTACGACTACTGGATTGGTAACGAAGCGAGCGATATGCTCTGCCCAGCTAACCTTTGTTGTAATCACATCCGAATTTTCATAGCCTAATTTATCTAATAGCTCATTTAAATTAGCAACTGTTCCTTCAGAATATTGTACGTCTTCCGCTTGTTTAGGAGTCAGCGTTAGCAGTTCTTTATTCGTTATGTCCAGCTCTGGCAGCTCAATCGATTTATCTGCCATTGCCATTGCATATTTTGGGTCGCGTCCATTTTGCTCAGCGGCGCTTTTCATCGCTGATAGCCAATAAGACTGTGCTTTGTCGTCCGCTGCGTTACCTGACCCATCAATAACAGCTGCAGAACCCATTGTTGATCCAGGAGTCATATAAATTTCATCCGCATTTAAGGCAATGTATGCTCCTGCGGATAATGCTTTTTTATTGACGAGCGCAACAATGGGAATATCCGTTTTTGTAATACTTTTTCCAATATCAGAAGCAGCATCTACGGCCCCACCAGGCGTATTAATATCTAACACAATTAAATCTGCCTTTTCGGTTTCTGCTTCTTTAATACTACGGTTTAAAAAAGCGAGAAGTCCTTTTTCAACTGTATCCTCAACTGGAATGACATATACTTTCTCTGAACTAGCAGTGAAGGCTTGTGGCAAGAAACAAAGTATGATAAACGTAGCGACAATGATGCTTACAGTTATTTTTTTCACTTATTCTATCACCCCTCCTCTCTTTGCATCATATGAGTGCTTATCTTCTTATACGATTAACTTTACAAATAGTTTCAAGTTTTTGAAACTTTTTATGTATGAATATGAACCTATAACATATAAAAAACACCTTACGTGTGTAAGGTGTTTTTTACGATAAGTGTTGAAGAACAAGCTTATTTACAAGAGAGCCATCAGCTTTACCTTTCACTTTAGGCATAAGCGCTCCCATAACTTTCCCCATATCAGCTTTAGAGGAAGACTGCGTTTCTTCAATCGTTGCTTTAATCAATTCGCTTAACTCTTCTTCACTTAGTTGCTTAGGCGCATAAGCTTCTAATATAACTAATTCAGAATGAATTTTATCAACAAGATCTTGACGACCTGCTTTCTCAAATTCATGGAGGGAGTCTTTACGTTGTTTGAATTCGCGAGAAATAACCGTCAACTCGTCTGCTTCAGTTAGATCGTGGCCCAACTTAATGGCTTCATTTTGAAGAGATGCTTTTACCATGCGAATCACAGTTAGCTTCTCTTTCTCTTTGTTTTTCATCGCTTGCTTCATATCACTATTTAAACGCTCGAGAAGACTCATAATAAATCCACCCTCTTATTAAAACTTGCGCTTTCTAGCAGCTTCAGATTTCTTCTTACGCTTTACGCTAGGCTTTTCATAGAATTCGCGCTTTCTTGCTTCTTGTAACGTACCAGTTTTTGAAACTGAACGTTTGAAGCGACGAAGAGCATCTTCAAGCGATTCGTTTTTACGAACAACTGTTTTTGACATTCTAATTCCCTCCCTCCGAACAAAACCACTAACATCATAATGACATGTGTTAGACATGTCTTTTGCCATTATAATATAATGAACTCTTAAGGTCAACCAGTTTAAATAAAGTAATAAACCCATTCAATTGTATTTTATGAATTCACTTATTAAACCATACCCATTTTCTCAATCAATTATAAAACTTGCACACGCAGGCTTTCTTTATCTTCCAAACCTGCGTGTGCTTTTTGAAATTAAGAACTTAGTTTAACGCGATCTGCTGGCATTTCTACATCGTCCATCACACGTACAAACTCACCTTCGTTATATGGGTAACCAGCTTTAGAAATTTTTACTTTCACAAGCTTTCCAACCATTTCTTCCGTTGCTGGGAACACTACTTTCAAATAGTTATCCGTGTAACCAACGTACAGATTGCTATTTGATTCTTCTTTGTAACGTTCTTCCGGAATAACTTCCAATACTTCACCTTCAAATTCTGAAGCATACTCTTTCGCCAGTTGATTTGAAAGCTCGATTAAGCGATGTACGCGCTCGTTTTTCACTTCTTCATCAATTTGGTCGTCCATGCGAGCAGCAGGTGTACCTGTACGCTTAGAGTATGGGAACACGTGAAGCTCTGAGAATTTATGCTCTTTAATGAAGTTGTATGTTTCCATAAACTCTTCTTCTGTTTCACCAGGGAATCCTACAATTACATCAGATGTAATCGCAAGTCCAGGTAACGCTTCTTTTAAGCGTGTCAAACGCTCTCCAAAGAATTCCATTGTGTACTTACGACGCATGCGTTTTAACACCGTATTTGACCCGGACTGAAGGGGCACGTGTAAATGACGAACAACCATTTCAGATTTATCCAACACGTCGATAACTTCGTCTGTAATCTGACTAGCTTCAATTGATGAAATACGGATGCGTTTTAATCCTTTTACTTGAGACTCTAAATCACGTAATAGCTGTGCAAGATTATAATCTTTCATATCTTCACCGTAGCCACCCGTATGAATTCCCGTTAAAACAATCTCTTTATAACCAGCATCTACTAATTGTTGAGCTTGCGCTACAACTTCTTTTGGATCGCGTGAACGCATTAAACCTCTTGCCCAAGGAATGATACAAAACGTACAGAAATTGTTACAGCCTTCTTGAATTTTCAAGGATGCACGCGTACGGTCCGTGAAAGCTGGTACGTCTAATTCTTCATATACGCGTGTTTTCATGATATTTCCTACGCCGTTAATCGGCTGGCGCTCTTGTTTAAATTGTTCAATGTAATCTAGCATCTTCACGCGATCTTGTGTACCTACAACGATATCAACGCCAGGAATCGCCATTATTTCTGCTGGTGATGTTTGTGCGTAACATCCTGTTACACAAATAACAGCATCTGGATTTTTACGAATTGCACGACGAATTACTTGGCGACTTTTTTTATCACCTGTGTTCGTTACCGTACAGGTATTGATAACATATACATCAGCAGTTTGTTCATATTCTACGCGATCGTAGTTAGCTCCTTTAAACAACTGCCAAATAGCTTCTGTTTCATAGTGATTCACTTTACACCCTAACGTGTGGAAAGCAACTGTTGGCATTGTGTTCACCCCATTAACTCAGTTTGATATGAAATAGCAGATAGCACGTATAGCGGTGCTGTTTCTGCACGTAAAATTCGAGGACCGAATCCACATTTAATAAATTGATGTTCTTCTAAAAACGCAACTTCTTGTTCTGTGAGTCCACCTTCTGGTCCAATAACAACCAAAAGCGAATCACCTGGCTGTAGATTAGATAAAACATGATGCAAATTAGAAGACTCACCTTGCTTAGCTACTTCTTCATACGCTACAATTTTATGCGTACAGTCGCTTGCTGCAACGAGCTGTTTTAAAGTCATCGGACTGTCAACAGCTGGCACTATGGTACGATGAGATTGCTCTGCAGCTTCCTTTGCAATTTTGTTCCATCGCTCTAATTTCTTTTTACCTTTTTTCTCGTCCCATTTCACAATGGAGCGATCCGCAATAAAAGGGATAAACCTCGTTGCGCCAAGTTCTGTCCCTTTTTGAATAATAAGCTCAAGCTTATCCCCTTTAGGCAACCCGCTCACAATCGTAACTGTCACAGGCATTTCTTTTTCTTCACTTAGCCATTCTATAATAGATCCTTGGATTTCGTCAGTGGAAATCATTTCAATCTCACAGAGAGCCGCTTGTCCATTTTCATTGCAACAAATAATACGTTCTCCTTCTGACATTCTCATCACTCGCTGAATGTGGTGAGCATCTGATTCAGTAATTCTCACCGTTTTATCAACAAATTGATCATTTTTTAGAAAATAACGTTGCACAGCTACACCTTCTCACTTATCAAGCTTGTTTAGTCGCAATAATAGCTACCCAATCTTCCATCATTGTTACTTCTTCAATAACAAATCCAGCCTTCACAAGCGCTTCTTTTACTTCTTCTTTCTTGGCACTAATTATGCCTGATGTAATAAATGAACCGCCTGGCTTCAGAACCGCATATGCATCGTCAACAAAACGAACAATAATTTCTGCTAAAATATTTGCAACAACAACGTCTACAGGACCTTCAATATTATTTAAAAGGTTATTTTGAGCAACCGTTACAGCATCTTGCACTTTGTTTAGCTTTACGTTTAAACGAGCAGAACGAACGGCTACTTCATCAAGATCAAGTGCTCTTACAGATTTTGCTCCAAGCATTGCTGCACCAATACTTAAAACGCCAGAACCTGTTCCAACATCGATAACCGTATCATTTTCTTTAACCGTTCGTTCAAGTCCTTGCAAAGACATGACCGTTGTTGGGTGGGTCCCTGTTCCAAACGCCATCCCTGGATCTAATTCAATAATTAATTCATCTGTGTTGACTTTTTCATAGTTTTCCCAAGTAGGGACAATTGTAAAACGCTCAGATATTTTTACAGGATGATAATATTTCTTCCATGCAGTTGCCCACTCTTCTTCATTTACCTCACTGATTGTCACCTTGTTTGCACCTAAATCAAAGTCATAAACTAACAGGCCGTTAATAGCCTCTTTAATACCTTCAACCGTCTCACCTAAGAAGCTATTTACAGGAAGGTATGCTTTTACAATTACGCCTTCTTCAGGGTAATCATCGGCATTAAGCTGGTAGATTTCCCCAAAAGTTGTATCCCTTTCTTTTATTAAATCTGCAGGATCTTCGATTACAACACCGCTCGCTCCTGATTCATGTAAAATATGTGAGATTGGTTCAATCGCTTCCTGTGTCGTATGAATACAAATTTCAGACCATTTCATCTCTACCAACTTCATCCCTTCTATTTTTTCACTTCATTTTGTTTTATGACAGCTGACAGGTTGGTAAAGCATTTTACCAACCTGTCAGTGTTTACTATTCGCCTTTAATTGCTCTCTTTACTTTTGCAAAGAAAGAATCGTGCTGCTCATCAACTGCTTCTTGTCCGCTTAATTCTGCGAATTCTCGGATCAATTGTTTTTGTTTCTCAGAAAGCTTTGTTGGTGTAACAACGCGCACGTGAATATGCTGGTCACCCTGACCATATCCTCGAACGTTTGCTACACCTTTCCCTTTTAGTCGGAACCTTGTACCCGTTTGCGTACCTGCAGGAATTTTCAACTTTACTTTTCCATGCAGCGTCGGTACTTCCACTTCATCTCCCAGTGCGGCTTGTGCAAAGGTTAACGGCATTTCACAATAAATATCATCACCGTCACGCTCAAAGAGTTCATGTGATCGAACGTTAAACACAACGTATAAGTCTCCAGATGGACCGCCATTTGCACCAGGTTCTCCTTGGCCACTCACGCGAAGCTGTTGACCATCATCCACACCAGCTGGAATTTTCACATTAATTTTGCGACGTTTTGTTACTTTTCCTTCTCCGTGACATGTTGAACATTTCTGCTCAATTTTCTTACCAGTTCCATTACAATGATGGCAAGCACGACGGTTTACTACACGACCAAACGGCGTGTTTTGTTCCACATTTAATTGCCCAGAACCGTTACAGTGTGAACATGTGCTTACTTTTGTACCTGGCTTTGCACCTGACCCATTACATGTGTCACATGTTTCTTCACGAGGAATTTCAATTGTTGTTTCTTTCCCAAATACCGCTTCTTCAAACGATAACGTCATCGTATATTGTAAATCGGCACCTTGTCTTGGCGCATTAGGGTCTCTTCTACGACCTCCACCACCAAAGATTGAACTAAAAATATCTTCAAAGCCAAAGCCGCCAAAGTCTGATCCGCCGCCAAAACCACCAAAGCCTTGATTTGGATCAGTATGACCAAATTGATCATAGTGTGCTTTCTTTTGATCATCACTCAATACTTCATATGCTTCTTTGACTTCTTTAAATTGCTCTGCAGCATCCTCGGCTTTATTAATATCTGGATGATATTTTTTTGAAAGCTTACGGTACGCTTTTTTAATTTCATCTTTTGTAGCGCCTTTGCTGATGCCGAGTACTTCATAGTAATCTCGCTTACTCATCAATACTCACTCCCGAATCGTTTCACATAAACGTAATTGTATCATCATTAATCTTTCCATCGCAACAGAAAAGTTAAGCGACACACCGAACCTATTGTGAATTGCTATTTTTGTACGTTAAAAAAGTCAAAGCCAAGAGATAGCTTGACTTTGACTTTTGAAATCCTGTGAATTGCACCGTGGCGTCCTTCACATTAGTCGTCAAGATGCATTATTTTTTATCGTCGTTTACTTCTTCAAACTCTGCATCTACAACATCATCGTTTTGAGCGCCTTCGCCACCAGCTGCTTGTTGAGCTTGCTCGTACATTTTCACCGTTAGAGTTTGAACAACCTCTTGAAGTTCATCTTTTTTCGCTTTGATTTCTTCAAGGTCATTCTTTTCAATTGCAGCTTTTAACGCATCTTTTGCTTCGTTAGCTTTTGTTACTTCCGCTTCTTCAACCTTACCTTCAAGGTCTTTCAACGTTTTTTCAGTTGTAAATACAAGTTGATCTGCTTCATTGCGTAATTCAACTTCTTCTTTACGCTTTTTATCTGCATCCGCATTATCTTCTGCTTCTTTTACCATGCGTTCGATTTCATCATCTGATAAACCAGTAGAAGACTTGATTGTAATTGCTTGCTCTTTATTTGTACCTAAATCTTTTGCACGTACGTTTACGATACCGTTTTTATCAATATCAAAACTTACTTCAATTTGAGGTACACCACGTGGAGCTGGTGGAATGTCCGTTAATTGGAAACGACCTAACGTTTTGTTGTCAGCTGACATTGGACGTTCACCTTGAAGCACATGAATGTCTACAGCCGTTTGGTTATCAGCTGCCGTTGAGAATACTTGTGATTTACTTGTAGGAATTGTTGTGTTTCGCTCAATTAGCTTTGTAAATACGCCACCCATTGTTTCAATTCCTAGAGATAATGGCGTTACATCTAGTAATACTACGTCTTTTACATCACCAGTTAATACGCCACCTTGAATTGCTGCACCTAAAGCAACAACTTCATCAGGATTTACGCCTTTATGAGGCTCTTTACCAGTTTCTTTTTTAATTGCTTCTTGTACAGCTGGAATACGAGTAGAACCACCAACTAAAATAACTTTATCTAGTTCACTTGCAGAAAGACCAGCATCTTGTAATGCTTGACGTACTGGAGCCATTGTACGCTCTACTAGGTCTGCAGATAACTCTTCAAACTTCGCGCGTGATAGCGTTACTTCTAAGTGAAGTGGTCCAGCTTCGCCAGCTGTGATAAATGGTAATGAAACTTGTGTAGAAGTTACACCAGATAAATCTTTCTTCGCTTTTTCAGCAGCATCTTTTAGACGTTGAAGCGCCATTTTATCCTTAGCTAAATCAATGCCATTTTCTTTTTTAAACTCAGCTACTAAGTAGTCGATGATTACTTGGTCAAAATCATCTCCACCAAGACGGTTGTCACCAGCAGTTGAGCGTACTTCGAATACACCATCGCCTAGTTCTAGAATCGATACGTCAAACGTACCTCCACCTAAGTCATATACTAGTACAGTTTGATCTTCGTCTGTTTTTTCTAATCCGTATGCAAGAGCAGCTGCTGTTGGTTCGTTGATGATACGCTCAACTTCTAAACCAGCAATTTTACCAGCATCTTTTGTTGCTTGACGCTCAGCATCGTTAAAGTATGCAGGAACTGTAATAACCGCTTTTGTTACAGGCTCACCTAAGTATTCTTCTGCATATCCTTTTAAATGTTGAAGAATAATTGCTGACATTTCTTGAGGTGTATACTCTTTCCCTTCAGCTTCTACTTTGTAATCTGTACCCATATGACGTTTAATTGAGATGATTGTGTTTGGGTTTGTAATTGCTTGACGCTTTGCTACTTCCCCAACTTGACGCTCACCGTTTTTAAACGCAACAACAGATGGTGTTGTACGATTTCCTTCTGGATTTGGGATTACTTTTGGCTCGCCGCCTTCTAAAACAGCGACACAAGAGTTCGTTGTACCTAAATCGATACCAATGATTTTACTCATGTAAAATAACCTCCTTGTTTTATGTAATAGTTTTATTGGTTTACTTTTACCATTGCAGGGCGAATAATTTTATCCTTTAGTTTATACCCTTTTTGAAGTTCTTCTACGACTGTATTTGGTTCATACGCCTCATCTTCTACTTGCATAACAGCCTGATGTTCATAAGGATCGAATGGTTTCCCTACAGATTCAATTGCCTCAACACCTTCTTTTTGAAGTGCCTCAACTAATTGACGGTAGACCATCTCTACACCTTTCATCACAGACTTCGTATTCTCATCTTCTGTGTTCACCTGTAGAGCACGATCAAAGTTATCTAGTGCTGGTAAGATATCTGTCACTAAAGATTGAGCACGATATTTCTGTGCTGCTTCTGCATCAAGACGAGAACGACGACGGAAATTATCGAAATCAGCTTGTAGACGTACATATCTATTTTCCTGTTCTTCAAGCTGTTGCTTTAATTGGTCAATTTCTGTTTGAAGAGTAGCTTCTACAGATTCTTCTACAGATTCTTCAACAGTCTCTTCTTGCTGAACTTCTGTATCTACAGTTTCTTCTACTACATCCTCTACTTGCTTTTCGTTTGACAATTCCTTCACCTCCTTAAAGTTAGAGCACGTTCATGCTGCTGTCTATTTTATCATAGGAAAGACAGGAAGCAATGACTTCCAGCACTTTCCTTTTATTTTTTATTGCTTGTATAAATTCGTTAATAAACGAGACATGTCAGAAGATAACAATGTCATTAAGCTAATAGCTCGCGCATATTCCATACGAGTCGGTCCTAATAAAGCAATGGTACCAATTTGTTCTTCACCAAACGAATACGTAGCAGTAATTAAACTACAATCAGCCATTTCGTTTACTTCATTCTCACGGCCAATTTTAACGTGAATACCAGATTCACTAGACGTTAAAAGCTGTGAAAACTCTTTTTCATGTTCAATAATAGTGAATAAATCACGAATTTTATCAATGTTATGAAACTCAGGCTGAGCAAACATATTCGTTTTTCCACCGATAACCATTTTACCGCTTGTATTCAGCTTTAACGTATCGCTTAAAATCGTCATCGTTTCTTTATACCCTCGAATATGATTTTTTAACAATAAAGCTACTTCTTTATACATCTTATCATGTAGCTCAGTAATCCGAACGCCTACTAGCTTATCGTTTAAAATATTGACCATCTTCTCAATATCTGATGCGCCAATACCAGTAGGTAAAGTAATGGTACGATGCTGTACGTGACCTGTATCTGTAACAATAATAGCAACGGCTGACTCCTCAGTTAACGGCAAAATCTGCAGCTGCTTGAGCTTATTCGTTACTGCTTTAGGGCCAAGCACAATGGACGTTAAGCTTGTTAAGTCTGATAAAATTTGAGCAGATTTTTGCACAATCTCTTCCAGTTCAACAACTCGTTCAGCAAAGAGAGACTTAACTGTTGAAATATCTTCATTCGTTAATAGCTGCGGAGATAACAAATGATCCACATAATAGCGATATCCTTTTTCGGATGGAACGCGCCCTGAAGATGTATGAGTTTTTTCAATAAAGCCCAGCTCTTCTAAATCAGACATTTCATTGCGAATTGTTGCTGAACTAAAGTTAATTTCACTTTTTTTAGAAAGTGTACGAGAGCCAACAGGCTGTGCAGATCGAATAAAATCATCAATTATGACTTGTAAAATTAATAGTTGTCGATCAGTAAGCACGTTTCATCACCTCTGTTAGCACTCTAAAAGCTTGAGTGCTAAATCTAATAATAAATTACCAAATCATTATGGGTCATGTCAACGATTAGATTCCACCAATAAATGCCTGGAATACCTCATTTCCTAAAAAGCGCCCTTTTTTTGTTAGTCGCAGCGAACTTTCGGTTTGTTCCAGCAATCCTTTGTTTGTATATTCTTTTATTGGCTCAGAAAAAACATCATTCATTTCAACTTTATACTTTTCGTAAAAGCTAGCTTTGTTAACACCATTTGTTTTACGCAATCCTAGAAACATCTCTTCTTCCATTCTTTCCACTTTTGAAACAGAAATTTCATCTAAATAAGCATGATTCGTTTCAGTAACGGCCTGCATATATTTTTTTAACGGTGCAATATTCGATCGTCTAATTCCATCAATGTAGCTATGAGCTCCCGCTCCTATCCCGTAGTAATCATTATTATTCCAATACGTCAGGTTATGGAGGCTTTCGTAGCCTGAACGAGCAAAATTGCTAATTTCATACTGAGAATATCCATGCTTATCCATCTCATCCATTAACATCTCGTACATAAACGCTTCATCTTCTTGAGAAGGCACACGAAGCTTTCCTTTATTCATTAAGTTATAAAATACGGTTTTAGGCTCAATGATAAGAGAATAAGCAGATATATGCTCGACATCCAGTGAAAATGCAATATCAAGCGTTTCTTTGAAATCAGAAATCGTTTGTCCAGGCAAGCTGTACATTAAATCTAAGCTAATATTTCTAAACCCTATTTTTCTCGCTTCGTCAACAGCTTGAAATGCTTGCTGGTTGCTATGAACACGTCCAATTTTTTCAAGAAGCTGTTCATTGAACGTTTGAACACCAATGCTCAATCGATCTACACCGTACGCATGTAAAATTCGTAACTTCTCTTCTGTTAGCTCATTAGGATTTGCTTCAAACGTAAACTCTTTTACATCATGAACTGGAAACGATTCATGAATGGATTCTAAAAAGTACGTCAGTTGCTTTTCATCAAGGGCTGTCGGAGTTCCTCCACCGACAAAAATCGTCTTTAAATCATTAGCTGGATACCTTTCTACCGTCTGCTTCATCTCATCTCTCATTTTTTCTAGATAAGGCATAACGGGCTGATTTTTGAAAAATACTTTATTAAAGTCACAATAGTGACAAATATGATGACAAAAAGGAATGTGCAGGTAAGCTGCTTCAATCATCGTCTTCCACCTCAAAATAGTTAAAGTAAATGATAAAAATACCGCAGATGCTCTCTGCGGTATTTTTTATCGTAACGCGTCTTTAATCGCTCTACGCTATAGTGTAACAAATCAATCAGTTATAAAACACTAAACTGCTTATATTAAATGATTTCTCACTCTTCATCCATACGCAGTACAGCCATGAATGCTTCTTGTGGAACTTCTACTGATCCGACTTGCTTCATTCGTTTTTTACCTTCTTTTTGTTTCTCAAGAAGCTTACGCTTACGAGAAATATCTCCACCGTAACATTTTGCTAATACATTTTTACGAATGGCTTTGATTGTTGAACGTGCTACAATCTTTTGACCAATAGCTGCCTGAATAGGGACTTCAAACTGCTGACGTGGAATCAGCTCTCTAAGCTTCTCTACGATAATCTTACCGCGGTCGTACGCTGAGTCACGGTGCACGATGAAGGACAGTGCATCGACTTTTTCTGCATTTAATAAGATATCCATTTTCACAAGCTTAGATTCTTTGTAACCAATTAATTCGTAATCGAAGGATGCATACCCTTTTGTGTTTGATTTTAATTGATCAAAGAAATCATACACGATTTCAGCTAGCGGAATCTCATACACAATGCTCACTCGATTCGCATCTAAATACTGCATGTCGATGAAGTTACCGCGCTTCTTCTGACAAAGCTCCATAACAGCTCCTACATAATCATTAGGAACCATCATCGTTGCTTTTACATACGGCTCTTCCACTTTTTCAATCTTTTGAGCGTCTGGCATATTAGACGGGTTATCAACAGATACTTTCTCGCCATCCGTCATGTAAACATCGTAGATAACACTTGGTGCTGTTGTAATCAAGTCAATCTTAAACTCACGCTCGATACGCTCTTGGATAATTTCCATGTGAAGCAGGCCTAAGAATCCACAGCGGAAGCCGAATCCTAATGCTTGAGATGTCTCTGGTTCAAATTGAAGGGCAGAATCATTCAGCTCCAGTTTTTCTAAGGCTTCACGTAAGTCATTATATTTTGCTGTATCAATTGGATACAAGCCGCAATATACCATTGGATTTAAACGACGGTAACCTGGTAATGGTTCAGTTGCACCATTTTTAGCAAGCGTAATCGTATCCCCTACACGTGTATCTCCTACGTTTTTAATAGCAGCTGTTAAATATCCTACATCTCCAACAGATAGTTGGTCTTGTGGAACTGCTTTTGGTGTTAATACACCAATTTCTGTTACTTCAAACTCTTTGCCCGTTGCCATCATGCGAATTTTATCGCCTGTTTTGACCGACCCTTCTACAATACGAATAGATGCAACAACACCACGATACGCATCATAGAATGAATCAAAAATTAAGGCTTTTAAAGGCCCTTCAGGATCGCCTTCAGGAGCAGGTACCTTTTCTACAATTTGCTCTAAAATCTCTTCAATTCCAATACCTGCTTTTGCAGAAGCGAGCACTGCTTCTGAAGCATCTAAGCCAATTACATCTTCCACTTCTTGACGTACGCGTTCAGGCTCAGCACTTGGAAGGTCAATTTTATTAATAACCGGTAAGATTTCCAAATCATTATCTAGCGCTAAGTATACGTTTGCTAATGTTTGCGCTTCAATTCCCTGAGCTGCATCCACTACAAGAATTGCTCCTTCACAAGCTGCAAGACTACGAGACACTTCATATGTAAAATCGACGTGCCCTGGAGTATCAATTAAATGGAAAATATATTCTTCCCCATCTTTTGCTTTATACTTAAGCTGAACAGCATTTAGCTTAATAGTAATTCCACGCTCACGTTCTAAATCCATAGAATCCAAAAGCTGAGCTTTCATTTCGCGCTGCGTAAGCGCATTTGTCTTTTCTAAAATACGGTCAGCTAATGTTGACTTTCCGTGATCTATATGAGCAATAATCGAAAAGTTTCTAATTTTCGACTGTCGGTTTAACTTCGCTTCTCTATCCATCATTTTTTCACTCCTACTGAAAATCGGCAAAATACACTAAAGTAAATTATAACAACACATCAGTCAACATTCAATAAACTTCTCAAAGGAAGGAGAGAGATGAGCTCAATAGTAAAGCAGAGCAGCTTTAATGTATAGCGAAACATTAAGGCTGCTCTGCTTTGTTGTTTTATACAAACAGGTTATGAAAAGCTTCGACTGCTTTTTGCATAACAGCCTGTATGCCGTTAGCTAAGCTTTTTCCGATTGAAGAAAAAAAGTTAAATGCCTTTCGCTCTTCCAGTAGCTTTTGTTTTTCTTCAAGGTCCACAACTCGCTTGTTGCCCATTACATCTGCTTCTACTTCGCCCTCGCTCGTTTTAGAAACTGTAAAAACTTGCTGAATACTAGGGTCATCATACCCTTTCATCTTAATTAGCCCTTGCTGGGCAGTCTGCATCCCTAATAGTACACCGAACAATAACACAACGCTTAGCAGCAGCGACTTCATCATGAATTTCGCCATGAGAATGCTCCTTTCATCTAAACATACCTATTCATTTTCGTAGTATTCATTATGGGATACTTCTTCTTGTTTCATTCACTTTTAATGAGTATAAGATCCAAAGTTTCCTTGATCCACTTCATGGTGAAGAGCTGCGTTCAGCCCTCCAGCTACCACGTTGGCCATCTCTTCTATAAATAAGTCAACTTCTTTTGGTGTAACCATCAAATTATGACCTAACGGCGCTAACACCTCATGAATTAAACGACGCTTTTCTTCATCAGGTAACGTACCAATCATTCCTAAATACGTTTGACGATGTTCTTCGCTTGGTAAATCTTCGTCAGTTAACTGTTTTTTTTCTCCAAACGTCATTCCAGAAGGGATAAGAGACTTCGAAGGCTTGTCTTGTTCATTCATCTCACGTCCAAAATGCTTTAAAATAAAATCAATGGTATCGCTTGTAATTGATACCGCATCAACAACTGTGGGTATACCGATTGCAATTACTGGAATACCTAGCGTTTCATAGCTAATTTCTTTTCGTTTATTTCCAACTCCAGAGCCGGGATGAATACCTGAATCTGAAATTTGAATCGTTGCGTTCACACGTTCGATTGAACGAGCTGCTAAAGCATCAACCGCAATAATAAAGTCAGGTTTTACTTTTTGGACAACACCAAAGATAATATCGCTCGTTTCAATTCCCGTAATCCCCATTACACCAGGTATAATAGCACTTACCGGACGGAACCCTTCTTCTACGCTTTCAGGCTGTAGAGCAAATAAATGACGAGTGATTAATAAATTTTCGACCGTCTTTGGTCCAAGTGCATCCGGAGTAACGCTGCTGTTTCCAAGACCGACTACTAAACAACTTGCATCATCTGGGATATTCAAGCCTTTTATAAAATGATTTAGTTCTTCGGCAAATACTTCTTCCATCTTTTCCTGCTTTTCGGTATCCTGCTCGCGAATTCCAACAGATTCTAGAGTAAGATAGCGACCTTTTTTCTTTCCAATCGTTTGGGCACCTCGTTCAGTTATTTCGACTAAAGATACCTTTACTCCATCGACATCTTTCTCTTTAAAAATAACGCCTTCAAGCTCAGACTGCTTGGCTTGCTTTTCATTGTCTTCAACAGCCATCGTTCTTGCTTCCACGGCTAAATCAGTGCGAATACTATATTGACTTAAGTCTAAGTTTTCATTCATTGCAGACCCTCCTCAGCTATTATCATAGAAGTTAGTTTCACCTCTTGCTAATTAATTCATGCACGAGAGCGATAAAATTCCTTTTAGGTGCTATTGCATTATAGCCGTGGGTTTGATAAAATATCCTTTGTTCTTATTGTAAGAAATGTCGAGTTCTATATAATCTCGATTGTTATAATTTCGGGAGGTGAAACGAATGCCAAACATTAAATCAGCTATCAAACGTGTAAAAACTGCTGAAGCTCGTCGTGCACATAACATCCAAGTAAAATCTGCTATGCGTACTGCTATCAAAAACTTTGAAGCTTTAGTTGAAAACAACGATGTAGATAATGCAAAAGCAGCATACTCTGTTGCTTCTAAAAAATTAGACAAGGCTGCACAAAAAGGTCTTATCCACAAAAACGCTGCAGCTCGTCAAAAATCTCGCTTAGCGCAAAAACTTAACGGTTTATCTGCATAATAAGCGAAAAAACGATCCCTATAGGATCGTTTTTTTTATGTTTTGCTAGACACCAGCTTGCTTTAAGAAAAACAATTGTAAAAGCAATTCTTTGTCTATTTTTCCCGTCTTCATTTCATAATCTGCTTCTGCTAGCTCTTTGATAATGCTACGCAGCAACGGCTCTTCAAATTTTCGACTTTGTTGAAGAGCAATTTTCACTCGAAAAGGATGCACTTTTAACGTTTGTGCAATTTGCTGTTGACTATACCCTTGACCAGAAAGCTGCTTTGTATGATAAATTAAGCGAAATTGTGAAGCTAGTAACGATAGAATTTTGATTGGCTCCTCATTGTTCCGAAGCAAATCTTGATAAATATTTAACGCTTCTTTTAGGTTTTTATTCATAACTGCTTCAATAAGTGTAAAAACATTTTGTTCTAACGTTTTGGCTACAAGCTCGTGTACAACTTCCCGCGTAATGACACCATTATCTCCTACATAAAGCATCATTTTCTCCACTTCATTTGTGATGATCGTAACGTTTAATCCGACAAGCTGCAGCAAGAGCTGCTTAGCATCTTCATCCATTTCCACGTTTCTTTTATGCAATACGTCTTTTATCCACTGCACTAAGTCATGCTCATTAAATTCATTTGCTTCCACATATGTAGCCTGCTTTTTTAACGCTTTTGTTATCTTTTTACGCTCATCTAATTTTTCATAAGGAGCTTGCACGATTAAAGTTGAAAAAGGTGCGGGTTGCTCAAGATAGTCCTGCAATTTACTAACATCGTGTTCTACCTTAGATTTTGATTTTTCTGCCGTTAGAAAAAAAGCATTCTTGGCAATTACCACTCGCTTATCACCTAAAAAAGGCAGCGTTTCAGCATCTTCAATTACTTGTTCAATCGGCGTTTCCTCTAAGTCATATATCGATAAATTAAACTCTTTTTCCTCATCTGATAAGGAATGTTGAATAATTTTATCTCTTGCTTTTTTCATAATAAAAGCATTTAAACCATGTAATAAATAGACGGGTTTTATGTCCTTAGAATTGATAGTTTTCAACGAATCTATTGCCAATTTTTTACGCTCCATTCTATAGTTCTTCACCTTCTATGGTATAGGTGCGACAACGGTTTGGCAAGAATACAAAAAGGAATTGCTAAAAGCAGCAACTCCTCAGTTTATAATAAACACTAACAAATTAAGCCCTAGGTTACTTATTTGTTAATGAGTAAACCCATATAATTATCGTTTACTTTTTTGCCACAAACAATGATTGTTAACTGTTGTCATGTTAGGAAAACGCTTTATATTTTATAGATTTTTTAAAAAACATGGATTATACTGTAAATAGGAGGGGTGGCAATGAATCAATTTGAAGAAAGCGTTCAAAGTAAACGAAACGACGCAGTCGATTCGGCTGTAGGATTTATCGCATCATTTGGATTTTTTACTACCTTATTTATTATCGCAACGGTCATTCACTACTTTGGTTCATAAGTAGCTGCTAATGAATACAACCTTTATTCATTAGTTGAATCGGTAAACGAGATAGAAAATCAGCAACACTTAGCGACTGTCATCTACAGTCGTTTTTTTAACTTGATATAGACTATGGAAGTTGGGGGTAAAAGGTTCCTTTGTTTTTTCGAAATGTATACGTGATTGCACCGTTTTCATCTGTTCGGTAAATCAAAACATCGGCTTCTTGTAACCTTTCAACCACTTCCTCATGAGGATGACCGTAACGGTTCTTTTTACCTGCTGATATGAGAGCAATTTTGGGGTTAAGTGCACGAAGAAACGCAGGTGATGTAGACGATTTACTTCCATGATGTGCAATCTTTAACACATCAGCTTGCAGCGAAGGAATAGTGCGAAGAATCTCATTTTCTCCCGCTTCTTCTAAATCACCTGTAAAAAGCCAGTTTAGTCCTCCAAACTCTGTAAACAAAACAATAGATGAATTATTGCTTGTTGTTTCTGATCCTGTTGGTGAAAGAATATAAAAAGAAATGTCTCCTTGTTTCCAGTGATCTCCTTTCTGAACATAAGAAATCTCGCTATTCGCTTTCCTTGCTTGCTTGATAATATCTTGTTCTAAATCTGTAAACTGCTTCTTTTTCCCCAGCACCACCTGTTCAATTTTGACTTGATTCAGTAACGTGCTGGCACTTCCACCATGGTCATAGTCGCCATGCGTAATCAATAACTTATCTACCTTTCGAATTCCTTTTGATTTTAAAACTGGCATGATAACATCCCTTCCCACATCAAACAAATCGCGACGTACTTGCCAATCTTCACTGAAAAACGGAACGCTACCTCCCGTATCAATTAAATAAATCCCTTGCCTATAGGGAAGCTCAATTAACAAGCTATCTCCTTGACCCACGTCAATCATCGTCACTTTCCCATATGGATTTACATACGGAAAAAGACATTGAACCACAAACATTAGGACAGTGACTATGCTAAAAAAAGACGTATATTTCTTGTTTTCCATAGACCATAAAACGCCGTAAATACCTATGTAAAAAAGTCCAACAACCCATAGAGAAAGCTTGCCGGTTGTTATTAAGAACACAGGAGATACATCGTGTAGTAGCTTCAAGAACCATTCGCTCAGTAATAATATATTATTTAGTAGCCATTGACCTATAGTTCCGATGGGTGAAAAGAAAAATGAAGCAATAAATGTGAACAAACAAAGTGGAAGAATGACTGTTGAAAAAAAGGGAACATAAATCATATTAAGAGGAAGGCTTAGTAGCGAAATTTCATAAAAATAAAACAATAACAGCGGTAGCGATCCGAGCTGCGCAACCAACGATACCATCAGTAGCTGAGCTATAGTTGAGGTAATTCGCTTTAGAATAATCTGTGTACTAAGCGCAATAAAAAGGGTCACCACAAAAGATAATTGAAATCCCACTTGTAAAATATAAAATGGATTAACAACTACCATTAACAAAAATGCTATTGCTATGCTGTCGGTTAGACTAATCTTTTTTTGATACTGCATGCTAATTAATGCTAACATGCTCATTAACACTGCACGAATAACCGAAGGCGCCCCACCCGCGATAATAGCATACAAAGGAAGAGTTACTAATAAAATGTTTATGGCTAACTGGCGCGTAACCCCCACTCGAATCAGTATATAAAAAAACATAAAGGTCATTAAACCAACGTGAAGTCCTGAAATAGCTAGCAAATGAATAAGCCCGAAACTTTGGTAAAGCTGGAGTAAATCAGAATCGATTTGGTTTCTCTCTCCGTAAATGAGCGCTTGCATAAAAGAAGAAGCTGGCTGAGGAACAGTCTGTTTAAGGTAGTCAATTCCTTTTTGTCGATAGGTAGAAAGGGACTGAATGAGAGATAATCGTTTAGGAGGTTGGCATAAAGAGGTTGTAAAAGTAGATGCTTTAAGATTCCAGTGAATACGCTGAGTATTCATGTATGCTTTGTAGTTAAATGCATTTGGATTTCGCCCTTCTTCAAAAGAAGAAAGTTTGCCTTTTAGCATACATTGGTCATAAATCGTTAGGTTTTGAATCTGTTTAACTTCACTTTCTTTTTTCATATAATACGTAACGGATATGTCCTCACCTTGAGTGCTAAAGAAAAAGCGCACTTGGCTTCCGTCAATATCAGGAATAGAAGCGATTTGACCGGTAAATATTGTTTGATTGGAAGAGATAGATGTTTGATGATGAAGTGAAAAAAGATAAAACAACCCAAAAGAAAAACCGCCAACAAGAACACAAAGGACGAAAACATACGGTGGGCACTTCAGGTATAAAAAAACCGCGTAGCTTAGTGCAAATACGAATGTAATCCATGATAGATGATAAGCTAAAAACATGGTTAACATGGAGCTAACTGCTATATATAAATAGAAACCTTTCAAGAAAGCACCTCCCATTCAAAAGAGATAGCTAGACACCAAGTGCCTAGCTTATGAAGGTTGAAACAACGAAAAGGCTTGGTCTTCTAAGCGAGCAATTTCTTTTTTTGAAAGATTACTCTGGTGAAGCTTCTCTAAAATACTGTTTACAAAGCTCCATTTTTCTTGACTGTTTAAATCAATGACAGCTTCGTTTAGCTCGACTTTTTCAAATCTTACCCCTGATTGCTCAAATAATTCAATAGCATATGGGTGATTTTTGTAGTCGTTGGCATAATAAACGGTCTTAATCCCAGCTTGAATAAGTGCTTTGCAACAGTTTAAGCAAGGAAAATGCGTGACATAAACTTCTGCATCTTCTGTTTTAACACCAAATTTAGCACACTGTAACAGAGCATTTACCTCTGCATGAATGGTTCTGACACAATGGTTATCAATGACGTAACAGCCTTCGTCTGCACAATGCACCCCGCCGCTTATTGATCCGTTGTATCCGCCTGCAATAATACGTTTATCTCTTACAATTGTGGCACCTACAGCTAAACGTTCACACGTGCTGCGTAATGCTAATAAATGACTTTGTGCCATAAAGTATTGATCCCACGAAATTCTTGTCATCTTCTACTCCCTACTTTCTTGTCTCGCTATCTAGTACATAGTGTATCGGTTAAAAGGAGATGACGTCAACGCATTCACTAATTTATTGCTATCTCTGCTTTTATTTTCTCCAATGATTTTTCGCCAATTCCTGAGACTTGTAGCAGATCTTCCACTGTTTTAAAAGGACCATTTTCTTCACGATATGTGAGAATCGCTTGCGCTTTTGACGGACCGATTCCATTTAAAGTTTGCAGGTCTTCTAACGTTGCTGTGTTAAGATTCACTACACCGCTGTCACTTTTTTCAACGCTTCCTCCACTAGCAACAGGTACTTGAGGCTCTTGACCAATAGCTGGAATATAGATGACCATTTCATCAGCTACTTTTGTTGCTAAATTTACCTGATTCATGTCCGCTTCTTTCGTAATTCCACTCGCTCTCTCGACAGCATCCTGAACCCTAAGGCCAGCCTCAAGCTCGTATACGCCTGGTTTTTGAACTTCACCTTTCACATCAACAACGATTTGAGTACTTGTAGAATCTTTTTGAGGCACGTCTCTTGTTGAAGAACTACTTTCTTGTTTTTCAGCAAATGGAAAGTCATCTCCAACCTGAGCACTCGTTTCTACCTGGGGAAATAAAACATTTGTATAAATTAAAAACCCACATACAGCTACCGAAATAAAACCCAAAATAATCCAATGTTTTTTCGATAAAGTCATGGTTTCCTCCTTAAGGGATTATGAACTAACGTCATAAATTGATTAATAATCTCATACTGTTTAGAAGAATAGGCTTTTGAAGGAGGGAAGTACAAGTGAATATAGGATTTATTGGAACAGGTAATATGGGGAGAATATTAATTGATGCCTTTATTGAGTCAAAAGCCGTACATCCTTCACAACTAACTATCACAAATCGAACAAAAGGCAAAGCAAAAACGATTCAAAAGCAGCACCGAGAAATTCAGCTGGGAGATTGTGCGGAAGAAGTTGTCCGTTCTTCACAACTTATTTTTATATGTGTAAAACCATTGGATATTCACCCCCTTTTAATAAAAATAAAACCGCTGTTAACGAAAGAACATTGCATTGTATCGATTACAAGTCCAATAAGCGTGGAGCAGCTGGAAAGCATCGTGACTACCCAAGTAGCACGAATCATTCCAAGCATTACAAATCGTGCGTTGTCAGGCGTATCACTTATGACATATGGCGATCATTGTTCATCTTTTTATCAAAATTACTTAACAAATTTATTTAGCAGCATGTCTAAAACCGTATCAATTCCACAAAACATTACAAGGGTATCGTCGGATATTGTTAGCTGTGGACCTGCTTTTTTCAGCTTCTTGTTACAGAAATTTATTGATGCTGCTGTTCAAGAAACGGAGATTTCAAAAGAAGAAGCAACCATTATGGCTAGTGATATGATTATTGGAATGGGTAAATTACTTGAAAAAGAAATTTTTACGCTCCCTACTTTACAAGAGAAAGTATGCGTAAAGGGCGGTGTTACAGGAGAAGGAATTAAAGTATTAGAAGAGGAACTTGGAGATATGTTTGTTCATTTGTTTCAAAAAACACATGAGAAGTTTGATGAGGATATCGAGCTCGTTGAAAAGCAGTTTAATTTTACGTAATCAACATTATTCACCTTCATTCAACAAAATTCCTGCTTTTTTATAAAAAAAAATGAGACTGAGACATAAGTAGTTCAGCCTCTACTATACCTGAACGATTGAGAGTTCATAACTTTTAATCGTTCAGGTTTTTTGGTTGATTGTGAAAACAATGTTGAAAACAGGGTGGAATGGAGCGTAGGACACTCGACTCCTACGGGAAAGAGAGGGAAAACTGAGATCCCGCAGCGCAGCGAGGAAGCTCAGGTTCCTCCCCGCGGAAAGCGAGTGGCCGTAGCGCAATGGAACGAACGTGTTCAGACAAATCAAAGAGATGGGAACATCTATTGTTCGTCTTTTAGAAGCAATCATTTTGTTATGTCCCAAACTCATTTTTTTGCAGAGAAGAATATTCTTTCACTATTTTGATGAGGAAGCTCGTCTTTAAAATCAGCGCTCACTTCAACAGCTGAAAACCCAGCTTCTGTTAACCACTCTTTATAAGTAGACTCTGATAACGTTCGCTGAATATGAACCTCATCAAATCGGTCGTACGCTTCAATTTCTTCGTCATACACAAAAAATGTCATATCATGCTGAACGCTTTGATTAGCCTCATTATACTCACAGTTCCAAATATAAGATACATCATCATCTACATATGAAAATGAATTATCCCCAAAAATATTCTTAAGTTTATGCGTTGAATGAACATCAAATAACAAAAAGCCACCTGGAGCTAAATGTTCATAGACACGCATAAACGTTTCTTTAACTTGTTCATCAGTTTGTAGATAATTAAGTGAATCACAAAAGATAACGATACAATCAAACTCCTGCATCAGCTCAAGTTTTGACATATCTTGTTCATATAGCTTTAACGCGATACCTTCGTTTTGCGCTTTCTCTTGCGCAATCACCAACATATCATCCGATAGGTCAATTCCAGTTACCTCATAGCCTTGTTTGGCTAAACGAATTGACATCTCACCAGTTCCGCACCCTACATCAAGAATAGACAGCTTTTCACCCGGCTTAACTTTACGGGATACAAACTGAATCCATTGGTCATATGGAATGTCCGTCATAAGATGGTCGTACACGTAGGCGAATTGCTTATAGCTGCTCATGATTGTAATTCTTCTTGTAAGTCAACAGAAGGCGCGTCTCCCCACAAGCGCTCTAAATTATAGTAGCCACGATCGTCTTTGTGGAAAATATGAACAACAACATCACCTAAATCCACAAGTACCCAACGTGCTTCATCGTACCCTTCCATACGCTTTACCGTAATTTCATGTTCATGCGCTTGCTCTTTCACTTCTCTTGCAATAGCCTGAACCTGCTTATCAGAATTACCATGACAAATGACAAAGTAATCTGCTACGAGTGAAATCCCTTGCATATTCAATGCAACTAAATCCACTGCTTTTTTATCGTCTGCTGCTTTTACCACAAGTGATAATAAATCGCGTTCATTCATTTATGTTTCCTCCTAGAACTAATTCGTTATAAGTATACAGCGTATCTGGGAAAACTCTTTGATTTTTGCTAATCAAAAAGCTAATCGTATTTTTTAATGCTTGAAGTAGCGCTTTATCTAAGTCTTGCTCTGCAAGCTCTCTTACTTCTTCAACTCCAGGAAACTTGCGACCTGGCTCAATATAATCGGCCACATAAATCACTTTCTCTAAAGACGACATCCCTGGTCTCCCCGATGTGTGATAGCGAATAGCATTTAATATGTCCTCATCCGTTAGCCCCACTTCTTTTTCAACTAAGAATGCACCAACTGGAGCATGCCAGAGCTCTGTATTGGCCTCAAGAAGGTGAACAGACATGCTTTCATTTATAATAATCGCTTTCATTTCTTCTTTTGGTCGAAATTTTGCGTAATCATGAAAGATTGCAGCTAATTCGGCTTTTTTTATATCCACATCATATCGCTCGGCTAATTTTACGGCTGTTTCCATGACTCCCAACGTATGAATATATCTTCGTTCTGTTAACTGCTCTCTCACAACAGCTAACGCTTCACTCTGATTCATATAGCTGATTCTCCTCAATATAGTGTTTTACTGATAAAGGCACATAAAAGTCAATGGGACCTTGCACTTTAATACGTTCTCGTATAAATGATGAAGAGATATCCATTTGAGGTGCTTCTACTTCCAGTATTGAATATGGAGATTTCATTTCATATCCAGGCCTCTTCACCCCTACGAATGTCACAAGCTTTTGTAGCTCCTCAATGTTATACCATTTTGGTAAATATTCTACCATGTCTGCCCCGATGATAAAATAAAACTGATTATCTGGATATGTTTCTTTTAAGATGCACATCGTATCAAATGTATATGATATATCGTTACGTTCGAATTCAATCGACTGAACGCGGAATTTAGAATAACCGTCAGTCGCTAAACTAAGCATATTCAAGCGATGATTGGGATCTATTTCTTGTTTCAAGGTTTTATGAGGCGGAATATGCGAAGGCATAAACCAAATTTCATCTAACTTTAATGAAAACAATACTTCATTTGCCATAATTAAATGTCCGATATGGGGAGGGTTAAACGTTCCACCAAAAATACCAATACGTTTCAAAAAATCATAGCTCCTTTTATCATATTAAGCTTCTCTCAACATGTACATATACCCTATCATACGCGTATGATAGGGTGGTATCCTTTTCTTATCGAGGTAATACGATTTGTTTATTTTCGCGTGACTCTTTATAAAGAATGATAGTGTTACCAATTACTTGTACAACTTGAGCTCTAGCACCTTTAGCCAACTGCTCTGCTACCGTATTACGATCTTCTTCACAGTTTTGTAAAATGCTAACTTTTAATAATTCTCTCGCTTCAAGTGCATCTGAAATTTGTTGAATCATATTTTCATTCACTCCACCTTTACCTACTTGGAAGATTGGTGATAAATGATGTGCTTTTGAGCGTAAAAATCGCTTTTGTTTTCCTTTTAACATAAAAACCTCCATGATGCTTTTACTTTTCAGTAAGTTTCTTTAACACAATTTGTTCCATCTTTTTTTGGTCAGGAACGATACCTGTCCACTTTTCAAAAGCAAGCGCGCCTTGTAATACAAACATACCTACGCCATTATGACAATATGCTTGCTTTTGTTTTGCTTCTTTTAATAACTTAGTTTCTAACGGATTGTAAATAATATCACTAACAATTGTTTCTGGGCGAATATGTTGAATGTCGATTGGCGCATCCTCCACATGAGGATGCATTCCCACAGATGTTGTGTTAATAATGACATCAAATGTGTCTACTTTTTTTTCTGCTTCGTCTAATGTGATGGCTGACGCATTAGCTTGAAATGGCAACTGATCAATTAGCCTCTGTGCTTTTTCAACCGTTCGGTTACATATATAGAAAGAGGAAGGGCTATCTTTATGAGATGCTAGCGTGTAAAAAATTGCTTTAGCCGCTCCTCCCGCACCAATAATTGCAACAGCTTTATCTTTTAATGTGCCCCCTACATGCTGCAGTAGAGATGCCACATATCCATCACCGTCTGTATTATATCCAACATAGCGTCCATTTTGATTCACAACTGTATTAACGGCGCCAATTGCTCTAGCTAAAGGGTCCACCTCATCTAAAAGGTCCATGATATCAACTTTATACGGAATCGTCACGTTAAACCCTTTAATCTGCTGCTTTTTTAGCTTTTCAACTTCAACCTTAAAGGAGTCTGGCTCAATTTGAATCGCCTCATAATGAGCGTCTATTCCTAAATTTTCAAACGCATCATTATGCATAAGCGGTGAAAGTGAATGCCCTACTGGATAACCTATTAGTCCATATAACTGCTTCAACCTATTTCCCCTCTTCTTTATATTTAAATTAGTGATTCACGTACAAATACCCCAACACCTTTTGGTGCGTATGCAACTACTTTTGTACCAGGTTCGTTTACCGTCACCCAACCAAGCCCAGAGAACACAATGTCCGTCTTGTCATGCTTGATTGTAAATTCGTGGGCAACAAGCTCAGGAAACTCACTTAGCTGCTCTGGTCTTGGAGGTTGAAGCAACTCTCCCAACTGATTTTCATACAGCGCATCTGCTTTTTCGAGCTTTGTACGATGAATAAGTAACTCGTTTGATACATAGCACGTCAATGATTTACGACCGCCACTTACATAATCTAATCGTGCCAATCCTCCAAAGAACAGCGTCTGTCCTTCATTTAGCTGATAAATTTTAGGCTTAATCTCTTTCTTTGGAGAAATAAGCTTCAAATCGCGCTTATCTACGTAATGTGCCATTTGATGATGATTGATAATACCAGGTGTATCATATAACGATGCGCCATTATCAAGCGGTACATCAATCATATCAAGCGTTGTGCCAGGATATTGAGATGTTGTAATCACATCTTTTTCACCTGTGAATTCTTTAATAATTGCGTTGATAAACGTTGATTTCCCAACATTTGTACAGCCAACAACATAAACATCTTTTCCAAATCGGTAGTGCTCAATAGCTTCAGCAACTTCCTTAATGCCTTGTCCTTTATGCGCACTCATTAAAAAGACATCTACAGGCTTTAACCCAAGATCTTTTGCAGATTTCTTCATCCAGTGAATCAATTTATTTTTCTTCACAGATTTAGGAAGTAAATCCGCTTTATTTCCAACAAGAATGACGTTATTTCCGCCTGCAAAGCGATGTAGACCAGGGAGCCAACTACCGTTAAAATCAAAGATATCTACAACCTTTACGACTAAACCATCCGTTTGGCCAATTCCATTTAGGATTTTCAAGAAGTCGTCATCTGTTAGCGATACGTCTTGAATTTCATTGTAGTGCTTTAAACGAAAACATCTTTGACAAATAATAAACTCTTTTTCAAGTGCAGACTTAGGGGCATAACCAATATCATTTGGACGCTCTGTTTGAATTTCTACCCCACAACCCATGCACTGTAGCTTTTCTTCACTCACTTTTATTCCTCCCAGTTAATCATACCTTTTCTTTTCATCCAAGCTAAAATACGTCGCTCCATTTTACGATTGAATTTTGTAATAAATCCATCCGTTTGCGCAACGGGCACAACTAAAATGGTGTATACACCTAAGCGATTTCCGCCTAGCACGTCTGTTAAAAGCTGGTCTCCGATGACAACTACTTCATCCTTTTGTAGATCCATATCACGCAGTGCTCGTCTAAATGCTTTTCTCATCGGCTTTCTTGCTTGATGAACAAATGGTAACCCTACAGGATTTGAAAAGAGCTTAACTCTCTTTTCCACATTATTCGATACAATAGTAATCTTAATACCATGTTCTTGCATTAACTTAAACCATTCGATAAGCTCAGGAGTTGCGTCAGGTCTGTCCCACTCAACTAGCGTATTATCTAAATCTGTGATAATCCCCTTTACTCCTCGCTCGATTAACTCCTCAGGCTTAATTTGCAATACACTTTTCACATGTTGGTTTGGTAAAAAAAGTTTTAACACGTATTATGCACCTCAACTATATTAATAACGTTCTAAGAACGATTTCTGCCTATCATTATAACGGGGGATATTCATTTTTCCACCAGTTATTTATATTTAAATACTACTTTTTTCATCAGCTGTTGCTTTTGTTGAAATTTCTGCAGTCAAACTATAATCATATCTTAATTTCACCAAAAAAAGAATAAAATGATTAAAAACAAATGAAAAAACCTTAAAATCTTCGATATTTTCTCAAGAAACTTTTCGACAAATTATGCTAACTGGTATTCTGTGGATAATTTTATTCACAGAATACCTTTCAATAGATTATGCATTATTGGTAATTATAAACAAAATACTCACAGCTTATCCACTTATAGTTGTGGATAACAGAACGATTGTTCTATATTTCAATTCATGATACATTATGAATAAGAATTCTATTGGGACACGAGATACTTCTTAGAATTAAAGCACCTATCTTTTTTATAGGAGGTGGCGGCATTATCATGCGAAAATTATCAGATGAACTGCTTATCGAATCATATTATAAAGCTACACAGTTGCAATTAAGCCCGGAGTTCATTCAGCTGATTGAAAAAGAAATTCAACGTCGGTCATTAAAAATAACAATTCAAATTCCATCTTAACTAATAGAAGAGCCTATTTAAGAGCAGTAAAGCTTGTCTGGTACCGTTCCTACTTGACAAGCTTCCCTCTTCCTTAAATAGGTTCTATTTTTTGCTTAGATAGCGTTAAAAAGCTTTACATACGTTCCTGTAATTTTAAGATGCCAAAGTTGAATAGTTCTTTACTAGCCTCTCGTTTACGTCTAAAATGAAATTACGACCTTTTCTATCATTATGCTGTATGAGGTCATCCTCTAAAAGGAGTGAGGAACTTGTTTTTATTAGATTATCTTGATCATACAATTAAAAAGATAAAATCCCAATCAGCAAATGCTTTAACATTACTAAATTTAAGCCTTGGTAGCTTTGCCATTTTATTCATTCTACGTGATGAGTTAAAGCTCAGCCTACTGCTTATTTTTCTTGCAGCGCTAGCTGATCGCTTTGATGGGATGGTTGCCCGGAAGTTAAATATTGAATCAGAACTTGGCAAGCAGCTAGATTCCATGTGCGATATTATATCATTTGGTATTGCCCCTGCTCTACTACTATATCAAAGCATTCTATTTAGCTACGGAGCTTCAGGGGCTGTATTCGCCATTGTATATATTGCATGCGGTGCTCTAAGATTAGCACGCTTTAATATTACAGAGAACAACGGTTACTTTACAGGATTGCCCATTACAGCTGCGGGATGTTTATTAACCTTAAGCTACTTATCTGTACCGTACTTACCATCCTACGTTTTTATGTTTTTAACCATTATTTTATCTTTCCTAATGGTGAGCACATTTAAACTAAAGAAAGTATAACAAAAACCTCATGCTCGCATGAGGTTTTTGTTAATCCCAATAGCATCCAAACCAGTAAAAACCGCCGAAAATAAGTAGTAGTACAAATAAAACAACCAGTAACCCTATTCCCCATCCATATCCTCCACCGCCACAAGATGGATAACATGGATAGCTTGGATAACATCCATATCCGCCATATCCATATGACATAGTTGTCACTCCTCACATACGTATTACTCATAATTTATTCAAAAAGATAGCTTATGTATGGGCAGGTGGCCATTGTGTCTGTACTTCTCAAAAAGAATTCTATGAAACTCGCTTGTCTTGCCGTTATTTTTAACCGTACAGGCACATAGTAAGCCCGCCTAACATATAATTTAATGTCACGGCTTTATCGCTTACACTAACTGGAGGTGTGAAAATGTCAGCTATTATTACAGCGCTCGGATACTTTTTTAAAGAGTTAATATTTCTTGTGTCGTATGTTAAAAATAACGCTTTTCCCCAGCCGCTATCAGCTGCAGAAGAAAAACGCTATTTAACTTTAATGGCTCAAGGAGACCAAGAAGCGAGAAACTTATTAATTGAACATAACCTTCGACTCGTAGCACACATCGTGAAAAAATTTGAAAACACGGGGGAAGACGCTGAAGATCTTATCTCAATTGGAACGATTGGTTTAATCAAAGCGATTGAAAGCTATTCTCAAGGAAAAGGTACAAAGCTCGCAACGTACGCGGCAAGATGTATTGAGAATGAGATTTTAATGCACCTACGCGCTTTAAAGAAAACAAAGAAGGACGTGTCGTTGCACGATCCAATCGGCCAAGACAAAGAAGGAAATGAAATTAGCCTTATTGACATTTTAAAATCTGAATCAGATGATGTTATTGATATGATTCAGCTAAATATGGAATTAGAAAAAATCAAAGAGTACATTGATATTCTTGATGAGCGTGAGAAAGAGGTAATTGTTGGACGATTCGGGCTTGATTTACAGAAAGAAAAAACACAGCGTGAAATAGCTAAGGAACTCAATATATCTAGAAGCTACGTTTCCCGCATCGAAAAACGCGCATTAATGAAAATGTTTCACGAGTTTTATCGCGCTGAAAAAGAAAAAAAGTAAAATGGAAAGAACAATTAATTCTCTTCCACTTTTCTTTATACACCGTTATGATGATAGCTCATCTTTTATTTTCTTCTTTAACTTTTTAGCTCGATAAGCAAAGTAAAATGCTACTAATAATAAAACAACATCTACTCCGGACATGAACATTAATTGAACAAACGTTTTTTCACCTTGCCCAATTAATACACCAATATATAAAAATGTACCTGTAGCTAACAATACATAAATAAATCGTCGATAATCTTCTATTTTTTGTTTAATTAATTTTAATTCTTTTTGATTCATAAGCTTCACCCTTCCCTTAAGCCTTTGCACTTTTCTTAGTACGTGTGGTGACTAGAAACGCTATCTTTATCGTAACATAAAGAACACCAGCACAAGGATGACAATTTATGTAAACAAAAGAGTTTGGGACATAACAAAATGATTGCTTCTAAAAGACGAACACTAGCTGTTCCCATCTTTTTGGTTTGTCTGAACACGTTCGTTCCATTGCGCTACGGCCACTCGCTTTCCGCGGGGAGGAACCTGAGCTTCCTCGCTGCGCTGCGGGATCTCCGTTTTCCCTCTCTTTCCCGCAGGAGTCGAGTGTCCTACGCTCCATTCCACCCTGTTTCCAACATTGTTTTCACAATCAACCAAAAAACCTGAACGATTAAAAGTTATGAACTCTCAATCGTTCAGGTATAGTAGAGGCTGAACTACTTATGTCTCAGTCTCTTTTATTTTAAACCATTTGACAAATCTTCAATTAAATCTTCTACATCTTCAAGACCTACTGATATACGTACTAGTCCATCCGTTATTCCTAATTCTCTGCGACGATCAGCTGGAATAGAAGCATGCGTCATTTTAGCAGGTAAAGAAATTAAGCTTTCCACCGCTCCTAAACTTTCAGCTAATGTGAAGTATTTTACCGTGGTTAATAGCTTATTAGCCTGCTCCTCACTACCTACATCAAACGATACCATACCACCAAATCCTCTTCCTTGCTGTTTGGCAACTGCGTGGTTCGGATGATTTTCAAGGCCTGGATAGTAAATTTTTTGTACCGCTGGATGATTGTTTAAATAGTCGACAATTTTCTTTGTATTTGCTTCATGCTCCTCCATACGAATCCCTAACGTTTTCATTCCTCTCATGAGTAACCATGAATCTTGTGGGCCTAAGATACCTCCAGTTGAATTTTGAATAAAATGAAGCTCTTCTGCAAGTTCTTTCGAATTTACAACTGCCAATCCTGCCACAACATCACTGTGGCCTCCTAAATATTTCGTTGCGCTATGGAGAACAATATCCGCTCCTTGCTCAATTGGATTTTGCCAGTATGGCGTGCTAAATGTGTTATCGACAATCGTTACTAAATCATGTTTTTTCGCTACTTGTGCAGCTTCCGAAATATCGGTGATTTTCAATAGCGGGTTTGTTGGTGTTTCAATGTACAGTGCTTTTGTATTTTCTTTGATTTCTTTTTCGATGTTTGTAACATCACTTGTATCAACAAATGTCGCTTCAATGCCAATGCGATTTAACACTTTCGTAATCACGCGATACGTACCGCCATATACATCATCCGTTAAAATAACATGGTCACCGCTGTTAAACAACATCATAACCGCTGTAACTGCAGCCATCCCCGACCCAAAAGCAAATCCCGCTTCTCCTCCTTCGAGGTCTTTAATTAGTTCTTCTAGAGCATGCCTTGTTGGATTCCCTGTACGTGAGTATTCATAACCTTTGTGTTTCCCAACTTCTTCTTGCTTGTACGTGCTCACTTGATAAATGGGAACTGAGACTGCTCCAGTATGTTGATCTCCCGCAATTCCACCATGAATAAGCTGTGTTTTACGCTTCATTATCTAAATACCTCCATCATAAATTTTTTTACTTAAATATCGTTCACTGCTGTCTGGAAAAATAGTAAGGATATTTGTACCAGGCTTAGCTTTTTGTGCTTCTTTTAATGCAGCCATAAAAGCAGCTCCTGATGAACTCCCTACTAAAAGCCCTTCCTTTGCCGCTAACTCTTGGACAGCTTTAAATGCTAAATCATCTTCAATGGTGTGAATGTCATCAAAGTAGCTTGTATTGATATAATCCGGTACAAATTCCATCCCAATGCCTTCTGTTTTGTGAGGACCTGCTTGACCGCCATTCAAAATTGAACCTTCAGGCTCAACAATCACTGTTTTTATTAATGGATTTTGTTCTTTTAAATATTGAGCAGTTCCCATGAATGTGCCACCTGTGCCTGCTCCTGCCACAAATATATCGATATGACCATCCAGCTGTTCATATACCTCTGGACCTAGCGTTTTGTAATACGTTAACGGATTATCAGCGTTTGCAAACTGCTGCGGGCAATATGCGTTTGGAATAGTTTCGATAAGCTCCTTCGCTTTTTGAATAGCTCCTTTCATTCCCTCACTCGTAGGCGTGTGAACAACCTTTGCACCAAGGGCTTTCATAAGCTCTTGTTTTTCAATGCTAAACTTTTCAGGGATACATACAACAACGTTTAAATTGTATGGAATAGCTGCTAAAGCAAGCCCGATTCCCGTATTTCCTGCAGTTGGTTCAACTATTGTCCCACCATCAGTAACTTTTCCTGTAGCTAGGGCTCTTTCAATCAGCTCTTTTCCAAGACGATCTTTAATACTTCCTCCCGGGTTAAAGTATTCAAGCTTCGCAAACAATCGTACATCTTTAGGAAGCGCGAATTTTGTAATTTCAACGATGGGAGTTTTTCCAATTAACTCATGGATACTTTTTACGACTTCCATGATGCCAACACCTCTTTAGCAAAAGTTTCCATCTATAGTTAACTCATCTGTTTAGTGTGAATTAAATCCCAATAGTACCAATACTATAAAATAGTATTGGTACTATTGGACAGATTTATTATTTTAATTTTGATAAAAAGTTTAATACTAAGTTTGTAGAGTTTACAGCTGCCTTTTCAAGGAACTGATCAAACGATACATCTGATTCTTTACCCGCAATATCAGATAATGCACGAATGATAACGAAAGGAACTTTAAACCGGTGACAAACCTGAGCTACTGCAGCAGCTTCCATTTCAGCTGCCATTAGTTCTGGGAATTTGCTTCTTACAAACTCAACGCGAACTGGATCATTCATAAATGAGTCACCCGTTGCAATTAAACCTTTGGCTACTTTCATATCCGTTACTTCTTGTGCACTTTGTTCTGCAATCTCAACAAGTTTTTTATCAGCTTGATATGCAGCAGGTAAATTTGGAACTTGACCGTACTCATAGCCAAATGCTGTTACATCAACATCATGATGACGTACTTCCGATGAAATAATTGCATCTCCAACATTTAGATCTGGATGAAAGCCGCCAGCAGACCCTGTATTAATCACATAGTCAGGCTGAAATCTTTCCAGTAAGATTGCTGTTGATAATGCAGCATTTACTTTTCCAATACCTGACTTTAACAGTACTACATCAATTTCATTGATTGTACCAGTTGAATATTCGCAGCCTGCAATGACTGTTTCTTCTCTGTTTTCTACCTTGTCTCGGAGAATCGTTACTTCTTCCTCCATAGCACCAATGATTGCTACTTTCATTATACGAACCTCTTTCTGTTATTGTTTCGTTGCCTCCACAATCCAAACGAAATGATTGAAGCGTTCAAAAGTTGCTTCAAATCCATTTTGTTCAAAAAGATTTTTTAAGACTGGAATCGTTGTATAATACTCTCTTTCTAAGTCTTCCGCTAAGTTAAAGAATTTATGTTGCTTAGCATATTCAATTGTTTCTTGAAACGACTCGTTTGTTTCAAACATCGTGTCAGCAAACACTATTTTACCATCTGTTTGTAGAAGGTTGCTATAGTTTCTAATCGCAAGCTCTTTTTCTTTATCTGTTAAGTGATGAAAAGCATAAGTACTAACAATTGTATCAACCTGCTCTTTTGGGGCAGGAAACGCTAAGAAGTCGCCATCAGATAAAGTAACCGATTCACCTAGCTTTCCTGCCGCAAGCTTTCGCATTGGACTTGAAGGCTCAATTCCTGTCACTGCTAGACTCTTTTCCAGTAGCTTTTTCGTTAAGTTTCCGGTTCCTACACCGAATTCAATTACGCTTCCCGATGAACGATTTGCAACTGCTTGTAAAATACCTTCATAGTTTCGAAAAACTTCTTCATATTCTTGATCATGTCCTTCAACAGTCGAATCATAGTTTTCTGCCCACTTTTCAAAGATGTTTAAAAACTCTCTACCCATCTTATCTCACCCTCATGTTTAATTTTGTTACTATCTAAGTTATTTTTTCACAATAAAAAATTGTTGTTATTTAACGATTTTATCTTTTCCTTATAATTCTTATAGATATAGTATGATTTAAAGTATTAATTGTTCTTAAGTTATCATAATAAATTTATTTCGGCAAGAATTCCTGCTAAAATAAAGTTTGGTAAATATGGGATGAAGAAGGTGAAGCGAGACGATGAATTTTCAGTTTGATATGATTGAAGACAAAATTGAGTTTTTCGAATCACATGACTTAAAAGATTTAGAGAAACAAATTAATGATAAAGTTGAACAAAATAAAGCCATCTTATTAGGAGTTCAAAGCGTTTCTCATCAAATGGCAGTAGACTATGAACAAGGTAAGAAGCTTTATTCTGCGGTTGTTCATTTCAAACTAAAAAAGCAGCGCTAATGAAAGCGCCGCTTTTTTTATTAAGATAATTTTTCAACAACAGTTGGTTTCCAACCTTCGTTTTCTATCCATTCAATTTCCACTCGATACTTTACCGAGCCTTCACCTTTAGGACTAACTGTTGCCACTGCTTTTTCAGGAGCACCATTGTTGCCTAAACGCCATACTGTCATATCGTTTGGATTAACGCCTACTCCAGCTCCAACTGCTGCAAGCATTTCATTCCAATCAGTTGAACCTTTTTCATACGTAGCTGCTGGCTTTTCACCTTGCTCTGTACCTACAGGCTCCCAGGATGGGTCTACAGTTCGGCTTTCAACACCTGGCTCAGGATTTTCTTCCACTTCTACATCAGAAGACTCCTCTTGCTCTGTTGCTTCATCATCTGTTGCGTTTTCATCTGCTTCTTCATCACTTGCAGGTTCCTCTGTGTTTTCTTCAGGAGTATTTTTCTCCGTATCATTATTGTTTTCTGACTTTGGTGTTTGCTCTGTGTTTTGTTCTGGAGATGTCTCGTCTGATCCTCCTCCAAGAATAAGTGAGCCACCGATAAAGACAATCAATACCGCAACTACGGCAATTAACACATTATATAATCGGTTAACCTTTTTTTCTTTGTTTTGATGTCTTGAAGAACGATTGTTATTCATTGCTACAACTTCCTCCAACTTTTATAATGTTCTATTTTACCATGTGTTTGGAAATTCATGAAGCACATACCTTCATTTGAAGCATTTTTGTAATATTTTTTACATACTTTTTAGTTATTGATGATTTAAATCATACATCTCTTTAACAATATCATAAAAAATCTGATTTGTAGACGATATTGTACTTTTTGTATTCAAATCAACAACTACTAGGGCATACTTAGGTTTATCAGCAGGAAAGTATCCAGCGAACCACTTATTAACGATTTCATTTTCTACATCAATTTCAGCAGTACCAGACTTTCCTGCTACTGAATAAGGAAGATCTTGAAAACGTCTTCCCGTGCCATCCTCACTTTGGACAACTTGGCTTAGTAACTTTTGAAGTTCTTTAACCGTTGGCTTTTTTATACTTTCACCAGACAACTTTTTGTTTTTAAACGTGTAAAGCGAAGTATTGTTTTTATACTGAATTTCATCCACTACTTTTACTTGTCGCTTTTCTCCACCTCTAGCAATCGTAGCCATCATATTGGCAACTGCTAGAGGAGTAAGCTTCACATCTAGCTGACCGATAGCAGTTTGAGAAATGGCGTTGGGAACGCGTTTATTGGCATCCTTCTTCCACACTGTTCCCTTTCCTTCTTGAAGCTGTGTAAAATGATCAAAGTGAAACACATCTCCGCTCCACCCTACCGGGTCCGTTACGCCTAATTTTCGGGCATATTGGTCCAATGAATCAGGTTTTTTCTCACTCATTTGCTTAGCTAGCTGTGCAAACGTCTTATTACAGCTTTGTGCAAAGCTCTCTTCAAAGGATAACATTCCTTTTTGATGATCATTCTCTAACGATTCGTCATATATGCTTTGATTGCAATTAAACGTCATATTCGGAGTAAGAATCCCTTCTTCTACTGCAGCTGCTGCTGTGACGGTTTTAAACACAGATCCAGGGACTTGTGGCATTAGCATACGGTTATAGAGCCCCTTGTTCTTTTCTTCGTACGGATGAGTTTGATTGATATTAGGTCTACTAGCCATGGCTAATATGTTGCTCTTTTCGATATCTAATAGTACTACGCCGCCTTCTTTTAAGTTATATTTTTCTAATAGCTCTTCTACCTTTTCTTGAATTGTCAAATCCAGAGTCGTTTTCACATTTACAGGATAAAAAGGATTAGCATCTCCCGTATACTTAACATCAATTCCAAACATCGGACCTCCAAACCGATCGACGTGATATAACAACTTCGACTCTTGCTGTGGTAGAAGAAATTCGTCAAATGTTTTTTGCATGCCCGTAATGCCAATTGGCGTAGTTGCCTTTAATTCCCCACTTTTCAATTTATCTTCATATTGTGCTACGATTTTCTCCTGACTTTGTCTTACTAATCCAATTACATGCTCTGCAATAGGTACGGGACGCTCATCCTTTAACGGTACCCCAAAAACTCCAGGTATCTTTAATTCATTCACTTGCTTTAACTGATCAATTGTTAGATGATCTCCAACAGCTACCGGAGACTTCGTATCTTTTAGCTTTGTAACCATCTCTACTGTCGAAATCCCCGTAATAGTAGACACCTGTTGCATGGGCCATTGCATTTCATTTAAAAACGGAAACAGCACAAGGCGATTATTCGTAACGGATGTAAGTGATTGACCGTTGCGGTCTATAAATTTACCTCTTCCATCATCTACCACCATTTCTTGTGTGCGCTGATGAACGCTTTCTTCAATTAAATTAACATTATGATTTGAAAATGATTCTGTACTAATAAGCTGTATTTGAACGAGTCTGCCAATAAGTAAAAAAATTAACAACATAATAATAATCAAAATCGATTGCATTCGTTTTCGAACTACTCTCAATGTCGATACACCTCACTCTGTATCATTGTCGCCGACGTAGCTTTTTTTCAAACGAATACAACAGATAAAATTCAGAATTAAACTTCTTTTTTCTAAAAATAGAAAAAAGAAGCGCCAACGAACGGTTTCGTTGGCGCTTCTTTCTAACGAGCTAATTCATTTACATTTATTTTACAGTAACGATTTTAACAGCCATTTCTCCACCTGGAGTTTGAACTGTTACTTCATCTCCAACCTGTTTGCCCATTAGGCTTTTAGCAATTGGAGAGTCATTTGAAATTTTACCTTCAAATGGATCTGCTTCTGCACTACCTACAATTGTATACGTTTCCTCGTCTCCGTCTGGTAGTTCAATAAACGTCACAGATTTACCTAGAGATACAATTGAAGAGTTCTCTACATCTTCTTCAATAATTTTCGCATTGCGAATCATGTTTTCTAGCGTTGTAATGCGCCCTTCAACGAAAGCCTGTTCATCCTTTGCTGAATCATACTCAGAGTTCTCTGATAAGTCACCAAAACTACGAGCAATCTTAATGCGCTCTACTACTTCTTTACGCTTTACCGTCTTCAGATATTCTAATTCTTGTTCTAATTTTAGCTTTCCTTCTTCCGTCATTGGAAACACTTTTTCTTGTGCCATAACCCTTCACTCCTTTATAAAATCGAAATACATTAGTGCCTTATACAGTGTTTTCTGTATGTACTAAAAGGTTTCATATTCTAAAATCTCAGTGAATAGAGAAATGACAGCTTCAAATTAGAAGCTGCTCGTTTCTCTACTATATGTGAAGACCTTGTTTATAGAATATGACGATTTTATTTTCAAAAAAATCCCTGTATCTATGCTATGTTATTATAAAATCGCATTTTGTTCAAGAATTGTTTGGATTTTCGTTACCATCAAATCAATTGCTACGTGATTTTGACCGCCTTCTGGGATAATAATATCAGCGTATCGCTTAGTTGGTTCAATAAACTGATTATGCATTGGACGTACCACTGAAATATATTGATCGACTACGGATTCTAGCGTACGCTCACGCTCGTTAATATCTCGCAACATTCTGCGGATAATACGCAAATCAGCATCGGTATCAACATATAGTTTAATATCCATTAAGTTACGCAGACGCTTGTCCTCAAGCACTAAGATACCCTCTAAGATAATAACATCCTTTGGGTCTTCTACAATAACTTCTTGAGAGCGAGTATGAATAGTATAATCATATACAGGTTTTTCAATGCTCTCATAATTTAATAATTTCTGCAAGTGCTCAATTAAAAGGTCATTATCAAACGCTAAAGGATGATCATAGTTCGTCTGTAAGCGTTGTTCAAATGGCAGGTTACTTTGATCTTTATAATAATAATCTTGCTCTAGAAGCATAATTGAATGACCTTTAAAATATTCATAAATTGCTTTTGTAACAGTTGTTTTTCCAGAGCCAGATCCACCAGCAATACCGATTACAACGGGCTTTTTCCCCATCTTCTTATTAAATCCCCTTTCGCATCATGTTGTAAGAAAACAATGGTTTGTCTACCTTAAACGTTACAATTTGTAGCGGATGACGAGCAGCGTCTAGCTCATTGCCTTTTTCATCCCAAATTGTGCCGACTACTTGTGTAAAGTTTTCGATTCCTGGTCCAAAGAACTCCACTTCATCTCCAGGCTTAAAGTGGTTTCGCTGCTGAAGTGTTACCATGCTTGTTTCCTCATCATAGTCTAACACTAATCCAGCAAAATCAAATGTTGTTTTCTTACCGTGAATGCCAAACATTTGCTCATCTACTCCTGGCACACCTTCAAAGAAAGCAGGAGCAGTATCACGATTAGCACATTTATCAAGCTCATCTAACCACTCTTTTTGAATCACAAAGTTTTCTGGATCTGCACAATAGGCATCAATGACTTTGCGATAGACGCTTACAACGGTTGCGATATAGTGGATTGATTTCATACGGCCTTCAATTTTTAAGCTGTCGATACCTAGCTCAATCATTTTTGGAATTGATTGAATTAAGTTTAAATCTTTTGGACTCATTGCAAACGGACTATCTGACTCATTGAATAAAGGAACTTCTGTTGATTCGCCTTCTAATTTAAATAAGTCATAGTCCCAGCGACATGACTGACAGCAGCCACCGCGGTTTGAATCCCGAGCTGTCATATGATTACTCAACGTGCATCGACCAGAGTAAGCAATACACATAGCTCCGTGAATAAATGTTTCAATTTCAATATCTACTTTTTCTTTCATTTCACGGATTTCTTCAGCACTCGTTTCACGCGCCAATACCACACGTTCTAAGCCTTCTTCTTTCCAGAACTGAACAGCACGCCAGTTTGAAAGCGACTGCTGAGTACTTAAATGTACTTCTAGCTTTGGGGCAACTCGGCGGCATGTTTCAATAATTAACGGATCTGCTACAATGATTCCAGCTACGCCAGCCGTCTGTAATCCCATTAAATATTCATCTAAGCCATCCATGTTTTCATTATGAGCAAAGATATTTGTTGTTACATAAATACGTGCTCCATATTTTTTTGCAAATTCTACTCCCTCAGCCATTTCTTCTAATGAAAAGTTACCTGCATTTGAGCGAAGACCGAACTCTTTTCCACCGATAAAGACCGCATCAGCACCATAATGTACTGCTACTTTTAACTTTTCAAGATTGCCTGCTGGAGCTAACAACTCGGGCTTTTTCGTAATAACACGTTTCCCATTAACAACCGTATCAATTTGCACAGCCATAGTTAGTACCTCCTAATTGTCTACTTTTTCGATTTTTCTTTCCATTCTCATGACACTTAGTAAACAGTTTCTTTAAAGAAGAATCCTGTATCAAGAGGACGATTTGCTGGTTGCATTGCTTCAATTTCTTCTAAAAGCTCGTCTTTTATCTCTTCATACTCTTCACGATTTTCTACGCATAAATCAATGGCTTTGCGATACTTCTTCGTTACTTCAATAATGTATTCTGCGCTCTTTAGCACACCATCAATTTTAAAAACGTCAACTTGTGCATCAATCATTTCTGCAAGCTCGTCGATAATACAAATATCGTTTGGACTCATGATATGTGTACCGTTCTCATCTTCGTAAATTGGATATTTGTTATCGCGTTCTTTATCAAATAAAAACATGTCTTGTTCAAGCTTTCGATTTCCAACTTCCATTACTTTACCTTGATATTCAAAATAGTTACCTAATAAAGAGCGCTTCGATTGAAACATACATGTCATTCCATGAACCTGTACTTCCACTTCTACTTCTGCATTCTCTTTAATATCAATGATACTGTCCATGCTAAGTTCACGAGCTAACACCGCACGCTTAGCACCTTTTCGTCCCCAGTAATTACATGTATACCAGTTGGTTGCAGTCGTCTCTGTATTCCAGTGAAGCTTCATTTTCGGAGCAACTGCGCGAGCAGCCATTAATACTGCTGGGTCTCCAAAGACAATGGCATCTACGCCTGCTTCTTGTAAAAACAAGATATATTCATCTAATTCTGCTACTGTATCATTATGAAATAGCGCGTTCATAGCTACATAAACTTTTGTATGATGAGCGTGTGCAATATTAACTGCCTCTACGATATCCTCACGCTTAAAGTCTCCTGCAAGTCGTAACCCATATCGCTGTTCACCAATTACAAATGCGTTTGCACCGGCTTCTATTAATGGTTTAATATTTGAAACAGCAGTTGGTGTTACTAATAGTTCAGGTTTTTTCATTGTCAATCACCTCTTTTTATACTAATTGCAATTCCATCCCCAATTGGTAAAATGGTGGTTTGGAAATCTGGATGTTTCATTAGCCATACGTTGTATGCATCAATTTTTTTAATTAAACTTCGCTTACGGCGCGTTTCAATCTGCGATAAATCGGTTCCTACGTGCCCCTTGAATAAAATATTATCTGAAATGATAATACCTTTTTTATTTACTAATGGTGCATAATGCTCAAAGAAGCGCTGATATTGTCCTTTGGCAGCATCAATAAATACGGCATCGTAAGGGCCATTTTGTTCAATGTCTGCTTGAAGTTCTAAAGCATCTCCAAACAAGGTTTTAATCTGCTCTTTCTTTTCAGCTCGATTAATGAAGAACTGAGCTTGTTTATACCGATCTTCATTACGTTCCACCGTAACGATTTTAGCATTTGGTAATGCTTCAGCCATACGAATAGCAGAATAGCCGATGGCTGTCCCAATTTCTAATATATGTGCTGGCTGATGAAGGCGAAGAATTTGAAGCAATGCTTCAATTCCGATGAGTTCCATAATTGGTACTACATGTTCTTTTGCATAGTTCTCCATCTCTTCAACAAGCTCTGTACGCTTAGGAATAAGGTTTTCTACATACTGTTCAACATTTTGTAAAAGCAAAACACTTCCTCCGTTCAAAGAAGTATGTTTGACGTTAGTCAAAAGCGGTTATATATAGTTTGACTCACTAAATAAACGTGACTAAAGCTCAAAAAAAACCTTAGCTAACATGTACTAACGCACAAAATATACAACTAGTCTATTATAAGTGGTTTTTTTCTGAACGTAAACCCGATATATTTTAACATAAAAGTAGAGCAGATGCCAAAAAGTCGAATCAATTTTTTAAAGCTATCCACACAATTTTATAACTAAAACCCCCTTTATCTTTAAAAGTAAAGGGGGTTTTAAACGCTTAATTAACGGTTACTATTGCTTTTATTTCTTATCTTCTTCACGAGGCCCTGTGATATGAGTCGCTTTTTCTTGGTTATGCTCATCAAGTGTTTTGGTAAAGATGACTTCTCCATCTTTATTCGCTAAGAAATAGAGGTAATCGGTATCAGCGGGTTCCAAAGCTGCTTTAATAGACATTAAGCCTGAGTTTGCAATCGGTCCTGGTGTAAGTCCTTTCTCTCGGTACGTATTGTAAGGCGAGTCTACTTCTAAATCTTTATAGTAGACTCGCTCACGATGCTCACCTAAAGCATATAACACCGTTGGATCCGTCTGTAATGGCATATCCTCTTCAATACGATTATAAAACACGCTTGCGATTTTCTCACGATCCACCTGTTCCGTTGCTTCTTCTTCAATTAAAGAAGCCATCGTTAAAAGCTTATGAGCCGTATATTTTTTGCTCTTCATTTCCTTTTGATATTGAGCTAAAACGCCGTTCGTTTTACCAATCATTTTATCTAAAATGACTTCAAGCGAAACAGTTGAATCATAGTGATCGTAAGTAGCAGGATATAAATACCCTTCTAAAGGATGCTTAATGTCCTTATTAAACACTTCATCCGTCACAAGATCTGGGTATTTCTTCTTCATCTTCTCAATAAAAGCAGGGTCATCTAAAGTATTCATTACTTCTTCTTCCGTGTAGTTTGTTCGATTTGCAATAATTGTAGCAATTTCATCAAGCTGACGGCCTTCTGGAATTGCTAAGCGAACATCCGGATTCTTCGATACATCTCCTGTTTCCATCATATCGACCATCTCACTTAAGCTCATGGAAGGAGAGAAAGTGTATGTTCCAGCCTGAAATCCTGATACGCTAGACATTTTAATATAGTATCGAAAAGCACTTTCACTTTTAATTAGATTTTCTTCTTTTAACAACGTTCCAATCGACCGGACTGAAGAACCTTGCGGAATCGTTATATTTACTTTTTTACTACTGTTTTTATCAACGGGTTGTACAAATGATTGAGCATAAAAAACGCCTCCACCAATAAGTACGGCTAAAAGAATTATTGTCACAATGATAATTTTTTTTCGTTTATTTTTTTTAGGTGTAAAAAAAGATTGGTGCGACAAGTTGCATCCTCCTCTCATACGCACGCACTATTATACTACAATTTATCTCATTTTTCGTCATTATCATACAAGACCGCCTATAAAAGCAAGTGAAAAGACATGTCCTCATTAGGATAGACAGTAAAGATTTAAATTATTTGAAAAATAAACCATAAAAAAAGTTGGTAGCTCTCGCCACCAACTTTTTTATTCGCCTTCTTCTTCGTCAAGGAATGTGTTAACCATTTCCTCAACCATATCCCATTCTTCTTCTGTCTCGATTGGTTGAAGTTCACCATCTTCACCATTTTCGCTTGGTGTGAAAGCAGACGCATGAATTTCAATTTCTTCATCGTCATTTTCATCTGCACCAATTGGATAATAAATTACATAAGATTTACCATATTCTTCAGAATCAAATGTGAATAAAATCTCACATAATTGCTCGTTACCACTTTCGTCTACGATTGTAATTTTTCCTTCTTCTGTCATGTTCGACACCTCATTTTCCAGCTAGTTACTAGCAATTTTATGGCAAGTTGAAAGCCCTAGCTTCTTATCAAATTAGACTCTTTTTATCGAGGATAACCGTGCAGAAGCTAAGCTACAATCAACTTTATTGTTTGCTGTCTAAGTATCCTTGAAGAATCATAACAGCCGCCATCTTATCAATGACTTTTTTACGCTTTTTACGACTAACATCAGCTGAAAGTAAAACACGCTCTGCAGCCATTGTCGATAAGCGTTCATCCCACATCATCGTTTCGATGTTTAGATCCTTCTTTAGTTCCTCTGCAAATTGAAGACAAGCTTCACCGCGAGGACCAATTGTGCCATTCATATTTTTTGGTAGGCCAACAATGACTTTTTCAACTGAATATTCATCAATTAATTGCTGTAATCGAGGATAAGACTCCTTCATTTGCTCATCGGCAATTTTAATCGTCTCAATCCCTTGGGCTGTCCAGCCCATTTCATCGCTTACAGCTACGCCAATTGTCTTCGTGCCAACATCTAATCCTAATACGCGCATTTATGAATCCTTTCGATGCTGTTGTAAATAAGATTTCACAAGTTCTTCAATGAGCTCGTCTCTCTCTAATTGGCGAATTGTGTTTCGCGCATCATTATGACGAGGAATGTAAGCAGGATCTCCTGATAGCAAATATCCAACGATTTGGTTAATCGGGTTATATCCTTTTTCTTTCAATGCCTCATAAACCGTAAATAAAACCTCATGGACGCTTGTTTCAGCTGGCTCATCTTGAAAATTGAATTGCATTGTTTTATCAAATGAACTCATTTTCCCACCTCACTCGTTTAATTTGTGAGCACATTATGAATCATGTTAAGTCTTACTTCTATTGTACACCAAGAAAGAGGAGAATTAAACGGATTTAACCCATTCTTCTACAATCTTCAATGCATTTTCAATTTGGTTCGGATCTTTTCCACCTGCTTGAGCCATATCTGGACGACCACCGCCGCCACCGCCACAAATTGTTGCCACTTCTTTTACAATCTTACCTGCATGATGACCGTTTGCAATTAAATCTTTTGTCACTCCTGCAACGATATTTACTTTTTCACCTTGAGGTGCAGCTAGTACAATAACTGCTGAGCCAAGCTTTTGCTTTAAGTCATCTACCATTGAACGAAGGTTGTTCATATCCGTTGCGTTTACTTTTTCTGCTAAGACGCTCACACCGTTTACGTCTTTCACGCGGTCGATTAGATTGCCTGCCTCAATATTCCCTAGCTTCGTTGCTAATGACTCATTTTCACGATGAAGTTGGCGAATTTCTTCTAGTAAGCCTTCCACACGACCAACAAGATCTCGAGGGTTCGCTTTTGCTTTTGCTGCTGCTTCTTTTAACAGTGTTACTTGGTCATTCATCAACTGATAAGCTGCTTTTCCAGTTACGGCTTCAATACGGCGTGTTCCAGCTCCAATTCCTGATTCTGATACAATCTTAAATAAGCCGATTTCAGACGTATTAGCAACGTGGCAACCACCACAAAGCTCTAAGCTATAGCTTCCAACCTGAACAACGCGAACGATATCGCCATACTTCTCACCAAACAGCGCCATTGCACCCATTGCTTTTGCTTCATCAATTGCTTTATTTTCAATATTTACGGAAATGTTTTCCCAAATTTTTTCGTTTACAATCGTTTCAATCTTTTCAATTTCTTCCGCTGTTATTTGTCCAAAATGAGAGAAATCAAAACGTAAGCGATCTGGAGTTACTAATGAACCAGCTTGGTTAACATGCATTCCTAACGTATCTTTTAATGCTTGGTGAAGCAGGTGAGTTGCCGTATGGTTTTTCACGATTGCATCACGCTTTTTCCCGTTAATTGTCGCTGTGTAAGTTTCGCCCTTTACAAGCTCTCCGCTTCTTACTTCTACAGTGTGCACGTTCTGGCCATTCGGTGCCTTTTGCACATCTTTAACTGCTGCAACAGATGTGGCATTTGAGATTTCACCTTGGTCAGCAATTTGTCCACCGCTCTCAGCATAGAATGGCGTTTGCTTTAAAATAACCTGTGCTTCTTGACCTTCCGTTACTTTATCAACAAGTTCTCCATGTAAGATAATAGCTTCAATGAACGTTTCCACTTCGTCTTTATCGTAGCCGACAAACTCACTTTCAACTGTTAACTCGCCTAATACCCCACCTTGAACTTGCATAGAGCTAGAATCTTGGCGAGCTGCTCTTGCACGCTCACGTTGACCTTCCATCTCGCTTTCAAATCCGTCATGATCTATTTTCATCTTTTCATCTTCTGCATATTCTTCCGTTAACTCAACTGGGAAGCCATATGTATCATATAATCGGAATACATCTTCACCAGAAATTGTATCACTGCCTTGGTCTTTTGCTTTTTTAATCATTGTTGCTAAAATAGCAAGACCCTCGTTTAACGTTTCGTGAAAACGCTCTTCCTCGTTTTTCACAACGCGCTGAATGAAGTCTGTTTTGTCTTTCACTTCTGGGTAGAAATCAACCATAATCTCACCCACAACAGGTACTAGCTCGTACATAAACGGACGATTGATGCCTAGTTTTTTTGCATAGCGTACAGCACGACGTAATAAACGGCGCAGTACATATCCACGACCTTCATTGGATGGAAGAGCTCCGTCTCCAACAGCAAATGTCACCGTACGAATATGGTCAGCAATTACTTTAAATGCAACGTCTTTTTCATCTTCTGTGCGGTATTTAGCACCTGAGATGTTTTCAGTTGCTTCAATAATTGGCATGAATAAGTCTGTATCAAAGTTTGTCGGTACATCTTGAATAACCGACACCATACGCTCTAGTCCCATTCCTGTATCAATGTTCTTCTTTGGTAGTGGTGTATAGGTATGATCAGGGTTATGGTTAAATTGAGAAAATACTAAATTCCAGATTTCTAAATAGCGCTCGTTTTCTCCACCAGGGTATAGCTCAGGGTCAGTTAAGTCGTTTCCATAAGCTTCACCACGGTCATAAAAAATCTCTGTATTCGGTCCACTTGGCCCTTCACCAATATCCCAGAAGTTACCTTCTAAACGAATAATGCGCTCTTTTGGAACTCCAATTTTTTCGTTCCAAAGCTTGAATGCTTCTTCATCTTCTGGGTGAATAGTGACAGATAATTTTTCAGGATCAAAGCCAATCCATTTATCGCTCGTTAAGAACTCCCAAGCCCAGTCGATTGCTTCTTCTTTAAAATATTCACCGATTGAAAAGTTACCTAACATTTCAAAGAACGTATGGTGACGCGCTGTTTTACCAACGTTTTCAATATCATTTGTACGAATTGATTTTTGAGCATTACAAATACGTGGGTTTTGTGGAATAACGCGTCCGTCAAAGTATTTCTTTAGCGTCGCAACACCACTGTTAATCCATAAAAGAGATGGATCTTCATGAGGTACAAGAGAAGCGCTCGGCTCTACATCATGACCTTTTTCTTTAAAGAAATCTAAGTACATTTGACGCACTTGTGCAGATGTTAACTTTTTCATGATTGGTTCCTCCTTTAGAACTCTTCATTATTTATAGACAAAAACATAATGACCTAAAAGCAGCTTGCTTCATTACGCACAATACAATAGGGAGTTTTAGAAATTTGCACACAAAAAAACTCTCATCCCAAAAAGCAGGGACGAGAGTTTAGCTCGCGGTACCACCCTGATTATGAACATGTTAGAATGTTCATCACCTTCATCGCATTAACGCTGCTAAAACGGCAGGGTTTTCCTGCACTCAGGACTAGCATTCAGCTATTCTTTGTATCGCACCTCTTTCAGCCTTGGAAGTGCTTCTCTTATATACCAGTGTACAGCTTACTTGGTTCCTTCATTGTATTGTTTACTATGTAACGTTTTCTATGGCGATATTATGACAAATTCGGGTTGCTTTGTCAATGTTTCAAGGTATGCCCTCGCACATGTAAAATCGAAATTTTTACAATAGCTAAAATAGGAACAGCAATAATTAGCCCAAACACCCCTCCAAATTCTCCCCCAAGCAAAAGCGCTAAGATAATAAAAAGAGGGTGGATATGCAAGCTTTTCCCTACGATTAGAGGAGATAGAATATTCCCTTCTAGAAATTGAAGTACAAAGATAATGACGACAACAATTAATACGAGCTTCACAGAAACTGTCATGGAGAGAATTGCCGCTGGTACTGCTCCAATAATGGGACCGAAATACGGAATAATATTCGTAATGCCTATGATTATCCCAAGCAAAAGCGCATACGGTACGTTAAAAAACCAAAATGTAGTCGTAGCAATAGCGCCTATGATGAGACAAACAAAAAACTGTCCTCTAAGGTAGCTTCCCAATGACAAGTTTACATCATGTAAAAAATGCTTCCCTTCTTCATGCCATTTCTTTGGCACAATATATGCGACAGCTTTTCGAACAAGGCCGAAGTCTTTTAGCAAGTAAAACACAATAAACGGAATAATAATGAGAATTAAAAATGAATTGACAATGGACTTAACCCCCTCCATCACTCGCAATAACCATGTGTTAACAGTTTGCTCTAAATCAACGATACTCTGCTCAATTTTTTCATGAACTCCGTTTGGTAGTGTTGAGGTACGATCATGAATTTCATGCACCCATCCCTTATACATCTCCGTAAGCTCAGGCAGCTGTTCATTTAATTCTTTTAGCTGAATAACGAAAAGAGGAAACCCTTTATAAATACCATAACCTATTCCACCAAAGAAAATGAGATAAATTAGTAAAATGGCAAGAGGTCGTGGAACACCTTTTTCATGCGTTTTCTCTACAATTGGATGAAGTAAATATGTAATAAAGGCAGCAATAAAAAAAGGCAGCATTGCTTTAAAAAACATCTCAAGAAATGGTAGCCAAACAAACTTTATTTTAAATAAAAGTAAAATACAAAGCAGTGCTAGCAAAAAAATCCCCAAACGATAAAACCATTTAATCGGTACCTCTTTCACAATAAACTCCTCCTCATCTTTATTTTTCAACAAAGAAAAGAGTTTATTCATGATGTTTTTTTAGATAACTTCCCATGAGAAAAAGCCCTTGCTAAGCAAGAGCTTTTTTGTAAAGAGACCAACAATGATTTTAGTGCATTGCTTTCATAACACGCTTGCGCATTTTTTTCATATTGCGCTTTGTGAACATCTCTCGGTCACCTGCCATTTTGAACGCATATGCCCCTAGACCAAAAGCAACTACTGACGGAATAATTCGATTCATCGCAAAGCCCCCCTAAATGAGTTAAAAATTCATTGTACGCTCATCCTCTGAAAACAAATCATCCAATGAGCTTAACGTGCCATCCTCTTCTACTTGGTGGGTATTAATTTGTCCTTTTGAAATCGTCATCTCAATAAAACAATTCCAGCAATAATATTGATTAACCCCAATTTTACCAACATCAATACTTTTACAGTTTGGACACTTTAACAAAGTGAACACCTCTTTTATACGTTCGTTTATAAAACGTATTCTGTCCACTTTTTACCATGTCCATACCTAAACACCAGGCTAGGAGGAGGGAATTAAGCAATGCTTAATTCTTTTGTAGGTTGCGATATCTTACATAAAATCATACGGCGTAAGGTTTTCCATGCCAATATTTGCATCTTTCATAAATGGCACCTCAGGATCTTCTAACTCATCAACTAATTGCTCTTTGAGAAGGGCTTGTAGATTGGTCTGTCGAATGCTGTCTTCGTTACGATTTACGCCAATTTGAAACGCTTCTTCTTCACCACATAAGATCAAGAACTGCTTGCTCCGCGTAACGGCAGTATAAAGCAGGTTCCGTCGGAGCATGCGATAATAACTTTTCACAATAGGCAACACCACAATCGGAAACTCGCTTCCTTGTGATTTATGAATAGAGCAGCAGTACGCATGCGTAATCTGATTAAAGTCTTGTTTCGTATAGGTTACTTCATTTCCTTCGAATGAAATAACAAGCATATCCTGCTTTTCCGTGTTTTCCTTTGCGAAAAAAACAGACACAATCTCACCCATATCTCCATTAAAAACATTACTATCAGGTTGATTTACAAGCTGAAGTACCTTATCGCCTACACGATATGTTACATCTCCGTGCTTTAACTCTCTCCGCTGTTGAGAGGCTGGATTAAATAATTCTTGCAGTACTTCATTCATTTTATCAATCCCCGCCGGACCTTTATACATTGGAGCCAGCACTTGAATATCTTTAGCCGTATAGCCTTTTTTTACAGCATTGCCGCACACTTGTTTGACAACATCTGTAATTTGCGCTCCGTAACAACGAATAAAGGAACGATCGCCTTGCTGATTAGTCAAATCGGATGGAAGACGTCCTTTTTTAATTTCATGAGCCAAATCAATGATAGATGAGCCTTCTTCTTGGCGATATACATCTGTTAATCGTACGGTAGGAACAGCTTCAGAATGTAATAAATCTTTCAACACCTGACCAGGACCAACTGAAGGTAATTGATCTTCATCACCTACAAGCACTACTTGGATGCTAGCTGGAAGTGATTTAAAGAGCTGGTGAGCAAGCCATAAATCTACCATAGAGACCTCGTCCACAATCAGTAACTTACCATTGATTGGATTTTCTTCATTGTGGTCAAACCCTTCTTGTCCATTCCACTTTAAAAGTCTGTGGATTGTCACCGCTGGCAGTCCAGTAGCCTCGCTCATCCGTTTAGCAGCTCGACCTGTAGGAGCGACAAGCAGCACTGGAAATCCTTCGTCTTTTTTATAATCCCCTGGATTTAGCGAACAGCCATGAAGCTCTGCATAAAGTTCAACAATTCCCTTTATAACTGTTGTTTTACCGGTACCTGGTCCTCCTGTAAGCAAAAGCATTGGGGATAAAAGCGCTTTTTGAATTCCTTCTCTTTGCGAAGGTGCATACTGCACGCCTAGACGCTCTTCTAACTCCCCTAGAGCTAGAAGAAATTCTGATTCAGGAAATTGCTCTTCATACTCTGTTTGAGCCATTAGCTTACCAATCGCTTTAACGACTCCTTTTTCAGCATAAAAAAGCGGTGGGAAGTACATTTTATCGTCATCAATAATAATTTTTTTCTCTTCTTTTAGTGCATCAATCTCTCGTATAATATCCATTTCTGATAACGGTTCTTGACGACTTTTTTGTAACAGCTCTCCCGTTTTCTGATACAATTGCTCTGCTTTCACGTAGACGTGTCCCATTTGATTGCATTCATGCTCGATAACGTATAAAATTCCAGCTCGAAGCCGGTTAGGATGGTTGGTTGCTAACCCTAGCTTCCTTCCTAATTCATCCGCTCGGTTAAAGCCGATTCCTTGAACATCTTCAACAAGCTGATAGGGGTTTGTTTGAATCACTTCTAGCGCCTCTTGTTTATAAGCTTGGAAAATTTTCATGGAAAGCTGCGGACCAAATCCCAAATCTGTCAGCTTAACCATTACTTCTTCTAACCCCTGGTGCTCTCGCAGCTGAACGATTAGCTTTTCTGCTTTATCAGCAGATAGCCTAGACACCTTTTTCAATACCGCAGGGTCTTGTAGCATTCGATAAATTGCACGTTCACCAAGTGCTTCTACAATATTTTCTGCGGTTTTTTTACCAATACCGTTAAAGAGATCACTTGATAAGTACTGAATGACCCCTTGTTTTGACTGGGGAAGCTCTTTTTTAAATTGCTCTACTTGAAACTGAAGGCCAAATTTCGGATGCTCTTTAAAGTTTCCAATAAAAGTGTAAAGTTCATCTTCGTTCAAACGGGGGAAATATCCCGTAACAATCGCTTCTTTATCGTCCATGGATACATTTGTTTCTTTTATTCTAATTCTTGTTACGTTATACAAATTTTCTTCATTATGAAAGACCGTGACAATTGCCGTGCCTTTTATGTACGTTTTTTCTTCATCGGGTTGTAAAGGGTTTAGAACTTCCTCACTCATACTATTCCCCCATTTTTACATTCACTTCTTAGTGTTCCATCATTGAAAGAACATTTTTACCATTTGCTGCCATATGATGATCTGGCTGGATTTGTAGCGCTTGATCAAACATTGAGATAGCCTTATCCTTATCATCTTTCATCGCATAAGCTACTCCTAAATTGTAGTAAGCATCAGCATGCTCCTCGTCTTCTTGGACAACGCGCAGTAACTCCTCTACCGCTTCATCTACCATTTCTAGCTGAGCTAAACAAAGTCCAAGCTGAAATCTTGCTTCTGTATCGTGTTCATTAAGCTCTACTGCTCGTTTTAAATATGGTAGAGCATACGTTATTTGTTCTAAATGAAATAGTGTTAAACCGAGCATAAAATGCACATCTGACGAATTTAAGCCCTTTTTAATAGCTAGATCAAAATAATGCTTCGCTTGTTCTAACTGTTCAAGGTTAAAATATACGTTGCCAGCACCGTAGTAAGCCGTTGCTGTTTCCTCATCAATTTCAATGGCACGTTCATAAAATTTTAGCGCACGATCTGTTTCGCTAACCGCGGCTAAAAGGTTACCAAAGTTCACGTATACAACCGGGTCTTTGGGATTTTCTTCGATTGCTTCTGAAAATGTTTTTGCTGCTTCTTCAAATTTTCCATCTTGCATATATTGAATACCTAATTGATTTTTATCTGTCATTTTTCACTCCACCGTTGTTTTTTATTAGTTTATCCGATTACTAGTAGTATATCATAACAAAACCCCCGCTCTACAGAGCCGAGGTTTTGTTAAAAAGCCCTTGGATTCGTATTATACGTACCAAAGCTGCTCTTCATCTTTATATACATTATCAATTGTAGCTCCACCTAGACACTCTTCACCGTTATAGAATACGACAGCTTGTCCTGGCGTTACGGCACGAACTGGGTTCTTAAAAAGAACTTTAACCGTATTTTCATCTAGCTTCTCAACTGTTACTTCATTATCTTCTTGGCGGTAACGGAATTTAGCTGTGCAAGAAAGCGGTTCGTTCCATTCACGATCGCTTACCCAGCTAACGTTAGTTGCCGTAATAGAAGTTGAGTATAACAGCTCATTATGAAATCCTTGGTCGACATAAAGAACGTTTTTCTCTAGATCTTTACCAACAGCAAACCAAGGTTCTCCGCTTCCACCAATTCCAAGTCCGTGACGTTGGCCGATTGTATAATACATCAGGCCGTCATGGTTTCCTTTTACTTCACCATCTAACGTTTGCATAAGACCAGGCTGAGCTGGAAGGTACTGACTTAAAAACTGTTTAAAATTACGTTCTCCAATAAAACAAATGCCTGTGCTATCTTTCTTAGTAGCTGTCGCAAGTCCCGCTTCTTTCGCAATCTCACGCACTTTGGATTTTTCAATTCCTCCAAGTGGGAACATAACTTTTGATAGCTGTTCTTGACCAAGCTGGTTTAAGAAATACGTTTGGTCTTTATTATTGTCTACTCCTCGAAGCATTTTGTACTCGCCATCACGATACGCCACTTGCGCGTAGTGCCCTGTTGCTAAATAGTCTGCACCAAGCGTCATCGCATGTTCTAAAAATGCTTTAAATTTAATTTCTTTATTACACATAACATCAGGATTTGGCGTACGCCCTGCTTTGTACTCATCAAGGAAATACGTAAATACTTTATCCCAATATTGTTTTTCAAAGTTGACTGCATAGTAAGGTATACCGATTTGATTACATACGCGAATGACGTCATTGTAATCTTCTGTTGCTGTACATACGCCATTTTCATCCGTATCATCCCAGTTTTTCATGAAGATTCCAACTACATCATAACCTTGTTGTTTTAATAACAGAGCAGCGACTGAAGAGTCTACTCCTCCACTCATTCCAACAACAACACGCGTATCTTTTGGTGCTTTCGTCAACTTAGTCACCTCCAATAAACGTGTTCTTTTATTTTGCCAATCGCTTTACGATTGTTGCTGTTTTACGAGCTAATTCTTCTATTTGCTCCATTGTATTACCCAACCCAAAACTGAAGCGAATTGATGAAGTAATACGGTTAGAGTCCTTGCCAAACATGGCAACAAGTACGTGAGACGGATCTACAGCTCCTGCTGTACAAGCTGATCCGCTTGATGCAGCAATACCTGCTAAATCCAAATTCACAAGCATAGATTCAACGTTTACACCTTTGAAAGAAAGATTTAGTATATGTGGTAAAGAATACTCGACATTTCCGTTTATATCAAACGATACTTGCTCTTCTTCCAATACCTGTATCATTCGTTCTTTAAACTGCTTATATTGAGCTGCACGTTCTTTTAATGATTCTTGCGCAATGCGAACAGCTTGTTCAAATCCGACAATGCTTGCCATGTTCTCTGTACCTGCTCTGCGCTTTCTCTCTTGCTCTCCTCCAAATAAAAGTGGCGAAAGCGTAACGTGTGGAGCAGCATATAAAAAGCCAATCCCTTTTGGTCCGTTAACTTTATGAGAAGAAACGGAGAGAAGATCGACACCTAATTGTTGCACATTTAATGAAATTAATCCATAAACTTGCACTGCATCCGTATGGAAATAAGCACCATATTCTTTTAACAAGGCACCAATTTCTGAAATTGGCTGGATTGTGCCAACCTCATTGTTGCCGTACATAACTGAAACTAAAATCGTTCTATCCGTTAAGGACCTCTTAATATCTTCAACCGACACACGTCCAGTTTCATCAACCGGTAGATACGTCACTTCAAAACCTTGTTCTTCTAGAAACTGACAAGTATGCAACACAGCATGATGCTCAATAGATGTCGTAATAATATGATTGCCACGATGTTTATTCGCAAGCGCAACACCAATCAGCGCCATGTTGTCTGCTTCCGTTCCACCGCTCGTGAAGATAATGTCATTTTCACGTGCTCCAATACTGCTGGCAATTGTTTGACGCGCTTCATCCAAATATCTGCGACTTTCTCGTCCGTAGTGATGAATGCTTGACGGATTCCCAAAATGCTCATGCATAAACGTCGTCATTTTTTCAACAACTGCTGGGTGTACAGGAGACGTTGCTGCATGGTCTACATAAATACGCTCCAACTAAAAACTCCTCCTAACTCAACCAATTAAATATAAAACATATATGATTCTTCTTCATCACCTGAATGATTCGCTAAATCTTCAAGCGTTGTGCTATCTAACACTTCTTTAACTGCATCACGAATGCGAATCCACAGCTCTCTTTTAGCTGGCTCTTCGTCTTCCAATCCTTCTACTGGACTAATTGGTCCTTCCAGTACCGAAATAATGTCTCCTGCTGTAATATTGGTAGGTTCATGTGCTAAAATATAGCCACCGTACGCACCTCTGACGCTTTTTACAAGACCTGCATTACGAAGAGGCGAAATTAATTGCTCAAGATAATGTTCCGATAAGTCATGGTTTTGAGCGATTGTTTTTAATGAAATGGGACCTTCACCAAAGCGTTTTGCCAGTGCAATCATAATTGTTAAACCGTAGCGTCCTTTTGTCGAGATTTTCATTTTCTCCACTCCTTCTCATATCCATAAGGTGTTTATAATAGGTCGTTCATTATTCATTATTTCAAATTTAAATAGTCTATTTAAAAACGTTATACTGTTGACATTATATCATACTATCCCTATGAGAGAAATTTCAACACTTTTTTAGATATGATACAGTAAAATCAAACTATATATTTAATTCTAAAAGGAGGTCACTGCATGAATAATAACCCGCTTGCATTTCGCATGCGTCCTAAAGATATCAATGAAATTATTGGACAGCAGCATCTTGTTGGAAAAGACAAAATGATTTATCGAATGGTCAAAGCCAACCACCTAAGCTCAATGATTCTATACGGTCCGCCCGGTGTAGGGAAAACATCTATTGCTACAGCTATTGCTAAAACAACCAAAACAGCTTTTCGACAGCTAAATGCGGTTGTGAATAATAAAAAAGATATGGAAATTGTCGCCGAGGAAGCAAAAATGTCCGGGAAAGTAATTTTACTACTAGACGAAGTACATCGACTAGATAAAGGAAAACAAGACTTTTTACTTCCTTATCTAGAAAACGGACTCATTACGTTAATTGGTGCTACAACAAGCAACCCTTATCACGCTATTAACCCCGCAATTCGAAGCCGGTGTCAAATCTTTGAACTAAAATCGTTAGAGCCAGATGATATTGAACAAGCGCTGAACCGAGCACTGCATGATAAAGAACGCGGATATGGAAATCAAAATGTTCAGGTTGATCGTGATGCAATGCTTCATTTTACAACAAGCTGTAACGGTGATGTTCGTTCCGCGCTAAATGCCCTTGAGCTTGCTATTTTATCTACGGATGAAAATGAGGAAGGCGTCATCCATATCACGCTTGACATTGCCGAGCAGTGCTTGCAACAAAAATACTTTTCACACGATAAAGATGGAGATGCTCATTACGACGTACTTTCAGCATTTCAAAAATCCATTCGTGGAAGCGACGTAAACGCTGCGCTTCATTATTTAGGGAGACTGATTGAAGCTGGTGATTTAGTGAGTATTAACAGACGACTTTTAGTCATTGCGTACGAAGATGTTGGACTAGCAAGCCCTCAAGCCGGTGCAAGAACACTGTCTGCCATTGAATCAGCTGAGAGGCTAGGCTTTCCAGAAGCTCGTATACCATTAGCCAACGCTGTTATTGAACTTTGTTTATCTCCAAAGTCCAACTCAGCTTACAAAGCGCTTGACGCTGCTATTGCTGATATTAAAAAAGGTTTATCCGGGGACGTCCCAAACCATTTAAAAGACGGTCATTATAAAGGAGCAGCTAAGCTAGGGAGAGCACAGAATTATCAATACCCTCACGACTTTGAAAACGGCTGGGTTAAACAGCAATACCTTCCTGATAAAATAAAGAATAAACGCTATTATGAGCCAAAGAGAACAGGAAAATTCGAACAAGCATTGGCACAGGTTTATAAAAATTTATCTCCATGAAAAAAGCCCCAAAGAGGCAGTGCCTTAAAAAAGATAAAGGTAAACTTTATTTTTTAAGGCACTGCCTACTGGGGCTTTTTATTACTTATCGTCGCCAACACGCTTAATTGTTACGTCTGCTAGCAGTTCATTAATGACGTGTCCAGCCATGATTAAACCTGCAACAGAGGGAACAAATGCATTTGATGATGGTGGCATTTTGGCTTTGCGAATTTCCGCTGCATCGTTTCCTACTTCTTTACGGATTTCTTCACGAATGACGATTGGTCTTTCATCAGAAAAGACAACGTTAATTCCTTTGCGAACTCCTTCTTTACGAAGTCGCGTACGCACGACTTTCGCAATTGGGTCCGTATGAGTTTTTGAAATATCAGCAATTTTAAAGCGCGTTGGATCCATTTTATTAGCAGCGCCCATGCTTGAGATTATCGGGATATTTCGCTTTAAACACTCTTTCATTAAATGAATTTTATACGAAATAGTATCAGAAGCATCAACCACAAAATCAGGTTCATAGCTAAAAAACTGCTCATATGTTTCTTCTGTATAAAACATTTTTAACGAGATGACTTCACACTCAGGATTAATATCAAGAATTCGATCGCGCATTAAATCTGCCTTAGGTTTACCTACTGTTGATAATAAAGCATGAATTTGACGATTTACGTTTGTGATATCCACATCGTCTTTATCAACCAAAATTAATCGTCCAACACCTGAACGAGCAAGCGCCTCTGCCGAAAACGAACCAACGCCTCCAATTCCTAAAATAGCTACTGTACTCCCTTTTAAAGTTGCTAAGCCATCTTTCCCAATCGCTAGTTCATTACGTGAAAATTGATGCAACATTGTTTCAACACTCCGCCTTTCTATTTCAACACTTTTTAGTAGTGTATACTTTTCAAGTTTTTCTATCATCGCAAATGCTTGCATAATGATTTTATACGAATTAGACTATAACACACTTTTCTTCAAAAGCAAGCATGTCTATCGGTTTACGTATTAAAACTCATAAAAAAACCTTCTCTATACGACAGAGAAGGTTTTTATGTAGGCTAGTCCCAATAATGCCGTCTTAATGCTTTCGTTTTGAACCCGCTCTCGGCAGGTGGGTACTCTGTTTTACACACTGTAAGTCCTTAGAAAAGGCATGTACGCTGTATAAAAACTCCGAGTTCCCAAGCAACAAATTGTTCGGTCAAAACTGTTGTAAAGACGAACATATCAGGACTCTATTGTTCTTGAAAGTATCTTATCACAGAAGATTTTGTTTTGCAATATTATGCTTCTGTTTTTGCTTTTCGAATATCTAGATTTAGTTCCTCAAGCTGAGCTTCGCTTACTTCACCCGGTGCGTTTGTTAGTAGACAGCTTGCACTTGCTGTTTTCGGGAATGCAATCGTATCACGAAGGTTCGTACGTCCAGCAAGCAGCATAACAAGACGATCAAGTCCTAATGCAATTCCACCGTGAGGAGGTGTACCGTATTCAAATGCTTCAAGTAAGAAACCAAATTGTTCATGCGCTTCTTCAAGCGTAAAGCCAAGCGTTTTAAACATTTGTTCTTGAATGTCACGCTCATAAATACGCAGTGATCCACCACCAAGCTCATAGCCGTTTAGAACAAGATCATACGCTTGAGCGCGAACGGCACCTGGATTCGTTTCTAACTGTGGTAAGTCTTCACGAACCGGCATTGTAAACGGATGGTGAGCTGCATAGTAACGACCTTCTTCTTCATCATGCTCAAGAAGTGGCCAATCTGTTACCCACAGGAAGTTAAATAGTGACTCATCAATTAGGCCAAGCTCTTTAGCCAGCTTTAATCGGAGCGCACCTAATGCATCTGCCACTACTGATTTTTTATCTGCAACAAATAATAATAAATCGCCTTCTTCAACCTGTAGCGTGCTCATAAACTGCGCTTGTTCTTCTTCGTTAAAGAATTTACTAATTGGTCCTTTCAGTCCTTCAGCTTCAACTTTTAGCCATGCAAGACCTTTCGCACCGTAAATCTTCACAAAATCTGTTAACGCATCGATATCTTTACGAGAATAATTCCCCGCAGCTCCTTTAACGTTAATTGCTTTAACTTGCCCACCGCTTTCTACCGCGGCACTGAACACTTTAAACCCGCAATCTTTTACAAGCTCAGATAAATCGACAAGCTCCATAGCAAAGCGCGTATCTGGCTTATCAGAACCAAAGCGACTCATTGCTTCATCATAAGAAATGCGTGGAAAAGGTGTTTGAATATCTAATCCTTTTACATTTTTCATCACTTTTGACATCATTTCTTCTGTCAATGTCATGATTTCTTCTTGCGTTAAGAAAGAAGTTTCAATATCGACTTGCGTAAATTCAGGTTGACGATCAGCACGTAAATCTTCATCACGGAAGCATCGCGCAATCTGATAGTAGCGCTCTACGCCGCTTACCATTAACAGCTGTTTAAAGATTTGTGGCGACTGCGGAAGCGCGTAAAATTCACCTGGGTGCACGCGGCTTGGTACAAGATAATCACGAGCACCTTCTGGCGTACTTTTTGTTAGAATTGGTGTTTCTACATCTAAGAAGTCGTTATCATCTAAGAAATTACGAATTGTTTTTGTAACGTCACTTCTCATCTTTAACGTTGAAAACATTTCTGGACGACGAAGATCTAAATAACGATATTTTAAACGAACATCTTCTGATACATCCGTTTGATCATTAAGAGCAAATGGAGGCGTCTTTGCTTCATTTAATACCGTAATACGCTCAGCGTGAATTTCGATTTTACCTGTTTTTAAGTTCGGGTTAATCGTTCCTTCTTGTCTGCCGACTACTTTCCCCTCAACTTGTAATACATACTCGTTACGAACGTTTTCTGCAATTTCAAGCGCTTCTTGTGATACCTCAGGGTTAAATACGACTTGTACTAAGCCTCCTCGATCACGTAAATCGATAAAGATTAACCCTCCTAAATCACGGCGTTTTTGCACCCAACCTTTTAACAATACTTTTTCACCAATGGCCGTTTCCGTTACGTCACCACAGTAATATGAACGTTTTGTCATGACTGTTCCTCCTTAAGCTTTGTTCTCTAAGTAAGCTACTAGCTCTTCTAACTTCACTTCTTCTTGCTCGCCTAGTGCCATATCTTTGACGTTGGCTACGCCTTTAGCTAATTCATCATCACCAAGGACCACTACGTATTTTGCTTCCAAACGATCTGCTGATTTGAATTGACCTTTTACTTTTTTATCTTGATAATCTTTTTCTGCTACAAATCCTGCTTTTCGTAGTTTATTAACAAGCGCGACTGATTTTGCTTTTGCTGCATCACCAAGTGTTACAACATAGCAATCAATGCCTTTTTCAACTGGAAGCTCAATGTTTTCAGCTTCTAATGCTGACAATAAGCGCTCAATACTTAAAGCAAACCCAATTCCTGGCGTTTCAGGTCCACCAATTTCTTGAATAAGTCCGTTATAACGTCCTCCGCCACATAGCGTAGTGATAGCACCAAATCCATCTGCTTCACTCATTAACTCAAACGCTGTGTGATTGTAGTAATCTAATCCGCGAACTAACGTTGGGTCAACGACATACTCAATATCTAAATCTGTTAAGTATTGCTGTACGCTTTCGAAGTACTCTTTTGAATAGTCATTTAAATACTCTAAGATAGACGGCGCTGTGTTCATAAGCTCATGGTCACGATCTTTCTTACAATCTAAAATGCGAAGTGGGTTTTTGTGCAAACGATTTTGACAATCGCTACAAAACTCACCGATACGCGGAGAGAAATGATCAATTAGCGCTTGGCGATGCGCTTGACGACTTTCCGTATCTCCCAGGCTGTTTACAACTAGCTTTAGCTTTTTTAAACCTAGCGATTGGTAAAAATTCATTAATAACGCTAACACTTCTGCATCAATAGCTGGATCGTTTACTCCAAGAGCTTCAACACCAAACTGAACGAATTGGCGGAAGCGCCCTGCTTGCGGTCTTTCATATCGGAACATGGGACCAATATAGAAAAGCTTCGTTGGTTGATTTGGATTTCCAAACATTTTATGCGTTACGTAAGAACGTCCAACAGCAGCAGTTCCTTCCGGACGAAGCGTTAAGCTTCTATCCCCTCGGTCTTTGAAGGTATACATTTCTTTTTGAACAATATCAGTTGTTTCTCCCACACCACGCTGAAATAACTCCGTATGCTCAAACATTGGTGTACGAATTTCTTTGTAGTTAAATGCACGACAGATTTCACGAGCTTTTTGCTCCACAAACTGCCAGTATTCTACTTTTCCTGGTAAGATATCTTGAGTTCCTCTTGGTATTTGAACTGACATAAAGCGTCATATGCCTCCTATAACTTCATTTTCTATAACAAAAAAACTCTCATCTCTACTAGCAACTAGTAGGGACGAGAGTTTAAATCACGTGGTACCACCCTAATTGAAGCATACATGCTGTACACTTCCACTCATTCGTTAACGTACGAAACCGTTCAGCTCCTACTAACCGTGCTTTCAGAGCGAAACCTCCGAAGTGTTCATTCATTGAGTCATCATGTAAAATGCTTTCAGCCCAAGGCATTTTTTCTCTCTCCATGTGTCATCTCAATTACTTTTCTTCATCATAGGTTCTATTCATATAAAATTAAGCTATGTAATAGCCTTTCATTAAAATATAGCAATTGTTTACTATATTACGAATGAAATGAACAGTTGTCAAGAACTTCACGGCCATAAATTATTGGTAAGTTGGAAACGAAATGAATTATGAGCGGTTTAGCTGTTTCCTAAGCTTTTGCACATCTCGAAGCGACAAACCAAATTCAGACGCTAATTCAATTGACGAAGCATCCTTTTCTTTATCTACGAAGTCGTGGAACTGCATGCCGAAAAGCGACTGATTTTGTTGAAAGGAATGCTCTCCTTTATCACTAAATTTCATGTACGTATCCCTTCTTTCTAAGTGCTTTCACACTAAATATGCTCTTTATAGCATTGCCAAAAAAGTCGACATCTTTCATAAATGAAAGGATTTTTTTTCACAACCTCGAATTACTTAGTCTGTGATAAAGGAGGGATACGTATCGCTTTTTTTCGTTCATCTAAACTTTATTTCTTGTTGTCTGTTATCATACTCGTTTGTCTCTCTTCCTTCGATGAGCCAGAATCTCCGAGTTTTTCACCTAGAATCGTTACAGCCGATACCTTACATGTTCGAACAGGACCAGGTTTAGCTTTTTCCATTTCAGCAACACTTAAGCAAAATGATCGGGTTAGCGTTATAGATCAGCAGGGAAATTGGCTTTTTGTACAATTTCAAGACCTTGAAGGCTGGATTTCTAAACCACATACAGCGTTATTAGACTTTAACAACCTCTCTCCACAGCAGCAAATTGAGCTAAAATCTACACCTGTTATCCAAAACGCACCTACAGATTATTTAAAAGGGAAAACCATCATTTTAGATCCCGGACACGGTGGGAAAGATAAAGGGGCCATAGGTACACAAGGTACGTATGAAAAGGACTTAACGCTCCGAACTGCTCGTTTCGTACAAGAAGAGCTTCAAAACGATGGTGCCACCGTAAAATTAACAAGAACAGACGATTCATATGTAGAGCTGTCCAATCGTATTCTAGCTTCAAACAGCGCTGATTTATATATTAGCATTCATTATAACAGCGTTGCTAACCCTGACTTAACAGGACTCATCACGTACTTTTACCATGATAACCAAGACTCTATTCTAGCTGGCTCTATCCACGCTTCACTTGTCCATCACAGTGACTTAAAGGACAAAGGAGTGCGTTTTGGAGACTACTACGTGCTGCGTGAAAATAAGCGCCCAAGCATTTTATTAGAGCTAGGTTTTTTAAGTAATAAGCGTGAGGAAACCTACATTAATTCCGTTGGGTATCAGCGAAGAGTCGCTCACCAAGTAGCCGTAGGAATTCAGCAATACTTCAAGCAACAATAGAAAAAGCGCCTGTTTGCACATGATGCAACAGACGCTTTTTTAATCATTTATTTATCTTTGCTTTCAATAATTAACGTAACAGGCCCATCATTGGTGAAGCTAACGTCCATCATTGCTCCAAACGAGCCGGTTTGAACACGAACTCCCTTTTTTTCTAGCTGCTCGTTAAAATAATTATACAGCGTAAGCGCTTTGTCTGGCTTTGCCGCTCCCATAAAATTTGGGCGTCTTCCTTTTCGACAATCACCATATAACGTAAACTGCGAAACAGATAGAATTTCACCTTCAATATCGAGCAATGAGTGATTCATTTTTCCTGTTTCATCTTCAAACACTCGTAGGTTGACTATTTTATCTGCAAGGTAATCCGCATCTTTCATTTCATCTTCATGCGTAACTCCTACTAAGAGCATAAAGCCTTTGCTAATTTCACCAACGACTTCACCTTCAACGGTAACATTTGCTTCTTTTGCACGCTGCACTACAACCTTCATTCTTCACGTACCTTTCTTAATGCATAATACGACGAACCGAATAGATATCACGAATTTGCTTAATTCGTTCAACAACTTTATGAAGATGACTAATGTTATGAATAGAGATTGACATATTAATGGTTGCCATTTTATTTCGATCCGATCGACCAGAGACGGCTGAAATATTGGTTTTTGTTTCATTGACAGCTTGAAGCACTTCGTTTAACAAGCCGCGACGATCATAACCAGATATCTCAATCTCGACGTTAAATTCTTTACCTTCTTTAATATGCGTTTCCCACTCAACTGGAATTAAACGATTTTCCGAATCCTCCGTATGGACATTTAAACAGTCTGCGCGGTGAACAGATACTCCCCGACCCTTTGTAATGAATCCTACAATCTCATCACCAGGAACTGGATTACAGCATTTCGATAAACGAATAAGCATATTTTCAACACCTGGTACAATAACACCAGAGTCTTTGCGCTTATGCTGACGTACACGCTTCGCTGCCGTATCTCGAGCCAGATCATCTACCTGCACTTCCTGCTCTTGATCACGCTGCTTTCGCCATTTCTCTGTCAAACGATTCGCAACCTGAGCAGCAGTTAAACCGTTATATCCAATTGCTGCATACATATCATCTTCATTTGAGAAGTTAAACTTTTCGGCTACTCGTTTAATATTATCGGTTGTTAATACTTCTTTTACGTCAAATTCCATTTGACGAATTTCTTTTTCAACAAGCTCTTTGCCTTTTTCAATATTTTCATCTCGGCTTTGCTTCTTAAAGAACTGACGTATCTTGTTTTTTGCCTGAGATGTTTGAGCAAGCTTCAGCCAATCTTTACTTGGTCCATAGGAATGCTTAGATGTTAAAATTTCAATGATATCTCCCGTTTTTAGACGATAATCCAGCGTGACCATCTTTCCATTGACTTTCGCACCGATTGTTTTATTCCCAATTTCTGAGTGAATGCGATATGCAAAGTCAATCGGAACTGAACCAGACGGTAATTCAATCACATCGCCTTTTGGCGTAAAAATATAGACCATGTCCGAAAATAAGTCAATTTTCAATGATTCCATGAACTCTTCTGCATCATTAGCGTCATTTTGGAACTCTAAAATTTCGCGGAACCAAGTCAACTTCTCTTCGAAAGATGCATGTTCCGTTGACTTGCCTTCTTTATAAGCCCAATGTGCAGCAATTCCATACTCTGCAATTTGATGCATATCAAAAGTACGAATCTGAACTTCCAAGGGATCGCCTTTTGGGCCAATAACAGTTGTATGAAGAGACTGATACATATTTTGCTTTGGCATTGCAATATAATCTTTAAAGCGGCCAGGCATTGGTTTCCAACAGGTGTGGATAATACCAAGTACCGCATAGCAATCTTTAATGCTGTCTACAATAATACGCACTGCAAGCAAATCATAGATTTCATTAAACTGCTTATTTTGAAGGGCCATTTTGCGATAGATTGAATAGATATGCTTTGGTCTACCTGAAATCTCAACTTTAATCGACACATCATCAACGTTCTCGCGTACTTCATCAATAACTTCTTCTAAGTACTGTTCGCGCTCTGCTCGCTTTTTCTTCATCAAGTTTACAATTCGATAATACTGCTGCGGATTTAAATAGCGCAGAGCTGTGTCTTCAAGCTCCCACTTAATCTTTGAAATCCCCAAGCGATGAGCAAGCGGTGCAAAAATCTCCAGCGTTTCGTTTGAAATGCGGCGCTGTTTCTCTTGTGGTAAATGCTTTAATGTACGCATATTATGCAAACGGTCGGCTAACTTAATTAAAATAACGCGAATATCTTGTGCCATTGCAACAAACATTTTGCGATGGTTTTCTGCCTGCTGCTCTTCTTTTGATTTATATTTAATTTTCCCAAGTTTTGTAACACCGTCTACTAACATTGAAACTTCTGAGTTGAAAGCTTTCTCTAAATCTTTTAGCGTTATCTCTGTATCTTCAACGACATCGTGTAAGAATCCAGCTGCAATTGTGGCTGGATCCATGTCAAGATCAACTAAAATCCCTGCAACCTGTATAGGATGAATGATATACTGTTCTCCTGATTTACGATATTGCTCTTTATGTGCTTCTTTTGCAAAATCATATGCTGCTTGAACAAACGCAACATCCTCTTCATCCAAATACCGTCTCGAATTATCAATGACCTGTTCTGCTGTTAGGACTTGCTCATTTGCCATGAAATCACCTTTATCAACTAGCATTTTTATTAATTCATATTGTAACTATTATCATGAAAATTAATAGAGATGTAAAGCCTTTGGTAATAATTTATCAAATAAAGTCACATTTCAATCTTTTGCTTTCTTCGTATTAAACAAAAAAGAGTTTGGGACATAACAAAATGATTGCTTCTAAAAGACGAACACTAGCTGTTCTCATCTCTTTGATTTGTCTCAACACGTTCGTTCCATTGCGCTACGGCCACTCGCTTTCCCGCAGGAGTCGAGTGTCCAACGCTCCATTCCACCCTGTTTCCAACATTGTTTTCACAATCAGCAAAAAACCTGAACGATTAAAAGTGAGAAACTCTCAATCGTTCAGGTTTATCATTGGCTGAATTACTTATGTCCCAGCCTCTTCTCTGTTTGATTATAAATCCGTTCATTAGTACGTCATTAATGTAAATACGTCGTACCCTTTTAGCTTTTCGCGTCCATCTAAGTATGATAACTCAATAAGGAACGCAATGCCAGCAACTACTCCGCCTAGTTCTTCAACTAGTTTAATTGTTGCTTCAATTGTTCCACCTGTTGCTAATAAGTCGTCTGTAATTAATACGCGTTGCCCTGGCTTAATTGCATCTTTATGGATTGTTAATACGTCTTTTCCATATTCTAAGCCATAATCAACTTTAATTACCTCACGAGGTAATTTACCTTCTTTACGAACTGGTGCAAAGCCCACACCTAGCGCATACGCAACTGGACAACCAACGATAAACCCACGTGCTTCAGGCCCAACGATGATATCAATTTCTTTATCTTTTGCATACTTCATGATTTCATCTGTCGCTGCACGATACGCTTCACCATTATCCATTAATGTTGAGATATCTTTAAACTTAATACCTGGTTTTGGCCAGTCAGGTACAATTGTAATATAATCTTTAAAATTCATTCTAATGTTGCCTCCTCATTCATCCGCACTTGCAAGAAGCTTCTCAAACTCACTTTTTAACTGTGCATATGAACTATAAATAAAGTTTTTTTCCATTTCAATTTGTTGCTGTTTCTTGCGATAAGTCACAGACTCTATTAAATCACGTTTAGGACTATTTTTCACTAGCGAAATTAGACCATTGTTTATTGTAACAAATTCTAGTTCGAAAAACACCTGGCAGATAAAATCAATTGTATCTTTTGTCCAGCCTTTATGAATGGCAATCTCTTCTTTATAGTGTTTTAAATCAAACGGGCTTCTTTTAGCCAGCAGTCCATAAAACCACTTAAAATGTTCACGAGTCGGAATCGTATCAAAATAACTATCATTTTCCGTTACGAACATCGCATAAATTCGAGCCGGCTTTCCTTCAGCAAATAAGAGATTTAACCTCTCTTTTGAATCTGGTAAATCTAAAAGAATCATTTGTTTATCAGCTGAATTATATAGACTAGCTTGTTCATCTGTCGAAATCTCAACGACTTGATCCATCGGCAAAATCGCTGCATGCTTTTGAACGGTTTGTTGATTAAACGTCACGATATCCATTTCTTTCGTGAAAATTTCTTGAAAGAATCTCTTCATATCAAATGAATTACGATAATCAAAAAGCTGCCATTCACTCACTGCTACATCTTCAATCATGAGCTGTGGCTTGCGTATATTATTCCATTCGTTAATTGAAAGCTCACCGACTAACGATACTTTGGCTAACGGAGAGACTTCATCTAATACATGTCCTAAACCAAACCCTACGACGTCAATTGATAGCCCATTATCTTCTACAACAAGCTTTAAATGGTTTTTATCACTGCCGATTTTACGCATTGATGTTGGCGTAACACGCTCAACAAGCACCTTCGGCTTGGGGTTATGCATGCCAAAAGGAGCGAGTGTTTGGAGCTCTTCAATACCAGCGATTGTAATATCCTCAACTTTGCATATCGTATCAATCGAGGTAATCGGAATGAAGTCTTGTTCAGTTAGCACTTCTCGCGCTTGTTCATTTAAACGCTGGCGCAGTAGCTCAACATTCTTCGCTTCAAGCGTCATCCCTGCAGCCATCGGGTGGCCCCCGAAATGCGGTAAAATATCACGACTCTTTGATAAGTTTGCAAATAAATCAAATCCAGCAATGCTTCTTGCCGACCCTTTTGCTAAGCCGGTTTCGTGATCCAGACTTAACACAATAGTTGGACGATAGAACTTTTCAACCAACCGAGAAGCTACGATTCCAACAACTCCTGCGTTCCACCCTTCACCTTCAATAATTAAGACTGCATTTTCACTAGGCGGATATAGGCTTTCTACAGTATCGATTGCTTCTTGCGTAATTTCATTTACAATCTGTTGGCGCTCTTTATTTAAAGCATCAATTTCTTTTGCTAACTCGATTGCTTCTTCATAATGAGCAGACATAAGTAAATCGACTGCCGGGTTCGCATCTTGAAGACGACCTACAGCATTAATTCTTGGAGCAAGGGCAAAACCAATTGTGTCTTCCGTAATGTCTTCTTTCTTCACACTGCACACTTTTAATAGCGCTTCAACTCCAGGTCGAGTTGAACTTTTTAAATAGCGTAAGCCCTTTTTCGCTATTAGTCGATTTTCTCCTACTAGCGGCACCAAATCAGCAATTGTACCAATGACAGCTAGCTCCAATAAATGTTCAGGAGCTTCACCGAGCAAAGCGTGAGCTAATTTAAACGCTACTCCAACTCCAGCTAGCTCTTTGAATGGATAGCCTCCACCTGGAAGTTTAGGATGGATAATCGCATAGGCTTCCGGAATTTCTGGACCTGGTTCATGGTGGTCTGTAATGATTAAATCAAACCCTATCTCAGCTGCTAGCTTTGCCTCTTTAACAGCGGAAATTCCAGTATCTACTGTAATAACTAATCCATATCCTTCATCACCAATCTGTCTAAATGCCTGTTCGTTTGGGCCGTAGCCTTCTGTAAAACGATTGGGTATATAAAAATCAACTTGCGCTCCGAGTTGACCTAAAACAGAAAGCATAACGGACGTACTGCTTACACCGTCAGCATCATAATCCCCATATATCATAATACGTTCATTGTTTTCAATCGCTTGACGAATGCGCGCAACCGTTTCTTCCATACCTTCTAAAAGAAATGGGTCATGAAAAGATTCATCCTCAATATGTAAAAACTGTGAGGCTTCTTCTACTGTTTGAATTCCTCGATTAATAAGCAGTGAAGCAACAAGAGGTGTAATATTGAGTTTCTTTGCAAATTCATCAACAAGTGGATCATCTATATGTTTTACATTCCAACGCTTCTTTGACTGTAGCATATCTCATCTCACCCCTTAACCCACATAATTATACTAAAGGCAACCCAAACGGGCAATGAGTGAGCTTAATCTTAACTTTCTGAATATGGGTTAATATGAACAAATACACCTTGAATATTCGGTTCTTCCAGTAACTTCTCTTTTACTACTTTTCCAATTTGATGGCCCTTTTTCACCGTGATAAACGGATCGACTGAAATACGCAAATCAACAATAACATAGTAACCATGCTCTCTTGCATGAAGCGTGTCAATTCGTTCAACACCTTCAACGCCTAACACGATCTCTTTTAAATGTGCGATATCTTCCTCATGAAGAACATGATCCAACGTATTGTGAAAAGCCTCTGCTCCTAGTGTCCAAGCTGTTTTTAACACAAGTACAGAAACAATTAATCCTGCGAGAGGATCCGCATACACTAACCACTCTATCCCAATTTCATCGCCAATAAGAGAAGCTCCAATACCTACAAGCGCTGCAAAAGAAGAGAACACGTCCACTCGATGATCATGAGCATTAATCATAACAGCGTCACTTTTTATTTTCTTTCCAATACGGTATGTGTAGCGGTACAATCCTTCTTTAATAATGATAGCCGCAACTAGAGCATAGACAGCAAAAATTTTAGGAGGCTCTATCCGATTAAAAAATGCTTGGAAAGAAGAAGTTAAAATTTCAATTCCTACAATGGCTAAAAGAACGGCTACGATAATAGCAGCGATTGATTCAGCTTTTCCATGTCCATAAGGATGATCTTCATCAGGTGGCTGCTTTGCAATTTTCACACCAATAAAAACCACAAGTGAGCCTGCAACATCTGAAACAGAATTGGCGGCGTCCGCTATGAGTGCTCGACTGTTTGCCATGACGCCTACAATCGATTTCATGATAGCCAAGACAATATTACCAACCATCCCTACCATCGCAGCAGTTTGTGCTTCTTTAAACCGCTGTTCATTGTCCATTTTTTCACACCCTTTCTAGAAAGACATTATTCATTAGCGTACCCAAAATTCTCTTGTACTACTAAGCTTATGATGTGAATTGAAAGGGCAGACACAGAAAAAGTGCACGGAATAATCCGTGCACTTTTTCATTCATTTATTCTGTTTCGTTTTCAACGACTCTCTTACGTTCTAGCTGCTTGCCTTTCCATACAAGCCACAGCTGAGAGGCAATGAAAATCGATGAGTACGTACCTGCAATTAATCCTACTAGTAGAGCGATAGAGAAGTTTAGAATTGAGTCACTTCCAAAAATCAACAGTGCTGCTACAGCAATAATTACCGTAATAATCGTATTCAACGATCGAGTTAGGGTCTCACGCAAACTTAAGTTCACGATAAACTTTAAGTCCTCAAACGTTTTTGATTTGAACTTCTTCATATTCTCTCGAATGCGGTCAAACGTTACAATCGTATCGTTGATTGAATAACCAACGATTGTTAAGATTGCCGCAATGAATGTCAAATCAACCTCAAGACGAGTTAAACTGAAGAAAGCAATGATGAAAAAGGCATCATGTAGTAAGGCTACAATGGCAGCTAATCCCATATACAGCTCAAATCGGAACCCTACATAAATAATAATTCCAATAGAAGCAATTAATACCGCAATCATTGCATTGCGTGCTAGCTCTTTTCCGACAGTCGGAGACACTGTACTTACGTTAGGTTCTGAGCCATACTTTCCACTGAAGTAATCCTTTAAATCAGCAATTTCCTTTTGTGAAAGTACACCTACAAAGCTGGCAACTCCCGTCTTTTTATCATCACCCGTGATAATCACATCGTCTGACTCTAATCCAATTGAAGACATGTCCTTTTCTACCTGTTCTTGAGTTAAAGCTTTATCACTTGCTACTTCAACTCGCGTTCCGCTTGCAAAATCAATTCCTAGGTTAAGCTTGAAGATAAGCAAGGCAATAACTCCAGCTACAACAAGGATGCTTGATAAAGCAAAGAAGCGTTTTCTGTATTTAACAAAATCAAATCTGTCCCAAGCTGTTGGTAAAACTGTTTGACCATCGTCTTTGCTTAAATCATGAATTTCAGATTTTTTCACACCGAATAAGTGAGGTTTTTTATTTAACCAACGGCTGTTAACTAGCAGAGCTAGCAACAATCTCGTTCCATATACAGCTGTCACAAAGCTCAGTACAATCCCAATCATTAACGTTGTCGCAAATCCTTGAACAGAACTTGTTCCATAGATAAACAGCACAACAGCTGCTAACATTGTTGTTAAGTTTGCATCGAAAATCGTTGCAATGGAACGACGATTTCCTGCTTTAAAAGCAGACATTACAGATCGGCCTGTCCTTAATTCATCTTTAATTCGCTCGTATGTAATGATATTAGCATCCACTGCCATCCCGACTCCAAGAATTAAAGCTGCTATCCCTGGAAGAGTAAGAACAACATGCATAAGATCGAATACTAAAAGGTTTAAATATACGTAAAAGCTTAGCGTAATTACCGCGATAAGCCCTGGTAGACGGTAGAATGCAATCATGAAAAGGAAGATGATAGCAATTCCAATTGCTCCGGCAAACACGGTCATATCGAGAGCTTTCTCACCAAATTGAGCCCCGACAGATGTTGAATAAATTTCATCCAATTTAACAGGCAAAGAGCCTGCATTTAATAGATCTGATAATTCTGTAGCACTTTTAACTGTAAAGTTACCACCCGTAATCGATACTTCTTTTTGAGAGAAAACTTGATTTACAGTTGCTGCAGATAAAAACTTAGGATTTTGCTTAGCTGCTTCTGCCTTATAGGAATCTTTTCCTTCCTCAAAATCTAACCAGATGACCAATAAATTATTGGGTGCCATATCTAGCACTTTCTTTGTTACTTCTTTAAACTTATCCGCATCTTTTAGCTTTAACGAAACGCTCGGCTGATTGTTTTCATCAAACGATTGTTTTGCACCATTTTGAGCAAGGTCAGAACCATCCATTAAGATATTGTCATTTACATCACGGAAGGTTAAATTTGCTTCAGTTGATAATAGCTCACGCGCTTGTGACTGATCCGTAACACCAGCCAACTGTACGCGAATGCGATCATCTCCTTCAATTTGAATACTAGGCTCGCTTACACCGAGCACATTCACACGCTGATTTAGCGCTTCAACGGTGCTTTTAAGTGCACTGTTATCGATGACATCACCTTTCTTAGCAGGTTTTACATCATATAAAATTTCAAACCCACCTTGAAGATCAAGACCAAGCTTAATATCTTTTGCAATACCTGTAACCGTTGTTCCGATTGTACCAAATATTAAAAGTACTAAGAGGAAAAAGGTAACGATACGTCCTCTTTTAACCATGAATAAGAAATCCTCCTTCTTATGTAAAACACATGAGCTGATCGCTGTAAAATACCAACTTAATTATCTTCGATAACTAGGGGTCTGTCAAATGACGAACCATAAAATTTGCATTACTTTAATAATTCTTTCCAATCTTCATTGTCACTAACAGTTTCGAACATATTTGATTTATAAGATTCAATTGTTACATAGCTCATTACATCAGTAATCTTAACAGTCAACACGTCACTAACAACCTGATGCAACGAAAATTCTTGACGCTTTTTCCACTTCTTTTGGTTCAAATACCCCCACAATTCTGCTTCCGTTACGTCTTCGTAACCAATTAAATGAAATTCTTCTAGCTTACTCTCAATTACTGGTTGAATGATTGTCTTTTGCTCATCTGATATTATCGAATTCATGTTCACGACTCCTTTTCTCACACGCATGCAAAATATATAAGCCAGCAAGCTCTCTGTTATTTCTTTGATTCCTTGTCATGCTTGGACACATTCCCTGCATATATTGGATTACATCAATTATAATTTGTCCAAGAAAGCAGTGAGGATCTATGTCTAAATTTTTGCAAGGTACTATTATTTTAATTATAGCTGGATTGATTACAAGAGTTCTCGGATTCATTAACCGCGTTGTTATTGCAAGAATGATTGGGAACGAAGGTGTTGGCCTATACATGATGGCTGTTCCTACTCTTGTACTCGTTATTACGTTAACGCAGTTAGGATTGCCTGTAGCCATTTCAAAGCTAGTTGCAGAAGCACAGGCACTCGGTGACAAACGAAAAATTAAAAAGATTCTGGTTGTTTCTTTAAGCATCACGTGTACATTGAGTTTTATATTTACGCTCAGTTTAATAGTATTCGCTCCTATTATCGCAAAAACCTTTTTTACAGATGAGCGTACCTTATATCCACTATTAGCGGTTATTCCTGTTATTCCAATTATCGCTATTTCATCGGTTATTCGCGGCTATTTCCAAGGTCTTCAGCAAATGAAACCCGCTGCTTATTCGCAGGTCATTGAACAAGTCGTTCGTATCACTTTAATCGCTGTATGTACAAAGGCATTCTTACCTTATGGAATTGAATATGCCGCTGCTGGCGCTATGCTCTCTTCTGTATTTGGAGAATTGGCATCTCTATTTTATATGTTCTATATGTTTAAACGAAAAAAGAAGTTAACCGTTCGTCGTAACTTTTTTCAATCACTTCGTGCTGGCAAAGATACCTTTTATGACTTGATGAGAATCGCTGTTCCCACTACAGGGAGTCGTATGATTGGTTCAGTTTCTTGGTTTTTAGAACCAATTGTTGTAGCCAAGAGCCTAGCGATTGCTGGAGTAGCAACCACCGTCGCTACTCAGCAGTACGGAGAATTAACGGGCTTTGCACTTCCATTATTAATGCTACCGTCCTTTATTACCGTTTCTCTTTCAACTGCACTAGTACCTGCTATCAGTGAATCCTATGCAAAGAACCATATGAAACAAATTCAGTATAGACTTCACCAAGCGCTGCGCCTATCGTTTATAACAGGGGGACTTGCCGTTGTCGTATTATACGTATTCGCTAACCCCATAATGGAATTGATGTACGGATCAGATAAAGCAGCTATCTTTGTTAAAGTCATGGCACCCTTTTTTATCTTCTCTTACTTTCAAGGACCCCTTCAGGCCGTCCTTCAAGCTTTAGACCTAGCTAAAGCCGCCATGATTAACAGTTTCATTGGCGCAGCTGTGAAAACCGCATTGATTTTTTTATTAGCTTCTCAGCCTACTCTCGGCATTATGGGCGCCGGACTTTCTATTGTAGTTGGCACTATGCTCGTCACTCTTCTTCATTTATCAACCGTTACGAAACAAATTATGTATAAGCTACAAATCATGGATTATGTAAAAAGCTGTATCGTCATGTTAGCTGCTGGATGGGTGGGACAGTATGCGTTTACACATTTTTTTGCCAACCTTCCACTTGTACTACAAACATTAGTCTCTATAATGCTAACAAGCCTGTTATACGTTATTCTTTTATTACTATTCAAGCTTATTACGAAAGAAGAGCTCAACCGCTTTTCAATTCTACGACTGTTTAAAAAGAAATAAAGAAGATGAGCAACCATACTCATCTTCTTTATTTTGGTTCGTCCACTTTATCTACAAAAAAGGTGCCATTATTGTAGGTACAATATGAAATATTCTTTATTTCTTGATAACCTAGCTTTTTTAATTCTTGGCGAAGCCATAGCGTTGTACGGTGATCGAGTGCTAAATGTTCTTCTTGGACTACGCCATCAATAATGTAAGGCAGATTTAAGCTTTCTTTTCCAAAAGGAGCGGTATTATTCTTTTTTTCAAAAACAGAAAGCTTGCCAGAAGGTTCTAAAATAGCAAATTCAACGTCAGCAATATCCTTCACATTTTTATCACGAAGCTGTATGAGTAAATCGTTAAAGTTATAGCGCTGCTTTTTCATTTCCTTTTCACGAATTTCGCCATTTTGAATAATAACCGTCGGCTGACCGTCTAAGAAGTTGCGCATGCGATTACTTTTGAGTGACCAAAGAGCCAACCCAATTTGAATCACAAGTAAGGTGATCATCGGAACTAAGCTATGATGCAATGGATCATTTGTATTTTCAATTGCCACTACCGCTAGCTCTGCTAGCATAATAAACACGACAAGGTCTAAAATACTGAGCTCGCCAATTTCACGCTTACCCATTAGTCTAAAGATGACTAATACGATAAAATATAACAAAATAGTACGAAAAACCATTGTTACGATCTCCATATAAAAACCTCCGCACTTTGACATTCCTGACTAGTTTTCGTTTAAACACAAAAAATAGACGGATTTTTTTGCGTCTATTTCTTCCATTTTGTGAATATGCTCGTACTAAGATTGCAGTTTGACATATAAGGGGGTTTTTAGTAATGGAAGCAAAAAGAATGAGCAGTGCTATCTTTTTTGGAGTAATGATCATCTTTATCATCGGTTTTGTCATCAGCCTTTTGTTAGCACTTTTGTTAAAGTTTTCGTCTGTTACTGAACAAGCTTTGCAACTATGGATTGCTATTTTATCCTTTTTGGCAGTCTTTATTGGTGGATTTATGTCAGGTGGAAAAAGTGGCTCAAAGGGTTGGATGATTGGTGGAGCAACTGGTCTTATCTACTCTGTTCTTATGCTTATGCTACAATTTCTTGGATACAACGAGCTCTTTTCAGCTCAGCAGCTTTTATTTCACGGTGGGTTTTTACTGGTAGCCATGCTCGGCGGTGTGATTGGGGTCAATTTATCAGGCTCTAGAACAGCATAAAAAGAGTTTGGGACATAACAAAATGATTGCTTCTAAAAGACGAACACTAGCTGTTCCCATCTCTTTAGTTTGTCTCAACACGTTCGTTCCATTGCGCTACGGCCACTCGCTTTCCGCGGGGAGGAACCTGAGCTTCCTCGCTGCGCTGCGGGATCTCATGTTTCCCTCTCTTTCCCGCAGGAGTCGAGTGTCCTACGCTCCATTCCACCCTGTTTCCAACATTGTTTTCACAATTAACAAAAAACCTGAACGATTAAAAGTGAGAAACTCTCAATCGTTCAGGTATAGTAAGGACTGAACTACTTATGTCTCAGTCTCTTTCTATAATTACGCTTCGCTACGGATTTCACGAATTGCAGCGCGGTCAAATACCATTTTAGAACCGTCTGTTGTTTTCACAATAACTGTTCCTTCATCAATTGCTTCAACTAAAGCGTGCATTCCACCGATTGTGATGACTTTGTCACCTTTCTTCAGTTCAGACTGCATTTGCTGTACAGCTTTTTGACGCTTTTGCTGTGGACGAATTAATAAGAAATAAAAGATGGCGAACATTAAAAGTAATGGCCATATTGCTTGGAAAATTTCCACAAGATCTCCTCCTTTAATCAATTTATCAACAGGTACTTATTCATATGTTGATGAAAAACCCCTGTAATGACCTAGAAATTTTTTGCATTTGGTCCGTTAAATCCATATTTATCAAAGAATTCATCACGGAAGTCACCTAATCGATCTTCGCGAATAGCTTCACGGACTTGCTCCATTAAGTTTAGCAGAAAATATAAGTTATGGTAAGATGTTAATCGAATTCCAAACGTTTCATTAGAACGAATTAAGTGGCGAATATACGCTCTTGAATAATTTTTACACGTATAGCAATCACAGTTTGGATCGATTGGCCCAAAGTCTTCTGCATATTTTGCATTTTTAACAACTAAGCGCCCTTCGCTTGTCATTAATGTACCGTTACGTGCAATACGCGTTGGTAGCACGCAGTCAAACATATCAATTCCACGGATTGCTCCATCAATCAATGAATCTGGTGAACCTACGCCCATTAAGTAACGAGGTTTATCCGCAGGCAGATAAGGTGTTGTAAACTCAAGCACGCGATTCATAACGTCTTTTGGTTCTCCAACAGATAGTCCTCCTACAGCATAACCCGGGAAGTCCATAGAAACCAAGTCAGAAGCACTCTGACGACGTAAATCTTCAAATTCTCCTCCTTGTACAATCCCAAATAATCCTTGGTCTTGCGGGCGACTGTGAGCTTCTAAACAGCGCTCAGCCCAACGGCTTGTACGCTCTACTGAACGCTTTAAATAATCATATTCAGCTGGATATGGTGGACACTCATCAAATGCCATCATGATATCCGAACCAAGTGCGTTTTGAATCTCCATTGCTCCTTCAGGTGATAGGAATAACTTGTCACCATTTAAGTGATTGCGGAAATGCACGCCTTCTTCTTCAATACGTCGAAGATCGCTTAGACTAAACACTTGGAAACCACCTGAATCCGTTAAAATTGGACGGTCCCAGTTCATGAATTTATGAAGTCCGCCAGCTTTTTTTACAATTTCGTGACCTGGACGTAGCCATAGATGATACGTGTTGCTTAAAATAATTCCTGCTCCCATTGCTTTTAAGTCTTCAGGAGACATTGTTTTTACTGTAGCAAGCGTACCAACTGGCATAAAGATCGGCGTTTCAAAAGATCCGTGTGGAGTATGCACAATGCCAAGGCGTGCTCCGGTTTGCTTACATGTTTTAATATGTTCATAACGAATAGCTGTCATTAGTGTATTCCTTTCATGTTAAATTACAAGATTAGCATGGCATCGCCAAAGCTAAAGAATCGATACTTTTCTTTTACCGCTGTTTCATATGCGCCGATGATATGCTCACGTCCAGCTAACGCGCTAACAAGCATAATAAGCGTTGACTTCGGCAAATGGAAGTTTGTAATCATACCATCAATTGCTTTAAATTCATATCCAGGGAAAATAAAGATGCTCGTCCAGCCCGATGAAGCTTTAAACACACCGTCGTGTTCAGTTGCGATTGTTTCAAGCGTTCGCGTAGACGTGGTACCAACAGAGATAATTCGTCCACCTTGTTCACGCACTGAATTCAACAACGAAGCTGTCTCTTCGCTCACTTGATAGTATTCAGCGTGCATATCATGCTCTTCCAGATCATCTACGCTTACGGGTCTGAAGGTTCCTAGGCCAACGTGCAGTGTTAAGAAAGCAATATGCACACCTTTCGCTTTAATTTCTTCCAACATCTCTTCCGTGAAGTGAAGTCCTGCCGTTGGTGCTGCAGCTGAACCTTGTTCACGTGCAAACACAGTTTGATAGCGTTCGCGGTCATCAAGGCGTTCTTTGATATAAGGTGGCAGCGGCATTTCACCAAGCTGTTCTAATACTTCATAAAAGATTCCGTCATACTTAAATTCCAGCAGCCTTCCCCCCTGATCACTCACACCTTTACAAACAGCCGTTAAGCGACCATCTCCAAATGAAATAACCGTTCCTTCTTTAACTCGCTTAGCGGGCTTCACAAGCGTTTCCCACATGTCACCTTCCGTTTGTTTTAAAAGAAGGACTTCAATATTAGCGCCCGTATCTTCTTTTGTTCCAAATAAACGAGCTGGTAAAACACGCGTATCGTTTAATACAAGACAATCACCTTCTTGTAAATAGTCAAGAAGGTCTTGAAACATATGATGACGTACCTCACCTGTTTCTTTGTTTACTACCATGAGTCTTGATGCATCACGCTTTTCAAGCGGCGTTTGCGCAATCAATTCCTCCGGTAAATGGAAATCAAATAAATCTACTTTCATTTCATTCACCTGTTCCTACTAAAATAATTATTTAAATCGACCAATAAAAAAGAAAATAAGCGATAATAAAATGCTAATAACAATCGACGTAACGATTGGAAAATAAAAGGTTGTATTTCCTTTTTTAATTAAAATATCACCAGGAAGTTTGCCGATAAATTGTAGCAAAAAACCGACCAATAGTAAAATACCACCCACAATCATTACGAATTTAGGGAGTTCGTTCACTTCTCTGGCACCTCCATTTGAAAATGATCATACACAAGCCGCGTCACAATCCGCCCTCTAGGCGTTCTTTGCAGAAAGCCAATCTGAAGTAAGTACGGCTCATATACATCTTCAATTGTATGTGATTCTTCACCAATGGTAGCCGAAATTGTATCTAAGCCAACTGGACCTCCACGGAATTTTTCAATAATCCCTCTTAATAATTTATGGTCAATATGATCCAAACCTAAACGGTCGACTTGCAGCATCTCTAAAGCTTCTGTAGCAAGCTGAACAGTAATCTCACCATCACCTTTTACCTGCGCAAAATCGCGAACGCGTCTTAAAAGCCGGTTGACAATCCTCGGGGTCCCACGAGCTCGCCTGGCAATTTCATGCGTAGCTTGCGTATCGATGCCTACATTTAAAATAGAAGCAGTACGCTCTACAATAGACGCTAAGTCTTCTTCTTGGTAATATTCCAAGCGGCTTAAAACCCCGAAACGATCTCGCAGTGGTGATGAGAGCAAACCAGCTCTTGTTGTCGCCCCCACAAGCGTAAAGGGTGGCAAATCTAAACGCACGGAGCGAGCGCTTGGGCCTTTTCCAATCACAATATCTAGACAGAAATCCTCCATTGCAGGGTAAAGGACCTCTTCAACCGATCGATTAAGACGATGAATTTCATCAATAAACAACACATCGCCCGGTTCTAAGCTTGTTAGTACAGCCGCTAAATCTCCAGGACGCTCAATGGCAGGTCCGGAAGTAGTGCGAATTTGCACGCCCATCTCATTTGCAATAATGGTCGCCAACGTTGTTTTCCCTAAGCCAGGAGGTCCATATAGTAAAACATGATCCAACGTTTCGCTTCGCATTTTAGCAGCTTTAATAAAGATATCTAAGTGGCTTTTTACTTTATGCTGACCAATATACTGTTGTAGAAATTGAGGTCTAAGACTTTGCTCTAGCACTTCTTCTTCGCTAAGTGCATCGCCTGTCACAATACGATCGTCCATCATATTCCTCCTTCATTCGTTACTTAAGCAAACGCTTCAACGCTTCCTTAATATATTGATCTGTCGTCATCGACTGTTGCATTAAGGCTGGAACTACCTTATTAATCTCTCGCTCTGCATATCCAAGTACTTTTAATGCCTCGATAGCCTCATCTAAAGCTTCTGAGCTTTGTGATTTAACTTCTTGTTCGTCCATATCAGCAAATAGTGATGGCACTGCATCCGGTACGATATCATGAAGCTTGCCTTTCAAGTCCAAAATCATTTGACGAGCTGTTTTTTTTCCTACTCCTGGAAACTTCACCAAAAACTTTTCATTTTCTTCTTCAATGGCCTGCACCACCTGAGAAGGGTTACCTGATGCTAGAATCGCCAGCGCACCTTTTGGACCAATGCCTGAGACGCTAATTAATTTCATGAATAGTTCTTTTTGTTCGCGAGAATTAAAGCCGTACAGTGCTAAGATATCTTCACGGACATACTGATACGTATAAATAACTCTCTCTTCATTATCAACTGAAAACACATAAGGGTTTGGTGTAAATACCTGATAGCCCATTCCTTGGTTTTCAATGACAACGTATTCTGGATTAATATATGTAATCACACCTCTGATATAATCAATCAACTAACTCTCTCCCTCTCACATGAACGAAGGCAGTCTACCCTCCTTGTTATCATCAAGTAGAGAACACTGCCCAGTTCATTCATCTATCTTCCAACTAAGAAGCCGTAATAATTTTAATTTCACAATTGCTTTTGCATACTCTGTCGAACATTTAGCGCTGACTATTATTTTAACACAATCCTAAAAGTGAATAGAAGGAATTTGACATAGAAATAAAAAGAAATCTGCTTTCGAGTCCTTACTGTGGATTAGAACGCGACAAAAAGCGGCTACTTACTAGAAGTAGGCCGCGAATTAAGCTCGTACATTTTATAAAAATCCATCAAGGATACGTAATCATCTTTCGTTTGAACACGAATCCCATCTTTCAGCAGCTCTTCTTGATAGCTCTCTAATTTTTCTACATCAATCTGAAAGAAAGATTGAATAATATTTGTGGAATTTACCGGCTTCCCTTCAAACGTAGATAATACTCCGTTAACTGATAAGCCAACGTAGCCGTTTTCTTTAAGCATTGGCGAAATGTCGTCAACCGCCTTTCTAAGTACAACCTCTTCGTCTGATGCTTTAATCACTCTCCACATAGGATACGCGCTTAGTACTTCTTCTTTTGTCATGTACGGGGAATTCAAGACCTCTTGACTAATAACTCCATCTACATACGTACGCTCTAAAAAAATAGTCATTGGGCGCTCAGCTTCTACTACTCCAGCTAAGCTTACTAAAAAGCTGCTGATAGTACATACAATGATTATTTGATGAATGGTTCGTTTCATCCATCATCACCTCACACATGTAATTTGTCACTTCATAAAGATGACTGAAAGAAGAATTGCTATTTATATCTTTTCCTTTCTTTCTTTTTTTATCCATTTTCTTAAATATACAAAAAGAAGCTGGGACAAAGCTAAATGAGTCCTTCTCAAAAACGAATCATGACTCTTCTACAATAGTTAGGTTTTCAAAACAAAAAACATCCGAACGAGTTTGGGACATAACAAAATGATTGCTTCTAAAAGACGAACACTAGCTGTTCCCATCTCTTTGATTTGTCTCAACACGTTCGTTCCATTGCGCTACGGTCACTCGCTTTCCGCGGGGAGGAACCTGAGCTTCCTCGCTGCGCTGCGGGATCTCAGTTTTCCCTCTCTTTCCCGCAGGAGTCGAGTGTCCTACGCTCCATTCCACCCTGTTTCCAACATTGTTTTCACAATCAACAAAAAACCTGAACGATTAAAAGTGAGAAACTCTCAATCGTTCAGATTTATCATTGGCCGAATTACTTATGTCCCAGCCTCATTCGGATATCTCGTTGACTGGAATACTGATGTCCCAGCTCTTTTTTACTTAGCGGTCTTTACGATTAACATTTTCATCAATGGATTCATACAAGCTGTTGATATTTGTACGAATAATTCCGTTATCTACACCGTTACGAATGTCATTATCAATATTACGAACGCTATTGAACATTCCGTTATCTACCTCAACTTGAAGATTATATTTTTTCGCTAAAGGCTTTACTTCTTTTTGCACAGCTTTTTTAAGCTCTTCTTCGTTCACGTTGCTGTTAGCTGGATCAACAGCTACCAACATGCGGTTATCATCAACTACTACTCTACAGTCTTTCACACCGTTTACACCAGCTGCTTTGTCTGCTACTTTCTCAGTCAAGTCTGCTGGGTAAGCATTTGTATTCGTTTGCGTAAGATTGTTTCTACCATTGAGATGACCGTGATAATTCCTATCACTACCACCGATGTTAGCATTGCTATAAAAACCATTTTTATTTGTAGATGGGTTTTGATAAGAATTAGTTGGGCTATCATAACGCCCATCCGTTACGTTTAACGGAGCAGTTCGTCTATTGTTGTTATTTTCGTCGTCGCCGTCTAACATATCCGTTACAGGGCCTTTTCCTTGGTCAAGACGATGCTCATTTTCGTTTTCACTTGTATAGTAACCAACAGGCTCAGTGTTATCGTTATAACGCTGTTCCATTCCTTGGTCACTTGTACAAGCCGTTAAGCCAAACATACAGCCAGCTGCTAATGATGAAATGATATACTTGTTCAATCGAAACTCCCCCTTTAAATGAGCCACCTTATAGCGGACTCACCATTAGGGTCTTAAAGTTGAGCAAAATTTATGCTGTCAGTTAGCGGTAAACTCTTTAGATATTGGGGAATATACGCAATATCTCCCTATTTGTTAATTCTGCTTTTATAGCTTGCTTTTCAGTCCATTGTTTTAGCTGAATAAGCTCTTTATATGAAGGTGATATGCTGGTTAAACGAATGTACCAAGGCAGCAAAAGCATAGCTGGAAAGCGCAGAGCCGCAGCAAAATACGGTAAATGAAAAAGATTGCTCATCCCCTCTTCCTTTAGCAGCTTTTCAATAGAAAAGTCTTCCTGTAATAAAAAGCGTTGAGCTAGTTGAATATAATCCGTAAAAAATGTGGATTGAGCTGCACAATCAAAATCAATTAAATAATAATCGTTATTAACTCCCCTTAAAAAATTATGAGAAGCCGTGTCACCATGGATTATTGTGTGTTGATGCTTCTGCCCTTCATGTTCGTATTTATGCATGGTTACTAAACTGTTTTGACATAACTCTTCAATAACTTTATACGTTCTTTTTCCAATGATGGACTCAATAAGCTTGTTATGATGAATAAAACTAGCAAGTCGCTTTTGCCACACGTGAGTAAGTTCATACATTGGAAATATGTCTTTCACATCATACCAAGCAAATGCCGCGGTTTCATGATAAGAATGTAGTAGCTCAATGACTCGCTTTCGGTGATGGGATTGTTCATATGAAACCGGTGACTTTGTTTGGAGATAAGGCATAATTCCCCAAACTTCTCCTCTGGTTTTGATCACAACCTCTCCATCTGAAAAAGGTTCAAAATTAATGGTAGCGTTAAACCCGTGCTGTTTGAGTGCTTGAATGAACTGAAAATTACGATTAATCGTGTTTTCATACCGATACTTCTTTATTATTTTCATCCCTTGATTCGTGTTTACATAAAGTACGTGTGGCTTTTTTATATAGTATTGCTTCACAAGAATTCCTTTTTCTACCAAACAAAAAAAGAGGCGATGTATAGAGTCATCGCCTCTGCCGTTATTAATCTTCATCTTCTTCATAATCGGGTATATTAAATAAATCCGGATCAACCGCTGGATATGGCGGTGCCCCTATCATACCAAATGGGGGTCCATACGGGGCTGGGTACGGTGCCAAGCGCTGATCTTGGTACCCATATGGCATCTGTTGGTATCCATACGGCATCTGCTGGTGTCCATATGGAATGGGCTGAGGAGATCCACATCCGCAGTCTTCTTGCGGTTGCTGATATGGCATCTGCATACCCATTACGCTATTGTTTTCCATCTCTGGCGATTCCATCATTTCACCTTGTACCTGTGGCATCGACGGATACATTGGATACGCAGGTTGCTGGTATCCCCAAGGTGGTGGACAAGGCGAGCATTGAACCGGACCACATGGCATATACGGATTCATCATTGGGTAAAATGGTGCATTCGCAGCATGCATTGGCGCATTTGGATGTTGCATTTGACCAGCTACCATTTGGTTATTTTCCATGGACTCCATTTCTTCCATTGCTCCTTGTACCTGTGGCATCTGCCATTGATGTGGATACACAGGATATGCTGGTGGCATTGGCGGTGGATAACACGGCATATAATGAAATCCACATCCAGGCATTACTGGAGAGATTGGTACAATTGGATAGCATGGCTGTTGCACCGGTGCTTCTACACTCTCCATCTCTGGACTTTCAGGTGACTCTACAACAGCTTCTACTTTTGGCTCTTCTTTTTTCGGCTGTTGCATCGCCATGTTTAACGTATAGTAATTGTTAATGTCAATTTCAGGAGCGATTGGCTGAATCTTTGGAAGCTTTGGCATCTTAGGCATTTCCTTTTTAGGCGCTTCTTTCTTTGGTGCCTCTTTTTTTGGCATTTCCTTCTTTGGTGCTTCTTTCTTCGGCGCTACTGGCGCTACTGGTGCTTCTTTCTTCGGCGGCTGAGCAATTGGCATCTCTTTTTTCACTGGCTGCATGCTCGGAATTGGTGATTGTTCACTATCTATTTCTGTTACCGGATAAGCTTTCGTTGATTGGTCGCTATATGGATGCTGGACTTTAGGCATTTCTTTAATCCCTAATGAGTTCCCTTCATTTGCAACAGGTACTCCGCCAGTTGGCACTTTAATTTTCATTCCAGGCATAATCATGTCTGGATTGCTTAATTGTGAGTTCATTTTTTTAAGTTCTTCAAAGTTTGCGCCATATTTTTGGGCAATTTTCCAAAGGGTATCCCCTTTTTGGACAATATGGATTTTCAACGTCATTCCCCTCCCGAGTCGAGTATATTTCATCTATATGTGCGGAATCAAAGCAAGTTCTGTTTGTTCATCACAACATATGCCTTGAACAAGTATTTTATTCTTGATGCTTAAAAGTTTGGATTTTTTTATAAAAAAAAGATCCATCACCACAAATGTATGTGAGAGGATCTCTTTTATGCTTGTTTTTCACTTTTCATTTAGTCCGACATCTTTAAACCATTGCAAGCATATTGTTGAGTGCTTTTTGAGCCAGTTCTGCTACTTCAGACTCCACTTTAATTTCATTGATGGGCGTGCCCTTATCAATCATTTCTAAAGACCAAAGCAAATGAGGAAGATCAATACGATTCATTGTTAAACAAGGACACATATACGGATTAAGTGAAATAACCTTCTTATCATCATGAGCATGAATCAAGCGGTTAACCAAGTTCATTTCTGTTCCAATTGCCCACTCTGAACCTGATGGAGCTTGTTCAATCGTCTCCATGATGTACTTTGTTGAGCCAGCGTAATCAGAGTGCTGCACTACGTCATGCGTACACTCTGGATGCACAATGATGTTCATGTTCGGGTGTGCTTTACGTACATGCTCAATGTTTTTCAACGTGAAATTTTCATGAACGGAGCAGTGTCCCTTCCACAGGATAATCTTCACATCTTCTATATCACCATCAAAAACGAGCTCATTTTCAATGGGATCCCAAATAGCCATTTCAGAAAGAGGCACTCCTAATTCATAAGCTGTATTTCTTCCTAAATGCTGATCTGGTAAAAATAAAATACGCTGTTTTTTAGAAAACGCCCACTGAACCACTTCTTTTGCGTTTGATGACGTCACGGTTGCTCCATGATGTTTGCCGACAAACGCCTTGATTTCCGCGGTGGAATTAACATACGTAAGCGGTATAATTGTGTCTCCAAACAAAGATTGCAAAATCGGCCATGCTTTTTCTGTTTGTTCAATGTTAGCCATATCGGCCATAGAACACCCTGCTCGCATATCAGGTAACACAACTCGTTGACTACTCGTTGTTAAAATATCCGCCGTTTCTGCCATAAAATGAACACCACAAAATACGATATAAGCAGCTTTTTTATTTGCTGCCGCCATTTGAGATAGCTGCAAGGAATCTCCTACCGCATCCGCGAACTTGTAAACTTCATCCTTTTGATAATGATGTCCTAATATGTAAAGCTGAGCGCCAAGCTTTTGCTTAATGATTCTAATTCTTCTCTTCATCTCTTCATCCGACATCATTGAATACTCAAAGGGTAATGTCTTAGTCTTTAACGTTTCAAACAAGTTCATGGTTCATTTCCTCCACGTTTAAGCTAATATCAAGTGACTGCACAGAGTGTGTTAATGCTCCTAAGGAGATGTAGTCAACACCCGTGTCTTTATATAAAGCTATATTATTCAAATTCATTCCACCAGAAGCTTCTGTCGTAATGTGGTTTGGTACCTGAGAAATCCATTTCTTAATCGTTTGTGGGTCGCAGTTATCAAACATAATAATATCTACGTCTGCTTCAACCGCTTCTTTTAGCTGTTCCAGGGTCTCTATCTCCACTTCTACCTTTACCATGGGTCCAATATATTCTTTCACTTTTAAAACAGCGTTTTTAATAGAACCTGCATACGCAATATGATTATCTTTTAACATGACTCCGTCGTACAACCCAAACCGATGATTAACTCCTCCACCCATTCGAACAGCATACTTTTCTAACCCTCGAAGCCCAGGCGTTGTTTTACGCGTATCACAAATTTGTGTATGCGTCCCTTCCATTATTTTTCTCGCTTGAAAAGTCATCGTTGCGATTCCGCTCATGCGCTGGATAAGGTTTAATATAACGCGCTCTCCCGTTAAAATTGCTTGTATTGGTCCGTGAATCTTTGCAATGATATCTCCAGCTTCAACGTACTGTCCATCTTTTATATAAAGCTGAACTTTCGCTTGTTGATTTAGTAATTGAAAGCCTTCTGTAATAATACTATCACCCACAAAAACTCCACTTTGCTTAGTGACAATTTCAGCGCTTCCCGTTTCGTGACGTGAAAAAATGGCTTCACTCGTCAAATCCTGATCTCCAACGTCTTCAATAAAAAATTGATGAAGAAGTGCTTTAACCTTCAATGCGTTCATACAATTCCCCTCGTTTTCTTTGTATCATTCATTACCAATTACGCTAATACGCCTCGTAAAACATGAGTAACTTTTTGTTTCTCCCACTGATGACTAGTTTGAGGAAAGTCAGACCTGTAATGTGCGCCTCTGCTTTCACATCGATGTATCGCTGCAGAAGCTATGAGTTTTCCAAGTCTGAGCATCAAAATTCGCCGCCTTTGTTGTTCGGGATATGACCTTGTAAAGCTAAAATCCAACGAATCTAGCTCCTCATCAAACCAGCTGATTGCTTGACGGAGACCAGCTCCGTTTCGAATGATTCCTACGTGCTGCATCATAACGGCTTGAATATCCGCTTGATGCATAATTAAAGACTCCTCAACTCTTGAAATCTGATAGTTTGTTTTATAATCTACGACTCGCCTACTTTCTTTTGATAGGATATGGCACCCTACTCGTCTACCGAATACGATACACTCTAACAACGAGTTACTAGCTAGACGGTTTGCACCATGTACGCCTGTACAGGCTGCTTCTCCTACAGCATAAAGAGATGGAATGGTCGTTTCTCCGTGTTCGTTAACTTTGATTCCACCCATTAAAAAATGTGCACCTGGTATGACAGGTATTCGATTTTTGGAAAGGTGAATATTTGCTTTTTGACAAAGAGCTTTTATTGTCGGAAAGCGTTTGTTAAACTTTTCTACTTCGCTAATATCTAAAAAGACATCTTTTCCTTTTTGTATTTGCCCAAAAACTGCTCTTGCTACAATATCTCGCGACGATAGGTCTTCAAACGGCTGAATTCCTTTCATGAAGCGCTCTCCATCTTCAGTTACGAGCACGCCTCCTTCACCGCGTACCGCTTCTGATACCAGTCCAGCAGCATGATTCCCCTCTCGCAAGAGCGTAGGGTGAAACTGAATAAATTCTAAATCTTCAAGTTCTGCTCCCACATCATAAGCAAGCATCAAGCCGTCTCCAGTGGCGTAAGCATGATTGGACGTATACTGATACAAACCGCCGATTCCACCAGTAGCCACTACAACATGCTCTGCTAAATACGCTTGTATCTTCCCTTTTCGTCCTTCTCCAATCGCTCCAATACATCCTTGTTCATCACAAATTAGCTTATGAACAATTTGATGCTCTATAATTTCAACATGAGGTAATACGCGCTTCTTTAAAAAGGCAAATAATAAAGCACCCGTTTGGTCTCCTCCTGCATGCAAAATTCGATTTAATCGATGAGCTCCTTCTCTACCAAAATGCAGGCTGCCATTTTGGAATTGATCAAACTCCATGCCGTTAGCAATGAAGTCGAATACGCAGCTGATTCCTTCTTTAGTTAATATATGTACGGTCTCTTCGCTGCAGTGACTGCTACCAGCTGCTAACGTATCATAAGCATGTTCTTGCCAACTATCATGGTTTCCCACCGCCGCTGCAATTCCACCTTGCGCTAATACAGAATTGTTTTGTTCTATGCTTCCTTTTGTTACAATCGTAACTTTCTTATATGGATACAAAGCAGAAGCCGTAGCTAAAGCTGCCAATCCACTTCCAATAATCAACACGTCCGTCTTATGCATGCTTCACCTCTTACACTTCTGTTAATTTATAAAAACAAAAAACAAGACAATTAACTTTACATGTGTCTTGACACTTATATTTACATATTATTAAATAAAAGACAAGATATTTTTTATTTTGAACGAAAGAGGGAAAGCTATGATTTACCTTGACTATGCTTCAACCACGCCCATGAGTAAGGAATCAATCCAAGCATATCACACAGCGGCCACATCGTATTACGGAAATACAAACAGCTTACATACGGTTGGTACGCAAGCAGATGATTTGCTTTCTTTATGTCGACATCAGCTCGCTTCTCTTATTAATGGAGAGCAACAAGCCATCTACTTTACAAGCGGAGGCACGGAATCAAACGTACTTGCTATCCGCTCACTTCTCCATTACACAGAGCATAGAGGAAAACACATTATAACGACTTCGTTAGAGCATTCCTCCGTCTTACAGGCTCTCTCTTCGTTCCAAGAAGTAGAGTATACTATTACTTATCTACCAGTCACAAAAGATGGCGTTGTGTCGATAGAAGCTTTGCAAGACGCCATTCAAGACGACACAGTTCTTGTAGCCATTCAGCATGTCAATCACGAGCTAGGATCAATTCAGCCCGTTTATGATATTGGACAACTGTTAAAAAAACGAGACATTTGGTTCCACTGCGACTGTGTGCAGTCATTTGGAAAATTACCGATTAACGTGAAAGAAGCAAACATTGATAGCTTATCAGTATCAAGCCATAAACTATATGGTCCAAAAGGCGTCGGATTCGTTTACATTCAACCAAGTTCTTCTAAAGCTTCTGCTTCCCTAACTCATTTCCTTACAGAAAGCCATAGAGGAACTGTGAACGTCCCTGGAATTGCAGCGTTTACGACGGCTGCTGAACATGCTTATACTCAGTTAAAACAAGCCTACAATCACTTCGAACACTTAAAGTCATACTTGCTTATACGCATCAAGGAGTTACAGGGATTCGTTGAGATGGAAGCAGCTAGCTCAGCTCACTTTCCTGGTATAATCGGACTAACGTTCCGCAACGTACAAGGTCAGTATGTTATGTTACAATGTAATCGTCACAATATCGCAGTAGCAACGGGCAGCGCTTGTACAGTTCATAAACAAGCCCCTCTTCGTTCGCTACTAGCTATTGGAAAAAGTCCAGAGCAAGCCAAAAATTTCATTCGCATTTCCTTTAGTTTGCATACGACTACGAAAGATTTAGATGAACTAATGAATGTGCTTCATTTATTACATAAAGAGATTATGAAGGAGCGGTAAGACCATGTCAGAAAATCAACGCAAAGTTTTAGGTGAAGAGCGACGAGAACTCATTTTACAATGGTTAAAAGATGAACAGAAGCCGATGACAGGCAGTGAACTATCAAAAAGAACAAAGGTAAGCAGACAGGTGATTGTGCAGGATATCTCGCTCTTAAAAGCCCGTAATGAACCTATTTTAGCCACAAGCCAAGGCTATATTTATATGCAGTCTCCTGGCCAGGCATCCTCTCAGCAGCGAATTATTGCTTGTCATCACGCACCTGAAGATACAGAGAAAGAGCTTTTTCTCATCGTAGACCACGGAGTGTGCGTAAAAGATGTAATCATTGAACACCCCGTATACGGAGAGCTTACGGCTTCAATGATGGTTCAAACTCGTAAAGATGTAGAAGCTTTTTTACACAAGATTAATCAAACCAACGCAACCTATCTTTCACAATTAACAGAAGGCACCCACCTTCACACGCTTGAAGCAGACTCCGTTCAGAAGCTTGATGCAGCCTGTCATGCACTTGAGCAAGCTGGCTACCTATTAAAGAGTGAATAAAAAAATCCCGCTATGTTTTATAGCGGGATTCAGACTGTAGACAAACTGGAAGAAATCCAGTTTGCCTACAGTCTTTTTTATTTTACAATGGAAGTACTACATAACTTGAGGTGATTGACATGCTTTCGAAACATAATCCCATTCAACGAGATCAATTAGAAATGATTACGTTAAATCAATTGGTACCGGCCAGCCACTTGGTTCGTAAAATAGAGGCAGCACTTGATTTTTCGTTCATCTATGACTTGGTGAAGGACATGTATTCAGAAATCGGTCGTCCCAGTATTGATCCTGTCATCTTAATTAAATTGACCTTCCTTCAATACACGTTTGGAATCCGGTCCATGCGCCAAACGATTGAACAAGTGGAAACCAATATGGCCTATCGCTGGTTCCTTGGGTATGGTTTCCACGATAAAGTGCCTCATTTCTCTACGTTCGGAAAAAACTATGAACGCCGTTTTAAAGATACCGATCTGTTTGAACAGATTTTCTATCGCATCTTAAAGGAAGCTGCCGAGAAAAAGCTAATCAGTGCCGAGCACGTTTTCGTGGATTCGACCCATGTTAAAGCGAGTGCGAACAAACGCAAATTTGAAAAGAAAGTCGTTCGCAAAGAGACACGCGCGTATCAGGAACGCCTTCAAGAAGAGATTAACCAGGACCGGGAAGATCACGGAAAAAAACCATTTCCTCCGGACAAGTTTGAGAAGGAAGAGAAGAAAGAAATCAAAGAAAGCACCACCGATCCAGAGAGTGGTTACTATGTGAAGGATGAACGGACGAAGCAGTTCGCCTATTCTTTTCACGCAGCCGCGGATCGTAACGGTTTTGTGCTTGGCACCATGGTCACACCTGGCAACACACATGATAGTCAGATTTTAGAGCCATTGGTCGGAAAGGTCATCGAGAGAGTCGGAAAGCCTGAAGCGGTCGCCGCAGATGCCGCGTACAAAACTCCTGCGATTACCCGTTACTTATTGGAACAGGGGATGACCCCTGCCTTGCCATACACACGACCACGTACGAAAAAAGGTTTTTTCCGAAAACATGACTATGTGTATGACGAATACTTTGACTGTTATCTTTGCCCGGCAGGTGAGATCTTGGCCTACTCGACAACGAATAAAGAAGGATATCGGGAGTACAAATCGCCAAAACAGATTTGTGCGACATGCCCATTTTTAGCCAGATGTACGGAGAGTAAAGACCACCAGAAAGTGGTGACGCGTCATATTTGGCAGGAATACGTAGAAGAGGCAGACCATCTTCGCTATCACGCAGAGGTGAAAGAGATTTATGCCAAACGTAAAGAAACCATTGAGCGTGTATTCGCAGATGGAAAAGAAAAGCATGGCATGCGTTGGACAACGTTAAGGGGACTTAAAAAATTGTCGATGCAGGCGATGCTTACTTTCGCTGCCATGAACCTGAAGAAGATGGCCAACTGGACGTGGCAAGGTCCAAAAATGGCCTAAATGATGAACTCGAAGAGGTCTGTCTTTTTATTAAATAGCTTCAAATCCCATAAAAAGCTAAAAAGGGGTTCGGAATGAGACCATTCCGAATCCCTTTTGTCGACAAACTGAATCCCGCTATGTTTTATAGCGGGATTTTTTGGTCGAGTAGCGTATGTGGATAGCTTCCTAAAACAGCTACCTTACATCCAAGTGCTTCGAGTTCAGCAATCGCGCTTGGGATGAGCACCTCGTCCATTTTCTGTTCAATATCGACAATAAAGAAGTAGTTTCCTAATCCTGTCTTCATTGGCCTTGATTCAATTTTAGATAGGTTTAGCTTACGCCATGCAAACGCAGACAGTACTTGATGTAGTGCTCCTGCTTGATCCGATGGTAATGTAATCATTAACGTCGTCTTGTAACCATTCTCTTGCTCAAATGGCACTGCGCGAGTTCTATCCTTATGAAGTACAACGAATCGAGTCGTGTTGTGATCATAATCATGAATATTTGGGCGTGCGATATGAAGCCCATACTCCTTAGCAGCTAGCCCGTTGGCAATCGCACCAACAACTTCTCCAGGGTTCTCGCTAACATATTTTGCAGCAAATGCTGTTGATGTCATTTCTTCTACAGGAACATGAGCTAAGCTGCCGTATAAAAACTTATGGCACTGCGCAATGGCATGAGGATGTGAATAAACTGCCTTGACCTCTTCCCATTTGTCTGCATGATCAGGATGAACCATCAAATGCTGACGAATCGGTAAAATGATCTCGCCTACTACTGGAAGACGATGCTCATGAATTAAATAATCAAGTGTTAAATTAACGGAACCTTCTAGTGCATTTTCAAGCGGAACGATTCCATACTCTACTTCTTCGTTATACACCGCATCAATACAAGATGGAATAGTCTTAAAGGGAATCTGCTCATATTCTGAAAATACTTCTTGAACTGCTACATGTGTAAATGTTGCTTTTGGTCCTAAATATCCTACTTTCCCCACGATTCTTCTCTCTCCTGTCTATGTCTGCTTTCTAGTTAAGCACCTGAACCAAGGACTTCAACCTTGTCCACAAATGCAAGTCTTTTTAACTCTCGTAACAAATCGTTCAACTCAACCTTCATACTTGCAATATCTAGTGAGAGCGTAACGTTTGCTCTACCTTGCAGCGGAATGGTTTGGTGAATCGTTAACACGTTACAACCCGAAGAGGCTACGACACTTAGTAAATGAGATAGCGTACCTGAGCGATCTTCCAGGTGAAAAAAGAGCGAAATAATTCGCTGTGTAACAACCGTTTGAAATGGAAACACAGTATCTCTATATTTATAAAAAGCACTGCGGCTTAAGTCAACCTCTTGAACTGCATCGGCTACGGAAGCTGATTTTCCACGTTCAATTAGCAGCTTTGCATCCAGCGTTTTCTTCATTGCTTCTGGCAATACATCTTCTCGTACTAAATAAAACTGCTTATCCGCCTTATCCAAGTCAAGCCCCTCCCCCGTGACATGAATGATTAGTCGATAAATTCGAACTCATATTCGAATAGCTTTACAATATCTCCATCTTTTGCGCCTCTTTCACGAAGCGCTTCGTCTATGCCCATACCACGAAGCTGACGAGCAAAGCGACGAACAGATTCGTCTCTTGAGAAATCTGTCATCTTGAACAGCTTTTCGACTTTTTCGCCATCTAATACAAATGAACCGTCGCTATCGCGTGTAATTTGGAATTCAACTTCCTTCTTCTCGTGCTTGTAAAGTACGCGGTGAGTCGATAAATCTTCCTCTTCATGCATTGGGAATTCAGGCGTTGTGTCTACAAGATCAGCTACCGTAAACAACAATTCGCGTATTCCGTCACGCGTTGCAGCAGAGATAGGGAATACTTTTACTTCATCTCCAATTTTTTCTTTAAAACGAGCTAAGTTTTCTGCCGCTTCTGGAATATCCATTTTATTTGCTACTACCACTTGTGGACGCTCTGTTAAGCGTAAATTATATTGGCGTAGCTCTTCATTGATTGTTAGATAGTCTTCGTAAGGATCGCGACCTTCTAATCCAGACATGTCTACTACGTGAACAATAACTCGCGTACGTTCAATGTGGCGTAAAAACTGATGTCCTAAACCAACGCCTTCGTGTGCACCTTCAATTAAACCTGGTAAATCCGCCATAACAAAACTACGGTTGTCTCCCGTTTCAACGACTCCTAGATTTGGTGCAAGCGTTGTAAAATGATACTCGGCAATCTTTGGCTTCGCAGCAGACGTAACCGATAGTAAAGTTGATTTTCCTACGCTTGGGAATCCAACTAATCCAACATCCGCCAGTACTTTTAGCTCAAGGATAACATCGCGCTCTTGTCCTGGCTCTCCGTTTTCAGAAAGCTCTGGAGCCGGGTTAGCTGGCGTTGCAAAACGCGTATTTCCTCGACCTCCGCGTCCACCTTTTGCAATAACCGCACGCTGACCGTGTTCTACTAAATCTGCAATTGTTTCTTTTGTCTCTGCATCAACCACAACTGTTCCTGGTGGAACTTTAACAACCATTGCTTCTGCATTGCGCCCGTGCTGGCCTTTTGACATGCCGTGCTCACCACGATCTGCTTTAAAGTGTCGCTTATAGCGAAAATCCATCAGCGTACGTAACCCTTCTTCTACTTCAAAGATAACGTCTGCTCCGTGACCACCGTCACCACCAGCTGGACCTCCTTTTGGCACATACTTTTCACGACGGAAGGCAACCATACCGTTTCCTCCGTCGCCACCTTTCACATATACCTTGACCTGATCTACAAACATGTACTTTCACTCCGTTCTAGTTCATTCTTCTGTACGCTTGTACAAAAGAGATCTACTCATGTATTTAACTTAATTTGAATATTAAACTCAGTTGGAAGAATTTCTTGTTCAACGCATGTAAGCATTTGACCATATTCATAACTACCGAGCTGTTCTTGTAAATTTTGCATATCCGTTAGTATTCCACTAAAATCAAAAAAGAAACGAGGTTCCTGCTCTTCGGTGCATAATGAAATACTCAAATAATTATCAGCATGATAATCAATATGAGATTCTAGCAAACCCGTTAAATAACGGCACCATTTGTATACTTCATTATCATACTTTGATAAATCCTGAGCGTTTCCGAGCACTTCAAGTTCTAACCGAACCGCGTGGTTATACCAGTGGTAAGTCATAACAAAACCTGTGAACAAATGCATATTCATGCTTGTTAATTTTGATTCGTGCTGTGACTCGTTCACGATTGTATTGATGATGTCGTTTGCTCGATCTACCCGATTCAGTGCTAAATTGCCTTTGATTAGCTGTATCTTATTTAGCCAATCATGCCTAGCATATTTTAATACTTCGACAACATCCCACTCTTTTTTCATTTTCGCACTCCTAACTAACTTTTGACTCGAGCATAAGTAACTTCTAGGCGATAAAAAACATCTCGCATCATTGTTATTTAATATGTTCGATTATAACAAATTCCAGTGGAGAATAGGTGAATTATTCTACAAAAAGAAAACTCTAACCTCCATTGAGGTTAGAGTTTTCTTTTCACAGCTTATGCTTCTTGAGCTACTGGATATACAGATACTTTTTTACGGTCACGACCGAAACGTTCGAATTTAACGATACCGTCGATTTGAGCGTATAGAGTATCATCTCCACCACGACCTACGTTTGCACCTGGGTAAATTTTAGTACCGCGTTGACGGTATAAAATTGAACCACCAGTTACGAATTGGCCATCAGCACGTTTAGCACCAAGACGTTTCGAGATTGAATCACGACCGTTTTTAGTACTACCTACTCCTTTTTTAGAAGCGAAGAATTGAAGGTCTAATCTTACTAACATGACATCCACCTCCTGTTTAATTGTCGTTAATTTTTATATATTTACTGTAGTCTAATTCGATTGTTTTCAAAGACACGACCATTCCTTCTAGCAAAAGATGAATTTGCTCCAATGCTGATAAATCAACATTTCCTGGAATCTCACAGCGAAGATATCCACCATCTCCACCCTGCTTGATAACTGGCGTTACGCCGGTTATTGAATGAATAGCGTTTAAAGTGCCAAATGAAACTGCCGATGCTCCCGCACAAACAAGATCTTTTCCATGCTCGGAAAATTCAGCATGTCCACTCATCGTGAACCCGTCGATTTGCTTGTTTGCGTTACGAGAAATTGTCACCTTAATCATCAGATGCTAATCTTACGCGTTGATAGCGTCGATAACAACTTTTGTGTAAGGTTGACGGTGACCTTGCTTACGACGATAGTTTTTCTTTGCTTTGTATTTGAATACAGTGATTTTCTTAGCACGACCTTGTTTTTCAACTTTAGCCGTAACTGTTGCACCTTCAACAAATGGAGCACCAACTTTAACGTTGTCGCCACCTACAAATAATACTTTATCAAAAGTAACTGTTTCGCCTTGTTCACCAGCAAGTTTTTCGATGTAGATTGCTTGACCAGCTTCTACTTTAATTTGTTTACCACCAGTTTCGATAATTGCGTACATTCTCTGCACCTCCTCTAAAAACTAAGACTCGCCATCACAGGTGCCTATACTAGACTTAAAACCTGTTCTGAGCGGTTGTAGCACGGGTGCTACAAACCAACATATTAAATCTTACTACAGTATGAAGGTAAGTGTCAATTACATTTGCAACTTTATTCATAAAAAGATTACTTTCTTAATCTGTCCCGAATGACAGATTCTTTCCCAACGTATTTAACATGGTACATATGAGAAGCTGAAAGCGTTGGCGTACAGTAAAGCTTCAGTCCAATCATTTCTTCTATCGCATGAAAGAAACCATCGTTCTTTAAGTATTTTTCTACATCTTCGCGCGTTTCAACCCAAATGGCTTCTTCTGTTGAAAATCGATATTCCCATAGCTTACGCTCAATTTGAAACGCAATGGCTTCTGCATCCATTACTCGTCCTGTTCCATTGCAAACCTGACAAGCCGTCGTTAAGGTAGAACCGATGCTATCACGTACCTTTTTGCGCGTTAGCTGCAAAATACCGAGTTCAGTAAACCCAACTACGGTAGTACGAACTTCATCCTCTTTTACAATGTCTTGAACATACTTTAGCACTTCATCACGATCTTGTCGGCTGCTCATGTTAATGAAATCAATCAATACCATCCCGCCAATGTGGCGAAGCTTTAGCTGCTTAGCCATCTCAAAAGCAGCTTCTTTATTAACGCGTAAAATGTTTTCTCTCAATGAGCTTTTCCCGCTAAACTTTCCTGTATTTACGTCCACTACCGTCATTGCTTCTGTTTCATCAATGACAATATAGCCACCGCTCTTCAGCCAAACAATGCGTTTCAAAAGTTTTTCCAATTGGCTTTCAATCTCATAGTGCTCAAATACGCTTTCAGTGCCTTTATAATAGTAAAAAGGTAATGTTGGATACGCCTTAAGAAGCTGTTGGTATTCAGTAAAATCATCCACTACGAATTCTTGTATTGATTTTTTACTCGCATTTTGTACAAATGCATTCAAAAACTCTTGGCCTTTTTTTAAGAGCTTCGGTGCCTTTTGATTCTTGTTCGCTACGATTTCATGTTGATACTGAACTCGCAGCTCTTTGACTCTCTTTATTACCTGTTCCTCTGTCAGCGATTGAACAGCTGTCCGAAAGACAAGGCCTTCTTTCTCTTCAACCAGCTGTTGACCAAGCTGCTTCCACTTAACTCGCTCTTTCTCCTCCATCTTTTTCGAAGTTGCCACATAGTTTCCGTCTGGTAAATAAACAAGTTCTTCCGTTGCAAATTCAATCACACCGGTTAAGCGCGGTCCCTTTGTTCCAATTCCTTCTTTAATCACCTGAACAACAATAGCTTCTCCTTCTCGAATAAAAGCTGACATTGGCTTACTGTCTCTTTGAGTGTCCGAATCATTTCGATATGAAACGAGCTCTTGCTGATGAATAAATCCATTTTGTGATAGACCAATATCAACAAAAGCGGCCTGCATACCTGGTACAACCCTCACAACTCGACCTATATAAATATCACCAACAATTTGGTGCTTATTCTGCTCTTCTAAATAAATCTCTTCTAGCTCTCCATCATTTATAACGGCAATGCGCTTCGATTTTGTTGCAGCATTAATAATACATTTTCTCACGTTTAAATCTCCACTTCTTTAATGTTCAATAAAAAAAGTCCGGCTACGCGTTCAGCCGAACCTTACCTTCTTTATATGTTACTTGATTTTAATAGATAGATACAAGTTCATCAAGCGAGCTGTCCACTCTTTTCTCCACAAAATAAGCATGAAGCAGCTCGTTTTCATCAATTCTCAACGCTTCACCGTTTGCTTGAAACACAACCATATGCTTACAGCCTCTTTTAAACTTTTTTAATACATCATAAATCTGCTCATTTGCAGAAGCAGTTACTGGCTGTAAAGTAGAAATTGCATTTTCTTTCCCATGATATCGTTCTAGTAAAAAGCGCATGTAGACAAAATGACGGTTTCGCCATTCTTGATAATGACAAAGAATCAAAAAGGCTAGCACCATCCATAAATGAAGGTGCATTGCATAAAAAACGGCCGTATAGAGGCATAACGCTATTAAAAATCCACTTGATAGTTTTAGCATTCGTTCATGTGCTGTTAAAAACGGCGCATATCTACTGCACCATAAAAACAAAATCTTTCCTCCATCTAGAGGCCAAATAGGTAACAAATTAAAAAAGAAGATAAGCGCATTTTGATAGAGAAATTGTTCATACGTTTCCGCTTGAATCCAACCAAGCTCAGCAAATAAATAAGCACCGCCAACGAGCCAAATATGCTGAATAGGTCCGCTAATCGTAACGATTAGCTCTTCACGAAATGGACGGTTTCCATGTTCATCCACTTCCGCTACTCCACCAAACGGCAGCAGCATAATTCGCTTGATTCGCCATGAAAAATGGTGAGCAGCAAGCGCATGACCCAACTCATGAATAAGGATAATCACAAACAAAATCATCAGCGGCTTAATCGCCGCTGTAAAAATCCCAATAATAAAAACCCCCCACAACAGAGGGTGAATATGAATTTTCATCAGCAGTGATAAGTAGCTATTCAAATTGAATCACCTGACTAGGGTCCACAAACTTTTCACCTTTTTTAATTGCAAAATAAAAGAGGCCTGTTTCTCCGTCATCTGAACTCGCTACTACGCCAAGTTGTTTTCCTTTATTAACAAAGTCATAAACGTTTACATCAACCGTCTTTAGTTGCCCATACCATGTTTCAGAGCCATCAGCATGTTGGATAATTACTGTGTTTCCAATTCCATCTCGTTTTCCAACATAGCGAACAATTCCTTCGCTCATCGCTTCGACAACAGAATCTGCTCCCGTTTGAATCGTTACACCCTGCTTATCTTCTTCAAAGGTCTCCATTACTTTTCCAGATGCAGGCATAACATAATCTCCGCTGACGCTTTGTTCATCGCTTTTAGGTTCAGCCTTTTGTGGTAAAAGCGTGAGCGGTTTGCCAAATTGATCTTCGTACCAAGATGAAACAGCAGCAAACTGAAATTCTTGATCCATCGCTGTAGAGATGTACACCCTTGCTTTTTCAAACGTTGGGGAAGGACTTTTAAATAAAATAGCGACGATAAGTACTAAGCAAGCTGACGCTAAGACTTTAAAAAAGAAGCGCTCTTTTCGAAAAAAGGGATAGCGCTCACCGCTACTTTTAGTAGGTGTATATTCAATAGGTGAATAATCAGGAAGTCCATACTTTTCTTCTTCACTCATCAATGACGTATGAAGCGGTTCATGCGGGATTTTCTTAGCAGTAGAAAGCTGCCTTTTTTTACGCTCAGCAATTCGCTTTCGAATTTCATCAGCACGTCGATTCATGATTCATCATTCTCCTTGTCCTTAAACTTATATAATTTAATGTATGACTTGTCCGGCATCGTTATGACAGGATAAAAATGATGAATAGTGAAACAAAAAAAGCTTCCATTGTGGAAGCTTTTCAAACAAACGCTTTGTTTTTATGCACGTACACCAAAGAATCGTTTGATGCGTGCGAACATCCCTTTATTTTCATCATCAAGCGATTGTAAAGGAACGGTTTCACCAAGAATTCGTCGCGCAATATTACGATAAGCAATGGAAGCCTTACTAGATGGGTCCATAACGATGGGCTCACCGCTATTAGATGCTTTAATGACATTTTCATCATCGGCTACAATTCCGATGAGGTCAACTGCAAGCAGCTGAGCAATTTCATCCACATCAAGCATATCTCCGTTTTTCATCATATGGCTTCGAATTCGATTAATGACAAGCTTTGGCGATTCAATATCTTCTTGCTCGAGCAACCCAATAATGCGATCAGCATCACGAACAGCTGACACTTCCGGAGTTGTCACAACAAGCGCTTTATCTGCGCCAGCTACTGCATTTTTATATCCCTGCTCAATACCAGCTGGGCAATCAATAATGACATAGTCATACTCTTGCTTTAATTCAAGAATCAGCTCGCGCATTTGCTCTGGCTGAACAGCTGTCTTATCGCTCGTTTGAGCAGCAGGAAGCAGATACAAACATTCAAATCGTTTGTCTTTAATTAAGGCTTTTTGAGGTTGGCAGCGCCCTTCTACCACGTCTACAAGATCATATATAATTCGATTTTCCAGTCCCATCACAACATCTAAGTTGCGCAGACCGATATCAGTGTCTACTAAACAAACGCGCTTTCCAGCTAACGCTAGCGCAGTACCTAAGTTGGCAGATGTCGTTGTTTTTCCAACTCCACCTTTACCAGACGTAACAACAATAGCCTCTCCCACTGTCAAATTCTCCTTTCTAACCTTGTCAAGTTAGGTCGTAGACTCGCTAAACCTTGAACGCGGTCTATAACTATTTGATTCGCGTCATCTAAATACGCACACTCCATGACACTTTGCTCTTTTTCACTATCCTCTTCTTCAGGTCGTGTGATAACATCAGCAATTCGAAGCTGAGACGGTTGCATAATTGAAGCTGCAATAACCGCTGTTTTATTACCACGATACCCTGCATGAGCAATTCCTTTTAAAGCACCTAATATAAAAAGATTTCCCCCTGCTACAATGGTTCCCCCAGGATTGACGTCGCCGATTAACAATAAGTCTCCTTCGACGTGAAGTACTTGTCCTGAGCGAACAACTTTTGCAACAGAAACTAATTCTTCTTCTTCTTTTACCCGTAATGCATCCTGTTTTAAAATGACGTTACTATCGATTTTTTTGACTACTAAGTGTCGATTCTTCTCGATGAGCGCCTTTAACTCGTTTTCCTGGTCTTCAGTCATAAAACGATTTCCAACTTTTACATATACGGTGACATGCTGCTCGTCATCTCCATGTTTATTCGTCAAAAGCTTCGTCTGTAGTTCAGCTAATAGCTCCTCGAACGAACATGCGTCATTGAGATGGAGCGTTAGTCCATCTTTCGTTCCTTTAATAGTTATATTTTGTTGCTTTTGTTTATTCAAGACGCTCACCTCAACGAATATATAATTTCGACAGAGACTTACCAATTCCTTTTTTTCACTCGCAGAATCACAACATTTCTACGAATTTGGAACTAGAAAATTGACTTTTTTTGAAGTATTATCGTTCCTTTGCATAAAACAGTGAAAAATATTGAAAACACTTTTGTAGAGGTAGCGCAAAAATCACCGTAAAAATTGCATTTAAAATCAGAGTTGCATAAAATCGTTCGGCTAAGAAACGCCCCATTAGCATATCCGATACCCCGATAATTGTATTAATGCCATATACATAAAACTCAATAATGGCAACTGCGATCAAACAAATTAAAAGCACCACTAACAAATTGTTTTGCCAAATCTTTATAAGCTGTGACACGATATAGCAAACGGCTGGTAAGCCAAGTGCATAAATACCCAGTACGTCCGTAAAGGCAATATCATATAAAAATCCAAAAACAATCCCAAAAATCATCGCCTGCTTGCGATTAATATAGATGGTCATAAATACGAGCGCAATTAAAACAAAGCGCGGCGATAAAAGCCAGTCTCGAAAAGCTGGCTGCATCGCAACAAAGTTCACAAAAATGCTTTCTAACATAAAAATAACTAGAATTATGAAAGGTAAGAGGAAGCGTTTCATCACTCTTCCTCCTCTGCTTCTAAGCTGTCTTCAGACATCACTGTACTTCTTTTAGCGACCATAACATGATCAAGATCGTATAAGTCCGTTGATGGCTTAATGTATGCTTTTTGTGTTAAACCGTACTCATCAGGCTCAATTTTCGTAATTTCTCCAATAACAAGTCCGCTTGGAAATACACCATCTTCGCCTCCAAGGCCAGAGGTAACAACTTTTTGTTTTTCTTTAATTTCAGCATCAAATGGAATTCGTCTTAATAAAAGAGCTTGTTCTTCTTCGTCGTATCCTTCAATTAAACCGTACACAGGTTTTTCCGCTTGAATCTTAGCCGATACGCGGTTGGTGCGATCGGATGAGCTAATTAATTGAACCGTTGAAGTAAACTGAGAAGCATGTTTCACCTTCCCAATTAGTCCACCTGGCGTAATCACGGCCATGTTTTCTTCAACATTGTGAACTTTTCCTTTATCAATGGCAATAACGTCATGCCAACGGTCTGGGTTTCGAGCGATAACCGTTGCTTCAATTGGATCGTAAGCTTTGAGGTCGCTTTCTTTATCCATTTGTTCACGCAGCTTATCATTTTCTGTTTCTAGCTCACTTACTTTCGCTTCTAATTGCATACGCTCATCAAGACGTGCTTTTAGCACTTCATTTTCTTCATATGTACGCTTTAGGTCACCTACATTTTCAAAGAAACCCGCTACATACTGTGCGGGTTGGTGAAATGTAGCCTGAACAAGACCGACCGTGTCTTTCACAAACTGTTCAGGCCACGTTACATCTTTACGACCATTTAACGAAAAACCAATCAATGCCACTAATACAATAATACTAACTAACAAAATAACTAGACGCTTATTTAAAAAAAACTGTGGCACGATTTACACCTCTTACTGTTTAGCGATACGAATCGCTTGTACGATTTTTGAATAAATCAATATTATCTAATGCTTTTCCTGTTCCAATTGCTACGCAGTCTAACGGATCTTCTGCAATGACAACAGGCATATTTGTTTCTTCACTAATTACACGATCTAAATTACGCAGTAAAGCGCCACCGCCTGTTAATACAATTCCGCGATCCATAATATCTGCCGCTAGTTCTGGTGGTGTTTTTTCAAGCGTACCTTTTACTGAATCAACAATTGCTGAAACCGTATCTTTCAGCGCATCAGCAATCTCTTCTGCTGAAATCTCAATTGTTTTTGGTAATCCAGTTAATAAGTCACGTCCACGAATTTCCATGTTGTCGATTCCTTCAGGGATACCTGCTGAACCAATTTCCACTTTTAACGCTTCTGACGTACGTTCACCAATCATAAGATTGTAATTTTTGCGAATATATTGGATGATTGCTTCATCCATTTCGTCTCCGGCAATACGGATTGACTGACATGTTACAATACCACCTAGTGAGATAATGGCTACTTCTGTGGTACCGCCACCGATATCAACAACCATGCTTCCTGTTGGTTCCCAAACAGGTAAATTCGCACCGATTGCTGCTGCGAATGGCTCTTCAATTGTATAAGCATCACGAGCGCCTGCTTGACGAGTTGCGTCAATGACTGCGCGCTTCTCAACAGCCGTAATTCCCGATGGTACGCATACCATTACATAAGGCTTGCCAGCAAACAAACTTTTTGTCTTTTGCGCTTGTTTGATGTAATATTTCATCATTGTTGCTGTTGTTTCATAATCTGCAATTACTCCATCTTTCATAGGACGAAGTGCTACAACATTTCCAGGTGTACGACCAATCATATTTTTTGCATCATTACCAACCGCTACGATTTGCTTTGTATCTGTTTGTAATGCTACAACTGACGGTTCACGTACAACGATTCCTTTTCCTTTAACATAAACAAGTGTATTTGCAGTACCTAAATCTATTCCAAGGTCTCTAGTACCGATTCCAAACATGTGTCTCTTCCTTTCTCTTACCGAAATGCAAAGGCTAAACCCTCTCAGTCGATTTCACCATTTCATTATTAACATTTTTTATTTTCTATACTTCTTTTATAGATGTCAACGCCAAATATTGTATGATATATTTTCATACTTTGTCTATTAATAACCGATGATTGTAAAGAACTTGTCATTTAAAATCATGACTACTATTATAACTCAAGGAAATTAAAAAGCATAGCATTACATATATCCTTTTTCTTTTAAGCTAATATATTTTCGATCCCCGATAATTAAATGGTCTAAAAGTTCAATACCAATGATTAATCCACACTCTTGTAAGCGTTTAGTCACATCGATATCTTCTCGACTAGGTGTAGGGTCTCCGGAAGGATGATTGTGTACACAAATAATAGAGGCTGCCGAGCGACGGAAAGCTTCTTTAAAGACTTCACGGGGGTGTACAATCGATGAATTGAGGCTACCAATAAAAATGGTTTGTTTATGAAGAACCTGATTTTTCGTATTTAAGTAAAGACAGACAAAATGCTCTTGAAGTAATGTACGCATTTCTTCCATTACGTAATTTGCTCCATCTTCTGGGCTTCGAATAGCATACTTTACTCCTGGTTTCACCTGAGCCATTCGCTTTCCGAGTTCAATCGCAGCAATAAGGTGAACTGCTTTTGCTTGTCCAATCCCCTTCATTCTTACCATTTCATCCAGCGTTGCATTTTGCAATAGCTCCAATCCATCAAAATAGCGAAGGATTCGGTTGGCAAGTTGAAGAACGGATTCTTCTTTCGTTCCTGTTCGAAGCAGGATAGAGATAAGCTCGTGATTTGATAAACTGGAAGCACCTTTTAGCATGAGGCGCTCCCTTGGTCTTTCTTCATATGGAAAATCTTTCATTATCAATGACTCATTCATCAAATGGTTTCCCTCCTCAAATGGAGTAGACAAAACCACGCTTTCTCAGTTCTCTTATTGTGCGAGACAATGGCAGACCAACAACAGAGAAGTAATCACCTTGAATGCTTTTGACAAACACAGCTCCTAGGCCTTGTATACCGTACGAGCCCGCCTTGTCCATTGGCTCACCCGTTCGAACGTACTGCGTAATTTCATCTACTGTTAACGGCCAAAATTCAACATCTGTTTTTTCATAAAATGTCTGAACTTGCTCACCTTCCACAAGAGCCACTCCTGTGAGCACTTGATGTTTTTTTCCTGAAAGCATCTCTAAAGTTTTAACTGCTTCTGCTTCGCTAGCTGGCTTTCCTAAAATACTGTCTTTGTACACAACAACCGTATCGGATCCTAGCACAATATGATTCGGATACAGAGTTGCAACATCAGACGCTTTTTGCAACGCTAAGTCCATCACCACTTCAGACGGTGAATAGTTGTGATTAACTTTTTCATCAACGTTGCTTACATGTACGGAAAAAGGAATGTGAAGCTGCTGTAGCAGTTCTTTACGACGAGGAGAGCCAGAGGCTAATATTAATTCTTTGTTCATTGATCTCAACCTTTACACTTCGAATATTTGAAAAAAAGAACACATCTCAATTTTAACAAGATTAACTATTTTTTACAATAAACAAATCAGGTAGCAAGCGCCACCTGATTTACTTTTTAATAATTTGCTGATACTGAACAAGGGACGTTAGCATATACTTTGTCGCTTGATCACCATCGCTTTTTTTACTAGACTGATTAAATGACTCAAGAGAGGAAACCGATTGTTCTAGCGTTTTAATTAGCTTTCCTATCTCTTTATTATCCGTTTGCTCTTGGATTTTATCCAGTTCTTTCTTAACTTCACTCACGCTTGACGCTTTGTTTCCTTCCACTACTTTTCCCACTTGATCCATCACATTGGCCATAAATGGTTGAAGCGTGGACATCACTTTTTCGTCACTTTCTGCCAGCTGAGCAGCACCTTTCATCTCATATGATTTTACATAGGCGTCTTCACCACTTTTTTTATAGGCATCGCTCAGTTCTTTAGCCTTTGCTTCACTCGTACTAGCACCTACGACAATGGTATAGGCATTGCTTTGACCAAACACAACGCTTTCTCCGCTTAGACTTTCTTTTGCTTTTGCTGCCGCTTCTTTTGAAGAGAAAACACCTGCTTGTACAATATAGATTGAGAAAGCATCAACCGTGGCCGTTGCCCCAGGCTTTGCGTCTTCTTTCAGTTCTTTTTCAGTCGCTTTTGTTTGCTCCGAATGATCGGTCACTGCGGAGTTAACCGCAACTGCGGATGGGCTCTGACTGACTGGAGACGGCTGCTTATCATTTGTAATCGTATTTAAACCAAACATTCCAAACCCGACGCCAACGGTAACCGCTAATCCTACAATCACAATAAATTTCCTCGCTGCTGAAAACGATGATTTCTTGATGGATATTTTCCCCACTTGCTCTTTCAGTTTTTTCGGCTGTTTTTTCTTTTCGTTGCGCACTTCTTCAATTGAAACGACTTTGCGCTCAGACACCTCGACTTTTTCCGGAAGAACCCACACTACCTCTTCTTCCTTTTCCTTAGGCGTATCCGTATCTTTTATGTTCTTTTCCCTACCATTAATTTTGACCGTAACTTTTGGATTTTGCTTGTCCACCTTTTCACCACCTTTTGCTACCTAACACATACACTTTTTACCATGCTATCATAGACGACAAAAAAAATAACAAGACATTTGTCGTCTTGTTATAAAAGGTTTCGCTATTTTATTACACGATTTTTAATTTTGTCGACCGCAAGCTCCGATGACAAAATCCCTACTCCGTCCTCTTGGCAAAGTACTTTTGTATCACTCTTTAGGCAAACATAGTAATTTAAGCGATTATCTTCAAAGCGAATCTCTACAAATGAACCGTCAGCATCTTCTGTTGTCGTCCATTCTTTATTCGTATAAGGGTCCATGAGCGGCTCAAGATAACCTTCTTCAATCAATTCTTGATACGTCAGCTTCCCTTCCACTTTTCCATCTAAGATCACTTCGTTTGAACGCTTATGTAAAGTGGCTGACTCCTTCATAGCAATAGCGTTAGCTACGAACGCTTGACCTTTTGATTGTTGAATGACTTTACTTGTAAAGAGAAATGCCACCGCTGCTACAATTCCTAAAATTACAAGAACCGCTAGAACTTCAATCAGCGTCAGTCCTCGTTCATCTTTATGTATCAACTTCATTAATGATTACCTAACGTTTGAAATGGATCAGCTTTGTTTCCCGCTTCTGGTATGTCGATTGCTGGGATTTTATCACGTAAATTCTCTAACGAAGGGTAATAAAATGTTGATAGCATTAGCTCATATCGCAGCACGGGGTCTTCTACATCAGAAATGGTCTTTGCATCCTGTGGTCCATCAAATGTAATCGCTTCGACTTGAGTGATGCGCTTTGAAGACTCCATCGTCTGTAAAAATGTCAAAAGGTCATCATATCGCTTCGATTCTACCGTGACGGTGACTTTGGTCTGCTGTAAGCCTGCCGGAGTGACAGCCCCTTCAGCAGGCTGCGCTTCATCCTCAGCGCTTTGTTCGCCTGCAGGTGAAGAAATCCCTTCTCCATCAGCAAAATTCATCTCATCAATGACGCTATCGGACACCACTTCAGCTTTTTGCAGTTCGAGCATAAACTGTTCGGTAAACGGCTGTACGGGTACTTGTTTTTGTAGCTCCACGCTGCTTTTTAAAAGGGCTTTCGGCTTATTTGCCCCGCTTTCATTCAACGATTTTAAAATTCTCTGTTCCGCTTCAAGCTCCTCTTCAAGCGTCTGAACATTTGTTTTTAACGGTGATAAAAACTGAAAATATAAAATCACAAGGAGGGATGCCATAACAACAAAAGTTGAGGCACCGATAATCCACTGTTTGTTGGATAGTCCCATCATCATTGGTCCTCCTTTTCTTTTTCTTTCTTAACAAGGTTGCCTACTGCTTTTCGATCAATCTGAACACTATACGTTGCAACATAGCGCGGAATAATACTTTCTTCACTTTGAATCGTTTTATCTTCGTTCTCTTTTTCACTTTTTTCAGCTTCCACCGTTAACACCTGCGCATCTTTTACAATCGATACATCATTTTTTAATCGGCTTAAATAATAGGAGCTCTGGCGCTGTTCGTCGAATTGAATTTGAATTTCTACCGTCTCGTTTTCTGCACTGTACGCAAATCGTTTAAGAAAGCCTCGGTCAGGGAGCGCAGCCGTAAACTCTTTGATAATTGGAACAGTTTTCATCGGGTAGCTCTGCGCCCATTCAATCGCTGAAACAAGCTCTTCAACTTCCTTGCCGTCGTTGCTTTTTTGAAGCTGCGCTTTTTTGACAGCTTGGTCTACCTGTACTTCTTGAATCGCTATCGTTGCTGACTGCTCTTTTTCTACTAAACTAAAATACTCCCAAATGATAAAGCTCCCCACCAACAGCACTAGCGCAGCAATGGTAACTAGCCCCCAAACAAACGGCTTATTTCCACGTTCTTTTTGGGGCAAGAGATTAATTTCAACAAGCATCATCTCACCTCTTTCAGTGCCAAGCCAAGCGGCAAATGAAAGCTGGGCTTCACGTCGTCTATCAACTCTTGACGACTCATTCCATGGTTAATCACTTCAAATGGAATGCTAACAGCTTCTTGCATTTGCTCCATTAACTCATGAATATAGGGATGGTCACCGGTCACAAAAACTTTGGAGATGAGTTGTTCACCTTTATTAATAGAAAATTGATAAAAGCTAACGATTCGCTCTAGCTCTTGAATAGCTTCATAGAATGCTTGTATTTGCTCATGTTTGTCACCATAAAACTGCAGAGAAGTTTTGTCTCCTTCTTGCTCCACCGTCCAGCCGTTACAGTACTCTCCAACTGACATATGGCGCATAAAGACGGGACGATGGTTCGCAAATAAGCTGGCATTCATGCTAAACGAATCCACTTGCAAAACCATATAGTGCGCCTGAGAGCGAACGAGGTCAGCCTGGAAGAAAAGTCGGTATGTACTAAGCGAAGACAAGTCCGCAACAACCGGCTTTAACTTCGCTTTTTTCATCAGTTCCATATAGCTAACAACCGTATCTTCTCGCGCAGCAAAAAGCGTGATTTCCGTTTGCTTTTCTGTTTTTTGATGAATAACGTAGTCAAAAATAGCTTCTTCAAACGGCAAATGAATCGTAGCGCCAAGTTCCATAAACAAATACGTTCGAATCTCCTCTTCCTTCACGTGCTCTGGAAGCTGCTGCTGCCGGATAACCACCTTGTTATCCGGAACAATAAAGCGCACTTTCATCTTTTTAATTTTCCAATCTCTCACGCATTCATCTAAAATAAACAGCAACGACTCTTCATCCACAATTTTCCCCTGCTGAATTAAGCCATGAGGTAAATGACGCTCATGCTGTTTCGAAATAACAACCGGACTTGCTTGTTTCACTTCAATATATCGAATGACATGGTCTTTAATAATCAAATTGCCTATTTTACTTTTCATTGACGGAAGTCGTAAGGCCATGGTTGTTCACCTGCTAAATTAAAAATGTAAAGTACCAGTTTATCAGAAAATCACCATAAAAATATGCAACAAGCGTTCCTCCTGCAATCGATGGGCCAAATGGCATTGGTTTTCCGCGTTGGACTTTCCCTACTATCATACCAAATATTCCAACAATTGCACCGATTACCGCGGCTAAAAAGAAGGACAAGAGCACGAGCTTAAATCCGAGCACAAGCCCAAGCACTCCGTATAGCTTAATATCGCCTCCGCCCATGCCACCTTTGCTAACGAGAGCAATTAAAAGGAGCAGTCCAAAGCCAGCTGCAGCACCTAGAAACATATCCCACCAAGGGTCGAGCGGAACAAACAGTCTAAGAACGACTACAACCGGTAAGAAAAACAGCAGCACTTTATCCGGAATGAGCATATACGCCAAATCGGATACCACCACAATCATCAGGAGCGATACAAGAGTCCACGCAACAAGCGTTTCCCACTGAAAGCCATATAAACGAAATGACAGGACGAATAATATGCCTGTCAAAAGTTCCATCATCGGATATTTAATTGAAATCGACGTCCCGCAGCTGCGGCACTTCCCTTTTTGAACCAAATACGACAGCACCGGCACCAGCTCGCAAGCTGTTAAAACGTGCTGACAGCTCGGGCAGCTAGACCGTGGCCTCACAATTGACTCCCTGGCCGGAATGCGTAAGCCGACTACGTTGTAGAAGGAGCCTAGAATGAGACCTAGGGTTAGAATGTAGCAATAAAAATAAATCATTAGTTTGTAATTTCTAAAGATTTCCCACTAGCTTTAATACCCTTAATTGTTGCATTCTCAAATTTAATTGTTTTACTTCCTGCATCGCCCTCAGCAGTTAATTCGTACTTGCCATCTTTATAGCTCACTTCATAAGTACCGAATCCTTCACCTTCAAAGTCTACATATTCAGCCAAGACTTCTTGATCCATCGTGTTTTCACTTCCATTTTCTACGTTATTAGAAGCCATGTATACTTTGGCAGCATTTAATACCTGAATCGCATCAGCCTTCACCGCATCCTCACGAGATTTCTGAATAATCCCACCAATACTTGGAATTGCAATCGCTGCGATGATTCCTAGGATGACGATTACGGCGAGTAGCTCGATAAGCGTTAATCCTTTTTCATTTTTCAAGAACTTTTTCATCATGTGTTTCTCTCCTTTTCCTTTGTACATTTTGCATAAATCCACCGTTTGACTTGAAAATGGAACCGATGAGCATTGAGCTTTTGTGCTTGTACTACATTCTGTTCTCTATTCTGTTGAATATGTAAAAAATCAGCAGAATCAGGACCATAAACCCTCATACTTTATAACTAGTAAAAAAGTAAAGAAAATACCACGCTGCAAACGTTATGGTAAATGAAGATTTCATTTGTTCCTATCATGCTGATTTCTTATCCCGATTGAAATCACACAATGGATTTATAGGTCATTTTATTCATTTTTTTCATTATACAATAATTTACAAAATATGAAAATAGTTTTAGTACGAATCAACATGATTAAATAAATCAAACATCGGCACCATAATCGCTAGTACAATTGTCCCTACAAGTACAGCTAGTAAGACGATCATTAACGGTTCGATGAGAGACTTTAACCGATCCGTTGTCGTTTCAACTTCCGCTTCGTAGAAATCTGCCACTTTGCTTAACATCGTATCGAGTGCACCCGTTTCTTCACCAACTAAAATCATGCGCGTCACAAGCGGTGGAAATACCCAGTGTTTTTCCATCGGTTCGGTAAGGGAAGCTCCTTTTTCAAGAGATGTTCGCGCTTTTTTTAATACTTGAGATACAACTTCGTTCCCAATAACGCCTTCAACGGTGTGAATGGCTTGTAAAATTGGCACGGAGCTTGAAAACAGCGAGCTTAGCGTTCGCGTAAACCGAGCGATAGCCGCTTTTTGCAGCATTGGTCCAAATACGGGAAGCTTTAACATGGCATAGTCTAAATAATACTTTGTTTGTGGGCGCTTATATAAAAGTGAAAGTCCTACTGCAATGATGCTAGATAAACCAACAATTACCCACCAAAATTTTTGCATAAATTCACTTGAAGCCAATACAAACTTCGTAATGGCTGGAAGCTCAGCTCCGAAATCTTTGAACATATCTACAAACATTGGCACAACGGATACAAGCAAGAAAATGACGACGGCAATGGCCACGACGCCCACCGCTGCTGGATAAGCCAGTGCTGAGATAATCTTTTGTCGCGTGCGGTGCTGCTTTTCAAAATAATCGGCTAGGCGTTCAAGCGTTTCATCGAGATTACCGGCTACTTCACCTGCTTTAACCATGTTAATAAACATGCTTGGAAACGCATGAGGAAATTTCGCACAAGCTGAGGATAGCGCATTTCCTTCCCGAATTTCTTCTTCAATTTGTACAAGCGCTCGCTGTAGTAGTTTACTTTCGGTTTGAGCAGATAAGATACGCGTCGACTCTACAACCGTCACTCCCGCCTTTAAAAGCGTTGAAAACTGGCGCAGGTAAATGACAAAATCATAGAGCTTCACCTTATTGCCTAGGTTGATTTCTTTATTTAACAAGGTCTGCTCTACTTCTTGTACATGAGAAACGCGAATTCCTTTTTCACGCAGCAGCATCACGGCATCACGCTTGGATGAAGTCGTGATTTTCCCGCGCTTTTTTCTTCCGTTCACGTCTTTTCCTTCGTACTGAAACTGCACCATTAGCTAACCGCCTCGTTGACATACGGTTCCGCTACTTTTTTCGTAATCACACCCGCTTGCAAAAGCTCATTGACCGACTGAGCGAGTGTATGCATGCCAAGAGAACGACTTGTTTGCATAACGTTTGGAATTTGATGAATTTTTTCACTGCGAATCAGGTTGGATACAGCTGGATTATTCATTAAAATTTCCGTTGCGCACGTGCGATTTTGCAAGTCCGTCGTTGGCAGCAAACGCTGTGAAATGACGCTCACGAGCACCGAAGAGAGCTGGACGCGGATTTGCTCCTGCTGCGCAGCTGGGAATACGTCAATAATACGGTTAATCGTTGCCGGTGCGCTTGACGTATGCAGCGTAGCGAGCACTAAGTGTCCGGTTTCAGCTGCCGTAATGGCAGTATGAATCGTTTCTAGGTCGCGAAGCTCTCCCACTAAAATAACGTCAGGATCCTGACGAAGCGAAGCGCGCAGACCGTTGGCAAAGCTGTGTGTATCAAACCCCACTTCCCGCTGATCAATAATGCAGCTACCGTGGCGATGTAAGTACTCAATCGGATCTTCTAGCGTAATAATATGACGACTTGCCGTACGATTCATAAAATCGATCATAGACGCAAGCGTTGTTGACTTCCCACTTCCCGTTGGTCCAGTCACAAGAACAAGTCCCTGAGATTTCGTCGCAATTGTTTTTAATACTTCCGGAAGCTTTAAATCTTCTAAACTCGGAATCTTCGTAGGCACAATTCGAATGGCAATTGAAATTGAACCGCGCTGATGATAAGCGTTGACGCGAAAGCGCGATAATCCTTCCACAGCGTATGAAAAATCGAGCTCGCCTTTTTCTTTGAAGTCTCCCCATCTTATTGGATCAATAATATTCTTTGCCATCTCTTCAAGCTCTTCTGGAACTAAATTTTCTTTTCCATAGCGCTTTAAAGCACCGTTGATGCGAAAAATCGGCGGGACGCCTGCAGTTAAATGTACGTCTGACGCCTTTAGCTGGAATGCACTTCTCATTAAATGTTCCACTTTGCTTCTCATTATCGTTCACCTCATTCTAACGTTGACACACGCAGAACTTCTTCCGTAGTCGTCAACCCTTGTTTCACTTTTACCAATCCGTCATCCATCAAGAAAATCATTTTATTTTTCATCGCTAGAGCACGAAGTTGACTAAATGGTTCTTTATTTAAAATAGCCTGCTTTATCTCCTCATTCATCACCATGAGTTCGTGAATGGCAATTCGACCTTTATACCCTGTCATGTTACACGTTCCGCACCCTTTTCCATACGTAACGCGATCGATTGAAATTCCTCTGCGTGCAAAGATATCACGCTCGCTTGCAGACGGTTCGCGAACACTTTGACAGTCTCTGCAAATTCGTCGAACGAGACGCTGAGATACAACGCCAGCTAGTGATGTCGCCACTAAAAACGGTTCTACTCCCATATCCATCAGTCGAGTAATTGTACTGAGCGCATCATTAGTGTGAAGCGTGCTAAATACAAGATGCCCGGTTAAGGATGCGCGAATGGCAATATCAGCCGTTTCTTTATCACGCACTTCTCCAACCATGATGATATTAGGGTCCTGCCGCAAAATTGAGCGAAGTCCTGCTGAAAAGGTTAGGCCCACAGCAGGGTTTACTTGAATTTGGTTTATTCCTTCAAGCTGATACTCCACTGGATCTTCTACCGTAATGATGTTCGTTTCTTCTTTGTTGAGATAGTTTAGCGCCGCATATAGCGTGGAAGATTTCCCCGATCCGGTTGGACCTGTGATGAGCACAATGCCGTTTGGCTGCTCAATCATTTTCAAAAAACGTTTTAAGTTTAAGCTGTTAAACCCAAGCTTATGAATGCTTTTTAATGAGCTCCCTAAGTCTAATACACGCATAACAATTTTTTCACCATATACGGTCGGAAGAGTTGAGACACGCAAATCGATTGGCTTTAAATCTAAATTCATTTTAATTCGACCATCCTGTGGAACGCGATGCTCGGTAATATCAAGGTTCGCCATAATTTTAATTCGAGCCGTGAGCATCCCTTGAAGATTTTTGGGCAAAACTCGTTCCACCCGAAGCATGCCGTCCACGCGATAGCGAATGGACAGCTTTTTTTCATGAGGGTCGATATGGATGTCACTTGCTTTTTGCTGAACGGCACTTGCAATAAGCTGATTCACAAGGCGCACTACAGGAGAGTCACCGTCAGTTACCGTTTCCTCTTCTTGCCCCTGGACATTCTTTTGAAGCAGCGCAAATTCTTCCACGTCATCATCAAGGTCATAGTACTTTGAAATCGTTCGTAAAATTTCTTCTTTGGATACAATAGCCGTTTCAATTTGAAATCCTGTTGACAACCGGAGGTCATCAATCGCAAAAAAATCCATCGGGTCGGCCATCGCCACTAACAAGCGGTTCTCTTCCTTCCTTAACGGCACAACCATGTTACGCTTTGCAAAGTCATGCGTAATGAGAGAAAAAAGCGACTCATCAAAAGGGTAGCCATACAAGCTAACGTGGGGAATTCCAAGCTGAAATTCCAGCACTTGAATGAGCTGCTGTTCGGTAAGATAACCGCGTTCTAAAAGAGCATCTCCCAGCTTTTGCCCTTCTTTTTTTTCGCTTAAAGCTTCTGTTAACTGAGCTTCTGTAATCAAATTTGCTTCTAAAAGCAAATCGCCAAGTCGTTTACGCTCATGCATCACTTTCATCCTTTACACACATTATGGTTTTTCAGGTTCCTTTACGTCAGCTGTTCCGTTCATAATTTGCTCACGCTCTTTGTTCACAGCTTGTTCATTAGCATTAGTCGTTTTTTTTTCTGCCTCGCTGGTCGTGCTGTTATTCTTAGGTGGACCTTCATTCCCGTTTGAAGAACTAGCTGAAGAATTTCCAGAAGAGTCATTTGATTCAGACTTATCATTTGATTCTTTTGCTGCGTCCTCATCTACTTTAGAGCTACTGCTTTCAGATGAATCCATGTCTTGGCTATTATCGCTATCTTCTTCATCAATAATTAAGCCTCGCTGCTCAACTTTGTTTTCAGGCGGGTAGAAATCATCTGATAACAGATTAGATGCAATAACTGCGTCTCCATCTGTTACCGTTCGCTCGACTTTAATTGCCAATCCGTTTTTGCCCATCGTTTCAATATTAGTGACGTTTGGAGAAAGCATTGCCGTATATTGTACAATTGTTCGTGGCTCATACTCCTTCCGCTCTTTCACTGCTGTTTCGTATGTATAAAAAAACGGTTCACCTACTAACTTAGTTGTTAGACGTCCTTGGTCAAGCTCAAAGGTTAATGTATAGTCGGATTGATTGCTGTTAAAGAATGCTAAATCCAGCTTGCCTGGCGAAATACGAGCCTCAAATCCGGGATCAATATAATCAGGAATTTCACTGCCAATGTGACGTTCCAATATATCAAAATTCGAATAAGTAATTGTTTCATATATCGAAGACCCAACTAAACTTAGGCTATCTGGAGATAGATTCTCAAGCTGATGCTTTTGAATTAGTTCGTTTAGCGAGACCGTTTTTTGTGCGGGTATCTTCAGCTGCTTCAGTTCATCTAACCAGCTTTGGATATCAGCCATTTCTTTACTCGTCACGGCTACGGTTGACTGTGCCAGCACTTCTTTTGTCTGACTAGACTCCGATAAAAATGACTCCAATGAGAGCAACTCGTTGCTAGGGGATAGCATGCTAGCTTGCGTATGCAGTTGCCTTTTTAAACGATCCATCTGCAAGTTATCTTTATCCTCTGGGTCATTTTGAAATGAGCTTAAGAATGCTGCTAGCAGTTCTTCATTCACTTTTACTGACACAGGCGTTTCTTTTCCTGTCTGCGCCACAGCAAATGTATCGTTAAGATAAAATGAAAATACATCCATTGGTAATGTTTCGCTTTTCTCTTTGTACTGAATGTCAATTGTTTGTGTAGCTTTCCATTTTTCAATAGATGCTTTAACTTCTTCTTTTGCCTGTGCAGTTGACATTTCAGCTACATCAATACTGCCAATTTTTGTACCTGGTTTATACGCACCATCGCTTCCGAATAAACGATCGTACGCATAAACACCAAGGTTTGAAAAGCTTAACAAATATGCGGTACAAAATGTCAGTAGCAGAAAAATGCGGAGAAAATGTTCATTTCTCACACTAAGTTCCTCCTAATTATTCAGTTACATTCATCGATAGTTCAACAAACGTGCTCGGACCTTCTTCCTGAGCTTTTTCTACATCTTCACGTTTTAGCGTTGTACCACCTTCAAACAGCATGTTTCCTTGCTGGTCATGAATATCTTTTAACAGCGTCTTACCGATAAGCAGCTGTACCTGTTTTTCTTTTAAACCATCCGCTTGCTGCAGTGCTTTGTTGTCTACTTCTGTTGGATTTGGAGCTGGTGCTGGCGCTTCAACAACTGAAATGATTTGCTCCGCTTCTTCATCAGCAGATAAGACTTTTAACTCAGAAGCTTCAGCTACAAGTGCCTCTTCAGCATTCTCAGTCACAATAACCATTTGTTTACCAAGGGTTACAACTTCTCCCATCGGTAAAATAACTTCGCGATCACCCATTTTTAAGGTTAATCCCAGGATTTGACCGTTATCATCATTTACGTGGTACTCAATAATTTCACCTAAAAGATGTCCTTTACGAGTCATAACTCGGGAACCAATTAGCCCTACTTTTTTATTGAAAAGCTGGTTTGCAATTGGAATTTCACTAAGGTCCATAATTGCATTGCCGTGCTCTACAGTGACAGCATACTCCCCAACACCGATGACTTTTTTAAACGGAATCGCTTTAACTCCTACTTGCCATTCTTCTTGTTGGGTTGTTAAAAAGTCGACTGAAAACTTCTCTGGGTTAATAATTAAGCTTTTGACTTGTCCAATTTCTTCTCCTTCTGAAATGCTAATAACAGGCAAGTTCAGAATTTCAACACTTTTTTTCATTATTTCTTAACACCTACTCCTTCAAGATTTGCTAATTCATGTAAGTAATTTAATTCTGCTAGTAAAATAGGATATTGTCCATACGCATCTTTTACTATTTCAATCTGTGTAGTAGCGTTTTGTGACTCATGACTGTCAATATAATGCTGGATAAGTAAGCGATGTAGCACATATTTCTCATGAGCTGGCAGAGCTGTATGAATATATTGATGAAGCGTATCTTCATATTGTTCTTTCGTTTGCTGATATTTACACCATTCAATTTGCTCTAGAATGGTTTGCCATAGAGCTGCGTTCATAGAAGCCGTCACTGCTGCTTGCTTTGGTTCTTGTGATTCTTCGCTGATTTCTTGCTCTTTCTCACTAGCTCCTTGATCTTCTTCTACTACGTCTACGTGTTCTTCACTCAAATTAGTGACTATGTCCAGCTCATCACTGTCTTGTTCTTCGGCTACAGTGCTCTCTTCCATTACTTCTTCACGCACTTCTTCTAGATCATTGTGCTCTTCCTGGCGACGAGTTTCAGGTTCACTTGTCAGCATTTCTTCATGATGCATTTCTTCATCATGCGATTCTTCACCGTCTTTTCGTGCATTATCTACTCCTTCAGCAAGTTCACTGACTTCTAGCTGATTTGTTTCGATTTCTTCTATCAGAGCTTCATGAAGTTCTTCCTTTTCGAAGCCTGCAAGCTGTTGTTCTTCAAGAAGTTCGATAAGCGGTTCTTGATGATTATTTTCTAGCGGCATTACTTCCTCTTCAAGAATCGTCATATCGCTTATCAGGTCCTCTAATTCTTCAACTTCTTCACTCACGACGAAATCGTCATCTTCGACTGTAATATCATTCAATAAATCATGGAGATGACTTTCTCCTTCATGATTTGAATCTCGCTCACTAGGAAACTCATTTTCGTTTACATTCATATGATTTAAGTACTCTAGTAGTTTTTCATCTTCCAGGACATCTGGCACATGATCTTGTTGTTCTTCATTCCTCTGTTCAATAGAAGATAATTCTTCATGTAAAAGCATGTCTAATTCTGCCGTTGTTAGCGGAGCTAACGTTTCTTCTTGTTGGAAGGGTTCTTCTAATACAACTGGTAAGGCGTTATCTTCATTCACCTCATCGATTTCCTGCAATGGTTCGATATGTTCAGCTGATGTAACGTTGAATTGATCATGCTCACTCTTCTGTTCAACAGAGGTTGAATCTTGATGTAATAATACATCGAGGTCTGCAGTTTCAAATGAATTAACCGTTTGTTTTGTATCGATATCAAGGTAGAAGTCATCTTTATTCCTATCTTGGTGAACCGATTCAGCATCATGAGGTACACTAGGTAGCTTTGATTGATGATTCGTCATGGCGTTTACGTGCAGCTGATAATCATCATCTTCATCTGCGGAAGTCTCAGCTCCCATTAACAAAGCAGGACGTTTACTGAATAAATAAGCAATGCATAAAATTAACAGCAATAACGTCAAAAGCATTCCTTTAATAGAAAGAAAAACGTTTGTGATTAGCCCCACAATCGCTAGTATGACAGAAGTACTAAAAATAGCCACTCTACCATTTTTGTTATACGGTAAAGGCAGGTAATATAAAACAAAAAATAAAACAATAGAACTAATACTAATTAATAAAAAAGAAATCAAAGGCCTTCACTTCCTACTAAAAGAATAGAAAAAAATAGAATACGTACAATTTACCTATCAACTTTTCTAGCTTATTGTATAATAATCTTGTCGAATTTAAAAGAAGGGAGAAGCTTTGTGAAGAAGTTTTTTAATGAAAAAGGACTAACTCTTATTGAAGTTCTTGCTTCACTTGTCATTTTAATGATTGTTTTTACCGGACTTATGCACTTTTTTTCTAATGCTTATTCTTATACAAACAGAAGTCAAAACAAAACGGCAGGTATTAATGTAGCAAGGAGTGCATTAGCTTTTATGGAACGACAAAGCTTTATTGAAATGAATGAACAGCTAAATCAATCAGCTTCAGCAAAACCGCTTTATGTTTATATTTGTACTCAGAATAATTCTACAGCACAGTACTATAAGTATACAAAACTAGCTTCTCCACCGAACGGATGCGCACCCATTACAATTAATAATATTCCCTTCCAAGTAAAGGTGACGTATGACCATGAGAAAGGTCAGGAGAAAGAACTTAACAAAGGTAATTATAAATATACCGTTCCCGTTATCGTTTCAGCAGAATGGAAGCGAAACAACGAAGAATTATCCACAACCGTGAAAGGAGCTATTGTCAGTGAAGATATTCGCGAAACTTATTAACAATGAGCAGGGTCTTACGCTGACGGAGCTACTAGCTACAATGGTTGTTTTAACCATTGTAATGGGTATTACATACAGCGTATTCGTAAACGGCATCACCGTCTCTAAAAAAATTGGTATTGAAGAACAAATTCGCGATGATGCAGATTATATCATCACAATGATGATGAACGAGCTAACAGAAAAAGGCTTTGACACGTTTGAAGATTGTAGCCCGCGCGGTGAAAAAGGTACGTGCATCTCCCTAACCGACCGCTACGCTCCACAGTACGACGAATACCGAGATAGCGAAAACTCTTCTGATGTTTTTTATGATGTGGAATCCAAAGAGCGACCGGCAGCTGAGCAAACGACATCTGAAATTGAACTCATAGCAACTGGGAGTGAAAAAAAAGTCGCCGTGAACTCATTACCGCTCGAGTCAGAAGCAGATTTTTCTGACTCGAAGTTTACCATTAGCTGCGCCGAAGAAGATAGCAGTAATCGTTGCATTCGAGGCTTATTAGATGTAGTGCTTATCGTGAAGCATCCTGATTTAGATAAAAAACTAACGCTCAGCAGTAAATTTGGCTTTTAAGGCGGTGAACAACTATGTTAAACAATGAAAAGGGCTACGGTCTAGTGCTCACACTTCTTGTTATCACTGTTCTAAGCGTGGTGGGACTCGCTGTTGTAGCCGCAACGATTCAAGGAACCTTCCGTACAACAGTACGAGAAGTTGACGTCAATATTTCTGCGGAAGCAGAAGCAGCTATGGATGAAGTAGTTGGCGATTTGCGCACTGCGCTTCGCGAACAATCTACTCAATACATGATTTCCATTACGAGAGATGCAAATGGACAGATTGATTCACTCTTTGACACTCATTTAAAAGACCTGGCTCAAAAAATCGTCGTTGATGACTATAAAAAGAAAGATTTTTTAGAAGACGTCACCATCGAAGACGTGACAACATCTGAGTTAAATGCCAGCACGCTTTCTAATCATTTCACGCGCATTTATAACATCACGATTGTCACAAAAGCTCCTGATGATAAAAAAGTTTCAAAACTTGAACGTACTTATACAAAACGAGTCATTATTTCACCGACACCAAGCTTTTTACAATATGCACTTGGTTCCGCTGAATCATTAATTTTAAACGGCTCACCCACTATTACAGGAAACGTATTTGCAAATGAGTTAGTCATTCATAAAGAAGCTAACTATACGCCTACGAATGGAAATGGACAGCAGCAGGTAGATACACCTTTCCCTCAGATTACAGGCAGTCTCTATTCGCAAAACAAGAATCTTTTTGCTGATAAAGAGCCACGTGAAGCTTTTTTTTATAAAGAAAAAGTACCTGCTTTAAAAAATGATAGTAACTTTATTGATTTTAAATTTGATGAAGCCATGCTAGAAGAAGAACGCCGAATTTTCAGTAGTGAAAACCTACAGTTCACGGAATCTTCAAGCGTAACCGCCGTTCTTAATAAAGCCATTTTACAAGCCGCTGACAAAGGTACAATGATAGCTGAAGATGTCCTAAATTCCATTTTCAACTCACTAAAACTACCTGACATTACGTCTTCTTTATTAACAAAGAATGGTTCTATACTAACGGTACCATCTTTATATGAAGTGCTCAGCTTAGGAGACGACCTTGTTTTTAGCCAAAGTACTCAAGTTGCCAATATCTCTGATTCCACATTATCGTCTATCGTTGTAAAAGGTGACTTGGTACTAAGCAACATCAGCAATCTCACGATTACAGATAAACTGTTTGTAGACGGTAACGTAACAATCACTAATTTAAAAGGAGCGAACATCACGTTACCAAAAATTATTTCTACTGGGGATATCACAATTGTAAATCAGGATGGAACGGTTACATTAACTGATTCGTTACTGACAAGTGGAAGCTTACTCATCGATACAAACGATGACATTTCGTTAGATCATCCATTGTTTGTGGGTAACAATTTAACCTTGAAACCTTTAAACAGCACTTTTGAATTAACAAAGAATATTGTGGTAAAAAACAATTTGACGATTACAGGTAATACGGATGTTTCAACCGCCGAAAAGGAAATTGGGATGTTTGATTCCATTGTCTATACAGGTGGAGAGGTTAAAATTACCAACGTTAGTATTGAAGGCTTTAATTATAGTAATGAAGGAAAAAAAGGAATGCTGATTTTACTTGCTAAAGGTCCTATTAATTTAAACCGAATTAATGAGTTTACAACGTTTAATGACGAAGAAGAACAAAGAGTCAATTTCAAAAACTTAAAAGATCAACAGCAAGATGTATTCTCGCTGTTACAAGGCTTTTTCTATACGGAATCTTCAGCTGAGCTTTACGGCGTAGGCTCACTGTTTGCCATCGACGGTGGAATTTTCTCTCAGGGACCGCTGACGGTTAATGCTGTGAGAGGTAACGTAGAAACTGAAAAAGACATCGACCGATCTAGTACCTCACAAGTAGGAAAGTATTCTCGCTTTAACGTTCTTTATGACCGCAGCGTCTTATTAACAAAACTTGAATCTCTACCGCTTGTTGATACGCTTCAAGTAATACCAGAAGCAACCATTCAACCGCGAAATTAAAAAAATCTTCTCCGTCAGGAGAAGATTTTTTTAATAATAAGGTGCCATAAATAGGTATACAAGCACACCTGTAAAGCTTACATATAGCCAAATCGGCATTGTCCAACGAACGATTTTTTTATGCTTAGTTACTTGCATCGTCCAACCCCAAACCGTTGAGAACAGCGCAAGTGGAACAACTACGGCCGCTAAGAAGCTATGAGTAATTAAAATAAAGAAATAGATTGGGCGAATAATTCCTTCTCCACCAAACGTTGCTGTTTCTGTTGACATATAGTGAAACGTCAAATAGAAAACAAGGAACAATAGTGTCGAAGAAAATGCCGCTAAAATAAACCCTTTATGAGCTTTAATGTTTTTCTTTAAAATTGATACTAGTGCCGCTACAAGAAAGATAAAAGTAAAGCTGTTTAATATTGCATTTAATCGCGGAAAGATTGTTAAATCAAAGTGAACCTCTCCTTGATAACCGATTGGTGAAAAGAACAGTGCTAAGATAATTGCGTTTGCAATTAATGAAACCGTTAAGATAATGCCCGTATAGTTTTTATTACTAGTCGGCACTATTTTCTCATTTTCCTTACTCATTTTCACAATCTCCTTACGTTTGGATTCATGTCAATTATATATCAGTTTTCCCATTGATTAAAGTGACAATACTTTGAACAGCAAAAAGCCGCGATGCTTAGCATCACGGCTTTCACTCACCACTTCGCCCCAGATCCATCTGTTCCTTGTCTTTTTTTCACGATAACGATCATACTAGAGCTAGCCCTTGTTCCGTCTTGTTTCACTTTTGCTCCAGTTGCCACCACAGATCCATATCCTACTTTTTTGGCCACAATAAACATGCTGTTATCTTTAGATACAATGCTAAATGACGGGTTATCCTTTGGCTCAGTAACAATACTTTCTATCACCTGACGATTTAGTAGCGTATCTAAAAGCCCACCATTACGATAAACAAGTAAATCTTTTATATTGCGCTCTTCTCCTGGTTCCATCGTAATCGAAGGATATTTAAATTTAAAATCATCAAGCACTTGTACTGGAATTTCCTTTTTCACAGCTCCGTCTACTGATTCTACTACAACAGTCGTATTTCCTGGTGCCACACCAATAATTCCATATTTAGATGAACCCGTTACGAGTATATCTTTTTTAACAATCCCCGTATCAGAAATCATCCATTTAACATCTTTATTCGTGGCATCCGCTGGTGAAACAGATGCATTTAACGTTATTTTTTCACCAACAAACAGCGTCACGCTAGCTGGATCAACATTAATATTGTCAACTAACTTCCGAATAGTTACTGTCTGAGTAACCTCTTGATTAGCTTTTGCAAAACCACCCGTTGCACGAACTTTAATCGTTACTTCTCCTACTTTATCAACGGTAACTTCATCTTTTTGTTGAAAGGTTGTCCAACTACCGTTGTTGACCTTATATTCATACGTTACACCTTCTCCTGGAATTAAATCCACTAACGAGAACTTTACTTTTTCCGATGACACACTACCGTTTTTAATCACTTCGTTTGAATCTTGACCTCTTATTTCAAACGAAGGAACAAGCTTCAGCCGCTTTTTTGTGTCATTGCTATACGTTACGTCAATTGCTGTTTTATCACCTGTAAATACCATTGACTTAATTGGCTGAGCTAACTCTTGTTCTCCATCTTTTAGCTTAATTGTTTGAATAAGCGTATTGGTATTTTTTGTTATCTTTTCAATGTTACCATATGCATCCCCACTATATTTCTCAAGGGTATCTTCTAATACAACCTTCGCGATGATTGGTAATTTTGGAGCTGTTAAAATGACGCTTCTTGCTCCTGCATTACTGTCATTATACGAGACAGTTGGATTCTGGAACGTTTGATTCATTGCCCAATTTGCTTGAAGTTTAATCGTTTGCGTTAGCTTGTTAATGCTAAACGAACCATTGTTATAGGGAATATCCGTAAACGTTACTTCAATGAGATTTCCTTTCACGCTGACGTTTGAAGGCGGATTAACAACCGTTATCCCTTCAGGAAGAATCTGCGTTAGTTTAATAGTTTGCAGCGTGCCTCGATCAGCTTTTTCTAAAGTTGCATCAGGTGTAAGCGTATAGATTAAATCAAATTGGTTAGATTCGCTATTTCGATCTTCTTTTTTAATAAGCCGACCTACTTTGTTTGTATCTAAAAAACCAACCGTTCCTTTAAACGTTGGAGCAATTTTATCCTTGATTTCAACCTTTACTGCATCGTGCTTTTTCAAAATGGAACTACCGCTTAAATTTTTATAGGATAACGAGACGTCTGAAAAATTATACGTTCCTTTGGTATCAAACGTAAGGGGTAGGGAATACGATGTCGCAGAAGGCGTTTGACCTAATACATACGGAACGTCTTTTAAATTAATCACCGCATAGTCACCGTCCATATACGCATTCGCATTATCGGCTAACTTCACTTTTCCAGGAAACGACGTTCCGCTTCCCTGAATTTTCACTTTCACCTGCACGTCTTTCATTGCATATTGCCCAATTTCAGTCGTAATGCTTCGAAATAAATCGCTTAGGTTGCTTGTATCACCTTGATAGGCTTTAGAGCCAGTAGTTTCTGAGAGCTTAGTTAAATAGTTCATGTCTAACTCTTGATTTGTTCCAAAACCTATAGAGTAAAGTTTGACCTTTTGATTGGCTAGACTGAGAGCTTGATTAGTGCTCAAGCTTTTAATAATCGATTGTGGAGTTCCAGATGTATTAACATATATTCTATAGCCATCATCATCTAGTATATACGCATCTTGTGAACCATTGGTATATACATTGTAATATACCGTTTTATGACTATTAACCCTTACATAGTCATACTTACAATATCCCCAAGAGTTACATTTGCGAACGTTACCGGAAAAGTTAAAATACTTTTCTTCCTGAGCTTGGGTAGGAAATCCATCTGTGAGAAAGATAATATATTTATCATTCTTTGAATCTTTTAAGATATCACCTGCTCGTTCAAGTGACTGTGCATAGTTTGTTCCTCCATCAGCCGTCATACTTTGAACCTTTTTATTAATGGCTTGAAGATCGGAGGTTAAAGAAATAACATCCTTTACGTCCGTATCAAAAGTTACCAGTCCAAACCGATCATTCGCTAAACGATTTGCTTGAAAAACTTTAACTGCTTCATTCATCGCTTTCTTAGCATCATCTAACTTATTTCCATATAAAGGACCCATCGATCCGGATTTATCAAGCACAAACACCACGTCTAAAGGCTTTCTAAGCTCATTTGAAATATCATCAAGCTTTCCTTCTGGATTAAGCGTAATATTTAAATCTCCCTGTGCATCAGCACCTAAAGGCTTTAAAAACTCTTCTTTTGACGGGCTTACGTTCACATTTAAAGCAGGAGTACTGCTTGCAGCTTGTCCTTGTAGAGGAACGAACGTACTGAACAACAAGATTGCAATAAAGAATCCTATCCACTCACCTATAACTTTGGTCATAGTATCTTTTATTCCTCTCTTTAGTATGTTTTACCATCATTATAATAAAAATAGTTCTTTATTCACAGTGTCATTCACGAAATATTTTAAATAAAAAAGCAAGCCGTTCGGTGACGACTTGCTTTTTAGGCGCGTAATAAGAATGATCGAACTTCTGAAATAAAGTAAAGTGAACCTGTAATGACGATTAAGTCATTTGGTTTTGCATGGTGTAAAAGAGCTTGTTCAATTGCTTCTTGCCACTGTTCATTCACTTTTTTACTAGGGTGCTTACTGAGTTCATATAGCTCTTGTCCTGTTCTCGCTCTTGGAAAATCAAACGATGTAAAGGTAATACTTTCAGCAATACCTTCTAAACTTTTCACCATTTCTTTACCACTCTTGTCATTTAGGCAGCTAAAAATGATGTGAATCTGCTTGTCTTCATAGTGAAGACGCAGCGTACTTAGTAGGCTTTTTACACCTTCTTGGTTATGGGCACCATCAATGATAACTAGTGGAGAATCACTCACTTTTTCAAAGCGTCCACTCCAGCGTGCTTTTTTTAACCCTTCTGCTAAATCAGCTTGAGAAAGCTGTAGTTCTCCTTTTTGTCCTAACAGCTCTAAAGCTCGAACCGCTAAGGATGCGTTTTTCACTTGATGATAGCCAAACATGCCAAGTTCAAGGTTCTCATAAGTATGGATAGGTGTTTGTAATGTAAAGGCTTCGCCATTTTCTAAAGCACTGTAACTTTCAATTGTAAACTCACTGCCCAAACGATCTAGCGACGCCTCATGGTCACGAGCTATTCCTTCAATTACTTCTATCGCTTCTTTTTGTTCTACACCCGTTACTAAAGGCACGCCTCGCTTAATGATGCCTGCTTTTTCAAACGCAATCTTATCTACCGTATTCCCTAAAATAGCCATGTGATCAAAGCCAATATTCGTAATAATGGTTAACAGTGGTTCAACGACATTTGTTGAATCGTATCGACCACCAAGTCCAGCTTCAACAAGAACATAATCAACGCGGTTATGGTAGCCAAAATATAAAAAGAACATGAGCGTAATAACTTCAAACTCAGTCGCAGCGCCAAATTCTGTCTCTTCTACTCTTTCTACAACTGCTTTAACTTCTTGTACAAGGCGAAGCATTTCCTCATCTGAAATTGGCGTTCCGTTTATGCTAATTCGCTCATTAAATGTTTCAATATAAGGAGAAGTAAATGTGCCTACATCATACCCTGCTTCTTGGAGCATATAGCGCAGATACGTAACGGTTGAGCCTTTTCCGTTTGTGCCCGCAATATGAATAGCTTTTATATTTTGATGGGGATAATCAAGCTGTTCAAGCATCCAGTTCATTCGCTCTAAGCCAGGCTTCATGCCAAAACGTAAGCGATTATGTATCCATTGTAAGGCCTCATCATATGTTTGTATCATCGCGGTCACCCTTCTTTTTGTATTATGATTATTATAGCGAATGCAACAGTAAAAATCGAATGAACTTAAAAGTCTGGTTGTGGTTCCGTTATGTATACAAAAAGCGCTGCTTCACAAGCAGCGCTTTTTTCAGATTGACGAGAAACCTGTAAGGTTCTCGTCAATCTGAGGCTCTTTTCATTTTTTATAGTGAAACAAGTAAACATTTCACAAATAAATCGTCGTTTTCCATAAAAATCGCCCATTACCTGACCTGTTTTGGTCAGGTAATGGGCGATTTTTTTCATGTTTTGACAAGCTGCCGTCAGATACGCCTGCATCTGGACAGACTTCAGCCCTCGATACCGGGCATATCGATACCCATTTAGCTCTTTTGCGTCGGCAAAGCTACGCTCAATCGTCGTGCAACGCATACGATAAAGTTGTTTACCTGCTTTTGTGCGCTTATTTAGACGCGCTTGTTCTTTGAATCTCTCCCAAATGTGACGTGTCACCACGCGTTGTTTTTGGGAAGCGGAAAAACAACCGTTTCTCATTGGACAAACGGCACAATCACTTGGATTTGATTTGTATGTACGATCTCCTGTGCGACTGGTAGTCGCATACGATAAAATGCACCCCATTGGACAAGCGAATACATCTTTTTCCTGTACGTAGTGAAACAGACGTTTTGGCACGTCTTTGTTTGACGATCCAAAACGCCGATAGCCCATCACCATAAAAATCCCTTTTTCAGAAAGGCGTTTACAAATATGGCTTGTAAAATACCCGGCATCTAATGCAACAGCTTCAACAGAAAAGCGAAACTTTTTTATTTGTATGTCAAGGCGGTCAAGATAAGGAACAGAGTCAGCCACATTGCCATCTGTAATACAGGTGTCTGTAATAATATTATGTTTGACATCCACCGTTCGATGATCTAAATAATGAAAGCCATCTGGCTTTCCATCTCTCATCATAAAACCACTATCGGGATCCGTTGTACTGATGCGGGTTTGTTTTTGTAAGGCAACGCCTTCCTTTCGAGGACTTAGTTCTTTTTTCCGTTTTCAAGACGATCTTCGTTGACGGCTGCTTCTAACTCTTCCATATACGCTTGTCGGCGGGACTTCTTTGGTTGTTTTTCATATTTATGTTTATTTGCGTTCGCTTTGATATGAGTCGAGTCTGTCATTAAAGCACGTCCACCAACCATGCGATGTTCTATCGCCTGGCGAACAATTTCATCAAAAATGTCTTCAAAAATCGTCGTATCTAAAAAGCGTGTTCGGCGATTAAAACTAATCGTCGAATGGTGAGGAACGGCATCCGTTAACGATAAGCCTAAGAACCATCGATACGCCACATTCGTTTGAATTTCTTTGGCAAGTTGACGTTCGGAACGAACGCCATAAAAGTAGCCAATAAACATCATTTTGAATAGCGTAATGGGATGAATGGAAGGACGTCCATTGTCTTCACAATAATAAGGAAGAAGCTTTTCTTCAATAAAGCTAAAATCAATTGTCGCTTCAATTGTACGCAAAAAGTGATTGGCAGGAACTAAATCTTCTACAGAAACCATCACTTGTTCATCTCGATGATTTTTAAGTGCACCCATCATGTTTCATCAACTCCAGTCTTTTTTTATCAGTGTTACCACTGATAAAAAAAGACAGACATAAAAAAGCTGTTGAGAACAAAGTTTCTCAACAGCCTGCAAAAAGCGCTGCTTCACAAGCAGCGCTTTTTTCTATTATTCCCCGCGCAATTCGACAATACGCGCTTGAACAGCTTCACGTTTTTCAACATAATCCTGTTCTTTTTGGCGCTCTTCTTCTACTACTTTTGCCGGTGCTTTTGCGATAAAACCTTGATTTCCAAGTTTCTTTTGAACACGCTCCACTTCTTTATTCAGCTTATCGTATTCTTTTTCAAGGCGCGCAATTTCCTCTTCAATGTTAATTAACCCTTCAAGAGGTAGAATTAATTCAGCTCCTGTTACAACAGCTGTCATTGCTTTTTCGTCTAAAGAGATTTCCGTAGAAATTGCAAGCTCACTTGGATTACAGAATTTCTCGATGTATGCACGATTTTTCTCAAGCTGCGCTTGAATCGCTTCATCTTTTGCTTTAATGAACAAGCGTACTTGCTTGCTCATTGGCGTATTTACTTCCGCACGAATATTACGCACTGAACGAATGATGTCTACAAGTAAGCGCATTTCGTTTGCCGCTTCTTTATTTGTTAGCTCTGGGCGTACTTCTGGCCATTTCGCTACCGTAATCGATTCGCCTTCATGCGGCAAGCTTTGCCAAATTTCCTCGGTAATAAACGGCATAAATGGATGTAAAAGTCGCATTGTGTTGTCTAACACATACGCTAAGATTGAACGAGTTGTTTTCTTAGCCGCTTCGTCTTCTCCATATAGAGGTAGCTTTGCCATTTCAATATACCAGTCGCAGAAGTCATCCCAGATAAAGTTATAAAGCACGCGTCCTACTTCGCCGAACTCATACTTATCAGCTAGCTTCGTTACGCTTTCAATTGTTTCATTTAAGCGTGTTAAAATCCACTCATCCGCTACTGATTTCTCACCCGACATATCAAGTTCTTCAAACGTAATGCCATCCATATTCATTAATGCAAAGCGAGATGCATTCCAAATTTTATTAGCAAAGTTCCAAGTTGCTTCAACCTTTTCAAAGCTAAAGCGTAAATCTTGTCCCGGTGAACTTCCCGTTGATAAGAAGTAGCGAAGTGAATCGGCACCGTACTTCTCAATCACTTCCATCGGATCTACACCGTTTCCAAGAGATTTACTCACCTTACGGCCTTGCTCGTCACGTACAAGTCCGTGAATTAATACGTCGTCAAATGGACGCTTGCCTGTAAATTCAAGACCTTGGAAAATCATGCGAGATACCCAGAAGAAGATGATGTCATAGCCCGTTACAAGCGCATTTGTTGGATAGTAGCGCTGGAAGTCAATCGATTCCACGTCCGGCCAACCCATCGTTGAAAATGGCCATAAAGCTGAACTAAACCACGTATCAAGTACGTCTGAATCTTGCTCCCAGTTTTCAATATCTGCTGGAGGCTCATGATCAACGTGCACTTCTCCAGTTTCTTTATGATACCAAGCTGGAATACGGTGTCCCCACCAAAGCTGACGTGAAATACACCAGTCGCGAATATTCTCCATCCAGTGTAGGTACGTTTTTTCAAAGCGATCTGGAACAAACTGAACCTTTTCTTCGCTTTTTTGAAGTTCAACTGCCTGATCAGCCAGGGGCTGCATTTTCACGAACCACTGCGTTGATAAGTAAGGCTCGACCACAGCTCCACTACGTTCACTGTGACCTACAGAGTGCATGTGATCTTCAATTTCAAATAAAATGCCATCTTCTTGTAAATCTTTTACGATTTGTTTACGACATTCAAAGCGATCCATACCTTCATATTTTCCTGCTTTGTCGTTCATTGTACCGTCTTGATTCATCACAAGAATGCGTTCTAAATTGTGGCGGTTCCCAATTTCAAAGTCGTTTGGATCATGAGCAGGTGTAATCTTCACAGCGCCTGAGCCAAACTCCATGTCTACATAATCGTCACCAACGATAGGAATTTCACGACCTACAATCGGAAGCTTAACTGTTTTACCAATTAAATGCTTATAGCGTTCGTCTTCAGGATGAACAGCAACTGCCGTATCACCTAGCATTGTTTCCGGACGTGTTGTTGCAATTTCAATATGCCCAGAACCGTCGGCAAGCGGATAGCGCATATGGTAAAATGCACCTTGCACATCCTTATAGATAACCTCAATATCAGACAGGGCTGTTTTTGTTGCTGGATCCCAGTTGATAATATATTCACCGCGGTAGATTAAGCCTTTTTTATATAGCTTAACAAATACTTCACGAACGGCTTTTGATAAGCCTTCATCTAACGTAAAGCGCTCGCGAGAATAATCTAAGCCAAGGCCTAGCTTGGACCACTGCTGACGAATAAAGCTGGCATATTCTTCTTTCCACTTCCACGTTTCTTCTACAAACTTCTCACGCCCTAAGTCATAACGGCTTTTTCCTTCTTGACGAAGCTTTTCTTCTACTTTTGCTTGCGTAGCGATACCGGCGTGATCCATTCCAGGCAACCATAGAACGTCATAGCCCTGCATGCGCTTCATACGCGTTAAAATGTCTTGTAACGTTGTATCCCAAGCATGCCCTAGATGAAGTTTACCCGTTACGTTTGGCGGTGGGATCACGATTGTGTAGGGCTCTTTCTCAGCATCGTTTGTTGCTTCAAAAAACTTCCCATCCAACCAATATTGATAGCGATTTTCTTCAACAGATTTTGGGTCATACTTCGTTGAAAGCTTTACTTCCTGTTCTGACATACTCTGTACCTCCATGTATAATTTCTTATATAGCTTTCGATATGCGAAAGCTCGAATGAACATAAAAAAACTCCTTCTTCCATAAAAGGACGAAAGGAGTTGATTTCGCGGTACCACCTTTTTTTATAGACTTCTCCCGTAAAGACGTCTATACACTTCATTTCATAACGGTTCATTAACCGGTTTCTTCTACTTAGACCAAAGTCTGTTCAAAAAAACTACTCATAGGCGACCTTCCAAATAAGCTTTCCTAAGAAATCTTTCAGCTGCTGATTTCTCTCTCTAAAGGTGCTTTATTTTGTACTCTTCCTACTCACTGTATGTTCATATGATTTTCTCTTAATTATACTATATGAAAAAATATGAATTCGTCAATAATCTTCTCCATTTTTTTCTCATTCTATTCACAAACACGCCAGATCTTACGAAAAAAACTGAACACCTAGCGCCCATGATTCATACATTATTATGTAACGGCCTGCAAGCAGGAAAGGAGCATATGAAGTATGAAAAAACGAATTAACTTACAGTTTAACTCTTATCAAGTACAGCGCTGGTTTAAAACGATTGGCGCAGCGTGTGCCCAATTCATCATTCCCCTGACGATTATTCAAGGAATTCGAACGCTTTTTTTCCCCACCACGTTCGATGTTTTCCTTCTTGCTATTTTTTCACTCATCACTATTGTTCTCTATCTAGAATGGATGTAAAAAAGAGTTTGGGACATAACAAAATGATTGCTTCTAAAAGACGAACACTAGCTGTTCCCATCTCTTTAGTTTGTCTCAACACGTTCGTTCCATTGCGCTACGGTCACTCGCTTTCCGCAGGAGTCGAGTGTCCTACGCTCCATTCCACCCTGTTTCCAACATTGTTTTCACAATCAACCAAAAAACCTGAACGATTAAAAGTGATGAACTCTCAATCGTTCAGGTATAGTAAGGACTGAACTACTTATGTCTCAGTCTCATTAGCAGCCGCTTCTGCTGCTATTTTTTTCTGTTGATCTACTTCAAAGATTTTAATATTGACCTGTTCAATATTTTTTGTTAGCCAGTATGCTCGAATCAACGATTGCATATGTTCAAGCTCAGTTTTATACCGCTGGTGACGATACTGCATGATGCACTGATATAAAGGTTCTGGAAAAGCAAGATATGAATGCAAAAGTAAACGTTCCTCTTCTCTCAGTGCAAAATGCTTCTCGTATGTTGCGAACCATTCATAGCTATCTAAGCTCGTTAATGGATATGTGCGTAGCGTTCGCAAATAAAATGAGACAAGATCATGAATCGGTGAAGCCTCACGCGCTTGCTCTAAATTAATAAAAAAGCCATTCCCGCGTTCATCGTATAAAAAATGCTTTGCCGACAGCTTTCCATGAATCGTCACAAGTCGGATTTTTTCTTTTTCTTCCATTTCGGTGTTCCATTCATCTAACCGACTAAACCCAAATTCCATAGCCCGCATCATTTCATAATACACGGTACAAAAATGAAGTTCAAAAGGGGACATATACACCTTTTTTTCACATTCCATTACATACTCTTCAAGCTCTTTTTGACGGTCTTCCCACGTTGTTTTTAATCCCGTATAGTGCGTTTCAATATCTTTCTTTTTAACTTCAACTTCTTTTGAAGAAGTACCATGAAGCTTTGCTAACTCTTGAAATAATTTATGATATCTTACATCCCGTTCGTCAGAAGGTGTATTAGGAAGCCAAGGCATCAAATAATAACCTTTGTTTTGGTGGGTTACCACAGGCGAACCTTGCCTGGATTGATAAATAGGGACAAACCCCATCCATCCTTTATGCTGAAGATTTTGAAGACTTCTAATAAAATCATGACTTCTAATTTCAGCTTCCTCTACTTCTTTTAAGGCATAGACTCCGCTTTTGGTATAGACTTTCTTTACCTTCCCGTAGTCTTCGATAAAATCAATTTCAAGCTGATACTGCTTTAGGAGTTCATGATAATTAACAGGTTCCTGATAGTTCATACTCACACCTCCTTGTTACTTTCTATGCATTAAACATTCATTTATACACAAAGAAAACAGTTAAGACGTAGCAGAAGTCAAAACTGTTTTCTATTGCTATTTTACTTAACAGGAATGTTTAGGATGCTTCCTTCTTCTAACTCTTGCTCGTCTTCTAAATCATTTACTCTTAAAAGACTCTGTACGTTTGTATCATAGCGTTCAGCAATCGTATCAAGCGAGTCTCCACTTTGGACAATGCATAAGCGCCATGTCGCTTGTTTCTCTTCCTCACGAGAAAATAGCTTTGTTAAATACAGCGCATTTTCCGCACGGTTTGAAGCCGATTCCTCTTCCTTTCGAAACTCTACTACAATTTCATTTTCTTCCTGCTCTTTTTCTTCATAATGTGCTATCTCCGTTTCTTCTTCGCCCCAACTGGACGCATCTTCACGTGCTTGAAACAGCTCAATTACATTATCTTCGCGTTCTTCTTCCGCTTCTTCTTTTTTCACTTCTACTTCAAACGGTTCATACACATCTTCTTCGTACTTTACTAACGTTTCTTTTGGTTCTTCTTTACGGAAAACGGACGAAAAATAGTTCTGCACCTCGGCTTCTTTTTCAACTTCCTTTACGTCCATTTCTTCCTCAACAGAAGCGTTACGATAAGAAGCTTCAAGCTCTTCTTCATGTTTTGCTTCTTCTTCAACAGAAGTATTACGGTAAGGAACTTCAAGTTCTTTTTCTTCTTCTACTTCTTCAACAGCAGTGTTGCGGTAAGAAGCTTCAAGCTCTTCTTCATGTTTTGCTTCTTCTTCAACAGAAGTATTACGGTAAGGAACTTCAAGTTCTTTTTCTTCTACTTCTTCAACAGCAGTGTTGCGGTAAGAAGCTTCAAGCTCTTCTTCATGTTTTGCTTCTGGTTCTTCAATTTCTGCCCAACCTTTTTCCTCTTCTCTTACGTGACTTTGCTGTTCACCGTAAAGACCCGTAATCGATAAATCCGCCATTAGCTGTAGGCAATCCGATTCTGGTAACTCATAATCAAATAAATCAATTGATACATAAACATCTTCCATATTCTGAATACGATTTTTAGGAATCGTAATGTCAACAGGGAAGGCATGTGATAGTTCAGCTGTACCATCTTCTCTAACAAGCACTGATTCAACGTGCTTTTCGTTTGTATATTCGCGCAAAGAGTGTGCTTCCTCTTCTAACGTTTCATATTCACCTGTTAGCAATAAAGCTCCACGAATGGAGACATATTGATCATATTCTTGGATTGCGACCTGAGGCTCTAAGGAGATTGATAAAAGCTGAGACACTTCCTGTCCCTTTTGAAACCATACTGATTCTTCTACTGAAAAACGCAGACCCGATAAATTATCCTGCGACAAATTGCTCTCCCCCTTCCAACACCTTACAAAATAGCGTTGTCATTAAAGATGTATGAAAGTGAAAAATAAAATATGTCTTTAAAAGCAAAAAAGCTTACGTTTATCACGTAAGCTCTTTGGATTATGAACGAAGTTTAGCAAAGGCTTTTTCAGCAGCTTGGATTGTAAATTCAATATCTGCATCCGCATGAGAAGTCGATAAAAACATACCTTCAAATTGAGAAGGTGGTAAAAAGACTCCTTCATTCGCCATTTCACGATAGTACTTGCTAAAGTATTCAAGATTTGATGTTTTCGCTGTCTCATAGTTAATTACGTCTTCGTTTGTGAAGAACAAGCCAATCATAGAGCCAGCTCGATTAATTGTATGAGGCACTTCATATTTTGCCGCGGCTGCTTTTAGACCTTCTTCAAGGCGATCTGCTTTTCTAGAAAATTCATCATACGACTGTGGCGTTAACTGCGTTAGCGTCTCATAACCTGCCGTCATGGCAAGTGGGTTTCCAGAAAGCGTACCCGCTTGGTAAATTGGACCACTCGGTGCTACTCGCTCCATAATCTCCGCTTTACCACCGTAAGCACCAACCGGAAGGCCACCACCAATTACTTTTCCTAAGCAAGTTAAATCAGGCGTTACGTTATAGTAACCTTGCGCACAGTTATACGCTACTCGGAAGCCTGTCATCACTTCATCAAAAATTAACAGTGAGCCATAGTCAGATGTAATTTCACGAAGCCCTTCTAAAAATCCAAGCTGAGGTGGTACTACTCCCATATTACCAGCTACTGGCTCAACAATAACACCCGCAATATCTTCACCAAACTGCTCAAACGCATACTTTACGCTTTTTAAATCATTATAAGGAACCGTAATCGTATTTTTAGCAATTCCTTCTGGTACACCAGGGCTATCTGGTAAACCCAGTGTTGCAACACCCGAACCAGCTTTAATTAACAATGAATCGCCGTGCCCGTGATAGCATCCTTCAAATTTTAAGATTTTATTTCGATTCGTATAGCCACGAGCTAAGCGAAGAGCACTCATCGTTGCTTCCGTTCCAGAACTCACCATACGAACAATTTCAATTGAAGGTACACGTGAGATTACTACTTTAGCTAATTCGTTCTCAATTAAAGTTGGAGCACCAAAGCTTGTTCCAGACTCAGTTACTTTCTTAATTGCTTCTACCACACGATCATTTGAGTGACCATGAATTAATGGCCCCCAAGATAGGACGTAATCTACATATTCATTTCCATCAATATCGTAGATTTTCGCTCCTTTTCCACGTTCCATAAAGATAGGATCCATATCTACAGATTTAAAAGCACGAACTGGGCTATTTACTCCGCCCGGCATTAGTTGCTTTGCTTGAAGAAAGGCTGCTTTTGATTTTTCATAACTTCTCATCGAACAAACACTCCTTTTAGTTGTCTTTTAGCCAGCGAACAGCATCTTTCGCATGATACGTAATGATTAAATCTGCTCCAGCACGCTTCATACTTGTAAGCTTTTCTAGCACAATCTCTTTTTCATTTACCCATCCATTTTGTGCAGCTGCTTTAATCATGGAGTATTCTCCACTTACGTTATAAGCCACGACAGGTAGGTTAAAGTTATTTTTTACATCACGCATAATATCTAAGTAAGAAAGCGCTGGTTTTACAATTAAGAAGTCTGCACCTTCGGCTACGTCAGAATCCGCTTCACGAAGAGCTTCTAAGCGATTGGCTGGGTCCATTTGGTACGTTTTACGATCTCCAAATTGCGGAGAAGAATGTGCTGCATCACGGAAAGGACCGTAGAAAGCTGACGCATATTTTACAGCGTAAGACATAATAGGAATATCTTCGAAACCAGCTTCGTCTAAACCATGACGAATAGCCGCTACGAACCCATCCATCATGTTAGAAGGTGCAATGATATCAGCGCCAGCTCTTGCTTGACTAACCGCTGTTCTTGCTAGCAAATCAAGCGTTGGGTCATTTAAGATTTTTCCTTCTTCAATAATGCCACAATGTCCATGATCGGTATATTGACATAAGCAAGTGTCTGCAATAACGACAAGTTCAGGGAACTCTTCTTTAATTTGACGAATTGCTTTTTGAACGATTCCATGATCATGATAAGCTTGCGAACCAACAGCATCTTTTTCAGCTGGCACGCCAAAAACAATAACGGACTGAATTCCCAAATCGACAAGCTCCTGCATTTCTCTACTTAATAAATCAAGCGATACTTGATCTACGCCTGGCATGGATTGAACTGCATTGCGCTTATTTTCTCCTTCAATTACAAAGATTGGATAAATAAAGTCTTCCGGCTGTAAGTGCGTTTCGCGAACAAGTGCACGCATGCTATCTGAACGTCTTAGACGACGATGACGATTGAATTGTAATAATGTCATGAGAAAATCCTCCTTAATTGTTACCTTTAAAATAATCTACCATTTTCTCTATCATACCATTAATTGTATACTCTTCTGGAACGATGTGCTCAATTTCATATTTGGCAGCAGTTTGAGCGGTAATAGGTCCTATACACACGACCACTTTTTCGTTTATAACCGATAGCCAATCTTGTTTTGAATCCATCATATCAACAAAGAAGTTAACGGTAGATGAGCTTGTAAACGTAATGATATCCGCTTTCTCAACCGCGTGCTGAAGCTCAGTCCTGGATGCTTTATTTTGAACCGTTTCATACATCACCAGGTCCGTCACGCTATACCCTTTTTCATCAAGTCCTTGTAAAAGAATAGGACGTGCTAGATTCCCTCTAACAACAAGGACTTTTTCATGAGGTTTAGCCTCCTTCATGAGTGCTTCTAGCAGTGACTCTGCTATGTACTCTTCAGGAGTTACGTCTGGCTTTATCCCACGTTTTTTGAGTGCTTCACCTGTTTTTTTTCCAACAACAGCGATCTTACAGGATTTAGCTAAACCACTGTTTATATTTAATAGATTAAGCCACTGAAAGAAAAACTCGACTCCATTTTGACTTGTAAAGATAATCCACTGATATGTATGAAGCTGTTCAAGCACTCTCTGTATGTACGTACGATTAGCTGCTGGTACAAAAGATAAAACAGGCACCGTTAAAGGAATACCACCTACAGCTTGTATTGCAGCAGTAAAGCTTTTGGCTTGCTCCGCTTGGCGCGTAATCAACACTCGTTTTAAAAAAAGAGGAGCCTGTTGACTCATTAACTGTCCAGCTCCTCTTTTACACGATCAATTAATTCTTTAGCTCCGTTGGCAGTTAAACGACGTGCAGCTTCCTCTCCAATTTCTACGGGGTTTGCACCAGCAAGCGTTTCTTGATAAATTTGTTGACCATCTGGAGAAGCAACAAGCGCTGTTAATTGTACATGCCTATTCTCTACTACGTGAGCATAGCCTGCAATCGGAACTTGACAGCCGCCTTCCATGCGCTTTAGAAACACGCGCTCTGCTTGAACTGCTAAGCTTGTGTCCTCATCGTTTAGCATATGTAGAAGTTCAAGTAGCTCCTTGTCATCTGAACGACATTCAATCGCTAAAGCTCCTTGACCAACCGCTGGAACACTTAAGCTAGGGTTTAAATACTGCGTCACAGTGTCTTTAGACCAACCCATTCGTGATAGACCAGCTGCAGCTAGAATTATTGCGTCATATTCTTCTGTTTGTAGTTTGTTTAAACGTGTATCGATATTGCCTCGAATCCATTTAATTTCAATGTCTGAACGCTTTGCAAGAAGCTGTGCACCACGTCGTAGGCTACTCGTTCCAATGACAGCTCCACTTGGTAGCTCTTCAAACGTTTTTCCGGTCTTTGAAATGAGCACATCTCTGTGGTCTTCACGCAGCGGAATGCATCCAATTGTTAACCCTTCAGGTAAAACAGCCGGCATATCCTTCATGCTGTGAACGGCCATATCAATTTCTTTTGACAATATTGCTTGTTCAATTTCTTTTACAAATAAGCCTTTTCCGCCTACCTTAGAAAGCGTTACATCTAAGATTTTATCTCCTTTTGTGACAATTTCTTTAATCTCAAACTCAAAAGGAAGACCTTGTTGTTTCAACTGTTCGATAACCCATTTTGTCTGTGTTAATGCTAGCTTGCTTCGGCGTGAGCCGACAATAATTTTCCGCATGTTGTCCTCCTAGTTTTACGACTCCCAAAAATGAAAGTTTGACAAACTTCCAAATAAGAAAAAGTTAATCAATAAAATTAAAAATAATGCGATGTTCCAAATAGCTATTGCCCGACCTTGAATTCCTCTTCTCAAACGCACATACAAGTAAGCGCTATATGCAAGGAGCATAAAGAACGAACCTAATACCTTTGTATCATACCAGTGAAAATCGACTACTTTAATATACGCCCATATTAACCCAAGCATCAAGGAAAGCAACAATAGAGGTACACCAATTAAGATCAGTACGTAAGACAGATAATCCAGCTTCGTTAAATCCTCAATGCGCATCAGTCGCTTGTTCCATTTTTTCTTTTTCAGCAAATCATACTGTACAAGGTACAAAGCTGAGAAAACAAAAGAAATGGAAAAAGCTCCATAAGATAAAATAGCCATTGTGATGTGAAAAATTAAAAGTTCCGATACCAATCGTTCTGCTTCAACCGACGTTTGTGTTTCCATTGGTGCAAACGTATGAATCGCCATGATTAAAAAGCCAATCGCATTCGTAAAGAACACGACAAAATCAACTCTAAATAAACGATTGATGACTAACGATAGCGTAATGAGCACCCACGCATAGAAGTACAGGCCCTCTGAAATTGTTAAGATTGGGACTCTACTGGTTTCCCACATTCGTAAAAACAAAAAGATTGTTTGTAAAAACCACACAATAGAAAGTAACCAGAAGGCTACTTTATTTGCCTTCCGGTTATGCTGTACAAAGTCAATGAAATAAAGCAAAACACTGACCGCGTATAAAATTACAATTAATTCATAAATTCTGGTCAATGAGATATCAACCATATCAAAGCCTCACTTACGACTGGTAAGCTACTTGTTGAGGAGTTACGGGTAGCTCATGATGAGATTCTTTTTGCTTTTGAGCTTCCACTTCTTGTTCAATATTAAAAATCTTCATGAACAATTCTAACGACTCTTCAGCATGCTGCTCTCCAGCCAATTCTTTTGCATGTAAAATCGGATCTCGCAGCAATTGATTTATGATGCTTTTCGTATGTTTGTTCAGCACTTTTCGTTCACGCTCAGACAAATTCGGAAGCTTGCGATTAATACTAGCCATCGTATCAGCCTGAATAGTTAGTGCTTTCTCACGAAGAGCTGAAATAACAGGCACAACCCCAAGACGACCTAGCCACATTTTAAAATCAACAATTTCAGCTTCAATCATTAACTCGATTGTTTCAGCAGCCTTTTTGCGTTCTTGTAAATTCGCATCCACAATCCCTTGTAAGTCATCAATATCATATAAAAAGACGCTATCAAGCTCTGCAAGTGCAGGATCCAAATCACGCGGAACCGCGATATCAACCATAAAAAGAGGTCGTCCTTTGCGCATGCGCTCTACTTGCTTCATCATATCTTTTGATACGACAAACGTACTAGCTCCCGTAGAGCTAATTAAAATATCAGCTTCAATTAACGCACATTGAAGTTCGTTTAGCTGTTTCGCTTGACCAGAAAAGCGCTTAGCAAGTTCTTCTGCTTTTTCGAATGTACGATTTACAACCGTTACTTTTTGAGCACCGCTGCCGTATAAGTTCTGCAAAGCAAGCTCGCCCATTTTACCTGCACCTAGAATAAGCACATGCTTCGATGACAGATCACCAAAAATTTTTTTCGCTAACTCAACCGCAGCGTAACTCACTGAAACAGCATTGGCTCCAATCTCTGTCTCGCTGTGCGCACGCTTGGCTAGTGTAATAGCTTGCTTAAACAATTGATTAAATACCGTTCCAATTGTTTGATTTTGTTGAGCAAGTAAAAAGCTTGAACGTACCTGTCCAAGAATCTGTGTTTCACCTACAACCATTGAGTCTAACCCACAGCTTACTCGATACAAATGCTCAATAGCACCATCGTTTTCAGCAATTGTTAAAAAAGGTGAAAACTCGTCTTTATCTAGTTCAAACCACTCTGCCAAAAAGGCTTTTACATAGTAACGCCCTGTGTGTAACTGATCCACTACTGCATAGATCTCCGTACGATTACATGTTGACACAATAATGTTTTCTAAGATACTCTTTTGACTACTTAAAGCTTTCATTGCAGAGCCTAACTCTTGTTCTTTAAAGCTAAGCTTTTCCCTTATTTCAACAGGGGCTGTTCGATAATTTAAGCCGACTGCTATAATATGCACTTGTACATACCCCCTTCAATAAAAAATTAAATTACTGTCCTTTTATCTATCTCTATTATAACATGTTTCCCTACTCGTTCTTAAAAAAAATGTGAACAGTCTTTGAAAACATGTGTTAAGATATTAACGATTATCCATAACAAATTGTATCAAAAAAGCAGTGATTTATCACTTTTCCTGTTTAATCACACCAGGAGGTTACGATGAAGAAACAGTCAATTTTTTTCGGAGTTTTATTAGTTGGATTTGGAATCTTTTTTCTAGTAGACGAGCTTAACTTAAAAATCGCAGAACACTTATACACCTGGCCTCTCCTGCTCGTTTTAGTCGGAGTTGCGCTTGGGGCACAATGTCGCATTTCGCAAGACTATTCTAACGTACTAGCAAGCTACATATTAATTACATTAGGCGGTCATTTTTATGTAAGTGACTGGCTGCCGTTCTGGCCTCAACATACTAGCATGGTCATTTTAATGATTGCACTGAGCTTTTTACTGAGTGCGAAAAAGAGTAAAACCGGCCTATTTCAAGGTATTCTTTTATTACTCATTGCGCTGTTTATGATGTTTTCAAATAATTTAAATCAGTTTGCCCCAGCGGTTGAAAACGGTGTGAATTACCTAGCTACCTTTTGGCCTATTCTATTCCTACTCATTGGCTTATATTTATTATTTTTCAAACGTAAGTAATATATGTAAAAAAGGTTGAAACGAAAAGCGAGCGCTTTTCGTTTCAACCTTTTTTTGTTAATTATTCATGCGGTATTGAAGTGATCTCCACGATTGATCTTTTCCTTGACCAGTTTCAGATGAAAATAGAATGAGTTCATCTTCGGCTTCTAGCTCTAACGTATCACGTACAACTTTTAAGTGCTTTTGCCATTTACCTTTCGGAATTTTATCCGCTTTTGTGGCAATAACCATTACAGGAATTTCGTAATGCTTTAAGAAATTGTACATCATGACATCATCTTTAGACGGCGCGTGACGTAAATCAATAATTAATAACACCGCTTTTAGCTGATCGCGATCCGTTAAATATGTTTCAATCATCTTGCCCCATGCTTCACGCTCTGTCTTAGACACTTTAGCAAACCCGTAGCCTGGAACATCAACAAAATGCATCATTTCATTGATTAAATAAAAATTTAACGTTTGTGTTTTTCCAGGCTTTGACGATGTACGTGCTAAGTTTTTACGGTTAAGCATTTTATTAATAAATGATGATTTTCCTACATTTGATCGACCAGCCAAAGCAAATTCTGGCAAGTTTTCTTTTGGATATTGATCAGGCTTTACTGCGCTGATAACAATTTCCGCTTGGGTTACTTTCATTTTACCTCTCCTACTAATGCATGTTCCAATACTTGATCTAAATGAGATACAAGTACGATGTCCAACTGTTCTTGTACACTATCTGGAATATCTTCAATATCACGCTCGTTGTCTTGAGGGATTAAGATTTTTGTAAGTCCAGCGCGATGTGCACTTAATGATTTTTCTTTTAATCCACCGATTGGTAAGACGCGACCTCTAAGCGTAATCTCACCCGTCATTCCTACCTCTCTTCTTACCGGTCTACCTGTTAAAGCTGAAGTTAAAGCTGTTGCAATTGTAATTCCTGCCGAAGGTCCATCTTTTGGTACTGCTCCTTCTGGCACATGAATATGAATGTCATATTTCTCATGGAACTTTTCATCAATTCCTAGCTCTTCCGCTTTTGAACGAATGTAACTAAAAGCTGCTTGAGCAGACTCTTTCATCACATCACCAAGTTTCCCTGTTAGTACAAGGCGACCTTTTCCAGGAGATAGACTAACTTCAATTGCAAGCGTATCTCCTCCCACAGTTGTGTAAGCTAACCCTGTTGCAACACCAACTTGGTTTTCAGATTCAGCTTGCCCATAGCGAAACCTTGCTTTTCCTAAAAATTCTTCTAAGTTCTTTTCAGTTACGACTACGCGCTTTTTATCTCCAGATACGATAATGCGAGCAGCTTTACGACAAATAGATGCAATTTCACGCTCGAGGTTACGAACGCCCGCTTCTCTCGTATAAAGACGAATGATTGCTACTAGAGCATCTTCTCGAATTTGAAGGTCAGCTTTTTTCAGACCATGGTTTTCTAACTGTCTCACTGCTAGATGACGCTTAGCAATTTCAAGTTTTTCAAGCTCTGTATAGCCAGCAATATTAATGATTTCCATTCTGTCGCGTAAAGGTCCTGGAATCGTCGCTAAATTATTAGCAGTAGCTACAAACATCACTTTTGATAAATCATACGTTTCTTCAATATAGTGATCGCTAAAATTATGGTTTTGCTCCGGATCCAAGACTTCAAGCATAGCAGAAGATGGGTCTCCACGGAAGTCATTAGACATTTTATCAATCTCATCTAATAAAAAGACAGGGTTGACTGTACCAGCTTTTTTCATTCCTTGAATAATACGTCCAGGCATCGCGCCTACATACGTACGGCGATGGCCTCGAATTTCAGATTCATCACGCACGCCACCGAGCGATACGCGGACAAAATTCCGATTTAACGCCGTCGCAATAGAACGTGCTAGAGACGTTTTACCTACTCCTGGAGGTCCAGCTAAACAAAGAATTGGTCCCTTTAATGAGTTCGTTAATTTCTGAACAGCTAAGTATTCGAGCACACGCTCTTTTACTTTTTCAAGACCGTAGTGCTCTTCATTTAGAATTTTATCTGCACGGTGAATATCTAAACGATCTTCAGTTTCCTTTGTCCATGGCAAAGCAAGTAGCCAATCGATATAGTTACGAATAACTGAGCTTTCTGCAGAAGTAGCGGGAATTTTTTCATAGCGATCTAGTTCTTTTAACGCAGTCATCATCACGCGCTCAGGCATACCACTTTCTTCAATCTTTTCTCGAAGTGTAGCAACTTCTCCGCCTTTACCCTCTTTATCGCCTAGCTCTTTTTGAATAGCCTTCATTTGCTCACGAAGATAGTATTCTTTTTGAGTACGCTCCATCGACTTTTTCACACGTTGTCCAATTTTCTTTTCAAGTTGTAGCACTTCTTGTTCATCTTGAATGTAAGAAATGAGCATGTTCAAGCGCTCTTTTACATCTTCAGTTTCAAGAACTTCTTGCTTCAATTGAATTTTAATCGGCAAATGCGAAGCAATAATATCGGCTAACCGTCCCGGTTCCTCAATGTCTGTTACGGTTGAAAACGTCTCAACGGATACCTTTTTAGATAGCTTTATGTATTGTTCAAAGTAATCTAAAAGCGTGCGCATTAGCGCTTTGTCTTCCACATCTGTTTCATGTTCTTCATTGTATTTCATTACATCAGCCAGGAAGCAATCTTCTTCAATTATTTCCTTGACTTCAATACGGTTTAACCCTTCAACTAATACTCTCATCGTGCCATTTGGCAACTTTAACATTTGCTTAATCTTTGCTAAAGTACCCATTTTATATAAGTCATCAACCGCTGGTTCATCGATGCCCATTTCCTTTTGAGAAACTAAGCACACCAAGTGGTCGTCCATCATTGCTTTTTCTAAAGCCTGCACGGATTTATCTCTTCCAACATCTAAATGCAATACCATAGTTGGATAGACAATCAACCCACGTAAAGGTAAAAGTGGAATGCGAATTGTTTCATTTTTCGTCATTCAATGAACACCTCCAATGCCCGTTTATTCCATAGTATGTAAGGGATAAATTCTGATTCAATTTTATCCTATTTAACTTGGCATGTCTAATAATAGTAATTATTAATTGTACCATGTGAAGTCTTTGCAATGCAAAGCGAAGTAAATATCTTTTTCACATAGAAAAAGCCTTTTTCGTAAAGCGTGTATAAAGATTTTATACGCGAAAAAGGCAGATGATATTCATATGAAAAAATTTTCCAACTAAATGTCGCTAATATTACATGAATTCGCGCTTTGGCACCCCGGCTTCTTTTGATAGGTGAGCAACGTGATCTTGTATTGGTAAGAGTGCATATTTTAAAACATCTGCTAGTTGAGTCACTGGTAAAATGTCAATTCCTCGAATCTGTTCCACCATTCCATTCATATTATCCTTCGGAACGATTACATGAGTTACCCCTGCCTGCTTTGCCGCTTTAATTTTAGGAATGACGCCCCCGATTGGCTTAACATTTCCATGCAGTCCAATCTCTCCAGTCATTGCAACTGTATGTTTGATCGGCACTTCATAGATAGCAGAATAAATGCCTGTTGCCATCGCAATTCCTGCGGAAGGTCCATCAATTGGCACTCCTCCTGGAAAGTTCACATGAATATCATATTCATCGGCAGGCACAGCCATGGAGCGCAGCACAGTAATGACATTTTCAATTGAACTTCTGGCCATACTTTTTCTTCGTACGGATTTTCCTTGCCCATTGATGTTTTCTTCTTCTACTATCCCCGTAATGGTAATATTTCCTTTTTCTTTTGCTTTCATTGCTTTTACTTCAATTTCTAATAACGCACCTGAATTAGGTCCATATACAGCTAATCCATTAATTAATCCTACTTGTTCTTGTTCTGGAATCTTCGGCTCGTGACGTGGAGTTAGCTGACTTGAATGAATAATCCATTCAATATCTTCATTCTTTATGTCTTTACGATCTTCTGAAATTGCCAATCCAGCTGCAATTTGCATCATATTAACTGTTTCTCGCCCATTGCGAGCATATGTAGACAACATAGACAGCCCTTTATCTGTTACTTCCATTTGTACTTTTTGAGCGGCTTTTTTCGCAACGCTAATGATTTCATCTTGATCAAGCTCGCGAAAAAACACTTCAACACAGCGTGAGCGAATGGCTGGCGGAATTTCACTCGGTGTTCTCGTTGTTGCCCCAATTAAACGAAAATCAGCAGGGAGTCCATTTTGAAAAATATCGTGAATATGAGTCGGAATTTGTGCATTTTCTTCGCTATAATACGCACTTTCCATAAATACTTTTCTGTCTTCTAATACCTTTAGTAATTTGTTCATTTGAATAGGGTGTAGTTCACCAATTTCATCAATGAATAAAATTCCTCCGTGAGCATCCGTTACAGCACCTTGCTTTGGCTGAGGAATTCCAGCTTGTCCCATAGCCCCCGCTCCTTGATAGATAGGGTCATGTACAGATCCGATAAGAGGATCAGCAATCCCTCGTTCATCAAAACGAGCTGTCGTCGCATCAAGTTCTACAAATACTGATCCTTTTTTGAAAGGAGACTTTTGATTTTTTTTTGCTTCTTCTAGTACAAGACGAGCTGCTGCCGTTTTCCCTACGCCTGGAGGTCCATATACGATAACGTGCTGTGGATTTGGGCCACATAGCGCGGCTTTTAAAGCACGAATGCCGTCTTCTTGTCCCACAATATCATGAAAACTTGACGGTCTAACTCTTTCTGCTAATGGTTCAGTTAGTGAAATGGCACGCATCTTTCGCAATTGATCCATTTCTTTTTTTGATTCCCGATCAATTGATACTTTTTGTGTGCGCTGATTGCGCAATAAATTCCAAAAGTACAAGCCAATAATGATACCAAAGAATAGCTGAACCATTAAGGCAATATTCGTCCAATTCATAAGTAACCTCCTGCAACAATTGTTAAGATAATTATTTGTTATTATCTCCTTGCAACAGGTGGAATAAACAAATTTAGCATAAAATTCTTCATAAAATAAAAAAAGACAGAACGTTAAAAACTAACGCTCTGTCTTCTTATTTATTAAGCAGATGTTTTACTTCCTTGTTCAACCGTTGAACCATCTTCTAAAATAAACTTAGGTGCTACTTGATCACGAACCGTTTCTCCAGTGATAATACATTTAACAATGTCTTCACGAGACGGTAAATCATACATCACTTCTAGCATAATACCTTCAATGATTGAACGTAGACCACGTGCACCTGTTTTACGTTCAATTGCTTTACGAGCAATTTCAACAAGTGCTTCATCTTCAAACTCTAGCTCAACATTATCTAGCTCAAGAAGCTTTTGATATTGTTTTACTAGCGCATTTTTTGGCTTTGTTAAAATCTCAACAAGCGCTCCTTCATCTAACGGTACAAGACTAGCCGTAACAGGTAGACGACCGATAAACTCAGGAATTAAGCCAAACTTTAATAAGTCTTCTGGCAGAACTTTTGATAATAACTCTTTATCGTTAAGATCTGCTTGTTTTGTTTCTGAACCGAACCCAATTACTTTCTTACCTAAACGACGCTTGATAATTGGTTCAATACCATCAAATGCTCCACCACAAATGAATAAGATATTTGTTGTGTCAATTTGAATGAATTCTTGATGCGGATGCTTACGTCCACCTTGTGGAGGAACGCTTGCTACAGTGCCTTCAAGAATTTTAAGCAATGCTTGCTGAACACCTTCACCAGATACGTCACGCGTAATTGATGGGTTTTCAGACTTTCTTGCTACCTTATCAATTTCATCGATATAGATAATGCCTTTTTCTGCTTTTTCTACATCATAATCAGCGGCTTGAATTAACTTCAATAAGATGTTCTCAACATCCTCACCAACGTAACCAGCTTCTGTTAGCGACGTTGCATCAGCAATAGCAAACGGCACATTTAAAATACGAGCTAACGTTTGAGCAAGTAATGTTTTACCACTACCTGTTGGACCAATTAAAGAAATGTTACTTTTAGCTAATTCAACGTCATCAATCTTACTGTTTGAGTTAATGCGTTTATAATGATTATAAACAGCTACAGCCAAAGATTTTTTCGCTTCATCTTGGCCAATTACATACTCATCTAGAATTTCACAGATTTCTTTTGGCTTTGGCACATCTTTAAATTCTACTTCTTCTTCTGTTCCAAGCTCTTCTTCAACAATCTCAGTGCAAAGCTCGATACATTCATCACATATGTAAACACCTGGACCAGCAACTAATTTACGAACTTGTTCTTGTGTTTTACCACAAAACGAACATTTTAGTTGCCCTTTTTCATCGTTAAATTTAAACATAATTTTCACCCCTTATAGTAATGACTAAAGTGCTGGAAGCTCACTTAATCCGAGTTATTTGCCAACTGCTCTTCCTCTTCTTAGTAAAAGCATGATCTTTTATCATACCGAGTTTCCCATGTATGAAAAGATTTGTATTGCATTTTATCATACATTTTTCGGAATAGATACTAAAACGTTTTATGTATAAACACTTGATGAGCGAAAAGCATCGATTGGCTATTATGTATTGTCAGCTTATTAAGCCAATTTCATAACTACGGATTTTTGACAATTGAACAAAACAGCGTGCTGGCGTGTCGTTATGGTATGAAAAAACTTTTGAAGGTTATAAAACAAGGCACGATCAAGTCGCGCCTTGTTCTTTACTATTATTATGCTACAGCTTTGCTGTTTTCTACAAGAAATTCTATAGCTTTGCGAATCTTCATGTCAGCTTTAACTGTTTCAAGACTGCCAAGCACTTTCTTAATTTCTTCGACAGGCATGTTGTACATTCCTGCCATGCTCTCTAATTCTTTTTCTACTTCTTCGTCAGTTACTTCAAGATTTTCAGCTTGAGAAATAGCTTCTAACGTTAAGTTAATCTTCACGCGTTTTTCAGCGTCTGGACGCATTTGGTCACGTAAAGCTTTTTCATCTTGACCAGAGAACTGGAAGTATAGCTCAAGGTTTAAACCTTGCATTTGTAAACGTTGCTCGAATTCTTGCATCATACGATCCATTTCAGTTGCATACATTGCTTCTGGAATTTCTACTTCTGCATTTTCAGCAGCTTTTTCTACTAATGCATCACGTAGAGCTGATTCAGCTTCGTTTGTTTTTGCAGTTTGTAAGTTTTCTTTTGTTTTCGCTTTTAATGCTTCTAAAGTTTCTACTTCTTCGTCTACATCTTTAGCAAATTCATCGTCTAATGCTGGTAATTCTTTTGCTTTGATTTCGTGTACTTTCACTTTGAAAGTTGCTTTTTTACCAGCAAGCTCTTCAGCATGGTACTCTTCTGGGAACGTTACTTCAACGTCTTTTTCAGCGCCAACTTCTAAACCTACTAATTGCTCTTCAAAGCCTGGGATAAATGTGTTAGAACCAATTTCTAATGAATAGTTCTCACCTTTTCCGCCTTCGAATGCTTCTCCATCAACGAATCCTTCAAAGTCGATTACAGCAGTATCGCCTTCAGCAATAGCGCCTTCTTCTTTTACTACTAGCTCAGCTTGACGCTCTTGAAGAGATTTTAATTCAGCTTCAACGTCTTCGTCAGTTACTGTTGTGTCTAATTTTTCAACTTCTAAGTTTTTGTATTCGCCTAATTTCACTTCAGGCTTAACTGTTACTTTAGCAGTGAAAACTAAGTCTTGTCCTTTTTCGATTGTTTCAACATCGATTTCCGGACGATCTACTGGCTCGATACCAGCTTCAGCAACAGCATTGCTGTAAGCTTCTGGTAATAAGATATCTAGTGCATCTTGGTATAAAGATTCTACACCAAAGCGTTTTTCAAATAGTGGACGTGGCATTTTCCCTTTACGGAAACCTGGTACGTTTACTTGTTTAACAACTTTTGTGAATGCTTTATCTAAGGCTTTATCGAATTCAGCAGCTTCAACTTCTACTGTTAAAACGCCTTGATTACCTTCTTGTTTTTCCCATTTTGCAGACATGTATATTTCCCTCCAAAATCATTTTAAGTAGTGATTTTCACTCTGATAATGAGATCAATGTTTCCTTCATTATCTATCGAACTCCCTATTACTTTAAAGTAAGTAGGAACGTGATGTAAAGATGAAATTCTACTATACTTGTTTAAGTGCATTTTACAACCATTATATTATAACATACAACAATGACGTTTCAACAAAACACCTCATTTTATATCAAAGAAATTTCTTCAATTTCCTTTAGGTGTTTAATAGCTTGTTTCAAATCCTCAGCAGAGAAGTTATGCATCAGTGCGATTTGCTCAGCGTCAACCTCTTCACCATATAATTCAGTTGCGAGTGCGTATAACGCCTCCACCCAGATACCTACATGTTCATTAACCGGACTGAATGGAAATAAAACATATAAATAACGATTCCAAATCTCTAAGCTTGCTTGGAGCATAGTGAGATTTTCGTGTTCCAACTTTTCCCTCAGGGATTTCTCAACATGAATGGCTAACGGAGATGGTATTATTTGCTGTAAAGTGAGCGGATTAATTTTTTTTTCACGCTGAAATTTGTTGATATGAAAGTCATGGTTAACCTGTTCCTTCATTAATATTTTAAGAGCCTCGGTTTTCACAATGGGATGAACGGATTCATTTGTGAATAGCTCTTGTAAGAAGAAGCTATACTGATTCATTCGATGAAGAGGGAGCGTGTGTAAATGATCAATCTGATTTGAAACGACCGTCTCATTTAAGAAATCTTTTAAACGCGTAAGCTGCTCCTGCTCTGTTTGTCCTTCTATGTCCTTTTCTTGATTCATTCTCGATAAGCAAAACGCTAAGAGCTGATTAATTTGCTCTTGATCCTCAGCGGGTACATCATGTTCTTCTATAACAGCCTGCAAGGTTTCATAGCCTTCTTTATACTCACCAAGCTGGATAAGAATCATTAAAAGCATTTGTAGATTATCATAGTAATGTCCTATGTCTTCATGCAACATCTTTTTACAAAGCGTTTTAGCTGTTTCAACCTCTCCTAGTTCTAAATAACATACAGCTAGCCCGAACAATACGTCTCGGTGCTCTTGGCCTATTTCGTATGCTTGCTTAAATAAATGCAGAGCCTCATTAAAGCGTTTATTCTGTAGATATTCTTTCGCTTTTTCTACTAAACGCTCTTGCAAATGAGGAAACGCAATTACATTATCTCGCTTTTTCTCGGTCATATTCTCTCCTCACTTCACATTTCTTTGCTATACAGTTTAGCAAGTTGTCTAATAGAACGCAAAAAAGAGCCGAGCAAAGAGGTAACTTTGCCCAGCTTTTTTCAATAACGAACGGTATTGTTTTCATACTGATCAATGTCAGAAGCAAACGATAACGTATAGCCAATTTCATCAAACCCATTTACAAGCATATATTTCCAATGGCTATTAATGTCAAACGTTCGTTTGAATCCAGCTTCGTCTGAAATTGTTTGCTGATGTAAATCGATCGTGCAGTTATAATCAGCTGCTTTTGATTCCTTCAATAGATACTCAACATCTTCAACTGGTAATGCAATTGGTAGAATTCCATTTTTTAGACAATTTTGTTTAAAGATATCTGCAAAAGATGGCGCCACAATGGCTCTAAAGCCGTAATCTAACAATGCCCACGGTGCATGCTCACGTGAAGAACCACATCCGAAGTTTTCATTTGCAACTAAGATTGTTGCTCCTTCATTTTCAGGCGCATTTAGCTCAAAGCTAGGATTTGGCGTTACTCCATCTTCATTGTATCGCCAATCAAAAAATAAATATTTTCCAAAACCAGTACGCTCAATGCGCTTTAAAAATTGCTTTGGAATAATTTGATCTGTATCGACATTAGAGCGGTCCATCCCGGCTACTTTCCCTGTTTCAACTGTAAATGCATTCATGTTACCTCTCCTTATCTCACAGCTTCTTCTTGTAATTTACGAACGTCTACAAAGTGACCATATACTGCTGCTGCCGCCGCCATCACTGGACTAACAAGGTGAGTTCGTGCCCCTTTACCTTGACGTCCTTCAAAGTTACGGTTTGACGTGGAAGCACAATGTTCCCCTTGAGGAACTAAATCCGAGTTCATCCCTAAACACATGCTACATCCTGAATCACGCCATTCAAATCCAGCTTCAACAAACGTTTTTGCAATCCCTTCTTCTTCAGCAATACGTTTAATTTTCTGAGAACCTGGTACAACCATTGCTCGCACATTCGGTGATACTTTCTTTCCTTTTATAAAAGAAGCTGCATCACGTAGATCCGATAAGCGAGCGTTCGTACAGGAACCAATAAATACGTGTTGAATTGGAATATCTTCAATTGCCATACCCGGAGTTAACCCCATGTAGTCTAGCGCTCTTTCCAATGATTTGCGTTCTGAATCCGTGTTACATGATTCAAATGTAGGAACTGTTTTACTAATGTACGAACTCATCGCAGGATTTGTTCCCCATGTCACAACAGGCTCGATTTCATTTGCATCAATTTCTAGCGTTTGATCATATTCTGCGCCTTCATCCGAAGCTAACGCTTTCCACTTTTCAACTGCTTCAGTGAACTTTTCACCTTTTGGTGCATATTCTCTTCCTTTAATATAAGAAAAAGTTACTTCATCAGGGCTGATTAAGCCTGCTTTTGCTCCTGCTTCGATGGACATGTTACAAATGGTCATCCGCTCTTCCATTGAAAGCTGCTTAATGCAATCTCCCGTAAATTCGATGATAGAACCTGTTCCAAAGTTCACACCAAACTTCTGAATAATCGCTAGTACGATATCTTTTGCGAATACACCAGGCTTCTTTTGGCCATCCACTTTTACTTGAATCGTTCTTGGCTTGGCTTGCCAAAGCGTTTGAGTAGCTAATACGTGCTCAACTTCACTCGTACCAATACCAAATGCTAATGCACCAAACGCTCCGTGGGTAGATGTATGACTATCCCCACATACAATTGTCTTACCAGGCTGCGTTAAACCTAATTCCGGTCCAATAATATGAACGATTCCTTGTTCTTCATTCGTTAAGTCTAACAGCCTCACGTCGAACTCAGCGCAGTTTGCAGATAACGTATCAACTTGTTTTTTTGCAATTGGATCTTTGATGTTGAAGCGGTCAACGGTCGGAATGTTGTGATCCATCGTTGCAAACGTCAAATTGGGTTGCCTTACTTTTCGCCCAGCAACACGTAAGCCTTCAAATGCTTGAGGTGACGTTACTTCGTGAATAAGATGAAGATCAATGTATAATAAATCCGGCTTCCCCTCTTCTTGGCGTACTACATGTTGTTCCCATAGTTTCTCAATAATGTTCTTTGCTTTCATCTTGCTCCTCCTTTCCAGTTATGAAAAACGTTTCTCACATAAAGGTGAGAAACGCATGATTAACTATAAGCTGTCATAATGTTAACAATTGCAGAATCGTCAGCAATCGTATCAACAATTGCTTCTACCATTTTTTCAGTTGACAAATAATGTGAGCCGTTCGCTAAATCTGCTGTACGATGACCAGCATTTAATACGTGTTCTACCGCTTGTTCCACTGCTTTCGCTTCTTCTTCAAGACCAAATGAATGTCTTAACATCATCGCTGCTGATAAAATGGCTGCGATTGGATTAGCTTTATTTTGGCCTGCAATATCTGGTGCAGAGCCATGAACAGGTTCATAAAGAGAAGGTCCGTTTAACGTCAAACTAGCAGATGGTAACATCCCTAAAGATCCAGCCAGCATCGAAGCTTCATCACTTAAAATATCTCCGAACATGTTCTCAGTAACGACTACGTCAAAGTGCTTTGGATTACGAATAAGCTGCATCGCTGCTGAATCCACTAGCATATGTTCAAGCTCAATTTCGGGATAATCTTTTGATACTTCTTCAGCAATCTCACGCCATAAACGACTTGACTCCAATACGTTCGCTTTGTCAACAGACGTAACCTTTTGACGACGAACTTTTGCTGTTTCAAATGCTTGGCGAATGATACGCTCAATTTCTTCACGCTTGTAATAGAGCGTATCTACAACGACTTCTTCACTCCCATTTGTGCGGCGTTCACTTGGTTTTCCAAAATATAAGCCGCCTGTTAGCTCACGTACGATAATAAAATCAACGTCTTGAATATATTCTTTTTTCAAAGGAGAAGAATCTGCTAAACTATCATAATAAGTAACTGGACGCAAGTTAGCATAAAGGTCCAGTTCTTTACGAATTGCTAATAAGCCTCGCTCTGGACGGAGCTGTGTAGGAACGGCATCCCACTTAGGACCACCTACAGCCCCAAGCAATACTGCATCCGCTTCTTTACAAACCGCTACTGTACTTTCTGGAAGTGGTACTCCTTCTGTATCAATAGCAGCTCCTCCGATTAACCCATAGCTAAATTCAAACTGATGGTTAAAGCGTTGACCGATGGCGTTTAAGACGTCGATTGCACCTTTTGTAACTTCTTTCCCAACTCCGTCTCCAGGTAACACCGCTACCTTTTTTGTCATGATAGTCTCTCCCTTCTTGTCTACGTATTACACTTCTTGCTCAACGCGGTGCTGCTTAACTGCGAATAAGCGGTTAATTGCGTTGATATAAGCCTTTGCCGATGACTCTAGTACATCAAATGCTACGCCTCTTCCACTTACTTCCACACCGTCACTTTCTACTTTAACAAATACCTCTGCCAGCGCATCCGGTCCACCGTTAATGGACTGTAGGCGATAATCTAATAGCTTTACATCTTGTTCTAAACAACGTGCCAGCGTATTGTAAATTGCTTCAACGCTCCCTGATCCCGTCGCCGCTTCTTGAACAACGTCTCCATTCTTACGCTGAAGCGTGATTGTAGCAGTTGGAATATTATTAATACCATACTGTACTTGAAGTCCTTCTAGCTTGTATTCAACATCGTGATTAACCTGCTTGTGCACTACTAGCGCAAACAAATCATCATCTGTGATGTCTTTCTTTTTATCTGCTAAGTCCTTAAATTTTTCAAATAGAACGTTCGCTTGCTCATCTTCTAGAACAAACCCTAGCTCTACTAAGCGTGTACGGAATGCATGTCTTCCAGAATGCTTCCCAAGCACAATCGGGTTTTGTTTCACCCCAACAAGTTCTGGGGAAATAATTTCGTATGTTAATGGGTTTTTTAAGACACCATCTTGGTGAATACCAGATTCGTGAGCAAAAGCATTTTTACCTACAATTGCTTTATTTGGTGCAATCGTCATGCCCGTTAGCTTGCTAATTAAATCGCTTGTTCGCTTAATTTCTGGTAAAACCAGGCCTGACTCCGCTTGATAGAAATCTTTGCGAATATTTAAGGCAAGTGCAACTTCTTCTAAAGCCGCATTTCCAGCACGCTCACCAATCCCGTTGATTGTCCCTTCAATTTGTGTTGCTCCTGCTTCAATTGCAGCAAGTGAATTCGCTACCGCTAAGCCTAAATCATCATGACAATGAGCAGACAATGACACTTTATCAATGTTTGAAACATTTTCTTTTAAATATTGAAACACAGATCCGTAGTGAGCCGGCGTTGTATAACCAACCGTATCCGGAATATTAACAACCTTAGCCCCTGCATCAATGACAGCTTCTACAATTTGTGCTAGAAACGGTAATTCGCTTCGGCATGCATCTTCGGCAGACCATTGAACAATCGGAAACTTTTTCGCTGCATATTTCACCATTTCAACCGCTGTTTCTAGCACTTGCTCTGGTGTCTTTTTCAACTTATGCTCCAAGTGAATTGGAGAAGTAGCAATAAATACGTGCAGCCTTGGTTCAGCACTGTCTTTTAAGGCTTCCCAAGCGATGTCAATGTCCTGTGTAACAGACCTTGCAAGGCCTGTTACAGAAGAATCTTTGACAGTCGACGCAATTTCCTTCACCGATTGAAAATCGCCTTTTGAAGAAGCTGGGAAACCTGCTTCGATTACATCAATTCCTAAACGCTCTAACTGTTTTGCAATCTCAAGCTTTTCTTGTAGGTTTAGATTAACTCCAGGTGATTGTTCCCCGTCTCGTAGCGTCGTGTCAAATAGGTTAATTTTTTGCACTAGCGACCACCGCTTCTTTCTTTTGTTTTTTTACAAATGGCATCATTTCACGTAGCTGCGCACCAACTTTTTCAATTAAATGCTCATTTTCGCTGTTATTGATTGCTGTAAACTCTGGACGATTTGCTTGGTTTTCTAGGATCCAACCTTTAGCAAATTTACCTGTTTGGATGTCTTCAAGCACTTTTTTCATTTGTTCTTTTGAACGCTCATCTACAACGCGTGGCCCTGATACGAAGTCACCCCATTGAGCAGTATCAGAAATTGAATATCTCATTCCTGCTAATCCACCTTCATACATAAGGTCAACGATTAATTTTAATTCATGTAAACACTCGAAGTATGCAACTTCTGGCTGATAGCCTGCTTCTACAAGCGTTTCAAAACCTGCTTTTACTAATGATGTTAAGCCACCGCAAAGAACTGCTTGCTCACCGAATAAATCAGTCTCTGTTTCTTCTTTAAATGTTGTTTCTAATACACCAGCACGAGCTGATCCGATTGCTTTTGCGTATGCTAACGCAATTTCTTTTGCTTCACCAGTTACGTCTTGGAATACAGCAAATAGAGCTGGTACACCCGCACCTTCTTCATATGTTCTTCTCACAAGATGTCCTGGACCCTTCGGAGCTACTAAGAATACATCTACAAATTCAGGAGCAACGATTTGGTTGAAGTGAATGTTGAAGCCATGTGCAAAAACTAATGATTTTCCTGGCTTTAATCCTGGTAAAATTTCTTCATTATATACTTTTGGTTGATGCTCATCTGGTAATAAGACCATCACAACTTCAGATTGTTGTACAGCTTCTTTCACTGAAAGAACTGTGAATCCATCCTGCTCAGCTTGCTCCCATGATTTACCTTTTCTTAAACCAACAACTACGTTTACTCCACTATCGCGTAAGTTTTGTGCATGAGCGTGACCTTGTGAACCGTATCCTACGATTGCTACTGTTTTACCTTGTAAGAATTGATCCTTTGCGTCACCGTTATAATATACTTTTGTCATAATAAATCTCTCCTCTTTGTTTTTAATTTTTATAGGTTAATTTTTGGTTTATATCTTAGTTAAATAATTGATGACCACTTTGCCGCTACTTTTTGCGTTCCGCGCGGTACAGCTACGGTACCCGTTCGCGTTACTTCTTTCAGTCCGTATGGCTGAAGTAGATCAATCATCGCTTCGATTTTACTTGATTCACCTGTTACCTGGATGATTAAACTATCTCGGCTAACATCAAGAATGGTTGCTCGAAATGGCTCAATAACTGCATACAGCTCATTTCGGCTCGCTGGTGTTGAAGCTACTTTCATTAAAGCAAGCTCTCGTGAAACAACGGCCTGTTCAGTAATGTCCTGAACTTTTAAGACATCAATTTGCTTGTTTAATTGCTTAATTACTTGTTCAGCAGCGCCATCGTCCTCCACGTTTACTACAAACGTCATGCGCGATACGTCTTCTGATTCGGTATGACCTACTGAAATACTTTCAATATTGAAATTTCTTTTGGTGAACAACCCTGTTACTCTATTTAATACGCCTGCTCTATTTAACACTGTTGCTGTTATAATCCGCTTCACGGTTTCACCCCCACCATTTCATGAAGTCCTTTTCCAGGAGCAACCATCGGATACACATTTTCTTTTGGTGCTACGAAGAAGTTCATTAACACTGGACCATCCGTCTCCATCGCTTCTTTTAATACAGCGTGTGCCTCTTCTTCAGTCTTTGCTTGAAGCCCTTTAATACCATAAGCTTCCGCTAGTTTCATAAAGTCTGGCTGATTCGGAATCAGTGAATGAGAATAGCGCTCTTCATAGAAGATTTCTTGCCACTGACGAACCATTCCAAGAGAATGATTGTTTAATATAACCACTTTCACAGGTAGATTAAGCTCATGAATAACACCTAATTCTTGAAGCGTCATCTGGAAGCCACCATCTCCAACAACTGCTACAACTGTTTTATCTTTATTTGCCAGCTGTGCACCAATGGCAGAAGGTAAACCAAACCCCATTGTTCCCAAACCGCCCGAAGTTACCCATCGGTCTGGATTGTTGAACGTATAGTATTGAGCAACCCACATTTGATGCTGACCTACGTCTGTTGTCACTACGGCATCTCCATCCGTATATTGATGCAGTAGCTCAATCACTTTTTGAGGCTTTAACACTTCTGAAGAGTTCTCATACCATAAAGGATATTCTTGTCTCCACCCAGCTAATTTCTCATGCCATTTCGTATAATCTCCTGTTTCGCCATCTTGTAAAAGAAGCTGTGACAGCACTTCTTTTGCGTCTCCCACGATTGGGATTTTCGTTGGTACATTTTTACCGATTTCAGCGGGATCGATATCAATGTGTGCAATTTTAGCATTTGGTGCAAAGTGCTTTAAATTGCCTGTTACACGATCATCAAAGCGAGCTCCGATACTGATGAGAAGATCACTCTCATAAATCGCCATGTTTGCTGTGTACGTGCCGTGCATGCCGGCCATTCCTAAATGAAGCGGATGATCCGCCGGAAAACAGCCTAAGCCTAGCAGCGTGTTCACAACAGGAATGTTTTGCTTTTCTGCATAATTTTTTAATTCTTCTGAACCTTTACTTAACAATACACCTGCGCCTGCTAAAATAACTGGCTTTTTAGCAGCTGTTACCGCTTCGGCTAATTTCTTAACCTGCAGCTGGTTTGGCGTGTATGTAGGCTGATAGCCAGGTAAGTTAACCTCACCTTCATAGCTGAATTCGCCATCTCCTTGCGCCATGTCTTTTGGAATATCAATTAATACTGGACCAGGTCTTCCCGTTGTTGCAATGTGAAATGCTTCTTTAATGATTCTTGGCAAATCACTGACTTTACGTACTTGATAGCTGTGCTTGGTAATCGGCATTGTAATTCCCAATACGTCGGCTTCTTGGAACGCATCTGAACCAATTACACTTGACGCTACTTGCCCCGTAAATACAACTAAAGGAAGTGAGTCAATCATTGCATCTGCCAAACCAGTTACAATGTTTGTAGCACCAGGTCCACTTGTAGCAATGACAACACCAGGCTTACCAGAAATTCTCGCATACCCTTCGGCTGCGTGAATCCCACCCTGCTCATGACGAGCAAGTACATGAAACATTCCTGAGCCGTAAAGCTTATCATAAATTGGTAAGACAGCTCCTCCTGGGTAACCGAAAATGACGTCAACATTTTCTCTTCTTAGAGATTCAATCAACATGTCAGATCCATTCATTTGTTTCCCAATGCTTGCTGGCTCTTTTGTTTGCATATTGGCTCCCACTTTTTCTCATCCTTTCGTTTTCTTAATAAAAAGAAAAAAAGACTCTCCACCCCTGACAAAGACCCACTTTATTAAGATAGGTCAAGGGGCGAAAAGTCTTTTGTACTTTACGCGGTACCACCCTCATTTGCAGTCACGAAGACTACCTCATGAATGTATAAACATTCGTTTTGATAACGAGTGTGTTGGAATAACACTCGGCCACCCTTACTCAATTCAGGATGACACTCTGAGGTGAGTTCACTTTGATCTGGTAACGTCGGCTTCCAGCAACCCGACTCTCTGTTGATACCAAACTATCAAAATTACTTATCCTCTTCAACGTTTTAATTCATTATTTCATCTCTCTGTTATTCTCAGGTTTCCACTTTCAAATAACAGAGAAAACTAACGTTTTCAACTAATTAAAATTTTTAGAAAACTTATATTTGAGGACTATCTTACGCCCATTTTTATACATAGTCAACCGTTTTTTGAATATTTTTTAGATAATTTAGACTAAACAGAATCTTTGGATACGCTTTCATCGTTGAGACTCTAAGGATGAGATGACTTTAAAAAAGTTTTTCTATCGAGTTCATTTGTACTTCTTAGGAGAACAAAACAAAAAGCCTACTTTTTATCTTAAGATAAAAAGTAGGCTTTTTGTTTTAAGATAAAAAGTAGGCTTTTTGGACGTCCCAGGAGAGATTCGAACTCCCGACCGACGGCTTAGAAGGCCGTTGCTCTATCCTGCTGAGCTACTCTATATATCGCAGTTTTGCTTTAGTCATGTATAACGGTCACTTTTCGAACTTAGACCGTTGTCTTCATTATATAGGAATAAATTAGTAATTTCAATAAATAGTCACTAATCAATTAGATTTTTATAATAAATTTTCACACGGTAAAACAATCTCTATTAAGGGTATTTTCTCATGTTTCACACGGTGCTGTATTTTAACTCTGATTGTGGGAGTAGAAGTGCTATTACACATTTCATAATACCAATATAGGCTATTGGTGATAAGCAACCCCTCTTAGAAATGAAAAAAACACCCTTAGAGAGTGCCTAGAACGTTTCCTATTAAATTACATTACTTAATCCCTTCACGCTCCAACAGCCTATAGATAGTGCCTGTGCCTACTTTAAAAGTTGTACGAATATCATTTATAGACTTCCCTTGTTGATATGCTTCAATTATCGCTTTCATTCGCTGTTCTTCTTTACCACCTTCAATTAATTTCGTTTTACGACCCTTGAATTTACCTTCACTTTTAGCAATCTCTATACCTTCTTTTTGACGTTGCTTAATCATTTTACGTTCAAACTGTGCTAGACCTGAAAATATAGTAAATATAAATTCACTCATGGGGTTATCGTCAGAAAGGTCTAACCACTTATCACTAACAGACCTTAACCCTGCTCCTTTATTCTGGATAATCTCAACAATTGTAAGTAAGTCTTTAGTTGAACGTGATAAACGACTAATTTCATGAATGATTATAGTATCACCTTTATTAAGTTCTTCTAACATTCTTTGCAGTTCTGGACGCTCCATTGAAGCACCACTTAGCTTTTCAATATAAAACTCTTTACACCCTGCTTCTTTCAATGATTTCTTTTGTCGTGCGATGTTTTGACCTTCACTACTTACCCTTATATATCCGATTGTTCTCATTTCGAACCACTCCATTACCGTTATTTATAATTATATTTTACTAACAATTACGGTAATAGTCAAACGGTAATAAATCAGAGCCTTAAAACCCTTGGTATTACTAGCCTTTCTTTTTTACCTGTTCATTACCGTTTGAGTGTAGTCTATCGGTAACGATATAAATAAAGACAGGGGAATTTTCCCCCACTCCTATTACTTTAATTAATATATTTTATGGCTTTTGTTTGTCATCTACATATTTCCAATTAGCAACAAATGTTTTACCTGCAACAATAGTTTTTGTTAAATTATCAATGCTTTTGTGACCGTCAAGTAGAATGAAACAATTTTTGCTCGTTATTTTGAAACACTTTGTTCCCCAAATATGGTAGAACGATGCTTCATACGATAACTATCTTCATTTAAATGAATGATTTCTACTCGGTGAAGAATCCTATCTAGAATTGCTGTTGTTATAGCTTGATCACCCAATAATTCTCCCCATTCTTTTGGTGCCTTATTAGAGGTCAAGATAATGGAAGACTGATTATACAAGTCATTAATTAAATGAAAGAACATATTAGCTTCTTGTTGATCCATTGCCATAAACATTAAGTCATCTATTATGACTAAATCAGCCTCTCTAATTCTTTTCATTCTTGCTTTTGACTTTCGTGTGATTTCTTCTGTTTTCAGGTTATGAATTAAATCTCCCATTGATGTGAATATCGCTTTATACCCTTGGTTAATAGCCTCTATTCCTAGGCCTACGGCCAGGTGAGTTTTACCTACACCTGGTGGCCCTAATAAAATCAAATTGTACAGCTGTTCTATCCAAGTTAAATCTTTTAATCTATTTAGTTGTTTGTTGCTTAAAGACTTTTGTTCTTTTAAATTAAACTCCTCAAGTGTTTTGCTGAAAGGAAAAGTTGCCCACTTTAATCGGTTGTTTAGTTGCTTTTCTTCTCTTCGAGTTTGTTCATAAGAAGTGACATCTAACAGGAATTGAGTAAATGAAAGGTCTTTTTGCTCAGCTTCTCTGATCAAATGGGGGAGATGCTTGGCAGTTTCAACGAGTCTTAACCCTTTCATTATGTCTTGTAATTGTTGGATTTGGCTCATCGCTATTCAACCTCCATTAAAACCGTGTAAGTATCTACTTTTCTTTTGTATGCTTCTGTTTCTAAAACCCATTCTGATAGCCTGTTCAAAGTCTTAACTTCTTTCTTTTTATCAATAACTGTTTCATGTACCTGGCGCTGACGTTTCACATATGCAATGATATCGCCAAAATCAGTTGCACTGTATAATTTCCTTTTTAAACACTCTGCTAACGCTTTAGTCAGTACTTCGTTATCGATACCTTTTGTTTCGCGCAAGATGATTTGCAACTGGTCTTTAATGTAACGAGGATTTTTTTCCCTAACCTTCTCTAAATATTTAAAGGCTAGTTCTTTATCTTCAAATCTCTCAGCCACTGTATGAATGAATGCTCCAACACCTTTTGTACGATCCCTACTATGTTTTTTATCTTTTATTAACATCCCTTTCCCTTCGGGAATTGAATGTTTTGCAATAATTTCGCCAGTATCAGGTATATAAATAACTAATTCTTTAGTCTCCGTTTCCTTGATACATACTTTTTCATATTTGTTATAAGTTCCAAGTGGAAGAGAGTACCGATTAGATTGGTAACGAATAGTATTGTCCTTATGAACACATCTTGCTATACTTATCTCATAGTTATTTTGAATATCTATATTTTGGGAGACTGGTTTTAAGTGTTGCTTTTCCAGGAGGAACACTTCGAATGGTCTCTTTTTTGTTGTATTGTGTATTTTATAGTTACCCGTTCTGTTCAGCCATTCCCATCCTTGCTCATTCCAAGAGTCGATGTTATGAAACACTCTATGTTTGGCATAGTTTTGTTTGATAAATCCAACTACATTTTCTATTCTTCCCTTACTCTCAGGGTCAGCTTTTCTACAAACCCGAAGGTTTATTCCTCTGGATTCTCTATACTGCTGAAATTCTTTAGTTAAAATTAGATCTCCACCATTTTCGCTAACAACAATTAAACTATCTTGGTCATAAACGATCTCATTGGTCATTCCTCCATACCATTTAAACGCGTTCTCATGGGCTTGTATAACATCCCGTGTTGTAAATGGTCTATCCAACCACTCTTTATACTTTTGTCTAGAATGTGATAAGACAAAAGCTATAAAGTTGAGTTTGGCTTCCTTATTATCAACAGTTTTTTGTCTCGTATGACCAAAATCTACTTGCATTTGTTCTCCCATTGGGGGATCAGGAATTGCCTCATACATTCGAGGAGATGTTTCCTTATTTATTTTGTATTCTTCTCTTAATGCTTTTACATATGTTCTTACTGTACTTTCTCCAACAGTTAGATCTTTATATTTCTCTAAAAGCCAATCATAAACTTGTGCTGCTGACATATCCGGATGCATTCTCAACCAAGATAAAATCAGTTCTTTATATGGATCTAATTTTTTCTTTTTATACTGAAGAGAATCAACCCATTCCGCCATCTCCGAAGGAGATCTCTTTAAGTGCCTGTAAACAGTTGTTCGAGAAACCCCTAACTTTTCAGCTATCTTTGTCTGACTAAATCCTTGCTTTAATAATTGCTTTATCTCCATGTACATTTCCCACTTATCCACCTTCGCTAACCTCCACTGCAAGTATGAACTATGATCATTTTACAGTGATAGGTTGATATTTTTTGCTGGTATATTTGGGTAAATAAGCGTTTCATCTTATCAAGCAAAAACTGTACACTTTATTCTAGCAGTCACAGCTTTCCTTGAAAGGACTATCTTCATTCTTTTTTCCAGATTCATATGTATCTCCAAAAGTCGTTACTTCTACTGATTCCCTTTTATCACTACTAAAAACAATTTCCATTTCATATCCCGAATCGTCTTTATCTTTTTCTCGTATTTTAATCGTATTTTTAACTTCATCATGTTCTAAAACCTTGTAAGTATTTTCTTCTTTGCCTTCCTCATCTACAACAATAAAAGTGCCATCACTAAAATAGTATTCTGCACCCGATTCTTCATCTTTCCAATGACCATATAAAGAAGTCTTAACGTTAGACAAGTCTCTTCCTCCACATGCACTTAATACAACAGCCAGTATTACCATCAAAAACAATAATCTTTTCACGATGTTCCCCCTCTTATCACCCTATTTTTTAAATTTTCTAATTCCAATATACCATAATTTACTATTGGAATTTGTAACATTTTAAAAAATATCATACGATAGAACCCTGTCTATAGACAGGGTTTAATTAATATTCATAAAATAATTAACAAACTGTGGGAATGAATCACAGTTTGTTACTTTATAAAAATCTCCTTTTATACATTTAAAAACCCCATCATTTATTATAGAATGGGATTCGACTTTTATGTTTGAAATCTCAAATAGCCTTACAATTCCTTATTTGAGTATATATTTTATGTTCTTATGTTTATAAAGTTATTTGAAAGTTCAATGGTTTATGTTTTGTTAATAGACACTAATATTATTTCTTAAACTTGATTTCCTCATTGTTAAGCCATTGATACAATAAGGTTCTCATTCTTATGCTCGGTATGTATATGTTAATTGGCTCTGCTTTTGATTTTCTTATGGCACTTCTCCATATCCATTGCAACAAGTCGCTAAGTGCTAATAAATCTTCATTTACTTTTACCCCAGCATCCTCAAAAAATTGTTTTTCAAACGGTTTCATATATAAGTTATACGCAAATGCTAAGTTGTGCGTATCTTGATAATCATTTGTTGCTCTTGTTGTCCACGGAATAAACCCCTTTGTATATCCTTTACCTTGAAGCCTATACTTCATTGATTTTTTTGTTGTCCATAGATTATCATTTGATTTTCCACAGCTTCTAAAATATGTATATAAATTTTTCTTTAACCGTTCTATAACTTCATCACTAGCATTTTTTAGCCAAGTAGCAGACAATTCATTTCCTTTTACCTTTCCATCCGTTACATAGTTAATGTTTAATTTTCCTTCATAAATATTTATTAATCTTTTAAAACGGCTTCGCCCCTCATCATACGGATTATGGGCAACTAAACAATAACTTTTACCCATTTTTTCAATGCTCCTATATGTATAACCTATTTTAAATAAATCATAATAATACCTTTGTATTTGCCCATCAAACAAATAAGTGAGTATGTACGTTTCCTCAAATAAATCAAATACCGTTGTTGGAAATGTCCAAAACAGCATTAAACCTCTATGTAAGTAGATATTTCCTTGTTGTGCGTGATATTTAATGTTTGCGTATCGCCCATCAAATACACCATTATAATTATCATCAAGCCAATTAACTTTTCTATCATCCTTTACTTCAATCTTATTTGCATTTAATAATAATTCAATGTCTTGCTTCGTTACCTTTTCCACTTTTTCAATAACATTTGCAACTTCATCTAAAATTAATATGTACCCTGCATCTCTAAGCAACTCAATAACTTCATCATCAAACAAACGAAATAAAGCGTGTGTCGTGACTATACTTTCACCCTTTGCAATTAATTCCTTAAAATGTTTTAGCTTTGTTCCATGTCCAAGCTTCGAATCTGGTTCAACTAGAAATGGGCAATCTATTAAAATGTTATTATGTATTTCGTCTAAATAAGGTGAAACATATAAGAATCTTTTGCTTTTTTGATGACGGTTCATGTACTCCTTCGCCCATGACGTTTTGCCACTCCCCATAATTGAATCAATCACTGTTACTTTTGTCAAATTAAATCATTTCCTTTCATTTTTTATATTTGAATCACCTTTTACATAATTCTACATATTCAAAATGTAAAAAGTGCAAAAACCAATAACAAACCCTTATGTATCAAGGGTTCTAGGCTCTAACCCTTAAAAAAGAATATATAAAGGTGCAAAACAATTACTATGTACTTTTTATCACCATCCTTTGAAAAACTGTCGTTTTCCAAAGCCTAGCCGAAAAAGTACCAAAACGGCTCGAATAAATTTAGGTTTTTCATTTTCTTTTCACTCCCTTACTACTTATTCTTGATGTTTCAACAAAACAAAACACACAAAATAACCCCTAAATAAAATGGGGAAATATTTTGTGTGTTTGGTTTGTTTCTATTAAGGTTTTATGATTTATTTAATTGTTATAAGTTTATGTGTTTTATAGTCACTTGAAACACTGACTACGATAAATATTATACCATAAACAAATAAGGAAGTCTAAAAAACATGCTACATACAACTGAATTAGTATTCTTCAATCAACTTGGACAAGGTTGTAATGACCTTACATATAAGCACGTAGATTATCCACCACTTCATCAACATCTAAATGCAAATATTTTGTTGTTACCGATATATCACTATGCCCTAACGCTTTAGAGATTACAGCAACATTTGCCCCTTTTTCCAATAATGATTTAGCAAACCCTCTTCTCAATGCGTGAGGATTAATGTTTTTTAAGCCGTACATCTTAGAATATTTATTTAGGCGTTTTTGAATGTTATTATGAGTTGGTGAATTTGAAATTACATCACCGTACTTTGTAATAAATATTAATGTATTGTTCTTTCCATATTCCCTTCTAATAACTGCATTCTGTTTTATTAAGACCTCGAATAACTTTTTAAGGAAATCATCAAAAGGTAACTTAATTTGTTGATGGTTTTTCATTATGCTACCATCTAAATTCAACACGTTATTATTAAGGTCTATATGTCGTTCTTCTAGCTGAACCAATGTATTTATTCGAATACCTGTTTTAAACATCACTAGAACAGCTACAGCATCCCTTAAATGTATAAAGTTACCAAAGTCTAACAAGGATAGCAAAACATTAACCTCATGCTCTGTAGCCCCCTCTTTTACCTTCTGGTCAACTTTAATATTAATCATCTTCCAAAACTTTAATTCAATCCATCCATTATCAAAGCAACGTGAAAGAAAAGCCTTTAGACATTTTAAACGTGTTAATTTAGTTTGATTACTAACATTCATGCTATCTAACCATTGGTATATGGTATCAGCAGTAATATCCGATACGCATTTCACCCCTGTAACATTCTGAAAATGTTCAACATGAAGAATATAATCACTAATTGTCCTGCTTCTATTACCACTCACCTTCATTTGCCTTGTAATAACCTCTAAAGCGTTTGTAATTAACTTTGAATCGTTTGATAACAAAGGTTGTTTATCTTTTGCTTTTTGGGTAGGATTGCTTGAAATAGACATTTCTCCAATTAGGTTTTTTACATCAATTTGAACATCTAGTATTCCTTTTCTTTTGGTCACAACAAAAAACCTCCTATAACGTAAGTGATATAAGTCAATAATCGGTGTAATTTCTTGCGTGACCGTTATACTGACCGTTTCACTAAACGATATAAGAGGTTGATTTGACGGGCTTTAGTACCCGATTTCTAGCGTCCCAGGAGAGATTCGAACTCCCGACCGACGGCTTAGAAGGCCGTTGCTCTATCCTGCTGAGCTACTGGGACATATTACTAAATCGTTTCAAAGACATTTTTAATTATATTTAAATATAATTAAAAAGTCAATGTTTTTTTAAAAAATAAATGAGAAGAGAGGAGAAATTTTCTCTTCTCATTTATTTTATTTATTTTTTTAAGCAAGCGTGCACGTCAGCTGCATGCTAGGAATATGCTCACCACTTATATCATAAAACTGAACGGTTGCTTCATTATCTTCAACCTCAAGTATAGCATACGTGCGCTCTTTTCTCATACGCGGCAGTAAAATACTTCCGGGATTAATAAACAATACGCCGTCCATTACTTCTGCCCCTGCAACGTGAGAGTGACCGAAGCATGCGACATTTGCCCCTACTTCCCTTGCCTTGTAGTGAAGATTCATCATTGACATTTTGACGTTATATAAATGACCGTGTGTTACCAAACATGTAGCTTCTCCCACTTTTTCAACGCGATCGTTGACATAGGATGCATCGTAATCACAATTTCCACGAACGCTTAAAAAGTTCGCCATTTCTTTACTATTTTGCAAAAGTTCTGAGTCACCACAGTGTATCATTTTATCTACATCTGCATGTCTCTCCTTAATTACGATTAACTCATCTTGTAATCCGTGGCTATCGCTTACAATCAATAGTTTCACACGTCATCACTCCTTTAAAATTGGGCATCAATCAGTGGTTCAAGCTTTTTTAGTGCGTTTGCTCGGTGGCTAATTGTGTTCTTTTCTTCTTTCGTCAATTCCGCCATTGCACGCTTCCACCGTTCGATATAGAAGATTGGATCATAGCCAAAGCCATTTTCTCCTCTTTTCTCTTCCAAGATATATCCTTCACACGTTCCGTCTACTGTAATCGTGTCTTTTCCTGGTACAGAAAGAGCCAGCGTACAATGAAACCTTGCAGTTCGCTCAGCAAACGGCACACCGCTCAACTTTTCTAGTACCTTCTCTATATTAGCATTATCATCCTTTTGTTCGCCAGCATATCGCGCTGAATACACGCCCGGTTCCCCATTTAACGCATCAATAGATAAACCAGAATCATCCGCTATAACGGCAGTATGTAATGTATGTGAGATTGCTTCAGCTTTTAAAATGGCGTTTTCAGCAAAAGTTGTTCCCGTTTCTTCAACATCAGCAATCTCAGGAAAATCTAGCAACGACTTAACTTCAATGCCTTTAGAAGAAAAAAGTGTTTTAAAATCTTTTACTTTCCCTGCATTCTTTGTTGCAATAATGACTTCTCGAACCATCTTAATCTCCTCCACATCTAATGTTAACAGCTTTGCTTAGAGCGATTGAAGCACTTGTTTTTGCGCTTCAATAAGATGCTTAATTCCGCTTTCCCCCAACGAAATTAATTCATCAAGCTCTTGTTTAGAAAACGTTGCTTCTTCACCTGTTCCCTGCAGCTCAACAAATTTACCTTGCCCTGTCATAATAATGTTCATATCAACTTCTGCAGTTGAGTCTTCTTCGTAATTCAAATCTAGAATCGCACCATGTTCACGGTGCATTCCAACAGACGTAGCGGCTAAATAATCTGTAATTGGCATTTCCTTCATTCTTTCTTCTTTAAGCAGCTTTTCAAAAGCAAGCGTCATTGCGACAAACGCTCCGGTAATGGATGCTGTACGCGTTCCCCCATCAGCTTGAATAACATCACAATCAATCCAGATTGTTTTTTCGCCAACTTTATCTAAATCTACAACCGCGCGGAGAGCACGCCCAATTAAACGCTGAATTTCCATTGTACGCCCCGTCACTTTTCCTTTAGTAGATTCACGGATATTTCGCTGTTGCGTTGCTCTCGGAAGCATAGAATATTCAGCTGTAATCCAACCTTTTCCTTGACCACGCATAAAAGGCGGTACTCGATCATCAATGCTTGCTGTACAAATTACTTTTGTATCTCCTACAGATATTAATACAGAACCTTCAGGATGCTTTAAGTAGTCCGTTTTAATCGTAACCGGACGCATTTCCTTTTGATTTCGACCATCATTGCGCATATATTCTCCTCCTTAAATATAGTTTTTTATATGTATCATTTCGTATGAACGCTGTAAAGCACAACACCTTTCATTATATACCTATATCATTAACAAGCATACCTATCGAATAAGAAAAGAGTTTGGGACATAACAAAATGATTGCTTCTAAAAGACGAACACTATAGCTGTTCCCATCTCTTTGATTTGTCTCAACTCGTTCGTTCCATTGCGCTGCGGGATCTCCGTTTTCCCTCTCTTTCCCGCAGGAGTCGAGTGTCCTACGCTCCATTCCGCCCTGTTTCCAACATTGTTTTCACAATCAACCAAAAAACCTGAACGATTAAAAGTGATGAACTCTCAATCGTTCAGGTATAGTAAGGACTGAACTACTTACGTCTCAGTCTCCTTCTTATGTTTATCATCAATATAGTGAAAAACCTTTTTAGAAACTTTTTGTATTCACATTTTTCGGTCGAGACACCGGTTCAGTTAATTTTTTCCCTTCTTCATTCGTTAACGTCTTCTTACCGTCTACTTTAATCGCAACGCTTTCAACACCTGTTTGCTCTGTCAATGAAAGGACAAGTGAATCTAGTACTTGTTGAGATACTTTGCTTCCTTTCAGATTACCAAAAATATTTTCATTGAACGTTAACGTTAGCTCACCGTCCGCGTATTTCGGCTTAGATACAAGCTGCGCATCTGGATTAAAGTCTGTAACAAGCCCTGAAGAAGCAGATGGGCCTTCCACTAATTCATTAACAATAGCTGTATACATATCGCTTTCATTCACCTTGATTCGTTTCGTAACAGGAACGTAGTACGTGTGCTTCCCGTTTTGAGCTAAATAATAAACCGTAGCCGGCTTTGTTTGAGTAATATTCACAACACCTGAATTGTCAAAGTTAATACCATCCGCTCTGCTTAATCCTTCGCTAATCGGCGTGTTATTAACTGGCATCGTATCTTTATCATAGCCATTAATACGAAGCTTAACTTTTTCTACCCCGTCAAACTGAGTAAGTGTCCAGGTAATTGCTTGTAAAATACGAAGTTCATCTTCTTTTTTATAATTGGCAAACTCAGGTGAAAAATCAGCAATCATCGTTCCGTCTTTTTCTAATTTCGTTCCTAACACGCGAGTATCCGCTGGTAACACCGCTCGGAAACCATCTGGCAAGAGATTTGAAACTTCTCCACCTTCAATTAAATACTCAAGCGATTGTTTCGCAACACCTTTTTCATTCGGCATAGTTAATGTTTGAGGCACAACGTAGCCGTTTTTATCAATCAAATAAACTTCTGTTTTATTTTCAGCTTTAGACTTTGCTGCTTCTTTCTTCTGATTGCTTCCTTCTTTTGCTACTTTACCTTCAGTTTCCAATGCTTTTTCATCTTTAACGTAGGTGACATCTTTTGGTGGATCAATTTCTGCCGTTTTTTCACCGCCAAACATCCCACATCCCGATAATAGTACCGATGTAGCTACCACTGCTGACACCATGATAAGATTTGTCTTTTTAGACATTTCTTCCCCTCCTCAGACGGTTTGTACTATTATGTATACGAGCCTTTTTTTATTTTAGACCGAAGGAATTTATTTTTTCATACGAAAGGAGCAGCGACCTCTCACTGCTCCTTTTGTGTAGATTATAAAACAATATGATTTACGTTATACACCGGATGCTCAAACCACTTCGATGCAATAGATTGAAAAAGTTCAACTGATCCTGTTGTGAAGAATTGATGCTCAGGTAATTCACCGTTTGATGCTAGTAAATTACTATAAGATAAGATAGCGCTCACCTCAATAGCTGTCTCTTCACCAGAGCTTATCAGCTGGACACCACTTCCAATTACCTGTTGAATAACGGGTCGTAACAGCGGGTAGTGAGTACATCCCAAAATCAACGTATCAATATCCGTGTTAGTCAACGGCTTTAGCGTTTCCTTTACAATCTGTAAAGCTTCGTCACTTTCATAATTACCGCTCTCGACTAACGGTACAAATAGTGGACAGGCTAGATTATCTACTTCTACTCGATTATGCAAAGCTTTAAGAGCATGTGTATACGCCTGACTCTTGACCGTACCGTTTGTCCCTATGACACCTATTTTGTGATTTTTCGTCACTTTAAGCGCTGCACGAGAACCAGGTTGAATGACTCCAAGTACAGGAATATCTAACTGCTGCTGAATCTCCTCAAGTACAACAGCCGTCGCTGTATTACAGGCAATGACGAGCATCTTTATATTACGCTCTACTAAATAGTTCGTCATCTCCCAAGTAAAAGCTTTCACTTCTTCACTGGGTCGGGGCCCGTATGGACAGCGAGCTGTGTCTCCGATATACATAATCTGTTCTTTCGGAAGCTGTCTCATAATCTCTTTCGCAACGGTTAATCCACCTACACCTGAATCAATAACACCTATTGGTCTACTCACAAAAATCGCCTCATTTTTCTTTCATTTCATCATGTAATCTCTTTAATTTACCTTGAAGATCTTTTATTTCCTCTTCTGAGAAGTCACTTAGTACACCTTCTAGATAACCTCTTCTTTTATAAATTACTTCTTCAATAATCCGCTCTCCTTCTGGAAGCAGATGGATACGAACAACTCGTCTATCTTTTGGATCTTTTACTCTCATCACCAATTTGTTCTTTTCCATACGATCTACTAAATCAGTTGTGGTACTGCAGGCTAAATAAATTCGATTAGACAAATCACCGATTGTCATATCACCACGCTCAAACAACCACTGCAATGCAATAAATTGGGGCGGAGTAATCGAATACTGCCCCAAAATTTCTCTACCTTTTTGTTTAATGATTGCTTCAATATGCCGAAGCGACCTTTCCAACTCTGCTACCATGCTTTCATCTTGATCTCGCAATCATATACCACCTTTCTAACTTTCTAAGGAATTCACCTTATTTCTATTTTTATTTAAACGCATAGCGCCCTACGTACCTTCGTAACTATCATGTTTATTGTCCTCTTTTTCACGCTCTTTTTCAAGCTAGAACTTAAACAGCTGCCTAAAATCTAACCCTTCGTTTAGATAACTAAAAAAAGAAGCTCAGGAATTGAGCTTCTTTAAAAGAATAGATCTAAGATGAAATACGCAATTGCTGCTAACGTAGCGGAGATTGGCAACGTAATAACCCATGTAATTAACATACGCTGTGCCGTCCCCCATTTAACACCTTTAATACGATGAGCTGAACCAACACCAAGAATTGATGATGAAATAACATGCGTCGTACTAACTGGTAGGTGAATAAACGTCGCTCCAAAAATAATCGCAGCACCTGTTAAGTCTGCCGCTACACCGTTAACCGGACGAATTTTCATAATCTTACCACCAACTGTTTTGATGATTTTCCAACCACCAACTGATGTTCCAATTCCCATTGCTAATGCACAAGAGAGCTGTACCCACCACTGAATATCAGTTGAGCTCTGCATATTGTTTGCAATTAAGGCCATTGTAATAATCCCCATTGCCTTTTGAGCATCGTTCGTTCCGTGAGTGTAAGATTGTAATGCCGCTGTTAAGATTTGAACATGACGAAACTGCTTGTTAGTCTTAGATAAATTACTATTATGTTTAAAGACTAGCTTTATGATGGTATATACAATATAACCAACAACAAAAGCAAGGATTGGTGAGATGATAAGAGCTTGAATAATTTTGATAAAACCGCCATAGTTTAATGCACCAAATCCCGCTGCTGCAATGGCAGCTCCCGCAATTGCACCGATGATAGCATGTGACGAACTACTTGGTATTCCGTAATACCATGTAATTAAATTCCATGCAATTGCAGCGATTAACGCAGCTAGTATTACAACTGATCCATTTTGAAGTGTAAATGGATCAACGATATCTTTTGTAATTGTTTTTGCAACTCCTGTAAAAGTCATTGCTCCTATAAAATTCATTGTTGCCGCCATAATAATTGCATGTCTAGGCTTTAACGCTTTGGTTGAAACAGACGTAGCAATTGCATTTGCTGTATCATGAAAGCCATTGATAAAATCAAAGGCAAGCGCTCCAACGACAACAAGGATAGTTAAAAGTAACAGTGAATCCAATTTTATTGCCCCTTTACGCGTTCTTCATGATAACTGTCTCTAAATTATTAGCAACAGTTTGACAGTAATCTGCCACCTCTTCTAATATTTCATAAATTTCTTTATACTGGATTACTTGAATTGGATCTTTACATGTAGAAAATAATTGCTTCAACGCTCTTCTATATAAAATATCGCATTGCGACTCATATTCTTTAATTTTAATTGCATGTGCACTGATTTGAGATAATTTCTTTTCAGATAAAAGATTAATTGTTAGTAAAATTTCAGCTGCACAACTTTGAATATTCTTCACAAATTCTTTTACATACTCATCAAATTTTGCAATTGAGTAAATTTCCAGCATAGCTGCAAAGTTATCAATACCGTCTAATACGTCATCTAGACTCATCGCTAATTGTAAAATATCCTCACGTTCAATCGGTGTGATAAATGCTTTATTCAGTTCTGTAATTACTGTATGAACATATTGGTCACCTTTTGATTCGTATGCTTTTAATACATTAGCGAATTCTTTTAAATCTGATACATTGTTTAATTCAAAGTTGCCTAAAAAGTCAGCTGAGTCTTTTAGGTTTTGAGCAATATCAAGCAACATTTCAGAAAATTTGTCTTTTTTCCTTTTAATCACGGTAAAGCCTCCATCCAATTTATTAACCTTTATAAGGACTCGTTATGTATTTTTTCAGTCCCTATTTTAATTAAGCTTTCATCGTAGATTATATCTCTTTACATCGTTCGACAAAAACTTAGCTTTTTCACTGAATTTTTTAATACCAAAACAAAAATTACTCCTATTATGAACGAATGTCAATATGTTTTCAGACGAATTGTAAAGACCCCACTTTACAATCTTATTTTCTTATTATATAAACCCTTGTTGTATCAAGGGATACCAAACCGTTGGATAATATTGGGGTTTACAAACTTTTAACATTTTTATTTATTCTGAAAATTAAATCGAAACAAAGAAGAAGGGGAATACTTAAATTCTCCCCCTCTTTTTTCTTATTTAATTGTTATTTTTGGCTAAATATATTTTTTACCTTTGGCGTAACATCATGACTACCTTTTTTTACATCCTCAACCATCATAGCTACTAGTAAATGTGGTGACTCAGTATCTACCGCTACAAACCAACCATTTTCTTTTCCTTTCTCACCTTGAGAAAGTTTCAATTCTGCTGTACCAGTTTTTCCAGCAAGCGTTAAATTACTTATTTTCGCTTCTTTCGCTGTCCCATTAGGATCTTCAATAACGCCAATTAAGCTTTCTTTGATCTTTAAAGCTGCTTCACTACTCATTACGTCCTCTTTCCAAAACTCAGGCTCTGTTTCCTCATTCATAACAAGCTTTGGTTTAATCATATTCCCATCGTTTACAATAGACGAATATACAGATGCTAGATGAAGAGGACTAATCTGCACTTCTCCTTGTCCATATGCTGAATTTGCTAAGAGAAGTTCAGAGTCTATAGAATTGCTTTGTGAAATTTTAGACGTTTGAAACGGAAACTCGATTGGTAACTTTTCGTTAAAACCAAACTTCTTGCTACCTTGCTCAAACGCTTTTACTCCTAATTCCGTTATTGCTTGGGCAAAATAAATATTATCTGATGTGACAAGCGCATCTCGAAAATTGACGTTAGGTTGATTGCCTACACGCGTGACATAAAAATCGCCCCAACTGCTATCTTTTTGCCATTTATCACCGATTGTTCTCTTTTCATTCAAATCAAACTTCTCACTGTCAGCAATCAATGCTGCCGATAGTAATTTAAATGTAGAGCCAGGTGAATATGTTTTGTTAAAACGGTTCAGTAACGGCTTAGCTGCGTCGTTAGACAGTTTACTGTACTCTGTAGATGTAATTCCTAAAGAAAAATGGTTTGGATTAAAAGAAGGTGCACTAACCATTCCTAATACATCTCCTGTTGTAGGATGAATCGCAACCCCGAGCCCCTTTTCATCTTTTACTTGTTCATATAGCTTTTTCTGCATTGCTACATCTACTGTCAGCTGCACATTTTTTCCGTTTTCGGCTTCCTTACTCGCAATTTCTTTCTTTACGTTACCATCAGAACCCACAATCGAAATTACTGCTCCATCTTTGGCACGCAGCGTCTCTTCGTATTGAGCTTCTATACCAATTAAACCAGCGCTAGACTGGGAGTTGTATCCTTCACCCTTATGTTGTTTCAAAAACTCTGCCGTCACAGGGGCTACATAACCTACTAAGTGTGCACACGCTTCAGCACATGGATAAACACGTGCAGGTACATTATTAATTTGAACTCCTTCAATGCCTAGAAGCTGCTCTTCTCCTTTTAAAGCTTCATCTTCTGTCATTGTTTTGATTGGCACAAACTGATCTTCTTTTACCCATGAAGCATTAAGCGCCTTATCTATTTCTTCAGTGGATATATTTAAAAGCTTGCTTAAGCTCTCTTTATTCTCATCCATCTTCGCCTTGAATTTTACTGGTACAATGCCTACTTGAGAAGCATTTCCATTCTGAGCTAAATAACTTCCAGAACGATCGGTAATCTCTCCTCGTTCAGCTCGCAATGTTTTAACGCTTACTTCATCTCCGTCCGTCATTCCCTCAAAAATCATGCTGGGTTTCCAAGATACGCTCCACTTGTTTTTATCATCAACTTTTTCTTCAACCCATAGCGCGTTTTCTTTAAAAGAAACTTTCCCAGCTGCCGTGTCCATACTTACTTCAAACGGTAAAGAAATTTCATTATTTTCTGGCTTTCCCTCAGATTTTATGGCCTTTACTTTTAATTTCTTTACCTCAGCTCCGCCATAAATATTTTGATATCTAGCTACAAACTCATCTTTTGTCACATCTTTTTTAGCTTCTTGAGATAGATAAGAATACATGTCTTCAAACTTTTGATCATTCCAAAGCTTCACATATTGTTCAAAGCGATCGCTCGCTGCTTCTTCATTTGAACAGCCCGCTATAATCATGATTAACATCATCAAACAAAACAAGCTCAATTTTTTCATCTATTCATCCCCTTTAATTGTACTTTTTTCCTGCAATATTAAATTTTACATATATATTCCCAATTTAAGCAACTCTTTTCGTCCATTTGTTATACATCATACACATATGATTGTTTTCGACAAAAAATCAAGATATTTTGCGAATTTTTTTTGAACAATTTGTGAATATTTTGTGTCTATTTTGTTAATCATTTGATATAATAAGTGTAAGAAGTTGTAAACAGGAGGCGATTAAAGTGAAAAAGTTCTTACAGTTTTACTTTTTATTTAGTTCTCTGTTCTGTTTTGGAAGCGTTTTCGTTTTATTTCTCGTAAAAGAATATTATTTCGCACCTTTGTTCTTAACATTAGGATGCTTAAATATCTTCTTATTCAAAGTCTATATCCAGCAAACTAAAAAAGTCGATCAAGCTGTTCCTACTAAACCAAAACCAACAACCTAAAAAGCCGCTCTTTATGAGTCGGCTTTTTTAAAATTTTTATTTTGACTTCCTTTATGATAAACAGACGAGATCTTGCTTCTTTAGAGAACTCCTTCATTTTATTATCCTATTAACACAAAAAACTCTCACCTAAAATGGGTAGAAGCTTTCCGTTCAGCAATTCGCTGGTCCTCAAAATACCAAGCCATCCATTTCATTATCTTGAAATATATCAAATTATTCCGATTTGCCAACTATGATTAATGAGATTTTTCAACCTTTTTCCATTTAAAAATCTTGTTTAACATTCCATAAATCATCTTCGACTCTTTCGTTAATAATGGTCCGAGAATGGCTAGAATGAGTACATATAAAGCTGCGAATGGTTGTAAAATTGAAGCCAGTCCACCCGCTATTCCAATATTAGCCATAATAATTGAGAATTCCCCACGTGAAACAATCGTTAACCCAATATTCGTTGATGCTTTATGAGATAATCCGCTTTTACGACCAGCTATCATACCGGATGTGAAGTTTCCGATGATGGTTAAGATAACCGCACCGATTGCTAACCATGCTGCATCTAATAGCGTTAAAGGATCAATGCTTAATCCAAAGCTAAAGAAGAAAATCGCTCCAAAGAAATCTCTAAATGGAATGACTAAGTGCTCAATGCGATCGCGATGCTCCGTTTCTGAAAACACTAGGCCTAACAGCAATGCTCCGATTGCTTCTGCAACGTGAATTGTTTCTGAGAATCCAGCAACAAAAAACAGTGTTGCAAACACAACAATAATAAAAATTTCATTTGAAGAAATGTTTAACAATTTGTTGAGTAGAGGCGTTGCTTTGCGAGCAATGATAAAGAACAACAACATATAACCAAACGCAATTAAAACCGATACGACAGAGCTCCAGATGGACGTGTGGTCACCAAGTACAAGCCCTGATACGACGGATAAATAGACTGCTAAGAAAATATCCTCAAACATAATAATTCCTAGAATAAGTTCAGTTTCAGGGTTAGCCGTTCGCTTTAAGTCAACCAGAACTTTAGCAACAATTGCGCTTGAAGAAATCGTAATAATACCAGCCATAATGAGTACTTCTAAAAGAGGATAACCTGTCAAGTACCCATACAACAAACCAAGACTAAAGTTAATTAAGATATAAATGGAACCACCAACAGCGATAGAACGCCCCGATTTAATTAACTTTCCGACTGAAAATTCCAAGCCCAAGTAGAAGAGAAGGAATAGCACCCCAATTCTGCCCATAAAAGAGATAATTTCTTCACTTTCAATAAACTTAAAGCTTAGGGCTCCAAATTCCGGAGCATGTGGTCCTACTGCCATTCCTAATAAGATTAAAAATGGAATAATAGTAAATTTTAATTTATTTGCCAAAACAGCAGCCACTGCCACCAATACTAGCGCTGTTCCAACTTCAAAAACTAAATGATCCATAGATTAAGCGCTACCTCCTTTTGAAAGAAGCTCTGTAATTAACCGTTTCAAGTTGCCTCTCTCACCAGAAATAACGAGCGTGTCTCCTTCTTCAATAACAGTATCTGGACCAGGACTAGAAAGCTTTGTTTTGGGTCCTTTCATAATGGCGATGATTGTTACATCATAATTACTACGAACGTCTATATCGCCGATAGTTTTATTATGAGCTTTGGCGCCCGATTCAACTTTATACCATTCGATGATGAGGTCATTAAAAGCCACTTCGATTGTTTCCATTGCCTTTGGCTTATAAATCATGCCTCCTAAAATGGCAGCCAACTGTCTGGCTTCTGTATCGTTAAGCGTAATATCAAAAGCACTTTCTTCCAAGTCTCTTTTATCAAAATAATATACTTCACGACGACCGTCATCATGAAGAATAATAACAATACGATTTCCTTCCTGTGTATCAATTTCAAATTTTCTGCCGATACCTGGAAGCTCAGATTCTCTAATAACCATGCATGAACAACTCCTATAACATAACGATTTTTTGATAGTTACTCATCTTAATTTCGTGTAAATCTAACAAAGTGTATATGGGAAATTACAGTTTTATAGGGTAACGTTTAATACATAAAAGTTTGCACAGCAAATAACCTTATTAAACGTTAATTTTTTATAAGGTAAACGTAGGATTTTAATTGTTGAATAGTTAGAGGTAATTTGTTTGAAATTGTTTTGCATAAATAAAGGGTTGTCGGAGAGCAAATAACTCTTTTTGACTTTCATATATTAGAGGTTGTTCAACTTGTGTTACTGACAAAACAGGTGCGTATCCCGTTTCGAACGATATATTAAAATGCTTGGTAACGAGCTTTACGCCAGTTGAATGCTGTACACTTTCTGTAGGATGATTTAATGCTACAGTATCAACAATGGCATGTTGTTGTGTACCATCGTTTAATGAAACTGGCAAATTACCTAAAGGTAAAGCAAGCAGCATGAAAAACATAATTAAAAACCAAACTCTTCTCATATTTGCACCTCCTTTTATCTAAAGTAGAGAAAATCTCTCTCACTTTTTATTATACGGAGAATGCGTTTTGTATTCAAGCGATAAGTTTCATTTATGTATATTTTTATTTATTTTAATTTTTTCTAATGATACATTCTAAACACTAACAAAAAGCGGGTTCCCAACAGGGATACCCCGCTCATGTTATAATTCAAGTTCCCCCATACGAAGGAGTTCGACAACTGCTTGAGAACGCCCCTTAACTCCAAGCTTTTGCATCGCATTTGAAATGTGATTGCGCACTGTTTTTTCGCTAATGAATAGTTCACTCGCGATTTCTTTTGTTGTTTTGTCTTGTACTAGAAGCTCAAATACTTCTCTTTCACGCTTTGTCAGCAGTGGTTTAGGTTGAAACTCTTTTTCTTTCAATGTAACCCTCCTTGCCTGATCCTGAGTTGAACTATCGGATGGGTGTAAATTTAGTCACCATATCTTATGTAGGAAGCAATAAATGGGTTACTGCATTCTACATTTTTTCAAAATAAAAAGAGCTCCACAGCTGCAAAAGCCGTGGAGCTCTTTTGTAATTATACTTGATCGCTACCGAAGAAGTTACGGAATGCCTGAATCGTTGTGTCTCGGTTAAGCGCTGCAATTGATGTTGTTAATGGAATACCCTTTGGACAAGACTGCACGCAGTTTTGTGAGTTACCGCAGTTTGCAAGGCCTCCATCCCCCATAATTGCTTCTAGTCTTTCTCCTTTATTCATAGCACCAGTTGGGTGAGCATTAAATAATCTTACTTGAGAAAGTGGTGCTGGTCCGATGAAGTTTGATTTATCGTTAACGTTTGGACATGCTTCTAAACAAACTCCACACGTCATACATTTTGAAAGTTCATATGCCCATTGACGCTTTTTCTCAGGCATGCGAGGCCCCGGTCCTAAGTCGTATGTTCCATCGATTGGAACCCACGCTTTTACTTTCTTTAATGAATCAAACATTCTGCTTCGGTCAACTTGTAAGTCACGAACAACAGGAAATGTCTTCATTGGCTGAAGTTGAATCGGCTGTTCTAACTTATCTACTAGAGCGGTACAAGATTGACGGGGCTTGCCGTTAATGACCATTGAACATGCTCCACAAACTTCTTCTAAGCAGTTCATATCCCAGTTAATAGGTGTTGTTTCATTACCGTTTGCATCAACAGGGTTACGGCGGATTTCCATTAGTGCAGAAATCACGTTCATATTAGGGCGATAAGGTATCTCAAATTCTTGATTATAAGGAGCTGTCTCAGGCGAATCTTGACGAGTAATAACAAAACGAACTGTTTTTTGTGCCGTTTGTTGTGCACTCATTTAACGAACCCCCTCTTGTTGTTTTTTCGTTGCTTTTTTCTCATCTTTTTTCTTTGTATAGTCACGTTTACGTGGCTTAATTAATGACACATCTACTTCTTCATAATGGAAAGCTGGTGCCTTTTTCTTATCAACAAACTGAGCCATTGTTGTTTTTAAGAATTCTTCATCGTTACGATCTGGGAATTCAGGCTTATAGTGCGCCCCACGGCTTTCGTTACGATTGTATGCACCTAGCGTCACTACACGAGAAAGCTGAAGCATATTTTGAAGCTGACGAGTAAACGTTGCCCCTTGGTTACTCCACTTCGCTGTGTCGTTAATATTAATACGATCATAGCGTTCAATAAGCTCTTGAATTTTCTCATCTGTTTGTAACAGCTTGTCATTATAACGTACAACTGTCACGTTGTCAGTCATCCATTCTCCTAACTCTTTATGAAGAATATACGCATTTTCTGTTCCATCCATTGACATAATACTTTGCCATTTTTCTTCTTCCTGCTTCACATGTTGATCATATAGGCTTGTTGGTAGAGCATCGGCACTTTTCTCTAAGCCGTTAATGTAATCAACCGCTTTTGGCCCAGCGACCATACCGCCATAAATAGCTGATAGAAGTGAATTAGCACCTAGACGGTTTGCACCGTGCTGGGAGTAATCACACTCACCTGCTGCAAACAGACCAGGAATATTTGTCATTTGATCATAATCTACCCACAATCCGCCCATTGAATAGTGAACAGCTGGGAAGATTTTCATTGGTACTTTGCGTGGGTCGTCTCCCATGAATTTTTCATAAATTTCAATGATTCCACCAAGCTTGATATCAAGCTCTTTTGGATCTTTGTGAGAAAGGTCTAAGTAAACCATGTTTTCGCCGTTAATACCAAGCTTTTGCGCTACGCATACATCAAATATTTCACGTGTTGCAATATCACGAGGTACCAAGTTACCGTAAGCAGGATATTTCTCCTCTAAGAAGTACCAAGGCTTACCATCTTTATATGTCCAAACACGCCCGCCTTCACCACGAGCAGATTCGCTCATTAAGCGAAGCTTATCGTCTCCAGGAATGGCTGTTGGATGAATTTGAATAAACTCCCCATTTGAATAGTAAGCTCCTTGTTGATACACAATGGATGCTGCTGAACCAGTATTAATAACTGAATTCGTTGATTTTCCGAAAATAATACCAGGTCCACCTGTGGCCATAATTACCGCATCTGCAGGGAATGTTTTAATTTCCATAGACTTCAAATCTTGTGCGGTAATTCCACGACAGGTACGCTCATCATCTAATACTGCTCCTAAGAATTCCCAACCTTCATACTTTGTTACGAGCCCTGCTACTTCATAGCGACGAACTTGTTCATCTAATGCATACAGAAGCTGCTGCCCTGTTGTTGCGCCTGCAAACGCAGTTCTGTGATGCTGTGTTCCTCCGAATCGTCTGAAGTCTAACAAACCTTCAGGAGTACGGTTAAACATAACACCCATACGGTCCAATAAATGAATAATGCCTGGGGCAGCTTCACACATTGCTTTTACTGGAGGTTGATTGGCTAAAAAGTCTCCGCCGTATACCGTATCGTCAAAGTGTTCCCACGGTGAATCTCCTTCACCTTTTGTATTTACAGCTCCGTTAATACCACCTTGAGCGCAAACTGAGTGAGATCTCTTCACTGGAACTAATGAAAACAAATCAACTTGTTTGCCAGACTCAGCAATTTTAATTGTTGCCATTAAGCCCGCTAAGCCGCCACCAACAACAATAATTCTTCCTTTACTCATCGTAACCTCACTCCTTTAAAACGTAATTTTATGCAAATGCGAATAGTGTACGTACACCTACAAATGTTAATGCGAAGAAAATCGCTAATGTTACATATGTTGAAATTCGTTGAGAGCGAGGTGTTACAGTTAACCCCCAGCTAACGCCAAATGACCATAATCCATTAGCAAAATGGAAAATCGTTGACACAACACCAACAATATAAAATACCATCATACCAGGATTACTTAAAATATCTTGCATCATATTAAAGTCTACTTTTTGACCAAGCGCAGCTTGAATACGTGTTTCCCAAACATGCCATGTAATGAAAATAAGCGTTACAACGCCAGATACACGTTGTAAGACAAACATCCAGTTACGGAAGAAACCGTATCTGCTTACACTCGTTTTGGCAGTAAACGCAATATACAAGCCATAGATAGCATGAAATAGAATAGGTAAGAAGATAATAAAGATTTCAAGTGCATAGCGAAAAGGTAAGCTCTCCATAAAATGAGCTGCTTGATTAAACGCTTCTTCTCCCTTTGTTGCAAAGTGGTTGACAACCAGATGTTGGACTAAAAATATGCCTACTGGTATGACACCTAGTAAAGAATGTAGTTTGCGATACTGAAACTCTTTGTTCGCTGCCATGTGCGTAATACCCCCCTTAGTTAGATAAACAATGTTAGTGAAAACAAAGCTCCCGAATAAAATAAATAGATTGATACAACAGAAAATGAAAACCTTTGCATTCTCTATTAAAATATGTGACACATCAATTTTACTCCCATCAACATAGAGCGTCAAGATAAGATATTTAAATCTTCATTAAAATATAAATTTATAAAAAATTAAGTTTGTTAACGCTTACTAAGTTGATGTTATAGGATTTTATATTTTTTACACTTCTTATTGTACACCTTTATGTAACCGTTTTCCACAAAAGATTGCGACTTCCTATAAAAGGATATTCATTTTATTGTACAATAATTTTTTACGTATTTCGAAAAGTTATAGATGCAACAACCATCTCATGGACTTTGCTTGATTTATTTTTAAAAATAGATGAGAGAACTGCTCAATTTGTATATAATAGATGTAAAGAAAGAGGGGAAAAAATGAGCAATCAACAAACTGAAACGCAGCAAGAAATCGTTGAAAGTGAAGAAATCAATCAAACCGATACTCCACAAGCACCTACAACTCCTTATTTTGGATACAGCTTACTTCGAGACGTGTTAATTCCAGAGCTTCTTAGCAATGATACGAATGAAATCTCGTACTGGGCAGGAAAACGGTTAGCACGAAAATTTCCACTTTCCTCTATTGAAGAGATTAGCGGCTTTTTTGTGAAAGCTGGCTGGGGACAATTAACCATTTTAAAAACTGAAAAATATAACATTGAAATGGAATTAACAGGTGAAGTTGTCAAACGAAGATTTACTGAGTATCCCAATTCATCTTTCCATCTTGAAGCTGGCTTTGTTGCTGAACAAGTTCAACAGTTAAAAAACTGTCTAACAGAAACTTATTTAACCAACAAAGAAAAAGCCGACAAAGTCCTTTTTTCCGTTCAATGGGATAAAAAAGATATCATTACACCTGAAACTAGAACGGAAAGATATAAAAAATAAAAGCGGGCTGTGCCCGCTTTTATTTTTGAACTTGATAAATATCTTGCTCTTCTAATTCAAAAGCAGTGTGCAAAGTTTCTACCGCTTTGACCATGTCTTTATGTGGCACAACTGTTGATACTTTAATTTCAGACGTACTTACCATTTTCACTTCAATTTCTTCCACAGCTAATACTTCAAACATATCGGCAGCAACGCCTGGGTTTGAAATCATACCCGATCCAACAATCGAAACTTTAGCTAAGCCCCTTTCATGCTCCACTTTTTTATGACCTACTACTTCTTTTAACTGAGCTAGCACAGATAAAGTCGTATCCGTATCTTCTGTTTTAATCGAGAAAGAAATAGATAAACGATTGTCTGACGTCACATTTTGAATAATAATATCCACGTTAACGTGCTCTTTTGCTAATGCTGTAAAAATGGTTGATAATGTCTGAAGTTCATTATTTAGCCCTTCAATTGTGACTCTTGAGATATTATCTTCAAATGCAATTCCTCTTACTACTAAGTTCTGTTCCATCGATACTTCCTCCTCAACAATCGTTCCTCTTTCTAATACTAGACTTGACCTTACCTCTAGTGGCACCTGATAGTTTTTTGCAAACTCTACTGCTCTAGGGTGCAATACACCCGCCCCTAGATTTGCAAGTTCTAGCATTTCATCATATGAAATAGACTGCAGTTTACGAGCGCCTTGCACGTAGCGAGGGTCCGTTGTAAATACTCCCGTTACGTCTGTATAGATATCGCACTTATCTGCTTTTAATGCCGCTGCTAAAGCTACAGCTGTTGTATCAGATCCGCCTCTTCCTAACGTTGTAATGCTGTTATCTTCCGACATTCCTTGAAATCCTGCTACGACCACAATATGATTTTCTTTCAAACGCCCTGCAATGGCTTGTTCATTAATCTTGGTGATTCGTGCATTTCCATGCTGAGCTTCCGTACAAATTCCTGCCTGCCATCCTGTATAGGAAGTAGCGTCATAGCCTTTTTCTTGCAGCGCCATTGTAAGGAGAGAAATGGTAACTTGCTCACCGGTTGTTAGTAGCATATCCATTTCTCGTTTACTTGGTTTACTTGTAATTTCTCCTGCTAATCTTACTAATTCATCTGTTGTTTTACCCATTGCTGATACAACCACTACTACTTGATTGCCTTGCTCAACTTCCTGGATAACCCGGTTTGCTACATGCTGAATTCGTTCTGTTGATCCAACAGAAGTTCCACCAAATTTTTGAACGATTAATCCCATAAGTCTCCTCATCCTTTCACTTGTTTTCAATATGATAAAGAGGCGATCTATTGCTTAAGCTCAGACAATAAAAAAAGCAATGAGATGGATATCTCATTGCTTAACGAACGAAAAGTATATAAAACGTTCAATGCCGTGAGATAGCTCTCCAAGAAACACATTCTTGACAATCCTACATTTATTCAACGCAGAACCAGCAAATGACTCTATGAGATGTCATTCACTTCGGCAAATTTTCCTTTCCACATTTGTCTTTAGAGCTCATACTCTTCCAAATGTGTACTCTTAAAATTCGCACCTCTATCTTCACTTCAGTTTAATGAAGTGTCATATGAAATTATGTTCTAGCTTATCAGAGTTTAAACTGGAATTCAATACTAATTTTTTAAGGCTTCAACAATTTGTTCCGCAACCGACCTTGGAACTCCTGCATTTTGAATCTCTTCGATTGATGCTTCCTTCATCTTTTTAACAGATCCAAACTTTTGCAACAACGCTCTTTTACGCTTTTCACCTACTCCTGGAATATTGTCTAATATAGACTGAAAAGCCGATTTAGAACGGACTTGTCGATGAAACGTAATAGCAAAGCGGTGAACCTCATCTTGAATTCGCTGAAGCAAGTAGAATTCTTGGCTGTTACGCTGAAGTGGAATAATTTCAGGAGGATCTCCAATCATTAAATTAGATGTTCTATGCTTTTCATCTTTGACTAATCCAGCTGTTGGAACAAGCAGCCCCAGTTCATTTTCCAAAACATCTTGAACAGCTGCTAAATGACCTTTTCCACCGTCAACAATAAGTAAATCTGGTAAAGGTAAACCTTCTTTTAATACGCGCGTATATCGTCTTCGTACCACTTCACGCATTGAACCATAATCATCAGGGCCTTCAACCGTTTTAATTTTATACTTTCGATATTCTTTCTTTTCAGGTTTACCGTCAACGAAAACGATCATAGCAGAAACGGGATCTGTTCCTTGAATGTTGGAATTATCAAAAGCTTCAATACGATAAGGCGCTTCAATTCCTAGTGCTTGCCCCAACTGCTCGACAGCACCAACCGTACGCTGTTCATCTCGTTCAATTAAATAAAACTTTTCTTTTAAGGCAATTTGAGCGTTTTTTGACGCAAGCTCAACAAGCTCTTTCTTTTTTCCTCGTTTTGGATGCTGAACGTCTACTTCTAAAAGCTGTTCTGCAAGGTTTGCATCTACAGTTGCTGGCACAAGAACTTCTTTAGGCTTTAAGTTTTTTCCGTAAAATTGTCCAATGAACGTTAGGAAATCTTCTTCTGGTTCGTGGTAAAACGGAAACATAGACACTTCGCGTTCCATTAGCTTTCCTTGTCGAATAAAGAAAACTTGTACACACATCCAGCCTTTATCATAAGAATAGCCAAATACATCACGGTTAATAAAGTCATTGAACGTTACTTTTTGCTTCTCCATTGTAGCTTCAATATGAGCAATTTGATCTCGATACTCTTTTGCACGTTCAAAATCTAGCTCTTCTGAAGCTTTCATCATCTTTTCTGTTAATTCAATTTTCACCTGTTCATAACCACCGCTTAGAAAGCGCGTAATATTATCAATAATTTCTTTGTTTTGGCTATCCGTAACGTCATATACACAGGGAGCTAGGCACTGTTCAATATGATAATATAAACATGCTCGATTAGGCATCGTCGTACATTTCCGCAAAGGATAAATGCGATCTAATAGCCGCTTGGTTTCATTTGCAGCCTGAACATTTGGATACGGTCCAAAATATTTTCCTTTATCCTTTTTAATTTTGCGCGTGATGACAAGGCGAGGGTGTTTTTCATTCGTAATTTTAATAAAGGGATACCCCTTATCATCTTTCAGCATAATATTATATTTAGGATCATGCTTTTTAATTAAATTCATTTCTAAAATAAGGGCTTCTAAGTCTGACGACGTCACAATATACTCAAAGTCTACAATATCATTAACCAGGCGCAGCGTTTTTCCATCATGAGACCCTGTGAAATAAGAACGAACTCGATTTTTTAGAACCTTTGCTTTTCCAACATAAATAACCGTTCCATACTTATCTTTCATTAAATAACAACCCGGTTGTTCAGGTAAAATAGCCAGCTTTTCTTTTAAATAAGGATTCATACTGCTCTCCTTCCTTCAATATTTTTAACCTTCGCCAAAACCTTCTTGCTTATCTATATTTATTCTTCATTTATACAAAAATAAAAGGAAACGAACGTTTATTCGTTTCCTTTTATTATATCACTTTTAGAAAAAATGTACGAAACCGTCAATGCGGTATAAAGTAGTAAAAACCTAGCTATCGCTAGGTTTTTTACTTACGCGTGTTTATCAACTAATTCAGCTAGTGCTTCTTTTGGTTGGTAACCAATAACTTGGTCTACCTTTTGTCCATCTTTAAATAAAATTAAAGTTGGGATACTCATTACGCCGTGGCTACCAGCAGTTTCTTGGTTTTCATCCACGTCTACCTTTACGATTTTCACTTTTTCACCGTATTCTTGATCTAACTCTTCAAGAACTGGCGCAATCATTTTACATGGTCCACACCATGGTGCCCAAAAGTCAACAAGAACTAGCCCTGAACCAATTTCATTTGAGAAAGTTTGATCTGTTGCGTGTGCAATTGCCATTGTAATTCCTCCTAAATATATGCTATATCTACATGATAAAGAAAGTATACCACCTTCATATAACAGTGGCTATTTATTTGCTTATACTTTTTAACGTATTCGTAACAATTTATTTACTACATAATACAGGTCGTTCCAAGACATGGAACAGCGAAAGACTAGCCAAGCTAAATGGCTTTATATAATACCTGTATCCTATTTTACACACCTTTAAACAATTCATTCATTATTTTCATAAGAAAAGTCTTTTCCACCGTAGTTGGCAGAAAAGACTTTTTCTTATGGGGATTGTACTTTTAATTTTTTAAATTCTTCTGTAAGCAGTGGTACGACTTCAAATAAATCACCGACAATGCCATAATCCGCTACTTTAAAGATGTTTGCTTCTGCATCCTTGTTAATAGCCACGATAACTTTTGAATTAGACATTCCAGCTAAATGTTGAATAGCTCCTGAGATACCGCAAGCGATATAAAGATCTGGTGTTACAACTTTTCCCGTTTGGCCAATTTGAAGTGAGTAATCGCAGTACTCAGCGTCACAAGCTCCGCGGGATGCTCCAACTGCTCCACCAAGCACATCAGCTAAGTCTTCTAGAGGCTTAAATCCATCTTCACTTTTTACACCACGTCCACCTGCAATGACCACTTTTGCTTCTGATAAATCTACCCCTTGAGTGGCTTTGCGAACTACTTCTTTTACAATTGTACGTAGATTTTTAATTTCCACATCAAATTCTTTTACGTCTCCTGTACGATTCGTGTCTTTTTCCAAAGCCGAGATATTGTTTGGACGGATGGTAGCAAAGATAAAGTCTTCTGTAGAAATCTTCTTTTCAAACGCTTTTCCTGAATAGATTGGGCGAGTGAAGACTAAGTTTCCACCTGCTGCTTCAAGTGCTGTTACGTCTGATATTAGCCCCTTATCTAGACGCGCAGCCAATTTAGGTGATAAATCTTTTCCTAAAGCCGTATGACCAAATATAATTGCTTCTGGCTTTTCTTCTTGAATAACAGCCAATAGTGCTTGTGCATAGCCATCAGATGTATAAGAATCCAAGTCATCATGCTCGGTTACAATTACTCGGTTTGCTCCGTAATGAATGAGTTCGTCTCCTAAATTTTTCACTCCTTTACCAACAAGAACGCCAACGACTTCTCCACCTTCAGCAACCGTTGCGCCTGCAGCAATTGCTTCAAATGATACGTGCCGTAATGCACCTTCTCTTGCTTCTCCTAACACCAATACTTTGCGTCCCATTTCAATTCCCCCATTATCTTAAGCTTTTTTTAAACTACTTTTGCTTCTGAATGCAATAGCGTAACCATCTCTTTTACTTGATCTTGAATATCGCCACTCAAAACGCGTCCTGCTTCTTTTTTAGGTGGTAAATAAATTTCGATTGTTTTTGTTTTTGCTTCTACATCATCTTCATCTAAATCTAAATCATCTAACTCCAGTTCTTCCAGCGGCTTCTTTTTTGCTTTCATAATGCCTGGTAAAGATGGATAGCGTGGCTCATTTAGACCTTGTTGCGCCGTAACCAATAGCGGTAAAGTTGTCTCAATAACTTCTGAGTCACCCTCTACATCTCGTACAACTGTTACGTTTGTTCCATCGATATCAAGCTTTGTTGCCGTAGTAACGTACGGAATTTCTAATAGTTCAGCGACACGCGGACCAACTTGGCCTGATCCTCCGTCGATTGCCACGTTCCCTGCTAAAACTAAATCCGGCGATTGATCTTTTAAATACTGCGCTAAAATTTTAGCTGTCGTATACTGATCCCCATACTCTACGTCGTCTTCAATATTGATTAGCACCGCTTTATCAGCTCCCATTGCAAGTGCTGTACGAAGCTCTTTTTCTGCTTCTTCGTTTCCTACCGTTACAACCGTAATTTCTCCCCCATGCTTATCTTTCAGCTGAATTGCTTCCTCTACTGCATATTCATCGTAAGGGTTAATAATAAACTCTGCTCCATCTTCTGCAATTTGACCATTTTGTAAAGCAATTTTCTCCTCAGTATCAAATGTTCTTTTTAATAAAACATAAATATTCATTTATTTCCCCTCCTAAAGATAGTTACTTTCCAACAAACTTTGGCTCTCTTTTTTCAATAAAAGCCGTAACCCCTTCTTTTGCATCCTCCGTGTTGAATACGCTTCCAAAAAGTTGTGCTTCTTTTTCTACTCCCTCGTAATAACGACTCGTTTTTGTATACTGTAGTAATTCAAGGGTCGCTTTTACAGAACTTGGGCTCTTTTTAGCAATTACTTCCGCTATCGCCGTTACTTTTGAATGAAGTTCCTCCTCATGGTAGGAAGCATTGGCTAATCCAAGGGTTACCGCTTCTGTTCCCTTGATTGGCCTGCTTGTTAGCATCATTTCACATGCCTTAGCAGCTCCCACATAGCGTGGCAGTCGCTGGGTACCTGCAAATCCCGGAATGATTCCAAGCTGGAGTTCAGGTAGGCCAAGCTTTGCATCATGCGTAACAAATCGCATGTGACAGCTCATCGCTAATTCTAACCCTCCTCCAAGAGCCGTTCCATGAATCATGGCAATAATAGGCTTTGGATAATTTTCAATATACTCAAATAAGTTTTGACCTTTTTTAGCTAAATTTTCATATTGAGTGGATTGTTGTAAGGAAGTAAACTCTTTAATATCGGCTCCTGCGCAGAAAAAGCGCCCTTCACCTTTTAGAATAATAACTCGAGTTTCCTCAATCTCTTCGTACTTTTTTAGTAGTTGTGAAAGCTCTTGTAATACGCCTTGAGACAGCGCATTAGCAGGTGGGTTGTTAAATGTAATAAACGTTATTCCTTGAATTGTTTCACTATACAAAGCGCTCAATTCTACTCACCTCTTGCTTCAATTTATGTAGAGCATAAGCTCTCCCCATTAAAGCGGAGAGCCACTGCATCCATTCATTAATAAATAGTGTACTTTTTTAGATAGTTCGCTTAATTCGTAACGCTGATCATTCATCACCCATGTAGTGACCGTTTCATCAATCGTCCCAAATATCATTTGGCGGGCCAAGCGAATATCCAAGTTTTCTGGAAACTCTCCTGTTTCGATTCCCTTTTGAAGGATGGTATCAATAACAGTAAGGTAATCTTTTAATACATCATTAATTTTCAAGCGAAGCTCTTTATTTGATTGTCTTAACTCTAACTGTGTGACAACCGCTAATGAATAATCACTTGCTAAGAATGAGAAATGTTTATCAATTAACATATATAGGCGTTCAGAAGCAGTGTTTACTTCAACAATTTCTTCCTGTACCTTTTCAATAAACTGTCCCATCTTTTCTTGAAATAAAGAAATTAATACATCTTCTTTATTTTTAAAGTATAAATAAATCGTTCCATCAGCTACTCCTGCTTGCTTAGCAATCTTTGAAACCTGAGCATTATGGTAGCCGTTTTCAGCAATAACAATTACTGCTGCATCAATAATTTGCATGTACTTTGGCTTATTTCTTTTCAATCTAAATACGCTCCTTTAAAATATGAATGATGATTCATTCATATTTTTATAATAAAGAAATAAGATGATTCTGTCAATTGTGTTTTATAAAAAAAGAGACGACGTTTATCACGTCGCCTTTTTTTGGCTTTCCTTTTCTTCCTCAACGAGTGCTCTTCTTAAAATCTTTCCGACTGCTGTTTTCGGAAGTTCTTTTCGAAACTCGTATACCCGAGGAACTTTGTATGCCGCTAAATATTGACGTGAAAAAGTATTTAATTCTTCTTCTGTACATGATACACCATTTTTTAGAACAATGTAAGCTTTTACTGTTTCTCCTCTGTATTCATCTGGAATTCCAGCAACAACGACTTCTTGCACTTTCGGGTGCTCATACAGTACCTCCTCAATTTCACGAGGATAGATATTATATCCACCTGCAATAATCATATCTTTTTTACGATCTACAATATAGAAGAAGCCATCTTCATCCATGTAACCAACATCACCTGTTTTCAGCCACCCATCTTGTAACACAGCTTCGGTTTCATCAGGACGATGCCAATATCCTTTCATAACCTGTGGACCTTTTACTACAATTTCACCAATTTCATTAATTGGCAATGCTTCGCCTGTTTCAAACGAGATAATTTTGGCATCTGTATCTGGCCAAGGAACACCGATACTGCCTCTAATTCTCTTCTCCCAAACAAAATTAGAGTGTGTAACTGGAGATGTCTCAGTTAAACCGTAACCTTCTACTAACTTCCCTCCCGTTATTTCCTCAAATTTTTCCTGTACTTCAACAGGGAGAGGTGCAGAACCACTAATACATGAATCAATGGATGATAAGTTGTATTTGCTGAGATCTGGATGATTTAATAACGCAATATAAATAGTTGGGGCACCTGGAAACAAAGTAGGACGCTGCTTATGAATTGTTTTTAAAACGCTTTCCACATCAAATTTCGGTAATAAAATCATTTCATATCCTTCTAAAACAGATAAAATGAGTACCGTGGTTAAACCATATACGTGAAAAAACGGTAGGATTCCAAGAATTTTTTCATGACCTTGTTTGCACCGATAAAGCCAATGAGAGCACATTGTTGCGTTCGTTACTAAGTTTTTATGAGTAAGCATAACTCCCTTTGGAAATCCAGTTGTTCCACCAGTATATTGTAATAAGGCAATATTTTCATTAGAAGTAACGTCATATACAAAGGTTCCCGATTCTCTTTTACGCTTCATAATAGTTGGGAATAGATGCGTATCACCCATATGCTCAACTTGAACAGTTATAGCTTGCTGCTTTTTTTGTACATAAGGATATAATAGATTTTTCGGGAATGGTAAGTAGTCTTTAATTGAAGTTGAAATAACATGTTTAATTTTTGTTAACGCTTTCACTTTTGAGATGCGCGGATACAATAGATCTAAAGCAATGATACATGTTGCTCCTGAATCATTTAATTGATACTCTAATTCTCTTTCTGTATACAACGGATTGGTTTCAACAACAATTCCTCCTGCCAAGAGAACTCCATAAAAAGAGATAACAGCTTGAGGACAATTTGGCAACATTATGGCGACTCGATCTCCCTTTTGTACACCTATTTCCTTGAGGTATACAGCCAAAGTAATTGCTTGCTCATATAGTTCATGAAACGTGAGTCGCTTGCCTAAAAAGTGCACAGCACACTTATGTGGATTCTTCTTAGCTGCTTCCTCAAAAAGCTGAGCTAACGTCTTTTCACTGTATGCAAGTGAATGAGGTATTTCAGGTGGGTACTGAGAAACCCATGGTTTATCAAGCATACTGCTCCCTCCTTTATTTTTTAAATTTTCTTTCTTCTTAAAGTATACTACTTTTGAATCAGTGATTAGCATGACAAATAGTTATAAAAAAAGAGAAGAGATTTTCACTCTTCTCTTGTCTAACTAATTTATGAAAAAAACAACAAATAAATAAGGCCAATTACCATAAACAATCCGCATAATCCAATCAATACTTTTGCCAATAGTTCCATGTCTCTGCTCCCCTATCCAATTCCTGCACCAATGACAAACGACATGCCAACAGAAATAATCAATGAAATTAAGCCGACCGCGCGATTATCATTTTCAATCTCGTCGTCAATTCGAAACTTTGGTGTTAAAAACTCAAAGATAAAGTAGCTCATTAACAAAAGAACAAACCCATAGATTCCCCAGCCCAGCATTGTAAATAAATTATCATTATGCTCGATGGAATACTTAAAAATATTGGCTAAGCCAAATATTTTACCTCCTGTAGCCATGGCAACTGCAAGGTTCCCTTTTTGAATTTCTTCCCAGTTTTTATATTTTGTTACAAGTTCGAAAATCGCTAAAAATACAACAATACTTAATATAACAACGCTGTAGTAAGCCGCTGATTCCACATAAGGATCTTTCCAAAAATTATCCATTCCTTGCAGCTCTCCTCCCCCTCATCTTCTCTATTACTTAAATTCTACGACAGTAACACCTGTCCCTCCTTCACCAGCTTCGCCAAAACGAGCTGATTTAACTGAACGGTGGTTCTTTAAATATTCTTGCACACCTTTTCGTAAAGCACCAGTTCCTTTTCCATGAATAATAGATACGCGTGGATAACCTGCAAGAAGCGCATCATCTAGATATTTTTCAACTCGACTAAGTGCATTTTCGTATCTTTCTCCTCTAAGATCAAGTTCTAAGCTAACATGATAATCTTTACCTTTTACCGTTGCAAGAGGCTTTGTTTCAACAGGTTTTGGTGAGCTGATGTACTCTAGGTCTTTTTCTTTTACTTTCATTTTCATAATACCCATCTGAACTTGCCACTCATTACTTCCTGTCCGCTCAAGTAACGTACCTTTTTGTCCCCATGTCACAACTTTCACTTCGTCGCCTGGAGACAGGACTCTCTCTTGCTTTTTAGGTTTAGAAACTTGCTTTTTACTTTTCTCCAATGTAGGGACCGCATCTTCTAGGCGTTTTCTTGCTTCAATCAGCTCATGCTCTTTAATCGATGCTTGCTGATTTTTTTGCATTTGGCGTAAATTCCGAATAATGTTTTCCGCTTCTTGTGATGCTTCCTTAATTGTATCTTCAGCTTTCTTTTCTGCTTTTTCATATAGCTTATCACGCTGTTCATTGAATTCAATAATTTGACGCTGAAGCTCTTGATGAAGCTTTTCAGATTCCTTACGTAATGTTTCCGCTTCAGCTAGTTCAGCTTCCGATTTACGTCTGCTCTCTTCAAGGGACGCAATCATGTTTTCCACTTTATTTGTCTCAGAACCAATATAGCTTTTAGCATGATTGATAACCTTATCTTCTAGCCCTAATCGCTTTGAAATTTCAAATGCGTTACTTCGTCCTGGTACACCAATTAATAGCTTATAAGTTGGGCTTAGCGTTTCAATATCAAACTCAACGCTCGCATTCACAACACCGGCACGGTTATATCCATATGCCTTTAGTTCTGGATAATGAGTGGTTGCAACTACTCTTGCACCGCACCCATATACTTCATCCAAAATCGAAATGGCTAGCGCTGCTCCTTCTTGAGGGTCTGTACCGGCTCCTAGCTCATCAAATAAAACAAGGCTTTCGCTATCTACCTTCTTTAAGATATCCACAATATTAACCATATGAGAAGAGAACGTACTTAAGCTTTGTTCAATTGACTGCTCATCTCCAATATCGGCAAATACGTGCTTAAATACCGCCATCTCTGAACCGTCTAGCGCTGGAATTTGGAGGCCAGCTTGAGCCATTAGTGTAAATAAACCAATTGTTTTTAGCGTAACGGTTTTACCGCCTGTATTAGGACCTGTAATCACAATCGACGTATAGTCATCACCAAGCTCAATATCGTTGGCTACCACTTCATCTTGCGAAATCAGAGGATGCTTTGCTTTAAATAACTTGATGTAGCCTCGGTCATTCATCTTTGGTTTTGAAGCTTTTAACTCGTGACTATAACGTCCTTTAGCAAACATAAAATCTAATTCACCGAGTAAATAAATGTTTTGTCTTAGCTCATTTGCTACTTCTGCCACTTGAGTCGTGAGCTCAATTAAGATTTTTTCGATTTCTTGCTTTTCTTTCATTTTCGCTTCTTGCAATTCATTATTTAACGTAACAATTGCTTGCGGTTCAATAAATAGCGTTGCACCTGAAGATGACTGATCGTGAACGATACCTCCATAAGCACTGCGATACTCTTGTTTTACTGGAATAACGAATCGGTCATTTCGAATCGTTACAACCGTATCTGAGAGCATTTTTTGAGCAGAAGATGAGCGCACTAAACTCTCTAGCTTTTGACGAATACGTGATTCAGTCGAACGAAGCTTTTGACGAATGCCTCTCAGCTGTTCGCTAGCACCGTCTAGAACCGTGCCATTTTCATCAATGCTCATCTTAACCGCTTGCTCTACTTCTGGCAGGGGTACCAACTTTTCGATATGTTCTTGGATGATTGGAATCTTGACGTCTTCGTCTTCTACTAATTGCTCAACAAATTGTTTTAATTGTCTCGCTGCATAGATTGTGCCAGCAATATCTAAGAGTTCATTTGGACTTAACGTTCCCCCAATTTCAGCTCGCTTTACGCTTTGTCTTACATCCGAAATTCCACCGAGAGGTGCATGTCCACGAAGTCTTAGAACTGTTGTGGCTTCATCTGTAGCATCCTGCCATTTTAAAACCTGTTCATAGTCTGTAGATGGAACAAGCTGATCTACTTTTTCTTTCCCTAAAGATGAGGCAACTTTTGTAGCTAGCTGTTCTTTTACTTTATTAAATTCAAGCACTTGAAAGATCCTTGGTTGCAAAATAAATTCCTCCTGATAATTATTACTCTTTGTGGCGGTTTAAAAACACCTTTAACTCATCTAAACTATACGTATTTAACACTGTTTGAGGCTTTAACCATCCCTTTACGCCAGTAGATACGCCAACCTTCATGTCTTCTAACATCTCGAGGTTGTGAGCATCTGTATTAATAGCAATTTTCACTCCTGCTTCTTGTGCTTTCTTAATGTGCTCTGCTGCTAAATCCAAACGATTTGGGTTTGCGTTTAATTCAAGAGCAGTATCGGTTTCTTTAGCAAGTGAAATTAACAAATTAATATCCACATCATACCCTTCTCTTCGACCAATTAAGCGTCCCGTTGGATGTGCAATTAAATCTACGTGTTGATTTGTTAACGCGTTTTTCAAACGCATCATAATGTCTTCACGAGATTGTGAAAAACTTGAATGAATAGAGGCAATGACAAAATCCATTTCAGCTAATAGCTCATCTTCATAATCGAGCGTCCCGTCTGGTAAAATGTCCATTTCAATTCCTGCTAGAATCGTAAAATCCGTATATTTTTCATTTAACCTCTTTACTTCTTCTCGCTGCTTACGAATGCGCTCTGGCGTTAATCCGTTAGCTACTTTTAAATACTGTGAGTGATCGGTAATCGCCATATACTCATAACCTTTTGCTCGGCAAGCTTCAGCCATTTCTTCAAGAGAGTAACCTCCATCACTCCACGTTGAGTGCATATGTAAGTCGCCTTTAATATCATCATGCTTTAAGAGCTCTTGATTCTTTGTAAAGATGTCTACTTCACGTCCATCTTCTCTAACCTCAGGTGGAATAAATGCTAGTCCAAAATGATGATAGAACGCTTCTTCTGTTTCAAATGTTTGGATTTCACCTGTCTCCATGTTTTCCACACCGTATTCACTAATCTTCTCCCCGTTCTCCTTAGCTAATTGACGCATACGAACATTATGATCTTTGGAACCAGTAAAATGATGAAGCGTTGTAACAAAAGCTTGATCTTCAACAAGACGGAAGTCAACGGATACGTCGTAGTCATAGCCGAGCGTCACAGAAACTTTTGTATCTCCATTTGAAATGATATCTTTAACAAGCGGCAATGACACAAGCTGTTCTCGAACAGCTGCTGGGTTTTCTGTTGAAATAATAAAATCTAAATCCTTTACCGTTTCTTTCATTCGTCTAATACTTCCAGCTTGTGAATATCGAATAATATCTGTCATCGCTTCTAATTGTCCTAGAATTTCTTCAGCAATTGGTAGCATAAATGCAAGTGGTAACCGCTCTGGTCTTTTTCCATATTCCGCGATTGCGGCTAAAATCTTTTCTTCTGTTTTCTTACCAAAGCCGGCTAATCCCTGAACTTTTTCATTATGACAAGCTTCTTCTAGTGAAATGATGTCCACAATGTCTAACTCTTTATATAACTTTGCAATCTTTTTTCCACCTAATCCAGGAAGTTTTAAAAGCGGTACTAGCCCTTCCGGCACTTCTTTTTTCAATTCGTCTAATACGGATGACTGGCCTTTTTCTCTAAATTCTTCAATTACCGTCGCTGTACCTTTTCCAATTCCTTGTAGAGTTGTTACGTCTTCAATATCACTTAGGCTACGCTCATCGCTCTCAAGCGCTGCCGCAGCTTTACGAAAAGCAGAAATCTTAAATGGATTATCTCCTTTTAACTCCATATATGTAGCAATAGTCTCTAAAAGTTTAATAACATCTTTTTTATTCATTATTCAACCTCGATTCAAGATTTATATGTATGAGTGCGGTCTATGTTTACTTGTACTACTTTGACACCAAAAAGCTTTATTTACGTTTAGTCCTTCTTTATTATTGTAAAACAAAAAAAGAGGATTTCAAAAGTATTATGCCACTTCTGAGCAATCCTCTCCACTGTCTATTTAAATTACTTGCTTATACCATACCGTATTCTGTCCACAAATCTTGAATGACAGATGATAAATAAGGTGTATTTTCAACGATATTTGTGGCAATTGCTGACTGCTGAATCGCCGTTTGTACGTCATTTACAGGAAGAACCGCCCCCAGATAGAGTAGAATGAATACGAGAACGTAAACCTCTACGAAGCCCAATGCTCCTCCTCCCCATCTATTCAGTTGACGTAAGATCGGAAGATCCGTTAAAGCAGTTAGCACAGAACCAACCATACGTAAAACAAGACGGGTAACAAAGAACAAAATCGCAAAAGCTATCATGCGATAAAAAGCATCTTCAAGAAACGCAGGATCTAATACAAATGATGCAACGCTTTGCTGTTGCATATTTGGAAACGGAATTAACAAACGTAGTCGAGGTGCTAAATCTGCGCTAAAAATATAGGCTACAATAAACGCTACGGCAAAGCTCACAAGGTGAACGATTTGTAGTATTAGCCCGCGTTTTAATCCAGTAACAAATCCTAACAGCAGCAGGATAACTAAAATAATGTCTAACATTAGAAGTCTCATTCCTCTTTCTGATGAAGTTTTTTTTCTAACATTTCATATTCCTCTTTGAGCTTTACATACTCATTCACAATATTGACCGCAGTTAGAACAGCTAATTTATTAATGTCTAAATACGGATTTTTTTTGCTAATCTCCCTCATTTTATCATCAACAATCGAAGCTACCAGTCGGATATGACTAGTACTTTCTGTTCCAACGATTTTATAAGGCTGCCCATATATATCAACTGTCGCACGTGTTTTATCTTGTCCTGACACGAGAAAGTCCTCCGTTCCACAAAAAATCCTAATCAATATCATATCATGAAGGAGACTGCAATGGAAACATATCAATATTTACGTTATTATAAAAAATAGACATTTATTTGTAAAATAAGTTGACTAATCAGCTTATCGACAATGAAAGGTGGAGACATATGTCACACGTTGTTTTAACTTTATCATCTGATGACATCTTCAAAATGAAAACATTTTACACTCCGCACTTACAGGCTAAAGTACCTGCCGGTGCAATATTTACTGCAAAGACAGGTAACAGCTCAATCACCGCTTATAAATCTGGAAAAGTACTGTTTCAAGGGAAAGGTGCGGAAGTAGAAGCTGTGAAATGGGGCAACACAACCGCACCAATTAAAAAGCAAATTTCTAAAACTAAAGCCGTTTTACCTCCAAACTTTAGTGAGCTATCGGTAATTGGTTCTGATGAGGTAGGAACTGGTGATTACTTTGGTCCAATGACGGTTGTTGCTGCATACGTTAAAAAAGAACAAATTCCATTATTGAAAGAGCTCGGTGTCCGCGATTCAAAAGATTTAACCGACCAAAAAATTATTTCCCTTGCTCAGCAATTAATAAAAATTACTCCTTACAGCTTGCTCGTCCTACATAATGAAAAGTATAATACTTTCCAAGAACGAGGTATGACACAAGGAAAAATGAAAGCACTTCTTCATAATAAAGCAATTTTAAACGTGCTGAATAAGATTAGTCCTGAAAAGCCAGACGGCATTTTAATTGATCAATTTGTTGAAAAGAATACTTATTACAAACATATCGCTAATGAAAAAGCAATAGCTAATGAAAACGTATATTTTAGTACGAAAGGCGAGGGCGTACATTTAGCAGTAGCTGCTGCATCTATTATTGCAAGGTATGCCTTTTTAAAACAGATGGATAAGCTTTCAGAAACGGTCGGTATGACCATTCCTCGTGGCGCAGGCAAACAGGTGGATATTGCAGCTGCCTCCATTATTAAAAAGCACGGAGTTAAAGGTTTACATTCCATTGCTAAAACTCACTTCGCAAATACAGAAAAAGCTTTAGCTTTAGTAAAAAAATAAAGAGTTTGGGACATAACAAAATGATTGCTTCTAAGAGACGAACAATAGCTGTTCCCATCTCTTTGGTTTGTCTGAACACGTTCGTTCCATTGCGCTACGGCCACTCGCTTTCCGCGGGGAGGAACCTGAGCTTCCTCGCTGCGCTGCGGGATCTCCGTTTTCCCTCTCTTTCCCGCAGGAGTCGAGTGTCCTACGCTCCATTCCACCCTGTTTCCAACATTGTTTTCACAATCAACAAAAAACCTGAACGATTAAAAGTGAGAAACTCTCAATCGTTCAGGTTTATCATTGGCTGAATTACTTATGTCCCAGCCTCTTGTTTTTTTTATGAACGTAAGCTTGCTTTAAATTGTTCTTCAACAACTTTTAATACATTAGCATGAGCTGCTGATACTTCTTCATCCGTAAGCGTGCGCTCTGGATCTAGATAGCGTAAAGAGAAAGCGACAGACTTTTTGCCTTCTTCCATTCTTTCACCATCATATAAGTCAAACACCGCAACTTCTTTCAATAGTTCTCCACCAGCTTCATAAATCGCTGTTTGAAGTTCTCCTGCTAATACTTCTTTATCCACAACAAGAGCAATATCTCTTGTGATTGATGGGAAGCGAGGAATTGCAGAATAGCGAACTTCTTCTACTTTCGCCGCAAAGATTGCTTTTAAGTTTAGCTCAAATACGTACGTTTCGCGAAGACCATATTGTTTTTGCGTCACTGGATGAAGCTGACCAACATACCCAGCTTCTTGACCATTTAATACAACTGCCGCTGTACGTCCAGGGTGCATGCCTTCTTGATTTGTAGGCTTATATTCAATGTGATTATCAAGACCTAATGCTGATAATAATCCTTCTACAACGCCTTTAGCCACATAGAAATCAGCTGCTTTCTTTTCACCTTGCCAGCTGTGAGAATGCCATAAGCCTGTGATTGCTCCTGCTACTCGCTCTTCTTCTATTGGTAGCTGACCTTCTTCAGTTCCCAAGAACACTGAACCTGTTTCATATAGCGCAATTGAGTCTGTTTGACGAGCGTTATTGTGTTTAACAGCTTCAAGTAAGTGTGGTACTAAGCTTTGACGAAGAACGCTGCGGTCTTCACTCATTGGCATCGCTAAACGAACTGTTGATGCAGTATTTAATGCAAACTGTGTTGCTTTCTCTGCACTTGTTAATGAGTATGTTGTTGTTTGAGCTAACCCAGCGCCTTCTAAGAAACGGCGTACTTTACGACGCTTTAGCTGATAATCAGATAAACGGCCTGGCGTTGCTACAGTCACAGGAAGAGTTGTTGGTAAGTGGTCGTACCCATACATACGAGCTACTTCTTCCACAATATCTTCTTCAATTGTAATATCACCGCGACGCGTTGGAACGGTTACGATAATGGCATCGCCTTCCACTTTGCTTTCGAACTGAAGACGATTCATGATTTCTTGAACTTCAGCCATTTCTAGCTCTGTACCAAGAACATGATTGATGCGCTCAAGCGTTACAGATACAACAGCTGGTTCAATTGTCATTTCATCAAATTCAACTGTTCCTGAAACAATTTCTCCACCCGCATAAGCAGCCATTAGTTCAGCAGCACGATCAGCTGCTATACGTGTGCGGCTTGGGTCGATTCCTTTTTCAAAACGTGCACTTGCTTCACTACGAAGACCGTGCTCTTTCGATGTTTGGCGCACAGATAACCCGCGGAAGTAAGCAGATTCAATTAACACATTTACTGTGTCATCTTGGACTTCAGAATTCGCTCCTCCCATTACACCGGCTAAAGCGATTGGGTCTTTACCATTTGTAATGACAAGCTGGTTCTCTTTTAGTACACGTTTTTGATCATCGAGAGTTACAATTTCTTCGCCTTCTTGTGCATGACGAACAACAACTTCTTTTGAGCCAAGACGATCATAATCAAACGCATGAAGTGGTTGACCGTATTCAAGTAAAATGTAGTTTGTAATATCAACTACGTTATTGTGTGGTCGAATCCCAGCTGCCATCAAGCGCGTTTGCATCCATAGCGGTGACGGCGCAATTTTAACATTTTTCACCATACGTGCTACGTATAAAGGATTATCTTCTTTTGCTTCTACTGCAACTGAAATGTAATCCGATGCTTTTTCTTCCGTCTCTTGAAACTCAACCTCTGGGTATTTTACTTCACGATTTAAGATTGCTGCTACTTCATGAGCTACCCCTAGCATGCTTAAACAGTCTGAACGATTTGGCGTTAAGCCAAGTTCTAATACTTCATCATGCAAATTCAATGCTTCTAAAGCATCTGCTCCAACTTCAGCATCGCTTGGGAATACAAAGATTCCTTCTTGGTAATCTTTTGCGACAAGCTTGCTTTCAATTCCAAGCTCTTGAAGAGAACAAATCATGCCGTTTGATTCTTCACCGCGAAGCTTAGCACGCTTAATTTTAAAATTGCCTGGTAATACAGCGCCTACTTTAGCTACCGCTACCTTTTGACCTTGTGCTACGTTTGGAGCACCACAAACGATTTGAACCGTTTCATCCCCAAGGTCAACCTGACAACGACTTAACTTATCTGCGTTTGGATGCTGTTCACGTTCTACTACGTGACCGATGACAACACCGCTTACGCCTTTATTTAAATTTTCTACACCTTCAACTTCAATTCCACTTTTTGTGACTTTATCAGCAAGTTCTTCAGCTTTTACTCCTGATAAATCTACATATTCTTGCAACCAACGATATGATACAAACATGTTAGTCCCTCCTTTATACTTGTTTGAATTGATTTAAGAAACGAGCATCATTTGTATAGAAATGACGAATATCATCAACGCCGTGCTTTAACATAGCGATACGCTCTACGCCTATTCCAAATGCAAAGCCGCGATATTTTTTAGAGTCATAGCCGGCCATTTCAAGTACATTTGGATGTACCATACCAGCGCCTAAAATTTCAATCCAGCCTGTTTGCTTACAAACATTACAGCCTTTTCCTCCACATTTAGCACATGATACGTCCACTTCAACAGATGGTTCAGTAAACGGGAAAAAGCTTGGACGTAGACGAATTTCACGCTCTGCACCGAACATTTTTTTCACAAATACCTCAAGCGTTCCTTTTAAATCACTCATACGAATATTTTCATCTACAACTAAACCTTCAATTTGCATAAATTGATGTGAATGCGTAGCGTCATCATCATCACGACGATATACTTTACCAGGACAAATGATTTTGATTGGACCTTTCCCTTCATTTCCATTCATTACGCGGGCTTGTACTGTTGATGTATGAGTACGTAATAACGTTTCTTCAGTAATATAGAACGTATCCTGCATATCACGTGCTGGGTGACCTTTTGGTAAATTTAACGCTTCGAAGTTGTAGTAATCTTGCTCCACTTCAGGTCCTTCAGCTACTTCATAGCCCATGCCTAAAAACAAATCTTCAACCTCTTCAATTACGCTTGTTAGCGGATGATGTGTACCGACTTTAACTGGTCTACCAGGAAGTGTCACATCGATTGTTTCTGAAGCTAGTTTACGGTTGATTTCTTCTGCTTCTAGCGCCGCTTGCTTTTCTTCAATCTTTGAAGCGATTGCTTCGCGCACTTCATTTGCAAGTGCTCCCATTACAGGACGCTCTTCAGCAGATAATTTCCCCATTCCGCGAAGTACTTCTGTAATTGGTCCTTTTTTTCCTAAATAAGCTACACGTACATCATTCAATGCTTTTAAATCTTTTGAGTCATCAATTTTAACAATCGCTTCTTGTTGCAGCTCTTGTAAACGCTCTTTCATTGAATAATCCTCCTTTTGTTTTAAAAAATTGCAAATAAAAAAACCTCTCCCAAAAAGGGACGAGGTTTAATCGCGTTACCACCCTTGTTAACCATGCATCTGCACAGTTCACTTCATTAACGTTAACGGAATATCCGGAACACCTTTACATCAAAAATGATGGTCCAAGTGTCAACTCAAGAGGTGAATTCACTTATTGCGCTTATAAAAATGCTTTCAGTCACGGCATTTTCTCCCTGAATAACGCTACATAAGCTACTGCTCTCTATCACTGCTTTTCGCATATTTAGCTATTGTATTATTATAGTGAAAACGGCTAGCCGTTGCAACTACATTCCACGTAAATAGTACATTAAAATTGCTGATGCAATTGCTACATTTAACGATTCACTCTTTCCAAATATCGGTATATATAGGTTATGGTCCGTTTCATTCAGCACCGCTGAGCTTACACCTTGCCCTTCGTTACCAACAATCAGAGCAAAAGCTTCTGGCTTTTCAACTTCCGTGTACACAGAAGCATTTTGTAATGATGTACCATACACGCTAACTCCACATTCCTTTAGTTCTTTAATCGCACTAATTAAGTCTTTCTTAATAACAGGCAAGTTAAAGATTGCACCTTGAGTCGAACGGATGACTTTACTGTTATAAACATCTACACAGCCTGCTCCAATAATGACTGCATCGATTCCAGCAGCTTCTGCTGTACGAATAATGGTTCCTACGTTACCTGGATCTTGGACGGCATCTAACAGCACTAATCGACGCGCTGTCTGTAAGACGGATGATGATTGGTTTTGGTAACAAACGGCTGCAATTCCCTGAGGGGTTTCTGTATCAGCAATTGCTTTAATAACAGCAGGCGTCACCACAATCATCTCAACCGTATCAACATTCCAATGCGATGGAATATCAACATTATCAGCAAGAATGAGATACTTAATCATTTCTCTTTGGTTTAAAGCTTCTTCGACAAGATGAAAGCCTTCCACCAAAAATAAACCTTGATTATCGCGCTCTTTTTTTGTATGTAATTTTTTCCATAGTTTAACCTGTGGGTTCTTCACGGAATCAATTCGCTTCACCAAACATAACTCCTCTATTTATCAATTTCAGTTACGATACATAAATTGAATGTGACATACACAAACTATTTTTGATTTTACTATCTATAGTTGAGGTGATCACGATGGATCTTAATTTACGAAATGCTATTATATCAAATGTTTCAGGTAATTCTCAAGAAGAGCTTGAAGCAACGATTATGGATGCTATCAAAAGCGGTGAAGAAAAAATGCTTCCAGGTCTAGGTGTACTTTTCGAAGTACTATGGGAAAACTCGCCTAAAAGTGAAAAAGAAGAAATTTTAACAACACTTGAAAATAGCTTAAAGTAAGTACAAAAGGTGCACTCAAATTGAGTGCACCTTTTGTTTTATTCAAACGTAATTTTATTAACCGTTTCACGATCAAGTTTTTTAATAACTTCTGTAATTAACTTCACCGCATTTTCATAATCATCGCGATGTAACATTGCGGCATGTGAATGAATATAGCGAGTTGCAATTGTAATAGATAGTGCAGGTACGCCGTTAGCTGAAATATGAATAGCTCCTGAATCAGTACCACCGCCTGATAACGCATCAAACTGATATGGGATGTTCATTTCATCTGCTACATCTGTTACAAAATCACGTAGACCCTTGTGAGAAACCATTGATGCATCATATAAAATGATTTGTGGACCGTCACCCATTTTTGATGCTGCTTCTTTTTCAGACACTCCTGGCGTATCACCAGCAATACCTACATCTACGCCAAATGCAATATCAGGTTGAATAAGATTGGCTGACGTTTTTGCACCGCGTAAACCAACTTCTTCTTGCGCTGTTCCAACGCCGTATACAACGTTTGGATGCTCTTGACCCTTTAAATTCTTGAGCACATCAATAGCAATAGCACAGCCGATACGGTTATCCCATGCTTTAGCTAAAAGCATTTTTTCGTTATTCATAACGGTAAATTCAAAGTACGGAACAATTTGATCGCCAGGCTTTACGCCCCATTCCATTGCTTCTTCACGACTAGATGCACCGATATCAATAAACATATCCTTAATCTCAACCGTCTTCTTACGTACTTCAGCAGGTAAAATATGAGGAGGTTTAGAGCCGATAACTCCTGTAATATCGCCTTTGCGCGTTACAATTGTAACACGTTGCGCTAGCATAACTTGCGACCACCAGCCACCTACAGTTTGAAAACGAATGAAGCCTTTATCATCAATTTGAGTGACCATAAAGCCAACTTCATCTAAATGACCTGCAACCATAATTTTAGGGCCTTTTTCATCACCAACTTTTTTGGCAATAAGGCTTCCAAGTCCGTCTGTTGAAATGCTATCAGCATAAGATTCAATATATTTTTTCATCACTTCTCTTGGTTCGCGTTCGTTTCCAGGAATACCTTTTGCATCAGTTAAGTCTTTTAACATTTGTAATGTTTCATCTAACTTTTTCATTTATCCATACCCCTTTCATATGTATATCTTTTATTATATAAGAAAGTATTTTCAGAGGAAATGTTTTCTTCTTAATACCCTTCGTCTTGACGCTTAAAGTTCACTTCATTTTTCATAATATAAGCCGTTTTCACTTCCTCAGCTGCGAAGCCAAGAATTTCTCCAAGACCCATGTATGAAGAGAATGATTCTATGTACTGTTCTTGATCTACGCTTCCTTTTAATTGTGTGAGCAAAGAGAACACATGTAAAAATTGTTCTGTTGCAGTTTCTTTGTCCGCTTTAACCGGAAGTTCTTCAATTGAATCAAATCCCCATTCAATTCCTAAAGATAATAAGAAGTGAACACCGTCTACGAACTCTTCTAAAATAACCTTTTTATCTGCCGACGGTTTTAGGCTCCAAAATTTGAAACAACGCGTTTCATTAGCCAGCTCGCCTAATTCTACTAATAAAGCAAGAAGTTTGCGGGAAACCAAGTCTTCGTTTTGAAGCTTATGATTTGTTTCAATATGTTGATCTAGCTGGCGCTGCATGTTAAATAAAGACTGTAAGTTCATATCTAATCTCTCCTAAAATAAAATAAATATTAATATAAAATTAAAAATAAATGAAACCTTTTTGCCCTTTATACGTACTGTTAGGAAACAACCCTCGGCAAGGAGGCGATATCGCTTTGATTGTGCTCTTAATGCGACTATTAGTAATTGCTTTATTAGTCTATTTCGTTCTTTTTATTATACGATATGTTCGAAATCCAAAACGAAAATTAATGCAAGCCAAAGAGCAAAATGAATTTTACGTGGTGGATGAAGCAGAAAATGTTCGTAAAAATTTGGAGTTAACGTATAAAGGTGTTTTGTTTGAAGGCGAAAAATATATAAATGAACAAATTTTTTCTATTACTATGTTATTAAAAAATCCTGACCAGCTCAATGATTTAACTCATGAGGATATCAGATTGGTGTCTGCTAAGGTATCAACTTTATACCCAAAAGCCATTATTAGCTGGAAAAGTCCCGTACGAGAGTTTTTAAAGAACGAGCCACAAAAGCAATAGCTTTTGGGCTTTTTTATTGAGAAAGCTTTTGATAAACAGTGTGCTTACTTCTTGTTGAAGAAGGCCTCTCTGCTTAGTGTGATTTCCATTCCAGATTGTTCCCTTTCCTCAGGGCGAGCGGCCGACCCTCCTTGTATACTGTGAGGTCTCACTTGACTCGCTAGTCCTGCTGGAGTATCACATCTTTCATTTCAATCACGGGGCTTTTGGATAGGGAAGCCTTTTGATGAGATTACTCTCTTGAAGGAATTTTAAAAACGCTCTCCACTTTGCATATTCAGCTCCATTAACCTCTACGTTTGAAACGTTTTCTTCTAACTCATAGATAAGGAGCCTACTACTACATCTATCTAAAACAATAGCCTTAAAAATAAAAAGCAAGATGTTTGTTCATGGCTTCTCCCATTTCATTTTTCAAATTATTCATCTACATATAGATTAGCAATAATGCCAAATGAACAACCACCAAAGCAGGCAGACCGAAACGAAAGCTTGCGTGCTTTGTTTTGTGACGATAAAGATTCATGCCAATGGTTGCACCTAGAGCTCCTCCGATAATGGCAATCGTCCAAAGTGTTTGCTCTTTGATTCTCCATTCATTTCGCTGAGCTCTTTTTTTGTCTGCATTCATTACATATAAGCCTATAAGGTTGATAAGTATCGCGTATATCATTAAAAACAAAGATAATCCCTCCAATAAACAAAAAAGCCTTGCTACCTAGTGGTAACAAGACTTTTTAGCAGAAATTACTTCTCTAAGCCTTTTTTAGCAGCTGCTGCTAATTCAGCAAATGCTTTTTCGTCAGCTACAGCTAAGTCAGCAAGCATTTTACGGTTAACTTCAATACCTGCTAATTTTAATCCGTGCATTAAACGGCTGTAAGAAAGACCATTCATACGAGCTGCTGCATTGATACGTGTAATCCATAATTTACGGAAATCACGTTTTTTCTGACGACGGTCACGATAAGCATACATGTATGATTTCATTACTTGCTGATTAGCAACTTTGTATAATCTATGCTTTGAACCGAAGAAACCTTTGGCTAATTTTAAAACTTTTTTACGACGTTTGCGTGTTACTGTACCGCCTTTTACGCGTGGCATAATTGTTACCTCCTGTTATGTTTCTATCTCAACCCAAATTACTTAATGTTATCTAATAAGTGACGAATACGTTTGAAGTCACCTTTGCTTACTAAAGAACCTTTACGTAATTTACGTTTTTGTTTAGTAGATTTGTTAGCGAATAAGTGACTAGTGTAAGCACGAGCACGCTTTAACTTACCGCTTCCAGTTTTTTTGAAACGCTTTGCAGCGCCACGATGTGTTTTCATTTTTGGCATGGGGTGTTCCTCCTCGTTCTATTACTTTTCGTTTTTAGGTGCAAGCACTAGGAACATGCTGCGTCCTTCCATTTTTGGAGCTGATTCAACTGAACTAACATCAGCGCAAGCCTCTGAAAAACGATCAAGTACTTTTTGTCCAATTCCTTTATGAGTAATAGCACGACCCTTAAAACGAATTGACGCTTTTACTTTATCACCTTTTTCAAGGAACTTACGTGCGTTACGAAGTTTTGTGTTAAAATCATGCTCATCGATTGTTGGGCTTAAACGAACTTCCTTTAAGTTAACAACCTTTTGGTTTTTACGAGCTTCTCTTTCTTTACGCTGTTGCTCGTAGCGGAACTTACCGTAGTCCATAATACGACATACAGGTGGTTTCGCGTTTGCAGCAACCATTACTAAGTCAAGATTTGCTCGTGCAGCAATATCAAGTGCTTCATTTTTTGATTTAATTCCTAATTGCTCACCGTTTTGATCAATTAGACGAACTTCGCGAGCTCGAATGCCCTCGTTTACCATCATGTCCTTGCTAATAAGTAGCCACCTCCAAGGTTTAATGAATGAATACGCTTGTGTAGATATTGGTATACACACAAAAAAACGTGAGTACACAATGCACCCACACTACTATCGTTAAAAGTAAATACGATGTCAACCTGCTAACTGCTCTATACGCGTCAATCAGGTGAGAAGCGGGTGCTTCTTCTTCTGCACAAACAAGTATTCAATTACTTAAGCTATTATAGTATCAACAAAGACAAAAGTCAATGATTTCGTTCTTTATTTAACAACAAAAATCATTTTACCAAAGGAAAAACATTTATGCAACATTTTTTTTACTTTTTTTAAAAAGGAAAGCAGAGAAGTTGCCCTCTCCGCTTTTTCATTAGCGAGTAATTTCTACTTTTAATCCTGCTAAGAACTGTTCAAAATCAACAGTTTCTGAATTTTGCTCACCGTATTTACGAACATTAACCGCTTTTTCTTCTACTTCTTTATCTCCCACTACTAGCATGTAAGGAATTTTTTGCATTTGAGCTTCACGAATTTTATAGCCAATTTTCTCTTCACGTGAATCTAGTTCCACACGTACACCAGCTAACTGAAGTTTCTCTTGAACTTCTTTTGCATAGTCTAGGTGAACAGTTGGCGATACTGGAATCACTTGAACTTGAACAGGTGCTAACCATGTTGGGAATGCCCCTTTGTATTCTTCAATTAAGAAAGCAACAAAGCGCTCCATTGTTGATACGACACCTCGGTGAATAACAACCGGACGATGCTGTTTTCCATCTTCACCGATATATGTTAGATCAAAACGCTCTGGCAATAAGAAGTCCAGCTGCACTGTTGAAAGAGTTTCTTCCTTTCCAAGAGCCGTTTTAACTTGAACGTCTAGCTTCGGACCGTAGAATGCTGCTTCACCCTCTGCTTCGTAATAGTCTAAGCCAAGCTCATCCATCGCGTCTTTTAACATGGTTTGTGCTTTTTCCCACATTGCATCATCATCGAAGTATTTCTCTGTATCTTCTGGATCACGATACGATAAGCGGAACGAGTAATTTTCAAAGCCAAAGTCTTTGTATACAGCTTCTACTAAGCGAACCACACGAATTAATTCGTCTTTAATTTGGTCTGGACGAACAAAGATATGTGCATCATTTAGCGTCATACCGCGAACACGCTGAAGACCTGCAAGTGCACCTGACATTTCATAGCGGTGCATCGTACCTAACTCTGCAATACGAATTGGTAATTCACGATAGCTGTGGATATCATTTTTATATACCATCATATGGTGTGGACAGTTCATTGGACGAAGAACTAAATCTTCATTATCCATTTCCATTGCTGGGAACATACCGTCTTGATAGTGATCCCAGTGACCTGATGTTTTATATAGCTCTACGCTACCTAGGACTGGTGTATACACATGTTGATAACCTAGCGCAACCTCTTTATCCACAATGTAGCGCTCAATAACGCGACGAATTGTTGCACCTTTTGGTAACCATAATGGAAGACCTTGTCCAACTTTTTGTGAGTTTGTGAATAAGTTAAGCTCTTTACCAATTTTACGGTGATCACGCTCTTTCGCTTCTTCTAATAAACGTAAGTGCTCATCTAAATCTGCTTTTTTGAAGAATGCCGTGCCATAAATGCGCTGCAACATTTGATTGTTGCTATCTCCACGCCAGTAAGCACCTGCAATATTTAACAGTTTAAACTCTTTAATTTTTCCTGTTGATGGAACGTGGACACCTCGGCAAAGATCAAAGAATTCTCCTTGGTGATAAACCGTTACAGTCTCACCTGCTGGAATAGCATCGATAAGCTCTAACTTTAATTCATCTCCAACTTCTTTATAAAGCTCAATTGCTTCTTCACGAGACACTTCGCGACGCTCAATATCAATATTGGCGTTTACAATCTTCTTCATTTCTTTTTCAATTTCAATTAGATCGTCAGGTGTAATGGAATGCTCCATATCAATGTCATAATAAAATCCATTCTCAATAACTGGTCCTACACCAAGCTGGACCTTTTGATCTTTAAAAACACGCTTAATTGCTTGAGCCATTAAGTGCGCCGTGCTGTGACGCATAATCTCAAGTGCTTCACCTGAATCTTGTGTGATGATTTCAAGCTGACCGTCTGCATGGATTGGTGTACGCAAATCTAAAAGCTCACCGTTTACTTTACCCGCAATTGATTTTTTCTTTAGCCCTGGGCTAATTGATGATGCAATTTGTTCTGTCGTTGTACCTTTAGGATACTCTTTTACTGCTCCATCTGGAAATGTCATTGAAATAACTTCTGACATGTGATTCAACTCCTTATTTATCTCAATATAATCTTGCATAAACTGGTTATTTACGCAAATAAAAAAACTCATCCCTTAATAAGGGACGAGTTGTGTATACACGTGGTACCACCCTTGTTTCTGTCTTTTTGCTTAACAAGGCACAATGAAAGACAGCTCGAGGTTTGATAACGGAAATTCCGTCAGTAATTACTAAAGTAAAATACTTGTTTACTACTGAAGTTTAGAGGTGGTAAGGATATAAATCGTGTTAAGAATCTTTCAGCCACGGATTCTCTCTCTAATAAACCGTAAATATAAACTCATGTCCTCATCATTACTTATCGCTGATTAAAATTTTTACAATATGAGCCTATTATATTCATTTTTAAAATAGAAATCAACCTCTCAAGTCAGATTCTCTTTTTTTAAAAATGCCGCTTCTTGTTTTGTGCATATGACCACTCGTTCTTGAAAAAGATTTTGAATAGTATAAATGAAATCATGTGTATTCTCACGATCACTATAAATATAAATATGCTGCGGAGATAGTGTAATGAGAGGCGCTATAACGGATGGGTCTATGTATAACGACTCATTCTTTTTCATAAATTCTTCAGCCAGATGTTGACGCTGATTCACTGTTAGCAATCCAAAGTTTTCATCATAGAGTTGAAATTCATTCTCTTGTGAATGCACAACATGTACAGCTTCGCAACTTGCTTCCTCCGTTAAAATAACTTGTCGCAGCTGTTCAACAAACATTTGATATTCATATTCTAGTTTATATTCATCAATAGCGATTTCTAAATAGTACTGTAAGCGAGAGCGATAGTTCTTTAATCGAAACTGGAGAAAAGACTCAAATGTAAACGTAACGTTGTTAACCAGAAAATCTTGAAGCGCTTCTCTAATTAATAAATCTTTAGGCATCGGAAAGTCACGTTTAGGTACGTCAACTTTCTCACCTTCTACAATATGATAGACCATGTCTATCATAAGCTGTAGCTCTTGTTCATCCGTATAGAAAAATTTCTGTTTCAAAATCTCACTTAAAATCGTCTCTTCTTTCTGCTCTAATATAAAGTCTGTCAATACTGGGATTAGCATATCGTGTACAATTTCGTCTCGATTATATGTCACGTCAATTACTAGAAGCTGACTGTTCACAAGTTTAAAGCATTGCGGAGCATATGATAAAGCGCTTCGTTTCGCGCATAGCGACCTGTAAATACCAATTGCTTCTTTCTCATACTTAAAGAAAATTCTCACTAATGTTAGCCCCCTTTTGGACACGCTTTATTTATATATATGGGGCAACATGAAAAAAAATGAGCAAGTCCTTACATGAAATGTAAAAGAACTGCTCATTTATTACGTTTATTTTCACCTTCTACCTTTACAGGAGTGGCTAACGTCTTGATTCGTTCCATAATGCGGGCAGCTTTCAGCTCTTCTTCCTCGCCTTTTTGCGTATACGTTAAATGGTGCTTCATCTGCTGAAAATTTAGGTTTGACGTAAAGAAAGTAGGTAAATTTTCTAACATTCGAAATTGAAGAATGGTACCCAATACATCGTCGCGCATCCAGCTTGTTACGGATTCTGCTCCCAAATCATCTAACATTAGGACGGGCACTTTTTTTACGTATTCAATCTTCTCGTTAAAGGTTTTATCTTGAAAAGATCCTTTAAGCTCACGTAAGAATTCAGGAACATATACAATCGTTGATTTTACTTTCTTTTCAGCTAAAGCATTAGCAATGGCACCTAAAAAGTATGTTTTTCCAACACCGAACGATCCATGTAGATAAAGAGCTTTCATCTTCTTATTAGGTTCATACTCCCTGACAAAATCTCGTACTAACTTGATTGCTTCAAGCCTTCCTTGCTCAATTTCAATATCTGACATGGAAGCACCTAAAATATCTTTCGGTACATAAAGACACTGGATAAATGATTCTTGCTCTTTGCGTTCATCTTCAGTTACTTTTCGAGGGCAGCGCTCATAGGTCACATCAATGTTTTTACCATCAATTACAAGCTTTGGCTGATAACCTTTAATCATATTAACGCAGCTTTGCAGGGATGGACAGTCTTGACACTCTTTGCTTTGTCCTTTAAATTCATGCATCTTAATGAGACCTCGTTCTACAATACCTTCATCCAATTGATCTCGATTCTTCCTTAAGAAATCTTGAACATTACGATCAGAAAGCACTTCTGATTTTAACGTTTCAAATCGTTCCTTGAAACCTTGATTATTTGCTAGTTTGTTTAGCGAATCATTGATTGACTTCACCCCATCACCTCTCCTTTCCATTCATTAATCTTCACGATTTTTCTTTAAATCTAAATCAAGCTGTTTTAACTCTTCTTCAAGTTTCCGCTTTTCTTCTTCAAAGTCTAAATCTTCTTTTTGACTTTGAGGTTTCTTTTTCTCTTCAGACTCTTCTTTCAACCAATCTGGCACCATCTCTTTACGAACCGTTCTTTGTTTCTTCGTCGCCGTTTGCTTAGATTCAGCCCAGTTTTGGTATTCTTTATGCTCATTTTTCGCAATGACCATCGCTTCTTCCACTGTTTTTACCTTTTTACGAGCCCAGTGTCCTGCAATTTTATCCACATATGCTTTTGATAACTTCATATCCGTTCTTAGCATGACATAATAAATGAGTACATTAGCAACACCTGGAGAAAGGTTTTGATGAAACATAACGTCTTCAACCATTTGTAAATCTGCTTTAGAAGGCGTTGCTCCACCGGACAAGTCCGTCAGTAGCTGTCTTGGAGACGTCACTTCTAACTGCTTAATTAACTTCTCTTCTTGAGAAGTTGGCTCTCTATGTTCCATAGTTCGCAATAACGGCGGCTGAATTTGTTCACTTAAGTTAGGTAGCGCTTCTCCATTTTCAAACTGATAATGGTTTCTAGCAGCTTTTCGAAGCAGCTCAATATCTACTTGATCATTTTCGTTCAACGCGTCCAAGACCACATTCTTCATTTGCAGAGCATCAATTTGATATAAAAATGCTAGCTTTTCAATTGCTAACCTCACCTTGGCTGTAATTGCTTTTTTCGAAATCATAGACTCAGTTAACCCTGTCAAAAATAAATCAAAGTCAAAGCCAGCATCCTTAATTGTTATACTAGCTCTTTGTGAATTATCCACATAGTCCAGATCTCCACTTGGTTTGAAGACATCTTGGTTCTCTCGTTGTAAACTTGACGTGAGCTCTGTCGTTTGTACTGACTTATACACATCATTAAATGAACGAGTAACGTCTTTAAACTCACTGTGGTCCACAGCTGGATCCATAAAATATCGTCTAATTTTTTGAAATACATTTTTACCTAATCGATTGTATAAGTAGACGTTTAAAACACCATCATCAAAAAACTGCTGTGGTGTTAATGGTGGAATTAACTCATAAATATAAACTCTTCCCCCGTCCTCTTCTTTCATATAGGTTTTTAATAAGCCAATACCTTCAAGCTTTAATCGCTCCTGATAAATGGATTTCAAGTTCATTTGCATAACGGCCATTAGGTGATGATGCGTTGCTTCTGTTCCCCATAAGCGTCCTTGTTCTAGTTCACTCCATAACGTCATATATAAGCCATAGCACACGGTTCCAATTAACGGTTGATATAGAGTTGTTAACACTTTTCGATCATATTCTTGAATAACGCCGCTCGTTCTCACAACATAACGGTCAACTGGAATGATTTCTTTCCAATGTTGCTCATTCATCATCATTACCTACCCAATTCTAAAATAGCAAAAAAGAGCTAAAAAATCTCTTTAATAGCTCTTTTATAATTTTTCCTTCTTAATTAACTCCTTTAGTTCATCAATAAATACATTAATGTCTTTAAATTGACGATAAACAGAAGCAAAGCGTACATACGATACTTCATCGATAGCAGCTAGTCTTTCCATTACCATTTCCCCAACAACGTCTGACTGCACTTCTGATGCACCTTGACTGCGCAATTCAGATTCAATATCATGTACAGTATCTTCTAATTGTTTTAAGCTAACTTGCCTTTTCTCACATGCCTTTATTAAACCGCGTAAAATTTTCTCTTTGCTAAACTCTTCACGCGCCCCATCTTTTTTCACTACAATTAAAGGTGGCTCTTCTACTTTTTCAAATGTTGTATAACGATAGTGACAACTTTCGCATTCACGCCGTCTGCGAATTGAACGACCTTCTTCAACAGGCCGTGAGTCTAACACTCTCGTTCCATTATACTGACAGGAAGGACATTTCATCTTCTCAACTCCAATAAATAACCTTTTATATTTGTATAAACTAAGCAGCTTGTACGAACTAACCACTTATGTACGTTAGAAATTCAAAATAAAAATTCACTTTCTTTTCATATTATAGAAAACAAAGCTTGAATACAAGTGAAGGAGAATGAATTCTGAAATTTTATTTCCTAAAACATTTGTTTTCCAATAGATAAAGGCGCTACACAGCTTTATTTGTTTAATACACTTTATTTCCCTTACTTAATAGCAATCAGATGTTGGTCAAAATATTTATAAAAAAAGATGATTAATTCTTTACTATAACCAAAATCGAATGGCATTACTTTTGATTCCGTTGTAACCGAAAAATCGATAGCGGTTTCAAAAGGTCGTAATGAAATAATCGTAATAACAACAAACGCCTTTCTCCCCTTTGACACGTTTAAGCTAATCTCTCCACGCTCTTCATAAGCGGCTAAAATTTCTACTCCATTCATATTCTTCAATAAATTTTGCACCTGAGTAAATGTTTGAGAGGCTGTTGATTTGTAGTAATGTGTTTGTAACTTTGGATTTTCGTGGTGGTCCCTAGTTTCAGAATGATTCGAAAAAACTGACTTTACTTTTTGAATAATCCCCATGTTGTGTAGACTCCTTTTTATCAAAATAATCGCTATAGCTACTAAAGATACCCTAGCTACTTTCTTTATTATAATGGATAAACGGTATTTTTGTATCTAAAAAGGACTGTCTATAAATGGCGAGTCCAATTTATAGAGCAGTCCCTAATTGTTCTTAGCTTTGTTTTATACTATTAAAGTACATTTGCTTTCGTTTGCTTTACTTGTACAGGACCCATTCCACGCGGTACTTCAATTGTCTCACGTGTTTGAGCATTTAGTTCATCTGCAATATAGTCAGCAGCAATTGTTGGATCTAAGTCTCCACATGTGTATACATCGATGCTTGCATACCCATGCTCTGGAAAGCTGTGGATAGTTAAATGTGATTCTGAAATAATAACAACCCCACTTACGCCCTGAGGTGCAAATTTATGAAACGCAACCTCACGAACTTCCGCTCCAGTTTTTAGTGCTGCATCTACAAACGTTTTTTCAATATAATCCATATCATTCAACTTATCGAAATCACAACCCCATAATTCTGAGATAACGTGACGACCCATTGTTTCCATAATGATATTTCCCCCTTTAACAATTTTTAATCGTTAAATATGAAATTCTTTCGCCATATAGCATGTTAACTACCACGGGGGAAAGTTAGTCCAGAGAGGTCCTAACCCTTTAAGTAGATACATAACCGAAAGGTACACAAGAAGTTCACGAAACATAGTATACTTTGTTTAGACTCATTTTGCAACACGTGATTTTATTTAAATTTGCAATCCGTAGCTAAACTCGATTTATTCTCTGCCCCACCACTTTTTAAGACCTCTCATTTATTAGTTCCCTATCTCAGTTAGAACAAACAATGAATTCAAATAGAATAAGCGAGGCATGATTGCCTCGCTTATTTATCCAACCTTTAGCTTTGAATTTTGAATCATCTCTGCTGTAATATATTTTACTAAATCGACTACTCTTTGTGAGTATCCCCATTCGTTATCGTACCACGCTAATACTTTAATTTTATGTTCATCCATGACCATGGTTGATAAGCCGTCAATGATTGCTGAATTGGGGTTTGTATTGAAATCAATTGATACTAACGGTTCTGTTGTAAATGCCAGTATTCCTTGTAGTGGACCTTCTGCGGATTGAATAAACGCTTTATTCACCGCTTCTTTTGTTACCGCTTTCCTAACATCAACAACGAGGTCTACAAGCGATACATTTGGCGTTGGAACTCGCAGCGCCATACCATGTAATTTCCCACTGAGATGAGGAAGCACAAGTGATAATGCTTTGGCAGCCCCAGTTGTTGTAGGAATAATGGACTGACCGCATGCGCGCGCGCGTCGTAAATCTTTATGTGGGTTATCAATATTTTTTTGGTCGTTCGTATATGCGTGAACCGTTGTCATTAAACCGTTCTCAATAGTAAAAGCCTCGTCTAATACCTTGACAACAGGCGCTAGGCAGTTTGTCGTACAAGATGCATTTGAGATAATGTGATGCTTATGCACATCCAGCACCTTTTCATTTACTCCCATTACAATTGTGACATCTTCATCTTTACCAGGTGCCGTTAAGACAACTTTTTGAGCACCAGCCTCAATATGTAACTGCGCTTTTTCTCTAGAATTAAATTTTCCAGTTGCTTCAATTACTAAATCAATTTGTAATTGTTTCCATGGTAATAAGAGTGGATCTCGCGAGTCAAGTAGCTGGATTCTTTTACCATTTACAATCAACGCATCTGTTTCACAGATAACTTCTCCAGCAAATGGACCATGAATGGAGTCATATTTGATTAAATGCGCTAAAGTTTCTGCAGGATAGCTTGCATTAATTGCAACAATATCTAACTTTTCCTCTTCAATCGCTGTTCGAAAAACCATTCTTCCAATTCTCCCAAAACCATTAATTGCAATTCGTGCTTTCATGGTTATTCCCCCTAACAAATATGTTATACTAATTAACTTTTTATACAAAATAGTATAACATAAATAATTTTAAAATGAAGAATTATTGCACATTATTTTGTTGTCTTATTCTACATATATTAAAAAAAGCTGGAAAGAATGACTTCTCTCCAACTCAATTTGTTAATTTTGATACAAGTTTTATAACTTGCTCTTTTGTTTCATCTATACTTCCATTGTTATCAATAATAAAATCTGCCATCTTTGCCTTTTCAGTTAAAGGCAGTTGAGACTTAATTCTCGCTAATGCATCTTCTTTAGAGAGGTTATTTCTTTTTTGTAGTCTCTCAAGCTGCACAAGTTCATTTACATGGACAACAATAACTTGGTCTACTAGATACGTTAATTTGCTTTCAAACAAAAGTGGAATATCCAACACAACTAGCTGATATTGCTCAGCAATCAATTGTTCTTTTTGCTTTAACATTTCACTTCGAACTTCCGGGTGTACAATTGAATTGAGCTTTTGACGCTCCTGTTCGTTATGAAAGATAATCTGACCAAGAGCAGCACGATTAATTTCTAGATCTTCTTGTAAAATCTCTTTTCCAAATGCCTCAACAATCTTACTATAAGCGACTCTACCGTTCTGAACGACTTCTTTTGCAATCTGATCAGCATCGATTACCGGTATATTCATTTCACGGAATATCGCTGAGACCGTACTTTTTCCACTAGCGATTCCACCCGTTAAACCAACAACAATCGTCATAATGTTCTCCCTTTTACTTCTTATAATCTCAATATTCCCATTAAAATCAATACAACACCTGGTACAAATGAAAACATCCTCATCCAAGCTAGTTTAGAAAACCATTTTCCAATTTGAATTCCTAATGTAAGAAAAATAAAGCTCATTGCCGCTACTGCGATGGCCAATATGACTGGCGAATAACCTAATAAAGCTGCTGCTATTCCAGCTCCAAATGCATCCAATGATAACGCGATACCTAAAATTAACGCTTCAACTCCCGTAATAGAGCCTGATTTATCTAAATCTGCTGTCGTCGGCTTTTTCAAAATATTAATGACCAAGCCAATGGATTTTATTTCTACTTTAAAAATGATTTTTTCTTCCAGCTTTGCTGTTTCCTCTTCTTCAGGACGAAAAAATTGATACAAAATCCACATGCCCAACAATACAAAAATAATGCCACCAATGGTGTCAAGCGCAGCCGGAGAAAATAAATGCGTAATCATTTTGCCGACAAACATCGCAAGCGTTAATGTAAACGCGGAACAACAAGCAATAATTAAAATTGATTTAAACGGAATTTTAAGTTTTCGCAATCCGTATGTTAATCCTACGCTGAAGCTATCTAGGCTTACTGCAAAAGCTACTAGTATTAAAGAAAGTGAAATCATCTTAAAGAGCTCCTTCCATTTCATCTATCTAAAGTATATGAAAGGAGCCCATCCATTGTTATTATTCTTCAAGCTTCTGGCAACTTGGACAAATATGCGTACCTCTTCCCGCTACTACATATTTCTTAATCGGAGTGCCACATACAACACAAGGTTCGTCTTTTTTACCATAAACATAAAGCTGAAGCTGAAACATCCCCATCTCTCCTTGAGTATTTACGTAGGATCGAATGGTACTTCCACCTTTTTCAACCGCTTCCTGTAGAGTTGCTACGATTTCTTTATGCAAACGGTCCAACTCCTCATCGGTGAGCTGGCTTGCTACACGCTCAGGATGTATACGAGCTCGGAAAAGCGCTTCATCCACATAGATATTCCCAAGCCCAACGACCACTTGTTGGTCTAATAAAACCGCCTTAATTTTTCGACTCGTTCGACCGATTCGGTTTTTTAGAACTTCCGCTGTAAACAGTTCTTCAAAAGGCTCCGGACCCAGTGTACTTAGAGGTGGTGAGAGCTCTTCTTCTCCTGGTTGAAATAAATGCATGGTCCCAAATTTTCGTACATCTTTATACCTTAACTGCGTACCATCCTTAAACAGAAAAATAACATGTGTATGCTTATCAATTGGTTCATCCTTCTCAGCAAGAGCATACTTACCTTCCATTCGGAGGTGAGAAACTAATACGTAGTTATCTAAAATGATTTTTAGAAATTTCCCTCGACGGTGTACATCTTGAATCGTCTGTCCCTTTAGTGCATCACAAAACTGTTCAACTTCAACCGGTCGCTTAATGATATTTGGCCATGTTACTTTTACTTCATCAATTGTTTTTCCTTTTACTAAATGAATGAGCGTGCGGCGAACCGTTTCAACTTCTGGTAATTCGGGCACCTTATCCACCTCTCTTTGCTAATTCATTGTTGTTTACTTAGCGTCAAACCAAGTAGCACCATACGAGTAATCTACTTTTAAAGGTACATCTAATTTTAGTGCACTTTCCATCACCTCTGGAACAATACGCTCAAGAATTTCAATTTCATGTTTTGGCGCTTCAAAGATAAGCTCATCATGTACTTGAAGAAGAAGCTTTGTTTCTAATTTCTCTTCTTTTAATCGCTTTGCCATTTCAATCATTGCTTTTTTGATAATATCAGCAGCTGTTCCTTGAATAGGTGTGTTCATAGCCGTTCTCTCAGCAAAGCTTCTCAGATTAAAGTTGCGACTTGTAATCTCTGGCAGATAGCGACGACGATGCAATAAAGTTGTTACGTATCCCGCTTCTTTTGCTTGACGTACAATATCCGCCATATATTCTTGAACACCAGGAAAGCTTTCCAGGTAGCGCTCAATGAACTTTGCCGCTTCTTTTCGCGTAATCCCGAGGTTCTGTGATAACCCATAGTCACTAATACCATACACAATTCCGAAGTTAACCGCTTTTGCTTGACGCCTCATATTAGACGTCACGTCCTCTTTTGCTACATGGAACACGTCCATAGCCGTTTTTGTATGGATATCGAGATCTTCTGTAAATGCCTCAATTAGTTTTTCATCAGCTGCAATATGCGCTAAAACGCGTAGCTCGATTTGAGAATAGTCAGCAGCAAAGATTACCCAACCTTTCTTTGACGGGACAAAAGCTGAACGTATTTTTTTCCCTTCTTCTAAGCGTATTGGAATATTTTGCAAGTTCGGATCAACTGAGCTTAAGCGCCCTGTTTGCGTTAGAGTTTGATTAAAACGCGTATGAACTTTCTGATCGGAATGGATGACTTTCTTTAGCCCTTCCACATATGTGGACTGGAGCTTGCCAAGCTGACGGTATTCTAAAATTTCTTGGATAATGTCATGCTTATCAGCTAACTGCTCCAACACGTCTGCGGAAGTAGAATAGCCTGTTTTTGTCTTTTTGATAACAGGGAGCTCAAGCTTTTCAAACAAAATAACGCCTAACTGCTTCGTTGAATTAATGTTAAATTCTTCTCCAGCATAACTATAAATAGTAGCTTCTAATTCCTTCAGACGTTCATGAATGGTTTTCCCTAATTCATCTAAGCGGTTATGGTCAATTTTCACTCCTTGATATTCCATATCAGCTAATACAAATGACAGGGGCATTTCGAGCTGTTCATATAAGTCATACTGCTCATTTTCTTTTAGCTCGGCTAGCAGCTTTTCTTTTAAAAATTGAAGAGCCGCTGCTTTTCTAGCAACATGTTCTGCTAATTCTCCTACTTCAGGTACTGATTTTTTTGCCCCTTTTCCGTATACCACTTCATCAGAGCTCACTTGCGTATATCCTTTTAGCTTAGCAATTGTAGCTAGATCATCGTTGGCTTCAGCAGGATTTAAGATGTAAGAAGCAATCATAATGTCCTGTTCAATTCCTTTAATCTCATAGCCTTCCCATCGCATTGAAACGACCATTCTTTTTCCATCAAATACAGTCTTTTTCATTGATTGATCCTGTAACCAGTTCACAAATTCAGAGGACCCTAAAGCTACTGATTTTCCAATGAAAAAATGGCCATTTTCATTGCTAATACCAAAACCTAGCAGCTGATCATGGTGATAGTTTTCTTCATATCCTTCCACAACAAGCGCAGCATCGTTTGTTAATATCTCGTTGTCTACACTGTTCACTATCTTGTATTCAAGCTCTTCAAAAGAGCTACTTTCCTCTGAATCGCCACCAAATTTATCTAAAAGAGAATTAAAGCCAAGTTCTTTAAATAGTGCTACAAGCTTTTCACTGTTTTCACCTTGATACGCAACAGCTTCCAAGCTCACTTCAATAGGTGCGTTTGTGTCGATTGTAGCAAGCTCTTTACTCATGAGTGCCTGCTCTTTGTTATCTGATAGCTTTTCTTTTAATTTTTTACCACTCACTTGATCGATTGATTCTAAGACGTTTTCAACTGTTCCAAACTCTTTTAATAATTTCAGAGCCGTCTTTTCTCCAACTCCAGGAACACCTGGAATATTATCAGAAGAGTCACCCATAAGTCCCTTCATATCAATAATTTGCATAGCTTTAATGCCATACTTCTCATCGATTAAAGCTGGCGTATAGGCATCAACATCTGTAATACCTTTTCGCGTGATACCTACTGTTATGTGTTCTGAAACAAGCTGAAGTAAATCTTTGTCACCTGAAATTACTTTCACCTCAAAGTTCTCTTTTTCAGCTTGCTTTGCTAATGTACCAATAATGTCATCGGCTTCGTAATTCTCTAGCTCATAGCGCTTTATTCCATAGGCATCTAGCAGGTCTCGAATAAATGGAAATTGCTCTGATAGCTCAGGAGGCGTTTTTTGCCTTCCACCTTTATACTCTGTAAATGTTTTATGACGAAAAGTTGTTTTACCAGCATCAAATGCTACAAGAAGATGTGTTGGTTTCTCTTCTTCTAAAATGCGCATTAACATCGTTGTAAATCCGTAAATTGCGTTTGTATGTATACCTTTATCGTTATTCAGTAAAGGCAGAGCAAAAAATGCACGATATGCGATACTATTGCCGTCTATTAATACTAATTTCTTGGACATGAATAATCCTCCATTTCAAAAAAAGAACGTTTATTCTATTTTATCAAAAGTTTCCTCTCAACAACAAAAACTAATCTATCTAATTACAGTTAGTTTTTTACCAGAAACTAGTTTCATGCATAATTCGAACTAAGAATGCGCCCTAATTATAAATGATATAAACAAAAAAGGCATTATCCTTTATAGAATAATACCTTTGTCTTATGTTATAAAAAAAATGGACGAAAGGAGTATGAAGACTCCTCTCGTCTTCCAAAATTGGCTCCTTGGATGAAGGGGTTTCCATAGAAAAGTATAACAAGCTTATATTAAGCTTCCTTAAATGCTTTGTAAAAGGAACGTAAACATTTGCTTAGTTTTCTAAGTATTTATTTAACGTGACAGAAAAAGTTGTCCCTTCATTCACTTTACTCTGTACGTCAATATGCCCTTTATGTGCTTCTACAAGATGTTTGACAATTGCTAGTCCAAGACCTGTACCACCGGAATTTCTACTTCTTGCTTTATCTACGCGATAAAAGCGTTCAAAAATTCGAGGAATTTCTTCTTGTGCGATGCCAATCCCTGTATCGGTGATATGAACAAGGACTTTGTCTAATTTTTCTTCAATTCGAATATGAACTTTACCGCTTGGCATCGTATAATTCAATGCGTTGCTAATTAAGTTCATAAAGATTTGGGTTAACCTCTGGATATCTGCTTCAATTAAACATTCTTCTTCAAGTGTTTCAATTTGAAGATCAATTCCTCGCTCTTTTGCTCGATTAGAAAGAACCATAACGATTTCATAAAGAAGCGTATTAATATTAATGGCTTGAACGTTTAGCTGAAAACCTTGCTGTTCCACTTTTGATAAATCTAACAAATCTTGTATTAACGTTTCCATCCGTTGACTTTCATTCATGATAATCGATAGAAACTGCTTTCTTAGCTCTGGTTCCTCCATAGCACCATCTAAAAGCGTTTCACTAAAGCCTTTAATTGATGTGATGGGTGTCTTTAACTCATGAGATACGTTAGCAACAAAGTCTCGGCGAACCTGCTCTAGTTTCTTAAGTTCTGTTATGTCATGAAAAACCAGAACAATCCCCTTCCATTCATCATTTAATCCGATAATTGGCGCTCCGTATACATCATAATGTCGACGTTCGATATTTCGAGAGAGTACAACATGTTTGCGAACCTTCACTTCTGTCATAAAAATCTCTTCTACTAGGGAAACGACTTCTTTATGTTCAAACACTTCATAGTATAGGTGATATAAGAAATCATTCATCTTTATTTGAAATTGTTCTTTATAAGCTCGATTTACTAGGTTAATATAGCCGCGACTATCAATTAAAATCATCCCGCTACCCATATTTTCAATGAGCGTCCGCAGGCGATCTTGTTGCATCTCTTGGCTACGAATTAACTCTTGTAAATTACGGGCTAATGCATTAATGGATTGACTTAGCATTCCTGTTTCATCCATATAATCTTCATAAGTACGAGCTTTATAATTGCCTTTTGCTAGCTCCATGGCTACCTGAGTAGCCGATTCAATTGGTCTGGTATAGCGATTCATAATCTTTATTCCTAGTAATAAAATGACGATTAACGCAACGCCAAGACTTCCAATTAACAGCCCCCATATTTGTTGATTGACTTGATTTAATGACGCAAAAGAAGTACTTAAAACAACAAACCCTTCTTTCTGACCGTCAATGACAAGTGGCACACCATAATAGTAGAGGTCATGATTTTCTTCGATGCGGCTGAATGCTTCCTGATTCACGCTTTGCTTCTTTATTACCTCTTGGAGTATACGAGTGTTTTCCAAAGAGCCATTGTGACTACTTGCATTTGAATCTACAAGAATTGTACCGTCATTGTTAATAATAGTTGCTCGAACACTTAATGACTCACTAATCGAATCTACATTTTCTTGAAGAGTTGGATTTGTCAGGCCTTCTTTCCCAATAAAAAGTTCGACAAGCTCAGCTTCTTTTTCCATCCGTTCTTGAAAGGTTTGAAAATAGAAATTTTTGAAAAGCTGAGCTAATAATAAGCCTAAACAAACCAGTACCACAATAATTAACGTTAGCAGTGCAAAAAGTAAGCGCGAGCGGAACTTATTCATCTACCTTTGGTTCCTCTAATTTATATCCTAAACCACGAATGGTTTTAATATAAATTGGTTTTCTTGTATTGCTTTCAATCTTTTCACGCAAATGACTAATATGGACATCTACAATCCTTGTATCACCCGCAAAGTCATAATTCCAAACGGCACTTAATAACTGATCACGCGTCAGCACTCGCCCTTTATGTTTTGATAAATATAATAATAGTTCAAACTCTTTTGGCGTTAATTCTAGCTGCTCTTGCTGAAAATAAGCTTCGTAATGCTCGGGAAGAATTTTTAAATCTCCAATAAAGATTCTTTCTCCATCCTCTTCTTCCTGATTGGCTTGATTACTAATTTGAGAACGACGAAGTATGGCCTTTACCCGAGCAACAACTTCTCGTGGACTAAACGGTTTTGTCATATAGTCATCTGCTCCAAGTTCTAAACCTAACACTTTATCAAACTCATCATCCTTAGCCGTTAACATTAATATAGGCGTCATAACTTTCTGCTGTCTAAGCTTTTTGCACACTTCAATTCCATCCATTTTGGGAAGCATTAAGTCTAACACGATTAAATCTGGGTTTTCTTCCAGTGCTTTATTGTACCCTTCTTCTCCATCCATTGCCGTGCTGACCTCAAAACCAGCTTGCTGCAGGTTATACTGTAATAATGTTGAGATTGACTGTTCATCGTCTACTACTAATAATCTCTTATTCATGTTCGTAACATAAGCCTCCATCAATTCATTTTAAACGCCACTTCACCCAATATTTTGTCTATATGTATGTCATTATCATACACTGATTCCTTAAAGTTCTCAAAGGCATTTCATAATATTATGCCAATAAACAAGCCCCCTAATTAAAAAGGAGGCCCGTTTGTCACTGCATTAAAAGTTCTCAAACTCATGTGTTTCGGCAATCGATAGTTCTTGAGGAGGACATACAATAAATTGAGCTTGTACAACGCTCTCTTCATTCTCATCTGTTGCCTGTACATCAATTGTAATTGTCTTTTCGTCCATATTTTTATTAACTACTTCAAATAAAAACTCGACTGTACTGTAATGGTAAATACGCTTAGGAAATGCAACGGTTTGCTTTAGAATATGACTTCCTGGACCCGGCAAATATTTGGAGATAGCCGCTGTCATCATTCCATTGATCATAATTGCTGGAACAATCGGCTTTTTAAACGTCGTTTGCGCAGCATAATCATGCTGAATATAAAGGGGATTGGCGTCATTTGTTAAGCCTAGATATAGAAGAATATCCTTGTCCTCTATGCGTTCAGTAAGTGAAAGCTTTTCGCCAACTTGGATTTGTTTTATGGTTCTTCCAATCTTTTGTTTTTTCCCTAGCACCATTGCTACTTCATCCTTTCTCTTTGTAGCTTTCATGAACGATCGCTAATCATGCGAACAGTTCTTGTCTAAAGCAGTGAAACTTCTACAACAAAAAAATTCGAGGTTTCCCTCGAATTTTCCTGTTTTTCTTTTATAAATGATGCTTTTTACCACACCGTTTACCAAGTGCTTATCTATTTTTAAACAAGAACGCTCATCACATTTTTAACTGAATCAGCAGATTGATCTAAAGCTGCTTTTTCTTGTTCAGTTAGTTCTAATTCAATCACTTGCTCAATACCATTGGCACCTAGAACTGTTGGTACACCAAGGTAAATACCACTGTAGCCATATTCACCTTCTAAGTACGCAATTGCAGGTAAGATACGACGCTGATCTTTTAGGATAGCTTCTGTCATTTCTAAGAGAGATGCAGCAGGTGCATAATAAGCACTACCATTTCCTAAAAGGTTTACAATCTCGCCGCCACCTTTACGCGTACGCTCCACGATAGCATTTAAGCGATCTTGTGGAATTAACGTTTGAAGCGGAATTCCACCTGCGTATGAGTAGCGCACAAGAGGAACCATATCGTCACCGTGTCCTCCTAGTACAAAGCCAGTAACGTCCTTAACTGATACATTCAGTTCCTGTGCTACAAATGTACGGAAACGAGCCGAATCTAGTACACCAGACTGACCAATTACACGATTTTTTGGAAATCCTGATTCTTTAAATACTGTATACGTCATCGCATCAACTGGATTGGTTAACACGATAATATAACAATTTGGTGAGTATTTAACAATTTCTTGCGTTACAGACTTCATTACCTTTTGGTTTGTCGTAACTAAATCGTCACGGCTCATACCAGGTTTACGTGCAATACCAGCCGTAATAATGACGACATCAGAGTCAGCTGTATCTTCATAGTTAGCTGTTCCTGTAATATTAGCGTCAAAACCTTGTACTGGGCCTGCTTCTAACATATCCAACGCTTTACCTTTAGCTGGGTTTTCTGCCTGTGGAATATCCACCAATACAACGTCAGCTAATTCTTTTTGTCCGATCAAAAACGCAGTTGTTGCACCTGTAAAGCCAGCACCAATAACTGAGACTTTTTTTCGTTTGTTTGACATGTTAATTCCCCCAAATCGTTCTCGTTTACTATTATACTGTTACTTGATTTCCTAAGTTTTTAATTAACTCATCTGCAAACTCAGAGCATTTTACTTCTTTCGCTCCATCCATTAAGCGAGCAAAATCATATGTTACTACTTGAGAAGCGATTGTTTTTTCCATTGATTCCATTACAAGCGCAGCTGCTTCAGTCCAGCCTAAATGTTCTAGCATTAACACACCTGATAATAATACAGATGAAGGGTTTACTTTGTCTAGACCTGCATATTTAGGAGCAGTACCATGTGTTGCTTCAAAGATTGCATGTCCAGTTTCATAGTTAATGTTAGCACCCGGTGCAATACCAATTCCACCTACTTGCGCAGCTAAAGCATCAGAAATATAGTCACCATTTAAGTTCATTGTTGCAACTACGTCAAACTCACGAGGACGAGTTAAGATTTGCTGTAAGAAGATATCTGCAATTGAATCTTTTACGATAATTTTGCCAGCTGCTTCCGCTTCTGCTTGTGCTTTATTTGCAGCATCTTTTCCTTCTTTTTCAACGATGCGGTCATATTGAGCCCAAGTAAATACTTTATCGCCGAATTCTTTTTCAGCTAATTCATAACCCCAGTTTTTGAAGGCACCTTCAGTAAACTTCATGATGTTTCCTTTATGAACAAGCGTTACAGACTTACGACCGTGTTCGATTGCATAGTTAATTGCTCCGCGAACTAAGCGCTCTGTACCCTCAGATGATACTGGCTTAATTCCAATACCTGATGTTTCAGGGAAACGGATTTTATTAACGCCCATTTCAGTTTGTAAGAAGTTGATTAACTTTTGAACTTCTTCAGAACCTTTTGCATACTCGATACCAGCATAGATATCCTCTGTATTTTCACGGAAGATAACCATGTCCGTATCTTCTGGACGTTTAATTGGTGATGGAACACCTTCGAAATAACGTACTGGACGTAAGCAAGTAAACAAATCTAACTCTTGACGTAAAGCAACGTTTAGTGAACGGATTCCTCCACCTACTGGCGTTGTTAATGGTCCCTTAATCGCGATTATGTACTCACGAATAACATCTAATGTTTCAGCTGGTAGCCACTCGCCAGTTTCGTTGAATGCTTTTTCCCCTGCTAATACTTCTTTCCAAACAATCTCTTTTTCGCCATCATATGCTTTTTCAACAGCTGCTTCTAATACACGAGATGCTGCTGCCCAAATATCCGGACCAATTCCGTCTCCTTCGATATATGGAATTACTGGATTGTTAGGTACATTTAATACTCCGTTTGTTACCGTAATTTTTTGTCCGTTTGTCATAAAAATAACCCCCTTGAAGTTTTAAAGCTTAATAGATTAATAGCTTATTATAAAGTGCTCAACTTACGCTGAGCACTTTCTTACATAAAAGTTAATCTCTTTGCTCAATCGGAATATACGCTTGCTTTCCTTCGCCGATATAATCGGCACGTGGACGAATTAATCGATTGTTTGAATACTGTTCTAAAATATGTGCTACCCAACCTGATACGCGGCTTACAGCAAAGATTGGTGTAAACAAATCATGATCAATTCCTAGACTGTGATAGACAGAAGCGGAATAGAAGTCTACGTTTGGTGGTAGCTTCTTCTCACTTGTAACAATCTCTTCAATCTTTACAGACATTTCATAAAGAGTAGAGTCTCCAGCTTGTTTTGTAAGCTTCTCAGACATCTCTCTCAAATGTTTAGCACGTGGATCCCCTTGCTGATACACTCGGTGACCAAAGCCCATAATCTTCTCTTTATTTGCTAACTTACTACGAATATACGGCTCTGCATTTTCTACCGTTTCAATATCAGATAGCATTTTCATAACGGCTTCATTTGCACCACCATGAAGAGGTCCTTTTAAGGCTCCGATTGCTGCTGTAATACCAGAATAAATATCTGAGAGAGTTGCCACACAGACGCGAGCGGTAAATGTAGATGCATTTAGCTCATGGTCAGCGTGTAAGACAAGTGCTTTATTAAATGCTTCAACTTCGATGTCAGTCGGTTCATTCCCCGTTAACATGTACAAGAAGTTGGCTGCAATGCTATAGTTTTCATTTGGTTCAATTGGATCCATCCCTTTGCGAATGCGTGAAAAGGCTGTTACAATTGTCGGTAATTTGGCTTGTAGGCGAACTGCCTTACGATAATTAGCTTCTTCATCCATTAGGTCTGCTTCTGGATCGTACAAGCCAATTAGTGATACAGCTGTTCTTAAAGCTGCCATTGGATGAACGTCTTTAATTGGATATGTTTTGAAATGATTTAATACTTCATGAGGTAATTTAGCATTCTCTGCTAGTAACCTAGAAAAAATAGATAATTCTTCTTTATTTGGTAATTTTCCATGCCAAAGCAAATAAACTACTTCTTCAAATGTAGCATAGTCTGCTAAATCATCAATATTGTAACCACGATAAGTTAGCGTGTCGTCAATAATGGAGCTTACCGCTGAAGTTGTCGCAACAACTCCCTCTAAACCTCGAGTCGCAGTCATATTCCCATCTCCTTTACAGAAAAGATTTCCCCATACACCCTATTGTACATACAAAAATAAATTATATTGAGCGTTGGCTCAATTCCACATCACATAAGACATTTCTATAGAAGCACAGCATTCCTCATAGGGTTTTCTTAAGACCCTGACAAAAAAGAAAATGCTTACATTTTCATATTGCTAAATAACATAAAGAATTTATGCTATCTAGCATGCTTTTTAGTTGTTTGATCGTATACGTTATATCATACAATTGTATGTAATGAGATGCGGCTTCAAACTATATTATAAACAATTATCTGACTTTTGTGAATGAAAAGAGTAAATAAATTTTAAAAAAATTGTTATTATAAAAAAATTTCCACTAAAATAACTCTGTAATTTTAATAAATAAATAGGCAATTCCTGCACCAATCAGAGGACCTACAGCAACCCCTTGAAATAGCGTCACAGCTAGGATTGTACCAAATACAAGAGCCGTTGTAATATGGGGATCTTCCGACAATAAAGTCAGTCCATATTTAGCAATAATTGCCACTAAAATTCCTGCAGCTAATGCTACCCAAGCATATGACGACTTAATAGCTTCTCCCAATTGTTTAAAACCAATATCACCTGTTGCAATCGGCACTAATACCGCAACTGTAATAACGGTCACACCTAGATTAATTCCTTTAGACTGTAGATAGGGAAATACCTTACTGTCTAGACCTATTAATTTAATAACTAATAGAAAACCTACAGCGATAATTAACGACTGATTTTTTGCAATCAATCCTATAACCAATAAAATAGCTAAAAACATAACTGGTTGTGAAAACATTCGTTCATCCTTCCTTTCATTACTTTCATGCTTATTTGGATCTTATTTTCTAGTGAAAAACCCACTTTTTTCTTTTCACTCTTTCATAAAAGTTGTAAAATACTAACAAAACTATTTTTAAAGGAGGTTGTTAGCTGCTTGCCTAAAATCTATTGGGTTCGTTTTTTACGAATCGTCATCTTATTGACTGGTTTAAGCGCCACACTTATAGTCATTTATTACCTTTCAACGCTGCTTTATCCATTCATCATTGCCTTTATTATTGCACTCTTCATGAATCCAATCGTAAACTTTTTTGAGCGTACGTTAAAGTGTAAACGCTACATTGCTGTTCTTATTTCCATCATGCTTATTTTTTCCATTCTAGCAGGCTCGATTACGCTATTAGTGACTGAAATAATAGCCGGTACAACCTATCTAGCAAAAGTCGTTCCAACTAATTTTGAAGCCGTCATCGTATACATCGAAAACTTTATTGCCAGCAAACTGATTCCTCTTTATAACCAAATTGCTTCAATGTTTAACAGCTTAAACCATAACCAACAGGAAACTATTTTAACAAATATTCAAAACGTTGGCAGTAGTATTACAACAACTGTCGGAGACTTTTTACAGCGACTTTTACAAGCGATCCCAACTTTTCTCGGATGGCTCCCTAACATCGCAACTGTTGTTATTTTTTCCTTACTTGCTACCTTCTTTATCAGCAAGGACTGGAATCGTTTCCTTGCATTTAGCAAAAGCTTTTTACCACCAAAGGTGAAACAGAGTAGTGAAGCTGTAATCGGAGAGCTAAAAAAAGCACTTTTTGGATTTATTCAAGCTCAACTTACGCTTATTTCCATCACAACGATCATTGTTCTTACTGGTCTACTCATTTTACGAGTTGATTATTCAATTACTATCGCTTTACTTATCGGCTTTGTAGACTTACTACCTTATTTAGGAACCGGACTCATCTTCGTGCCTTGGATTATTTATACGTTTACAACTGGAAATATCTCCTTTGCCGTTGGTTTATCTGTTTTATACTTAGTGGTTATCGTACAACGCCAAATTATGGAACCTAAAATCCTATCATCGAGTATTGGATTAGATCCTTTAGCTACTTTGATTGCTTTGTTTGTCGGCTTTAAATTAATTGGTTTTCTCGGATTAATTGTTGGGCCCATTTTATTGGTTATCATTCGTACGCTACACTCAGCTGGTGTATTTACAGATATTAAAAATTTTATTATTGCAAAATAAAAGTGTGCTTCATGAGAGAGTTTTTCTCATTGATAGCACACTCTTTTTTTAGTTGGTACCCTGATTTTCATTCTTAGCGAATAATCGTAAACCTTCCGCGATTTTGAAACAGTCGCTGGAATAACTTCATAACAGTTGGTTTGATAAACTTTCTTGTTGCAGGAATAAGTAGTAAAAAACCCGTTGTATCGGTAAAGAAGCCCGGGGTCAATAGTAAAAGACCACCGATTAAGATACAGAGCCCATCTACAATTGCTTCACCGGGAACTTGACCAGAATTCATTTGCTGTCGTGCTTTGTGTAAAGTCTTCATACCTTGCTTCTTTGCTAAATAAGCTCCTAATATTCCCGTTGCTAAAATCAAGAAAAATGTTGGTAAAATACCAATTTCCGAACTTACTGTAAGCAATAATGTGATTTCAATAGCAGGGATAATAATTAAAATTGGAACGAGAAATTTCACCGTCAACTCTCCTTAATATCTGACTATAGAAAAAGAGAAGGTAAAGACCTTCTCTTTTTTTAAATTATACCTTACAGAATGCTTGCATGGCCATTGTATACAACGCCACGAGCTGAATCTACTGTAATGTCTTGTCCATCTTTAAACGTAACTGTTGCGCCTTCTACGCCTACAATGACAGGAATGCTTAAGTTTAGCCCTACAACAGCTGCATGGCTTGTTAAGCCACCTTCTTCTGTAATTAATGCACTTGCTTTTTCAACTGCACTAATCATGTCGCGGTCTGTGCTATTTGTAACTAAAATTGCGCCTTCTGTCATTTTTTCGTTTGCTTCAGCTGCGCTTTTCGCAATAACTACTTGCCCAACCGCTGATTTACGACCGATGCCTTGACCCTTTGCTAATACATCACCTACAACTTGTACTTTCATTAGGTTTGTAGCACCAGATTCTCCAACAGGTACACCTGCTGTAATAATAACTAGATCTCCTTGAGATACAATGCCCGTTTTTACTGCGTCGTTTACAGCATGCTCTAACATGTCATCAATATTTGTGCAACGCTCACCTACAACTGGTGTTACTCCCCATACTAACGCTAAACGACGAGCTACTGAATCATTTGCTGCTACCGCTACGATTGGAGATTGTGGACGGTATTTTGAAACGATTTTTGCCGTATATCCACTTTCAGTTGGAGCAACAATTGCACTTGCATTTAAGTTAAGTGCCGTATGTCCTACAGATTGACCGATTGAATCTGTAATAGATGTACCTACTCGCTTGCTGCGTTGTTGTAAGATTTCACGATAGTTTAGAGCTTGTTCTGCACGTGATGCAATCGAATGCATTGTTTGAACAGCTTCGATTGGATAAGAACCAGCAGCAGTCTCACCGGATAACATAATTGCATCTGTACCATCAAAGATTGCGTTCGCTACGTCACTTGCCTCTGCGCGAGTTGGGCGTGGGTTACGTTGCATAGAATCCAGCATTTGTGTTGCTGTGATAACAGGTTTACCAAGCTCGTTACATTTTCTAATTAAATCTTTTTGTACTAACGGTACTTCTTCAGCAGGAATTTCTACTCCTAAGTCACCACGAGCAACCATTAAGCCATCAGACACTTCAAGAATTTCATCGATATTATCGACACCTTCTTGGTTTTCAATTTTTGAAATGATTTGAATGTGTGGAGCATTATTCTTTTCTAATAGTTCACGAATTTCTAATACGTCAGACGCACGGCGAACGAAAGATGCAGCGATGAAATCAATACCCTGCTCGATTCCAAACACGATGTCGTTTGCATCTTTTTCTGTAATACCTGGTAAGTTTACACTTACGTTTGGTACGTTAACACCTTTTTTATTTTTCAAAGTACCTGGGTTTAGTACTTTTGTTTTGATTTCACCAGCAGCTTTATTAACTTCTAATACTTCCAGTCCAATTAAGCCATCGTCTAACAGGATTTTAGAACCTGGGTGTACATCTTCTACTAGACCAGGGTATGTAATTGAGAACTTTTCAGTTGTTCCTACTACTTCTTGCATAGAAACGATGATTTCAGAACCTTCTTCTAAATCAATTGCACCGTTCTCCATTGTATTTGTACGAATTTCCGGACCTTTTGTATCAAGTAAAATTCCGATTGTTTTCCCTGTTTTTTTAGCAGCTTCACGAATGTTAACAATACGTGCACCATGCTCTTCGAAATCACCGTGTGAAAAGTTTAAACGACAAACATTTAAACCAGAGTTAAATAGTTCAACTAACTTTTCTACACTTTCACTTGCTGGACCAATAGTACCTACAATTTTTGTTTTACGCATTCTATCTTCCTCCTATATAGTGGTATAACCAAACTTCTCAAGTAATTGTACAAACCTAGCACTCAAAGTTACTGGACTAATCACCTTTTACTTTACATGTTAACAGCAATATGTAGCTTAGTCAGGCGATGATATGCTCTCTTTAAACCAAAGAAAGAACTATTATGTAAGCAGTAAATAGACTATCACAACACATGATGTATTGTACACTCATAGCATAATTTTACCCTTAACTAGTTGTTTTTTTACTACAATTCACTTGGTTTATCTAATGATTTTACTATTCCCGTCTATCTGACAAGCATGCCTATAAAAATTGGTTTTAGACATTACAATAAAAGAAGCGGGTTGCTTTTCCTACAACAATGTATTTTAAATCCATTAGAGGAAAATGCAGGCTTCTTCTTAAGAATCCTATAGGGTTTTGCTGTCTATAAAATACCATGAAGAACTATGAAACACAATAGAGAAGCGCTATTGTAGAAACGAGAAAATGCACCCCCTATCTAAGTAGAGGATGCTTCGTTGTTTATTTCACACCGATGGCATCGGTTTCAGCTGAAAACTGTCCGATTTTTTTGTATTTTTCATAGCGTTCTTCAACTAATTGCTCTTTTGTTAATTTTGTTAATTCTTGTAAAGAGCTACGAATCGCTACTTCCATATAAGCTGCTTGTTCATCAATATTACGATGAGCTCCACCTTTGACTTCTTCCACAACCTCATCCACAATGCCTAGTTCTTTTAAATCTGGTGCCGTAATTTTCATTGTTTCTGCTGCTTGCTTAGCAAGCGTTGCATCTTTCCACAGTAAGGCAGCAGCACCTTCTGGAGAGATAACAGAGTACGTGGAGTTTTCAAGCATATGAAGATGGTTCCCTACACCAAGTCCTAATGCTCCTCCACTTCCTCCTTCTCCAATAACAATACAAACGATAGGTACAGTTAAGCCAGCCATTTCAAAAAGGTTTTTTGCGATGGCTTCACTTTGTCCTCTTTCTTCCGCTGCTTTTCCTGGGTAAGCGCCTTTTGTATCAATAAAGCAAATAATTGGTCTGTTAAACTTTTCAGCCTGCTTCATTAAACGTAATGCTTTACGATATCCCTCAGGATGTGGCATTCCAAAATTGCGACGAATATTCTCTTTCGTATCTTTACCACGCTGATGACCAATAACCGTGACAGGTACACCTTGGAACTTAGCAATTCCTCCTACGATGGCTTCATCATCACCATAATAACGGTCACCATGACACTCTAAAAAATTAGTAAACAGCCTTGAAATATAGTCTAGCGTAGTTGGTCGTTCAGGATGACGCGCAATCTGCACACGATTCCATGGGCTTAAGTGGTTATAAATATCTTTTTCTACTTTTTCCAAGCGCTTTTCTAGCTTTTCAATCTCTGTTGATAAATCAACATCGGTGTTTGTTGCAAATTCCTTTAACTCTGCAATTTTATTACGCAATTCCACGATTGGACGTTCGAATTCTAATTCACTTACCACTGTACGTCACCTCCTACATGAATGTCTAAAATATTCGTGAGCGTTTCTTTTAAATTGTGACGCGCCACAACCGCATCTAATTGACCGTGCTTTAATAAAAATTCTGCAGTTTGGAAATCCTCCGGTAGCTCTTCTCGAATAGTTTGCTCAATAATTCTTCGACCTGCAAAACCAATTAAAGCACCCGGCTCTGCTAGATTATAATCTCCTAACGAAGCAAAACTAGCGGATACGCCTCCCGTTGTAGGGTGCGTCATGATGGAAATAATGAGTCCACCTTTATCACTATACATTTTTAACGCTGAGCTTGTCTTAGCCATTTGCATTAAACTTAAGATACCTTCTTGCATCCTAGCTCCACCTGATGCTGTAAAAATAAGAAACGGTACGCCTAAATCCTTTGCTTTTTCGATAGCTCTTGTAATTTTTTCACCTACAACAGAGCCCATGCTTCCCATTCTAAAATGTGAATCCATAACGGCAACGACTACTTTTAAACCATCAATGTCTCCTTCACCCGTTACAATAGCTTCACTAAGGCCCGTTTTTTCACGGTCTTTCTCCAACTTTTCAACATAATCGGGAAATTCTAAAGGGTTTTGAGAGCGCATTGTACGATCATATTCAATAAACGTACCTTCATCAATTAAGCTACTAATTCTTTCTTTAGCAGTCATTTGGTGATGATGTCCGCAGTTTAAGCACACTTTTAGATTTTTATTAAGCTCTTTGGTGTACATAATTTTTTTACATTTTTTACACTTCGTCATAATTCCTTCCGGTACATCTTGTTTTAGGTGTTCTGATGGAACTGAAGCATACTTTTTCTTCTTTGTATTCTTTGCATTTTTTGTATTTTTAGTAAATAAATCTCTTAACAAAGTGTAACCTCCTTTTGATCCTTTTATCTAAAAGAACCTGTCTTCGTATCCTTTGCTTATCATGCAATAAGCATCAGTCTGAAACCAATAGAGCGTCTATCACCTATTATTTCAAAATAGGTTACACAATCGGTGCAAACAGACCATGAGACCATGAAGTATGAATCCACTCATAATTCCTTCATTTTGTGTACTAATTGATATTTACTTTACAAGAAAAGTTGTACATTTTGTGTAGAAACATGCAACGTGCTATTCGACATTTTGTGAAGCATCACAAGGATGATACCATCCTTTATGAATCGCAAAAACGTCATGCTCGTTTCCTTGTTTAATAGCATGAATTAATAACGCAATTTGGGCTTGATTTTGCGTCATTGTTGACTGTTGAAATGTATAGTAAAAGTTACTAACAATTAGCCAAATGCGATGTAACAATCGATTATGTTGAAGGCGAAATAACTGCTCAAATAGCTGTTTAATTGTTAAGGTTTGATGATCTAGCTGATCAACAATGCTTTCATTATTCTGTAGTATAGATTCTAAGCATGCTCTTTCTAACATATATTTCGTTTCAATTAAGTCTTCTTTTGGTTTGCTATCATGCAAGAGAAACGTTGCTAAAATCTCGATAAGCTGATGATCGCCTACTTCTTTAATAAACGTGCCTTCCCCCCGCCGTGTTTCAATAAGGCCTAGCAACTCCAATGCTCGAAGCGCTTCACGCACAGAAGAGCGACCCGCATTTAGTCGCTCTGCCAACTCTCGCTCTGACGGAATTTTATCTCCTGTTTGCAGCTGATTAGACTGCATCAATTGCCGAATTTGCTTTAAGATTTCTACATAAACTTTTGACCGTTCATTCATCAACCTATTTTTTCACTCACCTTATCCACTTAGTATCCAAACAGAATTTTTCGCTGTATCACTTTATTCAATGATAGCCAAACGCTGCGTTTTTAATGCAATTTCATTTGGATCAACCTGTAACCTCGCAACACCTGTTTCCATCGCTGCTTTCGCCACAGCAGCTGCTACTGCTGGTGCAACTCTAGTATCGAATGGTGCGGGAATAACATAATCTTCATGTAAATCGTCTGATGAAATAAGGCTTGCAATTGCTTCTACCGCAGCGATTTTCATCTGTTCATTGATATGAGTAGCCCGTACATCTAGGGCACCACGGAATATACCAGGAAACGCCAGCACGTTATTCACTTGGTTAGGAAAATCCGATCTCCCTGTCCCAATTACCCTTACACCCGCACTCTTTGCTTCGTCGGGCATAATTTCAGGCATTGGATTAGCCATTGCAAAAACAATTGGATCCTCATTCATCTTTTGAATCATCTCTTTTGTCAGAGCCCCTTCGACAGATACACCAATAAAAACATCCGCTCCAGAAAGCGCATCTTCTAAGGTCCCAGTTACTTTTTGACGATTGGTATAAGCAGCTACCTCGTCTTTTACCTGATTCATCCCAAACGATCTACCTTCATAAACTGGACCTTTTGAGTCACACATAATAATGTCGCGCACGCCATAGCGATGCAATAATTTAATGATGGCAATCCCTGCGGCTCCAGCACCGTTGGCTACTACCTTCACTTCTGACATTTTTTTATTTGCTAGTTTTAATGCATTTACCAAGCCAGCTACCGTTACAATTGCAGTTCCGTGCTGATCATCATGAAAAATAGGAATATTGGTTTCTTTCTTTAAGCGTTCCTCAATTTCAAAACAATTTGGTGCCGCAATATCCTCTAGGTTTACTCCACCGAACGTTGGTTCTAATAGCTTTACTGTCTCTACGATTTGGTCAATATCTGTGGTCTTTAAACAGATAGGAAACGCATCTACTCCGGCAAAGCTTTTAAATAATACTGCTTTACCTTCCATTACAGGTAAAGCTGCTTCTGGACCGATATTTCCTAACCCTAAAACCGCAGTTCCATCAGATACCACTGCAACCATATTTCCTTTCATTGTATACTCATACACATTATTCACATCATCGTAAATTTCTTTACAAGGCTCAGCTACCCCCGGTGAATAAGCTAGGCTTAAATCCTGAGCATTTCGAACAGGGATTTTTGACTTAGATTCTAACTTCCCTTTATTAATACGGTGCATATGCAGTGCTTCTTCACGTAAAGACATGAGCTCACTCCTCATTCGATATAAGTATACATATAGCTATTAATTAGAAACGACGCAGTTAAGCAATAAGCGCTCATTTTCATTGCATCTGAGTAAATGTAAAATTAAGTAACAGTGGTCAGACCACTTTTTTTAACTTCTTTACAATATAACATCATCTACAATCTGTAAAGACTATAGCGTTTTTACAGCCACATTTTCATCTCCAAGTAACGCTTTAAATTGTGTAATAACATCCCCCTCTAGTGAGATAAAATAGTCGGACGTTAAGCGTAATAATCGCTTCTCTGACTCATAGTACACCAGAACTGGTACATTTCCTTTAGCGCTATGAATTTTTTTATAAATATCACGAATGACTTCATCACTTTGGGCTGATGGCTTTACACGTAAATATACTTCTTGTTTCGGCAGCTTTTCTTCAGCTTCCTTCGCTAAATAAATTTCTTGTGCAACAATTTGTCGCTTATTGGTTCGAATATCGACTTTACCTTTAATCAATACGACTTCTCCAACGTTTAACAACTGCTTGTATTTCTCGTAGCTTCGTGGAAACACTACTGCATCGGCATCGTCTGTTTCATCACTAATTGCAAGGAAGGCCATTTGCTCACCTTGTTTGGTACGAATGATGCGCTCATTTGAGATAAGTCCAATAATTGAAACTTGTGCTCCATTTTTACACTTCGCAATATCGCAAAGAGGGATTGTGAAATGAGCTTCCATTAACCTTTCATATTGAGAAGCCGGATGATTAGATAAATAAAAGCCTACTGCTTCTTTTTCACGTTCCAAAATTTCTTGCTCGCTGAATTCGTCTACTATTATGTACTTTGGCTTTAGCGAAAAACCCATGCCAAAATCATCTTGTGGATCAACCAGCTGGGCATGTTCGAAAGCTACGTCTATCGTTTCAATAAGCGTGGCACGATTTTCACCAAACTCATCGAAACAACCGGCATTAATCAGCGTTTCAAGGATTTTTTTATTAACAATTTTTGTCGATACGCGCATACAAAAATCAAATAGGTCTTCAAACGGCTTATTCTTTCTCTCATTGAGAATTTCTTGAACCACTGTTCCGCCAACATATTTAATTGCTCCTAAACTAAAACGAATCTGTTGCTTTTCTACATTGAAAGCATACGCACTTTGATTGATAGATGGAGGCAAAAGAGCAATCTTTCTTTTCCTCATTTCTTGAATGTATTGCTCACTTTTTGATTGATTTCCAATCGCACTGGTTAATAAAACCGCAAAGAACTGAAGGGGATAATGTGCTTTTAAATAGGCTAAATAGTAAGTAATAAAGCTATATGCAACGGCATGGCTCCTGTTAAATCCGTAGTTAGCAAACTTAACAATTAAGTCGTAGACTTGTTCTGAGACTTCTTCACCATATCCCTGTCGTTTACTACCTTCGATAAAATGCTTTCGCTCTTTTTGAAGCGTCGCACTCTCTTTTTTACTGACCGCTCGCCTTAAAAGGTCCGCTTCCCCTAATGAAAATCCAGCCATTTTCGAAGCGATTTGCATAATTTGCTCTTGATAAACAATGACTCCATACGTGGTTTGTAAAATTGGTTTTAGCACATCATGAACATACGTAACTTTTTCTAAACCATGCTTTCTTTTAATATAGGTTGGAATATGCTCCATCGGTCCAGGACGATACAAAGCATTGACCGCCACTATATCTTCTAGTTCTGTTGGTTGTAACTCTTTTAATACTTTGCGCATGCCGTCTGATTCTAACTGAAATATTCCAGTTGTATCACCACTTGCTAAAAGCTGAAACGTCTTAGCATCTTGCATAGGAATATCTGGTAGCTTTTGCTTTTCTCCTGTATCTCGCTCTACTTTTGCAAGAATATAATCAATTAACGTTAAATTACGGAGACCTAGAAAATCCATTTTAAGTAAGCCGATATCCTGCAGTGCTTCCATTGGGTACTGAGTAAGGTACACATTATGCTGACCCTCTTGAATAGGCGTATACGATGTAAGCGGTTCGCCACTAATAACAACGCCTGCAGCGTGAGTTGACGTATGTCTTGGAAGCCCTTCTACTTGCATTGCTAATTGCAAAAGTTTTTGTCTAATAGGCATAGCTTGAATATACTCACGTAAAGGCTTAGACTGTGCAACTGCTTGTTGTAACGTGACCCCAGGTTTAGATGGTAGTAATTTAGAAACAACAGAAAGATCTTCCTTATCCATTCCTATAACTTTCCCCACATCGCGAATGGCCGCCTTAGTCGCTAGAGTGCCGAAAGTAATAATTTGAGCAACATGAATCTGACCGTATTTTCCAGCTACATATTGAATGACTTGGTCACGTTTATTATCTGGAAAATCAATATCAATATCAGGCATTGAAATGCGTTCAGGGTTTAGGAACCGTTCGAACAACAAGTCATGCTTAATTGGATCAACATTGGTAATTTCTAAAACATAAGCAACTAAAGAACCTGCTGCTGAACCACGCCCCAGCCCTGTAATAATTCCATTTTTGTGCGCATACTGCATAAAATCCCATACAATTAGAAAGTAGTTGCTAAACTTCATCTGTTGAATGACACTAAGTTCATAGTCTAATCGTGCTGCATATTCAGGGGTGACTGTACTTAAACGCTTTTTCAAGCCTTCTTCGCACAGTTTTTGTAAATAGCTATCCGCCGTATCCTGACTGTTGGGGATTGGATAGGATGGAATCATCATTTTACCGAGTGAGAGCTCAAGGTTGCACCGGTCAGCTATACGATTTGTTTCGTATAAAGTGGAAAGAACGTCTGTATAGAGGCTTTCCATTTGAGACTGTGATTTAAAATAATATTCTTTGCTGTTCCTATCTTCCTCTATCATATCTTGAAGCATATCACCTTCACCTATAGCCTTTAGGCATTCATAGGCTTCATAATCTTCTTGAACCAGGTATTTTACGTCATTGGAAGCCAGTAACTTCACATTCAATTCTTCTGCTAATTTACAAAGTTCCTCATTCAAAACTTGCTCGTGATCTCCGTGTCGCTGAAGAGACAAATAAAAATTTTCTTCTCCATATACATGTTTAAAAAATGCAATAGTTTGTTTTGCTTCATCCAGCTTATTATCCAAAATAAGCGATTCAATTTCTCCAGATAGCCCAGGCGTAAAAGCGATTACGCCTTCTTTATAATGCGGTAACCACTTTTTTTTCACGCCGTTCTTTTCTTTTGTTTGAACAAGGCTGCTCAACTTTACTAAATTTTCGTATCCCTTCTCATTCTGAGCGAGTAAAACAAGCGGATAAGAAAACGCTTCATCTTCTTGCTTTAGCACATATAAAGTCAAACCGATGATTGGCTTAATGCCAGCTTTTTTGCACTCTTTATAAAAAGGGATAGCTCCGTACATCACATTTTCATCCGTCAGAGCAACAGCTTTATAATCCAATGCTTTTGCACGTTCGACCAGCTGCTTAATTCGAATCGTGCTATTTAAAATGCTATATGCACTTTTTAGTTGTAGATGAACAAAAGGCACGAGTCTTCCCACCTTCTTTTTATGTATTTATGTCCATTATAAATTTTGTTGTTCTTCCATACAAATTACATAACTTGTTTTGTTTGTCCATATATATGAATTACAGCAGAAATGATAGAAAATGTGCAAAAGGAGGGAGAAGATGAAAGAGCCCTTTATGTCATTGTTTATTTGGAGCTACTTCACTTCATTAGGTATTATTCTTGGCGGTGCTTTAATTGGTTCGTTTGCAGGGTTTTTAATTGGTAAATCTCCATTTCACATCATGTATACATTAAGTAACAGCTTAAAAATTTGGGCGATTGTAGGAGCTATTGGAGGCACGTTTGATACATTCTATAGTTTTGAACGTGGCTTGTTTGAAGGTGCTACTAAAGATGTCGTAAAACAAATCTTGCTAATACTCTCAGCAATGGGTGGGGCTCAAACAGGGGCACTAATTATTAAATGGTTGACACAAGAGAGCTTAGGTTTATGAGGGTCCCAAACAAACGTCTATATAAGCGATCAGACTTAGAACGCTTTTTCGCTGGATTAGTTATCGGTGCCATTATTAGCTGGGGCGTTTTTTTAATTATTTATGGTGAACTACAGCATGAACAAACAAAGTCATTAGTGCAGCTGGAACAGAAGCTAGAAAGAGCAGAAAAAAACAGTTTAATTTGGCAAGAAGATGTACGAGAATTAAATAAAAAGATGAAAAAAAACATTTTGATTCAAGAGGTGAAAGTAAACTTAACAAATACAAAGCAATATAAATTAGGTTCCCTCACTTCTTACCACCTTCAAGCTAGCGTTGAAGAAGAAGCACTACATTTAATTGCTCAAGACATTGAGAGTGCGTATGACGCACGAAATGTATTAAAAAAAGCGATTGAAAATAAAAAATATGAATTCGATAAAATGATTTACGAAGTCGAAGTGCACCAAATTTATTTCTACACCACTTTATCAATTGAAATTCGGATAAAGAAAGTAGAGAAAGTCATGTAAAACAGGCGTACTAGGAGAATGTACGCCTGTTTTAACATTTACTGAAATAGCGCTTCTAAATCTTGAAGCAGTGGCTCAACCTCATCCCAAGAATAAATGGAAGCACCAGCTGCAAGTGGATGACCTCCTCCTTTATACTTACGGGCAATCGTGTTGATAACCGGACCTTTTGATCTTAATCTTACTCGAATTTGATCTTCTTCTTCCACAAAGAATACCCATACCTTCATGCCTTCAATATGCCCTAATGAACTAACTAACTGCGATGCATCTGCTGGCGTTACGCTGTATTTCTCAAGAATTTCTTTTGGTATTTTCATATACCCAACCCCTGAGTCTGATAGAGAGAAATTTTGAAGCACATACCCATGTAAATGCGCCACGTTTGCTTTCGTTTTATACATCTCATCATAAACATCCTTAAATTCAAAATCATATTGAATTAAGTCGCTTGCGTAGCGGAACGTCTTAGGCTTTGTGCTTGGAAATAAAAAGCGACCTGTATCTCCCACAATTCCGCTAAAAATTAACTCAGCACCGCGGTCATTTAATGTAAGCCCGTCTTCTTTACCATGAAGGAAAAATTCATAGATCATTTCGCTTGTTGAACACGCTTCTGTATCCACCCATAGTAAATCTCCGTACTGGTCTTCATTCGGATGATGATCAATTTTAATTAGCATTTTCCCTTTTGCATATCGCTGATCACAGACTCGTTCCTGATTGGCTGTATCACATACAATAACAAGTGCATCTTCATACACTTCATCAGCAACATCATCCATTCGATATAAAAACTTAAGAGATTCCGCTTCTTTTCCTGTTACGTAAATCTTCTTTTCAGGAAAAGATGTTTTTAACAGCTCCGCTAACCCACATTGAGAACCATACGCGTCAGGATCTGGCCTTACATGACGGTGAATAATAATTGTATCGAAACCTTTAATTGCATCTAAAATTTGTGTTTTCATCTAGCAGCACTCCCATCGGTAAATTAGCAAACTATTTATGTACCAAACCTAATAGCTAGTTCTATTAAATCATAGATAGCTAGAAGTTTAAAAGCAGAATTAATTAATACTAGAATTTTCTGGCATCTATCGATAGAATAGGAATAAGTAGTCTGTTACATACAGCTTAAAGAAAACGCATTCAGTACTATGAAGGTGAAATTGTTTAGATATCTTACAACCAATAAATAATTATTTTCAAAAGGAGCTGAATGAATTAATGCCTATTCTCGCCATTTTAATCGTCATTTCATTTGTCTTTTATTTCTATTTAAAAGTCAAATATGTCCGCTCCAAACGTCCTATTGAACGCAAATGGATCTCTGCAAAATCCAGTATTTCACTTGGAGCTTTTGTACTTTTCTTTGGAATTAATCAATGGTTTATTTATGCAACTACAACATCCCTCATTATCGGTATCATCTTTGCTTTATTTGGTCTCGGAAGTATTATTACAGGTATTCGCGCATACAGATATTACCTTCCTCTTGCTACGAAAGAAGCTCAAACGTCTTTATAAAAAAAGAGTTTGGGACATAACAAAATGATTGCTTCTAAAAGACGAACACTTGCTGTTCCCATCTCTTTGTTTTGTCTCAACATATTCGTTCCATTGCGCTACGGCCACTCGCTTTCCGCGGGGAGGAACCTGAGCTTCCTCGCTGCGCTGCGGGATCTCAGTTTTCCCTCTCTTTCCCGCAGGAGTCGAGTGTCCTACGCTCCATTCCACCCTGTTTTCACAATCAACCAAAAAACCTGAACGATTAAAAGTTATGAACTCTCAATCGTTCAGGTATAGTAGAGGCTGAACTACTTATGTCTCAGTCTCTTTTTATACACGTTCTAAAAGCTGCGCCATTAGCATTGCTTTACCAACAACGACGCCCTCATTATATACTTCAACATCTACCTTTCCAAACTTTCGACCCAGCTCCAATACTTTCGGTCGAATTTCAACAATGCTGTCAATTTGTACAGGTTTAATGAAATAGATCGTAATATTCTCAATAACTAAGTCACCTTTTTTGAATGAACGAAGCGCTCGGTTTGCTGCTTCCGTTACAATTGTCGTAAATACGCCGTACGAAATAGTTCCCATATAGTTTGTCATTTGCGGCGTTACTTCACAGCGATAAAAAGGTTCAGCTTTTGTATCTTTTACATCGATGAATTGATTGGTCACAATATCGTCAATTGTTTCGCCAACCTGAGGTTGCCTTTGAATCATCTGAAGTGCTTTTAAGACATCCTGTCGACTGATAATTCCTTCTAAATGGTGAGAGTCATCAACAACAGGAAGAACTTCAATACCTTCCCAAACCATCATATGAGCAGAAGATGCCACCGACGTTTTACCATGGACCGTCATTGGATTTTTCGTCATTACCTTCTCGATCGAGGTTTGGGCATCATAACCAATTACATCTTTAGAAGTCACCATTCCGTGGACTTTCATCTGATCATCCACTACAGGAAAACGGCTATGATGCGTTTTTGTGTTAAGGTTATGCCACGTAGCAATTGTATCATTAAGCTTTAGGCTAACAGCTTCTTCAGCAGGCGTTAAGATATCTTCCACCAGTACAATTTCCTTTTTGATCAATTGATCGTAAATGGCACGGTTAATCATGGTTGCAACGGTAAATGTATCATAACTTGTAGAAATGATAGGAAGTTTTAAGTCATCTGCGAGCTTCTTCACCCAATCTTCCGTATCAAATCCTCCTGTAATTAAAACAGCTGCTCCTGCTTCTAAAGCCAATTCATGTGCATTTACTCGGTTTCCAACAATTAAAAGGTTTCCTGCTTCTGTGTATCTCATCATGGCATCTAGCTTCATTGCACCAATAACAAATTTATTAAGCGTTTTATATAACCCTTCTCTTCCACCCAGCACTTGTCCATCTACAATGTTTACAACTTCGGCAAAAGTAAGCTTTTCAATATTTTCTTTTTTCTTTCGCTCGATTCGAATGGTCCCAACACGCTCTATTGTAGAAACGTATCCTTTATTTTCTGCATCTTTAATAGCTCGATAAGCAGTACCTTCGCTTACCGTCAGTTCTTTTGCAATCTGCCTAACTGATATTTTTTCACCAATTGGTAACGAGTCAATATAGTGTAAAATCTGTTCATGTTTTGTCGCCAAATGTACTTCACCCTTCTAAAGCGCCGGACGTACTCGGTGCTTTACTCTTTTCTTTTTATTATAAAGGTGGGAAGAGCTGGATTCAATCTCATCCTCTTTGACGAATTGGCTTACGAAGCTTTTGTTGCAAAAGCTTTTTTTGTTCTTCTTTTTTCGCATATAAAAGTGATGACACATTGCCACCTACAACTAGAAGTGCTAACCCTAACCACGTAAGGCTAAAAATCCCTTGAAGGCTCTCTGTGCTTATGACAATATAAGGCTTTGCATAATAAAGCATAAGACCACACAACAACAAATATAAAATTGCTTTATTTCGCTTTAACACACTACATTCCCCCTTTTTTATTTACATAGTATGCTTGTACACACAAAAAAAGACGATGCGCGCTAAATTTGCATCGTCTTGCTATTTCTATTACAAATCCAAACCTTCTCCAGGCTGTAAGACTTTCCCTTCAATTCCTTTTAAGGATTGGACGAACTCATGAGGATCTTGTTTAATAACAGGGAACGTATCATAATGGATTGGAACAACTAATTTGGCATTTATCCATGAAGCTGCAATTGCCGCATCCTCAGGACCCATTGTAAAGTTATCTCCAATCGGCAAAAATGCTACATCTGGATGGTAATCGCTTAACAATTTCATGTCAGAATAAAGCGCCGTATCACCCGCATGATAAATGGTTTTTCCTTCAATTGTTAGCAGCAACCCTGCTGGCATGCCCGTGTAAACAATTTGCTTGCTTTCTTCTTCCGTATAGCTTGATCCATGAAAAGCTTGTGTGAGTTTAACTTTACCAAAATCAAACGTATAAGCTCCTCCAATGCTCATGGGATGAACATTTAAACCTTTCCATCCTAAATATGTAGCGAGCTCAGCAATAGCAATAACCTGCGCATTTGTTCGTTTTGCAATGGCTACTGTATCTCCTACGTGATCGTTATGACCGTGCGTTAGTAAGATATAGTCTGCTTGTACATCCTCTGCATTTAAATCAGTTTTTCCATTTCCTGTAATAAACGGATCAATTAAAATTGTCTTCCCTTGCGTTTCAATTTTCACAACAGAGTGTCCGTGATAAGAAATGTGCACAATAACCTCTCCTTTATCATTATCACTAATTAACTAGTTCGTACCCTTTCTATACTAATTTAAACAAAAAGGGTACGTTCTCTTTATTATAAAGCCGTTATGCTTGCTCTAACAATGTTGTAGCATCAGAGTACGTTAATCCATGTGCATCCGCTACTGCTGCATATGTCACAAAGCCGTTTAATGTATTAATCCCTTGAAGTAACGGTGGATTTTTCAAACACGCTTTCTTGTACCCTAGGGTTGCAATTTGAAGCGCATAAGGAACAGTCACGTTCGTTAAAGCCATGGTTGACGTACGAGGAACAGCTCCAGGCATATTAGCTACCGCATAGTGCAAAACACCGTGCTTTTCATACGTTGGATTATCATGTGTTGTAATGCGGTCTGTTGTTTCAAAGATTCCACCTTGGTCAATCGCAATGTCTACGACAACTGAACCTGGAGACATTGTTTTAATCATGGAAGTGGTAACTAATTTTGGAGCTTTGGCACCTGGAATTAATACTGCTCCAATTACTAGGTCTGAGTCCTTCACAGATTCTGCAATGTTATAGTGATTTGACATTAATGTTGTAATTTCTTTGCCAAATAAGTCGTCTAATTGTCGAAGTCGCTCTGCATTTAAATCAATAATTGTTACATTTGCCCCTAGGCCAACAGCAATTTTCGCAGCGTTTGTTCCCGCAACTCCACCGCCAATAATCGTTACTTTTCCTCGTTGAACACCGGGCACACCACTTAGTAAAACTCCCTTACCACCCTTTGTTTTTTCTAGAAATTGTGCCCCAATCTGCGAGGACATCCTTCCAGCTACTTCGCTCATTGGTGTCAAAAGTGGAAGCGTACGATTCGGTAGCTGCACAGTTTCATACGCAATGCCTACTACTTTCTTTTCAATCAATGCTTTTGTTAATGCTTCTTCAGCAGCAAGGTGCAAGTACGTAAATAAAATTAATCCTTCACGAAAGTAATCGTACTCTTCTTGTAATGGTTCTTTTACTTTCATGACCATCTCTGCACTCCACGCATCGTGAGCTGTTTCAACAATGGTCGCTCCAGCTTCTACATACTGTTCATCCGTAAAGCCAGATCCCTCACCAGCACTTTTTTCAACCCATACTTCGTGACCAGCGTTTGTAAATGCCGTTACGCCAGCTGGTGTAATAGCAACGCGATTTTCATTATTCTTAATTTCTTTTGGAACACCTATTTTCACGATTGTCACTCCTTAATTTATTGTTTATTTATCATATGAATGATATGTAAAATAAGCTCCCCACCTTATGCTTATAAAGTGGGGAGTTTTTGCCTTATTTATAGTCTATCCATCTTTTTATTCATATAGTTCGTTATCACTTTTAGAGGCTGGGACAAAACCCTCCTCTGAACCGAAAAAGCCGGTGAAATTTTACGACGAGTAAAATTTCACCGGCTTTGTTTATTTTTACATTAAAATAAGGACCACTTCTGATAAAATAAAGTTACCATACAAAATCTTATCGGAAAGAAGGGTCCTTATGTTTAAAGATTATAACATGAATCAAGTGGTTTTGCCTTTAGATTTAGAAATAAAATTACAAGAAAATGATATTGCCTTCGCCGTTCACCATCTCGTTGAACATATTCCAGATGAAGCCTTTGCCGGCTTCTTACAGAAAACGGGGTGTCCTGCTTACCATCCACGCATGATGATGAAAATCATTTTATGTGCCTACACACAGTCAGTTTTTTCAGGAAGAAAAATTGAAGCGCTTCTCAAAGATAGTATACGTATGATGTGGCTAGCTCAAGGTTACGAACCGAGCTATCGGACAATCAATCGATTTCGTGTTCACCCAGAAGTTCAAGTGCTTCTTCGTGAGTGCTTTGTCCAGTTTCGATGTCAGCTTATTCAAGAGAACGAGATTGATAATGAAGCAATCTTCATTGATGGAACGAAGATTGAAGCAAATGCCAATAAGTTCACATTTGTCTGGCGCAAATCAATCGAAAAGTATAGTGCGAGCCTCTTGGAGAAATCAACCCAGCTGTATGACGAACTAGTAGAAAGAGAAATTATTCCACAGATCGAACGAGAAAGTTCGGACGAACTTTCTGTTGAAGAATTATCTCTAATCACTAAAAAATTAGAAGAAAAGGTTGAAGAGTTGACAAAAGAAATTGAAGCAAGTGAAGATGCCGATGAACGAAAACAACTGCGATCAAGCAGAAAAGAACCGAAGAAAGCGTATAAGCAATTTCAAGACTTTGTGAAACGTAAGTTAAAGTATGAAAAAGACATGGAGATTTTTAACGAACGGAATAGTTATTCAAAAACAGATCATGATGCCACGTTTATGCGTATGAAGGATGACTACATGAAGAATGGCCAACTGAAGGCGGGGTATAATGTGCAAATTGCGACAGAAGGTCAATATACACTTGCTTACGATGTCTTTTCAAATCCAACGGACACACGAACACTTTGTCCGTTTCTTGACGCAATTGAACATCACTACTTCGAACTCCCAGACTATATTGTCGCAGATGCGGGATATGGAAGTGAAGAGAATTACCTCGATGTGCAGAACAGAAAGCGTACGCCTCTTATCACATATAGTATGTATCGAAAAGAGAAGAAAAAACGCGTTAAGAATGACCCATTTCAGACAGCGAATTGGGATTATCATGAAGAAGATGATTCCTTTACTTGTCCCAACGGGAATAAGTTGACGTTTCGTTACAAATCGCATCGCACAGACCGTTACGGATTTACAAGGTTATTCAATGTGTACGAATGTGAAGACTGTTCAGGTTGTCCTTTTCGTTCACAATGTACGAAGGCGAAGGAAGGAAAGAACCGAAGAATCCATTATAACGAAAAGTGGGAACAACAAAAGAAAAGCATTCAACAGCTGCTTTCAGAAGAAAAAACGGGTAAAATCTACGGAAAACGTAAGATTGACGTAGAACCAGTTTTTGGATATCTGAAGGCTAATTTGCGTTTCACTCGAATGTCCGTAAGAGGCAAAGAGAACGTGAAAAACGAATTAGGGTTTGCGTTCATGGCGGTGAATGTACGAAAGTACATCGCCTCCAGCGTAAAATGTGCATAGACCAATCAAACAGATCAACAAAAAAGGGTTCTCATCATCAAAATGCGATGATGAGAACCCTTTTTCATTATTTTTGGCTAGTTATGTCCCAGCCTCCATGTAGCCATCTCCTACTACACCACTTGAGTAAGAGTCCATTAGTTGTTGAAACGTTTGTTGTTCTCCTTCATGATCGTATTCATAAACGTGCTGAGGGTTCTTTTTTTCTTTCATTGTTAATCTCTCCTTATATAACGTGTTGTTTTATTCCCCTCTATTTTTCTTCTAACTTGTTGGAGTTATGCGCGATGTAACCGTGATTATGACTCTGTACACTTTCACAAAAAATAAGCATAAAAAATGCGCACTTCAGTGAGTGCGCATTTTTTATGCATTAACTTCTTGCTTCAAATCCTCTTTAACTTTTAAGATTGCTTGTCTTACCTGATCGAAACCTGTACCACCCGCACTATTACGACGATTAACCGCAGTTTTTGGATCAAGTACGTGATAGATATCCTCTTCAAATAAATCGCTTGCCGCTTGGTAATTTTCTAACGGTAAATCCATTAGATACATACCTTGCTGAATGCACTCTAGAACAAGCTTACCTACAACTTCATGAGCCTGACGGAACGGCATCCCTTTTGAAGCAAGGTAGTCTGCTAATTCCGTTGCATTTGAAAAGTCTTTTTTAGTTGATGATTCCATGACGTCTGTTTTAACAGTCATTGTTTCAATCATTCCAGCAAAGATTGTCAAGCAACCCTCAATCGTTGTAACTGTATCAAACATACCCTCTTTGTCTTCTTGTAAATCTTTGTTGTATGTTAGAGGCGTACCTTTCAACACTGTTAACAAGCTAAAGAGATGTCCATAGACTCTTCCTGTTTTTCCACGGATTAGCTCAGCCATATCAGGGTTTTTCTTTTGTGGCATAATACTGCTTCCTGTAGCATATGTGTCATCCATTTCAATAAACTGGAATTCTTGACTCGACCATAAAATTAACTCTTCGCAGAAACGAGATAAGTGCATCATCAAAATTGAGCTATTGCTCAAAAATTCTAAAATAAAGTCGCGATCACTTACTGCATCCATACTATTTTGATAAATATCAGCAAAGCCCAACAGCTCAGCGCTATAGTAACGATCAATTGGGAACGTTGTACCAGCAAGTGCTCCTGCTCCTAGGGGAGAGATATCAATGCGCTTTAACGATTCTTCAAATCGCTCAGTATCACGCTTAAACATTGATACATACGCTAGTAAGTGATGAGCAAACGATACAGGCTGCGCTCTTTGTAGATGCGTGTAGCCAGGAAAGATTGTTTCAACATGCTGATCAGCTTTTTCAACTAACACATGCTGTAAATGCTTTGTCAGTTGGATGATTTGCTGCACATGCTTCTTTAAATATAAGTGCATATCAGTTGCAACTTGGTCATTACGGCTTCTGCCTGTATGCAGTTTTCCACCTACAGGACCAATTTCATCGATTAAGAGCTTTTCTAGATTCAAATGAATGTCTTCGTACTGAGCAGAAAACATAAGCTCTTTATTTTTTGCTTTTTGAAGCAGGGTTTGTAACCCTGCTTTAATTTGATTCGCTTCTTCACTAGAAAGAATTTTGCATTTTTCTAGCATAGATACATGAGCTAAGCTACCTTCAATATCTTCTTCTACTAAATGTTGGTCGAATGAAATGGATGCCCCAAATTCATCAATCCATTGTTCAGGACGTTTCGTAAAACGTCCTCCCCATAATTTGGTCATACTGTCGTCACCTTCTTAGTATTCACCATGCTGCTAACTTTTGTTGGAAGTCCCCATAAAGAGATAAATCCTACTGCTGCGTTATGGTCAAATTCATCTTCTTTTGTGTACGTAGCAAGTTTTTCGTTATATAGAGAGTTTGGAGACTTACGGCCTTCAACAATCGCATGACCTTTAAACAGCTTTACACGTACCGTTCCGTTTACATATTGTTGCGTATCCTTTAAGAATGCTAACAGTGAATTTGTTAAAGGTGAGAACCAAAGTCCTTCATAAATAACTTCCGTTAACTTTTTCTCAATAATTGGTTTGAAATGTGCCACTTCTTTTACAAGTGTTAGATCTTCTAATTCCTTATGCGCTTTGATAAGAGTCATCGCAGCTGGACACTCATATACTTCACGTGACTTAATTCCAACTAAACGATTTTCTACGTGGTCGATACGTCCAACTCCGTGCTTTCCAGCAATATCGTTCAGTTCAAGAATAAGCTGAGCTAACGTATAAGATTGGCCATTTAATGAAACAGGTACACCTTGAACAAATTCAATTTCAACCGTTTCAGGAGTATCCGGCGTATCTTCTAATGCAACAGTTAAGTCGTAAGCTTCTTCCGGTGGAGCAGCCCAAGGATCTTCTAGAACACCACACTCGTTACTTCTTCCCCATAAATTTTGATCAATTGAAAACGGGCTGTCTAAGTTAACTGGAATTGGAATATTATGCTGCTTCGCATATTCAATTTCTTCTTCACGAGACCATTTCCAATCACGTACCGGTGCAACAACTTCTAGATCTGGGTTTAAAGCTTTGATTGAAACTTCAAAACGAACTTGGTCATTTCCTTTTCCTGTACAACCATGGGCCACAGCTACTGCATTTTCTTTCTCTGCGACTTCAACAAGCTTCTTTGCAATTAGCGGTCTTGATAACGCAGATACTAATGGATATTTGCCTTCATATAATGTGTGAGCTTGCAGAGCAGCTAATGCATAAATATTTGCATACTCTTCTTTGGCATCAATCACGTGTGATGCTACCGCTCCAACTGTAATAGCTTTTTCTTTAATAAAGTTTAAATCTTTTCCTTCACCTACATCTAAACAACAAGCAACAACATCATAACCTTTTTCCTGTAACCATTTAATAGCAACTGAAGTATCTAAACCACCTGAATATGCAAGAACAATTTTCGGATTACTCATCAACATTTCCTCCTAATATATATAAATACATCTCAATAAATTTTTATTCATTTAATCTACTATTACTTTAACAACTTTATTTGGTTTTTTCAATACTTATTCACAAAAAAGTATATAAATTCACAAATACTTTTTCAAAAACCTTGTTTTATACGATAAATATACTCTTATCATAAAATAAAACTGCATATATAAAGTGATAAAACACATGATTTTTCTTATTATTTCCTTTATCATAAACAGCATAAGTTCTTATTCACAAAACAAAAAGAGCATTAATGCAAAGATTTCATATGCAAGTGAGGCGTTTATTTATGCAAAATATGTTTTTATATAATAAAAGGCTTGGTATTTCTATTCCTGTACTAGCACATTCATGGAATGAATATACTCCCGCACTACAAGAAGAAATTTTAATTCAGTGGGAAGAAATTAGAGGTTTGATTCCTGATCGAATTGCAGAAATTGAAAGGAAAATTAATAACAAGCAGGCTACTTTAGAAGAAGAAGATAATTTTCAGAAGTCTTGCCAATTAAATGAGGAAATTGCTGAATTAGCCTCTATTATTAATGATTTGTGGATTTGGTATCGTACGGACCAAGATATATCTGCCAAAACTCATTTGTAAATAAGGTCGAGACATAAGTGTTTCAGTTAACTCTCAACCGTTCGGGTTTTTTGTTGGTGCGGAAAATAAGTTTAAAAAAGAGTGGAATGGGGCGTAAGACACGCGACTCCTGCGGGAACTAGAGGAAAGGCTGAGACCCCACAGCGCAGCGAGGAGGCTCAGATTCCTCCCCGCGGAAAGTGCGACAATGGAACGAACGTGTTTTTCCAACCTCACTCGTTTCGAAACGTCATGTCATGATTCGTCTTTGAGAAGGAATCATGTAGTTATATCCCAGCCTCGTTATTTACTTTTTCTATTAAAAGACGATATTGATAAAATCGCTTCGCATAATCTGTTACTTGCTTTGTAAATGTATAGTTCATTCCTCCACCAATTGCCATACCAAGCAAAGGAATACGACCGTATGCCTTACGCTTTAAGATGACTATAAGAAAGCTTTTAACAATCTGAGCAACAGCTTTATAAACAAGCGACTCAGTTACCACCTGATCTCTACCTTCATAAAAATAAGGGTCGACACCATGTTCGATTTCCTCTGTCAATTCAAGCCACCCTGTCTTTTGCAATTCAGGTGGCAGCAAAGCCGTATGAAATACTTTTAACGTCATCATAAGTTCAAACGGTGTATGGATATTATAACCGTAGCTCATGGCTGCTTTTTGAATCGATTGTAAATTAATAAATAACAAAGCTGGAATATCTGTACCTACTAGTAGAGCTTTCCCCGTACCAGATAAAGCCCCTTGTCCCAATGCATAAAGCCTCTGTTTTGCTAGCTGTTGATCACAAATGTAAGATAGTTGATCAATTTGTAGTGATTGAAGTTCTGGTATATCTGTAATATCTGGTTGAAATACGCGTGCTGTATTAATAATCTGTTTTTCAGCTTGTATCTGAATATCCGTATTTTGAATAAAGGATGTAAAATGAAACATAAAATCATCTGTTTTCGCTAAATACTCTTGTAAAATATGCTCAGGTACAAGGCCAACTGCTTTATGTAACCATTCATCATATGTAATCTCAATCTGACTTTGATCATATTCATCCAATGTTTGTTCCCACTCCCGAATTTCGTGTAGCAACTGCTCTTCTCGATTGGTTAGACTCATGCTTTCACTCCTTCAAAGATAAGTAATAGAATTTGTTTCCATTATAACAAATGTTTAAAAAGACACCTATTTTCATAAAACAAAAAAAGCTAGCGAAAGACGCTAGCTTTTTACATGCTATTAAATATTTGCTAAGCGAACTACGTCGCGAGCAATCATTACTTCTTCATTTGTCGGAATGACAAGAACCTTTACTGGAGAGTGAGGATAGCTAATAAACGCTTCTTCTCCTTGAACACCGTTTAATGCTGGGTCCCAATATACGCCCATAAATTCTAAGCCACGAAGTACACGAGCACGTACAACATCACTGTTCTCACCGATACCTGCAGTGAAGATAATTGCATCTACACCAGACATACGAGCTGCATAAGAGCCAATGTACTTATGAATACGACCAGCAAACACTTCAAGAGCTGTTTCTGCGCGGTCGTTTCCTTCGCCACTTGCTTTAATTAAGTCACGTAAGTCACTTGAGATACCTGATATACCAAGTAAACCACTTTCTTTATTCAACACATTTAGCACTTCGTCTGCAGTTTTTCCTGTTTTCTCCATGATGAATGGAATTAACGCAGGGTCAATGTTACCAGAACGAGTTCCCATTGCTACACCAGCTAACGGCGTGAAGCCCATTGATGTATCAATTGATTTTCCACCTTCGATTGCTGCGATACTTGCACCGTTACCTAAATGACAAGAAATTAAACGTAGTTGTTCAACTGGACGACCTAATAGTTCAGCTGCACGCTCTGATACATATTTATGTGATGTACCGTGGAAACCGTATTTACGAACACCATAGTCTTCATAGTATTCATACGGTAAGCTGTATAAGAATGATTTTTCAGGCATTGTTTGATGGAATGCCGTATCGAACACTGCAACTGCCGGAATGTTTGGTAAGATTGCTTGGAATGCTTTAATACCAACAACGTTAGCTGGGTTATGAAGAGGTGCTAAATCTGATAATGCTTCAATTTCAGCTAGTGTTTTATCCGTAATTAACACAGAATCAGCAAACTTCTCTCCACCGTGAACAACGCGGTGTCCAACGCCTGTAATCTCATCGTATGACTCAATAATACCTTGAGACAATAGCTTGTCTACTAAGATTTGAACTGCTACAGAGTGGTCTGGAATTTCTCTTACTTCTGTTTGTTTTTCACCATTTACTGAAATAGTGAAAACAGCATCGTCTAAACCGATACGCTCTACTAAACCTTTTGTTAAAACAGCTTCGCTTGGCATTTCAAACAGCTGGAACTTTAAAGATGAGCTACCAGCATTAATTGCAATAATTTTTGACATATACTAAAAACAGCTCCTTTTTATATACGTGCATTATGAACTTGACGAAAAAGTACAAAACGATATTCTCTACAATATTCTATGCATTTCGACACAAATTCTATCCTTATTCATTTAATCATTCACCACTATAGATTTCAAGGGCTATGCACGATTAAAAGCGCCATCATAAAAAAATCATTATTTTCTAAAAAGATAAATTATTTATTCAATTTAAACCATTCATTCATTTGACTCATAATATCGTTCATGCCTTGCTTGTTACTAAACTTTGGTAAATTTACAAGAAGTGCGTTCTCTGGTGGAGTTACCCCCTCACCCTTTTTCTGTAAAACCAGAATGCTTTTTGCTGCTTCTTTCTGCTTAAACATCGATAACGGAAGCTGAATGATTGCTTGTACAATCGCTTCTTCTTTTAGCAACGCCTGTAGAAGATGAGATTGCTCAGAATCAAATAGATTGTTTGGAATCAGCGTGACTACATATCCACCTGGTTTAACGTGGTTTAAGCTTTTTTCAATAAATAAATGATGAGCATACGTATGCCCTTCTTCTGACTTTACTTTATATTGGGCAGCACCTTCATCATTTGGATAATAGCCTACCGGTAAATCACAAATCACAAGGTCAACAGGATCAATAAATAGCGGCTGTAAACTATCTTGATGAAATAACTCTACACCGTGCTTTTGAAGGTTTGCATTTACATAGGTTAACTGAAGCAATAAGTCGTCAATATCAACGCCATACACTTGTTCAATTGAATGTGAATGCATATTTAAAATCGTCGTAATTAAATTCCCTGCTCCTACTGCTGGATCTAGTATCGTATAGCTCTGATTCCCTTCCATAAACTTACCAACGACATAACCCATAAATAACCCTACCGCATCAGGTGTCATTTGATGATTTGGCTGAATCGCTTCTTTCATTCCTTTTAAAACCGCTAATTGATATGCTTTTCGAATTGTCTCTTGCTCAAATTGATTCAGTTTTACAGAACTATATTCTTTTTGTAACCTTTTTTTCGTTACTTCATCTAATTCATCTTGTAAGATGTCTTCTTGAAATAAATTTTCACCTGTTTCAGCAACTGCTTCTAAATATAAGCAGTTTAGCTCTTTTCGTAAAATGACTGCACTCTGGTCAATAACCTTAAACAGCTGCTCCATTTTTGATAACTCGCTCACATCTATTCCTCCTTGAACATTTCCATTTATTAATCTATTTTTCATTACAACGCTTTATATAGAACTCTAACAAAGAATTTTATTTTATCACAAATAGTTCATGCCACACAAAGAAGGCGAAAAACAATGTTTTCCGCCTTCTTTGTCTAAAACATGTGCAATTACTTAGCTGCTTTTGCTGCTTCGATTGCTGCTTCATAGTTTGGATGATCCGTAACTTCTGGTAAATACTCAACGTATGTTACTTCGTCGTTTGAGTTTACCACAAATACAGAACGAGCTAATAAACGTAGTTCTTTGATAGCTACGCCAAATGCTTCACCAAAAGATAAATCGCGGTGATCAGATACAGTTTGTACGTTTTCAATACCATTTGAACCGCACCAGCGCTTTTGTGCAAACGGCAAATCAACGCTTACTGTTAATACTTTCACATTGTCTAGCTTTGATGCTTCTTCATTGAAGCGGCGTGTTTGTGCATCACAAACACCTGTATCAATAGAAGGAACTACACTAATTAGACGCACTGAACCTTTTGTGTCATCTAACGTTACTTCTGACAAATCGTTTGCAAGAACCGTAAAATTAGGCGCTTTGTCTCCTACCTTTACTTGATTCCCTAGTAGTGTTACATCGTTACCTTTAAACTTAACTGTTGTCACGAATGATTCCTCCCCTAAATAAATATGTACATCCTTCATATTAGCGCCTATGTAAAAAGATTGCAATTAAATGCGTTTTCCCCATATAAAAAAGCCCTCGTTTTTATAATCATGTAACGAGAGCTTGTAGCTTATAGATTAAATGAACCATGACTATCATTGCGGTCATGATTTTCTTGGTCATGACGATTTTTTTTAAACATATGCTGCATGCGTTCGATTGCTTGAGGTGCAGTGTCTAGGATCTTCTCGTATAAGTGCGTGCTTTCATTTAAATGAAGCATTTTAATTCCAGCTGAGCTAACAATCAAGAAAGCAATTGGCGTAATCGATACTCCTCCACCACTTCCTCCACCAAAGGGATGACTCGAATCAGCTGATTGACCACCTTGTTGTGAAGATGACTTGTGTCCTTCTCCATTAAATTCACTTCCTCCTGCTGCAAAACCAAACCCTACCTTTGATACCGTTAAAATAACGCTTCCATCCGGTGTTTCTACTGGGTCTCCGATGATTGTATTGACGTCAATCATTTCTTTTAAATTTTCCATTGCTGTAGACATTAGACTCTTAATTGGATGTTCTCCCATTCAAGTAACCTCCTTATGTTTTAACAGAATGCGCTTTGCTTTCGCTTTCAGGCTTATAAAAGCGAGGCATCTTGCGCCAGTGCTTAACTAAACGTAAACCTACTAATATAGCTTGTCCTAATCGGAATGAAATTATGCATTGAAAGATGGTTTCACACCACATCTTTTGAAAGGCTGGCACTACCGTCATCCTAGGAGGATCTTTTAGCCTCATGTATTGATCAAGCAGATGAACAAAACCACTTTTTGCAGACCATACAACACCCACTAAAATAGCGCTGAGAGCAGTGTCACCTAGACCTACTCGTGTATGCCATTTTAAATTTCTCACTGCTATATGACTTAAAAACTTCCGAATAATGGTATGAAGGCCAACAACATGTTCTAAAAATTGCTTTGCATCTTCCAGAAGATTGAGACCGTCTTCCATGGAGTAGTCTTTCCATTTATCTTTATTTGTATTTTCTCCCGCTCCGCTTTTTTCTTCGACAAGCAGGGTATTGGAGTCTTTTTGAACCTTTACCACTGGTATTTCATATGTATAGCGAATGAGCTTAAACCACGCCATAAACGTCACGCGATAATAATCGTTATCCTTGGCATGTCGTAAGTCAATATATACCGTAATCTTCGTAACTATCACTATAAACACAAGGACAAGTAGTATTGCGATAATCCATGACACCCATATCACTTTCTTCACTCCTTTTTCCCCTTCCATTATGTCCCATATATCATGAAGTTAAACCTAACAAGAAAGGCCCCCACTCAACGAGTAGAGGCCTTCTATATTATTTTATTTCATGCACTACTGCAGTTTCTGCAAAATAGTCATGTGCACCTTGCTTTTTAGGTAAAAAGGCAACGATGATATAACCGATAAATAGAACCGTTTTTGAAATATAACGTCCAATTCCTTCTCGGAACAAAACGACTGACCAGCTAAGCGGCGTTCCATTTAATGAGACTACCTTTAAGCCAAAAACCATCTTTCCTAATGTTTGACCAAAGAACTTGGTCATTAAAATGAAATAGCCATAAAACGTCAGTGCTGTAATGAACCAAAACGGTGAAAATAATTGATCAACTTGAGCAAAATCAAATGCTTTAAAAATTGGTTTTACAATAATACCATTTATACTTCCCACTACAATGATATCAAGGAGGTATGCCCAAAAACGCATCCAAAACCCAGCATATCGATTTTCAACTACAGAAGGGTTTACTACTCTATCTTCTAAAGGTGATGAATGTTCAACACCCGCTACTTCTTTATCATATGAGTTATTTTCCATTATTCATCCACCTCTATTCTTGATATAGATACATCATACGAGGGGAATTTGGCTCAGCTAATGATTTCAAAACAGAAGATAGCTGCTGGTCACTTCCCATCATCTTGTTCATGCTCATGGATAGCCATGAAGGGAAGCCAAAGCCTGATTCGTATTCAATAACCTGAGCATCTTTTAGCTTATACTGCTTTTTCATATCTACTAAGCTGTCTTCAAAGAACCCTAGCTCATCAACTAATTTTAACTCTTTTGCTTGGCGACCATCATAGATTCGCCCATCAGCAATTTCACGCACCTTACTTTCAGATAAGTCGCGCCCTTTCGAGATGACATCAACAAAGCCACTGTATGAGTTATCAATAAGCTTTTGCATAATTTGACGCTCTTCTTCAGTCATATCTCTCGTAGGTGACATAATGTCCTTATGCTCACCACTTTTTATTGTCACGTCTTTTACTCCAAGACGCTCAGCGAGTTCTCCGTAGTTTACGCTTTGCATAATAACACCGAGTGAACCTGTTAACGTATCTGGAGTTGCATAAATTTTATCAGCTGATGTCGAGATGTAATATCCACCAGATGCAGCCATTGAGCCCATTGAAATATAGATAGGTTTTTTCGTATCAGCTTGAATCTCTTCCATTTTTTTATGTATTTGAGCGCTTTCTACTACTCCACCCCCTGGTGAATTAACCTTTATGATAATTCCTTTGACCATGTCATCATCTTTAGCTGCATCAAGTTGTTCTAAAAACAGCTCGTGATTATAGCCACCTTGCGAAAATACTGATGTACTATCTCCTGTATCTTGAATCGTTCCGTTTACTTCTAAAACAGCAATCTTATTAAGAGACGCACCCTCTTCAATAACCATTTCAGTTAGCTCGCTAGCACTTCCGCCAAAGAACCCAGCAACGCCCGTTTCCTCATCACTAGCAAAAATAAAAGTTGAAACTGTGTTTACTAGTATTGAAATAATAAATACACCAACTGCGATGGCGAGTGCTACCCACCTTTTCGTATTCATGAAAACCCTCCTAAATTAATCCTGATTACAAATTGAAAGAATAATCTTTCAATTTATGTTTTAATAGTGATATAATTATTGTAACAAACTTTTGTAATAAAGTTTACTTTTATACTATTTTTTTACATCAAAGACGGGGAAACAAGGGGGAACTACATATGTCAAATCGTCGTAATGTTTATTTCTTTCATCCTAGAAATAAAGAAACAAATGCCGCAGTAAAACCTTTACAAGAGTTAGCGGTTAAGTATGATTTTACGGTAGTAGAGCAATCGAAAGAGGCAAATATTATTGTAAGCATTGGAGATGACGGTGCTTTTTTACAGGCTGTCCGTCAAACAGGTTTTAGAGATGACTGCTTGTATGCAGGGGTAGCAACATCCGAGCAGCTAAACTTCTACTGTGATTTCCATATTAATGAAAAAGAAAAAATGATTGACGCTATCACTTCCGAAAATATTGAGGTAAGGCGCTTTCCCGTATTAGAAACAACCATTGATCAAGAGACGACATTCCATTCATTAAATGAATGTCTTGTGCGATCCGCATTAATAAAAACGTTTACAATGGACGTATTTATTAACGAGAATCATTTTGAGACATTCCGTGGCGATGGTATGGTTATTTCGACACCAACAGGAAGTACAGCTTATAATAAATCAGTTAACGGTGCCGTCGTTGATCCACTTTTACCGTGTATACAAATCAGCGAACTTGCATCTTTAAACAATAACAATTATCGTACGCTTGGATCTTCTTTTATTTTAAGCAATGAGCACACGTTAACCCTAAAGCTCTCAAACGATAACAGCCATTACCCTGTTATCGGCTTAGATAACGAAGCAATCAGTACAAAACACGTAGATCAAATCCAAGTTCGTCTAAGTGATCGCCAAGTTAAAACTGTAAAATTAAAAGATAATTCATTTTGGCAACGCGTACAGCGTACATTCTTATAAGTACTATTTTAAAGAGGCGTGCTTTACAGCACACCTCTTTCTTTATGAACACTGATAAACAATCTCACCATTTATAATGGTGAAATGTACTTGCACTTCAAGTAGCTCATCCACGTTTATCTCAAATAAGTCCTTTTTAAACACCGTAAAGTCGCCAATGTATCCTTTTTTAATCTTTCCTTTTATATGTTCTTGGCTAGTTGCTTGGGCACTTCCTAATGTAAATAGCTGAATGGCTTGAAACATCGTTAACTTTTCTTTTGGCATATATTCAGGTAAGTCGCCTACCCCTACTTTGCGCGTTACGGCTGCGTGTATTCCTAGCAGTGGGTTAATTGGCTCTATAGGTGCATCCGAGCCTCCCGCACACATAATGCTGTTATCTAATAGAGTCTTCCATGCATAGCAATATTTTAAGTTTTCCTCACCTATCCTATCAATTACCCACGGAAAGTCACTTGCTAAAAAGCGCGGTTGAATGTCTAATACAACAGGTAAACGCTTCGTTCTTTCAATCAAATCTTTCCTTAAGATTTGTGCATGAATAATACGATCTCGAACCTTTTCACTAGGTGGATATTGCTCAATGCTATCTAATACGTATTCAAAAGCTAAATCACCGATAGCATGAATAGCTACAGGTCTGCTAAGCTCTCTCGCCTTTCGAACAAGCTGTTTAAGCTCTGGTAGGCTCTGAATAGCTAGCCCGTTTGTTGATGGATCACTTTTATATGGAAAGCTAAGCAGGGCAGATTGACTACCTAATGAACCATCAGCAAAAATTTTCATCGCACCAAATTCTAAAAATGCAGAGTGGGTAGACTGCTGTTTCACATATTCGTCCATTGATTCTACAACCCCATGATGAACAAGTAAGTTACAGCGAAATAAATTTCTTTGATCCTCTATTACTTTTTTAAACGCTTGGTATGTTCGTGTAAAACCACCATAATAATTTAAATCTTCCGTATGTACGCCCGTTAGTCCGTATTGAACACAATCTTTAATTGAAACCTGCAAAGCTTTTTCTAAATAAGCTTCTGATACAACTGGAATATGCTTGGTTACCAGTTCCTGTGCTTGATCTGCTAAAAAGCCCGTTGGCATTCCCAGCTCATCAACTTGAATGGCGCCTCCCTCTGGTGATTCAGTGCCTTTAGAGATTTTTGCTATCGTTAACGCTTTGCCATTAGCAAGCAACCCATGTCTACAAACACGTTTAAGAACAATTGGATGTTGGTCCGTAAGAGAATCTAAATCTCGATAATGAAGTAGTTCTCGATCATCCCACTGATTCTCATCCCATCCTTCTCCAATAATCCATTCCCCTGGTGGCGTGTGCTTAACCTTTTCCTGAACTAATTTCAATACCTCACTGGCAGAAGATGCTTGGGATAAGTCTAAACGAAGCAGTTTTTCTCCGTGTCCAATTAAATGTAAATGACTATCAACAAAACCGGGATACATGACGCTGCCATCTAAGTTTACTTCGTTTTGAGTATTTTTTTGTTGTGCATTTCTGACGTCACGTTCGAAACCAAGGTCTTCAATCATCCCATTTTCTACAAAAACACTCTCTACCCATTCTCCTTCTTGAGCCATTGTATAAATTTTTCCACCGTAAAACAATGTTCCCATCTCTCTCTCCCTTTCCCAAACGTACTTTACATTTAGTATAAAGCTTTGCCACAAATGGTGAAAGAAAATCACCAAAACGAAAAGAGTGAGGTTTCCCTCACTCTTCTTTAGCCATCATTATTCAGTTAATATGACTTATTTGTAGCTACCACCAAGTTGTTGTTCAGCCATTTGAACTAAACGTTTAGTGATTTCGCCACCAACAGAACCGTTAGCGCGAGATGTTGCTTCTGGTCCAAGGTTTACACCGAATTCAGAAGCGATTTCGTATTTCATTTGGTCGATAGCAGCTGCTGAACCAGGAGCTACTAATTTGTTTGTGTTTGGCATGTGTTTTCACCTCCTCGTTGCTTGTTGAATATAGAGTGTGTCAAAACACATGGCTCCATACATTTTTTTTTTGGTAATTTTTATCTTTTTATTTTTTAAAATAAATCGTCGTCATTTCCAAGTAGATTTTGTGGCTCCAACGCCTTTATTTCAAGGGTTTCTGTATTTTGAACTGCTTCTTTTATAAGCGTATCAAAATCATAAAATTCTTCGTATCGATTTACTTTTTCACGTTTCGGCTTTGTTTTTGGTGCGCTTGGCGTAAAAATTGTACAACAGTCTTCATAAGGACGATTCGAAATCTCATGCGTATCAATTCGCTGAGCAATTTTAATAATATCCGTTTTGTCCATTGTGACAAGTGGTCGTAAGATTGGCGTGTTTGTCACTTCATTAATTGCATACATACTTTCAACCGTTTGGCTAGCAACCTGTCCCAAACTATCTCCTGTTACAATCGCTAAAGATTCTCTCTGAGCACGCAATAAATCCGTAATACGAAGCATCATTCTTCTTGTAGATGTCATCGTATAGTTTTCTGGAATCTGTTTTTGAATAGCTTGCTGAACAGCTGTAAACGGCACGATATGAAGCTTAATATTGGCATGATATTTCGTAAGCTTTTGAGCAAGATCAATTACTTTTTGCTTAGAGCGTTCGCTTGTAAACGGTGGGCTATAGAAATGAACTGCTTCAATCTCCAGACCTCTTTTCATCGCTAGGTAACCTGCAACAGGGCTATCAATTCCACCTGATAGCATAAGCATTGCGCGTCCGCTTGTACCTACTGGAAGCCCTCCAGCTCCTTGATAGTCAAAACACGTAATGTACGTTGCTTCACGACGAACTTCTACCCTTACATTTACATCAGGATTACGCACATCTACTTTCAAATTTGTTGTATTTCGCAAAATGTGACTACCAACTGCATAGTTAAGCTCACTGGTATCAAGTGGAAATTCTTTATACGCACGACGTGTTGATACTTTGAATGTTCTATTCTCTACATCAAACTCTTGCATCGCTTTTAACGCAGCTTCTTGAATGGCTTCTAGTTCATTTTCTACTTTTAAAGCTAAGCTAAAGCTCTGAATACCGAAAACTTCTTGAAGAAGTTCTACAATCGGCTCATGATTTTCTCCATTTAAATGGATGTACATACGATCTCTTGTATATTTAATATCCACATTAGAAAATTGAGTTAAGGCATGAGCAATATTTTGACGTAGCTGAGCAACAAATTTCTTTCGGTTTTGTCCTTTAGTTGAGATTTCTCCGTAGCGAATTAATATATGGTTATAAATCATTTATTTTTACCCCATTACTTTTTTTAGTTCTTCAATTACTGTGAAGATTGCATTAACTGTTGGCGTTATTTCATTAAAATCATTAAAATGAGATAGGCTAATACGAATTGACTGATCAGCTTCTTCGTAACTTTTCCCCATTCCTAATAATGTTTTACTAGGCTTTTGACGCTTAGAAGAACACGCTGATGTCGTAGATACAAAAACACCCTTTTCCTCTAGAGCATGAACGAATACTTCACCTTTGATTCCTTTTACTGTAAAATTTAAGATGTGAGGAGCGGCTCCTTCAGCTGGGGTGTTCATGATAATACGCTCATGCTTTTCCAATTGGGACTTCAGTTCACTCTGCATCTTTTTCATTTTATTACTATTTTTCGACGCATGTTCCATGGTTAAACGCATTGCTTTTGCTAACGAGACAACTCCCGGCACATTTTCAGTTCCAGAGCGTTTCTGCAACTCTTGAGCCCCTCCACTAATTAATGGTGAAAGCTCAACCCCTTGGCTTATATACAAAATACCTGTTCCTTTTAAACCATGAATTTTATGACCTGATATTGTGCATAAATCAATATGAGCACCTCGCAATGAAAGAGGGACTTTTCCAATCCCTTGAACGTGATCTACGTGATATAAAACGGTTGGATACTCCTTCAGTATTTTCCCAATTTCCTCAATAGGTTGAATTGTTCCAATTTCATTATTAACATGCATGATTGAAACTAAAATAGTTTCAGCTGTAATTGCATCTTTAAGATCATGAGGATCCACAAACCCTTCTCTAGAAACAGGTAAATATGTTACATCAAAACCAAGCTCTTGTAATTGTTTAAAAGGTTCATGAACGGAGTCATGTTCAATAGCCGTTGTGATAATATGACGGCCTCTATTTCTATATTTCATGGCTGTACCTTTTATCGCCATGTTATTTCCTTCCGTACCTCCAGATGTAAAAATAATTTCTTTAGGTGATACATGTAGTAATTGCCCTACTTGCTCTCTTGACTTTGTCATAAGATTTTCAGCTTGTACACCAAACTGATGGAGTGAAGAAGGATTTCCATAATATGTCGTAGCAACCTTTGTAAAAGATTGAATAACTTCATCGTAAGGCTTAGTAGTAGCACTATTATCTAAGTAAATCAATGTGCACGCCCCTTTAAGAATATTTAGAAACAACTTTTTATCTTAGCATACCTTCATTATTTTTTAAATGATGTTGTTTATTTATCCAAATGAAACAAATAATACTCTTAATTACTTTTCTAAAAGGAAAGCTTAAATAATATAATAACTGTCCGAAATATTAAACTGAATATTTAGATTTTTAAAATTTTCGACATTTTTTTTATGAAGTATGATAGTATGTATCAGAAACTTTATACTATTTCTATAAAACATAGGAGGCATTATGAAAAAAGAAGCATTGACTCGCAAAGAGACATTAGCTATTGGTTTAATGCTTTTTGCCCTATTTTTTGGTGCAGGTAATATGATTTTCCCTCCCTCGTTAGGACAACAAGCAGGGGTAAATACATGGAGCGCAACAGTTGGCTTTTTGATAACGGGTGTTGGATTGCCGTTACTAGGAATCATCGCCATATCTAAAACCAATGGAGATTTTACAAAAATAGCAAACAGAGTACATCCTATTTTCGGAATATTTTTTACAATTGTTTTATATCTAGCAATTGGACCTTTTTTTGGTATTCCAAGAACAGATACCGTAGCGTTTGAAATTGGTGTTACACCTTTCTTATCTGATAGCGCGTTAGCTAGTAATGTACCTTTAATGATCTATACAATTATTTTCTTTGGTATTACGTTATTTTTGTCATTGAACCCAACAAAAATTGTAGATCGCATTGGTAAGGTTTTAACACCGCTGTTGTTAACAGTTTTAGCTATACTTGTTCTAAAAAGTTTACTGACACCAATGGGAGAATTTCAACTTCCACAACCAAGGTACGAATCAGCTTCATTTGTAGCAGGGTTTGTTGATGGTTATTTAACAATGGACGCTATTGCAGCTCTTGTGTTTGGAATTGTTGTCATTTCAAGTATTCGAGAAAAAGGGATTGTAAATAGTCAGAAACTTTCGGCTATTTGTATTAAAGCAGGTTTTATTGCTGCTATTGGATTGATTTTAGTATATGTATCACTAGCTTATATTGGTGCATCTAGCGTAGAGTCTATTGGCATGCAAGCCAACGGAGGAGCAATTTTAACAGCTGTTGCTCGCGAGCTATTTGGCGGCTTTGGAACGATTATTTTAGGACTAGCAATTACATTTGCATGTTTAACTACATCAATTGGCTTAATTTCTGCTTGTAGTTCTTTTTTTAATCGAATCTTTCCAAAACTTTCTTATAAAGGTTTTGTAGTAGTGCTCACGATATTTAGTGCAGTTATTGCAAATGTAGGGCTAACACAGTTAATTTCTATTTCCGTACCAATCCTTACATTTATCTATCCAATTGCAATTAGCTTAATTGTCCTTTCTCTAGTTGCATCAGTACTGCGATTTGGCCGTGAAGTATATGTATTAGCAGTCGTTACAAGTTCTTTCTTTAGCCTCTTTGACGGGTTAAATGCTGCTAATTTAAAAATTGCAAGTATTGACAAGCTGTTTACAAATTACCTACCGCTTTATAGCGATGGAATGGGCTGGCTAATTCCAACCCTTATCGCTTGTATCATTGGCTATATGATTAGTAAAATCCGTGGAAGCTACATCGAAGATTTGGAATCTTCTTCTCGCAAAGCTTCATAATTTCATATCAATTATAAAAAAACGCCAGCTGACTAAGCTGACGTTTTTTTATTCTATCTATTTGTGATCATAAACTGCTGGATTTTTTCTACCGCACCAGGGTCGACCTGTTCAATCGCACTAGCTACTTCGTTTAGAGCTTCTTTATATTCATATTTACGAAATAGCTCTTCTGCATCTCGTAGCGCTTGAGCTACCGATCCATACTGACTGCGGTAACGATTTCCATATTGAATCATCTTCTCCACAAGCTGCGCTTCTTCTAGAATTGCTTCCGTTTCTTCAAATGTCTCTTTTACAGCCTCTACAGCTTCACTAAGAAGAGCTTGGACTGCTTGGATGTTAAGAGGTTTTTCTTGAAGCTTTAACGTTGCGTCTTTCAAGAGGTGCATCGTCTTTTCTAACTGTACCTTATAGTATTCAGGTACACCTGGTAAATTACTTTTCTGAATCAACCTTTTTGCCTCAATAAGCTGAGACTTTAAATCCTCAATTTGCTCTTTAGCCGTTAGTTCGTCTTTTCTCAACGCTTGAAGCATATCGCTATAAGATTCTTGAGACTGTTGAAGCTGTTTTAGTTGCTTAGACACATCTTCAAGTTCTTCTTGAATAACGCTATAAGCTAAGTTATGTTCCGCTACTTTATCTGAGATATTATAATAAAGGTTCGTTAAACGCTTTAATTCACGATCCATTTTGTAATACAGCTCTAAGTCTTTCTCTTTAAAGTGATAGCTTTGTTGTACGAACAGTGTTTCATCTCGCAGTTCTCGGTTCTTATCTTGTAAAAGCTTCAAGAAATGTGAAACCGTTTGAGATTCTTGATTCATCTTATGATATGAATACACTTCGTGCTCTAAAGCATCGTATAGTTGCTCTAAGCGTTCATTTACATCATCGAGCTTTGCCATTGCTTCTTCTACATAAAGCTCTTCGATTTGTTGAATAATCGTGTCTGTTTCATGTCTTAAAAATTCAATCGTTTCTTCAACTTGCAAATGATCTAACACGTAGCCGTCTCTGGTCATACCCATAAATCCATCAATTAACTCTGAAAACTGAGCTGGAAGCGTAGTTTGACATTCTACTAACACTTTTGGAATTTGTTCTAAGCATGTATCAATTGTCGTTAAATCCGTTTTTAATTGCAGAACCGTTTCTCGCGCTTGTAAATAGTTTCCATTTGCTGTTTCTTCTTCAAAAACAGCAAACTGTTTCTTTGCATGATCAATCGCTGCTTCCAGCGTTTTTTCCGCTTTTCCATACGAATAGCGGTGCGCTAGCAACTTTTTCTTTACATGACGGTGCAACTGGTTAAGCTCTTCAATGTCATGACGATTATTTTGTTCGCTGCCAATGAGATTTTGTAATTCTGTTAATATGTTCTCAATCTCAGCCTTTGTTTTATCTAACAGTTCATTAATATGTATAGATAGTTGCTTCGCTTTTTTAAAGCGGTATTTATCTGCACATTCTTCCGTTTCAAAAAGTAATTCATCAACTTTTGGAAGCTCAGTTGCTACGATTTCATCCCACTGTTCACGCCAGCGTTCAAATAGCTCTTCAGTTTGACCTGTCATGTTTAGTTCTTTTACTTTTGAAATTTCCTCTGCCACCGGCATATTCTCTAACTCCATCTTACGAGATTCAAGCCGGTCAATTTCCTGATAAATTTTTTTTCGTGAAAACATTCCGTACACAACTAATCCAATAATTAGTATGATTAGTGCAATAATAAATTCCATACTAAGCCCCCTTACAATACGTTCTACATGACAAGTTTCCTATTTATAAAAAGGGTTATTGTAATCCTTTAAATGTTTAAGCGTCAATGTTTTTATGATACCATGTAAAGCCTTGCTTTTGAGCAAAAATTTTAATTTTTTCACACAAAATATTGGCAATTTGTCGACTGTGTCTCCTTTTATCATTTCTTTCAAAGAAAAACCTTTTGCTTTTCTAAATTCATCGACAAAATTGCTGAAATTTTGAGTTCTACAGTTGAAGTTTTAGCCTGCAACGTTACAATTAAAGAAAATGAAAGGAGTGATGCAAGTTGATGAAGGTAGACCGACATATCCACACACCATTTTGTCCACATGGCTCACAGGATTCATTACAAGCTTATGTAGAGAAAGCCATCCAATTAGGCTTCCAGGAAATTTCATTTACAGAGCATGCCCCGATTCCTGAGAATTTTGTTGACCCAACTCCGGAACAAGATAGCGGCATGTCGATGACACAGCTTGAAAATTATTTAAAAGATGTCCATCACATAAAAGAGCAGTATGCCAACGATTTAAAAATCAACGTTGGACTTGAAGTGGATTATATTGATGGATTTGAAACGAAAACTACGCAATTTTTAAATGAATACGGCCCTCACTTAGACGACAGCATACTGTCTGTTCACTTTTTAAGATTTGACCGTCAGTACTTTTGTTTAGATTATAGCCCCGAAGCATTTGCTCATATTGTACAGAAATTTGGGAGTGTAAGCAAAACATATGATAAGTACTACGAAACGCTGTTGAAGTCTGTAAACTATGACCTAGGACTTTTTAAGCCGAAGCGAATTGGACATATTACACTTGTTCATAAATTCAAAAAGCAATTTCCGTGTCCAAATCGATTTACTGAAAAAATTAATACGATTTTATTAGCTATTCAGCAACAAAACTTGGAGCTTGATTATAATGCAGCTGGACTCTTTAAACCTCTTTGTCAAGAAGCATACCCTGCTCCTGATGTGCTTGAATTAGCACGCAAAAAAAAGATCCCTCTTGTCTATGGATCAGATGCCCATTGTGCGAAGGACCTCGGTCAAGGTTACGAAACGCTATTTTCTTGTTAAACGCACGTACACTTGCTTTTTCGGTTCACGCTGTTCATATAGCATCGTTCGAATCCAAGCAGTTAGTTCGCCATTGTATTGCTCTAAAAAGTAGGTTTCTTGAGGCATAATATATAATACCTCTGTTAAATATTGTGGATGAAGGTAGGGCATCGAAAGCAGTGCTTTCAGCTGAATAATGATAAATGAAGGGTTAACCTTTCGAAATTCCCTATCTTCCATTCCTTTTTCTAAAACGGTTTTAAGGTAGTACTTTTCTTTTGTTAAGTATGTTGTCATAACTTCTCTTATGAACGTCGTGTCTAGTGAAATCTCGCGATATACAAGCCGCGCAATTGTACGGTTTTCGTGCTGATAATTCAGTACAGCAGAGACCATCCCCTGTAAACACTCCTTAGCATCTTTATATTCCCTGAGCTCAAATTCATTTTCAAGTTCTGCTATATAGCCTTCAAAGTAAGTTGTAACAAGCGTTTCTAATAGCCCTTCTTTACCTTCAAAGTAATATGAAATATTCGCTACGTTCACCTTTGCTTTTGTAGCAATCTCGCGTACTGAAGTTCCATCAAAACCTTTCGCGTTAAATAATGAAACCGCAGCGTCAATAATTCGTTCCTTCGTTTTAGCTTGAGCAACCATTTTTACCACCTCATCTTTTTTCAATCAAGTGATATTTAAGCAGGAATCACGTCTTCTTATACACAATCAAAGTCATTGCAAAATCCGAGAGAAATCGTTACATTATTTAAAAGGGTTTTATGGGCTTATCTACATAATTCGTGATAAGCTTCTAAGTTCCTGTAATCTTTTATCGACAAAGTCATGAACAGAACGACGCGCTTTGATACATTTTATACGTTTTATGTTGAATGGGGGAGAATAACATGTTTCATGTCGAAAATTATAGCGAATCAAGAGAAAAAAATTATGAACTTGTTTTAAAGCAACTTCGTGCATTAATTGACGGAGAAAATAATCTGATCGCAAACCTTTCTAATGCTTCAGCACTTTTAAACCAGTTTTTAGAAGATGTAAACTGGGTTGGATTTTATTTAACGGAAGGGAATCAGCTAGTGCTTGGCCCTTTCCAGGGCTTACCAGCATGCGTAAGAATTCCATTTGGAAGAGGTGTTTGTGGAACTGCCGCTGAAACACAACAAACGCAGCTTGTTGCTGATGTACATCAGTTTCCCGGTCATATCGCTTGCGATGCTGCATCTCAATCAGAGATTGTTGTCCCTATTGTAAAAGACGATAAATTAATTGGTGTGTTGGACATCGATAGCCCAATTAAAAACCGTTTTGATGAACTAGACCAAGCTTATTTAGAGAAGTTTGTTGAAGCTTTGCTAGAAGCAATGTAATAAATAATAAAGAGGATGCTTAAGCATCCTCTTTATTATTTATACTCTTGAATAACGGCTTGGTTTTTCCCTCTTTTTTTCGCTTCATACAATGCTAGGTCAGCCCGCTTAAATAGTTTCTCAGTTGAATCTTGTTGTTCTTGAGACCAAAAAGAAATACCAGAGGAAATTGTTGTCTTTGGGATTGTTTCTTCTTCTACACGCTTAACAAGCCGATTCGCTATGCGCTTTGCGATACTTAATGTAGTGCAGGGCAAGTAAACGGCTAATTCTTCCCCGCCCCACCTTGCTGCTACATCATTTAACCTAATATTCCCTTTAATAAGATTTGATATTTGAATGATAATATCATCTCCTACTTGATGACCATATGTATCGTTTATTCTCTTAAAATTATCAATATCTAATAAAATAAATGAGCCGCCCGAATCTTTTCTCATAGACTCTTCAATACACTGATCCAAGTGTTTCCTCGAATAAAGCTTACTCAAATGATCTGTCACGACTAACTTTTCTAATTCATCTCGCAGCATCGCGTTCACAAATGCAAGCGTTGAATGATGAACAATCTCCTGAACGAGCTTAAATGTATCAAAAGAGAAGAAATAAGGTTGCTTATGAAGAACCATTACCATACCTTTTAACTGTTGGTCTTGAACCATCGGTACAGCAATTAGTGATTGAAATGTAACAAGTTCATCATTCAGCTCTCCAACTATATTGTTTATAAACAACGATTCATTCTCCTGAGTAATCCTTTTATATGCATACTCAATATAGTATCTCGCACCAGGGGTGTCAAAAAATGCAGTGTTTCCTTTTAATGGGGCATAATAATCATCCTCAAAGAAGATTACGCCAACCTCTTGAGCATCAAATGATGTCATAATTCGATTCGACACATAATGAATACCGTCGTGTAGATTTAATTTTTCGTTTAAATGACGTGATGTTTCATTAATGAGCTTTAAATCGGTAAGGTTCTTTTGCGAACGTACATAAAGCTGTACCTTCTCCAATGCCCCTGCTGTGACGCTGATTAATTGCTTAATAAAGGGGATTTCTGAATGTGAAAAAAAAGACGGTGTACTCTTTTCCATAATAAGCACACCATAAGTTCCCTGCGAACCTACAAGAGGTGCATAAACTTTGCAGCCTGTACTATCTGTTGAAACTACGTCAACCTCACCTGTCACATAAATATTCATTAGCTCTTGATTATCGTATGATAGGGGCAAGATTTTATCGATATACCGCCCACGATAATCATGGGCAACATAAATTTTATGTTGATACGTTGGATACATACCTTCCAATACGCTTATCACTTTTTCTAATATGTAATCCATGTTCATGGAACGGTTAAATGCTTCTGTTAATTCGTATAGCTCCTTATATCGCGCCTTATCAATGGATGTTTGATAATGGGCATATACTTTCTTTAGAAATGCAATACACTGCTTGCTAAGCTCTGTTAAAAAGCTATTACTATTTCCCTTTACTAAATTCGTTCTTTCTATACCAAACAAACAATGATAATGCTCAATTGTTAGCGCCATTACAATATACGAATCTGTCACATAATAGCTTTGTTGAGTATGTAACGGTAAAGAGTTAAGAAGGTCTAATACCTCTTTTTCACCCTTATCATTGCTTTGATTACCTTTTTTATTTACAGATGCTATTAATTTATAGCCATAGAGTTCTCCTGCTTTTAACGCAATAAAACCACTGCTAGATTCCAATATAGAAATGATGCTCTGCACCATTTTATCCAATGTTTGTCGTAATGATTCAGCATTGTCATTAACGTGCGTTAATTCAAATAAACGTCCTTTTAATTCTCTCAAAACTTCTTGTTGATTCATTTCATTATCACCTACACCATTAATTCCTCTTCTAAACCATTCTTTTATTATAATAAAAAATCCTGTTTTTTTCTATCATAACCTTTTAAATTAACAGGCTTGACAATCTGATGTAGAAAACATATAATACTCGTTGTGTAAAATATTGCAGCTTATACAGTCTTCTTTATGTTTTTTCATTTTGTTCCTCAGCATGAGCTGATGGTGTATCGTGTAACTCTCTGCTGCTAGAGCGATGGTACATGAAAACAAAATGAGCATATCGTTAGAATGTGTCTGTTTTTGTTTTGCATAAAATAAAAACACAAACAAGGAGGAGTCATCATGGCTCGTTATACAGGTCCAAGTTGGAAAATTTCTCGTCGTTTAGGTCTTTCTCTAAGCGGTACAGGTAAAGAATTAGAAAAACGCCCTTACGCTCCAGGTCCACATGGCCCAGGACAACGTAAGAAAATTTCTGAGTACGGTTTACAATTACAAGAAAAGCAAAAATTACGTCACATGTATGGCGTAAACGAGCGTCAATTCCGTAACTTATTCGTTGCTGCTGGTAAATTAACTGGTAAGCACGGTGAGAACTTCATGATTCTTTTAGAAGCTCGTCTTGATAACTTAGTATACCGTATGGGTCTTGCACGCACTCGTCGTCAAGCTCGTCAATTAGTTAACCACGGTCACATCTTAGTTGATGGTAAACGCGTTGACATTCCCTCTTACCGTGTACAACCTGGTCAAGTGATTGGTGTTCGCGAAAAATCTCGCAACCTTTCAATTATTAAAGAATCTGTAGAAGCTACAAACTTCGTACCAGACTACTTAACTGTAGATGCAGAAAAATTAGAAGGTACTTTCACTCGCTTACCTGAGCGTACTGAATTATCTCCTGAAATCAACGAAGCACTAATCGTAGAGTTCTACTCTCGTTAATAGTAAAAAAAGATTCCCTCTATTGGGAATCTTTTTTTGTTTACTCATGAAAAAAGACGCTCAAACTTGAGCGTCTTTTCATTAATATTGAATTAACGTATATTTTTTCTTACCGCGTCGAATAACTGTGAACTGCCCTTCAATACGGTCTGCTTCCGTCATTACTTTTTGAAGATCTTGAATACGTTCTCCATTAATATAAATTGCCCCGTTTGTTACATCTTCACGTGCTTGACGTTTAGACGGAGAAATTTTACTTTCAACAAGTAAATCGATAAGTCCTACTTCTTCACCACTATGATTGTAAGAAGGTACATCTTTAAATCCTTCTTTAATTTCTCCTGCAGTTAACTCAGCAATGTTACCGTTAAATAACGCTTGTGAAATACGAATTGCTTGCTCTAGAGCTGCCTTCCCATGAACAAGTTCTGTCATTTCACCCGCTAACGCTTTTTGAGCTTCACGTTTTTCAGGCGCTTCATTGGCAGATGCTTCAAGCGCCGTAATCTCTTCATGAGATAAGAACGTAAAATATTTTAAGTATTTTACAACATCGCGGTCATCTGTGTTGATCCAGAACTGATAGAACTCATAAGGGCTTGTCTTTTCAGCATCTAACCAAACTGCTCCACCTTCTGTTTTACCGAACTTTGTACCGTCAGCTTTTGTTACAAGCGGAACTGTTAAACCAAATGCCTTTGCATCTTCTTCAGATTTACGAATTAGTTCAAGGCCAGCTGTAATGTTCCCCCACTGGTCGCTTCCCCCAATTTGCAGCTTACAGTTATACGTTTTGTATAAGTTTAAGAAGTCATAAGACTGTAAAATCATGTAGCTAAATTCTGTGAAAGAAATTCCTGACTCAATGCGTGATTGAACAGAATCTTTTGCCATCATATAATTAATACCAAAGTTTTTGCCGATATCACGTAAGAATGTAATCACATCTAGAGATCCAATCCAGTCATAGTTATTTGCAATAACCGCTTGATTATCCCCGTTTTCAAAATCTAAGAAGCGAGATAGCTGACCTTTAATACGATCACTAAACATCGCTACCGTTTCTTTTTCATTTAACGTACGTTCTGCTTTTTTCCCACTTGGATCTCCAATAAGACCTGTACCTCCACCAACTAGTGCAATTGGTTGATGACCAGCTTGCTGGAAGCGACGTAAAATTAACACGGGTAATAAATGACCAATGTGTAAGCTATCAGCCGTTGGGTCGAATCCACAGTATAAGCGAACTGATTCAGAATTTAATAACTCACTTAATCCTTTTTCATCCGTTTGTTGATTAATAAGACCACGGAATTCAAGATCTTGTAAAATGTTCATCTAAGTTTCTCTCCTTTAATATATCTTTCAAAACAACACAAAAACGCCCCTTCTATAAAAGAAGGGACGAAAATATCGCGGTACCACCCTATTTGAAAATAACAACGGTTATTTTCCACTTAAACGATGTAACGGTCTTCCCGTCTTTTGCTACTAACACGTTCACAAAAGATGCTCAAGGATGTACTTCATATCTGTCTATGGCTGATTTACACCGACCACCAGCTCTCTTTAACAGGGAGACAGCTACTACTTTTTCCTATCTCTGCATTTTATATTAAAAAAATCTATACAGCATTATTATGAATGATTTCATTTTAAAATTCAAGTAGCAATCTATGTGATAAAAACTAAAAGAGAGTGAGACATAACAAAACAAATTTCCAAAAAGACGAACACTCCCTTTTCTCACCTCTTTACGTTGTCAGAACACGTTCGTTCCATTGCACTACGGCCGCTCGCTTTCCGCGTGGAGGAACCTGAGCTTCCTCGTTGCGCTGCAGGATCTCAGGTTTCCCTCTATTTCCCGCAGGAGTCCAGTGTCCTACACTCCGTTCCACCCTGTTTCCAACATTGTTTTCACAATCAACAAAAAACCTGAACAATTAAAAGTGAGGAACTCTCAACCGTTCAGGTTTATCATTGGCTGAATTACTTAGGTCCCAGCCTCTTTTTTCGATTAATCTTCCATAGTTGATAAATCACCTGTTGGAAGATCTAACTCCCATGCTTTTAAAACACGTCGCATAATCTTACCGCTTCTTGTTTTTGGAAGCTTGTCTCTAAATTCAATTTCACGCGGTGCTGCATGAGCAGCCAACCCTTTTTTCACGAACTGACGTATTTCCTCAATCAGCTCATCTGAAGGCTCGTGCCCATCTCTCAATGCGATAAATGCTTTGATAATCTCACCACGAACCGGATCTGGTTTTCCGATAACGCCGGCTTCAGCAATTGCTGGATGTTCCAAAAGCTTACTTTCGACTTCAAACGGTCCTACTCGCTCACCAGCCGTCATAATAACATCATCAATTCGCCCTTGGAACCAGAAATAACCGTCTTCATCCATATAAGCTGAATCTCCTGATACATACCAATCACCTGGCATAAAATAAGATTCATATTTTGCTTGGTTATTCCAAATTGTATGCATCATAGAAGGCCAACCTTTTTTAATCGCTAAATTCCCCATTCGATACGGTGGAAGTTCTTGGCCCTGATCATCCACAATAGCTGCTGTTACGCCTGGAATCGGCTTGCCCATTGATCCTGGCTTAATCTTCATGCACGGGTAGTTACAAATCGTTTGAGCACCTGTTTCTGTCATCCACCACGTATCATGGATACGCTTTTGAAACACCTTCATTCCCCATCGCACAACTTCAGGATTTAGCGGTTCACCTACACTTAAAACATGACGAAGCTGAGATAGATTATAGCGTTTTACAAGTTCATCTCCTGCTCCCATTAGCATACGAAAAGCAGTAGGCGCACTATACCATACGGTAATACCGTATTCTTCAAGAGCCTGATACCATGAGTCTGGACTAAAGCGCCCACCAATAATGACATTTGTTGAACCAGTTAGCCACGGGCCAAAAATACCGTAAGATGTGCCTGTAACCCAACCGGGATCAGCCGTACACCAATAAACATCTTCATCTTTTAAGTCCAACACCCATTTAGCAGTTTGATAGTGTTGTAGCATCGCATTATGAACATGTAAAACACCTTTTGGCTTACCAGTTGAACCTGATGTGTAGTGCAACAGCATACCATCAGTTCGATCAACCCATTCAATTTCAACTTCTTTACTTGCTTGTGCAATACGCTGATTAAAATCTAAAAATGGTCCATGCTCTTCTACTTCTTCACCTACAAGAAGAACATGCTTTAAAGCGGGTAGTTCCTGAACGGGTACACGTTGGAGTAATTCTGGAGTTGTAATTAATACTTTCGCTTCACTATCTTCAAGTCGATCTTTTACAGCACCTTCCATAAATGCTTCAAACAATGGACCAACAATAGCACCTAGTTTAATAGCACCTAAAAGAGCAAAATACAATTCCGGGGATCTCGGCATAAAAATAAAAACGCGATCTCCTTTTTCAACATCTGCCTGCTTTAAAACGTTCGCTGCTTTATTCGACCAATCTTTCATTTCACGATACGTATACTTTTCATTACGATTCGCATCCCTGTAATAAAGCGCTACTTTGTTTTTACGCGTAGAGTTTGCGTGCCTATCGATTGCTTCATAGGCAGCATTTAGTTTACCTGTTTCATGCCAAGAAAATTCTTTTTCCACCTGCGACCAATCAAATTCTGTATACATTTGATCATAGTCCTGTAAATTATACTCACCGTTAATTACAGGAAGCGCTTCCACTTTCATCACAAACTCCCCCTTATGTAAATATTCTCATTCCTATTATATAACAGAGCTTTAATTTTCTCAATTTTAAAAATATTTATTGGGATGATGCTCTGTTCTCGATAGAATAATTCGACTAATTTTACCAATTTCCTTTTTTTCTTGATAAATTTATTGAAAACGCTTCATTTATCTCGATTTTATGTATAATACAGATAAGACCGAATAAAGGTGGTGACCTTGTTGAATCACATCAAAACATACAATATGAAAGAAGTTAAAACTCCTGTTGGGACGTTAGTTATTGAAGGTCCCGTTTCCTCTACAACATTAGCACAGCTAGATTTCCATCAAGAATTAACAGCTTTTAGACCCGCTGAACAGCAAAAGCAAGCTCTAGTTGAAATTGCCGACTTGCCCGAAGGTAGAATTATTGTTGCACGCATCAACCATACGGTTGTTGGCTATGTCACCTTCTTATATCCAGACCCCTTAGAAAGGTGGTCTGAAGGGAAAATGGATAATTTAATTGAACTGGGTGCCATTGAAGTAGCAGCTCCATTTAGAAGCTACTCGATTGGCAAAAGCTTATTAAAAGTTTCAATGATGGATGATGCCATGGAAGATTATATTATTATTACAACAGAATATTATTGGCATTGGGATTTAAAAGGAACAGGCTTAAACGTGTGGGAATATCGTAAAATCATGGAAAAAATGATGAACACGGGTGGATTAACCTGGTATGCAACAGATGACCCGGAAATCAGCTCACATCCAGCCAACTGTTTAATGGCTCGAATAGGAAAAAGAGTCAATTTAGATAGCGTTCAATCGTTTGATCATCTGCGTTTTCAAAATCGCTTTATGTATTGATAAGGAGGCGTTTTATATGCTTGTTGAAGAGATTATGATTCAAGATGTTATTACTCTAGCACCGACTGATACCATTGCTGAAGCACTTCATTTGCTAGATACATATAAAATTCGTCATATTCCAATTGTGAATCATGCACATCATATTGTTGGTATCATCTCTGATCGTGATATACGAGATGCTAGTCCATCAATTTTAGATCCATCTTCAAAGTCCACTGAATTATCAGAACCTATTCATCGCATCATGCAAAAGAATGTTATTACTGCACACCCTCTTGATTTTGTAGAAGATATCGCAAACGTCTTCTATGAAAACCAAATTGGATGCATACCTGTTACACAAGAGAACCGTCTAATCGGTGTCGTTACCGAACGAGACTTATTGCGTAGCTTTATTCAGCTAACTGGGTCACATAAGCCTGGGTCACATATTGAAGTGAAAGTTAAAAACCAAGCTGGTGTTTTAAGTGATGTGACAGCTATTTTTGGTCAACACCGTACGAACATCTTGAGCGTCCTAGTATATCCTCATAAAGATGATCGATATAAAGTACTCGTTTTTAGGGTTCAAACATTTAACCCGCTTAGCATTATTAACGATTTACGTGATCACGGCTACGAAGTTATTTGGCCAAAACCACTGGAGAGTACGTTATGAAAAAACAAGATGCCGTCTTTATTTACTCTGAAGATTTATTAACCTATAAATTTAACCATCATCACCCTTTTAACCAGCTCCGAGTAAAGCTAACTTATGAACTATTGCTGGAATCTGGAATGCTAACAGATAAACAAATTGTCTTACCCAGAATGGCTACTGACGAAGAACTAGCGCTCGTTCATGACCCTGCTTATATACAAGCTGTTAAAGATGCTGGATTAGGAAATTTATCGACAACAAAAGGTGAAAGCTATGGACTGGGAACGGAAGATACGCCTATTTTTCATAACATGCACGAAGCTAGTGCATTTCTCGTTGGTGGTACACTTACTGCCGTAGATCAAGTAATGACAGGAAAAGCTAACCATGCACTAAATCTTGGTGGTGGACTTCACCATGGCTTTCGAGGAAAAGCATCCGGCTTTTGCATCTATAATGATAGTGCGGTAGCTATTCGCTATATGCAAGAAAAATACAGTGCCCGCATTTTATATGTCGATACAGATGCTCATCACGGTGATGGCGTGCAGTGGACTTTTTACGACGATCCTTCTGTATGTACTTTATCTATTCACGAAACGGGTAGATACCTATTCCCTGGAACTGGCGATGTAAACGAGCGCGGACATAATAAAGGATACGGATATTCATTTAATATACCAGTTGATGCCTATACAGAAGACGATTCATGGTTACACGCCTATAAAACATCGCTTGAAGCGGTTGCTGCGTTCTTTAAGCCTGACGTTATCTTAACTCAAAACGGTGCTGATTCTCATTACTATGATCCTCTTACTCACCTCTGCGGCACGACTAAAATGTATCGAGAAATCCCAAAAGTTGCGCATGAAATCGCTCATAAATACTGCAATGGAAAGTGGATTGGAGTAGGTGGTGGAGGGTATGATATTTGGCGGGTGGTTCCACGTGCTTGGTCCTTTATTTGGCTGGAGATGTTAGAAAAGCAATCGATTACAGGAAACTTACCGACCACTTGGGTTCAAAAGTGGGAAAGAGAAGCGCCCATCCCAATTTGTACAAAATGGGATGATGAAGATGGAATTTATGATCCTATTCCAAGAAGGCAAGAAATTGAAGAAAAGAATGCTCATACTGTCTCTCGAGCGCTCTTTCCTATTCGCTCGCATCAGAAAGAAGCTTCGTCTCACTAAAAAGCATAGCCTCTTCTCATATCATAAGAAGAGGCCATGCTCTGAATAACTACTCATTGGTCGGGTCAGAAATAATAATCTCAACGCGTCGATTCTTTTGCATATTGGCTTCTGACGTATTTTCAACAACAGGCTTTGCTTCCCCGTAGCCGATAGCGATAAATTGCTCAGACTTTAAATCATAATGAGCTATAAAATAACGAATGACGCTGCTCGCTCTTGCAGTAGATAACTCCCAGTTCGATGGATAACGGTACGTTTTAATCGGTCGATTATCGGTATAGCCTTCAATTTTTATCTGATTAGGTATCGTCGTAAAAAGTGCGCCCAACTTATTTAGGAACGGGTAGCCTTTTTTTAAAATCTCCGCTTCTCCTGTCTCAAATAATACCTGTTCTTGTAATACCAAAACGACTCCTCGCTCATCACGATTCGCAGTTATCACTTCCTGAAGGTTATTTTCCTCAAGATATTGTTGTACCTGTAAAAGAATACGATCAAGCTCTTCTGACTTGTTACTAAGGACTTTTTTATTATTTCCCTCTTGCGACTGTGAAGAGGATTCAAATTCAATAATAGAAGCATCTGCTCCGTTAGACTCTGATAATCCTAAAGAATTTACTAATTGCTTAAACTTAATATTATCGATATTAGACATAGAGAAAAGTAAAATAAAAAACACTAATATTAACGTAACAAGGTCTGCAAACGTCACCATCCATTTGTTCGACTGTGAAGAGTGCTGAACTTTTTTTCTACGCTTCACGGACGCTAGCCCTCTCTTTAAGCAGAGATTGTCTTGCTATTTTAGCGGGTATAAATGCTTTTAGCTTTTCTTGCAATAATCTCGGGTTTTGACCGCTTTGCAAACCGACAACTGCTTCAATTACTACTTCTTTCATAAATACTTCCTGCTCTGTTTTCACTGCTAGCTTGGCTGCAATTGGTTGAAATAATAAATTTGAAAGAAGAGAACCATATAGTGTCGTCAAAAGTGCAATAGCCATATTCGGGCCAAGCGTAGAAGGGGTATTCAAGTTTCTTAACATTAAAACAAGTCCAATTAATGTTCCTACCATTCCCCAAGCTGGAGCATAATCGCCAGCTTTTTCAAACACGCTTCTTCCCTTAGAATGACGCTCTTCAATTCCAATAATTTCTGCTTCTAACATTTCTTTAATTACTTCAGGCTCTACGCCGTCAATTGCTAATAGCAGCCCTTTCCGCACGAATGGATCATGAACCTTGTCCATTTCTGCTTCCAGTGCCAATAACCCTTCACGCCTTGCTAATTCTGATAGCTGTACAAATTTTTCTATTAGTTCATCAACATTTGATTCCTTTGATTGAAAAGCTTGTAAACCAACTCTCCACATATTACGAAGCTGCCTAATCGGAAAGCTGACGCATAGAGCTCCGAAAACTCCCCCCAAGACAATAAGCATGGACGGGAAATCAATAAAAATTAAAAAACCTTGTACTCCGCCGCTAGAAATAACGCCAAACGCAACCATAGAGATACCAATCAGTATCCCTATAGGCGTTAATAGATCAAATTTCTTCATACCCTCTCTCCCCACTAATGGCAACTTCAATGTGTTCCTGCATAACTAAGCACATTAGCTACTTATGGAAATTTCTATTTATTTCGTTGACTGTCTGTATTCAATACGGTGTGGAAGCTGAACAATGCTACTATCCACTGTTTCTTTATTCATATACTTCGTTAATAATCTCATAGCTACTGCACCAATATCATACATTGGTTGAACAACAGAAGTTAACTGCGGACGTACCATCGTAGCCAAACGCGTATTGTCAAATCCAATAACCTCAAGATCATTTGGCACGTTATATCCACGATCTTGTGCGCCATGAATAACACCTAGAGCCATCTCATCAGTAGCTACAAAGATAGCCGTTGGTTTTTCATTTTCTTCAAATAGCTTTTCAACTGCTTCAATACCTGAATCGTATGTGTAATCGCCTTCCACGATATAAGAATCCAGAACGTCTATTTGATGATCTGTTAATGCTCTTTCATAACCTTTTAATTTTTGGGCATGATTAATAGGCTCTTCTAGAGTACCTGCTAAGAATGCAATTTTACTGTGGCCATTGTCAATTAAAGACTTAACCGCATCATATGCTGCTTGTTCATAATCGATTGTGACAGATGGAATTTGGTTTGTAGATTCAATAGACGCTGCTAATACAATCGGAACTGGTGACTTCTTTAACTCTTCTACATGCTCTTCCGTTAAATTCCCACTCATGAAAATAATTCCGTCTACTTGTTTACCTAGCATTGTATTTAATAGATGAAGTTCTTTATCTTGGTTTTGATCGGAGTTACTTAGAATAATGTTGTATTTATACATTGTAGCGATATCTTCAATACCACGTGCAAGTTCTGCGTAAAAGATACTTGAAATATCTGGGATAATAACCCCTACTGTTGTTGTTTTTTTACTTGCTAACCCTCTTGCTACTGCGTTAGGACGATAGCCCAAACGCTCAATTGTTTCCAGTACTTTTTTTCTTGTCGAAGGCTTCACGTTAGGGTTTCCGTTCACAACGCGCGAAACCGTTGCCATTGATACACTCGCTTCTCTTGCTACATCATAAATTGTTACGTTCATAACGACACACTCCTTTTTTATTACTTGTTCACTTATTTTGCCCTTAAATGATAACTTGTAATTACGTATATAAACCCTTCTTGCATATAACGAAATAGTTGTAAGATTTTCATTCATGATTTTTATATACCAATTAAATACCCATTCTATATAACGTCTATTCATAAATCATCAAAAGTTCTTATGTATATACACGTACATACAGGGACTTGAATAAAAAAATAATTGACAGAATTATAGCGAATATCTGTAACTACTATACGACACTATGTGCTGAACCGCAACGCCTTTAGTGCCTTTTTCCGACAAATTTCACCAGATTTTCAAAAAATGATTCTGCCTTTTTATCATTTCCTATTTTTAGCAAACTTATTGTAAAGATGCAACATTATTGCTTTTTTTCTATCTATGACAGCACAGTTTTTCGTAAAAGAAGCCCGAAACATGAGTTTCAGGCTTCTCATTTATAAATTTCGGTTACAAAGTGGCTTTAACTTACTCATAAATTCATTAAATTGAGGGATATTCATCTGCTGCGCAGAATCTGATAGTGCAACAGCAGGGTCTGGATGAACTTCTGCCATTACTCCATCAGCTCCAATTGCGAGCGCTGCTTTGGCAGTTGGGAGCAGTAAATCTCTTCGACCTGTGGAATGCGTAACATCTACAAGAACTGGTAAATGAGTTTCTTTTTTCAAGATTGGAACAGCTGAAATATCTAATGTGTTGCGAGTTGCTCGCTCATATGTCCGAATCCCGCGTTCACATAAGATAATTTGACCATTTCCTTTTGACATAATGTATTCAGCAGCATTAATAAATTCATCGATTGTAGCAGCTAAACCCCTTTTTAGTAATACAGGCTTATTCACGCTTCCTGCTGCTTTTAGTAATTCAAAGTTTTGCATGTTTCGTGCGCCAATTTGAATAACGTCTACATAATCAAGTGCTGTTTCAATATCACCAGGGGTCACAATTTCACTAATAACGGCTAAATCGTACTCATCAGCAGCTTGCTTTAAAATCTTCAGACCTTCTAACCCCAACCCTTGAAAGTCATATGGTGATGTTCTAGGCTTATAAGCTCCACCTCGAAGAAGCTTAATTCCTTGCTGCTTAACTACTTTTGCCACCTCAGCAACTTGTTCATAGCTTTCCACTGCACAAGGGCCCGCAATAAACCGCTGACTACCATCGCCAATTGCTTCTCCTTTTACCATGACAATTGTATTATCTGGCTTTTTCTTTCTTGAGACAAGAAGCGCTTTTCTATGGTCATCTTCTTGAAGCTCAAGGTTCGCTTTAAAAATTTCTTTGAAAATATGCTGCAAAGTAGATGTTTCAAATGGCCCTTCATTTTTCTCAACGATTAAATCAAGCATTACCCTTTCACGAACGGGATCAAAACGATTCGTTCCTTGTACCCCTTTTAGCTTACCAACTTCCTGAACGAGCATTCCTCTTTCATTAATAACTTTTAGTAGCTGTAGGTTCAGTTCATCGATTTGAGAACGTAGTTGCTGTAAATCTTGTTTCGCCATTTGGTTCCACCCTTCCACCTTTACGGTAATCAATATTCACTTGTTTATCTCTCTGCCAGAAATAGCAAAGACACAGAAGTCCTTTGAAGAATCTGTTGATCTAGGAGGATATAGATAGAGGAGAAAGACTAAGTTACTATTCATTTTATACGAAAATAAGCTGAAGCACAATAAACGAAAGCTTGCGCAAATAATCATCACGCAAGCTTTTTCCACTTCTTTTATTTACTTACTCTTTTACTTAGTTCTTCTTCAGTAATCTTCCAATGTGAAATGTCCCACTTCACTTTACCATCTTCAAAGAAAAGTGCTTGTGGTGATTCATGTTTAACACCATATGTCTCAGCAATATAGTTTGATAGCGGGCGTGCTTCTTGCACGTGTAAATAGTATGCTTTCACTGAGTTTTGATTGTTTACATAGTTTGAGAATGCTTCATGACCGGCGCCACTAATCGGACAAGTTGTACTATGCTTTAAAAATAGAAAAGATTCATTTTCATTGACTACTTCATTAAACTCTTCTACGCTTATAATTTTCTTCATTTCCATCATCCTTTTAAGTTTTTTTCTTTATTTTACCTTCTCAATTACTCATTCACAATAAATTGGCACATTGGATAGTCACAAAAAAAAGCGTTCAATGAGATGAACGCTTACTAGCACATTTAAGGACGGTTGATATTGCTTTCGACTTCATCTAACGCTTCTTGGGCTTCCGTTAGTTTTTGCTGAAAGTCTTCATTACTTTGAGACTCTACTTCATCAGCGAGTACCTCAAGGCTTGTTGGGGGTAAATTATCTTCATGCTGATCAGCTTTTCTGAAGTTTTTCACTTTATCTACGACTTGTGATGATTGCTCTGAAATAGTTTGGGACAAGTCCGCTGTTTTTACTTTAGCAGTTTGAGCGAATTCTTGTCCTTTTTCAACAGCATTATTTTTTACTTGCTCTGTTTTTAAACGAACATAAGCCGCTTGTTCATTTAAATCCGCTCTTAGTTCTTTACCTGCTTTCGGAGCTAACAATAAAGCAGTCGCTGCTCCTACTACTCCTCCAATAATCGTTCCTAATAAAAAGTCTTTATTTGTTGATTGATTATTTGCCATTGCTTTCTCCTCCAGTATACTTTTAAGAATAAGATCTTGAGCGCTTTTGTGATGGTTTAGCTAACTCAGTAGCAGTCGAATCAACAGTAGATTGTTGAACAGGCTTTCTTCTTGCTTTCAGTCGTTCCCATACATCCATTGCTACATTGCTCCATTGAACAACTTGCGCAACGGTCTCTTTATTTTCTTCCACCTTTTGCGAGACGCTAGTAGAGACGTTCTTTAAAGATTTGTTTAAATCATGAATTGAGTCCCCAACACCTTTTACCGAGTCAACTACGGTATTTAAAGCTTCTGATTTCCGTTGGATATCTTCTGCTAATAAATTAGTTTTATGTAAGAGTGCGGTTGTTTCCGTTGTAATACCTGTCATTTGTTTTTCCAGACCATCGAGCGTTCCTGCCACAGAAGTAAGCGTTTGTTGTACAGAACGAAGCGTCTTTGATACTGAAACAACAAGATAGAAAATCGCAATAGCGACTACTGCAGCGCTTAAATATAAAATAAGAATCATATTTAATCCCCTCCTCGTTCATATTGTTGATATAAATACATTCCCAATTTTAAGACAGTTTAAACATCCGATTAGAAATTGGAATTGTTTATCCTTATCATACACTATCTTCCTCATTTTCTTAAACTTTTATTATTTATCGCCTTATCTTTTGGAAAGTATAACTAAAATACCCTTTATTCATCAACAAAAAATAAATAATCGGTTACAATAAGGAAGTGGCATTTGTCGCTTATTTTAAAGGAGGGATACATATGAAAGATCCTAGAATTCAAACTTTAGCCCATAATTTAATTAATTACTCCGTTCGTCTTCAAAAAGGCGAAAAGGTTTTAATTGAAAACTTTGGCTTGCAGCGTGAACTTGTAACTGCACTGGTAGCAGAGGCATATGCTGCAGGTGGGTACCCATTTGTTTCATTAAAAGATCATACGGTAGACCGTGCTCTCCTTCAAGGTGCACAAGAAGAACAATATAGCATGATGGCTAACTTTGAAGCAAACGTGATGAAGGAAATGGACGCTTATATTGGATTACGTTCAGGTTCCAATATCTTTGAACAATCTGATGTGCCAGGAGAGAAAATGCGTATTCATGGAAATACAATCGGTAAAAAGGTTCACCGTGATATTCGTGTACCAAAAACGAAATGGGTCGTCTTACGCTACCCAAATGATGCAATGGCTCAGCTAGCTAAAATGAGCACAGAAGCATTTGAAGACTTTTACTTTGATGTATGTAACTTAGATTACAGCAAAATGAGTAAAGCAATGGATTCACTTGTTGACCTAATGAATCGTACGGACAAGGTTCGTTTAACAGGAAAAGGGACTGATTTAACCTTCTCTATTAAAGATATTCCTGCCGTAAAATGTGCTGGTGAAATGAACGTTCCAGATGGAGAAGTCTACACAGCTCCCGTCCGTGATTCAGTAAACGGAACAATTGCTTATAATACACCTTCACCATATCAAGGATTTACGTTTGAAAACGTAACGCTGACGTTTGAAAATGGAAAAATTGTTGAAGCAACAGCAAACGATACAGAGCGTATCAATGAGATTTTTAATACAGATGAGGGTGCTCGCTTTGTAGGAGAGTTTGCTATTGGTGTAAACCCATATATCCAACATCCGATGCAAGATATTTTATTTGATGAGAAAATTGATGGAAGCTTCCACTTTACACCGGGTGAATGTTATGAAGATGCGTACAACGGAAATAAGTCAAACATTCACTGGGATATGGTTATGATACAACGCCCTGAATACGGCGGTGGAGAAATTTACTTTGATGATGTGTTAATTCGTAAGGACGGTCTTTTTGTATTAGAAGAATTAAAAGGATTAAATCCAGAGAATTTAAAATAATCAAGTATTTAAGCAATCAAAAAAGCTCAGATTAGCTAATCTGAGCTTTTTTATTATGAAACTGTTTTTTGATATAGTTCTTCAAACTTTTGAATATCTCCAGCTCCCATAAATACAAGAACTGCTTCATTGTGACCTTTTAATGTTTCAATCGTTTGTTCATCAATAAGCTCTGCTCCATTAATTTTGCTACGCAAATCTTCAATTGAAAGCTTGCCTTGCTGTTCACGAGCTGAGCCAAAGATATCGCATAAATATACCTTATCTGCATGCTGTAAACTTGTAGCAAAATCCTCTAAAAACGTTTGTGTTCTTGTGAATGTATGAGGTTGGAATACAGCAACTACTTCTCGATTTGGATACTTCTGACGAGCTGCTGAAATTGTTGCGTTAATCTCAGTTGGATGGTGCGCGTAATCGTCAATTAATACTTGCTTTCCAACACTTTTTTCACTAAAGCGTCGCTTTACACCTTGGTATGTCTTAAACCGCTCTTGTAACACAGCTACCGGGATATCTTCATAATGACATAGTGCAATTACTGATAGAGCATTCAAAATATTATGGTCTCCGTATCCAGGAATTTCAAATGATGCAAAGAACGTATTGCGTACAAACACATCAAATGCTGTTCCAGCTGTACTTTTCACGATATTGCGAGCTTGAAAATCGTTTTCTTCACCTAATCCATAATATAAAACTGGTACTTTTGCTTGGATTTGCTGAAGATGCTCGTCATCGCCACAGGCAATAATACCTTTTTTCACCTGTAAGCCCATTTCTTGAAACGCACTGAATACATCTTCAATGTTCGCAAAATAATCTGGGTGATCAAAATCAATATTCGTCATGATTGCATAATCTGGCGTATATGATAAAAAGTGACGGCGGTATTCACAAGCTTCAAATGCAAAGTATTTGCTATCTTTTACACCTTTTCCTGTACCGTCTCCAATTAAATATGAAGTTGGTTCAGCGCCTTGAATAACATGGGCTAGCATACCAGTGGTCGATGTTTTACCATGAGCACCTGTAACAGCGATACTTGTAAACTGTTTCATATAATCACCTAAAAAACGGTGATAACGTACAACAGGTAGATCGCGCTTCATCGCTTCTGCAATTTCCTCATGCGTATCAGGAAACGCATTTCCAGCAATTACAATCATACCTTCTTTAATGTTTTCTTTATTAAAAGGTAGAACAGGAATCCCCTGCTCTTCTAATGCTTTCTGTGTAAAGATTTCTTTTTCAATATCCGAACCTTGAACTTGAAAGCCCGTATCATTTAAGATTTGTGCCAACGCACTCATCCCTGTTCCTTTAATACCTACAAAATGGTAAACTGTCATATAAAGAACCTCCAACATTCGTCTATCTGTAAGACAGTATATGACGGTTATCAATAATTGCTCTTACAAACATGTCATTCTTCGCATTTGTTTGTGTAAAATGACAACAGCTGCATATTATATCACTTCTGCAAATTTCTCAACAGGCTTTGAGAGCCTTGACTTTTGGCTATTTTTGAAAGACTCGGACCTCAGTCAAATAGGCAACCGCATATCTTTTTAAAAATTGTCTCCAAGTGAGTTTTTCATTTTGATTCAGTGATTGATGTAGCTTCTCCATACTAGCTTCTGCTTGTATAAAGTAAGAGCCTACTAATACGTCATAACCGAGTGACTTTATTTTCCGAACCCATAATACTTTTTCAACATCTGTGTTCTTAAACCTTCCTTTTACATCTTTGATGATAACCTGCTTGTTTGTCAATGGACTATATCCTTTTACGTAAAAAGACTCACATACTTTTGATACAATAATCGGCTCTAATACACTTGTTAAAAACAAAGCACTTTGAATTAAAAATGTTTCATTTCGTGTAGCTGCTTTTTCACTTATAAACTGCTGCAACAATGTTCGTCCTTGAATTGTAACATAATCAAATGCAAACCAATGTTGAAATAAATACTCTTTGTCGCTTAGCTGCATTTGTTCCTGCGAAAGTCCTGTACGCTCACGAAAAAGGTGAGCCGCTCTCACTTTTTCTCGAATATTTGTATACCGCATCACAAACAAAACATATTCATCATAAAAGGATTGAATAGCATCATCCGTTTGGGATTGTTTTTCTTTCCGAATTTCAATTAAATCGATAATGTCTTGATGGTTATTCGCCATTGCCTCTCACACTCATTATCGAGGAGCCGTATCATATCGCTTGTGAGCTGACGTCCTCATTACTAGTTATGCTTTCCAAATCAAACTGGAAAAAACAATGAAATGTTACCCCTACATATACTAAATCATTTTTTGTAATCTGACAAACCTTTATCTCTGTTCTCACACTTCCAAAATAACCTAATCTTGTTACATACATAAAGACCTGGCTTAAGCTACTTTGCTAAAATAGCCGTAGCAAGCCAGGTCTTTACTTTAATAGCTGGCCGTTTTATTTTCAAGTTCATGCAGTTCATCTTCTGTAATCAGCACGTCTCTTGGCTTACTTCCTTTTGCCTCTGAGATAATTCCTTGCTGCTCCATCATATCAATTAATCTTGCAGCGCGGTTATAACCAATACGGAAGCGGCGTTGCAGGCTTGATGCTGAAGCACCGTCCTGGTTTAGAGCAAACTCACACGCCTCATAGAATAATTCATCATCTTCCTGTGTTGAAAACGTCTGCTGTTTTTTTAACAGCTCCTGCTGATCGAATAAATAGGTTGGCTTCATTTGCGATTTTACATGATCTACGACACGATCAATCTCTTCATCTGATACAAAATTACCTTGAACTCGAACCGTTTTAGACGAACCGTTTTCTAGTAATAACATGTCTCCTTTACCAAGTAGCTTCTCCGCTCCACCTGTATCAATGATGGTGCGAGAATCCACTTGAGAAGAGACTGAAAAGGCTACGCGAGTTGGGACATTCGCTTTAATAAGACCCGTGATAACGTCAACAGAAGGTCTTTGCGTTGCTAGAAGCAAATGAATACCGCATGCTCTTGCTTTTTGAGCTATACGACAAATCGCTTCTTCTACTTCACCAGGCGATACCATCATTAAGTCTGCCAGCTCATCAATAATAATGACGAGATATGGAAGCTTACCGCTTTTTTCGCTATGCTCTTCTACTTTTTCATTATAGCGTGTAATATCACGCACACCTGTATGCGCAAACAGCTCATAGCGACGCTCCATTTCTTCTACAGCCCATTTTAAAGCTGATGTTGCAGCTTTAGCATCCGTAATAACAGGGCTTACTAAGTGTGGAATGCCGTTATAAGGAGCTAACTCAACCATCTTTGGGTCGATAAGCATCAGCTTTACCTCGTGAGGGGCTGCTTTATAGAGCAAGCTTACAATAATTGTGTTAATGCATACGCTTTTTCCTGAGCCTGTGGCCCCTGCAATTAGTCCGTGGGGCATTTTATTCAAGTCTGTTACGACAGGAGCACCTGAAATATCTAAGCCCAGTGCAACTGTTAACGGTGATTTATTTTGTGTAAACGCTGGGTCAGTTACTATTTCGCTAAGTAAAACCGGCTTACTTTGTTGATTGGGCACTTCAATACCAATTGTATTTTTACCTGGTATTGGCGCCTCAATCCGAATATCTCTTGCTGCTAAACTCAGTTTGATATCATCTGTTAAATTTGTTATTTTATTTACCTTAACGCCTGGCTCTGGCTGAACTTCAAATCGTGTAACGGTTGGACCTTTCGTCACATTTACTACTTTAGCACGAACGTTGAAATTATTTAGCGTCATATCAAGCAGGTCACTTTGCTCTTGTACCCAATCATGATCTTCTTCCATTTCAATTAAGGGTGCATCTAATATTGACATAGAAGGAAATTGATACGACAACTCTGCTTGAGAATCCATTGGCGGCATTTCTTCTTTAAGTAGCGCAGGAATTGGTTCTTCATCATGTACTTCTTGCTTTTCCTCCATTTTCAAACGCTCTATAGATGACGATTTAGTGGCTTTTTCACGATCCTTTTTTAACATCATGACATTAAAAGGAACTAACCTGCGCCCTCCATTTGATGAACTTGTACTTGACGATACGGTCTTTTGGTTAGTTGCTTCTGACTCATCTGCGAATGCTTGCGGCTCTTCTTCAATTGAAGGGTGATACCCTTTTGTCTCCTCAAATTCGCCACCATTAGTCTCTTCCCGCTCTTCCTGTTTTGGAACACTTTCCACTATTGATTCCGGCTTCTCTACTACTTCAGACTCTACAACATCCACATGGTCTTCAAAGTGAGTTGATGGTTCCTCTACTTCTTCCACTGATAAGTCTTCAATATGTAAGGAAGGGACTGGTTGAGGTTCGACATAAGCATCTTTTACCTGTTCACTAAACGATTCTGCCTTTTCTATTTCCTTGCTTTCCTCTTGCTGTTCTTTGCGCACCAAAGGCTCTACATATGTTCTTTCGTTACGTATTTCCTTTCGAAGAGACTCATAAGTAGGCGTCGGCTTTACGCCAGCTGGGCTCGAAAGCTCAAATTCCACCACTTCTGAATTTTGTTGAGAAAGATGATGGTTAGCTGGACGCTTATTAAACCCATATACGGGTGACGGGATTTCAGTCGGACGAAACGGCTTTTTCACTTGCGAAGTCGGCTTAGAAGCGACCGGTGCCTTTTTTTCTTGTACTGGCTTCACATATTCTGGACGTTGAAAAGAAGTTGGTTCTTCTTTAGTCAACTGATAACTTTTCAGTATAGGCTCTCGTTCATTTTTCAATTTCTCAGCAGGCCTTTCTCTTCGACGAACCTCACGCCTTGGTGAATCATCTGAACGATTAAATTGATTGTCATCTATAAGCGGAAAGCGAAATTGACCTTTTGGATAGTGATAAGCTACTTTTGCCTCTAATTCTTGATGGGTTGTCCCTTTTTCTTGTCTCGGTAAGCGGGCTGGCGTTTTCTTCTTTGGAGTAGCTGCTTTTTCATTGACCGTGTCTTGAACTGGCCTTTGCTTCATTTCTGTTTCTTTCTTAGGTTCATCTAATGGAATCTCTGTTTCTCGACCTTTTTCATCTACTATAATTTCTTTTACTTCATAACCTAATAGATAATCCATCATTTTTCGCATAAAACCCATTTTTATCACTCTTTCTTCCTTAACAGTCGTATTTCTATTTATAAAAAACCGTATGCTTCTTGTAAAATTTTCAATTTTTATACACTCTCATTCATTTTACCATGTATCCAATAGGGTTCCTATAAAATCTATTAACTAGATACCCGATATATTGTGAAATATGCAAAAAAGCCACTAGAACTACTAGTAGCTTTTAATTTTATCAAATTTATAAAACCATTGACAATTGCTTTTCACAAACTGTAATCCTTTGAAACATAGGTGTAAAGCAACATCCGACTTTGGCATCATATAGAGTTAGGCTGAGAACTCTTCTCCTACTTTTGCGCTTTCTTCCAACACTAAAATACCTTTTTCTTGAGGAGCATTTGGTAAAGCCAATTCTTTTGCAGAACAGATCATACCAGAAGAAGGTACGCCACGAAGTTCTGCATCTTTAATAACAAGACCACTTGGCATAACAGCGCCTACTTTTGCCACTACAACTTTTTGTCCTGCCTCAACATTTGGAGCGCCACACACAATTTGTAACGTCTCTGTCCCAACATCTACTTTACAAATATTCAATTTATCAGCATTTGGATGCTTCTCTTTTTCTTGAACGTAGCCCACAACAAATTTTGGAGACAAGTCTACTTCAATCGATTCAGAAAATCCGCTTTCCTGAATAACTCGGTTTACTTCCGCTACTAGCTCTTCTGTTAACTTAATAGGTCCATGCCCTGAAAAAGATAAAACAGTAGATGCTTCAAAAATATTATAGCCAGCAGTAATATTTGATTTTTCATCAAAGATTCGCGTTACATTCTTTTTTGTTTCAAACGTTCGGTTTGAAAGTTCAATGTCTCGAAGAGATACGATTAACGTATCACCGATACCTTCTTTGTTGTAAAAAATATTCATTCCTTAACTCCGTCCTTTACTACGATTTTTTCCTAAAATGAAAATCGGTTCTAAACGCCCGTTTTCATACAAGAAAGAGAGTGCTGTAATGGGTACTCTTCCACTAGCAAAAAAGCTCATATTCATCTGTGCTAATATATCATAGCCTGTTTCATTTTGAACATCTGCTAAAATTAAAACATCCTGATGAGGCACAGCAATTGTGAGCGTTCCTTTTACTTTATCTTGAAACTCTTGTAAGAAAGATTCATTTAAAATCCGGCTCGCATCGTACCCGTCATTGGCATTAACAAAATAAAAATCATTGCCTGCAACTGTATCTTTTTTATATGTAATTGGCAATGAACGAAGATTAAACTTTGCCATTTCCCTTATAGATGTTACATCAAGCTTTTCTTTTTGCAGAAGCTTTTCATCTATTAATCGATACGTATTACCTAAATCTAAGGCATAATAAACTCTTGTTTCTGCCGTATGATCATCATATACGAGCGGAACATCTTCGTTTGTTTTCGTTGGAAAAGAGGTAGACCGAATAACTGGAAGAACCTTCTTTTCTTTTGAGTCTAATTGTTGTTCATCATTCATTACGCGCACAGCTTCTCTTATATAATATATCATTTCGTCTACTGCTGCGTCTTTTTTTTCTTCCCATTTCGCAATGAGCCCTGGTAGTGAAACCGTTAATCCTTTTTTTGTTTCAGAATGCTCAATTCTTAGCGTATCGTTTTTTTGATCAAATTGAAAACGTAGATTTTCATCTTTCAAACGATCTTGAACTAACTTTTTCATTTTAACACTTGTCATCTTCACTGAAAAACCCCTCCTTTTCACCAAAAGAAGCTTAAAATAAGGCCTCTTGTTAAAACAACAGGCCTAGCGATAGCTTATCCTTTTAAACTTTCAATAAATTGTTCAATTTCTTCCTGCGTTTTACGATCTTTGCTTACAAAACGTCCGCTTTCTTCACCGTTGTTATATCCTACAAAGCTTGGAATACCAAAAATATTCAGTTCAATGCACAAATCAATAAACTGATCTCGATCGACATAATGAAACGTATACTCACTATACTTTTGCTCAATTTCAGGTAGAATCGGTTCAATTACACGACAATCTGGGCACCAGTCTGCTGAAAACATCATGATGTGCTTTCCTTCTTTAATAACCTCATTATATTGTCCAATACTTTCCATTTTCTTCATTTTTATTTCCTCCTTTATGTTTTATGTCTCGTTTCTATTCAAAAAGACATTGGGTTTATGCTTCATTTAATTTTACATTCACTCATATGAAACCATAGTCAAACAGATGGTGCAAGTATCTTACTTTCAAGTATGTAGAACGTTTTACTATTATAAGACGTTAGTATATCCTATTTAGCGGTTTTGATGAAATAGATATTGACCATACAGCATACGAACAACCTGCTCAAACATAGCCGTTCTGGTAAGGATTTCTGATGTGAAGATACCGATTGCTCCTTCATTTGAACGTACATCTTCTTTTTTTGTAAAGCGTTCCATAGCTTCTGCTAACTCAATTTTTTCTTCTTTTAACACCCTTGCAATTTCCTCAGGCAATAAAATTCTTGCACCACCCGCAATGATTGGCTTTTCAAGAGACCGACTACTTAAAGCTCCCCAGTTGCACAAAAATAAGCCGTAATCCGTTTCTGTTACGCCCCCTTCTAATCCAATCCCTAAGTCTATCTCATCTTTACATACTTTCTCTGAACGATTAATAGCTCCTTGAATGGTTTCTTCATCTGAAAACGGTTGGCTAGATACACCTGAAGGCACATCAAATGAATAGTATGTCATCTCTTGTCCAAATACATTTTTAACAGCATTTACTTTAGTTGGATTTTTCGTTCCGATTGCAATGTTCATTCCGTTGCTCCTTTGCATGTTTTTTAATTAACACAAAAAACAATCGCTTTTTACAAGCGACTGTTTTAAGACTACACCTGCTCTTTAAGAGTAGCTACTGTTGTTTCGTCTGTTGCCCGCACGAGCTTCACCAATAGTTCTTTTGCAGCAGCATAATCGTCTACGTGAATCATGGAAGCATGTGTGTGAATATATCTTGAACAAATACCAATTACAGCTGATGGAACACCGCTGTTAGACGTGTGAACGCGCCCAGCATCTGTCCCACCTGGTGACACAAAATACTGATATGGAATACGGTTGGTCTCAGCCGTATCTAGAATAAACTCTCGAATACCTCGATGCGTTACCATCGTACGATCAAAAATGCGAAGCAGTACACCTTTTCCAAGCTGACCAAATGCATTTTTATCTCCTGACATATCATTCGCTAGGCTGGCATCTAGCGCATAAAAGACATCCGGCTTAATCATATTTGCAGCAGATTGAGCACCTCGTAAACCTACTTCTTCTTGCACAGTTGCTCCAGCATATAGAATGTTTGGAATCTTATCATCCTTTACCTCTTTCAATAACTCAACTGCTAATCCACAACCGTATCGATTATCCCACGCTTTTGCTAAGATTTTTTTCTCGTTAGCCATTGGTGTAAATGGACAAATGGGTACAATCTGATCTCCAGGACGAATCCCCATATCAGCAACTTCTTGCTTGGAATCGGCTCCAACGTCAATCATCATGTTTTTAATAGCCATCGGCTTATTACGCTGCGCATCCTCTAACAGATGTGGAGGAATCGATGCAATAACGCCTGTAATCTTCTTCGTTCTTGTAATAACCTCGACGCGCTGAGCTAATAATACTTGACTCCACCATCCGCCTAATGTTTGGAAACGAAGCATTCCTTTATCGGTCACACCGGTCACCATAAATCCAACTTCGTCCATATGCCCAGCTACCATTACTTTTGGACCTGAAGAATTGCTTTTTTTCACTCCAAAAATACTTCCAAGTCCATCTTGAATAATTTCATCAGTTAAAGGCTCCATTTGTGATTTCATAAAAGACCTTACCGCATGCTCATGCCCTGGAGCACCCGGAAGTTCTGTTAATGTTTTAAATAATGATAAAGTTTCTGAATTCATCTTTCGTCTCCTTTATGTATGTCATTACTTTTCATTGTAGCGAAAAGTCAAAATACTTTCCATTTTTCTTCCTTAACCAAGAGGATTGCTTAACAATCAAAGTATGTTTTTGTATAATGGACTATAGTAAGAACTTTTGTTTTTATTAAAAAAAGAAGGTGATTATTATGAAGTATACGCAGCTCATAACTGGCATTGCTGTTGGTTTTGCAAGCGCTTATCTATATCAAAAGAAAAAGTCGTCTCTTTCATCCATGGAAGCATTGCATATTGCAAAGCAAGCATTTAAAAGAAATGGTCCCATTAACGGCTCTTGGATTCAGACGACGACCAAGGTTATAAACAGGTACGGCCTCGCTTTTGAAGGTTACTCTGGTGGTATTACTCGTTCTGTCAATGGAAATCAGGAACAATATGAATTCTTCATTGATAAAAGTAGCGGTAACATTATTGACTTAGTAAAGATTGATTAAACTTTACTGCATCTATGATGTGACCTTTAGTATCCCACTTAATCGCTCGGTAATAAGCATCGTGGTAAAAACTAAGCCATGCATTTTGATTGTATGCATACTGAAGCCATTTTTCTTTTTGAGAAATAGATGTCATTGGAAAATCGTCATAGGCCATAACCCACAACACATTATGATGAGCATGAGTTGGTAATAGATCTCCCATATGCACAAGCTGCTCGCCTTGACTACTAATGACAATGACAGAATGTCCATCACTATGCCCACCTGTGTGATGCATCGTAAATTCTGGGAGCAATTGAAGAGAATCATGAAACGGCACAACTTGAGATTCAATAGCTTCCCAATTTTGCTTCCAATACGTATTTTTTGAACGTATATTAGGGTTTTGCATTTCGTTCCATTCAACGTCGCTTACATAAATAACTGCGTTTGGAAATGTAGACTCCAATTTCCCTTGACTTCTCGTTGTTAGTCCCGCTACATGATCAAAGTGCATATGTGTCATCGCTACTTTTGTTACATCATGTCGCGTTAATCCTAGCTTCATTAAATCCGTTTCTACGTTAGATTCTTCCGTAATGCCAAAATGTTTTTTTTGCTTACCTTCAATCATTCCGTTTCCTATGCCTGCATCAATTAAGATAACTTCATTACCAGTTTGAACTAGCAATGGATCTGTTCTCATTGGGATACGATTGTCATAAGCAGTAGGGTATTTTTTAGACCAAAGCTCTTTTGGTACAACACCAAACATAGCTCCCCCGTCAAGATGATTATCTCCACCATTTAACCAAGAAACTCTCACATCTCCTATTGTTAACGTTTCCATTTTTACACCTCCCATATATTCCTATTTATTGTATCACTCCCTATTTACGTTTTTATAGTCTTTTTTAAACAAAAAAGAGTTTGGAACATAACAAAATGATTGCTTCTAAAAGACGAACACTAGCTGTTCCCATCTCTTTGGTTTGTCTGAATACGTTCGTTCCATTGCGCTACGGCCACTCGCTTTCCGCGGGGAGGAACCTGAGCTTCCTCGCTGCGCTGCGGGATCTCAGTTTTCCCTCTCTTTCCCGCAGGAGTCGAGTGTCCTACGCTCCATTCCACCCTGTTTCCAACATTGTTTTCACAATCAACCAAAAAACCTGAATGATTAAAAGTTATGAACTCTCAATCGTTCAGGTATAGTAGAGGCTGAACTACTTATGTCTCAGTCTCCTTATAGATATTATTTTTCATTCATGTATTTAACTTCTGAACGATAAATACGACTTCCCTTTTGAGAAAACTTTTCTTCATACTCCGTCATAATATTTCCTTCGAAGTCACTAGCATGTAAATCTAAACTTACGTACTTTAATAACAAGCCATATTCAGAAAAGCTCATTAAAGAGTATTCAAACAATCCTTGATTATCTGTTTTAAAATGAATCTCTCCACCATCGATTAAAATTTGTTCATAGATATTTAAAAATGTTTTGTACGTTAAGCGTCTTTTAGCATGACGAACTTTTGGCCAAGGATCTGAAAAGTTTAAGTATACTCGCTCAACATCACCTTTAGCAAAATATTCCGTTAGGTCTTTTGCGTCAACGCTTAGCAGTTTAAAATTCGGTACTTCTGCTTCAATTATGCGATCTAGCGCACTAACAATTACACTTTCATATAACTCAATACCAATGTAGTTAATGTTTGGATTTTGCTTAGCCATCCCAAGTAGGAATTGACCTTTTCCAGTTCCAACTTCAATATGAATTGGGTTATCGTTTCCAAATACCTCGTTCCATTTGCCCTTATGTTCTGCGGGATTTCCAACGGCATATTGTGGATACTGTGCCAATTTCTCTTTTGCCCAAGGCTTATTTCTTAGTCTCATACTGCACACCTCATCTATATTATCAAAAATTATCAAAATTGAACCACACGGAAAATGTCGGTTATTTTGTACAACCGACATTCGTATGAATAATTGTATTCATAAAGAAAAAAATAAAAGCATCATACGAGAAAGGATGGTGCACTATGCCTTTAAACGCTCAGCATCAAATGGCTATCTTAAAGGACATCTTATCAAATCACCAAACTGACTGCTGTGGAACAGTCTCTGAATGCGAACAAGTTGAACGTTTAGCTCAAGCAATGCTAGCAAATGGAACTGCTAATGAACAAGTGTATCGCACGCTTCAAAACATTTGCGAGTATACACAGACTGCAAAAAGCGCGGCGCATCTCGATCAACATATTGAAACAAATAAACAAAATTTATCCCAATGGGTTGAAGAACTATCTAGTCTATCTTAACTAAACTTACTGGCTTAACTCTCATTTTCAAGCAATACTTTTAAGTAGTTAAGCCAGTAGTTCATTTCTGGTAATTCTTGCTTTGTACGATGCCATTGTACAAATAAAATACTTTGACTCACAACATACCACTTCATTCGCTTTTGCAAGCTATCTGTTAAAGCAATACCGTACTTTTCTAGCCAACCCTTCCATTCTGCTGGATCAATGTACCAGTACAGCAGAAGGCCTAAGTCAATAGCTGGGTCAGCAATCATCGCTCCGTCCCAATCGATTAAATATAGCTGTTCATTCTCACCTAGCAACCAATTATTATGATTGACATCGCAATGACAAACAACATATTCCTCTGGCTGAACGAAATCCACTTCTCGCTCTAAATACAGAATCCCTTGCTCAACAACTGGTTCTTTCTGCAAGTCCAAATCTACATTTGCTCGAATATCGAGTAGAACGTCTTGTGGTAATAACGACTCTTTCCCTAATCTTTTTAACATATCCAACAACTCTTTAGAGTGATGAATTTTACTCAGCAGTTCTGTTACGCTATCCGAGTTCATATCTTGAGGTTTTAACTCTCGACCATCTAGCCAGTGTTGAGCTGTAATTACATCTCCATTTTCCATTCGTTTGGTCCAAACTAACTTTGGAACAATCCCTTCTGCTGACAAAACAGCTAGGAAAGGAGATGAATTGCGCTTCAGAAATAGCTTTCGGTCTTGAAACCTTGCGAAATAAGCATCTCCAGTTGCACCGCCAGCAGGAGTCACTTCCCATTCGCTTCCTAATATATGTTCCAACCAATTCACCTTCAATTTCAACACACACATTTCATTAAAAATTTAAAGTTATGTTTACTTCTATTTATATCATCAACAACGTGTATTTGTTTTATTAAATAAAAAAGACAGCTATTGCGGACATATACCAATAGCTATCCTTCATAAATTTTATCCTCTTCCCGCTTTTCTCGTCAAGTAGCAGAATAGCACTTATGTTTTAAATAATGCTAAAACGCCAACCGCAGGAACCGCTGCTTCGCCTGAAAGGGCTTTTGGAAATGGATACTGATAAGCGCTTTCTCCATCGATTACGACGTTCCAACTCCCCTGTGGCAAGTTAATATAATGAGTTGATGTGTCTTGGTTAAACGCGACAATGATATCCTTCCATGGTCCGTATTTTTCTACATTGGCAAGAGCATACGCAACTATTTCTGGCACCGATTCTAAGAACTTCATATGCTTACGAATTCGCTCGGTTGTATGAAAGCGAAATGCGCCGTGCGCTTTTCTTAGCTGAATCACTGCTTGTAGCCACTTTATATCCTTGTTATAGATTTTCCGCTGCTCCCAATCAAATTGATTGATGCTATCCGGTGAGCGATAGCTATTTTCAACACCTTGTTTTGTTCGATAAAATTCTTGTCCTGCATGTAGAAAAGGAATGCCTTGAGCTAATAACACCATTGCACTTGCAAGCTTTTGCCTTTTTTGCAAAATTTGTTTCTCCTCATGTGAATTACACTTACTCAATTTATCCCACAGCGTGTGATTATCGTGTGATTCTACATAGTTTATCGAAGAGGTAGGCTGAACAAATAAATACTTCTCTCCTTTTTGATAAGAAACACTGCCAGCCATTACTTGCTTTACTTCGTCAACTCGATGGGTGTTGCCACAAATAAAACCTTTATCATAGATGTTAAAAGTACTTCCCTTGATAAAATCTCGAAAACGATCATTAAAGAATCCAATATGTGGGACTTTATCAGAGTTATAGATTGTTGCTTTTTGCTCTGAAGATAAAGGGGTATTTAGATCCCACCCTTCACCAAACAGCAAAATGGATGAATCATATTCAAACAGCTTTTGTCGAATCGTATTCATCGTTTCAATATCTAAAATTCCCATTAAATCAAAACGAAAGCCATCAACATCATATTCTTTGACCCAAAACAAGACGGAGTCAACGATAAATTTACGCGCCATCTTACGCTCAGAAGCAAAATCATTTCCTACACCTGTTCCATTGGACGGCATTCCAAATTGATCATGCCGGAAGTAATATCCTGGAACAATCTTTTCAAAAGAAGAGTCTTCCCTTACATATACATGGTTATAGACAACATCGAGTATAACACGTAGGTCATTCTCATGAACCGCTCGAATAAGTTGCTTTAGCTCTAGAATACGAGCTATAGGATTTGTTGGCTCCAAAGAATAGCTACCTTCCGGCACATTAAATAGGAGTGGGTTGTAGCCCCAATTATAGGTATCTAAAGGCTTCAGTTCATCTACGCCATCAAAGTCATTAACGGGTAGGAGCTCCAAATGTGTAATACCAAGTTCCTTTAAGTAAGCTAACCCTGTTGTTACACCGCTTTCTGTTGACGACTCAGTGAATCCTGCATATGTTCCTTTATTGGACGCGTTACTGGAAGGATGAATGGTAAAATCACGAATATGGACTTCATAAATAATAGCATCCGTGGGCTTTTGAAGCGGAGCCTTTTTCACAGGCGGCTGCTTAGTTTTGTGTAAATTCACCAACACACCGTATTCACTGTTTGCTGATGCTGCTATTGCATACGGATCAACAGCTTCTCTCGTAACACCGTTGACCGTTACCTCATAGCTATAGTGATGCCCTTCTTTTTCAAGGCCACAAATCGCTGTCCACACTCCCTTTTTCATACGAGCCATGCCAATATATTCTTTATTTAACGTTTTAGGATTGATAAGCTTTACCTTCACATCTGTAGCAGTCGGTGCCCATAATTTCAGCTGAATATGTTGCTTGGTAAAAACCACACCCAAGTCCGATTCATTGTAAAAAAAAGCATCATCGAATTCAGGAGTGCGAATGACAGCTCCTATCTTTAAATCTGCTTTGGCACCACGTTCTTCTACCACTTGATACTCTTCACCAATCTCTATTTTTATTTGACAGTAGCATTCATATTTTATAGCCTCATGTAATACTTTTCTATCCTTTAGCTTTAAAGAAAGCGATTGGCCATCTCTCATTAAACAAAGTGAATTCACTTCTCCATCGTAGTAAGATTTAGGAACAAGAACGGTAACCATATCCATCTTATCTAAATATGCTTCAAATTTTTGATTATCATAAGCCATCTGTTCTCCTCCTACATAACTTATTATGAGCATTATATGTTCAAATTGGAGAAATGAAAGCACTTTCTATTAGATAAATACTAAATTTCACATCAAAATTATTCATTCTCACTTCGATCAAAATAAATGCTTTGACTATGCTTTAAAAGTGCCTCTGCTGCCTGAAGCTGATTGAATTTTAAGGGTGCTGATAAACGCCTTAAATTATAGAACCATTCTTCATAGTTCCGCTTATCAATAAAATCAATTTGATACGGTTCTGTTGGAGAGTCAAAGAAACCATTGCGACTCAGTAATATTTTACGAATAGGTCGGTCAATATTATGAGATTGATAAAGGCTTTTGACGAGTTGCTCTGTTCTATTCAACCCAAGCACGGGATTTAACACTTTCTTTTTATCTTTCCCTATTAACTCTGTCCAAAAATTTTCTTTTGAATACTGAAAAACAGAGCCATTTTTCCCTTCAACCATTGCAATACAAATTGTTTCAGTAGGCGTAATTAAAATAACCTCTGCTTCAACAGGCGCTTTTTTCACTAAAAAGACAGGCTTATACATAAGTAGAAAAGTATCAGGAAAGCTTTTTAAAAAGTATTGAAGCTTTTCATCATAAAAGTATCGCTTATCTGCATTTGAAAGCTCAAATAAGGTCGACGTCGCCCACCTCATTTGCATTTGAAAAACGTTTTCTAAAAACAATACCTTTAGGTCTTGTAGGCTTTTAGGTTCTGTCACAAACGCAGTGAGATTTTCGGCATCAAAGTTTTCTTCTGCTTCTTTTTCTATTTCTACCTCCATGTATTCTTTATCTGTTTCGGCTACTTCATCTTTTTTAAAAAAGGATTTTACCTTTCGAAAAAGCGATGGTTCTGAAGTCGGCGATTCGTCTATATCATCTAACTGAACCTCTTCCTCTCCGTTATAGAAATAATCCTTTGCTTTCTCCCAATTGTGTTGTTTCACGCGTGTAAATTGAGAGGAATAGTGATACAAATCTCGCTCATAGCGTGAAAGATAGTCTTGTATCTTAATAAGTTGCGCCATATCAAATCATTCTCCTCGTTAAAAAATACCAGATTGTTTTTATTGTTCAATTTTACTAACATTAAAAGAAAGATACCACTAGTAATTAAAGCTTTTTAGTGAAACCGTAAGCTTAAGCCCTTTTATCCTACTAATGCGATAGATTATGTTATGATAGAAAAAACACTTCTTTTTACGGCGATAAAAGTGTAGTTGTACGCTATTATTGTCTATACTAGGATAAAAAAGATCATTAATTCTATCGATGCAAAGGATGGTTAAAATGAAAGTTGTTAACAACATGGCAGATTTAATAGGAGATACTCCACTTGTTAAATTGAATCGTCTTCAGCCAGCTGACGGTGCATCCGTTTATTTAAAGCTAGAATTCTTCAACCCCAGCAGAAGCGTAAAAGATCGCGCTGCTTTTAATATGATTGTTAAAGCTGAAGAAGCAGGCCTTTTAAAACCAAATTCAACTATAATTGAGCCAACGAGTGGCAACACTGGAATTGGCTTAGCTATGAATGCTGCTGCAAGAGGATATCGCTCAATTCTTGTTATGCCAGATACTATGACGCAAGAACGTATTAACTTATTAAAAGCTTACGGGGCTGAAGTTGTGCTAACACCAGGAGATGAAAAAATGCCAGGTGCTATTCGTAAAGCTGAAGAATTAACAAAAGAAATTCCAAATGCTTTTATGCCAATGCAGTTTAAAAACGGAGCTAATCCAGACGCACACCGCCACACCACGGCAAAAGAAATTATTGAAGCAATGGATGATTTAAATAAAGAATTGGCTGCATTTGTTGCTACAGCCGGAACTGGTGGCACAATTACAGGGACTGGTGAAGTACTAAAAGAGCGCTATCCAAACATGAGTGTTCATGTAGTAGAACCTGCTGGCTCTCCTGTTTTATCAGGTGGAAAACCAGGAAAGCATAAACTTGTAGGAACAAGCCCTGGCTTTATCCCTGATACGTTAAATGTGAATGTGTATGATGAAATTTTAAAGATTAAAGATGAAGAAGCATATGATATTACGCGTAGACTTGCAGCTGAAGAAGGGATTTTAGTTGGTCCATCCTCTGGTGCAGCTTGCTATGCTGCCATTGAAGTAGCTAAAAAGCTAAGCCCCGACCAAGTCGTTGTGTGCATCGCCTGTGATACAGGTGAACGCTACTTATCAAGCGATTTATTCTCTTTTGATTCCTAATAAACCAAAAAAGGCGCTCATGCTGCTGAGCGTCTTTTTCGTTTACTTAGCTAACTCATAAATAGCTTGTGCATAAATGGCTGTTGCTTTCAATAGATCTTCGACCACCATATATTCATCTTTTTCATGAGCTACTTCTTCTCTTCCAGGGAATAGTGGACCAAATGCTACTCCGGCCTCTAGCGCTCGTGCATACGTACCTCCGCCAATGGAAATAAGCGTTGGTTCCTCTCCCGTTTGTTCTTGGTAGACTTGCTGTAACGTTTGGATGAGCTTATGCTTTTGATCGACATGATGCGGTTTTGAATCTGAAAAATGCTTAACAGAAATTTGATATGTCTCACTTTGCTTCTTAATTGTAGAAATAATAGTATCAATACTAGCGGCAACTGGGTACCGAATGTTTAAACCAATTTGTCCAGCCTTCTCATGAGTGTAAGATAAAATACCAACGTTTACAGTCAAATCACCTGTTACATCGTCTCGAATATGCAAACCGATTCTTTCACCAATTGTATCCTCTACAAAATAGTGATTAACATATGTAACGAACTGTCTTGCTTGTTCATTTAATGCTAATTCATGTAGAAAGCTTGCTAACAACACCCCGGCATTTTTCCCTTTTTGAGGAACACTTCCGTGGGCCGATACCCCTTCTAAGGTAAGGGTATATTTGTTGCTGTTGACTTCAACTGTACCTTTTACATGATGTTTATTTAAGAACTTCTCATACGTTTTTTCGAGGTTTGCTTCTTCTTTTACAGTAAGAACTGCTTTTGCATAGTCAGGTACCATATTATAACGACGACCAGATTCAAACGATGTTAGTACATAGTCGCCATCTGTGCCTTGAATCGGCTGTTGGTGTAACTCTACATCGGTAATCCCTTTTTCTGCGTAAATGATAGGAAAGTCAGCATCTGGAGCAAAGCCCATCGTTGGCATTTCTTCATGTTTAAAGTAGTGATCTACACACCTCCAATCGCTTTCTTCATCTGTTCCGATAATCATACGTACGCGTTTAGAAAGCGGCAATCCTAGCTCTTTAACAATTTTCATAGCGTAATAAGCAGCTATTGTTGGTCCCTTATCATCAATCGCTCCGCGAGCAAAGATTTTTCCGTCCTTAATTTCCGCACCGTATGGATCAACAGACCAACCATCACCTTCAGGTACGACATCAACGTGACATAAAATTCCTATTAATTCTTTTCCTTCTCCCAATTCAATATGTCCTGCATAACCATCTACGTTCTTAGTCGTAAAACCATCATCATTTCCTTTATCTAATAAAAAATGAAGAGCTTTAGCTACTCCTTCTCCAAATGGCTCATCTTCTTTTACAGATTCTTCAAGGACGCTTTTAATTTGTAAAAAGCGCTTCGTTTCTTCCAAGATATTGCTTTCTCTTTTTTTAACTTCTTCCATCCAATTGATAGCTTCCATAGTTATCCTCCATTATTGTAGAAGTATTCAATTTGTACTATTTCCACTTTATCACACCTATTTTCAAAAAGCTTCTAAGGTGTTTAATTAGCTAGAAAAAGGGTAAAGGGTTGTAACCTTTTCTCTAAATTTATGCTTGAATAGGTCTATTTTGTTATATTTCGCATACATTAAAAAATAATGTATAACTTAGGAAAGGAGACCTGCCAAAAAAGTACATATTTATCTCATTTATCACAATTTTTGTAAATTTATTATTAAATTAAGCTTTATCCTTTTATTTTTTATGATTTTTTGTGTACAATATAACTGAGGACTTAAATAGTGCTTGACATCTCAAAGTTATAAAGAAGTTGTGCCTTACGAAAAACGAATAAGGAAGTGGTTTTTTGAAACCTTCAACTAATCGAATGCTAACGCGTATCAAATCCGTTTATATGTTCATTAGTAAAAAGGGAACTGTCACTACTCAAGAGCTTGTTGATGAGTTTGGTATCACCCCTAGAACTATTCAGCGTGATTTAAATGTATTAGCATACAATGATTTAGTTCATAGTCCAAGTCGTGGTACGTGGACGACGACAGAGAAGAAGGTCAAGATTTCATCCTAGTAAGTTTCAAAGGTAAGTATTTATATACAGAGATAAAGATTCCTCATACTTTTTCGCCTTGTGTGTTGAGTATCTTTAAGTGCCTGATTTTACCTCAGTGCATTTAAACGTGAATTGTTTCACTTGCGTAGAGTGAACAAAAAGGAACCAATTTATGTACAGGTTCCTTTTTCTTTCGCCTCTTATTCTTTTTTATCTTTTAATGCGCTTAATTCTTCTTCTGTTAGCTCTCGGTATTCCCCCAGTTCTAACTCTTCATCTAGCGGCAAAGCTCCCATGGAAATTCGTTTTAAATACGTGACTTTCTTTCCTCTTGATTCAAACATACGCTTCACCTGATGAAATTTCCCTTCAACAATGGTTAGCTCAATTTCAGATGATTCACCGCTTTTTAAAATGGTTAACTCTGCGGGTTTCGTGACATATCCGTCATCTAATGTAACCCCTTTTCTGAATGCTTCGACATCTTCCTCAGTTACTTTCATATTAATAGTCGCAAAATAGGTTTTTGGAACATGCTTTTTGGGTGAGAGCAGCTGATGAGCAAGCTGTCCATCGTTTGTTAATAGCAGTAATCCTTCCGTATCTTTATCTAGTCTTCCGACTGGAAAAGGATTATAAATGGCGTCGTCAATTTCTAATAAATCAACAACTGTTTCATGTTGATGATCTTCTGTAGCAGAAATCACCCCTTGAGGCTTATTCATCATCAAATAAATAAATTCTTTGTATTCAATGATTTCTCCGTGAACGGACACTTCGTCAGTTTCCGGATTCACGTGTAGCTTAGCATCTTTGACCACTTTACCATTCACTTTTATTGCTCCTGTTTTTAATAACCCTTTTACTTCTTTTCGACTACCATATCCCATATTAGCTAATAACTTATCTAATCTCATAAAATCCTCCTCAGTTTATATCCGAAAAGAAAGTGACTCATTGAATGAGTCACTTTCTCATTAACCGTTTGCTGGACGACGGCGCAAAATTTTTCGTTCAATTATGTTTATAATTCGTTTGCCCATTACTCGCTCTAGTAATGTCGAACGGTACGTTGCTACACCGTATACAATCCCTCCGACCCCTGCTCCAATAAAGGTGATCACCACAGCAGCGATGCGGCTTTGATCATACGCTAAGAAGAAGCCTAAAATAAAGGAAAGCAACTTAACGCTTAACCCCATAATTGCAACGAAGATAAAGATTAACACTGTACGTTTGATAAACGCATGGTAATCATAATTCGCATGCTTTTTAATGAGATAAAATGTATACGCAATAGATACAAGATAACCAAGAGCCGTTGCTAAAATTGAACCTAGCTCATGAAATAGATAAATAAATGGTACGTTACAAATAATTTTCACAATTAGACCAAATGCTAAACTGATTACCGCGTATTTTTGTTTATTCACACCTTGTAAAATCGCAGCATTCACAGTGAAAAATGAAAACAATAACGCAACCGGCGCATAAGCTAATAGAACTGTTCCACCAGCTTTAATATCTTCTATACCAAAGAATGTTCCATAGGCTGGACCCGCTAAAGCCATCAACCCAACTGATGCCGGTAATACTAAAAACATAATCGTTTGATACGTTTGGTCAATCTGTTTTTGAAGAGCCGTGTAATCTTGATTCACAAATGAACGTGTAATGGTTGGAACGAGTGTTAATCCAAACGCTGTCGCTAATGAAACAGGAATCATTACAAGCTTTGGTACATACGACTGCACAATCCCATTCATCGTTTCTGCAATTTCTTTTTGACCAGCAGCAACCATTGTACGGTTAAATGTAAATTGATCAACATACTGATAAAGGGGAATTGCAAGCCCTACAAATACATAAGGAATAGAATACGTAAACAACTCTTTAAAAATAGAAACCGTTGAAATACGCGTTGGCGTAACTTTTTGCTCTTGTACCATTTTGTCTAAATGAGGTTTTCGTTTTTTCCAATACCATAACAAGACAGCTAGTCCACCAAGCGCCCCTACAAATGCACCCATTGTTGCAAATCCAACCGCTAAGGCTAAACTTCCTCCGACAACTTTTAACACGATGTACGTAGAAGCGAGTAAGAAGACAACGCGGACAAACTGTTCAATAACTTGTGAAACAGCAGTTGGCCCCATAGACTGGTGTCCTTGGAAAAATCCTCGCATTAAACTCATAATAGGTACGACAAGAAGCGCCACGCTCACCATGCGCATAACCATGACAACGTCTTCTAACGAGTTATCTAAATCGGCTCCTCCTAGTGTTAAATCCGCAATAAAAGGAGATAAAGAATAAAGTAAGAGAAAAGATAAAACCCCTGTGACAAGCATAAGCTTAAGACCTGCACGATACATTCTCCTACTCGTATAGTAATCACCCATTGCGTTATATTTAGATACGAATTTTGAAACAGCCATCGGCATCCCTGCCGTTGCAATACTTAGATAAATGGCATATTGGTTATATCCATATCCAAACAGCGCTCCACCTACAGCTCCAACGAGCGTTGCAAATGGAAAAATATAAATCATTCCTAATATGCGAGAAATATAGGTTCCTAACGTTAACACAAATGTTCCTCGTAATAGCTTTGAATCAGACATAAGCTTCCTCCGATACGTAATGTTACACTTTGATAATAGTGATAGAATAAAAAGGAATCAAGTTGCAGTTTTATTTCAGACATGCTTTAATGTTAACTGCTGCTAGCAGCTAGAAAAAAACAAGACTATAGCCCATTTTATCCAAAGTTTCTTCATTTGTCAGTGAACAAACTCAAATTTTATAAAATAGACAGGTTGGTGGAGATATGATTTATGATGTAATCGTAATCGGAGGAGGACCTTCTGGTTTGATGGCATCGATTGCAGCCGGTGAAAAAGGCGCAAAGGTACTATTAGTAGATAAAGGAACAAAGCTCGGTCGAAAGTTAGCTATTTCGGGTGGTGGACGCTGTAATGTTACGAACCGACTCCCAATCGATGAAATTATTAAGCACATTCCAGGAAACGGACGCTTTTTATATAGTGCATTTTCGATTTTTAATAATGAAGATATCATCAGATTTTTTGAAAACCTCGGGATTGCTTTAAAGGAAGAGGATCACGGACGCATGTTTCCCGTGTCAAATAAAGCACAATCAGTCGTTGATGCACTCATTGGTGAATTAAAGCGTTTAAACGTTCATGTACGCACAAATACGCCTGTAAGAAAAGTCGCATATGAGAACAATGCAGTAAAAGAAGTGCAGCTAGAGACGGGTGAAGTAATCCAAGCCAAGGCAGTCATTTTAGCTGTTGGAGGAAAGTCTGTTCCTCATACCGGTTCTACAGGCGATGGCTATGCTTGGGCGGAAGCAGCGGGACATACCATTACAGAACTTTATCCCACCGAAGTTCCCGTCACTTCAAGTGAATCATTTATTCGAGACAAGACATTGCAAGGTTTATCTTTACGTAGCGTTGGATTAAGCGTACTAAACAAGAAAGGCAAGCCTGTGATTACTCATCGAATGGATATGATTTTTACACACTTTGGAATTTCTGGACCCGCGGTATTGCGCTGCAGTCAATATGTTGTCAAAGAACTTAAAAAACAAAAAACAAAGACTGTTCAAATGATGATTGATTCGTTTCCAGACATAAATGAAGAAAATCTCTTTCAAAAAGTCGTAGCTCTTTTAAAAGAAGAACCAAAAAAAGCAATTAAAAATGTGTTAAAAGGGTTTGTGCCCGAGCGCTATTTATTATTTTTGTTTCAAGCTTCGCATATTGAAGAACAAGAACTTGCTGGACAAATTTCACATGATCGACTTCGCGAATTTGTTAGTCTTCTGAAACAATTTACGTTTTCTGTAAATGGAACGTTATCTCTTGAAAAAGCCTTTGTAACAGGTGGAGGCGTATCGGTAAAAGAGGTGCATCCAAAAGAAATGTCTTCAAAATTCATGAGTGGCCTCTACTTTTGCGGTGAAATTCTAGATATTCATGGATATACAGGTGGTTATAATATTACGTCGGCTTTAGTAACTGGAAGACTTGCTGGAGCAAATGCTGGAGAGTATGCCAAAAGCCTAGCGCATTAATGCGCTAGGCTTTATATATGACCATTGCTGAAAAACAGTATACTTGTTCATCTCGGTCCACATCTACTGTAACTTGATACTTAATGTCCACAATATCCTCATCATCAATTTTTTTCAAAAAGCGATTTAGAGCTACTTCTAAATCTTTTTCATGCTCTTTATCAAACACTTTTACCTGAACCACACCGCGACACCACTTTCATCCCATGATTATCACTGCTTGGACATTTCTATTAACATATGTATCAATCACTATAGACATTCTTATAAAATTTATACGTTGAATAAAAAAGAGTCTGGAATAAAAACAAATGATTCTTTCTCAAAGATGAATTATACCTTTTCTAAAGTAGTCAGGCTGGAACCACCAGTTCGTTCTATTGCGCCGCAGATGCGTGTCCTCCGCTCCGTTCCACTAAGTTTTTTAACTTATTTTAGGAATGAAGAAAAAGATACCCAAACTATCAAAAGTCGTTACCTTCCAATAGTTCGGATATCTCGTTAGCTAAAATACTTATGTCTCATCTTTTTTATTTACTTTTTAGTTGTTTCGCCTTCCCACTCAAGCATACCGCCAACCATGTTGCGTACTTTATACCCTTGCTCTTGTAAGTAGTAGCATACGTTCTCGCTACGACGCCCTGAGCGACAGATAAAGATATATTCTTTATCCTTATCAAAGGCATCAATATGTGCAGGAATATCATTCATACGAATATGTTTTGCTCCTGGAATAATGCCTTCTTCTACTTCTTCATCTTCGCGAACATCTACTAGCTCAAGTTCTTCATTTTGCTCCAAACGTTTCTTTAGCTCTTCTGTTGTAATTTCTTTTACTTGTTCCATCTTTTTCAACCCTCTCATTATGTATTCGTTCCCATGTTATTATTGTAACAAAAGTGATAAATGAAATTCTACTTACATGAAAAAAGCCTGAGGCTCTTGCCTCAGACTTCTATCATTAGTTCGCTACAATGTTTACTAATTTCCCTGGTACAGCAATCACTTTTCGGACAGTCTTGCCTTCGATTTGCTCTTGCACGTTTTCATTTGCCATTGCGATATCTTGAAGCTGTTCACGTGATGCTTCAGCTGGAACGTTTAGCTTTGCACGTACTTTACCGTTCACTTGAACAACAATTTCAACTTCATCATCTACTAATTTTGCTTCATCAAAAGCAGGCCAAGCCTCATACGAGATTGTTTCTTCGTAGCCAAGCTTATTCCACAGCTCTTCTGTAACGTGTGGACAAATTGGTGCAAGTAATTTCACGATGCCTTCCACGTATTGTTTTGGAAGAACATCGACTTTATATGCGTCGTTGATAAACACCATTAATTGTGAGATTGCTGTATTAAAACGAAGAGCTTCATAATCTTCTGTTACCTTCTTCACCGTTTGGTGATATACACGCTCTAATGTTTTATCATCGCTTTCCTGTACTTTATTGCTTAGCTCACCGTTGTCATCCATTAGCAAACGCCATACGCGATCGATGAAACGTCTTGCTCCGTCTAATCCTTTTGTTGACCATGCAATAGACGCATCTAAAGGTCCCATGAACATTTCATATAGACGAAGCGTATCTGCACCGTGACTCTCAACAATCTCATCAGGGTTAACAACGTTACCTTTTGACTTACTCATCTTCTCATTGTTTTCGCCAAGAATCATTCCTTGGTTAAATAACTTTTGGAAAGGTTCTTTTGTCGGTACTACTCCAATATCATATAAGAACTTGTGCCAGAAGCGAGCATATAATAAATGAAGAACGGCATGCTCTGCACCACCAATGTAAATATCAACCGGTAACCATTCTTTTAGCTTTTCTGCGTCAGCCAATGCATCTTCATTCTTTGGATCGATGTAGCGTAAGTAGTACCAGCAGCTTCCAGCCCATTGTGGCATCGTGTTTGTTTCACGACGACCTTTTTTACCTGTTTCTGGGTCTACTACGTTTACAAATTCATCAATGTTTGCTAATGGTGATTCACCAGTACCTGACGGCTTAATTTCCGTTGTTTTCGGAAGTACTAATGGAAGCTCGCTTTCTGAAACAGGCGTTGTTGTACCATCTTCCCAATGAATTACTGGAATTGGTTCTCCCCAATAGCGCTGGCGGCTAAACAACCAGTCGCGTAAACGATACGTAACTTGTTTTTCACCTTTTTTGTTTGTTTCTAGCCAAGCAATCATATTCTCAATTGCTTCTTCTTTATTTAAGCCGTTTAAGAAGTCAGAGTTAACGTGTTCGCCATCTCCTGTGTACGCTTCTTTCGAAACGTCTCCTCCCGCTACAACTTCCTTAATTGGAAGTTCAAATTTAACAGCAAATTCATAGTCACGCTCATCGTGAGCTGGAACTGCCATGATTGCACCTGTTCCGTAACTCATTAATACGTAATCTGCAATCCAGATTGGCATTTTTTCGCCATTTACTGGGTTAATCGCATAAGCTCCCGTAAATACACCTGTTTTATCTTTCGCTAAATCTGTACGCTCTAAATCACTTTTGCTTTTAATTTTCTCAATATAGGCATCTACTGCTGCTTTTTGCTCAGCTGTTGTGATTTTATCAACAAATGGATGCTCTGGTGCTAACACGGCATACGTTGCGCCAAAAAGCGTATCTGGACGCGTAGTGAACACCGTAAACGTTTCATCATGCCCATCAATTGTAAAGTGAACATGCGCCCCTTCAGAGCGACCAATCCAATTGCGCTGCATTTCTTTAATACTCTCTGGCCAATCTAATTCTTCTAAATCCTCTAGTAATCGATCTGCATAAGCAGTAATTTTTAACATCCACTGCTTCATTGGACGTCGCTCTACTGGGTGACCTCCACGTTCACTTTTACCATCAATAACTTCTTCATTTGCTAATACTGTTCCAAGAGCTGGACACCAGTTTACCGCAACTTCATCAATATACGCTAATCCTTTTTCGTATAACTTTAAGAAAATCCACTGCGTCCATTTATAGTAGCTTGGATCTGTTGTATTAATCTCACGCTCCCAGTCGTATGAGAAACCTAGAGATTTAATTTGGCGACGGAAGTTGTTAATGTTTTGCTCTGTGAAGTGCGCTGGGTCATTTCCTGTATCTAACGCATACTGCTCTGCTGGTAAACCGAACGCGTCCCATCCCATTGGATGAAGTACGTTATATCCCTGCATACGCTTCATACGAGATAAAATATCTGTTGCTGTATACCCTTCTGGATGCCCTACATGTAGGCCAGCTCCAGATGGATATGGAAACATATCTAGCGCATAAAATTTACGCTTTCCTTTATCTTCAGTCGTTTTAAATGTCTGATTTTCTTCCCAAACCTGTTGCCACTTCTTCTCAATTTGCTTATGGTTAAAGGCCATGAATACTCCTCCTTCTATTTTAAGACAATGGTGTTAGAACTATAAAAAACCCCTCATCCCTTAAGAAAGGGACGAGAGGTTGAATAAACTTCCCGCGGTACCACCCACATTAGCACAAATTATGTATGTACTCACTCATTTTCCTTAACGCGGATGACGATAAATGCTACTTCGTTCACATTTACAGCTCAAAGGTGAGTTCATGAACGGTCGTTTGTTGACTCCCACCAACCGTCAACTCTCTTTGCTCGTATCGCTCACTACTATTCCTTCTCAATGCTTTTCATATAGTAACTACCTTGTATTGTAAATAATATGTGATTAAACTGCAAGTTGTTCACACCATTTTATCAAAGTTTCTCTTCTTATTTATAAACAAATCTCTTAAAAACATACATAATGCCCATTTTTTTAAGAAATATCCAAACATTCAGCACACAAACGGCTAAAATGTCCATGTGCTGAACATCTTACTCTTTAAATACCTACTCCAAACGTAAAGAGGGCAATAGCTATCGCTAACCCTACGAGCGGAACAACGACAGTCATAGCTGCCACGGAGCCATAGGCATCTTTATGTGTTTCACCACAAATAGAGTTAATTGTAGTTACAACATATCCATTATGGGGAAGTGAGTCCAACACGCCAGATGAAATGGCCACAACTCGATGAAGTGCCTCAGGATTAACACCTGCGTCCATATAATGTGGTGCTAAGAGAGGTAAAGCAATCGCTTGGCCACCGGATGCCGATCCGGTCATCCCTGCGATAACGCTTACTGCAATGGCGCCTCCAATTAACGGACTGCCCGGAATACTGGTCATCGCTTCAACAGCGACATTAAAAGCAGGAGCTGCCTTTGCTACTCCGCCAAATCCAACAACAGCTGCCGTATTTCCAATTGCAATTAAAGCACCAAGTGTTCCTTCAGATAGTGCTCCCCAGAAGTCTTTAAAGTAACGACGGTTTAATACATACGTAGCAATGATTCCACTTAATAGCGCAATGATAAGAGCTGATTGCATCAATGAATTATGGAATACAAATGAACAAATAAGAACGACAACTAAAGGAATTAAACTAAGCAATGGATGAGGTAACTCTCTTCCTTTCTCCATTTTTGGGTCCGTCTCTCTCTCAACAAAGTGCTCACCATTTTGCACTGCTTTTGTAATAATTTTCTTCAACCACCAATAGCCAAACACTGCCATTAATACCGCCACAATTAAACTTACTTCCCAACCTGCATAAGGCGATGTATTCAAATAATCAATTGGAATCCAGTTTTGAATTTCAGGTGAACCAGCTGAAGTCATTGTAAACGTAACAGAGCCAAAAGCAAGAGCAGCTGGAATAAAGCGTCGTGGTAGGTTAGCTTGCTTAAACAAACTTACCGCCATGGGATACACAGAAAAAGCTACGACAAACAAGCTGACTCCACCATAAGTTAATACAGCACAGGCTAAAACAATGGCTAATACAGCTCTTTTCATACCGAGCTTTTCAACAATCCATTTTGAAACGCTATCAGCAGCACCGCTATCTTCCATCACTTTTCCAAAGATTGCTCCAAGTAAGAACATTAAATACCAAGACGTCACAAAGCCCGTAAATCCTGACATATAGTTACCAACAAAGTTCACTTCACCTTCTTTAACAAGCTGCGGAAACAAAGGCATTCCACTTGTTAAAGCTACTACTAAAGCACTTAAAGGTCCTGCTATTAATAAGTTCATTCCTCTCATAGTAAGCACAATAAGCAAGACTAAACCACCGATTAACCCAATCATACTAAGCACGTTTTCTTCCCCCTTTATCTTAGAAAGCGTTTACAATCAAGTGGAAAACAACCTCCTCCCTTTTGACTTCTACTATCTTATTAGACAAACCATTGAGACATACCAGGTTTTATGGAACAAAAAAGCGACGCCGTCTGGCATCGCTTTTCAGCTTTTTAATTTATTTTGAAACCGTTACTTGATAACGCTTTGTAGATTGTTCTTTTATTCTCAAATCATAAAACCATGTTGTGAAAAATGTTAAGAATAGAAAAGCAATTAAGCTATACACGAGCACAGAAACATCAAAATGATCCACCATCATCCCACCGAAAACAGGACCAATCATTCTGCCACCCGTAGCCGTACTATTTACAATGCCTTGATAGAATCCTTCTCTACCTTTTGGCGCTAATTCGTTTGCTACTGCTGGAACTGCAGGCCAAACAAACATTTCTCCAATCGTTAAGACAATCATCGCAATTAAAAAGTCTACAAATGTAGTTGCCTGCAAAACAATAATAAAAGATGCAATAAAGATTGCCGTACCAATCATAATTTGCACTTTTAACGTCTTCGCAAACTTTTGTACGACTGGTACAATAAACGGCTGTGCTGCAACGATTAAAATGCCATTAATTGTCCAAAGCATGCTGTACTGAGATAATGGGATATTAAGCTCTAATGTATGCGTAGCAATTGTTGTTTGCCACTGTACATACGCCATCCAGCACAGCAAATAGCCCACACATAAAGTTAATAAAGCAATCAGCTTATAGTGATTTTTAATCCCCTTAGCTTCTTGCAATACACTCGTTTGGGCTGAACCCGTAACTGAAATGTTCTTGTACGTGAAAAGTGCAATCAATAAAAAAACCACGTACAGTAACGTGTTTGCTAAGAAGATATAGGTAAATGAATAAGAAGCTACAATTCCTCCAAGAGCTGCACCAATTGCTACCCCTGCATTTTGAGCTACGTAAATGGCATTAAAGGACTTACGTCCACCTTCTGGCCAAACCGTTCCAGCCATTGCGTACATAGATGGAAATACAATTCCCGAGCCAAAACCAACGATGACAAGTAACACAACGTATGTAGGCCAATCGTGAAAAAACACTAACCCAACCAATGCTATCAAGGTGATAACAATACCTGATAAAATGGATTTATACCCTCCTATTTTATCAAACAAGGTACCTCCAATAAGATTACCAATTACGCTAGCACCAGCATTTAACATTAAAACAAAGCCTGCTACGGATAATGATTTACCGAGATGATCATGTATATAAATTGTATTTAAAGGCCATAAAAACGAAGCGCCCGTAACGTTTACTAACATTCCAATGATTAAAAACCATAATGACTTTGGCATATCTATTTCTCCTTTCAACTGTTGAGAACTTTTAAAGCCAACGTACATTCTAGTCCTTTCTACTTTATTTCGCAATGAGTTAGCATATAGAAAGTTAATTAAAAATGTTTTCAATTAACTTTCTATTAAAAAAGAGCGCGAAAGCAAATGCTTTCGCGCTTTTACCTTATTTTGTTTTTGATTTATCGGGCTGTGCACGCTTGCTGTTACGAGCCTTTAACTCTTTTACTGGATCGAAATCTTTACCTACTTCAATATCGTTATTATTGATTCCATCTTTTGTCTTTTGCTCTGGATTATTCTGATTTGAACGAGTAGCCATCGCTATTTCCCCCTTAATGTTCAGTTAGGATCATTTGATTTTGCGTTTGCTGAATTTGAAGGCGCATGCGATAAAGCTGTTCACGCTGTTGATCATTTGCGCTATGAGCAAGCTCTTCAAGTTCTTTATATGCATTTTCAAGGCCAAGCTGTGCTTTTGTATATTCTGTATCATTATAATGTTCTTGTTTCATGCCTTCAGATAATTGACTTTGCGCATATCGAAGCGCATCTTCACATTGCTGAAGAAGCTTATCTACTGATTGACGTGTTGCCATGATTATCTCCCTCCACACTCTTTAGTTTCAGATGTATTTTGCTCATCTTTGGACAAATTTACGACATATCTCTAGAAAAAATCATTTGTAAAATATAGAATTTCACATTGCCTTTGGAACTTTTCTTTTTTTCTGATACAATTTGATGTTGTATTTAAGACACGTACTGTACATAGATAAAGGAGGGTATTGACTTGAGTCAAGAAAACCCATTTCCATATAAAGCGGAGGATAAACGTTATCACACATGGAACTACCATTTAAGACAACACTTTGGTCATAAAGTATTTAAAGTGGCGTTAGACGGCGGATTTGACTGTCCTAATCGAGACGGAACCGTTGCATACGGTGGATGTACCTTTTGTAGCGCTGCGGGATCTGGAGATTTTGCTGGAAATCGCACTGAAAGCTTGACTACACAATTTAACAAGATAAAAGAAAAGATGCACCATAAGTGGAAAGACGGAAAATATATTGCTTACTTCCAAGCATTCACAAATACACATGCACCAGTCGAAGAATTACGCCAAAAATATGAAGAAGTTTTAGCATTACCAGGCGTTGTCGGATTATCCATTGCTACCCGCCCAGATTGCTTACCAGATGACGTAGTTGAGTATTTATCAGAACTCAACGAACGTACGTATTTATGGGTAGAGCTAGGGCTACAAACGATTCATGAGAGTACTTCTGCGTTAATTAATCGTGCACACGACCATGCATGTTACTTAGAGGGTGTTGCAAAGCTTCGAAAGCATGGGATTCGCGTTTGTGCTCATATTATTAATGGCCTTCCTCTTGAAACTCAAGATATGATGATGGAAACTGCAAGGGAAGTAGCAGAAATGAATGTACAAGGCATTAAGATTCACTTACTTCATTTATTAAAAGGCACTCCAATGGTGAAGCAGTATGAGAAAGGCCTACTCGAATTTTTATCATTTGATGATTACATCAGCCTTGTGTGCAACCAGCTTGAAATTTTACCACCAGAGATGATTGTTCATCGCATTACAGGAGATGGCCCAATTGACTTGATGATTGGACCGATGTGGAGCGTGGATAAATGGAATGTATTAAACACAATTGACCAAGAGCTCAAACGTCGAGGTAGCTACCAAGGAAAATTCTTTGCAAAGGGTGTTTCAGCATTATGAAAATTGAACGCATTCTTCCTTTTGCTCGCACGCTGTTAACAAGTGCTGTTAACGAAGGTGATACGGTCATTGATGCGACCGTTGGAAACGGTCACGACACGTCATTCTTAGCAAAATTAGTGGGTGCAAGTGGACATGTATACGGATTTGATATCCAAGATGAAGCAATTCAAAATACGTCTGAACGATTGGCTAAACAAGGGATTGAACAACAAGTTACTCTTATAAAAGATAGCCATAGTCGTTTAAAAAACCATATTCCAACTCATTTACATGGTAACCTAACAGGTGCAATCTTCAATCTTGGATACTTACCGGGTGGAAATAAAAAAATTGTTACTCTCTCAACGTCCACCATTCAAGCGATTGAGCAGCTGATTGAACTATTAGCACCCGAGGGGATTATCGTACTTGTTATTTATCACGGACATGAACAAGGACAGATAGAACGTGATGATGTGCTTCATTATGTATCGAATCTTGACCAACAAATCGTTCATGTTTTACGCTACCAGTTTATAAACCAACAAAATAATCCGCCATTTATTGTGGCCATTGAAAAAAGATAAGCTTTTGCCATTTGGCAAAAGCTTATCTTTTTAACATTCGATATAATCGCCCGTTGACATAGAAGAAATAACTCAAAGACCCACCTGCTTTTATAAGTGTTTTAGCGCTTCGAGCTACTTCCTTTTGGCTCCGAACTTTTTGATCTGATAAATAAACACCAAGTAAACCTTGGTAAATAAAACGGTGAAAATGAGCATCTGGTAAATGTTGAGCATGCTCGCCAGACTTTGTGACAAAATGTAGAAATCGATTCATCATATCTTGATGATGAGGATAATAGAAGCAGAAGTTTAGATCTCCTCCTTCAACGTCTTCCTCTTGATCGATTAAATAATCCAACAAGATATGCAACCCTTGAATATAAGGAAAGTAACCATTGCGTACTTGCTCTGCATGTTGCACTGTAAAGTCTTTTGTAAAGCTATACGCAGCTAAACAAAAGATACCGAGCGTCGAACCCGAACATGCTGAAAATTCATACCATGACATCGATGGCAATGACTCCTTATGCTCTGAAAACCACTTCTCAAGCCTAGGTACACGTTCTTCTATCTTTACATGTTTATGTATCTGTAAGTCACAATAATAATTAGCCAATTCAATCAAGTACGGCGCTACAATAGCGTACTTAGGTGCTTTTTCCAGCGTCTGTTGACATGTCAGAACCAGCTCATTAAGATACCCACCGTCATCTTTATCATCTCTATAACGGTAATAGTCTTTTAATGGTGCACCAGGTGTTAACGCGTCTGGCATAGATTCATGGAGCGCTGCAAAATCTTTTGGATCGAGCGAATTGCTGCGATCACACAAGTTGTCTAAATAGTCACTAATGGTCTGATACGCAACGATAAAGCGAATACAGGTTTTCATTTGTTCTTTTGCCAAAATGGCCAGTATACCTCCTCCTTCACAGTGAAAGGTTTTGGTATCAATGCTATCTAAAGCTTGCGTTCGCAGTTCCATAGTTGGTATTTTTTCTGCTTTCAAACGCCACTGTTTCAGCTCTTCATGTACAGTTGGCATGATGCCTCGATAAATTTTCCCCATTAAAGAAAAGGGATGAGACGGTATCTTCACAGGTTCCCCACCTCCGTTGTTTCAAGCTTCGTCAAATATGAAGGTTCACAAAGCTATTTGCATATGTGAAAACATAGTCTCGTTCAGGCTCATTAAAAATTTCATGGTAAAGCTGAGGCCACTCTTTATAGATTTTTTCGCTTAGATCTACTTCGTCAAACCATTGCTTTACAATTAATTTTTCAATAATTTTATCCTCTCCCGCTTGCATAACAAGAAGTGGAACATCAGGCATCTTTTCAATATCACGAAATGCCATATTGATCGCTTCTACAAGCTCACGATACCACCTAACGGAAACTTTTGTCACATACAATGAATCATTTTGGTCTTCGTCTCTTACTTCTGGATTTCTCGTTGCTTTCTCTACAGTTAAGCCTAAGTCAAACAGTTTCGTTGGCATTACTTTATTTAACCCTTTAGATAAAACGTCTAAATAAGCCGGAACTTGTTCTTTAAGTCCTAGACATGGCGATGATAAAATCGCTCCCCATATTGGTAAGTTCTTCAACTGGAGCGTTCGAATAACGGCAAGCCCACCCATGCTATGACCTAATAAAAAAATAGGCAAATCATAAGTTTGTGCTTCTTTTACCCAGTTTTCAATTTCATGTACATATTCGTCAAATGATAAGATATGTCCTCTTCTTCTTGTTGTTAGACCTTGTCCAGGAAGATCCCCCATCACAACATTCATGCCGACTGAACGCCACATTTCAACTAGCCAGCGGTACCGTCCTTGATGCTCAGCTGCGCCGTGAACAATGACTACCACACCTTTTGGATTTTCTGTTTCCCACTTACGCATTTGAGTTACTCCCTTTCATTTGCTATTTACCTGTTTAAAAAAACTATGTACACTTACATTAGAAGATTATTACTCTTTTTTCAACTAATAAAGGAGATGAACGCATGATTTATCCTTATAAAGGAAAAACACCAGCTATTTCACCCACATGCTATATCGCTGATTACGTAACGATTACAGGTGATGTCACGATTGGCGATGAAAGTAGCATTTGGTTTAATACTGTTATTCGCGGAGATGTTTCACCGACTATTATTGGAAAGCGTGTCAATATTCAAGAACAATCTACACTTCATCAAAGCCCTAATTTGCCGCTTATCATTGAAGATGATGTAACAATCGGCCATCAAGTTATTTTACATAGCGCACTTATTCGCAAAAATGCGCTGGTTGGAATGGGCTCAATTATTTTAGATGGAGCAGAAATTGGAGAAGGTGCATTTATCGGAGCCGGTAGCTTGGTCCCACCCGGTAAAAAAATCCCACCTCATACACTTGCACTAGGTCGCCCTGCTAAAGTTGTCCGTGAATTAACAGATGAAGATGTAAAAGATATGAACCGAATTCGCACGCAGTATGTTGAAAAAGGACAATATTATAAATCAATTAACCCGATTAACAGCTAATGCAACAAGCAGTGGTCAATGCCACTGCTTGTTTTTTTGTGTAGCGGCCTTACTTAGTATGCACTAAATAAATCCACACATTCTTTACACAATATTAGCACTAGCTCTACAAATATTTCTTACAATATAACATAGCGACTATACATTCGTTGAGAAACAAAAACATATAATTTTTTAACGTTTCATCGTCACCGATTACTTTAGCTATGAACATAATGGGCTTAAAGGAGGTTGCTATATGCGAACAAAACTAATTCGTCAAGTTTATGATTGGGAGTGCCACTTATTTCAAATTGTGAATAAACATTTCGACTTCAAGCCTCTCAACACTTTTTTTCGTACGATTACACATATCGGTGGTGCAACTTCAATGATTGGCCTAGCGCTACTCCTCATGCTATGTATTGATCGTGCATCTTTACCGCTTGCTTACGCATGCGCTTTATCTCTAGCAATCAGCCATATCCCTGTGGCGATTACCAAAAAAATTTATCCAAGAAAACGTCCTTACCTTCAATTAAAAGAAACAAAAGTATTGGATAATCCTTTACAAGATCATTCATTTCCATCTGGACATACAACAGCCATTTTTTCGTTTCTAGCACCTATCATGATTGCGGTACCTGTTTCAATTTTATTTTTATTTCCACTTGCTTTTTTAGTAGGAGTTTCGCGGATTTATTTAGGACTCCATTACCCTACTGACGTATTTGCAGGCATGTTGTTAGGTATACTCTCTGGAATTATCGGTCTACAGTTGTTCTACTAAATCAAAATGGAGGTGGTAGGATGAGGATTGCATTGATATCAGATACGTTTTCTCCTGAGATCAACGGAGTCGCAAAAACATTAGAGCGCTTTACTTATTATTTATCTCGTCAACGAATTGACTATGAGGTTTTTGCACCTGAATCATCGTCCCGCACATTTAGTCCATTATCCATTAATCATTCATTAAGTATACCATTCTTTCTTTATCCACAATGTCGGTTTGCCTTACCGAATGTTATAAAGATGAAGAAAAAAATAAAGGAGTTCAATCCTACAATCATGCACGTTGCTACTCCTTTTTCAATGGGACTTAGTGGCATTCATGTGGCTAAAAAGCTTAGTATTCCTTTAGTTGGTTCTCATCATACTGACTTTGAACACTATCTTCCAAGCTACAAGTTAGGACACTTATCCCCTCTTCTATGGAGATATATGAAATGGTTTTACGAACCGTTTGAAGAGATTTTTGTTCCCTCTCTTGAAACAAAAAAGCAGCTCTTAAATCAAGGCTTTAAATCTATATCTATCTGGTCTAGAGGAGTCGATCATCATTTATTTCATCCCTACTACGATAAATTTGATATCCGCATAAAATACAATATAAAAAAGCCTTATATCTTAACATATGTTGGACGTTTATCTCCTGAAAAAAACGTAGCATTTTTATTAAAGCTATCTCGCTTACTTCCCGACCATTTACGCCACCAAGTACAGTGGCTTATTGTTGGAGGTGGGCCTAGCAAGGAAGCGCTGCAGCAAGAAGCGGGTGAATCCATTACATTCATCGACTTCTTAGAACATGAGCGTTTAGCTAAACTATATGCAGCTTCCGACCTATTCATATTTCCTTCTGAAACGGAGACCTTTGGTAACGTTGTATTAGAAGCATTGTCCTGCGGTACGCCTGTCATTGCTGCTAATGCAGGGGGAGTAAAACATATTGTTAGCAATGAGAAGAATGGCTACCTCTGCACCCCGAATTCACTTGAAGAATTTATTGAATCCATTTGTACTTTGTTAGAGTCCTCCCAGCTTCGACTAAGGTTTGGAGACGCTGCTCGTCGCTATGCTCTTACGCAATCTTGGGATTCTATTTTTGACCAATTACTGCTTCGCTATGAAGCAGTCACTACTAAATCAAACAATGGGTTAGAATTTGTTCAATAAAAAAAGTCGCTATCTCTTTTGAGACAGCGACTTTTCATTATTTAGCTAAAGCTTCAGTTTTTAAAGCTTCTGCTTTATCAGTGAACTCCCAAGGAAGCTCAACATCAGTACGACCAAAGTGACCGTATGCTGCTGTTTGCTTATAAATTGGGCGTCTTAAATCAAGCATTTTAATGATACCAGCTGGACGAAGATCAAAGTTGTTACGTACTACTTCAACTAATACTTCTTCAGTTACTTTACCTGTTCCAAATGTATCAATAGAGATTGAAACTGGCTGAGCTACACCAATGGCATATGCAAGCTGAACTTCACAACGATCAGCTAATCCTGCAGCTACAATATTTTTCGCAACGTAGCGTGCTGCATATGCTGCTGAGCGGTCAACTTTTGTTGCATCTTTACCAGAGAATGCGCCACCACCGTGACGAGCATATCCACCATAAGTATCAACGATAATTTTACGACCTGTTAATCCTGCATCACCTTGAGGACCACCAATTACAAAACGTCCTGTTGGGTTAATGAAGTACTTCGTGTTCTCATCGATTAATTCTTGTGGAACAACTGGATTGATTACATATTCTTTTAAGTTACGTTGAATTTGCTCTAACGTTACTTCTGGATGATGCTGAGTTGAGATAACGATTGTATCAACACGAACTGGTTGATTGTTTTCATCATATTCAACCGTTACTTGCGTTTTACCATCTGGACGAAGGTAAGGTAAAATTTCTTCTTTACGCACTTCTGTTAAGCGACGCGCTAACTTATGAGCTAAAGAAATTGGTAACGGCATTAATTCTTTTGTTTCATTACAAGCGTAGCCAAACATTAAACCTTGGTCACCAGCTCCGATTGCTTCAATTTCTTCATCAGACATTGAACCTTCACGAGCTTCTAACGCTTGGTCTACACCAGCAGCGATATCTGGAGATTGCTCACCGATTGCTGTGATTACTCCACAAGTATCCGCATCAAAACCATATTTTGCACGCGTATAACCAATTTCTTTGATTGTATCACGTACTGTTTTTTGAATATCTACATAAGTAGATGTTGTGATTTCACCACTTACTAATACTAAACCAGTTGTTACGCTTGTTTCACAAGCAACACGAGCATTTGGATCTTCAGCTAAAATAGCATCAAGAATTGAGTCAGAAATTTGGTCACAAATTTTATCTGGATGTCCCTCTGTAACAGATTCTGACGTAAACAGACGACGTTGTGTTGACATCGGTTTTCCTCCTTTAAATATGATACATTGTGATACGGTACTCATTCCCTTATTGTGGTTCATTTACATTTTTTCAATATAAAAAACCTTTCCTTGTATCGAGGAAAGGTATCAAGTTCTGCATAAGCCTTTCACTCTTATCGATCAAGGTTTATTCCCTTGCATCAGGTTAGCACCTTATCACCTCTATGGAAATGGGTGATGGTTGCTGGGTTTCATAGGGCCTGTCCCTCCACCAGCTCGGGATAAGAGAGTATCCGTTCAAGGACATATCATACAGGAAAATGCTCTGTTATGTCAATAACATTCCTATGAAAATCACTTAAAGGTTGTATTTTCCTCCCCTATTATTTACAGAAACCTTTCACTAGTAAGATCATCTCACAAAAACGTTTTATGCTCTCTAAAACAAAAAAATTCGCAACATTTTAACATTTTCATTCGAATAGTATAGACTATTTAAAGTAATGTGTTATACTAATTGTACATTTAAACATCATTTTAAAAAAAGGAAGGTAGTGCACATGAGTACTGTTAATATGTCTATTGAATTAGCCAATCTCCTGGAATCTGAAAAAGTGAATCACCAACTATCTGTTTCTCAATTAGTCGAAAAGATTTTAGAGCGACAAGAAGGCGTATTGACTTCTACAGGTGCTATTCAAGTTGAAACAGGAAAATATACGGGGCGTTCCCCACACGATAAATTCATTGTAAGCGATTCCTTAACATCTCATACTGTTGAATGGGGAGATGTGAATCAACCGTTTTCATCTGAACGATTTGACGCGCTTTATAAAAAAGTATTAGAACATTTAAAAGAACAAAATGAGCTATTTGTGTTTAACGGCTATGCGGGCGCCGATGATAAATATCAGCTTCCAATCCAAGTCGTAAATGAATACGCATGGCATAATTTGTTTGCTCACCAACTATTTATTCGTCCAGAAGACACGAAGCTAAAAAGTGATGCTGAATCATTCTCAATTGTATCAGCTCCTACTTTTAAAGCTGTTCCAGACATTGATGGGACAAATTCAGAGACATTTATTATTATTTCATTTGAACGAAGAGTTGTTTTAATTGGTGGAACGGAATATGCAGGTGAAATGAAAAAATCTATTTTCTCAGTAATGAATTTCCTACTTCCTCAAAATAATATACTTCCTATGCACTGCTCAGCTAATGTTGGCAAAGAAGGTGATGTTGCACTATTCTTTGGACTATCTGGCACCGGAAAAACAACATTATCAGCTGACGCTACCAGAAGACTAATTGGTGACGATGAGCACGGTTGGTCTAGTACAGGCGTATTTAACATTGAAGGCGGTTGTTATGCAAAATGCATTCAACTATCAAAAGAAAAAGAGCCTCAAATTTTTAATGCCATTCGATTTGGAACAGTTTTAGAAAATGTTGTGATTAACTCGAATACTAGAATTGCAGACTATAATGATAATAGCTTAACAGAAAACACTCGTGCTGCTTATCCAATTCAAGCAATTGATAACACAATCTTACCGAGCGTTGCAGGACATCCTACGGCAATTGTTTTCTTAACCGCAGACGCATTTGGAGTTTTACCTCCAATTAGCAAACTAACAAAAGAACAAGCAATGTATCATTTCTTAAGTGGGTATACAAGTAAACTTGCGGGAACAGAGCGCGGAATTACTGCGCCACAGGCGACGTTCTCTACTTGTTTTGGTGAACCATTCTTACCTCTTCCACCTACAGCCTATGCTAAAATGCTAGGTAAAAAAATTGATGAGCATAACGTAAATGTTTATCTTGTGAATACGGGATGGACTGGTGGAGAGTATGGTGTTGGAGAGCGAATGAAGCTAGTTTACACACGCGCAATGGTTCAAGCAGCGTTAGAAGGAGAACTCATTAGCGTAGATACAGTTCAAGATCCTATCTTTGGACTTGAGATTCCTGCACATGTTCCTGGTGTCCCTGATGAAGTACTTCAACCAGTAAAAGCATGGAAGAATGCAAATTTATATGAAGAAAAAGCTCATCAATTAGCACAAAAGTTCACAAAGAACTTTGAGCGCTTTGCAAATGTAGCTCCAGAAATTTCACAAATGGGCGGACCGATTATTTCAAAATAATGAAAAGCCGGAATTTAATTCCGGCTTTTTTTAGTTTGTGGAGTGTAGCTTTATTAACTCGTATGTGACAACGGTTTTATTTTGCTCTAACTCAAGCTTTTTAATAATACCTGTCCCAACGCGTTCACCATTCTTCGTTTTATGAATACTAAGCGGAACCTCAAGAGGGTATAAGCGGTAGCCTTTTTTTTCAATTTGAAATACATTATCTACTACTCGCTTCTCATTTCCTTTTGTAACAATCATCGTATTTAATTCTAGTGGCATTCCCATCCTTCTTACCTCCCTTTCTTTTCCTCTATTGTACAATGCTTTTTCTATGCTGGCATATCTTTTATTTTGTTTTCATCCATTCAGTTAAATTTTTCACTGTCTCTCGGTTTTGCTTCGGAGGAAACGCATGAGGAAATCCATCAAAGTACCAGCTTTCCACGGGCTTCCCATGTTCACTCAGCATTTTCTCTAATTGATATGCATGCTCAATTGACACGTTTGCATCTTCTTTTCCATGTATTAACAATGTCGGTATACTTAGCTTATATGCCTGAGTTAGCGGTGAACGCCATTCATACCTGTCTGGATATTTCGAAGGTGTCCCACCAATGACCCTTTTCATCATACGCCTTAAATCTGTTCGCTCTTCATAGGTAAGAATCATATCCGTTACCCCTCCCCATAAAACAAGCGAACGTGCTGAACTTTTTTCAATGGCAGTAAACAAAGCCATTACGCCTCCTCGCGAAAAACCAAATACATGGATTCGGTCTTGATGAACTCGAGGGTAATTGACAAGTAAGTCATAAGCTGCAAAAGCATCGTAACGATCATCTCCCCCAAAATCTTCGTTTCCTTCTCCACCTTGATTCCCTCGATAAAATGGAGCCATTACAATGAATCCTTGAGATGCGAATTGAATTAGCCTCCCTGGTCTCACAGTACCTACATTTTTTATGCCACCTCTTAAATATAAAAATCCATCATATGTACCTTCTTCTTTTGGTTCCGCTAACATCCCCTTAATTTTTAAACCTTGACACATATACGTCACAATTGACAACGAAATGCGTGGATTGGGAGATGGAAAAGGATATTGACTAATAATAGTTCCGTCCTTCATAAAAAACCCTCCTTATCATTCAATCGTTTTTAACCAGGCGTTCACACTATTTTATCCATTATCATATATTATTGTAGAAAAAGTCACGCTATCAATCCTACTCCACATATTGGCCTATTACTATGTTTCATCATAATTGATTTACAATCTTATTTTAACGTTAGGAGGAAATACCATGCGAAAAATAAAATGGCTGCTGTCCATCATCACTATTTGTATTTTAACCTTCACTTTAATGAGCTGTGGTAAACAAAGCTCAATTGAAACTGTTCGCGTAGGAGAAGTAACAAGATCCATCTTTTATGCTCCCCAATATGTAGCTATATCAAAAGGTTTTTTTGAGAAAGAAGGACTAAACGTAGAATTAAAAACTACTTGGGGCGGAGACAAAACGATGACTTCCCTTTTATCCGATGGCATAGATGTTGCATTAGTTGGTTCAGAAACTTCAATCTATGTCGCTGCACAAGGTTCTGATGATCCCATTATTAACTTTGCGCAACTAACGCAAACGGATGGCACATTTCTAGTAGCACGTGAAAAAGTTGATAACTTCTCATGGGACCAGTTAAAAGGAAAAACATTCTTAGGACAGCGTAAGGGTGGCATGCCACAAATGGTTGGAGAGTACGTCTTAAAAGAACATAATATTGACCCTAAAAACGATCTAACACTTATTCAAAATATTGATTTTGCTAACGTTTCAAGTGCTTTTGCATCTGGAACTGGCGACTATGTCCAACTATTTGAGCCAACGGCCAGTATTTTTGAAAAAGAAGGAAAAGGTTACATTGTTGCTTCTTTTGGTGAAGAGTCAGGAAAGGTTCCATATACAACATTCATGTCAAAAAACAGCTTTTTAAAAGAAAATCCTGAAACTGCTGAGAAATTTACAAGAGCTATCTATAATGCACAGCAGTGGGTTGATACGCACAGTGCAAAAGAAGTTGCTGAAGCAATCGCTCCTTATTTTGACGACACATCAATCGATACAATTGAAACCGTTGTTGAGAGATATAAAACCCAAGATTCATTTGCTACTAACCCAGTGTTAGATAAAGAAGAGTGGGAAAACCTTCAACGCATTATGGATGAAGCTGGTGAACTACCTAAGCGTATTGATCACAAAACATTAGTCAACACAAAAATTGCAACTGACGTCATGGAGCAGTAACCATGTCAGGCTTACAAATCACAAACGTCCACCACGTATATGTCACAATGAAATCAGCCACCACAGCTTTAGAAAATATCAACCTTTCAATTAAAGAAGGAGAATTTATTTCTTTTCTAGGACCTAGCGGATGTGGAAAGACGACGCTTCTTTCGATTTTGGCTGGGTTAATTAAACCAACTTCAGGTGAAGTAAACATTAAGAATAAACTTGTTCAAGAGCCTACAGCAGAAGTTGGTTATATGCTTCAACAAGACTACTTATTTCCCTGGAAGACGATAAAAGACAACATCCTTCTTGGACTAACAATCCAGCGTAACCTTACAAAGGAACATGAGCAGCGAGCATTAATGCTCTTAGAAGGAATGGGATTGAAAAGCGTTTCAGATTTTTTTCCACATCAATTATCTGGAGGTATGCGTCAACGTGTGGCGCTCGTTAGAACACTCGCTACGAATCCTAGTATTTTACTTTTAGATGAACCATTTTCAGCTCTAGACTTTCAAACGAAATTAAAGTTAGAAGAGCTTGTATCAAAAACCTTAATGACTTATGAAAAAACGGCGGTACTCGTTACGCATGATATTGGAGAAGCAATTGCCATGAGCAATCGAATCGTTTTATTTTCAGCCAACCCAGGAAGAATTGCTCGAATTTTCACCGTACCACCTATCCTTCAGACTCTGTCTCCTTTTGAAGCTAGACAACACTCTGTATACAACGACCTGTTCATGGAGATTTGGAAGGAGTTGGATCACCTTGAATCAGCCTCACAATCCTGATGTTTTACATCAGCAATACAAATCCGCAGTAAATAGCGAAAAGCGAATCATTCGTTTGGTTCAATTATTTATCTTCTTATCTTTTTTTGGGATATGGCAACTGGCATCTTCGCTCAAGTGGATTGACCCTCTTATTTTCAGCTCTCCACTCCGAGTGTGGAATTTGTTTATTGAAAAAACAGGGGATGGTTCATTATTAGAACACATTGGCTTTACGTTGTTTGAAACAGTACTTGGATTTATTATTGGAACGCTGTGTGGTATCATTTTAGCAACTTTGCTATGGTATTCAAATCGTTTAGCAAAGGTTTTGGATCCCTATTTAGTTATCTTAAATGCTATGCCAAAGGTAGCTCTAGGCCCGATTTTGATTGTAGCCATTGGACCTGGTTTCTTTTCCATTTTAACAATGGGCGCAATCATTTCTGTCATCATCACTGCTATTGTTGTCTATACAGCTTTTAAAGAAGTCGATCCAAACTATGTGAAATTACTGCAAAGCTTTGGTGCTACTAAGCATGATTGTTTTAAACAAGCAATTTTGCCTTCTACAATGCCAGCGATTATTTCAACCTTTAAGGTGAATGTTGGCTTATCATGGGTTGGCGTAATTGTGGGAGAATTTTTGGTTTCGTCTAAAGGGCTTGGATATATGATTATCTATGGCTTCCAAGTATTTAACTTTACCCTTGTTATTTTAAGCTTGTTGCTCATTGCTGTATTTGCAACTGGGATGTACCAAGCAATTTCCTATCTAGAAAAACGACTAACGCGTCATTAATATTAATACTAAAAAGCCCTGCTATGATAACAGGGCTTCTTTGTTTCTTACAAAAATGTGCGCTTTACATGCTTCATCACGTACTGTAAAACATTATCTTTCATAATAAAACTGTATTTCGCATTTTTTTGAATTCCTTGTTCTGGAATTTCTCGAATAACAACCGGTCCTTTTGTTTCCATATAGTCATCTTTTGGGACTAACTTTGAGACATTCGCAAAATAAATGTTTTTTATAATTGTTTTTCCTTTACTAACTACTTTATATTGACCAATATACGAGAGATTTTCTACTTCTCCACCTGTTTCTTCAAATACTTCTCGAACTGCCGCTTCCTCCGGTGTTTCCTCTAGCTCCAATTTACCTCCCGGAAACTCCAACCCCCGCTTAGAATGATTAGTTAGCAACCATTGTCCTTCGTATCGACAAACAACCCAAACGTGACGAGGAGTTTTTGAAAACGGACTGCGCTCAAACGATAAAAAAACCTGATTGTGGTATGCGTCCTTAAATGTGTACATCGTCTACTTAAACTCCATTTGATTTTTTCCTTATTTTATCACACATTTAAGTACTATCTCTTAGCTTTTCGAATAGAAATAACGGATTTTCTACCAATATTCTCGATAAAAGCCCTTAATAATCATTAATAGTAGCACTACTTTTACATTTTTATTATTTTTATGAAGGTAGAATTCCCATTGTGCGAATATGAGCCTTTGCATTCTCATCTCCTAGCTCATACAACATTTGATATAGCTGAGTATTCATATCATCATAAGCATCATTTTGACGATCATGATGATATTCTAGATAAGGAATATGCGCTCGAAGGAAACCTTGCCAATCATCTGAATAACGTTGATCTAAACGCTCTCGCAGTTGCTCTACTTCCAAATCGGTCGCACTTATTTTAAAATTCCATTCCGATGCCGTACTCACTTGAGAAATCTCACCCGAACCGAGGGATACATAATACGTTTTTTTCATTGAAAGATATTCAGCTCCTTTATACTGACTTACCTTTCTTATTTGTATAATGGTTTCCTTTTATACTGATCATTTAATTTGATTTTTTAATTTCTCAATTGCCTGCTTAATAACGGCGGGCACAGGAAGACCTACTCGACCAGCGTTCTCCGTAATAGAAATCATCTCATTTAAAATATAGAATAATATCGTTATATCTCTGATAAAATGATTGTCCGGCCAAAATACTTGGTCCATGAAGTTAGCCATCATAACAAGAGCAAAAATAAAAACCTTTTTGGCAATGCCCCGAAAGCCTACCTTACTAGATAAACTCTTATCAATAAACGCTGCAACTGTTCCAGTGACATAATCAACTGCTACCAGTGCTACTAAAGCCATCAATAAATAATTCCATTCCCCTACTAAGAAAAAGATAAATGAACCTAAACTAGATAAAGATAACAAGGATAGTTTGTACATATTCATTTTTCATCCTCTCAACTATTTACATAGTGGTACATACTATCATATGCAAAATAGTGAGAAGTGTTCTTCATACATGCTATCGTTTGTACACTTTTATGGAATAAAAAAACTTGCGAGAAGGGGACTGACCCCTGTTTTTGAGACAGGAATCAAAACACCTTTTAAACAACCCGTTTTCTGTATTGTACAGGAGACTGGTTGTTTAATTTTGTTTGAATACGGGCATGGTTATAATACGTAATATAGCTTTTGACGGTTTGCTCTATGATGGTAGTCGTAGTGTATGTCAACTCGTCAAGGTAGAACGTTTCAGACTTTAGTGAGGAATGAAACGATTCAATTGAGGCATTATCTGCAGGCGTCCCTTTTCGGGACATACTCATGATAATGCCTTTCTCTTTAATTGTTTGTTGATAAGCATACGATGTGTACACAGAGCCTTGATCACTATGCAACGTGCACCCTTCCGGTAGAGAAGGGAGTTGGTTAAGCGTGTCTAAAACAAACGCGACATTTTGACAATCACCAATGGAATACGCAATAATTTCTCCGTTAAATAAATCTTGAATACTTGAAAGATACAATGGTTTCGGCCCAAAAGGCAAGTACGTAATATCGGTCACAAGCTTTTGAAGAGGGCGTTCAGCTCGAAAGTCACGATTTAATACATTCTCTGCAACCTGATAAGGTTGCCCTGTTCGCTGCCGTTTCTTCCGTTTAACGCGACATTGCCAACCGTATTTCTGCATGGTACGCTGCACAAACTTGTGGTTAATCTTCATGGTTCGCTTGAGTACAGCTGTGATCTTCCGATAGCCATATCGAAACTTGTGTGCACGACATTGTTCACCCACTTGCTGTTCCATCCATTTCTTTCGTGTATCCTGTTGACTATGCTGCTTCCAACGGTAGTAAGTGGACCGAGGAATACCAAGATGGAAACAGATTTGATAAATAGGGATTTGTTCTTTTAACTCTTCCACTAGGTTCACTGCGATTTCTGGTACCACTTCCTTTCCAATTCCTTGTACTTTTTTAAAATCTCGATTTGTTGCTTTAATTGTCGGTTCTCAGTCTTTAACTTAGCTGTCTCGTTTTCAAAATCAGGACCTTTTCCATAGGCATATTGCTTGCCTACTGGCTGTTCCAACCGGTGTACATCCCCATTTTGATACCACTTCATCCATGTTTTTAATTGGGTAGGATTCCGAATGTTTAGTTGTGATAAGACTTCTTTTACAGGTACACCGGCTAACCTCATTTCAATCGCTTTTAACTTTATTTCGACTGGATAACTGACTCTTGTTCCCATAGAAAAAACACCTCCAAGTGATTGTTAGGTACTACATACCCAGTTTTCAACTTAAAGGTGTTTTTTATTTGTCTCACTTTATGGGGTCAGTCCCAAGCTCGCAAGTTTTTATTTTCCTAAGAAAGAGTTTAACATCCACATATGCTTTTCCAGACTTTGATGAATAGCAAGAAGCATGTCACCTGTTGTCTCATCATCCACTTCGCCAGCTACATCCATACCTTGTTTTAACTCTGTTGTTAGCGTTGTGAAGTCTTTTACTAATTCAGATACCATGTCTTTTGCTGTTTCATTTCCATGTGCTTCTTCAATTGAACTCATTTCTAAAATTTCTTTCATTGTAGCAACTGGGCTACCACCTAGAGCTAATAAACGTTCTGCTAAGTCATCAATTACTGTTGCCGTTTCTGTATAAAGCTCTTCGAATTTTTCATGCAACGTAAAGAACTGTTCGCCTTTTACATACCAATGATAATTATGTAACTTGATATACATCACGCTAAAATTTGCTACTTGCTTATTTACGATTGTTGTTAACTCTTTAGACATAATACCCACTCCTTAATGATTTCTACTTCAATTATCTCTAGTATAGTAGTACCCCTTTTTCCTTGATTAAAACATTTTTTTAGAAGTTTTTCGTACTCTTCCGCTATTGACGATAAACCTTTTTTTATTATCATTTTCACAAAAAAACGAAATGATTACGATTTAAAAAGGTGGATACATTTGATTTACGATTGGATACGTGTCTTCTTAGCAACTGGCTTTGTTCAAACATTACCTGAAAAGCAGTGGCTGACACCCTTGATTCATGAGCATAAGTTACATTGCAGTGAGTATGGCTGTCCTATTGTTTCTCACTCACTACAATGGGGACCTAATCTATATGTTACAGGGGCCTTAGCTGAACTAGAAGTGGGACCGATCCCTAGAAATATTTCTGGTGCTAGACAAGCTGCGCAGCTCATTGTGAATAGTTTATAAAAATGGTCTAACACTAAACTTTTTAAAATACGTAGGTCGGCATTATGCTTAAACTAAAAAAACTCTAGCTTTCAAAGCTAGAGTTTTTTTAGTTTAACCGAATACCTTTGCTAAATCTTCTTTATCTTGATTCAACCAGAATTGCATTAAGCGCTTTGCTCCTTCTAAATCATGAAGCTTTGCTTGACCGCACTGCTTTTCGTTTGCAGCTGGAATTTCTGTGATTGTAATTGCATCTTTTAGTGTGTCTTCTAAAAGATCAATAATTTCTTCTACTTTTGGTTCTCCGCTGACAACAAGATAATATCCTGTCTGACAGCCCATAGGAGAAATATCAATAATATCAAAATGATCATATTTCTCTACGTGAGTACGGATGTTAAAAGCTAATAAATGCTCTAATGTATGAATAACATCAGGCTTCATCGCTTGCTTGTTGGGCTGGCAAAAACGAATATCAAATTTATTAACAACGCCGTCACTACCTACCTTGTGTACACCACAATGTCTTACATAAGGGGCTTTTACAGCGTTATGATCTAATTCAAAACTTTCTACTGATGGCATGCTATCACTCCTTTTTTATTCTTACTTTTTATCATACACTTAATTCCGATTTTTTTCATCAATTTAATATACTATATACCTGGTATTTGCATCCTGTGCTTTTTTTTCGATATATTTATAGAAAAGAATCTGTTTAGAAAGATGTGATATCAGTGCTTGCTAAAATCATGCTGAGTATTATAAAAGTATATCAAAAAGTTATTTCGCCACTCACACCTCCTACGTGTCGCTTCTATCCAACATGTTCTCATTATGGGGTTGAAGCGATTAAGCGATTTGGAGCTTTTAAAGGCGGGTGGTTAACGATAAAGCGAATTTCCAAGTGTCATCCTTTTTACCCAGGAGGTATGGATCCCGTGCCCGAAAAAGAAACTGCAAAAAAAGATTAGCTATTTTGCTTTTCTTTAACATACTCGTATCCATCTACAATAACGTCTAACTTTCCTGTGCCTGGATCAATAACAAGACCATGTACAGGAATATGCTTTGCAAATAAAGGATGGTTACGAATTGTAGACGTCGTGTGTTGCACCGTTTCTTCAACCGAATCGAATCCTTTTAACCAGCTTTTTAAATCAATTCCTGACTTTTCAATTGTATCGATTACTTCTTCTGAAATCCCTTGCTCTTTTACAGCTTCTAAAAATGAAATCGGCTCTAATTTTCCTGCACCACAATCATGGTGGCCAATTACATATACTTCATCTGCTTGAAGTGCATATACAGCTACTAAAATGCTTCTCATGACACTTCCAAAAGGATGAGATACAAGTGCCCCTGCATTTTTCACAATTTTCACATCACCGTTACGTAAGTTCATTGATTGAGGAAGTAATTCCACTAATCTTGTGTCCATACAAGATAAAATAACCATCTTTTTATCCGGCAGCTTGCTTGTCTCATATTTGCGATATTCATTATTTTCCACAAACTTCTCATTGTAAGTTAAAATCTCATTTAATAGACTCATGTTTCCTACTTCCTTTCCTATGTAAAAATTTTTTTAATCGTTCCCCTTGTATTATACTAAAAATTCTTATATGATGTAACAGCATAAATCGTAACTATTCTTATTTAAAGAAAGGAAGAACAAAATGAAACAAGTACCTGTTACAGTATTAAGTGGTTACCTAGGTTCAGGTAAAACAACTTTATTGAATTATATTTTAAAAAATAGAGACGGGCTTAAAGTAGCCGTCATCGTCAATGATATGAGCGAAGTAAATATTGACGCCGACTTAGTAAAACAAGGTGGCTTTTCTCGTACTGAAGAAACATTAGTTGAAATGCAAAACGGATGCATTTGCTGTACGCTACGAGACGATTTAATGAAAGAAGTTGAACGTCTCGTTGATAAAGGAAATATCGATTACATCGTCATCGAATCTTCAGGAATTAGTGAACCCATTCCAGTTGCCCAAACGTTTACGTATATCGATGAAGAGCTTGGCATTGATTTAACAAAAAAATGTTCTCTGGATACGATGGTCACAGTAGTAGATGGAAATCGTTTTTGGGAGGATTTCTCATCCGGTGAAAGCTTGTTAGATCGTAAAGAAGGTAACGATGAACATGATACGCGTGAAGTTGTTGACTTACTCATTGACCAAATTGAGTTTGCAAATGTCATTCTGCTGAACAAAGTCGACTTACTGACAGAAGAAGACGCAAAAGAGCTGGAGTTAGTCTTAAAGAAGCTGAACCCTGAAGCTAAGATTATCCAAACAATTAAAAGTGTGATTGACCTAAAAGAAATTCTAAATACTGGTCTATTCGACTTTGAAAAAGCGAGTCAAGGAGCAGGTTGGATCAAGGAGCTAAATACAGATCACCACACTCCAGAAACAGAAGAATTCGGCATTTCTTCTTTTGTTTATAGACGAAAGCGTCCATTTCATCCAGAACGGTTAATGACATGGCTTGAAAATTGGCCAGTTGATATTGTCCGAACAAAAGGCTTTTTCTGGTTAGCTTCACGGAATGATATGGCAGGGCTGCTTTCACAAGCTGGAACATCGATTATGATCCAAGGTGCAGGCGAATGGGTAGCTGCATATTCAGAAGCTGAAAAGCAACAGACATTAAGAGAAGAGCCCGAGCTTCTCGAAAAATGGGACGATACATTTGGTGACCGCATGAACGAGCTAGTTTTTATTGGATTGGAAATGAATGAAGAAGAAGTCATTTCTACGCTTGATCACTGCTTGCTTACTGATGCAGAAATGCAGCAAGATTGGTCGGCTTTCTGTGATCCTCTACCTAAATTCACGGTCCAGTCATAAATTTATAGTTTCCAAATCGTAACTATTACGATATAATAACATAGGTCATTGTTCGTAACTAGTAATCGAAAGGAGAATTATATATATGAAAGTTAAAGCTACATTTATGGCATTAGCATTAGGTACAGCAGCATTTTTAGCTGGATGCGGTGCTGACAATTCAGATGAACAAGCAAGCAGTAAAGACGATAAATTAACGGTTTATACAACTATTTTTCCACTGCAAGATTTCACTAAGAAAATTGGTGGAGATGAAGTAAATGTTGAGAGTGTACTTCCTCCTGGAGTAGATGCTCACTCTTACGAACCAACAACAAAGGATATAGTAGAAATCGCTAAAGGTGATGCTTTCATTTATTCCGGCATTGGATTAGAAGGCTTTGCTGATAAAGCGCAAGATACCTTAAAAAATGAAGATGTGGCTATGGTAGAAGCAGCTAAAGGTATTGAGTTAGCTGAAAGTACGCATTCTGATGAAGATGAACATGCTCATGAAGATGAACACGCTCATGGTCACGGAGATACGGACCCACACATCTGGTTAGACCCGGTCTTATCAATTCAATTAGCTGAAAACATTAAGAATGAATTAATAGAACTAAAACCAGAAGCAAAAGAAGAGTTTGAAAAAAATTATGAAGACTTAAAGGCTCAGCTAGAGGAACTTGATCAAAAGCTAGAAACAACTATTTCTGAAGGAAAGCACAAAGAAATTTTAGTTTCCCACGCTGCATATGGATACTGGGAAAAACGTTATGGCTTAACTCAAATTAGTGTGGCCGGCTTATCTCCAACAAATGAGCCGTCACAAAAGCAGCTACAGTCTATTATTAAAGAAGCAAATGAGCATAACATTAAATATTTTATTTTCGATCAAAACTTAGAGCCTAAAGTATCTAAGCTTGTTCAAAAAGAAGTAGGTGCAGAAGCGCTTACCCTTCATAACCTGGAGTCTGCAACAAAAGATGATGTAGCAAACAAGGAAGATTACTTCTCAATTATGGATAAAAACATTGAAACACTTCAAAAAGCGTTAAACTAAATACAAACAAAAATAACTAGCCCATTAGCTAGTTATTTTTGTTTCATATTGTATTTTTGCATGAAGCGCTCTGCACGTCCGCCTTTATCAGCAAACTTCTGTCTACCAGTATAAAATGGGTGTGTATCAGAACTTACCTCCACTTTAATTAATGGATATGTTTGACCATCTTCCCATTCCGTTGTCTCTGAAGAGTGCATTGTAGAACCTGATAGAAATTTAAATCCGCTATTTGTATCCATAAACACTACTTTTCGGTAGTCTGGATGAATATTTGGTTTCATCTTATAATCCTCTCCTTTAATAAGATATACATCTATTATATCGTAATGATTATTATTTTCAATTATTCTGTTTCAAAAATTTATTGATGAATAAATCGTGGTAAAAAGTGGACAATAAGGCTTATCAATACTTGATTGGAAAGGTTGTATTTCAATGGAACATTTAGTAACTGCTCGTTCGATGTTTGGTATGACCATGGGAGTTCACATTATTTTTGCTACGTTAGGCGTAGGAATTCCTTTAATGATTTTATTAGCAGAACTTCTCTATCAGCGCACAAAAGACAAAGATTATGAGCTAATGGCAAAGCGTTGGACAAAAGGCGCAGCGATTTTACTAGGCGTTGCTATCCCAACAGGAACTATTGCTGGAGTACAGCTAGCCTTACTATGGCCAGGTTTCATGGAAGTTGTTGGGAAAGTTATGTCATTACCTTTTCAAATTGAAATCTATGCTTTTTTTATTGAAGCACTCTTTTTGTCTATCTACGTGTATGCAGCTGATCGAATTTCGCGAACAATGCGAATTGTAAGCCTTATACTTGTAGCTATTGGAGCTGTAGCTTCAGCTGTGTTGATTACAAACGTCCATGCGTTTGAAGGAACTCCGGCCGGCTTTCGAATTGTAAATGGCGAAATTACAGATGTCGATCCGTGGGGAGCTTTCTTTAACCCAAGTTTTATCACAACAGCTGGACACGTTGCTGTATCTGCTTATGCGACGGGTGCCTTCGTTATTGCATCCATCGCTGCATTTAAGATGCTTCGCTCTCGTAAAGAGCCTAGACTTTATCGTTTTCACCAAAAAGCACTAATGATGGGGCTAATCGTTGGAGGGATATTTTCATTTTTAACAGCTCTAAATGGGCATGAATCTGCGCAGCTTCTTTATGAATATCAGCCAGAAAAGCTTGCAGGTGCAGAAGGTTTATTTGAAACGACCGACTATGCACCGCTCACTATTGGGGGATTTACAGATCGTGAAACTCAAACCGTCAAATGGGGAATTGAAATTCCATGGGCACTAAGCTTTCTAGCAGATGATCGCTTTGATACGGTTGTTGCGGGACTCAATGATTTTCCAGAAGAATACTGGCCCCCCCTTTTCATCCATACTCTTTTTAACGGTATGGTAGGGATTGGATCACTGCTTATTCTACTATCTATCCTAGGAATTGCTTGGTATAAATTTATGAAAAAGCGTGGTTTTCCAAAGTGGTTAATGTGGGCATTTGTTATTTCTGGTCCTTTGGCCATCCTATCAGTAGAATTCGGCTGGATTTTCGCATGTACAGGTCGACAACCTTGGGTAATTTACCGAATTATGAAGACCTCTGAATCCGTTACAACCTCTGCTAATTTAGAATTTTTATTTGCTCTATTTTTAATTGTATACGCTATACTCGTTGTTGCTGTTTCACTTGTTCTTATTTATTACTTCAAGCGTAATCCATTGGAGAAAGAGCTTGCAGATATGAACTAAAAGGATGTGGAATTAATATGGGTGATTCACTACTTGCCATCACGGTCATTTGGGGATTTATTTTTATTTATGCTGTTATGGGAACAATGGATTTTGGAGCGGGATTTTGGTCAATGGTTTACATTAATCGTGAAAAAACCAATGCTACAAACATCGCTAACCGCTATCTCTCTCCAACTTGGGAAGTAACGAATGTATTTATCGTTGCAATTGTAGTTGGTTTATTTAGCTTCTTTCCTGGAGCTACGTTTACGCTTGGAACTGTTCTATTAATTCCAGGAAGTATTATTCTATTGCTTTTAGCACTTAGAAGTGGTTTCCTTGTATTTTCAAATTATACTAAGGGAGCTCGCCATCAAAAGGCTCTCGTTTATATTTCTGGTCTATCAGGCGTGTTGATTCCAGCGTTTTTAATTGCTGTTTTACCAATTAGCCAAGGCGGTTACATCGATACCATTGATGGAGTTGAAAAACTAAACTTACTCAAAGTATTTACCAGTCCAAACGTATATGCTTTTATAGGATTTGCTGTCAGCTCTTCGTTATTTCTATCCTCATTGCTTTTAGCTGATTACTCCAAGTCCTCAGATGAAATGGAAGCATATGAGGTATATAGAAGAGATGCGCTCATCACAGGTCCTATATCACTTGTCATGGCCATTCTCATTATGCTGACACTGCGTATGGAAGCCACTTGGCTTTATAATAACATGATGGAAGACAAACCCATCTTATTTATTTCCTTGTTTTTATTCCTAGTAGCAGGCGGAGCTCTTTTACTTCCATCATCAAAAGGAAAAGGAATGCCTAGACTAGCAGTTGTTGCGATTGTTCTTCAGTATTTTTTAGCGAGCTATGTATATGGAAAAGGTCATTTACCATATGTTATTTATCCGAATGTAACCATCGAAACAGGATTTACCCATCCTGATGCTTTTCGCTCATTATTCATCACGTACATTGTAGGATTTGCTATTTTATTCCCTGGATTCTACTATTTTTGGCGCTTGTTTATGAAAGACAACCGAAAGTATATTGGAAAGAAGCCGTATTAAACTAAAGAAGTAAAGAACGATTTATCTGTTCTTTACTTCTTTTATTATGTTTGCTGCAATATTAAGTGCATACGCTTTACACTTTTCTACATCTTCTCCATATGGAGCAAGCTCTACTTTTAAGCCTTCTGTCATTAAGGTGCCACCTTTTTCACATAAACATTGTTAGTTTCTCAGCTTGAATAGTTGAATCTGTGATGCACTCAAATCGAAGTGGACAATTTTTGCACTCTTGTAATGAACTTGTCTTTTGAAAAAACTTTGGCTCTTCTAGTACATCTTTCATCATTTTCAGTTTATTAACTGACTCTAAATAATTTTCAGATACAATTTCAACAGTCTCTCTCTTCCCTGTTAGAAGTGAATAGAAATGAATAGCTTTTGGCATTCTATTGAATGCATGCTTGGTAAAAACCATCATAAAGGCTGTCAGCATTTCTTTTACTTCTGATTGATCATCAATTAGAAACTTTGTTACTTCATAAGAAGAATCCGACCAATATGCTGCATCAATTAACAGTGAAATATTTGTTTCTAATTCAGGAACGTATACTCCATATTTTTCATAAACAAATAGTGGCGTATCATCTTGCAATTCACTCATAAGAAACGTTAACAAATGATCACTCACCGATGCTAGGACTTCATAGTAATGAATTTTCGATTGGAAAAGTTCCGGTGAGAGCTTGGACCAATACCTTTCAATTAATTGTAAAATAAAATATGCAGATCTTTCATATGGCGCTTTTGCATAATATTCTTTGACAACCTTATGAATGGTTACGCTGACGAGACTTCGCCAATCAACCAGTTGGTGTTTACGAGCTTTAAGCTGCCTCTGATAAAATTTATAAGGGCATTGAATAAACTCTTCAATATGATGACTAGCCAAGGTTTTGATTTGAACTTTTAATTGCATCCTGTCACCACGCTTTATAAAATCACCTGTTGCTTTATCCTTTATGATACTTGTTCAATTACTTTGCGAATTGCGCTCCATGAATGCTTAACAAAATAAATTGGCTTTTGCTGCTTTTTCGCTTTTTCTTTAATGACCTTTGCCATGTTGTGGTTAATAAAATCTGTAATCACAAGTACAAAACCAATATGATCCGGAATTTCTCGCTTCACCATATTACTTTTTCTTCCATCAAGATGAATAACTTCGTTAAACCCCTCACCTGCTAACCGATCTGTAATATGCTTTAAACGATCTCCTCCAACAACCATAACTGATGACATGTATTTCTCCTCCTATACGATAAAATTAAGTTTATTTAAAATCTTAACGATGATTTAATCTTGTTTGCTATATACATAGAATAATTGAGAATGATTCTCTTTGTCAATTATTAATTGATAAAAATTCTCAATTAATTTTCTAATCTCTCGATTATAACAATAATGAAAATTGACCATACTACATATATCACGCGTATAAAGGAGGGGAATATATGTCACAAAACGTTCTTTGTGAAGTGAATAACTGTCATTATTGGAAGCAAGGCAACCGTTGTGGAGCAGACGAAATTTACGTAGTCAGCCATGCTGGTAAAAAGGCTTCTAATAGCCGCGAAACAGATTGTAAAACATTTAAACCTGAAGATCTTTAAATCGGTTATCCTAAAACAAACTTTGTTCTATTCCTAATTAATAAAAAAGGACAACCACGCGGGTTGTCCTTTTTCATATCAACGAAAGTGAAGGTAATATATGAATACCAATCAACTTGTTCATTTTTTCAAAGCAGAAGCTGTTAAAGCCAATAAACAAACGTTCCCCATTTATGTGCAATCATTTGCTCATTTATGGCAGTATGAATGTGGAACATTAGAAACCATTCCACCTGAAATTGACCTACTTATCACTACTCGTGCTATTGAACTAGGCCTTATTTCAACACAGGTAGCTGACTAAAACTGTTGTAGCCATTTAGTCAGCTTCTTTATTTTACAAATCATCAAATCCATTTACATCTGATGCTTTTGTATATTGTCTTGACTTTTGCTCAAAGAAGTCTGTCTTACCAAGGTCAACCTCTTGATACGCAACAATCCAACGCAGCGGATTTTCAATTGGTGCATCAGGAAACGCTACGCGCCCAAATCCCATTTGATTACAGCGTTTATTTGCCATATATTCGATGTATTGACGAATATCTTTCATCGTAATTCCATCAAACTTCTCACCAATGACTGACTCAGCCCATTCAATTTCAAGCTGGGCAGCTTGTCGGAATGTTGAAGTAACAAACTCTTCAAGCTCAGCCGTACGCTGTTCTGGATTTTCATTTAGCACTTCTTTAAAGATTTTTTCAAATAACCCCACATGAAGCTGCTCATCACGATTAATATAGTTAATCATCGTGGATGTGGCAACCATTTTTTGATTGCGTGCTAAGTTGTAGAAAAACGCAAACCCACTATAGAAGAACAGACCTTCTAAAATAACATCATATACAATGGACTTTAAAAAGTTTTCAACTGTTGCCTCTTCAGCGAATGCTTTATAACCATTTGTCACAAAGTCATTGCGTGCACGAAGCTTTTCATCCGTACGCCAATATTCAAATACTTCATCTTGCTTAGCTTTTGGCACTAAGCTTGATAATACATATGAATAAGAGTGATTATGAACAACTTCCTGCTGAGCTAAAATAATCATCAGCGCATTGATTGAAGAATCCGTAACATAATCAGCAACTTTGCTCGCATAATCTGACTGGATGCTGTCCAATAAAGCCAACAAACCAATAATCTTTAAAAAGCTCTCCTGTTCATCCGCTGTAAGCTGTGGAAACTGTTTGATGTCCTGTCCCATATTAATTTCAAACGGTGTCCAGAAATTAGCTAGCATGCGCTTATACTTTGGAAACGCCCAAGAAAATCGTACATCATCCCAGTTTAAAATATTTGAGGTTTCACCATTAATAATTCCCGTTGAGCGGTTCGGGGCATTTTCATTCATAATCTCACGTTTCTTTAGACTGTTCGTCAACAAAATCGACTCCTTTCTTAGCTATGGCAGCTTTCACACTCATCAATTACTTCGCTAGACGTAGAGCGAACATAATACGTTGTTTTTAGCTTTTCTTTCCATGCAGTCATGTGTAAATCTAGTAAATCTTTTGCACGAATATCATTTTGAACATAAATGTTAAACGATATAGATTGGTCAATATGACGCTGACGCTTTGCATTTTGCTTAATGCTCCAATGTTGGTCGATTAAATAAACAGACTTATAATACCAATTCGTTTCCGGTGACAAATCTGGAGCAGTAACTGGAATTTTATAGTTTTTCTTCTCTTCTGAATAGAACTTACGGAAAATCGGATCAATACTAGCCGTAGACCCAGCAATGATGGAAGTAGATGAATTCGGCGCAACGGCCATTAAATATCCGTTTCGAATTCCCTTTTCTTTCACAAGCGCCTGTAGCTCATTCCACTGATTACTTTCGTAACCGCGTGCTGCAAAATAAGCTCCTGTTTCCCAATCGGACCCTTCAAATAGAGGGTATGCTCCTTTTTCTTCTGCAAGCTCCATGCTTGATTGAATCGTTAGGTAAGCAATTTTTTCATATAACTCATCGCAATACTGAACAGCTTCTTCTGTTTCCCAAGCGATCTTTTGTAGAGCTAATAAATGGTTCCAGCCAAACGTACCTAAACCGATAGCACGATAGCGTTGGTTTGTTAGTTTTGCCTGTAGAACTGGAAGGTTATTCAGTTCAATTACGTTATCTAGCATACGAACTTGAATGGGCACAAGGCGTTCAAGTACATCTTCCGTTACTGCACGTGCTAAGTTGATAGACGATAGATTGCAAACGACAAAGTCACCTGGTTGCTTTGTAATGACGATTTTTCCATCTTCTGTGATTTCTTCAACCACTGTTGTCATGCTTTGATTTTGCGTAATTTCTGTACATAAGTTACTGCAATAAATCATGCCCTCATGACGGTTTTGGTTAGCACGGTTCACTGTATCACGGTAGAACATATATGGTGTTCCTGTTTCTAATTGTGAAATCATAATTCGTTTAAAAATTTCAATCGCAGGCACTTTTTCTCTTGATAGGGATTCATTTTCAATACATTCACGATAACGATTTCTAAAGGAGCCGCTGCCTTCCTCTTCATCATAGAAATCTTCTAGCGAGTAACCCATTACCGTACGAACTTCATGAGGATCAAACAAGTACCAGTCTTCACGTTTTTCAACAGCTTCCATGAATAAATCCGGCAAGCAAACGCCAGTAAATAAGTCATGCGTACGCTGACGCTCGTCTCCATTGTTTAAACGTGCATCTAAGAAAGAAAAAATATCCTTATGCCATACGTCTAGATATACAGCAATTGCCCCTTGACGTTGACCCAGTTGATCAACACTAACTGCTGTGTTATTAAGCTGTTTCATCCAAGGAATTGTTCCTGATGATACGCCCTTAAACCCTTTTATATCGCTACCTCGGCTACGGATATGACCTAGATATACGCCAATTCCACCACCGTTTTTACTTAGCGTAGCTAAGTCCGTATTGCTATCATAGATACCTCGTAAACTATCATCAACCGTATCAATAAAGCAGCTTGATAGCTGTCCATAGCTTTTTCCTGCGTTCGCTAATGTCGGCGTTGCCACTGTCATGTAAAGGTTTGAAAGTGCCCAATATGACTCTTTTACCAGCGCTAAACGCTCTTCTTTCTTTTCATTTGCCATGAGTGTCATAGCAATAATTAAAAAGCGTTCCTGCGGTAGCTCGTATACACGCTTATCATGTGATGTTGCTAAATAGCGATCAGCTAATGTCAACAGGCCAATATACGTAAATAGGCTATCTTTTGTATAATCAATGGCTAAGCCTAGCTCATTAATCTCTTCCACAGAGTATGTATCCAAAAGCTGTGTACTATAAATCCCCATATCTGTAAGCTCTGTAATAAGCTTATAAAATGAGCCGTACCTTTCAGCTTGATCGTATTTTCTATTGGCGGCAGCTTTGCGATATAGCTCTTGTAAATAGATATGAGCTGCTACATATGTCCAATCTGGCTCATCCATTGAAATTCGCTCAAGTGCTGCTAAAATAAAAACATTTGCTATTTTTTCGTCCGTCATATTCTCTTTCGCAGCAACTGTTTCTACTACCTTTTCCTCATACCATGAAAAATCAAGTTGTGGAAATTTTTCACCAAGTAGTTTCATATCATAATTTACTTTTTCAAGTTTATTTAAATCTGTTGTATTAATCATAAAAATAAGTTCCTCCTTTTTCTCCAGCATAAAAAAATCGCTCACCTGACGCAGTGAGCGAATAGAACGAAGATAAAAGAAGACAAAATGTCTTTTCTCAATCCTCGCTCTATCCTCTCACCTCCCGAAGAAGATAAAACGTCATAAAAAAGGCAGGTCTCCTGACTTATGCTTCGCTTTACTCTAAGGCCTTCCCATGATCGTTACTCACAGTGGCTATTCCTTATTTCATCAGCATTCACAGTTGCGGGGACAGTTTTGGATTTACACCAAATTCCCTTTTAAGTCTTTTTTCAGACACCTTTTCTACTGGAAAACACAAAATATAGTATATGAAGTTTTAATCAAAAACAAGATGTTGTGTTATAAACACATTATAAGGGACAACTTACAGAACTACAATATCTTTTTCAAAATAAATTCCCGCACATTTACCCCACCCTTACTTAACATACTGATTTACGCCTTTGTTAAGTAAGGTTTCCTAAACATATGTAAAAAAAGAAATTTTTAAAAGTTTTGTTAGGTATTAGCAACTAGCCACTACAAACAGTCTTATTTTTCATCAAACTATTCCATCATAACATGTTTTCTCGGATTGGTTGTACTATTTGATTTATGAAATTTAATCAAACTTTTTTTCACATGACTAGACAGCTGCTATATAAATAAAAAGAAAATTTTTTTAAAAACCGAACTCACAATAAAAAATCCACTTTTAAAGTGGATTTCAGACTGTAGACAAACTGGAAGAAATCCAGTTTGCCTACAGTCTTTTTTATTTTACAATGGAAGTACTACATAACTTGAGGTGATTGACATGCTTTCGAAACATAATCCCATTCAACGAGATCAATTAGAAATGATTACGTTAAATCAATTGGTACCGGCCAGCCACTTGGTTCGTAAAATAGAGGCAGCACTTGATTTTTCGTTCATCTATGACTTGGTGAAGGACATGTATTCAGAAATCGGTCGTCCCAGTATTGATCCTGTCATCTTAATTAAATTGACCTTCCTTCAATACACGTTTGGAATCCGGTCCATGCGCCAAACGATTGAACAAGTGGAAACCAATATGGCCTATCGCTGGTTCCTTGGGTATGGTTTCCACGATAAAGTGCCTCATTTCTCTACGTTCGGAAAAAACTATGAACGCCGTTTTAAAGATACCGATCTGTTTGAACAGATTTTCTATCGCATCTTAAAGGAAGCTGCCGAGAAAAAGCTAATCAGTGCCGAGCACGTTTTCGTGGATTCGACCCATGTTAAAGCGAGTGCGAACAAACGCAAATTTGAAAAGAAAGTCGTTCGCAAAGAGACACGCGCGTATCAGGAACGCCTTCAAGAAGAGATTAACCAGGACCGGGAAGATCACGGAAAAAAACCATTTCCTCCGGACAAGTTTGAGAAGGAAGAGAAGAAAGAAATCAAAGAAAGCACCACCGATCCAGAGAGTGGTTACTATGTGAAGGATGAACGGACGAAGCAGTTCGCCTATTCTTTTCACGCAGCCGCGGATCGTAACGGTTTTGTGCTTGGCACCATGGTCACACCTGGCAACACACATGATAGTCAGATTTTAGAGCCATTGGTCGGAAAGGTCATCGAGAGAGTCGGAAAGCCTGAAGCGGTCGCCGCAGATGCCGCGTACAAAACTCCTGCGATTACCCGTTACTTATTGGAACAGGGGATGACCCCTGCCTTGCCATACACACGACCACGTACGAAAAAAGGTTTTTTCCGAAAACATGACTATGTGTATGACGAATACTTTGACTGTTATCTTTGCCCGGCAGGTGAGATCTTGGCCTACTCGACAACGAATAAAGAAGGATATCGGGAGTACAAATCGCCAAAACAGATTTGTGCGACATGCCCATTTTTAGCCAGATGTACGGAGAGTAAAGACCACCAGAAAGTGGTGACGCGTCATATTTGGCAGGAATACGTAGAAGAGGCAGACCATCTTCGCTATCACGCAGAGGTGAAAGAGATTTATGCCAAACGTAAAGAAACCATTGAGCGTGTATTCGCAGATGGAAAAGAAAAGCATGGCATGCGTTGGACAACGTTAAGGGGACTTAAAAAATTGTCGATGCAGGCGATGCTTACTTTCGCTGCCATGAACCTGAAGAAGATGGCCAACTGGACGTGGCAAGGTCCAAAAATGGCCTAAATGATGAACTCGAAGAGGTCTGTCTTTTTATTAAATAGCTTCAAATCCCATAAAAAGCTAAAAAGGGGTTCGGAATGAGACCATTCCGAATCCCTTTTGTCGACAAACTGAAATCCACTTTTAAAGTGGATTTACATTATGCATATGTTTTTTGATATGTGGAAACTTTATTTAAAAATATCCTATCCACCCGATAGCCAATGCCTGGTTCTTTTGGCACATGAATTAACCCATCATCCACTTCTACTTCTGGAAGAATGACATCTTTGTTCCAATAGCGTGAAGAAGCTGAAATGTCTCCAGGTATCGTGAAATTCTCTAATGAAGCTAATGCAATATTATGAGCTCTTGATATACCCGATTCCAGCATTCCCCCTACCCATAGTCGAACATTACTTTTCTGGCACAAGTCATGAATTCGTTTTGCTTCTGTTAAGCCGCCTACCCGTCCAACTTTTACATTAATAACTTGACAGCTCCCTAACTCAATTGCTTTTCTAGCATCATCATAAGACACAATGCTTTCATCTAAGCAAACGGGCGTGCGTAGCTGCTGTTGTAAATGACGGTGATCGATAATATCACTAGAATCTAATGGCTGTTCAATCATCATAAGGTCAAATTCATCTAGCTTTTGAAGCAAATTCAAATCATTTAAGGAGTAAGCAGAGTTTGCATCTACCATCAGCGGCAGTTTTGGATAATGATTTCTAATTTGCTTAATAAGGTCATAATCAGCTCCAGGCTTAATCTTTACTTTAAAACGTTTATATCCAGCTTTCAAGTGTTCATCTATTTTATGAACCATCTTATGAATATCATCGAGTCCAACTACTACACCAGCTTCTACAGCTTCTTTTGTGCCACCAAGAGCTTGAGATAGAGACTTATTGTTCTTCTTAGCAAACAAATCCCACACCGCACAATCTATTGCTGCTTTACTCATATGGTTTCGCTTAATCGGATTAAATATTTCCTGTAGGTCTAAAGGCGTCGTTAATCGCTTTCCAATTAAAGCCGGAAGTAAAAAATCATTGAGCATATGAAAGCACGTTTGGATGGTTTCTTCTGTGTACCAAGGAGTTGAAAATGCTACCACTTCTCCCCAGCCTGCTTCACCGCTTATATCTTCTACTTCTAAAAGAAGCAGTTCTCGATTTGTCACAGTTCCATAACTAGTTGAAAACGGTGATAATAGGTTCAATTCAATAGCATGAATGGTTGCTTTATGGATTTCAATCATAGTTGACGCCCCTGTTCTATACGCTGAGGTAATTTTCGTCTAATAATTTTATTGGAAGCGGTTCTTGGTAGATCATCAACAATAAAATAATACTTTGGTACTTTATAATTGGCTAACATCGACTGACAATATGCCTGTAACTCTTCTTTTTTTATTGGCGATGTAACTACTAAAAAAGCTGCTGGAACTTGTCCCCACTGTTTATGAGGCAGCCCTGTAACCCCGGCTTCTGCAATAAGTGGGTGCTTTAATAGAGTGCTCTCAATTTCTGCTGGATAGATATTTTCTCCACCTGAAATAATTAAATCTGATCTTCTATCTAATACGTATAAAAATCCATCTTCATCAAGTTTGCCGATATCTCCTGTATAAAACCAACCATTTTTTATTGCTTTGTCTGTTTCTTCTGGTTTATTAAGGTACCCAGACGTTACGTTAGGGCCTTTCACAGCAATTTCACCTTCTATACCATTCATTACTTCCTCACCGTTAGCATTTACAATCTTAAGCTGGCAAGGCATCAGGGGCTTTCCTGCAGATCCAAGTTTTTGAATACTATCTTCTGGAGCTAACGTTACAAACTGAGAAGAAGTCTCTGTCATGCCATACGTCTGGTAGACAGGGATTCCTTTCTCTATACAGTCGTCCAAGAGAACTCTTGGCACGGGACCTCCTCCTGCTAACATGCAGCGAAATGATTCAGGATATTTTCTGCCACCTAGTTCCTTTAACATTTGGGTCAGCATCGAAGTTACGACCGACATAATGGTCACACCTTTTGTTTCAATAGCAGCGTTTGCTTGTATAGCTTCAAACTTTGAGTGTAATACAATTCTCATCCCATAAATAACATTTCTCATTAAAATAGAAAAACCGCTAATATGAAACAAAGGCACAGCAACGAGCCAGCAGTCATTTGTCTGAAGTCCAAGGTTTAGGGATGACCCAGTAGCACTCCACCAGTGATTTCCATAAGACTGCATAACTCCTTTTGGGTTACCTGTAGTACCTGACGTATACATAATTGTATACGTATCATTTAAATCATACTGAGATTGAAGCACAATTTCTTTTTCGTGTCGATAGATAAGGTCTTGTAGCTGAATTAGTTCTGTTCCTGAAAGCAGTATGGTTTCTTCATAACTCTCATCCACAACAAGAAAGTTCGCTTTTGCATCGCTACATTGATACTGAATCTCTTGCTGCTTTAAACGCGTATTGAGTAATAGTGCTTTTGCTCCTATATAAGCTAAAGCATGAATTAATTCAATATATTCTATTCGGTTCTTCATATATATAGCAACTGTGTGACCTTTTTTTATCCCATAGCTCGCTAATTGAAAAGCTCGCTTCACCACTCGTTTATGCAGCTGTAAAAATGTAATCGATTCCGCTGCTAAGTCCACCGCAACTCGGTTAGGTGTTACTTTCGCTCGTTGACTTAACCAATTAGGTAACAAATTCATGCTTCTATTCTCCTTTCCATAGAAAAAACAGCTTGATGAATGTCATCAAGCTGTTTTGAGCATTATGGGAAACGTGGGAACTGTTTGAAGTCTGGGTTGCGCTTTTCTTTGAATGCGTCACGACCCTCTTTTGCTTCATCAGTTGTGTAATATAAAAGCGTAGCGTCTCCAGCAAATTGCTGTATACCAGCTAATCCATCTGTATCAGCATTAAATGCAGCTTTTAAGAAACGTAGAGCTGTTGGGCTCTTTTCTAACATTTCTTCACACCATTTAATTGTTTCTGCTTCTAGCTCTTCTAATGGTACAACAGTGTTAACAAGTCCCATTTCAAGTGCCTCTTGCGCATTGTATTGACGGCATAGATACCAAATTTCACGCGCTTTTTTATGACCAACAATACGCGCTAAATAGCCTGAACCATATCCAGCGTCAAAGCTTCCAACTTTTGGACCCGTTTGGCCAAAAATTGCATTATCTGCAGCAATTGTTAAGTCACATACGATATGTAAAACATGACCTCCACCGATTGCATAGCCTGAAACCATCGCAACAACTGGTTTTGGAATAACGCGAATTAATCGCTGTAAGTCTAATACGTTTAAGCGAGGAATTTCGTCTTCCCCTACATAACCACCATGCCCGCGTACTTTTTGGTCTCCACCAGAACAAAATGCTTTGTCTCCAGCACCAGCTAGCACAATTACACCAACGCTTGAATCATCACGCGCATATGCAAAAGCATTAATTAATTCCATTACCGTTTTTGGACGGAAAGCATTTCGTACTTCTGGACGATTAATTGTAATTTTTGCAATTCCATTATATGTTTCATACAAAATATCTTCATAATTACGTTGAGATACCCATTCAACTGTCATCTTTCTTCCTCCTCATGTTGTGATAAAAACTCACTTACTATTTTACCAAAAATTCTTGGTTGTTCCACATGAATTGCGTGGCCAGTGTTTAAAACAACTTTATACCTACAAAATTTGAGCTGGTTAGACATGTCTTTTGCGATTTCACAAAATTTCTGATCAAGTTCACCTGTAATTAACAGGACAGGAAGCAACAAGGTATGTAACTTCTCCCAATAAGATTGTTGAGCTCCAGTTCCCATACCAATTAGACTATTTGCTAACCCGAGCTTACATTGAGCCAACCTCTCTTGACGAACTAGTGCTTGATCTTTTTCAGGCATGCGCTTTTGAGTTTTAAACATGGGGATGCTTTCCCAGTAGTCCACAAACTTCAACACACCTTGCTCCCTAATGAACGCAGCTAATTCTTCATCAGCAGCTTGCCTTGCCATTCGCTCCGGCTGTGTTTTTAAGCCCGGTGATCCACTCTCTAGAATGAGCGCTTTCACTCGTTCTGGATAATGAATGGAAAATGCCAACGCTAGACGCGCTCCCATTGAATAGCCAAGAACAAAGGCCTTTTCAATTCGGAGCCTATCTAGAAGACTTACAATAACGTTCATCATCTGAGTCATTTTATATGGAGCTACATCGCTAGGGGAATCTGTCTTTCCATGTCCAATAATATCAATTGTAATAACCTCATAATAACGTGCCCAAGACTTCGTAAATGTACTCCAAGTTTGAGAGGAACCTGTAAAGCCATGCAATAACAAAAGGGGAGTTCCTTTCCCTTGTACTTCAACATGGTACGAAACATCTTCATATCTATAATACATCTCTTATTCCTCAAATTCAGACAAATTTATTACCTGGGAAACGTCACTCCAGATTTCACGATGTATTTCGACATTTTCTTTGCGAGCTGTTGGCACTTCAATAATGTGCAAGCCACCCTCTTTAAACGAAGCTTTTAATGCGCAGTGAAGCTCATCTGCTGTATAGGCTCTACTAAATGTACCCTCATATAACTTTGCAGCATGTTCAAACTGTAGACCTGTTGGCGTACCGAATAAAAACTCAAAATGCTTCTCTTCTTTTGACTGAGGTAAAAATGAAAAGATTCCCCCGCCATCATTGTTAATGAGCACGACTGTTAAGTTAAGATTATGCATTTTAGCAGCGAGCAAGCCGTTTAAATCATGGTAAAAAGATAAGTCCCCAATTAAAAGTACAGTATGTTCATATTCCGTGCTAACACCTAAAGCTGATGAAACAACACCATCAATGCCATTAGCACCGCGATTTGCAAATAAGTGAATTGGTTTATCTGTCGCAAAGAAAAACGAATCTACATCTCTTATTGGCATTGAGTTGCCAATAAACAAAGCCGAATTAGCTGGTAAAAGCTTTGATAGTTCCTGTACAATGCTACCTTCAAACCACTTATCTTGTAAGTTGATTTTTAACGAATCCTTAACCTGCTTATTTAATTCAATCCACTTTTCACTCCATGAATTAGAAGATTTCTTACTTCCTATATACTTTGGTAATTCACGAGCGAATAGCCCTTCGTTGCACTGAATCATATGCGTTGAGCGAAGTGTAGGATCTCGCCATCCATTACTTTCATCTACTACAAAAACAGCTTTTGGCTCATACGCTTTTAAAAATAAAGTCAAACCCTTTGATACAGGCATGGCACCAAACCGAATGACAACTTCTGGCTTCAATAGCGGTTGAATTCCTTCTTTTTTCAAAAAAGAATCGTACGTATCGATAACGAGATTTTTAGCATGATCACCGCTTCTCATCTGCGAGAGTGGATCCGCAATAATTGGAAATTGAAGATAATTTGCTAACTCTACAATAGCCTGTTTATCTTCCCCCTTTAGCTGATCTCCACATATGATCAAACCTTTTGTTTCGTCTTTTATGAACTGACCAATATGCGCAAAAGCTTGACTAGAAAGCATTGGATTTCCCTTATTAAACGAAACGTACGAGTTGTCACGCTCATGTAAGCTCCATAAATTTTCTAAAGAAAGATTTGGAACAATTGGTTCACGAAGCGGCATGTTAATATGAACAGGACCTTTTGGAGCACCAGCTGAAACGCTAACAGCTCTTCCAGCCACAGTTCGAATATAACGAATTGCCTCTTCCGCAGCTTCTGGTAAAGCTGTATCCACAAACCACTTTGCATAATGACTAAATAAGTATTGTTGATTAATTGCCTGTGGAGCTCCTACCTCACGCAGTTCATGCGGACGATCTGCCGTAATGACAAGTAGAGGAACCCTTGAGTGATGTGCTTCGACAACTGCTGGAAAATAATTTGCAGCAGCTGTTCCAGATGTACAAACAAGCGCAACAGGCTGATTTTTTGCTTTTGCCATACCTAAAGCAAAAAATCCAGCCGAGCGCTCATCAATATTTAAATGAACTTTTATCTTTTCATGCTCAGACATTAACATAGCAATCGGTGTTGAGCGAGAACCAGGGCTTACCACAACATGATTTACACCTAATTTAGCTAGTTCGTCTACAAAAGCTGCTACGTAAGCAGTTAACTGATCAGTATGGTCCACTTGCTATACCCCCTAAAGCTGATAGCATTGGATTAAATTTAATCGTTGTTTCTTCGTATTCACTCTCAGGTGTCGAATCTGCTACAATCCCACACCCTGCAAAAAGCATCGCTTGTTGTCGTTCAATTACACCTGAACGAATCCCAACAATAAACTCTCCGTTACCGTTAATATCAATCCACCCAATTGGAGCTGCATACCATCCACGATCGAACGGCTCTAACTTTCGAATAATGGACAAGGATTCTTTTTGCGGATATCCTCCTAGAGCAGGTGTTGGGTGGAGCTCTTTCAACAGAGAAAACAATGTCACATCTTTCTTGATTTTACCTCGTACAGGTGTATAGAGATGTTGAATATGCTTCGTTTTATACAATGTTGGCTGCATAGGTATTTCTACTTCCATACAATAGGCGTCCATTGCTTCTTTAATCATATGCACGACCACGTCATGCTCAATTAAATTTTTTTGGTCATTTAAAAGCTCATCACCTAGAAGCGCATCTTCTTTACGTGTTTTTCCTCGCTTAATGGAACCCGCTAAACAAGTTGAAAAAACATAGTCTCCTTCTTTCTGCACCAAACGCTCTGGAGATGCACCAACAAAATGTTGGTTTTCATTCTCAAAAATGAAGGTGTAGCTTGTAGGCTGCTCTCTCAGTAAACGCTGAATAACGTACTCTGTCGAAATTGCTTCAGTAAATGTTGCTTTTAACTGTCGAGCTAGCACGACTTTTTCAATTTTTTCTTGTTGAATTAAGGAAGTAGCATTTTGAACATTTTTTGTAAACCTTTGTACATCAATTTCTTCTTTTGTTAATAGTAAAGGTGATGAGTAGCTACTGCCATCATACTCTTGATTTATTAACAATCCTTCAAGCTCTTCAATGTGCTTAAGGTGATCTTGTATATTGTCTTCACCACTTACTTTAATGTTTATACTTAGATACCCATTTCCATCTGCCTCTGTATACAGAACAGAAGGAATTACAAATTTACTATTGGAAAAATCCGTCCAATAGCTGTCCTTTTTTTGATAAGGATCAAATGAGAATCCTCCAAAAAGCAGAGGACCTGTACCATTTGGAAATTCTACGTTATTTGTATATAAAATATCTTTTTTAAAGCGCTTCCATTGTTTTTCTGTATCAAAAAAACGCGCAGACCCTTCTTTGGAAGACAGCGTATAAGCTCTTCCTAACCCAACGAATGTGTACTGTTGGTTCGGATCTCTCCAAAAGAAACGTTCTTTACAAAACTGTCTATAGCCGTTTGCATAAAAAATAAGGGGGTCAATAGGTCTTACTTTTTTGACTACGCTGACAAGTTTTGTATTACTTTCATTTCTGGCACATTCAATTGCCTTTGATAAATGATCATGTATTAACTGTTCAGTTATTGCAATCACACTACGTCCCCCCGTTTATAATCTCGTAAGTCTTTAACCAATTTATTATAAACTTTCGTTGTAAAAAAATCTAGTTTGACAACTGAATTCCTTTGATAAGATTGTATCATATCTCATCAGAAGTTAACGAGTTTGTGCTCTTGGTTTCTGCGTTACGTGATATAACTACGGAAAGTATCAACTCTCCTTCATCATTGAAAGTATCTACCACCTAGTTTTTCCATAACTAATGGAAGAAGTCATTACACATTTCATCATAAATGCCAATCATTTCACATGTGAAACACGATAGAGCTTAATTTTTTTAAATCATTTAACACATAATAATGTGGAATTGAGTAATTCAAGGGAAAAGGGAGAGAATTTTTATGATTTCCAACAAGCAGCTAAACCAATTAAGGGACGTATTATTAACTGAGCAGGAAAACTTACTAAACCAGTTAAAAGATAATAATGATTTTGGATTAACATCCCAAAGTTTACATGATTCAACAGGGGAGTTATCAAGTTATGATAACCACCCTGGAGATATGGCGAGTGAAATTTATGAACGGGAAAAAGACATTGCATTATATGAACATACACGGGAAGAGCTAGAGGAAATTAAGACTGCTTTAAATGCGATGGAGGCAACCACATATGGAAAATGTAAAACATGTGGGAAGGATATTAGCTTTGAACGACTAGAAGCAGTTCCTACCACGTTGTATTGTAAAGAGCATAGTCCATCTCAGGAAACATCACACCAAAGACCTATCGAAGAATTAAATCTTCGTCATCCATTTGGACAATACGACCTGGACACTTCCGGAGCAACTGAATATGACGCAGAAGATTCTTGGCAAGACGTAGAGAGGTATGGAACGTCTGAGTCCCCATCTGATTTTGAAGGAGATATTTCTTCTTATAACGACACATATATTGAGCATGACGAAAACGTCGGTTATGTAGAAGACTATGAGAACTTTGTAGGTACTGATTTATATGGAAAAGAAATTGTTGTCTATCCGTCCAAGCAGCATGAAGAGTATGAGCAAAGCTTAGATGAAGAAGGCATCATGACCACTTTTGGTGACCTCCCTTCTCACGAGAAAGAACATTATACAGATTAACAGGAGTAGCGTAATACTCCTGTTTTTTTATGTTGAATATACCTTTAAGGGAATTTCTTAAGTGGTGACAATAGATAAAAGAGTTTGGGACATAACAAAATGATTGCTTCTAAGAGACGAACAATAGCTGTTCCAATCTTTTTGATTTGTCTGAACACGTTCGTTCCATTGCGCTACGGCCACTCGCTTTCCGCGGGGAGGAACCTGAGCTTCCTCGGTGCGCTGCGGGATCTCAGTTTTCCCTCTCTTTCCCGCAGGAGTCGAGTGTCCTACGCTCCATTCCCCCTGTTTCCAACATTGTTTTCACAATCAACCAAAAAACCTGAACGATTAAAAGTTATGAACTCTCAATCGTTCAGGTATAGTAGAGGCTGAACTACTTATGTCTCAGTCTCTTTTTAGTATGATAATATTTGTTTTGATGAATTAATCTCCCAAATTTCCTTTGCATATTCTGATATTGTGCGATCACTAGAGAAATAACCTGATTGAGCAATGTTTAACGCACTCATTTCAAACCACTTGTCTTTGTCACCATATGCTTGATTTACTTTTTCCTGTGCTTGAACGTAGGACGCAAAGTCTCTCAGTACATAGTATTCATCATTTTGCATTAACAAAGAATCATAAATTGGCTCAAATAAATCATAAGTATTCTTAAAAAAGCCGTTTATAAGCTGCTCTAACACTTTTTTGATTCGCTGGTCATGATGGTAATAATCAAATGAACGATACCCACCGTTTTGTTGATAGTGTAGAACTTCCTCGGATGATAAGCCAAAGATAAACATATTATTTTCTCCAACAACTTCCGCAATTTCTACGTTTGCTCCATCCATTGTTCCAACGGTTAAAGCACCGTTCATCATGAATTTCATATTCCCTGTTCCTGATGCTTCTTTACTAGCAGTTGAGATTTGTTCACTAACATCCGCTGCTGTAAACACATCTTCAGCTAAAGAAACACGGTAGTTTTCGAGAAAAACAACTTTTAAAAACGGCGATGTGACGGGATCACTGTTTACTACATCAGCCACTGAGTTAATTAACTTAATAACCTTCTTAGCATAATAATATCCTGGGGAAGCTTTTGCCCCAAAGATAAACGTTCTCGGTACAATTTTAAAGTTAGAATCCTCTTTTAAACGATTGTACAGGTACATAATATGAAGTACATTTAGCAACTGTCGCTTATAAGCATGCAGTCTCTTCACCTGCACATCAAAGATTGATTGTGGATTTATTTCAATACCAGTTTGCTTTTTGATAACTTCGCTTAAAATATCTTTTCGCTGTTGCTTTACTTTTTTTAATTGGTCTTTAAAATTTTTATCTTGAGCATAAGGTTCCAACTGTTTTAATGCGTAAGGGTTTTTCACCCATTCATCACCAATGGTTTCATTGAGAAGTATTGATAATTCTGGATTCGCCTTTAACAGCCATCGTCTATGAGTAATACCATTTGTTTTATTAATAAATTTCTGTGGATAGAAATCAAAGAAGTTTTTCATTTCTCGCTTTTTCAAAATATCGGTGTGTATTTTAGCTACACCGTTTACTTTATGGCTGCCTACAATAGCTAAATGAGCCATTTTCACCATATCATGTGCGATAATTGCCATATCCTCAATTCTTTTCCATTGATAAGGATATCGTTTCCACAACTCTTCACAAAAGCGCTGGTTAATTTCTTCCACAATCATATAAATGCGAGGAAGAAGTGGCTTAAATAAATGAATTGGCCATTTTTCTAAAGCTTCAGATAACGTTGTATGATTCGTATATGAGATTGTCTGTGTAGTAATATGCCAAGCATCATCCCAGCTAAGCTTTTCCTCATCTAATAGAATGCGCATAAGCTCTGGTATAGCTAATACAGGGTGAGTGTCATTAATATGAATAGCTACTTTTTCATGTAGATTGGCAAGCGTCCCGTATACGATACGATGTGAACGAACAATACTTTGCAAACTAGCTGATACAAGAAAATATTGCTGCTTTAACCTTAAAATTTTACCATCTTCATGGGTGTCATCTGGATATAAAAATTCAGAGACTGCTTCCGTTTCTCTTTTATACTGCATTACGTCTTTATGTACTGGAAATGAGGCAGGTTCTGCATTCCAAAGTCGAAGCGTATTCACTGTAGTCGTGTCATAACCTACTACAGGAATGTCGTACGGCACAGCTAAAATAGACTCTCCGTTAATATGTCGAAATGCTAGTTTGCCATTATCACTGTAATATTCAACGTCTCCCCAGAAGTTCACTTCAATGGATTGATCAACTTTCCTCACTTCCCAAGAGTTACCGTGGCGAAGCCATTGTTCAGGTAACTCTACTTGAAAGCCATCCACAATCTTTTGATCGAATAACCCATGCTTATATCGAATTCCACATCCATGCCCTGGTAAATTTAAAGAGGCTAAAGAATCTAAAAAGCAAGCAGCTAACCGGCCCAATCCACCATTCCCTAACCCAGCATCTGCTTCAATTTCCTCAATCTCTTCTAGTGAAATATTTAAATCCTTTAACCCTTCTTCAACTACTTCTTTTATTCCAAGATTAAGTAAGTTTTGTCCTAATAGCCTGCCTAATAGAAATTCAATCGATAGATAATACACTTGTTTTGAGTGATTTGATCTCTGAGCCTCATTAGTAGCAATCCAATCACTACTAATATACTCTCTCACCATATTTCCTAACGTATGGTATTGATCTTGTACCGTCGATTCTTTGAAGCTTTTCCCATAAGTCATTTCTAACTTTTTTAAAAATACTTTTTGAAAGCTTTCTTTATTAGAGAACAAGCTTATCACCCTTTCAAGATGAAATAGATGTTAAGTTCGCATATAGTTGATTGTATTTAAATGCCGATTGCGCCCAGCTATAATCTTGACTCATAGCGTCTCGCATTAATTTCTCCCATACGTCCTTATCATTGTAAAAGGAAATTGCCCTTTCAATTGTGTAAAGCATATCGTGAGCGTTATAGTTTGCAAAAGTAAATCCGTTTCCTTCGTAGGTATACTCATTATACGAAAGGACCGTATCGTTTAGCCCACCTGTTTCTCTAACGATGGGTATTGCACCATAGCGTAACGCAATTAATTGACCTAATCCACATGGCTCAAACTTTGAAGGCATTAAAAATAAATCTGATCCTGCATACACTTTATGCGCTAGCGCTTCATTAAAACCAATAATTGCTTTTACCTGATTGGGATACTGAGATTCCATCTCTTTAAAAAATGATTCAAATTCTGCTTCACCTGTTCCCAGTATAACAACCTGCGCATCTAAACGAATTATTTCATGAAAAACATGCTTTACAAGATCTAACCCTTTTTGCTTTGTTAATCGCGTGACCATTGAAACAAGTGGAACATCATTTCTCACATCTAATCCAAGGTATGCTTGTAAATCTTCTTTATTCTTATACTTACCTGCTAAATCTTGAGCTGAGTAGTTAAATGCAATTAATTCATCATTTTCCGGATTATAGGCTTGGTCATCAATACCATTTACAATCCCTATCAAATCCTGGTCTCGTTGTCTTAGTAACCCATCTAACTTTTCACCATAATAAGGCATTTGGATTTCATTTCGATAAGTTGGGCTCACTGTCGTAATTTTATCCGCAGAGACAATGCCGCCTTTCATAAAATTTAAATTGCCATAAAACTCTAACTGGTTGGACGTAAAATGATACTCATTTAAGTTTAATAGCTCATATAAATTCTGCTTTGGAAAGATACCCTGAAATTGTAAGTTATGAATGGTGAATACTGTCTCAATATGGTCATACATACTATATTGTGCTCTTAATAGAAACGGAATCATGGCCGTATGCCAGTCATGACAATGAATAATATCCGGCTCATTTACTAGAGTTGGAATAGCCTCTAGTACCGCTTTGGAGAAAAAAGCAAAGCGCTCCGCATCATCATAATGACCGTACAGACTATCTCTTTTAAAATAGTATTCATTATCGATAAAAATGTACTGAGTACCATTCATTTCTAGCGTATAAATCCCACAATATTGTCTTCTCCAGCCAACTTGGACGTAGATCACTTTTTCTAGAGTCATCTGCTCACTGTACTTCTCAGAAATCAAGCTATACTTAGGCATAATCACGGACACGTTAGTACCCAACTGCTTCAATTCTTTAGGCAAAGCACCAGCTACGTCTGCTAATCCCCCTGTTTTAATAAAGGGTACACATTCTGACACTGCAAATAATACATTCACGAATTCATCAACGCTCCTTGAACTGTTCCTTTTGCTAATACTCTTGGTAGATTAGGTTCACCATTCAACTCTTCATGACTACCTATTTTTACATCTTTATCTAAAACAACATAGTTTAATACACTATTCTCAAGAATAGCTCCTTTTTGCATCACGATACTATTTTTAACAACTGCACCTTTTCCTATCTTTACTCCTCGGAAAATAATACTATTTTCCACATGCCCTTCAATAACGCAACCGTTAGCAATCATTGAATTTTTCACGACAGCTGTTTTTGCATAGCGTGTTGGAGGTTCATCTTTTGTTTTTGTATAGACTGGACGAGTTCTTAAAAATAGCTGCTTCCACGTTTCTGCAGATAAAATATCCATACTAGCTTTATAATAGGCTTCTAGCGAATCTACTTGAGAAAGGTACCCATTTTGCTCATACGTGATCACTTTCGAGGACGAAGAAAGATAGTGTACGAGCTCTGTAATCGTATCAAAGTCTTGGGTTTCATTTTGTAGGATATCAAGTAACGCTTTTTTATTAATAATGTATATATTTAGAGGTGTATTACCGTTCACTACTGACGTTACAACTGCACCTTGAGCTACATGACGCTTTAATACTTGGTTAAAATCAATGGTACAAATGGTATAGCTGTTTGCAATAATAACGTAATCTTGTTTACTTCGAAGGAAATAATCAATATGATAGCGGAATTGAGCAATTAGCGATGGGTCTTCTAATTTTAAATCGTTTTTTACAGGTGGAAAAATGAATAGACCATCTCTTTTTCGGTCTAAATCCCACTCCTTGCCTGAACCAATATGGTCGGTAAGAGCACGATAGCGATTTTTCGGAAATATAGCTACGCTTTGCACACCAGAATTAACCATGTTTGATAGCATAAAATCAATTAATCGGTAGCGTCCTGCAAATGGAACAGCCGCAATTGAACGATAAAAAGTTAATAGTTGTAAGGAGCTCGTAGTTGTGCAAGCATCAATAATGCCTAGCATTTGATTATTCAATGTAGTTCATCCTCTCTGTTAATTAAATGCGTTATGAAATGGACTCTAACAGTTCATTCGTCACTAAAATAACTTCTTCTTTTCCCTTGGTTGGCTTAATAATTGTTCCATCTGGAATAATTACGTCTGACGGAATAATAGCATTTTCAATATATACGTTTACGCCAACCTTTGCTGATGGCATCACAACGCTTCGCTTTATTTCTGAACCACTACCAATTTGTACACCTGGAAATAACACGGAACGTTCAATACTACCTTCAACTACGCAGCCTTCATTGACTAATGATTCTACGACGCATGCTGTTGGAGCAATGTATTGAGGGGGTTGACTCGGATTTACGGAATAGACCTTCCACGAAGAGTCAAATAAATTGAGCTCATCACTTTCATCTAATAAATCCATATTTGCTTCCCATAGACTCTTAACCGTTCCTACATCCTTCCAATATCCTTTAAATGGATATGCCATTAAACGCTTTTTCTCTTCTAACAATAGCGGAATGACATCTTTTCCGAAGTCATGACTAGAATAAGGGTTACGTGCATCCATTTCTAAATATTCTTTAAGAATATTCCATTTAAAAATATAAATACCCATAGATGCCAAGTTATTTTTTGGATACTGTGGCTTTTCATCAAATTCTTGAACTTCTAAGGCTTCATTTGTATTTAAAATTCCAAACCTACTTGCTTCATCCCAAGGAACTTCAATTACTGAGATAGATACATCTGCTTCTTTTTCAATATGATAATCTAGCATACTTTCATAATTCATTTTGTAAATATGGTCTCCTGATAAAATTAACACATACTCAGGCTCATACTGGCATAGGTAGTTTAGGTTTTCATAAATAGCGCTAGCAGTTCCTTTATACCACTTTACCCCTGATGACTCTGAATAAGGAGGTAATACAGTAACGCCTCCGTTTCTTCTATCTAAGTCCCAAGCGCTTCCAATACCAATGTAAGAGTGTAAGAGTAAAGGCTGGTACTGCGTTAAAATTCCAACTGTTTCAATCCCAGAGTTGGAGCAATTGCTTAGCGCAAAATCAATAATTCGATACTTCCCACCAAATGGAACAGCTGGCTTTGCTAAATTTTTTGTAAGCGAACTTAATCGACTACCTTTTCCTCCTGCCAACAACATCGCTACGCACTTCTTTTTTAACATTGTTTCTTCTCTCCCCCCGTTTTTTCTTTGTTCTCATGATGCTAATCCCAAAGGGTGGTACATCCATTTCAATATGAAATGGTAGACCATGAAATCCTTCTTCGATTACTTTTAAAGGTTTTGGGTTAACAACTCCAGAACCTCCAAAATCAACATGATCACTATTGATGACCTCAACATATTCTGTGTTTAGAGGAACACCTACTTTATATGCATGATATGGAACATCTGAGAAGTTACATACCACAACAAGCTTATCTTGACTATTTGTTGATGTTCGAATAAATGAAAAGATTTTTTGTTCTCGATTATTCACATCAATCCAAGAGAAACCCTCTTCTTGATGATCTAATTCATAAAGTGGTTTACTTCGTTTATAAATCTTAAGAAGTTCTTTGAAATAGCTATTTAAACTTTGGTGCATATCAAAGTCATATAGCTGCCAATCTAAATCACTTGCGTCTTTCCACTCATCAAACTGACCAAATTCTCCGCCCATAAATAGCAATTTTTTGCCAGGATGAGCAATAAAATAACCGTATAATAACCGAAGCTGTGCAAATTTCCTCCAATAGTCTCCAGGCATTTTATTTAACAATGATTTCTTTCCATGAACTACTTCATCATGAGAGAATGGTAAAATAAAGTTTTCATTAAAGGCATACATTAAAGAGAAAGTCATTTTTTCATGAAGATTTGCTCTTTGATGAATGTCGGCTTCCATATAAGTTAAAACATCGTTCATCCAGCCCATGTTCCATTTATAATTAAAACCTAGCCCACCGTCATATGTGGGAGCCGTAACTAATGGCCAATCCGTTGAATCTTCAGCCATCATTAAGATAGTCGAATCATAAGCAAAAACCGCCTCATTCAGCTTTCTTAAGAATTGAACAGCATATTGATTCTCAACCAATTCATGAGAATTTGGCCAATATAACATATTAGCAACAGCATCGACTCTAAAACCATCAATGTGAAAGTATTCTAACCAAAAAAGTGCATTTGATATTAAGAAACTTTGTACTTCCGGTTTACCTAAGTCAAAATTAGCCGTGCCCCATGTATAGTTTTCGCGATCTAATTCGTTCTTATATTCATACGTGGGTGAACCATCAAACATATATAATCCATGCGCATCTTTACAAAAATGCCCTGGAACCCAATCTAAAAGAACACCTATGCTGCTTTGATGACACTGGTCAATAAAATACATTAAATCATGTGGTGAACCGTATCGACTGGTTGCAGAAAAATAACCAGTTCCTTGGTACCCCCAAGATTTATCGAGCGGATGCTCAACTAGAGGTAATAGTTCGATATGAGTAAACCCTTGTTCTATTACATAAGGAATTAACTCTTCAGCTAACTCACGATACGTATATAGTTCACCATCCTCATGAACTTTCCATGAACCAGCATGTAATTCGTAAATACACATAGGCTTTTCATAAATAGTTTGTTGTTTCTTCTTACGTTTCCAATACTGATCTCCCCACTTGTACCCTTCTAAATAATAAATTTTAGAAGCAGTATCGGGTCTTACTTCACTATGAAAAGCATAAGGATCAGCTTTTAGTAGTTTTGTTCCATCACGAGTTGTAATTTCATATTTATAAATCATATTCTCTTCAAGATACGGAATGAATATTGTCCATATCCCTTCAGAATTTAATCGCTCTAGCCGGTGATTCAAACCGTTCCATTCATTAAAATCACCCACAATACTTACTGCAGAAGCATTAGGAGCCCAGACAGAAAAACGTACTCCCTCTGTGCTGTTTATTGTTAACTTATGTGCCCCAAAAAGCTTATAACTATGAAATAAATTTCCTTCGTGATAAAGATGGATGTCAAAATCAGTAGGTTGAACAGTCGAATTCAAAAATACCCCTCCTTGATAACAATTAACCTAGTAAATAAACCTTTCTTCTATCATTTCTATTATCTAATTTACATTCCATAAAGCAGCTGTTTTTTCCTTCTTTTCTGAATATTTTTACGAAAATAAAAAAACCATCTATTTATTAGACGGTTTTCAAATAAATAAAAAAGGTTTGCATAAATGCAAACCTTTTTAGATATGACCCGTACGGGATTCGAACCCGTGTTACCGCCGTGAAAGGGCGGTGTCTTAACCACTTGACCAACGGGCCATTATTAAAATTGACTGGCGGAGAAGGAGGGATTTGAACCCTCGCGCCGCTTACGCGACCTACACCCTTAGCAGGGGCGCCTCTTCAGCCTCTTGAGTACTTCCCCAATATAATGGCTCCACAGGTAGGACTCGAACCTACGACCGATCGGTTAACAGCCGATTGCTCTACCACTGAGCTACTGTGGAATAATAAATGGTGGGCCTAAGTGGACTCGAACCACCGACCTCACGCTTATCAGGCGTGCGCTCTAACCAGCTGAGCTATAGGCCCATTATGGAGCGGGTGATGAGAATCGAACTCACGACATCAGCTTGGAAGGCTGAGGTTTTACCATTAAACTACACCCGCTTAATTATATGGGGCGACTGATGGGAATCGAACCCACGAATGTCGGAACCACAATCCGATGCGTTAACCACTTCGCCACAATCGCCATATAGATGGTGGCTCGGGACGGAATCGAACCGCCGACACAAGGATTTTCAGTCCTTTGCTCTACCAACTGAGCTACCGAGCCTTTTTATAATGGCGGTCCCGACGGGAATCGAACCCGCGATCTCCTGCGTGACAGGCAGGCATGTTAACCGCTACACCACGGGACCACTTTGGTTGCGGGGACAGGATTTGAACCTGCGACCTTCGGGTTATGAGCCCGACGAGCTACCAGACTGCTCCACCCCGCGATAATTTGATAATAATATAATGGCGGAGGAAGAGGGATTCGAACCCCCGCGGGCTTTAACACCCCTGTCGGTTTTCAAGACCGATCCCTTCAGCCGGACTTGGGTATTCCTCCGTATATTATATATGGTAGCGGCGGAGGGGATCGAACCCCCGACCTCACGGGTATGAACCGTACGCTCTAGCCAGCTGAGCTACACCGCCATATTATCATAAATGTATTAAATTGGTGGAGCCTAGCGGGATCGAACCGCTGACCTCCTGCGTGCAAGGCAGGCGCTCTCCCAGCTGAGCTAAGGCCCCAGAAATGGTCGGGAAGACAGGATTCGAACCTGCGACCCCTTGGTCCCAAACCAAGTGCTCTACCAAGCTGAGCTACTTCCCGTTTATGGCGCGCCCGAGAGGAGTCGAACCCCTAACCTTTTGATCCGTAGTCAAACGCTCTATCCAATTGAGCTACGGGCGCTTATTAAAATGGTGCCGAGGGCCGGACTTGAACCGGCACGGTAGTCACCTACCGCAGGATTTTAAGTCCTGTGTGTCTGCCAATTCCACCACCCCGGCAGGACTTATTTGTGGAGCGGAAGACGAGGTTCGAACTCGCGACCCCCACCTTGGCAAGGTGGTGTTCTACCACTGAACTACTTCCGCGCATTATGAAATTAAATGGTGCGGGTGAAGGGACTTGAACCCCCACGTCGTAAAGACACTAGATCCTAAGTCTAGCGCGTCTGCCAATTCCGCCACACCCGCATGTGTGTATTTAAAATGGTGAGCCATGAAGGACTCGAACCTTCGACCCTCTGATTAAAAGTCAGATGCTCTACCAACTGAGCTAATGGCTCGAAAGTGGTGCCGGCAAGAGGACTTGAACCCCCAACCTACTGATTACAAGTCAGTTGCTCTACCAGTTGAGCTACACCGGCAACATATTCATGGTGGAGGATGACGGGATCGAACCGCCGACCCCCTGCTTGTAAGGCAGGTGCTCTCCCAGCTGAGCTAATCCTCCATTGATATAACAGCCTGGCAACGTCCTACTCTCACAGGGACAAAGTCCCAACTACCATCGGCGCTAGAGAACTTAACTTCCGTGTTCGGCATGGGAACGGGTGTGACCTCTCTGCTATCGCCACCAGACATATTATATTATACAACTTCTTTGAAAAAAAGCAAGACTTTTTTATCTTGTTCTCTCAAAACTAGATAACATTTCGCTGAGTACTAAGTTTACTGTCTAGCTACAGCTCCTAATTAGTCGCCTTCGCTTTTCTAATTTGGTTAAGTCCTCGATCGATTAGTATCAGTCAGCTACACACGTCGCCGTGCTTCCACCTCTGACCTATCAACCTGATCATCTTTCAGGGATCTTACTAGCTTGCGCTATGGGAAATCTCATCTTGAGGGGGGCTTCATGCTTAGATGCTTTCAGCACTTATCCCGTCCACACATAGCTACCCAGCGATGCCTTTGGCAAGACAACTGGTACACCAGCGGTGTGTCCATCCCGGTCCTCTCGTACTAAGGACAGCTCCTCTCAAATTTCCTACGCCCACGACGGATAGGGACCGAACTGTCTCACGACGTTCTGAACCCAGCTCGCGTACCGCTTTAATGGGCGAACAGCCCAACCCTTGGGACCGACTACAGCCCCAGGATGCGATGAGCCGACATCGAGGTGCCAAACCTCCCCGTCGATGTGGACTCTTGGGGGAGATAAGCCTGTTATCCCCGGGGTAGCTTTTATCCGTTGAGCGATGGCCCTTCCATGCGGAACCACCGGATCACTAAGCCCGACTTTCGTCCCTGCTCGACTTGTAGGTCTCGCAGTCAAGCTCCCTTGTGCCTTTACACTCTACGAATGATTTCCAACCATTCTGAGGGAACCTTTGGGCGCCTCCGTTACTCTTTAGGAGGCGACCGCCCCAGTCAAACTGCCCACCTGACACTGTCTCCCAGCCCGATCAGGGCTGCGGGTTAGAATTTCAATACAACCAGGGTAGTATCCCACCGACGCCTCCACCGAAGCTAGCGCTCCGGCTTCTCAGGCTCCTACCTATCCTGTACAAGCTGTACCAAAATTCAATATCAGGCTACAGTAAAGCTCCACGGGGTCTTTCCGTCCTGTCGCGGGTAACCTGCATCTTCACAGGTACTATAATTTCACCGAGTCTCTCGTTGAGACAGTGCCCAGATCGTTACGCCTTTCGTGCGGGTCGGAACTTACCCGACAAGGAATTTCGCTACCTTAGGACCGTTATAGTTACGGCCGCCGTTTACTGGGGCTTCGATTCAGAGCTTCTCCCAAAGGATAACCCCTCCTCTTAACCTTCCAGCACCGGGCAGGCGTCAGCCCCTATACTTCGCCTTGCGGCTTCGCAGAGACCTGTGTTTTTGCTAAACAGTCGCCTGGGCCTATTCACTGCGGCTCTCTCGGGCTATACACCCTACCAGAGCACCCCTTCTCCCGAAGTTACGGGGTCATTTTGCCGAGTTCCTTAACGAGAGTTCTCTCGATCACCTTAGGATTCTCTCCTCGCCTACCTGTGTCGGTTTGCGGTACGGGCACCTCCCGCCTCGCTAGAGGCTTTTCTTGGCAGTGTGGAATCAAGAACTTCGGTACTATATTTCCCTCGTCATCACAGCTCAGCCTTATGATGAGCGGATTTGCCTACTCATCAGCCTAACTGCTTGAACGCGCATATCCAGCAGCGCGCTTACTCTATCCTCCTGCGTCCCCCCATTACTCAAACGGCGGGGAGGTGGTACAGGAATATCAACCTGTTGGCCATCGCCTACGCTTTTCAGCCTCGGCTTAGGTCCCGACTAACCCTGAGCGGACGAGCCTTCCTCAGGAAACCTTAGGCATTCGGTGGACAAGATTCTCACTTGTCTTTCGCTACTCATACCGGCATTCTCACTTCTAAGCGCTCCACCAGTCCTTACGGTCTAGCTTCGCAGCACTTAGAACGCTCTCCTACCACTGACATCTAAGATGTCAATCCACAGCTTCGGTGATACGTTTAGCCCCGGTACATTTTCGGCGCAGAGTCACTCGACCAGTGAGCTATTACGCACTCTTTAAATGGTGGCTGCTTCTAAGCCAACATCCTGGTTGTCTAAGCAACTCCACATCCTTTTCCACTTAACGTATACTTGGGGACCTTAGCTGGTGGTCTGGGCTGTTTCCCTTTTGACTACGGATCTTATCACTCGCAGTCTGACTCCCACGGATAAGTCTTTGGCATTCGGAGTTTGACTGAATTCGGTAACCCGTTGGGGGCCCCTAGTCCAATCAGTGCTCTACCTCCAAGACTCTCACAACGTGAGGCTAGCCCTAAAGCTATTTCGGAGAGAACCAGCTATCTCCAGGTTCGATTGGAATTTCTCCGCTACCCACACCTCATCCCCGCACTTTTCAACGTGCGTGGGTTCGGGCCTCCATTCAGTGTTACCTGAACTTCACCCTGGACATGGGTAGATCACCTGGTTTCGGGTCTACAACCACATACTAAACGCCCTATTCAGACTCGCTTTCGCTACGGCTCCGTCTCTTCAACTTAACCTTGCATGGGATCGTAACTCGCCGGTTCATTCTACAAAAGGCACGCCATCACCCATTAACGGGCTCTGACTACTTGTAGGCACACGGTTTCAGGTTCTCTTTCACTCCCCTTCCGGGGTGCTTTTCACCTTTCCCTCACGGTACTGGTTCACTATCGGTCACTAGGGAGTATTTAGCCTTGGGAGATGGTCCTCCCAGCTTCCGACGGAATTTCACGTGTTCCGCCGTACTCAGGATCCACTCAAGAGGGAACGAAGTTTCAACTACAGGGTTGTTACCTTCTTTGACGGGCCTTTCCAGACCTCTTCATTTACCTCGTTCCTTTGTAACTCCGTATAGAGTGTCCTACAACCCCAAGAGGCAAGCCTCTTGGTTTGGGCTAATTCCGTTTCGCTCGCCGCTACTCAGGAAATCGCATTTGCTTTCTCTTCCTCCGGGTACTTAGATGTTTCAGTTCCCCGGGTCTGCCTTCAATATCCTATGTATTCAGATAAAGATACTGCTCCATTACGAACAGTGGGTTTCCCCATTCGGAAATCTCCGGATCAAAGCTTACTTACAGCTCCCCGAAGCATATCGGTGTTAGTCCCGTCCTTCATCGGCTCCTAGTGCCAAGGCATTCACCGTGCGCCCTTTCTAACTTAACCATTAGCGAATAAATGGTGCAACTTGCGTTGCGTTATTTATTGGTTTGATTAAAGAAAAGTTTCACTTTTCCTCAGCTATTACTGTTATCTAGTTTTCAAAGAACAATCGCACTCAAAATTCTTCTTATTAGATAAGAAGAAAGTGATGTACTTTCTATTAAATGAGAGATTGAACTCTCAAAACTGAACAAAGCTTCAAAACGTACGTCTTGTCTAGCTACGGCTCCTAGTCATTCGATCGTTTCACTTTTGTCAACGAAACCAAATAACGGTTTCCCTGTCAAAAGCTCCAACGCTTTTCATGACTAAACAATCGCCTTCGCTTTTCATGTAAAAATCCTTAGAAAGGAGGTGATCCAGCCGCACCTTCCGATACGGCTACCTTGTTACGACTTCACCCCAATCATCTGTCCCACCTTAGGCGGCTGGCTCCATAAAGGTTACCCCACCGACTTCGGGTGTTACAAACTCTCGTGGTGTGACGGGCGGTGTGTACAAGGCCCGGGAACGTATTCACCGCGGCATGCTGATCCGCGATTACTAGCGATTCCAGCTTCATGTAGGCGAGTTGCAGCCTACAATCCGAACTGAGAATGGTTTTATGGGATTGGCTTGACCTCGCGGTCTTGCAGCCCTTTGTACCATCCATTGTAGCACGTGTGTAGCCCAGGTCATAAGGGGCATGATGATTTGACGTCATCCCCACCTTCCTCCGGTTTGTCACCGGCAGTCACCTTAGAGTGCCCAACTAAATGCTGGCAACTAAGATCAAGGGTTGCGCTCGTTGCGGGACTTAACCCAACATCTCACGACACGAGCTGACGACAACCATGCACCACCTGTCACTCTGTCCCCCGAAGGGGAACGCTCTATCTCTAGAGTTGTCAGAGGATGTCAAGACCTGGTAAGGTTCTTCGCGTTGCTTCGAATTAAACCACATGCTCCACCGCTTGTGCGGGCCCCCGTCAATTCCTTTGAGTTTCAGTCTTGCGACCGTACTCCCCAGGCGGAGTGCTTAATGCGTTAGCTGCAGCACTAAAGGGCGGAAACCCTCTAACACTTAGCACTCATCGTTTACGGCGTGGACTACCAGGGTATCTAATCCTGTTTGCTCCCCACGCTTTCGCGCCTCAGCGTCAGTTACAGACCAAAAAGCCGCCTTCGCCACTGGTGTTCCTCCACATCTCTACGCATTTCACCGCTACACGTGGAATTCCGCTTTTCTCTTCTGCACTCAAGTTCCCCAGTTTCCAATGACCCTCCACGGTTGAGCCGTGGGCTTTCACATCAGACTTAAGAAACCGCCTGCGCGCGCTTTACGCCCAATAATTCCGGATAACGCTTGCCACCTACGTATTACCGCGGCTGCTGGCACGTAGTTAGCCGTGGCTTTCTGGTTAGGTACCGTCAAGGTACAAGCAGTTACTCTTGTACTTGTTCTTCCCTAACAACAGAGTTTTACGACCCGAAAGCCTTCATCACTCACGCGGCGTTGCTCCGTCAGACTTTCGTCCATTGCGGAAGATTCCCTACTGCTGCCTCCCGTAGGAGTCTGGGCCGTGTCTCAGTCCCAGTGTGGCCGATCACCCTCTCAGGTCGGCTATGCATCGTTGCCTTGGTGAGCCGTTACCTCACCAACTAGCTAATGCACCGCGGGCCCATCTGTAAGTGATAGCCGAAACCATCTTTCAATTTTCTCTTATGCAAGAGAAAATGTTATCCGGTATTAGCTCCGGTTTCCCGGAGTTATCCCAGTCTTACAGGCAGGTTGCCCACGTGTTACTCACCCGTCCGCCGCTAACGTCATAGAAGCAAGCTTCTAATCAGTTCGCTCGACTTGCATGTATTAGGCACGCCGCCAGCGTTCATCCTGAGCCAGGATCAAACTCTCCGAAGAAATGTTTGACTTGCTCATAAAAGTTTAAAAAATTAACGTTGACGTTTGTCGCTTTGTTCAGTTTTCAAAGTTCAACGTCGCTCGGAAGCGACCTTTTAATATTACCAAGTTACTACTGTGAAGTCAATAACTTTTTTAAAATAATTTTCCGCTTTTTTTCAGCGTGTCTGCTGTGTTATCTCAGCGACATTTAATAATATATCATTATTTTATTTATATAGCAACTGCTTTTTTGATATTTTTTTAAAAAATTAACTATAGTAAAAAAATCATTTTACTAGATGACTGACCTTTTATAGGAATAGAACTTTTCATTCTCACATATCTTCTAGTAATAACATTGAATAGATAGGAAGTTGATGTCATGAACCTATGGATTTCAATCGCTCTGTACGTATCCTTTATTATGTCCATCTTTTTAATTTCTCAAGCATATTTCGAATCTTTGCGCTTAATGAACTCTGAAGGAAAGGTAAAAGGAATTCCTTTCGTTTTTCTATCGTCCTTAAGTTTGTTTTTTACACTTTTAACTTCTTACTTTTATCAATTACTCTATTAACAAATTTCTCTATGCTTCGACAAATTCCCTCTGACAGGTTGTCGAAGTTTTTTTATGAAACATAAAGAGAGTGCTGGTACAATATTAAATGAAAGCGCAATCATTAAGTAGGGGGGAACTAAGATTGATGCTAAAGAATTTAACAATTGGCCAATTATTAAAAGAAACAAGCACTGCATTTAAAAATCACCCAGCCACTATTTACTCTCAAGAGAATATTCACTATACGTATAACGAATTGTATAACGAAACGGGAAAAGTTGCAAAAGCTCTACTAGGATTAGGAATTAAAAAAGGAGACCATATTGCAGTTTGGTCTACCAATCGCTTGGAATGGATTTTACTTCAACTCGCTTCTGCTCGAATTGGTGCCGTACTAGTTACAGTAAATACAAGTTATCAAGAAGCCGAAGTAGAATATCTTTTAAATCATTCAGATACAACCGCCCTTTTCTATATTGATTCCTTTAAAACGACTTCATATTCATCAATCATTGCATCTATTGTCCATAAACTTCCGAGACTACAACATCTAATTAGTATCGATAATAAAAACCAAAAAATGAATTGGAATCAATTTCTACTATATAGTATGAACATTTCAGATGAAGCACTAACTCTCGCTGAACAAAATGTATACCCTGAAGAAGTAATTAACATGCAATATACTTCTGGCACTACCGGGTTTCCCAAAGGCGTTATGCTTAGTCACAATAATATAGTAAATAACGCTCTTTTAGTAGCTAATGCAATGAAGCTATCTCACCAAGACAAACTTTGTATCCCTGTACCTTTCTTTCATTGTTTTGGTTGTGTTATGGGATTATTAGCATCCGTATGTGTTGGAGCGACCATGGTGCCCATCGTTGAATTCAATCCTACCGTTGTACTTGAAACTGTTGAAAAAGAAAAGTGCACTGCTTTACACGGCGTACCCACTATGTTTATTGCTGAACTAAATCTTCCAAATTTCCATGATTACGATTTATCAAGTTTACGAACGGGAATTATGGCTGGATCGAATTGTCCTACCGAAGTAATGAAACGCGTAATGAATGACATGGGAATTAACGAAATCACCATTGCCTATGGACAAACTGAAAGCTCACCTGTTATTACTCAAACAACAACTACCGACTCCCTAGAAAGAAGGGTAACAACCGTTGGAAAAGCTCATCCTCACGTACAGGTCAAAATCATCGATCCGATAAACGGACACGTATTACCAATAGGTGTTCAAGGAGAACTTTGCGCAAAAGGCTACTTAATCATGAAGGGATATTACAAAATGCCTGAAGAAACAGCCAGGGCCATTGACTCTGACGGGTGGCTTCATACTGGTGATTTAGCCGTCATTGATAATGAGGGATATATTAAAATTACCGGTCGCTTAAAAGATATGATTATTAGAGGCGGGGAAAATATCTATCCTCGCGAAATCGAAGAATTTTTATACCTTCATCCAAAAATTGAAGATATTCAAGTGATTGGTGTTCCCGATAAACATTACGGAGAAACAGTGGTGGCTTGCATTAAATTAAAGCCAGGTGTAGAAGCAACAGCATCTGAAATTAAAGAGTATTGCAAAAACAAACTTTCACACTTTAAAATACCTGAGTCTATCTATTTCGTAGAAGCATTTCCGATGACCGCATCTGGAAAAATCCAAAAATATAAATTACGAGAACAACTTCAAAATTTTTCATAAAAAATGATATTTTTCATCTCTAAACACTAAAAATGGTTTACTATACTAACTATACATATCTGTCCTGATTTTATCATACAGATATAAAACAACACAGTTTAGTGAAATAGGTGAATTAGATGGATCATCAAATGTTATTGAAACTTGGCATATCTGCTCTATTAGGACTTATTATCGGATTGGAGAGAGAATTAAAGCGTAAGCCTGTAGGCTTAAAGACGTCGCTTGTCATTTCAATTATTAGCTGCTTATTAACCATTGTCTCAATTGAGTCCTCTCACATTTTTAACGATGGTGATAACATTACTATGGATCCACTGCGTTTAGCAGCGCAAATTGTATCTGGTATTGGATTTCTTGGTGCGGGAGTTATTTTACGCAAAGAAAATGACAGTATCTCAGGGTTAACAACGGCTGCCATTATATGGGGAGCTGCTGGTATAGGTATCGCTGTAGGAGCTGGCTTTTATACGGAAGCATTTATAGGGGTTATTTTGCTCATTATTAGCGTCGAACTGCTTCCATTTTTAATTACGGTTTTCGGACCAAAACAGCTACGTGAAAAAGAGCTTATCCTTCAACTGAAACTTGCTAATAAACATAATATTGTTGAGACAACAGCTAGCATTAAAGAAAAAGATATTACAATAAAGAATATCCGTATTAAAGATTTAGATACGGGGCAACTATATATTCGAATGAAGGTGTCCGTTCACCAAAAACGCCCTACCACTGAAGTTTATTACGAAATACAGAAGATTTCAGGCATTCGAAGCATTGAAATTGAAAATGTCTAAAAGGCTATAATGCCTTTTAGACATTTTTTAATTTCTTTAAAAATTGTTCCTGGGATCTTTCTGATAATCGAAGCTCCTCCTCTGTCGCTTCTGTTAATAACTTATACTTTTCCACATGTGGTAGATTCATGCTGTGAATAATTTCTCTACACTGCTTTAAAAAAGACGTGTATTGTGTATAACTATCGTCAAACTGAACCTTTAACTCACTAATAAGCTTCTTTGTCAACAAAGGACTTGCACCATTTGTGGATACGGCAACTGATAGATCTCCTCTTGAAAAGCTCGCAGGTATATAGACATTTCCTTTTGTGTGAGCACTAGCCATATTAATAAGCTGGTGTTCACTCTTTTCTTTCTCTACTATATCTAAAGCGTCAAGTTGATTAGTAGCTACTACAACAAGAAATACGTGAGCTAAGTCTTTCTTTTCTAAGCAGCGCTTTTTCACCTTTATTTTCCCTTGCTTGTCCCATTCATGAATTTCATCATCCACATGTGGAGAAACAACTATGATCTCTGCTTTATGTTCCAACAGCTTGCGTATACGCCTAACCGCTACTTTTCCTCCGCCAACAATTAAAATGGTTTTACCTTCTAAATTAAGAGTAACGGTAAACATCATATTCATTGCCTTGACTGTTTAATAATTTGTTCACTTGATTTTGTAAGATATTACTTAACCTATCATGGTAGCCTAAATAATTTGCTAAGATAAACTCTTGTTCAGCTTTATTCCATTTTTTTAACTCTGTTCGAATTTCGTTCATCAAAATCCCTGTAAATAAGAGATATGGCAACACAAACACTTGTGAATAGTTTGATTCACTTGCCTGTTTTAAGCCCTCTAAAAGCTTTGGTGTTGTGGCAGCCAAATAACAAGTATCTACATGCTGAAACCCACCTTTATGTGCCAAGCGTTGAGCAATTTCATGAAAATCCTTTTTGACTTCAGGATCACTACTTCCACGACCTACTAATAGTACCATTGCGTCTTTTTTAATGGTAACTTCAGTCTCCTTAATTCTCTCTATCAAGATATCCACAATTTGATTGTCAACACCAAACGGGGTACCATAAACAACTTTGATATGTGGATAGTGTTGATAAACTTTGTGTATTTCTTCCGGAATATCTACTTTAGCATGACCAGCTGTTAACAATAAGATAGGGACAATTGCGATTCTAGTAGCTCCTTGCTCCACACACCTCTTAAAACCTTGTTCAATTGTAGGTTCTGCTAATTCGAGAAAACATACTTCTTGAATGGGAACATCAATCTTCGATTTGCTTCTTTCAATAAATTCAATGGCTTGATCACAGCCCTTTTTTACTCGGCTACCGTGACAAATATACAATACTGCATCCATACCATTCACCTCTTTACTAAGCCTCTTCAACACAAGCATATTGTGTAAAAGCTAATTTTTCAAACCAATTTAGCTTTTCATGAAAGCGAACAACCTCGCCTACAATAATTATACTCGGATTTCCTACCTTCTCTTTGTTTACGATATTAACAATTGTATCTAGCGTACCGCTAACCGTGCGCTGCTGTTCAGCATACGTTCCCCAATTAACGAGTGCAATAGGCGTATCTTTTGATTTTCCGTGCTCCATAAGCGATTCACAAATATAAGGTAGGTTTTTAACACCCATGTAAATCACCAATGTATCAACAGCTGTTGTTAACTGCTCCCACTTAATGGCTTTACGAGGCTCGTCTTGACGATGCCCTGTTATAAAAGCTACACTTGCACTATAGTCACGATGTGTAACAGGTATTCCCGCATATGAAGCTGCAGCAATTCCCGATGTAACCCCAGGAATAATCTCAAAGTCAATATTATTCTCTACAAGAGCTTCTGCCTCTTCCCCTCCTCGTCCAAATACAAAAGGGTCTCCCCCTTTTAAGCGCACGACAACTTTACCTTTTTTAGCAAACTTCACTAGAAAGCTATTAATTGTTTCTTGTTTCAACGTGTGATAATTAGGCAACTTACCACAGTAAATGATATTCACTTCTGCTTTAGCATACTCTAATAACTCTTTATTCACCAAGCGATCATATAAAATTACATCTGCTTTTTGAATAGCTTTTATTGCTTTAACCGTAACTAACTCTGGATCTCCTGGACCTGCCCCAACCAAATACACCTTCCCCATTTTTCTATTTCACCCTCTCAATATTATTAATCTACTCTTATTGATGAATAAAGCAAAGGCCCTCACGATGCAAAGCACAGCTTTGCTCTTGCGATGTGAGGGCCTTTATTTATATCTTTTAAATAAATTTTTTATTTGTTAAGTATGCTAAAACTGTTTCAACACACTCTTCAACAGTTTGATTAAATGTATTTACGACCAGTTCAGCATTTTCTGGAGCTTCATAAGGTGAATCGATACCTGTAAAGTCACGAATTTCACCACTTCTCGCTTTCTTGTAAAGCCCTTTTGGATCTCGTTTTTCACACTCTTCAAGCGGGCACTCTACGTAAACTTCTACAAATTCATCCGCTTCTAATAGCTCTCTTACCTGCGTACGATCTTCTTTAAATGGTGAAATAAAGGCTGTTAAGACAACTTGCCCACTGTCAACAAACAGCTTCGAAACTTCTCCGATACGACGAATGTTCTCAGTACGATCTTCAGCAGAAAAGCCTAAATTTTTATTTAAACCAAAGCGAATATTATCCCCATCTAATACATAGTTGCGAATGTTTTTTTCAAACAATGCTTGTGCTACTGCGTTTGCAACGGTTGACTTGCCTGAACCCGATAAACCAGTAAACCATAATACAAAGCTATAATGTCCGTTTTGTTGTCTTCTTGCTTCTTTATTAATGCCTGATTCGTGCCATGTAATATTTGTTGATTTACTCAATTCAACCGCCCCTTAATTTGAAGTTACTGTTTGCTGTAATCCTTTTATTAACACTTCAATTACTTCTTTTCGGCTAAACGTACTTGGTGGAACTTCACCATTTCGAAGCATTTCACGTACTTTTGTTCCTGATAAAATGACATGGTCTTCTTTTTCATGTGGACATGTTTTAGTTGAAGCCATTCCTTCACACTTCTTGCAGTAGAAGCTGTGTTCAAAGAATAATGGCGTAATACCAAGTTCATCTTCTGTAAAGTTATTAAAGATTAGCTGCGCATCGTATGTGCCATAGTAGTCACCTACACCAGCATGATCGCGACCTACAATAAAATGCGTGCATCCAAAGTTTTTACGTACTAATGCATGGAAGATAGCTTCTCGAGGACCAGCATATCTCATTGCTGCTGGGAAAACAGCTAAGAATACGCGATTTTTTGGATAATAGTTTTTCAACAATACCTCATAGCTTTCCATACGAATATCCGCTGGAATATCATCAGATTTTGTTTCTCCTACAAGTGGATTTAGAAACAATCCATCAACAATTTCTAAAGCTGATTTTTGAATGTATTCATGAGCACGATGAACAGGATTACGAGTTTGAAAACCTACAACTTTCTTCCAGTTACGTTCTTTAAAAACCTCTCTTGTTTGTGCTGGATCTAAATAATATGTTTCAAATTTATCTTTTTGCGTACGATTTACAAGTACAATTGAACCTGCCACATATACATTTGGACGTTCAAATAATTTACGCACTCCCGGATGAGCTAGCTCTGCCGTACGGTAAACATACTCTGCTTCTTTTTCCTTATTAGGCTTATACGTCTCAGATACTGTTAAAACACCGTAAACCACACCATCTTGAACAAGCTTAACTTGATCTCCTACTTGTAGCTCATGTGCTTTTTCTTCTGTAACAGGAAGAGTAATTGGAATACTCCATACTGTCCCGTCAGCTAACCTCATTCCTTCCACAACAGCTTCATAATCACGCTGTCCTAAGAAGCCTGTAATAGGGCTGTATCCACCAATTCCAATTAACTCTAAATCACTTAATGCAATATTATCTAATTCAATCTCTTTCGTAACACCTGTATAATCATAATCAGGTTGATATAAATTAACTAACTCTCCACCATGTGCTTGAATCGAACTCATTCTAAACTCCTCCTCAATGAATAACTAATATTTATCTTTAAGCAGTCATCTTTTGGTTTTCTTGTTTTTGTTTTGTTGTTTTAATTAAACTAAGAATGCCATAAGTTGCAATACAACCGCTTATCAATACCACAAACGCATAAAAATCTGTTTCAACCACTAATTTCACTAAACCGTAAGAGATAACGAGAGAAAAAACCGGCGATACAACCCATACCTTTAACATCTGAACAATGACCTGTCTTTGATCAGATGTAAAACCAGATTTAGCTGCCCCTATTCCAATGATAGAAGATGTTGTAACCTGCGTTAAAGGGACAGGGAGTCCAAATACGGAAGCTGCGGTAACAAGCGACGCACCTGTTCCAGAAATAATACACCCTTCACCCACCGTGAAATCCGTGATTTTCTTCCCATTTGTCTCAATTACTCGATCTCCTAAAAGTAATGCACCAACCGCAACGGCTAACCCACCTGCTATAACGCCAGTTGATGTACTGATCATACCAGCTCCAACAAGCGGGCCTACGGCGTTTGCTACGTTGTTCATACCGGCTGAAAAAGCTTCAAAAAAACCGGTAGCTATTACTAAAACTGCAAGTGGCTTTTTCCACTTTTGCTGAGTAGGCGTTTTTTTCTTTTTTAATAACCACCCACATACAAAGGCAATTACAAACGAAATAATCGGTACAATAACCCAAAAGCTCATAACAATTAATAGCTTTTGTATATAAACAGATTGATAGGCAATCCCAACACCTACAACTGATCCTACTGTCACTTCACTAGTTGATAGTGGTATTCCAATTAAATTAGCAAAGAATAATGATAGAGTGGCAGAAGCTAAAATAATGATAACTAGCTCCACCGTTAGAATACTTTCTGGGATAATACCAGAACCAATGGTTTTAACAACTTCTCCTCCACCGATAACAGCACCTAGTAAAATACCTAGTGCACATATAACTAATGCCACTTTGCGATGCTTAATGGCACCTGAACCGTAAGAGACTCCCATAGCAGCAGCTGCACCACTTGCGCCAATATTCATCGCAAAAAAGAGGGCGATTGCAAAAGCAATGTAAACAAGCATAAATTTTCAGCTCTTTCATTTAAGATTCATGTAAGCCACATTCCACTTTCTTAGTACCTGCCCATCTTCCAGATCGTAAATCTTCCATGTTATAGGCAGGTAGCGTACAGGGCTCACATCCAATGCTTGGATACCCTTGATCGTGAAGTTTGTTATACGGCAAGTTATGCTTATATACATATCGCCAAATTTCTTTCCAAGACCAATGAATTAATGGGCAAACTTTAATCTTTTTGAATTTCTCGTCCTTATTAAAAAACTCTGTTTTACTTCTTGATTCAGATTGTTCTCTTCTTAACCCTGAAATCCAAGCATCATACGGAGCAAGTGATTCTTTTAAAGGAATAATCTTGCGAATTTGACAGCATAGGTTAGGCTCAGTTTTCCAAAGTTCATCTCCATGCTTTTCAGCTTGCTCTTTTAGCGATAGGTTAGGCTTTTTCATTTGGATACGTAAATCTGGAAACCTCTCTTTAATTGCTTCAATGACTTCGTACGTCTCTTTAAAATGAACACCTGTGTCTAAAAAAACAATGTGAGCATCTTTTTTCACTTTTGAAATTAAATCAATTAATACAATTCCTTCAATTCCAAAGCTAGATGCGTAAATAAGAGAATCACCATAATGGTTATATGCCCACTCTAATGCCTTTAAAGCTCCCTTTGTTTCATCTTGCTCATCAAAAGTCGGAAATTGATTTGGCCAATTTTCATACGTATATACACTCATGATTTTCACTCCAATACTTTGTTATCCAATCAAAAAAGACGGTTTTACCCCCATAATGAAGGATAAAACCGCCTCTAGTTTGTCTAGTCAGCTATTTATTTAATTCTTACTTTTTCATTTTTCTCGAGTTGAACTACTTTCCCATCTTGAACCACAAGCGTGATTGAGCCAAACTTCATGTCGCTTAACATTTTTTCTACGCTTGCAAAAACAGAATTTAAGTCAGAGTTTTGTGCCATCACAGTCCCTCCTTATTTGTTAACAATATATTCAACAGGCTTCTGTTTTTTCATGAAAAATAAAAAGTCTTCCACATCTGAAAGACTGATTAGGCAACAAATTCACCTTATCTTTCAAAATGAAAATCATTTTGTTGGAGTTAGCACCTTGCACAACATGCAGGTTGCTGGGTTTCAAAGGGCCAGTTCCCTCCACCACTCTGGATAAGTATTTTTTAAAAATTTTAGCATATTTAGAATATTTGTCAACAGTAAAAATAATTTATCCGATAAGAAAACTATACTTTAAATTAACAGAAATATCTATTATTTTTTCATTATATGAGCAATTTTTTTGGGCGTCACTCTTAATTCACACCGTTATAGTATAGATTTATGTCTTTCGTACACATTAAAACATAATAATTATTTTAGATTGGAGCTATGTTCAATGATGGAAAGTCACTCTTTTCAATTAGATGATGTAATTAAACAAAGTTTACACAATCATTTAAGTCAAATAGCAGCGGAAGCAACCAAAATTCAGCAACATCTAGAAAGCAGTGACCACTGTGTTTTATGTGATTTTGAAGACTTAAGAAAATTATTTCAAAGCGTACAGTCCACAGCTGCATCCTATTATTTAAGACACTACTTGTCTCCTTACACCCACGAATACGCAGCTCTTTCACTCGCGATACATAGTTTATCTGAGAAACATCATGGAGCTTTAATGGTTATTGAGAGAAATGACTCAGTGGAGCACTTAATTCAAAAAGGAATTCCTATTCACGCTCCCGTTACGTCTACGCTCGTTGAAACAGTTTTTTATCCTGGAAATCCATTACATGATGGTGCCATTGTGATTAGAAACAATCAAATTATTTCGGCTGCTAATGTTTTACCACTGTCCACAAAAGTACTGCAAAAGAAGCTTGGAACACGCCACCGTGCAGCTCTTGGTATGTCTGAACAGTGCGACGCACTTATTTTAGTTGTATCAGAAGAAAGCGGTCGAATATCTTTTGCTTTAGAAGGTAGCTTATATCCAATCCATTCCAGCAAAAACATCCTGTAAGTGACTACACCTGCCTGACATCATACCTTATAGTTATAAAAAAAGAGATTACACGATAAAAAAAACTTATTACAGGTTGCCTTTTATACGTCTAACGCGCTATAATCACTAATGTCAGAAAACCTTACACATTTTAAAAAAGCATCATTAAAATGACTCTTTTTATGAACAGCTAAGGTTAATCATTATTAAGGGAGAGAACTTTTAGGATGGAAACCATATCGACTCTATTCAGCAGCTTTGTGGATGAAGCCAATAATTTTTTATGGACCTACATATTAATTGCGCTTCTTTTATTAGTTGGATTATATTTTACAATTCGTACAAAATTCGTTCAGTTTAGTCAGTTCAAAGAAATGGTTCGCTTGTTAGGTGAAGGCGCTAAAACAGACGGAAGCGATAAAAAAGGAATTACCTCCTTTCAAGCTTTTGCTATTAGTACAGCAGCTCGTGTAGGTACTGGGAACCTTGCTGGTGTTGCTTCTGCAATTGCTCTTGGGGGCCCTGGAGCAGTGTTTTGGATGTGGGTTGTTGCTTTAGTTGGATCAGCATCAGCTTTTATTGAAAGCACCCTTGCTCAAGTATATAAAGTAAAAGACAAAGACGGTTTTCGTGGTGGTCCTGCTTACTACATGGAAAAAGGTTTAAACAAACGCTGGATGGGTGTTTTATTTTCCATCTTAATTACAATCTCATTCGGATTAGTATTTAACTCTGTACAAGCTAATACTATTTCACTTGCTTTTGAAGAAGCTTTTGGCGTTAATCGCTTAATTGTTGGTGTTGTTGTTACAGCCATTGTAGGTGTTCTCATTTTTGGTGGTATTAAACGAGTAGCCAAAGCATCAGAGTTAATTGTAGTAGTAATGGCAGTTGTATATATTGGACTAGCATTAGTTGTTTTAGCTATTAATATTACAGAAATTCCACATATGATCGCATTAATTATAAAAAGCGCTTTTGGATTTGAAGAAGCATTTGCCGGTGCCATCGGTGCTGCCATCATGAATGGTATCAAACGCGGATTATTCTCCAACGAAGCTGGTATGGGTAGTGCACCTAACGCAGCCGCAGCGGCATCTGTCAGTCACCCAGCTAAGCAAGGTTTCATTCAAGCTCTGGCTGTCTTTAACGATACGCTAATCATCTGTAGTTGTACTGCATTTATCGTGTTATTATCTGGTGCGTATGCAACGCCTGGACTTGAAGGAATTCAATTGACTCAAGTTGCGTTAAGTACACATATCGGTGGATGGGCTGTTCAATTCATTGCTATCATTTTATTTATGTTTGCATTTAGCTCATTAGTAGCTAACTATTATTATGGAGAAACAAACATTGAATTTTTAACATCAAACAAAATCTGGTTAAACCTTTATCGATTCGGGGTTATCTTAATGGTATTGTTTGGTTCAGTTGCAAGCTTAGGCGTTGTTTGGGGACTTGCAGACTTATTTATGGCCCTAATGGCAATTACAAACCTAATTGCAATTGTTTTACTAGGAAAAGTTGCAATTGCAGTCTTAAACGATTACTTGTCTCAGCGTAAAGCAGGAAAAGATCCTGTTTTCTACAAAGATTCTGTTAAAGGCTTAGAGAATTTAGATTTCTGGGAACGCTCTCGAGAAATTGATAAATAATAAAGGAGCAGCTATTATGCTGCTTCAGACTGTAGACAAACTGGAAGAAATCCAGTTTGCCTACAGTCTTTTTTATTTTACAATGGAAGTACTACATAACTTGAGGTGATTGACATGCTTTCGAAACATAATCCCATTCAACGAGATCAATTAGAAATGATTACGTTAAATCAATTGGTACCGGCCAGCCACTTGGTTCGTAAAATAGAGGCAGCACTTGATTTTTCGTTCATCTATGACTTGGTGAAGGACATGTATTCAGAAATCGGTCGTCCCAGTATTGATCCTGTCATCTTAATTAAATTGACCTTCCTTCAATACACGTTTGGAATCCGGTCCATGCGCCAAACGATTGAACAAGTGGAAACCAATATGGCCTATCGCTGGTTCCTTGGGTATGGTTTCCACGATAAAGTGCCTCATTTCTCTACGTTCGGAAAAAACTATGAACGCCGTTTTAAAGATACCGATCTGTTTGAACAGATTTTCTATCGCATCTTAAAGGAAGCTGCCGAGAAAAAGCTAATCAGTGCCGAGCACGTTTTCGTGGATTCGACCCATGTTAAAGCGAGTGCGAACAAACGCAAATTTGAAAAGAAAGTCGTTCGCAAAGAGACACGCGCGTATCAGGAACGCCTTCAAGAAGAGATTAACCAGGACCGGGAAGATCACGGAAAAAAACCATTTCCTCCGGACAAGTTTGAGAAGGAAGAGAAGAAAGAAATCAAAGAAAGCACCACCGATCCAGAGAGTGGTTACTATGTGAAGGATGAACGGACGAAGCAGTTCGCCTATTCTTTTCACGCAGCCGCGGATCGTAACGGTTTTGTGCTTGGCACCATGGTCACACCTGGCAACACACATGATAGTCAGATTTTAGAGCCATTGGTCGGAAAGGTCATCGAGAGAGTCGGAAAGCCTGAAGCGGTCGCCGCAGATGCCGCGTACAAAACTCCTGCGATTACCCGTTACTTATTGGAACAGGGGATGACCCCTGCCTTGCCATACACACGACCACGTACGAAAAAAGGTTTTTTCCGAAAACATGACTATGTGTATGACGAATACTTTGACTGTTATCTTTGCCCGGCAGGTGAGATCTTGGCCTACTCGACAACGAATAAAGAAGGATATCGGGAGTACAAATCGCCAAAACAGATTTGTGCGACATGCCCATTTTTAGCCAGATGTACGGAGAGTAAAGACCACCAGAAAGTGGTGACGCGTCATATTTGGCAGGAATACGTAGAAGAGGCAGACCATCTTCGCTATCACGCAGAGGTGAAAGAGATTTATGCCAAACGTAAAGAAACCATTGAGCGTGTATTCGCAGATGGAAAAGAAAAGCATGGCATGCGTTGGACAACGTTAAGGGGACTTAAAAAATTGTCGATGCAGGCGATGCTTACTTTCGCTGCCATGAACCTGAAGAAGATGGCCAACTGGACGTGGCAAGGTCCAAAAATGGCCTAAATGATGAACTCGAAGAGGTCTGTCTTTTTATTAAATAGCTTCAAATCCCATAAAAAGCTAAAAAGGGGTTCGGAATGAGACCATTCCGAATCCCTTTTGTCGACAAACTGGAGCAGCTATTATGCTGCTTTTTTATTTGACTGTATTTGACCGAAAATTTAAACTATTATACAGAAACTAATTCAGAAAAGGTGATAATTATGGCAATTCTAGGATTTGGGCACGTAGGTATTCAGGTAAAAAATATTCAAGAGTCAATAACATTTTATACAGAAATTGTTGGGTTAGAATTACTAGAAACGTTTCCACATACAGATCCGTCCTTGAAGCTAGCTTTCTTAGGAATAGACAACAATATCATTGTTGAATTAATTGAAGGATACAACCCTTCACTACCTTCAGAAGGGAAAGTTCATCACTTTGCGCTTACAGTAGACAATATCGAAGAAGAACGTTCACGTTTAAAGAATCTCAACGTTTCTTTTGTAGACGAAGAAATCGTAACGTTGCCTAACGGAGCAAAATATTTATTCTTTTATGGCCCTGACGGTGAATGGATTGAATATATGGAAGTAAAAACGAGATAAGTTCTTATACCTCTTTCATAAGTTGGTCATACTAATAACTAGACCCTTATGCTAGGAGGTTTTTTTTATGGTCGATTGGCTTCTGTTTCGCTTTTTCCGACGCTCTGTCATAACGCGTTTACTATTTATTATTACGTTTTTAGTTATTTTATTTGGAACTATTATGCACATAGCTGAACCACAAACTTTTTTTACAATTTTTGATGGGATTTGGTGGGTAGTTATTACCATTTCAACAATTGGCTATGGAGATTTTGTGCCAGACACCGTTATAGGTAAGCTAATTGCTATGCTTTTAATTTTAATTGGCACAGGTTTTATTACTACCTACTTTGTTTCACTGGCTACAATTGCCGTGTCAAAAGAAAATGCCTATCTAGAAGGAAATTTAAAGTTTTTAGGCGAAGGTCACCTTATTATTATTGGTTGGAATGAAAGAGCTAGACTGGTTATTGAAGAATATAAAAAGGCTTTTCACGAAGAAGTTATTGTCTTAATTGACAGTAGCCTAAAGAAAAATCCAATGATTTGTGATCGATTACACTTCATTAAAGGCAGTGCTTCCGATTCTAATACGTTATCATTAGCGAACCTTTCAAAAGCGAAAAAGGTATTAATAACTGCTGATCAACATACAACAGAAGAACAAGCTGATATGCAAACAATTGTGACACTGGTAGCGATTAGAGGCGCCAATCCTTCTGCCTATCTCATTGCTGAGCTTTTAACTGAAAAGCATATCCGAAATGCAGAAACAATTGGAATTAATGAAATCATTAAAACGAATGAACTGATTAGCCAATTAATGCATGAAAATATTTTTGTTACAAAGCTAAAAGAGTAACAATCCCTCTACCTTCTTTTAGCTTTGTAACGCTTCTTCTGCTTCTTTTAACAATTCTTTTCCTAACGAAAGGTATTCATCAGGAAATTGTGCATCAGGATCTTGAGGCTCTGCAAATTGATTAAACGATGCATTAATATTACCTACATGAACATTATCATCTAGCCCAATTTGATATTTGTGTGAAAGCAAATAGGGCTTTCCAATTTGAACTGTTGTTCCTTGTGAATCCAGCTGACCATCCATAGCCTGAAAAGGAATTCGTAAAAACTGGTATCCAACTTCATCATTTATCTTATAATCAAAAAAACCGTGGTCGTAATCCCAGTTCCCTCCTATAACGTATCCCAGTGGCTTTAATGTCTGCTCTAATACATATAGCTTAAATAGTTCACCTTCTAATTTTGAAGCTAATTCAATCATTACCTCGCCTCCTCTTTTGTTAATATCTCCTTTTCACTATAAATTATCCATAAAAAAAGTGCGGAAACAAATTCCGCACTTCTACTTGATATCTTATTTTAAACGTTTTTCTAATTCTGCTTTTTTCTCTTCAAACCCTGGTTTACCAAGAAGCGCAAACATATTTACCTTATATGCTTCTACACCAGGCTGATCAAATGGGTTAACACCTAATAGGTAACCACTCATCGCACAAGCTTTCTCGAAGAAGTATACTAAATAACCAAAGGTATACTCATCTAAAGCTGGAATGCTTACAACTAAGTTTGGCACACCACCATCAGTATGAGCAAGCATCGTGCCTTGGAATGCCTTTTTATTTACAAAATCAACTGTTTCACCAGCTAAATAGTTTAAGCCGTCTAAATCTGCTGCATCTGACTCAATTGTTAATTCATGGCGTGACTTTTCTACTTGCACAATTGTTTCAAATAAGTCACGGCGACCTTCTTGTACATATTGACCTAATGAGTGAAGATCAGTAGAGAAGTTCGCTGAAGAAGGATAGATACCTTTTTGGTCTTTTCCTTCACTTTCACCAAACAGTTGTTTCCACCACTCTGCAAAGTATTGAAGAGCTGGCTCATAGTTAATTAGCATCTCAATTGTTTTACCTTTATTGTAAAGAACGTTTCGAGCAACTGCATATTGGTACGCAGGGTTTTGCTCAAGCTCAGAAGCTGCAAAATCATTTTGTGCTGCTGCTGCACCTTTCATCATGTCTTCAATTTTTAAACCAGCAGCTGCAATCGGTAAAAGCCCTACCGCTGTTAACACAGAATAACGGCCCCCAACATCATCAGGAATAACAAATGTTTCATAGCCTTCTTCATCTGCTAGCGTTTTTAATGCTCCACGCGCTTTATCTGTTGTAGCGTAAATACGACCACGCGCTTCTTCCTTACCATATTTCTCTTCTAACAATTTACGGAAAATACGGAAAGCGATAGCAGGCTCTGTAGTAGTACCTGATTTTGAAATAACATTAATAGAGAAATCTTTGTCTTGCAATACATCCATTAAGTCTTTCATGTATGTCGAGCTAATATTATTTCCAGCAAAGATTACTTGTGGCGTTTTACGCTGTTCTTTTGATAACGTGTTGTAGAATGAATGTTGTAACATTTCAATTGCAGCACGTGCTCCTAGATAAGAACCACCAATACCAATTACAATTAAAACATCTGAATCACTTTTAATTTTTTCTGCACTTTTTTGAATACGAGCAAATTCTTCTTTGTCATAGTCAGTTGGTAGGTCTACCCATCCTAGAAAGTCGTTACCTGCCCCTGTTTTTTCATGAATTGAATGATGCGCTACTTTAACAGCATCGCGAAGGTATGTAAGTTCGTGCTCACCAAAGAAAGATAACGCATTTGAATAATCAAAACGAACATGTGTCATATTCTGTTCCTCCATTAAATTGTTCTTTTCTTTCACTTTATCGAAAGGATGCAATGAATTCAAGTAAAAGACATTAATACAAATGTTGTTATCCTAGTCTTTTACAAATTCTTTTTCACTATACACTTTTTCTCTTTCATAAAACAACCTTCTAATAGGAGATTTTTGCTTTTCACAATATGATTTTTCATAACAATAAAAAACGGTTTAAAGAGCGCATTCTTAAAACCGTTTTCAATTCTTCGCTATTTAAGATTTATTCATTTTCTTCAAGAATGGATTTCCCTTCAGAAATGACATAATTGGTTGCGCCAATCTTTACATATTCTCTTGGCTTATAAGTCGGGAGTTCAACAGGCCTTTCAATAATGGCAGTGTCAGCAGATGTAGACATTTGTTCATATTGAATTGGAGACATGTTGAACTTTTGCTGTTCTTTAGCAGTTAGGTGACTATCCACCATATATCCTCCAGTAACTAGAACTCCAAATATTGATCCACTCGCTATAATTTGTCTGAGATACACATTTATCACCTCACTATTAGGGTGACAAAAATCGACGGTTTTTATTCAAAAAAAAAATTTTTTTTGAGGTTGTGTAGACGAGTTTCTATTTATTTAATAAGACAGGTGAAAAACGTTGATACTACTGAGTAGCAAGGATGCACGCACTGTTAAAGTATTATATAATCATTCATAGAAAATCTAATCTATTGGATGTCACAAGGAGGTTTGTGTTTTGTCTTGGTTACATCTGGTGATCATCTCACCATTCTTATTAGCATTTCTTATTCCACTTCTGTATAAATCATTTAAACAGATTCATACAGGGTGGTTTGTGTTGCCATTGCCGCTTGTGCTATTCATTTACTTTACGAAGTATATAAGCGGAGTTGCGAACGGAAATTCGTATTTATATTCATTGAAATGGATACCTAGCTTAGGGATTAATTTTGATGCTTATATTGATGGACTGGGCTTATTATTTGCTTTGCTAATTACAGGAATTGGAACGCTAGTAATCCTGTATTCCATCTACTATCTATCAAAAACGAAAGAGTCACTTCATACTTTTTATGTGTATCTCTTAATGTTTATGGGAGCTATGCTTGGAGTAGTCTTGTCTGATAACCTAATTGTTCTTTATAGCTTTTGGGAGCTAACAAGTCTTTCGTCTTTCCTACTTATTGGCTATTGGTATCAACGAGAGAAGTCACGCTATGGAGCTCAAAAGTCGATGCTTATCACGGTTTTTGGTGGCTTGGCTTTATTAGCAGGAATCGTATTACTATCAATTCCAAGCGGTACATTTAGCGTTAGAGAGATTGTCGCAAACTTAGATGTTGTCACATCAAGTTCACTCTTTATCCCCGCAATGATTCTTGTTTTGCTTGGTGCATTTACAAAATCTGCACAATTCCCATTCCACATCTGGCTACCAGATGCAATGGAAGCACCAACACCAGTTAGTGCTTATCTGCACTCTGCAACAATGGTTAAAGCTGGTATTTATCTAGTTGCACGCTTAAGTCCGGTTTTTTCAGACCACGCAGTGTGGTTTACGCTGGTCTCAACCATTGGGGTTATAACCCTTTTCTGGGGGTCTTTCTCAGCCGTGAAGCAGACAGACTTAAAGGGAATCTTAGCTTTCTCAACAATCAGTCAGCTTGGAATGATTATGTCTTTACTTGGTGTAGGAAGTGCAGCGTTACACTATGAATTTTTAGACGATAACATTTATGTTGTAGCAATTACGGCAGCTGTATTCCATCTTATTAACCATGCTACATTTAAAGGTAGTTTATTTATGGTTGTTGGTATTGTAGACCATGAAACGGGAACGCGTGATATTCGTAAACTAGGCGGGCTAATGACTCTTATGCCGGTAACATTCACAATTACAGTAATTGGTGGATTTGCAATGGCTGGTCTTCCACCTTTCAACGGATTCTTAAGTAAAGAAATGTTCTTTACGGGAATGGTCAACGTAACGAAGATGAATATCTATAACATGGAAACATGGGGAATGCTGTTCCCAGTTATTGCTTGGATTGCAAGTATATTCACGTTTGTTTATAGCATGATTTTGGTATTCAAAACATTTACTGGTAAGTATAAACCTGAGAAGCTAGAGAAAAAGCCACATGAAGCTCCGATAGGTATGCTAATTTCACCTGTTATTTTAGCTTCACTTGTTGTTATCTTTGGTTTATTCCCAAATATATTAGAATCTAGCATTATTGAACCAACCATGGCTTCAATTGCACCAAGTTTATTAGATGCCGGTGAGCAGTTCCATGTTCACATTACGTTTTGGCATGGCTTTACGCCCGAGCTATTTATGACAATTGGTGTCATCGCTATGGGTATCTTACTATTCTTAACATTAAATAAGTGGACAAAAGTTTATCGCTTGTTCCCTGAGTCTATTACGCTAAATAACGCGTACAACAATGGATTAGCGGGTATGGAAAAAGGTTCGAGTGGCATCATGAAATTTATGATGACAGGCTTTATTCGTGATTACCTCTTAATTATCTTTGCCTTTATCGGTACAGCTGTTTTAATTACCTTGTTTACACAAGGTGGATTTAAAGTAGATACCTCTAACATGGCTGATATTGGAATCTACGAAGCAATTCTAGCTGTAATTATGGTCCTTGGAGCCATTACTACTGTTTTTGCCAAGTCACGCTTAACAGCTATCATTTCGTTAGGCGTCGTGGGTTACACCCTAGCTCTGTTCTTTGTCTTATTTAGAGCGCCTGATTTAGCCTTAACACAGTTAGTAATTGAAACCGTATCTGTTGCACTATTCTTACTATGCTTCTATCACCTTCCAGAATTTAAAGCGAAAAAAGTACGAGTTAAATTTCACCTACCAAACTTTATTATCGCTTTACTTGTAGGAGTTACAGTAACACTTGTCGGTATTGCATCTAGCAGTACAAAACTATTTGATTCGATTTCACAATACTTTATTGAGAACAGTTATAAAGAAGCAGGTGGAGAAAACATGGTAAACGTTATTCTCGTTGACTTCCGTGGATTTGATACGCTGTTTGAAATAGCTGTGCTATGCATTGCTGCACTCGGAATTTACAGCATGATTCGATTAAGATTAGCAAAGGAGGAGAATAGATAATGAAAAAGAACGATTTAATTTTACAAACGACCACTAAAGTCGTAACGTTTATCATTATCATTTTTGCCATTCACCTTTTCTTTGCAGGTCATTACACACCAGGTGGAGGGTTTGTAGGCGGTCTTACCACCGCTTCCGCTCTTGTGTTATTGTTATTGGCTTTTGATATTAAAACCGTATCAAAAGTCATTCCTTTTGATCACAAAAAAGTAGCGGCCTCCGGATTATTATTAGCTTTATTAACAGGACTTGGAGCTTTTGTTTTTAAAGTTCCATTCCTCACACACACATTTGATTATTTTTACCTTCCTATACTAGGAAAAACTGCACTTGCAACTGTTGTGTTGTTTGACCTTGGTGTATATCTAGTAGTTGTTGGTGTTACGATGACCATTATTCAAACGATTGGAGAGAGTGAATAATGGAAATATTAATGTCAATTGTAGCCGGAATTTTGTTCACAGTAGCAGTTTATTTAATGTTATCTCGTAGTCTACTACGAATTATTATTGGAACAGGTATACTAAGTCACGGAGCACACTTATTAATACTCACAATGGGTGGATTAAAAGGTGGAACAGTACCTTTGTTAGGGGAAAATGCTCCCTCTTATACTGACCCCCTACCTCAAGCATTAATTTTAACTGCAATTGTTATTAGCTTTGGTGTTACTTCCTTTTTCCTTGTATTAGCTTACAGAGCTTATCAAGAACTCGGAACAGACGATATGGACAAGTTAAGGGGACATGAACATGATGAATAACTTTGTAATCATTCCGCTGCTTATCCCGTTTGTTGTAGGTGTTGTGCTTATATTTTTCAAAGATAATATTAAACTTCAACGAATAATCAGTACGATATCGTTAATTGCTACAACTGGATTTGCAGCTTATTTAGTACAACTTGTATATAAAGAGGGTATCCTAACTCATAAGCTTGGGAACTGGGACCCTCCGTTTGGAATTATTTTAGTAGCTGATATGCTTGCTGCTTTGCTTGTATTAACGGCAAGCATTGTTGCACTCTGCTGTATACTATTTGCTTTTCGCTCCATTGGAGAAAAACGAGAACGATTCTACTTCTATCCACTCGTTCATTTCTTAATGGTTGGAGTATTTGGCGCCTTTTTAACTGGAGATATTTTCAACTTATTCGTTTTCTTCGAAGTAATGTTAATGTCTTCATATGCTCTAATTGTTATTGGAGGCACCAGAGCGCAGCTACGAGAGTCACTTAAATATATACTAGTAAACGTGATTTCCTCCGCTCTTTTTGTTATAACTGTAGCTTACTTGTATTCGGTTACTGGTACTCTCAATATGGCGGACTTATCACAAAGGGTTGCTGAAGTAAATCAACCAGGGATTTTAACGACCATTGGGGTTTTATTTTTCATTGTATTCGGTCTAAAAGCCGCTCTTTTCCCAATGTACTTCTGGTTGCCAAGCGCCTATAATGCACCTCCTCCCGTTGTCACAGCTCTTTTTGGTGCATTACTAACGAAAGTTGGAATCTATTCTATCTTCCGTACGTTCACGCTGATTTTTTATCATCAGCCTGAGGTGACACATCAACTTATTGGCTATACGGCACTATTAACGATTGTCATCGGTACAGTTGGCGCTATTGCTTATAACGATATGAATAAGATTTTAATCTATAATATTGTCATTGCAGTTGGTGTTATCGTATACGGTATCACCTTAACAACACCGGCAGGAATTGAAGGTGCAATTTATTACTTAATTCACGATATGATTATTAAAGCCGCACTGTTCTTACTAGGCGGAGCTATCATTGCTATTACAGGGACGTCTAAGCTAAAAGAGATGGGCGGATTAATTCAGCGTCACCCTCAATTGGGCTGGATGTTTTTCGTCGCTGTTGTCTCGCTAGCTGGTATACCTCCGCTAAGTGGATTTGTTGGTAAATTTCTTCTTGTCCAAGGTGGATTAGAGTCACAGAGCTATACATTTGTTATTGTATTGCTTGTATCAAGCTTAATGGTGTTATATTCCGCGATGAAGATTTTTATGAACTGCTTCTGGCGCGCACCAAAATTAACCGAGGAGCAAGAGAAGGGGTCTACAAAAGGAATGCTGTATCCATCAGCTATTCTACTTGCGATCTCAATATTCTTAGGATTAGGTGCGGAGGTTGTATTCCCTTATATTTCAATGGCAGCTGAAACACTCATGGACCCTTCTATTTATATCGAATCGGTGTTAAAGGAGTAGATCTGCATGTCATTTCAACTATTATTAAACGTAGTAATTGCTGTTACATGGATGTTTTTAAGAGGTATTTGGACCGGACCCTCTTTTCTTATTGGTTTCTTTTGGGGAGCAGTTATGCTGTTTGTCTTTCGACGCTTCTTTCCTCAAAGATTTTATTTAGAAAAAGTATTTGCGGTCATTAAACTGCTTCTTATCTTTCTTGTTGAGCTGTTTAAAGCAAATATCGCGGTTATTCAAGATGTGTTGCGTCCAAAGTTAAATATAAAGCCTGCAATTTTTGCGATGCCAACGAAGCTTGAAAAAGATTGGGAGGTTACGACTCTTTCACTACTCATTACCTTAACACCTGGAACGGTGGTAATTGATGTGTCAGATGATAACTCCACTCTTTATATTCACGCCATGAACGTGGATGATATTGACGAGGTAATTAAGGATATTCAACATTCATTTGAAAAAGCCATTATGGAGGTGAGCCGCTAATATGCTAGACATGTTACTTAATCTATCGCTGCTGTTAATTTCAATTTCGACGATTGGATTTGTATATCGCATCATCAAAGGGCCTACCACGGGTGACCGCGCTATGGCTTTAGATGCGATTGGCATTAACATTATAGCTGTTACGGCCATCCTATCTATTATGCTACGCACAACATCATTTGTAGAAGTAATTCTTTTAATTGGAATTATCGCTTTTGTTGGTACTGTTGCGTTTGGTAAGTTTTTAGAAAAAGGAGCGATTATTGAATATGACCGCGATCAGTGATTTAATTATCGGTATTATTATTCTAATGGGCGCTCTGTTAACCGTTGTTACAATGATTGGCCTCATTAGGCTACCCGACACCTATACACGAAGCCATGCCGCTTCTAAAAGCGCCACGCTTGGTGTGCTACTTATCTTAGTAGGATGTTTACTGTTTTTCTGGATTAAAAATGGTTCCATTAACGGACAGTTGCTATTAGGCATTGTGTTTGTATTTATTACATCACCAGTTGCCGGACATCTATTAGGAAGAGCTTCTTATTACAGCGGATCTCCCCTTTGGAAAGGTACTGTTCGAGACGATCTAAAAGAAAAGCAAAAAAAACGAAGTATGTCTGAATAAAAAAAATGCCCTGTGCTGGTTAACACAGGGCATTTTTTTTATTATAGAGAAGCGCGTAATATCGCCATTACATCATCGCGATTTAGCTTTTTAAAACGACCAAATTCGCCTTTAGCCATTGCACGATCAGCCATAAGGTCTAATTTGTCTTCACCGATTTCATAATCAGCTAAGCGCGTTGGAGCACCTAAGCTTGTCCAGAATTCACGAAGCTTTTCAACACCTTCTAGAGCGACTTCTTTATCTGTTTTACCTTCTGTCTTGACGTCGAATACGCGTACAGCCATTTGCTTGAAGCGTTCTACGTTTTCATCCATAACATGCTTCATCCAATTTGGGAATAAGATAGCCAAACCACCTGCATGAGGAATATCATAGACAGCTGATACTGCATGCTCGATGTTATGACTTGCCCAGTCACCTTGGTGACCCATTTGTAACATGCCGTTTAGAGCAATTGTACCGTTATATAGAATTGTTTCGCGAAGTTCATAATTTTCCAGATCATTTATTAATTTAGGACCTGTTTCAATAACAGTTCGTAAAACCCCTTCACACATGCGGTCTTGAAGCGGTGTATTTGTTGCATCATGAAAATACTGTTCAAACACATGGCTCATCATATCAACCATACCGTAAACAGTTTGATTTTGTGGTACTGTAAATGTGTTAACAGGATCTAAAATAGAAAACTGTGGGAATGTAGCAGGGCTTCCCCAACCGTATTTTTCATTTGTTTCCCAATTTGTAATAACAGAACCTGCATTCATTTCTGAACCTGTTGCTGCTAGAGTTAAAACTGTTCCAAAAGGAAGAGCTTCTTTCGCTACAGCGTCACGATTAATAATATCCCACACATCGCCATCATATTTAGCACCTGCAGCGATTGCTTTTGTACAATCAATTACGCTTCCTCCACCTACTGCTAACAAGAACTCAATATCATGTTCTTTGCAAAGTTCAATTCCGCGTCTTACTGTTGTTAAACGAGGGTTGGGCTCAACACCCGCTAACTCATATACTTCTGCATTGATTTCTTTTAACTCATTCATTACTTGGTCGTATAAACCGTTTCGCTTAATGCTTCCGCCACCGTATACGACTAATATTTTTTTACCGAAGCGAGCTGCTTCTGTTTTTAATTGTTCTAATTGGCCTTTACCAAAAATTAATTTTGTTGGATTATAAAAAGTGAAATTTTTCATAAGAAAACCTCCTAATAATCATCATTATGAACAACGATAAATAAGATGTAAAGCAAAGTGACTTTTCACAGATTATTTCCGAAAACCCTTCTTTTCACTCTGCATTTATCTAACGTTTTTGCCTATGTTCTCCTTTGTTTCTTTCCACGAATATTTTTTCTTAAACGTCTAAAGCTAATGAGTGAATACAAAAAGAAAGGAGGAGAATAGATGAGTGGTGTTCAACGATTTGCGTTAGTATTAACGATTATTGGAGCAATTAACTGGGGACTTATTGGATTTTTTCAATTCGATTTAGTAGCAGCTATTTTCGGTGGACAATCTGCTGCCCTTTCTCGCATTGTATACGGATTAGTGGGAATCGCTGGTTTAATTAACTTAGGCTTATTATTTAAACCATCTGAAGAGGTAGAGCGTACTGAACCAAGAACAACCCATTAAGAAAAAAGCGCACTGCAGTTGGACTGCAGTGCGCTTTTTAAACATTATTTTTTAATTAGATCTTCGCGGTTTGATTGCTCAATCCACTCTTCTAATTTTTCTTTTAATGTGTTGAATCCTTGAGTAGACTCAGTGTGTTGTACAGTTGCTTGACGCTTTTTAGCTGCTTGCTTTTTAGGCGCTGCTTCTGTTTTTTCTGGAGCTGGCTCTGTAGCACGAATTGATAAACCAATTTTACCAGTTGCTTCATCTACTGATAAAACTTTCACGTTTACTTCGTCACCAACTGATAGGTGCTCGTTGATATCTTTTACGAAGCCATGTTTAACTTCTGAGATATGAACTAGACCTTGTGTTTCTTCATCTAATGCAACAAATGCACCGTATGGTTGAATGCCCGTTACTTTTCCTTTTGTAACAGTACCGATTTCAAATTTTGACATATGAACACTCCTAAATACCTTTTATTTTCATCATTATAGCCAATTTAAAATTATAGCACAGTTCACGTTTTGAATCAAAAACTAGTTATATTTATTATACTTTATTATTTCCCATATTTCCCTTAAATTATAAATAGAAAATTGATTCTATCCGCAAAAAATAAACCATGCTAACTTTTGACATGGCTCATTAGCATGGTTCTTCTATTATAACTTATTTTGCATGAAACGGCCAATACGTTTTATAGCTTCTTCTAAGGATTCCATGGAAGAAGCATAAGAACAGCGTACGTGTCCCTCTCCTCCTAGCCCAAAAACACTACCTGGCACCACTGCCACTCTTTCTTCTAAGAGAAGCTGTTCAGCAAATTGCTCAGAAGTTAAGCCGGTTTTTTTTATGGATGGAAACACATAAAAAGCCCCTCCTGGTGTATGGCACGAAAGCTGAATTTCATTTAATGATTTGACCATATAATTCCGTCTTCGTCGATAACTTTTTCTCATTTCTTCTACATCGTGTGACCCGTTTTTCAGCGCTTCAATTGCTCCGTATTGGGCCATTGTTGGTGCACACATCATAGTATATTGATGAATTTTCAACATGGCTTGTAACAGATCTACTGGTGCGCAAATATATCCCAATCTCCAGCCTGTCATTGCAAAACCTTTTGAAAAGCCGGAGACAATGATGGTTCTATCTCTCATTGCACCAATGGAAGCAATCGATGTAAATGGTTCGTCGTAGGTTAGCTCTGCATAAATTTCATCTGTAATAACCAATAAATCATATTTTATGACAATATCAGCAATTGCTTCAAGTTCCGCCTTAGTTAATGAACTACCTGTTGGGTTATTGGGAGAACAAAGCAAGAGCGCTTTTGTCTGTTTTGTAATAACCGCTTCAATCTGTTCTGGCTGCAGTTTAAATTCCGTGTCTGCCGTTGTTTCAACAGGAACTGGAACACCTCCAGCTAACGTTATGAGTGGACTATATGAAACAAAGTTTGGCTCTACAACAATGATCTCATCACCAGGATTAATAATAGCACGCATTGCCACGTCTAATGCTTGGCTACCTCCAACCGTAACTAAAATTTCATTTTGATAATCATATGAAACGCCAAACTGCTTTTTCATATAATTCATTAGTTCTTGACGAAGCTCAAGTAAACCTGCATTCGCTGTATAGGATGTATAGCCTCTTTCAAGTGATAAAATACTGGCTTCGCGTACGGACCACGATGTAACAAAATCTGGCTCCCCAACACCAAGAGAGATAACATTATCCATACTCGCTGCTAAATCGAAAAAACGTCTAATTCCTGATGGTTGTAAGCTCTGTACTGTCTTAGACAAGCGTTCTTTCATTACGGAGACACCACGATTCTACGGTCTTCATCACCTTGTTCATAAATCGTTCCGTCATGTTTGTATTTTTTTAAAATAAAATGCGTCGTTGTGGACAATACCGAATCTAATGTTGAAAGTTTTTCCGAAACAAAGAATGCTACTTCAGACATTGATTTCCCTTCGATAATAACAGATAAATCATAAGCTCCAGACATCAAATAAACAGACTTAACTTCTTGGAATCGATAAATTCTTTCAGCAATCTCATCAAACCCCACGCCTCTTTTAGGAGCTACCTTAACGTCAATCATAGCCGTTACGCCTTCATGCCCATCCACTCGGCGCCAGTTGATATCGGTAGAATATTGAACAATTACTTTTTCACGTTCTAATTTTTTTACAATCAGCGTCGCTTCATCTAGGGGTAGGTCAACCATCTTAGCAATTGTATCTATTGAAATTCGACTATTTCTTTCTAAAATCTCAAGTATTTCTAATTCTTTTTCATCTAAAAACATGTAAATAACCTCCTGAAAATAATCAAATATTCCCACTTTTTACATTATAACAAATTTCATAAGTCATTGAGATTTGACGTTCGTCTTCTATATTTTGCATGTAACTAAATAAGATAGCTGGGCAAACTGTTAAAAAAGATAGCTGGAGTGAAGAAACAAATGATCCAAACGGAGACAGCACACTATCGTTCATTTAACAATGTACACGTATATTATGAATTACATCATTTTGACCCTAAAAAGCCAACAATTGTATTCATACACGGATTTCTATCATCTAGCTTTAGCTTTAGAAGACTCATTCCATTATTGAAACAGAAATTCTCAATTGTTGCAATAGACTTACCACCATTTGGTCGAAGTGAAAAATCACTAACTTTTCACTATTCGTATGAAAATTTAGCAAAAACTGTTTTAGAAATCATTGAGCATTTAAAGTTAGAACAAGTGATTTTATCTGGTCACTCAATGGGTGGTCAAATTTGCTTAAACATCGCTAAGTTACAGCCACAATACGTATCCAAGCTAGTTTTACTTTGTAGCTCTGCCTATCTAGGACGATTGCATTCTGGTCTCGTTATGTCGTCGCATTTACCATTTTTTTATTTATGGGTCAAGACTTGGCTAGCTCGCAAAGGTGTTAAAGCTAACCTTCAAAATGTCGTTTTTAACCACGATCTTATTGATGAAGAAATGATTGAAGGGTATACCGCTCCGTTTTTAGACGACCGTATCTTCATGTCATTATCAAAGATGATTCGTGATCGAGAAGGAGACTTATCAGAAAAAGATCTGCGTAAAATTAACAAACCAAGTTTGTTGATATGGGGAGAAGAAGACAGGGTAGTTCCTCTTCATTTAGGTAAGAAGCTTCAACAAGATTTGCCAAGCTCTACTTTTATTTCGTTAAAAGACACGGGACATTTGTTACCGGAAGAGTGCCCGGACGATATCCGAAATTATATGGTTGATTTCTTATCAAGCTAATACTAAAAAAAGATATAGTCCTGTCAACAAGACAGGGCTATTATCATTTATTTAAAAAGCATTGCGTTTTTTCTCTTAAGCATTCGACAGCAACTTCTTTGACTTTTTCAAGACAAAGTATTCAGAATAAAGACATCGTATCGTCATTTAAATCTCTTTGATAGATTTAAAAATCACCTAAAATGGAGGCTCATATTATGAAGAAAGATTTCTTTAATAATAAGATTAATCGCATAAACACGAATTCTGTGAAATGGGACCGGATGGAAAATCTTTTTGGAAAAAAAGACCTGTTACCTTTTTGGGTAGCTGATATGGATTTTGCAGCTCCAGAAGAGGTCGTTAAGGAAATTGCTAAGCGTGTAGATCACGGTGTTTTTGGATACACAACCCCAACTGAGTCAACGAATGAATCTGTTCGTTCTTGGGTCCAAAAGCGACATGAGTGGAACATTGAAGCAGATTGGATTACATACAGCCCAGGAATTGTTTTTGCCATTAGTATGGCCATACAGGCTTATACACAAAAAGGGGATTCAATCTTGATTCAACCGCCCGTATACACGCCGTTCTTTGAAATGGTAAAAGTAAACGAGCGTAAATTAATAGAAAGTCCTCTATACTTAAAGGGGGATCGCTATTCAATTGATTTTTCATCTTTTGAAAAGCAGCTTGCTTCTGGGGTGAAAATGTTTATTTTATGTAGCCCACATAACCCTATAGGTAGAGTATGGAAACGCGGTGAGCTAGAGAAAATTGCAGAGCTTTGTAAAAAGTATGATGTATTAATTTTATCTGATGAAATTCATTCGGACTTAGTATATAAACCGTCTGTTCATATTCCAATTAGCTCTCTTAATGAAGATGCTGAAAATCGTACCATTACGTGCATAGCACCAAGCAAAACCTTTAATGTTCCTGGCTTACAAGCTTCAGCAATTATCATCCCAAATAACGAATTACGCGAAAAATATCAACAACAGCAGCACAAACAAGGCTTTTTCGCATTAAACACATTTGGTACGATTGGCCTAGAGGCTGCTTATACACATGGAGAAATTTGGCTGAACGAACTGCTAGCATATTTACAAGAGAACATTGACTTTACTAGAAGCTTTATTAAAAAAAACCTACCTTCCCTCAAAGTGATTAATCCTGAAGGGACTTACTTATTATGGATCGATTGCCGAGCTTTAAATATGTCTGATGAAGATTTGCATAACTTGCTATTAACAAAAGGGAAAATTGCTGTTGAAAGCGGTGTGAAATACGGGGCAGCTGAAGGGAAAGGCTTTATTCGATTGAACATCGGCTGCCCTCGAGAACAGCTAAAAGAAGGTTTAAAGAAGTTAAAAGCTGCTCTGTCTTAACCTAAAAAAAGGACGCTTTTAGGCGTCCTTTTGGTTTATTTTTCTTGTTTTTTCGTAATAACACCGCAAGCAATTCGCGTACCAGAATCTCCAGATGGTTGAGACATACCATCATCTTTATTTTCTGTAATAATGATAGAAGAGCCTTCCATCGTTTTAATGAGGGAGCCTTTCCCCTCTTTTAATGTCACTTCAGGGGCCATATCTGTCCCATCAAAAGTCCCATCGTCTTTTACGATAATGTTCTTTAAGTCACCAGCCTCTGGACCATCCGGGTGAAGTAATCCATGCTTTTTATCATCTGGATTTAAATGATTACCTGCTGTTTTAAACGTAGGAGCTTTGCACACGCCTTTTTCATGTATATGTACACCGTGTTCACCAGGAGGTAGTCCTTTCAATTGATACGTAATCTCTACGCCGTCAGATACTTCTTTTAGCTTTATATTACCTAAGCTATCTCCATCAGCGTTATATACTTTCACTTCTTTATTCGAAATGTCTTTTTCACCACAGCCCACTAACATTACTAATGGTATGCAGCCAATTAGTAGTAACTTCTTCATGTTGCCCTCCAATCTTAGATTCCCTTATGGTTCACCTTCCCATAGATTGTCCAGCAACTTTCATTTTTAAACGCTTGCATTATTATCTGAACAAACGGTCACTCTGCTGAATGTTTTCGCTCTAGCTCTTTTATTTTCTCTTCTTCTTTTTTGGAAACTTTAATAACAAACCTCCATGTCAGAAATGCTCCTATAAAAAACACAAACATCCATATAAATGCTGGAATATACTCTGTTTTATCTTCTGGAAAATAAAGATATAGATTCATGATTATCGCTTGCATCATTTTCACCCTTTCTCTATGAACTTTAAACTATAATGACTTATAATAATAAATAGAACATTACTTAAAGGAGAGATAAATATGAGTTTAGAAATTGGTGATTCTGTAACTGCTTTATACAAAACTGGAAAATACATTGGAGAAATTACACAAGTACGCGACCAGCATTATGTAGTACGAGTAAAAGCGGTTATTAAACATCCTCAACAAGGAGATTTACATAACCCTCAACAAGTAGATGTTCCATTCTTTCATGAACGCCGTGCATTAGCTTTTAACGAGCAAGCTAATATTCCAAAACCAATGGTTAAAGCATATACAACTGAGATTCCACAATATAAAGATTCATTAGAGAATGCTTTAACAGCACTGATACATGAGCTCTCTTTAAAAGATAATTCTTATGCAACAAGTAGTATTGAATGCCTCGAACAACTGCAAAAAGATTATAAACTTTAAACAAAAAGCCAATTCACATTACGGTGACTTGGCTTTTATAATGCAAATTTATTTAATAACTTTGAAAAGTCGACCCGATCACCAATTGTAGTAGGTTCAGGCTTTTGTAAATAGCGTTTGTCTTGTTCTACCAACTTAAAAATATTAAATGTAGTCATAGCGTCATCAAGCGCACAGTGATGCTTACCCGTTCCTTCTTTTCCATATTCTTGAACAGCTTTCCATAAACCTGTTTGATTTTGATCTCCAAAGAAACGCTTATATTCCATAGACAAATCTACTTCTTTTCCTTTTAAAGGAAACTTCAAGCCTTGCTTTTGACAATTTTGCTTGAGCACTTTCATATCCATGTTTCCCCAAGTGATAATTGTACTGCTTTCATACTGACCTAACTGCTGAATTAGCTGTTCGAATGTAATTCCATCATCTACGTGTTTCTGCTGAATGTGCAGAAAACTTTTACAGCGATCCGTTAACTTTGGAAAACTAGTGGGTTTAACATACGAAGAAAAGCGGTCTTGTATTTCTTGGTTTCTTACAGCAACTAACCCTACTTCAATAATTTCAGGAAAAAAGCCTTTGGGATACCCTTTGTATTCGGGCATTGTAAATTCAAAGTCAATAAAGACATAGTGTTCATAATTGTTCATCTTTATCACCCCTTTTTAAATAAACCTGCCTACGAGACTGCTATTATAATTATAGCACGCTTATGCAAAAGATAGGTTTATTTCTATTGATATTTTATAATATTATGAATATTCTTTTGGACAATAAAAAAAGAATGCTTTGTTATTACTATATTCCAAAGCATGTCTCTATGATTAGGATATCCACCATATCTTTTATAATTTTTTTACTTTTACAGCCTGTCTTTTTGCTATTTTTTTGGCAGTATTGCTAACGTACAGCGGGAAATACAAATTAGATCATCTTTCTCATCTACAATCGCCACTTCCCAGATAGCTGTTTTTTTTCCTTTATGAATTGGTTTACCAACAGCTGTCACTACGCCATCTCTTTTTCCTTTAATATGATTTGCATTAATTTCTAAGCCTACGCATATTTCCTGCTCTTGATCAATACTTAAAAACCCTCCCAAGCTAGCAACTGTCTCTGCTAATGCGACAGATGCTCCGCCATGTAGTAAACCAAAAGGTTGCTTTGTTCGTTCATCTACCGGCATGGTCGCTTCTACATAATCTTTGCTAGCGTGAATTATTTCGATGCCTAGCGTACTTAATAACGTATTATCAGTATTCATCTTATCCCTCCGCTATATCATTTTTTTCTGCATACTTTTTATTTTACAATGGTTATCTTCTTCACAAAAGGTTTAAAACCCTTTCACCTCAACTGGTAGCGCTTGTCCATTTTTCTATTTTAATAAAATATTAAGTACATGTTTTCACGATATGAATAAACTAATATACAACGGATTTTCTATGTTTATTCATCTAACATTATCGTTGTTTTTTCTATTCAAATATGCTATTGTTGTTAGAAATAATTTTTTACTGTCTTTTTTTAGGAGGGATTATATGATGAGACATGTTACTTTGCTAGACATCTTCACACACCCAATTGCTAAAAAATATTTAACAAGATCTGGAGTTGCTCACGCAGTTTCTGTGGCGTATCATGCTTTTCGTTTATCCACTCAGTACAACGTCAACCCAGATTTAGCAACTAAAGCGGCCCTACTTCACGATATTGGTCACTATGAATGGTATACAGATGGTCAGTGGGACTATGAAAAATATAAAAAGAATGATATTCATGCAATCAAGGGAGCTGAGCGCGCCCACAAATTATTAATACGTCTTGGGGAAGAACCTCAAGCAGCAAAAGAAATTGCTTTAGCTATTTTACTTCACACTGATTCTTACTTACCTGAAGGAACCATTCATCAACGTCCGCTACAAAAAGTAGTCAAATTAGCTGATGAAGCAGACGAAGAGCCAGGTGGAAAGCACCATTATCGCCAAATGGATTATGCTTTAGCTGTTAAGAAAATTGAAGAACTTGACCAAAACGTGGAACGAATTATTGGATCAGAACAATTTAAGCAATTAGGCTAAAAGGATTAACTTCTTTATTAAAAGTTAATCCTTTTTTTATGTACGAAAATAAACCTTATAATTCCCATATATTCGCAAATACTACATAAGGATTCTAAATTACAAAGGAGGTACATACCATGCAAAAAAATGCTAGAGGATTTGTGCAAGATTCATGCACATCATTAACAGCTGCTAAGACTAGCCTAGAGCAAGCTCTTCAAACTGTTGAAAAAGGTTCAAATCGTGAGCGTATTGAGCAGTCTTTACAGGCTGTTGAAGCTGCATTAGGTCAATGTGATTCAACAGCTTCAACACTATCACAAGTTTAAATAAAAGAAGAGGCTGGGACAAAACCCTCCTCTGAACCGAAAAAGCCGGTGAAATTTTACGACGAGTAAAATTTCACCGGCTTTGTTTATTTTTACATTAAAATAAGGACCACTTCTGATAAAATAAAGTTACCATACAAAATCTTATCGGAAAGAAGGGTCCTTATGTTTAAAGATTATAACATGAATCAAGTGGTTTTGCCTTTAGATTTAGAAATAAAATTACAAGAAAATGATATTGCCTTCGCCGTTCACCATCTCGTTGAACATATTCCAGATGAAGCCTTTGCCGGCTTCTTACAGAAAACGGGGTGTCCTGCTTACCATCCACGCATGATGATGAAAATCATTTTATGTGCCTACACACAGTCAGTTTTTTCAGGAAGAAAAATTGAAGCGCTTCTCAAAGATAGTATACGTATGATGTGGCTAGCTCAAGGTTACGAACCGAGCTATCGGACAATCAATCGATTTCGTGTTCACCCAGAAGTTCAAGTGCTTCTTCGTGAGTGCTTTGTCCAGTTTCGATGTCAGCTTATTCAAGAGAACGAGATTGATAATGAAGCAATCTTCATTGATGGAACGAAGATTGAAGCAAATGCCAATAAGTTCACATTTGTCTGGCGCAAATCAATCGAAAAGTATAGTGCGAGCCTCTTGGAGAAATCAACCCAGCTGTATGACGAACTAGTAGAAAGAGAAATTATTCCACAGATCGAACGAGAAAGTTCGGACGAACTTTCTGTTGAAGAATTATCTCTAATCACTAAAAAATTAGAAGAAAAGGTTGAAGAGTTGACAAAAGAAATTGAAGCAAGTGAAGATGCCGATGAACGAAAACAACTGCGATCAAGCAGAAAAGAACCGAAGAAAGCGTATAAGCAATTTCAAGACTTTGTGAAACGTAAGTTAAAGTATGAAAAAGACATGGAGATTTTTAACGAACGGAATAGTTATTCAAAAACAGATCATGATGCCACGTTTATGCGTATGAAGGATGACTACATGAAGAATGGCCAACTGAAGGCGGGGTATAATGTGCAAATTGCGACAGAAGGTCAATATACACTTGCTTACGATGTCTTTTCAAATCCAACGGACACACGAACACTTTGTCCGTTTCTTGACGCAATTGAACATCACTACTTCGAACTCCCAGACTATATTGTCGCAGATGCGGGATATGGAAGTGAAGAGAATTACCTCGATGTGCAGAACAGAAAGCGTACGCCTCTTATCACATATAGTATGTATCGAAAAGAGAAGAAAAAACGCGTTAAGAATGACCCATTTCAGACAGCGAATTGGGATTATCATGAAGAAGATGATTCCTTTACTTGTCCCAACGGGAATAAGTTGACGTTTCGTTACAAATCGCATCGCACAGACCGTTACGGATTTACAAGGTTATTCAATGTGTACGAATGTGAAGACTGTTCAGGTTGTCCTTTTCGTTCACAATGTACGAAGGCGAAGGAAGGAAAGAACCGAAGAATCCATTATAACGAAAAGTGGGAACAACAAAAGAAAAGCATTCAACAGCTGCTTTCAGAAGAAAAAACGGGTAAAATCTACGGAAAACGTAAGATTGACGTAGAACCAGTTTTTGGATATCTGAAGGCTAATTTGCGTTTCACTCGAATGTCCGTAAGAGGCAAAGAGAACGTGAAAAACGAATTAGGGTTTGCGTTCATGGCGGTGAATGTACGAAAGTACATCGCCTCCAGCGTAAAATGTGCATAGACCAATCAAACAGATCAACAAAAAAGGGTTCTCATCATCAAAATGCGATGATGAGAACCCTTTTTCATTATTTTTGGCTAGTTATGTCCCAGCCTCTTCTTTCTTTATAGTACAAGTGCAGCAATCCATCCAAAAATAATTAACGGAATGTTATAGTGTAAAAAAGTTGGCACACATGTATCCCAAATATGATTATGCTGACGGTCTACGGATAAACCTGAAGTCGGCCCTAACGTGCTATCTGAAGCAGGAGAACCTGCATCCCCCAACGCACCCGCTGTTCCAATAACTGAAATAGTTGCCAACGGACTGAGACCTAATTCTAAACAAAGTGGCACGAAAATTGTAGCAATGATTGGAATCGTTGAAAATGATGAGCCGATTCCCATCGTAACCAATAAACCAATTACAAGCATTAACAAAATTCCTAGTACTTGATTGCCCCCGATTAAATTAACAGAACCTTGAACAAGGGTTTCTACGTCTCCCGTTTCTTGAATTACTTTAGCGAAACCTGAAGCTGACAGCATAACAAATCCAATAAATGCCATCATACGCATACCATCAGTTAAAACCGTATCCGCTTCGTTCCATTTCACAACACCGCTTAGGTATACTACGATAATGCCTGCAAGTGAACCAAAAATCATGGAGTCTAATGGAATTTGCACCGCTAGTGCAACAAAAATAGCTATTAATGAAATGATAATACCTTTTCTTGTATACGAAAGTCCATTATCGCTAGTTTCTTCGTTCACTGTTAGCTTACTATCTTTATAAACACGGGGCTTACGATATGAAATAAAGACCGCTACAAGCAAGCCAATAACCATTCCTAACGCAGGCAACGCCATTGCTTTAACGATATCACCGTCGTGTACAACTAAACCATTCTCTTGTACGTTTGTTGCAAGAATATCATGATAGATTTTCCCAAACCCTGCTGGTAGAAGCATGTATGGTGTCACTAATCCAAACGTGATGACAGTTGCAACAAGACGACGATCGATTTCGAGTTGATTAAATACTGTTAACAACGGTGGAATTAGCAATGGAATAAACGCAATGTGTACAGGAATTACGTTTTGTGAAAAGCATGAAATAATCAAGATAATTAATAAAATAAGTACTTTAGAAAGTGCTTTTCTTTTTGTATCTCCTTCGCGTCCAACAATCTTTAGTGCAACTGCTACTACTGCGTTGGGAAGACCTGTTCTTGAAATTACAACAGCAAACGCTCCGAGCAGTCCATAGCTTAAAGCTACAGATGCACTATTTCCTAAACCTTCTGTATATATATTGACTGTATCTGTTAAGCTAATTCCTCCAACAAGTCCTCCGATGAGAGCACCGATAGCTAGAGAGAAAACAACGTTAATACGAAGTAAACTCAGCACAAGCATAACAGCTACAGCTACTAAAACTGCATTCATTTTGAAACCTCCGTACTTTAGTGTGTTAAACAATTAGAGAATTAAAACAATACACTCATTATAATACCTCACACTCAAATGTCAATGGGAAATCTAAACAAACGTTTGATTAAACCGTTTTCTTATACAAAAAGCATGGATGAATGAATCATCCACGCTTTTATTGTCCACTATAATATTGTTTAAAAATCATGAATTAATTGAGCTAATGTACGTACCATAACGCCTGTTGCACCAGAAGGACCATACGAACTAGCGCCGTTTGTTGTAGCCGTTCCAGCAATGTCCAAGTGAATCCACGGGGTGTTTTCCGCAAATTCTAATAGGAAGGTTCCTGCCATAATCGCATGTCCTTCTCGTCCTGGTGAGTTGTTCAAATCCGCTACTTTACTGCTTCTCACCTTCTTTTTATCTTTTTCTGCGATAGGCAGTTGCCAAATCATCTCACCAGTCTGTTGACTTGCATCCTTTAGCTTCTCATAAAAAGCGGAATCATTCGTCATTGCACCTGTTGTATGTGTTCCTAAAGCTACAATAACACCACCTGTTAACGTTGCTACATCAACTAAATAGGAAGCTCCATGGTGTTTAGCATACGTTATGGCATCTGCTAGAGCCAGTCGTCCTTCTGCATCTGTATTCAATACTTCAATAGTTTTTCCGCTCATAGCTGTAATCACATCATCTGGCTTAAATGCCGTTGCGCTAATTACGTTATCCGTAGATGGAATGACCATTACAACGTTTTGCTTTGGTTTTGTTTCACCAATCACTTCCATTGCTCCTAACACCGATGCCGCTCCGCCCATATCCGTCTTCATCCCAACAATCCCGGATTTTGACTTGATTGAGTAGCCACCTGTATCGAAGGTAATACCTTTTCCTACTAGGCCGATAACATCCTTCCACTCACTTTTCCCTTGATATTTTAATGTAATCATTTTAGGAGGTTCAGTAGATCCTTGGTTAACGGCGAGTAAAGCTCCCATCCCTAACGTTTCCATCTCTTCTTTTTCAAGAATTTCGCATTCAAACCCATACTTATCGGCTAATTTTTGAGCATAATCAGCTAAATCTGTTGCCGTTAGCATATTACTTGGTAAATTTACGAGCGTACGGGCTGAATTTGTAGCTTTACCATACACATAACCGCGCTCAAAAGCACTCTCGATATTATTAGAAGCAATGATATTTATTTTTTCAAGCTGAACGCTTGGTAGATTCGAGCGCTTCTTATAATGTTCAAATTCATATGTAGATAGCTGACTCATTTCACCTAATAAGCGTGCAGACATTTCTTCACTAATAACAGAGGTTGTAAAAGTAGAAAGTGCAATAGTCACTTCTGTTAACTGACTTACCTTAATACGTTGAAAGAGCTTTCCATATGCTTCTTTTAAGGTTTCCTCTGTCAGTCCGCTGTTTCTACCTAAACCGATAAAGATTAGACGCTTCGCTCCTATCTTGTTAAACGTTGGAATAACTGAAACCTGCTTTTCATTAACGTTAATGTCCCCTGCTTTTACAAGCTGTGAAAGATAGCCATCAAACATCCCATTGATTTCTTCTAGAGGTCCTTCAAATGAATCATTTTTATGAAAAACACCTACTACTAGCGCTTCTGTTTCCCTTTCTAAATTTAGATTAGTATGTAACTGAAACATCTATAATCATCCTTTCATGTTCGAATCTCTTAAAAGCTACAGAGCTCTTTATATGTAACATTGTCTCATGAAAAAATAAAAATAACGAGTACATTCATTTATGTCTAATTTATAGCAACCAAAATAAAGAGTTTGGGACATAACAAAATGATTGCTTCTAAAAGACGAACACTAGCTGTTCCCATCTCTTTCCCGCAGGAGTCGAGTGTCCTACGCTCCATTCCACCCTGTTTCCAACATTGTTTTCACAATCAACCAAAAAACCTGAACGATTAAAAGTTATGAACTCTCAATCGTTCAGGTATACTAGAGGCTGAACTACTTATGTCTCAGTCTCTAGCGAACTGAATTAACTTTTTGCCTAAATACCTGCATCGATTTGTTTTCATTAAGCGCGGTTAACTGTTGTTCAGACAAGGTTCCCTTCCCTTTTTCAACTACGTACACGCTAAGCTCCTTTTTACCCCACATCTCGTAAACATCATCTACTGTTTCAAAATATAAATCTAAATGATTACCTTTAATTGCTCCACCTTTATCCGCTACGACACCATATCCGTATCCAGGAATAAATAAAATCGTACCAATTGGAAATATTGATAAGTCTGCAGCGATTGTCGAATATAAGTCTCGTTTTACTTTTACACCTGAATATGTGATTCCGTAACTTGGATCTGTAGGATTTTTACCTGTTGATTCATATCCTGCTGTATACCCTGTCGCTAATACGATATGACTTGGGTAAGCTGACCAATCAAAAGCTTCTTCAATTTCTAATGCTTCCTTCTCAGAAGCATTCACTCGAAGACTATGATTAACAGTTGTAGAATCAGCCCATAACAGACTTTTAAACAAGACGGTAACGGGTACTCCTGTGACAGCTTCATAGGTTGTCAGCAATGCCCCTACAACAAGTAAAGACATGACAATACGCTTTATTAGTGTTTTAATCATTTGACTCTTTCCAACTCCTCCCACGAATCTATTTGTTTCCAAAGGAAAGTCAAATTATGCGTAGAAAGAGCAAAAACCCCTTTCTCATGAGAAGGAGTTCTTTCAATAATACATGCTTAAAACATTTGGTATCCTCTTACTCTAAGCATTTTGATTGCTACCCCTGCCATAAGAGCACCTAGAAAACCAGATAGCAAAATCACGATATCTGCAGTTGCTAATGACAGAAATCGTTCACCTAGCTGAGCCACTGATGCTAACGGCTCTTGGACATATTTGGCTGCTCGTACTTCATCCACAATCAAAATCACAATAATTGGGTACGTAATTGCCATAATCCACGACATTCTTAAGAGCATATTCAATAAGAAACCGATTCCAAAAAACAAAACAAAAAATAACAGCATCGAAATAATTAATTCTGGTACACTCATTGCCATTTTGACCCATCTCCCCGTCCTTCTTTCTTTAAGTGTACTTAAGTCCACAAACAGCGTCAATAACAGAATTTTTCGTTTATTACACATAAAAAAGGAGATTCCCCAGAATCTCCTTTCACCAATTTATTAGAAGAAATTAAATTTCCCTTTTTTAAGAACTAAACCTGCTCCACCCTGTAGGAATAAAGAGCGGTTATCAACAACTTTTTTCATAAATGATGCGCTTGAACCAAATAATTTACGGCCATACACAACTCCAATTGCATCATCATGTCCTAAAGAACATACCGTACCTTTTAGATCTGCTTTAAATTCTTTAAGCTCTTTTTCGCCACGAATTAAGCGTGCGATATTTTCTGCACATGTTTCACCCTGCTGCATAGCTACCTGAGCTGTTGGTGGGTAAGGACGGTCGTTTTCAGGATTGATCATAAACGAGCAGTCTCCTACGATAAATACATCCTCATGGCCTGGCGCTAACAGAGAGTTGCTTACCTTAACGCGACAACGGTTATTTTCAAACCCTGCTTTTTCAATAATATGACTTCCTCGAACCCCGGCTGCCCATACAACGGTTGCTGATTTAATTTCTTCAACTTGATCATCTTTTTCAACTAAGATGCCTTCTTCTGTACATTCCTTGATTGCTGTACCGATTTTGAATTCGACACCTTTTCTCTCAAGTTGTGTCACCGCATATTCAACCAGTTCTGGATCAAAACCTGGTAAAGCCGTTGGTGCAGCTTCTACACAGATAATGCGGACTTTTTCGCGTGGAATATCAAATTCTTTACATAGCTGAGGAACGCGGTTTGCCAACTCACCAACAAACTCAATTCCAGTAAATCCTGCACCGCCAACAACGATTGTTAATAACTCATCGCGCTTTACAGGTTCATTATTGTACGTTGCAAATACGTAATCAATATGTTCGCGAATTTGACGTGCAGCATTAATATTAGCAATTGAGAATGCATATTCTTTTAACCCTTTAATTCCGAAGGTTTCAGATTCATACCCTAATCCAACAACTAGATAATCATACTCGAGTTCACTGTTTTCTAAAATAACACGTTTTTCTGCAGTATTAATGTCCATTACAGTGTCTTTTACAAAGTTTACTTTTCCCGTATTAATTAAACTTTTCACTGGAAACCTTGAACGGTCGTGATGTAATGTACCTGCTGAAACCTCATGTAACCATGTTGTTTCATAATGGTAATCATTTTTATTAACGAGCGTAATCTCCGCGTCGTTGGTACCTAATTTCTTTTGTAAATGAACGGTTGTCATAATCCCACCGTAGCCAGCACCTAAGACAACAATTTTTGGCTTTTTCATTGAATGGTCATCCACCTTTTTTAGTTTAGAGTTATCAAATATTTGTGTTAAAAGTCATAAAGTTATAAATAAGGTCTACTTTTTTATGTTAGTGTAAACAAGAAAAGCTGTTACTATCCATTTCTTTTCCCGGTTTTACCTTATTGTATTCCATATAGTTTGTGAATCATTTCACGTAAGATGACGTACTAAAACCTTACTGAAACGATATTATATCTAGAAACATATTATGCTTTTTTAAGCTATTTTTCAATACCTATTCATTGATTTATAAGCTTTTTAATTTTCACTCTCTTCACTATAATGGAAATTTTATTAAATTGTTTTCTTCTTTTTCCATATGTATGAAAAGGGTTAAAAAGTTTTCTTTCTTCGTCAGTACTTTATAATAAATTTTTATCTTTTAATTGTGCTATCATAACAGTAGACTTCTTTAACCTAAATTAACGAATGAGGTGACTAAATCATGAAAGAAGATAAACAAGTATACGATATCACCATTATTGGTGGCGGTCCTACAGGCCTATTTACTGCATTTTACGGTGGAATGCGCCAAGCTAGTGTAAAAATTATTGAGAGCCTACCTCAATTAGGAGGCCAACTTTCCGCTTTATACCCTGAAAAATATATTTATGATGTTGCTGGATTCCCAAAAATTCGTGCACAAGAGCTTGTTAATAATTTAAAAGAACAAATGAAGCAGTTTAACCCAACTGTTGCGCTAGAACAAGCAGTTGAAAAAGTAGAAAAGCAAGCGGACGGTGTTTTTCGATTGACGACTAATTCAGAAGTTCATTATTCAAAAACAATTATTATCACAGCTGGAAACGGTGCTTTTAAACCTCGTAAAATCGAGCTAGAGAATGCAGAGCAATTTGAGAAAGCAAACTTACATTATTTCGTTGATGATATGAATGTGTTTAAAGGACGCAAGGTATTAGTATGTGGCGGCGGTGATTCTGCAGTAGATTGGTCATTAATGCTTGAACCAATTGCAGAGCAAGTTACTCTGACACACAGACGTGATAAATTCCGTGCGCACGAGCACAGCGTAGAACAATTAAAAAACTCCAAAGTGGATATTAAAACACCATACATCCCCGTAGAATTTATTGGTGAAGATCGAATTACACAAGTCGTTCTTGAAAATACCAAAGGTGAAGAAAAAATTGTGGTAGATGTTGATGACGTCATTGTGAACTTTGGCTTTGTTTCATCGCTAGGTCCAATTAAAGAATGGGAGTTAGAATTAGAAAAGAATACAATTGTCGTTAACTCCAAGCAAGAAACAAATATTCCTGGAATTTATGCAGCTGGAGATATTTGTACATATGAAGGAAAGGTGAAACTAATTGTTGCTGGATTCGGCGAAGGCCCTACGGCCGTTAACAATGCAAAAGCATACATTGATCCAAAAGCTCGCCTACAGCCAATGCATAGTACATCAATGTTTTCTTAATAAAAAAGCGAATGACCATTGAATGGTTATTCGCTTTTTTTTAGGGCTTCCGCTAGTACATGTAGTCCTTTTTTATCTTTCGTCTTTAACTTAACCTCATATTTAAACTCTTCTGGATGAATTAGATTTGTTGATACCTCATAGTTCTTCAACCTACTTATATAATCGTGATACGGCAACAGGTTAAACGGCGATCCCACACTTTGAAAAATCAGCTGTGCCGCTTCTTGTTCTTGAGTATCTGAATATAGAATTGCTAACTGTTTGTTGGAATCTAAAAGTAGGGGTGTAGTCTTTATTGGCAATGATGTGGGGATATGTTGGATAAAAATCATTGATTCAATTTTATCTTGCTTCTGAGATTTCATCGGAATAAACCATGCAGTTAGTTGTTGAATCATTTGCATTAAGCGATTTTTTCTAAAAAAAGCCCCGTAGCTATAAGCATTTGTTCGTAGTGTATTGTTTTCTTCTACCAAACTTCGCACCTCCTTAAAAGCCAGTCTAAATAAAATCGGATTTTATATGTAAAATTATAAATAATTCTGATAATTAAGTCAATTAAAATAACATATCAAGTTATGTTTTGTCACATTCATTTCATTTTATACCTTATTCATTGTAAATATACTTGTTGCTTTTCATATAATGCGTCAGAACTTCTAACAATCATATAGAAAACGAACCCTTTTATATATATGATAAGGTCAAATCATAAATCTTACGTTAAAAATTGAAATAGATAAGGTGATGTTATTTATGCAAAGCCAAAATACCCAAATAAAAAGAGTTTGGGACATAACAAAATGATGGCTTCTAAAAGACGAACACTAGCTGTTCCCATCTCTTTGGTTTGTCTCAACCCGTTCGTTCCATTGCGCTACGGCCACTCGCTTTCCGCGGGGAGGAACCTGAGCTTCCTCGCTGCGCTGCGGGATCTCCGTTTTCCCTCTCTTTCCCGCAGGAGTCGAGTGTCCTACGCTCCATTCCACCCTGTTTCCAACATTGTTTTCACAATCAACAAAAAACCTGAACGATTAAAAGTTATGAACTCTCAATCGTTCAGGTATAGTAAGGACTGAACTACTTATGTCTCAGTCTCTTTTAGCACCTTATTAACACTCTTCCGGTGTACCAGCGTTCGCTGCCGTGCGGAATGAAGATCCACAGCCGCATGATGCAATGGCATTTGGATTATCAATTGTAAATCCTCCACCAAGCATAGACTGCTTATAATCAATCTTAACTCCTTTTAAAATCGGCACACTTTCTTTATCAACAAGAATTTGAATGCCATGTTGCTCAAACTGCATATCGTCTTCACTAACTTCGTGTGCGAAGCCCATTCCGTATGATAAACCTGAACAGCCTCCTCCGTTAATCGTTACGCGAAGGTAAGCATTCTCTTCTTCATGTTCTTTCATCATATCTTTTATTTGAAAGCTAGCCGCTTCTGTAATTTCTAGGATATCTTGACTCATAGTTAGATGACCTCCTTTTACCTATAAGTATACGCTGTGAGTACATGATGAACAACTACTCTGCTTTCAGTTCTTAATAGTAATAAACGCCATCACAAATAACAACTGCTGGACCTTTCATTAGTACATGGTTATTTTCTTTCCATGTAATGGTTAAGTCTCCACCCGCCAAGTGAACAATTGTGGGAGTATTTTTTTGCGTAAGATTATTTAAAACAGAAGAAACAACTGCTGCACATGCACCGGTTCCACAAGCTTGCGTTACACCTGAACCTCTTTCCCAAACGCGAAAATGCATTTCTGATTCATTCATAATCTCTACAAATTCAACATTTACACCTTCCGGAAAACGTGGATCCTTTTCAACCACTGGTCCTAATGTATGAAGAGGTGCTTTTTCAATATTTTCTACATAAAATACAACATGAGGATTTCCCATCGATACAGCTGTACCTATAAGCTCTTCGCCACCGAACTCCATTTTCTCTGACACGATGCTGTTACCTTCAAATCCAAGCATTGGAACTTCAGCTGGCTTTAATTTTGGTTTCCCCATATCAATTGTTACTTCATTTACTTTTTTATCCTGCAAATGAACAGTCGCATGGACAAGACCTGATAATGTTTCAATTGTAAACTCTTCTGTTTCTACTAAATTATGCTCATATGCATACTTAGCTACACATCTTAAGCCATTCCCACAATTTTTTGCTTCTGAACCATCGTTGTTAAATACGCGCATTTTAACATTCCCTTTAGTAGAAGGACAAATTAGAATCATCCCATCTGACCCGATGCCCGTATAGACGTTTGATACCTTAATAGCAACAGAAGCTAAATCTTCTTCCGCAATATGCTCTTCAAATAGATTGACGTAGATATAATTATTTCCAAGCGCGTGCATTTTTGTAAAAGCAAATTTTTTCATTTAATCACCCATTATTTTTTAGTATGGTCTTAGTATAAAATCATTCAATGTAGGAAACAATAAGAACATCCCCCGTTTCCCAACTCTTTAGCCAAAATGGTTAAGGAGTTTTTATTTTTCTATCACAAACACTACAAAAGACCCAAAACACGAAACGAAAAGTGTATAATATAGTTATAAAGAATCATTGAACTTCAAAAGGAGGAAATGAATTGGAAACCCTACATCCTCTTTATGATAAAAAAATCGCTTGTGCTTTGTGTAGCCACAGCTTTTATTCTAAAAAAGTCCGATCTCGCTTTTTAAAGGCTCAAAGATACGATACTGATTTTTTTATTTATTATGAAAACCCAAAGCTGCACCCTATCATATATGATGTCGTAATCTGTCCAAAGTGTGGATATGCGAGTACAGAACAATTCTCAAGACTTTTTCCTCCAGGTAGTGCAAACCAAGTTAAGGAAAAGGTCACAAAAAATTGGAGCTACCAGCCATATGATCAAGAACGAACGTTGCAACAAGCAATAAGTGCTTACAAGCTGGCTATTTATTGTGCCAACATAAAAAAAGAAAAGTCATCTGTACTCGCAAGCCTCACGCTACGAGTAAGCTGGCTATACCGACTGCTTGATGACATCCAACAAGAGAGAGCTTTCGCTTTACATGCATTAAAGTGCTACACCACAGCATATTTAGAAGAAACGTTCCCTTCTAACAGTAACGAAGTTCGATTGTTATATATTATAGGAGAACTAAACTATCGGCTCGGGTTTCAGCAGCAGGCGCTTCTCTATTTTTCAGAAATTATCTATAAACATAAAAATCATCCCGATCGCAAAACATTTGAGCGAACTAAAGAAAGATGGCATGAGATTCGTAGCATATCATAGCAAAACAGAAGAGTTTGGGACATAACAAAATGATTGCTTCTAAGAGACGAACAATAGCTGTTCCAATCTTTTTGGTTTGTCTGAACACGTTCGTTCCATTGCGCTACGGCCACTCGCTTTCCGCGGGGAGGAACCTGAGCTTCCTCGCTGCGCTGCGGGATCTCCGTTTTCCCTCTCTTTCCCGCAGGAGTCGAGTGTCCTACGCTCCATTCCACCCTGTTTCCAACATTGTTTTCACAATCAACCAAAAAACCTGAACGATTAAAAGTGAGAAACTCTCAATCGTTCAGGTTTATCATTGGCTGAATTACTTATGTCCCAGCCTCTTCTACTTTTACTCTATATTAAAACATTGGGTTCTCTTCCAAATGTGTGTAGATAGCTGCTACTAATTCTTCTGGTGTGTCAGCAGCTACAACATCCCCGTTTACTAAAGCAAAAGGAGACCGTGCACACTTTCCACAATAACCCAAACATCCATACTCAACAATATCTAAATTCGGATCTTTTTCTAACTCTTCCAACGCAAGCTGAGAACCGCTAGCTAAATTGCTGATACAAAATTCAATAATTGGTTGAATCACTATTCTCACCTCTCTACTAATTGTTTATCCTACCTTGTTTTTAAAAAGACGTCAAATATCCAAACTGCATGCTGATAAGGAAATTATGTTGAAACATATTGTGGTTTTTATTCAATTTAGTTATACTTTTATGTGAATACAAACAAAACAGGTTATATTAAATTATTATTTAAGTAAAATATGCTATGCAAAATCGAATGCGATTGACGTATCGGTTTCGTTTTGTATGCCTATATGTTTTAAGCAATTCAATTAGTATAGAGAGAATAAAATGTCTAAACGTAAAGGGGAAATCCAGATGAAGAACCTTGTGATACTCGGTGGAGGATATGGTGGTATGCGTGTCCTACAGCGACTTTTGCCAAATCAATTGCCAGAGGATGTACATGTAACATTGGTTGATAAAGCACCTTATCACTCATTAAAGACTGAATTCTACGCGTTAGCGGCTGGAACCATTTCAGATCAGCACGTTCGCGTTTCTTTCCCAGAGCATCCTCGTTTATCTATTCGCTATGGCTTCATTACAAACATTGATCTTGAAAATAACCAAGTTCACCTTGAAGACAACGAAGTCCTCCATTATGATGATCTAATTATCGGACTAGGGTGTGAAGATAAATATCACGGCGTGCCGGGCGCACCGGAGCATACATACAGCATTCAAACAATCGACGCTTCTCGCGCTACATATCAAGCGTTAAACAATTTACCTGCTCATGCAACCGTATCGATTGTCGGAGCTGGTCTTAGCGGTGTTGAATTAGCTAGTGAGTTAAAAGAAAGCCGTTCTGATTTAAATATCATGCTATTCGATAGAGGAAAATTAATTTTATCTTCATTCCCAGAACGTTTGAGCAATTATGTTCAAGACTGGTTCACTTCTAACGGTATTGAAATTGTGAACAACGCCAATATCACGAGAGTAGAACAGAATACTCTATACAATCATGATGAACCAATTAAAAGCGATGCGATTGTGTGGACAGCCGGCATTCAACCAAACAAGGTCGTTAGGGATTTAAACGTTGAGAAAGACACTCAGGGTCGCGTAGTCTTAACAAAATATCATAATCTGCCTAACAATGAGAATGTCTATGTATTGGGAGACTGTGCTAGCTTACCACATGCTCCTAGTGCTCAACTAGCTGAGGGGCAAGCAGAGCAGATTGTTCAAGTGTTAACAGCACGATGGAAGAATGAAGAGCTACCTACTGAGTTACCAACGATTAAACTTAAAGGCGTATTAGGCTCTTTAGGAAAAAAACACGGATTCGGATTAGTAAACGATCGCGCAATTACGGGTCGAGTTGCTCGCTTATTAAAGTCAGGTATTTTATGGATGTATAAATACCATAACGGTTAATAAAAAAACGCCTAAAAGGCGTTTTTTTATGCAGACACAAATCCATATTTCTCTAATTCTTCAAAAATACGCTTTAGCTTTGGATTCCCTTCTCCAACAATCTCATTGTTAATTAGAATAACTGGATAAAACAAATCTTCATCAATTACTTTTTGCGAGAACTCCTGTTTCTCTTTTTCATCCACAGGTGGGTTATAAATATCGATATAACGTATGTTAAATGATTCATTCGGGTATTTTCGACTAAGCGCCGCCTCAAGCCACTCCTGTGTGTCTTTTGAAGATGGTAAATTCACGCAGCTTGCACAAATAATTTCTGCTCCATATACACAAATCTCAACGTTGTTTTTTTCCATATTTGTTCCCCCTATTCCCATGCTATGGCTCTTTCAATAAAGAAAGCTTCCACTCTATCTTATCTTTATTGTACACAAAAACTATTTAAAGAACATCGTTTTTCAAGTTGAACGAACGTAATCAAAGATTCTTGAATAGATTTTTTATGTAAGAGCGTTTATAATGTAACTAGAGAAGGAAAGGAGTCGATAATCATGGCTGAAATGGAAATGCATGAACAAGTACAAGAAGTATTAGATAAGCTTCGTCCATTTTTACTTCGCGATGGTGGAGATTGTGAATTAGTCGACGTTGAAGATGGCATTGTAAAATTACGTCTTCTAGGCGCTTGTGGCAGCTGCCCAAGTTCAACAATCACGCTAAAAGCAGGTATTGAACGTGCTCTTTTAGAAGAAGTACCTGGTGTTGTAGAAGTTGAACAAGTTTTCTAATGATCCCTTATATAACAAACCCTCAAGCGATGCTTGAGGGTTTTTGCTTTAGTTTGTTACGACCTGAGCGTCTACATATACACCTTTTGTATCAATACCTACTACGTCAACTTCACAATGAGATAATTTTATAGCTAAATGCTTAGCAATGTCTTTTCCTTTTCCAATAGGTGCTAAGCATAATACACTTGGCCCCGCTCCGCTCAGCACTGTTCCGTAAGCTCCTAACCTTTTAGCTTCTACTCTCGCAATGGCTAGCTCTGGTACCAATTTTGTTCGATAAAGCTCATGGTATAAATCTTTTTCCATAAATGTTCCTACCGCTTCAAAATCACGATTCATCAGTGCAGACACAAGCATATTCCCAATTGCTCCGGCTTCTACTGCTGTTCGATAATCAATTACCTTCGGCAAAGCATTACGGGCATCAGCTGTTTTTAATTCGTATCTCGGAATAATCATTATTACTTCAGCTTGTAAGTTGGGAATATGATTGATATACGTTTCATCTTCATGATGATATCCAATCACGACGCCTCCATAAATAGAAGGACTTACGTTATCCGGGTGACCTTCCATTAGGCTGCTAATTCGCAGCTTGTCTTTTTGCGATAAATTAAGCTTAGCAAGCTGATTAGCAAGTTCAATACCTGCAACAATTGCAGAAGCACTGCTTCCAAGCCCCCTAGCTAACGGTATATCGCTTGAGACATACACTTTTGCTGCTGGAAGAGTTACTTCATATTGCTTTGCTACATCTTCGGCAACCTGATACATTAAGTTGTCCTTGCCTGTTGGTATTCCTTCAACATCAGCTGTCTTTGGTACAAATACCCACTGTTCAGCTGGCTCCACTGTTAAAATCAAGTAGCGCCCAAGAGCGATTCCAATGGAATCAAACCCGGGCCCTAAATTAGCAGAGCTCGCTGGCACTGTGATTTTAAAGCGGTCAAAAGTTAACATGAAGCGACAACACCTTCAATATATTCAAACACTTTTTCTTCTTCATTTGGCAATACAACTGGCTTAACATCATGTGCGTCAATTGCTACGTTCGGATCTTTTAATCCATTTCCAGTTAGCACTGCTACTACTGTTGAACCTTTGGCAATTTTCCCTAATTTTACGTCTTTTATTACACCAGCGATTGATGCACAAGACCCAGGCTCTGCAAAAACACCTTCTCTTCTAGCAATTAAGCGATATGCATCTAAAATTTGCTCATCCGTCACTTCATCAATTTTGCCTTTTGATTCATTAGCTGCATTTACCGCATAATCCCAGCTTGCTGGATTACCGATACGAATTGCTGTTGCAATTGTCTCTGGATTTTCAATTACTTCGTTTCGAACGATTGCTGCTGCTCCTTCAGCTTCAAAACCGTGCATAAGAGGCAGACCGCTCTGATTACGCTCATTATACTCTTTGAAACCTTTCCAATATGCTGTAATATTCCCGGCGTTCCCAACAGGAATTGCTAAAACGTCAGGTGCCTTTCCTAACTGTTCACAGATTTCAAAAGCTGCGGTTTTTTGCCCCTCAATTCGGTAAGGGTTCACAGAGTTTACAAGAGATACAGGTGCTGTTTCACTAAGCTTTCGAACCATTGAAAGTGCTTGATCAAAGTTTCCTTCAATTGCTACAATTTCTGCTCCGTACATAACAGCTTGAGCGAGCTTACCCATTGCAATTTTTCCGTTTGGAATAACAACGATACAGCGCATGCCTGCACGTGACGCATAAGCTGCTGCTGCTGCAGACGTATTACCAGTAGATGCACAAATGACTGTGTTACTTCCTTCTTCTTTTGCTTTTGCAACGGCCATGACCATACCTCGGTCTTTAAATGAACCTGTAGGGTTTAAACCTTCTACTTTTACATGCAAGTTAATGCCAAGTTCTTCCGATAAATATGGAAGATGAATAAGCGGCGTATTTCCTTCATGTAGTGTTAACATTGGTGTTTCTTCTGTTACTGGCAAGAACTCTTTATATTGGTGTAATAAACCTTTCCACATTATACGATGCCAACTCCCTCTACTCGATAACTGCTTTTTACGTTTTCAACGATTGGTAAGTCTCTTAATTGTTGTAAAATTTCTTCATAGTCTTTTTGAGATGTTTTATGTGTTACAACAACGATCTCTGCAAGTTCGCTTCCTGTAACCGGTAATTGAATAATTTTTTCAAAGCTTACGCCGCGTTCAGAAAATAATGTTGTTAATTTGGCAAATGCGCCTACCTGATCTTTTACGTGAATACGTAAGAAGTGTTTAGAAAACTTTTGGTCTTCTGTTTTCAACTGTTTTGGGAATTGAGGCGTTACGGCACTCTTTCCATTGACCCCTAATCTCAAGTTTTTCATCACGCCCACAAGATCCGATACAACTGCAGTTGCTGTCGGTAAACTACCCGCTCCAGGACCATAAAACATTGTTTCTCCAACCGCTTCTCCATACACATAAACCGCATTGTACTCATCGCTAACTGATGCTAATGGATGTGTATCCGCTAATAACGTTGGCTGAACACTTACTTCGACGTTGTCTCCGTCTCGATGCGCGTATCCAATTAATTTCACTGTATATCCTAATTGTTTACTATATTGTAAATCTTCTTCCGTTACTTCCGTAATACCTTGAACCTGCACATCATCAAGGTCAATTTTCATTGAGAAACCAAGCGTAGCTAGAATCGCCATTTTTCTTGCTGCATCCAAGCCTCCAACATCAGAAGTAGGGTCTGCTTCTGCATAACCTAGTTCTTGTGCTTCTTTTAGCACTTCTTCATATGCGCTTCCTTCTTTTGTCATCTTTGTTAAGATAAAGTTTGTTGTACCATTTACAATTCCCATCATTTTTGTAATACGATCTGAAGCTAAACCATCTGCAAGTCCACGAAGAATCGGAATTCCTCCAGCAACACTTGCTTCATAAAATAAATCGCAGCCATTTTCTGATGCAACCGTTAATAACTCAGAACCGTAAACTGCCATCAAATCTTTATTTGCTGTTACAACGTGCTTTTTATTACGAAGAGCCGTTAAAATATAGTCTCTTGTTTCCTCAACGCCACCCATAACCTCAATAACAACATCTACATCTGGGTTATGAATGACATCCTCTACGTTTGTTGATAATTTCTCACTACTAATCTCTACATCTCTAACTTTATCAATATTTTTAACTACCACTTTTTTAACCGTTACCGGACAGCCAACTTGGTGACTTAACTTATCCTGGTGATTTTCAATAATTTTAACTACTCCACTACCAACCGTTCCCAACCCTAATAATCCTACTGAAATACTTTTTGTCATATTATTCACCTCTATGTTCTCTTCACGTATACATTTGTTTTCTTATAGTGGACATTATAGACCCTATTTTTCTTTTTTACAAGACTTTACTTTAAATTTATCTCTTTATTCGTTGAATAAAAAGACAAATTTAAATTTTTTAAATATTTCATTTCCTTATCATAACACGTATTTTCTTGTTTTTTAACATACAAAAAGCATTTCTATAAAAGAAATGCTTTTATTCTTTAACCTTGAGGCACAAGCTCTCTATTAATGATGGTAGATGGGAAATGCCCTGCTAAAACAGCTTCTATGTTTTGTACCGCTAATTTAATCATACTTGTGCGTGTTTCTACCGTCGCACTTCCAATGTGAGGTAGTGCCACTACTTTTGGGTGCATGGCTAACGGGTGTGAACCATCAATTGGTTCATTCACAAAGACATCCAGTCCTGCTGCTGCAATCTCCTCTTCATTCAACGCTTTTAACAAAGCGGCTTCGTCCACTACATCACCCCGAGAAACGTTAATAAACATCGCAGATTTCTTCATCTTTTTGAATGCTTCCTCATTAAACATATTTTCAGTTTGTTTTGTTAAAGGTGTTAAGCACACAACAAAGTCAGACTTCTCTAATACATCATCCATTGATGCATATGTAACAGGTAACTTGCTTTCAGCTTGTTCATTTCGAGAACGATTGTGATAAAGGATATTCATATCAAAACCTGCTGCTCTCTTCGCTAGCACTTCACCAATCTTTCCCATCCCAACAATTCCAAGTGTTTTATGATGAATATCTCGACCAGCTAACAAATATGGGCTCCAGCTTGTCCACTTATTTTCTTTAATATGTGCTGAAGCCTCTAAAATATTTCTAGCCGTTGTCATAAGAAGCGTCATAGCTAAATCTGCTGTGGTATCTGAAAGCACATCAGGCGTATTACAAACATAGATTTGACGCTTTGTCGCTGCTTGGATATCAATATTATCAAACCCCACAGCTAGATTCGCAATTACTTTTAAATTAGTGGCTTCCTTTAATAATTCTTCATCTACTCTATCAGATAAAACCGTTAAAAGCCCATGAGCTTTTTTTGCTTTTTCAGTGAGTACATCATGAGGTACCGGGTCTTCTTCTGAATGCCACATCTCTACTTCAGCCACTACGCGTAGTGGCTCCACGAACTTCTCCGGTATATTCCTCGTAATAAAAATAAACGGCTTGTCCATTATCTATCACCTCATTGATTTTTAATTACATAACATGACGCCTTATTGTTTACCGCAATAGGCGTCACGTCGCATTATCTTTATATGTCTTTACTCTACTTATACCACTTAAACACCGCTTGATAACCACCCTACTTCTGGTATATGGTACCGTGAAGTAGAAATTCCAACGGATTGATAAAACTGCTTTAAAAATCGCTCATAATGGGATGAGTGATCTAAGACAGCTTCTAGCTGCTTATAATAGCCTTGCTTTTGTTCTTCGCTTTGAACACTATAATATCCTTCTACCACTTCAAAATAATGCACAGGGAACAACAGTCTCGCATATAGAAGACGCCACGAAAATGATGAGAGTGGGTTAATACGTTCGTATTCACTTAAAAAGTAATGCAACTGATGTGGATTTAGCTCATAGGATGATAAATATTGTTCACGAATATACTCTGCTAAGTCTCTGCTGGGATGATCAAAGACCCAATCCACTGGGAGTTTATAGATATACTGGCTTCCCCAAGTCGTCTGTCCAAATCGGTGATGACAAATTGTAGCTGAGTCTACTGCTCTTGGCAAATCATCAATCTCTGTATCCACTAAATACTGAATGGCATTCTCTGCTAGCCCTAGATAGTATGGAAAGCTTTCGAGAAATTTCTTTTCAACTTCTTGATTAGGCAAAGCTCTCAATCGTCCATACCAAAACTCTTCCATTTGATCTAACCGCTTTTCCCACAATGATTTCCATTGACCTAACCGTTTTGAATGTTCAACTTCATAAGGAAACATTCGACCGCGCTGATGAAATTCTGCTAGCTCTGAACCAATGACAAACTTTTCATTTCGCGGTGCGGCTATCGATCGGCAAATCATAAACTTTAAATCATCTGATTCTGTAATCATATTTCCTTCTAGATTTGGCATAAATGTAGAGATATAACGGTCACCTTGGCTCATGAGAAACTGACTCATTTGATACAACTCGTTCAGCTCATCTTCTTCCACTTGATTTAAATGAATAATCGTATACAAGATGTCTCGATATTGGAAGGCTTGATAAGCGCCCAAAGTCAACAATTCATCAGGGTGTAAACCATAGCCTTCATAAATTGCTTGCTTCACGTACATCCCCTCATTTCATTGATCAAAGTTTTCCCATAAAGAAATTCAATACTTGTCATAATATTTATGCGCAATCGAATAGATTAGAATTACACAATTTATTATGATTTCCTCCGAGTGAGTCATACTAGAAGATGTAATGATATGCTCACCAAATCGTGAAGTACATGATTTACTTCTAAACATATGCTTCTGTATTCCTTTAAGCATTAAAAAATAAAAAGAAATTAGGTGATGATACTTGGAGAAAAAACACGAGCAAAGTGAAATGGAAAAAACAGCAAGAGCGTGGCTAACAAAACGTGGTGTCACAGTAAGAGATATTGCTGATCTTGTTTTTTATCTACAAAAGAAATACCACCCCAATTTAAACATTCAAGAATGTGAGTACAATGTCGAGCGCGTCATCTCAAAACGCGAAGTACAGAATGCAATTCTTACAGGTATTCAACTGGATATTTTAACGGAAAAGAAACAGGTTGAAGAGCCGCTCTTATCAATTTTAGAAAAGGACGAAGGCTTGTATGGCATAGATGAAATCTTAGCCTTATCCATCGTAAACGTGTATGGCTCAATCGGCTTTACAAACTATGGATATATTGATAAGCAAAAGCCAGGGATACTGGAAGAATTAAACGATAAATCGTCTGGAAAATGTCACACATTCCTTGATGATATTGTTGGTGCTATTGCTGCAGCTGCCTCGAGTCGTCTGGCACATCGAGCTGAAAATGTTGAATAAAAAAAGAGAGTGGTTCAATTTGAATCACTCTCTTTTCATTCATTATATTTTATCCATCCATTCTTTTAGGGAATCAACAGCATAAGTTGGCTGCTTATCATACCCCTTAAGTAGCTCTTTTGTTGTTACCCCAGTATGAACTAATAAAGTATCTAATCCTGCTTTCATTCCAGCTAAAATATCTGTATCATAATAATCGCCTACCATAAGAGTGTCTTCTTTCGGTGTTCCAATTACTTCTAACGCTTGCTCCATAATAATACTTTCTGGCTTTCCAATGAAGACTGGTTGTGTTTGAGTAGAAACCGAAACAACCGACGTTATAGAACCGTTTCCTGGAAGTAAGCCTCTTTCTGTTGGAAGTGCAATATCGCCATTTGTCGACACAAAAAATGCACCGTTACGGACGTTTAAACAAGCTTTTGCTAGCTTCTCATATGTAATTTCTTGATCTAAGCCAACGACTACAAAGTCCGTATCTTCATCTTGAATTGTGAACCCTTTTTCAGTAAGCGCATGGCGAATCCCTTCTGCACCAATTACATATACTGTACCGTTGGGTTTACGGTCATGCAAATAATTAGCCGTTGCTTGGCTTGTTGTAAACACTTGATCTTCTGTTGTGGGAATTCCGAAGCTTTCAAGCTTTTCTGCTACTTGAGCAGGTCTTTTTGTTGAATTGTTCGTAACAAATAAATACGGAATACCTTTTTCTTTTAATGCAATGACGAAATCACGCGCTTCTGCAATTAATTCTGTTCCTTTATACATCGTTCCATCTAAATCAATTAAATAGCCTTTATATTGCTTCATAGCTGCCTCCTACTAATTCATTCGATAATAAAAACGCCTTCTTTATTATAAGAAAGCAGATAGAGTTACAATGCGATAATAGCTTATTTTTCCTAAAATCACAAATCAGCTCACAGTTCTTTCACGCTAATTACGGAAAGCTGAAACAGGTCCTAATTCATTTTCTAGATATGTACGAATTCGAGTTGGGAATTGACTTAAAACCTCTTTGTTCTCTTGAACAACATGTATCACTTCATCATGTTTAACATCTAAATAATCTTGTACAAGGACTTTTCGCAAATTAATTACTGCTTTTAAGCCCTGTTCTTCCGAAGTTTCTACTACCTTCTCATCCATAAGAATATCAATGATATCATCATAGCTTCCAGGATCTCTCATAATGAATCCATCAATCATTGCATTACCGACATCTAAAACGTTTTCAATTAAGAGGTGAACAACTCTTTCTAACGCTTTTTTCTCGATAGTACTTTCCCACTTAGATTGTTCAGAAAAAACAACTAGGTGCTGCTCATAAAAACGTAGTATATGTTCAATCTTTTGACGATCTACAAAGTACATGATGTTTCCTCCTAACGCTTCGCTTATAAAATTTTCTAGCAGGCTTCTCCCCACTTTTCTTTTTTCATTTGATATGATAAAAGTATGGAAAGAAGGAAGGAGCAAGAGAATGAGCGAACGCTTTTATTTATATGATGATGTAGTTAATACAAAAACTCGATTTGTTAGCTTTATGGGTGAAAATCAACGGTTTGACCTTGCTATCATTCAGTCTGATCGCTATTATGGCAAGCATCTTGTCTTAGATATTCAAGGGGGACGCTTTGCTATTATTGGCTCAGATGATTTAGAGGAACCAAATTATTTAGAGCACATATTTAAGCTTTCAGAAGAAGATGGTCAAGAACTTAGAGAGTTCTTATACGAGGTCATTTAATGAGAAAGGCAGCGGAAAGAAAGTACATCTTCTGCTGACCTTTTTTATTTATTTACTTTTTTCAGTACAAAATACGCACAGCCAAAATTACAATATTCGTGTAAATAATCTTGAATTGTACTTATTTTTGTATCATATGTAGCTTTTTGATTACGGTCATCAAAAAAACCTTTTAAACGCAGCTGATTATAGCCCCAATCGCCTAATATATAGTCGTAGCGACTAAGCACATCAATATATCGACTTCGAAAAGCTTCCTCATCAAACCCTTCTCGTTCTTCTTTGATTACTTCATAGCAAACATTATTAACACAAATCATTGTTTCACCTCTTCTCTTCAAAATTACCATACCACATTTTGAATTTTTTTTCTAAACAATCGTTTGATTAAAAAACATGAAAACCAGCAATTTACAGGCAATTTTTTAACCAATCGCCGCAACCTATAGATAGGGAGGTCGTTTACAGTGAAAAAATATTTAATTTATTGCGGCATGTTAACAATGGTTGCATTATCAGGTTGTCAGGCAGGGGGCGAAACAGATAATGAAGCACTATCACCTAATAATCCAAATGCTATTAATGTAGCTGATCATAACGATTTATATAACAAAGAAAAGGATAACGATACCGATTATGGGTACGTACGTTATCAAAAATCACCTGTTGCTAACGATACTGAAAAGGCACAAAACATTGCTACACTTGACCGTGAGGAAGCAGCTGATTCAATTAGTAAACTTAGTTCAGCCATTCCAAATGTGAATGACGTAGCTACGCTTGTGACAGATGAAGACGTGCTAATCGCGTATAAAACAGACACAAAAGATCGAAATGCTACCGCTGATCAAGTAAAACGGACAGCAATGTCTATTATGCCCCGTTATTATCACGTATACGTATCAGATAACCCACAGCACATTCAAGATATCGAACGCTTCAGTGAAGCAAATACGAAAGCCGAGTCTGTGGAAGAGTCCATTCATTTAACCATTAAAGAAATGCTTAAATCTCCTCAAGGTCGTAAGATGAACGATGGTGAGAATGCAAACGGCGAGGGAAAAAACGAATTGAATGAACATGTAACAGATGAAAAGATGAAATAAAAAAGGCGATGGAAACATCGCCTTTTTCATTACCCGTTATTTTGCTTTTGCTTTGAAGCAGCATTTACTTGTTCATCCGCATGATAAGAAGAACGCACAAGTGGACCAGCTTCAACGTGGCTAAATCCTTTAGTTAAAGCAATTTCTCTAAGCTCTTCGAATTCACTTGGGTGATAGTACTTCTGAACTTTAATATGTTTCTTTGTAGGCTGTAAATATTGACCGATTGTCATGATATCTACATTATTTGCTCGCAGGTCATCCATCGTTTCAATGATTTGCTCTTTTGTTTCTCCAAGCCCAATCATAATGCTCGATTTTGTAGGAATATCTGGCTGCATTTCTTTTGCACGACGTAAAAATTCTAATGAACGCTCGTATGTAGCTCTTGCACGCACACGAGGCGTTAATTCGCGTACTGTTTCAATGTTATGGTTTAAAATATCAGGGCGAGCATCCATTACCATGCGGAGGTTCTCTTCTACTCCACCCATATCTGAAGGTAATACTTCGATTGTCGTAAATGGATTTTTACGGCGAATAGCGCGAATTGTCTCTGCTAGTACACCTGCTCCACCGTCTTTTAGATCGTCACGCGCAACTACCGTAATAACAGCGTGCTTTAAGTTCATTAGCTGAACTGAATCTGCTACGCGTTCTGGCTCTTCCAAATCTAACTCTGTTGGTAAGCCTGTTTTCACAGCACAGAAGCGACACGCACGTGTACAAACTTGACCTAAAATCATAAAGGTAGCCGTACGACGAACTGCCCAACACTCATGAATATTAGGGCATTTTGCTTCTTCACATACCGTATTCAGATTTTTTTCACGCATCATTTTCTTTAAGTCCGTGTAGTTCTCGTTTGTGTTTAGCTTAATTTTTAGCCACTCGGGTTTGCGGACATACTCTTCCTTTGTTGCCATTAGTATCAACTCCATCAATCTAGAAAATGTCTGTAACCTATATGCTGATTGTTAAATTGTCAAATAAAAAATACACTACATGTCACTTTATCATACAAAAGAGCGATTCGACAAGCGCTCTGCACTTATTTATCTCTACTCTTTATCCTTTAATAACCGCAAATGATAGCGCTTTATTTATTGTTCATATAACCTTAACATCATTTTATTTCCATTAATTATTATTTATTAAATTTTTCATCGTTTCACAAACTAATACTATAACTTAATTAGGAAGGAGGAAGCCCATTGAAAAAATATGTGCTTTTTCTGTTATTTTTTTCACTATGCTTTTCATGTACGATTTCATCTCAGGCTGCGCCACTTTCTACCGAAGATGAAGCAGCTTTAAATACGAAGCGCATGGAATTATATCAGCAGATGGAGGCTGTGTCATCAATACCTTGGTATTACTTTGCTGGAATTGATCAATATGAACGAAACGTCCGTCGCTCTCATAAGGATATTCCAAGAGAAAAAGGTGCAATTGCTATTTATTACTCTCCAGAAAAATGGGCGGGTTCTTTAAATCCAAAGCTTAATGACCAAAACCCCTCAACCATTTCGTTATTAGGTGGTTTAGGAAAAGACGGAAACGGCGATGGGAAAGCTGATCAGTTAAATGATGAAGACATGCTTTTTACAATGGCTAATTATATTCAAACTTTTGGAACAAGCGAGGATTATATTAAAATTGCGCTATGGAGTTATTATCATCGAGCTAAAGCGGTTGATATTATCCTTGGAAACGCCAAGCTCTTTAAGACCTATGGTCGTATTGACTTAAAAGGAACCTCGTTTCCAGTGCCGATTCAATCAAACTATAGCTATCGCAGCACTTGGGGTGACGCTCGTGGATGGGGCGGAAGAAGAATTCATGAAGGAACTGATATTTTCGCTGACTATGGCGTTCCAGTCAAGTCTCCTTGCTATGGTATAATCGAACTAAAAGGTTGGAATAAATATGGTGGCTGGCGTATTGGAATTCGAGACCTGAATAATAATTATCACTACCTAGCACATTTAAGTGGATTTGCTAAAGATTTAAAAACGGGACAGATTGTAGAACCAGGTATGGTCATCGGTGGTGTTGGTAGTTCAGGATACGGGCCTCCAGGTACATCTGGGAAATTTCCACCTCATTTACATTACGGTATGTACAAAGATAACGGTCGAAACGAATGGTCTTTTGACCCTTATCCGCAGCTTAGGTCATGGGAAAGAATTGATCGTCAAAAGAAAAAGTAATGTACGATTTAAACAAACGTTTATTTAATATAAAAAGAGTGCTTAGAACAATGTTCTAAGCACTCTTTTTTACGCTTTACTTTCCTTTGATTTCTTCACTGCATGAATAATACTTGCTGCTAAACCGCCCCAGATGATAATCATTCCTGCAATCATCATAATTACTGAATTACTTTCCATACGTTGTATCCTCCTTCACAGAAGATAATGATTCTTTCTTCCAACTTTTAAATGATAATAGAATCCCAACAACAATCACCAAACCTGCAACTCCCCAACCAAATGGAACAATGAAACTCGTCGCATAACCTTCGTAATTTTCTGAAATATTAGTTCTCACATTATCAAACATCATGTATCCAAGAACAGCTGGTGTGATTACGCTTAAGCAAATTTTCCACCAAGCACCAAGCATAATGTCAGATACGCTGTTTGCATGTTTTTGTAGATTGTTTAGTTCACGGAATACCCAAGCCACTAAGATAATTTCAACTAAACCGGCTAAAGCAACACCAAAGTTATTGATAAAATAATCCATTACATCTAGGAAGTATAACCCTCCTTGAGTAGCAAATAATAATGAAATGATAGAAGCTAAGCCCCCACCCATTAAGACAGATTTCGTACGAGATACGTTAAATTTATCTTGTACCCCCGCTACAAATGTTTCAATAATGGAAATAAGTGATGTTAAACCAGCCAATGTTAACGATCCAAAGAAAAGTAATCCGAACAGCTGATTAAACGCCGGAAACTCGTTAATAATTTGAGGGAATACAACAAATGCTAATCCTACTCCACCTGCTACTACTTCATCAATGCTCACACCTTGCTGCATTGCCATAAACCCTAAAGCACTAAATACACCAATACCGGCTAGTAATTCAAATGCTGAGTTACCAAAGCCAGTGATAAAAGCATTATTTGTTAAATCTGATTTCTTTGGTAAATAGCTAGAATAAGTAATCATAATGGCAAAACCAACAGATAAACTGAAGAAGATTTGACCATAAGCTGCCACCCAAACTTTTCCATCTGCAATAGCGCTCCAGTCTGGCTTAAAGAATGCATTCAACCCTTCCATTGCACCATCTAATGTAATAGCGCGAAGCACAATGATAAAGAATAAAACAATTAATGTTGGTAAGAAAATTTTGTTTGCTGCTTCAATTCCTTTTTTAATACCTTTTAGTAAGACACCTAAAGCTATTACCCAAACTAAAATAAGCGGTATTAGGACACCTGGTACAATGCTTCCCGTTTGACCAGGAACCTCAGCTAATTTCAAATAGTCACCGAATAAAAACCCTTCAGTATCTTGACCCCAGCTTAGCTTTAGCGAAAAGATAAAGTAAGACATGGCCCATGCAATAATCGCTGCATAGTAAACTGCAATAATAAATGAAATACCAACTTGCCACCAGCCTAGCCATTCTGCTTTTTTATTTAGTCTCGCTAGCGATAATGGCGATGATCCTCTATACTTATGTCCAATTGCAAACTCCATGATTAAGATTGGAATACCTGCTGTTAATAACGCAAATAAGTATGGTAAGAAAAATGCACCTCCACCGTTTTCATAGGCAGTCGCCGGAAATCTCCAAATATTTCCTAATCCAATTGCAGAACCTGCTGCTGCCATGATAAAACCTGCTCTCGTACCCCATTGAGGACGATTTTCCATCATAGTTTCCCCCTTACACTCTCTCTTTTCTTTTATCTCTGTCATAACCCAAAAAGTTATTTAAACTTTCTGACAATTTAGCATAGTCTGTCTTTAGAACTATCTTACGAAGAATTATAGCTATTATGCTATAGTATGTCAAAATATTTTTTATAGAAAATTTCGATAATTAAACAATTAAAAATAGAGCAGACGTTGTGAAGCGCATCTGCTCTATCTTTATTCTTCTATTTTTCTAATGATGTCTCTGTTATGTTCCCCTTTTTACGAGTTACTAAGACAAATACCACTAATAAAACCATTATTGTTCCAAATCCTGCAGCTGTACTTTCTGTTAAACCAAGTACAATATAACCAATGATGCTAATTACAGCTGAAATAATTGCATAAGGAAGCTGTGTCATTACGTGATCAATATGATGACTTCCTGCTCCAGTTGATGACAAGATTGTTGTATCAGAAATTGGTGAACAGTGATCTCCGCAAACTGAACCAGCTAATACAGCCGCAAGAGCTGGTAATAATAATTCTGGTTCAATGTTTCCTACAATGTCACCTGCAATTGGAAGCATAATACCAAACGTTCCCCACGATGTCCCTGTTGAAAACGCCATGATGCCAGCAATAATAAATAGTACCACTGGTAAGAAGGCAATATTTAAATTAGAACTCTCCACAATTCCTGCTAAGAATTCTCCTGATTTCAACTGACCAATCAAATCTCCAATCATCCAAGCAAGCAGCAAAATATAAATAGCGGGTAGCATCGATTTGATTCCTGCTACTATGCCCTTACCAAGCACCGAATTAGACAGTTCATTCGATTGTCTCGTACGTGCGATAAATAATACTAGCGTTACAACAAGGCCTGATAAACCACCAATCATTAATGAATTAGGTACATTCGTATTCTCAAACATTGTAAAGATTGTAGCTTGACCTTCAGTTGCTTGATAGCCTGTCCATAACATCGCACCAATTGTCCCAATCATCAATACAATAATTGGTAAGATCAAATCGAATACACGACCATTTTCACTAACTGGTAAATCTTCTTTTAACTCTCCTGGTACTGCACCTTTTTCTGGGTCCGTTACTTCTCCAGTACGAATCGCACGCTCTTCGTGTTTTTTCATTGGTCCAATGTTAATATCAAAAACACTCACCACGAATACCATAATTAATGCGGTAAATACATAAAAATTCATCGGTATCATCTGTACAAATGCTGAAAATGCTGATACATTACTCATCCCGTGCGCAGCTAGAATTGAACCTACAACCGTAATAATATAGGCACCCCAACTTGAGAACGGTGCAATCACACATACCGGAGCTGAAGTTGAATCAATTAAATAAGCAAGCTTCGCTCTTGATACCCGCTGTCGATCTGTTACCGGGCGACTTACTTGTCCAACAGCTAGTGCATTAAAATAATCATCAATAAAGATAATAATTCCTAACACAGCTGTTAATAGATGAGCTCCACGACGCGTTTTAATACGTTGTAAAGCCCATTCTCCAAAAGCACGGCTTCCTCCAATGATTGAGATAAAAGCCGTAATAACACCTAAAATTAAAAGGAAAAGCAAAATGAATAGATTTGAAGTATTAAGTGCGCCGTCCGCGTAGAAAATTGTAGCAAAGCTTCCCCAAATCTTTTGAATCGTTTCTCCAACTGAAAACTCCGTTAACACTAATCCACCTGCTAAAATCCCTACTCCTAGGGAAAGCAGTACTTTACGTGTTAAAACAACCATTAATATGGCAATCAATGGTGGTAATAACGAAAAAATAGTTCCTTCCATGATATCCTCCTAATATAAGCCTGTTTAAATCTAGGAGGACTACTTATAAAGAAAAAAACGCAAAAAAGAGCAATGATAGAAAATAACTATCATTACTCTTTGTAATGTTATGTTATCCTCCATCACGATCAGTAGCCCTCCATCATGAAAACAAGCGTATTTTCATAATGACAGTGTTACCCTTTTTCAAGGTAACCCCAGAAAAGAAAAGCTGACTCTTTTTCTTTCCTTCGGCAAAAAATCCTTTTTACTATGATCACAGTTGTCATCCTCACATAGTATACTCATACTTTTTGCATCCTCTACCTCATCGATCTGATAAGGTGATGGTATATAATTATATCTAGTACATTATATCGGTAAAGTATAAAGTTATCAACCGGCTATTTCTTCTTTAGTTCAATAGATGGAGAGGCTGAGTTAGTGCCACCGTTAAAATAATCCGGTACGTTCCCTGGAATCATCGCCATCCCTACAGGCACTGTCGCTTGAACGGTTGTCTGTTTTGTAGCAAAGGGAATAATCACCTGAACGTTAACCTGAACTTCAATTGAAATTTCTAAAAAAGCACCGTTAATTCCGTATTCCTCTATTTTCCGTACAACGTCTGATTGCACATCACCAATTGCATGAAATTTAACCGGGATTAAAGGTCCTAGATTTCCTAGTAAGGCATTGTTTGTAGCTTGCCCTAATGGAACTTGATAGACAATTCCTCGCTGCCTGAGCTTTTCATCTGGTTCAATATTAATATCCGTTGGAATCTCTAATTCTTCTAAATTTCCTTTTTCAGCTTCTCGTAAATTAGCCTGGACTAAAGATGTCGTTTGAGCTCTAATACGATTTACGACTGCCGTATCAATCTTGGCTACCTGCCCATCCGGCGTACTTTCTGTCTTAATAATATCGTTCACATCAAGTTGGTCTACCACTTGTTTATTAACGGCCTTATTAATAACAAGCGTTGCAATCTCTTTAGTCTGGGCTTCTGCATATTTCATTAAGGTTGGTTCAATTCCTCTATTAATTAACCATATTCCTGCTCCAGTAGAAAGCAGAAAAAAAACAATTGTTAGTAGTACAACATAGCGAAATGGTATAGGTCCCTTTTTCAATACTCTTCGGCGAACCCTAATCAAAAAAATCCCTCCTTACAAGCTATATGTATGCATAAACAAGGAGGGCTAACGCTATTTTCTAAAAGTTTTCTATGTTTGTTTTAAATCGTTGCTGATAATTATTAATGTAGGACTTTCTTTTAAATCAATTTCATAAGGTTTATCTAAAACCCTGCCTCCTTCTTCTTGAATAAGAATGTAAGGTCGATCACTTAGGCCTTTATTTTGCTTACTTACTATGCCTTTTCTTTGGTCATTCAGCGTTACAAAAAGACCAATAGGATAAACAGCAATTGCCCTTCTGAAAGCGCTAATCATATCTTTATCAAACTGACTTCCTGCACCCGCATACAAAATCTCTAGCCCCTCGTGAGGGAGAAGAGCGCTTCTATACACGCGATTTGACGTCACGGCATCGTACACATCCGCAATTGCGATAATTTTACTAAATAAATGAATTCGCTCTTCTTTAATTCCTAATGGATACCCTGATCCATCCAATCTTTCATGATGCTGATATGCGCAAGAGGCGGAGAGCGCAGAGACATTAGGAGTACTTCGCAATAATTCGTACCCGTATGTAGTATGCTTTTTCATTAACTTAAATTCTTCATCCGTTAATCTTCCGGGCTTGTTTAGAATATCTTGGGGAATTAACATTTTCCCTACATCATGTAGCATAGCTCCTGCACCTAGCTTCTCTAGAACAGGCTGAGTTAATCCTATTTCTTTTCCGAGTGAAAGGGCATAAAGCGTCACGTTCACAGAATGAGAAAATACATAGTTATCGTATATATATACATCCGTTAACAATGACAATACATCATTATTATTCATAATCTCATCTACTAATTGATTGCCAACCTTATGTACTTCACGAACCGATTGTTCTAAAAGTGCAACACGCGTTTTTTCATGCTTTTTTTGAAGAGAGTGAAAGACATCTTCCACTGATTCCATTGCCTTTTTCCGAAGTGAAAATGGGATGGTAGAAGTAGAATTTACAACAATATCATTTGTTCGTTTATCACCTATGTATACAAACGTAACACCTCGCTGCTGTAAACGATTAATAATAGTCTCTGTCAAAGGTATGCCTGTATTAATTAGCGTTTTTCCTGCTTCATCTAATATTGGTTTTGCTAAACATGCACCTGGGCTCAATGATTGAATTGCAACTAATTTCATAGTAACTCCCTAACTATCTATTATTTTATAATCGCTATAAAAGAGGTAGAGCATTTACTACCTCTCCATTGAATCCTTTTAGACAAAATTTGAATATAAAGGACTTTATTCCTAACTATACCATTTTTAATAAAGCTTCGCGCCCTATCATACCTGGATGAATGCCTAAACTTTCTGCTTCCACAGTAACAGACTCTAAAGGTGCATTTAAAAGATCTTCAATTGTTCGAACGCCAACTGCTCTTCCGGCAATGATTTGTCTACTGACCAGCTTTTCATTTAAAAGGCCAACGTCTAATGCTCCACACATAATATATCCTTTATCGGAAGAGACTGTTAAAAGCGTTGTTTTTGGAAGCAGTACGGTAACCGCATTGAACGTATGACCATTAATAACAACAGGTTCTAATGTAATCAAATTCCCCACTCCTTTCTTAATCAAGGTATGATGATTTTCAAAAAGAGTGAGCTTTAGGGCGTTTTTTTATAATTATACAAGAAAGCACATACTTTATTTCTAACTTAATTGTTTAAGACGGTATGCGCTCATCAATCTGTTTTAGCAGTCAATCAAATAAATTTAACTGTTTAGGTGCCAAATCGGTATACCGAATGTCCAGCAAATGAATTAATTCCTTAGCATTATCAACCGCGTCTCCGCCCGAATTGTTGTTAAAAACGATGTAAATATCTTTCGTCTGCTGCTTTAATTCTTCAATACGATGCTTCCATTCAAGTAATTCTTGGTGATTATAACGATACAAAAAGCGAATTTTACGCCAGTTAGGGTCTCCACTTTTATTCCAACCGTGAACGTTTCGACCATGAAATCGAATCAGCGTTTTCTCAGCACTCGTAGGATGTAAAACGGTCGGCACAGACCCTTCACCTGCTTGTGGCTCATCACAAATGCCGTGAATCCATTTCTCTTTTTCCATAAACATAAGTGTCTTATCATGCCACTGTGGCGTAAACCAAGACTGGTTACGAAACTCTAACGTAACGGGTAAATCACCGAATTTTTCACGGCTGTATCGCAAATAATTAACATTTTCTTTCGTACAATTAAACCAGGGCGGCATTTGGAACAAAATCATTGCAAGTTTATTCGCTTTTACGTAAGGAGTCACAGAATCCATAAATGCATCAAACATCTCGTCTTTGCTATCAAACGGTATTTCATTCCGCATATGCCCTGTCATACCCTGATAAGCTTTGACAACGAATTGAAACGAATCGGGGGTATCTGCTACCCACTTTTCGACCGTTGTTTTAGGCTGAATAGCATAAAAAGATGCATCTACTTCAACTGTTGGAAAGTGACCTGCGTATACAGCGAGCTTATCTCGCGCAGGCACGCCCGTTTCATATAAAGATGAATGATCTCCCCACCCTGTTACGCCTACGTATATCACAAAATCCCTCCAATATGTATCAAACTGTGCATCTATTATTTTAATACAAACTCATCAAAAAAACTCGCTTGTATATACAAGCGAGTTTAAAAAAATCATTTATTACCCGATAGATCCTTCCATTTCAAACTTGATTAGACGGTTCATTTCTACCGCATACTCCATTGGAAGTTCTTTTGTAAATGGTTCGATGAAGCCCATTACGATCATTTCTGTTGCTTCTTCTTCAGAAATGCCGCGGCTCATTAGATAGAATAACTGCTCTTCAGATACTTTTGAAACTTTCGCTTCGTGCTCTAAAGAGATGTTATCGTTGTAAATTTCGTTGTATGGAATTGTATCAGATGTTGATTGATTATCCATAATTAACGTATCACACTCGATGTTTGAACGAGCACCTTCAGCTTTGCGGCCAAAGTGAACGATACCACGGTACGTTACTTTACCGCCTTGCTTCGAAATAGATTTCGAAACAATTGTAGAAGACGTATTTGGTGCTAAGTGAATCATTTTCGCACCCGCATCTTGGTGTTGGCCTTTACCAGCTAATGCAATGGATAATGTCATACCACGTGCGCCTTCACCTTTTAGGATAACAGCTGGGTATTTCATTGTTAATTTAGAACCGATGTTTCCATCAACCCATTCCATTGTTGCATTCGCTTCACATACAGCTCGCTTCGTTACTAGGTTGTATACGTTATTCGCCCAGTTTTGAATCGTTGTATAACGGCAGTATGCGTCTTTTTTAATGATGATTTCTACAACAGCACTGTGCAGAGAGTTTGTAGTATAAACCGGCGCTGTACAGCCTTCTACGTAGTGTACGTGTGCACCTTCATCTACGATGATTAGCGTACGTTCGAATTGACCCATGTTCTCAGAGTTAATACGGAAGTATGCTTGAAGTGGCGTATCTACTTTGATACCTTTTGGGACGTAGATAAATGAACCACCAGACCAAACAGCTGAGTTTAACGCAGCAAATTTGTTGTCAGTTGGCGGAATTACTTTCGCCCAGTGCTCACGGAAAATCTCTTCGTTTTCTTTTAATGCAGTATCTGTGTCTTTAAATACGATTCCTTGTGCTTCAAGGTCTTCTTTCATGTTGTGATATACAACTTCAGATTCGTACTGAGCAGATACACCAGCTAGGTATTTTTGCTCCGCTTCTGGAATACCAAGCTTATCAAACGTTTGTTTAATCTCTTCAGGAACCTCATCCCAAGAGCGCTCTGACTTCTCTGAAGGCTTTACATAGTACGTAATTTCATCAAAGTTCAGGCTAGACATATCGCCGCCCCACTGTGGCATTGGCATGCTGTAAAAATGCTCAAGTGATTTTAAGCGGAAGTCAAGCATCCACTGTGGCTCATCTTTCATGCGAGAAATTTCTTCTACAATTTCTTTTGTTAATCCTCTTTCAGAACGGAAAATAGAAACGTCCTTATCCGAGAACCCGTATTTATAATCGCCGATTTCCGGCATCTTTTTTGCCATTTGTTATTACCCCCTACTTGATAGGATTGGGAATGAACAAAGGCCTAACAGGACTTAATTCTGTTCTTTTAGGCCTTTTTCCATCGCTTTCCACGCTAATGTTGCACATTTAATACGTGCTGGAAACTTTGAAACACCTTGAAGTGCTTCAATGTCTCCTAAGTCTATACTATCATCATACTCTTTTCCTTGCATCATATCTGAGAAGATGTTCGCAAGTTCAAGAGCTGTTTCAATCTCTTGCCCTTTAATTGCCTGTGTCATCATTGAAGCAGATGACATAGAGATTGAACAGCCTTCTCCTTCAAACTTTGCATCCGTTACTTTGCCATCTTCTACTTTAAGTGATAGTTCAATACGGTCACCACACGTTGGATTATTCATTTGAATTTGAACCGTATCTTCTTCTAAAGACCCACGATTTCGAGGGTTTTTATAATGATCCATAATCACTTGACGATAAAGAGTATCTAAATTGTTAAAAGACATTTGTGAAATACTCCTTCGTTTTAATTAGTGATGACACTAATTGATCGATTTCTTCTTCTGTATTATACAAGTAGAAACTTGCACGTGCAGTTGAAGATACATTTAAATATTTCATTAACGGCTGTGCACAATGATGCCCTGCGCGTACAGCAACTCCCTCAGCATCAAGAACAGTCGCTACGTCATGCGGATGAACATCATCAAGATTAAACGTCACGACGCCAGCACGCTCTTTTGGTCCGTAGATGGTAATGCCTTCTACTTCTGAAAGACGGTCTAGTGCGTAATTTGCTAATTTATGCTCATGAGCAAGAATATTATCCAAGCCCACTTCCTCTAGAAAATCAATAGCGGCACCTAATCCAATTGCACCTGCAATAATAGGCGTTCCACCTTCGAATTTCCAAGGAAGCTCTTTCCACGTTGAATCGTATAGGTTAACGAAATCAATCATTTCGCCTCCAAATTCAACCGGCTCCATCTTTTCTAATAATTCTTTTTTTCCATACAGTACGCCAATACCTGTTGGGCCGCACATTTTATGACCAGAAAACGCAAAGAAGTCGCAGTCTAAGTCTTGTACGTCAACTTTCATATGAGGCGTACTTTGTGCACCATCTACAACCATGATTGCTCCGTGTTGGTGAGCAATTTTCGCAATTTCTTTTACCGGATTGATTGCGCCCAATACGTTAGAAACGTGCATAACCGAAACAATTTTTGTATTTGACGTAATCGTTTCTTTAACCGTTTCTAATGAAAGAGCATGATCTTCTGTAAGATCAATATATTTTAATGTTGCTCCTGTTGCTTTTGCAACTTGCTGCCATGGAATGATGTTACTGTGATGCTCCATATACGTAATCACAATTTCATCACCAGGCTGCAAATTGGCACGTCCGTAGCTAGCAGCAACAATATTTAACGCTGTAGTTGTTCCACGCGTAAAGATAATTTCTTCTGTTGATTTCGCATTAATGAACTTTCTTACTTTTTCACGAGCACCTTCATAGCCATCCGTAGCCATTGTACCTAGTGTATGAACACCTCTGTGTACGTTTGAGTTGTATTCTCTGTAGTACTTATTCAGTGCTTCAATCACTTGGATTGGCTTTTGAGAAGTAGCAGCGCTATCTAAGTAAACAAGCGGGTGTCCATTTACTTCTTGGTCTAAAATCGGAAACTGTTTGCGAATATCAGAAACGTTCATTATCGAACTTTCCTTTCAATTAACTCCGTTAACTGTTTTTTCACCGTTTCAACCGGAAGCTCATTTACAACTGGAGCTAAGAACCCATGAATAACTAAGCGCTCAGCTTCAACTTGTGGAATACCACGGCTCATTAAATAATAAAGCTGTAATGGATCTACGCGACCTACAGAAGCTGCATGTCCTGCCGTTACATCATCTTCATCAATTAATAAGATTGGGTTAGCATCTCCACGAGCTTTTTCGCTTAGCATTAATACGCGAGACTCTTGCTCTGCATTTGATTTAGATGCACCGTGTTCAATTTTACCAATTCCGTTAAAGATTGAAGACGCGCTATCTTTCATTACACCATGTTTTAAGATGTAACCTTCAGAATGCTTACCGAAGTGAATAATACTCGTCGTTAAGTTTTGCTTTTGCTCACCGCGACCTACTGTAACTGTTTTCGTATCACCGTATGAACCATCGCCCATTAGGTATGTGATGTTTTCAGAAACTGTGTTTCCTTCACTCATTAAGCCTAATGCCCACTCGATGCGACCGTCTTTACCAGCAACACCACGGCGATTTACGTAGCTAGTTGTTCCTTTGGCAAGGTAGTCTACCGCACCGAACGTTACTTTTGCATTGTTATTTGCAAATACTTCTGTCACAACGTTTACTACACCGTTTGACTCTTCAGAAGTAGCAATGTAGTTTTCTACATACGTAACAGAGCTATTATCTTCTGCAACCACAATAACATGGTTGAAAAGTGCTGCTTCTTCATCTTCACGTACGAAAACAGCTTGAAGTGGTTCTTTTACTTCAACGTTTTTTGGAACGTAAACAAATACGCCACCGTTAAGCAGTGCAGCGTGAAGAGCCGTTAAGCGATGCTCATCCACTTTTACACCGTCTTTCATGAAGTACTTTTGTACAAGCTCTTCGTGGTCTTTTGCAGCTGTTTGGATATCAGTAAAGATAACTCCTTGCTCTTTTAACTCATCTGTTAACGTTGCATATGCAGCTGTTTGGTCACGCTGAACGTATAAGTTTTTAACCGCTTCTGTATCAATAAGTGCTCTTACAGACTCAGGAAGCTCGTCAATTGAAGAAATTGCTTTTGCTTCAGCATCATGCTTTGAGAAATCTGTAAAGTTCCACTTTGTAATATTTGTTTTATCTGGTTTTGGTAGTGGAAGATCTTCTGCTTTCGCAAGAGCTTGTAAACGAAGATCTAACAACCATTTCGGCTCAGCAGCTTTTTCAGAAAAACTGCGAACGTACGCTTGATCAAATGGTAATTTTGTATCAATAGTCATAGAAATCCTCCTAATGCTTATGCTTCTTGCCCTACAGTTTCGTCTTCAATACCTAATTCTTTCTTAATCCAGTCATAGCCTTCTGCTTCTAAGCGCTGAGCTAATTCAGGACCGCCTGATTTCACAACGCGACCTTGCATCATAACGTGAACATGGTCTGGTGTAATGTAGTTTAATAGACGTTGGTAGTGAGTAATCATTAAGCAACCAAAATCGCTACCACGTAGCTCGTTGATTCCTTTTGATACTACTTTTAACGCATCGATATCTAAACCTGAATCAATCTCATCAAGGATTGCAATAGCAGGTTTTAACATCATTAGTTGAAGGATTTCGTTACGCTTTTTCTCTCCACCAGAGAAACCTTCATTTAAATAACGTTGTGCCATATCTTGATCCATTTCTAAGAAGTCCATGTTTTTATCTAGTTGACGGATAAACTTCATTAGTGAAATTTCATCGCCTTCTTCACGACGCGCATTAATCGATGAACGTAAGAAGTCTGCATTTGTTACGCCGCTAATTTCACTTGGGTATTGCATTGCAAGGAACAGACCTGCACGCGCACGCTCGTCCACTTCCATTTCAAGTACGTCTTCACCATCAAGTGTAATGCTACCTTGTGTTACTTCATATTTAGGGTGCCCCATAATTGCTGAAGATAAAGTGGATTTACCTGTACCGTTTGGACCCATGATTGCATGAATCTCTCCGCCTTTAACTTCTAAGTTAACACCTTTTAAAATCTCTTTGCCTTCAATTGAAACATGAAGATCTTTAATGATTAAAGTTGAACCTGCCATACTAAAACCTCCAGTTATAGATGTATATACTAAAATCAGATATACCTATATCTTTTTAATTATTCTCATTTTATTCTCATTACAATCTTATAACAAATGAAAACTTATAGCAACCTTTTGAGATAAACGCTTTTCTCTTATATGTATACATATTTTACCCGTATAAAAAACGTTGCTTTCATAGGCGTAACCAACCTTTAAAGCAACGTCTGCTTATCATTTATTTTAGTGTGTTTGACGTTTTAATTCCTGCATGCATTCCTGCACTAACGTGACAGATTGACTCATCGCTGCTCCGCCACCAAATGCTGCCGAAACGCCACAAGCTTCTAAAATCTCTTGCTCAGTTGCTCCGTTATCTAAGCAACCTTTTGTATGATAAATCATGCAATATTCATTTTGAGCTACAACGCTAATTCCTAATGCAATCAGCTGCTTGTCTTTTTTAGAAATAGACCCTTCTTCAAAACAAGCCTCTGTGAAAGTGTTGAACGTTTCAGTCAATCGTGGAAGCTTTTCACTGAATGTTCCCATTCCTACCTTATAATTATGAAGTGCCTGCTCTGTTGAATGACTTGTTTCTTGTTGCATCCCTCTTGCCAACTCCATTCGTCATAGTTTTCATCATTAGTATGGATGATACAAATCGGAGTTATGCTTAACGCTAAAAATAGAAAAAATCGACCAGGCCTAAACCTAGTCGATTTTAATCTGTTTATTCGTTTACAGGAAGCACTGCGCCTTTATACTTCTCTTCGATGAAGTCTTGAATTTCTTTTGAGTGAAGTACTTCTACTAACGCTTTTACTTCTTCTTTGTTTTCATCACCTTTACGAACTGTGATAATGTTTGCATATGGATTGTTTTCTTTTGATTCTACAGCGATTGGATCTTTAACAGGGTCTAAACCAGCATCTAACGCATAGTTTGCGTTAATAACAACCGCATCGCCTTCATTGTTGTTATACACTTGAGGTAATAAACCACCTTCAACGTCTGCTTTAAACGTTAAGTTTTTAGGGTTTTCTACAATATCATCAAGCGTTGCATCTTGCTTTTTAACGCCTTCTTTTAACTTAATTACGCCTTCTTTTTCAAAAATTGAAAGAATACGACCTTGTTCTGCTACTGCATCACGCATAATTACCGTACCGTTTTTCGGAAGGTCTTTTAATGACTTGTACTTTTTAGAGTAGATACCGATTGGTTCGATATGAATAGCTCCTGCACTTACAAAATCATAATTTGGGTTTTCTTCTAATACAGATTCTAGATAAGGAATATGTTGGAAGTAGTTCGCATCAATTTCTTTTCCATCTAGTGCTGTGTTAGGTAAAATATAATCTTGGAATGGTTTAATGTCTAACTCAATTCCTTTTTCCTCTAACAATGGCTTTGCTTCTTCTAAAATTTCAGCGTGAGGAATGTTTGACGCCCCCACCACAATTTTCTTTTCGTCTTCTGATGAATCTGACCCACTGCCTCCAGATGAACCACAAGCAGCTAAACCTAAAACTAAAGCAGATGATAAAGCAAATGTTGAAACCCATTTTTTCATAATATATTTCCTCCTCTTATCGTTTATCAATTTTAGACGTGATAAAATCACCAATAAACTGGATAATAAATACAATCACTAAAATTAAAACTGTCGCAACAAGGGTTACATCACTATTATTTCGCTGGAAGCCTTCTAAATATGCTAAGTTTCCTAAACCACCAGCTCCAACCGCTCCAGCCATTGCTGTATAGCCAATGAGTGCGATTGCTGTAACCGTCAAACCAGAAATTAAAGCAGGCATTGATTCTGGAAGCAGCACTTTAAAGATAATTGTGCTTGTTTTCGCTCCCATCGATTTTGCTGCTTCAATCACACCTTTATCAATTTCGCGAAGGCCGATTTCAACCATACGCGCGTAAAATGGTGCGGCTCCAACAATAAGAGCTGGCAAAGCTGCTTCTGCTCCTAGCATTGTTCCCACAATTGCTTTTGTAAACGGAATGAGCAAAATTAGTAAGATGATAAATGGAATGGATCGAAAGATGTTTACAAAAGCTCCTATAATAATATTAACGAAGCGGTTTTCCCAAAGCTGACCTTTGCCTGTTAAAAATAGAAGTAAGCCTAGCACAATTCCTAATATAAACGTGGCAACAACTGAGATACTTGTCATATAAAGTGTTTCAATCGTTGCTGCACTAAATTTATCATACGTTACGTTTGGGAATAATTCAGTTAGCATCCGTCATCACCTCAATTTCTACCTGTTGTTCACGGATGTACTCAATTACTTTATTAACCTCTGCTTCTTCACCATCTAAATGAATAAATAAGGTTCCATAAGAACCCGTTTGTGTATAAGAAACTTTCCCTTGTAAGATGTTAATCGTGACATCAAATGCTTTTAAAATGCTCGTAATGAGCGGTTGCTCCGCTTTTCCACCTACAAATGTGAGCTGAACAATTCGACCGCTTGGATAAAGTTCCTTCACCTGCTCCACTGTCTCAAACGTTTCTTCTGGCTCTGAAATTTGCTGTACAAATCGCTTTGTAATATTTTGCTGTGGTTTACGGAATACTTCAAGTACTTCTCCTTGTTCGACTACTTTTCCATTTTCCATCACAGCTACACGATGACAAATTTTACGGATTACGTGCATTTCATGCGTGATTAAGACAATCGTTAAACCTAGCTTTTCATTAATATCAACTAGCAAATCCAAGATCGAATCTGTTGTTTGTGGATCAAGTGCCGATGTTGCTTCGTCACATAATAAGACTTTTGGGTTATTAGCTAACGCTCTTGCAATTCCTACACGCTGTTTTTGCCCGCCGCTCAGCTGAGATGGGTAGGCATTTTCTCTACCTTCTAATCCAACTAGTTTAATGAGCTCGTTTACACGTTCTGCTCGTTTGTTTTTTGGAACACCGGCAATTTCAAGTGGAAACGCAATGTTTTCTTGCACGGTACGAGACCAAAGTAAATTAAAATGCTGAAAAATCATGCTAATTTCTTGGCGAGCTTGTCTAAGCTTAGCACCTTTAATTTTCCCAATTTGATTTCCTGCTACTTCTACTGTTCCAGAAGTAGGTGTTTCTAAACCATTTAATAAGCGAATAAGAGAGCTTTTCCCTGCTCCACTATATCCAATGATGCCGAAGATTTCACCTTTTGCCACTGATAAATTAACCTGATCAACGGCCGTGACTTTCCCACTTTTAGCATCATATATTTTCGTTACATCTTGTAACGTAATCATCTTCTTCACCTTCTTTGTTGACTTGCTCTGTCTGCTTAGTGTGTCCTTGCTTTTAGAAAATAAAAAAACCTTTCTACACGTGAGCAGAAAGGTTTTTGATAAAATCCTTTCTCTCATCTTTCAAAGCTTATGCTTTGCAGGAATTGGCACCATTTCAGTTAGTCTGACGGTTGCCGGGTTTCATAGGGCACAGTCCCTCCACCTCTCTTGATAAGAGTTAACGACAAATTATTGAAATTATTTTGTTTTCATCAAATATTCATTCATTTATGTTTGTGATTCTAGCATGTGTCAGAAAGGGTGTCAACAAAAAATGCGCATAGGATAATAATCCCATGCACACCCTTAAACAAATGTTTGTTTAACTAAGACGTTCCATTACGTATTCAACAGAGTGAAAAGCATACAGCTTCTGCTTCACTTCGCCATTTCCATATTCAATTAGGCATGGAACACTTTCAATTTCGAGCAAAGACGCTTTAGCAGGCATATAGTTTAAATTACTCATTCCGATTGTTAAGTCTGGAATAATCGCTTCTACTACTGTTAACATTTTTTTAGCTAGTTGGCACGTTCCACAAAGGGGTGTATGGAAAAAAATAACCGTACGCTCGTCTTTATTTAGCTTTTCGTCTAGCTGTTCCTCTGTCCACTCTTCCATGTTACTCATCCTTCTATATTAAAAATTCTGCGTTAACATCTATATTAGCACTTAAAAGTACCGTAGCAATATGATTTCTTGGGGCCGCCGCTACCTCACGATACATTTTATCGATATAAAGGTGCTCCGCTTCCGGAAGTTCTTTTTTAAACTGTTTCCGTAATTTATTGCCGGAATCATCTGAGTCAACCAAGATATACACATCTTTATCATACGTGGAATCGATAATCTCATCTAGCTTTGACAAGCTGATGGTTCCATTTGTACAAATAATCTCAATCGGTTCATTAATAATACTTTCGATTCGCTTTTTGTCAGACTTACCTTCTACAATAATTACTTTTTCAATTTCTATTAAACGCATCGTCATCACCTATGATTATCAGTTGTATAGTAACGTTATTCCTTTATGCTATACAATATTCGTTAATGTAACACAGTTCCCCTGTTTTTTAAAAGATTTTGCTGTAAAAAGAACATATATGAATTGTTTTTTATTGAAAAAATAGACTATTTTCGATCATCTTAGACTGATGGCGCCAAACCTTATGTGGTTGGCGCCATCAGTCTTGCACTCAGAGGTTTCATGCTAAATTTAGCACCAACCCTCTTCTGAATCGCAGTCCGTATACTTTTGTGTAGCTCCAGCCTGGACGTCAGCATACTGATAAATCTTGTTATTTTCTTGCGTGTAACCTGACTCTAAATTATATTGATTACCCGTTGCACCATAATTCACATGGCCAATTGATTGTTTATCTACATACAATTGCATACCATTTTCATGAAATTTTGCTGTAATTCGATCCGTTATGTCAACTTTTTTACGTTCGAACATAAAAAGACACCCCTTTAGCTTGTTTACTAAATAGAGTGCCCTTTTTGTTATAGGTCCATGAAGACAAATTATGGATATACCAAGTGAAATGTCTTAAGATGAAGTCAATTAACCTTCGTTAATCATTTCATCGTATTGTTCAGCTGTCATAAGCTTCTCAACATCTTCCGAATCAGCAGGCTTAATTACAACCATCCATGCTTTTTCATATGGAGACTCGTTTACAAACTCAGGATTATCGCTTAATTCTTCGTTTACTTCTACAACCTCACCGCTAATTGGTGCATATAGCTCTGATACTGTTTTCACAGATTCTACGCTACCAAACGGCTCGTCTGCTTCAACTTTATCGCCAACTTCTGGAAGCTCAACAAATACAATGTCACCAAGTTCAGATTGTGCAAAGTGTGTAATTCCTACCCGGAAAACTTCTCCTTCGCTTTTTACCCACTCATGCTCTTCTGAATAACGCAACTCTTTTGGTGTACTCATCTTAATCCCTCCAATAAATTATGTATGCCGCTAATGAATAGCAACGACTACCTCTTATCAGTGTAACGTAAACAACAGGTTTTTTCTATTTGAATCCGCACGGAATTTTAAATTTATTTCCACGTTGTGTCAAATTCTTCTTCTTTAAACCCTACCGTTACTTTATCACCGTCAGTTAATAACGGGCGCTTGATTAACATCCCGTCAGATGAAAGGATTTCAAGTAATTCCTCATCACTTGCTGTTGCAACTTTGTCTTTCAGACCTAGCTCACGATACTTCTTTCCGCTTGTATTAAAGAATTTCTTTAGCGGCAAGCCACTATTTTGATAATAGCTCGTTAGCTGCTCTTTCGTTGGTGGATTTTCGATAATATGAATTTCTTCATACGCCACACCATTTTGATCTAGCCATTGTTTTGCTTTTCGACATGTACCACATTTAGGATATGAATAGAATAATACGCTCATTATTTCGCCTCCTTTTTCTTCGCTTTTTCGTATTTTAACACATCCAACTTTAATTTACCTATTTTAGTTTGCAGTTAAACAAAGAAAAGCTGTGTAAAGGAGAATACTCATACTTTCCCTTTACACAGCTCTCTATTACATACTTTAAAATTACACAATAAAGCGCTCTTCTTCCAATACAACCTTTGCAATTTCTCGCTTAACAACAATAACGTTGACCGGCGTGTGACGAGTTAGCTTTCGTAATGACGAGAGCATCATACGTAGCGTATCTCCTTCTTCTACAGCAATAAGCGTTTCTTTTGCATCCGCTTCAATTTTATTAAATGCTTCTTGGCAGAATACTTTTGTATAGTTGACTTTAAGCTGATTTTTTTCTTCTCCATTTTTCAAAATTGCTTTTTCCGTACGTAATACAGCAGATTCCATTGCATATACGTTGCTGATCATGTCAGAAATATTAACTAACACCTCTTGTTCACCCTCAAGTTTTTTACCATACTTTTGAGCTGCTAGACCAAGTAGTAATAGCGCAATTTTTTTACCATTACGAACTAATAGTTTAGATTGATCTAATGCGCCTTCTCCAGCTTCTTCAGGCATTAGCATCATAAGCTCTTCCTGTAGTGACTGAGCTTTTTGTAACAATGGAAGCTCACCTTTTAAGGCTTTGCGTAAGTACGTTCCTGGCACCAATAAACGATTGATTTCATTTGTTCCTTCAAAAATACGGTTGATTCGAGAATCACGGTACAAGCGCTCAATTTCATATTCGCTCATAAAGCCATAGCCACCATGAAGCTGAACTCCCTCGTCTACTAAATAATCTAGCACTTCCGTTGCAAATACTTTATTTAACGAACACTCAATGGCATACTCTGCAATTGAGGCAGCAATTTCTTTTCCATCTTTTTGTTGCTCTTCCGATAGCTGACCCATTCTGTCTTCAAAGAGACCAACCGTACGATAAACAGAGCTTTCAGAAGCATATAATTTCGATGCCATGGTTGCAATCTTTTCTTGTGTTAACGAAAATTTTGCAATCGGTGTCTTAAACTGTTGGCGTTGATTCACGTATTCAGAAGTTAATTCTATCGCACGCTTACCAGCTCCTACTGCCCCTACACCTAGCTTATAGCGACCGATATTTAAGATATTAAACGCGATGATATGACCTTTTCCAATTTGTCCAAGTACGTTTTCTTTTGGTACATGTGCATCTTCTAAAATAAGGGTACGCGTTGAAGAGCTCTTAATACCCATTTTCTTTTCTTCAGGACCAACAGATACACCCGCATAGTCACGTTCAACGATAAACGCTGAGAACTGCTCTCCATCTATTTTCGCATACACAACAAATACATCAGCAAAACCAGCGTTTGTAATCCATTGTTTTTCACCATTTAACACGTAGTGAGTACCTTCTGCATTTAGACGAGCGACTGTTTTCGCTCCCAATGCATCTGAACCTGATCCTGGCTCTGTTAACGCATACGCGGCAATCTTACCTCCAGTTGCTAAATCTGGTAGATACTTTTGCTTTTGCTCCTCTGTTCCGAACAACACAATCGGAAGAGAACCGATTCCAACATGTGCACCGTGTGTGATAGAAAATCCGCCTGCACGCGACATTTTTTCAGCAATTAATGCCGATGCAATCTTATCTAATCCAAGACCTCCATACTCTTCTGGAACATCAGCTCCTAGTAATCCAAGGTCACCGGCTTGCTTTAATAGCTTTACTGAGCGATCAAACTCATGCTTTTCTAAAAATTCTACTTGCGGTATTACTTCGTTTTCAACGTATTCATCCGTTGTTTTGGCAATCATTTTATGTTCGCTTGTGAAATCCTCCGGTGTATATACTCGCTCTGCTGAAAGATCGTTAATTAAAAAGCTACCACCTTTAATTGTTTGTTCCGTTTGGTTTGCCATCTCCATATCCCCCTTATTTCATTAAGCTAATAATTCAAATACACCAGCAGCGCCCATCCCGCCACCAATACACATCGTTACAACGCCAAATTGTTCATTTCTTCTCTTCATTTCATGCAATAAACTGAGCGTTAATTTTGTACCGGTGCAGCCAAGTGGATGGCCCAGAGCAATTGCCCCACCGTTAACATTCACACGATCTTCGTCAATGTTCAATTCACGAATAACCCCTAACGCTTGAGATGCAAAGGCCTCGTTTAACTCAAATAGTCCAATATCTGAAAGTTCAAGTCCCGCTAGCTTTAATGCTTTTGGAATAGCTGCTATTGGACCAATCCCCATCACTTCTGGTGGAACGCCACCAACTGCAAACGAACGAAACTTTGCTAGCGGACGCAAACCTTCTGCATCTGCTTGTTCACGGTCCATTAGCATTACGGTAGCAGCTCCATCACTTGTTTGCGATGAATTCCCTGCCGTTACCGAACCCGTCATAGAAAATGCAGGTCGTAACTTGCTTAAAATTGCTGCTGTTGTCCCTTCACGCACTCCTTCATCTTGTGAAAAAACAACCTTATTTTCTTCCATTTTATTTTGACTATTTAACCTTCTCATCGTCACTTCAACAGGTACAATTTCATCTTTAAACTTGCCTTCTTGAAGAGCTTTAGCTGCTTTTTGATGACTTCTTACAGCAAATGCATCTTGGTCTTCACGTGAAATGCCATATTTCAGCGCAACTTGCTCAGCTGTATGCCCCATTCCCATGTAATATTCAGGTGCATTTTCTACCAGCTGTACATTCGGGCGAGCCACATTTCCAAACATCGGAACCATGCTCATAGACTCGGCTCCTCCAGCCAATACCGTCTTGGCCTGCCCTAACATAATGCGCTCTGCTCCATAGGCAATACTCTGTAACCCTGAAGAGCAATAACGATTAATTGTAATCGCTGGAACGGTATATGGAAGTCCCGCTAACGCTCCGATATTACGAGCCATGTTCAAGCCTTGTTCGGCTTCTGGCATGGCACAGCCAATAATTAAATCGTCAATTGGTCCTTCATAGCCTCCTGCTCTTCTCAGCGTTTCCTTTACCGTAATTGCACCTAAATCATCAGGACGAACCGTAGCAAGCGTACCTTTTTTCGCTTTTCCAACCGGTGTTCTAGCACCAGCTACAATTACCGCTTCTCTCATTCCTTCTCCCCCTTAGTTACGCAATGGTTTCCCTTTTACTAGCATATGTTGCATACGTTGTTGAGACTTCATCTCTCCCACTAAGCTCAAGAATGCTTCTCTCTCTAAATCTAGTAAATAATCTTCGTCTACTTTTGTTCCATAAGGTACGCGTCCGCCAGCAATAACAAACGCTAATTTCTTCGCAATTTCATAATCATGATCAGAAATGAAGCCTGAATACTTCATTGATTGAGCTCCTAACAATAAAGTTGCATATCCCGTTTCACCAACGACCGGCACTTTTTCACGAATCGGTGGCTTATAACCGGCCTGAGATAATGACAGAACAGACTGCTTTGCTTCATGAAGCAAATGGTCTTGGTTTGAGGTGATGCCATCTTGGTGATTTAAGAAATTTAGCTCTCTTGCATGAAGAGCAGAACTAGAGACTTTAGCTGTGGCAATCGTTTCAAACGTTTTATTTGCAATTTGCTGCAAATCTAAGGTCACATCATTTGGAAGACCTTTTAACTGCTTTAAGTAAAGCTCTTTGTTTCCACCTCCACCTGGAATTAAGCCAACTCCGACTTCAACTAACCCCATATATGTTTCAGCAGATGCCTGAACTTTAGCAGTTGGTAAACAAATCTCTGTTCCTCCGCCAAGCGTCATCGCAAACGGTGCTGCAACGACAGGTTTTTCATTATATTTTACTTTCATCATCGCCTGTTGGAACTGACGAATAACAAATTCAATTTCAAAGAAATTATCGTCTTGAGCTTCCATTAAAATCATGGCTAGATTCGCACCCACGCAGAAGTTTTTACCTTGATTTCCAATCACTAGACCTCTGTAATTCCGATTCACTTCCTCTAATGATTCATTTAGCAGCTGAATAATATCTAGACCAATAGCATTGTTTGGTGATGTGAACTGCAAGCACGCCACATCATCTCCTAAATCAATTAAACTCGCACCACTATTCTTTTTAATGACTTTATCTTGCGCTTTTAATGCTGATAGATGGACAATTTTTTTGTTTTCCACAACTGGTTTATATTCGTTTCGATCATAATAAATTTTCTGTCCATCTAGCTCTTTATAAAATGCAGAAAATCCGCTTTCCTTCATTTCCTTGATCCAGTCAGGCATTTCTAACCCTTCGGTCTCCATTTTTTCAATCGCAGAGGTGAATCCAATTGCATCCCATGTTTCAAATGGACCATAATCCCAGCCAAATCCCCACTTCATCGCTTGATCAATAGCCACAATATCATCTGCAATTTCATCTTTTAACTGGGCTGAATAAAGTAAGACTGGGCTAATGATTTTCCATAAGAAGGACCCAGCACGGTCATCCGAATATAGAAGCGCTTTCATTTTATTGGAGAATCCTTTTGTTTGTTTACTTAATTCAACAGACGCTGTTCTAAGTTTTTTACGCTCTTCATACTGTAAAGTATCTGGATTTAACTCTAGAATTTCTTTGCCTTTTTTCAAGAAGAATCCTTGACCAGACTTACTTCCCAGCCAGCCGTTTTGCTGCATTATTTTCATAAATGCAGGAATGTTAAAAACCTCTTTTTCTTTTCCATCCACTTTATCGTAGACGTTATTAGCCACATGAATAAACGTATCAAGTCCTACAACGTCAAGCGTTCGGAACGTAGCGCTTTTAGGTCTTCCAATGAGTGGTCCCGTAATGGAGTCAACTTCACCAACGCTATAGCCACCTTTAAGCATTTCTTGAACTGTTACCAGCAAACCATAGGTTCCAATTCGATTTGCAATAAAATTAGGCGTATCTTTTGCAAGGACAACGCCTTTTCCAAGAATGTTTTCACCAAAATCCTTTATATATTGAACAACTTCTTCTTTTGTATCTTCAGTAGGAATAACTTCTAATAACTTTAAATAACGCGGTGGATTAAAGAAATGTGTTCCTAAGAAGTGCGTTTTAAAATCATCAGATCGACCGCTTGCCATTGCTTCAATTGAAATACCTGAAGTGTTTGAACTTATAATAGTTCCTGGCTTCCTTACCGCATCAACTTTTTCAAAGAGCTGTTGTTTTACATCTAATCGTTCAACCACCACTTCAATGATCCAGTCACAATCGCTCAGCTTTTCAAGGTCATCTTCTAAATTTCCTGCCTGAATGAAAGCCACTCGTGATTTGGCCATTAAAGGAGCAGGCTTCTGCTTAGCTAAATTTTTTAATGCCGTTAAGCTCATTCGATTACGTACCTGTGGACTTTCTAGCGTCAGTCCACTTTTGGTTTCTTCCGGATTTAATTCACTGGGCACAATATCCAATAGCAAGGTTTCGATTCCCGCGTTTGCTAAGTGTGCTGCAATGCCAGATCCCATTACCCCTGAGCCAATTACAGCTGCCTTCTTAATTTTAAAGCTCATTCTTACATCCCCCTCTATACATTGAATGAACAGTCATTCATTTTATAATTAAAAAAAAGAGAGCTACTTTTAATCTCTGATATTACTATAAAACATTTTTTAAATTTTCGCAATATACGAACATAATTATTTACAACTATTTTTTATTTCTTTGGTTATATTAAACCCAGGAGGTGATACCATGTCACGCTTAAAAAAAGATCCTTCATCAGCAGGTGTAAGCGCAGCTAGCGTTAAAGGAAATGCTGGCCCAACACAAGAAGTGCATAATCACGGTAAAAAAACATCTCAAAATCAACAATATGGAAAACAAAATATGCAGGATAATTAAGCTATAGATCGAACAAGGAGGTATCGTCTTGTTCGATCTTTTTCATGAATATTATTTTTTCACAATGCCCTTTAAAATAAAAGCTACATTCGCTGGACGCTCAGCTAGCCTTCTCATAAAATATCCGTACCAATCCTTCCCGTACGGTACATATACACGCATCGTATATCCTTCTTTCCTTAACTGCTTTTGACGCTCGGGTCGAATACCAAACAACATTTGAAACTCAAATTGATCACGCGGAATATCATGAATGACTGCTAACTTCTTTGTATACTCAATAATTTGATCATCATGCGTTGCAATTGCTGTATAGTGACCATTAAGCAAGTGTAATTTAATGAGATTCTTAAAACTATCATCTACATCAATTTTATCTGGAAAGGCAACGGCCGCTGATTCCTTATATGCTCCTTTTACTAGTCTTAGGTTTGGAGCGTATCCACTCAGGGTTTTAATATCCTGCTCTGTTCGATATAAGTATGCTTGAAGTACCGTACCAACATTATCGTAGCGCTTTTTAAGTTCTTTAAAAATATTAATGGTCTTTCCGCAGCGCTGGTAATCTTCCATATCAATTGTAATGAATACATTATATTGTTTTGCTTCCTTCAAGATGTATTCCATGTTTTTCATGACTAACTCTGTGGAAATATCTAAGCCCATTGATGTTAACTTTAATGAAAGCTGAGAGCTAAGCTTCTCTTGGTGAATGCGTCGAATTGCTTGGATACAATGTTCCGTCATATAACCAGCCTCTTCTTCCGTTGTAACAAATTCACCCAAGTGATCAATTGTAACATCCAGCCCTTGGTCATTTAGTTCACGCACTACGTCTACTGCTCCGCCGATTGTCTCACCTGCTACAAAACGCGCGGCTCCAAAGCGTAAGCCATAATGCTTCGCTAACTTTGTTAACATTTTATTTTGAGATAAAAATAAAAAAAAGTTGCGCATCGTTTGTTCCATAGCATTTCCCCCGATTTTTTATCTTCTGAGCTTATATTAAAGCTTCCACCCTTCACCGAGCCGTTTAATATAGCAGTTATTATACATTTTAACATTTTTTTTTAAAATAGAGATACATTCAACTAGCAACTTGTCGTCTTTTCTTTACTAGTATATGTACCTTATTTTTGTCCGGTTCTGCAATTTATTTAGACAAAAAAGAGGATGGGACATAACAAAACAAATTTCCCAAAAGAAGAACGTTCCATTCCACTCTGTTTCCAACATTGTTTTCACAATCAACAAAAAACCTAAACGATTAAAAATGAGGAACTCTCAATCGTTTAGGTTTATCATTGACTGAATTACTTATGTCCCAGCCTCTTTTAGCTTTTGCTTTCACGAAGCTCTTCGTTTAAGCTTTTTATTTCTTTAATTAGTTCGACCATCTCTTGCTTAGCCTCAGGATATTGATGATTCCAATGCTTAATTAACGGTGGCATTGACTTTGAAATATATGTATACAAAGCCCACTTCTCAATCTTATCCTTTAAATCTGGATTTGTTTCTCCCACCATGAGCTCCGTATATTTTTCTAGAAGTGCATCAAACTTCTCGTTAAATTCTTTATCCATAAATTGGCGCCTCCTTGTCTTGTGCTCGACATAAAATGGGACAGCTTTTACAATACTTCTTCTTTCCAGCCAGCTGATAGGATAGACAGCACGTTTGACGACTTTTTGCTCTTGTATAGCACCTTAAAGGGTTGACTTCATATTGACCAAACTGATTACCCGCTGCTTCATAGAAAAGATAAGTAAAGTCATCTTCTAACTGAAGCTGATTGACGTTATTATCTTTTTTTAATTGGTCATATAGCCAAAGTAGGTACACGGCAATGTTTTCCCACAGCACCCTTTTTGAAATACCTGTATATTGATTAAGTGGATTCCAGATTGACTCAAATCCTTCAGACAAGAGTTCAGTCACTATTTCTTTTCGTTCTTCGTTTCGATTCGCTACGTCAACTTGAGTAATGGCTTGTTCCGGGTAATAGACTTGAGGTAACCATAACCCATCATCTTCACACTCTGCTTGTAAAGAAAGGCGCTGCACGTCGACTCTTTTTTGACATACTGAAAAGGCATATAAGCAGCCTGCTGCTACAAACCCCAATCTTTTTGCAAAAATAGAAGCGACCACTCTTAAGTTGGGCGCTTCTATCTTGTCTTGAATAAAAGAGAGAGCACTCTCCATCTTCCGCTCATCAGCAAGATCTGCTATCTTCATCTCATAGGCTGACGTTTGTATAAAAGTAGCTCTAAACTTCTCTGCTAACGCTTGCTGTTCTTTTTTATTAAGCATGCTGGAGTTCAGCTCCAACCTTTTGAACCACACATCTTCCTCTGCCGTGCGGAATACAAAGCGGTGTCCCAAAAAGCGGGTCAACTGTTACTTCACAATTCATATTAAACACATTACGAACCAGCTGACACGTAATCACTTCTTCAGGTTTTCCCTGCGCATAAATTTGTTTGTCCTGAAGTGCTACAATATGGTGAGCATAACGACATGCTAAATTTAAATCATGTAAAACCATTACGATTGTTCGCTGTTCTTTTTCATTTAGTTCAAACAGCAAATCAAGGATTTCAATTTGATGAGTCATATCCAAATACGTTGTTGGTTCGTCAAGCAAGATAATATCCGTATCTTGAGCAAGAGTCATAGCAATCCAAGCACGCTGCCTTTGCCCTCCAGATAAAGAGTCTACCTGCCGATCAGCTAAATCACTTAGCCCTGTCGATTCTAGCGCTTTTTGAACCTTTTCTTCGTCTTCTTTCGACCATTGGCGAAACCAATTTTGATAAGGGTAACGCCCCTGCTTCACAAGCTGTAAAACAGTAAGACCCTCAGGTGCTACCGGTCCTTGGGGTAGGATAGCTAATTGCTTAGCAATTTCTTTTGTTGGCAAAGATGATATTTTAGATCCTTCTAACAGAACCGAACCTGTTTGCGGCTTTAAAAGCCGAGCAAGTGAGCGTAACAGCGTTGACTTCCCACAGCCGTTACTTCCGATAAAAACCGTAATCTCCCCTTTAGGAATCTTCAAATCTAATTCATTGATAATCATTGTTTCTCCATACGACAAGCTTAACGACTTTGTTTCTAATGAATGCATGACTTTCACTCCTTTTTTGAAAAGATTAAGTTTAGACGTTACGCTGCTTATATAACAAGTAGATAAAATATGGTGCTCCAATTGCTGCTGTGAAAACACCTGCTGGTATTTCAAGCGGTAAAAAGAACGTTCTTCCTACTAAATCTGCAGCCACAATTAAAATTGCACCAATCAGTGCCGATAATGGAAGCAATACTCCAAACGACGAGCCAACGAGGCGGCGAGCAATATGAGGTGCTAATAGCCCAACAAAGCTAATACCTCCAGCAAACGCGACGGCGGTACCCGTTAGTGCCGTACTCATTACAAGCAGCATTAAGCGGTTTTTTTGAACATGACTTCCCACATTAATAGCAACTTCTTCACCCAGCTCTTGAATATTCAGGTTACGAACCATAACCAATGCAATAATGATTAAAATAACAGTAATTGGCGCAATCGTATATACATTTGTCCAGTTTGATCCATATACGCTACCAGTAATCCAAATATTCGCTTGGCTCGCTTGATAAATTGGACCCATAATCATAAATAAGGTTGTCATTGCCTTGGTCAAAGCGGTTAAGCCGATGCCAATCAGTACTAAGGTAATCGGTGATACTCCGTTTCGCCAAGCGAAAATATAAAGCAAGATTGCTACAATTAAAGCGCCTAAAAATGCGCTAAGCGGCAGCCATTGAATGCTAACTGTTAGGGAGTTTTTCTCGTCGCTAAATAATGCTAAAAATAAAACGACTCCAACAGAAGCTCCTCCCGTTAAACCAATTAAGTCTGGTGATGCCAAAGGATTGCGAACAAGACCTTGAAGAATGGCTCCTGCTGCCGCTAAGCAAATGCCTGCACAAATAGCGACAAGAATACGAGGTAACCGAAATGACGTGACCACTAATTTTTCAAACTCAAGGCCCTGCCCAAATAAAATTCCGATAATTTTAAATGGGCCAATGAACAATTCACCCATCCCAGCACTTAATACAAAGAGTGCAAACAGTAACAATGTACAAACTGAAATAATAATTGTAGCTTTTATATTTAGTAAAAAAGAGAGATTTTTTAAACGAATCGGTTGATATTTCTTCATGCTTTAGCGCCCTTTCTTGCTAAATAAATAAAGAATGGGGTTCCAATAAAAGCAGTCATAACGCCAACAGGAATCTCTTCCGGCATAATAACATAGCGAGCTGCAATATCTGCAATTAACAGCAAAATCCCCCCTGCTACTGCGCTATAAGGGAAAATCCAACGATAGTCGTGGCCCACAAACGCTCTTACGATATGAGGAATGATAATACCTACAAAGCTAATAGGGCCTGCAATGGCAACGGCTCCTCCTGCCAAGATGGCAATGAGTATACCTGCTGTTAGTTTGACAGCAACGGTTCGCTGCCCTAAACTTCTCGCCACATCTTCACCCATATTTAAAATATTTATTTTCCCTGCCAGAATAAATGACACGATAATTGCGACAGCAATATAAGGTAGTACGCCATACAACACTTCTAGTTTACGCCCTTGTACTGAACCTGCTAGCCAATACAGTACTTGATCGAGTGCTGTTTCATCCAATACGAGTAAACCTTGTGTTAAAGAAGAAAAAAACGCAGCAATTGCTGCTCCAGCAAGCGTCATTTTTATAGGCGTTAGTCCTTCTTTACCAATCGAGCCTAACAAATACACTGCTACTACGGTTAAAGCCGCTCCAACAAATGCAATCCACGTAAAGGCTTGCAGAGAGTTTACTGAAAAAATCATGATGGCAACCACGATAAAAAAACCTGCTCCAGCATTCACACCAAGAATATCAGGGGAAGCAAGCGGATTTTTCGTTAACGCTTGCATCATTGCGCCTGCAATCCCAAGACATGCACCTACAACAGCACCTATTAGAGCACGTGGTAATCGAACATTTTGTATAACTAAATGTTCGTTTGAACCATCGAACGACTGGAACGCATTTATAGCTGTTTTTATGCTTGTATCTGTATAGCCTAAGACAATGCTTAAACCAATACAAATTAGTAGAAAGATTATACTTAAAATTAAACCAGTTACTCTCATTTGTCTATTTTGCAAAATCATCTTCATTGCTCCTCTAAGGTAGCCTATTTAACTATTACTTTCTTTTAGTTTAGGGAACATTAAAATGAGTGTCAATGACTTTGAGAATCATTTTCAACTTTTTATTGACAGCCTTTAATTTTTGCAATATTATCATAGTTGTAATTGAAAATCATTATCAATCATACATAGGGGGTTCATTAAATGAAAGCGTCTAAAGTGAAATATTTATTCTCACTGATGGCTGTAATGGTTCTTGTTTTCTTAGCAGCTTGCGGTAATTCATCATCTGAAGGTGAAAAAGAAAACAGCGACAGCGCAGCAAAAGATCAGTCTTATACAATTAAACACGCAATGGGTGAAACAAAAATTGACGGAACGCCAAAACGTGTTGTTATTTTGACAAATGAAGGTACGGAAGCACTATTAGCTATGGGTGTTAAGCCAGTCGGAGCAGTAGAGTCTTGGTTAGGAGATCCTTGGTATGACCATATTAAAGACCAAATGGAAGGTGTTAAAAGCGTAGGTACTGAAAGCGAACCTAGTCTTGAAACGATTGCATCTTTAAAGCCAGACTTAATTATTGGTAACAAAATGCGTCAAGAAAAAGTGTATGATCAATTAAGCCAAATCGCACCAACTGTTTTTGCTGAAGAACTAAGAGGCGACTGGAAAGAAAACTTCAAGCTTTACTCAAAAGCAGTAAATAAAGAAGATGAAGGTAAAAAAGTATTAGCTGACTTTGATAACCGAGTGGCTGATTTAAAAGAGAAGCTTGGAGACCAAAAGAAAGAAGAAATTTCAGTTGTACGTTTTACAGCTGGCGATGTACGTATTTATCATAAAGATTCATTTTCTGGTGTAATTCTAGATCAACTTGGCTTTGCTCGTCCTGAATCACAACAGCAGAACGACTTAGCTGAAATGAACGCAACAAAAGAGCGTATTCCAGCGATGGATGGAGATAAATTATTCTACTTCTCATACGAAACTGGTGATGGAGAAGCTACAAAGGTAGCTGAAGAGTGGACCAACGATCCATTGTTTAAAAACTTGAACGTATCAAAAACAGATAGCGTGTATCCTGTAGAAGATGCAATCTGGAATACTGCTGGTGGTGTATTAGCTGCGAATATCATGCTAGATGATATTGAAAAAGTATTTTTATCTGAAAAATAAACAACAGGAGGCTGGGACATAAGTAGTTCAGCCTCTACTATACCTGAACGATTGAGAGTTCATAACTTTTAATCGTTCAGGTTTTTTGTTGATTGTGAAAACAATGTTGGAAACAGGGTGGAATGGAGCGTAGGACACTCGACTCCTGCGGGAAAGAGAGGGAAAACGGAGATCCCGCAGCGCAGCGAGGAAGCTCAGGTTCCTCCCCGCGGAAAGCGAGTGACCGTAGCGCAATGGAACGAACGGGTTGAGACAAATCAAAGAGATGGGAACAGCTAGTGTTTGTCTTTTAGAAGCAATCATTTTGTTATGTCCCAAACTCTTTTTTTGTATATATCTTTCCCTACTCACACAAACTGAGGAAGAAGTTTATTTCACTAAGGAAAGGAAGATACAATATGAATAAAAATGAAAACCAAAAACAAATTAAACCCGTCAATACAAATGATTTAGCAGGACGTCAATTTAAAGCTGCAGACTACAAAAATTCAGATGAAGTATCACAAGGCCTTTCTGAAACGCATGAACAAATGAGCGACACTTACCAAGAAGGTACGATTGAAGACACAAATCGCTAATGCTACAAAGACGCTTACTAGCGTCTTTTTTCCATTCTCTACCCTCTCACTTTTGCCAAACTCAAAATTACTAGTGACAAAATGTAAAGACAGTTGTAAACTGTTTAAGACTACTGTAAAGACATCTGTTAGAGGAGGACCCTATGAGTAAGAACAATTTGTCTGAACGTCAGCTATTAAACATCGCCGGACTCGGTTGGTTATTCGATGCAATGGACGTAGGCATTCTTTCGTTTATTATTGCAGCTCTACATACAGAATGGAACCTTACACCTAATGAAATGAGCTGGATTGGTAGTGTGAACTCCATCGGCATGGCTGTTGGAGCTCTTGTTTTTGGATTGCTTGCGGATCGAATCGGTCGAAAATGGGTGTTCATTATTACACTATTACTCTTTTCAATTGCGAGCGGATTGTCTGCTTTATCGACAACTTTATGGATGTTTTTAATTTTACGATTTATTATCGGAATGGGACTAGGCGGAGAGCTTCCTGTTGCTTCAACACTTGTATCAGAGACCGTAGCTCCCGAAAGACGAGGGAAAATCATTGTATTGCTGGAAAGCTTTTGGGCATATGGCTGGTTAGCTGCCGCACTTATTTCATACTTTGTTATCCCAAACTTCGGCTGGCAAATCGCATTATTAATTACCGCTTTACCTGCTTTTTACGCACTTTATTTGCGTATCAAACTTCCAGATTCACCGAAGTTTACACAGTCAATTGCAGAACATAAACCATCCGTTTTAGATAATATTAAGCATGTATGGAGCAAAGACTATCGTAAACCAACAATCATGTTATGGATTCTTTGGTTTTGCGTTGTATTCTCCTACTACGGTATGTTCTTATGGTTACCAAGCGTGATGGTTATAAAAGGATTCAGCTTAATTAAAAGCTTTGAATACGTACTCATTATGACTCTTGCACAACTGCCGGGCTATTATACGGCCGCTTGGTTCATTGAACGAATGGGACGAAAATTTGTACTAATCACCTATCTCATTGGAACGGCTGCAAGCGCATATTTCTTCGGAACTGCAGAGTCTCTCGGCTTACTGCTAGCATCAGGAATGCTTTTGTCGTTCTTTAACTTAGGTGCTTGGGGAGCTTTATATGCGTATACACCGGAGCAATATCCGACAGTTATTCGCGGTACTGGTGCAGGAATGGCTGCTTCCTTTGGCAGAATTGGAGGAATTTTAGGCCCACTGCTTATTGGTTATTTAACAACTAAAGGCGCTTCTCTGACCGTTATATTTACTATTTTCGCAGGAGCTATCTTAATTGGTGTGGCATCGGTTATTTTCTTAGGATCTGAAACAAAACAAAAAGAATTAGCTTAATAAAAAAGGCGTTCCACATGGGAACGTCTTTTTTAAATTATTCACTTAGATCAACGTTATGGTAGACCTGTTGAACATCGTCTAAGTCTTCAAGTGCATCAATCATTTTTTCAAACTGAGCTTTTGCATCCTCAGGTAACGTCACATCGCTCTGAGCTAGCATCACAATTTCTGCCACCGTAAATTCCGTAATACCAGCTTCTTTAAAAGCAGCTTGTACAGCGTGGAACTGATCTGGCTCAGCGTAAACAATCACTGCATCTTCTTCTTCTAAAATATCGCGAGCGTCAACGTCTGCTTCCATTAAAATTTCAAGAACTTCGTCTGATGATTTGCCTTCCAGTCCAATAACAGCAGTTGCATCAAACATATAAGAAACAGATCCACTAACGCCCATATTACCGCCGTTTTTACCAAAAGCAGCGCGAACGTCTGAAGCTGTGCGGTTTACATTGTTTGTTAACGCATCAACAATAACCATTGAACCGTTTGGACCAAAGCCTTCATAACGAAGCTCGTCATAACTTTCTTCTCCGCCACCTTTTGCTTTTTCAATTGCACGGTCAATGATAGCTTTTGGTACGTTATACGTTTTCGCTCGCTCTAAAACAACTTTTAGCGCTTGGTTTGCTTCTGGATCCGGCTCACCTTGTTTTGCTACTACATAAATTTCACGGCCAAATTTAGCATAAATTCGACTTGTTTGAGCATCTTTTGACGCTTTCTTTTCTTTGATATTATTCCACTTACGACCCATATTTTTCACTCTCTTTCGAATGTATATCTAATGTTAAAACATCACTCTGCCACCTTCTATTATACCGCAATTAATTTATTCGGCAATTCTTTCAGCACCATCATCATTCATCTTTACATGATGATAAATAAAAGCTACTACAAAGAATAAGCTCATATACTAAGCTAGAAATCGTCTGATACCCTACCTTCAAAAAGGATATCATCGGGATCGAAAATAATTAAATGATAAAATTATTTACCTATCATATTTTTCGAGAAAAGAATTTTTTTCGACAACTGAATAGCACTTACTCATTACATGTAGGAAGGATGATTTTTTTATGAAAACCGAAATACCTCAACCTAAAACATATGGACCTCTTGGCAACGTACCTTTGCTTGACAAAAATAAACCCGTCCTATCGTTAATGAAATTAGCTGAAGAATATGGCCCGATTTTCCGATTACAAGGTCCGACCGGCTCCTCTCTTGTTCTTTCAGGACATGAGCTTGTAAAAGAAGTGTGTGACCAGTGACGTTTTGATAAAAATGCTGAAGGTGCTTTAGCTAAAGTTCGCGCTTTTGGTGGCGATGGTCTCTTTACAAGTTGGACACACGAACCAAACTGGCAAAAGGCACACAATATTTTGGCTCCAACATTTAGTCAACGAGCAATGAAAGATTACCATTCTATGATGACTGATATTGCGGTTCAGCTCGTTCAAAAGTGGGAGCGTTTAAACTCAAATGAAGAAGTTGATGTTCCAGAGGATATGACCAGACTCACATTAGATACAATTGGCTTATGTGGGTTCAACTATCGCTTCAATAGCTTTTATCGCGAAAACTATCACCCTTTTGTAACAAGTATGGTACGTGCTTTAGAAGAAGCCATGCATCAAATGCAGCGACTAGATATTCAAGATAAATTAATGGTTCGAACAAAAAACACTTTCAACGTGATATCCAAGCGATGTTTTCATTGGTTGATAGTATCATTTCGGAACGTAAAAACCAAAATGGTCAGAACGACAAAGATTTATTGGCGCGCATGCTAAACGTTAAAGATCCTGAGACAGATGACCTGCTAGATGATGAAAACATTCGTTATCAAATTATTACTTTTTTAATTGCAGGTCATGAAACAACGAGTGAATTACTGTCATTTGCCATTTACTACTTAATGAATAATCCTGATAAGTTGGAAAAAGCTTATACAGAAGTCGATACTATTTTGACGGATGATATACCTTCATATGACCAAGTAGTAAAACTCAAATATATCAAAATGGTGTTAAACGAATCTCTCCGATTATGGCCAACCGCACCTGCTTTCAACCTTTTTGCTAAAGAAGACGCCCTTATTGGAGGCAAATACCCTGTGCAAAAAGAAGGTGAGCGCATTATGGTTTTACTTCCTTCTTTGCATCGTGATAAAAGTGCTTGGGGAGATAATGTAGAAGAGTTTATTCCAGAACGGTTTGAAGATCCTAAAAAAGTGCCACATCATGCTTTTAAACCCTTTGGAAATGGGCAGCGAGCATGTATTGGTATGCAGTTTGCGCTTCATGCAACTATTTCGTTCTTTCAAATGGCGATGAAATACATAGCCATAGCATAATCCTTAACAGTTTCAGCTTCTAACCTGAAACAACATAAATAAACTTCAAATAAAAAAGAACCATGAAGCCGCAGCTAGTGCAGCTTCATGGTTCTTATTATAAGTAAGGTTAGCCACCAAAATTATGTATTTGGTGGAGACGGTGGGAGTCGAACCCACGTCCAGAAATATCGCCACTTAAGCGTCTACGAGTGTAGTCAGCATATTCGCATTTCGCTCATTTATCTGCCTGCTGACAGGCGCCCAAAGAGCTAGTCTGATTAATCTCTTCCTTCGTCCTCAGACGGCGAACTCCGGCGTAGCCCACTTAAAGTGAGTCCCTTACCCTACCACATGGGCGATGGAGGGAGGAACCGCTAAGCTGTTATTAGGCAGCTAAAGCGAAGTTATTGTTAGATTTGCCAGTTATTATTGGCGTTGATGTTTTAACGAGGCCATCTCCTCGACTCGCAACCTAAGCTCGAACTATCCCTGTCGAATCCGTAACGTCCCCATTATGAAAAGGGAGTCGGAATGCGTAAGATTTTTCACTTACAGCAGATAGCGACTTGTGTTTGCAAAAGTCATCTAACGAATAACTATTTTTATTATAGCACAAAACAAGCATTTTGCAATTGTAAAATAATGTAACTATTCTTTTTGACGATCGCGGAAAGCTCGCTCTATATCGCGTTTCGCTTCTTTACGTTTTAAGTCTTCGCGCTTGTCATATTTCTTTTTACCCTTACCAAGACCTAATAAAACCTTAGCAAAGCCGTTTTTTAAATAGATTTTCAACGGTACAAGTGAATACCCTGTTTCCTTGGTATAGCCGATCAATTTATTGATTTCACGCTTGTGAAGTAAAAGCTTGCGGGTACGCAGCGGTTCATGGTTGTAGCGGTTTCCTTGTTCATATGGACTAACGTGCATATTATGTAAGAATACCTCACCGTTTTGAACGCGTGCGAATGAGTCTTTTAAGTTTACGCGCCCGTTACGAATCGACTTTATTTCCGTTCCTTGTAGGACAATTCCTGTTTCGTACGTTTCTTCAATAAAATAGTCGTGTCTTGCTTTTTTATTTTGAGCAACTACTTTCCCTTCACCTTTTGGCATACTTGCTTATTCCCCTTTCATTCGCTCGTCTTTAGAAGCAGCCGTTAAGGCTGCTTCTATTCACTTATTTACGCTTCTTCTTTTTCTTTTTAAGATTTGGTGCGCCTTCAAAGAATTTTTTCTTTTTCTTCTTTTTCGGCTTTTGTGTTGTCCATTCACCTTTTGAATCGCCTGCTTTATCTTTGCGACGACCTCTGCGGTTTTCTTTATCGTCCTTGCGTGACTTTTGTTTCATGTTAATCACTTTTGGACGGTCTTTTGACAAACGCTTTTGACTTGTCTTCATGCCGACAATAACAAAGTCAATGGCACGCTCGTCTTTATTCACATCAGCAACTTTAATTTCAATTTCATCGCCAATACGGAACACTTTTCCTGTTCTCTCACCAATCATTGCATAATGGCGTTCATCATAGCGATAATAATCATCCGTTAAATCACTAACATGTACAAGACCTTCAATTGTATTTGATAGTTCAACGAACATTCCAAAGTTTGTTACTGAGCTAATAATTCCGTCAAACGTTTCACCAATTTTATCTGCCATAAACTCCGCTTTTTTCATATCGTCCGTTTCACGCTCTGCGTCAACCGATCTTCTTTCCATGCTTGAAGAGTGATCAGCAATTTCAGGAAGCTTTTCGCCCCATTTTTCTTGCGTTGCTTCATCCACCTGATTGTTAATTAAATACGTACGAATTAAGCGATGAACGATTAAATCAGGATAACGGCGAATTGGAGACGTGAAATGTGTGTAGAACTCCGCTGATAGTCCAAAGTGGCCAAGGTTATCTGCTTGATATTTGGCTTGCTGCATCGAGCGTAGCATTACTTTAGAAACCACCATCTCTTCTGGTGTTCCCGCTACTGCTTCTAAAATGTCCTGTAGCGCACGAGGATGAATGTCATTTCCTGTTCCCTTTACAGCGTATCCGAAATTCGTCACAAATTCTAAAAAGCGATTAAGCTTTTCTTCTTTTGGATCTTCATGAATACGGTACATAAACGGAACATTCATCCAGTGAAAATGCTCAGCCACAGTTTCATTTGCTGCTAGCATGAATTCTTCAATTAGCCTTTCGGATACAGAGCGCTCACGCAGTATCACATCGGTTGGATGACCGTCGTCATCAACTAATACTTTTGCTTCTTTAAAATCAAAGTCGATTGCTCCTCGGTCCATACGCTTTTTACGAAGAATTTCCGCCAGTTTTTCCATACGCTCAAACATTGGAATCAGCTCTTCATAACGAGCGCGAACGGCTTCATCTTTGTCTGTTAGAATTTTATTAACATCGGAATACGTCATTCGCTCAGTTGTTTTGATTACACTTTCGAAGATATCATGATTAACCACTTCTCCAGCTGAATTAATTTCCATTTCACAGGAAAGCGTTAATCGATTTACTTTTGGATTTAAGGAACAAATCCCGTTTGAAAGTCGATGCGGAATCATAGGAATTACGCGATCTACTAAGTAGATACTTGTTCCGCGTTCTGCCGCTTCTACATCAATTGGTGAACCTTCCGTTACATAGTGACTAACATCTGCAATGTGAACACCTAACTTATAGTTACCGTTTTCAAGCTCTGTTACCGTTACCGCATCATCTAAATCTTTAGCATCTGCCCCATCAATAGTAACAATCACTTGGTCTCGTAGATCTCGACGACCTTTTATTTCGTCTTCTGAGATCGTTTCAGGTGTATTAATCGCTTGCTCTAAAACATCGCCTGGAAACTCCTGTGGAAGTCCATATTTATGAATAACTGAGATAATGTCGACTCCTGGATCATTTTTATGACCTAAAATCTGTACAATTTTCCCTTCTGCATTCATGCGCCCTTCTGGATAGCTTGTTAACTCTACAATAACCTTATGTCCTTCTGCCGCCCCATTACGTGCACCTTTAGGAATAAAGATATCTCCTGCGATCTTTTTATCATCCGCAATAACAAACCCAAAGTTTTTACTTTCCGTGTACGTTCCAACAATTTGTTGTGTACCACGCTCAATGATTTTAACAATGGTTCCTTCACGGCGGTTACCTGAAGACTCTGACAGTACGCGAGCTAATACAATGTCTCCATGCATTGCATTGTTTGTCTCCGTGGGTGGAATGAAAATATCATCCGCTCCTTGCTCTTCTGGGACAACAAATGCAAATCCCTTGGCATGACCTGTTACTTTTCCTTTAACGAAATTCATTCGTTCAGGTACACCATATCGATTGTTTCTTGCTCGAATTATAAGACCTTGTTCTTCCATGATTACAAGAGCTTTTACAAAATCTTTAAACTCAGCTGAATCTTCAATCCCAAACTCTTTCTCTAATTCTTGGACCGTTAAAGGTTTATACGTTTCTTCTTTCATAAACGTTAACAAACGGTCAATATACTGTTGAATTTCTTGTTCCAAGTCTTTCCCTCCTTTTCGTTGTGCTTATCAATAACACTATTTATCAAAAATAGCATTCATCCGTCCTCATTTACTTTTTTGGCCAACTTTAGGCTCTCATTTTTTGATTAGCCTTTTACCAATCTAATGATTCTAAGAATTGATAAACATCTTCATGCAGCTGGTCTCTTTCCTTATCTAACGTAATAGCATGACCCGATTCTTCATACCATTTAATATCTTTTACAGATGACTCAACATTATTGTAGATAATATTTGCACTATCTGTATTAATCATATGATCGTTACGTGCTTGTACAACAAATGTTGGTGCATAAATCATATCAACAGAGTCTCTAACTTCTGAAATTAGTCCTTGTAATGCGTTCAACGTATTCATCGGTGTCTTCTTAAATTCTTCCATCTCTTGCTGGATTTGATCTTCAGATTTTCCTTCACGCTTTTTATATTCGCGAGCGTACTCTAAAACACCTTCATACATCACTTCTTCACTTTTGATATACATAGGTGCGCACATTGGGACAATACCCTTTATAGGTACAGTGTAACCTAATTTAAGCGAAAATACGCCACCAAGTGATAGCCCAACTGCTGCAATGCTTTCATGACCACGATCTTTTAAAAGCTGATAGCCATCCATTACGTCTTTCCACCAATCTTCAGGCCCTGTATGTACTAATTCTTCAGGTGCTACGCCATGTCCTTTATAATGAGGTGCATGACACGTGTACCCTTTCTTTTCTAAGAAGCGTCCGAGCATACGAACATCTGCTGAATTACCTGTGAATCCGTGTAATAACAATACGGCTTTATCTCCACCTTCAAAAGTGAACGGTTTTGGTTGTGCAATTTTCATTTCAATTAACTCCTTTTTTCTATAATGTCTACAACTATGAAGAAATCAGTCATTTTTTTATGTGATATGTCTCACACAGCATGACCTAATCATTGTGTTTGTTTATGTAATTCCATTTGCCCAAGCAAAATGGAATCTTTTTCATTAAACATTCATTATATCATTACATGAATTTAAAGTTAAAGAATTGAACACTTATGAAAAATACCACCTGATGTATACAACTTGGCACATACCAAATTCGTATACATCAGGTGGTATTTACAAACGAACTTACAGTTGAAAATATGATACCGCAATCGTTAATAAGAAAAACAGCACGGATAATACAACCGTTAAACGATGCAGTACTAAATCAAGTCCACGCGCTTTTTGCTTACCGAATAATGTTTCAGCACCACCTGAAATTGCTCCAGATAAGCCAGTGGATTTGCTTGTTTGAAGAACAACAACCACGATTAGCGCAATCGAAACAATAACTAGCAGCGTGATTAGAAATGTGTGCATATGCTACCTCCTGTAGATAAGGAAAATAAACTGTTGCTATCTATACAAACTATTTTTATATGCTAAAAATCAGACTACTTTAAAGTAAATTTATCATAAAATGGCTATTGGTACAAGTCAAGACAATAAAAAAAGATGGATGAAAAGCTTTCATCCATCTTTTTTATCACTCATATAACTTATTTCTTTAAGTTATAGAAAGATTTAGCGCCATCGTATACAGCTAGAACACCTAGCTCGTCTTCGATGCGTAGTAATTGATTGTATTTTGCAATACGGTCTGTACGAGACATAGAACCAGTTTTGATTTGGCCAGCGTTTGTTGCAACAGCGATATCAGCGATTGTTGCATCTTCAGTTTCACCAGAACGGTGAGAAACTACAGCTGTGTAACCAGCACGTTTAGCCATTTCAATTGCTTCAAATGTTTCAGTTAATGTACCGATTTGGTTAACTTTGATAAGGATAGAGTTACCTACGCCTTGTTCGATACCTTGAGCAAGCTTTTTCGTGTTTGTTACGAATAAATCATCACCAACAAGTTGTACTTTACCACCGATACGATCAGTTAAAAGTTTGTGACCATCCCAGTCATTTTCGTCTAAACCGTCTTCGATTGAAACGATTGGGAATTCGTTAACTAGTTCTTCGTAGAAGTCTACCATTTCAGCAGAAGTTAAACCGTTACGGCCTTCTCCAGCTAAATCGTATTTACCAGTTTCTTTGTTGAAGAATTCAGAAGAAGCAACGTCCATACCTAATTGGATGTCTTGACCAGCTTTGTAGCCAGCTTTTTCGATTGCTTCAACGATTACTTCTAATGCTTCACGGTTGGAACCAAGGTTTGGAGCGAATCCGCCTTCGTCACCTACAGCTGTGTTTAAGCCTCTTGCAGATAATACAGCTTTTAACGCGTGGAATACTTCAGCACCCATACGGATTGCTTCTTTAAATGTAGGAGCTCCTACAGGTAAGATCATGAATTCTTGGAAGTCAACGTTGTTATCAGCATGAGAACCGCCGTTGATGATGTTCATCATTGGAGTTGGTAATTGCTTAGCGTTGAATCCACCAAGGTAACGGTATAATGGAAGACCTACGAAGTCAGCTGCTGCATGAGCTACTGCCATAGATACACCAAGGATAGCGTTAGCACCTAGTTTACCTTTATTTTCAGTACCATCTAGCTCGATCATAAGGCGGTCGATACCGATTTGGTCAGTTGCGTCCATACCTACTAATTCAGGAGCGATGATTTCGTTTACGTTTTCAACTGCTTTTAATACACCTTTACCTAGGTAACGAGATTTGTCACCATCACGTAGTTCTACTGCTTCGTGTTCACCAGTAGAAGCACCACTTGGTACGATTGCGCGTCCGAAAGCGCCTGACTCAGTGTATACTTCAACTTCAACTGTTGGGTTACCGCGAGAATCTAATACTTCGCGTGCATAAATGTCAAGAATTGTTGGCATTTTAAAACTCTCCTTTAAAAATCAATTATTTAATTAATGTTTTACCTGTCATTTCTTTTGGCTGAGCTACATCTAAAAGGTTAAGCATTGTAGGAGCTAAGTCACCTAGAATACCATCTTCACGAAGCTCTACGCCTTGCTTTGTTACGATAACTGGAACTGGATTTGTTGTATGAGCCGTCATTGGGTTACCTTCAAGCGTTACAACTTCATCAGAGTTACCATGGTCTGCTGTGATGATTGCTGTACCACCTTTAGCTAAAATCGCATCCACAATTTTACCTAGGCATTCATCGACTGTCTCAATTGCTTTAACTGTTGGCTCTAACATACCAGAGTGTCCAACCATATCTGGGTTTGCAAAGTTTAAAATAATAGCATCTTGCTTGTCTCCTTCGATTTCTGCAAGCAACGCGTCCGTCACCTCATAAGCACTCATCTCAGGTTTTAAATCGTATGTTGCTACTTTTGGTGAATCGATTAAGATTCGCTTTTCACCAGGAAACTCTGCTTCACGTCCACCGCTCATAAAGAACGTTACGTGTGGGTATTTTTCTGTTTCTGCAATACGAAGCTGCTTCAAGTTGTTTTGAGATAATACTTCACCAAGCGTATTATCCAAGTTAACAGGCTTGAAAGCTACATATCCGTTAACTGTTTCACTAAAGTGAGTTAAGCATACGAAATGTAAGTTTTTCGGATGTTTTTCACCGCGATCAAACGAGCGGAAGTCTTCGTTTGCAAACGTATTTGAAATTTGAATCGCACGATCAGGACGGAAGTTATAGAAAATAACTGCATCTTCGTCTTTGATTGTCGCAACAGGTGAACCGTCTTCTTTTGTAATAACAGAAGGTAAGACGAATTCGTCGTATACGCCGTTTTCGTAAGAGTCTTTTACGCACTCTTCTGGGCTTGTATAAGATGGACCTTCACCGTAAACCATTGCGCGATAAGCTTTTTCAACGCGCTCCCAGCGTTTGTCACGGTCCATTGAGTAGTAACGTCCTGAAAGTGTTGCAATTTCCCCAACGCCGTACTCTTCAATTTTTTCATTTAATTCTTTTAAATACTGCTCGGCAGATTGAGGTGCTACGTCACGACCATCTAAGAAACCGTGGATATACACTTTCTCTAGACCTTCTTTTTTCGCTAAGCGAAGAAGAGCATATAAATGCTCGATGTGACTGTGAACACCACCGTCCGATAAAAGTCCGAAAAGATGAAGGCTTGTACCTTTTTCTTTTGCGTGCTTCACCGCAGCTACAAGCGTTTCGTTTTTCTCAAACTCACCTTCGCGAATTGCTACATTCACGCGTGTTAAGCTTTGATAAACAATACGACCTGCACCGATATTTAAGTGTCCTACTTCAGAGTTACCCATTTGGCCTTCTGGTAGACCTACAGCTTCACCTGATGCTTGAAGTGTCGCATGTGGAAACTCGTTCCAGTAACGATCGAAGTTTGGTTTTTTTGCATGTTTAACTGCATTACCTTTTTCTTCATCACGTAATGCAAAACCATCTAAGATGATTAATGCTGTTGGTTTCTTACTCATTACTTACCAGCCTCCAAAAGCTGTAAGAATGAAGAAGCTTCTAAGCTTGCTCCACCTACTAAAGCACCGTCGATGTCTGATTGAGACATGTATTCTTTGATGTTAGCAGGCTTTACGCTTCCGCCGTATTGAATACGAACTGCATCTGCTACGTCTTGAGAGAATTGCTCTGCTACTACGCTACGGATATAAGCACAAACTTCGTTTGCACCTTCTGCAGTTGAAGATTTGCCTGTACCGATTGCCCAGATTGGCTCATAAGCAATAACAACTTGTTTTGCTTGCTCGTCAGTTAAACCTGCTAACGCTTTTTGTACTTGGTTAGCTACAACTGTTTTTGTTTGATCTTGCTCATACTCTTCATTTGTTTCACCGCAACAAACGATGGGTGTTAAACCATGTTTGAATGAAGCGATTGTTTTTTGATTTACTGTTTCGTCAGTTTCAGCGAACATTTCGCGACGCTCAGAGTGACCTAAGATTACATAGTTCACGCCTAAATCAGCTAGTGCAACTGGGCTTACTTCTCCAGTGAATGCTCCGCTTTCTTCAAAGTGCATGTTTTGTGCACCAACTTTTAAGTCTGTACCTTTAGTTGCTTGTACTAAGCGGTCTAAGAATAATGCTGGAGCACATACTACTGATTCTACGTTCTCAGGAGATGGTACTGCTCCCTTTACTTCTTCAACAAAGCTTGTTGCTTCTGAAAGTACTTTGTTCATTTTCCAGTTTCCTGCAATGATTGGTTTACGCATGTGTAACACCGTCCTTTGTTTATTGTTGGTTTCCCTTCACTCACGTTGGATTAAAAAGAGGGTGCTGTTCAAAAGAGGTCGGTCCACACTCTTTTTATCTCTTTCATGTCCCACTCGTTACTCTCTTTGATGTTCGTTCTTAGCATCAGTTTTCAGGTCGGTCCTCCATCTAACTGTTACGTTCAACTTACTTATCGTTTAGAGCAACTACGCCTGGAAGTTCTTTACCTTCCATAAACTCTAGTGACGCACCGCCACCTGTAGAAATATGGCTCATTTTATCAGCTAAACCGAATTTCTCAACAGCTGCAGCAGAGTCTCCTCCACCGATTACTGAGTATGTGTCAGTTGCTTCAGCTAAAGCTTCCGCTACTGCTTTTGTACCGTTAGCGAATGTATCTAATTCAAATACACCCATTGGTCCATTCCAGATCACTAGCTTAGAGTTTTTAATTACGTCAGCATAGATTTCACGCGTTTTTGGGCCCGCATCTAAGCCTTCCCAATCGCTTGGAATGTTCTCAATTGATACAGTCTGAGTGTTTGCATCATTTGAGAAGTCATCTGCTACTACCACGTCTACTGGCATGTAGAAGTTAACACCGTTTTTCTTCGCTTTTTCCATGAATGATTTTGCAAGATCAATCTTATCTTCTTCAAGAAGAGATTTACCTACTTCATGGCCTAGTGCCTTAATAAATGTGTAAGAAAGTCCTCCACCGATGATTAAGTTATCTACTTTATCAAGCAGATTATCAATTACATCGATTTTGTCTTTAACTTTTGCTCCACCAACAATTGCAGTGAATGGACGGTCTGGGTTTGATAATGCTTTAGAAAGCACATCAAGTTCTTTTTCCATTAAGAAACCTGCTACTGCTGGAATATGGTGAGCAATTCCTTCAGTTGAAGCATGTGCACGGTGAGCTGCACCAAATGCATCATTTACGTAAACGTCTGCTAACTCAGCAAATGCTTTTGCTAATTCAGCATCATTTTTCTCTTCACCTGGGTAGAAACGTACGTTTTCAAGTACTAAAACATCGCCTTCGTTCATGCTGTCGATTGTTTTTTGTACGTTTTCACCAAAAGCTTCGTCAGCTTTTGCTACGTCTTTACCTAAAAGAGCTTGTAAACGCTCTGCAACAGCAGTTAAACGTAATTCTTCAACTACTTCGCCTTTTGGACGTCCAAGATGGCTAGCTAAAATTACTTTTGCACCTTGTTCTACTAGATGTTGAATAGTAGGAAGAGCTGCACGAATACGAGTTTCATCTGTTACTTTTCCGTCTTTCATTGGTACGTTAAAGTCTACGCGACAAAATACTCGCTTTCCTTTTACATCGATGTCTCTCAACGTTTTTTTATTCATCGTCAAAAGGCCTCCTTAAGTATTATGGGGTACTAAGCGATTAGGCTTCTATGTAAATCACAATATAGCTAGCTGTAGTAACCTTTCATATATTGGCGCCTTACAATATGAAAAATGCCACGACTAGCAACAAGATGACGTTTATGCTGTAGAAGCCGATACATAAATCAAGGAAGAGGGGGGGGCCCCTCTCTTCCTTAGCAAGTCTTATTATAGTATTTCTCATTTGAGATATCCAATAAAAACAAAGCAGTATCCTATGGGATATCTATCTAGCTATGACTAAAGAGTCGATTTTGCTGTTCTTATAGTCCTTTAGCAGCGATGTATTGAGCTAAGTCTACTACACGGTTAGAGTATCCGCTCTCGTTATCGTACCAAGAGATAACTTTTACCATGTTACCTTCCATTACCATTGTAGATAATGCGTCGATTGTAGAAGAGTTGATGTTACCGTTGTAGTCACCAGATACTAATGGCTCTTCGCTATAGCCAAGGATCCCTTTAAGATCGCCTTCAGCAGCTTCTTTAAGAGCGTTGTTTACATCTTCAACAGTTACTTCTTTATCAAGCTCAGCAACTAAGTCTACTAGAGAAACGTTTGGAGTTGGAACACGCATAGCTCCACCGTTTAATTTACCTTTTAATTCAGGTAATACTAGAGATACAGCTTTAGCAGCACCAGTTGAAGTTGGGATGATGTTCTCAGCAGCTGCACGAGCACGACGGTAATCTTTATGTGGTAAGTCTAAGATTTGTTGGTCATTTGTGTAAGAGTGAACCGTTGTCATCATTCCACGTTTAAGGCCGAACTTGTCGTTTAACACTTTAGCGAATGGCGCTAAGCAGTTAGTTGTACAAGAAGCATTTGAAATTACGTTGTGGTTAGCTGCATCGTATTTGTCTTCGTTAACACCCATTACGATTGTGATGTCTTCATCGCTTGCTGGAGCAGAGATGATTACTTTTTTAGCTCCTGCTTCTAAGTGTTTTGCAGCGTCAGCGCGTTTTGTGAAGAATCCAGTAGATTCAACAACGATATCTACGCCTTGTTTGCCCCAAGATAATTGAGCTGGGTCACGCTCAGCAGAGATTTCGATTGTTTTACCGTTTACTACTAAGTTGTTGCCATCTACTACTACTTCTGCATCTAATTTACCGTGTACAGAATCATATTTTAAAAGATGAGCAAGCATGTTAGCGTCAGTTAAGTCGTTAATTGCTACTACCTCAACGTTATCGTTTTTTAAAGCTGCGCGGAATACGTTACGGCCGATACGACCAAATCCGTTAATACCAATTTTTACTACCATGGGTATTTCCTCCTTGAATGTAAAAAGTATTTTTTATAATTAGGGATTAATTAAAATCCCTTACTAACTCTTTTGCAGCACCTTCATCTGTAATCAGAATCGAATGATGTGCTTGTTGCATAAATGCTCGAATTGCCTTTGCCTTCGAAGAACCACCTGCTACCGCGATGACACATTTATTGTTCTTTAAATCATCGAGTTGTATGCCAACTGTTTTCACTTTATGAACAACTTCTCCCTTTTGATTGAAGTAATATCCAAAAGCTTCACCAACAGCATGTCCTTTTTTGACTTTTTCTAAGTCTTCAGAAGATGTCCTTCGACGCTCCGCCATTGTCATAGCGTCTCCTATTCCATGAACAACCATACTTGCTGACTTAATTAATTGAATCATCTCCCGAATGGAAGGTTCCCCTACAATTGACTTATAGGCTTCGTCACTTAGCTGGTCTGGGACATGAAGAAGACGATACTGACCCATCGATTTTTCAGCCATTTTTGCGCAAATAGTGTTCGCTTGGTTTTGAACATTTTCACCAAGTCCACCACGAGCTGGCACAAATAGAACATCAGGGTGCTTAATTTCGGGTGTCATCATATTGGCAACAGCGGCAAGCGTTGTACCACCTGTAACAGCAACAATCTTTTTGGAATCAACAAGGCGCTCTTTGATGCACGACACAGCAGCTCTACCCATTTCGTTTTTAACAAAAAGTGAAGAATCGCTATCTCCAGAAACAACAACGACTTCTGCTAAAGAAAAGGCTTCTTTTAATGTTGTTTCCAATAATCGAAGTCCGGAAACTTCTTTCATTACGACTTCTAAATCGTGTAGCAGTAGCTCACCTTCTGTCGTAAGTGTCATTCCAGTTGTCTGCACATCAATTAAATCTTGCTCTTTCAGAAATGTAACCTCACTGCGTAACACACGCTCTGTTAACCCTAAGCTAACAGCTAAGTTGCGTCTACCGATCGGTTGCATTAAGCGTATGTACTGCAAGATTTGATATCGCTTTTGCATAACAGATAGAAGTTCAGGCAATAATTTTCGTTGTACTTCTATTAATGAACGCATGTTTAAATCTCCTTAAGGTGCAAGCTCGTTGGACAACATAAGTCCCATATAGACATATTTTGTCCCACCCACGCAAAAAAATTCACCCTGTTACATGTTTCATTCTAACAGGAGTGAATCCTTTATTCAACTCATCTGATGGCGTTTTTATAAAGTAAACGCTTTCTTATATTTTCTCTTTGAATTTTCCCATACATAACAACCTCACCATCGATTTCTATAACCGGAATCATAAGATGAAATTGTTCTAATAAACGTTCATCTGAGTAAATATCCTTTTCAATCACACTAAAGTTAAGGTCATGCTGTAAGGCAGTTAACATATCTTTAACCTCTTCACATAAAGGGCATGTTTTTCTTGTATACAAAACAACCTGCATCGACATCACCTTCTTTTTAATAGAGTTATACGTAAACTTTTCTTTGGTTAGATGAAGCAATGTTTAGCTGTTCCCGGTATTTAGCTACCGTTCTTCTTGATATTTTCACATCATGCTCTGTTAATAACTGGTTGGTGAGCTGCTGATCAGATAGCGGCTTCTTTTTATCTTCTTTTTCCACTAACTGTTTAATAAGCTCTTTTACCGTCATAACGGACGTTTCTTCAGTGGTACCCAGCTTTAAACTTGCTGTAAAAAACGACTTCATAGAAAATGTTCCAAAAGGTGTTTGAATATACTTATGAGTTGTCGCTCGGCTCACTGTTGACTCGTGGACGTTAATATAGTCTGCTAGTTCTTTCATCGTTAACGGCTGTAAAAAAGATGGCCCATGTTGAAAGAATCTTTGCTGTTTTTCTAGTAGTCCATGAACAATTGCGTTTAGCGTCTGCTTTCGAGTCTGGAGCCCTTTTAAAATCCATTGAAACTCTCGGTACTTTTCCTGCAAATACGGCTTAACCGCGTGGTTATCTTGGAGCATTAAGCTTTGTCTATATGCATCGTTAACTGATAACCGAAAATCTAACTCTTCATTGGCGTAAGCTACTAGCTCATAGCCCTCTTTCTTTATAATATAGTCCGGAATAATAAAGCGCTCTGCTTGAGTGGCATATAGTAATCCTGGCCGAGGGTTCAAACGCTTAATTTGATCATGGTATTTTTGAACTTGCTCCAGTGATATACTGCACTCTTTTGAAATTTTACTCCACTTTTTATACGCAAACTCTTGAAAATATTCTGTCAAAATTATTTCTAACTCATCAGAAAGCTGCCCGCTTTGCTCTAGCTGGATCAGTAAACATTCCTGAAGATTTCTTGCCCCTACCCCTATAGGATCTAACTGTTGAAGAGAATTTAACACCATTTCCACTTCTTCTAAATTACAACTGCATGCTTGTGCTACAAGCATTAAGTCCTCCTTCAGATATCCATGCTCATCCAAGTTCTCAATCATATAGCAAATGATGTCGTGTTCCTTAGTGGTTAATTCCAAAAACACAATTTGACCTAGCAAGTGCTCTGTCAATGTTTCTTGCTTAGAAGCAATTGAGTTTAGTAAGTCTTTATCATCATTAGCGTTCTGCTTATAAACTGAAGGCCTACTTGTAACTAACGGGGCATCACCAAAATCGATAAGCGGATTTTGCATCGCTTGCTCTTGTATAAATGATGCAATATCCAACGATGAATATTGTAAAAGAGAAATTGCCTGCGATAACTCTTTCGACATGGAAAGCTTTAAAGACTGCTGTTGAAATAAACCTACCTCCATTGTTTCTCCCTCCCACTGTTTATTCTACTTTGAACCTTATTACTTAGCAACGAACTAGAAGGAGAAATATATTGAAATAGAAAAGGCTACGAATGTTTCGTAGCCCTTTCCAACGGTTTATTGAATCGTGTTCGCCATTTCAATAAATTTATCTGTTTGCTCAGCTGATTTAGCAAAAATCGTAATCTTAACAGGCTTTGTTCCTTTCGTTACAATAACTTGTACATTCATATCATTAGACTCTGCTTCATACCACTCTGCATTGGCAAGCTTTCCTTCTGCAGGAATGCTTGCTTTTTGTACAGCGTTCGGGTCCACTGCCATTGCTGTTTGCTTTACTACTTCTACTGCTTGTTTTTCCGAAACATCTGATAGAAGCTCAATACGCATAAATTGAGAGCCATCCTCTTTATACATTACCGTATCACGACCAGGCTCTTCCCCAGCTAGTTCGTAGCCTTCAAGTACTTTAATTGCATACTCTTGATTATCGCTTTGGACTAATTCTTTGTCCTGAACTTCAGAATTTTCTTCTGGCTGCTCTTCAGCTGACTTTTCGTTTGATGCAGCATCATTTTGTTCTTCTGTTGGCTTCGTTACTTCTGCTTGTTCTCTATCTTCAGGTGACTCGGTTAAAGGCCTTTCCGTTGCCTCTTTACTTGTCTTTTCTTCGACTGCCGGCTCTTCTTTATCTAGTGTTGCTTCGCCTTTTGACTCTACGTCATTGCTTTCAGTCTCCTCTGACTCTTTGTTCGTCTGAGACTCTTTACTGTCAGACTGCTCCTCTGAAACTGTTTTTTCATTTGCTTGTTGCACTTGCTGAGACTTTTCTTGTGTTGCTGCTTCTTCATTCGATCCACATGCGGAAAGCAATAACGCAAGAGATGCACTTACAATAAAAAACTTATTAAGGGATTTCACAATTTTTCCTCCTTAGTTTTACTTTTCCTTATATACTTGTTTTATAGCATTCTGCCAAAATTGGCAACCATGACAAACGAATTAACTTACGAATTATTAGGCCTATCCACACATAAAATATACAGTTTTTACAGAACAAATAAAAAAAGCGCTGCAAGTTTGCAACGCTTTTAGACGCCCTCGACAGGATTCGAACCCACCCTAAGAGAACCGGAATCTCTTGTGCTATCCACTACACTACGAGGGCATAAAATAAATCATTATTCCTATGATGACTGCTTTCATTATAGGAAAGAAAACCAATCTTTTCAAGTATACAAGGTTTATTTTTGGAGCAATCGGGAAAAATTTATAAAGTACAGAAAAGGAATACATACCAGAAAAAGCGAATATGTGTAAAGAGCAGTTCTTTTGTTTGACCTTTATTGACCTTACATGTATTATAAGGTACATAACAAATTATTCTTGTTAAGGAGGAATTTTATATGAATCTAATTCCTACAGTTATTGAACAAACAAACCGCGGTGAGCGTGCATACGACATTTATTCACGGCTGTTAAAAGACCGTATCATTATGCTTGGAAGTGCAATTGATGATAACGTTGCAAACTCAATTGTATCACAACTTCTATTTTTAGCAGCAGAAGACCCAGAAAAAGATATTTCACTTTATATTAACAGTCCTGGTGGATCAATTACAGCAGGTATGGCGATTTACGATACAATGCAGTTTATCAAGCCAAAAGTATCAACAATTTGTATCGGAATGGCTGCTTCAATGGGTGCTTTCTTACTTGCTGCAGGTGAAAAAGGCAAACGTTTTGCGTTACCAAATAGTGAAGTAATGATTCACCAACCTTTAGGTGGAGCGCAAGGTCAAGCAACAGAGATTGAGATTGCTGCTAAACGCATTCTTTTCTTACGTGAGAAATTAAATCACATTTTAGCTGAGCGCACTGGTCAACCACTAGAAGTTCTTCAACGCGATACAGATCGTGATAACTTCATGACTGCTGAGCGTGCTCTTGAATACGGATTAATTGATAAAATTTTAACAAACGATCCGAAGTAATAAGAAGCCGTTCCCAATTGGGAACGGTTTTTTTATGCATCATTTTCTACATAAGAAGAAAGCGCTTGGATAGCTTCTTCTTCGTCACTACCTTCAGCAATCAGCGTGATAACGGTACCACGATTTAACGCTAAGCTCATTAACCCCATAATGCTCTTAGCGTTTACTACTTTTTCATCTTTCTTTAAAAACACATCCGATGTAAAACGGTTAGCTTCTTGAACAAACATGGCTGCTACTCGTGCTTGAAGGCCTGTTCTCAATTTAATTTCTACTTGTTTTTCCATTATGTTCTCCTCCCATGTCCCTTGCTTTACGTAACTGGTTGTCCAGCACGCAATTTATCGGCAATTTCATCTATCTTGCGTAGACGATGATTAATTCCAGACTTGCTAATTTGTCCGCCGGATACCATTTCCCCTAGTTCTTTTAGCGTTACGTCTTGGTATTCTACTCGTAAACGAGCAATTTCACGAAGCTTCTCAGGCAATACTTCGAGCCCAACTGTCTCTTGAATATAACGAATATTTTCCACCTGCCGAATCGCTGCACCGATGGTCTTGTTTAAGTTCGCTGTTTCACAATTGACGAGTCGATTAACAGAGTTTCGCATATCTCGTACAATACGAACGTCTTCAAAACGTAATAAAGCGCTATGTGCTCCAACAATACTTAAGAATTCCGTGATTTTCTCTGCTTCTTTTAAGTAATTGATATACCCTTTTTTACGCTCAAGCGTTTTACTGTTTAAGCCAAATGTATTCATTAACTCACAAAGGGCATCATTGTGCTCTCTATAGAGAGAAAAAATCTCTAGATGATAAGAGGATGTTTCTGGATTATTAATTGATCCTCCAGCTAAGAAAGCTCCCCTCAAATATGAACGCTTACAACACTTCTTTTTGACAAGCTCTTCTGAAATGTTATGAGTAAATGTGAAGCCTTCATTTAAAATTTTTAAATCCTCCAGTAAAAAACGAGCTTTTTCCACCAGACGAACAATGTAAACATTGTTCTTTTTCAACCTCATTTTTTTACGCACCAACAGCTCCACCGTTACGTTATACGATTTCTTTAGAAGTACATAAATTCTTCTGGCGATGGCTGCATTTTCTGTTTGTACGTCCACTGTTAAGTTACGATTAGAAAATGCCAACGACCCGTTCATTCGAATTAAAGCTGAAAGTTCTGCTTTTGCGCAGCAATCTTTCACTTCTAAATTAGTAAGTTCTTTTTTTGTTTCTGAAGCAAACGACACCTTTCCCACCTCCATTCTGTTGTCGTAGTAAGTTGCGGAAATTGACGTTTACGCCAACATATTAAAGATAAGGCGTGCCACTTTTTTCGTATCGTGACGAATAACACTACCGTCATATTGAATAATCTGTTCTTCCAACACTTCTAGTCCTAATTCAGTCAGCACTTCTCGGTCGTATTCCACAGGCTGTGCTTGTTCAACCTCATAGCGCTTCTTTAACGGTGCAGGAATTGGCGCATTATTTACAATAATTGCGTCTAAAAACGCACAAGGCATATGATCATACAGAGCCTTTACGTGATCACTTGCTTTAAAACCTAATGTTTCCCCTTGCTGGGTCATCACATTACATACATATACTTTTCTCGCTTTTGTCGTACATAGCTCATCTCGAATATCCGGAACAAGTAAATTAGGCAGGATGCTTGTATATAAGCTACCTGGACCTAATATAATTAAGTCAGCTTTGCGAATTGCTTTTAACGCTTCAGCAGAAGGCTTAATATCTTCTGGAGATAAAAATACGCGCTTAATTCTTTTTCCATACTCTGGAATCTTAGACTCTCCTGTGACAATTACTCCGTCTTCCATTTCTGCATGTAGCACTACGCTACGATTGGCAGAAGGTAATACTTTACCACGAACATTTAACACTTTGCTCATCTCACGAATCGCATGCACAAAATCACCTGTAATAGATGTCATTGCGGCTAAAAGCAAATTCCCCAGTGAGTGACCAATCAATTCATTTCCAGTTTCAAAGCGATGTTGAAACAGCTCTTCTACCAACGGTTCAACATCAGATAATGCGGCTAACACATTTCGAATATCACCAGGAGCCGGAATCTCTAGCTCATCTCGAAGCCTCCCAGAACTTCCGCCGTCGTCAGCAACCGTTACAATTGCTGTAATATCAAGAGGATATTCTTTCAACCCTCTTAATAATACAGGTAATCCTGTTCCTCCTCCAATGACAACGACTTTTGCAGGCTGTTCACTATTCATCTATATTTTTCCTTCCTCTTCTCGATGTCTCGATGAGAAATATGTGTTTTATAGTCTTTTTCAAAATGATGGCCGATATGTTCAGCCAAAGTGACTGAGCGATGTTGACCACCCGTACAACCAATCGCAATGACAAGCTGACTTTTCCCTTCACGCTTATACTGCGGCAGCATAAATGTTAAAAGATCAAGCACCTTTTCAACAAACTTCTGCGTTTCGGTCCATTTCAACACGTAGGAAGAAACTTCTTCTTCAAGACCTGTTTTCGGCCTCATATGATCAATGTAGTGCGGGTTTGGCAAGAAGCGAACATCAAAAACAAGATCAGCATCGATTGGCACCCCATACTTAAACCCAAATGACATAACGTTCACTGTAAAAACAGGTGAAGCATGTGAAGCAAACTGCGTAAGAATTTTCTCACGTAGCTCTCTTGGTTTTAAGTCAGATGTTTCATAAATTAACTGAGCACGTCCTTTTAATTCCTCTAATAGCTCACGTTCCATACTAATACCTTCTAAAGGTAATCCAGAAGGAGCAAGAGGATGTGAACGCCTTGTTTCTTTATATCTTGTTACGAGCACAGAGTCTTTTGCATCCAAAAAGAGAATTTGAGGCATAACCCATGTCGTTTCACTCATATTATCTAAGGCTTCAAATAAGCTATCAAAGAATTCTCGCCCTCGCAAATCCATAACAAGCGCTACTTTGTTCATTTTATTTCCAGATTCTTTCATAAGTTCAAGGAACTTAGGCAATAGCGTTGGGGGAAGATTGTCCACACAAAAAAAACCTAAATCTTCAAAACTTTGAATTGCCACCGTTTTTCCTGCACCTGACATTCCAGTAATAATAACCAATTGAATATCGCTTACAGATCCAGTACTCATTTGTTTACCCCCTATTAAAACCGAATTTTTTCATTGTTTATCTAACCAAATAGTTAGCAAGGATCGATTCGATAAGACAATAACTCAAAGTCAGTCGTGTATGTAAAATTACCGTAGATTACACCAGAACCTTTTGCCACATAATCAATAATATGATGGTCTCCTGGTGCCATTGGTAATTCACTAACATCATTTAAGTTATGCCAACCAAGCTTTCCTTCTTCTGATTCTAGCACATTTGTTCCATCAAAGTCGGTAGCAAAAAAAGTAAACATCATCCACTCTGACGCAATTTTATCATTTTCTTTCATTGTAAACGTAAAAATACCTTTTACCGTTGGATTCTTCAGGTAGATGCCTGTTTCTTCACGAAATTCTCGAACAACGGAATCCTTTACTGATTCTCCTTGTTCCATTTTCCCACCGGGAGCTACCCACCAATTTCGCCTTGGCTTTTGAAGTAATAGTACTTTTCCGTCTTTCACTAATACACAATTCGTAACTCGTTGCATCTTTCCACCTCTTCTTCTCTTCACTTTTCTGTCTATCATTATACTACGAAACAAACAGCCTTCACAACGAAGACACTTACTTAATACTAAATTTTCTGAAAATATATGTCGATGGTACAAAAAATAGTCCAAAAAAAAAGGCCTAGGAACAAGTCCTACGCCCGTCAAAGTTACTATTTTATAAAAGGGGGTCAATTACTACTTATATAGTACCCCATAAACATTTCACGTACGTTACAAAAACTTTAAAACAGAATAACTTTTTGTAAAGATATACGTAACAAATTAGTTAACGGCTTTTAACTTTTCTTTCAGTTCTTCAATATAATGTTGAGCTGCTTGAGCAGCAATACTTCCATCTCCCGTTGCTGTAACGATTTGACGAAGTGCTTTTTCACGAACGTCACCAGCAGCAAAGATTCCTGGGACACGTGTTTCCATTTGTTCATTCGTTTCAATATAGCCTTCTGCATTGGTGATGTTTAAGCCTTCAAACGGCTTTGTTAAAGGAACCATACCGATATAAATGAACACGCCATCTGCTCCGAATTCCTGTTCTTCACCAGTTTGTGTATTAACAAGCGTTACGCTACCTACTTTACCGTCTTTTTCATTCACTTCTTTTACAGTGTGATTCCAGATAAAGTCTACTTTCTCATTATCAAATGCACGCTGTTGTAAGATTTTTTGAGCACGAAGTTCCTCACGACGGTGAACAATCGTTACTTTTGTTGCAAAGCGCGTTAAGTACACACCCTCTTCAACAGCAGAGTCCCCTCCACCAACAACAACAAGCTCTTTTCCTTTAAAGAAAGCTCCGTCACATACTGCACAGTAAGAAACGCCGCGTCCTCCTAATTCTTTTTCACCAGGAACACCTAGTTTTTTATACTCTGCACCTGTTGCAATAATAATAGCACGCGCTTTATATTCTTTTTTACCAGCTACAACAGTCTTATACTCTTCGCCTTCAATAATTTCTTTAATGTCCCCATATGCATACTCAGCACCGAATTTCTTCGCATGTTCAAACATTTTATTTGAAAGATCTGGACCTAGAATATGGTCATAGCCAGGGTAATTTTCTACGTCTTCCGTATTTGCCATTTGGCCACCAGGGATTCCGCGCTCAATCATTAATGTTGATAAATCCGCACGAGACGTATATACAGCAGCAGTCATTCCTGCTGGGCCGGCTCCGATAATAATGACATCATAAATTTTTTCTTCTGTCATTGAGTAACACTCCTTTTAGGAATCTATTCATATATTTTTAATTAATTTTATCCTAATACGCTAACGACACTATCGTCTATTTTTTTGCTCACTTCAGCAGGTTATTTACAATTTTGACGTATTTGCGTACCGTTGATAAAGAAATACTATACAGTTGAGCTACCTTTTCCTGAGAAACAGCTTGTTGCTTTTGCTTCTGGTAGCAGTAAGTCGCTGCAGATGCCCATCCATTTACGTTGACATGGTGCCATTCGGCAGCCTGTATGTTATTCAATTCTACATATATGTTAAACCAAAACTGAATGATACCGGCTGCCTCTACTTCAGCTTCAATTTCAGCTTGGATTAAATCTGCAATTTCAAACATGATGTGCTGCTTATTCTGCCATACATACGTATATACTTCATCAAGTAATGAACTTGTATGTATGGATGGCTTAATTTTTTCTAATAGAAGCAACCGTTCTTTATCAGGAAGCTTCTTAGCCATATACAGGCTATACAGCTGATCATGAATATGTGTGCTTTCACATTTTTCTTGAGCGACAACATCGATTTCAGAATAGAAACGACGATTGTTCTTCTCATTAAATTGCCAAGGCGCTTCTAACTTCACCATTGAACCCGAATCACCAACGTTTTTCCATATATCTTTAGCAAACTGCTCAAACCCCACATGATAAGCAGCATAAGAAAGCCAATAATGAAAAGACGAGTCTGCTTGAAATCCTTTTTTATATAAACTCTTTAACCACCCATATGCTAACTTGTATTCCCCGACAAGAGCAAACGTTGATCCTAATTTATATTGATGCTCCAGAGATAAAGGATATACGCAGCTTAGCTGTTGAATCAAATAATTCACGACGTTCTGGTTATGCCCGTAATAGTGAAACACTAATTGATTACACAAAGCATGTAAGTTCCCAGGATTTTTTTCTAACACTTTATCTAATAAACCAATTGCTTTTTCTGTTTCATTAAGATAAAAATGAGCTAACGCTAAATTATTGTACGCTGACCAAAATTCAGGATAGTCTCGAATGATTTCTTCTAATAGCTGAATCGCTTTTTCAAACTGTGCATCTTGAAGCAACTGTTTTGCCTGTTCTTGCTTTAAAATCAGCGCATCTTCCTCATATTCTTCGTCTGATTCTAAATCAATGGAAAGCAGGTCTTCCAGCTCTTCCGCTTCCTCTAACAACTCGCCAGTTACATCTTCTTCCAAATAACATTGAACGTATTTATACGCTTCTTGAAATAATCCAAGATGCGCAAAATTATTAGCAATCACATAATAACAGTTGACCATTGTAGAATCTAAATCGTTGATAATATGAAGCAACAGCTCGTTTGATTCTTTATATTCACCTAAATCATTTAAAATAGTCGCTAACTGATATAAAATTAACGGCTCATCCCGGTCTAACTCTGACGCTCTCTGAAGATATCGTTTTGCTTTATATAAATCTTTATATTGATAGGCTTTAAGTGCTTTTTCAAAATATTCTTCTCCCGTTTTAAAAAACGGAATTACCTTTGCTTTCTTCTCGTGCACTTTTGAGTTTTTTCTCATTAAGTCCTCCGATAAGTCCATGATTTCAACGTTGGTAGTATATCATAGTTTAAAGCTTACGGTAACACCTGTATTTTACTGAACCCAAAGAAATATTGGTCAATAAAAAAACTGACCGCAAAGGCCAGCTTTTGTTTATTACTTCGAATGTCTTTCTTTTAATACCGCTAAGACATCGTCAAGCGGAAGCTTTTGCTCACGAAGAAGTACCAATACGTGATAGAACAAATCCGCTACTTCCCATTTTAATTCTTCATGATCACGGTTTTTGGCAGCAATAATAACTTCGCCTGCTTCCTCACCGACTTTTTTTAGGATTTTATCGACACCTTTGTCAAATAAGTAGGTTGTGTACGCTCCTTCTGGCATTTCTGCTTCGCGCTTAGCAATTACTGATTCCAATTCATTAATAATATCAAAACGCCCTGATTGAGGAGATGCACTTTCGTCCTCTAGCAAGTTTTCATTAAAGCAGCTGTATGCACCTGTATGACAAGCAGGTCCGTTTGGATTTACTTTTACAACAATAGAATCCGCATCGCAATCATACGTCATTGCGACAATTCGCTGTGTATTTCCAGATGTAGCTCCCTTGTGCCAAAGCTCTTGGCGAGAGCGGCTAAAAAACCACGTTTCTTTTGTTTCAACTGACTTTTTTAACGATTCTTCATTCATATAGGCTAGAGTCAGCACTTCTTTACTAACCGCGTCCTGCACAATTGCTGGAACTAATCCGTCTTCATTGAATTTAACGTTTTCAATCTTCATCGAATGCTCACTCCTCGTTGTTTTGCATAGGTTTTAATTTCTTTAACAGACGTTTCTTTATAGTGAAAAATAGATGCCGCTAAGCCTGCGTCTGCTTTTCCTTCCGTAAATACATCCACAAAGTCTTGACCATTTCCTGCGCCTCCTGAAGCAATAACAGGGATACTTACCGCTTCACTTACGGCTTTTGTTAATGCTAGGTTAAAGCCGGACTTGGCACCGTCTTGATCCATACTTGTTAACAAGATCTCACCGGCACCGCGTTTGACAACTTCTTGCGCCCAAGCAACAACTTCCCATCCTGTTGCGTTGCGTCCACCGTGCGTGTATACGCGCCAAGAGCCTAATTCTTCATCATATTTTGCATCAATAGCTACTACAATGCACTGTGCTCCAAAGAAGTTTGACCCTTCCGTAATAAGATCTGGATTTAAGACAGCAGCTGTGTTTAACGACACTTTATCTGCACCTGCTCGCAGCATTCGTTTCATATCCTCAACCGCATTGATTCCTCCACCTACTGTAAACGGAATAGCCAGCTGTGCTGCCACTTCTTCTACTACGTGAACCATGGTTTTACGACCTTCATGAGATGCTGAAATATCTAAGAAAACAAGCTCATCAGCGCCTTCTTCATCATAAAATTTCGCTAATTCTACAGGATCACCAGCGTCTTTTAGCTCCACAAACTGAACACCTTTTACAACGCGCCCTTCCTTTACGTCTAAGCAAGGAATAATACGCTTCGTAATCATGATGTCACCTCTTCAAGCGCCTGGCTTACCGTAAATTGATTTGTGTAGAGTGCTTTTCCAACAATCGCACCAATCACGCCGTCTTTTTCATACGCTTGTAGTGCTTTTAAATCAGCTAATTTACTTACGCCGCCCGATGCGATGACGCTTTTACCTGTTGCTTTTGCCATGCTGACAATACCTTCAACATTTGGTCCTGAAAGCATACCATCCGTTGAAATGTCCGTGAAGATAAACGTTTCAGCACCTGCTTCGGCAAGCTCTTTTCCAAGCTCCGTTGCTTTTACTGTTGACGTTTCAAGCCAGCCTTCCGTTGCTACGTAGCCATCGCGCGCGTCAATACCAATCGCAATTTTTTCACCGTATTGACGAAGCATCTTTTTGACAAATTCAGGATTAGAAATCGCTGCGCTTCCTAAGATTACTCGGTCAATTCCGTTTTCTAAGTAATACGCTACGTCTTCTTCTGAACGAATTCCGCCACCAATTTGTACATTGACCCCAAGCTTTTTCTTAACTTCAAGAACAAACTCATTATTTACTCGCTTTGCTGCTTTGGCACCGTCTAAGTCCACCATGTGAATCCACTTCGCACCTTCACCAGCAAATTGTGCTGCCATATCGACTGGTGAATCTCCGTATACCGTTTCTTTATCATAGTCTCCTTGCAAAAGGCGAACACACTTTCCGCCGCGCATATCGATTGCTGGATAAATTGAAAAATTACTCATGAGTTCAACCTCTTCCTTCTACAAAGTTTGCGTAGTTTTGTAAAATCTTCATGCCAATTTCACTGCTTTTTTCCGGGTGGAACTGCGTACCAAATACATTTTCCTTCCCTACAACTGCTGGAACGGCAACATCATATGAGCTTGTTGCTAGAAGCACATCTTGATCATCTGTCTTTACGTAATAAGAGTGCACGAAGTATACGTGGCCTTCTTCAATGCCCGCTAACAGAGGTGAGTTTACATGCATATGTAACGAGTTCCAACCCATATGAGGCACTTTATAAGCTTCACCTTCTGGCGTCACTCCAGGCAGCAGTTCAACACGTCCTTTTAAAAACCCAAGGCCCGTCGTCTTACCATTCTCATCACTTTCCTCAAACAAAAGCTGCATTCCTAAGCAGATACCTAAAAGTGGCTTACCGCTTTCCACTTCTTCTTTTATAAAAGCTGTAAGATTGGTTTCATTCAGCTGTTCCATCGCATCTTTAAATGAGCCAACCCCAGGTAGAATATAGCCTTTTGCCTTACGCAGTTCGCTTGGCTCAGATGAAATAAAATAGTCATAGTCTAAACGTTCAAGCGCTTTGCTTACGCTATACAAATTCCCCATGCCATAGTCAATAATACCAATCATTTACAACATCCCCTTCGTTGATGGTACTCCTTTGACGCGAGGATCAACCGTTGTTGCTTCATCTAATGCTCTCGCCAAGGCTTTGAATACCGCTTCGATGATGTGGTGTGTATTTTGACCATAGTGAACGATAACATGAAGATTCATACGTGATTCAAGCGCAAATTTCCATAAAAATTCGTATACAAGCTCCGTATCAAAAGTACCCACACGTGATGCTGGAATATCGCCTTTAAATTCAAAATGAGGTCGATTACTCAAATCAACTACCACTTGTGCCAACGCATCATCCATTGGAACAAATGCATTGCCGTAGCGCTTAATGCCTTTCTTATCACCAAGTGCTTCTTTAAATGCATGCCCTAAGCAGATACCAATGTCTTCTGTTGTGTGATGATCATCGATCTCAATGTCTCCAATAGCTTTTACATCTAAATTGAACTGACCGTGCTTCGTAAATAAATCAAGCATGTGGTTTAAAAACGGGACACCTGTGTCAATTCCCGCTTTTCCTTCTCCATCAATGGCTATTGCAAGTGAAATATCCGTCTCATTTGTTGTACGTTTGATGCTAGCTTCTCTCATCATGTAACCCTCTCTTTACTTTATTTTTTGAATCGTTCTTCAACTGCTCGAGCGTGTGCTTCTAATCCTTCTAGCCTTGCAAAAGCGGCAATTTTCGAACTATTAGCTTTAAGCGCCTGCTCGCTATATGAAATGATGCTTGATTTTTTTACAAATGAATCAACAGATAACGGACTTGAAAACTTGGCCGTTCCGTTCGTTGGTAATACATGGTTTGGGCCAGCAAAATAATCTCCTACTGGCTCTGAGCTATATCTACCTAAAAAAATAGCTCCAGCGTGACGAATTTTCCCGAGTATAGTCATCGGTTCATCCGTCATAATTTCAAGATGTTCTGGAGCCAATTTATTAACTACGTCAATCGCTTCTTCAAGCTCTTCTGTGACATAAATTGCACCATACTCTTGAATAGATGCTTCAGCAATCACTTTTCGAGGTAGCGTTTCAAGCTGTTTTTGAACCTCTTGTGCTACGGCTGCTGCTAGATTTAAAGACGCTGTTACCAAAATGCTAGATGCCAACTGGTCATGTTCTGCTTGTGATAACAGGTCAGCTGCCACTTCATTTGGTCTTGCTGTATCATCTGCTAATACAACGATTTCACTCGGTCCAGCAATGGAATCAATATCAACTAAGCCGTATACTTCTCTCTTTGCTAAGGCAACATAAATGTTTCCTGGACCCACAATTTTGTCGACCGCTTCAATTGTTTCTGTTCCATACGCCAATGCTCCGATCGCTTGTGCTCCTCCAACTTTATAAATCTCTTCCACACCTAGCTCAGTAGCTGCAACGAGAACACCAGCTGGTAACGAACCGTCTTTTTGCACAGGTGATACCATTACAATACGCTTAACGCCAGCTACCTGAGCAGGAATTACGTTCATCAACACGGATGATGGATACGCAGCTAAACCGCCTGGGACATAGACGCCAACTGCATCTAAAGGTGTCACCTTCTGCCCAAGAATCGTGCCATCTTCTTTTGTCACCATCCAAGATTGCGTAATCATGCGCTCATGGTAGTCACGGATATTAGCAGCAGCCTCGTTAATAATCTGAATAGTTTCATCATCGATGGCTTCATATGCGTTCTTCCGCTCTGCATCCGACACTTTCAGCGCTTCTAATAACACACCGTCAAACTTTTCCGTATATGAAAATAGGGCTTGATCTCCTTTATCCTTAACGTCTTGAAGAATGTTAAGCACCGCTTCACGCTGTGCTCCCGTGCCTTGATCAATCGTACGTTTTAAGCTAACGTCTTCCGTCACACGTGTAATCTTCATCAAATTCACCTCATTCATGATGCTTCGACAACTTTTGATAATCGGTTAACTAAATCATCAATGCGTTCATCTTTTAACCGGTAGCTAACTGGGTTTACAATTAATCGAGATGTAATATCACCGATATGCTCTAGTTCAACCAGACCATTTTCCTGTAGCGTTCTGCCCGTCGAAACGATATCAACAATACGATCTGCTAAGCCGATAAGCGGCGCTAACTCAATCGATCCATTTAGCTTAATAATTTCCACCTGTTCTCCTTGTTCTCGAAAATAAGTGGACGCGACGTTCGGATATTTTGTCGCTACTTTTTGCGCAATCTCTGATTTTTTCGCATTGGGAAGGCCCGCCACTGCAAGATGACATTTGCTAATCTGCAAATCTAATAGTTCATAGACATCTCTTTCTTCTTCAAGCATCACATCTTTTCCTGCAATACCTAAATCAGCTACGCCATACTCTACGTAAGTCGTTACGTCCATTGGCTTTGCTAAAATAAAGCGCATGTTTTCTTCTGGAATATCAACAATTAATTTACGCGAGTCATCAAACTCTGGAGGAAGTTGAAAGCCTGCTTGACGCAAAAGTTGAGCAGCTTCTTCAAATATTCTTCCTTTTGGCATCGCAATTGTTAGTAGTTCAGTCATTATTGTCCCCCCTTGCCACGTTTACCAATAAGAAACGATACTTCTTCAAGGCCAGCTGTAAATACGTCGACATCATCAACGCCTACAATATCTTGAACAACGACACGTTTACCTGCACGTCTTTGTTCAGCCGCAAGCGCTATTGCTTCTGATAACCGCTCCTGGCTATATAAAACGCCGTAAACAGGCACTTCTTCGTATGCTTCTTCATCTAGCGCTTCAATTAAACGGTCAAGCTGAATACCAAATCCAGTTGCCGGTGTTTTCGTTGAAAATTGTTCTAATAATTGATCGTAACGTCCACCGTTCCCAATATGAAAGCCTACGTGCTCAGCAAAGACTTCAAATAAAATGCCAGTGTAATAACTCATGTGACTTACAAGGTTGAAGTCAATTTTAATTTCTTCCGTTACGCCATAAGCGTCCAGCATGTTCCAAAGGCTTTGAAGATCCTCAGCAAGCTTTTTACCTTCTTTATTTTCAACAAGCTCAATAGCTTCTTGGATTTTTTCTTCTCCACCACGTAAGTTTAAAAGCTGTAAAAGACGCTGTTTATCAATGGAGGAAAGGTTTAAGCTCTTCACGTGATTACGATAACCAACATAATTTTTCTCATATAAAAAGCGGCGTAAAACATTGGCACGCTCTTCGTTTCCGACAATCTCTAAGAACAATGAGTTAACGAATCCAATGTGGCCAATGGCTACTTTAAATGATTTTAGCCCAGCACGCTTTAATGCACTAATCATCAACGCAATCACTTCTGCATCGCTGCTCATTGTTGCATCACCAATTAACTCAACACCAATTTGCTCAAACTCAGCCGGTCGACCACCTTCACGCTGCTGAGCTCGAAAGACATTCGCTTCATACGCAAGGCGAAGCGGTGAGTTATTTAAAAGTTTTGATGCTGCCACGCGCGCAAAAGGCGTCGTCATATCAGGTCGTAAAACAAGCGTATGACCTTCTTTATCTAATAATTTAAATAATTGTTGATCTAAAATGGCCGATGCGCTTCCAACCGTTTCAAAGTATTCAAGAGTAGGAGTAGCCATATATTGATAGCCCCAGCTACTAATTTCTTCTGCTAACTGATTTCGAACTTGCTTTTTCTTTTCAAAAAGAGATGGTAATGTATCCCGCATACCTAAAGGTTTTTCAAACATAAACAGCTTTGACATTATGACACTTCCTTTTCTCAACTTGGTTGCATCTATTTCTATATAAACAACTAATTTTCATCATAGAAGACCACTTTTTACTTTATCGCACTAATGTATTAGCGAAATAACAAATTAAAGTTATTAGTAGTTTACACCCCTTATAGGTAATCGTCAACTCATATAGCGCTATTTTCTTACAAAAAAAGCCACTCCTTATTGATAAGTCGTGGCTGATTCGTTTTCTTCTGTGCGCTTTTGCATTTCTTCTTTTGTATAAATGACCCTCATTGGATTTCCTCCAACAAAAGAGCCAGGCTCTATGCTTCTATGTACGACTGTTCCCGCAGCAACAATTGCTCCGTTACCAATCACTACTCCAGGTAAGATTGTACTATTAGCTCCAATCATTACCTCATCACCAATGATTACATCTCCAAGTCGATATTCTTTAATTAAATATTCATGGGCGAGAATCGTTGTGTTATATCCAATTACCGAGTTTTTTCCAACCGTTATCTTCTCTGGAAACATAATATCAAGCATAACCATCAGTCCAAAAGAAGTTTGAGGCCCTACCTCCATCTGTAAGAACGTCCGGTAAAGCCAGTTTTTAAATGATAAAAAAGGAGAATAGCGAGCAAGCTGAATGACAATAAAGTTACGTATTACCTTCCAAAATGGAACGGTTTTATAGACGTGCCAGAGCGAGTTAGGTCCTTCGACAGGAAATCGCTTCGTCTTTCTCACTGCTCTTTTCCTCCAAGCCATGGAATCAAGTCTTTCATCTCTTCTAAGATAACATCTGGCTCATAAGAAGCAATGTGTTCTCTTCCTTTTGCACTCCAAGCCACACCAGCTGTTTTCGTACCTGCATTTTTACCAGATAGGATGTCATGATGGTTATCTCCTACCATAACAGCTTCTTCTGGCTGTGCATTTAAAAGTACTAATGCTTTTTCGACTGGCTCTGGGTGAGGTTTTGCATGCTGCACGTCGTCAATTGCAACAATTACATCAAAAAATTGATCCAACTTCGTAAGTTTTAGCCCCAGCATGACCGTATTAATCTGCTTTGTTGTAACGATAGCCAACTTATACTTCTGATCATGTAACCATTTCACCGTTTCAAATACGCCTGCAAACTCTGTTACAAGTTCATCATGATGACTTAAGTTATGAGTACGGTACGTGTCAATCATTTCGTGTACTCGCTCTTTATCCATCTGTACAAAAGTGTCATAAAGAGGTGGCCCCATAAATGCCAAGACATCTTCACGTTTATATTGCTCGGGATAATAATGATTTAATGTGTGCATAAAAGATGAAATAATTAATTCATTTGTATCAATTAGCGTTCCATCTAAATCAAATAGAACGGTGTTAATGCTCATATGAAACTTCCTTTCTATGCCTTACTTCATTTTCTTTCCACATCCGTGAAATCACAATGGTTAACACAAGTGCAACAACTACCCGAATAATGAGCAGCGGCAGTACAGGAATACCTAGCGGAATAAAAATTAACGTATCTTCTACTACAGCATGACAAGCGACTAAAAAGATGAACGCAAGCGTTGCATCACGCTTACTAACTCCCTCTTCTTGTACAGCTTGAATCATGACGCCAGCTCCATATGCCAACCCTAGTAAGAGACCTGTCACAAGCGTTGTAGACGTATTTTCTTTCATCCCTAATAAGCGTGTAAACGGACCAAGCATTGAGGAAAGCTTATCGAGCCACCCAATATCTTTCAGGATTTGAATTCCCACCATAACTGGAATAACAATAAGAGCCAGCTGTAGAATTCCAAAACCTGCTTTTTCAATCGATTGCCAGATGATTGCTCCCCATCCGCTTACTTCCTCGTGCTTCGTTGCTAAAAAACCGTACTGTGCCTGTTCGCCTCCGCCATTCCATACTAAGTTAATGATAATGGCTGAGATCACAGCGAGCCCGATACGAACCGATAAAATAACCCATAGCTTCACACCAACTTTTAAAGCTACGCTCGTTTCAATTAATAAATTATGAGAGAAAGACAGCATAACGGCTAGAATAAATACTTCTTTCACCGTTAAATCCAGTGATAAAATCCCTGCAATTCCCGCATATAAATTTAACAAGTTCCCCAGCACAAGTGGAATGGCTGCATCTCCCGATAGCCCAAATAACTTCATTAAAGGTGAAATTAACGTAGCAAACCAATCCAGCACTGGCGTGTATTGAAGGAGTGAAACAATTAGCGTTACTGGAAAAATGACTTTTCCTAGTGTCAGCGTTGTTTTGAGTCCTCCCATAATCCCCTTTTGTATCGACCTAAGCATTCCCTCACCCCTGTTTCTTTTTACTTGTTTCCAAATACGTTTCCTTATTTGTTTTTCGACGAATAGCAATAATAATGACTGCTACCGCAATTAAGACAAGCGAAATGACTTGTGCGATGCGCAGCGTATCCGTCAACATCAAGCTGTCTGTACGCATTCCTTCAATAAAGTATCGCCCAATTGAATACCAAATAACGTACGTTAAGAACAGTTCACCTCTACGCAAGTTGACGCGTCTTAGCGCAATTAACAGAGCAAATCCGGCTAAATTCCAAAGCGATTCATATAAAAACGTAGGGTGATAATATGTACCGTTAATATACATTTGATTAATAATAAATTCTGGCAGGTGCAAACCTTCTAGAAAAGCACGTGATACTTCTCCACCGTGCGCTTCCTGATTCATAAAATTCCCCCAGCGTCCGATTGCCTGACCAAGAATAATACTCGGTGCCGCAATGTCCGCTAGTTTCCAAAATGAAATCTTTTTCACACGTGAAAAAACAATCCCAGTTAAAATTGCTCCAATCAATCCACCATGAATAGCAATTCCACCGTTCCAGATTTGAGGTATCTCATTCAAATGCTGTGAGTAATAATCCCATTCAAACGCAACATAGTATATGCGCGCACAAATAATAGCAATTGGTACTGCAAATAGCACTAAATCGATAAACGTGTCTTTAGGCAACCCACGCTTCGTGCTTTCTTTTGTAGCAATATACAGAGCAAGCAGCACGCCAGCTCCAATAATGACGCCATACCAATAGATTGTCAGTGGGCCTAGCTCTAAAAACACACGATCAAGCGGCTGAATATTTGCTTCCATCAAACCACCCTTTCTTAAATATCTTCTCTGTCACCGTCTTCAATTACATCCGTTAAGCGATTTGAGAACTGCTCAGCTGCATTAATTCCCATCCGTTTCAAGCGGAAGTTCATTGCGGCTACCTCAATAATAACAGCTAAGTTACGCCCTGGACGAACAGGTAATGTGATTTTTGTCACATCTGTGTCAATAATCTTCATTTTATCTTCTTCAAGGCCTAAACGATCATAATGTTTATTTTGGTCCCATGTCTCAAGCTGAATAACTAATGAAATACGCTTATAGCTACGTACTGAACCTGCACCAAATAGCGTCATCACGTTAATAATACCAAGGCCGCGAATTTCAAGTAAGTGTTCAATTAACCCCGGAGCATTACCGACCAGCGTATCTTGATCTTCTTGACGAATTTCTACACAGTCATCCGCTACTAGACGATGTCCACGTTTCACAAGTTCAAGCGCGGTTTCACTTTTACCAACGCCACTTTTCCCCATGATTAAGACACCGATTCCATAAATATCTACAAGCACTCCGTGAAGAGCTGTAGACGGTGCTAAACGACTTTCTAAAAAGTTCGTTAAATGACTTGAAAGTCTTGTCGTTTTAGAAGGCGATCGTAGTACAGGAACTGCTTCGCGTTCAGAAGCTTCAATCAATTCTTTCGGCACAGACATATCACGAGAAATAATAATGGCTGGCGTAATATCTGTACACATTTTTTCCATTCGGACTTTCTTTTCTTCATCATCTAAACGCTCAAAAAATGATAATTCCGTTTTCCCTAATAGCTGTATGCGCTCTGCTGGATAATATGTAAAATAACCGGCCATTTCAATCCCTGGACGTGAAATATCACTTGTTGCAATCGGACGGTCAATTCCTTCTTCTCCACTGATTAACTCTAAATTAAACTTTTCAATTAAGTCTTTAGTACGAACTGTTACCACCTGAAATCCTCCTTTAGTTTAAAACCATGTACCCATTAGCTTTTTGTCTATGATAGTATTTACCATTAAAGGTTCACTCTATTTTATCATTAAAAGCAAGAGAAGAGAAAACAAAGTAGCGCTAGCTTCGTTGAAGCTAGCGCTACTTTATTTGGATCGCAACGGATCAATAATAACCTTTTGAATCAATAGGTTCAGAATGGACATAACAATAGCAGCTAAAATAGCTGTACCAAATCCATCAATAACAAACGAATCACCCATAATACCTTGCGTAATCATTAACGTCGCTGCGTTTATGACGAATAAAAACAGTCCAAGTGTTAGAAATGTCACTGGTAACGTCAAAAGAATTAAAATGGGTTTCACGATAATATTTAAAATGGATAAAATGATGCTGGCAATAATTGCAGCACCAATCGACGATAGTTGAAATGCATCGATATAACCTGCAATTACTACAAGTACAAGAGCATTAATTAAAATGCTAATAATCCCTCTCACAAGCATGCTTATTAGGCTCCTTCTTCATTTGGCAATACAAAGATTAAAATGAAGTAGATAACTACCAGTGGTGTTCCAATAACGAATAGAACGCTCAATGCAAAAATCAGTCGAAGAATCGTAGCACTAATCCCTGTATACTCAGAAATTCCGCCGATAATTCCAGCTAATTTTCTATTTCTGCGTGATCTATATAACTTTTTCATTTATCAATCTTCTCCTTTTCCTAATCATTCTGATTACAAAAGGCTTCTTTATATGCCAACGTTTTACTTAATTGTGATTGAACCAGCTTTAGACTCTGCTAATAATTTATACGATTTAGCTGTTTCAAGATATGCTCGGAAGCGCATCTGCTTCATGACCGTCTCTTTTTTCTCTTCAATTACCTCCATTTGAGGTAAGTTACATACGAATTTACCTAGATTTGATTTCAAATCTCCTTCGATGCCAAGATGAGACGGCGTATAAAGCTCGATATGTCCCGTAGTCGTTTTTAAAAATGCTAACTCAACACGCTCTCCTTTCAGGTACCCTTCAATATCTCCATTAAAAGTTTGCGCATCGATTTTTTTATAATCCCCATCAAATTTTATAGAGCCGTTAATCGTCTCCATCTCACATTTTGATGAGAAAATGCGTGAGAGCTCAATGTGACCATTAGATGTTTCCGCTTCAAGCTGTCCACTATTCACTTCATAAAAGCGAATTAAACCGTTGGCTGTTTTGGCCTTTAATTCTCTTACATTTAATCTTTCCCCTTCAATAGGTCCATTAAACACACGTACATTCACTCTCTCATACTCGGTTTCAGGTATATAAACAGTCGCCTTCACCTTCATATGTTTTTTTTGCACATTAAATTTTAGCTTCCCGTTCTCAATTGAAAATAAGACATCTTTTAAAAACGCTTGTCGCGCTTGCTCTTGCCCCTCTACCTTATAAACATCTGATTCGCACTCGATTCGCACATCCGGACTTCCCCATGGTTTTACCTTCACACTTCCGTTTGCAATATCGATATCAATTGCCTGAATATAAGCTTCTGTTTGTTGGAAAATATGCTGAACTTTAACCGAGGGACCAAAGTTAAAGTCTAAATCAACGTCCTTTACTTTTTTGACTGTCTGATCGACAAAGCTAAATAGCTTTTCTTTAAAGGATGCAGACGAAGGTTTAAAAGTGGAAGAACTGCTGCTCGATTTACCAACATAAGGCGTCAACTCCGATGATGCATTCACTTTTACAGTTGGCTCAGGGTTTGCTTCAAGTGAATTTAAAAGCGTTAATGCTTCATCTACCGTCAACTTCCCCTCTTCTACCATCTGTAAAATCTGCTTGCGCTTTTCTAGCATGTGACTCTCCCCTTTTGGTTTATAATTTCATCTATCTTAGCTCGTTATTTCATACTTTCACTGCCTTTTTATTAAAGAAAAAGCAGGCTATTATGTAATACGGTTTATGCTACAAAAAGTTTCAATATACATAAAATAGAAAAAAGCGCTACCTTTAGCGCCTTTTTTTCTATTTTATGCTTTGCCAACTGTTTGAACTTCCTTTATCTTCTCATCCATACGCTTTCGATCACGTTCTAAAATTGGCTTTAAATACTTACCTGTATAGGAACCTTTCACTTCAGCGACTTCTTCTGGTGTACCTGTACCAACAATTTGACCACCTTGATCTCCGCCTTCAGGTCCTAAATCAATTAAATAATCTGCTGCTTTAATAATATCAAGATTGTGTTCAATAACGAGAACCGTGTCACCATTTTCAACGAGTCGTTGCAATACTTTTAGAAGTCGTGCAATATCGTCAATATGCAGACCTGTTGTTGGCTCATCTAAAATGTAAAGCGTTCGGCCCGTTGATCGGCGATGCAGCTCAGAAGCTAGCTTTACACGCTGCGCTTCCCCTCCTGATAGGGTTGTAGCAGGCTGCCCAAGCGTAATATATCCAAGTCCTACGTCATAGATTGTTTGTAGCTTACGCTTGATTTTCGGTATGTTTTCAAAGAAATGCAGAGCATCCTCGACCGTCATATCCAGCACGTCTGAAATATTATGGTCTTTATATTTAACTTCTAACGTTTCGCGGTTGTAGCGCTTGCCATGACATACTTCACAAGGTACATATACGTCCGGCAAAAAGTGCATTTCAATTTTAATGATTCCGTCTCCACGACACGCTTCACAGCGACCTCCCTTTACGTTAAAGCTAAAACGACCTTTTTTATAACCACGTACTTTTGCTTCGTTCGTTTGGGCAAATACGTCACGAATATCATCAAAAACACCCGTATACGTAGCTGGATTAGAGCGTGGTGTACGTCCAATTGGAGATTGATCAATATCAATCACTTTATCTAAGTGCTCAATTCCTTTGATTTCTTTATGCTCTCCAGCCCTACTTTTGGCTTTATGAAGCTTTTGAGCAAGCGTTTTGTGTAAAATATCATTTACCAGCGTACTTTTCCCTGAACCTGATACGCCTGTTACTGCTGTAAACGTTCCAAGTGGAATACTTACCTTCACATTTTTTAAATTGTTTTCTTTTGCACCTACAATGTCAATCATTCGGCTCTTATCAATTGCGCGGCGCTCTGTTGGCAGCGGAATAAAACGCTCTCCCGATAGATACTGACCTGTTAATGAATTTGGATCTGCCATCACTTCTTTTGGTGTTCCCTGTGACACAACCGCTCCTCCATGCACACCGGCACCAGGACCAATATCAATTAAATAATCGGCAGCAAGCATCGTATCTTCATCGTGCTCAACAACAATTAATGTATTCCCAATGTCTCTCATATCTTGCATCGTTCGAATAAGGCGATCATTATCACGCTGATGGAGACCAATGGACGGTTCATCTAAAATGTAAAGAACCCCTGTTAAACGTGAGCCAATTTGCGTTGCTAGTCGAATACGCTGTGCTTCTCCACCAGATAACGTTCCAGCTGAACGATTAATTGTGAGGTAATCTAAGCCGACATTCACTAAGAAACTGAGGCGTTCTTTAATTTCTCTTAAAATCATGTCTGCAATTTTCATTTCTTTATCAGAAAGCTGCAGGCTGCTAAAGAAATTGTACGCTTCTTGTACAGAAAAACGCGTCACGTTACCGATATGCTTAGAATCAATTAAAACAGCAAGCGCTTCTTTCTTTAAGCGGTGGCCCTTACACATTGGACAAGGCTGTTCGGCCATATATTTTTCCATTTGCTCACGAATATAATCAGAGCTGGTTTCATGATAACGACGCTCTACGTTTGGAATTACACCTTCGAACAAGATTTCATTTTCACGCACTTGTCCAAAGTCATTTTCATAGCGGAAATATATTTTTTCGCCATCGCTTCCATGCAAGATTTTATCTAATAAATGCTTAGGTAAGTCTTTTACCGGCACGTCCATATCGATGCTATAATGAGCGCAAACTGCTTCTAGCATTTGTGGATAGTACTGAGAACTTGTTGGAGCCCATGGAGCAATAGCATTTTCTCGTAATGTTAACGTATCATCCGGAATCACCAGTTCATGGTCAACTTTAAGCTTCATTCCTAGTCCATCACATGCTGTACAAGCACCATAAGGACTGTTGAATGAAAACATTCTCGGTTCAAGCTCTCCAATTGAAAAACCACATTTTGGACATGCATGATGCTCACTAAATAAAAGCTCTTCTTCACCAATGATGTCGATAATAACCTTTCCATCACCGAGTTTTAGAGCCGTTTCTAGGGAGTCAGATAAACGAGACTGTACGCCTTCTTTTACCACGATTCGATCGATAACCACTTCAATCGAATGTTTTTTATTTTTGTCTAGCTCAATTTCCTCTGTTACTTCGCGCATTTCTCCATCTACGCGCACACGCACGTATCCTTGCTTTTTAATATCTTCTAAGGCCTTTACATGCGCACCTTTTCGCCCAGACACAACGGGAGCCAGCACTTGTAATTTTGTACGCTCTTTGTACTCTAAAATACGGTCCACCATCTGCTCAATGGTCTGAGATGTAATTTCAATCCCGTGGTTTGGACAAGTCGGTCTCCCTACACGCGCAAACAGCAAGCGTAAATAATCATAAATTTCCGTAACGGTTCCTACAGTTGAACGAGGGTTGCGGCTCGTTGTTTTTTGATCGATTGAGATAGCCGGAGACAAACCTTCAATGGAATCCACGTCCGGCTTGTCCATCTGACCAAGGAACTGCCGAGCATACGCTGATAATGACTCCACGTAACGTCTCTGACCTTCTGCATAAATCGTATCAAAAGCAAGCGATGATTTACCAGAACCTGATAAGCCTGTTAGTACGACCAGCTTATCACGTGGAATTTCAATATCGATATTTTTTAAATTATGAGCGCGCGCGCCCTTTATTACGATTTTCTCCATGGCCATCTTGCCATCACCCTTCTGCTTTTAATTCTAAAAGAAGATCACGAAGCTCAGCTGCTCGTTCAAAGTTAAGAGCTTTTGCTGCTCCCTTCATTTCTTCTTCCATTTCTTGAATTATTTTTTGCTTTTCTTTTCCAGTCATTTTATCAAACGCAGGTGCTTGATCGTAGCTTTCAGTATCCTCAGCTACAATTGTTGCTCGAATTGCACCTCGAACTTCTTTTTGAATTGTCTGCGGCGTAATGCCGTGTTTTTCATTGTATGCTTCTTGAATGCTGCGACGACGATTCGTTTCACTAATCGCAATTTCCATCGAGTTAGTGATGCGATTTGCGTACATAATAACGTGACCATTAGCGTTACGAGCCGCTCGACCAATTGTTTGGATAAGTGAACGCTCTGATCGTAGAAATCCTTCTTTATCTGCATCTAATATCGTGACAAGTGACACTTCAGGAATGTCGAGTCCTTCCCTTAGAAGGTTAATTCCAACTAAAACGTCAAATTTACCAAGACGCAAATCACGAATAATTTCAATTCGCTCAAGCGTTTTAATTTCAGAATGCAAATACTGTACTTTAATGCCGATTTCTTTTAAATAATTCGTTAAGTCCTCTGACATTTTTTTCGTTAGCGTTGTAATGAGAACGCGCTCGTTTTTCGCAATTCGATCTTGAAGCTCTCCAATTAAATCATCAATCTGCCCTTCAATTGGTCTCACTTCAATATTTGGATCCAATAATCCCGTTGGTCGAATGATTTGTTCAATAACATCAGACGCTTTTTCAAGTTCATAAGGCCCTGGCGTTGCCGAAACGTGAACAATTTGATGGATATGATCTTCAAATTCATCGAATTTCAACGGACGATTATCAAGCGCTGAAGGAAGACGAAAACCATGGTCAACAAGCACTTGTTTTCGCGCTTGGTCCCCGTTATACATTCCGCGAATTTGTGGAATAGTCACATGTGATTCATCGACTACAAGAAGAAAGTCTTCTGGGAAGAAATCTAGCAGCGTGTATGGTGTCGATCCTGGTGGACGTAGCGTTAAATGACGAGAGTAGTTTTCAATTCCGGAACAGAACCCCATCTCTCTCATCATTTCTAAATCATAGTTTGTGCGCTGTTCAAGGCGCTGAGCTTCTAATAATTTGCCTGCTTCTCGCATCTTTTCAAGCTGTTCTTGAAGCTCTTTTTCAATATTTTTAATCGCTACTTTCATCTTTTCTTCTCGAGTGACGAAGTGAGACGCCGGGAAGATGGCCACGTGTTCTCTATCGCTAAGGACTTCTCCGGTTAAAGCATCAACTTCTCGAATACGATCAATTTCATCTCCGAAGAACTCAATGCGAATGCAGCGCTCATCTCTTGATGCTGGGAAAATCTCCACCACATCTCCACGCACGCGAAATGTTCCGCGTTTAAAGTCGATGTCATTGCGTTCATACTGCACGTCCACAAGATCTCGAAGTAGCTGATTTCGCTCCTTTTCCATGCCGACACGAAGCGAAACAACCATTTCTTTATATTCTTCCGGTGAACCTAATCCATAAATACAAGATACGCTGGCAATAATGATAACGTCGTTTCTTTCAAACAACGAAGACGTTGCAGAGTGACGTAGCTTATCGATTTCGTCATTAATGCTTGCATCTTTTTCAATAAACGTATCGGTTTGTGGAACATAAGCTTCAGGCTGATAGTAGTCGTAATAGCTCACAAAGTATTCCACTGCGTTATCTGGAAAGAACTCTTTAAACTCGCTATATAGCTGCCCAGCCAACGTTTTATTATGAGCAATAATTAAGGTAGGCTTATTAACCTCCTTAATTACATTAGAAATCGTAAATGTCTTACCTGTTCCTGTTGCACCTAATAACACCTGCTGCTGTTTTCCTTCATGAATACCTTTGACAATTTTTTCAATTGCCTTGGGCTGATCCCCTTTAGGTTCATATGAGGATACTAGCTTAAATTGATCTGCCACAGAGAGGCCTCCATTTCATTAGTGTTAAAATTATAGCACTGTAATCCTTAAAAACACGAACTTATATTCGTATTTTATCATTTCTTTTTATATAATGGAACTGAATAGTATTGGACTGTTCAAATTTTCCTTATTTCTTCATCTCTCCTTTGTATACCCAGTCTGAGCAAATATATAATCCCATTGCGAATTAGCTGGAAAATCGGACAAAAGAAGCGCTTTGCGACCTTATAAAAAGTGTGATACATTTAATTAAAAGTAAGAATATGAAAGGGGTTTAGTACAATCCAATGAGCTCAATTAAAATAAACGACTCCTTTATTTTAACCAGTCCATCTACATCCATATCCCAAATAAAATCGGAACTTTCTAACTTTGAATATGTCATCGTTTTTGATAAGCATTATTACATCTTTCATACAAAAGAACAGTTTGCCCTCCAGAGTGCTTCGATGAGCATGCCTATTATTGATTGGATTCACAAAACCAACTGGTCTCCTTCTACTATCTCTACTTGGCTTGACCTCAAAACATCAAAGGTTAACTGGGAGCGCCCAGTTCTTATTCAAGCATATGAAACTAATTCTATTCACGGTGTACTTCACCCTTCTGACTGGATTCACTATCTACAAGCTGAAAATGAAGATGTTTTCTCTTATTTTGAAACATTAGGAGAGACGATTAACGACGCCGTAACCGTTGTTGACGATAAAGGGAAAGTAGTGCTATGGAATACCGCCGCTGAAAACACTTACAAAATTGCAAAACAAGCAATTGTTGGCGAGTTCATCAATACGTATTTCGATGATGAGTCCATTGTGCTACATAAAATCTTAAACGAAGGTCGACCGATTCGGGGAGCTTACCATAAGCCAAATAAAGAAACGCACGTGTTAGTGAATGCTTCTCCTATTGTAAAAGGCCATAAAGTTATTGGTGCAGTGGCAACTGAGCATGATATTACCAATATTATTCGACTGCACGAAGAAGTGGAACAAGACCCACTGATAGGAGATAAGAGCTTATTTTCTTCTATTATTGGCGAGAACTCTACCCTTGAAGAAGAAATTGAAATGGCTAAAAAAGTTTCGTCTACAAATATTCCTATTTTATTAACGGGTGAAGTAGGATCTGGAAAAGAGCTTCTTGCTCAAGCTATTCATTATGATAGCACAAGGCGAAATGAACCCTTTATTACGCTAAACTGCGCAACCATTCCTCCCGGTCTCATTGATATGGAGTTATTTGGATATCAACAAGGCGTGTTTTCACAGCCTACAACCGATAAAAGGCCTGGGAAATTAGAGCAAGCAGCAAACGGCACCTTATTTATTCAAGACGTTCACAAGATGCCTTTAGACGTTCAAATTAAACTGTGTGACTATCTGGAAAACGCCGCTTATTACATGACGGGAAGTAATGAGCAAGTTCAGGTTAATACAAGAATTATGGCTTCAACCTCTGTACTGTTAGAGAGCTTAATTGAACAAGGAGAGTTTTATGAAGGTCTCTATTATCAACTAACGGTCATTAATATTCATATTCCACCGTTAAAAGAGCGTCGGAATGAAATTCCAACGCTCATTACACAATTTATTGAAGAATTCAGCACAAAGCACGAAAAGATAAAACCAACTCTTGATGAAGAAGTGGTTGAAACGCTTTGTCATCACGATTGGCCTGGTAATGTAAGAGAACTTCGAAATACCATTGAACGGTTAATTTTACTTAACGATTTGCCAACTATTACGGCACAGCACTTACCAGCTGAGTTAAAACGCCAAATCACTCTTCATGAACCCTTGAATGAAACCTCATCTGAAAAGCAGCTCATTCAAGATACGCTAAAAAGAACCTATGGTAATAAGAGCGCCGCAGCTGATTTATTAGGGATTTCAAGAGGAACATTGTATAACAAAATTAAAGAATATGGTTTGTAACGAAAAAGAGTTTGGGACATAACAAAATGATTGCTTCTAAAAGACGAACACTAGCTGTTCCCATCTCTTTAGTTTGTCTCAACACGTTCATTCCATTGCGCTACGGCCACTCGCTTTCCGCGGGGAGGAACCTGAGCTTCCTCGCTGCGCTGCGGGATCTCCGTTTTCCCTCTCTTTCCCGCAGGAGTCGAGTGTCCTACGCTCCATTCCACCCTGTTTCCAACATTGTTTTCACAATCAACAAAAAACCTGAGCGATTAAAAGTTATGAACTCTCAATCGTTCAGGTATAGTAAGGACTGAACTACTTATGTCTCAGTCTCTTTTTCGTTACGCTGATTGATTATATTCTTCAAACTCACTTTGCGTTTTCTCGTTCGGAGCAGGTGTTAATAAGCTTACTACTACAATTCCAACTAAGCTAATTAAGAAACCCGGAATCATTTCGTATAATAAATCCGATAATCCAGGGATTTTTGTCCATACAACAACCGTCACGGCACCAAGCACCATACCTGCTAGCGCTCCCCATTTGTTCATTCGCTTCCAATAAAGGCTCAATAAGATAACAGGGCCAAAAGCAGCTCCAAATCCAGCCCATGCATAGCCGACTAACGATAAGATTGTACCACTTTTATTAAATGCAATCATGACACCAATGATGGATACAAGAAGTACAAATCCACGTCCAATCAACATTAGTTCTTTATCACTTGCTGATCGGCGGAAAAATGTTTTGTACAAATCTTCTGTCAATGAGCTCGAAGTTACAAGAAGTTGTGATGAAATGGTACTCATTACGGCTGCTAATAATGCTGCTAATAAGAACCCTGTAATAATTGGGTGGAATAAAATTGTGCTTAACCCGATAAATACTGTTTCCGGGTCAGCAATTTCTAGACCTTGATTCGTGTAATAAGCTAAACCGACAAACCCTGTCAGCATGGCTCCAACGACTGAAACAAGCATCCAGCTCATTCCAATACGACGAGCAGGCTTGATTTCTTTTACAGATGAGATAGCCATAAATCGCACGATAATATGTGGTTGGCCAAAATAACCTAACCCCCAGGCAAACAGCGAGATGATACCTAAGAAGCTTGTGCCACTAAAAATATTGAATAAGTCCGTATCAATGTTTCGAACCTCACTCATTGCCGGACCAAATCCACCCATCTGTGTAAGAACTACAACTGGCACAAGGATTAAAGCAACAAACATTATAATTCCTTGAACGAAATCGGTCCAACTAACGGCTAAAAAGCCACCAAACAATGTATAAGCTACGACTACTCCAGCTACAACCCATAAGCCTATCTCGTAGTCTAGATTCAGCGTTGTTTCAAAAAGAACGCCTCCTGATACGATTCCTGATGAAACGTAAAAAGTAAAAAATAGAATAATAACAATAGCCGAAATCATACGTAGCATTTTGGAATCATCGTTAAAGCGATTTTCTAAAAACGCTGGAATGGTCATTGAATTATTAGCCACTTCTGTATACTTACGAAGACGAGGTGCAACAAAAAGCCAGTTAGCATATGCACCTAACGTAAGCCCAATTACAATCCACGAAGCGCTTACCCCCTGAACAAACATAGCACCAGGCAACCCCATCATCAACCATCCACTCATATCTGAAGCTCCTGCACTTAAAGCCGTTACGCCTGGGCCTAGCGAGCGTCCTCCCAATACATAGTCTGATAGATTAGAAGTCCTTCGGTACGCATAATAACCAATTAACAACATACCGATCATGTATACCACAATGGAACTTAACAGCTGAATCTCCATCAAATCTCTCCTCTCAAATTTGCATAGAAATAATATACTAGATTTTAATTCAGAAGTAACCAAAAATTTTATGATAAAAAAATAATCAGAAAGGGCACAGTGCCCCTCTGATTAAATCCATTTAAATCTTTCTAGCTGTCATTTTCCCTTGTGTAAATAGAAGTAGATAGTCATAGCCACCCGCTTTAGAGTCCGTTCCTGACATATTGAAACCACCAAAAGGATGTACTCCTACCAACGCACCCGTACATTTTTTGTTAATGTACAAGTTTCCGCAGTGCATTTCATTTAGAGCAGTCGAAATACGATTCTCATCGCGAGAGAAGAATCCGCCCGTTAACCCGTAATCTGTATCGTTATAAATCTCAATTGCTTCTTTCCAGTCAGCTGCTTTTGCCATCGCAAGAACAGGCCCAAAGATTTCTTCTTTCATGATGCGTGCCTGCGGACTCACATCTCCAAATACAGTTGGTTCGATATAGAAGCCATTCCCTTCAGCCGGACCACCGCCTGTTAGAAGCGTTCCTTCACCTTTTCCAGTCTCAATATACGACAAGATTTTATTGTATGCTTTTTGATCAATTACTGGACCCACTGCATGATTTTCTTCCGGCAGTCCAATGCTAAGCTTTTTCGTACGTTCTACGACCTTTTCTACCACTTCATCATAAACAGATTCCACGATAATTGCACGAGAACCTGCTGAACACTTTTGTCCTTGGAAGCCGAATGCTGCTGCCACAATTCCATCAGCAGCTGCATCTAAATCAGCTGTTTCATCTACTACAATTCCATCTTTACCGCCCATTTCAGCAATAACACGCTTTAACCAAATCTGTCCAGACTGTACTTTAGACGCCCTTTCGTAAATACGACAACCAACTTCACGTGAACCCGTGAAGGAAACAAAGCGTGTTTTTGGGTGCTCAACCAAGTATTCGCCTACTTCAATACCATCTCCTGGCACAAAGTTTAAGACTCCTTCCGGTAATCCTACTTCTTTCATGAGCTCTACAAATTTAGCCGCAATAACCGGAGCTGAATCAGCTGGTTTTAAGATAACTGTGTTCCCCGATACAATTGCCGCTACGGTCGTTCCTGCCATAATTGCGAGTGGGAAATTAAATGGTGAGATGATCACCCCTACTCCAAGTGGAATATACGCCATTCGCGTCTTTTCACCATCTACAGGCGTTAATGGCTGATTAATGTGCGTCTCGCTAAGGCGAAGCATTTCTCTTGCATAAAACTCCATAAAATCAATTGCTTCTGCTGTATCTGCATCTGCCTCAGCCCAATTTTTCCCTACTTCATAAACGAGCATCGCAGAGAATTCATGCTTACGTTGACGCATCAAATCCGCTGCTTTAAATAAATAGTCCGCACGCTCAGACGGTGAAACGTTCTTCCACATTTCAAACGTTGTTAACGCTTGTTGCATTGCTTGCTCCGCTAAAGCCGTTGTTCCTTTGCTCACGCGCCCAATGACGTCATCTTTACTTCCAGGATTGATTGACACAATATAATCTCCTGTATCAATTGTTTCGCTACCAATTGAAATTGGGTAGGTTCCCCCTAGCTTACCCTTTACTTTTTCTAACGCTTTTTCCATCGCTACTTTATTTGCTTCAACTGTAAAATCAGTGAAAGGTTCATTTTTAAATACAGATGGTTTTGTTGTAATTGTCATATTCATCTACCCCTTTATGTGAAATTATTTTACAAAATTCTTTAATACAAACCATACATTCGCCGGGCGCTCAGCTAAACGGCGCATAAAGTACCCAAACCAATCTACACCGTACGGTACGTATACGCGCACCTTGTAACCTTCTTTAATAAGCTTATCTTGTAAATCAACACAAATACCGTACAGCATCTGAAATTCAAATTGATCCTTTGGAATATTCAGTTTTTTAACCAACTCTTTCGTATAGTCAATCATTGCCTCATCATGGCTTGCCACGGCTGTGTAGTTGCCGTTTTCTAAATGCATTTTAATAATTTCTTTAAGGTTTTCATCCACATCTTTTTTTGCTGGAAATGCTACTTCAGGTGACTCTTTATATGCCCCTTTTACTAAGCGTAAGTTTGCTTGATATTGATTTAGGTCTTTAATGTCTTGCTGCGTACGATATAGATATGCTTGAATCACAATTCCAACGTTATCATAGTCTTTTCGCAGCTCTTTATATATATCTAGTGACTGCTGACAATGAGCATAATCTTCCATATCAATTCGAACAAAAATCCCATGCATTTTGGCAACCTCAAGAATTTTGCGCATATTATCCATGCAGAGCTCTTTGCTAATATCTAAACCAAGAGATGTCATCTTCAATGATAAATTCGAATTAACATTTGAATGAGCAATCGCATGTAATGTTTGCACACACATATCGGTAGATTCAGCTGCTTCCTCTTTGGTATACACAAATTCTCCAAGGTGATCTAACGTTGCAACCTTACCTGCAGCGTTCAGCTCTCTACAAGTGTTAATAGCAGATTCAATTGAATCACCTGCCACAAATCTTGCCGCACCCATTCGTAGACCATACCTTTTTGCTAATTTATTCATTGAGTGATTTTTGCCTAACGATTGAAACATCGTTCTCATTAAAACCTCCATCAATACCAAGCCTCCTTCATTACATTAAGATTTAAAAAGATTCTTAACTTACTATATGTTCAGTATACTCTCCTTTCTACAATTTTGTAAACGCTTTCTATATATTTTTTGAACAAATTTGTTTATTTTTTATAAAATATACACTTTTGTTCAATTCGTAACTTGATTATATCTAACACAATAGGAATATACTAGAAAATTGTTAAGACATCTGCCATACTTTTTTTACAAAAAAAACCCTACTTCTTTTAATAAAGAAATAGGGTTTGTCACTTAAACAGCTTCCGATGTTAGCTGCTTGTAGTTATGAACGAATAAAATACCTAGCTCGTGATGTTCATTATCATACAAAGCGCGCTGAGCAAAGCGAACCTCGCCAGAATAATCAAGCACCTCTAATTTACAGAAAGCACGATTATTAACCTGAAGCGCTGCATAAAATTTAGCAACTTCTGATACAGGAACACCGTTTACTTTCGTAATTAACTCTCCAACTTGTAAGCCCATTTTTTCAGCGGGCGATCCTGGAATAATACCCAATATGATAACACCTTCTGATTTTTTTGTGAAAAATGGTGCAGCATTCTCATCTGCTAGACGTTGCTTCGTACTAATCCACTGTCTAACCACAATGGCGAGAGCCGCCACAACAAATGAAAATAGCGGAACAACTAATGTCACAAGCGCCACTAAGACCAAACCAACGCCTAAAAACAACACTCTTTTTCCAGTAAATGAAATCGATGCGCTTGGCAACATACTTTGAATGCGCTGGCTAAAACCTATAGCAAATGGAACAAAAAATAAGCTAAATGACGTTTGACCTACTGTAAGCACTGGCCACCAGCTGAAGGTAGATGTAATTGCATCACCAGGAACTAATAAAAACACAGGAACAACCCAAAGCTTTTGAGAAAAGTGAGCACCAATCTCTTGGCCTCTTTTGCTCTTAATGATAGCAGGAGAGGTTCCTTTTACGCCAAACTTCCAAATCAAATATCCTTCTGCTACTACTAGTAGCGCTAACAAAAACGTTAACGATGGTAAATTTGCATCCTTTAATTCAAGTGACCATGTATGAACAATCCCATCTCCAATTCCCACATTTGGAATAACTAGCGTAGCAAAAATGGTTACGCCCAATACATAAGCGGGCGATAACCACCGAAATGTCCACGGCCCACTCAAAAGAAAAGTAATCAAAGCAACAAACACAAGTGTTCCAATCGTTACGTATGTCCCTACTAAAACAGTGCAAATTGAAAGGATCACGCCAATAATAATGCCTGGAAAAAATAAATACTTCGCTTCTAAGATAAAATCAAATACCCGAACATGAAAGTTTTTTCGTTCACGCTTAACGCGTGCCAGACCAACAAAGAATGAAACCAGTAAAAATAAATAGGTGAGCGGATGTATAAAAAGCTTTCCCGCTCCTTTTAGGATTTCTATTACAACTTCCATCTTTCCACCGCCTACTACTCCCTCAACTTCTTATTTTTTATTTATCACCGCAGATTTGTATGTATAACCAGTAATTTCATTTTAACAAAGTATGATAACAACCGCCAATGTTGTTTTTTTCTAAAAAACAGTCCTCCAAGTACTATAAGAAAAGGAACAAATCATTCATATTTGTATGTTAACTGTCCGTTATACACATATGTGTTCAATTCTATTTACCAAAAAAAGAGTTTGGGACATAACAAAATGATGGCTTCTAAAAGACGAACACTAGCTGTTTCCATCTCTTTCCCGCAGGAGTCGAGTGTCCTACGCTCCATTCCACCCTGTTTCCAACATTGTTTTCACAATCAACAAAAAACCTGAACGATTAAAAGTGAGAAACTCTTAATCGTTCAGGTATAGTAAGGACTGAACTACTTATGTCTCAGTCTCTTTTTCTTACTTCTTTATTAAAATTTACGCGCTGCTTCTTTCGCTTTTTCAATGCCGCTTGCTTTAATCTCTTCTGCTTTTGCAGGCATTGCATTATGACCTTCTACAAATAATCCTTCAAATGATGGAACTCCAAAGAAGTTCATCATAATACCAATGTAGCGATGTCCCATCTCCACATCTGCTGCTGGACCTTCTGAATAAATACCGCCGTTTGCTTGGATATGAAATGCTTTTTTATCTGTTAATAACCCAACTGCTCCTTGCTCTGTATAGCGGAATGCTTTTCCTGCTACAGCAACAGAATCTAAGTATGCTTTCATAACAGGTGGGAATGAGAAGTTCCACATTGGATTTACAAATACATATTTATCAGCATTTGCAAATTGATCGCTCAGTTCATTTAAACGAGCAATTTTACGTTGCTGGTCAGCTGATAGCTTATCAAATGCTTCACCTGCTCCTAATTTACCCCATCCACCAAAGATATCTGCATCTAATTGTGGGATATCCTCTTTATAAAGGTCAATGTGTACAACCTCATCGTTTGGATTTTCTTCTTTATATGTGTCAATAAATGCTTTTCCTGCAGCCATACTAAATGAAGTTTGATGGTCATGCGGATGTGCTGTAATATACAATACTTTTGCCATGTTGAATTCGCACCTTTCTTTCACTTTTTAATAACTATGTTACTAATAGTAACTTAGGTAATCTTTTTAGTCAACTATTTTATTCTCATTTAAATGATTACCCTGTTTGTTAGTATGCCTTTTAAACATAAAAAAAAAGACTGGTAAAAGTCTTTTTAAAAAGTTGTAGCAATAGTCAACGCTTCATTCATTGCTTTTTCTTTAATTTCTTGTGCTTTAGTTGGAAACTTCACCTGACCTTCAATAATAATACTTTCAAAGGATTCAATCCCAAAAAAGTCCATCATTACTTCCAAATAGCGATGTCCCATTTCACGGTTCACTTCTGGTCCTTCTGAATAAACATCACCTCGCGCTTGAATATGAAGTGCTTTCTTTCCTTTTAACAAACCTTCAGCGCCTTCTTTTGTATATGTAAACGTCTTGCCTGATACAGCAATTGCGTCAATATAAGCCTTCATAATGGCAGGTACCGAAAAATTCCACATCGGTGTAACAAACACGTATTTATCTGCTAATAAAAATTGTGCACCTAGTTCTGCTAGGCGTCCTACTTTCATTCGTTCATCTGATGATAACTCTTCTAAAGAACCTGTTTCACGCAGCTTCTTCCAACCGTTAAACACATCTTTATCTAGAAATGGTATGTCAGCCGTATATAAGTCTAAATGAACGACTTCATCATTTCGATTTGTTTCTTGATAGGTTTCAATAAATTGCTTACCTACCGCCATGCTTAATGATTCATCTTCACTTAGTGGATGTGCAGTAACATAAAGAACGTTTGCCATCTTTGACATTCCTTTCTGTAGCTAGTCTTCTGCTTCTGTGCTTGTTAGTCTTTGATCCAACTTTCTGCCCATTGCGTAATCGGACCTAAAATTTGCCCTAATTCTTTTCCTTTTTGAGTCAGCGTATATTCTGTGCGAATCGGACGCTCCGGTATAACAGTGCGTAGCACAATACCATGCTCTTCTAACTCTTTAACTCGCTCAGTTAGTAACCTTCTGCTTAAAGCCGGAATCGCCTCATTGAGCTCGCTAAAGCGCTTTGGACCACTCATCAGTACATAAATGATTAATCCTGTCCATTTTTTACCGATTAGTTCAAAGCTCTTCTCTACCTTTGGCTGTAATTCTTTTTGTTCTTCCATATTAGTGAGCTCCTCCTTTATTAATATGGATGAAAAACCAACTTGTTCACTTATTGTAACAGAAAAAGAGAATAAACATGCTCACTATTTCTACAAAAACCCCCTCTCTGCAAGCCTACAGAGAGGGGGTTTTTCTGTTCATTCATTATTCGCTCGCAAGCTTTAGAGCTGTTTCTAATTGACGGTCATCTTCTTTTGACTTGATTTTTTCGAGCAGCTTTGTCTGAAGTAATGCCGCTGTATCTTCGTCAATTTCTCCCGTCACTTTTTGATCATTTGTTTTTTGAAACGCTTTTACAGCCGTTTCTGTTTCTTTACCGAAATATCCATCGGTACGGCCAGGTTCAAACCCTAATCCCTTTAACATTTGCTGTGCATTTTTGATTTGATCATCTGTCATATCAAATTTTAATGTTTTAGTAACTTGAATTGGATTTGTGTAGTAATAGTCAGGCTGTTTTACTTCAACAGTTGGCTTAACTCCTTTTTCATTAATCCAATTGCCATCTGGCGTTAACCATTTGTAGAACGTCAGCTTTAAGTTACTGCCGTCTTCCATTGGCACTGCTTGCTGAACTGTTCCTTTACCATATGATTTTTCACCAACGATGTCATATCCGCCAGCTTCTTTTAATGCACCAGCTAAGATTTCTGAAGCAGATGCACTACCACCATCGATCAGTCCTACAATTGGATAATCTTTTGGTTCTTTTAAAGAAGACTTAACCGTTTGACGATCACCGTCACGCTCTTCAATTTGTACATACGGCTTGTCACCTGTTACAAGTTCTTCTAACATTTTCTCCACGCTTTGGAGATAACCACCCGGATTTCCACGCACATCAAGGACAAGTCCTTCAATATTTTTCTTTTCAAGTTCCTTTAGCTGCTTTTTAAATTCATCTTGGGTAGATTCAGAAAATGACGTAATCTCCATGTAGCCAATTGATTTGTCATTTACTTTCTTCACAGATGAATAAACAGTTTCAATTGGAATTTCATCACGTACCACATCAACTTTCATCATGTCTTTTACACCGGGACGCTGAATATCTAATTTAACTGTTGATCCTTTTTCACCACGAATTTTTAACACAGCATCATAAAGCTCTAATCCTTCAATGCTTTTACCATCAATTTTTAAAATTTGATCGTTGGGCTTTAAACCAGCTTTCTCAGCTGGTGATTCTTTAAATGGTGCTACGATTGTGACTTTACCATCTACCATGCTAACTTCTGCACCAATTCCTTCAAAGGATGAGTCAAGTGATTGTTCAAACTGCTTTGCTGTTTCCTTATTCATATAGGACGAATGGGGATCATCAAGCGTCTGTACCATTCCTTGAATAGCACCTTCTAGTAATTTTTTTTCGTCTACATCCTTATAATATTGGGATGATATAAGGTCATAGGCTTGCTTAATCTTGTCAAATTCACCATTTACATCTACATTATTTGTCCCTGTAGCTGACGAGAGACTTGATAAACCAACGCTTCCAGCGCTTGCATATTGTAATCCAAAATAAGTACCTACTGCTCCAACTACAAGAGAGAGCACCATCAATAATGCCACTATTTTCCGATTCAAGCTCTTTCATCCTCCTCAACCCTGACCCATCTCTTTTTATTATAATAGATAGCCTTGAAACTATGTAATAAAAAGGATGCATGTGTTATTTGTAGCAAAAGGCACCACACAAATCAAGTGTGATGCCTTTTTGTTAAGATTTTATGATAGGCTTGTACAACATATGCACAAAATTAGAAGTTAATATAATTTTCAGGGTTTACAGCAGAGCTGCTTCCTTGCCAGTCTCCTTTGTGAAGTTCAAAGTGCAAGTGTGCACCGAATGAACGACCAGTATTACCCATGTAGCCTAGCTGTTGACCTTTTCCGATTGACTGACCGCTAGACACATTATAACTTTCTAAGTGAGCATAAACAGATACCCAAGTTTGGCCATTGACGTTATGGCGTACAAATACAACATTCCCGAATGATGATGAGTAATACGCTCGAATAACTGTGCCATCCGCTACGGATACAATTGGTACACTACTACCACGTTTTCCAATATCAATTCCGTAATGCATGCGACCAAATTTTTCACGGTAACCATATCGAGATGTGACTGGTCCGTTAGCTGGACGCATGAATGAACCGCTTGTTACAGCTGGTGCTGGTGCAGCTTCTGCTTTTTGAGCTGGCGCTGCGCTTGGTGCCGATTTTGCTGCTGGCTGTGACTGGCTTGCCTTCGCTTCTGCTTCAGCTCTTGCCTTTGCCTCCGCTGCAGCTTTCGCTTTTTCACGCTGCTCTTGTTCCCAAGCTGCCTTTTCACCTTCTGCTGCTTTCTTTTGATCTGCTAGTAGAGCCGCTTCTTCTTCTAAGCCAACAATTTCATCGTTTACTGATTGCTCTTGCGATTGTAACGTAGCAATTAATTTATCTTTTTCATCGACTTGCTTCTCAAGATCTGCTGACAATGTTTCAAGGTCTTTTAGCGCTTTTTCAAGTGATTCTAATTTTGTTTGAACAGCTGTTTCTTTTGTTTGAAGTTCTTTTTTGTCTTGCTCATGTTGAATTAATAACTCACGGTCTGCTTCTACAATTGTAGATACTGCACTAACACGGCTGATAAAGTCACCAAAGTTTTGTGAGCCTAGTAGAACTTGCATGTAATCCACTGAGCCACCGCTTTCCTGTAACGCTACAGCTCGATCTTTTAACAATTCATTTCGCTTTTCAATACGTTCTTTTACTTCTTCAATATCTTTTTTTAATTTTTCAATTTCTTTCTTTGTTTCTGATATTTCAGACTCGCGATTTCGAATTTTCTCGTTTGTCTCACCGATCTTCTCATCTAAACGCTTCATTTCGGCTTCTGTTTTTTTCTGTTGCTCTTGTAAAGATTTAATTTCTTCTTTACCTTCATTAATGTTTTTGTTTACATTTGAACTTTTTTCATTTAAATCGCTAATCTTTTTATCAATGTCTCCGTTTGCATAAGCGATATTCCCCGAACTTAACCATACACCGCTTAGCCCGACAAAAGCCGCTGCTGTAACCGTTAATACTTTGCGTTTCATTTGTCTGTTCTCCTCATTTGTACGTGTTTTTTTATGTGCTTATCATCTTTATATGTAAGAAGACAAATCTAACGTTTAGGCTAGATTTGTCGTGGTACTGAATAATATAACTTATTTTTTTAAGAATTTTCGAACTGATAGCATACTTCCCCAAACGCCGATAAATCCACCGACTACAGCAAGTAATAGCGCAATTTGAAGCGTGAATGGGAACGTTGGTAAAAGCTCAAAATATCCGTTGAATTTTGGCTCAGATTGGTTGAATACAAACGTGTATACACCAATTAAGACACCGATTGGTACAACTGAACCTAATAATCCAAGCAGCAAGCCTTCAATGAAGAATGGCCAGCGAATAAATAGGTTTGTTGCTCCTACTAATCTCATAATCTCAATTTCTTCACGACGAGCAACGATGGTAATCTTAATTGTATTAGAAATTAAGAACATTGCTGTGAAAAGCAAACCGATAATTAAAGCAATTCCAATGTTACGGGCAACTTCTAGGACGTTAAACAGTTTTTCAACTTCACCTTGTCCGTATTGCACATTTGTAACATTCGAGTATTTTTCAACTTCTGTAGCAACCTTAGCTACATCGTTTGGTGTTTTTGTTTTGACAATAAATACGTCATTTAATGGGTTTTGCTGTTCAAAAGGCTCAAATGCTTTCCCTTCTTCACCCATACTATCAATTAAGCTCTTGAGCTCTTTGTCTTTAGAAGAAAATGACACCGTATCAACACGGCTAATTGCTTTTAACTTCTCTTCAATAGCCGACTGCTCTTCATCTGTAGCTGCTGGATCGACGTGTACTCGAATTTCAACGTCGTTTTCAATTAACTTGGCTACGTGATTTAGGTTAAGCATAAGCGTTAAAAAGACACCAACTAGTAGTAGGGTAACTGTTACCGCACTAGCTGATGCAAAAGTCATCCACCCGTTTCGACTAAGACTTTTTGCTCCTTCTCGTAAGTGGCGACCGAATGTTCTAGCCTTCATATCCGTAATCACCTCTTACTTCGTCACGCACAACTTTTCCATTTTCAATAGCAATTACTCGTTTACGAATTGCATTTACAATTTCACGATTGTGAGTTGCCATTAAAATCGTTGTGCCACTTTTATTAATTTCTTCAAAAACGTCCATGATCTCCCAAGAAGTTTCAGGGTCTAGGTTCCCTGTCGGCTCATCTGCAATGACCACTTTTGGTTTATTTACAATAGAACGCGCGATTGATACACGCTGCTGCTCTCCACCAGATAGTTCATCGGGGAACGCTCGCATTTTATTTTTCAGCTTTACAAGATCAAGCACTTCCATTACGCGCTTTTTAATTTCCTCTGGGTGCTGCTCAATCACTTCTAAAGCAAACGCCACATTTTCATATACCGTTAGCTTTGGTAGAAGCTTAAAGTCTTGGAAGACTACCCCAATATTACGACGGAAAATTGGTACCTTGTGACTTTTAATTTTGGCTACGTTTGAGCCATTGACAATGATATCGCCCGTAGAAGGTTTCTCCTCGCGATACATCATTTTAATAAATGTAGATTTACCCGCTCCGCTTGGTCCTACGATATAAGCAAACTCACCTTGATTAATCTTGATGCTAATCCCATTGATTGCTTTCACACCGTTCGGATACGTTTTATAAACATTTTGCATTTCAATCATCAGTTATCACCTAATCAAGTGTGTTATTTTCATTCCCCGTCTTTCGACAAAGAATTACAAAAAAATCAAAAAAAAACGACTCATTTCAGTTGCTTTCTCATTATAACATCACTTTTCGAGAATTTAAGCCCTAAAAATATTACATTTTTATTTCAAATATGACATTAGTCGGATTCATACACCTTCCTATATCCCCCTAAAAAGGAGTCTGCTCTCAAAGAAATTTAGAAAAACAGCAGGACTATCCTCGTCTATATTTTGTAAAAAAATAAAACGAGAAGCTTTTTTGCTCCTCGTTTTGCATCATTTCTTTTCGGCTAACCACTCGGCAATTTTGCTCGCTTCCTCTTCGTTCACCAAGCCTTTTGGCATGCTTCCTTTTCCATTATTGATAATGTCTTCAATTTCTTCTTGTGAATATTTCGCACCAGTCTTCTCAAGGTTTGGTCCTCTTGCACCTTCAAGGTTTTGGCCATGACAGCCCGAACAGTTTTGTTGGTAAAGCTCTTCCCCACTTGCTTCAGAAGCTGTTTCAGAAGACTCATTCCCTCCACCGCACGCTGCCAATGTAAAAGATGCTCCTGCAATGATTGCTAATGCTAATTTCTTCATGGCTATTCCTCCTCATTCCATAATAAAATTAACCATTTTGTGAAGTTTTTCACTCTATTATAACCTACTTATGAACGTTTAAAACCCTCTCCTAGTACCTCTGAAGCGTCTGCAACAATGACAAATGCAGATGGGTCAATTGCTTTAACCGTTTGTTTCAATTTTGTGAATTCTGTTTGTTCAACTACAACCATTAAAATTGGTCGCTCTTCATCCGTATACCCCCCGTAGGCTGACAAACGCGTCACCCCCCGGTCAATTGTATGTAAAATTTCGTGGCGCACTTCTTTTTCTTTATTGGTAATGATGAGCGCCATTTTTGAGCGCCCGACGCCTACTTGGACAAGGTCAATGGTTTTACTTGTGACATAAAGGCCGATTAGCGCATATAGCCCTCGTTCTAGATCAAATACGAAAGCAGCCGCAATCACAATGAGCCCATCAATTAAAGCTACACAAATACCGAGCGATAACGATGTATACTTATGAATAATTTGCGCAGCTAAATCCGTGCCTCCAGTGGATGCGTGTCCTCGAAACACCAGACCTAACCCAACACCCACACCAATTCCACCAAACAACGCTCCAAGAAGCGGATCAGTTGTAGCTGGCTCAATATCGCTTGTTAATAAGACAACAAACGGTAAAAAAACCGTACCAATTAAGGTTTTGGCTCCAAATTGCCAACCAAGTAGCAACGCTCCTAAAAGAAAAAGCGGTACGTTAAAAGCCCACTGAACATAGGCTGGAGACCAATTAAATAATGCATTTAAAATTGTGCTGATACCGCTTACACCACCAGATGCAATACGGTTAGGAAGTAGGAATATATTAAAGGCTATCGCGACGATACTTGCTCCAACCATGACATAAACAATTTGCAGCAGTCGGTCGGATACAGAAAATACGTCTCGTTTCAATCTTTTCATGATAGTCACCTCAGTTAACGACTTTTACCATAGCGTATGTAACTTTTAAGCAACTCATGCTGTCAGAAAAAAACCCTGGTTCCACGCTTGCGCGAAAATCCAGGGGTAGCTATCACTCTTAAATATGTGAACGTAAGTAGGCATCAATAAATAAATCAATGTCTCCGTCCATTACGCTTTGTGTATTTCCGATTTCAGTATTTGTACGGTGGTCTTTTACAAGAGAATATGGGTGGAATACATAAGAACGAATCTGACTTCCCCAACCGATATCCTTTTGCTCACCGCGAATTTCGGCTAGCTGTTCCTGCTGCTTTTCAATCTCTAGCTGATAAAGCTTCGATTTTAACATTTTCATCGCTTGCTCACGGTTTTTGATCTGTGAACGCTCTGTTTGACAAGAAACAACTACGTTAGTTGGTAGATGGGTAATACGAACAGCTGAATCGGTCGTATTAATATGCTGACCACCCGCACCACTTGCACGGTACGTATCTACTTTTAAATCCTCTGTACGAATATCAATATTGATTTCATCGTTAAACTCAGGCATGACGTCACATGATACGAACGATGTATGACGACGACCAGATGAATCAAACGGCGAAATACGTACAAGACGGTGTACGCCCTTTTCTGCTTTTAAATAGCCATATGCATTATGACCTTTAATTAGTAACGTAACGCTCTTAATTCCAGCTTCGTCTCCAGGAAGATAGTCTAACGTCTCAACCTTAAAGCCTTTTTTCTCTGCCCAGCGCGTGTACATACGCAGTAGCATTGAGCCCCAGTCTTGAGATTCCGTTCCGCCTGCACCCGGGTGAAGCTCTAGAATGGCGTTGTTCTTATCGTAAGGCTCACTTAATAAGAGCTGTAGCTCAAATTCATTCATACCTGACGTTAACTGTTTTAATTCGTCAACTAGCTCGGTAGCTAAATCTTCATCGTATTCTTCTTTTACAAGCTCATACGATACTTGTAAATTTTCATACGTTTCATCTAAGTGATTAAACTGATTTACAGCATCCTTTAAGCCGTTTGCTTCATTGATAACTGTTTGTGCTGCTTGCTGATCATCCCAAAAGCTTGGATCAGCCATTCTTTCATCTAGCTCATCGATACGAGCTTGCTTGTTATCGAGGTCAAAGAGACCCCCTAAAGTCCGCTAATCGCTTAGCTGTTTTCTCTAACTCTTGCTTAATTTCTACTAAATCCATCGTTCAAACACCTCTATCTTATTTTTGACACACAGGAAGGAAATGGGGGCTGCCCATTTCCTTCCTGACGGTTGCTATCTGTATGTGATTGTAACACAGTTTGTCGCTAAACCAATAATGCTTCCTTACTTTTATGCTTCTTTTCCGCAGCAGTTTTTATACTTCTTACCGCTTCCGCAAATGCATGTATCGTTACGACCTACATCAACTGCGTTGACTTTTGGCTTTTTTTTCGCAGGTGCATCCCCTTCTTTTGGATGCACAGCAGCTTGTCCTTTCGCTACTTCTTGACGTTCAAGGTTGTTGTTAATCTCTGCTTTCATCATATACTTCGTCACTTCTTCTTCAATTGTGGCAATCATGTTTTCAAACATCGCAAAGCCTTCCATTTGATACTCGCGAAGTGGGTCTGTTTGACCGTATGCACGAAGGTGAATACCTTGACGTAACTGATCCATCGCATCGATATGGTCCATCCATTTTGAATCAACCGCGCGAAGAACAACAACTTTTTCAAACTCACGCATTTGTTCTGGCTCAAGCTGGTCTTCTTTTTCGTTGTAGCGCGCTTTTGCATAATCAACAAGCATTTCTACAATTTCTTCAGGCTCTTTACGGCGCAACATTTCTTCCGTGATTTGCCCTTCATCTAGAATATTAGCATTTACATAATCAACAATACCTTGTAAATTCCAATCTTCTTCTAACTCATCGCTTGGCGTGTACGTAGCGACAACTCTTTCAACCGTTGATTGGATCATGCGCTCTACAATATCACGCAGATTTTCTGAATCCAACACTTCAAAGCGCTGCTTGTAGATTACTTCACGCTGCTGACGTAATACATCATCATATTGAAGCAATTGTTTACGCGCATCGAAGTTGTTACCTTCTACTCGTTTTTGCGCAGATTCAACGGCTCTTGTCACGATTTTACTTTGAATTGGCTGTGAATCGTCCATACCAAGGCGATCCATCATGGACATCATGTTATCAGAGCCAAAGCGACGCATCAGCTCATCTTCCATTGAAAGATAAAATTGAGAAACCCCCGGGTCTCCTTGACGACCAGCACGACCACGCAGCTGGTTATCGATACGGCGTGATTCATGACGTTCTGTACCGATTACGGCTAAACCGCCTGCTTCAATAACACCTTCGCCTAACTTAATATCTGTTCCACGTCCAGCCATGTTTGTTGCGATTGTCACCGCGCCTTTTTGACCAGCGTTTTCGATAATATCAGCTTCACGCTCATGCTGCTTTGCATTTAAAACGTGGTGCTTGATACCTTTTTTCTTTAATAATGAAGACAATAGTTCAGACGTTTCAATCGCTACTGTACCAACAAGCACAGGCTGTCCATTCGCATGGCGCTCAGCGATATCTTCGACAACGGCTTTGAACTTGCCTTCCATCGTTTTATAAATTAAGTCTGCTTTGTCATCACGAGCAATGTCTTTATTCGTTGGAATTACAACTACCTGCATATTATAGATGTTTCGGAATTCTTCTTCTTCCGTTTTCGCTGTCCCCGTCATACCCGCTAGCTTTTCATACATACGGAAGTAGTTTTGAAACGTGATTGTTGCAAGCGTCATGCTTTCGTTTTGAATGTCGACATTTTCTTTTGCTTCAATTGCTTGGTGAAGCCCATCGCTAAAGCGACGACCTTTCATTAAACGACCTGTAAACTGATCGACGATTACGACTTTCCCGTCTTCTACCACATAGTCAACGTCATTTTGCATCGTTACGTGTGCTTTTAACGCTTGGTTAATATGGTGGTTTAAGGCTACATGCGAGATATCGAACAGGTTTTCAATACCAAACGCTTTTTCAGCCTTAGACATTCCGTCCTCAGTTAACTGAACACTTTTGGTCTTCACATCAAACGTATAGTCCGTTTCTTTATCAAGCGTGCGAACGAATGCATTAGCTTGAATATAAAGAGCCGTTGACTTTTGAGCAGTTCCAGAGATAATCAACGGTGTACGCGCTTCGTCAATCAAAATGGAGTCAACTTCATCGATTACAGCAAAATGAAGGGGACGTTGTACCATTTGTTCTTTATAAAGCACCATGTTATCACGTAAATAATCGAATCCTAGTTCGTTATTTGTTGTATACGTAATGTCAGCAGCGTACGCTTCCTGCTTTTCATCCTTTGTTAAGCTGTTTAAATTCAAGCCAACCGTTAAGCCTAAAAACTCATAAAGACGCCCCATTTCAGTTGCATCACGGCTCGCTAAATATTCATTGACCGTTACAACGTGCACGCCTTTTCCAGTAATGGCATTTAAATAAACAGGCATAGTTGCAGTTAACGTTTTACCTTCCCCTGTTTTCATCTCAGAGATATTCCCCTCATGTAAGGAGATACCACCCATTAGCTGCACTTTATAAGGATACATGCCTAACACACGCTTTGCCGCTTCACGTACAACTGCAAAAGCTTCTGTCAGCATATCGTCTACAGATTCACCATTTTGATAACGTTCTTTAAAGTCTACTGTTTTCTCACGAAGCTGATCATCTGTCAGCGATGCCATATCAGGACCCAACGCATCAATCTGTTCAGCCATTCGTTCTAAACGACCGATTTGGCGTTGATTTCCGTCAAACACTTTTTTAAATAATCCAAGCATATTAAACGCTCCTCTATTTATAATCAATACATCTTGTACTTGTTATTTCCTTATTATAAAACATTCTGAATAAAATTGTAACATCGGGGCTAGACAAGTAGCAACTTATACCCATTATTACTCAACTGATGATTTGATAAATACTGCCTAGAACGAACAGGATAAGCAACGTAAACTAAACATCATTAAAAAAGACAGCGAGTAAAGCTCGCTGCCTTAGAAGTTACTATATTTAGTTTGGCTCAATCAGGCCATATCGCCCATCTTTTCGACGATAAACGACATTAGTTGTATTTGTGTCGGCATTTGTGAAGACAAAGAAGCTATGACCAAGCATATTCATCTGTAAAATTGCTTCTTCACTATCCATTGGTTTTAAGTTAAATCGTTTTGTACGGACAAGCTCTAGCTCTTCTTCATCCGTTTCAGCTGCAACGGCAACGCTTGGGTCACCTTCTAACGCAGCGAATAGGTATTTTTCAGCACCTTTTTCACGCATTTTACGGTTCACTTTCGTTTTATGCTTGCGAATTTGGCGCTCAAGTTTATCAAGGACAAGGTCGACTGCGGCATATAAATCTGTATGCGTCTCTTCAGCACGTAATACAAGATCAGTCATTGGAATTGTAACTTCTATTTTTTGGTCGTTGTTGTATACTTTTAAGTTTACATTTACATCAGCATTAGGTGTACCATCGAAATAGCGCTCTAACTTGCTGAGCTTTTTCTCTACATATTCCCTGATTGCTGGAGTTACCTCAATGTTTTCGCCACGAATGTTGTATATCATATTCGAACTCCTCCTTTAATCATTGCTATACCTCTATATTTCTACAATACCCGACACTTTCCCTTCCTAAACCTATATTTTTTTTGAAAATTCAGCGAATAAATTTTCAAATTTAAGAAAGTGTATGTTAGAACTAAAAAAAAAAGACTTTCTTCTAAAGAGAAGTCTTAAGAGAAGTCTTTTTTTTTCGAATTTTTACGTCTTCTATTCAGTTTCGCTTATCGTAAAAACTCCCATCGAATGTTTCATTTCCATACGGGTTAACATAACGATTAACATGCTGTTTTTTGGCCTTTGTTTTTTGAAGGTCCTCTTCAACACTTTTTTTCCATTTTAACAATGTTGAATCAATGATGGCATTCATGCTAACGATGATGTTCCCTCTCGAATCATTCTTGCTTTCTTTTGACTGAACAAGCTCGTCAATATACTGACTGCGCTCTTGAAGCAAGCCTTCCACTTTCGCAATCATATTCTCACGTTCTTCTGCAAGAAGCGGCTTTTGGACAAGGCCATAGAGCTCAGCCGTCAGTTCATATACGGAGTCGAGAGGCGTCACGCTTGTCCACCTGAACCATGGGTTTGCTTACGATTCATTTGAATAACCTGCTTCCACGTATCGCGAAACTCAACGGCATATCCCTCTACTTCGTCGAGGAGTTCTACGCGATTTTGAACATTGGCTTCAATTAAGCGCTGATTCATATAGTCATACATCGCCATCATTTCTTTTCCAACAGCAGCGCTTGTATCTAAAGTAACCATTAACTCTTGAATAATCTTTTGTGCTTTAAGTAAGTTTTCGTTTTTCGCTTCAATATTGTGTTGTTCAAACCCAATACGGGCCATTTTAATAAATTTAATGCATCCGTTGTAAAGCATCAGCGTAAGTTCACCAGGTGAAGCAGTTTGAACTGCCCCTTGCTGATACGCTTGATAAGGATTTGCTGCCATTTCCTTCACTCCTTCTCGTACTCTTTCTTCATTGTATTGCTATGTTTAAGCGAAATATTGCGATAGCTGCATGCTTTGTGCGTTTGAGTTTTGAATAGCTTTTTCCATTGCTGTAAATTGGCGCCAATAGCGGTCTTCTACCTGCACAAGACGACTTTCAAATCGACTAATTTGATCATCCATGTCACGTAAATTACGACCGAGCACAAACTGCGTATTCGTCCACGTTGAGCGGCCTGCACGCTGCTCAATTTTAGATACCGTATCCGCAACGGATTCACGAAGTCTGCGGACAATCCCTTTTTCACTTGTCGTTTCGCCATTTTTTGAAAATAAATCCATCACGGACTGCGGATCTTTCTCAAGCGCTTCTTTTAACTTTGTCTCGTTAATAACAAGCTTTCCACGGTCCATATAGTTCGTACTAGTCGTAATTCCAATATCCGTTAGCTGCTTGAATTCACCGGTGATGCCTGAAACAGCTGAATACCAGTTAGAACGCATTTGATTTAGTCCACTTGAAAGAATTGAATCGTTTTTTAACAATCCGCTCTTGGCTTTTTCTTCCCACTGCTCCGCTTGTTTATCTGTTAAGCTTTCACGCTGAGCATCGGTCAAAGGAATGTAATCGCGGTAACGCTCTTCCGTAGTTTTACCATTGAGTGTAGCGATGAGTTCATTGTACTTCGTCACAAAATCTTTAATCGATTCAACCGCTTTATCTGTGTTGTTGCTAACATTTACGCGCACAGGGGCCGTAAAGTTATCTTGAAGCGTAAAGCTCACGCCGCTGACTGTGAACGTATTGGACTTTCTCGTTGTTTGTAAGCCGTTGATTTCAAACGTTGCGTCAGTTCCGCTTTGTTCATTCGTTTGATCCAACTTTAGCGTCTGCGTTAAAAAAGTACCTTCCAATTTCATTTGTGGCCCCGTACCGCTTGCATCTGTTAAACTCCCGGTATCTTTACGCGTGAACATAATTTTATCTGTGCCCGAATCGTAAAATGCAGAAATCCCGACCTTGGAATTGTTAATCGTAGAAATAACGTCATTTAATGACTTCGTACCATCAAACTCGAAGTTCATTTTCCCATTCTTTTGATCATCTTCAATCGCTTTTCCATTTTCATCATAGGTTGTAATGGCAAATGATACGTAGTTTTGTTCATAATCAAACCCTTGTACCGTGCTATCTTTTACAAGTTGCGTACCAAACGTCATTTCACCGGTTGCTGGATCGACAAATACCTGGTCTGTTCCTAACCCTGTCGCGTTGTCTGTGCGCACGCTATAAGACGTTTCATTTCCATCTTTATCTTTTACAACAATTTGTCCTGGTAAGGTTGAAGCTTCAATTGCTCCTTTTCCTAACGAAACCTTCGTCGTGTCACTGGCTACCGTAATCGCGCTTTGATTGATCGTTTTAGTCTGCCACGTTAGCCCACCTGAAAACGCACTTTGCTGAGACCATAAGCTTTTTGATGGATCAATTTTTGTTGTTCCTGAAACTGCCCCGCTAATATTTTTAGCAGCCGTCGCCATCGTTACGTTTGATAATGTATACGACGCGTTACCTGCTGACGTTGTTGCAGTAGCCGTTACTTTCGATTCATCTGCTGAAGATGAGCTTTTCACCATATATGTTGACTGGAGCGTCATGTTAAAAGCCGAATCACGAAATTCCGTTAGCAATCGGTTCATTTCGCGATACTGGTCACGCTGCCATTCTGTTGTTTGCTTTTTTTGCTTTATTTTATCCAGCGGCATACGCTCCGCTTTCATTAAATCACTTACGATTTGGTCAATATCCATTCCACTTGCTAATCCACCAATACGAACCATTCTTTCACCGCCAATTACATTTTTTGATCAAAGATTAATCCCGTCAGCCGCTCCATCTCGGCATGCATATCTAAAAGCTTTTCGGGAGGTACCTCTCGAATCACCTCATTCGTATCCGCATTTACAACCTGAGCGAAATACGTATGAGACTTTTCATGAAGTTGAAAACGTACCGAAACAAACGTAGGTGCGAGCTTTTGATTAATCTCTTCCACCGCTTTTTCAAGCTGTGCAATGATTACTTCATTACTGCTTTTCGGCGCTTTTGACTCTGTTTCTAGCTGATTTTTTTCTTTTGATTGCTGAACGCTGGCATAGCTTAACACACTTGAATGAAGCGTTTTAGCTGAAATTGATGTCCCCTCCATCACAGCCACCCCTTAAAAAACACTCTTTTTTATTGTTATCGGAAACATTTATTTATTGTTTATAGGTAGTTCGCAGTACTTTTCCTCTTTAAAAACATGATTTCACATGAGATAAGGCTTGCTTTCTTAACAGGGATGAAGGTCACGAGCGCTACCTTTGTTATCCATTAATCTGTTTTATTTTCCTATTTCTTTAAATCTAGGCCTTTATTGGGGGCTTTTCGTGCTACAATGCTGTTAAAATTCCACATTGCCAAGATCCTCTATAAAGGAGCTACTCAGCCATGAAAAAAACGATCATTCCTTTTCTACTTGCCGGGATGCTCACAGCCTTTGCCGTTATTCATACAAACGAAAAATCAATTAAAGAAACCGACTCGTATTCTACCATTCAAGCAAAAATCGAAACCTATGCAAAAAAAGAAGAACCAAGCTTGTCCATTCAAGAAATACAAAAAGACGAAACCATCAACGGAGAAAAGCGCATCATTTTGTTCACCACAACCGATAAGCAAATTGGCTGTGCCATTCTGCAAAAAAACTACTTGAACCGCTATCAGATTGAATACATCTCTACCCAAGAACCCGCTCAAATCGAAGACAAATCGGCTTTATCGTCTATTTATGCATAAGCAAGAGTTTGGGATATAACAAACTGACTGCTTCTAAGAGACAAACAATAGCCGCTCCCATCTCTTTGGTTTGCCTGAACACGTTCGTTCCATTGCGCTACGGCCACTCGCTTTCCGCGGGGAGGAGTCGAGTGCCTTTCTCTCCATTCCATTCCGTCTCCAAACTGGGTTTGCCCAATCACAAAAAAGCCTGGACAACTAAGAGTTGCGAGCTCTCAATCGTTCAGGCTTATCGTTGGCTGAAATACTTCTGTCTCAGCCTTTTTCATAAAAAAAGACCTTCTCACGGGAGAAGATCAATAAAAAAGGGGATAGGGGAATACCTTGATATTAGTATGGGCTGAATTCGTATTGTTTATACTCTACATATGAAAATATAAATTTATTTTCTAAGATCAATGTTTCCACCAAGATGAGGCTTGAGCAGCATGCTGAATGACTTTTACATCAGCTGAGCTTAAAAGCTCTTGAATGGTTTCACCCTGCTGTTCTGCGTTACCCATCCCCATTTTCATTACGGACAGAGAAGCTTGATGCTGAGTATTAGATTTGCTTAGGGCCATTGAAAGTTTTGCTACGTCCACCGGAATGCTCCTTTCATCATAAAAAAGACTCTAGTATCAATCAGACTTTTGATTACCTAAATTAGCGTCAGTAGTGCCAAATCATTAACACCATGACCTATATCAAAAGTAAAAGAGTTTGGGACATAACAAAATGATTGCTTCTAAAAGACGAACACTATAGCTGTTCCCATCTCTTTGATTTGTCTCAACTCGTTCGTTCCATTGCGCTACGGTCACTCGCTTTCCGCGGGGAGGAACCTGAGCTTCCTCGCTGCGCTGCGGGGTCTCCGTTTTCCCTCTCTTCCCGCAGGAGTCGAGTGTCCTACGCTCCATTCCACCCTGTTTCCAACATTGTTTTCACAATCAACAAAAAAACCTGAACGATTAAAAGTTATGAACTCTCAATCGTTCAGGTATAGTAGAGGCTGAACCACTTATGTCTCAGTCTCTTTCAAATAATCTAAAATTAACGAAGAAGTTGTAGAACTCCTTGTGGTTGTTGGTTCGCTTGCTTTGCGACTGCATCTTTCGATTACAGAATAGACTATATCTTCATCCATATTTTCATGGAGCTGGGCACTTCGAACAGCTTTTGCTGCCCTACGAGATTCATAGTCATAGCTTTCGCCTTAGACCGTATTCTCTAGTCGTTGAACCTTCTCCAGAGTTTCCTCACAGGAGCTTGGCTGCTGATTATCCATTGTTTCATCCTCATCATTTTCACACCTTCACGCTTACCGTTTCCAGTTACGTTGTGGTTGGTGAAGCTTTAGGAAGTTCCAGCAATTCACCCAGTAATTCTCTAGCTTGTTACCAAGCTAGACGCCCTTCTCATCAATTATCTCAAGAGTTGTAACACACCTTGAGGCATTTGATTCGATTGAGCCAACATTGCTTGTGCTGCTTGAGAAAGAATAGAGTTCTTAGTTTGGTTCATCATTTCTTTCGCCATCGTGCGAACATTTACTTTCGTAAATGACTAGACTATATCTTCACCCTCTAGCATTCTAGTAGGGGTCGGGCACTTCGGATTCACAATGCTGATGACCATTGTTTCACCTATAGATTTCATCATCTTGAGCTTAGCTTTTAGATGGTCTATCCTAGTCGTTGAACCTTCTCCATCCTTTCGGAACAGGAGCTTGGCTGCTGATTGCCCAAATCTTGTCTTTTTTTAAACCTTCACGCTTGTCGTTTCCAACTACGTTGTGGCAAGAAAAGCTCTAAGGGGTTTCCAGCAATTCACCCGATAATAATCGCTAGCCGTTACCAGCTAGGACGACTGTGCTTGTCACTGCTTATGCAGCGGAAGCATAATCTACGTCACGAATACGAGACTCAGCAGCTGTTAAGTTTTCAGCTGATGTATCAACATTATTGATTGCATACTCTAATCTGTTTTGGTAAGCACCTAGGTTTGAACGCTCACCTGAAATTTTTGTGATAGCAGCATCAATTGTAGTAATAGCAGCAGTTGCAGTTGCAGCATCACTTGAAATATCAATTGCACCATCAGCTTCAGTATCTCCAGCCGCAATTGATAATCCTGTACCACCGGTCATATCTCCAATAGTTAACGTAATTTGTTGGTTTTCGTTTGCACCAACTTGAAATGCAAATGTTCCATCTCCATTTGGTCCACCTGCACCTGTTAGTAAAGCTTGACCGTTAAATTGTGTGTCTTTTGCAATTCGGTTAATGTCTTTAGCTAGCTGGTCAGCTTCCTTTTGAATAGCTGCTCTATCATCAGTAGTATTCGTATCATTTGAAGCCTGCACTGCTAATTCACGCATACGCTGAAGCATAGCATGTGTTTCATTTAAAGCACCTTCAGCTGTTTGAATTAATGAAATACCATCTTGAGCATTTCTTGAAGATTGCTCTAATCCACGAATTTGTCCACGCATTTTTTCTGAAATGGAAAGACCTGCTGCGTCATCCCCAGCTTTGTTAATACGAAGACCTGAAGATAATTTCTCCATTGACTTACCTTGTGCGGCATTAGCTGCACCAAACTGACGATAAGTATTCAACGCCGCAATATTATGATTAATTCTCATTTTCATTTCCTCCTTGAATATGTTTTTGCCCACGTCCGTGTGAGCTTGTTTTAACTCCCTGCCAATCGGCCGCCTGGCAGTTTGTCTTTACAAGAATGATATCGTCTTTTTTTTTGGATTGTTTAGCGGTTTCTTTACTTTTTTCAAAAGAAAAACCAAGACGGTTTAGGGCCTTGGTTTGGTGTCATTTATTGTTTGTAAGATGTCCATCATATTGGCTACCGGCTTGGATGCCTGGTGATTTTCTAACTGGATTTCTTCATAGATTTCTTGGCGATGGACTTCGACATCACGCGGGGCCTTGATGCCGAGCTTGACTTGGTCACCGCTAATAGAGAGAACGGTCACTTCAATGTCTTCACCGATTTTGATTGTTTCGTTCGTTTTACGCGTTAGGACTAGCATGGTCGTTCCCTCCTTAGTTGTTTACGGGTTGAAACAGCGCGTGCTTGGTTTGGTAGGCTTCGTTGTTTAAGATAACTTGCTTGGCTTGATTGTTTTTTGTATTAATAACAATTGGCGCCTGCAGATTTGCCGTAATTTTAGTAACGTCGTCATGCATTGTTAAAATAACGTATACAGCAGCGTCACTTCCGCTTTCCAGCTGAAGCTGCTTGACTGTTGTCTCATCTAATTTAAAGTCATAATCTGGGAAGAATTGAAACGGCTCGGTCATCACGAACGCAACTTCCTGCGTGTTCGTAGACTGTAACACGTGGAACATATCAGCGTTTGGAAGTGGCAAGACCACAAATTGCATTTCGTGTGGAAACCCAGGAAGACCTTTTTCAAATGTTAATGAGGGTTGTTCAATTTGAACATCACCGTGATAAGCTGTTTTAAGCATGAGCTACACCTCTTGTTTAATTGTTGAGATTAATAGTGTTTCAGGTACATAGTTTATTTTGACACTAAACGGACTTGGAATAAAGGTTATGTTGCTTGGATAGATGGGCTTTTCGCTGTTGCGCTTGGCTTGATTAGCGAGTGGGTTACCACCTTGTTCAATTTTCATTAACTCTTTTCCTTCTTGGACTGCTTTTGTGATAGATTCCATCACCGCTTGTTTACCTTCATTCGCTTCTTCGTCCATGCTTTTTAAAATTGATTGCAGGTTCATTTCTTCCCACGCCTTAGTTTGGTCAATAGTAAGCCGCGACGGTGTCTTTTCGACAATGACCTGGATTTTTTCTGTCGAAACGTCGACTGGCTGCGGCTGAATGATGGGTGGCATGGCGTAAGAGGCCTGTATGGTACTAACTTGCATCAGTATTCCTCCTAAAAAAACCCCTTCAAAGAAGGAGTTTTGGTTTAGCGTAAAAAGTCAAGAAGCGTTGGCTGAATTAGTTTGGCACCAACCGATAAGGAAGCACGGTGCACGCTTTCTTGAATGGTTAAGTCCGTAATAACTTTCTCAATATCAGCATCTTCGTTATCTGAAATCATGCGGCTAGCAGTAATTTCTTGAGAAGCAATGCGATTTTCAATGAGCTCCAGGCGATTGTTTCTCGCACCGAGCTCTGAGCGCTCTGCTGATAGAGTTGATAAATAGTCATTAACTTGTGTTGATAATTGTTGAAGCGATTCAACATCGTTGTTTTCAAAACCCGCTTGAATACTATCGATGAAATCAAACGATTCTTGCGAAAAGATACGGTCAGCATTAATATTGACGCGTAGGCTGACGCCTTTTGATACTTCAACTGAAAACGGATCGGCATTAATTTCGGACGCAATCGAGCCATCCGCATTTTGAGTAACGGGCGCGTTTCCTACGTTCACGCCGTTAAAGATATATCTTCCCGCTACTTGCGTATTGGCTACCTGCATAAAATCAAGCTTCAGCTGTTCAATTTCACGGGCAATTGCTTGGCGATCTTGTCCGTCGTTCGTACCGTTTGTTCCTTGTACCATTAGCTCTTTGGCACGTTGAAAAATGGAGTTAACCTGTTCAAGCCCCGCTTCAGAGTTATCAAACCACGAATAGGCTTCGGTTAAATTTCGTTTGTATTGATCAATTTCAGATAGGTTAGACCTGTATGCCATCCCCTTTGTAGCGATAACAGGATCATCCGATGGACGCGTAATTTTCTTACCCGTTGACAGCTGATTTTGCAAGGTTTGGAGCTGAGTATAACTGCTGTTAATATGTCGTAATGAGTTGGCCGCTAGCATGCTTTGTGTAATTCGCATCTTTATCTACCACCCGTTCCTAATCCGTTAATAATGCGATCTAACATCTCATCAATCATTGTCACCATGCGGGCACTTGCATTATAAGCGTGCTGGAATTGAATCATATTGCTCATTTCTTCATCGATTGAAACGGAACTCGTCGATTGTTTTCGTTGCTCCACGGCTTGTTGAAGCGTTTCTGAGTTTCCTTTTAAGCGGTTTGCCTGCTGGCCGTTAACCGCCATTTGGCCAATAAGAGACTGGTAATATTCTTTCATGGATACAGTTTGATCGTCAGTAAGCTGAATAAGAACGCTATCACGGAAGTTAGCGAGCGCTAGCGCATTGCTTCCATCTCCTTTACGATCTCCTTCTATTTCTGACTGAGAAGCAGCAGCTATGTTGTTGGTACTTTGAATAATTTCATTTGATAGCGTAATGCTTTTCGCAGCGCCTTTTCCCTCCGTAATTGGATTAAAGAAAGATACACCCGTTTGGCCATCTAACGTTACGCCTTGTTCGTGCTGGCCGTTAAACCAATTCACAAACTCAAAGGCCATTTTATCAAGAGACGCTAGCATGTCAGAATATACACCTTTTGTTTGGCCATTTTCGTCTACGTAACCTGCTGATTCAATCAATCCTTTAAGCTTACCTTGTGAAAGGTTGGCTGGCGAAAGCGTTTGGCCACCTACACGAACATCCGTTACGCTTCCGTCCGTATCGTTTATCGTAAACGCTGCAGCTTGACGAGTTTGGCCATTTACTAACGTAACAGGACCGTTTGCGGTTTGCATCGTAACCGTCACGGTTCCTTCGGCTACGGGCAGGCTGTTACCGCTTGTTTGATCATACTGTATGTCAAATTCTACAAACTGTGAAAGTTCGTCTAGTAAGCGGTCACGCTCATCATATAAATCATTTGGCAAATAGCCGTGCACTTCAATATCATTAATTTGTTTATTAACGTTATTGATTTGCTCAAGAACCGAGTTCATTTGCTTGACGGTTACATCAATTTCAGATTGTAAATCACCTTGAATGACTTCGAGCGATGTGGATAGATACGTAAATGTATCGGCAATTGCATTTGCTCTCTCACGTGCAACAGAGCGAGCACCGGCATTTGATGGATTTGCAGCAACGTCTTGAAGTGCTTCGAAAAATTGATCAAATGTTGCTGACAATCCGTCTTCAGATGGCTCATTTAGAATCTCTTCCATTTTGTCAATGGCTGCCGATTTGGCATTCCAATAGCCTACCTTAACTGTTTCTCCTCTGTACTGTACATCAAGGAACTGATCGCGCACACGCTCAATCGTTTTGGCATCCACTCCCGTACCAAGTTGACCCGTCACTCCTGGACGGTTCATTCCCGGTGTTGGGTAAGGCGTACTCGCTTCAAACGTAACGCGCTGACGAGTATAGCCCGGCGTGTTAGCATTGGCGATATTTTGCCCCACTGTGTATAGTGCTGACTGCTGCGCATCCATGCCTCGCTTTGCAACCTGCAGCCCATGAAAAGTTGAAATCATTACATTCTCTCCTTCATTCTCTACGCTTTTGACTGAAAGGTAGATGCTTGTGTAAGTGATGGTACATCGTTTTCTGCTTTTGTATAATTATATGAATCTGCTTGTTGAGATGAGGTTAATAAGTCAAGCTCAAGATTAATGAGCTGCAGAGATTGTGTTAGCAGTTGTTGATTTAACTCATTTTTCCTCTGAATGCTTTCAATAAGTTCAATGAGCTGGCTTTGAAGTGGTTGAAGGGTAATGGCCTGTTCAATCTGTGCGATATTTTCCATGAGCAACATGCGCTGTTTTTCCAAAGCTTCTATCGCCGCAACGTGCGTCTGCTCATCTTTAAGCACATGGGTTAACTCTTTGATATTTTGGCTGATGATAATTGCCTTTTTCTTGTCTGTTAAAGCTAATAAGCTCTTATGCAATGCGATTTGCTTCGTTAAAATTTCAGTCAGTTTCCCGCTATTCAATTTTTGTCATTCCCTTTATTTTTTATAAAAGTTGATAAGCCCTTTCGCCACTTCTTCTGCGTTAACTTTATATGCCCCATTTTCAATCTGCTGCTTTAACTGTTCAATCTTTGCTGAGCGCTCTGTGGCATTTGTACTCATTTGCTGAAGCTCTTTCGCTTCTTTTGAAATTTGCACATCATCTCGTTTTCCTGTTTGCTGAGCTTTTTCCATTTTTTCAGCTGCCTTTTGATATGGATTTATTCTGCTAGAATGAGTTGAATTTATCTTCATCTTTGGTCACCTCTTTAAAGTTTGTATCCGCTATCTATCTACTCATTATATCGGAGCTTTGAATTAAACATTTAGCAACTCGCTCAAAGTTGAGACTAAATGCACAAACACGCTAAAAAGCTTCAAAATAAGTACGATTTTGTACCCAAACTAAAAAGGTCTTAAGAACCATTACCTTCACCAAAAAAAGATAACCAGTTCTTTATGTCTAGATTATTTATCTTTCAAACGATAAGTTGATAATCGATCCTGTCGTTCATTTTGACATTTTGTTTCTATTTCGTGCTTTGCTAGGTCATTTTTCAACTGCTGAGCGCAATTATGACAAAGCTTTCCCTCTCTAATACTTTGACCACATTCTAAGCAAGGGTAGCCTAGGTTTGGAAATTTAGCTATCAGCAACCTTCCCTGCTGAATGAACTGCTGAATGCGCAGGTCGGGTACGTTCGTTTTTTTAACGACTTCATACATGGTTGCAGTTCGATTTTCTCGCTTTCGTAAAAAGGTAACCACGCGCTCATACTGGCCTTCTTCTTCCTGATAACAACTCGGGCAAATGTTGCGCGCTCCGCTTTGAACAAATAAGCTTCCACAACGTAAACAATTCGTTAACATGCTCCTTTTCCCTTTCTCTTCTCATTTCCTTTTGTATCGGCTGAACCGCTTATTTTTTCAACGGTAAATTGTAAAAGAATAGATTGCTGCTGCCACATCTTTTAGACAAAGCGCTGCTTCGTGTAACGTAACGCCCGTTGTGTACAAATCATCGATTAAAATGACGTTTCTGTTTGTAACCAGCTCTGGATCCACAAGCTCGAACACCCTATGGTTTTGTAGCCTTTCTTCTCTCGTTTTCTTCGCTTGTTTCTCCGTATGCTTACGAGTAAGAGGGTAAGCTACTTCTGCCGGGAGTAAAGATGCCAACGCTTCCGCTTGATTAAACCCACGCTCATACATTCGCTCCTTGCTTAAAGGGATGGGAACCAGTACGGGGTTCTCAGGACTATATACCTTATAAAGCTGAGCGAAATCGTCAGTAAATATTTTATGAAGTTCGTAGTCACCTCGGTATTTAAACAAAGCCATTACCTCTTTTGCGAATTTATTATATTTATATAATGAACAGTTGCGAATTAAAGGTGATTTCTTTTTGTTCCATTGAACGCAGTCGATGCAATATTCACCCTCATAATAAGCTATAGGAAGCTCATTAAGCATTCTTCCACAACGTCTACAAAGTGGCTCTGAAAGCCCTTTAAAGGATGACTGGCACGTTTCACACAGCCACTTTCTTTGCTGTGGAGAAATCAGAGACGAGAAGCTATGAGCGGGTTCGATTGATGCATGGCACAGTAAACACCATATCATATCTGAATTAGACCTTGTTTTTTTGCCATATCGTTCATATCTACCATATGCTTTTTCGCTTTTTTCATTTCAACCGTTTGCCCATAGTGAAAGAAGACCACGTCTCCTGTTGGAAAGTTTGCGCTTCTACCAACTCGGCCTGAAATTTGCACAAGTGCGCTTTCAGTGAAAATTTCATTTTCAGCACCTACTACAGCGACATCAATATTAGGGACAGTCACCCCTCGTTCTAAAATGGTTGTTGTAACCAAAATGGTATACTGCTGCTCACGAAATGCTTTTACCTTTTCTTTTCGCTCCTTATCTTCTGCGTGCACCCCAGCCACGCTTGGCGTTAGCTGTTGAATGAGTTCTACAACGGGCTGAACCCATTTGACCTTTGGTACAAACACAAAGCACTGCTTATCATCACACACTCGCTGCTTGATCCAGTTCAATACGGTAAAAGGTAACTTCTTTTTAACAAGCTTCTTCTGCCAGTTGCCACACCATACAAAACGAGGTATCGGAATGGGATAGCGGTGATAGCGAGCCGGTATTTTGACAGCTGCTAGCTTATTTTCTTTAACCTGTTGCTTAAGATTTTCACTGGGAGTTGCTGTTAAGTAAATAAGGGTTGATTCTGCTTTACGAGCTTTGTGGGCAGCATATTGCAACATTGGTTCTGCTGAATAAGGAAATGCGTCTACTTCGTCAATGATCATGACGTCAAATGCTTCATAGTAACGCAAAAGCTGATGAGTAGTTGTGAGGATCAGAGAAGAGTGCTTCCCTTTATCAGCACTTCCGCCGTAAAGAGCCACTACTTCCAACTCTTGAAACGCTTGTTGAAGCCTTGGATGAAGCTCCAGGACTACGTCCGTTCTCGGCGTGGCGACGCATACCGATTTACCCAAAGCAAGCGCTTTTGAAATACCTTCAAAGAGAACTTCCGTTTTTCCAGCTCCACAAACGGCCCACACGAGCAGCTCTTGCTTTGAATGTACGGCTTCTACCATTTGGCTAGAAGCCGTTTGCTGAGCAGGAGAGAGCTTTCCTTTCCACGTAAGAGTTGGTGAAGAAACCTCACGTAAAGGAGGCCCTTTCCACGTGATAAGAGGCGTACATTCCGATACCCGCCCCATCCCAATGCAGGCACGGCAATACGTACATGTGCTGTAACAGCGACCACAGTGAAACGAAGCAAATAAGTGCTGCTGCTGATTTCCACAGCGCATGCAGGTCATCACGTCTTTTTTCACAATTGACTTTTGATAGTGGATATAGCCTTGTTCGTAATGTTCATGAAGAGTAGAAAAAGAAAATGAAGCTAGTTCATCAGGGAGTAGTTGCTTGCCAACGAGGAATTGCTGGAGGCTTGCATTAAATGAAAATGTAGGGTTAACAGCGGGTGTATGCCATTCAGGAAGCCGTGAAATGGCCTGCGCTTCCTGTGAACCATTCGGTACTAACTGATTGTCATGTAGGATAAATCGCAAAAACATCGCTCCTTTCATCCTAACTAGTACGAGATGAACTGACTAAATTCCTGCAATAAAAAAACCAAACTAACAAAAAGTTAGTTTGGCTTTATTCTTTATACCAACCAACACCGATGGCACCTTCTCCAAGATGGGTACCAATAACAGGTCCAAAGTATGAAAGACTCCACTCAATGTGAGGGTACTTTTCTTGCAGTTTTGCTTTAAATTCCGCTGCCTCTGAAGGACGATTCGCATGAATCACTACACCTTTCATTGGCGCAAGCTCACGTGCATCCTCATCCAGTAGCTCTACGATACGTTTTAACGCGCGCTTTCTCGTACGAATTTTTTCATAAGGAACAATTTTCTTGTCAACAAAGTGAAGCAGTGGCTTAACTTGCAACAAACTTCCAATAATCGCTTGAGCTGCATTTAAGCGCCCTCCACGCTGCAAATGTGACAAATCGTCTGCCATAAAGTAAGCGCGTATAGACGTTTTCATTTCATCAAAACGATTCACAATCTCTGCTGGCGTACGACCAGCTTCCGCCATTTTAGCTCCTTCAAGAACATAAAAGCCTTGCACCATGCAGCTAATTTCAGAATCATATACTTGTACGTCAAAACCTGAAACCATTTCGCTTGCTGAAAGTGCCCCTTGATAGGTTCCGCTAATCCCACTTGAGAGCGTCACAACGACCGCTGACTCATAACCATCACGCTGTAGCTGCTCATACAGTTCAACAAACTCACCAATTGGAGGCTGAGAGGTTGTTGGCAATGTTTTGGCATCTTTAATTTTATGAAAATATTCTTCCGCCGTTACGTCTATTTCTTCACGATAAGTTTCATTACCAAAAATAACGCTAAGCGGTACCATATGTATGTCATGTTGAGCGCGCACTTCTTCTGATATATACGCTGTACTATCAGTAATAATTGCCGTTTTCATTTGAAAGGGTCCATCCTTTTTTATTATTTAAAAATAAGTTCACTCTATTTTACAACATTTCAATTTAAAATGCATGTTTACAAAAACAAAGAAAGCCCTTTTAACCTTCCCTCTTTTCACGTATAGATGTTGACCAATAAACCTTGGATTTCACCTACTCTTGCTAAAAGCTGAAGCTCATTCGTTGATTTATTTAGCACGTCGTTTGTTAGATCAACAAGCTTACGATCGACTTCTTTTACAAGCTTATATACCTTTGTCGTTCCTCTTCTGTTAAAGCCCCTCTGTTCATGCAGTTCAAAGCCATTTTTAACTGCATCATCCATAAACTCTTTCACCAGGGCTTTGTACTTTCGAAGCACATCAACCGTCTGATTCTTGGCTAGATGACGACCTTGTTCATCGATTTTTGTCACCAGTTGTGATAAACGCTCATGGGTGAGGTCACGCTGCTTTTTAGCCATAACGTCCGTGAACGTAATTGATTCTTGAACCTCTTTCGCTTTAGAAACGTTTGGTTGATTTGTCAGTCCGTTAATTCGCTGAACATCCATTTCTATTCCTCTTTCGTTTTTACTTGTATTATACAGGAAAAAGAGAAAAGCATCGTGCTTTTCTCTCGTTTTCATAATCCATTATTTTAACAGCTGTAAAATTCCTTGTGGAAGCTGGTTAGCCTGTGCAAGCATCGCTTGCGCAGCTTGGTTTAAAATGTTGTTTTTCGTAAACTCCGTCATCTCCTGTGCCATATCCACGTCACGAATTCGCGATTCAGAAGCCGTTAAGTTTTCACTCATTGTACTGATATTGCTCATCGCATGCTCAAGGCGGTTTTGTGCAGCACCAAGCGTTGAGCGATCTTTTGACACAGCAGCAATCGCTTTATCAAGCTGAGTAATAGCAGTTGTTGCATTTGTTGCGGTTGTAATAGAAGTTGTCGTAAGACCTAAAGTTGCCGTCGTAACGTCACCAATTTTAGCTAACTTTAACGCTAAGCTCGGAGCCTCTGGTGAAATTTGAAATTGAATATTCGTTGTTTTCCCATCTAATAAATTTGTACCGTTAAATTGTGTTGTTTGTGCGATACGGTCGATTTCCTGCTTTAACTGCTGCACTTCAGCATCTAAATACGCACGGTCTTCCGTGTCTTGGTACGTGCCATTTGAAGACTGGACGGCTAGTTCACGCATACGCTGAAGCATGCTGTGCACTTCCTGCATGCCGCCTTCTGCTGTTTGAATGAGTGAAATTCCGTCTAATGCATTGCGTTCTGCCATATCTAAAGCGCGAATTTGAGAACGCATTTTCTCTGAAATAGCTAATCCTGCTGCATCGTCCGCTGCGCGGTTAATACGAAGTCCAGATGATAGTTTCTCTAAGCTTTTCGACGTATTCATTTGATTCGTAGATAAGTTTTTATAAGCATTTAACGCTTGAATATTATGATTGATTCTCATTGAATAAGCTCCTTTTTTTATAATGTCGTTGTGCTAATTTGTCTCTCATAAGACGATAGTTTTCTATGAACGCTCGGTCGCTTTTGGGCTACTTCTTCACTCATTGCCTTATTCCAAGCAGCTGAAATTTCAGTTAGAACGCGATGAGCGTCTTGTAAAATCGTAATATCCTTCTTCATATTCCCTTCTACCACTCGTTCTGCTACATAGTTATAAATCGTATCAAGCTGCTCCGCAATAACACCTGCTTCATATTTCAAGCCGACGCCTAGGCGATGAAGGATATCACTTGTATTTTTTAAATTTTCATTTGCTGTATAGAAATCTTTGTTATGAATATGTTCAATGCTTTCTTCAATATTTAAAATCGCTTTTTCATACAGCATAGCCGTTAGCTGCTGCGATGTTTTTTGATAAAGAAGCTCTTCCGTTAAAAAGTCCAATTCATCTTATCTCCCTTGTGCATTCCTTTTTTTACTTATCGGCACGTCTAGTAGCCATTTTCATTCATATCCTCGACTTTTTTTACAAATAAAAGAATTTCGGCAATAACTCCGTACAGCTGCGGGGGGATTTGATCTCCTAGCTCAATATCCATCAAATTCGTCAGAAGCGTTTCGTCTTCTTGCAGTGGAATATCATGCTGCTTTGCAAGGTTGAGAATTCGATTCGCCGTCGAACCTGACCCTTGCGCAACAACTTTTGGCGCTCCCTCTCCTTGCTCATAGCGAATGACCGTTGCAGAAGGACCTCGCTTTTGCCTCCGATTCGCTGTATTAATATATTGGTAGTTCATATTGAATAATCAAACCCTTTCATTGAAAGCATTGGGATTTGTTTCTTAATTGGTGCTTTCACTTCGTCTTCTCTTCCATTTCGTAGCTCTGCATAGGAGACTCCCGTAATCGCGTAACCAATTGCTTCAATTTTACCCTTTAATTCATCAACAACCGTATCAGCGTTGGATGCAAACGCATCGCTGTTCGTTTCAAATGAAATGGATAGATTGCGATCCGATGCTTTTAACATCACGCCAATCTCACCGAGCTGCTTCGTCTCAAATAGAAAGTATAAGCTTGTATTTTCCCAGTCAATTTTCTCACGCTTTTTATTTGACTGAATAAATACTTTCATCGTTCCTACTTCACCTTTTAGCGTAAAAGGTAGATGCATATAAAGCTGCTGCGCTGATGAAGAATCATGCTTGTTTAAAAGCTGCTGACCTGTGATATGTTGAAGAGCTGAATCAGCTGTTTGAGCTGCCATGCTCGCATATTCTCCTTTTAACAGGCCACTTTTCACATCAACTGTGGATGCTTGCTGGTGTCCTTGTAGCACATGTAATGCCTCTTTTTCGCGCTGAAACCCCAATCTCTTTACGGTTTCATAGATATCTCTAGCTCCTATTTCTGGCTCATCAGCAACGCTAACCCCTGGTAAAGCAAGTTTTGAAAACAACTCGTCTTGAACAAAATGCATCATCTTTTGGTGAGAAGGCTTATAATCCATTCCTTTAATCATTTCTTTGATTTGCATAACTAAGCTATGAGCTTGAGAGCGATCTCCCTGTGCTAATAGACTTTTCGCTTCTTGAAGAAGCTGACTAGCCTTTAACATTTCTTTTTCAGATTTCATATCTGCATATAGCATGAAATCACTTTGTAAAATGGCTTTATCAAGCTGCTTAACGGTTGCTTCTAATAGCTGTGACGCCTTCATTTTTGCTGAAGGTGCTGATTCTTGAAGCAAATCTGCAACATAGAGAAGCTGACGATTTACCTGCTGCTGTACATTTTGAAATTCTTTTGTGATATACGCCAGTTTTTCTGTCACAACCGTTACAACCACATCTTTTGTAGCAACATGAAGAGGTAGTTCTTTTGCTGATGGTTGTTCAAAACTCTCGCTAATAGCCACTAGCACCTCATTTATTTGCTTTCTAGCAGCCATTTCTTTATGCTGATTTACCAATTCACTTGCCTTACCAAGAGCTTGGCTTACTTTTTCAGCATGTGCTGGATGAGACTGTAAAGCTGGTAACACCTGATTCGAAAGGTGCTCAAGAGCAACTTTTATATTCGGTTCACGACTAAACGTACGTACAGCCAAATGAAGCGCTTCTTGAACACTTTTTGCATCTGCTTGTTTTGAATGTAGCGCCATTAACAAATCACTGATCCGCTGAAGAACAAGTTCTTGCAGCTTTGAGCCTTCTAGTAGCTTTTGCTGGACCTCTTGCGGTACACCGTTACTCTTTAATTCAAGAAGTAAAGTCTGCACTTCTTGTTTAGTTAGAGGGATATTTTTCAGCAAGTCATCTCGATTCAACTCTTTAAGGCCGCTCGCTGTGACGTCTTGACTCGTTCGAAAAATCCGCTGTAATTGCTCTACAATATTCTTAGGTATTTCTTTAACTTCTTTTAATTGTTGAAGAATATCTCCTACGCTATCACCTGTTTTTAGACGTTGAAGCAGTACGTTGATTTCCTCTTGGCTAAAGGGGGATTTAGTCGATGCTTCCACACTTTTTAAGGCTCCCTCAACCTTGATCTGTAGCTCTGATGGCAAAGTCGGTCGATTAGCAACCGCTTCTTTAAAAAGCTCTTTTAATGCATCACCATGAAGAGCTTCATCAATTGCAGTAAGGTGATTTACCGTCACTTCTAGCTTTTTATTCACAAGAGCAGAAATCGTTTCATCTGTTTGTGAAGCTGAGCGATTTGTTATAGTAAAAAAACGTTCTAGCGCCATCACCGAAGATTCTGTTACACGATATCCAGCATTTTTAAGCCTTCGAGCAGCTTGTTGTACTTGCTCTGAAGCAGCTGGCATAATTGGCCTTTTGACTCGTTCCTCAAAATTTTCTGTTGGTATTTTCGATAAAACTTGTCCTTCTATATAACCTTCTTTTACATGCGTTACTTTTATTTTGATATGATCATTTTCATGCACTGGCTGGTCTAGGCGAACGGGTACTTCACGTCCCTTTACCTGCATAAGCACTTCTTTTTCATTCATTACTTCCTTAACTATTCCTTGCAGCGTATCTTCTGTTGCAATTGTAGTTGCCGAAGGCGCACTCGCGTGATGCAACGAATGGGATGACTGCTGAATTTTCATAGATTCACGCTCCATTAAGTCGCTTTACGACATATCTTTTCTACCGTATGTATCGGCTATTTTTTTGTGCTTTTCATATGTCTTTTCACCTAAAAAAGCTCCGCATACAAATGTATGCGGAGCTTTCTTTGTTATCGTACCTCTACCCAGCCGTTTTTAATTGCTACAACAACTGCTTGCGTACGGTCGTTTACGTTCATCTTTTGTAAAATATTACTTACGTGGTTTTTAACTGTTTTTTCACTAATATATAGAGCTTCACCAATTCCACGGTTACTCTTTCCATCAGCTAAAAGTTGCAATACTTCACACTCACGACGAGTTAGTAAGTGAAGCGGGCGGCGAATCTCAATTGGCTCATGTGGATATGAAGATGATTGACCTTGAGCTGCAAGTCGACGGTATTCTTTTACTAGGCTATGCGTTACCTTCGGATGTAAGTAGGATCCACCCTCTGCTACTACTTTAACAGCTTCAATTAATGCATCTGCATCCATTTCTTTTAACAAGTAGCCTCGTGCTCCTGTTTGAAGTGCATGAGTCACATATGTTTCATCATCATGAATCGATAAGATGATAACTTTCGTATCTGGGTTCATCTCTACTAGCTGCTTTGTTGCTTCGACACCATTTACAGCTGGCATGTTGATATCCATGATTACAACGTCAGGCTGATGTTCTTCAACAAGACCAATCGCTTCGTTACCATCGTCACCTTCTGCTACTACTTCAAAATCTTTTTCAAAATCTAAAATACGTTTTACTCCTTCACGGAATAATTGATGGTCATCAATGATGACAATTCGTGTTTGCATATCTGGTTCCTCCCCAAATCCAACAATGAATAGTTTTTACTATATTAATTCGATGTTATTGTATTCTTATTATTTATTTAGAATCGGTACTTTAATCATAACAAGCGTACCTTGGTTTAATTTTGAATGAACAGAAATGCTTCCACCCAACAAATCTACTCTTTCTCTCATTCCAATTAAACCAAATGAGTTTTCTTTTTTTTGATTTTGATCAAAGCCACAGCCATCATCTTTTACAAGTAAAACTGCTTGTTCATTATTAAACTCAATTTTCACTTGAACTTCCGAGGCATCCGCATGCTTTAAGGCATTCGTAACAGCTTCTTGTACAAGTCGAAATAGCGCTACTTCCAGCTTTGACGCAGTACGTTTTTCTTGTCCAATCGAAATGAAGGTAATGCGTGGTTTACCGTCATTATAGTCTTCAATTGTATCTAAATATTTTCGAAGCGTTGGAATTAACCCTAAATCATCCAATGCCATTGGTCTTAAGTCGTAAATAATTCTTCGCACTTCATAGAGTGCTGAACGCACCATTTTGCGCAAATCTCGAATTTCATCCATCGCTTCCTGAGCACTGCGCTCTCGGTAAATACGTTCAATTAATTCCGACCTCATCATCACGTTAGCTAGCATTTGCGCTGGACCATCATGAATTTCACGGGATAACCTTTTACGCTCTTCCTCTTGCGCTTCAATAATCCGAAAACCAAAATATTCTTTTTGAATAGCATCTTCGACAATTTCTCCAACTTGCTTCAAATCGCTGGTTAAATAGTTTAACACCACTGAAATCTGCCCCACCAGATGATCTGCTCGCTTGATGGTTTCTTCCAACGACATCAATCGACGTTCAAGTTCATCTCGCCTGCTTCTAAGCTGATGTTCTGACTGCTGATTCATTAAAAGTTTTGTCTGTAATTCATGAGCTTTTTCGTAGGCATCTTTTACCTCTGGCTCAGAATAAATTTGAAAATGCTTGCTTACCTCAGCTAAGCGCTTTCGTGCTAAACGCGCCTGAGCCTCTAGGCGATCTCCTTGCTCAATAACCTGCAAAACTTTGGCTTTTAAGCCTTCTAATTCTTCTTTTATCTCTTCGTATTCCTGTCGTGCACTTTCAGATAAGCGATATACTTCATCTTTACTATTTCCAACTGTGCCAATGATTTTGTCTAATATTTCATCTAACATTTTACTTGTTAATTTATGTTTTGACATTTATTCACCTCAAGCTTACACTCACATTCGAAGAAATGCCAATACGTTATTACGCTTTCTCGTACGACTTACTTGAATTGCGAGGAAATCTGGATCTGCTCCAGTTTACATGATTAAGACAGCATCTATAGAGACAGCATGGCTATAGAAAAACATATGAGATACCTTCTTGTTTTTCTTATATTAGAATAGGATAAGTTCTTTTGGTGTACATCTTTGCTCACTACTTTTCTCATGCATGATATACACTCTACTCCAAAAGACTACCATTTCTATCTCACCATTAACAGGGACAAACATCCTGTTTCGTTTAACAATTACATGTCATTCGTAACATTTATGTGATTATTTTTTTAAAACTTTTGGTTTAGTTAGCTTGTCCATTATCATTGATAAATACTTTACAACACTGTAACAATTCAAGGCTCCAAATTGATGTATCAGTTTTGAAGCTTTATAATAAGTGAGATAAGAAAAAATTGCTTTTATTCTTAATTTTAATTACCTATTACCCACTTTTTTAAAATAAACACATAAAATCATATATACAGGAGGCATTTTATTACATTGTTACCTCAATATTATACTGTAAAACAGTCTGGTGCACATGAAATTGTGATTCAAAAATCACGCTTTATCTGTCATGCAAAGCGTGCAACAACAGAAAAAGAAGCACAGGACTTTATTCAAAAGATAAAGAAAGAACATTGGAGCGCAAACCACAACTGTTCTGCTTATTTAATTGGAGAGCGCGATCAGTTTCAAAAAGCCAATGATGATGGTGAACCTAGCGGTACTGCCGGTGTACCAATGCTTGAAGTGCTGAAGCGAAAAGAACTAAAGGATACTGTTGTGGTAGTAACGCGTTATTTCGGCGGTATTAAGCTTGGGGCTGGCGGACTCGTTCGTGCATATAGCAACTCAGTATCTGAAGGGCTCACAAACATTGGTATCGTAAAGCGTACACTTATGCAAATCATGCATACAAAAGTTGATTATACGTGGCTTGGCAAGCTGGAAAATGAATTACGCAATTCACCTTACGTCTTAAAAGAAATTCATTATGCAGATAACGTAATCGTGGATACGTTTGTGGAAGAGAGTCAAAAAGATGCGTTTACAGCTTGGATGACGGAACTTACAAACGGCCAAGCAGACATTTCAGCAGGCGAAGTGACCTATTTAGAAGAAGAGATATAATGAATTATTTACTGTGAATTAAAAACATTGTAAAATAAAAGACAGCGCACTGATGCCACAGTGCGTCGTTCTTTTCCTCACTAAAATATAAGGTAATATTGAACGCATTCCGTTTAATTTGAATTCCAATAACAAACAATAAAAATATGTAAAAACTTACTAAACTAAAGGAGAACGTATATGGCTCAGCATAGGCGTTTTGAAAAACGAGTAAATCGAAAAAAGCGGAAAAGAAGATTGCTTTCTTTTTTTCTTCTGCCAATCTTAATCATTGGATTATCCGCTACGGCGTACGGCTCTTATTTGTTCGCTAAAGCAAAAAGCGTTGCATCTGATTCATTTCAAAGCTTAGGAGATCGTGACTCTTCACCGATGCGCGATCGAAAAATCGATCCTAAGAAAGATAACATCTCCATTTTATTTATGGGTGTTGATGACAGCGAATCGCGAAATTTCGGGAAATCGGCTCGTACAGATGCACTAATTTTAGCGACGCTAAACGAAAAAGAGAAAACGGTGAAGCTTGTGAGTATCCCTCGTGACTCTCGCGTATATATTCCAGAAGTCAGCAAAAAAGATAAAATTACGCATGCTCATGCATACGGTGGACCGAAAGCCACGGTCGAAACGGTTGAAGAGCTATTCGATGTTCCCGTAGACTACTATGTAAAGCTTAATTTCCAAGCTTTCACTGAGATTGTTGACTCTTTAGGAGGCATCGAATTTGATGTACCTTACGACTTAAAAGAAAAAGATTCTAGTGATCATCATGAAGGCATTGTACTAAAAGCTGGTAAACAACACTTAAACGGTGAAGAAGCACTAGCAATTGCACGGACAAGAAAACAAGATAGTGACATTGAACGAGGTAAGCGACAGCAGCAGCTTATGCAAGCCATCGCTAAGGAAGCATCGTCAATTGGCTCTATGACAAAGTATGGTAACTTAATCGAAGCTGTTGGTGACAACATGAAAACAAACTTAATGTTTGGCGAAATGCTTTCGTTCTATGATTACGCTTCGAAGAATATTGATATTGAAACATTAAATCTTGCTGGGACAGATGATACAATTAACGGCGTTTATTATTATGAATTGGATGATATAGCCGTTCAAGAAGTAAGCGATACGCTACACGAACATTTAGGTCTAGACAAAGAAAGCACGGAGTAGAAAAAGCCTGTCGACTCGAGCCGACAGGCTTTTTTATTTATATCGTAGCGCTTGAAACATATTGAGTAGTGGTCGATATGTTTTATCTACCAGACCAATTTTCTCCACAATGATTTCAATTGCAAAAATTAAAATGGCGAGAACTAGGAACGAACCCCACATGGTTTGTACCTGAGAAAAGATAACGGCTGCTAAACCAAAAATCGCACTCATACCGTAAATAATTAGCACCGTTTGGCGATGGCTGTATCCTAAGCGCAACAGGCAGTGATGCAGATGCGACTTGTCAGGAGCCGAAAGCGGCTGATTTTTAACGATACGGCGAATAATTGCAAAGAACGTATCTGAAATTGGTACACCGAGGATAATAACCGGAACGATTAATGAAATTAACGTAACATTTTTAAATCCTAACAGAGATAAAACCGAAATCATGTACCCTAAGAAAAGTGCTCCTGTATCTCCCATAAAGATTTTGGCTGGATGAAAATTATAAAGCAAGAACCCAAGCGTACTTCCTAACAGGATAAAGCCCATACTCGTTACGAACACGTCGTTCATCATAATGGCCATTCCTGAAATTGTAATTAATACAATTGAGGAAACTCCTGCTGCAAGACCATCTAATCCGTCAATTAAGTTGATGGCATTTGTGATCCCCACAATCCAAATAATTGTAAGAGGAATACTCAAAACGCCAAGTTCAAGACTACCATTAAAAGGAAGGTTGATATACTGAACTTGTACACCGCCATATACCACCACGATTAACGCTGCAAGCAATTGACCGCTTAGCTTAATTTTTGCTGAAAGCTCCATCATATCATCTAACACACCCGTAATAATGATAATGAAACTTCCGATGATAATTGCTAAAGCGTAAGGGCTAGTTGGTTGTAAAAGAAAATAACCGATTAAAAAACTAATAAATATTGCTAATCCTCCAAGACGAGGCATAATTTTTTGATGAACTTTTCGTTGATTTGGCTTATCTGTTGCACCTATTTTAAATGCTAATTTTTTAACAAGCGGAGTGACTAAAATAGACGAAATAAAACAAATAAACAAGGTCAAATATAACATGTAGACCCTCCTCAGGTTTATGTTAACCAAAATCGCAGTAAATGTTACTGTTATTTAGATTTGGATAATATTACATATGAGCGAGCTATTGGACAAAATTTTTTGACTAGTTTTCTCCTAAACTGGATTATACCATATTGATTTTACTACTTAAATAAGAATTTGTCTTCATAAACCTTAAACTAACTCTCTCTATGTATCTATCATTTAATACACATCTAATTATGTTTTTCTTCTATCTTTCTCTTACTAACCAACACCCTACCTATTGTATTTAACAGTCTTTGCAAATATACGAACATTCGAATGGATGATTTAATCAACTGCTTATTTACTGCAGCATCTAAAGATAAAAGATGAAAAAATATTATTATTTTTATAAAAAATGAAACTTTTCCATTTTCTGAGCGTATTACCTTTTATAAGAATCAAATGAAGGGAGGTTTTCAAATTGGAACTGCTCTCGGTGCCTATTCAGACAATTTATCTTTACACACTAATTGGTTTTGGTACCCTTACCTTTTTATACATTCTATTCGGTGACGTACTGGATGCATTATTTGAAGGTATCCCTGGATTAAATCCTACGCTCATTTTTTCCTTTTTTACAATCTTCAGTGCAAGCGGCTATATCTTGGAACAACTACAGCTATTTTCCAGTATTTTAAATCTGATTGTCTCTGCAATTATTGCCCTATTACTTGTAACACTACTCAATATCTTTGTTCTTATTCCTTTATCATCTGCTGAAGAATCAATTGCTTTTACAGAGTCATCTCTTCAAGGTCGAATTGGCGAACTCATCATTCCTATTCCCATTGATGGATACGGTGAAGTTGTTGTTAAAGACGTAAGTGGCACTATTTCAAAGCCAGCCATTAGCTTAAAAAATCAAGAAATTTTGTCAGGTACCAAAGTATTGATTGTTGAAATCAAAAACGGAAATGCGGTTGTTGTTACTTACGAACCGACCAACTACACACTACCAAATTCATAATCAAGAGGAGGATATTTATGTCCATTTTTATTATTGCTGGAATCGTTGTCTTTTTATTAATTGTATTGATTGGAGTATTTATTACCAAATATCGTACTGCAGGTCCTGATGAAGCACTGATTGTCACAGGTAGCTATTTAGGATCAAAGAATGTTCACGTTGACGAATCTGGAAACAAAATTAAAATTGTGCGAGGCGGAGGTACATTTGTATTACCCGTATTTCAACAAGCTGAACCATTAAGCTTATTATCAAGTAAATTAGAAGTATCAACACCTGAAGTATATACAGAACAAGGTGTACCCGTGATGGCCGATGGTGTATCTATTATTAAAATAGGCGGTTCTATATCAGAAATTGCTACAGCAGCTGAACAGTTCTTAGGTAAAGCCAAAGAAGATCGTGAAACGGAAGCGCGTGAAGTTCTTGAAGGACATTTACGCTCGATTTTGGGATCAATGACTGTAGAAGAAATTTATAAAAACCGCGAGAAATTTTCACAAGAAGTACAGCGCGTTGCGTCTCAAGACTTAGCGAAAATGGGGCTTATTATCGTCTCGTTTACAATCAAAGATGTACGTGATAAAAACGGATACTTAGAGTCGCTTGGTAAGCCTCGTATTGCTCAGGTAAAACGTGATGCTGATATCGCTACTGCCGAGGCTGAAAAAGAAACGAGAATCAAGCGTGCAGAAGCACATAAGGATGCTCAAAAAGCTGAGCTAGAGAGAAATACCGAAATTGCGGAAGCGGAAAAAGCGAACCAATTAAAAACGGCTGAATACCGCCGTGAACAAGATATTGCAAAAGCTCGTGCTGACCAAGCATACGACTTAGAAACAGCTCGTGCAAAACAAGAAGTAACAGAACATGAAATGCAAATTCGTATTATTGAGCGTCAAAAACAAATTGAATTAGAAGAAAAAGAAATTCTTCGTCGTGAACGCCAATACGATTCTGAAGTTAAAAAGAAAGCCGACGCGGACCGCTACGCAGTTGAGCAGGCTGCTGCTGCTGAAAAAGCCAAACAGCTTGCAGAAGCGGATGCAAATAAGTATCGTGTTGAAACAATGGCTAAAGCAGAAGCAGAACGCGTTCGTGTTGATGGTCTTGCAAAAGCCGATGCTGAGCGTGCTCAGGGTGAATCAGAAGCTGAAATCATTCGCTTAAAAGGTCTTGCAGAAGCGGAAGCAAAACAAAAAGTAGCAGAAGCATTTGAACAGTTCGGTCAAGCAGCTATCTTGGATATGATTATCAAAATGCTTCCAGAATATGCGAAGCAAGTTGCTGCACCTTTATCTAATATTGATAAGATTACAGTTGTCGATACAGGTAGCTCGGGTGAAAGTGGAGGCGCCAATAAAGTAACTGGCTATGCTACCAACCTAATGTCTACTTTACAGGAATCGTTAAAAGCTTCATCCGGTTTAGATGTTAAAGAACTGATTGAAAACTTTTCTGGTAAAGGAAACGTTCGTCACAGCTTAGATCAGTTAACAGAAGAAATCAAAGATAAAAAAGAAGCGTAACAAAAAGGAGAGCCTCCCGTTGCAGGGGGCTCTCCTTTTTGTTATCCTTTTAGCGCTTTAAGTAAGAACTTTGGTAGTGCTAGTTGTCTTTTCAAACGCCATGGCTCTTTTATTAAACGATACAACCATTCTAACCCAAATCGTTGAAAAACTTCTGGAGCACGGTTTAAACGACCAGAAATCACATCAAACGATCCTCCTACTCCTTGGTACACTGAAGGGTATAGATGATCTTTATTCGCTAGAATCCAGTTTTCTTGAGCTGGACTTCCTAATGCAACAAAAACGATATCTGCTTTTGATTCATTAATAGTTGTTTCAATTACCTGCTTGTCTTTTTCATATCCATCAAGCACGCCAACAATTTGAATACCAGGAAACTTCTCTTCTAACTTGACTTTCGCCTCTCTGGCTATGCCTGGCTTGGCACCATACAAGAAGATTCGCTTCCCTTCTACAGTAGCTGTTTCACAAAGCTTCATCATCATATCAATTCCCGTTACACGCTCGCGTATTTTGCCTTTACGAAGCTTAGAAGCCAAAATAACACCGATACCGTCTGGAATTTGGTATGTTGCTTTATTTAACAACGTACGTAGCTCCTCGTCTTCTTGAGCTTTCATAATTTTTTCTGGATTAATGGCTACAATAAACGAAGTGTTCCGTTGATTAATATCTTCCATTAGCTTTGCTGCTAATTCATCATACGTGTCGTGACATACATCTACACCTAAGATATTTTCTTTCATCAAATCACCTATTTAAAGATACTAAAATTTTGTGTTCGTTCGTAATGAAAGACAGGCTACAGCCCGTCTTTCATTATCATTACCCTTATTATACTTATATCGTAGAAACTTTAGAATCACCTAATAACACAACGTCAAATCCTGCTTTTTTCCATGCATCACGTTGAATACATTTTTTTGTATCAAAGATAGCTTTGGTACGCATTTTGTCTTCAACTGCAGATGGAAGCATTTCTTTAAATTCGTTGTGGTCTGTTAGGATTAAGATTAAGTCTGCATGAGTTACAGCTTCTTCTAAGTCCTGTGTTTGCTTTTCAATTTTATTTTCTTTAATATGTGGATCGAACGCTGTGTAATCAACATTTAGCTTATCTAAATGTGCTAATACATCCGTTGATGGACTTTCACGCATATCATCAATGTTTCCTTTAAACGCTAGACCTAATACCGCAACGCGACCGTGCTGAATGCCTTTTGCATCAAGAATACTTTTTGCTTTTAGCGCCGTGTATTCTGGCATTGAATCATTTGTTTGACGAGAAAGAGAGATAATTTTCGCCAGCTCAGGCTGTAGCTCTGTTAAGAACCATGGATCAACTGCGATACAGTGTCCTCCTACACCTGGCCCTGGTAAATGAATATTTACACGTGGATGATAGTTCGCTAACTTAATCGCTTCCCAAGCATTGACACCGAGCTTTTCACTAATTTTAGCTAACTCATTTGCGAAAGCAATGTTCACATCACGGTACGTGTTTTCGATAACCTTGACCATTTCAGCCGTTGTAGCATCCGTTACGTGAATATTTCCTTTTACGAATACTTTATATAATTCTACTGTTAAACGACTTGATTCTTCGTTAATTCCACCCACAATACGATCGTTATTTACCAGTTCTTCAAATACTTTACCTGGAATAACGCGCTCAGGTGAATGAGACACGAATAATTCTGTTCCAAACGCTAGTCCTGTTTCTTTTAAAACGGGTAGCATCACGTCCTCCACTGTACGAGGAGGAACCGTTGATTCTAAAATAACAAGATTCCCTTTACGAACATAAGGAACGATTGACTTTGTTGCTTCTCTTACATAGTTTAAATTAGCTGTTTTATCATTATTAATTGGCGAAGGCACTGCAATAATGAATACATCCGCTTCTTCAGGTGTTGTACTAACTGTGAATAGACCTTTATCGACTGCTTCTTCTAAGCGCTCTTGTAGTCCATTCTCTTCTATATGAAGCTGTTTATTTTTAATTAAGTTGACTGCATGCTCGTTTACGTCAACGCCGTGAACTTGTAAACCATGATTTGCAAACATAACGGCTGTCGGTAAACCAATATACCCTAAGCCAACTACACATAATTTTTTTGCCATTACAGAAAATCTCCTTTATATGACATACTTTATAAATGAAACCTACATGATATTATATCGAAAATTGTTGCATCATGATAGCTTTTATATAAAAACACCATTCAAATTGTCTTCTTATTTATATTATGCATCAGTTTTGTTTTGTTCATCACCGAACAAACGATTTATCTTTTTCAGTTTTTTTCTAAACCAAAAGAACTAACGCACTAGTTGCAGTGCGCTAGTTCTTCTACTATAATTATTTATCTTTTACAATTGTTTGAAAGTAGTCCATTAGTTTTTCTTTCAGCTCATCTCTTTGTAAACCAAAGTCCACTGTAGCCTTAATAAAGCCAAACTTATCTCCTACATCATAGCGGTTACCTTGGAAATAGTGAGCTAGTACACGTTGAGATTCGTTTAGTTGTAAAATCGCATCTGTCAACTGTACTTCTCCGCCAGCACCAATTTTTTCTTGACTTAAAATATCAAAGATTTCAGGTGTTAAAATGTATCTTCCCATAATTGCGTACGTAGAAGGTGCATCAGCCGGATTTGGCTTTTCTACTAACGTATTCACTTCAAATACATCGTCCTGTATTGACTCTTCAATCCCAATAATTCCATATTTATTCGTTTCTTGACGAGGCACTTCCTGCACACCTACTACCGTACACTGGTGCTCTTCATAAACATCCATAAGCTGCTTTAAGCAAGGCTTGTCTGATTGTACAATATCATCACCCAGTAAAACAGCAAAAGGTTCATTACCTATAAAGCTTCTTGCACAGTTAATCGCGTGCCCTAACCCCTTTGGTTCCTTTTGGCGAATGTAATGAATATTGGCTAGGCTTGAAATCTCTTGGATTTCTTTAAGCATATCCCATTTTTCTTTAGCCGCTAACGTTTCTTCTAGCTCATATGATTTATCAAAGTGATCTTCAATTGCACGTTTGCCGCGACCGCTAATAATTAAAATATCTTCAATACCAGAAGCTACTGCTTCTTCAATGATATATTGAATCGTTGGCTTATCAACAATCGGTAACATTTCTTTTGGTTGCGCTTTCGTTGCAGGTAAAAATCGTGTTCCTAATCCCGCAGCTGGTATGATTGCTTTACGTACTGTCATTTCATTTACCTCCCATTAAATCCATGGTTGTTACAATTCATATAAATGTATTTTATAATAACCTTATTATAACTGTCACGAAATTCTACATCGCTTCCATTTTGAAAGGATGAGTCAAATGACCGAATTTATTTATAAATTAAAATCAAATTTTATTTCTACTCTTCCCTACAACAATTCAATTTATAAAGCAAAAGCTGCTGATGGGCTCCAATTATATAGACAGATTTCAATCGATGACCTAAAGCAAGACGCAGAGACCATCTCTAACCGCGTAGATGGATTTACCACAACAATTGATAAAAACAACTTACTCAACAGCTCGTGTACATGCAATGACGCTGATTTTTGCCAACATCAATTTGCTTTGGTTTTCTTTCTCTATGCCCAATATGAGCCGCTAACAACGCTATTTGAAGAATGGAGAAGCGCAGAGGCAAAAAACTTATTTATCCAGCAAAAAAAGCGGTCTTCTCTTTCTAACCACTATTCTTTTAAAGCGTGGATCGATCAACTTGATACAGCATACGAGCAATTTTCGCAAGCACAATCCACCAAGAACCTGTCTATTTTTCAAAATCTATACGATGAATTTTTTATATCATTACCAAAAATAGCTCCAGCTGAACCGACCTTACGAAATCTTTTTCTTTTATATGGCGGTCTATATGCTATCTTACAATTTAATAATGAGCTAAAGCACATTCAGCTCTCAGCTAATACGAAAGAATCCTTTTTATATGTCCACCTTTATAAGCTAACCAATAAAGTAAGTGAATTAGCTAAAATCAAGGTGCTAAGTTCCATTCCTCCTACTACGAAGACCCTTATTGAAAGTAGCTTACCGTTTATTCGCTTATTATTAGATGAAAGTGACTCATTACAATATGAACTGATGAAGTTATATGAAGTGGTATGGGCAAATGTATTAAATGATGAAGAATGGATTGGAAAAGAATTAAGGGCTCTTGAATCTGTTACCTCTGTTCATACAGCAATCGCTCGCAGCTATTTATTATTTTTAAAAAAGAAAGATGAAGAAGCGATTTCTGCTCTAAAGCCAGATGATTTAGCAAAGCTTCCTTACTTTATATCGTGGATAAAGGAGCTTCTTTCTCAAAAAGATACAAAGCGCTTATCAATATGGATAAACTACCTTTCAGCTATGATGGGTGAATACGTACGAACCGTTCCGTCTACTTATCAAGGAAGTCGAAACATGGTTTCAATCTTAGTTAACCTGTTTAAACAATATGCACTGCTCATTAAAGAGGAGGGCCCTTATATCAAGTGCCTTCAGCTGTTACTACCGTATAGCTTTATTGAATATAGCCAGTACCTACATAACAAGGGGCATTTAAAAGAATGGATGGAGCTTCAAGTACTGTTAGACTTTGATGACGCCGAACAAGCAAGCGAAATAGCTGAATATGTTATTCAACAGCGTGCAGATTATGCGATTCCAATCCTACATCAAATTATTCGTCACTTTATTTTAGAACGTAAAAAAACGAGCTACGCACTTGCATGCGATTATTTACTAAAGCTAAAAGAAATTTACATAAAAACAAGTAAAGAAGAGCTGTTTCATCGTTATATGCACTATTTACATGGTGAAACAAAATCACTATCCTTATTTCAAAAGCTACTAAAAGAAAGAAGGCTTCATGCTGATGTTTGATTTATTTGAACTAACGCTCCATATTGACGAATACGAAGATAAGCTGTTTGTATACTGCACCGACAGAAACCAAAAGCTCCTACAGCCAACTAAATGGAAAAATTCATTGTTTTTATGGCATTCTTCTTCTTATTACGGTACAACTCTATCTCCTTTTGAGCTGGACAGCAAGAGTGGTATTTTATTGTCAGCATGGGATGGTTTCACATTCTTTTTGTCCATTGAAAAAGGACACTTATTAAAGCCAACGTTTTCAAAAGAAGCGCGGGAATACCTTGATAAAGCTTTAAAGCTAAAAGAGAATCTACTAACAGTCGATACATTAAAACAATCTTTATTAGAAAATAACGATTCAACTTGGGAAAAAAACGTGCTTGAATTTCTCTTTCTCAATCATACTTACCAGCTGCTCGAGGAAGCTAATATCCCTTATCCTCAAAGTGACTATACCGTATCCGTACGATTTGAAGAGCCATTATCTGAAGGTTCTGTTTGGGAAATTCAGCTAGTAGCAATTCCGACAGATAGCGATCAAGACCCTTTTCTTATTCGAGATGAAATGATCCATGAATATAAAAATGGAAAAACAATTTTATATGAGGTTCAACGAATTAAGCACTTATCACCTACTTTACGAAATGCTTTATCAAGAAAGTTACCTACGTTATCTGATGAAGAGCTATGGAGCTTTTTAACCAAGGAAAGCAATGAATTACTTCAAAAAGGTGTACATATGCAGCTACCTAGCTGGTGGAAAGAAATTAAAAAAGGCCAAATTCAAGTGCAAGCTGTCCATGAAGATAATCAAACTTCCGCATTTGGCATTGAAGCTCTAACAAACTTTAAATGGTCTGTTTCCATCGATTCACATACGTTAACGGAAAAAGAACTAAACGAGCTAATTAAAAAGAAAAAACAGCTGCTAAAATTAGATGGGCAATGGATACATGTAGACAGTATGCTCATCAAGAAAGCGAAAAAACTGTTAAAAGAAGCGCAGCAGCGAGGCGTTAGTATATATCAAGTATTACGCGCTCACCTAAACCAGCCATTTTCATTTGATAGTGATTGCAATAACGTTTCTATTGAATATCATTTAAATTCATACTCTCAATCAATTGTAAGTCAATTAAAACAAGCTCACACGCTTCCATCTATAAGGCTTTCTTCTGCATTTAACGGAAGACTGCGCCAGTATCAGCAGGTAGGATTAAACTGGCTATTACACCTGCGTAAAATAGGACTAGGCGGCTTACTAGCAGACGACATGGGGCTTGGTAAGACGATTCAATTAATTAGTTATTTTACAAAGGCAAATGAACTAAGCTCTGCACAAAAACCATTTTTACTTATTTGTCCAACCTCACTGATTGGGAATTGGGAGAAAGAACTCGATAAATTTGCACCTTATCTAAAAGTGTATACTCACTATGGTAGAAATCGACTATCGGCAGAAAATACAACAAGCCCAGATGAAGCAAGTGCTTATGATCTAATCATTACAACTTATCAACTGGTTGCTCAAGAACCTGAGCTTTTTCAAACGAGAGCGTGGGATACGATATGTTTAGACGAAGCTCAACATATTAAAAACCCTCATACCAAACAGGCAAAAGCAGTTAAGAAACTGAATACAACTCATCGATTCGCTCTGACAGGTACACCAATTGAAAATCGATTAACAGAGCTGTGGTCTATTGTTGACTTCCTGAACCCTGGTTATTTAGATAGCTTAGACAGGTTCAAGAAAGAGTTTGTTATTCCAATTGAAAAAGAACAAAATCTAAAAAAAGCAGAGCAGCTAAAAGCACTGCTTTCTCCCATTTTATTAAGGCGTACTAAATTAGATAAAAAAATTGCTTTAGACCTACCTGATAAACAAGAAGAGAAAGTGCATATTGAGTTGACAGCTGAACAAAAAGTGCTGTACGAAGAGCTTGTTCATTCGACTCTTAACAGCCTTAAAGAACAAAAAGGGATTGAGCGAAGCGGTCAAGTGCTTCAACTTCTAACAAAGCTCAAACTACTTTGTAACCACCCTGCTTTGTTGCTAAAAGAGCCCATTAATAAACAAACGATTACTCGATCACCTAAGCTTGAAAAGACAGTTGAGCTACTGAAGCAAATTAAACTACAAAACGAAAGCTGCTTAATATTTACTCAATACCTTGAAACAGGTAACATGCTAAAACGCATCTTGAAAAGAGCTTTAAAAGAAGACGTATTATTTTTACACGGTGGCTTATCAAAAGCAGAGCGTGACGACATGGTAGCATCCTTTCAATCTGGGCAACATTCCATTTTCATCCTATCATTGCGGTCAGGTGGAGTTGGTTTGAACCTAACGGCTGCAAATCATGTTATTCACTTTGACCGTTGGTGGAACCCAGCAGTCGAAAATCAAGCGACGGATCGCGTATATCGAATTGGCCAACAAAAATTTGTCCATATCCATAAGCTCCTTTCCTTAGGGACAATTGAAGAAAAAATTGATGATATGATGACGAAAAAATACGCGCTAAGTGAACAGTTGGTTCAAAACGACAAGTGGATCACAGAATTGTCACAGCAAGAACTCCAAGAATTGCTTCAATACAATTAATAATAAATAAAGAAAAAGCTATCTCTGTATTAAATTCAAGGCTTGAAGAAGAAAAAAAGGTGTTTTGCGTGACAAAATACCCTTTACTTCTTCTTTTTTTTTAGATTATGATAAAAGCAAGTCGAAAATAGTCTAAAAGATTCATATATTAAGGGGGACCTATTGGTGAAAAAAAAGCAAATCGTCCTGTCTCTAGGAACAATATTAGGAGGAATTGCACTCTTCCACACATCTGCTGACGCTGCTTCTACTTCTGTTCAGGTAAAGACAGGGGATACTTTGTGGTCGATAGCTACTAAATATCAAACAAGTGTACAAAACTTAAAGACTCAAAACAACCTAAAATCAGATGTTATTCATGTAGGACAAACACTCGTGATTTCGTCTAGTGCATCGCCTGCGAAGCCTGTTGACACAGCAAAGCCAACACCTGCTACGCCAAACACTGCTTCTACTTACACAGTACAAAGTGGGGATACGCTTTACAAAATTGCAGCTAAATTTAAAATGAGTGTTTCAGATTTAAAACGTTTGAACTCACTTTCATCAAACATTATTTATGTCAACCAAAAATTAAAGGTGAGTGGACAAGCTACACCTTCCAACCCTAAACCGGAAGTGACGAAGCCACAAACGCCTACGGTTTCAACAAATGGTACATACAAAGTTCAGCAAGGTGACACGCTTTCTAAGATTGCAGCTCAGTTTAAGATGAGCGTCTCTGCTCTTAAAACAGCAAATAACTTAAAATCTGATATTATTTATGTAAATCAGGTCTTAAAAGTAACTACATCTGGGGCAGCACCATCTACACCAAATGCTGGAACTCCTCCAACTACAACGCCAACTAATGGACAGCTAAACATTTCTAAAATGATTACTGATGCGAAAAAATATATGGGTGTTCCTTATAAATGGGGTGGTACAACACCATCTGGCTTTGACTGCAGTGGATTTATTTACTATGTAATGAAACAACAAGTGTCAATGCCTCGCTATACAACAATGGGCTTTTGGAATGCTTCAAAGTCTGTGAGTCAGCCACAGCCTGGAGATTTGGTGTTCTTTACTACATATGCGCCGGGACCTTCACATCTCGGAATTTACTTAGGAAATCGCCAGTTCATTCATGCTGGTTCTTCAACAGGAGTAACTATTTCGAGCTTAGATAATAGCTATTGGAGCAAGCGTTATCTAGGAGCGAAGCGTTTCTCAAAATAAAAGTCAAACCCCCTCTATCTGTTATATGCAGCTAGAGGGGGTTTTTCACAAAAAAGAACCATTGATGGGAGTTCAATGGTAAAGTGGGGATTATAATAAAGAGAGGAAAGTAAATTTTTCTGATCTAAGGTAAAAGAGATGATGAAACAATTACTCTTAGCGCATATTACCGAAAAGCATCATGGCTGATTTTCAGGTGAGGAAGGCTTACCGCTTAAAAACCGAACGTATTCTGCGATAATATCTGTCACATAAACACGCTGCTGCAAATTGTTTTCAAACGTACGCGTTTGCACACGTCCTACGACTCCTATAATCGATCCCTTATCGCAGTATTTCGTCATGTTTTCAGCATTTTTTCTCCATAACGTAATTGATACAAAATCAGCTTCCACTTCTCCTTCCTGGTTACGAAAGTTTCTGTTCACAGCTACTGTAATATGGGAAAAAGGAATTCCTTCGGATGTATATTTCAGTTCAGGAACTCGTGTCAAACGCCCTACTAGCACTACTTCATTAATCAATTGACCACCTCTTTCTTCGATTTCTACACAACCAAAAGGTTGAATAATAAGAATATTCTTATATCTCATGTTATAATAGTGATATACGAATAACATATTTGTTAAAGGAGGAAACTTTCGCATGAAAACATTTCGATTAGTCGGCCTACAACTAATTGATCATGAAGGAGAAAAACATAACTTAGAATTAAACAAAGGGTTAATTATTAATAAAGAAGACACAGACAACCATTGGATTCTCGAAGCTGTCATTGACCAGCAATTTACAAATTTATTTGAGCTTCCACTAAAAGATCACCAACCTGTACAAATTGAAGCGCTTATCTCAAAACCAACCAATGACCCCGCTTTGTTTTCTGTTCAAGTGGTTTCAGTAAAAGCAATTAACGATAAGCAAATAAGCGTATTAATGAAAGGTACATTAGTTGAAAGAAAACTACACTTTGCTGAAATGATTCTGGCTAACCTTATCGAACAAGGTTTAACAGGCTCTGATTTATTAACACAATTTAAATATCAGCTTCATAATAAAAACCGAAGTACAAAACCTCTTCCTGCTGATGAAAAAGAAAATATAAAAAATACGTGAAGAATAAAAAGTTTGTATTATTTAAAAGGGTGTTGAGTCATACGGTGAAGGTTATGGTTGGAGGGTAAAGGGTTAATAGGCTTAAACTCTCGCTTGCCCAGAAATAAAGGTAAATCATTTGTCCGGCCGCTCTTTCTTTTGCGATGATTAATTTGATTACGTTTCAAGTAATATTTCGTCATTTCTCTACTCCTTTCTCGTTTGTATTATGTATACTAATACATTTTTTACCATGATTCAACAACTTTTTCTTCACTTTTTTTCTTATCAGTTTTTCTTTATTTTTTTTCACCGCTTTTTCCTTCATAAATTTCTATCTTATTTCATTTAATTTAAAAATACACGAATATTATCTTGAATTTTCTGTAATTTTATTGTATTTTTTTAATTAAGTTCGAATATTACCCGTTTTTCATGCCTTTAGACCTAATTCCGAACATAATCTATATGAAGAAAGAAGTGGTACTTATGTTAGAAATTGCTGTTAAGATTAAGATGCTTCGTGCTAATGCAGGTTTGACTCAAGACCAGTTTGCAAAATTACTGAATATTTCTCGCTCCAAAGTTTCAAAATGGGAAACTTCCATTCAATACCCCGATATAGCAGACTGCCTTTTGCTTAAAAGTCATTTCAAAATCAATCTCGATGAGTTTTTGGAATCTACACCTCACCTTAAACAACCTCATAAACTCAACTCTTCACCTGCTACTTATCATGTGTACGACAGCGATGTTCACACTCTACTTATACTCTTTCAAAAATACCCTGATTTAAAAAAGGCTTTACAAAAGCTGCACGCTTTGCCAGAAGGACCTCAAAAAGAGCTATTAAATACCATCACCCCTTTATTTCGGTACCTATATACGCTTTCAAACAAAAAACAAACATGACAACGTGCGCTGACATGTTTGTTTACACTCATTCTATTCATCTTTACGATCTTTATCTTCCATATCCTCCATATCTTCTACTGGGTCTTCTTGGTCATTCTCGTTGTTTTCATCATCGTTTGGATTTTGGTTATCATCCATGTTGTTCATATCATTTTCGTCTTGCATCTCTTGCTCTTGCTCTTCCATTTGTTCTTCTTCTGGTGGCGGGTCTTGTGTATTACAAGCTCCTAATGTTGTAAGTGCAAACACAGCTGAGCCCAGGCCCATAAGTATTTTTTTCTTCATCGTAGCAACTCTCCTTTTACATAAATTAAGTTTACGTACTTAGAATGCCACGTGAAGGTATAGTTTATGACCAAATTTAAAGATAAGATAAAATTTACTAATTTATTCAAAAATAATACGAATAATCAACGTATACTGTTTACAAGTCCCATCATTTGGTCAGCAATTGAAATGGATTGGGAATTAAACTGATAAGCTCTTTGGGTCAATGTCATATCCGTTATTTCTTTGCTCATATCAACATTCGATTGTTCCAAAAACCCTTGTTGAATACCGGCTCCGGCACGTTCATCACCCTGTAAATTTTGTACGCCATTTTCTTGGTTTAGGGCATTTGGAACCCTAAATAAAGATGAGCCCACTGCCTCTAGTGACTGGGGACGATTTACTCGAGTTAAGCCAAGAGCAAAGATCTCATTCCCTTCATTACTAACAACGGTTAATTCTCCAGCTTTATTGATTTGAAGCTCACGAAAATCCGTACTAAAGGAAATGGTATTACCTTCACTATCTAAGACTGGATTCCCATCTGTGTTCACTAACTGTACTTCTCCGTTTCCAAGTGGTGTAAGGTGAAAGGAACCGTTCTTTGTATAGTACGTTTCTACTGTACCATCATTATCCTTCTGCACTTGAAAGAAAGTATTTAGGTTGGTTAATGCAACATCTAATTGTCGCCCTGTTTCTTGAAGCGAACCCTGTGTGGTAACAAGTTTCGTTTGACTAAGAAGCGCTCCTGCCCCTTGACGAATGCCAAGCGGTGTCTTTCTTCCTGGTTCGCTTGCTTCATCCGATTGATTATTAATTTGTTGATACAACATATCACTAAATGATGCATCACGCTTTTTGTAACCAACTGTATTTATGTTTGCTAAGTTGCTTCCAACTAAATCTAAACGCTGTTGTAATTGAGTCATTGTGTTTGTAGCATTAATCATCGAGCGATTCACATATTATTCCTCCAATTGTTTAGTACATTGCTTATCTTACTTTACCAATTTCGTTGGCTGCTTTTTCCATACTACGGTCGTAAGCTTGCATCACTTTTTGATTTGCTTCGAATGTATGATAAGCAGTAAGTAGTTCCGTCATAGCTTGTGACATATTTACATTAGAGCGCTCCACAAAGCCTTGTTTAATGTCATAAGAAGCTTCACCGTTTCCAACAGCTGAAGGCAACGGCTGACCGTTTTCAGTTTGATATAGTCCGTTTCCTGTTTTAATTACTGTTTCCATTGAGTTAGCATAAACAATATTTAATTGCCCCGCTACTTCACCGTTAACCGTTACGTTGCCTTGATTATCTACTTTGAATTCCTCATTTTGGACGTTAATTGGTTCATTATTTGTATTGAGCACATATTCACCATTATTAGTGGTTAAGAATCCTGCCAGGTCTACTGTAAAGTTACCATTTCGGGTATAAGAAAGGTTACCTTCAGAGCTTTGTACTGCAAAAAATAAGCCACCTTCCTTGTCTGGCACGCTCGTTTGTAACAGAGCTAGATCTGTTTGGTAATCAGTTTGCTGGACATCTCCTTGCACAAAATTAGGAACCGTTTCTTGTAAGTATACTCCTGTATTTAAGCTCCCAATATTCTCTTGAGAGCGAGTTACGCTTTTTCCGTTTTGCTGCTCTTCGATACGCTGCAGTAACATCTCTGGAAACGCTCGAATGACTCCTTGATCTTCCTTAAAGCCGGGAGTATTTGCATTCGCAATATTATTTGTAAGCATATCCGTTCTTCGCTGCTGGGATAGCATCCCTGCTGTCGCTGTATAAAAGCCTTTAAACAACTTGTCCACCTCACACTTTTCGAAATAATAAAACTCCCCTTGTAATACTTTACAAAGAGGAGTTATCATCTTATTTATGCTTTTCAGAAAAAGCGTATGATAAGAGTTTCATTATTAAATAATACTTCGGCGAGAAAGTCGATCGATATTGTCTAGCATGATACCTGTACCAACTGCAACACAACCCATTGGATTCTCAGCAATCAGTACGGGAACTTTTAGTTCTTCTGCTAGCAGCTGATCTATACCGTGTAGTAAAGCTCCTCCGCCTGTTAAGATAACACCTCTATCTATAATATCGGCAGAAAGCTCTGGAGGTGTACGTTCTAAAACACTTTTTGATGCTTGTACAATGACGCTAACAGATTCTCTTAGCGCTTCCTCTACTTCATGAGATTTTACTGTAACCGTGCGAGGAAGGCCTGACACCATATCTCGACCTCTAATATCAAGTTCTTCTTCTCTTGAGTCAGGGAAAACCGTTCCAATTTTCACCTTAATTTCTTCAGCTGTTCTCTCACCAATTAACAGCTTATATTTGTTTTTTATATATTGTAAAATTTCAGCATCAAAACGATCTCCAGCCATTTTAATAGACGAAGCTGTTACAATATCACCCATTGATAAAACAGCCACATCAGTTGTTCCACCACCGATATCTACTACCATATTACCGCTTGGTTGAAAGATATCCATTCCCGCACCAATGGCTGCTACTTTTGGCTCTTCTTCTAAATAGATTGTTTTGCCGCCACTTTTCTCTGCTGCTTCACGTATTGCCTTTTGTTCTACAGATGTAATGTTCGTAGGACAGCAAATTAAAATACGAGGTTTTGATAAAAAACCTTTCACATTTAGTTTATTAATGAAGTATTTCAACATAGATTCTGTAATATCAAAATCTGCGATTACACCATCTTTAAGCGGACGAATTGCTACAATATTACTAGGTGTACGCCCAACCATTTGACGTGCTTCTTCTCCAACTGCTAACACTTTATTTGTATTTTTATCGATTGCTACAACCGACGGTTCATTCAATACGATTCCTTTGCCTTTTACATGAATTAAGACGTTAGCCGTACCAAGGTCGATACCGATGTCTTTTGCTAACATACCTTAAATCCTCCTTCAGTTTACATATAATTGCATGCATACCATTCTTTTTTCCTAATTTACTATTTTATCACAAATTGTATATGTATGTATTTATTAATAAAAAATTTTCTTTTTTTTACTTTTTTAACCAATATAAATTCCCCTTTCCTACCCTGTTTCTCTGATAGTAAAGGGGAATCGTGCTACTTTACAATTTCTTCTTCTTTTTTGTATTTTAATTTTGTTGCTTCCCCTCCACGCAGATGCCGAATTGATTTATGATAATCAAGTATTTCTTTTACTTCATTTGCTAGTTCAGGGTTTATTTCAGGTAATCTTTCTGTTAAATCTTTATGGACAGTACTTTTAGAAACTCCAAACTCTTTCGCAATTACACGAACGGTCTTTTTAGTTTCCACGATATACTTCCCAATCTTGATAGTTCTCTCTTTGATGTAATCGTGCACTCTACTCGCCCTCCCTAAATTGGATGTGAGATGATGAAAAAATTCTATATTTTTCCACCATTCTCTTTGTAGGTTTGTAACAGTGTATTAGCTTATATGAAGATATATGCTATAAAAGTCAAGAGGGACAAGTGATTTATTTTATTTTTTTAAAAATTTCATCTATTTTATTAAAAAATAGAGAAAAAACCTCCTTCTCTTAATCCAGAATTGAACTTAAGAGAAGGAAGGCTTCTAGTGGTTTATATTATGCATTTGATTTTGATTCATCTGCTGATTGCTCTTTATTTTCAGGAGCTTTAGGTGCTTCGTCACCAGTTTTATCTTCCTGCTTTGACTCTTCTTTATCCTTTGATGTTTCTTCATCTTTTAATGGCTCTTCAGCTGTAGTAGGTTGTTGTTCTGTAACCTCAGCAGCTTTCACTTCTTTAATAGAAGCGACTGATTTACCAAAGTAATCGCTAGGGTTTATAGCAACACCATCTTTGCGAATTTCAAAGTGAACATGGTTATTCGCTTCCTGGTTGTATAAGTTCTTTCCAGCTTTGGCAAGTACTTGACCTTGTTTCACAACATCTCCTACTTCAACAGTTGCTTCATCTAAAGATTGATATTGGGTAACAAGTCCATCTTTGTGATCCACTTCAATTACAAATCCAAGTAACGGGTCTTTTTCTGCTTTTGTAACAGTTCCACTTGCTGCTGCTGTTACATCAAATGATTTATCACCTTCTATAGCTAAATCAACGCCTGTGTTTGGGTGATACGTATTATTATAAAATACGAGTGCTGCTTCTTGTTGTTTCTTTGATGCTTGATCATCGTAAAATGGTTTCTTTACAACAGCATCCTTATCATTTACAAGTGGCATTTTTAAATTCTCAAGCGATGCGTTTACTTCCATGGCATCTTCTGTATATGCAGTTCCATCTTGTCCATAACGATCTTTAGCATCTTCGCTTAGGTTATTATTTCCATTCGCTTGAAACCAAAGAACGGCTGTAAGGATAATTGCTGCGCTTGCCAGATAGATTGCTGGAAAAATCCAACGCTTTCTAAAAAGTTTGTGAACCTTTGATTGTTGAGAAGTACGTTTCTTTTCTTCCTCTCTCATGTATCATCACCTCAGCAATCAGTCTGAACACAATTTTAAGAATATATACACAACCTAAAAGTTTTTTTCGATTATTTTTCGACAAAGGTTTTAAAAATATACACACAGTGATTTATTTTCCCTAAAAAAAAGCTTACTCTAGATTTTTGCCTAAAGTAAACTTTACTGTTTATTTTTTAGCTGTTAACTGTGCAACATACTGGTCTGAACCTGCAATTGCTACTCCTGTATAATAATGTGTCACAATATCTTTATAAGATTTACCCTCCATAGCCATACCGTTAGCACCGTATTGACTCATACCAATCCCATGTCCATACCCCTTGGTTTCAATGACAATATGATCATTTTCACGTTTCCATGTAAAATCAGCTGAAGACAGGTTTAGTTTATTACGCACCACAGTCCCAGCTATCTTTTTATCGCCAACCTTCACATAGTCTACTCTTTTTCCAGGCGTTTTTGAAATAATATCACCTATATCAGTAGACTGTGAAATATTGACGCCTAGTTTCTGTTCAAACTCTGAAATAGACATCATCTTTTCATTTTTAAACTTAGGTGATTTCGTATCCCAATGACTCTCTACGCTCTTTAAATAAGGAATAGAATTTGACCACACCGACTCTGAGTTTTCTGTATAGCCATTGCTAGTTGAAAAGAACGTGGCATCAATGGGCTTATTGTTATACGTCAAGATTTGTCCTTGCGTTTTTTTAACCGCTTCTTTCACTTTTTTGATTTTCCACTCATATTCTTTTCCCCAATGCTTCTTTAATTCTTTTTCACTTAAATATACTTGATCGTTAACAGTATCTGTAATGTCTGCACCTTCTGGTAAGCCCGCATTTGCTCTATTCATAAGCTTTTGAACAGTGTAAGTGCGTGCTGCTAGACTTTGCGCTTTTAATGCTTCCAATTCAAATTCTGCAGGCATTTCAGCCGCTACCACGCCCACTAGGTACTCTTCTAGAGGTAGTGTCTCTACCTGCTCTGACTGAGAGCGGTATACGCCCACATCAACATCTAACTGTGAGCCAGGTGATTTCTGTACCTCAGACTGCTCCGCTTTTTTATTCTCTTCATTCGTTAATGGCTCGCTTTCCTTTTCAATAAAAGGTATCACCAATAAAGTTGGAATTAAAAGAATGACGAGAAAGAAGATCGCTGCGAGAATAATCATTGGCTTTATTTGCTTCATGTATACAGAGCCTCCATATCTATGAATTTATCAAGGAACTCAACAATCCTTATAGTTCATATTTATGGATAGGGACAAGCTTTTATGACACTCCAAAACCTTTTCTAAATTTGTCCATAAAAAAAAGTATCTCGACAAAGCGAGATACTTTTTTTACATATTTACATCAGATACTTGTTGCGATATTTCAACTTGATGCGTTTTATCATTTACACGTTCAATATCAGCACCTAATCCTGCTAGCTTTTGGTGGAAGTTCACATAGCCACGATCTAGATGCTTTAATTCAGTAACGCGCGTATAGCCATCAGCTACTAAGCCAGCAAGCGTTAATGCTGCTGCTGCACGTAAATCCGTTGCTGCCACTTCTGCGCCTTGTAATTTTGAAGGACCATTAATAATAACAGAACGACCTTCAATTTTAATATCTGCATTCATACGACGAAACTCTTCGACATGCATAAAGCGATTTTCGAAAACTGTTTCTGTAATCATACTTGTGCCTTCAGCTGCTAATAATAATGCCATCATTTGAGATTGCATATCTGTTGGGAAGCCAGGATGTGGCATCGTTTTAATATCAACAGGCTTTAATTTCTCTGGCCCAATAACACGCAGTCCATCGCCTTCTTCAATAATCTTGACACCCATTTCTTCCATCTTCGCTATCAACGAGCTCAAATGTTCAGATACAGCACCGCGTACAAGCACATCTCCACCTGTAATTGCCGCTGCTACCATAAACGTACCCGCTTCAACGCGATCCGGAATAATTGAATGTTCGGCACCATATAATTTGTTAACACCTTCAATTCGGATTGTACCAGTTCCAGCCCCACGTACTTTCGCGCCCATCGCATTTAAGAAGTTTGCTAAATCCACAATTTCAGGCTCTTTTGCTACGTTTTCAATAATTGTTGTACCTTCAGCAAGCGTTGCTGCCATCATGATATTTTCAGTAGCACCTACACTTGGGAAATCTAAATAAATCTTTGCACCTTGTAATCTTCCTTCAACTTCAGCATAGATAAAGCCGTTTCCAACCGTAACTTTTGCTCCCATTGCTTCAAAGCCTTTAAGGTGCTGATCAATTGGACGAGAACCAATTGCACATCCACCTGGTAATGCAACACGCGCTTTACCAGTACGGGCTAATAAAGAACCCATTACTAATACAGATGCTCGCATTTTTCTTACATACTCAAAAGGTGCATCTGTTTCTAATTCTCTTGATGCATCTACAACTACACGATTTGTTTCAAAATCCACTTCTGCATTCAGATGTCTTAAAACTTCGCCAATCGTAAATACATCGGAGAGAGCTGGTACATCATTTAAAATGCTTTTTCCATCACTAGCTAATAATGTTGCAGTGATAATAGGTAAAACGGCATTCTTTGCACCTTCTACTTTTACTGTACCGTTTAATCTATTTCCACCGCGGACGATGATTTTTTCCAAGGTATTCCCCTCCGCGTCCATTTTCTATATATTAATATTCAGACGTAATAATAGGTGTGCCAACAACCAGGGTTGTTTGGCCGCCCATTCCTGTCTTGCGTAATGCAATTTGTAAGTTCATTTCCTGTTGTTGACTTGAAAGAGCTTCTTCCCACAGTCCAGTATATGCTGATACTGATACAAATGACTCTTCCATTAGCGATTCAATCTGCTGGGCATTGAATGCTGTTAGTAATTGCTTGACTTGTAAAGACAAAACACTTTCCATCTTATCATTTATTTCACCTTTTATACAAGAGAAAATTAATGGATTTGTTAGGAAAAGTTTCTCATAATTGTCTTTAAAAATCCCCTCGGCATCGCTGACATTTTGAGTCGTGAATTCTTGTCCTATTAACTCATATGAGATATATCCACCTGTGCTTTTTTTATCTCCCGTATAGGTTAACATAATCAATTCTTTCACAGATCCCGCTTGTCTTGTACCTTTAGCTTTCCATACACCGTTTTCCCTTTTAATGTCCCATTTAAAACCTTTATATTTAGTTTGAAGCTGTTTTGATTTCATTTGGAAGTTTACTAGACTAGTAACGTCTGTAGCTTCTTCACGTGCATACAATGACCATTCTTTCATCTCTACAGCTTCTTTATTTAAGACGTTAACCATTTTTTCAAGCGTTGAATTTGAAGCTTGTGCATTGGTCACGTAACTTCCATAATATACGATTACACCTACAATGAAAATAGCCAAAAAGACACTAATTTTTTTTCCCATTTCCTCACTCCCTCTTCTTACTATCAGCCTGTCCAAATTAACCAGATGAATACACCTGTTTCGTCGTCATTTTTAGACAGCCTTTTAAGAGGGAAGAACTATTTTCTATTGAAATAAGGAAGGGATTCGCTGCGACCAGAATAAGTAATCCAAAAAGAAATTACTAACCGTGGACGCGATTGTAATGGTAAGCAAGATTAACATGATTCTTGCTTGTACTACACGATTTGGCTTCATTAATTTCTCAATCTGAAAACCTTGAAGCGCATACCATGTAATTACAATAAAAATAAGGTGAGAAACCATCGCTAATAGCGCCTGCGGACCAATACCACCAATTAGCATGATCACACCTCCTTAGCATAATGATAAATGATAAACAACAAAGAAGAGCCACTATCTCATTTAATCACAGTCGAGCGCAATGTGCAAAGGTTTACCTCTATATAACTTAATTTACATATTTTAACTAAATTAACCCTCTTGTTTATATAAAAAAGCCCCCTTAAAAGCTTAAGGAGGCTTTTGTTATTACATTTTCTGTTTAGTAACTTCTATGCGATTTAAAGCACGCTTTAAAGCTAACTCAGCACGTTTAAAATCAACGTCATCCTGCTTGCTTTGCAGTCGTGTTTCCGCTCTATTTTTTGCTTCTTCTGCACGAGAAACATCAATCATATCTGACGTTTCTGCTGCCTGTGCTAAGATTGTTACTTTGTCAGGTCTTACTTCAAGAAAGCCTCCACTAACAGCTACAACTTCATCACTGCTGCTTCCTTTTTTCAAGCGGACGGCTCCAATTTGTAATGGAGCTACCATCGGAATATGTCCATGTAAGATACCGAGTTCACCACTTTGGGCTTTTGCACTGACCATTTCCACTTCCGAATCGTAAACTGGGCCATCAGGAGTGACTACACTGACATGGATTGTCTTCATTCAAAAAACCTCCTATGTCCCTATATTATACTTCTACTCCCATGCTTTTCGCTTTTTCAACTACTTCTTCAATACGTCCTACTAGACGGAAAGCATCTTCTGGTAAATGATCATATTTACCTTCAAGGATTTCTTTAAATCCTTGAACCGTTTCTTTAACTGGTACATATGAACCTTTCTGACCAGTAAATTGCTCCGCAACGTGGAAGTTTTGAGATAAGAAGAATTGAACACGACGAGCACGTTGGACAACAAGTTTATCTTCATCAGATAACTCGTCCATACCTAGGATTGCAATAATATCTTGTAATTCTTTATAGCGCTGTAATGTTTGCTGAACTTGACGTGCAACATTATAATGCTCTTCACCTACGATTTCAGGAGAAAGCGCACGAGAAGTCGAAGCTAATGGATCTACCGCTGGGTAAATACCCATTTCAGATAGCTTACGCTCTAGGTTAGTTGTTGCATCTAAGTGAGCAAACGTCGTTGCAGGAGCTGGATCCGTATAGTCATCGGCTGGTACATAAATCGCTTGGATTGATGTTACAGAACCAACGCTCGTAGATGTGATACGCTCTTGCAATTGACCCATTTCCGTTGCTAGTGTAGGTTGGTAACCTACCGCTGAAGGCATACGACCAAGTAGGGCTGATACTTCTGAACCGGCTTGTGTAAAGCGGAAGATGTTGTCGATAAAGAACAGAACGTCTTGTCCTTGCTCATCACGGAAATATTCAGCCATTGTTAAACCAGTTAATGCAACACGTTGACGTGCTCCAGGTGGTTCGTTCATTTGACCAAATACCATCGCCGTCTTTTTAATAACGCCAGAATCTGTCATTTCGTGGTATAGATCGTTCCCCTCACGAGTACGTTCACCTACACCTGCGAATACTGAGATACCGCCGTGCTCTTGTGCGATGTTATTGATTAACTCTTGGATAAGTACAGTTTTACCTACACCGGCTCCACCGAACAAACCGATTTTACCACCTTTAATATAAGGAGCTAAAAGGTCAACTACTTTAATTCCTGTTTCGAGAATTTCAGCTTGTGTAGATAAGTTTTCAAATTTTGGTGCTTCGCGGTGAATGGGATCACGACGAACTCCCGCACTGATTGGTCCATCTAAATCAATATGCTCACCTAATACGTTAAACACACGACCTAAAGTTACATCACCAACTGGTACAGAAATTGGTGCTCCTGTATCTTCTACTTCTAGTCCACGAACTAATCCATCAGTTGAAGACATTGCTACTGCACGAACTGTATTATCACCTAAGTGAATCGCAACTTCTAATGTTAATTCGATTGCTACTTCACTTTCACTAACAGGTTTATGAGAAATTTTAAGGGCGTTATAGATTGCTGGAAGGTGTCCGCTGTCAAACTTTACGTCTACAACTGGACCCATGATTTGAGTAACGCGTCCTTTTGCCATCGTGTTCCCTCCTAACTTGCTTTTCAAGTCTTATTTCTATTCTAGAGCCGCTGCTCCACCAACAATCTCCGTAATTTCTTGCGTGATTGCTGCTTGACGAGCACGGTTATATGATAGGGTAAGATTATTAATAAGGTCTTTTGCATTATCCGTTGCATTTTTCATCGCTGTCATACGCGCTGCGTGCTCACTTGCTTTTCCATCCAGTAAGCCACCATAAATAAGGCTTTCTGCATATTGCGGCAATAGCACTTCTAATATCTCTTCTTGAGAAGGCTCGAATTCATAGGATACAAGCTTTCCTGTTGGAGCTAAGTCAGCTAACGGCAACAGCTTCTTTTCCGTTACTTCTTGAGAGATTGTATTAATAAAATGATTATAGTACAAATACAATTCATCAAATGTACCGTCCGCAAACATATGCACCGTTTGCGAAGTAATTCCTTGAATATCAGCAAAAGATGGTTGGTCGGATAAACCAGTAATTTCTAAAAACACTGGAATACCACGCTTTATAAAGAAGTCACGCCCGACTTTCCCAATTGCAATTACACCATACTCATCTGGAGATGTATGACGTTTTTCAATTGCTTGTGAGACAGCGCGCAAAACGTTACTATTATAAGCTCCCGCTAAGCCACGATCCGAAGTAATGACAATGTATCCCGTTTTCTTAATAGGACGAGCCGTTAACATTGGATGTGCAGCGCCTTTACTGCCTCCTGCTACGCTTGCAACTACTTCTTGAATCTTTTCCATATAAGGAACAAAAGACTTAGCGTTCTGCTCGGCACGGTTTAACTTTGCAGCTGAAACCATTTCCATTGCTTTTGTAATTTGACTCGTTTTTTTCGTTGATGTAATTCTCGTTTGTATATCACGTAATGATGCCACAGGTTTCACCACCTTGTTTTAGAAGATCACGTGGTATGAAAGGTGAACATAAGTTCACCTTTACCTTAATAAAAGCTTGTCTTAACATACCATTTTGACAAAATTAACGATTACTCAGATGCTACAAATGTTTTCTTGAACACTTCAAGAGCAGACTCAAATGCACCATCTTCAGGCAGTCCACCAGTTGTACGAATTGTTTCAAGAACTTCTTTACGATTTGAATCTAACCATGCTAAGTACTCATCTTCGAAACGAGTGATATCAGCAACTGGCACATCATCTAAGAAGCCTTTTGTTAACGCATATAAAATCGCTACTTGTTTTTCTACACGAAGCGGCTTGTGTAAGCCTTGTTTTAATACTTCTACTGTACGTGCACCACGGTTAAGCTTTGCTTGTGTAGCTTGGTCAAGGTCTGATCCAAACTGAGCAAATGATTCAAGCTCACGATAAGATGCTAAATCCAAACGTAGCGTTCCAGCTACTTTCTTCATCGCTTTAATCTGAGCTGATCCACCTACACGTGATACTGAAAGACCTGCGTTAATCGCTGGGCGTACACCTGAGAAGAATAAGTCAGACTGCAAGAAAATCTGTCCATCCGTAATCGAGATTACGTTTGTTGGAATATAAGCAGATACGTCTCCTGCTTGTGTTTCGATAAATGGAAGAGCTGTTAATGACCCTCCACCTTTAGCGTCTGATAGTTTTGCAGCACGCTCTAATAAACGAGAATGTAAGTAGAATACATCCCCTGGATATGCTTCACGACCTGGAGGACGACGAAGTAATAATGAAAGTTCACGGTATGCAGATGCTTGTTTTGTTAAATCATCATAGATAACAAGTACGTGTTTGCCGTTATACATGAACTCTTCACCCATTGTTACACCAGCATAAGGTGCTAAGAACAGCATTGGTGCTGGTTGAGAAGCAGATGCTGTTACAACAATTGTGTAATCAAGCGCTCCATGCTTACGCAATGTCTCTACTACGTTACGTACTGTTGACTCTTTTTGCCCAATAGCTACGTAAATACAAACCATATCTTGGTCTTTTTGATTTAAAATTGTATCAATTGCTACAGATGTTTTACCTGTTTGGCGGTCACCAATGATAAGCTCACGCTGACCTCGACCAATTGGTACAAGAGCGTCAATCGCTTTAATACCTGTTTGAAGTGGCTCATGTACAGATTTACGATCCATAACGCCAGGAGCTTGGCTTTCAATTGGACGTGTTTTTGTTGTTCCAATTGGGCCTAAGCCGTCTACAGGTTGACCTAATGAGTTTACAACACGACCAATTAATTGTTCCCCTACAGGAACTTCCATGATTCTTCCTGTACGACGTACCTCATCCCCTTCACGAATTCCAGTGTAAGGTCCTAAGATAACGATACCGACATTGTTTTCCTCTAAGTTTTGTGCCATACCCATGACACCATTTGAAAATTCAACTAACTCTCCAGCCATGACATTGTCGAGGCCATGAGCACGTGCGATACCATCCCCAACTTGGATAACAGTACCTACATCACTCACTTTAATCTCAGACTGATAGTTTTCAATTTGCTGTTTTATCAGCGCACTAATTTCTTCAGCTTTGATGCTCATGAATTTCACCCCTATCTACGATCTATGTGCAAGAAGTTCGCGATGTACCGATTCTAATTTTCCGGAAATACTTCCGTCATAAATACGGTTGCCGATGCGAAGCTTCACGCCGCCGATTAGGCTCTTATCGATTACATTTGAAATATATAATGAATGCTTTCCTACTTTTGGTGCAAATGTTTCAGAAATAGCACGCTCTTCATCTGAAGATAATGCTTTTACAGAGTATACTGTAGCTGCAGCTACACCTCGTGCTTCATTTGCAAGAGCACGATACTCACGAGTAATCTCCCCTACTACTTGGATGCGATGACGATCTAATAATAAAAGGAGCGTATTTTGAACCGTTTCTGTCAACGTTGAAAACGTTTGGCGAACTAAGTCTTTTTTTCGGTTGGTTGAAATTTTTGGATGCGTTAACACTTCAATTAAATCATCGTTTTGAGCGAAAACTGCTTCCACTACGTCTAACTCTTCTTGTAAAGCATCGATTGATTGCTTTTCAGAAGCTAATTGAAAAAGAGCTAATGCATAACGCTTCGCGACTGCCGACTGACTCATCGTACATCCCCTACTTCTTGAATGTACTCATTGATCAATTTCTCTTGATCTTGCTCTGACAATTCTTTTTCAATCACTTTCGACGCGATTAATACAGATAATGATGCAACTTGCTCACGAAGTGCAGTAACTGCTTGATCTTTTTCTTGCTGAATTTCTTGTTTTGCTAATGCTTTTAAACGCTCAGACTCTTCACGCGCAGCAGCAACAATTTCTTCTTTTTTCTCTTCAGCAGATTTTCTTGCGTTTTCCATTAAAACTTGAACCTCTTCACGAGACTGTTTTAACAGCTCGCGCTGCTCCTCAACAAGCTTCTGTGCTTGTTGATTCTGCTGTTCAGCTGAATCAATTTCACTTGCAATATGCTCTTCACGCTGTTTCATGATACCCATTACTGGACCAAACGCGAACTTACGTAACAATGCTAGCAAGATAAGGAACATTACTAATTGGAATAAAATATCTCCACCGTTAAAGCCTGATGCTCCTAATACAAACGTATTTGACACGGCTGCTTCACTCCCTTCAAAGACTTAACATCTATGATTTTGCTCATTAAAGACATAAAGCAATGGCGAAGGTTCTTTTCGAATGATCTTCGCCACTTTTAAACGTTTTAAGTTACTGATTATTGACCTTGAACCATGAACGCGATTACTACAGCGATAATAGGAATCGCCTCTACTAATGCAACCCCGATGAACATTGTCGTTGTTAATGTACCACGTGCTTCTGGTTGGCGAGCGATACCTTCTACTGTTTTTGATACGATAAGACCGTTACCGATACCAGCACCTAGTGCCGCTAAACCAATTGCAATTGCAGCTGCTAATAAACCCATTTTATAAAGTCCTCCCTTAGTGAAATAGAATTTTTTCAACATGTTTTAAACTCGCTCAAAACGGGTAAAGCTTGAGCGAAGGTTTTATAAATTAATGGTCTTGACTCACTTTGTGTGCCAGGTAAACCATTGTTAACATTGTAAAGATAAAAGCTTGAATTGCACCTACGAAAATACTGAAGCCTTGCCATGCCAATGTTGGCACAACTGCCCCAAATAATCCAAGAGCAGTACCACTTGTAGCAAGCCCTGCTAATAAAGTTAACAGAATTTCTCCTGCATAGATATTCCCGAAAAGACGTAGACCAAGCGTTAGCGTATTTGCAAACTCTTCAATAATCTTTAATGGGAATAGAAAAGGCATTGGTTTGAAGTAATCTCGACCATATTCTGCAAATCCCTTCATCTTAATACCATAATAATGTGATAAGACAACGACCATTGCTGCTAGAGTCAATGTAATCGTCGGATCAGCAGTCGGTGATTTCCACCATAATTCGTGATCGACAACAACGGCAAATGGTAATCCTAACATATTGGCGACAAAGATATACATTAGTAGCGTTACACCTAATGTTAAGAAACGACCACCCGTCTTCCAATCCATTGTGCTGTTAATGAGGCCTTTCACAAAGTCTAATACCCATTCCAGGAAGTTTTGCATACCTGTAGGCTTCATTGCTAAAGTACGAGTACATAAAACTGCAATTAAAAACACAATGACTGACGCCACGGTAATCATCAACATGTTACTGAGATTAAACGTAAGACCAAAGAAATCTTGAGTTGGTGATTCATGACCCAACTATATTCACCTCTCTTCCCATCTCCTGCGTATATTTTGAACAACTAAATCTATGATAATGACAAGATAGGATGTCATTAATCCCATAACTACACCAATAATATGAAAAGTATTTGAATAAGAGATTGTAATTACAACTGCTAGAGCAGCGGTTGCAAACCTTGCAAATGTTCCTACTGAACGAGGTCGTTTTCCTTCATCCAGCGCTTGTCCAAACTGTTTAGCCCTTCTTACTAAAACCCAAAGGTTATACAAACTGAGTGCTGTACCTAAAATCAGGCCTAAAAACACGGTTTGATAAGGAGTAAATCCCCATCCGAGAACGTATAGTGCTAGTAAATAAAATATGTAGGATCGAAGTCTTGGAAATAAATGTTGCAATTCTTGCATGGATTATTAATCTCCTGAAAAAAATTGTCGGACTGTACGCAGCATGGCATAGACGCCAACTGCAAGCCCTAAAAGAAGGCCTAAAACTAAAAAAAGTGGCTCAGTCCCAACTTTTCCATCAATCCATTTGCCACCAAATAGACCGATTAATACGGAACCTGCTAACTGAGAAAGAATGGTGGACATCAATGCAATCGCTTGTAATGAATGCCGTTTTTGCTTAGTCATTTTGAAAACCCCTTTTTGGTAAATTCTTTTTTTTCAAAAAAATCTACATACTCTACTCTAAAAATATGCGAGCTTATGTATAAATTACCAAAAAAGTTAAAAACAGTTAGTCAAAAACACAAGCGAACCTTGATTTTCAAGTGTTGAAAACCTTATCATTTATATCCATTGTTAGCATACAATAGCGCATATTTAATGTCAATGTGTTTAAGCTAAAAACTTCACAATCTAAAAAGGGATGTTCACATTTTTGCCACACATATTTCATATTTAAATAAGACCAATGTAAAAGGGCGTAAAACCTTGGTTTTACGCCCTTTTACTCAATTACTAGCCCTGCGTTTGCTACCTCTGTTTTACCATCTTTTTTAGCGTATGCGAACACTTTATACTCACCTTTGGGCAACTCTTCCTGCAGCTGAATTTTCCGTTTTAACATCCCTCTTTCTAGTTTTTTATCTACATCTAAATAAGAGACAAACCGAAGGGTGTCTATGTCATAAACAGCAATGCCAAATTCATCTGCTCCTTCAGGCAAAAACAATTCGTATAGATACGTTTTTTCGTCACTTCCCTGTACGGCCTGTAGTCCCATAACACGAGGATAATTTGGCTTTTCAACCATATACAAATAGGGTATTGATATTGTTTCACGTGAATCACGAATTTCTAAACGCCCATCATATATGCCTTTTTTCTTTTGATGGCTGTTTACCTGAAGATCAACTGCAATGGTCTTCGTTTCTTTCGGCTTCAATGTGAAAGAAAGCGGCACTCTCCAAATTTCTCCAAACGTTTTTGTTGGAGGCGTAACATGATAAACGTTTTTGTAATTCGCCTCATTAAAAATACGCATTTTAATCCTTTTGTTACTTTGTCCTTCAAAAACTCCAAACGACAGCGTGCTAGGTGATAACAGCGTTGTTGCCTTTACAGCACGTTCCACTTGAATTCTTCCTGCTCCTTGTTCATACGAGTGATAGAGCTCACCCTTTAAGTTACGAATTGGCTTTGCCGTACTCATAAGTGCCGCTTTTACTTGTTCTGGAGACCAATTGGGGTGAGCCTGTAAAAGTAACGCACAGGCTCCCGCTACGTGAGGTGCTGCCATGCTTGTTCCATTTAAAGGCTCATACCCGTTCGGTACCGTACTCCTAATTTGGTAACCTGGTGCTACCACATCAGGTTTGATATCCCAAGTGCTCGTAACTGGACCTCTGGAGCTAAAAGGAGTAATGATGTCTTCTACAGTTTTCATAGAAGCGAATGCATACGCGTTCCCTTTTTGAATTTCTTTCTTTATGGATTCTCCTACATCACTCGAAACCATAACTACTGGAATTGAAAACGATTCACTTACACTCTCGTCTACCACTCCATTAATAGCATGGTATACAATTACAGCTTTAGCTCCAGCTTTTTCAGCTTTACTGATTTTTTTAGACAGAGAGATTTCTCCTGTTTTCATAAGGACAACTTTGTTTCCAACATCTGCTACTTCCCTTCCGCTTCCTGCGTCCGTTAATACAATTGTCTGATCAATATCCCACTTCGCGGCATTTGGTAAAGGAGATAGAGAAATTTGCTGTGATAACTTTTCCATTTTTATAAATGGAATACGTGTCGGAGAAACTGAAGCACCAACCGAAATAGCTTGTTGAGCCGTTCCAGGAGAGCCTACGGTCCACAAACCAGGCCCTGAATTACCGCTAGAAGTTACTGCTACGATCCCTTTTTCAACAGCTTTATTTAACGCTAAGCTTGTAGGTAAATCTGGACCATTAATGTCATTTCCTAACGATAAGTTAATGACATCGACCCCATCTTGAATTGCTTTTTCAACAGCTAGAATAACATTTTCAGACGAGCCAGACCCACCCGGACCTAGGGCTCGGTAGGCATAAATTTCAGCTTCGGGTGCTACTCCGCGCATCTTCCCGTTTGCTCCTATAATACCGGCCACATGGGTACCATGAAGCGTAGGTTCTCCTTGCTTGCTTACTGTTTCCATTGGAGAATAATCTTGGTCCACAACGTCATAGCCACCTCGATAATTTGACTTTAAATCAGGATGATTAAAGTCAATTCCAGTATCAATTATTCCAACCTTTATCCCTCGACCCGTCAAGCGCTGGTTTTTCTTATCAAACATGCCCCTTACCTTTTCACTGCCAATGTAGGATGCACTTCCTTCATTTTTTGCATGATACGAAACAGAAGCATGCGAACTATCAATATAAGGTTCTTCTCGAAGTCTTTGTAAGTCATATAAAGTCCCCGATACGGATAGCCCTGTAAATACCTCCCGAAACTCGTGGTTAATGCTCACATTTGGATACTTTTTTTTTATTTCTTGTTTGGCAATCGCTACATTCTGCTCGTTCAGCATGAGAATGTATGTTTTTTGCACCTGTTTTTCAAATGATTGAATATCTGGAAACTCTACACTTTCACCGTACGTGCTTGTGCTGTTTATTCCAAACATTGACAGTAATAAAATGGTTATTTTCCACATAAAAACACCTCTCTACATAGCGTGTCACAAAGAGACCGCATTCATGTGAGAGGTGTTAGATTTATTTTTTATAGTGGCTTAAATTCTTCAGGTCTTTCTTCACGATGTTTAAAGTAGTAGCTAATCGCATCGCAAATACGCTCAGAGGCATGGCCGTCTCCGTAAGGATTAGATGCTTTAGACATTGTTTCATAAACAGCTTTGTCGATTAATAACTCTTTAGCTAAGTTGTAAATAGTTTCTTCTTCTGTGCCAGCTAATTTTAACGTTCCTGCTTCAATGCCCTCTGGACGCTCCGTTGTATCACGCAATACTAATACGGGTACACCAAGAGAAGGTGCTTCCTCCTGAACGCCACCGGAATCCGTTAAAATGAGGTGTGCTCGATTCGCAAAGTTATGGAAGTCGATTACATCTAACGGTTCGATAAGATGAATGCGATCATCATCGCCCAATATATCATTAGCTGTTTCACGTACAACAGGATTTAGATGCACAGGATAGACAACTTGTACGTCATCATGTTCAGTTACAATACGCTTTACCGCTCTAAACATATTTTTCATTGGCTCACCTAAATTTTCACGACGGTGAGCGGTTAATAAGATAAGGCGATCGCTGCCAAGATTACGTAAGACTTCATGCTCATACGAATCTTTTACAGTTGTTTTTAGCGCATCAATAGCTGTGTTTCCTGTCACAAAAATGTTTTCTTCATTCTTGTTTTCTGTTTTCAAATTAACAGAAGACTTCGTTGTTGGAGCAAAGTGTAAATCTGCTAGTACACCCGTCAACTGGCGATTCATCTCTTCAGGATAAGGTGAATATTTATTCCATGTGCGAAGACCTGCTTCTACATGGCCTACAGGAATTTGGTTATAAAACGCTGCTAGTCCAGCAATAAATGTTGTTGTTGTATCTCCATGAACCAACACAATATCCGGCTTTACTTTTTGCATCACATCGTTTAAACCTTCTAATCCTCTAGTTGTTACATCCATTAATGTTTGACGGTCTTTCATAATGTTTAAGTCATAATCTGGTTCGATATCAAAAATGGATAGCACTTGATCCAGCATTTGACGGTGCTGAGCAGTAACGGTCACAATTGCTTCAAATTCCTTGGGACGCTTCTTTAGCTCAAGAACAAGTGGCGCCATTTTAATAGCTTCCGGTCTAGTACCAAATATCGTCATTACTTTAACTGGTTGCTTCATTATTTATCACCCGTATCTGAGAAATTATTTTGTACCAAATAAACGGTCTCCCGCATCTCCTAAACCTGGAACGATATAACCATGGTCATTTAATTTTTCATCTAAAGCTGCGATATAAATATCAACATCTGGATGTGCTTCTTTTACGATTTCTACTCCTTCTGGAGAAGCGATTAAGCACATAAATTTAATGTTTTTTGCGCCACGCTTTTTCAATGAATTAATAGCTTCTACTGCTGAACCACCCGTTGCAAGCATCGGATCTACAACAATAAAATCACGCTCTTCTACATCATTTGGTAATTTAACATAGTATTCCACTGGTTGAAGTGTTTCTGGATCACGGTACAGGCCAACATGCCCTACTTTTGCTGCCGGCATTAATTTTAAGAAACCATCAACCATTCCGATACCTGCACGTAAAATTGGTACAATCCCTAGTTTTTTACCAGCGATTACTTTTGAAGTCGTTTTGCATACTGGCGTTTCAATTTCCACATCTTGTAAAGGTAAATCACGAGTTGCTTCAAAAGCCATTAAGCTTGCTACTTCGTCTACTAACTCACGGAATTCTTTTGTTCCCGTTTTTACATCACGTATGTATGTTAATTTGTGTTGAATAAGAGGATGATCGAATACGTATACTTTGCCCACTGAAATCTCTCCTTTGAATTTAAAAATGTCCACATTGAAATACCATTCAAGCGCTTGAATGGTACCTACTTTTTAAAAAAAACGATAACGTTAACATAACTTAAGCATTGCATCTATTTTACAGAAAATTATTTTTGAGTTCAAGCTTAATCCAAAAATAGATATTTTTCTATAACAATAGTGTAACCACATCATTCATCTTGAAACGTTGACACAAAAAGAAAAGCTGGGTAAATCCCCACCTTTTCTTTTCGCATTTTACTATTTCTTATAGATTATAAAGATGCATACATTTCAAACTTGCTTGTTAATGCTTCTACACGAGCTGTTGCTTCCGCTAACTTTTCTTCATTATCAATATTCTTTAGTGTTAAGCCAATGATAGCAGCAATTTCATCCATTTCTTCAGCACCGAATCCACGAGTTGTCACAGCAGCTGTTCCGATACGAATTCCACTTGTTACAAATGGACTTTGTTGGTCGTAAGGAATCGTGTTTTTATTCGTTGTAATTCCAACTTCATCTAACGCTTTTTCAGCAACTTTACCCGTTAATCCCATTGAACTTACATCAATTAGAACGAGGTGGTTATCTGTACCGCCAGAAACTAACTTAAAGCCTTCTTTTGTTAACCCTTCTGCTAAGCGATTTGCATTGTCGATGATATTTTGTGCATACTGCTTAAATTCAGCTTGTAACGCTTCACCGAACGCTACTGCTTTAGCAGCAATAACGTGCATTAATGGTCCACCTTGGATTCCAGGAAAGATTGATTTATCAATTGCTTTTGCAAATTCTTCTTTACATAAAATCATTCCACCACGTGGCCCGCGTAATGTTTTATGCGTAGTTGTTGTAACGAAATGAGCATGTGGAACCGGGTTTGGATGAAGGCCAGCTGCTACAAGTCCAGCAATGTGAGCCATGTCTACCATTAAATATGCTCCCACTTCATCTGCAATTTCACGGAATTTCTTAAAGTCAATTTCACGAGGGTACGCACTAGCACCAGCAACGATCAGCTTTGGTTTATGAGTGCGTGCTTTTTCTAATACATCTTCATAGTTAATACGATGTGTGTCTGCATCTACACCATATTCAATGAAATTGTACTGCACACCGCTGAAGTTTACCGGACTACCGTGCGTTAAATGTCCACCGTGAGATAAGTTCATACCAAGAACCGTATCTCCTGTCTCTAAAATTGTAAAGTATACAGCCATGTTTGCTTGAGCACCTGAGTGAGGTTGAACGTTCACATGCTCCGCACCAAAGATTTCTTTTGCACGGTCACGAGCTAAGTCTTCCACTACGTCTACGTGCTCGCAGCCACCATAATAACGCTTTGCTGGATAACCTTCTGCATATTTATTTGTAAGTACAGAACCTTGAGCTTCCATTACTGCCGTTGTAACGAAGTTTTCTGATGCAATTAACTCAATTTTTGTGCGTTGACGCCCTAATTCATCTTGAATTGCATTATAAACTGCTGGATCTTGCTGCACTAACTTTTTCTCCATCGAAATCCTCTCCTCGTTTCGTTTCGTATGAACAATGTTCGTTTTTTATTAATTCATCTACATTGTAACATGGTTTATTTAGAATAAAAAACAAAAAATGTGCATTATATTAATATATTTATTTACAATCGTTCGTAAATAGCTCTAGGTCCACCAATTAGTTTTGGTCGAGTATAAGCAATAGTCATGTGCGCTTGACCAATTTGTTTAAGGGAACACCTAACAGGAACAGCCACATGCTTTAAGTGCATACCAATAAACGTATCCCCAATATCAATACCTGCATCGGCTTTAATAAATTCAACAATAACAGGGTCATTGAAATGATGATATGCGTACGTAGCCATTGCTCCACCTGCTTTTCGAACTGGGATAACCGTTACAAGATCTAAGTTTTGCTTTAACGCGGTTTCTCGTTCTACCACTAGCGCTCGATTTAAATGTTCACAGCATTGAAACGCTAAATCGATGCCTTTTTCCTTTGCAAACTCTTGAAGCTTACCATAGATTACCTCAGCTGCTTCTTCAGTTCCTGATGTTCCGATTCGCTCTCCAACAACTTCACTTGTACTGCAACCAACTACAAACAAACTATCTTGCTGAAGTGTTACCTGTTGTGAAAAATCTGCTAGCACAACTTCTAATTCCCGAGCCCAATCTTGAGCATTAGACATTCTAAAGCGCCTCCTTTACATCATTTACTTTTCATATGCTTTAATTTTGTTGACACGATTCTCATGACGTCCGCCTTCAAAATCCGTTGTTAACCATATCTTAGCAATATCTCTAGCTAAACCTGGGCCAATCACACGCTCACCCATCGCTAGTACATTTGTGTCATTATGTTCTCTGGTCGCCCTTGCGCTAAACGTATCGTGGACAAGTGCACAGCGAACACCTTTTACTTTATTCGCAGCAATACTCATTCCAATTCCTGTTCCACAAATTAGAATTCCTTTATCAACCTCTCCACCTGCCACTTTTTCAGCAACTGGAATTGCATAGTCTGGATAATCTACTGAATCACTGCACTCACAGCCTAAGTCAACATACTCAACATTTAGTTCTTCCATTAACTGCATAATTTCTTTTCGAATATTTATACCACCGTGATCTGATGCAATCGCTACTTTCATAATGGATCCTCCTTATAAGCTATTAAAAGTAACTTTTATAGCTAGCATTTTTAATTTTCTAATTTTTTAACAGCTCGATTAATAAGCTGCTGCATTTCTTCAAATGTCATTTGGTAAACAGATAAATCGCCTCCGTAAGGATCGACAACGTCTCCATTTTCACCTACAAATTCTTTTAGCGTAAACAGCTTGTCTATAGTATCTGGAGCTTGGTTTGCCAGCATCTGTTTATGACTACTTGTCATAGTAAAAATATGAGTTGCCCAATCTAACATTTCTCTTGTAATACTAGATGATGTATGCGATGAATCAATACCTTGCTGCGCTAAAACTGCTGCTGCATGCGCAGAAATCGGTTGACCGTCCATTGCAAATAAACCCGCTGATTTTACTTCTATTCCACGCTTTTTTTGACTGCTTAACCAAGCTGCCGCCATAGGACTTCGACATGTATTTCCTGTACAAACAAATAAGACTTTTTTCAATCTAAAATCTCTCCTTATCTTACTACTAATAATCCCTTTTTACATTGCCTTTATTTTATCCTTAATAGATAGAAGAGTTCAACACCCATGACCTATGATACTTTTCATTAAATGTAAGCATAAAAAAGAGTTTGGGACATAACAAAATGATTGCTTCTAAAAGACGAACAATAGCTGTTCCCATCTCTTTGGTTTGTCTCAACACGTTCGTTCCATTGCGCTACGGCCACTCGCTTTCCGCGGGGAGGAACCTGAGCTTCCTCGCTGCGCTGCGGGATCTCCGTTTTCCCTCTCTTTCCCGCAGGAGTCGAGTGTCCTACGCTCCATTCCACCCTGTTTCCAACATTGTTTTCACAATCAACAAAAAACCTGAACGATTAAAAGTTATGAACTCTCAATCGTTCAGGTATAGTAAGGACTGAACTACTTATGTCCCAGCCTCTTTTTTAGAGTATTAAATTAATAAGCTATTTATAATTGAAAAAGAAGCTTGATTCCAAATGCAAGGAGAATGCTTCCCCCTAACGCTTCACTGTACGAACCTAACCAACCTTGAACACGTCTTCCAAGCAAAAGACCTAACCATGTTAACAGCATACTTACTACGCCGAAAATCATAATTGTTAAAAATGTTCTTGCTCCAAAAATCCCAAGGCTTAAGCCCACAGAAAAACTATCTAAGCTAACGCCCAATGCAAAGATAATTAATCCCCATCCTACAGGTTTAATAAACGGCTCTTCGTCACGCTTGAAGGATGAGTAAATCATTTGTATTCCTAATATGAGAAGTAATACGCCTCCACCATATGTAGCTAACATTCCCAGCTTATCAGACAACAGTTTTCCAATAAACATACCCAAAAGGGGCATCCATATATGGAAAAGACCTATTATTACTCCGATGTAAAAAATTTGGCGAAAGCGTAAACGGACTAGACCCATTCCAAGTCCGACCGAAAAGGCGTCCATTCCTAACGCAAATGCCATAATAACTAATGTAATCAGTTCACTAATTAATCCTGAAATATCCATCTTCAACCTCCTCGGACGTGCCTATTTCACCTTATGCACGCACGAAATGGTTTAGAAGATGAATCTAAAATTATTGAACAATAAACTGATGACCAGCCGCTTTCACTAACCGATTCATTAAAGCTTGACCTACTCCATGCTCAGGAAAGCTTTCACTTAAAATAACGTCTACGTCATAGTCGTTAAAAGAACGTAAAACATGATAAAGTTCACTCGCAACCGTTTCTAACTTATCTCGATAGCCGCAAGTTAAAATCTGATCTGCATGATAAGAGTTTTTATTTTCATGGGTTGTTAAAACTCCAACTTTCTTTCCTTGTTTTTGAAAATACTCAACTTGCTCCTGTAAAAATTTCTCTGAACCTTTCACAATGATGAGCGGCGCATTAGGAGCATAATGTGTATACTTCATTCCTGGAGATTTTGGCGCTTCCTTTTCATCTTTAAGAGCTTGGTCTACCCTTACTTCTCCAATTAAAGCTTCTAATTGTTCTTTTGTAACGCCACCAGGACGTAAAATGACTGGGATGTCTTCCGTACAATCCAGTACCGTAGATTCTAGACCAACTCCGGTCGTTCCACCATCAACAATTCCACTAATTCTACCTTCCAAATCGTTCATAACATGCTGAGCACTTGTTGGACTTGGCTTTCCGGATAGGTTTGCACTTGGTGCAGCTACTGGTACACTTGCTTTTTTTAATAAAGCTAGAGCTACGGGATGCGAAGGCATTCGGACGGCAACGCTATCCAAACCTGCCGTAACGTTCTCTGCTACAAATCCTTTTTTAGGAAAAATGAGCGTAATAGGTCCTGGCCAAAAAGCTTTCATTATTTCCCGAGCTGTTTCTGACACCTCGGCTACAATACTATCTAACTGTTCCACGTCACCAATGTGTACAATAAGCGGGTTATCACTCGGACGACCTTTCGCTTTGAAAATTTTATCCACAGCCTGTTCAGAGGTTGCATCTGCCCCTAACCCATAGACTGTTTCTGTAGGAAACGCAACGACTTCTTGGTTTCTTAACAACAAAGATGCTTCTTCTATCTGTGGATAACTATCTTGATTTTTCATTTCTTTATCCACAGACCAGATTTTTGTGTTCATTTCATTCACTCCTATTGGTACAACTATATATAGGTAAAAACATCTCTATTACCTACTATTTATACAAGATTTTAATTTATTTTATCAATAGACGGTTGCAACAAACAAGCTTTATCCACAAAATGTGGATAAAGCTTGTTTGTTTGTTAATAACTTTGTGGATGATCTTTATCCACATGTGTGAAATTCAATCTTGATAAGCCATTACATATACTTGCTCTAAGCTTGAAAGATTTCGTAGATAAGAATGATACTTCAAGCCATCTGGCAAATTTTCGTAACTGATTTGCTGAAAATTCATCATTGAAAAAAACTGTACGGACGAAGCCTTGTTCGTCACTAAATATAATTGATGAACATCATTTTTTTTAGCTAGCTGTACAATGCTTTTGAATAACAATAGAATGTCCGATCGCATGAGGGAAGGTGAAACAACAAGAGAACGTAATAACCCATGCTCTCCATCTTTTTCAAATCCAACAGTTGCTAACAGCTCGTCATTCTCATCTTCCATAATAACAAAATGATGAATGCTTTCTGCTACACCTTCTGAACTAATACCTGCTTTTGTTAAGAAAGATTGAATTCGCCCACAATCTTTCACTTCTGCTAACTTTAATTGTTCCTTCATTTCTCATCACCTCATTTTAGTTTCTAGTAACAAAACTATGAAATATGAGAAACAAATAGAACTATATACTTTTATTTTCTATCATTTGAATAAAGATGAAGCTAGTTCTACAATAAAGAATTTCACTTCTACTTCTTCTTCTTTCTCCTGTACTTTTTTACTAGACTGCTCCTGCTGCTTTTCTTTTTTCGCTTCTTTTACAGCTACTTCTTGTGCCAGATTTGAAGTTGATGCAACAAGGTTTGAATGGTCAGTGTGATTAGCATCTACTTTCTCTACTTCTTCAGCTACCGCTTTTATCATTTCTTTCTTTTCCACAGGCTGCTCTTCTTCAGGCATTGGTGATTCAATAGCTTCCCCGTTTGAGAAATCTAAAAAGCACATAGGTGGAAACAGTACGCACCACCAGTTTGCTCCTTCACCTTCACCTAACGTAATTAAAACTGCTTCATATTCACCAGCTGGATAAAGCAATTGACCATATAGCTTGGTTGGAAAGCTCACCTTTCCAAAATCAACGTGTATAATCTGATCCATACCTTGTTCTTTCATAACTTTCTTAGCAATCGCTTCTAATGTGGGTAAGTTGCTTTTAATTACATCTCTTGCATCTTCCACTGACGTTAACTCTTGAACCCATGTAGTAATTTGTGCATTTACTTCATCTCTAATTAATCGTTTTACATGCTGGTCTTTCTTACTATCGCTATTTGCAAGAATACGTAAACGAATTGCTTCATCTGGAATAACCATCGGCTCAGTAGCCTCGACCTTTTGATTTGTATATAGAATTTGGATATTCGCTCCAATAATAAGTAAAAGAAAATAAATAATTGCTTGTTTTTTCATTATGTCCACCATCCCTTCACAAGATAGTATGGACAATGATTTTCTATCCTAAACTAGCAACTTATTAAAATCTATTATTTTTATAAAGAAGCAAATACCATTCGATCTTTTCCATTGATATCAAAAACAACTTCAACTTTTGCATTAGGGAACTGCTTTTTTAACATATCTGATACTGCATCAGCTTGTCCAAACCCTACTTCAAATGCAATAATTCCCTGTTTGTTAATAACAAGCGGGAGCTCTTCCATAAAACGTCGATAGAAATTCAAACCGTCTTGACCACCAAAAAGAGCTCGATTAGGCTCATAGTCCTTCACAACGGTTGATAGTTCGTCACTATCAGGAATGTATGGAGGGTTAGACACGACAACATCAAATCGCTGAGATGCCTCAATAAAAGGCTTTAATAAATCTCCATGTAAAAATTGAACCTTCGCACCCAAGCGTTTAGCATTTTCTTTGGCTACTGCTAGCGATTCTTCTGCAATATCTGTGCACGTCATTTTTATCGTTGGAACTTCTAAAGCAAGTGTAACACCTATTGCACCACTACCTGTTCCAATATCAACAGCCTGAATTGGAGCGTGTCCAAACTTTTGTTTCATACGATCAATTAAGCCTAATACAAGCTCTTCAGTTTCCGGACGCGGTATAAGCACTTCCTGATTTACTTGAAACGTTCTTCCATAGAACTCTTCCGAACCAATGAGATATTGTACTGGTATCCCAGCTACATGTTTTTTAACATCATGCTGAAATTTTTGCATGATTTCCGTTGGGACTTCTTCTTGCAATGAAGCAAGTAGGTAAGTTCGAGTCATGCCAAGGTGATGAAGCAACAACATCTCACCAGCATTTTCATCTCTTTGCGCTTCTTTTAAACAAGAAGAAGCCCATTTTAGGGCTTCAAAAACTTTCATTGTTAATTCGAATCTTCCATTCTTCTCGCTTGATCTTCCATGATTAATGCATCAATGATTTCATCTAGCTTACCTTCTAGAATTTGATCAAGCTTTTGAATTGTTAAACCAATACGATGATCCGTTACACGGTTTTGAGGGAAGTTATACGTACGAATACGCTCTGAACGATCCCCAGAACCTACTGCTTGCTTACGATTTGCATCGTATTCAGCTTGAGCTTCCTGCTGGAACTTATCATAAACACGTGCACGTAATACCTTCATTGCTTTTTCTTTATTCTTAATCTGTGACTTTTCATCTTGACACGATACAACTGTTCCCGTAGGTAAATGCGTTAAACGAACAGCTGACATGGTTGTATTTACGCTTTGTCCACCTGGTCCACTAGATGCGAACGTATCAACACGAATATCTTTTTCATGAATTTCTACCTCTACCTCTTCAGCTTCCGGTAGACATGCAACCGTTGCTGTTGAAGTATGAATACGTCCACCTGATTCCGTTTCAGGTACACGTTGAACACGGTGTGCGCCGTTTTCAAACTTCATTTTTGAATAAGCACCTTTACCGTTAATCATGAAAATAATTTCTTTATATCCACCAACACCTGTTGTATTAGCTTCCATTACGTCAATTTTCCAGCCTTGAGCCTCGGCAAAGCGTGAGTACATGCGGTATAGGTTACCCGCAAATAAGGCTGCCTCATCGCCTCCTGCAGCACCACGAATCTCCATAATAACGTTTTTGTCATCGTTTGGATCTTTCGGGATTAACAGAATGCGAAGTTTATCTTCTAATTCTTCTGCTTGCGGCTCTAGCTCTTGAATTTCTTCTTTAACCATCTCACGCATATCAGCATCAAGCTTTTCTTCGAGCATTGCTTTTGCATCTTGCAGCTGCTCTTTTACTTCTTTATACTCTCGATAACACGTAACGGTTTCTTGTATATCTGATTGTTCTTTTGAATACTCTCTTAATTTAGATGGGTCATTTACGATTTCAGGGTCGCTAAGAAGCTCATTCAACTTCTCATAGCGTGCCTCCACGGCTTCTAAACGATCAAACACGTCATTCACCTCATTTTTTATCCATAACGTTCTAATTATAGTATAGCTCATGGATTCAGTCAAAACAAAGTGAGTTTTACCAAGGATTATGGCTTGACGTTTACATGAAATTGAAGTCTAGGCAAACCTTCATAGAAAACCTCATTGAGATCTTTTATAATCTTGTTTTTCTCGCGAGCGCTATATTCTTTTCCAACGTATACTGTCACCCACGCATCTTTTCCACTAATAACAATATTTCCAGCCTTATAAGGAGTTTTGACGTTAATAATTTCTTCAATTTTAGTAGCATCATCTTTTACTGCAGTTTGTTCATTGGTTGTATTTAAAAAATTAGGGTTTTGATCCGTAAATTCTTCATAATTTTCAAGCTCAGCTCGCTCTTTTTTTGATTGAGTGTCTTGGGGCTGGTCTCCTTGGTTACATGCGGCTAAAAGAAAAGCGGTAAACAGTATTGCAATTAAGTGTTTCATACTATCCCCCTCCTATCTTGTTAGTTTTCCACATTCCTCCCTTTTCATCCAGTTCCATAAAAAAAGAGTTTGGGACATAACAAAATGATTGCTTCTAAAAGACAAACAATAGCTGTTCCCATCTCTTTGATTTGTCTCAACACGTTCGTTCCATTGCGCTACGGTCACTCGCTTTCCGCGGGGAGGAACCTGAGCTTCCTCGCTGCGCTGCGGGATCTCAGTTTTCCCTCTCTTTCCCGCAGGAGTCGAGTGTCCTACGCTCCATTCCACCCTGTTTCCAACATTGTTTTCACAATCAACCAAAAAAACCTGAACGATTAAAAGTTATGAACTCTCAATCGTTCAGGTATAGTAGAGGCTGAACTACTTATGTCCCAGTCTCTTTTTTATTTGGTTAGTTCTTGAAAGTTACTTGCTGCTTTTGAACTTTTCACCACATGACAATGGCGACAGCGAGGTTCGTAAGATTCCGATGCGCCCACTAGTATAATGGGATCATCATAAGAAGCTGGCTCTCCATTAATTAAACGTTGAGTACGACTTGCTGGAGATCCACATGATGCACAAACAGCTTGCAGTTTTGTAACCGATTCAGCTATTGCCATCAGCTGAGGTACATGTCCAAAAGGCTCACCACGAAAGTCTTGATCAAGTCCTGCTACAATGACACGAAACCCTTTATCTGCAAGAGCTTGTACAACTTCAACAATTTGATTATCAAAGAATTGAATCTCATCGATTGCCACTACATCTGTAGCTTCGCTAACTATATCTAAAATGTCAGTAGAAATAGATATAGGATGGGCAATAACTGATGTTCCATTATGTGATACAACCGCTTCTTCACTATATCGATCATCGATTGCTGGCTTAAACACCTGCACATTTTGCTTGGCAAACTGCGTGCGACGAACACGACGAATTAATTCTTCTGATTTCCCTGAGAACATACTTCCACAAATTACTTCAATCCAACCGCTTTGTTTCATTACGTACACCATGCGGGACTCTCCCTTCCTATCACTCCATTATGAGCGAACCGCTACTAACTTTATCTAGTCTACCTTTAATTATGTAGAACATGTATATAAAAAGATTTCTCCACCCACAGTGGAAATATTTTACTTATTCCGTATTTTTAAAAGTAAAAAAACAGGCAAGAGATAAGCTACTTGCCTGTTTGCTTCGACAATCTTGATTATTTAAGACCGTATTTTTTGTTGAAACGATCAACACGGCCACCAGCTTCAGCGAATTTTTGACGGCCCGTATAGAATGGGTGACATTGTGAACAAGTCTCAACGCGCATCTCTTCTTTTACAGAACCAGTTTCAAACTCATTACCACAGCTGCATTTCACCATGATTTTGTTGTACTTTGGATGAATTCCTGTTTTCATTCTTTTCATCTCCTTCCGCCCTGAATCATTCTGAAACAGAGTTTATTGATAAGAAAAAATGATGAGCATAATCGCACCATCGTGTATCTTATCAACACACATGATGAAATTATAACAAGGGTTGTTTCGTTTTGCAACCACCTATTCAAAACATCTTTTTCCATCAACTGACACTTCATTTAAAATCTTTATAAAACCAATTACATATGTTTTCTGTTATCGTTTATTAGCTAATAGAGCTTTCTTCTCTTCAGTTAACAAAGCAAAAAACTCTTCATTTGATTTTGTTTGACGAAGACGCTTTAAGAACTTTTCAGCAAAATCAGGCGCATCAGCCATTGACTTACGAATAGCCCATAAATGATCAAGCTGCTCCTTTGGAATAAGAAGCTCCTCTTTACGTGTACCTGAACGACGAATATCAATTGCCGGGAAAATACGTTTTTCCGCAAGTGAACGATCAAGGTGAAGCTCCATATTTCCAGTTCCTTTAAACTCTTCATAGATTACATCGTCCATACGAGAGCCTGTATCAATTAAAGCTGTTGCAAGAATTGTTAAGCTTCCGCCATCTTCAATGTTTCTGGCAGCACCAAAGAATCGCTTTGGACGATGGAAAGCAGCTGGGTCAATACCACCTGACAATGTTCTTCCACTTGGCGGAATAACAAGGTTATAAGCACGAGCTAGACGAGTGATACTATCCATTAAAATGACAACGTCTTTTTTATGCTCCACTAATCTCATTGCACGCTCGAGCACAAGCTCAGCGACTTTAATATGGTTTTCTGGTACCTCATCAAACGTTGAACTTACAACATCCCCATCAACAGATCTTTCAATATCTGTTACTTCTTCAGGACGCTCATCGATTAAGAGAACAATGAGCTCTGCTTCTGGATGATTTGTTGTAATACTGTTTGCAATTTCTTTTAGAAGCATTGTTTTACCAGCTTTAGGTGGTGCAACAATTAATCCCCTTTGACCAAAACCAATCGGTGAGATAAGGTCAATAATTCGAGTTGAGAAACTTCTAGGCTGTGTTTCCAAACGCATTTGCTCATTTGGATAAATAGGCGTTAACGCTGGGAAATGCACGCGTTCTTTTGATGTCTCTGGATCTTCACCATTAACTGCTTCTACATGTAGTAAGCCATAGTAACGCTCGTTTTCTTTAGGGGGACGAACTTTACCAGATACTTTATCTCCGTTTCGTAAATCAAAACGGCGAATTTGAGACGCGGAAATATAAATATCCTCAGAGCTTGGAGAATAGTTGATTGGTCTTAAAAACCCAAACCCTTCCGATTGAATAATTTCAAGGACACCTTCCATGAAAAGCAGACCGTCTTGCTCTGCCTGTGCTTTTAAAATTGCAAAAACAAGCTCTTTTTTCGTTAGCTTGCTATAATAAGAAACTTTATATGCTTTCGCATGTTCATATAGCTCTTTTAATTTCATATTTTCTAAACTGGATAATGTTAAGTTCATTAGGACACCACGCTTTTAATGAATAATTTTTGAGTTTCCTTCCATATTAAGTTACTATCTATTAGAAAATGATACGGTCGGAACAATGTGTTAAAGATGGAGAAGGTAATCTAGAAGTATACATAAGTAGAATCAATTATAATTATACACTTATTAGAAGAAAAAACAGGTTACTTTCATAACGAAGTGGCAAAAACCACGAATTGTTTAATGTAGCAACTTATATTCTAACCTTTTTCTATCTTTTTAATCAATCTTTTTTTGACGCATAGCGTTCAACAAAAAACATGTTATAGTTTACTAGCTTCTACTGAAAACCTTTTCAATTCATATTAAATAAGAAATGATAGCTACAAATACATTGCACACACCGATTTATTATTTATAACGAATAAATAATCAGTGAGGGATTTCCCTCACTGATTTTCAACTTACTCTATTATAGACGAAATTCACGTAATGTCTAGTAGATGACATGATGAGAAAATTTGTGATTAAGAATTTTGGAATTGTTCAATTTCTTCTTCAGTCATTTCTTCTCGCCAAATCATTGCGCCTAAACTTGATAGTTTGTCCACGAGGTGACTATATCCTCGATCAATATGTTCTAATCCGGTAACTTCAGTAATTCCTTTAGCCATTAAACCAGCTGTTACTAGAGCTGCTCCTGCTCGTAAATCAGAAGCCTTAACACGCGCACCTTGCAACTGTATTGGCCCATTAATAATTGCAGAGCGACCCTCTACTTTAACCGAAGCATTCATACGTCTTAGCTCATCAATATGCTTAAACCGAGCTCCATAAATTGTATCTGTTACTACACTTGTACCAGATGCTTTTGTTAATAAAGTAGTGAAAGGTTGCTGCAAATCTGTTGGGAATCCTGGATAAACCAATGTTTTGATGTCTACAGGCTTTAATAATTCTCTTGTAGCAACCAAAATTTGGTCTGAGCTTGTTTCAATATGAATACCCATTTCTCTCATTTTAGCTGTCAAAGATTCCAAGTGCTGTGGAATCACATTATCCACAATCACTTCTTTCCCCATACTAGCACCCATTACCATGTAAGTGCCCGCCTCAATACGATCTGGAATGATTGAATGACGGCATCCATGTAAAGTATCTACGCCATCAATGCGGATAACGTCTGTTCCAGCACCCTTAATTTTTGCTCCCATACTCGTTAGCAACGTCGCAACATCAATAATCTCAGGTTCTTTAGCTGCATTCTCAATAACAGTACGTCCCTTTGCTCTGACAGCAGCTAGCATGATATTAATGGTTGCACCAACGCTTACCACGTCTAAATAAATACGAGCTCCTCTTAATTCTTCAGCACGTAAATAAATAGCACCTTGTTCATTTGTAACAGTAGCACCTAGTGCCTCAAAACCTTTAATATGCTGATCAATTGGGCGCGGTCCCAAATAACAGCCGCCCGGAAGACCAACAACAGCTTTTTTAAAACGCCCTAACATTGCTCCCATCAAATAATAAGAAGCACGCAGCTTTTTTACCTTTCCACTTGGTAAAGGCATGGCCGTCATATGAGTTGGATTTACCGTTAATTCTTCATTATCACTTGTGACAGTGCCACCAATTTCTTCAATTAAATCACTCAGCAATTCAACATCTGATATACGAGGTAGCCCCTCTATTGTAACAGGTGACTCCGCTAAAATCGTAGCTGGAATCAGCGCCACAGCGCTATTTTTAGCACCGCTTACACGAACTGTTCCACTTAGAGTAAAGCCACCTTGTATTTTCAGCTTTTCCATTTATAGCTCCCTTCCAGCGAAAGAAAGTTTTCGACTCTGTAGTTAAGGAAAAAATTGGAACTACCACTATGTAGACTACTTGTATTTTTCCTCTTATCTACTAGTGTACACGAAAATCCAAAAATCATGTATAATTTCGACAATTTTAAAGAAAATATGGCATTTACTCAATTTATTCGCAAATGCCATACCATCTTATTTACATTATTTTTGTCGTTTTTCCCAATCTGCTAGAAACTGTTCGATTCCTGCTTCCGTTAAAGGATGCTTGAAAAGCTGCATAATTACTTTATAAGGAATTGTTGCAATATGAGCTCCTTGCTTAGCAGCCTCCGTTACATGCATTGGGTGACGAATAGAAGCAGCAATGATTTCAGTTGGAATATCGTGAATAGCAAAAATCTCTGCAATATCTGAAATTAAGTTCATACCATTAAATCCAATGTCATCAAGGCGACCTAAAAATGGTGAAACATATGTTGCACCAGCTCTTGCAGCTAATAATGCTTGATTAGCAGAAAAGATAAGCGTGACGTTGGTTTTGATTCCAAGACTCGTAAATTCGTTTACTGCTTTTAGACCATCAGGAGTCATCGGTACTTTAATCGTAATATTTGGTGCAAGGGCCGCTAACTCTTTACCTTCTCGAATCATTCCTTCTGCATCTAAAGAAATGACTTCGGCGCTCACTGACCCTTCAACTAGCTCTGTAATCTCACGAAGACGATCTTCAAATGTGATATTCTCTTTTGCTACCAAACTTGGATTTGTTGTAACACCAGCAATAACCCCTAATGAATGCGCTTCCTTTATTTCTGACAAGTTAGCTGTATCAATGAAAAATTTCATCTGTCCTATCCCCTTTTTTCTTAATTATATGAAAATTATAATTAAAATAAAGCCGCCTTACAACTATTGAGCAAGGCGGCTTTGCACCATCTCATCATTAATCACTTAATGTGGAATGGTAATTATGCTTTGTTTGAAGAACCAAACTCACGCATTTTCCCTTGAACTGTCGCTTGAATTGCATCGCGAGCCGGTCCTAAATATTTACGTGGGTCATATTGCTCAGGTTGCGCAGCTAGTACTTCGCGTACAGCTTTAGCTGAAGCAATTTGGTTTTCTGTATTTACGTTAATTTTAGCAGTTCCTAAAGAAACAGCTTTTTGAATGTCTTTTGTTGGGATACCAGTACCACCGTGTAATACTAATGGTAAACCAGTAATTTGACCGATTTCTTCCATTTCAGCAAAACCTAAGTTTGGCTCACCTTTGTAAGGACCATGAACTGAACCTAATGCTGGAGCAAGGCAGTCGATACCTGTACGTTTAACAAGCTCTTCACACTCTTTTGCATCAGCGTAGATAACACCATCAGCGATTACGTCATCTTCTTGTCCACCAACAGTTCCTAACTCAGCTTCTACAGATACACCGTGGAAGTGTGCTAGTTCAACTACTTTAGCAGTAGTTGCAATGTTTTCTTCAAATGGGTGGTGAGAAGCATCAATCATTACAGAAGTGAATCCTGCATGAATTGCTTTTGCACATGATTCAAAGCTTGAACCATGGTCTAAGTGAATTGCAACTGGCACTGTTACGTTGTAGTCTTCGATTAAACCTTTAACCATTGATACTACAGTTTTGAAACCGCCCATGTAACGTGCTGCACCTTCAGATACACCTAGGATAACTGGAGAGTTTTCTTCTTGAGCTGCTTTTAAGATAGCTTGAGTGAACTCTAAGTTGTTTAGGTTAAATTGGCCTACTGCGTAGCCTTCCTCTTTTGCTTTGATAAGCATGTCTTTCATTGATACTAAAGGCATGTTGAAATCCTCCTTAATAATCTATGTGAGTTAGATACTAACCAAAAGCCTACCTAAAGTAGTATGCTCTTGAATCTGACATTCCATGTAGAAATGCGGTGTATCTGCACACAATATGTTGTCGAATGATTAATACAGTAATTAGGATACCAACTTAAAAACAAAACAGCAAGATTTTTAGGTTAATATTGAAAATTTCTTAGAAACACGCCTAATTGTAAGCACTTACTTAGACTTTAATGGTATATATTCCCTAACAACCTGTCTAATTTCATCAATATCAAACGGTTTTGCAAAATGCGTTAACGCACCTAAATCTTTTGCTTCTTGGATCATATCTAATTCACCATAAGCAGTCATTATAATTACTTTTATTGTCTTATCATACCCTTTTAATCGTTTTAAAATTTCAATTCCGTCCATCCCTGGAATCTTCATATCGAGCAAGACAAGATCAAGTTGTTGTTCTTTTGCAATGTCAATCGCTTGAAACCCATTCGCTGCTTGAAAAGTTTGATACCCTTCCTTTTGCAATACTTCTGTTAGTAAAATACGAATTCCGTACTGGTCATCTACAATTAAGATTTTTTCAGTCAACATAATCCCACCTTCTATACAGCCTCTTGTTGAGACAAAACTAACATATGTATTTCGTTATAAAGCGACAAATCCCTGCTCATTTAAGGAAATCTTACAAAATACAGGAATTTTAGTCATTATTCTTACTTTGTTTTTCCATACTTTTTTATTATAACTTGTTTTACACTAGAATATGGATATATTTTTTCGATATAATGATTAGCAAACACTCTTGAGAAAGAGAAAGGTGACTTTATCATGCTTAAAATTTTCACAACACAATTGTCTAGCTATTTTAAACGCATAGGCGAAAAAGAAGAATTCAACTTGGAAGATGGTGCTCGTATTTTAGCTCAAGCAGCCATTGGAGAAGGAAACATTTATATTTATGGAGTAAATGAAATGCAAGCCGTGATGTACGAAGCGACGCAGAGTGCAGAGCCGTTAGCTCATGCAAAATCTCTAGAGCTCAATGACATTAGCAGCTTAACATCCGTAGATCGAGTACTCATTGTTACAAGGTTTTCTACAGACGAAAAAGCAGTTCAAGTAGCACATACTCTACTGGAACAAGGAATTCCGTTTGTTAGCATTGGAGCTATTCCCAAAGAGGTTCAAGGTGAAAGTATTCATGAACTAGCAGATGTGCATATTAATACGTATCTTTTACAGCCACTTATCCCTGATGATAGCGGGGAACGCTTTGGATTTCCAGCTCTTATGACTACTCTTTATGCGTATTATGGCTTATCCTTTACATTAAAAGAAATCATGGATGAAAATGAGTAACAACAAAAAAGACGCTGTCTGTCACAGCGTCTTTTTTGTTGTTTTTTATTGTTGTTGTCCTAATTCAATTGATGCACGAATAAATTCTCTAAATAGAGGTTGTGGACGATTTGGACGAGACGTGAACTCTGGGTGGAATTGAGCTGCTAAGAACCATGGATGGTCTTTTAACTCAACGATTTCCACTAAACGACCGTCTGGGCTTGTACCTGAGAAGATAAAGCCTTTCTTCTCCATCTCTTGACGGTATTCGTTGTTGAACTCGTAACGGTGACGATGACGCTCGTAAACAACTTCATCTTGGTATGCTTGATGAGCTAATGTACCTTCTGTTAACTTACAAGGATACAATCCTAAGCGAAGTGTTCCACCTAAATCTTCAACATCCTTTTGTTCTGGTAATAGGTCAATGATTGGATAGTTTGTGCTTGGAGCAATTTCAGCAGAGTGCGCTCCGTCTAAACCTAATACGTTGCGAGCAAACTCTACAGATGCAAGTTGCATACCTAAGCAAATACCTAAGAATGGAACTTTTTGCTCACGAGCATATTGAGTAGCTACAATCTTACCTTCGATACCGCGGTCACCAAATCCACCTGGTACTAAGATACCGTCAACATTACCTAATAGTTCACTTACGTTTTCTTGCGTAACGTGCTCTGAGTTAACCCATTGAATGTTTACATCTGCATCAAATGCATAACCAGCATGGCGCATTGCTTCAACAACTGAGATGTAAGCATCTTGAAGCTCTACATATTTACCAACAAGAGCAATTTTCGTTGTTTTAGATAAGCCTTTTACTTTAGCTACAAGCTCTTTCCACTCCGTCATATCGGCTTCTTTACAATCTAATTTTAAGTGATCGCACGTGATTTGATCTAAGTGCTGGTCTTGTAGCGATAGTGGAATTTCGTATAATGTCTCCGCATCTGCACATTCAATAACTGCTTTTTTATCGATATCACAGAATAGAGCTAGCTTTTCTTTCATATCTTCAGAAATTGGCATTTCTGTACGTACAACAATAACGTTTGGTTGAATTCCTAAACTACGAAGTTCTTTAACGCTATGCTGTGTTGGCTTTGTTTTCATCTCGCCTGCAGCCTTTAAGTATGGCACTAATGTACAATGAATGTACATTACATTATCGCGACCGATATCGCTTTTAATTTGACGAATAGCTTCTAAGAATGGCAGAGATTCGATATCTCCTACCGTTCCTCCGATTTCCGTAATAACAACGTCTGCGTTTGTCTCTTTACCTGCACGGAATACTTTTTCTTTAATTTCATTTGTAATATGAGGGATTACCTGAACTGTTCCACCTAAGTAGTCACCGCGACGCTCTTTTTTCAATACAGTTGAGTAAACTTTCCCTGTTGTTACGTTACTATAGCGATTTAAGTTAATATCGATAAAACGCTCATAGTGCCCTAAATCTAAATCTGTTTCTGCACCATCATCCGTAACGAATACTTCACCATGTTGGTATGGGCTCATTGTTCCTGGGTCTACGTTAATGTATGGATCGAACTTTTGAATAGTTACGTTTAATCCACGATTTTTTAATAGTCTACCTAGAGAAGCAGCAGTGATCCCTTTCCCCAAAGAAGATACAACGCCACCTGTTACGAAAATATATTTTGTCATTTGGTCTTCCCCCTCTAAATTTGTTAAAGTGTACAATACTAAAAGTTTTTACATAAACAATCACAATTCATTCATCATCATGCATGAAATTATTAAAAGCATTATTGGGAATGCTTATTGAAGAAGAATAAGAATTCAACTGTTCAGTACGAAAAAGCAAAAACTCGACAGCAAGATGAGCCTGTATGGTTTCTAGCTCCAAGGTGCCAAGTTTTAAAAAAAAAATTGCTCCCAATGCCATAACAGGATTGGGAGCAATGTTCTATATAATATGTTTAAACTTCTTAAATACTCGTTTAAAGAGCCCAAAAAAGATTCTACATATTTCAATGACAAAAGTCAAGAACCATTATGATAGATTATTTTTCATCCTCATACTCAAGGTCTTCTTCGGCTTCTTCATCTGCTTCTTCTTCATCTAGATCTTCATCTAAATCGTCAAAGTCTTCTTCCTCTTCTTCAATAACATCTTCTTCATCTAAATCTTCAAAATCACCGTCATCTTCTTCAGCTAATTCATCAAGATCATCGAAATCTAGATCTTCTTCTTCTAAATCATCAAAATCATCCAGCTCGTCTACAACAGCTTTTTTCGCTTTCTTCTTCTTCGGCTTAGCTGCTGGCACAATATCTTCTTCTGCCTGATCAAAAGGATACCAACCCCTTAACCCCCAATAGTTTTCACCAACCGTTAGGAATCGACCATCGATATTAATATCTGTATAGAACTGCGCAATTCTTGACTTTAATTCTGTATCTGACATCTCTGTTGCTTTTACGATTTCATCAATAATTTCTTGAAATGAAATAGCTTGACGGTCTGTTTTCTCACTTAACAGCGCATACGCAATTTCGATCATTGACATCTCTTTTAATTCTTCTTTTGAGTACTTTTCTAAACTCAAAGGTGACACGCCCTTTCTATGTATATCTAAAATCTATTAAATCAATTCATCATAAGTTCAAATGATGGACACGAATAAATACATACCATTCATTATAAACAAATTCAATACATTTATGCTAGCCTCGATTCTAAAAATCTCTTGGAAATTGCAAAATGAAACAGAAACTACTAGCGCCATATGGCTAATAGTTTCTGTTTCTAAACCGATTTACATATTTCGACGATACTGTCCACCACATTTATAAAGCGCCTGTGTAATTTCACCCAAACTTGCAAACTGGACGGTATTCATGAGCTCTGCGAAAATGTTTTCTCCGTTGTTGGCAGCTTTTTTTAACCTTTCAAGCGCTGGCTTTACATTGTCAGCATGTTTTTCTTGAAACGCTTTTAACTGCTCAATTTGATAGTTCTTTTCTTCCCAAGATGCACGAGCAAGCTGCATATCATTAACATTTGTATCACCTTGCTCATTGGGGTTACGGTACGTATTTACTCCAACGATTGGCAAAGAACCATTATGCTTTCTCATTTCATATTCCATTGACTCATCTTGAATTTTGCCACGCTGATATTGTAGCTCCATAGCACCTAACACTCCACCTCGTGTGTTGATACGTTCAAACTCTTGTAAAACCGCTTCCTCTACTAAATCTGTTAACTCTTCTACAATAAAAGAGCCTTGAAGCGGGTTTTCATTCTTTGTCAATCCATTTTCTTTCGTAATAATTAATTGAATAGCCATCGCACGGCGCACCGACTCTTCCGTAGGTGTTGTAATAGCTTCATCATACGCGTTCGTGTGCAGAGAATTACAATTATCGTGAAGAGCCATTAATGCCTGCAATGTTGTACGAATGTCGTTAAACTGAATCTCTTGAGCATGAAGTGAGCGACCAGACGTTTGTACATGGTACTTTAACTTTTGACTCCGTTCGTTTGCTCCATATTTATCACGCATAACAATAGCCCAAATACGACGAGCTACGCGACCAATTACCGTATATTCTGGATCAAGTCCATTGCTGAAAAAGAAGGAAAGATTCGGTGCAAAATCATTAATATTCATGCCGCGACTTAAGTAGTACTCGACATACGTAAATCCGTTAGCAAGCGTAAACGCAAGTTGAGAAATTGGATTAGCTCCTGCCTCTGCAATATGATAGCCAGAAATAGATACAGAATAGTAGTTACGCACATGATGCTTCGTAAAATACTCTTGGATATCCCCCATCATCTTCAACGCAAACTCTGTAGAGAAAATGCATGTATTCTGCCCTTGATCTTCTTTTAAAATATCTGCTTGGACAGTTCCTCTAACTGTACTCAACGCCTTGCTTTTCACCGTTTCATATTCTTCTAGACTCAGCTGGCGCTTTAGTTCTGTCTCCCTTTTATTCACTTGCTGAGCAATCGCTACGTTCATGAACATCGCTAATATAATAGGAGCCGGCCCGTTAATGGTCATGGAAACAGATGTAGAAGGTGCACATAAATCAAAGCCTTCATACAACTTTTTCATATCATCTAATGTACATACGCTAACGCCACTTTCACCAATTTTACCGAAAATATCAGGCCGTTCCGCTGGATTTTCACCGTATAGCGTCACCGAATCAAAAGCCGTGCTTAAACGCTTCGCATCATCATCTTTGGACAAATAATGAAAACGACGGTTCGTTCTTTCTGGTGTGCCTTCTCCGGCAAATTGTCGTTTCGGGTCTTCACCTTTTCGCTTAAATGGAAAAACTCCTGCTGTAAATGGAAATTCACCTGGAACGTTCTCTCGGTATAACCAATGTAAGATATCTCCATCATCTCGAAATGTAGGCAACGCTACCTTTGGAATTTTTAACCCTGACAATGTCTCAATTTGTAAATCTGTTTTGATTTCTTTTCCTCGCACATATGTCCTTAAGACGGGCTGACGATAATCATTCTTTAAGTCTGCCCACCTTTCTAACTTCTCTTTTGATTCTTTGGATAGCTGATTTTCATAGTTTTGCAAGAGTCCCTTCAGTTCATGCTGACTGTCTTTATGTTTGACCTTATTGATAACGTCTTTTACTTGCTGAGTTTTATGCGCAAAATCCCCTTGCTGTTTTGCATAGTTATGGTAATCTCGCACTGTATTTACAATCTCCTGTAAATACTGCTGTTTATCTGGAGGAATAATGGTATGTGACTGTTTTTCATCTGTAGATAGGGTTGGCTTAAGCTGAATATTGAACTGTTGATTAATCGTACGAATCAACTCATTATATAAATGATTTGTTCCTGGGTCGTTAAATTGACTTGCAATTGTGCCATAAACAGGCATATCATCTAGTGAGTCTTCAAAACGTTCATGGTTGCGCTGGTATTGCTTTTGAACTTGGCGCTTCGCATCTTCAGACCCTTTTTTCTCAAATTTATTAATAACAACAAAATCGGCATAATCAAGCATCTCAATCTTTTCAAGCTGCGATGGGGCACCAAACTCACTCGTCATGACGTACATGGATACGTTGGCCAGATTTTTAATTTCCGCATCCGCTTGCCCAATACCACTCGTTTCGACAATAACCATGTCGAAACCAGCTGCCGTTACAATATCAACTGCATCTTTAATAGCTGCTGATAGCTCATGTTTAGAAGAACGTGTTGCCAAGCTTCTCATATAAACTCGATTGGATGAAACGCTGTTCATTCGAATTCGATCTCCTAACAGCGCTCCTCCTGTTTTTTGCTTGGTTGGATCAATTGATAATACGGCAATATGAAGGGATTCATTTTCTTCTAAAAAGCGACGAATTAATTCGTCCGTTAAAGAACTTTTACCAGCTCCTCCTGTTCCTGTTATACCTAGAACAGGAATATTGGACGCCTGTTTTAAATCTCTTTTAATAGCTTCTAGGGTTGCCGCTTGTTCTTGCATAGCCCCATTTAAAAGCGCGTTCTCAACCACTGTAATATACTGAGCAATGGCTTGATGGTTGATTTTTTCCAACCGATCGACCGAAGGTATTTCAGGCAAAACTATCTTCTGGCACTCATCTACCATATATTGAATCATGCCTTGCAGCCCCATTAAGCGCCCATCCTCTGGAGAGAAAATTTTAGCAATTCCGTAATGGTGAAGCTCTTCTCTTTCGCTTGGAATGATAACCCCACCACCTCCTCCATAAATACGAATGTGGGAAGCGCCTTTCTCTTTTAGCAAATCATACATATATTTAAAGTACTCGACGTGACCTCCTTGGTATGACGAAACAGCAATTCCCTGAACATCCTCCTGTATGGCCGCGTTCACAATCTCTTCAACAGATCGGTTATGGCCTAAGTGAATGACTTCCACTCCTAACGATTGCAAAATACGCCTCATGATATTAATGGACGCATCATGGCCATCGAATAAGCTAGCCGCCGTTACAAAACGTACTCTTTTCTTTTGCTCCATTATAATAATGCCTCCCCATTAAACAGATTGGACTGAAAAATCTTTTAGCAAAAACTTCAGCTGTATGTTTGTGTATTCTTCCAGCGTATAGTGTTGCTGCAGCCACCAACGTCTAAATGCCCACATCTGCCCCTGGACAAAAATATGATGGGATAGCAGCTTTATCTCTTTGTCATCTAGAAGGAATTGCTCGCTTTGGATGCAACCACGGATTAATGTCTCAAACATGCCCACCATCTCAAGCTCTTTCTTTAATACATAAGGAAGAGCATCCTTTGATAATGATTTTGCTTCTTGGTACATAACAAGGACTTCATCTTGAAGTTCGTTAATAACCTTAAAATAATGCGTAATTGCCTTTTCTAAGCATTGAACCGTATAGCCTTCAAGGTGCATCTCTTCTTCTAAGCGCTCTCTTACCTCTTCATAAATGCTGTCGCAAACTAAATAAAGAACATCTTCTTTTGACTGGATGTATTCATAAAGCGTACCGATACTAAAACCTGATGATTTTGCGATTTCTCTCGTGGTCGTTCGATGAAAACCTTTTTCTTTAAAAAGACTAACTGCGCCTTTCACCATCTGCGTCCGTCTTTCTTCAATTAACCGCTCATCCTTAATAGAGGTAAGCACTTCCCTTTTGCTCATTAACATCCACCTTCTCCGCTCTTTATTTTGAAAGGTAACGAGAAATAACTAAACGCTGAATCTCTTGAGTCCCTTCATAAATTTGGGTAATCTTCGCATCACGCATATATCGCTCAACTGGATAATCCTTTGTATATCCGTATCCACCAAATACTTGAACAGCTTCTGTCGTGACTTTCATAGCAGTATCACCTGCATAGAGTTTCGACATGGCTGATTCTTTTCCGTAAGGTAGCCCCTCTCCTTCTAGCCAAGCTGCTTGATACGTCAATAAGCGTGATGCCTCAATACTGGTTGCCATATCAGCTAACTTAAACGCAATTCCCTGCTGTGCAATAATTGGTTTACCAAACTGGTGACGCTCTTTTGCGTACGCAACTGCTGCGTCTAGAGCTCCTTGAGCAATCCCTACCGCTTGAGCAGCAATACCGTTTCGACCACCATCCAACGTCATCATGGCAATTTTAAAGCCGTCTCCTTCCTTACCCAGTAGGTTCTCTTTTGGCACTCGGCAGTTCTCAAAAATAATTTCCGTTGTGGGCGATGAACGAATGCCTAGCTTCTTTTCTTTCTTTCCAACAGAGAATCCTTCCATATCCTTCTCCACAATGAATGCGCTCGTTCCTTTTTGTTTTTCTTCCGGATTTGTGCGGGCAAATACGACATAAATATCCGCTTCTCCACCGTTTGTAATAAAGATTTTCGAGCCGTTTAATACATAGAAATCGCCTTCTTTTACAGCGGTCGTTTTCATGCCTCCCGCATCAGATCCTGCACTCGACTCAGTAAGTCCGTAAGCACCTATTTTTTCTCCTTGCGCCATGGGCTTTAAGTACGTATGCTTTTGCTCTTCGCTCCCGAACTTAAAGATTGGCCACCCAGCAAGAGATGTATGGGCTGACAATGTCACCCCTGTTGATGCACATACGCGTGATAGCTCCTCAACAGCTATGCAATACGCTAAATAGTCACTTCCAATTCCCCCATACTCTTCAGGCCACGGAATGCCAGTTAATCCCAACTCACTCATTTTTCGAAAAATCTCTCGGTCAAAACGCTCTTCTTCATCTCGCTCTTCAGCTGTAGGTCCTACCTCATTCTTAGCAAAATCTCGAACCATTTTACGAATCATTTCATGCTCTTCTGATAGTTTAAAATACATGTTAAACTCCCCCAGTTTATAAAGATTTACTGATTACGATACGCTGAATTTCACTTGTTCCCTCATAAATTTCACATACCTTTGCATCTCGGAATAAACGTTCTACAACATTTCCTTGTATCACTGCTCCAACTCCAATAAGTTGAATGGTTTCCGTCGTAAGATTCATTGCAGCTTGCGAAGCAAAAAGCTTTGCCATTGAAGCTTGTTTTGTACACTTCATGCCTTGCTGATATAAATAAGCTGCGCGATAAACGAGTAGCCGAGCTGCTTCCACTTGAGTTTCCATATCAGCAAGCTTTCCTTGTTGAAGAATACTCTCCTTTTCTTCCGTGAATACTATATTTTTGTTCGCTTCATAAAGGGCTCCTTCTGCAATTCCCAGGGACTGCGCTGCAATGCCAATTCTCCCTGCATCTAAGTTGGCCATCGCAATCTTAAAGCCCTCTCCCTCATTCCCAAGGCGATTAGAAACTGGTACTTTCATATTTTCAAAGTGCAACTGCACAGTACGAGATCCATGCAAGCCCATCTTCTTTTCATCTTTTCCAACGTGAAACCCAACCATATTTTTCTCTACAATAAAAGCCGTGATTCCTTTGGAACCTAAGCTGCTGTTAGTTTTTGCAAACATAATGTACGTATCTGCTTCTCCGCCGTTTGTAATAAAAACTTTGGAACCGTTTACAATATAGTGGTTTCCTTGTTTCTCAGCATTTGTTTTTAGACTAGATGCATCAGATCCTGCATTTGGTTCGGTTAAAGCAAAAGCGCCTAAATATATTCCTCGGGATAATTTCGTGACATACTTCTGCTTTTGTTCATCCGTTCCAAAACGAAGGATTGGATTAGTACCAACGGACGTATGAACGGATAAAATAACGCCTAAAGCAGGGCTTACTTTGGATATTTCATGAATTGCCATGGTATATGAAATAAAATCGAGCTCTTGACCACCGTAAACCTTTGGAATGGGAATCCCAAGTAGGCCTGCATCTCCCATTACTTTTAAGGTCTCTTTTGGAAACTCTCCGTTTTCCATTTTTGGAACCACTTTTATCACTTCATCCGCAACAAATTTACGAATGAGGTGTTGAAAGCTGAGCTGTTTATCCGTAAAAGCAAGCATCTCACCACTCCTTACTTGTCATATGTAAAAAAGCCACGGCCTACTTTCTTTCCTAGCCAACCTGCTTTTACATATTTTCTTAGCAACGGACACGGTCGATATTTATCGTCTCCAAATCCTTTGTGAAGTGTTTCCATAATAAATAGACAGGTATCTAAGCCAATAAAATCAGCTAGCGTCAGCGGTCCCATTGGATGGCGCATGCCAAGCTTCATCACTGCATCAATATCTTCTTTCCTTGCAACACCTTCATATAACGTATAAATGGCTTCATTAACCATCGGCATCAAAATTCGGTTTGATACAAATCCAGGAAAATCTTCTACTTCTACGGGAACTTTATTTAAGCGCTCAGACGTTTCGTGAATCACTTTATACACTTCATCGCTTGTAGCTAACCCTCGAATAATTTCAACTAACTTCATCACAGGTACTGGGTTCATAAAATGCATTCCAATGACTTGTTGAGGTCGGCTCGTTGCGGCTGCAATTTCTGTAATAGGCAGTGAAGATGTATTGGTAGCCAAGATTGTATGAGGTGGCATAAGTTGATCTAGCTCTTTGAAGAGTGATTGCTTAACCTCCATTTTCTCCACGACGGCTTCCACTACTAAATCCACTTGCGCTGCATTAGAAAGGGACGAAATTGGATAAAGCCTATTCATAACTTCATCCTTTTCAACTTTTGTCATAGCTGCTTTTTCTACTTGACGATTTAATTGCTTATCGATAAATGCGATTCCTTTTTTGATCTGTTCTTCTGACATATCGTAAAGTGAAACGTGGTAATTTGACGTCATAAAAACTTGAGCAATTCCTAGTCCCATTTGTCCTGCTCCGATTACAAGTACGTTCTTAATATCCATGACCTTCTCCCCTTTTTAATGTACTTCTACCATCACAGCGTCCCCTTGGCCACCGCCACTACAAATTGCCGCAATTCCTAAGCCACCCCCACGGCGCTTTAGTTCGTGAATAAGAGTAACTAGAATCCTCGCTCCGCTTGCTCCAATTGGATGGCCAAGTGCGATAGCTCCTCCGTTTACGTTCACTTTATCAGCGGGTAAGTTCGCTACCTGCATACTCATAAGCGCTACGGCTGCAAAAGCCTCATTAATCTCAAATAAATCAATATCTTGAACGGTTTTATTGCAACGCTTTAACAACTTCTCTATTACTAACCCTGGCGTAATAGGGAAGTTTTGTGGCTCAACAGCTAATGATGTATGACCTACAATTGTTGCCATTTGTTGATAACCATTTTTCTTTGCTTCTTCTTCGTCCATTACAAGTAGAGCTGCTGCGCCATCATTTACACCAGGTGCGTTTCCCGCAGTAATTGTTCCGTCATGATTGAATACTGGTCGCAGTGTGCTAAGTCTCTCATATGAAGTATCATGACGAGGCCCTTCATCTTGCTTAACTACTTCTGTTCCTTTACGCGTCTTTACATCAATGGCCACAAGCTCATCCTGCCACTTCCCCTCTTTCTCAGCTTGAACGGCCAGCTGATGACTACGCAATGCCCATTCATCTTGCTTTTCCCGGGAAATATTCAGTTCACTTGCCAATCGATTTCCGTAAGTCCCCATATGAACTCCTGTAAAGCTACATGTTAAGCCATCATGAATCATCAAATCTTTCGCTTGGCCATCTCCCATTCGAAAGCCCCATCTTGCTTTTGGTAACAGATATGGTGCATTGCTCATAGACTCCATTCCTCCGGCCACAACCGCTGAAGCTTCTCCTAAACGAATATACTGATCTGCTAACATCACGCTTCTCATTCCTGATGCACATACTTTGTTAATGGTTTCTGTTTGCACACTCCAAGGTAAACCAGCATGATGCAACGCTTGACGAGATGGCAATTGTCCTTGCCCCCCTTGAAGCACACAGCCCATAATAACCGAATCAATGTTTTCCGCTTCTACACCAGCATGCTGAACCGCGGATTTTATAGCGTGGCCACCGAGCTCTGAGGCAGTTAGTGAGCTTAAAGCTCCTCCTAATTTACCAAAAGGTGTACGCACAGCACTGACAATGACAGATCTCCTCATCTATAACTCCCCCTTTTCCTATTGAACGTTTGCTCAACTTGATGACAAACAAAATCTCTATCTCTTACAAGGTTGTAGCCCCCGTTCTTTTAGTAGCATTTGGGGGCTTTAAACCTTCATCCTTCTGTAATAAACTCCCTTATCATACAGGTTGTTTTGCTTCGTTTATGCCAAAAATTGATTTTTCTAAGAGCTCTGCTACATCATATGTTCCTACTTTTTCTTCAACTTCTTTCGCTTTTGTACCATCGCTAATCATCGTTAAACAGTACGGACAGCCAGAGCTAATAATGCCTGGGTTTACTTCCAAGGCTTGTTCTGTACGCGCGACGTTGATTCGTTGACCAGAGGTCTCTTCTGCCCACATGAGCCCTCCTCCTGCACCACAACACATTCCACTTTCACGATTTCGAGCCATCTCAACCATTTTCACTCCTGGAATTGCTTTTAAAATTTCACGCGGCGGGTCATATACTTCGTTATATCTGCCTAAATAGCAGGAATCATGAAACGTAACGGTTTCTTCAATTGGAAAGTTGGGCTTTAACTTTCCTTCTTTCACAAGCTGTGCTAAAAGCTCCGTATGATGATACACTTCTGCTTCTAACCCAAAGTCTGGATATTCATTTTTGAAAATGTTATATGCATGAGGATCAATCGTGACAATCTTTTTCACTTCGTTCTTTTCAAATTCCTCAATGTTCTTAGAAGCTAACTCTTGGAATAAGAACTCGTTTCCTAATCGACGCGGCGTATCTCCAGAGTTTTTCTCTTTGTTTCCTAAGATAGCAAACTTAACTCCTGCTTCATTTAGCAGTTTTGCAAAAGCAAGCGCAATCTTTTGACTTCGATTATCGTAAGCTCCCATCGAACCGACCCAAAATAAATATTCAAATTCTTCTCCACTCTTCTTCATTTCTTTAACCGTCGGTACATGAATATCTTCTCGCATTTCTCTCCAAGTTTCTTTTTCTTTACGATTTAATCCCCATGGATTTCCTTGACGCTCGATGTTCGTCATCGCTCTTTGAGCATCCGGATCCATTTTCCCTTCTGTTAAAACTAAAAAGCGACGAAGATCAATGATTTTATCCACATGTTCGTTCATTACTGGACACTGATCTTCACAATTACGACAGGTCGTACACGCCCAAATCTCTTCCTCTGTAATGACTTCTCCTATTAAAGACGGGTTGTATTCCAAAGTAGCTGCTACTTCGCTGCTGCTTTGGCTTGCTCCCATGACCGCAAGCTGGTTTCCTTTTGTATTGGCAAAAGCATACGTAGGCACCCAAGGCGCTCTGGACGTTACGACAGCACCCTTTTCAGTCAAGTGATCGCGTAGTTTCAAAATTAAATCCATCGGTGAAAGCATTTTCCCTGTCCCAGTCGCTGGACACATGTTTGTACATCGTCCACACTCTACGCATGCATATAAGTCGATGAGTTGGTTTTGTGTAAAATCTTCAATTTTCCCTACACCAAATGTTTCTTGAGACTCGTCTTCAAAATCGATTTTCTCTAACTTCCCTGGCTTAGAAATGCGATTGAAAAACACGTTCGCTGGACCTGCAATTAAATGGGCATGCTTAGACTGCGGTACGTAAACTAAAAATGCTAATAAAACAAGTAAGTGAATCCACCATGCTACATAGAAGATGACAATAGATGCGGTTTCGCCAATTCCATTCAAAAGAAAGGCAACGGATGATGCAATTGGCTCAGTCCACGCTAAGTCATGGTTGTGCCAGATTAGTGACATCCCATTTCCAATTAGTACTGAAAGCATCAAGCTACCAATAAACAAAAGAACCAAACCTGATTTAAACCCTCTTTTTAATCGAACAAGCTTTTCAACATAACGGCGATGAAAAGCCCATATAACCGCAACTAAAATCAAGACAGTTATAATTTCTTGAAAGAATGTAAAGCCTGGATATAGCGGACCTAATGGCAGATGCGCTCCAGGAACTAACCCCTTTAAAATAAAATCAATCGCACCGAACTGAACTAGAATAAATCCGTAGAAAAAAAGAACGTGGATGATTCCACTTTTCTTATCTTTTAATAATTTTTTTTGGCCAAAAACATTTACCCATACTTTGTTCAGTCTTTCTTTTAGTTTTTGATCAAACTCCACTTTCTTACCTAATTGGATGTACATTAACCTCGTTCGAATTAAGTAAATAAACAACGACCCTGCGTAAGCGGTTACAATTAGAAATAAAATTAAATTGGCCCACAATAAAGCTGACACATAATTCCCTCCTTCTCCCTGATGAAAATTTAGAAAATAATGAACTTTTCTTCATTTTATATAATGAATGAACATTCAGTCAATATATTTTCTTTCTTTTTTGTTCATATTCTATTTAAACGAGGTGAAACTAAGAACAGAAATAAGATGATTATCGTGAATTATTCGGTTGATGGAGGGTGGGAAAGGAAATGTTGGCTACTGTAATTATTTTAATCGTTATTTTGATTGTCGCATGGTTTGCCATTGATTTAGGTGTTGGCAAAAAGGAACTCATGCAAAAAGAGCGTACATTTCCAATGCGTCAAGCATCTCTCAAACTTTTCACTGATGGAACGAAGTTTTACAATGACTTGTTTAAATCAATCGAACAAGCAAAACATTCCATTCACATTTCTTTTTATATTGTCAAAAACGATGAGGTTAGCAAAAAATTTGTGGATCTTCTCTGCGAAAAGGCAAGTCAGCAAGTTGACGTTCGGCTACTCGTTGACCGCATCGGTAGCATAAAGCTCAATCGGAAGATGAGAAAACACCTTCTGGCTTGCGGAGTGAAGTTTTCATTTAGTCGTCGGCTAAAATTCCCTTATTTATTTTATACAATAAACGCAAGGAATCATCGAAAAATGACTATTATCGACCAGTCCATCGGCTACATTGGAGGGTTTAATATTGGCCAAGAATATTTAGGCTTAGATCCCACATTAGGAACGTGGAAAGATTATCACTTAAAAGTAACGGGAGAAGCAGTAAATGATTTGCAAACGCAGTTTTTAAGAGATTGGAGCTCATCTATGAACGATGAAGAGCAGCACGAAGAGGTAATTGACAGACAAATAAAAGACCCCTCTATGCAAATCGTGCAATTCCGCTCAACGGAAGGTGTTTCCTTAGAAGATCATTTCTTGCACATCATCAATGAAGCAAAAAATGAACTTTGTATTGGAACTCCTTATTTTATCCCAACAGAATCTTTAATGGCGGCTATTTTAAAAGCGCGTAAACGAGGCGTAACGGTGTATATCCTTATCCCAATGAGAGCAGATCACCCACTCGTTCGCGATGCAGCCTTCTCTTATCTTCCTGCTTTAGTCGAAGCGGGGTGCCAGATTCATCAATTTTATTATGGTTTCTATCACGGAAAAGTGATGATTGCTGATGAGCGAATTTGTGATGTGGGAACTGCTAACTTTGATAAAAGAAGCTTGTTTTTAAACGGAGAAATCAATTGCTTTATCTTTGACCCTGTTTTTATTAAGCATGTAAAAGAAACGTTCCACACCTGTTTACACGACTGTCCTCTTCTTTCTTTATCTGATATAAAAAAGCGGACTTGGTTTGATAAATTTAAACAAGGGGTAGCTACGTTTATATCCCCACTTTTATAGCTATGAAAAGGAGTTAACAGACATGAATGTCAGATTTGGCTATGTTTCCCACGCTTTGTCCTTGTGGGACTGCTCACCTGCAAAAACGTTAACGTTTGCACGCTGGAGTAAACTCTCAAAAGAGGAACGCATAGAGAAATTATATGAAGTTACGCAACAGAACTTGTACCATACAAAACGAGCTTTACATTATAACATTGCACATGAAATCATGCTTTACCGTCTCTCTTCTTCCCTTGTTCCTTTAGCTACTCATCCTGAAGTCGCATGGGATTTTGTAACACCTTTTCAACAAGAATGGAAAGAACTTGGTCACTTAGTAAAGTCTCATCATCTACGGGTAAGCTTTCATCCTAACCAGTTCACTTTGTTTACGAGTGATAAGCCGCAGATTACTGACAATGCTGTTTTAGATATGAACTATCACTATCAAATGCTAGAAGCAATGGATGTGGTAGATGGATCGTTAATTAACATTCATGTTGGTGGAGCTTACGGAGATAAGGTTAAGGCCTTGGAGCGTTTTCAACAAAACTTAAAGAAGCTTCCAATGCATATTAAAAAGCAGATGACGCTTGAAAACGATGATAAAACCTACACAACAGAAGAAACGTTAGAAGTTTGTGAAAAAGAGCAAATTCCGCTTGTATTTGACTTTCACCACCATCAAGCAAACTTGGGAACACAGCCTCTTGAAGATTTACTACCACGGATTTTTGAAACCTGGAAGCATGTAAATATCAGACCTAAGGTACATATCTCTTCACCGAAGTCCGAAAAAGCATTTCGCAGTCATGCTGATTACGTATCTTCTGAGTTTGTGAAGCCTTTTTTCCAACTAGCCAAAGAGCTGAATCAAAATTTTGATGTGATGATTGAAGCGAAACTAAAAGACCAAGCACTATTAAAGCTTGTAGAGGACTTATCCAAAATTCGCGGTGTAAAAAGAATTGGTGGAGCTACGCTAAAGATATAAAAAAACCCCCTTTGAAAGGGGATCTTTTATTACATTTTTTCAGGAGCCGAAACACCAATTAATTTCAATGCATTTTGTAGAGTAACCTGCACTGCTTTGATAAGCTCTAAGCGTGCTTTACTTGTTTCGATATTATCTGTGTCAATAACTTTATCTGCGTTGTAGAAGCTGTGGAACGTTGATGCTAAGTCAAAGATATAGTTTGTAATGCGGTGAGGAATGCGTTTTGTTGCCGCTTCAGAAACAGCTTGTGGAAACTCACCAATTTTCTTTAGTAGGTCCATTTCTTTCTCAGACTGAATTAGCGTATACTCTACGTTTCCTTTTGTTAATGCTTCAATTTCAGCACCTTGCTTTAAGATACTGCAAATACGAGCATGTGCATATTGTGCATAATATACCGGATTTTCGTTGGATTGAGAAACTGCTAAGTCTAAGTCGAAGTCTAAGTGCGTGTCTCCACTTCTCATTGCAAAGAAGTAGCGAGTTGCGTCTAAGCCAACCTCTTCTACAAGGTCTCGCATCGTTACAGCTTTACCTGTACGCTTACTCATCTTCATCTTTTCACCGTTTTGATACAGCTGAACCATTTGAATAATTTCAACTTCTAGCGTATCTTTTCCATAACCAAGGGCTTGGATTGCAGCTTTCATACGCGGAATGTAACCGTGGTGGTCAGCACCCCAAATGTTGATTAACTTGTCAAAGCCACGCTGAATTTTGTCTTGGTGATAAGCGATATCCGGCATTAAGTAAGTAAATGAACCATCGTTTTTAATTAATACTCGGTCTTTATCATCACCAAATGTTGTTGAACGGAACCATGTTGCTCCTTCTTCTTCATAAACGTGACCTTGTTGCTTTAACGTATCAAGCGCAACTTGAATTTTATCGTTTTTATATAGAGATGTCTCAGAGTACCATACATCGAATTTTACACGAAATTGCTCTAAATCACGCTTCAATTTTTCCAACTCATAATCTAATCCGTACTGGCGGAAAAACTCAAAGCGCTCTTTTTCATCAGCTTTTGCATACTGATCTCCATACTTTTCAGCTAACTCTTTACCAATGTTGATAATATCTTCACCATGGTAGCCATCGGCAGGCATTTCTTTGTCCATACCTAAAGCCTGCATATAACGCGCTTCCACTGAGTACGCTAAGTTGTTAATTTGGTTACCAGCATCATTGATATAATATTCACGAGATACATCATAACCTGCCTTAGCAAGAACATTACATAAAGAATCTCCTACAGCTGCGCCGCGAGCATGCCCTAAATGCAAATCTCCTGTTGGGTTTGCTGATACAAACTCAACCTGAACTTTTTCACCGTTTCCAACGTTTGATTCACCATAAGCTTCTCCTGCTTTTAAGATGGTTGGAATTAATTCTGTTAAATATGAGTTGTTCATGTAAAAGTTAATAAATCCAGGGCCCGCAATTTCAATTTTTTCAATTGAAGCTTTTGATTTATCAAACTGTGCTACTAGCTCTTCTGCAATAGCGCGAGGTGCTTTTTTTGCAATTCGTGCAAGCTGCATCGCCATATTTGTAGAATAATCACCGTGGGCTTTATCTTTTGGTACTTCTAACACGACTTCTGGTAGCTGATCTTTTGTTGCTAACTCAGCTTTTACAACTGCATCTTGAATCTCAGCTTTTAACTTACTTTGCACTTGTTCAACAATGTTCATGTTCTTCCTCCTTGAATGTTATCGTTACAGCGTACTTCCCTACCGATTGACCTTGCAATGTCAAATCGTACGTAAAAAAGAGATGACCTCTTTTTTGGAGCTTTTTATATTCAATGTTATGAGCATATGTCATCATATCCATACGGCCATAAGGACTCATATACGTTCCTTCAAGCTTAACTTTTTTACGAAAAGACTGCTTCATTTTTACGGCACCGGTACGGTTAATCGTTACTTCATCCTCTTTAATCTTCAGTAACGTTTTAATATCCCCTACTTCTTCTTGATGCTCCGTATACGTTAAATAAACCACTTCGTCTTTTTTATAATACGTTCCTTGAGCCTCAACCGCCGTTGTTTCCTTCATGTGTCCGTCTCGAATGTCCGTCACAATCTTAATTGCGATTGGCTTTTTAATCGTTGAAGCGTTATTCATCTCAAGACACTTCCTTAATTTTTACGAATACTTTATAACTTAAATAGTATAAACATTCCGAGACAAGAATTCAATAATACTTCAAGTTTTCGCTCATCTTGTAAAAAAGAGTAGGCCGCATTTCTATCAATGCAACCTACTCTTCTATATATTTGTTTAGCGCTTTTGAACCCAACCTAAAATCATTTCACGAATAAGCTTACTAGCTGTATTGGCCGTTTGCTCAGAGGAATCATAGATTGGAGCAACTTCTACTAAGTCTGCACCCGCAACGCGGATATCTGATTTAGCAATCTCATGAATAGATGCTAATAGCTCTTTTGATGTTATGCCCCCCGCATCTACTGTACCTGTACCTGGGGCATGGGCTGGATCTAACACATCGATATCAATCGTTACATAAACTGGACGGCCCGCTAGCTTAGGTAAGATTTCTTTTAAAGGTTCTAATACTTCAAATTTAGAAATATGCATGCCGTTCTCTTTCGCCCATACAAATTCTTCTTTCATACCTGAACGAATACCAAATGAATAAACGTTGCTTGGCCCAATATGCTCGGCAATTTTACGAATTGGTGTGGAGTGAGACAAAGGTTCACCTTCATACTCTTCACGTAAATCCGTATGCGCATCCATATGAATGATAGCAAGATCCGGATATTTCTTATACATCGCTTTCATAACTGGCCATGAAACCAAGTGCTCGCCACCCATTCCAAGCGGAAACTTATCGGCTGCTAATAGCTCATCGATATAGCCCTCAATCATGTCGATGCTTCGCTGTGCATTTCCAAAAGGAAGTGGAATATCACCAGCATCAAAATATTTTACTTCTTCAAGCTCACGATCTAAATATGCGCTATATTCTTCTAACCCAATTGATACTTCGCGAATACGAGTTGGACCAAAGCGAGACCCCGGTCGGTAGCTTACTGTCCAATCCATTGGCATACCGTATAGTACGGCTTCGCTTTCTTCAAAGCTAGGGTGACTTTTTATAAATACATTACCTGAATATGCTTCATCAAAACGCATGAGAATGCCTCCTTGTCATAAAAACAAGACGCCAAGCCTTTTGACTGACATCTTGTCTATGGTTTGTACTTTATCCGAGCTTAACTGGCAGTAAGGCTTCCGCTTCCAAGCTCAGGGAAAATCGCTGGAAGATAAGCAGAGGGCTACACTGTCCTTAAAAGCCCGATTAGTTGCACTAACAATGAGCGGGAGATGAAGCCTCCCACCAATTGAAGCTTCACCTTATTTTACTAAATCTGCTACAAACTTCGGTAAAGCAAATGCTGCTTTATGAAGCTCTTTCGTGTAATACTTTGTTTCGATATCAATAAAGCGATCTTCACTAACCTCTAGTGGATCATGCTTCTTAGAACCGATTGTGAACGTCCACAGACCACTTGGATACGTTGGAATGTTTGCTATATAAAGACGAGTAATCGGGAAAATTTCTTTTACATCACGCTGTACGTTTGTAATTAACTCTGGAGTAAACCAAGGGTTGTCCGTTTGAGCTACAAAAATTCCGTCTTCTTTTAACGCTTTTGAAATCCCAGCGTAGAAGCCTTTTGTAAATAAATTCACCGCTGGACCTACTGGCTCAGTTGAATCAACCATAATAACATCATATTCATTTTCGCTTTCTGCGATATGCATAAAGCCGTCGCCGACCTTTACCTCAACGCGCTCATTCTCCAATTCACCAGCAATCTCCGGTAAATACTTCTTAGAGTATTCAATAACTTTTCCATCAATTTCAACTAGCGTCGCTTTCTTTACGCTAGGATGCTTTAATACTTCACGGATTACGCCACCATCTCCGCCGCCTACTACTAAGACATTTTCAGGATTGGGATGTGTAAATAATGGCACGTGTGCCACCATTTCATGATAAACAAACTCATCTTTTTGAGTTGTCATTACCATTCCATCAAGAACTAGCATGTTACCAAACTCTTCTGTTTCAATCATGTCTAGCTTTTGAAACTCAGTTTGTTCTGTATGTAAAGTGCGCTTAATTTTCGCCGTAATTCCGAAATTCTTCGTTTGTTTCTCAGTAAACCATAATTCCATTTAAACTCTTCCCTTCTATTTTGAGAATTTAGCCTATGCATAGATTACCCTAACATAATTTATACAAACATGAAAAAAAGTATAGATGAATTTAAGTGAAAAGCAAAGGTTTTTTTTAGACTTCTAGGTTTAAAAGAGCTTTTTCTTTTTCATACTAAACTATATATTCCTTTAAATTGCTATAACCTCATTTCAAAAGCCTATATTTACCTAAACTACCTATATAAACCTACACATTAAAAGGCTTAAATAAATGGATCTAGCTCGTAAAAAAATCTTTTGATAATAAAAAGACTGTATCAATCTGGGTACCCTTTAAAACGTAACTTTTTTAGGAAACGAAGGAGTTAACTCATGAGGTGATGACAATGGAAACTGTATTAATTGAACACTTTAAGAAAGCTAGACGTCTTTTTCGCATTCTACTTGTTCTTGCACTTTTATGTACTGTATGTATTGGGATTGCTTATATCAGTATATTTTTATATGCCAAAATCGCTGGTCCACCTACGCTAACTGTCCCGCAAACCGCTATTTTCTATTCCAGCAATGGCAAAGTATTAGACGAATTACACAACGGTCAAAAACGCTATTGGGTCCCTCTAGAAAGCGTATCTGACAATATTAAAGAAGCTACATTAGCAGTTGAAGACAAGCGGTTTTATGATCATAACGGCTTTGATATTAAACGTATTGGCGGGGCAATTGTTGCCGATATTAAAGCAATGAGTAAGGTACAAGGTGCTAGCACAATTACGCAGCAGTACGCACGAAATCTTTTTTTAGAACACGATAAAACATGGACAAGAAAATTCCAAGAAGCGCTTTATACCATTCGCCTGGAATTTAATTACGACAAGGATAAAATTTTTGAAGGTTATTTAAATACCATTTACTATGGACACGGCGCCTATGGAGTCGAGGCTGCTTCAAAAACGTATTTTAATAAAAAAGCAAAGGACTTAACGCTAAGTGAAGCTAGTATGCTAGCTGGGATTCCGAAAGGGCCTACTTACTATTCTCCTCTGCTTCATGAAGAAAATGCAAAAGAGCGTCAGCGCATCATCTTAAACTTACTTGTTGACCAAGGAAAAATTTCACAAAAAGAAGCGGATAAAGCATTTGTAACACCTTTGTTCTATGCAAAAAAAGCACAAGATGAAGCAAACGCAAAGAAACAGGATGCGTCTTACTTCATGAGTGCAGCTTTATCTCAGTTAACGAATGAATTGGGAATTACAGAAGCAATGATTCATTCAAATGGCTTACGCATTTACACAACGCTTGATATTGACGTGCAAAAGAAAGCAGAAGAAGCAATGAATACCGTTATGAATAAAGATTCTGATATTCAAACAGCATTTGTCGCAATGGATCCAAAAACAGGTGCAGTTAAAGCGCTCATTGGCGGTAGAGATTATAAGAAAAGCCCATTCAACAGAGCAACTCAAGCTGTGCGCCAGCCGGGCTCTACGATGAAGCCATTCTTATATTATGCTGCTTTAGCAGACGGCTTTACGGAATCTACCGCGATGCAAAGTGAAGAGACAACCTTCACGTTAGATGATGGGGTTTCAACATATAAACCCAGTAACTATAACAGCTACTATGCAAACAATCCCATTACACTAGCACAGGCTATTGCGCTGTCAGATAACATCTATGCTGTTAAAACACATTTATTTATCGGGGAGCACCGATTGGTCGAAACGGCTAAGTCATTAGGAGTTTCAACTCCACTGAAGCAGGTACCGTCCCTTGCTCTTGGAACATCACCTGTTCGCGTGATTGATATGGTCAATGCATATGGCATTTTTGCAAACGGTGGAAAAGAAATTTCACCAACATTCATTAAGCGCATTGAAACAGCTGGTGGAGACATGGTGTATGAAGCACCTCAAGAAAAGAAACAAATTGTTGACAAGCGATTAGCATTTCTAACAACGCATTTGATGACAGGCATGTTCCAAAAAGAATTAAACGGCTATACAACAGTAACTGGAAAGCCAATTCTAAAATACTTGTCAAGAGATTATGCTGGTAAATCTGGTACTACGCCGACAGATAGCTGGATGATTGGCTACACCCCTCAGCTTGTATCAGGTGTTTGGGTAGGCTATGACCAAGGCAAACAGATTGAGCGTGTTGAAGAAAAAGCTTATGCAAAAAAAATGTGGGCATTGTTTATGGAAGATGCGCTTGAAGGAAAGAAGAAACAAGCATTCAAAGCACCAAAAGGGTTAGTCAGCGTAAATATTAACCCCGAAACGGGGGATATCGCAACAAAGTCCTGTTCGAAAAAATATAAAGCATACTATTTAACAGGTACCCAACCGACTACGTATTGTCGCGATAAAGGCGTTTCTGAAGAGAAAAACCAGGCGCCACAGAAGCAGAAAGAACAAGATGGATTCTTTCATCGCCTCCGCGATTGGTTTTAAAAAGGAGAGGCCCTCAGCTTAGACTGAGGGCCTCTCCTTTTTATGATAAAGCTTCTTTTAGTTCATCACTAGAACGTTCCCATATTTCCTTATCATGAGCAGATAGAAAATCTTTTAAGATTGCTTTTGACTTATTATCCATTTCGTCTACCATAATGCGACGCTTCATAGATTTATCCATCTTATTTACATGCTCTGGAAGCGACTTATAACCGCGGCGAATTTCACGATCTACGGTCATTTCACATGCCGTTACGCCAGCATAATAAGGGCCTGCTGGATTGCGGTCAATGGTTACCCAGACAAGCCAATAGAGCTTGCCGTTAGGAACTTCGTCTTTGTTGGATAAAAACTTAATTCCCTTTTCAACCACGCTTCGAGCATGCATCGCACCGATATCAACAAAAGCTTCTTCGTCTGATGGGCATACAAAAACAGGTGAAATATTTTCTAAGCTTAGCGCACCAACCCCAAAGCCTCCATGTCCATCTGTTGAATCATTCTTAATAATATTAAATCCAATATTCTTCTTTTTTTTCGGTTGATCCATTGTTAAAACGCTCCTTACTTAAGTTAATAAAGGTCCCAGAAGTTGTTGAAATAGCTCAACAAAAAATGGGATTCCAATGTCATATATAGGGGCAATGATATAGCGATCGAGCGGTGTAATAATTAACACTAAAAATAACAAGATTCCCCACGACTCATACTGCGTCATTTTTGCTCGCACTGTGTTTGGAACAAGATCTTCTACGATACGGTAGCCATCGAGCGGCGGAAATGGCAGCAAATTAAATAAAAATAAAACAATATTAATGGTGATAAACATATTAAAAAACTTATATAGTGGATCTATATAACCCGCAAACTGCAAAATCAAAAACCAACCAAGAACCCCTAAAAATGCAAGGAATAAGTTACTAAGCGGCCCTGCAATTGAAACCAATACGCCAGCTAGACGGGGATTCTTAAAGAAAAAGCGATTAACTGGTACGGGCTTAGCCCATCCAAATCCCACTACCAGTAGGAGAATTGTTCCTAGTGGATCTAAATGTGAAAGAGGCGACAGTGTCAAACGCCCTTGTTTCTTTGCCGTCTCGTCTCCAAACTTGTATGCAACAAAAGCATGGGCAAATTCATGTAGCGTAAATGCGATAATTAGCGTAATAGCAACGTACGGAATATATTCAAGCGGAAAAGCTAAAAATTGATTCACTCGCTCTCTCCTTTATAATCATTCTGAATTACAATAATACATCGAGTATACTATAATTTAATTATTTCATCATTAGATGAGGGTGTATTTTTCAATGTAAAAGGACTACACTGAAGAAGACACTGAAGAAAAGGAGTGAAATTAGTATGCCATATGTAACAGTAAAAATGCTTGAAGGTCGCACTGAAGATCAAAAAAGAGCCCTTGTTGAAAAAGTAACGGCTGCTGTATCTGAAACAACAGGTGCCCCTTCTGAAAAGATTGCGGTTTTTATTGAAGAAATGTCAAAAAACCACTATGCAGTAAACGGTAAACGATTAAGCGACCAATAAACTACATATCGTTTATTCATTGAACAAAGCCCTCTGAACGGATGCAGAGGGCTTTGCTTTGTATTAGTGAACACGGTCAAACGTCACTGCTTTTAAATTTTCAATATATGCATATGCTTGTTCAATATCTTCTTCTGTATAGTTCTGTTTACTCTTTAACGTAAACACTTTTTCACTCACTTCTTCTTTCGATAACCCATCAAAGTATAAAATCGTTGAGACAAGCTCTAAAAATTTTGAAGACTGGTTGTTCATATCCGTCATGACTTCCTCTAGGTGGGGTAACTCTAGCTCATAATGGCTTAAGAATTCATTTCCAGCCTGAGTTAGCGCATATCGGTACTGCATGTAGCCACCCTTATTTTCTTTCAATTCCTGCAAGAAGCCTAGATTACACAATTCTTCTACTCGAAGGGTAAGCTCTTCTGAATATGGACCAAAAAAATGGAAATTATAGCGTTCATAAAAAGGAAACTCTAGCTTTTTTCCAATAAAAATCATTTTTTGGAGCTTTTTTCTCCCTACAATTTCTCCCGCTGCTGAGAACACTTTAATAATCTTCGCGTGATCATTTAACACAGCCCTTTCAACTCCTATACTATTTAACTCTAATTACTTTTTAATAGCTGTAAAATTTGTTCTTTCACTTTTCTTTTTGACGATAGCTGGTCAATTAAATCTTGTGGAAAATAAAGTTTGTGATCCGTTCGTTTTTTCCCCGAAATCGATTCAACAATTTCAGACTGTCGCGATAGCTCCCTTACTTCATCATTTGGCATCAACAAATGGATTGGCAAGCGTTCTTCTTCTTCACCTGGACGATAAAAGTCGTACGGTAAGTCACTGGATGAATCAACAACTAAATAATAATCAGGGTCAATTCCAGCTTTTTTAAATAATGTTGTTAGCTCCATCCACATCTTCATTTGAAGGTTTGGATTGAACTCAATGTATTTAAATAGGTTACGGTTCATAAATCTGCGACATAAATCCGCTAAAATATTATCTTCTTCATCTTGCCAAGCCTGAAAATAAAACATGACAACAGACTCGTCCAGCCTTAAGTACTCTTCGAGCGATATTTCATCTTTAAAAATAGAGTAAAAATGAACAGGCGGCTGGCGAAACTCATAGGATTTTTGATGAAGTTCTTTCGCACGATGTAGAATTTTAGTTAAGATAACTTCTGCACTACGAGTTACAGGGTGAAAATAAATCTGCCAATACATTTGGTAGCGACTCATGATGTAATCCTCAACTGCATGCATACCGCTATGCTTAATGACAGCTTGATCTTCTTGTGGACGCATTACGCGCAGGATACGCTCCATATCGAAGTGTCCATAGCTCACCCCCGTATAATAGGCATCACGCTGTAAATAATCCATTCGATCGGCGTCGATTTGGCTTGAAATCAAGCTTACAACCAGCTTATTTTTATACGTTTTTGCAATAACTTCTGCTACTTTTTTCGGAAAATCTGCTCCAGCTTTTTTCAATACACGGTTTACTTCTGTATTCCCCAAAATAATCGCTTGAGTAAACTCTTCATGATCAAGGTGAAATACTTTTTCAAAAGAATGAGAGAATGGACCATGCCCTAAATCGTGTAGAAGCGCTGCGCATAAACAAAGAAGTCGTTCATCATCGTCCCATTCTGGACGATTTCGAAACACATCATCAATGATTCGGCGAACAATCTCATATACTCCTAGAGAGTGATTAAAACGACTATGTTCGGCACCGTGAAACGTTAAATAGGTTGTTCCAAGCTGGCGAATTCGACGTAAACGCTGAAATTCAGATGTACCGATCAGCTCCCAAATCAATCGGTCTCGTACGTGGATGTAGCGATGTACAGGGTCTTTAAATACTTTTTCTTCACTAAGTTTTTCATTTAGATATGCCATTTACATACCTCTCTATCTTGACGTTGTTAGTATGTCTTCTTCGACAAGGTGTTTAAAAATTCCTAGTCAGAATAAAAAATCACCTTTTGCTTAGAACAAAGGTGATTTTATTTTATTTGTTTAGTTTTTTCTCAATTTTTTCAATTAGCTCGTCCTCTGTTGGTGCAGCTACAGGGCGATTATTTACAAATGCAAATGATTTTTTACGTCCTGGACCACAGTACGATTGACAGCCCACTTTCACATCTGCACATGCATCTATTTTTTGAAGTCGAGGTAACAACGTCTTCACATTTGTTGCCTGACAATCATCACAAATTCTAAATTCATTTGCCATGCTGACACAATCCTTTCAAAAGTGCTTACACATATCTTTTTTTGCCTAAAGGGTATTTTACCGCTATTTGCATAGGAGTGCAAGTTTCGAAAAATGCCAAAATCTATCATACTTCTAGAAAAAATAGTATAACTATACGCTAATCTGTACATACTGAATACTACAAAACATGGTAGCTACCAATCATATAAAAATGAGGAGTGAAATACGTGAAAGATAGACAAGATGCGTGGACAGAAGAAAATGATTTACTTTTAGCAGAAACAGTTTTAAGACATGTAAGAGAAGGAAGCACTCAGTTAAACGCGTTTGAAGAAGTTGGAGATGAACTAAATCGTACGTCTGCGGCTTGCGGATTTCGCTGGAATGCCGTGGTAAGACATCAGTATGAAAAAGCGCTCCAGCTCGCGAAAAAACAGCGTAAGCAACGCATGCGTGCCCTCGGACAAGAACAAGGTAAGAAAAAGCTTTTATATACACCACCTACACCAAGTATAGAAAACGTTACAGAGGAAGTGTACGAAGCAATACCAGTCTCTTCCCCTACTATAACAACTTCTAACGACGATTTATCGATTGACGTAGTCATCCGCTATTTAGAAACATTTAGAGGCCAAACTGGAAACATGCAAGCAATTCAACATGAGAATTCTCGTTTACGTAAGGAAAATGATGACCTACATCGTAAAATCCAAGAGCTTGAAAAACAAGTAACTCAACTTGAAGCAAATGCTACTACTATTCAAGAAGACTATGAAACATTGATGCAAATCATGAACCGTGCTCGCAAACTGGTGTTATTTGATGAAGAGGATCGCTCAGCGACTTCATTTAAAATGGATCGCAACGGGAATTTAGAAAAATTAGCTGAATAATACCAATCCAAAGGCGGCATTCCTATGCCACCTTTTTTCATAGGTTATAACCTGAGGCATACCAAACCCTAACGTTTAAATGTGCTATAATATGTTCGTTTACTTCATAAAGGAGTTATGGAACATGTCTATATATAAACCAAATCTTTTACTACAGCCAAAATGGCGCATCATTGATCAATCAAGCTTAGGTCCGGGCTTTGATGCAAAGCAATCTTTCGCGATAGATGATACGCTTTGCACAAGTGTTGGAAGAAACGCGTCTCCAGCTACGGTTCGCTCTTGGGTGCATCACGATACGATTGTTCTTGGTATCCAAGACACAAAGCTACCGCATTTAGCCGAGGGCATTCACTATTTGCAAGAACAAGGCTATAAACCAATTGTTCGTAACTCTGGAGGGCTAGCCGTCGTACTTGACGAAGGTGTACTGAACATTTCACTTATCTTTCCGGATGCAGAAAAAGGCATTGATATCGACCGAGGATATGATGCGATGTTTGATTTAATTAAAGCGATGTTTGCTTCTCACACAACTGATATTGAAGCAAAAGAAATTGTCGGTTCGTACTGTCCTGGAAGCTACGACTTGAGCATCGATGGTCAAAAATTTGCAGGTATCTCACAGCGTCGTGTACGAGGTGGAGTAGCTGTACAGATTTATCTCTGCGTATCAGGTGATGGAGCAAAAAGAGCCAGTGTTATTAAAGAATTTTACAAAAGAGGCCTACAAGAAGCTGAGACAAAGTTTACATACCCAACGATTGTTCCAGAGACAATGGCTTCTCTTTCACAGCTGTTAAACGTTGAATTAACCGTAAGCGATCTAATGATGCTAACGCTCCAAACATTACAATCCACCGGAGCTTCGTTAGAAATGATTCCCCTACAAGCAGCGGAACTTGAATTGTTTGATACACAGCTACAGCGAATGTATGACCGAAATGAAAAAGCACTAGGTTCTGTTCTAAACACATAAAAAAACGCCGTTTAACGGCGTTTTTTTATGCTTTTACAGTGCTTGAGCAGCTGTAATTAAAGCTAATTTGTATACATCCTCTTCGTTACAACCACGTGAAAGGTCGTTAACCGGCTTGTTTAAACCTTGAAGAATAGGACCAACCGCTTCAAAATTACCTAAGCGTTGAGCGATTTTGTATCCAATATTACCAGCTTCAAGACTTGGGAATACAAATACGTTTGCATCACCTTTTATATCTGAACCCGGTGCTTTCTTTTCAGCAACAGATGGTACAAATGCTGCATCAAACTGGAATTCACCGTCTAAAGTTAGGCTTGGCGCCATCTCTTTTGCAATTTTAACAGCTTCCGCTACTTTTTCAGTTTCCGGTGATTTAGCTGATCCTTTTGTTGAGAAGCTAAGCATTGCAACACGTGGATCTACATCAAACATGTTAGCTGTGCGTGCACTTTCAATTGCAATTTCAGCTAAGTCTTGGCTGTTTGGCGAAATGTTAATTGCACAGTCAGCAAATACGTACTTCTCGTCACCACGAACCATGATGAATACTCCTGATGTTTTTGTTACGCCTTCTCTTGTTTTAATAATTTGTAGCGCTGGACGCACTGTATCAGCTGTTGAATGTGCAGCTCCGCTTACAAGGCCATCTGCTTTACCCATATGAACAAGCATTGTGCCGAAGTAATTTTCGTCTAATAAAATTTTACGCGCCGCTTCTTCAGTCGCTTTTCCTTTACGACGTTCTACAAATGAAGCTACCATTTCATCAAATCCATCGTAGTTATGAGGATCAAAGATTTGCACTCCATCTAAAATTAAGTTCAAGCTTTTTGCTTTAGCTTGTACTTCTTCTTCGTTTCCAACAACGATTGGCGTTACGACTTTATCTGCAGCCAAACGAGCTACCGCTCCAAGAACACGCTCATCTAAACCTTCTGGGAATACGATTGATACATTGCTTGCAGATACCTTTTCTTTTAAACCAGTAAATAAATTGCTCAAACTAAGTCCTCCTCAATATGTTAAAAAACAGTTTCCACGTAATAGGATACTCCACTTCGAAAAAAAATCAAAGGCATGTCCTTTAACAATTTGATAACCATAAAAAGTCTTTAAATTCCTAAAATTCAATTAAATATACTTTCAACTTCCCTTTTATCATAGCGTAAATTGTGCTTTTTTAATCACAATTCATGAGTTTTTCAATCCAATCATTCGGATAAACTATGATATAGTAAAACTAGAAGTCATTATACTGTAATTTAGGAGTGAAAGAATATGGCAGAAGCAGCTCAAACACTAGATGGATGGTATGCTCTTCATGATTTTCGAACAATTAATTGGACAGCATGGAAACAGTTATCAAATGAAGAACGCGAAACAGCTATCCATGAATTTTTAGCTTTAACAGAAAAATGGACAAGTACGGAAAATGCAGCTGAAGGAAGTCATGCACTATATAGTATTGTCGGTCAAAAAGCAGATTTTATGATCATGCTTGTACGTCCAACAATGGAAGAATTAAATGAAATTGAAAATGAATTTAATAAAACAAAGCTAGCAGAATTTACTGTGCCAGCTTACTCGTATGTATCCGTTGTTGAGCTAAGTAACTACTTACCAGCAGGTGAAGATCCGTATGAAAATCCACATATCCGTGCACGCTTATACCCGACTCTTCCAAAATCGAAGTATGTTTGCTTCTATCCAATGGATAAGCGCCGTCAAGGTAACGACAACTGGTACATGTTACCGATGGAAGAGCGTCGTAGCTTAATGCGTAGTCACGGCATGATTGGTCGTCAATATGCAGGTAAAGTAAAACAAATCATTACGGGCTCTGTTGGCTTTGATGACTACGAATGGGGCGTTACGCTATTCGCTGATGACGTATTACAATTTAAAAAACTCGTATATGAAATGAGATTTGATGAGGTAAGTGCACGCTACGGAGAATTTGGTAGCTTCTTTGTTGGTAACTTACTTGAAATTGATCGATTCAGTCATTTCCTTTCAGTCTAAACCTTTTTGCTTCCCCTCTCATTAGGGGAAGCATTTTTTGTGCCTTTTTTATGGTCATATTCTCTTCTTTTATTCATATACATACAATAGCGTCACAGGTAAGTGAGGTGAGGAAATGGCGGTTGTCGCGCACACCGAAGAAGATGTTAAGCTTCTAGCCAGACTTCTTCGAGCTGAAGCTGAAGGTGAAGGAAAACAAGGAATGCTCCTTGTAGGTAATGTGGGTGTTAACCGAGCAAGAGCCTCTTGTTTAGACTTTAAAAATATTCGAACTATTAGACAGATGGTCTTCCAAAGCCCTGGAGGCTTTGAAGCCACGCAGAAAGGATATTTTTATCAGCGTGCACGGCAAGCAGAAATTGATTTAGCTCGCCGTGCATTAAGAGGAGAAAGATTTTCACCAGCTACGAATTCTCTATGGTTTTTTAAACCAGGCGGCAGCTGTCCCGCTACATGGTATAACCAACCAAATACCGGAAGATTCAAGTCTCATTGCTTTTTTGCACCAACTCGAGCAGATTGTCCGAGCGTTTACTAAATACATGTAGAATTAAAGGAGGGTACTATGAAAAAGCCAAAAGGTAATCAAAATCAGACCCAGCCTTATATGCAAAACCCATATATGAGCTATAACTATCCTTACTATACACCTTATCAACAGCCACAAGGAGTTGGTGGAGGTCAGCAACAAAGTCCATCGGGACAAATGCCTCCTCAAATTCCTTCCGGAGGATCAGGGGCGCCTCAAGACCCTGGTCAGCTACCACTAGAAGAGTCATATATTGAAAACATTTTGCGTCTAAACCGCGGAAAAGTTGCAACGGTTTATATGACATTTGAAAATAATAACCAATGGAACGCTAAAGTCTTTAAAGGTATTATTGAAGCTGCTGGGCGTGACCACTTGATCTTAAGTGATCCACAAACAGGGAAACGCTACTTACTATTAATGGTTTACTTAGATTATATTACGTTCGATGAGGAAATTCAGTATACCTATCCATTTAACAGTAGCGGACCTCCATTAAGCAACTATTCACCTCGATAATAGATAAAAGGCCCCTAGCTGAACGCTAGGGGCCTTTTTTTCACCACTTTAAGGCTGCAATAACAATCAATATCCACGCTGTGATGAAAGCCACTCCACCCAGAGGCGTTATGGCACCTAGTACCTTAATTCCGGATATACTTAAAACATATAAGCTACCTGAAAATAATATAATACCAGCCATCATAAGCCAACCTGACGTTGACAACAATGATGACTGAGGAGCTTTTGCAAGTAAAAGAGCGACTACGAATAAACCAATAGCATGAAACATATGATACTGGACGCCTGTTTTCCATACCTCTAAATATTTCTCCGATATCTTACCTTCTAAACCGTGAGCGCCGAATGCACCTAACGCAACAGCTAAAGCTGCATTAATAGCACCTAAAATAACAAAGATTTTCATGTCTCTACTCCTTTTTTAAAAATCAAATAAGCTATCCCCGTTAGCATCGTCTGAAGCAAGCTTTTTCCCTTCAAAATTTTGCGTAGATGATTGAATAATTTGTTGTTGCATCGAAGGCTGAGCTTGAATTTGTGAAGGCATAACAACGCTTGATGGAGCCGTTGGTTGTACTGAAGAAGAATTTCCATCCGTTAATGCCAGTTCACATAATGTTTTAATTGCAATTAATTGATCTCTCACACGAGCAGAATGATGCGCTTCTTGTTTCGCTTTTGCTAGCTCTGCGCTCATTTTATCTAATAGCTGTTCTAACTTTATTTCCATTATTTCACCTCTTTTACTTTGCCCATTGCGAATCTAATCTGTTTATAGTTTATCAAAAATTCACAGGCTGAGCGATGATTCAATTGTAGTTCGATAAATGTTCACGATTTGATGTTATCAATTTGCCAATCAATTGGCGTACACTCATGCTTTTGTAAAAAATCATTCGTTAAGCGAAAATGATTATTGCCAAAAAATCCACGGTTAGCAGAGAATGGACTTGGATGAGGACTCTCTAAAATTAAATGGTGATTTCCCGTAATTAAGCTTTTCTTGGCTTGCGCATGCTTACCCCAAAGTAAGAACACCACGGGTTCCTCTTTTTGTGCAACCAGTTCAATAATGCGATCTGTGAAAATCTCCCACCCTTTTCCTTTATGGGAATTCGGTTCGCTGCGTCGAACCGTTAATACCGTGTTTAAAAGCAACACTCCCTGCTTAGCCCATTTAATCAAATATCCATTATTGGGAATTTCACAACCAAGCTCTTGATGTAATTCTTTATAAATATTGACAAGTGAAGGCGGCGTTTTCACTCCGGGCTGAACTGAAAAGCTTAAACCGTGAGCTTGACCAGGTCCGTGATAAGGGTCTTGACCCAATAATAAAACCTTAACATCCTTGTAAGGGGTATAATGTAGAGCGTTAAAAATATCATAACGTTCAGGATATACAGTTTCACTATTATATTCATTTACAAGGAATTGACGAAGTTGGATATAATATTCCTTTTCGAATTCTGCCTTTAATAACTCATTCCAATCATTTTTTAAAATAGACATCCCATTCGTTCCCTTCATATTTAATCATTGTGTAACCATTCACTCTTTTGTTATTGTACCTAAACTCTACACTTTCAGTGAAGAGCACATTATAATCACCATATCTCTCCAGTTGAAGTCATGTTCAAGTCGCTTTTGTATACACTATAAGGAGTGCATCTTTTCATATAAGGAGGGGTTTATATGATAATTGCTAGTCCCCGCCAAGTAGATGTCACATATGGATTAGGAATTACATCTACCGAACCGATGATTCCTCGAAAATATACCATTTTCCCATCTCATCAATCGTCAATACCATCCATTTACGTCGGTTTAGAATTTGCCTACGATCATATCAGCAAAAGTCGTAATGAATGCTTGGCGTCTTTTTTATTTAATAAAGGCTTCTATTCACTTTCACTTTATTTTTATATTGACCATACTATTTCAGAAGATGCAGCACTAGAGCGTTATATTCACCTCTTAGAAATTTTGCCTGTCTATTTAAATACCCTATATCATTCTGAAAAATTATTCTTTCAAAAGCACCCGTTGCTAGAACATTGTCCAATTTTTTTATATACGGACTCTTCGCATTCTTTTTTAGATGGTAAAAAATCATTAGGTGCATTATATCAATACAGATAGCGCTTCCAAAACTTAGCTACCGCCATTCAATTGGCGTAGCTTTTTTCATTTACCAAACAAAATACTTTTAAACTCATTCAAAACATGGAATAATAACTACAAATCATATAGATTTGCTTTACCATTTATAAATCGTTACAATTTTATATTAGATATATTAGCGTACACTAAACGTAATTTTGATAAAGAGAGGGTCTAGAAGCAATGACAAATGAACAACCAAAATCAATTATTGTAATTTTTGGAGCTACAGGTGATTTAGCAAAACGCAAACTATTTCCATCTATTTTCCGCTTATACAGAGAAAATAAATTATCCGAAGATTTTGCAGTTGTTGGAGTAGCCAGAAGACCATGGACAAACGAAGAGTTGCGTGAAAATGTTAAAAAGTCTGTGGGTAATCTGCAAACAGAAGACACTGATATTGATAAGTTTGCTTCACACTTCTACTACCAGCCATTTGACGTTACAAACGTAGAATCTTATCAAGAGTTAAAAACATTAACAGAAGAGCTTGATACACAATATAACGTTCCTGGAAATCGCATTTTCTATTTAGCAATGGCCCCAGAATTCTTTGGAACAATTGCGTCTAATTTAAAAAATGAAGGCTTAACAGCTACTGAAGGCTGGAGCCGTCTAGTAATTGAAAAGCCATTTGGTCACGATTATCAATCTGCTAAAGAGCTTAACGAACAAATTCGTCACGCTTTCTCTGAAGATCAAATTTATCGTATTGACCACTACCTTGGAAAAGAAATGGTTCAAAACATCGAAGTCATTCGCTTTGCAAATGCTTTATTTGAGCCACTTTGGAACAACCAATATATTTCAAATATCCAAATTACATCAAGTGAAACGCTTGGTGTAGAAGATCGTGGACGCTATTACGAATCTTCAGGTGCACTACGTGACATGGTTCAAAACCATATCTTACAAATGGTTGCTTTATTAGCTATGGAGCCACCAATTAAACTAACACCAGAAGAAATTCGTAGCGAAAAGGTAAAAGTATTACGCGCACTTCGTTCAATGTCAATAGATGAGGTAGATCAATACTTTGTACGCGGCCAATATGGAAAAGGTATCGTGGAAGAAAACGAAGTAATTGGCTACCGTGAAGAAAATTCTGTAGATGAAGAATCTAATACTGCAACATTCGTTTCAGGTAAACTGATGATTGACAACTTTAGATGGGCTGGTGTGCCAATTTATATTCGTACAGGTAAACGTATGAAAGAAAAAGCAACAACGATTGTTGTTCAATTTAAAGATTTACCAATGAACTTATATTTCAATCGTGGTAAAGATATTCACCCTAACCTGCTTGTAATTCATATTCAACCAGAAGAAGGAATTACTCTTCACCTAAATGCGCGTAAAACACCAGGAGCAACGGCTTCTACACCAATTAACCTTAACTACTGCAACAACTGCGGAGATAAGATGAATACGCCAGAAGCTTATGAACGCCTAATTTACGATTGCATGCTTGGGGATGCAACAAACTTTACACATTGGGATGAAGTTGCTCTATCATGGAAGTTTGTTGATACTATTTCAGAAGCTTGGGAACAAAACAAAGCAAAAGACTTCCCGAACTATGAATCAGGTTCAATGGGACCAAAAGCATCAGATGCTCTTCTTGCTGAAGAAAGCTTCCAATGGTGGCCTGTTGGGGAAAGTAACTTCTCAAACGATAAATAATATAAATAAAAACGCAGCGAATATTTCGCTGCGTTTTTATTCGACAAGTCCTTTGTCGAATAGAGAAAGAGGCTGGGACATAACTAGCCAAAAATAATGAAAAAGGGTTCTCATCATCGCATTTTGATGATGAGAACCCTTTTTTGTTGATCTGTTTGATTGGTCTATGCACATTTTACGCTGGAGGCGATGTACTTTCGTACATTCACCGCCATGAACGCAAACCCTAATTCGTTTTTCACGTTCTCTTTGCCTCTTACGGACATTCGAGTGAAACGCAAATTAGCCTTCAGATATCCAAAAACTGGTTCTACGTCAATCTTACGTTTTCCGTAGATTTTACCCGTTTTTTCTTCTGAAAGCAGCTGTTGAATGCTTTTCTTTTGTTGTTCCCACTTTTCGTTATAATGGATTCTTCGGTTCTTTCCTTCCTTCGCCTTCGTACATTGTGAACGAAAAGGACAACCTGAACAGTCTTCACATTCGTACACATTGAATAACCTTGTAAATCCGTAACGGTCTGTGCGATGCGATTTGTAACGAAACGTCAACTTATTCCCGTTGGGACAAGTAAAGGAATCATCTTCTTCATGATAATCCCAATTCGCTGTCTGAAATGGGTCATTCTTAACGCGTTTTTTCTTCTCTTTTCGATACATACTATATGTGATAAGAGGCGTACGCTTTCTGTTCTGCACATCGAGGTAATTCTCTTCACTTCCATATCCCGCATCTGCGACAATATAGTCTGGGAGTTCGAAGTAGTGATGTTCAATTGCGTCAAGAAACGGACAAAGTGTTCGTGTGTCCGTTGGATTTGAAAAGACATCGTAAGCAAGTGTATATTGACCTTCTGTCGCAATTTGCACATTATACCCCGCCTTCAGTTGGCCATTCTTCATGTAGTCATCCTTCATACGCATAAACGTGGCATCATGATCTGTTTTTGAATAACTATTCCGTTCGTTAAAAATCTCCATGTCTTTTTCATACTTTAACTTACGTTTCACAAAGTCTTGAAATTGCTTATACGCTTTCTTCGGTTCTTTTCTGCTTGATCGCAGTTGTTTTCGTTCATCGGCATCTTCACTTGCTTCAATTTCTTTTGTCAACTCTTCAACCTTTTCTTCTAATTTTTTAGTGATTAGAGATAATTCTTCAACAGAAAGTTCGTCCGAACTTTCTCGTTCGATCTGTGGAATAATTTCTCTTTCTACTAGTTCGTCATACAGCTGGGTTGATTTCTCCAAGAGGCTCGCACTATACTTTTCGATTGATTTGCGCCAGACAAATGTGAACTTATTGGCATTTGCTTCAATCTTCGTTCCATCAATGAAGATTGCTTCATTATCAATCTCGTTCTCTTGAATAAGCTGACATCGAAACTGGACAAAGCACTCACGAAGAAGCACTTGAACTTCTGGGTGAACACGAAATCGATTGATTGTCCGATAGCTCGGTTCGTAACCTTGAGCTAGCCACATCATACGTATACTATCTTTGAGAAGCGCTTCAATTTTTCTTCCTGAAAAAACTGACTGTGTGTAGGCACATAAAATGATTTTCATCATCATGCGTGGATGGTAAGCAGGACACCCCGTTTTCTGTAAGAAGCCGGCAAAGGCTTCATCTGGAATATGTTCAACGAGATGGTGAACGGCGAAGGCAATATCATTTTCTTGCAATTTTATTTCTAATTCTAAAGGCAAAACCACTTGATTCATGTTATAATCTTTAAACATAAGGACCCTTCTTTCCGATAAGATTTTGTATGGTAACTTTATTTTATCAGAAGTGGTCCTTATTTTAATGTAAAAATAAACAAAGCCGGTGAAATTTTACTCGTCGTAAAATTTCACCGGCTTTTTCGGTTCAGAGGAGGGTTTTGTCCCAGCCTCTTTCTTATTTATTCTTCTTATTTTAACCACTCAGTGTGGAATACGCCTTCTTTATCAATACGTTGGTACGTATGAGCTCCAAAGTAGTCGCGTTGCGCTTGTAAAAGGTTTGCTGGCAGTGTTTCTGTACGGTAGCTGTCATAGTAAGCTAACGCGCTTGAGAAACTTGGCACTGGAATACCTTGCTTAACCGCGATTGAAATAACTTCACGAAGCGCAGATTGATATCCTTCTACGATGTCTTTGAAGTATGGGTCTAACAATAGGTTTGTTAAGTCTGCATCACGATCGTATGCTTCTTTAATTTTTTGTAGGAATTGTGCACGAATGATACAACCACCGCGGAAGATCATCGCAATATCCCCATATTGTAAATTCCAATCATACTCTTCAGACGCAGCTTTCATTTGAGCGAATCCTTGTGCGTATGAACAAATTTTACTCATATATAGCGCTTTTCGAATTGCTTCGATTAGTTCTGTTTTATCGCCTTCGTAAGAAGTTGCTTCTGGACCACTTAATACTTTACTTGCTTTTACACGCTCTTCTTTCATTGCTGAAATAAAACGAGCAAATACAGATTCTGTGATGATTGGTAGAGGCACACCTAAGTCTAATGAGCTTTGGCTTGTCCATTTACCAGTACCTTTTTGTCCTGCTGTATCTAAGATCACATCAACAAGCGGCTTGCCTGTTTCGTCGTCTTTTTTTGTAAAGATATCAGCTGTAATTTCGATAAGATAGCTATCTAGCTCTCCTTTATTCCACTCAGCAAATACCTCATGTAATTCATCTGCTTCTAAACCTAAAACGTTTTTCATAATGAAATACGCTTCAGAAATCAGTTGCATATCACCATATTCAATTCCGTTATGAACCATTTTTACATAGTGACCCGCACCATTTGGTCCGATGTATGTGCAGCAGTCATCTCCGTTTACTTTAGCAGAGATAGACTTTAAGATTGGCTCTACTAACTCGTAAGCTTCTTTTTGACCACCAGGCATGATTGAAGGACCTTTTAGCGCACCTTCTTCTCCACCTGAAACGCCTGTACCAACAAAGTTAATACCAAGCTCTTCTAATTCTTTATTTCGACGAATTGTATCTTGGAAGAATGTGTTACCACCGTCAATTAAAATATCACCTTTTTCAAGGTATGGTTTTAATGAATCAATTGTTGCATCTGTTGCTGCACCAGCTTTAACCATTAATAAGATTTTACGTGGTTTTTCAAGAGAATTAACAAACTCTTCGACACTGTATGTACCAACAAAGTTTTTACCTTCTGCCTCGGATTTTAAAAACTCTTCTGTTTTTTCCGGTGAGCGGTTGTAAACAGATACTGAATAGCCTCTGCTTTCAATGTTTAGCGCAAGGTTTTTCCCCATAACCGCTAAGCCAATAACACCAATTTGCTGCTTTGTCATGTTCTCTCTTCCCTTCGTTTTTTAATATGAATTAGTCACTTTAATCTTAACTGAACCACATAAAAACATTCAAGCTAGAATGCAGTAACCTTCATATCATCTATTATACATATTTGTATAGTACCATGGTTGTATTAAAAAAAAAACGAAAGCGCCTGCTTATGCAGACGCTTTTTAATATTAGCTTGCTTTTTTCATTGTTGCTACTTTGTAATGATTTTCAAAATAATCGTTTGTTTCATGAACAACAACCTTATATAACAACACAAGAGCAATTAAGTTTGGAATCATCATCAGCGCATTTGCCATATCTGCAAACGCCCAAACAACCGTTAAGTTTGCTACTGCTCCAAGGCCACAAGCCGCTACATAAATTGTACGATAAAGACCTGTTGCTTTCGTACCAAATAAATATTCAAAACATTTTTCTCCGTATACATACCAACCTACAATTGTTGAGAATCCGAAAAAAATAACAGAAAATGCAACAATATATTCACCAATTTGACCTAAGGACGACGCAAAGGCTGCTGAAGTTAAAGCTCCGCCATCTAAGTTGGCATTATGCGCCACACCAGAGATAGCACCTCCTGTTGGATCCCAGAAGCCTGTAATAATTAGTACTAACCCCGTCATCGTACAAACGATGATGGTGACAATGAATGTACCCGTCATCGCTACAAGGGCTTGTTTAACCGGATGATCCGACCGAGCATTTCCTGCAATTAAAGCTGCTGTTCCTAAACCGGCTTCATTTGAGAAGATTCCACGTGATACCCCACTACGAATTGCTTCAGAAACCGCGATACCAACAAATCCACTTGTTGCAGCTACTGGTGAAAATGCATATTCGAAAATCAATGCAAATGATGGAATAATTTTATCAACGTTTAAGAAAATAATTAATAATGACCCTGCAATGTATAGTAAAGCCATCATCGGTACAAAAAACCCTGCTACGGTACTAATGCGTTGAATACCACCAAAGATGATCAGAGTTGTTAAAACCGCTAATACGATTCCCGTCACAATTCCACTAATACCAAAGCTTTCATCTACAACGCTTGCAATGGTATTAGACTGAACGCTGTTTCCAATACCTAATGCTGCAAAGGCTCCAAAAAGAGCAAATGCGATAGCCAAAATTTTAAATTTCGGTCCCAGCCCTTTTTCCACATAGTACATCGGACCGCCTGAGTACTCACCTTTATCATTTTTCACACGGAATTTCATTGCTAATAATGCTTCAGCGTACTTTGTAGCCATACCCAGTAAACCTACAATCCACATCCAGAAGATTGCCCCTGGGCCACCTAACGTGATAGCCGTGGCTACACCAGCGATATTACCGTTACCAATTGTTGCAGCCAAAGCTGTCATCAAGGCTTTAAAATTACTTACATCACCTTCAGCTTTTGCATCTTCTTCTTTTTCTTTTGTAAATCCTAATTTGAACGCATACATCAACTTACGGAACTGTAAACCCCTTAATGCAAAGGTTAAAAATAAGCCTGTCCCAAATAAAAGAATTAAGCTCGGTGTTCCCCAAAGAATTCCATTGATTTTCCCTAAAATATCTAGAATGTCCATTGATGCTTCCTCCCCATCTGTTAGCGCTTACATTCTAAATAAGCTCTAATAAATGATTCCCTGATATAATTTTAACATTTTCTCAGACAAGTTTTTTTGTTAAAATCATTAAAAAGGATAGTTTGTTTTTGTCTATTTTCACAAAATGTTTTTAATCAATAGTCAAAAGATTATCAAAAGATTTATGATAAATCAATATGTAATTATTTTTATTAAAGAGGGATTTAATATGAACAAACCGATTCGAGATCCATTTAAGGAAAACTTTGACACACTTGAAGAGTTTGCAGACCGTATTAGTGAAGTTTTACAATGCCCAATTACTATTGAAGATTCGAACCACCGTCTTTTGGCATATAGTACGCATGACGAGCGGACAGATCAGGCGCGTATCGCAACGATTATCGGTCGACGCGTACCCGAGAAAGTAATTAATAACTTGTGGAAAGAAGGTATTATTCCTCAATTATTAAAAACGGATGACCCTATTCGCGTTGAAAATATCAATGAAATTGGACTAGGGAATCGTGTAGCTATTTCAATTTGGAAAAACGACGAAGTATTAGGTTTTATTTGGGCTGTAGAAGTCGATAAAACCTTAAATGAAGAAGAGTTACTTCTATTAAAAAAAGCTGCTACCGTACTTCGCAATAAATTACTTCAACTTCAAATTCGTAAATATAAGCGCGAAGAACGTTCACAAGAGTTTTTTTGGAAGCTGCTCACAGGACATATGGAGTCAAAAGAGGATATCACGCAAGCTTTTTATGATGCGCAAATTACTCCACCCACGTCTTTTTCAATTGCAGTATTTCGATTTCAGGAAGATATTATGCCAGAAGCTGAACGCCAAATTTCTTATTTACTAAAAACCATGCATCGTTTGAAAATTATTCTATATACAATTGATTGCAATGATCTTATTCTGTTCCTTTCTTTGGATTCAATTTTAACTCCATTAAAAGATCAGCATGATTTTGTAACATTCTTTAAAGATACAATGAAAGAAAGGTTCTCAATTGAGCAAATTGAAGCTAGCTTTAGCAGCATGTATTCTTCTTATGATCATATCGCCAAAAGTTACAATGAAGCACTAAACGTATTGAACATTAAGAGAAAGTTCCCGAAAGAAACGGCCCACATCGCAGGCTATCAAGAATTAGGGATCTATCAATTTTTAGATGTACTGCTAGAGAAAAGAACGCAAGATCACTTTGAAAATTACTCATTAGCTAAATTAAACGAGTATGATTTGCGCCACAATAGTACCTTAGTGGAAACACTCGAAGTATTTTTAGATTCAGACAACAACATTAACGATGCTGCTAAAGTTTTAAACGTTCACATTAATACTTTAAGTTACCGTTTAAAGCGTATTTCAGAGATTGGTGATATTAACTTAAAAGATACAAACCAAAAAATTACGCTTTATTTAGATATTAAATTACAAAAATATAAAAATAACCCATCAAATTAAGTAAAAGAGCCATTCTGCATATAGGATGGCTCTTTGCTTATTGATAGACCAAAAGACCCAACCTATGTCAGAACAACTAACAAATAATCAGAAAAATCAAAATAGTAAACGCTTCCATTTGTGTGTTTTCACAAAATAATACGATTGATTTCTTTTTTCCTGACAAAGAAAAAGAAAGAAGTTTTTTATATACTGTAGCTAGAAATAAGATTTCGTCTATTTTAAGGGAGGAAACATATTATGATTATTGGTGTACCAAAAGAAATTAAAAACAACGAAAACCGTGTAGCGATTACGCCTGCAGGAGTAGCATCATTTGTTGGTACAGGTCATCGTGTCTTAGTAGAAGCAGAAGCAGGAATCGGAAGTGGATTTACGAATGAAGACTACATGAAAGCTGGAGCAGAAATTGTTGAATTAGCTGCTGACGTTTGGGCTCAAGCTGAAATGGTCATGAAAGTAAAAGAGCCTCTACCTAGCGAATATGATTATTTCCGCCCAGGTTTAATTTTATTTACTTATTTACACTTAGCTGCAGAACCTGCTTTAGCACAAGCGCTTAAAGATAAAGGTGTCACGGCTATCGCATATGAAACAGTTGCAGTAAACAGAACGTTGCCATTATTAACACCAATGAGTGAAGTAGCGGGACGCATGGCTTCTCAAATCGGTGCTCAATTCTTACAAAAATCAAACGGCGGTAAAGGAATTCTATTGGCTGGCGTACCTGGAGTAAGCCGCGGAAAAGTAACAATTATTGGTGGCGGTGTTGTTGGAACAAATGCTGCTAAGTTAGCAATCGGACTTGGTGCAGATGTAACAATTATTGACCTAAGCCCTGAACGCCTTCGTCAATTAGACGACATTTTCGGAAACCAAATCAATACGCTGGTTTCAAACCCTTATAACATCGCTGATGCTGTTGCTCAAGCAGACTTATTGATTGGCGCTGTGTTAATCCCAGGTGCAAAAGCACCTAAGCTTGTAACAGAAGAAATGGTACAATCAATGAAACCAGGATCTGTTATTGTTGACGTAGCAATTGACCAAGGTGGTATTGTTGAAACAGTTGATCATATCACTACTCACGATCAACCAACGTACGAAAAGCACGGTGTAGTTCACTATGCTGTTGCAAATATGCCAGGTGCAGTACCTCGTACATCTACAATTGCTCTTACAAACGTAACTGTACCATACGCTTTACAAATTGCATCTAAAGGTGCTTATAAAGCAATTCAAGAAAACCCAGCACTTAAATTAGGTGTAAACGTAGCAAATGGCGCAATTACGTATGAAGCAGTTGCACGCGACCTAGGCTATGATTATGTACCGGTTGAAGTTGCTTTAAACAAAGAATTAACTTCTATTTAATAAATCAAGAGACTGAGACATAAGTAGTTCAGCCTCTACTATACCTGAACGATTGAGAGTTCATAACTTTTAATCGTTCAGGTTTTTTGTTGACTGTGAAAACAATGTTGGAAACGGGGTGGAATGGAGCGTAGGACACTCGACTCCTGCGGGAAAGAGAGGGAAAACGGAGATCCCGCAGCGCAGCGAGGAAGCTCAGGTTCCTCCCCGCGGAAAGCGAGTGACCGTAGCGCAATGGAACGAACGTGTTGAGACAAATCAAAGAGATGGGAACAGCTAGTGTTCGTCTTTTAGAAGCAATCATTTTGTTATGTCCCAAACTCTTGTTGTTTATAACAAATTATTCAAAGAAAACATCCATCATCTCTCACCCTCCTATTCCTCCCTTTTGAATTATATATTAGTAAAATATTATTACCTCTCATTGAATAGTTATTGTTAATTCTAAAAAGTTTAATTTTGTAAATTGAATCTCTACTATAAAAGCGCTAGAATAGAAGAAAATAAATAGCTTAGATTGAAGGGAGATTTTCCATGAGTATGAATAAAGTACTAACAATTGCTGGCTCAGATACTAGTGGTGGTGCAGGTATTCAAGCCGATTTAAAAACATTTCAAGAGTTAGGTGTTTATGGCATGACCGCTCTTACTACAATTGTTACAATGGATCCAGAAAACGGCTGGTCACACAATGTTTTTCCACAAGAAACATCAACTGTTGCCAAACAGTTAGATACCATTGTAAAAGGCGTAGGTGTGCAGGCTCTTAAAACAGGCATGCTGGGCTCAGTTGAAATTATTGAGCTAGCAGCAAAAGTAATTGATGAGCACGCTCTTAAAAATGTAGTAATTGATCCTGTTATGGTGTGTAAAGGGGAAGATGAAGTATTACACCCAGAAACAGCAGTTAGTCTACGCGATGTATTAGTGCCAAGAGCAACGGTTGTTACTCCAAACTTGTTTGAAGCAGGACAACTAAGCGGCATTGGAGCTATTAAAACAATTGATGAAATGAAAGAAGCTGCGAAAAAAATCCATGAACTAGGTGCACAGTTTGTATTAGTTAAAGGCGGAAGTAAACTAAATCACGATAAGGCTGTAGACGTTCTATATGACGGCCAAACATTTGAACTGTTAGAATCTGAACTAATCCAAACGACTTTCACTCATGGGGCTGGCTGCACATACTCTGCAGCGATTACAGCACAATTAGCCAAAGGTAATGATGTAAAATCAGCTATTTATACAGCTAAAGAGTTTATTACTGAAGCAATTCGCCATTCTTTCCCATTAAACCAATACGTAGGTCCAACAAACCACGGTGCTTATCGTCGTAAAAATGTGTTAATAACAAATTAAAAGCACGCGCAAGCGTGCTTTTTATACTGGCTTAAAGATACTCTCAATAGCTTCCGCTACACCATGTTCATCATTCGTTTTTGTTACGACATGAGCATGACGCTTTATTTCATCCGGTGCATTGCCCATTGCAACGGCTCTTCCTGCTTTATGAAACATCGAAAGGTCATTATAATTATCACCAATTGCCATTGTTTCTTGTAAGGAGATACCTCGGCTTTTGACGAACTTTTCTAATGCAATTCCTTTTTGAGCTTCTTCACTATTCACTTCAATATTTTCTTTACCTGAAGAGCTTACAGCAATTCCATGAAAAGCTTTTAACTCTTCACGCGCACGATTTAGCTTCTCATCATCGAATGAGAAAGCCAACATTTTATAAATCAATATATTTGAATCCTGAAAGAGTGGCTCATACTCTTCAATTAACTTTACTTTTCCTTCTTCAAATCGCTTTTTAGCTGCTTTTAATAACTCATCGTATTGATTTTTTAAGCTAGCACTCATATAAATATCCATTACAACAGAAAGTGCTTTATCATAGTCATTTGAGTATGTTCCATCACTTGTATACACCTCAAAGTACAGCTCATGCTTATTAAAAACCTCTTCAACAGCTTTAATTTTATCCAGAGACATTCCAAACGCTTCTAACTTCTCACCTTTTTTATTTCTTACCTCTGCTCCATTTGTACAAATAAGAAACGTCTCAATGCCAGCTTCTTTTAGTAAAAAAGCAGCTTCTTCATAAGAGCGTCCAGTCGCCACAATAACTTCTACACCTTCACGCTGTGCAGCTTTAATTGCTTTGCTGTTCTCTACACTAATTTTTTGTTCGCTATTTACTAATGTTCCATCCATGTCAGTTGCAACGCATTTAATCATTCTGAGTCCCCCTGCTGTTTTTTATTTTTAGGTTAACATGTTTTATTACGTAGTCTTTGACTTCTATGTAAACAATATAATAAGTATTTGTATAGACGACGTTACATTCAGCCAATTAACGGTTTACAAACTTCTTGTTCACGCTCTTAAACGTTAGTTCATGAGTAGAAGCTACTTGCCAATCTGCTTGTTCCATTCCTTCATGTAATCCTACTCCTATGGAAAACATATCCGTTTGTTTAATCGCGGTTAAGCCTGCAATTCCATCCTCAATCGCAACACAGTTTTTAGGGTGGGTACCTATCGCTTTTGCTGCTGTTAAAAAAATTTCTGGATCTGGCTTCCCACGCGTTACGTCTCTACTAGTTACAACCTTATCAAAATAAGACTGCAAACCGATTTTTTCTAATACATGCATCGCGTTTGAACTAGAAGAAGCGATTGCAAGCTTGGTCTCAGCTGCTTTTGCTTCTTTTATCAACTGAAAAATGCCTGGTAAGATGGCCTTTTCATCTAACGTTTCAATTAACACTTGATAATGACGGTTTTTCTTTTCCGCTAATGCATGCATCTCTTCTTCAGAATAAAATTTGTCACTTTGTCTTACAATTTGCTTAACTGTCTCATAGCGGCTAATTCCCTGGATTTGTTGATTCCAATCGTGTGTAAAATGAACACCTGTTTCATCAGCAATCATTTTATTTGCTTGGTAGTATAGGTTTATTGTATCAACAATTACACCATCTAAGTCAAAAATAAGCGCTTCAAACTGTGCCTGCATATGAAATCTCTCCTCTTCAACTATCTATTCTTTTTATCATATCGATTATTGAAATAAATTTCCTACTTTTATTTTTCAAAAAAGTATTGCATTATGAAAGCCTTTTTATTAAAATAAATTTATGCAAACGGTTGCACTATTTATATTCGTTTCAGCTATAAAATAACTGTAAACGCACACAACATATTGAAAGCCCATACAACGGGGAGGGGAAATAGTCATGAAGAAATTCTTTTCATTTGATTTTTGGCAGAAGTTTGGTAAAGCCTTACTGGTTGTTGTAGCTGTTATGCCAGCTGCAGGTATTATGATTTCACTTGGAAAGCTAGTTGGTATGACTGGTGGAGAAATGGCACTTGTGCAAACGATTGCCCGAGTGATGGAAGATATAGGTTGGGGTATTATTACAAACCTCCATATCTTGTTTGCGGTAGCGATTGGAGGATCTTGGGCAAAAGAACGTGCGGGTGGAGCATTCGCTGCACTAATCGCTTTTGTGTTGATTAACCGTATTACTGGTGCAATCTTCGGGGTTAACGCCGATATGCTAGCAGATCCTGAAGCAAAAATTACGTCTCTATTCGGACAAGAACTTGTTGTAAAAGATTACTTCACATCAATTTTAGGTGCTCCTGCTTTAAACATGGGCGTATTCGTTGGTATCATTGCCGGTTTCCTTGGAGCCAACTTATTTAACAAGTATTACAACTACGATAAATTACCTGAAGCTTTATCATTCTTTAACGGTAAACGCTTTGTACCTTTTGTTGTTATTGGTGGATCAATTGTTACAGCAATTATTTTATCGATTGTATGGCCATTCATCCAAGGTGCTTTAAACAGCTTTGGTCAGTGGATTGCAACATCTCGTGACACAGCACCAATCTTGGCTCCATTTATTTTTGGTGCATTAGAACGTCTATTATTACCTTTCGGTTTACATCATATGTTAACGGTTCCAATCAACTATACTGAACTTGGTGGAACGTATCAAATTTTAACAGGTTCTGGTGCTGGCTCAACAGTAGCTGGTCAAGATCCATTATGGTTAGCTTGGATTGCTGACTTAAATAACTTCCTAGCAGCTGGTGACACAGCTAGCTATCAACAATTGTTAAATGAAGTAACGCCAGCTCGCTTTAAAGTTGGTCAAATGATTCTATCTTGTGCTGCGTTAATCGGTATTGCTTTTGCAATGTACCGCAACGTTGATGCAGATAAACGCAGAAAGTATAAATCAATGTTCTTCTCTGCTGCGCTAGCTGTATTCCTAACTGGTGTTACAGAGCCAATCGAATTCATGTTCATGTTTGCTGCTCCAGTTCTTTATGTTGTATACGCAATCATGACAGGTATGGCCTTTGCCATTGTTGATATTATTGATGTCCGCGTTCACGCATTCGGTGTTATCGAATTGATTACACGTACGCCAATGATTGTTAAAGCAGGATTATGGTTAGATTTAGTAAACTTTATTATTGCGTGTCTTGTATTCTTCGGATTAAACTTTGCAGTAGCAAACTTTATGATTAAACGTTTCAACTTCCCTACTCCGGGACGTAACGGAAACTATATCGAAGATGAAGCTTCAACTAGCGGTACTTCAAACGTAAAAAATGATTCTCTAGCACCTGTTATTATTGAATTGTTAGGTGGTCAACAAAACATTGAAGATGTTGACGCTTGTATGACTCGCCTTCGTGTAACAGTAAAAGATACTAGCTCCGTGGCTACTGAGGCGGAATGGAAACAAAACGGAGCTCTAGGCTTAATCGTAAAAGATAAAGGTGTTCAAGCTATTTATGGTCCAAAAGCTGATGTTCTTAAATCTGATATTCAAGACTTACTAGGAGCGTGAAGATGAAATTACTCACTTTAAACTGCCATTCTTGGCAAGAAGAAAACCAGCTAGACAAGATTTCTTGTCTAGCTTCTGTAATTAAAGAGAAAGATTATGATGTAATTGCTCTACAAGAAGTTAGCCAGCATATGGAGGCTCCTTATGTGAATAAGCATATTAAATCTGATAATTATGGATATGTTCTGTTACAAGAATTGAAAAAGCTAGGTGTTCACGATTATGAGCTTGTATGGGACATGGCTCACATCGGGTATGAAGTTTACGAGGAAGGCTTGGCTATCTTAACAAAGCACCCTGTTGTTGAAGAGCACTCTTTCTTCATTTCAAGAACATCTGACGTAAACGACTGGAAAACAAGAAGAGTTGTTGGAGCAACAATTTCTTATAACGACGAACTGCTATCATTTTACTCTTGTCATCTAGGTTGGTGGGAAGATGATAAAGAACCGTTTAAAGACCAGTTTGACTCTCTATGGACTTCCATAAAAAAAGATCATCCATTTTTCTTATTAGGTGACTTTAACAACAATGCCTTTATTCGAAATGAAGGATATGACTATATGAAAAAGCACCCTTTATACGACACCTATGACCTTGCTCTTGAAAAAGATGAAGGAATTACGGTCCAAGGTAAAATTGCTGGATGGGATGAAAACAAAGAAAAGCTTCGTATTGATTTAATCTTAACAAGTGACCCTTATAAGATAGCTAAATCCCACGTCATCTTTAATGGTACTAATAAACCTGTTGTTTCCGACCATTTTGGCGTAGAAGTAGCATTAACATAATCACGTTAAACAAAGCTGTTGAAGCCTAGACTTCAACAGCTTTTCACATGGAATGATAGTAAATGCACATGATAATAATATAAAGCTTTATTAAATCTTTGTTGATTGTATAATACTTTGACATTTAAAAATGTAAATATGCTATAATGTGTTGTTGTTAATACAAGAATTAATATTCCTTTTATTTACTTATCTAACATTTAATTCATGTGTCAACATAGCGAAAATACTAAAATCAAAGAAGATAGGTGCAGAATCAAAATGAAAATTTTGCTCATTTCTAATATGTATCCATCTAAAGATTTTCCAAGCTATGGTGTCTTTGTGAAAAATACTGAGCAGATATTACTTGATAATGGTGTTTCAGTAGACAAAGCTGTCATGACAAAACGAACAGGCAAACTCGGAAAGCTAGTTGGATATGCTTCGCATTATTTAAAAATAATAGCAAGTGGCTTAACAAAAAAGTATGACTACCTTTATGTGCATTATGCTTCTCACAATGCTCTACCCTTGCTTATTTTAAAGAAGTTAAATAAACGTGTGAAGATTGTAACAAACGTTCACGGTTCAGATGTCGTTCCCGAAGTCCCTTCACAAGAAAAGTTTCAGCCACGGGTAAAAGAACTGTTGCATCGTTCACATAAAATTATTACTCCATCTCCTTACTATAAAGAACTAGTTCAAGAGAAGTATGGAGTGACAACGCCTATTTATATCTTTCCTAGCGGAGGCGTTAATTTTAAATTGTTTTATTCATTTTCTACTAAAGAAGAGGCTTATAAAGAGTTGAATTTAAATCCAAAGCAACGTTATATTGGCTGTGTAAGTCGCATTGATGTCGGTAAAGGATGGGAGTTTTATTTACAAGCCATCGCGCAGTTAGAAGCTGAAAGCCTTACGGATTATAAATACATTTATGTTGGTAGTGGAAAGGACGAGCCAAAGTTTAAACAGATGGTTCAAGAGTTGAATTTAGCAGATAAAATCATTCACTTTCCTTTGCTCCCACAATCCTCTTTAGCCTATGTCTATAATGTAATCGACGCATTTGTCTTTCCAACAATCCGTAAAGGAGAAAGCTTAGGTCTAGTAGGATTAGAAGCCATGGCCTGTGGAGCTCCTGTAATCGGTAGCCGTATCGGTGGACTCAAAGATTACATTATTGATGGTCAAAATGGCCTTTTCTTTGAACCTGGTCAGGCAGGAGAGCTGAAGGAGAAATTGCGCCTTTTTATGGAATCATCTGCGGAACAGAAGGAAAACATGTCATCACAAGCTGTGAAAACAGCTAAGTTATACAGTGTAGATGAGATTTCTCAGCAACTACCAACAATTTTCTTTAATGAGGTGTAAGAATGAAAATCGCAGTTTTAATTCCTTGTTACAACGAAGAAGTAACAATTGGAAAAGTAATTGATGACTTTAAGCAAGAGTTACCCGAAGCTGATATTTACGTCTATGATAACAATTCTAAAGACAAAACAAGTGAAATTGCATTAGCTCATGGAGCTATTGTTAAAAAAGAATTAAAGCAAGGAAAAGGAAACGTTGTTCGATCAATGTTCCAAGATATAGACGCTGATTGTTATGTAATGGTTGATGGTGATGACACGTACCCAGCTGAGTTTGTTCACCAGCTTATTGAACCTATTAGAAACAAAGAAGCAAATATGACTATTGGTGATCGTCTTTCAAACGGTACGTATTTTGAAGAAAATAAACGTCCATTCCATAACTTTGGAAACAACCTAGTTCGTTCATTAATTAATAAGCTATATAAAAGTAACATTACCGATATCATGACAGGATACCGAGCTTACGACAGGCTATTTGTAAAATCAATCCCTGTCATGAGCCCTGGATTTGAAATTGAGACAGAAATGAGTTTACATGCTTTGGACAAACGCTTCCGTTTGAAAGAGATTCCTATTGATTATCGAGATCGTCCAGAGGGTAGTGAGTCAAAGCTAAACACCTTCTCTGATGGTTATAAAGTACTTAAAATGATTTTTACTCTATTCAAGGAGTACAAGCCGTTACAGTTCTTCTCACTTTGGACTTTATTATTCTTAGTTGCTGGATTAGCGGTAGGAACACCTGTTATTTATGAATTTTTCAAAACAGGCTTTATTACAAAAGTCCCTTCATCAATCCTAGCAACGGGCTTAATTCTGCTTGGTGTATTATCGTTTGTTTCTGGACTTATCCTAGATACAATTGCATCGTTAAACCGCAAACAATATGAACTAGAATTAAATAAGAAGATTGAACAAATAAGGGAGTAATTACCGTGAATAAAAAACCTATTCTTTATTTAATAGCGACTGCTTTTGCATTGATAGGTATTTTTATTGGAGCCCCTGACAGAGTAAGTTTTTCTTCTGTTTTTATGTTGTTAGTATTAGTAGGCATAAGCTCTATTTTTATTTATAAAAATAGAGCTTATGCTTCATTTACATCAATACAATGGCTCCTGATCATAGCAGTCAGCTTCATCATACAGTTTTCTTTACTAAGTAACTTGCATATGACAGCATCCACTATCTTCGACTTTATTCTTTATATTCTTGGAAGATGGGTGATTGCATTAGGGTTTGTAATTGCTTGTGCAACAACCTTTAAAGCACATTTTAATCCAGATTCGTCTGTTGATTATCCAAACAAATATAAATGGATTATTGGCATTTGTATTTTAGCTATGAGCGCCTTTTATTGGTTAGCCTTTTTCCCAGGTGGAATGACGCCCGATTCTCTGGCTCAGTGGGAACAAGCACATACTCGTGAATTTAATGACTGGCACCCGATTATGATCACTTGGTTAATTATGATACTAACTCAAATATGGGATCACCCTGGAATGATTACGATTGTTCAAATCTTAGTCGTGTCTAGTATTTATTTATACACGTTTCACTTTCTTATTAAAAAGCAAGTTCCACCTATTGTTTTAGGAATTCTAACATTACTCGTATTATTAATACCGAGTTTTTTAATCTTTTCCATTGTTATCTGGAAAGATATCCTATACAGCGCCTTTTTGCTATTTTTTACGGTAAATATTGCGAGAGTATATTTATCAAACGGAGCATTTATTCAGTCTAAATATGGAATCTTTATGCTTCTTTTATCATCTTTTGGTGTAGCCTTTTTTAGACATAATGGATTCCCTGTGTTCGTTATTACATTTTTATGTTTAATCGTATTGTTTAGAAAGTATTGGAAACGCTTGGTTCCGCTATTTTTAGTGATTTTTATTTTACAACGAATTATCACAGGCCCTGTGTTCAACTGGTTAGATGTTAAACCTTCTGATCCTAATGAAGCGTTATCGATTCCGACACAACAAATTGCCAACATTATTGTCAATGATGGAGAGATGTCTAAATCTGAGCGTGAATACTTTAACAACGTTCTCCCGATTGAACTTTGGAAAGAAAAATATAATCCATATAAAAGTGACCCAATTAAATTCACGTGGGAATATTACGACCGGGAGTTTATTTTTCAAGACCTTGGTTTATATTTTAAAAATTACATGAGCATTGTTATCAAGAATCCATATCTAGCAATGGAAGGATTTCTAAAACAAACGGCACTGGTATGGCAAACAACGTCATTTGAAGATGGATATACCGACACGTATGTAACCAACGTATACTACGGAAATAAATTTGGACTTGAAAATACCGTGGTTTCACCGTTGATTACAAACACAGCAAAAGCATATTTGGAATTCTTTAAAAGCCCTTCTTTATTTTTCTTATGGAAGCCTGCTTTTTATCACTGTGTTATCTTATTATTTTCTCTTTTCTTCATTGCGAGAAAAGGAATCACGTCTTCCATTGTTTTATTTCCATGGCTATTAAATACGTTATCAGTTTTAGCAGCGTTACCTGCACAAGACTTCCGCTACTTACTAGCAAGCGTATTTGTCAGCTTCTTCTTTGTCGGATTAGCTTTTGTTAGAAAAGGTGAAGAAGAGAGGGGTCAGTTTTGACAAACAACGTACAGTACAATAGAAAATTAGGCATATTTTTAATTATCATTGCCTCCATGTTTACAGCCATTGGGCAGCTTCTCTGGAAGTTATCCAATGGTTCATTCAACATTATGTTAATAATTGGCTTCTTACTCTACGGATTTGGAGCTATTTTTATGATTTTAGCCTTTAAATATGAAAGAGTTTCACTTCTTCACCCTTTTTTAAGCTTAGGATATGTCATCAGTATTGCATTAGGTTTCTTTTTATTAAATGAAGCTGTTAGCTTTACGAAACTAATTGGTACAGCTGTTATTATTGTTGGGGTACTATTGGTAGGTGACCATGATGATTAGTATACCGATTTTACTTATTATGACACTTCTAGGTTCAGTTGGAGCTGTCTTTTTCAAACAGATCTCCACGGCTTTAAGCGCTAAAAACACGAAAATGGCTATTATCTACTTGATAGGTGGGGGCTCATTTTACGGAATATCAGCATTGTTAAACGTATATGTCTTAACCTTGCTGCCTTACTCTGTTGTCTTCCCGTTAACGTCCATTACCTATGTATGGACACTATTGTTTGGCTACTTTTTGTTAAAAGAAAAAGTAACCGTCAAACAAATGATTGGATGCGCTCTTATCATCATTGGTTGTTTTATTATTGCTAATAGCTAAACAGCATAAAGGCAGGAGTTTTAATTTATGAAAAGCTTAAAGATTGCAAGTATTTTATTACTTGTTTCAACCTTGTTTTTAAAGTTTTCCAGTATGATTCGAGATTTAGTAATCGCCAATTACTTTGGTACAAGCTATATCGTAGATGCCTATAACGCAGCGATGATTATTCCCAACGCATTTATTCTATTTATGCTCACGGGCATGAAAGATGCTTTTATCCCTAGCTATTTGCGCTACGAAAAAGAAGGAAAAGGGAAATCGCACCTTACAAACATTGTAAAGTCTACGTTTTTTATTTGCTTAGTCATCTCTATTTTAGGCTCGATAGCAGCATTCTTTTATTTTCCTGCTAGCTACCCTAACTTTTCTAAAGCAGCGATTGATATTGGTATCTATACCGCAATTTTATACTTCTTATCGCTTTCTTTAGTTGGGGTAAATGCGGTATATGAAGGTGTATTTGATGCTAACAGTCAATATTCCTTCTCTGTATTTTCTCAAACCGTTGTTGTCTTATTTACTATCTTAAGTACGATTTTACTCCAGGATGTAATAGGTGGATACGCTATTGCCTTAGGATATCTATTAGGAACTCTTGCTTCCTTTCTCATTAAAGTTGTGTACTTTAAACCAAAGAATCTTCTGCTATGGAAGCAGAAGATAGATAGAGAAGAAGTTAAGATCTTTTATAAAGTTTTTATTCCTGTGGGTGTTACCATCATGGTGGGACAAATTAACCTAACAGTTAACTTCTTTTTTGCAGGGTCATTTGGAGAAGGCGTTATTTCTTACTTGAACTATGCCTTTCGATTAGTTAGTATTCCCCAAGCAATCTTTGGTGTGACCGTTGCGACAATCATTTACCCACTCATTGTAAAAGCTCTGAACGATAAAAATGAAGAGCGGTTTAAAACAGGAATCGAAAAAGGGCTAACATTTATGCTGATGTTACTTGTTCCGACACTTGTGATTATGAGCTTTTATATGAAAGATATTGTTCAAATTGCTTATGAACGTGGTGCATTTGACGCTACATCTACCTTGAAAACTACTGATGCTTCTTATTATTATTTTGGATCGGTGTTCTTTTACTCACTACAAGCAATTTTAGCAAAAGGCTTCTATTCATTAGGAAAAGGCCACGTTATAATGCGTATCGGACTACTGTCAATCCTACTGAATGTCATTTTTAACTTAACATTCACGAAGTTTTTAGGTTATCAAGGGCTTGCACTTTCAATGTCCGTTGTGGGGTTTTTCTATACTGCCATTGTGTTCGTTATGCTAAATCGTCTCATCAATGGCTTCCACTTCCGCTATTTACTAAAGGAAACAACAAAAATTTTAGTAGCTAGCATCCCCGTTATGGTCGCTATGTACATCCTGAAGGATATACAAGCTTTAAACGACCTGCATGTTCTGGGTCGATTTACGGTTGTATGCTTAGTGGGAGGTTTAGTATACTTAATATCGACGTTTATATTTAAAGTAGATGGCATTATGATGGTTTTACGTAAACGAAAACGTTAAATTCACTAAAACAGGAGATTACTATATGAAGAACACATACTGGTTATTTTTTCTGTTTGTTGGTTTTATTTCAATACAGCCAATTATTGATATGCTAACAACATACATGGTTTTAAATGTAGAAAGTCCTCTTTCAATCGGTGTTATTATCCGGTTCATGTATATGGTATTTGTGGGGATTATCTTACTGGTATTTTTCAAAAAGTCCAAGTGGGCCAGATATTCAATTCTTTATTTAATTGTCTTTGCACTATTCCTTGGTGTTAATATTTACTTTAATAGTCAATGGAAAGACCCTTACTATTTAGCTCAAGAAGTAAAGTTCTTTAATAAAGTTGTTTATATGAACGTAACGCTCTTAGGAGCTATTGTGGTTTTTACAATGTATCGCCAATCTGTAAATGTCTCAAAAGCTCTCAATAAAAACTTATTAACTGCTTCTCTTATTATCAGTATTGTGTTCATTGGCACCATGCTTACTGGTACAGCTTTAGAAAGTTATCAATACAATAAAACTGGATTTAAAGGCTGGTTTTACGCTGCTAACGAACTTGGAGCAATCGTTGCTCTATTATTACCTTTAACACTTTTATTTGGCTTAAAGAAAACACAGTCGTTAAAGCAATTTTACTTTTGGATTCCGTTTATTTTACTTGCAGTATCTTCAATTATGATTGGAACAAAGGTAGGATTAGGAGCTGTTATTTTATCGTTAGGGGTTGCATTTGTTGTATTAGTACTTAAACTCTTTGCAACAAAACAACGTGCAGTAAAATCTAATTTAGTTATCTCAATTATTTTGTTGGTAGTAGTTGGAGTTACAACTCCTATCTCTCCTGCTTTCACAAACACATATGCGCATATCGATTTGCTAGAAAATAAAAAGAAAGAGCAGCAACCAGAGCAGTCAGAAGAAGATGGTGCTACTGATACTAAAAAGAAAAAGCGACAAAAGTTAGACAATAGCGATATTGAAAATCTTATTTTAAGTAGTCGCGAAGACTTTTTAGCTCACCATAAAGAGCAGTATGCAGAAGCTCCTATCGCCCGTAAGCTTGTCGGGATGGGCTATGCAGGGAATTACACAGAAGAACAACCACCAAAGATGATTGAAATGGACTTTTATGACCTATTCTTCTCACTTGGTATTATCGGATTTATCCTATGGATTTTACCTCTTCTAATTATTGCTCTATACGTAGTAAAACGATTCATTAGCGAACCTTCACAGCTTTGGAATGAGTCATTTATGATGTATAGCACATCTGTTGTACTGGCACTAGGTATTGCGTTTGTTGCTGGTCACGTCTTTACGGCACCCGCTGTAACTATTTATTTTGCTGTAACAGCGGCATACCTTGCTTGTATACACTTTTATAAATCAAATACGTTAGATTAAATTAAAGCCGTTAGAGGTCTCCATCCTTTAACGGCTTTTTATAATATTTACAGGTAAAACCGTCTTTTGTTATTTACCTTTGATCTATCCTTCCAAAACATTTTCCCTTCAAAAATATTAAATTTATGTTAAGATTGTAAAGCTATTATTTTTTTGGGGGAATGCTTTATGTATCAGCGCATCATTCAGTTTTTACCTACCTTTATCTTTTACTTATTCCTAACGATATTTTTATATGGGATAACCATAATTTCATTTACAGGTGACTACAATCTCGCTTTTGATTGGGCGCAGATTCACACCGCCTTTTTTACGATACTTGTTAGCCTTATCGCTTTATTATTAAGCTTTCTAACTGTTTGGATACTTGTTAAAAAAGAACTAATTACTCAGGTTGCTAATTCTAGAGTTTACCATCTTATTTCTGCATTTTTATTTGCAACGTTTATTGGGTTGGTAGGTGCCCTTTTATTTCTCATTTATCATATTGATTTACATCAGCTTGGTAAATCGATTGAATGGATTCAAGAGTATACAGATCGCTATTTATTAAGCTCATTTATTCTTGGTTTACTAGCATTTGGAGTCATTTTGCTGACGGGGGAAGTCTATATTGGTAGTGGAATTTCAATTCTATTGTTTTTTATCCTTGCGTTAACGAACCACTACAAAAAGATTTTTAGAAACGAACCGCTCTTCCCGAATGATTTCATTCAAGTTACCCAATTAAAAGAGGTTATACCAATGATTCGAGAGTCTATCTCCCTTTCAACCACCATATTTGTGGTTATTAGCGTAATAGCCTTGTTCGTTCTATGGTTACGTTCACCTAAGTTAAAAATTGATTGGCGAATCCGTATTATACTCATTCTTCCAATCATGTTTATCTCAAAATCATTCCTGTTTTTTGAAGATACCTTTGCGGAAAAGTACTATGAAAAATATTCAGCCATTATGCCGTGGAATCAGCAAAATAATTATTATTATAACGGTCCCGTTATCGGCATGATTTCGAATATCAAGACAAATATTTTGGAAGAACCTGAGGGTTACTCTGAAAAACGCGTCACAGCTGCTGTCGAGAATATGAAAAAAGAAGTGAAGCCATTCAGTAGTGATTCTAAAGCAGACAAAAAACCAAACATTGTCTTTGTCATGAATGAATCTTTTTGGGACCCTACCAAGCTAGACCTTTCTTTTTCAAAAGATCCATTAGAGCACACAAAAGAACTAATGAAGAAGTACCCTTCTGGGTCCATGCTCAGCCCTGCATTTGGTGGCGAAACAGCTAACGTAGAGTTTGAAGCACTAACAAGTTATTCAATGAATACGTTTAACCCTGGTGGTTTGCCTTTTCAACACATTTTAAGCAAAAAAGAATATCCTTCGTTTGCTTCTTATCTAAATGAATTAGGCTACTATACGGAAGCAATGCATCCAAATAACGGTATTATGTACATGCGTCAAAACGTCTATCCAAACCTAGGATTTGAAAAAAGTTTATTTATTGATGAAATGGACTTTACGGAAAAAGATAACGAAGGATTTGTTTCGGACGATTCAGTTGTTAATCAAGTTTTAGATACGTTAAAAAAATCAGATAAGCCAGCTTTTATTCACGCCGTGACAATCGGAAATCACCTTCCATATCCAGCTACAAAGTATAATGGTGAAAAAACAATATCTGTTGAAGGTGACAACTTATCTCCTGAAATGAAAAGCGAAATTGAAATTTATGCTGAAGGTATTAAGCAGTCCGATGACGCCCTGAAGAAATTAGAAACTGAAATACAAAAACTCGATGAACCTACACTTGTTGTATTTTGGGGAGATCATTTACCTGCTCTAGGAAAAAATCTTCAAGGCTATATAGAGGGTGGCTTTGGCAACACAGACGAATTTCAAAAATCAAAAGAATTTTATGAAACACCACTCTTATTTATGGCGAACTTTAATTTAAACATGGAGCAAGAGTTAGGAACGATTAGTCCTATGTATTTTGCGCCAATGATTGTAGATGAATTAAACTATAAGCCAACTCTATTTTATAGCTATTTATTAAAAATGAAAGAACATATTCCAGCATTTCGTAAGCAAATTTATCTAAATGATGAAGGAGAAGTTGTTCATGACACCTCTTCTTTAAAGCGAGACGCTATTCAATATATGAAGCAATATCAACTATTAGAATTCGACACCTTATCCGGAAAGCAATATGGAAAAGAGTCATTATATAAATAAAAAAGGTCTCTCATCTCCATTGATTCGTTTCAATGAGGTTGGGGGACCTCTTTTCTTTATGGACGATATTTTGCTTTCACATTTAATTTCGACTGTCGAATAATTTGATTAACTACTTCCGAAAACACGATTCCAATGGCAATTGATCCTGAAATCATAAATGCTTTTGCAGCTAAGCTAATTGCTGTATTGTAATCATTTTCTACGAAGTTTCGCATGGCGTCATAGGCAATTCCCCCCGGTACGAGTGGGATAATACCTGCAACTGTAAAAATAATAATGGGCATGCGATATACCTTTGCATAAATTTGGCTAATAATTGCAATAAAAAACGCAGATGCTACTGTACTTGGTACTTCATCAATATTGTACATCGTCATCAGAAAGTAAATTAACCAGCCAATCATTCCAACAAAACCACACTTTAATAATGATTCACGTGGAACGTTAAAAATAATACCAAACGCAGCAGAAGCAATAAAGCTTGTAATAATTTGCTCAATGATTGTCATATGCAGCCCTCCTTCTTATAACAATGTAAATACAACTGCGATTCCAGCACCAATGGCAAAAGCCGTTAAGAAAGCCTCTGCACCTTTAGACAAACCCGATAACAAGTGTCCTGCCATTAGGTCCCTTACAGCATTGGTAATTAAAAGCCCTGGCACCAGAGGCATAACCGATCCAATAATAATTTTATCAAGTTCACTTCCAACACCGATTGTGACAAATAGCAGTGAAAGCGTACCAATGGTTAGAGAAGCAGTAAACTCGGCAAAGAATTTAATTGGAATAATACGATGGAAATAGACAAGTGCTAAAAAGCCAAGTCCTCCGGCTAACATAGCTGGAATGAAGTCTAACCATTGACCTTGAAACATGATTAAAAAACAGCCGCTTGAAATAGAAGCAGCCGCGAGCTGGACCCATAAAGGAAACGCAACGTTGGATTCTGCGATAGTTTCTAAAGCGTCATATGCTTCTTCTAATTGCAGTTGACCTTGACTGATTTGACGCGATACGCTGTTAACTAACGTTACTTTCTTTAAATCTGTTGTACGTTCAGAAATACGTATGAGCTTCGTTTTAGTGGGCTCACTCGTCTCCAGAGAAAACATAATTCCGGTTGGAGTTACATAGCTATGTGATGTTTTAATGCCAAATGAAGCAGCAATCCTCATCATTGTATCTTCTACTCGATATGTCTCTGCTCCACTTTCTAGCATAATTTTCCCTGCCAGTAAGCAGACGTCCATAATATCATATCTATCTAATTTCTTTTCTTTCATCTTCTCACTCCAAACGTCTAAAGTCTGGTTTGTTTCTTACAGCATACAGTGTATAAGAAACAAAGGATGATACGCAATGCTTAATTAAAAAAAGTGTGGATTTCCCACACTTTTTTCTTAACGGACTTTTTGCTTTTGAGATAAAAACAGCGTTCCTAGCTCTTTACCATTAATTAAATCGCGTAGGATAGCGGGGTCTTTACCGTTTGCTAAAACCACGTTAATCCCTTCTACCGTAGCACGCTTCGCAGCCGTTAATTTTGTTACCATTCCACCTGTTCCCACAGAAGTTCCACTACCTCCCGCAAACTCTTCTAGCTCAGGCGTGATTTTTTCAATGACTTTAATAAGCATCGAATTCTCATTTTTTGTTGGATCTGAGTCAAAGAAGCCATCAATATCTGATAAAATCACCAATAAATCAGCTTGAATAAGTACTGAAACGATAGCCGATAAATTATCGTTATCTCCAAAGCGTACAATATTCTCAATTTCGTCAATTGCTACGGTATCATTCTCATTAACAATTGGAATGACGCGGTCTTCAATCAACTTTTCAAATGTATTGACGACGTTATTTCGAACGTGTTCATCTTCAATAACGTCTTTGGTTAACAACACTTGCCCCACAATATGACTATATTCTCCGAAAAATTTACTATAAATATGCATTAATTCTGACTGTCCTACAGCGGCCGCTGCTTGCTTGTCGCGAATTAACGTTGGTCGATTTGCTAACTTTAATTTCTTGACTCCTACTTGCACTGCACCTGATGTAACCAATACCACTTCTTTACCTGAATTCATTAAATCAGACAAAACACGCGTTAATTTTTCAATGCGCCCTAAATGAATCTCTCCATTGTCGTATGTTAAAGTTGATGTCCCTACTTTGACAACGATACGTTTACAGCTATGTAATTGATCTCGATACCCCATGCTGTTCATTCCTCCAAAAGCTTATAATTTTAAAAAATTATAGCAGACTTCATCAGAAAAGTCTTATTCTTTTTGATTACTCGATAATTTCTGTTTTTGAAATTATTTCCTTTATACATGGTTTAGATAAGACGCATAGTAGGAATATAACTAGAAAACGGGTGTGAGAGGATGAGATGAATGGAACGTAATCACACAATGATTCAGTTTTTTGAATGGCATTTGCCAGCTGACCAAAATCATTGGAATCGTTTAAAGGAAGTAGCACCTGAGCTAAAGGAAGCCGGCATTGATGCTGTTTGGATTCCTCCAGTTACAAAGGCATCTTCACCTGATGACAATGGCTATAGCGTATACGACGTCTATGACCTAGGTGAATTTGAGCAAAAAGGAAGCACCGCTACAAAGTATGGAACAAAAGAGCAATTACACGAAGCAATTCAAGCGTGTCATGACCACGGAATCAGCGTGTATGTTGACATTGTCATGAACCACAAAGCAGGGGCTGATGAAACAGAGACCTTTCAGGTAATTGAAGTAGATGCTGATAATCGAACAAACGAAATATCTGAGCCTTTTGATATTGAAGGGTGGACAAAATTTACATTTAACGGTCGAAACAATAAGTACTCAGATTTCCAATGGAATTTTACACATTTTAACGGGACAGACTATGATGCTAAAGAAGATCGTTCTGGTATCTTTAAAATCCTTGGTGAAAATAAAAAGTGGAATGAAGAGGTGGATCAGGAATTTGGAAACTATGATTATCTCATGTATGCCAACATTGATTACGACCATCCCGATGTTAAGGGTGAAATGATTTCCTGGGGAAAATGGCTAGCAGAAACGTTAAATTGTGACGGCTACCGACTGGATGCCATTAAGCATATTAACTATAACTTTATCAAAGAATTTGTATCAGAAGTCGCTGCTGAGCAAGGAGAAGATTTTTATTTTATAGGCGAGTTTTGGCATCCTGACTTAAGAACAGCAGCAGATTTTTTAGATCATGTTGAACACGGTATTGATATTTTCGACGTTCCTCTTCACTACAAGTTATATGAAGCTTCACAAAAAGGAAGAGATTTTGATTTACAAACAGTATTTGATGATACACTTGTCCAAATCCATCCATTAGATGTGGTTACCTTTGTAGATAATCATGATTCGCAGCCCAACGAGTCCCTTGAATCATGGATAGAAGACTGGTTTAAAGAATTAGCGTACGCCTTAATTTTACTTCGAAAAGATGGATACCCATGCATATTTTATGGGGATTTCTTCGGTATCTCTGGGGACAACCCTATGGATGCAAAAAAGGACATGCTCACAAAGCTTTTATCGGTGCGCTACCACAAAGCGTATGGAGACCAAGATGACTATTTCGATCATCCCAATACAATTGGCTGGGTTCGTCATGGAGACCCCTCTATTGAAGGCTCTGGCTGTGCTGTCATTCTTTCAAATGGAGATGAAGGAGATAAGCAAATGTTTGTAGGAAAAGAGCACGCTGGTAGTACTTGGATTGATATGCTTGAAAAACGAGACGATCAGGTTACAATTGATGAGAATGGCTATGGTTGTTTTACGGTTAATAGTCAAAGTGTATCCGTATGGATTAAACAATAGAAAAGAGTTTGGGACATAACAAAATGATTGCTTCTAAGAGACGAACAATAGCTGTTCCCATCTTTTTGGTTTGTCTGAACACGTTCGTTCCATTGCGCTACGGTCACTCGCTTTCCGCGGGGAGGAACCTGAGCTTCCTCGCTGCGCTGCGGGATCTCAGTTTTTCCTCTCTTTCCCGCAGGAGTCGAGTGTCCTACGCTCCATTCCACCCTGTTTCCAACAGTGTTTTCACAATCAACCAAAAAAACCTGAACGATTAAAAGTTATGAACTCTCAACCGTTCAGGTATAGTAGAGGCTGAACTACTTATGTCTCAGTCTCTTTTTCACTTTTTCGCTTCATGCACTTTTAACTTCTTGCCTTTGATGCTTTTATTTTTTAATCCCTTCAATACAGATGGACCTTTACCGTTTAGAATCTCAACGTACGAATGATTATCTTGGATGGTAATAATCCCAATATCTTGAGCGGACATACCAGGCAATTTAGCAATAGTTCCCACAAAATCAACCGCACGAATTTTCTTTTTCTTACCGCCATTAAAATATAACTTCATAATATCTTGGTTAACTTTTTCACGCTTCTCTTCTCTTAGAACTACCGGTGCTTCCATTTTCTCTTGAAAAGCCGTTCTGTTAGCTTTTACTTCTTCAACAGATGGTGGGTTACTTAACTGAATATCAGCTTGGCTGTATTCACGAATTTCTTCTAAGAACTTTTGCTCATAAGACGTCATAAACGTAATGGCTTTTCCTGACTTACCAGCACGTCCTGTTCTACCCGTACGATGCACGTATTTTTCTTTTTCAAGTGGGAAATCAAAGTTAATGACAAGCGTAATATCTTCGACGTCAATTCCTCTAGCAGCAACGTCAGTGGCTACTAGATAGCGAAACTCACCGCGCTTAAAGTCATCCATTACTTCAAATCGATCTTCTTGAACCATCGCTCCGTGCAGTAAATCAGCAGAATAATCACGTTCGTCTAAGTACTGAAAAACTTCTTTTACTCGTTCTTGTGTTCGACAAAAGATGATGCAGCTATCTGGGTTTTCAGCAACCGTGACATCTGATAACAAGGAAAGCTTACTCCCTTCTTCCACTTCCATCACGTGATGTGTAATAAGCTGCGGTGCTTTTCCTACTGTTTCGATTTGGATACACTCAGGATTAATCATATATTTCTTAGCTAAACCTTCAATATCAGCTGGAAACGTTGCAGAGAAAAGCATCGTAGTTCGACTAGTCGGAAGCTTATCTAGAATCGCTGATACTTGATCAATAAAACCCATATTTAACATTTCGTCTGCTTCGTCTAATACAACATATTTTAAACATTCAACAGATAACGTGCCTTTTTCAATATGATCTAAGACGCGGCCAGGTGTCCCCACTACGATATGCGTTTTTTGTTTTAGCATAGTCTTTTGCTTCATAAAAGACTGTCGGCCGTAGATGGCCACGCTATTAACACGCTTATAGCGACCGATACTCTTCATTTCATCACTAACCTGTGCCGCTAATTCACGGGTAGGCGTCAGCACAAGTACTTGTGGCTTGTTTTCAAGCCAATCTACTTTTTCACATAGTGGAATGGCAAAGGAAGCTGTTTTTCCGCTTCCTGTTTGTGAGGTTACAATTACGTCTTTATCTTCTAATACTTCGGGAATAACACGCGCTTGAACTGGTGTTGGTTGGTTATATTCTAAGGCATCTATGGCCTTTATGATTGGATCACTAATTGCGTAATCAGTAAATGTTGAACTGGACATATGGTTCCTCGCTTTTTTATTATTTAACGTTCCTTGTTACATATAGAATTCACTTTATAAGCTTTTATTAGTATAAACGATTTATGAGAGAGAACAAACAATAAAAAAGCTTCGGCTACTGGGACTGACCCCTGTTTTTGAGACAGGAATCAAAACACCTTTTAAACAACCCGTTTTCTGTATTGTACAGGAGACTGGTTGTTTAATTTTGTTTGAATACGGGCATGGTTATAATACGTAATATAGCTTTTGACGGTTTGCTCTATGATGGTAGTCGTAGTGTATGTCAACTCGTCAAGGTAGAACGTTTCAGACTTTAGTGAGGAATGAAACGATTCAATTGAGGCATTATCTGCAGGCGTCCCTTTTCGGGACATACTCATGATAATGCCTTTCTCTTTAATTGTTTGTTGATAAGCATACGATGTGTACACAGAGCCTTGATCACTATGCAACGTGCACCCTTCCGGTAGAGAAGGGAGTTGGTTAAGCGTGTCTAAAACAAACGCGACATTTTGACAATCACCAATGGAATACGCAATAATTTCTCCGTTAAATAAATCTTGAATACTTGAAAGATACAATGGTTTCGGCCCAAAAGGCAAGTACGTAATATCGGTCACAAGCTTTTGAAGAGGGCGTTCAGCTCGAAAGTCACGATTTAATATATTCTCTGCAACCTGATAAGGTTGCCCTGTTCGCTGCCGTTTCTTCCGTTTAACGCGACATTGCCAACCGTATTTCTGCATGGTACGCTGCACAAACTTGTGGTTAATCTTCATGGTTCGCTTGAGTACAGCTGTGATCTTCCGATAGCCATATCGAAACTTGTGTGCACGACATTGTTCACCCACTTGCTGTTCCATCCATTTCTTTCGTGTATCCTGTTGACTATGCTGCTTCCAACGGTAGTAAGTGGACCGAGGAATACCAAGATGGAAACAGATTTGATAAATAGGGATTTGTTCTTTTAACTCTTCCACTAGGTTCACTGCGATTTCTGGTACCACTTCCTTTCCAATTCCTTGTACTTTTTTAAAATCTCGATTTGTTGCTTTAATTGTCGGTTCTCAGTCTTTAACTTAGCTGTCTCGTTTTCAAAATCAGGACCTTTTCCATAGGCATATTGCTTGCCTACTGGCTGTTCCAACCGGTGTACATCCCCATTTTGATACCACTTCATCCATGTTTTTAATTGGGTAGGATTCCGAATGTTTAGTTGTGATAAGACTTCTTTTACAGGTACACCGGCTAACCTCATTTCAATCGCTTTTAACTTTATTTCGACTGGATAACTGACTCTTGTTCCCATAGAAAAAACACCTCCAAGTGATTGTTAGGTACTACATACCCAGTTTTCAACTTAAAGGTGTTTTTTATTTGTCTCACTTTATGGGGTCAGTCCCACTTATGGCCGAAGCTTTTTCATATTCTTATTTACTTTTTTTGATTTGTTCCTAACTCTTCAACCTTCACATTTTCAAACGTCGCTGTACCACCAGAAGAAAATAGCGAAATGCCTTGGTCTTCAGCTAAGGGAAATACTAAATTGGTATGCACCACTTTCCCACCGTCTATAAACACTTCTACGCTTGTTTTATCAACGAGAACCGTAAGACGTGCATTTTTGTTATTACCACCAAAAGGCGCTTGGCTTTCTTGAAACTTTTTCTCTTCGTCTGGATTTTCTACAAACGCTCGATTTACGTAGGAATAGTTTTCAGAAATAGCTAATCCCACATCAACATGTCGAGACTTATCCTCTGATTCACGTAAACGCAAACCAATATTTTCGCTGTCTTCCCAAGATACATCAGCTTCTATTCGGTACGTTTCTCCCTTCATGTCCAGTGTGTTAGATTCATCTATTAATGTTATATCATTATATTTTTTCTCCGATTTTACAAGCTGTTTTAAATCAGCCACAGGCTGAGAGGCTAATGCGTAACCGTACTGTTCATCTTCTTGTAGCGTAATTTCTCGAACAATTGAATCCGTTCCATTAAATCCGTCGGCTTCCATGGTAGGAGTGTTGTCTGCATATGACCATTTGTTCATCCAAGCAAGTCCGTAACGCTTGTTTAACTTGTCGTCAGCCTGGCCATCTTCAAATGTAACGCCACCATACCAATCAAAACCGTAATCTAGCCACTGGGGCTCTTCATGCTCTTTTTCAAAGTTCTCTCCATTAAAGTCACCGATCCAATAAGCATAGTTGTTTGGTTTATCGACTGCTTCACCATTTGCACTCATACCAAGCACCCACTTAACAGTGCCATTAGGGCCTCTCATTTGGAATAAATCTGGACACTCTAATACGCCATAATCCTCCGTTTGAAAGTCACCAGTGAACTTCCATTCTTTCAGATTCCCTGATTCATAAAATCCAATTTTAGAACCTTCTGCAAGCAGCATCACCCATTTATCACGTTCATCGTCCCATATAATTTTGGGATCGCGAAAATCTTCTATGCCAGGATTGGATAATACAGGTTCATCGCCAGCACTTTGAAACGTTTTTCCTTCATCTGTGCTATACCATAAATACTGCTCTTGCTTCCCTCCGTCTTCTGAAGGTTGCGTTACAACTGCGATAAACGCATCCTCTCCAAATCCAGCTGTATTGTTACGATCAACAACAACAGAACCTGACCATGGATCTCCATTTTTATTCGTGTACTTTGGAATTGCTACTCCTTCATCTTTCCAATGAACAAGGTCTTCCGAAGTTGCATGGCGCCATTCAGTTCCATTACCATCGGGATAATCCTTATTGTAAAGGTAATAGTAGTGATACTGTCCATTATAGAAAATCGGCTTTTGTGGATCATTTTTCCATTTATCAGGTGCCGTAAAATGGTAAGACGAGCGATAAGATGTTGATTCCACAGGTTTTTTTTCGCTCTTATCTTCTTTATTCATTTGATTCATCCATACATAAATGCTAGCGCCTATTATGATTGCTAAAATGATAACTAGCATAGTCCACCTTCTCTGTATTGAATTCAACCTGCCCATACTATCACCACGCTTCATTAAAAGTATTATGTCACCCAATGGTTTTACCCAATAAATAAAAAGAAAATGCCACTATCATGACATTTTCTTTTTCATTTCATATCAAAGATTATTTTTTCTTTTCATCATACGTGATTTGACCTTGTTCTAAAGTACCATTTTGGACAACTGAAGATTTGTTGCCTTTCATATCAAGTAAGAATGAAGGTGCAAACGTTGATTTCTTATCTTCAAAGAATCCGCGGTTTGTCATATAGCTTGTTACAACAAATTTGTCAGAGTCTTTTTGTGGAATCACGTAGTGTGCGTATGTCCATGTTACATCATTTGGATCTAAATCTTGATGCAATACAATACCTGTGTCATTCATTGGTTTATATGGACCTGTTAAAGAATTTGACACATAGCCAAGCATGTAAATATCTTTATCATCGACACCATCAGTCGTCATTTTAGAACCACGTGTGCTTGTAAATAAATAGAACTTGCCATCTTTTTTGAAGATATTGGGACGTTCAATTTCATCTGTTACTGTATTTGATACAATTAGTGGCTTCATTTCATTTTTCAACGTGTAGTCATCGTTAATTTCAACGATACCAATCGCACCGTTTGCAAGCTCTGCTTCATCTTTCTTATCACTATTGTCAAGGTTCTTAAACTCATCGCGGAAGAACTTCATACCGTTGCCGTAGTAAGCGCGATTATAAAGAGACTCTTCACCAGAATAACCATATTCAGTACCTGTGTTTGCTTCAAAAACTAAATATTTGCGACCTTTATCTTCAATGTAGTGAGGGTCACGTAGCGTATGGTTGTTCATAAAGTTACGATCTTCGAAAGCTTTGTTTACAGACTCATACGTTTTGCTGTCTCCACCTTCGTAGATTGATTTATGATCTTCAACACCGTCAACTTTCAGCGTGTTTTCTTGTTGTTCAGAAACATTAACCTGTGCTGTTGTAAGAGTTTGTTTACCGAATAATTTTTGGCTTTCATTAAAATCACCACGGTTTGTATAGAATAAGCGAATTTCACCGTCATCTGTGAATAATGCAGATCCTGACCATTCTTCTATTTGTCCTTTTAAGTGCTCGTCGTTTGCTTCGTACTTGTCATTATCGTCAAATACACGACCAGCATTTTTCCAAGCGTCAACGGAATTGTCTCCTGCTTTTTTATAGAACATGTAGATAAATGTATCGTTAGGGTTCTTAGGATCTCCAGCTAAACCAAATACAATGTGATAACCGTTATATTCCGCTACCGTACCGTCAGCATTTTGCAATGGCCACGTATCCCATACGTCCATTTTAATTTTGTTTCCATTTTTATCTGTTTTAACAGCTGATTCTACATTTTTAATTGTTGATTCATCAAAGCCTGGTACCGTATAGCGCTTGTCACCATGTTGGTTTACCATGTTCTTCATTGCTTCACGCGTAATTTGTGAAGTACCGTACGTTTCTTTATAGGATTTTGCTTGTGCTTCATCTACACCTTTACCTTGAGCAGAAGCAGGTGTAAAGCTACCTCCTAATAAAATTGCTGCACTTAAGGATGCTACCGTTGCTTTTGACGCAAAATTACGAAAGTTCATCAATTTTTCCTCCTAATAGATAGTTTTCACTGCTTTGGTAAGACACGGACGATACTTCTTTGGCTTAAATTGGTTCCGGCTTGATTGATCGTTCGTTCCATACCTGATACATTAAGTATAAAAAACAATGCTTCGACTGAATACGGCATAAATTGATTGAGTTTTCGTCTTAAATTGATATACATGACAAAAGAACGACAAAAGAAGCCCTTTCTCAAATCGAAAAAGGGCTTCAATGATTATGGCTTGCTATCTTCTCGTAAAACTTCATCTAACTGTCTAAGTGTTTCATCTTTTGAAAGCTCTCGATTTAAGTATCTTTTTAGCGTACGACCTGCTTCTCGCTTAGCAGATGATGAATAAGCAAACCAATTGGAATTATAGGTTTCTTTCGTGTGGTAAACATTCAGTACTTCTTTACTAATGGGACCTATATCATTTGTTTTTATATGCTTAAAAGCTGGAGCAAAGTCAAACCGTTCAGTCATAAATTGCTGACCTTCACTTGATGAAACCATCCAATTTAAGAATTTTTTAGCTTCTCGCTTTTTTATTGAAGATGCTTTTTTATTCACAACCCAGTAGTTTGGAACACCTGTTAAGATTTTGCTGTTGGCTTTATCATTTAATGGAACTGGAAAAATACCAAACGACTTATCGAGAGCTTCCTCATCTAATAGCGGCTGTACCCAGCTTCCCTGCAGTATCATCACTGCTTCTTCATTTGCTAACATCTCCACTTCAGTATAATAATCTGTTTTCGTTGCAGATTGATTTCCATATTGGAGAGTTAAGTCTAAGAATGATAACAAATCTTTTGCGATTACGTTTGTCGTAAAGCTTTCTTTCCCTTTTTTCAGCTGATGATTAAATTTTATTGGATCTTGCTGAATTGCAAAAGCAAGGCTAGTTAAGTGATAACCCAACTTCCACTCTTCGTAATAGCCGTTTGCAAAAGGCGTAACACCGATGTTTTTAAGCTTCTCTGCTGCCACTTTTAACTCTGAATACGTGCGAGGAATAGATTGAATACCAGCTTTTTGAAATAGCTCTCTATTATAAACAATTCCAAAACCTTCAATATCCATCGGCATGCCATATACTTTGTCTTCTACCGTAATTGGCTTTAACGTATCAGGATATGCTTTTTCAACCCAAGGCTGGCTACTCAAGTCTTCTAAATAATTAATCCATTCTTTTGTCGCATCATAGCCGATATTTGTAAAGATATCGGGCCCTTGACCTGCAGCAATTTGGGCAATGATATCAGAGAAATCATCCGATGCTCCACCCACCGTTTCGACATGGATTTTGACATTTGGGTTCTGTCTTTCATACTCCTGTACCATTTGTTCAAACTGCGTTGCAATTTCGACTTTAGGATTACGTATAGTTAAGACGACCTGTTCTGTTTCTTTATTTTCCGTTTCAGTTTGAGCGTTTGAAGAACCACAACTTGTCAACACACTCAGTAAAAGAGAGACAAAAAACAGGTAGCATATTTTTTCTTTCATTTGTTCACCCTTGCCTCTCTTAGCCTATATAGATGATTTTTCACTATCTCTTACATTGGCGTATAAAGCCCGGTATTCAAAAGGAGTTAAACCAACTACCTTCTTAAACAGCTTCGAGAAATACTTTTCATCCTGATAACCAAGCATTAACGAAATAGAATGAATGGTTTCAGCCGTTTCTAATAACCACTGTTTCGCTTGTCTTACTCTTAAATTTGTTACATATTTAGATAGCGTCATACCCGTTTCTTTTTTAAATTTCCTTGATATATGTTCTCTTGTTAAAAAAAACATTTTTGATAGTTTCTGGAGGCTAATATCTTCCATATAATAGTCTTCTACATATGCTACTATTTCTTGCATACGCTTCAGTGCTTCTAGCTCATCCACTTGACGAATTGCTCGATATTGATTGCCCTTTAGTGCTGTCAAAAGACCGTGAAACACCTCTGGAATTTGATTAAAGAAAGAGAATGAATCTTGAACCAAACGAATTGGAATTGAAATATTTTCACTTATCCACCGCTCTACATAAACCCATTGATGTTTTGCCGTTAGGACAATGTACAGATTCTCCTCACCCTGAAATGTAAAAGTTGCTCCCATATTGCGCGCTTGTAATTCATTTGAAAGCTCATTAATACAAGGATCAGATTGATGTCCTTGATAAAAATATAGCAGTGTAAAATCTATTTCTTCCGCTTCTGGAATTATTGAATGTAAAAATGCTGTATCTGTTCCTTCATTTAAACATAAGGACGTCATTAGTTGACTGTGACGAAGTTTTTTAGCCTCGGCTAGTATTTCTTCGTTTTCTTCTTGTTCTGCCTCTAAAGAGTCTACTACTTTTGTTAACACTTGTTGAAAAGCTTCGGGGTCAATTGGTTTCAGCAAGTAATCAAAGCTATTTAATTGAATAGCTTTGCGCATAAATGTATAATCATCATACCCCGTAACAAGTATGACTTTTCCTGTATACGAATGTTGATTTAACCTTTCAATCAGCTGTAAACCACTCATTTTTGGCATTTTAATATCCGTAAAAATCACACCAGGCTTTTCTTTTTCAATTATCTCCAAAGCCTCTATGCCATTAGTAGCTTCTAACACTTCATTGATTCCTACGCTTTCCCATTCTCCTAGTTGGCGCATCACTTTACGAACATTTTTCTCGTCATCAACAATCAACGCTTTCACTATATTTACCTCCCTTAGCAGTCAAATCAATAGCTGTTTTATTCAAATTGAAATTCTACTTATTAATAGGAATTGTCATCATTACCTCAAAGCCTTTTCCCTCTAGGCTATCAATATGAAACGCTGCTTCATGACCAAAATGTAGCAATAGCCGATCATAAATATTCTTCAACCCTATACCTTTTTGTGTAGCACTACGGTTATAAATGGTTTGACGAAGTGAATTCAGCTCAGCTTCTTGAAGGGTTGGACCATAACTTTTCACTGCTAGCTTAATAACTCCCCTTTCTTTTTCACCAATAATTTCTAAACGTGATTCGTCACTATGCTTTTCATAGCTATGCTTAAAATAATTTTCAACTAAAGGTTGTAGGAGCATACTCGGAATAAGCTCATTCTCAACTTCTTTATCTACTGAGAATTGAACATCGACCTCTTCTCCAAACCGCTCTTTTTGTAGCACCAAATAAGAATGGATATAGTCTAGCTCTTTATCTACTGTTACTAATTGATCTGCTTGCAATGAGTAACGCATCATCTTTGATAAAGAAATGATCAATCCATAAACCCCTTTTGCTCCAGAATCTAAAGCAACAGCGCCTATTGACTGCAAAGCATTGAATAAGAAATGTGGATTCACTTGAGACTTGAGCGCTCTTAGCTGACTTTTCTTTACTTCAATCTCCAACTTATATTCCCGATCAATATGATTGTTAATACGGTGCAGCATTTCTTGCATATGATTTTCTAAATGGCCAATCTCATCTTTGCGAGAAGTTGTAAGCGTCACATCCATGTTTCCACCTTCAATGGATCGTACTTTATCACTCAAAACTCTTATTGGCTTTGTGACAATGCGTGAGATTAGAAAAACCATAATTACTCCCAGCACTACCACGCCCAATCCCAACACAACGTTTGTATAAGCCGCTTTTTTAGCATCTTGAAACAAGGCATCTTTAGAAATAATCTTCACTACTCGCCAGTTATTCAGTGGTGCCTGTAAGCTTTCAGTGAGTACAAGCTCTGTTGACTCACTCAATGCTGTAAGCTCCTTTTTACTAATCGTTTGTCCCATTTGCTTTGGATCACTGGAATACATTACTTTATAATCTTCGTTAAGTAAGAAAACCGATGTACCATCGTCTCCCTCAAGCTGTTTTACTAATGGAGAGTACGAAGTAATATCAATATCCATTGTTAGAAAGCCAAGAAACTCTTCACTTAAAATGTTTTTAATTTTATGATGCATTGTTACTACCATGGAATCTTCTGTCTTAGGGATAATTGGAACGTTGTCATAATTTTTAGCTTTATGCGGTTCTTCAATCACATAATCTTGCTCTGATTGATAAAGCTGTTTAAATGGAGGGTGCTTGACATAATTACTTTGTGTTTTTGGTGCGCTCAAATTTGATTTATAAACAATCAATGATTCTTTTTCCTTGTGAAAATAAAAGCGAAGCTGCACCAATTCTGGCCTTGTCGCTGAAAATGTTTCAATACTCTTTTCAAAAGATAAAAAATTACTGCTATTTTCTTTTGGCAAGCCCTCATCAAAAACTTGTAGTATATCTGGCATGTTATAAACGGAATACGGCAATGTAATCATTTTTTCAAAGTGTTGCTCAAGATCATTTCCCGCTTCACGTAGCTCTTCACGGCTTTTTTCCAACTCCTTGTTCTCAATGCTACTTTTTGTATTTCCATAAATAATAAACACCGACAGGAAGTATGGTAAGATAATAAATATTACTAGAAGCAGTAATAATCGAACTTGAAAGCTTCTCATTTATTGGCTCCTTTTCTATGTTGTTAAACCACCTGAAAAGCCCTTCCTAAAGCATTTATAGACTATAACAGGGCTTATATTACGTCAATCATACCGAAGTAATACTTACTACCCCTAAAAATATGTAAAATAATGTTTTTTTGGTTTATACTGGTTTTTTTATAAGATTTACTATTTATAATTCATGAATTTTTATACATTTTCTTCTTAAGATATTTTTTTATATAGGTATTTAAACCCAAAAAATGTAATTAGAATATAAATAAAATACCATTTTTATCCTATTTCAAATGACACCGTATACTTTTCTGTTGTCAGCAAAATGAAGCTAATGTAACGGGCTTCAATTATTCTCAATCATCACCTTTTATTTTCATACTTCCTTTCCTCCATTAGATAAAAAAGACACTTATACATTTCCAGTTTATACAATCATATTATTAGATAAAAAACGCACAAGAGTGATAAGATATATGTAGAAACACTGTACAAAACCTTGCTTTTCAAAGGAAATCAGACGATCAGACAACTTTTTTAAAAAACTTGCTATATTTCCTTTGACAAAACAACAGGTTTTATATAATAATGAGTATTGAATTAGAATTATTATAATTTATTGAGGAGGAATTTCGATATGTCATTAATCGGAACTGAAGTAAAACCATTTGTAGCACAAGCTTACCAACAAGGTGAATTCCTTGAGGTTACTGAAGAAAACTTTAAAGGTAAATGGAGCGTAGTTTGCTTCTACCCAGCAGATTTCACTTTCGTATGTCCAACTGAATTAGGTGATTTACAAGACCAATACGCAGCATTAAAAGAATTAGGCGTAGAAGTATATTCAGTTTCTACAGATACACACTTCACACACAAAGCATGGCATGACCATTCAGAAACAATTAACAAAATTGAATACATTATGATTGGTGACCCTTCACAAAAAATCTCGCGTAACTTTGAAGTATTAAACGAAGAAGAAGGTCTTGCTGATCGCGGAACATTTATCATCGATCCAGATGGCATTATCCAAACTGTTGAAATCAACGCTGGTGGTATCGGCCGCGACGCAAGCACACTTGTTAACAAAATTAAAGCAGCACAATATGTACGTAAAAACCCAGGTGAAGTTTGCCCAGCTAAATGGCAAGAAGGTTCTGAAACACTAACACCAGGACTTGACCTTGTAGGTAAAATCTAAGGAGTTTGATTACATGTTATTAGATGCAAATATCAAAGCACAGCTAGATCAGTATCTTCAATTATTAGAAAGTGACATTATGCTAAAAGTAAGCGCGGGAGAAGATAAAGTATCTCGCGACATGCTTTCATTAGTAGATGAACTAGCAACAATGTCATCTCGCATTAAAGTTGAAAAAGCTGAATTAGAGCGTACACCGAGCTTTAGCGTAAATCGTATCGGTGAAGATACAGGTGTAACATTTGCCGGCGTCCCTTTAGGACATGAGTTTACTTCATTAGTTCTTGCTTTATTACAAGTAAGTGGACGTGCACCAAAAGTTGATCAAAAAGTGATTGACCAGATTAAGAACATTAAGGGCGAATACAAATTTGAGTCTTATATCAGCTTAAGCTGCCATAACTGCCCAGATGTTGTACAAGCTCTAAACTTAATGAGTATCTTAAACAATGGTATCTCTCACACAATGATTGACGGTGCGGCTTATAAAGAAGAAGTAGAAAGCAAAGATATTATGGCAGTTCCAACTGTTTACCTTAATGGTGAAGAGTTTGGCAGCGGTCGTATGACAATCGAAGAAATTTTAAATAAACTGGGCAGCGGCCCAGATGCAGCAGAGTTTGCTGATAAAGATCCTTACGATGTACTTGTTGTTGGTGGCGGTCCGGCTGGTGCAAGTGCCGCGATTTATGCAGCGCGTAAAGGTATTCGCACGGGTATTGTAGCCGAGCGCTTTGGTGGACAAGTTATGGACACAATGGGCATCGAAAACTTTATTAGCGTTAAGAAAACAGAAGGTCCTAAACTCGTAGCAAGCTTAGAAGAGCATGTTAAAGATTACGGCATTGACGTAATGAATTTAGTACGCGCTCGTAGCTTAAAGAAAAAAGACCTTGTCGAACTTGAGCTGGATAATGGCGCTGTTTTAAAAAGTAAAACAGTCATCCTTTCAACAGGTGCTCGCTGGCGTAATGTTGGTGTACCTGGAGAAGCAGAATTCAAAAACAAAGGTGTAGCTTACTGCCCACACTGCGATGGTCCTTTATTCGAAGGTAAACGCGTAGCCGTTATTGGCGGTGGAAACTCAGGCGTGGAAGCAGCGATTGACCTTGCAGGTATCGTAAATCACGTAACTGTTTTTGAATATATGCCTGAACTGAAAGCCGATGCTGTATTACAAGAGCGTCTAAACAGCCTTCCAAACGTAACTGTCGTGAAAAATGCTCAAACAAAAGAAATTACCGGAACTGATAAAGTAAACGGTATTACTTACATTGATCGTGAGACAGAGGAAGAAAAACACGTTGAATTAGAAGGTGTATTCGTTCAAATAGGCTTAGTACCAAACACTGATTGGTTAGGCGATGATGTAGAACGTACACGTATGGGAGAAATCGTTGTTGATAAGCATGGTGCGACTAACATCCCTGGCGTATTCGCTGCGGGAGACTGCACAGACAGTGCTTATAAACAAATTATTATCTCCATGGGTTCAGGTGCAACAGCAGCTTTAGGTGCTTTTGATTATCTAATCCGTAACTGATTAAAAGTTAACGATTTATCCAATTGAAAGAACCCTTGCTTTGGACAAGGGTTCTTTTTTTATAGTTACATTTCAATTTGAGTATTTTCTTTTTTACGCTTAGAACGCCCTCTCCATGCTGGCACTATCACTGCTAAGATCGTTAATACAATCAGTGACATAGCCAATGGACTCGTCAAGAAAATATTCCAGGATCCCCCTGAAATCGTCAACGATTGACGAAGCGAATTTTCCATCATTCCACCTAAAATAAAAGCTAAAATGAATGGTGCTGCCAAACCTTTAATAGATCCCCTCCCAAATATTCAAATGACTTTTTTATTTATTTAAAGGCTGGAATAGCTGTTTCATCGTACTTTTCTTCTAAGAATTTACGAACTTCTGGGCTTGTCATTGCTTCAGCTAGCTTCTTAATTGCATCTGAATCAGCGTTATCTTTGCGCGCTACTAAGGTAATTGCAAAATCATTGTCTACTCCTTCAGTAAGAAGTGCATCACTTTTTGGTGTTAAACCAAGAGGCGCGGCATAAGCTGGCGTCATGACTACCGCATCCGCATCATCATACATTCTCGATAGCATCAGTAAATCAACTTCTTTAAACTTAAGGTTTTTGGGATTCTCTTTAATGTCCGCCTTCGTATAATACGTATCTTTCTTGTCACCTAACTTGATAACATCATGCTGCGCAAGCAAAGAAAGAGAACGATCAATATTAGAAACGTCATTAGCAATGGCCACAGTCGCACCATCAGGTAATTCTTCTACTGACTTATAGTTCTTTGAATATACGCCATAATTTGCAAAATAAATTGGCTCAACGGCTACTAATTCTGCGTTGTTATTACGATTAAATTCTTCCATATAAGGCACGTGTTGAAAGAAGTTTGCATCTACTTCTCTAGCTGCAAGCGCGCTATTGGGCTGTACGTTATCACTCAAGACTTCTACTTGTAAGTCAATGCCTTCTTCCTTTAGCTTTGGCTTTACAAGGTCTAAAATCTCTGTCATTGGTGGTATTAAAGAGGCTACTTTTAACGTAACTTCTTCTCCATCTTGTCCTTGCTTATCTTTATTTTCATTTGTTTCGTTTGCTTGGCCACAACCACTTAGTGCTACAACAAGCACCAACATAAAAAAGAATAGTTTTTTCATTTTTTCCTCCATTATTTATCTTTTATCCAACACTCTGGCCACAGTCATTCCAACAAATTGTACGAGCTGCACCAACACAATCATAATAATAATCATGTACATCATTAAATCTGTTTTAAATTGTTGATACCCATACCGAATGGCGAAATCACCAATTCCTCCTCCGCCAACAACTCCCATAATAGTCGAATACGAAATAAAGCTAATAATGGATGTCGTCAGTCCAAGGATTAGACCCGAGCGTGCTTCTACATAAACAAACTTAAACATAATTTCTCGAACAGATGCCCCCATCGAAATCGCTGCTTCAATAACACCTTTAGGCACATCTAACAGCGATTGCTCAACAAGACGTGAGTAGTGCGCAATGGCAATAATCGAGAGTGGAATTGTTGCTGCTGCTGTTCCAATTGCTGTCCCGAGGACAAAACGAGTAAACGGTATGAGGAAGACGACCAGTAATAAAAATGGAAACGAGCGAATTGTATTTACCATTAGGTTTAAGATTGAAAATATGAGTTGATTTTCAATCAATTGCCCCTTCCGACAAAGAAATAAAAAAGTACCAACGGGAAGTCCGATGAGAACTGCAGCTAAAATTGAAACACCAACCATCACAAAGGTTTCACCAATAGATTGCCATATTTCAGTTTCATATTGTGCCAAAACTTCAAGCATTGTCTATTTCCTCTCCCTCTGTTAATTGATCTACAAAATATTGTGCCCGATTCTCTTTCATTTGAACACCTTTTGGCTTTGTCGTTACCGTTTGATAGAGAGATCCATTTTCGAGAACGGTGACGCGATTGCATATGCTTTTAATGACTTCCATCTCATGGCTGACAATCACGATGGTCACACCTAAGCGCTGATTAATATCCTCTAATACTTTTAATAGATCAGCTGTAGTATTAGAATCCAGAGATGAGGTCGGCTCATCACAAAGTAACACTTGCGGCTTGTTTGCCAAGGCTCTTGCAATGGCCACACGCTGCTTTTGGCCACCGCTTAGCTGAGCTGGATACTTATCTTTTAGCTCAGCTAAGCCAACAAAGCTTAAGCATTCTAGCACGCGCTTTTTCTGTTCCTCTTTTGGAGATCTTGTTAGCTCTAATGAAACAGCTACGTTATCGTACACTGTCTTATTAGAAATTAGATTAAAGTGTTGAAAGATCATCCCAATCGACTTTCTCGCTTCTCGAAGCTTCTTCCCACTCATCTTTGTTAAGATTTGAGCATTCACTTCTACTTCTCCCTCATCTGGAATTTCAAGTAGGTTCATAAGACGAAGCAACGTTGACTTCCCCGCTCCACTCGCTCCAATAATTCCATGAATCTCACCGCTATTTATCTCTAAAGATAACTCTTTAATCGCCTGAAACTGTGCAAATCTTTTACTTACACGATTTAATTTAATCATGAAAACCCCCTCCTTTCTTTAGTTGAAGGGTGAGAACATTCCTATGAACAGCTGCACTTAAAATAGAAATTATTCACCGCTGTTTATTTTAACATTATTTTATGCGATTTTATGAGGTTTTACTATATATTCAGCTTGAGCTTACATGCTTTTATTCTTAATCGCCTCGGCAAGTTCATATAAAGCATACTGCTCTTTAATTTTATAGGTTCTACCTTCTTTTTGCAGGTATCCTTTCTCACAGAACTGTGTCAATACGTGCAACAAGTGGCGATACGAAACACCGAGATAGTCACAAACAATGACGTGCTTTTCTCGGTAAACTCCGTTATCAGCCGTCTGTATAATAAAGTCCGCAAGCCTGTTCTCTAGAGGGAAAGCTAAGCTCTGTGAGTATTTAGCTGCCATTAACGTTGCTTTAACACTCAAAAACTTTGTTAATTCTCGAAGAAACTTAGCGTCTTCAAGCAACCTGGTGCGACATTGGGAGAAAGGCAACACCAAACAAACTGTTTTGGTGGCGGCTTGAATTCCTTTTGTATAGTACACATCGTTTAATAATTCCATTTCACCGATATAATCATGCGCATTGATAAAGTTAAGAAGCGATACTTTCCCGTTTTGATGTGTTACGTATATTTTCGCTTTTCCTTCTGTCACATAAAATAAAAAATCTGGTCTCCTTCCTTCGCGGATAATCCACTCATCGCGCTTATACTCTCGTACCTCAAGAAACTCTTCAATTTCAAAAGAAAACTGATTAGCAATTGAATGCCTTTCTAGATACAACCGCTTTTTTTCACCTTTGTAAATTTCCATCTGCCACCTCAAAACTATGAGATATCTCATAGTAATCATATTTATTCTCATGATATCATGCGATTGATAAGGAGGATACGAATGAATACACAACGGTGGATGAGCACACATTTTTTTAGTTTTTTTCTGACATGGGGAATTTTTCTACCCTATTGGTCGGGCTGGATGATTCAAACAAAAGGAATTAGCGTTTCAGAAGCTAGTTTTATTATGAGTATTGGCTTAGTGGCGAGGGGGCTTTCTACACTATTTGCTTTTCCTTATTTATTAGAACGAGTCAGCAATAAAGCGCTTTTAAATATTGCGGGAATTGGCACGTTGATTGGGATTCTTTGTTACATTCCAGCTAATTCGTTTACAAGCTTACTAGTCGTAACCGTCTTTTTGCATATTTTTTACCCAACCTTAATGCCAGCTTTAGATAGCGTCGCTGGTGTTCTTGTACAAAGTAAACAGCTGAAACACTACGGAAAAAGTCGTCAATGGGGATCCATTGGATTTGTGTCTGTAGGTATCCTGTTAACTGTATTTACAGGAATGCTTGGAGATAACGTGATCTTTTGGGCGCTACTGCTTGGGATTAGCTGCTTTGTCGCTCTTAGCTTCACAAGTGCTCCGGATATTTTATCGAAAAAACCACAAATAAACCAAGGTAAAAAGGTAAATATCATAGATTTATTTCGCACCAAACATTTCTTAGTTGTACTTATTATTGTGGTGCTGCTTCAAGCCGCCCATGCTACTTATTACAACTATGGCTATATCTTTTTACAAGAAATCGATGCTCCGATCTATCTAATCGGTGTCATTATCAATATTGCCGTTATTGCTGAGATTATTTTCTTTTCGATTGCAGATAAACGCTTTAGCCGGTTTTCACCGGGTACCCTATTAGCATTAGCTGCAGCTGGCTCTTCTCTGCGATGGGTGTTAGTATTTATTTTTCCAAACATTATTGTCTTTTGTATAGCCCAAACCCTACATGCGTTTTCATTTGCGATGGGGCACTATGCTTTCATGAAATACTTAACAGCAAACATTCCACATACACATATTCCAAAAGCTCAAGGCATGTACTCAGCTTTCGCACTCAGCTGGAGCACGGCTGTATTCACAGTTTTTGGTGGCTTCTTATATGAAATTGAGCCAAGGTATGCTTTCATTGGAATGCTTGCGTGTAGCTTACCTGCGATGTTAATTGCGCTTATGTACCGGAAGCTAGAAGTGGAAAAGAAGATTTTATTGTCTGCTTAGATGTTTTGATAATTAAATTTTGATTAAAAGAGTTTGAGTTTTGGACACGAACAATAGATGTTCCCATCTCTTTAGGTTATCTGAACACGTTCGTTCCATTGCGCTACGGCCACTCGCTTTCCGCGGGGAGGAACCTGAGCTTCTTCGCTGCGCTTTGAGATCTCAGTTTTCCACATGAGCCGAGTGTCCTACGCTCCATTCCACCCTGTTTCCAACATTGTTTTCACAATCAACAAAAAGCCTGAACGATTAAAAGTGAGAAACTCTCAATCGTTCAGGTATAGTAGGGGCTCAACTACTTATGTCTCAGTGTCTTCTTCCACCACTAACATACTATTGATTTCATCATATACATTGGCGAAGGTATTCGAATTTACTTCATCATCAATCATTGCTTTTATAATTTCTTCAAACACCGCTTTATCTTCCTCGGCAGTCATGATTTCATTGCAGTTCAACACATTTTCGATACGGTTTATTCGCTTTGCTCCCAGCATAAAGGATGTGATTAATGCCTGCGGCGTTGTCCGTAAAGCTAAGGAACAGAAATCCACAAATTCGAGAGACAAGTTTAATAACGGGATTGGCTTGATATAAACGCTATAAATGTCAGCGATTTTCAGTAAATCGTTATCCAACTTAAATTGTTTTCGAATCTCTGCTATATCTTTGTTATTCATCTCTAATTTTAACTCCCTGGCTAGTAAGATTCGTGTTTTGTATATTTTAAAATTAAATTGCTAATAATGTGTACGAATATGGAGTTTTTAAGTACGAATAGAAATGTTTTTTCTCAATAAGAGGGGTGAGATGTACATGTTTTGGAAAAAAAACAGATTGAAAGTAAGCTTGCTGCTCAATCAATAGCTGAATCTGAATTATCGATAGAAGCTCTGAAAAAAAGCCTCGTTCAAATGGATGATGCAGAATTTGTGGAAATTGACATTTCCGATATTCGAAAAATTCATCTTGTTTACATACGAACTCTCATTGACGAAGAAAAATTAAATGAAAGCATTATAAAACCTTTAACTAATTGTTCCAAACCGTCTATTCAAGATTGCATTATGAATTCGTCAATTATTCCCATTTCTATTTTTATAGAGGCAAAAAAACAGTTGTTTTCAGGGTCCATTTTGTTATTTGATTCTTCGCAAAACCTTTGGTTAGCTGTGCCATTAAAAAATCCTATTGGACGTGCCATTGAAACGTCCGAAACAGAAACCATCATGTTCGGAGCAAAAGACAGCTTTAGTGAACAAGTAGAACAAAATATTACGCTTATTCGAAGACGACTCCCCATAAATGAACTGAAAACAGAGAAGTTTACTGTCGGTTCTATGAGTGAGACAAGTGTTGTTTTAATGTACATAGAGGGGCTGACTAATCCAGATTTTGTTTCAACAGTCAAAGAGAAGATTTCTGAAATTAATTTTGATCTCTTCTTTGACTCCTCTCAAGTTGCGGCATTCATGGAGGACCATCAAAACAGTATTTTCCCTCAGTTTCAGCAAACTGACCGGCCTGATGTAGTTGCTTATTCTCTGGGATTAGGAAAGATCACCCTTCTGGTAGACAATACACCATTTGCTCTTGTTGCACCCATTACTTTTTTCCATTTGTTCCAATCACCCGAGGACTATATTAATCGATGGGTAGTTGCCAGTTTTTTGCGCATCATCCGTTATCTCTGTTTTATTCTGTCAATCATATTGATTCCTTTCTATGTGGCGTTGACAACTCATCACTATCAAATGATTCCTCTACAAATGCTTATGGTCTTGGTCGACTCAAGGAGCAAGCTTCCTTTCACTCCTTTTTGGGAAGCATTTATCATGTTAATTTTTATTGAAATCATAAAAGAAGCAAGTTTAAGGATGCCTACAAAAACAGGTCAAACACTTGGGGTTATTGGTGGTATTGTGATTGGTCAAGCGGCTGTTGAGGCTGGATTCGCTAGCAAAGTATTAATTGTCCTGGTTGGAATCTCGACGATCGCTTCCTTTCTTATTCCCAACTACCTTATGACAAAAGCAAATTCATTAATTCAATTGATGCTTCTTGTTTTTTCTTCTTTACTTGGGATAATTGGGATTGCACTAGGAAGCATTGCTATTTTGGCTCATCTTAATAGCTTGTCTTCAATCAAGCAACCCTATTTTTCACCAGTTTCCCCTTTTTTCGGTAAGGATTGGATTGACTTATTCATTCGAGGGCCATTAGTCAAAATGTTGGAGCGTCCAGAGCATCTTAAACCTCTAAAACAGAAGAGAGATAAAACTAGGAGATGACTTGATGATGGAAACCCACCAATTATTTAAAAAGAATGAAACCTATAATGGGTTCTATGCCATGTTGTTGGTAAATCGCCTCCAAATGCTATACTTTTATCTGATTATGCCAAATATCTTGATCAATCCATATATGATTTGGGTGCTTATAGCTGTCGGGATATTATCCCAACTAAACCTTCTTCTTTTATCGAAGTGGCTTTTAACCCGTTTATCTAGCAATGGATATAATGGATTTGTCCAATTGTTTGGGAAAAAATTGGTACGTTTTCTCTCTTTCATCGGGTTGTTCTTTATTCTACTTAAACTTTCCGTCATAACGTTAGGATTCAGCGAAATTGTTCAAACATTTATACTTCCATCAACAGATACAAATTTTCTTGTCTTTTTTATTTTGTTGTTATGTTTTTATGTCGCAGGTAGGGGCGTTGAACATACCATTCGTTTTGTGTTGATTTCTTTTTTCTGTACATTTTGGATGTTCACATTTTTCGTTTTTTTCGTCTTCCCTCCAATAGCTCAACTCAGTGATTTGTATCCACTTATTCCAATGGAGTGGAAAGTAGAAAATTGGAAAGCCGTTTTTTTAATTTTGTCTTCCTATTCTGGTCCGGAATTTCTGGTATTTTTGGGACCATGGCTTAAAACAAACAATAAAACATTTCGCTATTTGTCTTACGGAAACGCTCTCACCGTTGTAGAGTATGTATTCCTATTTATAGCATCCTTATTTTATTTCGGTTCCAATTTTTTAAGTAAAACTCAATATCCAATTATTAATATGGGCCGTTATTTACAAAACCCAGTGTTTGAACGAATTGATATAATGATGCTTTCCTTTCTATTATTTAACCTAGTTTTTGCAGTTTCTCTATTTCTATTATTGTTTTATGGAGCATCTAAAATAGCTTTTGGTAAAATGAGCAAGCCGACCAGTGGTAAAGGTTTGTTATTCAGTGTATTCCTTATTTTTATTGGAATGGTTCTTGTGAATGAATTATTTTGGAAGTCTTGGGAGAAGCAGAACTTTTTACTTAATCTTCAAATTATAGCTGGAAGCATAAGCTATTTTCTTGTTCCACTTGTTATTGTTTTAGTTTTAGTAATGAAAAAAGAGGCGGTTAAAAAACATGCGTCTACATAAAAAGATATGTAAAATATTGATACTCCTTTTTATGACTTTTTGGTTATCTGGCTGTGCCCCTGTTACCGAAAACAACCTTATTGAAGAAATTTCCCCCGTTACCTTTTTGTCAATTAGTAAGGGGGATAAAGGGAAATTAAAAGTCAGTACAATTATGCCTCCTCTAAGTAAAGAAAATAAGTTTGTTATGTCGCAAGAAGTCAGCTTATTAAAGGAGGGAGTACAGAAGTACAACTTAAACTTCAACCAGGAAATTAAATTCGGACAAATGCGGATGCTGGTAGTTAGTGATGAACTTGCAAAAGAGGGAATTATGTCCATTATAAATGTATTATTGACTGATCCGGATATTTCTCCGAGAATCTATTTAGTAATCGTAAAAGGAAATTTTGATGAATACTTGGAAAGTCAATTGGACAAAGATGAAAACTTTGATTACTCGTTTTACCGAATGCTGAAGCATTATGAGAAAAAAAACCAAGGAGAATTAACTGTCGTTAATCTTCATCAATTTAAACATTTGCTCTATACTCCTTATTCAGATCCTTTTTTGCCTGTATTCAAAATAAAAGAGGATGGGGTCAACTATGAAGGTACAGCCTTGTTTAAAGATGACAAGCTAGTTGAAACTATTTCATCTTTAGATGATCGTATCTTCCAGCTGATAAACAACGATCACTACTTAGTTGTTTTACCGATTCAAAAATTTGAAATTGTACTGGGTCATGTTAGATCTAAAGTAATAGTAGATATCGATAGCAGTTATTCTACAATGACCTATACCGTGAATATAGACACTAGGATTGAGGAATACCGGGGAGAGAAGCAATTATTTGACCCACAGCAGTTAGAAAATATGAAAAAAGATATCGAAACCCATCTTGAAAAACAAACACATGAACTAGTTAAAAAGATGCAAGAATTGAAAGTGGATCCATTACTGTCAACAACGATTCAAATTTCCCCAATTTCAACGAAATGAAATTCCCCATTATGAACGGCTAAATCGTTGTTTGGGCAGGATAAATTCCTGCTTTTTTCTTTTCTCGCAAACGGTAGGAGTCACCCTTGATGTTAAATGTAATCGCATGATGTAAGAGGCGATCCAAGATAGCCGTTGCCAATACATCGTCACCAAAAACTTTTCCCCATTCAAGGTACGATTTATTAGATGTTAAAATCATTGCTCCTTGTTCGTATCGCTTTGAAACAACCTGGAAGAAAACATTGGCGGTTAGTTCATCAAAAGGAAAATAACCTACTTCATCTACAATTAACACGTCTGGACGACTCCAACGATTTACGAGTCGCTGGAGTGTCCCTTTATCATTGGCCTTGCGGCACTGAGCCACTAAGTCGTCGGCCGACAAAAATAGGGCTGTATATCCTTGGGTAATCGCTTCAATCGCAAAGGAGACGGCTAAATGAGTTTTTCCTACACCCGGAGGACCCAGTAATATGCGATTTTCCCCATTGGCAATAAAGCGACATGTTAAGGTTTCCTTGACCCTTTTCTCGCTCAGACTTGGTTGAAATGTAAAGTCAAAATCATGAATCGTTTTGGTGTAAGGCAGCTTTGCCCGTTTCATTCGCTTTTCTAGTTGATCAGAATCTTGTTGCTCCGTTTCATGCAAAACGATAGTGTGAAGAAACTCAGAATATGATACATTATCCTTAGAAGCGTCTTCTAGTAAACTATCAAGTTGGTTGGCTGTATGATGCCAGCCGAGCTTCTTTAAACGCTCCAATAAGAGTTCGTTCATCATACAGACTCACCTTCTTCCAGTGCTGCGTAAGCAGCGAGAGGGCGTTTTTCCACATTTGGAGATGGGGTATGAGAGTGAAGACCGTCGGTCGCCAAATCTTCAACGTTCTTCGCTTTCTGCCCTTTTTCTTTTGTATGTAGCCCATCATAGTGTTCCATTCGGATATGAGTAGTTGCTTTTCCTGTAAGAACCGGATGCTTTGCGATACATTCACGTTCATCGTAAATCTCTAAATGATGATCGAGTGTTTCTTTAATCTTAACCATTTGTCCAGCGTAACGGTAAGGAACTGAATACCTTTTTCCGCGGTACGACACCACACAGTCCCGACTGACTTCTCTGGTTTCCCAATGTGAAGTGGGAAACAGAGGCTTCACTCCCCATATCTGCAGGAACTTCTGTTCCTGCTCAAATCGTTGAAATGGTGACTCATTAGTAGTCTGATTGGTTTTCTTGTTAGCTATCTGATCCAACCATGTACGTACGGCTTCATTTAATGCATGTAAAGTTGGTTCGTGTTTTCGCTGAAAGAAGTTATCTTTCAAATACTTAATGGTTCTTTCTACTTTCCCCTTTGTTTGCGGACGTTTAGGACGACAGGCTTTTGGCACAATCCCATAGTAGGCTAAGAAATCCTCAAACTTGCGATTGAAACGAATCTCTACAGGACTATGCTTGATTACAACGGTTTTCATATTATCATAGAGAATTTGTTCTGGTACCCCATTAAAGTAAGAAAAAGCATTCATATGACACTTCATGAGGGTTTCGAGATTCATGTTGGTTGTAAACTCTACGTACTTCATTCGGGAATAACCTAATATCATCACAAATGCATAAATGTCTTGCAGATTGCCATTCACTAAGTATTTTCCCACGTACGCCCAATCCACTTGGGCTTGTTTCCCTGGTGGTGTTTCAAACCGTAAGGTTGCCTGTTTCTTTGGCTGTTGACGAAGAGGACGAACAAAGTCTCTTAAAATTGTCATCTTCCCCTCGTAACCCATCGTTTGAATTTCCTCTAACAGTACGACACAGTTGGTTGTTCCTTCTTTGACTCGTTGAAGGATGTAGGACTTATAGGGTTCGAGCTTACTCTCTTTCTGCTGCTCGCTTGCCTTACGTTCCGGCAACTGATTGCTTTTTAGATATTTGCTGATCGTTTTACGATCGAAGCCTGTTGCTTCTGCAATGGCTGTTTTCGTCCACCCTTTCTGAAATAACTCTCTAATCATAAAAAACTCCCCAATCTTCAGCACCGTTTCTTCACTCCATCTTTGATGTTTGTTTCGAAACGATTATCTGTTATTTTTGGGGAATTTAAAACCGTTGTTATTGGGTATTTTACAATCGTTGATTACAATTACAGCTTGGCATACAAACAAAAAGACCATTCTCAAAACCAATGGAAGAAAAAAAATGGATTGAAATGTTTGAGAAGATGGACATTAAAATAAAATACAATATTAATATCGACCCTTTGATCGATGCAAATTCAAAAAGGTAAAACCTTTAATTTTTCCTATCGGATAACTCATAACGTAAACAAAATGCCCTAGAATCTAACGATTCTAGGGCATTTTGTTTACAATCTATCGCTTTGTGTGATATCTGTCATAATTATACAATAACACAAGCAAGCGTTGTGGTCGAAAATTTGGGAAATGACCATAATTTCATCACATCCGCCTGGCTTTGCTCCAAAAATGTCTGCGGCTTTTCTTTTACCGTTTGTTTGCTACCAATAATCGATGAGCCTAATTGTTGCTAGAGAGCATTTAAGTAAATCTGTCTTTTTAGATGAGTAAAATACTCTCAATTGAATCTGGTTAAAAAATCCAATTATATAAATAGGTGTTATTCATATTATAAAGCTTATAAAAACATTTCTTTACTTATGGTACGGTTCACCGTGGTGATTTAAGAGGCAAAAATGTATAGACTACCAGCCTTTTTGTGATGTATTTTACCTTGTGATCAATAAATAGCATATATAGGAGTTAAACGAAACGCTCAGGAATAAACTGAGCGTTTTATATTACATTTTACTTACGTAATACGATAACTATGGTAAAATTTTGTATATACTCGAATGTCTGAATACATTTATTAGATTGTTATAATAAATACTGATTACGATTTTAATCTATAAAACTAACTAAAGGGAGGATAAAGAAATGAATAATGAAATTTCAACCACCACTTCAGGAAATTTGACAGAACAACAAGATACTAGTCTGGATCTATTTAAGTTTGAAAAGGGATTAATAACATATTTGCAAGAAAGTGGATTACCTTCTGACTCAGTTCTTGTTCCAGTTCCACAGCGAATTAATGTGTATAGAAATATCCCCGATGCGCTATCTAATCTTAGCCCAGAGTCTAGGAGTGATTCATTATACATATCTAAGTTTGTAGCAGCTGTAACCGCAGGACTATTTGATGCAGCTTTAAATTATCTATGGGACGAAACAATCAATGAATTGCGAAACAGAGTTGTCCATTATGATTTAAATTACTTTTTTGATAATGCGGTTAAAAGCCAAGAAAAAAGAAAACGCTTAAAAGATGAATCTGATTTAGACAAGATAGATGACAGTGAACTTATTCATGGTGCTAAAGAAATAGGATTGATATCCGAATTAGGCTTCAAACATTTAGATTATATAAGGTATATGAGAAATTGGGCAAGTGCTGCACATCCAAATCAGAATGAACTAACTGGATTACAAATTGTATCGTGGCTGGAAACCTGTATAAATGAAGTTATATCTCTTCCACTCTCTAATATTACAATAGAAATAAAAAAATTATTAACAAATATAAAAGCAAATGTAATTAGCGAAGAGGAGGCTAAGCAAATTGCTTCTTTCTTTCAGGACTTTTCCCAAGAACAGTCCAATACATTAGCTCAGGGATTATTCGGAATATATACAAGAACTGATACTACTACTCAAGTGCGTGAGAACATACATCGGTTATTACCATATTTGTGGGGACTGGTTGATGAAAACACCAAAAACCTCTTTGGTATTAAGTATGGAAAGTTTGTAGCCAATAATGATCAGGAAGAACAGAATAACGCTAGAGCATTTTTAGAAATTGTTTCAGCTGAATCTTATATTCCAGATGGATTGAGAGCAGCTGAAATTGAGACAGCCTTAGATGACTTACTAATAGCACATAGGGGAACTAATAATTTTTATAGTGAACCTCCCCTTGCTAGGGAACTTTCGCGTTTAATAGGTGATTCAAAAATTCCAGAACAGGTTAATAAAAAGTATGTTCTAACATTAGTAGAGGCTTTCTTAACAAATGGTCATGGAACTGCATGGAATGCTGACCCTATTTATACAGGTTTAATAAAACAATTTGATTCTAATCAGGCCCTAATAGCAATATTATCCTTTAATGACGAAACAATATCTAGTAGTCTTCAATTCAAGTTGTGCCAGAGTAAATTTAGAGAGTTGCTAGAAGTTCTTAAAATAAAGATTACATCTAGTGCAGTAACAGAACTAATTAAGGAAATAGAATCATTTTCTGGACCACTTGATAAAATGAAGGATGATTCCCGTTTTAAGCAAAAGGTGTCAACTTTGAGAAAAATTGTTTCCTAATAAAGATTTAAATAACACAACTTAATACCCATACCATGAGCAGAGATCCATCAAGTCGATGGATCTCAATGTATTCCATTTTACCTTTTAAAAAACTAAGAGCTATGCTACTTGTCCATATGCATAATACATAATTAGAATTAATCGAAATATTTCGTGTATTATAAACGGTGTTTAGTTCCATATGGACAATCTGGATATGGTAGTCTATCTAAATGATACACGAGAAAGGCTAGGTATTTATTTGTATCAGAGACAAATTCTGAAAAATCCCCGATATCCTTATTCTTAAAGGCATGAATAATATTTCTTCGTTGTTGTATTTTTAAAACCCATGCATCAAATTCCTCTGTTTCTATTGACTCCCATATTTTTTTATTAAAAAATTGCCTTAGTTCATCCTCGATGTAATCATTGAAATATACAGAAAGAAATAACTTTAAAGTTCCCTCTACCAATGCACCAAGATTTACCCAAGCCAAAATTAGATCACCATCCCTTGCTCCATGTTGAGGTAAAATATCCCATCTTTTCAATGAGTAAGATAATGAAACCTGCCAATCTAATCTTGACTTGCTCAATAAATTCGCTGCTTCAATAGGCGCCCAACCAATACTATTAGACCAAAATTTGTTTGCAAAGTTATTTAATTCTATAATCTTATCGACAGTTTTCGCATAATCTAATTGGTCAATTTTATCCATCACCTTACAAAGACACCAACCCTTTTTATTTCTTAAATAAACACTATATATTGATGAAAATACTTCCATTCTCATTACCTAAGACTTATACAGCTATTAAATAATCCACCATACCTTTTAGTAACTTTCTTAATTTTATGAGTAATATTCCTCCAACTGATCATGATAAAAGCCAAGATCGAGTATTTCTTTATTATTCTTAGGAATAGCTAGCACCAATAGTTCTTGTGGCCTTGAACATGCTACAAATGCAAATCTATTTGCTTCTGTTCCCTGCTGAAGCCACTGCTCAAAATGACCTCCATCAGAGTTTTTTGAAACTGACGAAACAAATAGAACAGCCTTATAAGATTCGCCTTTTACACCGTGAATCGTATCCACTTTTATCTTGGAATTAGAACTTGCTTTTCTTGCCAAAAGTCTTTTACAAATTGGAGTCTCAGTAAGTTTATTAGGAGATCTCAATCTTGCAGATACTTTTTCGAAAGTAATTTGAACTTCTTTAAGTTCACTCATAAATAGTTTAAACTCGGTCTTTAAGACATTTTTAATCCAATCTTTCCATGTCTGCTCTTCGACACCGTTTTTCATGAAGTCACTAGAATCAACAAGCCTATCAAGAAAGTTTTTAAGTATTAAACGCCATTCCATTGGTTGATAAGCATAAGGTGTCTTAATATTCTCTCTCTTAATTCCTTTCCCTTCATAAACCAAATCAACCAATACATTTCCAAATGTTTGTAAAGCATATTGTTTATCTAAAACATTACTAACTTGCCAGTGTGCCATTGCAGAAGCTATCTTATATGTAATACTATTCTTAACCTTGTTTAAGTTATTATTTTCCTCATAGCCTTTTAGTTTATTTACCAATGAAGAACCTCTAGCAATTACTGTTGCATCCTCGATATTTATATTTCTCATTTTTAATAAATTGATAAAAGCATCTCTGATTTTATGCATATCTTCATTTTTGTCATAAACCCAAAACAAACAGCTTTTATTGAGACTTGATTTAGTACCAATTATTTGTTGTTTTTTAGATAGCTTGGTAATCACATCACATATTTGTTGCACACTTCTATAATTAGTACTTAATTCTAATTCCCGTAAACCCCATGTTATAACTTTTTCTCTTACATTTTCAGGAAATACGTTCCTAAATTCATATATTGATTGGTCTAAATCTCCTACTAAGTGGATTGAAACGCCTGCCTGTTTTAAAAGCTCAAAAATTTCAAGTTGAATCTCTGATAAATCTTGACATTCATCGATAATAATAAATGGGAATCTTTTTGCAATCAAATGCAATATATCCCTTCTCTTTTGTAATAGCTTATACGACCAGTATTCTATATCTGAATAAGTAACGAAGCCATCCTTAGCAAACTTTAATTTTTTTTCTAATAATGTATTAATTGTATATGCATTATTGTCAATCTTTACTTTGTCATTGGTAGGCAATAATTCATCATTTTTATCAAATGTATAATCTAATATTGAAACACTTTTATAACTATAATTTTTCATCCACGGACCATTATTTCCTTCTTGAATTAGTTTATGAGTGTAGTCATTGTTTTGCCCAATAAAACCGGTAACTTCTTTAGCAAATGGATGGAAAACATATGCATGTATCCAACTATCAATCGTTCCGACAAAGTGAGGGTAACCAACAGACTTTTCTTCAAGATAGTAATTTGCTCTATTCTTTATTTCATCCGCAGCATTATTTGTAAAAGATAAAACTGCTATACCACTGGCTTTAGAAATCCAATTGTTTATTTCATAGGCAAATTTTAGACTAACAGAATGAGTTTTACCACTACCCGGACAGGCACTAAGGAAACAACCATAGTTTAATGGTTGTAATACAAAATCAGCTTGTTGTGATGAAGTATTTAGTATATCTTTATGTTTTAAAACGGATTGTATCAAATCAATTTTATTCGTTTGTTTTTTCAACAGTACTTGATTTACCAGCTGTATTCACTCCCTTTGCTTCAAGTTTACATGCCCATAAAATTGCATTTTCAATATATTTAGGTACAGTGAAATCAATATCATCTTTTGCAAGTTTATAGGCCAGTTGTTGTGAAAAAATACCTTTACCGCAAATCCTAGAATCGTCTATTCTGTCCAATAAATAATTAGCCATTTTAGCTTTTTCACTATCAGCGGCACTTGGAAATAGTTTCATATTCTCCTTAATTTGTTTTTTTATAGACCCTTCAGTTTCTATGATATCAAGAAGGATATTGGACATTATAGAAAAGTTTTTCTCGTGTAGAGCTAGATCATACTCAAAGGTTTTCAAATTACTAAATAAACGGCAATACTCACTTTTATTTATATTTGTTTGTAGCTTTAAGGCTGAATTATTGCAATCACATTGGTTTTCATAAAAAGGGGTCGAATCCTTTACAGGATCACAGTCTGTAATTCCAGCACATCTAATAGGGATTCCTTCTCCACTTTTTTCTGCATTTATAAATAACTGAAAGAATGAATCAAAATATATGCCTCCCATATTTATTATTGAAACACTATACTCTTCTAATGAGTACTCTGAAATTTTATCTTTTGAGTCTAATTTTTTGTGTAAAACCCTTTTTGCTAACTCCGGAACAACCAGTGCCTCTGCAATCCCTTCAACTAGAATTATACCCCTTGCAAAAAGTAAAGTTGATTTAGTAATATCCATCCATCTCTGTAAAAAGAACTGTTGCTTTGGTTTTAGTTCTACATTCCTTAAGGGTACTATAACCGGGCTTTTATTTAATTCATTTTTATTAACAACAAGCATATTATCAAGATCTATTGAAGCAGCTATTGTAGGGGAATGTGTAGTAACTATGACTTGAATCCCTTTAATCTCTGCTTGTTTCTGAATATATTCAAGAAGTTTTGTCTGAAGTTGCGGATGAAGGTGAGCTTCAGGTTCCTCTATAAGTAAGATTTCATTAGATATCTCTTGTTTATTTACGTCTTCTAATTCAGCAAGAACTGTTGCCAAATATAATAAATTGTTATAGCCCAGACTATTCTCAGACAGTTCTCTATAACTATCTATTGACGTGCTATCATCCAAGAATGGATAAAACAATAACTTTAGATTCTCAATAATTCTTTCAAATCGCGTATCTGAAAATGAAATACTGATATCTTGAGCGAGATTTTCTCCGAATGCCTCTACTAAACGTGATTTAATGTTAGTTTTTGCTTTTACAATTAATTCATCTTTTAACAGTTGTTGATTGTTTTGCTTAACCGTATCAACTAAACGTTCCTTTGCAGTATTTTCTGGGTCTATTTTTGTAATTAACCGGGATAATCTAGATCCCCTTACGTCCCTAAGACGATGCTCTGCATCTCTTAATGGCGGTAAATATGTACATTTAATAGATTTATATGTATCCCACTCAAAACTACTACTAGATGAATTTCCGCCCCATATCTCTTTTTTGTAGTGTTTATTTTGAGTTGTTTTATTCTGTACTTTTAAGTGTAAAGTTGCTGTACTTAAATCCTCCGTTTTTAACCAAGGTAAATATGCAACTTGTTCAATAGATTTCATTCCAGAAAACTCTATATCTATTTGAAATCCTGCACTAGATTCATTATTTCCTTCATTACCAAATGAGTGCCAAAAGTCTCCTCCAGAGACCATTGATCTGCCAAACTCATCATCATTCAGAATTAATCGGATTGCATCAACGATTGCAGATTTCCCACTACCATTTTCCCCTATAATTACTGTGAGACCTTTATTTAACGGTATTTCTGTTTTTTCGTTAAAACACCGAAAACCATCGATAATTAGTTTTGATATGTACACTATACTCCTCCTTATTTCTCATGTAATATTGCTATAAAAGCCTTTACTTTAAACCCACAATAGTAACTAACCAACCTAACATTGTAAAAAGTTATTAAAAAATGCCAGTCACCATAAAAGTTATTCATCTAACTTTTCTTAAAATGACTGACATTCGCTGTGTTAATCTTTATTCATCTTTTGATTCTGTTACTTGTTCTATCTCTCTATCCTTTACTTCGTATACCTTCTTGACCTAGATACTCTTTCTCAAAAGACTTCATAATTCTATTGTTACCTTACACTTCCGACCGCAATGTCTTATAAACATCCGCAGCAATAAATGCATAGACAGTTTTAAAGTACGAATCGTCAGATCCAATCAATCTTTGATAAGCTTCTGTATTCTTCGTGTACTCATCCATTACTCGATCAAGGAATACATCCTTAAACAAGCTATTTTCAAACATTTCTTGGCTATTATTTTTAGCCATGTTTACTATTTTTGCGTCAACTTCCTGAGTAAATGCCTTGTGCAATGTTTCCACAATTACTCGATCTTGTGGAGAGAAATTATTTGGGAACCGCTCATTAATTCGATGAATAATTTCTTCTAACGAATCACGCTCTTCAACTGGTTTTACGTTTGCATTAAATTCTTCAGGATGCTTTAATTCCCCACCCTCTTCATTTTCAGCAACAAGCATGATTTCGCCTTCAAAATCCTTTTGAAGCTTATAATATTCAAGCTTCACTTTATCTGCAATATCCACTTTCTCTCGTTTTTCTTTTGGAATAAATTTCAATAAATAACTTGTGTAAATATTTTCTTCTAATAGTTCCATATCAAATGTACGATCTAACTGTGCGACATAGTTATACCATTTACCAAAATTGCGTAATGTTACTCTGAATTCATATTGTGTATCTTCTGGTAAGTCTTCGTAACGCTGGATGACAGGTTTGAATAAGCTAGACATCCGGCCTAATAAACGCTCATCTTGCTTCTTTTGTGCTTGTTTCACCAGTCTCATTACTTGTGCAATATCATCATCATTGTATAATGCAAATTTACGTAATTTACTTTGCGTATCGTAAATTAAATTTAGATTAACTTCTTCTTTTAGTGTTGTTACTTCATAAAAAGGCTGGAATGCCTCCAATATTTCTTCTTCCGTATTAACAAAATCTAAAATGAATGTATCTTTCTTTCCTTGCATTGTACGATTTAAACGAGATAGAGTTTGTACTGCCTTTACTCCACGTAATTTTTTATCAACGAACATCGTATGAAGTAATGGTTCATCAAAACCTGTTTGATATTTTTCTGCAACTATCAATAAATTAAAGTCATCCCCATGAAATGTTTCTTTTAACTGGTTCTCTTTAACCCGTTCGCCGTCTTTCGTTACGTTCATACTCGACTCTGTATATTCTTTGTCATCATCTGTAACAGAACCTGAAAAAGCAACAAGAACATCAAGGTCTGTATAGCCTTTCTCTTCAATATAAGCTTTAAATTCCTTCATATACCGAACAGCATGTAGACGTGACGGAGTAACTATCATTGCTTTTGCTCTACCACCAATAGCCTTTTTAGTTACCGCTCTAAACTGTTCTATCATTACTTCTGTTTTTTGCCTTAAAACCCATGGATGAAAAGATTGATAACGCGCAATCGCTCGAACAGCTTCTGTTTTAGGTAATTCAGGGTTTTCCTCTATTTCTTTTGCAATACGATAAGAAGTTTTATATGTCATATAGTTTTTTAACACATCTAAAATAAAGCCTTCTTCAATTGCTTGTCGCATACTATAAATATGGAATGGTCTAAAGCTTTCATCTGGTTGCTTTGTACCAAACATTTCAATTGTTTTTTCTTTAGGGGTGGCCGTGAAAGCAAAGAAACTTAAATTATGATGTTGTCCTTGTGATAATAATGTTTGAACCAGTTGGTCTTGGTCATCTAATGTGTGGTTTTCAATATCTTCTTCAATTTCCTGATACTCTTTAAGAGATGCTTCTTTATCTGCTAGTGCTTGCTTTAGTTTCTGTGCGCTTCTTCCAGTTTGTGAAGAATGTGCTTCATCGACGATTATCGCAAATCTTCTTCCTTCCGCAGCATCAACTTCTTGATAAATAACAGGGAACTTTTGAAGAGTTGTAATAATAATTTTCTTTTTATCGTTAATCGCATTTTTCAAGTCTTGAGACGATTTATTGTCACCAATTGTCTCTACTTGTCCAGTGGTATGTTCAAAACTTGTAATCGTATCTTGTAACTGTCGATCTAACACCGTTCGATCCGTAACGATAATTATAGATGAAAAGATTGGGTTATTTTCTATATCGTGTAAGGAAGCCAAATGATATGCCAACCATGCAATACTATTTGATTTTCCTGATCCCGCTGAATGTTGAATTAGATAGTTTTTCCCTGAACCATGCTCTTTTACATCTTGTACCAACTTATTTACAACATCTAATTGGTGGTAACGCGGGAAAATTAAGATGTCTTTTTTCACTTCAAAATTCATGAACCGTTCCAAAATATCCATAAATTGATTACGATGTAAGACTTGTTCCCATAAATATGCTGTTGGGTATCCATCTTTATTATGTGGATTCCCTTTGCCACCTACTTCTCCGGCACCATTTGATCCTTGGTTAAATGGTAAGAAGTATGTTTTGCTTTTTTCTAGTTTGGTGGTCATATATACTTCAAAGTGGTCAACTGCAAAATACACTAGAAATCGTTTATTAAATTGAAATACAAGTTCACTCGGATCACGATTCGTTTCAAATTGTACTTTTGCATGTTCAACATTTTGTCCGGTATATTGATTTTTTAATTCTAAAGCGACAAGAGGAATACCATTTACGGCCAATACCATATCAATTGTATTTCGATTTTTGCTACTATAAGCAAACTGGCGTATACATTGAAAACGGTTGGCTTCAAACTGTTTAATATTTTCATAGCTTAAAGAAGAAACAGGACGAAAATAAACAACCTTAAAAGAAACACCACGATCTTTTATCCCTTTTCTAAGTACATGCAAGAGACCATGTGCATTTACCTCTTCATTAAATCGCTTTAGAAACTTTGTTTCAGCATCTGTACGATAAATCTTTTCGTAGCGCTTCCATGCTTTTGGTTGTGTTTCACGAATAAAAGATAGTAGTACAGAGACATCTAACCCTTGTTGTGGATCGTAGTTTGTATCTTTGAAGGCGGCCGACTCCCAGCCGCCTTTATCTATTAAGCTAGTTTCAATATCCCTTTCAAAACGCACTTCTTTGTTTTCGAGCATATCTCTACCCCCTCACACTTCTTTTTTACCCGTAACGTATTCGTAGATGAGAGATTTTTTATATTGTTCAAGTTCTTTTATTACTTTTTCTTTATCTGAGATTAATGCATCAATTCTATTAGATTGTGTATCTAAGTAAGAAACTATTTTTTGCTGTTCATTTACACTAGGTAAAATAATAGGTAGCTTTTTTAATAATGGCTGGCTTAAAGAGGCTCTAGTTACTAAATTCATTTCTTTTGCAAAAAAGTCTCTTATAAATGTTGCTTCTAAATAATATCTTGCATATTTTGATAGTAATTGATTATTTTCATTTGGTCTGAATCTAATTAAAAAACCAGCAAAAGTAGCTTGTTCAATATTGTTTAGACAAACAGATGCCATTCCAACTTCTTCAATTATTTCCGAGGTACGAGTAAAAAATATATCACCTTTTCTAACGGAATATTGTTCTTGTTCTTCCTTTGTAGATCTTATTAGTCCCTTTACTGAAAAAGGAAGTACTCTATTTTTATAGACATCTCCATAACTAACAAAAGGATATCCTTCTCCAAAATAATCTCCTGATTTACTAATGCCGTTTTGTAGAGACCCCAAATAACCTAATGGAATAATACTATAGTTACTATTCACTTTACCAATAACTTCAATTCCACTATCTTTCATTTTAACATTTGGTTCTATTCCTTTTGTAACAGCTTCTGTAATTATTGACTGTTTATATTTCTTTAGTTCTTCCATTGAGTACTTTGTTTCTTGAATTATATTATTAATCAATGAAGTTGTTTCATTAAGATGATCTACTATTGTTTTTTGGACATATAATTCTGGTATTGGTAAGACGACATTATTTAGTTTGTTCATTGGTATCCTCATTCTATGAGCAAGAATTCCATTACCTATTCCTTTAAGACTTTCCTGAAACTCAGTAGTTTGAAACAAATAATTGATATAGTCAACATCATAAGAGTTGTTTTTTGGATATAAAACATGATAAACAGGACTAACAACTCCATCATAGGGTGATTTATTCACTGAACCTATTATTACATTCATACTGTTCATTACAATATCTTCTTTAAAAGCCAACTTATATTTAGACAGGTCTTCTTTAGCCCTATTTCCTACATCACCTTTTTCATCATATAAAATGACTCCCTCATCTCTCATAAGAGACAATATAACGTTCGACTTAATTGGGGAATTTTTTTCAGAACGTTCATTTAAAACATTCTTTATTCTCACTGTTTTCCAGTTATTAGGTATCATACCAACCCAATCAATACCTGAATTTTCCATTTCTCTACTCAACGATACTCACATCCTTACCAGATAAAGCTTGGAAGTTAACAACAATAGACTCCTCTAACTTTTTTATCCGTTCTGCAATTACTTCAGAAGGTTCTGGTGGCGTAAATTTATAGAACAATCGATTAAACGATATCTCATAACCAATTTTGTCTTTCTTACGGTCCATCCATGCATCTGGATTAAACGGTAATACTTCTCGTTCAAAAAAAGCATCAATATCCTCTTTTAACGGAATATCCTCTGTATCTCGTAACTTTGAATCTGCTACAGGTTTATTTTTCTTCAAGATAATATTTCCATTTTCATCACGTTGTGGACTTTCAACCGTAACACGAATATAGCCAAAATCCTCGTTATCAAAAATCTTAGATTCTACTATCTTTTCATCTAATCTATATTCTCTATTATCAAATTCACCATATGCTTGCACAATCATGTTTCTACATTCCTCAGAGATGTCAACACGTTTCTCACCAATGTTTTTTCTGCGTTTTTCATACATTTTTGAAGCATCAATCAATTGTACTTTACCCTCACGTTCAGGTGATTTGCTTTTTGTAATGACCCAAATATATGTGGATATCCCTGTGTTATAAAATAAATCGTTGGGTAATTGAATAATGGCTTCTAACCAATCATTTTCAATAACATATTGACGAATGCTACTCTCCCCACCACCTGCATTACCTGAAAATAGTGCGGAACCATTATGGATAATTGCCATTCTTCCAGTCTCTTTTAACTTTGAGATACCATTTAATTGAAAGAGTAGTTGACCATCACTTATTTTCGGAAGTCCAGCACTAAATCGTCCATTTTCACCCAATGCATGTTCAGCCTTTACAGCATTTTGATCTCTTTTCCAGTCAGTTCCAAATGGTGGATTGGAAATACAATAATCAAACTCATAACCTTCAAATTGATCATTCGATAATGTGCTTCCTAAAGCCATATTATCTGGGTTTCCGCCACGAATCATCGTATCTGCTTTGGCAATAGCGTATGTTTCTGGATTTAATTCTTGTCCATATGTTCTTACCTCTGCATTTTCGTTAAAATCCTGAATGCGCTCTTGCATTGCTGATAACATTTGCGATGTACCCATTGTTTGGTCGTACACCGTTTTTACGACATCTTCTTCTGTTAACGTATCTCTGTCTTCAATTAATAATAAATCCGTCATTAAATAAATAATATCTCGACTTGTGAAATGTTCCCCAGCTTCTTCGTTATAGCTTTCTGAAAATTTACGGACTAATTCCTCAAAAATATATCCCATATCTGTACTCGTTACTTTATCTGGACCTAAATAAGATTCCTTTTTATTAAACTCTTGAATAACATGAAATAACGCATCATTATCAGCTAATGTAGTAATCTCAACATCGAATTTAAAGTTTGCTAGAATATCTAGCATATTATCTGAAAAACTATTTAAATACGCTCGGAAGTTTGTCTCAATATTTGCTGGATCTGCTAATAATGTATTAAATGTGTATACACTCGTATTGTAAAATGAATAGCCTGATGCTTGTGTTAAGAACCTATGTCTAAATGCCTCATTCATATCCTTATGTTGCTCTGACGCTTTAAGAACTTTATCATGGGTTGGTAATAACGTGTCATGTAGACGCTTGATTACAGTCATAGGTAAAATAACTTTTCCATATTCGTGTGGTTTGTATAACCCTCTTAAAATATCAGCAACGTTCCAAATTAAATTGGCTTGTTTTTGTACATTAATCGTTGTTTGTGTATTACGTTGATTTTCTGTCATTGTTTTACTTCCTTTTCTATATCCTATAATTTACCTTATTTTAATCTCATTATTTTTTACCAACATTTAGCATATATTTATTTATCATGGGCAGAATAACTCAAAGGAATTCCCGCTACTGAGCGTGAATACGCCTTTGGGCTATTTTTTATACTTTAAAATTCATTCATCTATATTTATTTTACTTTCATCAATTTTCCATTTACTATTTACTCAAGTACTTATACTCCGAGACGTCAAAGCTTTAATCTCCTTGTTGCCCGATACTTTTTCCTTGATTTAGAAAGTGAAAAGGGTTTAATATTTAGTTTTTAAAAATGATAGGCTTTATTTTCTTGGCTTACTTAAAGCGTTCTTTACTTCACTTGGTAGAATTCCCATAAAATAATCTTCTATATTATCCCAAAACCATTTTGAGTAATTTAGAATCTTCTCTTTTGGTGAATTTCCTTCTTTTTCTTTTGTAAAAAGATACTTCAGCATTTCAACACTTGTATAGTGCTTGGCTTGAACATCTTTCAATATGCTATTTTGATAAAAATCACCTTGTTTAATAGCTTTTTCTAATGGATAAATTGAGTTCATTCTTAAATATATTTGTGGATTGTTTCCACCCACCACTTGATAATTTAATAACTTTCTACTCTCCCCAATTCCCAATGCTGCTATTTTCGCATCTAATTCCACACTATTTGCTCTCATGTTAAATGTCAGTATATCATCATCGTTCTCAACGAAATTTTCACTCGGCTTCAATGTTGCTAACAAACCTCTTTTAATGAATGTAGTAAATAAATCCCCATCATTGTTTATAATATACTTCGGCTTTGAATCTCCACTGCTCGCTCGTTCATATATGAATTTAATCTCCTTTATCTTCGAATATTCAAATGCTGCGTTAATGACCGTTTGTGCAAACGTCATAGCTTCGAATTTATCAGAGATTTTTAATGCTTTCATAAAATGGTATCCAAGATCCTCAACTGAAAAATGTTTTCCAGATATTTTATAACTATTAACGAACGTTTCAAATGCTTGTAAGATCAAATTATACTTGGAAATAATTGACTCATCTGTTTCATTGTTATTTAATCCTACATATACTCCTGAAGCATATATAAACTTTTCAAAAATAGATTTATGCTTCAGTTTCTCTCTTTCCTCCACTGTGTGCAATGCAAATTTAAAACTTGGAAAAGACATATTTCTATAATGTTTCTCCCATATTCCACTCAAATTAACCTGATATACAGCAGAATAACTCTTGCTCTGTATTTCGTATAGCTTACTAAAATATCTTCCTAAATTTGAATGAATAAATGTTCTTTCTAATTCTGGAGTAACGAATATTAAATCATTCCCAAATAAACTTCTTGGTCTTGCTACAAAAGGAGAGTATCCAAGCTTATTTGGTGACGAAAAGTCTTTTTCAATCATTAATAACACTGTTTTCACTTTATTATCTAATGAATCTTCATCACGTTTGCTTTGAACAAAGATATATTTAAAATCCTCTGGACTAATAATTAAATTACGGTTATTATTCTTTTCTTTATATACTGATAAAACTTTTTTCATAACCTCAATAATTTGACTCTTTCGGATTGCCGACATACCATATAGCTGTTTAACTTCATTCATATCACGATTTAAAAAATCAATTAAGCCAAATCCATTAGCTACTTTATCCTTATCACGAGCTGCCCTTCCGACTTCTTGAATATAATCAACAACATTCCCAGTAGGAGCATAATGGTACACGTTGGTAATATCAGGAATATCAATACCCATTCCAAAAGCTTTAGTTGCTAAAACAAATTGTAAATCTCCATTTTTGTATTGATATAAAACTTCATCTTTTTCCTCTTTAAGTAGGCTTCCGTAATATTTACCTGTAACTTTAGCAATATCTGGTTCATTTTGCGTTAAAAAGTTACTGAAATCCGTCAACAATCTTACTGTTGGGAAATAAATTAATGATTTTTGTTTATTTTTATGGGCCTTTTTTAAATGTTTCAACGCCAATGCGTGCTTCGTTTTTCGATAATCCCTTCCTTCTTTCTCTAAATCTTTTTCACTACTTTGAACAACCATAATTAACTCATCACGACGAACCTTTCCGAAGTAAGAAATAGGACTTATCATATTAAGACTATTTCTCGTATCTAAATACATATCTTCTCGACCACCATATATAGCCGTTGCAGTGAAAGTAACGATAGGAAATTTGTATTCTTTTCTTAACTTAGCTAGATAAATACCTAGATACCAATAATCAGAGCGAAATGATTTTCCCCAAGTAGTTACTATATGAGCCTCATCAATAATCACCACACCAATATTTCTATTACCAATCAGCATTTTAATATCGGATCGAGCTTGTAACGTTTCAGGAGATAGATATAAAATATCAATTTGCTGATTTTGAACTCCATCAAGTGTGCGTTCTTTTTGATAAGGTGGGGTATTTCCGTTTATCGTAGCTGAATTATTAACACCTTTTCTATGCATACTTTCAACTTGGTCATTCATTAAACCGATTAATGGTGATATAACTAAAGTTAAAGGCTTATCATCTGCATATTTATCTGCTAAATATAACGCAGGGACTTGGAACATCACTGACTTTCCCGCTCCAGTTGCTGCAGTTATATATATATCACGAAAATCTTCACCATGTATTGCTTTTTCTGCCTGAATGACTATATCATCTATAATTTGGGCTTGCGAAATTTTTATCGTTTCTTTAGATTGACTCTCTATGTTCTTATAAAACTCAATTTCCTTGTAATTATCGTACTTATAAACGTCATTCAATATTTTTACATAGGCATCTTCATTCTCTATTACTTTTCTTCTTATTGATAATGTTGTAAAATATATTTTTATATCAGAAATATTAGCGATAATATTAATACGTGCTAAATAATTATTAGGCAGTGACTCGCTTGCTCCTGATAAAACAAATAAAACATTATTGGTATCTTCTTTTAAAATAATGTTCATAATAAGATCTAAAAATGGAAGTTCATCATCCGATAATTCTATTTGCAAAATATGTTCTGTTGGGTAATCATCGCTATATTTAAAGTCATAATCCATCTCATCATAGTATTTGAAGGTCAATGGCTTTTTATCGAATTCTGGGTAAGTCACATAATAATTACCACTATGCTTTGAATAATCTATTTGTCCATAAAACTTAGAAACATTTTCTAATACCTTTAACTGGTCATTTTCTAATTCATTATCTTCTTGATAATATAAATAATGGTAAATGCTATCTACATTTGACAGTGTACCTCTGTATGGATACTGTTTATCGAATAAATTATTTTCGATTACCAGCAAAGGCATTTTATTAATAGCTTCTTGTTCTTTAAATAATTGATATTCTTCAATCGTCATCCATAAATAATCTTCTGTAAAAGTACGATGTTTGATAATGTCTTCTATTACTTGTTCTTCTAATGTTGACAAATCTACTTTATCGAAATAGTCTATATCAAACGAAAAGTACTTTTGCTCTCTTTTTAGTTCACTTGTATCAAAACCTTTTAAAACAACAATGCATGGTCCATTTTGCTTCACTATTTCCTCAATTCTATTTTCAATATTCATACATATACTCCTTTAGCACTCTTGTCGTTTTTGGTTTTCGAAGCTTCCTAAGCGCTTTTGCTTCTATTTGTCGAATTCTTTCTCTTGTTACATTAAATATTTGTCCAATTTCTTCTAGTGTCATTGTTTGATCATTATTAAAGCCTAAACGATAATATAAAATTTGCATTTCTCTCTCTGTTAATTCTCCTTGAAAAATATCATCAATTATATTTCTTAGCTCAATCTTATAATATTCCTCATCTGGAGTATTTAAATTTTCATCTAAAACTAGTTCACCTAATGCCGTACTTTCATCTTCCCCAACTAGACGGTCAAGACTATCTAAATTACTTTGTGAAATATAAAAACGTAATTCTTCAATAACATCAATTGGCTCTTCCATTGCTTTGGCAATTTCAAATGTTGTAGCTGGCCTAGCTAATTCATTCCACAGTTCATTCTCTATTTTTATGAATTTATTCATTTTTTCCCTATAATGAACTGGAATTCGTATTAATGTTGAGCAATCCGCTATTCCCCTAGTAATAGCTTGTCTTATCCACCAAGTTGCATAAGTTGAAAACTGATAACCCAAGGAAACATCGAATTTTTCTGCAGCCTTTAGTAATCCAATAACCCCCACTTGATACATATCATTTACATCAAACCCCACTGTTGCTAAGCCTGAATAACGCTTTACAATCTTCCAAACTAATTTTCTATTCGCTTCAACTAGATTGCTAATTGACTTCTTTCGTTTGGATTCATCTCCTGAATGTATTTGATTTAAATATTCAATATTCCATGACTTATCGATAACATCTTCGAGTGAATCAACATGACCAATGAAGCTGTCATCATCCAATAATGAATCTAAATCATCTTCAAATAAGTCATCAGGTAGATCGAAATCAAAGTCATTTTCATTTTTCTCTTGCTGTGTATCGTCAATAATGATATAGCCTTTTCTCATTAAATCGCTTAGAATATTCTCTTGTATACTTTCATCTATATTATTTTGATTGAACCAATTTATAAGAATACTTCTGTTAATTTCATTTTCTAGCTCGATACATTTAAACAACTTCAATAAATTTGCCTTTAATACAGTTTTGGGGTGATCAATGATTTCAATTTGCAAAGCGTCTAGTTCATCATAAACGGTAAACCTTTCTTCGACTTTAAGTGTGTATTCTTTAAACCACTGGTCCACAATATTCTGCTTTATTTTACTACCAAAACGAAAATTATCTTTAATATGGGAAATTAGATCATCTAGCTTTTTATTCATTGCATCACCTCCTAAACCTACTAAACTTATATTTATTAGTTGGCTTGTAATCTTTAACTGCTTATAATTAAAATTTTCAAGCAATTAAATAATTTTAATCGAAAGGAAATTACTTAATCATTTCTAACAAGATGGAACAGATCAAATTAATCCAATCCCTCAATAACATTTCTAAGCCCCATCTTAGTATAAGCATTTAACTTCCCGTGCTTTAATACTTCATTTGCTTGTTGGAGCAATTCCATATATTTCACTTCAGCATCTTTTACTGTCTGTATTATTCCTTCTTGTTCATTTATTTCAATATCAGGAAACTCAATATCCTCAATATCCCGTGTTGTTAATGCTTTTACGGTTCCACCCTTTTTCATTCCCTCAATGAGAGCCACACCAACTGGACTATCAAGGAAAACTTTAATGTACTCCGGCTTATATGCCTTATCCTTAATTCTAATTCTTATAAACATATTAGATAGTACTAAAGGTTCATTATGGTCGGGAACAATTGCCACTTTATAAGCCGTTCCACGACTAGCTATAATAATGTCACCACTCTCAACCAAATAACGTTCGGCATTATTAACAGGAATTACTTCAATACTTTCTAAGTCTATTTTACCATCTTCTACATCCTTTAGTTGGATAACCTTATATCCTTTTTGTCCTTCTTTAATTGTATTCTTAGCTGGTAAGTTAACTCCACGTGATAATTGGGCTATCTCTTTTAAAGTCCTCTTATTTTTAACCTTTTCGTCATATACAGCTTTATTTATAATGACATCACCAAATTGGGTTTCCACAGTTTGGCTTGTAAAATAATTGTTTGGATTTAGATTAAATTCGCTTTCTATAATCTCTGTTAGGTTGGCAACTTTCACATCTTCTGTGTCTGTTGAAGATTGTTCATACATAGCTACAATCAAATCAATATTTTCTTGTGTTAGATAATTTTGTGAGCGACCTTTGCTTGTAAACTGTTCTTCGGCATTTATAATTAAAACTTGCTGCTTTCTACTTGAGTGCTTCTTATTATTTAATACTAGTAGTACAGTTTGAATCGTTGTATACGACAAGAGTTTATTTGGTAATAAAATAATAGCCTCGATAATATCATTGTTGACAATATATTCTCTAAATGCCCTTTCAGCATGAGAGCTTCTTGATAATACTCCTACAGGAACTATTACAGCGGCTTTTCCTGTTTCATTCAAAGATGCAACTGTATGTTGTAAAAACGCTAGATCACCATGCATTCTACTGATTTTTCCCATTCTACCGTTAAAACGGCCAAAGGGATCATAATCCATCATTTGTATATTGTTTAATTTCAAACCAAAGGGCTGATTCATCGCAATATAATCAAACTGCATTAAGTTACTATCATTTTCTATAAATGCGGGAGAGAACAATGTATCACCTTTTGCAATTTGAAATTTTGATAAATCTATTCCATTTACAATTGCATTCATGTAAGCTATAGCAACATTTGATTCATTTATCTCTTGCCCAAACATTGAAATGTCATTATTGAAACGGTAAGCTTCAATTAACGATCCCCCAATTCCTGCTGCTCCATCGTACAAACTGCCATTAGAAGGATTTAATATTCGTATCATAAGTCTATTTAATCCTTCTGGTGTTACAGATGTTCCTAATTCTTTTCCTTCACTTTCCATTAGTCGTTGTATGAGATGTAAGAAATATTGACCAGTTAAATTTGTATCTTGAAACTCTTCTATTGTTAGAGAACTTTGGTCCATAATCATTAGGCAATCATACAGTACATGGTCTCCTATCTTTGAAAGAGAAAAATTACTTAGTAAATCTAGATTAAACTCATTGTGATGCGCAATCTTATGGAATAACTCATCAATCAGATTTCCTATATTATAGTGAGAAGAACTGATTCTTTCCCACGTTATATCATCTGGTATAGTTATTGAATGACTTTTATTTACTAACAAGAATTTTGCTGTAAAAATTCTACTTCCAACTTCATGGTATTGATAAGACTGTACCTCTCCTCTGAGTCGTTCGCCAATTGCCCAACTTGCTTTATTTGCTCTTAACTCAATGTTATCCATATAAGTAACAACTCCTCGTCAATGTATTAACCTTATTCCAATAAGGTATTTTAAATTCCTTTTAATTTTCTTTTAATAAAAAGCCACGTTCTCGTGGACAGCATTTATAACACTAGAAATTCCTTTACTACGGTGATAAACCACTTTAATTCCAAATTTATTTGCAACATCTTTAACTGCATACATTGTACCATGAGATACAGCTGATAGTATAACTATAACACATTCAACATCTTTTAATAAATTGCTGAAATAATTTTTGTTCCCTTTTCTTTTTATTCTTCCATCATGATATTTTAACTCAAAATTTAATGTCTTTAACTTGTCCTCGTATCCTTTTTTATTATCACCACCAATAATGGCAACCTTTTTCATATTTACTCACTCCATCTCTAAATTTCTAATTCCCTAGTAACATTCATATATGTAGTAATCTGTTGACGTTTACTACTTAACAGGTCTGCTAGTAACTTAACGTCTGAAGGTGTTACCTTTGCCATTCTACTAATGTGTTGTTTTCTTCTATTACCTTCTCTGTTAACATTCTTTTTCAGGACTGTCTCAATTTTTACTAATTTTCCTCTTGGAGTCGTCCTAAAGTTACTTAATCCCATTATGCTTAATAGCGTATTAAATTGTCTTGATTTCTTTTCATGGTTAACGAATTTAACAATTGGTGCAAATATTGCTCTTGAATCTATTTCTACAGTTTCAACGACAAACCCAATTTTCCCGAATACCTCTGAAAGGTATTTTAAATTCCTTTTTTGTTCCTCCAAAAGTAAATCACGTTGAGACATTCTTTGATTATTTGTCGCTATTCTACTTCTTTCTGCAATTGTTCTATTCATAATAGAAACCCTCCCAATATTTTATTAAGTTTTAACTTCATTTTTATGTCTAAAATAGTTATACCATAAACCACTAATACTTGTAAAGGGTATTTATAATTCTTTTTTTGACTTTTGTTTATTCTTTTAAAAAAAAGAAAAAAGAGAAGGCAAACATCTAATGTCGAATTACCTTCTCTGTCTACTATCAGAATAGACCTACTCAAACAGGATTCTTAATTTTAATTACCATTAACGTAGGTTATTATGCAAAAAAGTATTAATTCCATAATCTACTGTAATAATACGAATTTTATATTCTTCATGTAGTTTTTCAATCATATTAGATAGATAATCGGAGTTTCTTGAAATTCGTGATGGATCGCTAATAATAACATTGATTTTTTCTTGTTGTGCATCTTCAATCATTTTAAGAAAGTTTTTATTAATATTGTTTCCAGAACCAACATCAGCATAAACAGAATCTAAGTTCCAATTATTTTGATCAATAAAATCCTCGATTATCCCTGTCTGTTTTTGTAAAGAAATCTCTTTATTTTTTCCACTATTAGTTCGAACATAAGCAAATGTAAACGCTAGAATATAATGGCTCTTTCTCACTTTTGGTGAAGGCACTTTAAAGATGGTATAGTGAAATAAAAAGGAGCGAATCGCCACATGCCTTTTTCCTCTTTCACTAATATAGAATGTTTACTCGTTATACAAGAAGATCAATCTTATATATATCTAGTAAAATCTAAACATTCTTCTTGTAGATGCCCGTCTTGTCATACTCCGTCTAACCGCATACACAGCCAATATGTTCGATCCCTTCAGGATGTACCTGCATATGGTAAATCAACGTATATACGACTACAAACACGTAAATTTTTTTGCGATGACCGTAGTTGTCTACAAGCTATTTTTACAGAAAGATTTACGTGGTTAGGAACCTATCAACGCAAAACCAAACGTTTACACGAGATGCTGAAGTCAATTGCACTATCTACGAGCTGCAAAGTAGCATCTCGGCTGTCTAAATATCTAGGTATTGTAACCAGTCACCACACACTTTTACACTTGCTTCATAAATTGAAATTGCCTTCTTATGAACCTCCGGTTCATATTGGGATTGATGACTTTGCATTCAAGAAACGTTGTCGTTACGGTACGATTATTATCAATCAAGAAACCAGAAGACCCATTGCTATTTTAAATGGTAGAGATAAAGAAACAGTCGTAAAATGGCTCGAACAGCACCCTACTATTCAAACAGTTACTCGGGACGGTTCCTCAACATACGCTAAAGCTATTTCTCAAGCACTTCCTCATGCTTATCAGATCACGAATCGTTGGCATATACTGAAAGGTTTATTTACAGCAATTAAAGAGACCTTACAACACTCTTTTCCATCTATATGGAGAAAAACAGAATATAAAAACCCTACACCAGACCCACTACTTATTCGCAAAACAGATATTCAACGTAACCTGCATGCAGAAAAGGTTTGGCAGCGTAGCTTAAAAGTAAAGGAGTGGAAAGCTAAAGGGAAATCCATTGCTTGGATTTCTCGTCATCTAAATATTTCTCGCCCTACGGTCTATCAAGATTTAAGACGTAAGAAGAAAGAGCCTATTAATCGTGTTAAGCTCTTAGATCCATACCTGCCTCAATTACGTCAGTGGAATTTGTATGGATGGACCACAAGCCGTATGGAGGTAGAACTTAGAAAGGTAGGCTATACAGGATGTCGATCTACCTTAAATGCAGCCGTGTCAAGAATTCGCCAGGAACAAAGAGCTAGTGCCACAACGTATACCATATCTAGAGATTGCTTACTATGGAAAATATGGAGTGAAAAGAATAGTGACTGGCTGAATACATTACCTTCGGCATGTTTAAAAGAGTTTCCACTTATACCGCAATTAGTTGAAGTGACATGCAGCTTTAAAAATATTATCAGGAAACGCAACAATCAAGGCTTATCTGGATAGATTGAAAGATGTAAACTTTATTCATTTCCGGCTCTCAACACGTTTACAACCTATATTGAAAAGGACTTACAAGGAGTAATGGCTGCCTGTGTTGATCCTCTAAGTAACGGGTTATCTGAAGGGCATATAAACCGTGTGAAGACGTTAAAACGTATGATGTATGGTCGGGCAAGTGATGAATTGTTGAAAAAAAGAGTGCTCATACCATTATTGTAGGTAGAGTTGTTTTTCTAAAAAAACAATACATATCTTTGACATATGGCGACGTTTGCCTTCACCAAAAGTGAGAAAGAGCCGTCAAAATTTACATTTTTTGCTTATTTGCTTTTTACACTTCTGCTGAAAATACACTTTTTCGATGTTTCATTCGATAGCTATCTCCATCCATATGAATGACTTCTACACGATGAAGTACACGATCTAAAATTGCAGTGGTAATTCCTTGATCTCCCATTAATTCACCCCACTGTTCAGGGCTTTTATCAGATGTGAGAATGATGGAACTTCGTTCATACAAATGATTAATTAAATGAAAAAACAAATTCGCTTCTCGTTGATCCATTGCCATGTACATTAAATCATCAATAATGACCAGATCGGCGCCTCTTAATCGCTTTAGCTGCACTTTTGATTTATTTAGAAATTCTTCCGTTTTTAAAAGATGAATAAGCTCACCCATAGTTACGAAATAGACGTTGAAACCTCTGTGAATAGACTCAATTCCCAAACCGATTGCTAAAAATGTTTTACCAACACCTGGCGGTCCCAATAAAATTAAATTATACTGCTGCTCAAGCCAGTTTAGCTCTGCGAGCTGGGTCAATTGGCGCCCCGTTAAAGCTGTTTGCTCTTCTAAATTAAATTCACTTAGTGACTTCACGTAAGGGAAGTGCGCCCACTTCATTCTTTTTTCTAAACTTTTTACTTCACGTTTTCTTAGTTCATAACGTGTGATAGATTCAAGAAATTCTAAATACGTCCAAGAAGATTTTTCCGCCTCACGTAGGAGCTTTGGTAGCTCCTCAGCTGTTTCGGATAACCTTAATTGGCGAAAGTGCTCCTGCAAGTCATTTACAGTTTTATTCACTGTGGTTCACCCCCTAAAATACCTGTGTAAGCAGTAAGAGAGCGAGTTGTCACTATGATGTTGTCTTGACTTGAATGTTTTATAAAGGGAGTCTTCACCTTTTGGGTACATTCAGTTTGTAATGCATTTTGATGGTTTGCGATATCCCGAAAGTCATTGGCGCTGTAAAGTTTATCTATCAGGCATTTAGTCAAAGTGGCTTCAATCCACATTGGGTATTTCTCAATGACGTTTTGAATAATTATGAGCTGATCACGCCGATACCGTGGGTATCTTAAACAAATTTCATTTAAATAAGAAGTTGCACGTTCCTGATCTTCAAAATGTGAAACAAGTTGTTGCTTAAATTCTTCAATACCTTTTGAGCGATCCCGGATATGATGTAGATGTTGAATAAGCTTTCCCTTTTCATTACTAATGCTATGTTCAGCAATTACTTCTCCATCCAACTGTTTACGGATAATCAGCGTTGGTGGTTGGCTCGAAGTGACTTCAATAAAAACCTCATTATCAGAGACTGCACTATACGTTCCGAGAGGAACGGAATAACGGTTTGATTTGAACCGTATTGTATTGTCCTTACTAATATTCCTTGTTATACTTGGGGTAATGACGCTTTCGTATGAGAGTGGTGAAGAGACGGGCTGTAAGTGTTGCTTTTCGACGGGGAACACTTCAGCTGGTCTTTTTTTCGTTGTCTGATGAACATGTTGATTTCCAGTGCGATGTAGCCACTGTAACGCACGGTTATTCCAATCTTCAATATTGCTAAATACTCGGCTGTCTGCGAAATTTCCCTTTATGTACTTTACAACGTTCTCAATCATTCCTTTTGATTCTGGGTCTGCCTTACGACATAAATGAACTTTAAACTTACGATCATTTACATAGCTTTGAAATTCAGAAGTTAAAAGTAGCTGACCTGAATTTTCGCTTACTGTAATTAAACGATCCTGATCATACACAATTTCTTCTGTACGTCCTCCGTAAAATTGAAATGCATTTTCATGACATCGTATGGCATCATTTGTCGTAAAAGGCCGGTCCTGCCACTCCATGTATTTGTATCGAGAGTGAGCTAAGACAAAAGCGATGAAATATAGTTTGATTTCATTCTTTTCAGTGGTCTTCTGTTTCGTTTCTCCCCAATCCACCTGGATTTGCTTACCCATAGGTTGTTCAGGGATTGCTTCATACTGCCGAATGATTACTTTTTTCTCAATCTGATAAATCTCCCGCATCTCTTTCACATAGGCTCTTACTGTACTCTCTCCAACAACTAAATCTGGATAACGCTCTAAGAGCCAATCGTGGATTTGTGCTGCACTGAGATGAGGGTATTCTTCAAGCCAAGCGATAATCCAATCCCTGTAGGGATCCAATTTCTTACCTTTGCCTTGTAGCTGTTCCATGTATGCTTTTGTCTCTTCAAATGTCATTTTTAAATATTTATAAACGGTTGGTCTCGATACTTTGAGCTCCTGTGCAATTTGAGATACTTTAAACTTCCGTTGATGTAACTGTTGAATATTTAAATAAAGCATTAACTTCTCCTCCAAGACGCTGTCCCCCCTAGTAAAATAACACCTTCTATTATTTTACTAGAGTTCTAGCTTATTGAAGCAAAAATGTAAAATTACGTTGAGCAAAAACTGTCAATTATATTCTAGCGTTTACATGCCTTTACTTCTGCTGCTACAATGTAATCTAAAGATACCCCATCATTATCTTCTTTAAAGATAAACCCAAAACCATCTATACCTCTTTTAGGCATATCTGGATCTTCTTCATTAATACTATATCTATAAGGAAACTTTACTTTTTCTTTCTTAGATAAAATATCCCTCGCAATAATTTCTGGTAATTTACTTCTCGTATTTTTCAGCCAAGGTCTATTAGTTGAGATATTTTTCTTAGGATCAGGTGTATTATATTTTCCTAAAAAATTTTTTATTGCTTTCGTTTTGTCTTCAGATGCATTTTGAAGTTTTTCCTCGATTAATTGATTATCTAATCCATACTCCTTTTCTAAAACCGGAAGGATATAGTCTAAGAATTTTTCTTTGTCTTTTGGGTATTCTAGTTCTATAGTAGAAAATAAATGGGGGTCTTCGTTTTTTATAGAAATTACTTTTGAATAAGGATACTCCATTACTTTCACCTACACCTTTATTCATGTAAATAAATTTTAACATTTAGTCTAAAATCCTATTTACACTTCAAATTTAATAATTGTTCATTTTCAAGAAAATTTTTCCTATTTATAGTAATTAGGTTATACTTTAAATTGGTAATTGTCTACAGTTCTCTTTTCATTCTTAGGAATAGAGTAAAATATTCTATTATTAATACGACATTATCACTAAAAATAAAAAAAACAGGCGGACGCCTGTCTTTATATTTTTGATTATCTACAATTTAATAATCCACTTTTATCTACTCTTTATTAATAGTTAGTTCCACTTTCTGTTTTACTACTACTTGTGACTCGATTCTGTGTTAGTGTTAGTTAATCAGCAATTAAGTTTTGGTTTTTGAAATAGATCTTTAAATTAGCCATAATCACTAATTTTATGGTCTGTTTCGAACCTTAGAATATTAAAAATATTTCCTTCTCGAAAACCGTAGCATCTCAATTTTTGACTAGCACGGAACTTTAATATTTGCTTATCACTGTACTTTGAATTCCTAAACCAATCTTCATTAGGACTAGGTTGATACTGTTTGTATTTTAGCCCCTCATGATTAGGTATATCATCCCAACTTAACTGGTCAAATAACTTCACTGCAGATATGAAAATCTTTTTCTCATGTTTCTGTAGAGAATTAAATCCGTATTCTTCTTCTAGTAGGTCCATAGATATTTTCGAATCTTTAAACCAATATAGACAGTAAGAATATGAATCTATTAATTCTTTTTCATATAAAAAATCTAATAAATCACGTGGATTATATATTAATCAATGTTATTTCATCTGAATCTTTTTTCATTAAAATATCAGGTTCTTTAAATTTATTATGTTGAAAAGATAATACTATTCTATCTCTTTCACACGCCTCTGCTAATGAGTAACCATTTGTTTTTTCTGTATAATCGCAATAGTAATTATTATTACTACCATGCCGTTGATCATCATTCCAGAATGGGGGATCATTTATTAATGTACTTAAAAGTCTTTTAAACTTTCTTATCTCTGGTCTCGTTCTTATATTATTATCTAATAAAATATCGTGTAATGTTAATTCCTTAGTTATCGGTGAGGAGTATAGTTCATAATGTTTCAACAGTTTTAATGAAGACTTTTTCATTATAGTTTCTATCTTAATAATATTAATTAATGAATCCAAGAAATCGTCTATACTGTTAAAATGACCTTGTAGTGAAAACTCATTTATTATTAACTCCATATTATCACAATCCTAATAACTCATCTAAATCATCATCAAATTGATCGAATAAACCAGCCTCATGATTTTCCACGTTACCATTATTATCAAATTTTATTTTTTTGGGATTAGAACATAAAGTTTTATCGTCTATTGCAAAAAAATAGGTATTAAGAGATTCGGTAGATATAACTTTTTTATTAATTGCCTTTCTCATCCCATTAAATATATGATCACTATGAGTCTCAATTATAAACTTAACTCCTTTGTCTGCAATAAAAGTTAAGAACTCTGTCAGTTTAGATTGTGCTCTTGGATGCAAATGTATCTCTGGATTTTCTATGATGTTTAAGTCTCCTACTTTTGATGCTAATCCACTAATTAAAATTGATATTATATAACTTAAACCTGAACCAATATTCTTAGGTCTTACAAAGCGATTATTTACATATGAAAATTGTGCTCTAACAAGATCCGTACCATGTATATCCTCAGTCGATAACTCACTATTCATAATATACTTTAACCAATAATTTAATTGATGTTCTAATGTAGAACCAATATTCTTATCTTTGATTAATAATAATTCAATAGGAGAAGTTTTATTACTCTCATAATAGTCTATTGCATACTCACCAAAAATTCCTATATCATTGAAGTTATCATAATTGTTCGAATACAAATCTTGTGAACCTATTCTCTTTGATGATAGGTATCGTATTCTTTTATTTTTTTGGTGAAAAAACTCAATCAACTCTTCGCTTCTATTATCTATAGTTAGAGATAGTTGATCATTTTTCTCTTCAAAATAAAGTTCTAAAGAATTATTTAAATCACTATACAAGGTAATTGAAAAGTTTTTTGCATTTTTAATAAAGTTCCTTACTTCTGAGAATTCACCTAACGATATTAGATTTCCATTAAGAGGATTTTTTCCCTCGCTAGATATATTTTGTATAGATAAAAGAATAGATGTGACTGCTAGAATAAAGTGTACAGTTTTTGCTTGATAAGATGAAACGCTTATTTACCCAAATATACCAGCAAAAAATATCAACCTATCACTGTAAAATGATCATAGTTCATACTTGCAGTGGAGGTTAGCGAAGGTGGATAAGTGGGAAATGTACATGGAGATAAAGCAATTATTAAAGCAAGGATTTAGTCAGACAAAGATAGCTGAAAAGTTAGGGGTTTCTCGAACAACTGTTTACAGGCACTTAAAGAGATCTCCTTCGGAGATGGCGGAATGGGTTGATTCTCTTCAGTATAAAAAGAAAAAATTAGATCCATATAAAGAACTGATTTTATCTTGGTTGAGAATGCATCCGGATATGTCAGCAGCACAAGTTTATGATTGGCTTTTAGAGAAATATAAAGATCTAACTGTTGGAGAAAGTACAGTAAGAACATATGTAAAAGCATTAAGAGAAGAATACAAAATAAATAAGGAAACATCTCCTCGAATGTATGAGGCAATTCCTGATCCCCCAATGGGAGAACAAATGCAAGTAGATTTTGGTCATACGAGACAAAAAACTGTTGATAATAAGGAAGCCAAACTCAACTTTATAGCTTTTGTCTTATCACATTCTAGACAAAAGTATAAAGAGTGGTTGGATAGACCATTTACAACACGGGATGTTATACAAGCCCATGAGAACGCGTTTAAATGGTATGGAGGAATGACCAATGAGATCGTTTATGACCAAGATAGTTTAATTGTTGTTAGCGAAAATGGTGGAGATCTAATTTTAACTAAAGAATTTCAGCAGTATAGAGAATCCAGAGGAATAAACCTTCGGGTTTGTAGAAAAGCTGACCCTGAGAGTAAGGGAAGAATAGAAAATGTAGTTGGATTTATCAAACAAAACTATGCCAAACATAGAGTGTTTCATAACATCGACTCTTGGAATGAGCAAGGATGGGAATGGCTGAACAGAACGGGTAACTATAAAATACACAATACAACAAAAAAGAGACCATTCGAAGTGTTCCTCCTGGAAAAGCAACACTTAAAACCAGTCTCCCAAAATATAGATATTCAAAATAACTATGAGATAAGTATAGCAAGATGTGTTCATAAGGACAATACTATTCGTTACCAATCTAATCGGTACTCTCTTCCACTTGGAACTTATAACAAATATGAAAAAGTATGTATCAAGGAAACGGAGACTAAAGAATTAGTTATTTATATACCTGATACTGGCGAAATTATTGCAAAACATTCAATTCCCGAAGGGAAAGGGATGTTAATAAAAGATAAAAAACATAGTAGGGATCGTACAAAAGGTGTTGGAGCATTCATTCATACAGTGGCTGAGAGATTTGAAGATAAAGAACTAGCCTTTAAATATTTAGAGAAGGTTAGGGAAAAAAATCCTCGTTACATTAAAGACCAGTTGCAAATCATCTTGCGCGAAACAAAAGGTATCGATAACGAAGTACTGACTAAAGCGTTAGCAGAGTGTTTAAAAAGGAAATTATACAGTGCAACTGATTTTGGCGATATCATTGCATATGTGAAACGTCAGCGCCAGGTACATGAAACAGTTATTGATAAAAAGAAAGAAGTTAAGACTTTGAACAGGCTATCAGAATGGGTTTTAGAAACAGAAGCATACAAAAGAAAAGTAGATACTTACACGGTTTTAATGGAGGTTGAATAGCGATGAGCCAAATCCAACAATTACAAGACATAATGAAAGGGTTAAGACTCGTTGAAACTGCCAAGCATCTCCCCCATTTGATCAGAGAAGCTGAGCAAAAAGACCTTTCATTTACTCAATTCCTGTTAGATGTCACTTCTTATGAACAAACTCGAAGAGAAGAAAAGCAACTAAACAACCGATTAAAGTGGGCAACTTTTCCTTTCAGCAAAACACTTGAGGAGTTTAATTTAAAAGAACAAAAGTCTTTAAGCAACAAACAACTAAATAGATTAAAAGATTTAACTTGGATAGAACAGCTGTACAATTTGATTTTATTAGGGCCACCAGGTGTAGGTAAAACTCACCTGGCCGTAGGCCTAGGAATAGAGGCTATTAACCAAGGGTATAAAGCGATATTCACATCAATGGGAGATTTAATTCATAACCTGAAAACAGAAGAAATCACACGAAAGTCAAAAGCAAGAATGAAAAGAATTAGAGAGGCTGATTTAGTCATAATAGATGACTTAATGTTTATGGCAATGGATCAACAAGAAGCTAATATGTTCTTTCATTTAATTAATGACTTGTATAATCAGTCTTCCATTATCTTGACCTCTAATAAGGCACCAAAAGAATGGGGAGAATTATTGGGTGATCAAGCTATAACAACAGCAATTCTAGATAGGATTCTTCACCGAGTAGAAATCATTCATTTAAATGAAGATAGTTATCGTATGAAGCATCGTTCTACCATATTTGGGGAACAAAGTGTTTCAAAATAACGAGCAAAAATTGTTTCATTCTACTTGACGGTCACAATAGACTGTATGAATGTTGATTTACCTGCTGAGTTCATCCCTGCCAATAGGTTAAAATTACGAAGTTCAATTGTACTTTCATCAAAACACTTTAGGTTTTTTACCTTAATTTTCGATAGCATGCTGTATCTCCTCTTTAAGTGATTCAAAAAGTTTAAATACCTCGGGAATCACAATACCTCTTCCTCTATCAAGAGTTAATAACCGATTTAATTCTTGTTTTTGTAATAACCGATCGCACATTCTTCTAATTAATACTCTGTGGCTTTGACATACCTCACTTTCAAAGTGAGTAAATAAATATCCGAACGATTCAAATAAAATCATATTAATTGGTTTTTTTCTATCTCCATCAGATAGACGCCTAAATGATTCTTCTCCAAAAATTATATAATTGTTTTCCATTGTATTGTAAAATATGCTTTCTAGTTGCTCAATACTACTATCATTTAGTGAATTTAAAAATTCCATTGCCAATCCTAAAAATTCATCTATGTCTTTTTTGTATTCTATTTGCACGCCATTAGCATCGAGTAACTGCCCTTTTTTCCATAGGTAAAAAGATATTGTTCTTAGGATTAAATACTTATCCTTCATTCTAGTAGAATTTATTGAATTACATGTTACTTTCTTAAATATCTTTGATTTAGAAATTCTATCTAATAACTTTGTTGACCTTCCTTGATATAGGGCATTTCTCATTTCTTGATTATTTAAAGGAGTGCCACCCCTGTTCACTCTGTCAAATATATCGAACTTAATTCTATCTGGTGTCGGAGGTTTAATAACCTGAGCAATCAATTGGAAGTCCTCTAAATTAGCCTGTAACATTTCATCTAAATCCTCAAAGAATTGCCCATTAAGATAAGGTAGGATTCTTAACTTTGTTAGTTTAAAATCATTATTTAGGAACGAAAAAAAAGTAGTAAGCCTTTGTCTTCCATCCACTACGACTAACTGACCATCTTTTGTTTCGTTCAAATAAAAGATGGGTAATGGAATTCCCATTAAGACTGATTCAATCAGTTCTGATTTTTGCCTATTGTCCCACACTTCTTCTCTTTGGAAATCAGGATCTAAAATAATTTGTTCACGATCATACTTTCTTTTGAGTTGAAAAATTGGATATTGTTCTCTTTCAACTTTGATATTTGCTTCAGGGTATATTTGTGTTAGTTCGCTAAAATCATACTTATTGGGGCTTAATAAGTTTTTGTTGTCCTCATTTTCTAAATCTTCAAGTTCTAAAAAAAGTTCGTTTGCCAAATATTTCACCACCCTTTTCTTAACAATTATTTACTTAATAATATAGCAAATATAGCAAAAAGTCTGTACTTTGTAACTTAATATCAAATAGCAACACAAACAAGACAGATTTCCCTGTCTTGTACTATATAAAGCATTTTACACTATAAAAATCCACTTCATACTCAAATAAACTTTAATAAGTTAAATATTTAACTTATCTAGCCATTCTTTCTTTATTACCAATTCCACCCTTTGTTTTACCACTATTTATGATACGGTTCACCACGATTAATCCGAAACGCACGGTAAATCTGTTCAACTAACACCAAACGCATAAGCTGATGCGGAAACGTCATCTTTGAAAAAGAGAGCGTAGCGTTTGCTCTTTTCATCACTTCATCGCTGAGTCCAAGTGATCCTCCGATAACAAAGGCTACCTTGCTTTTTCCGTATGTAGCAAGTGAGTCTAAATCTTTTGCAAGCTCTTCAGATGAGCGCTGCTTACCATTAATGGCTAAAGCAATAACGTGTACATCTTGACCAATCTTACTTAATATCCGCTCTCCCTCTTTTTGCTTCACCTGAACCATTTCCGAATCACTTAAGTTTTCAGGTGCTTTTTCGTCCGAAAGTTCAATAATCTCAATTTTGGCATACGGAGCTAATCGTTTTAAGTATTCATCAATACCTTGCTTTAAGTATTTCTCTTTTAATTTTCCGATTGATACAATTGAAATATTCAAAATAATCTCCCTTGTAAATTATCCACAGATTTTATCCACATATCCACAAGATATATACACAATCTGTGTTTTTTTAGTTTTCCACTGTGTATAACGCTAGGTTTTCGCAGTATTCACATGTATGGTTGCGTTCATTTTCATCAATTTCTTTAAAAACCGGTGCTAACTCAATCTCATCTACGGCTACATCTAACGCTAATTCTGTATGCTCTAAGCAACAATAAATTTTCAAATTGCAATCTCCTTTCTTTTTTATAAGTATCAGTAAAAAGACCACAGAGAAAGTTCCTCTGTGGATAACTTTTTTGTTTATAATGACTCTCGTGATAGCTTAACCGTTACTGTTTGCTTTTTACCTTGCCTGTAAAAAGTCACTTCCATGCTGTCACCTATTTCTTTGTCAATATATAAGTGCTTACGTAACCCTACTAAGTCTTTAATATCTTCTCCATCCAAAGCGACGATAACGTCATATTCTTTTAAGCCTGCTTTATCAGCTGGTGAGCCAGCGGCAACATTTAATACGGCCACACCATTCACAACATCTTTTGGGAGCTTTAACGTTTCTTTTAGGTGGTAGCCCGATATTTCACTTAATGATAATGTTCCAACACCTAAATAAGGTCTTCTTACTTCTCCATAATTTTCTAAATCATCCACAACAGGTCTTGCCATATTGATTGGAATGGCCAAACCAATCCCTTCAACTTCCTGCTGAGCAATCTTCATCGAGTTAATTCCAATCAGCCTGCCGTCAATATTAATCAAGGCACCACCGCTATTTCCAGGGTTAATTGCTGCATCTGTTTGAATAACTTCTGCTTGCCAATCCGGACTTCCATCATTATTTAGGTCCTGTGGAATGACACGGTTTACACCTGAGACAACCCCTTGTGTTACAGAACCAGAGAACTGTAGTCCAAGAGGATTCCCAATAGCAATAACGGGCTCTCCGACTTTCAGCTTATCTGAATCCCCATAGCTGGCGATCTTTGTTACATGTTCAGCATCAATTTCAATAACAGCCAAATCCATTAACTCATCGCTTCCTAGTGCGCGCGCGGGTACTCTAGAACCGTCATATAAGCTGACTTCAATTTGCTGAGCACCTTGAATTACATGATGATTGGTAATGATAAAGGCTTTATTTCCCTGCTTTTTATAGATGACACCAGAACCGGTGCCAGCGTCTTGCCCGCTTTCGTTCCAAAAGCTTTCTCCTTGCTGGATATTTACCACTCCAACAACTGCTTCATTAACTTGATTAACAGCTTTCGTAATATCTGTGTTTACATCGACAGAAACCGTCTTTTGAACGATATCTTCACCATTTTGAATAGAGCCTTGATTTTCTTCTGCTGGAGGGTTTGGAAGTAAATTTAAATTCGATAAAAATGGAAGTGCAGTGACAACCACTATTCCTCCAATAATTGCTCCTATTAATGACGACAGAAACCAGCCCCCACGTCTTCTTGGCTTTTGACGTGAAGGAGATGGTTCCCGATTCTCATCATAATGTTCCATATACATCACCGACCTTTTCATTTATTATGATTATAAGTACCAAAACAGATGAACTATTACTTTTTTAGACACTTCTGCTTCTTTCTAACCATCTAAATGAAGTTATTTTTTGTTTTGTTTATGTAGACTATACATAAACAATCGATGTTGGTCTATTAGGGTCTGTATCATAAAGTTTTATCTGTTCTTTCACATCAATATCTTTTTCAGCTAAAACTTGTGAAACAGACATTCGCGCAATTTCTTTCATATTGTTATCTAGACTTAAATGAGCTAGATAAATTCTCTCTGTTTGATCACCAATAACGTCCGCCATTGCCAATGCTGCATCCTCATTTGAAACATGTCCTACATCACTTAAAATACGACGCTTAACGCTCCAAGGATACCTTCCCATACGAAGCATCTCAACATCATGATTGCTTTCAAAAACAAAAGCCTGACTATTTTTAATAATGCCCTTCATGCGATCACTGACATAGCCTGTATCCGTAATTAACGTAAGTTTTTTATCTCCTTGATGAAAAACATAAAACATTGGCTCAGCAGCATCATGAGATACACCAAACGATTCAACATCGATACTTCCAAATGTTTTATTTTCACCAATTTCAAAATGAAACTGTTGGTCAGTTGATACTTGTCCAATTAACCCATCCATAGCTCTCCATGTTTTTGCATTTGCATAGATAGGCAATTTATATTTACGAGCTAGTACGCCTAACCCTTTAATATGATCACTATGTTCATGGGTTACCAATATTCCTGATAAGTTGTGAATATCTCGATCGATTTCTTGAAAAAGTGACTCCATTTTCTTACCACTTAAGCCTGCATCGACTAATAGCGATTGGTCTCCATCACTTACAAAAATCGCATTTCCAGTACTACCGCTAGCTAGCACGCTAAAATGCAAACTCATTTTTCTCACTCCAATATACTATTTCAAGCTTTTTTGGATGATTTGTCCTTCAAAAGCATTTACAAAATAGTCAACATCTTCATCTACGACAACGTGCCAAGTAGGCGCAAGAACCTGGGAGCTTGGCAGAGGTAAATCGAAGGTATAATAACCTAACTCTACTTTTGTTACCGTGCTTTTTTCGGTTAATTCTTCTTTCAAATACAGATTTTCAAGGACTTTAATTGGGGCAAGAACCTCTTGTTCATCATCTAAAGGCTCGATATTTTCCATAAACGTCTGCTCGTAAGAAGTAATTTCATTCTTATCATTCAAATGAGCAATGACAATGCCATTTTCGTTATCATAAATAACTTTATTTTTATACTGTTGGTAAAATGTAATCGTATTTTTATCTTCGTTAATTTTCCACAGCGTATATGCATTTCCGGAAAGAACATAGTCTTGTAAGAACTGATTTAACTTTGATGTTTTATTCTTTGCTGGAACAGGGATTGGTTTATCTAACGTACTTTCAATTGTTTTTTCATCAATTAATTTTGCTTTTTGTTTTTTAAGCTTCTTCAAGTCATTCTCACTAAACCTTTTACTGTTTGCATTTAATGAAGATGCTTTTTTTTCACTCTTAGGTAGCTCCGTATACGTTATTCCTTCTGCTGCTAATTGATCTTCAATGCTTGATTCAACAAATAACGAATACTGGTCTTGATCATGCTTTTTCATGAATTGATAAATTAAAAACAGATCTAAAACCAGAAACGTTACGATAAAAATCGATTTCGTTTTATTCCAATCCACCGTTTACGCCTCCTTCATCAGGTAACGTAACTCGGTACCACTTATTATTATAGTAGTAAAACCAAGAAGGAACCAATGTAACCGAGTTTGAATCATACTCTGTTTTATCCGTATCTTGCTGCTGATTATCCCCAATACCTTCCTCAAGCTGATATCCAATTGATATATCATTTAACAGAGAAGGATCAAAATCCTGATGCTTCTCAATCATTTCAACTACTTCTTGAGGAGACTGTAACTGTACTTTCATTTCAGGTAAGGATACTTGAACAAATCGATACAAAGGTCGACGATAATTTAAGACCTCAGCATTGCCCCATCTTTGATAGATTTCTGTCATGCCCTGATTGCTGTATACAGGGTGATTATCATGATAATACCGGTATGTAATCTCTTTTGTTACACGATTCCAACTATCAAAACGGTAATCTGGCTCTGTCCATCCGGCATGATCATTAACAAAGCTAAAGCTACGATTTAATAAATTTGCGTCATCATTTGATTCCGTATTCGAATTCACCAAGTTTACATACTCCATGACGTTTGTCCTGGTATTTACATTAATAACTTTGGTTCCTTCTGTATATAATTCTCTATATGCTAAGCTTTCTGTACGAGCATAACTTGGATTTGTAAACAGCGCATTTTGAAACTTACGAATATCTAAAGGTGCTTCATATGCATACAGTTTATGCATGTGAGAAGTCTGAGCTGGTATGAAGATATAGCGATTCTCATTCTTTTTATAAACCAGACAACGCTCTGCTGATGTTCCTGCATCCGCTAATTTCTGCACATCGTTCTTGACTACATTACTAATTTTCACCGCATACACTTTTTGTTGGCTATAGTTCACCAAATACATATTTACAGATAAATTAGGGGTCTTTTTTATCTTTATGACTACACGATCAAAATCTACCCTTGGCAATTTATCCGTCGTAAAGCTAAACATTTGCTGAAAGGTTTCAACTGGTATTAGGTCTGGATATACAATTTCCACAGAGTTATTATCATGGACATAATTTAAAAAGCCACTAGGCTCAATAGCACTCGAAACGTCTGTAATATCCCCTAATTTCCACGTTCTCATTTCTTGTAACCATGAGTCTATTCGCTTTTCTTCATGTGATAAATAGTGACTACCACTTTGGTGATAGAGTACCTTTGTAGGACGTATATAATCCTCTAGTTCACTCTTTCCACCTACCTCAGCTTCTTGAAGGTTTTGGGTTTCAGTATTTAAATCAGAAGGGGATTGATAGGACCATAAATTCCAAGTGAGGAATAAGCTTAAAACCACCAAAATAACTAGCACAACGGTTTTTATATTTTCATATCTCATTCCCATTCTTCATCATTCTCACTTTCAATTGGAAGTGTGAAGTAAATAGATGTCCCAACCCCTTCTTTACTTTCTGCCCATATTCGACCATCGTGAGCTTCAATAATTTCTTTTGCAATAGCCAAACCTAAACCTGTCCCTCCTAGTTTGCGAGTTCTTGCTTTATCCACACGATAAAAGCGTTCAAAGATTTTGGACAGATTTGATTTTGGTATTCCCATACCTTGGTCTTTAATACTTACCACAATTTCATGCGTGTGTTGTTCAATAGAAAATGTAATTGTTCCACCTTCTGGTGAATACTTAATTGCATTTGAAATAATATTGTCTAATACTTGTGTAATTTTATCTTGATCAACTGCTACATAGATGGCTTCATCTGGAAGCTCTCTAACAAACGTAATTCCTTGTTCAATAGTCATTTCAAAGCGATCAATGATGTAATGATAAAACTTTACAAAGTTAACCGGGTCTCGACTAAAGCGATAGTCTTCGCTATCTAACTTAGATAGTTGTAACAAGTCATTGACTAATCGAATCATACGCTCTGTTTCTGTTTGGGTAACATGTAAAAAACTTGGTGCTATCTCTTTATCCTCCCATGCGCCTTCTGCTAAAGCGTCCAAATAGCTTCGCATTGTTGTCAATGGTGTTCTAAGCTCATGAGAGACGTTTGCTACAAACTCTCGGCGATCCTGATCAATTTTCTCCTGCTCTGTAATGTCGTGCAAGACGATAATGATTCCGTTGATAAAACCCGTTTCCTTTTGAATAGCTGAAACAGTTGCTCGTAAAATAAACGGCTCTGTTTTCGTACTAAAATCAAGAATAAGTGAATCTTGATTAGCCAATAGGCTTTCGAATGTATGTGTTTCATCTAAACCTAAAAGCGTCACAATTGGCTCTGACAATACTGTTTCACGTGAAACGTTTAACATTGACGCAGCTGGGTCATTAATTAAGATTACTCTACCTTTTCGGTCAGTAGCAATAACGCCATCTGTCATATGAGCAAGTACGGAGCTGAGCTTACGTCGCTCTCCTTCAGTAGTAGCTTGTGCCTCTTGAAGCTTTCTTGTCAAATTGTTAAACGTTAAAGCAAGTTGCCCTATCTCGTCATAACCATAGACCTTTGCTTTTCTTGAAAAGTTTCCTTTAGCCATTTCTAGTGCCTGCTTACGCATTTCAGACATTGGTCGCGTAATCGTCTGAGCCAGAAAAACACCTAAAAGGGCAGTAATAACTAACGATATAACCGTACCAGAAGCAAAGATACTATTAATTTTCCTCATTTGCTCATAGACTGGTTCCATCGTCGCAATTAAATAAACAGCACCTAGTATCTCTTGTTCTGACTGTAAGCTTTCTCGATTATTTGGATTTGTAGAAGCATTTCCTCCCACATCATCCTGCAGACGAATAGGAACCGTCAATACTCTAATTCTGTCACCGCTTTTACGATATACTTTATTAGAAGATGTTCCTGCTAAAAGGGCATTCGTAACGGCTAAGTCATTTATTTTTTTCCCTACTATTTGTTCAGGGTTTGGGTTTGATGTCCCTATAATACGTCGATTCGGATCGATAACGCGTACCTCTAATATGTCTTTAGAGGAAATTCCCTGCATAGAAGCAAAATCTCTCAATACTACTTCTAAATCTTCTTCTAACGTAGGGGAAGTATCATTACGTGTTTTTTCTAGCTCTTGTTCAATATTATAAGCAAGTAGACCTACACGTTCCGTTAATGAGTTTGTAAAGTTATTAACAAGTTCTTTTTCTAACTGACGTACAAAGTAGACACCAATAATTTGCATTGCAATTAAAATAAGCAATACATAAATTAGCACAAACTTCAAATGAATGGACTGAAAAAAACGGACTTTCTTCATAATATAGCGTTACTCCTGTTCTGGACTACGCAAATAATAACCTACCCCACGTCTTGTTACAATCCACATTGGATGGCTTGGGTTATCTTCAATTTTCTCACGCAATCTTCGAACCGTAACGTCAACTGTTCGAACATCACCAAAGTAGTCATATCCCCATACTGTCTGTAACAAATGCTCCCGCGTCATGACTTGTCCAATATGTTTCGCCAAGTAATGCAGCAATTCAAACTCACGATGTGTTAATTCAATTGTTTCTCCACGCTTTGAAACAATATAAGCATCTGGATGAATGACAAGTGCACCGATTGTTATCTCATTACTCTCTTCTTCTTCAACATTATTTGAAATTTGTTGATGTCTTCTTAAATTCGCTTTTACTCGCGCCAATAGCTCTCTCGTACTGAAAGGCTTTGTTACATAATCATCTGCACCTAACTCAAGACCAAGCACTTTATCGATTTCAGAGTCTTTAGCTGTCAGCATAATAATTGGCATATCATACTTTTTTCGAACTTCTCGACAGACTTCCATGCCGTCCTTTTGTGGCAGCATAATATCTAACAGAATCATTTCTGGTTGTACTTCTTCAACTTTTTCAAGTGCTTCTACACCATCATAAGCACAAAATACTTCGTAACCTTCTTTTTGCAGATTAAATTTCAAAATATCTGCAATTGGTTTTTCGTCATCTACTACTAAAATACGTTTATCCATGATCATCGTTCTCCTTTTATCATTTCGAACAAAAATAGGAAAGTAAGTATTCATAATGTTTGAATACACTAATTGTATTATACTTCATAACATAGTAATCGTCACAAATTCATCCTCTACTATACAATAACCTCATTAATTTTCAACCATATACAAACAAAAAAAGCATGACTTTTAAAAGTCATGCTTTTTATGGCTCGGGACGGAATCGAACCGCCGACACAAGGATTTTCAGTCCTTTGCTCTACCAACTGAGCTACCGAGCCATTATCAAATGGCGGTCCCGACGGGAATCGAACCCGCGATCTCCTGCGTGACAGGCAGGCATGTTAACCGCTACACCACGGGACCCTCAGCTTATAATATGTAATAAAAATGACCCGTACGGGATTCGAACCCGTGTTACCGCCGTGAAAGGGCGGTGTCTTAACCGCTTGACCAACGGGCCATAGTAAGTAACAAAAGTGAGCCATGAAGGACTCGAACCTTCGACCCTCTGATTAAAAGTCAGATGCTCTACCAACTGAGCTAATGGCTCATACTATGAATATCAGCGACATGTACTATAATAACATGATTTAAACACTGAATGCAATAGTTTTTTCAGAAGAATATTTTTAAAAAATGAATTCAATATAAAAAACCAACGTTTAAAAAACTAAACGTTGGTTTTTTTAAAAGTATTAGCTATAAACTCCGCGTAATACGTTTGTTTGTTTGCGATCTGGTCCCACTGAGAAAATAGATAATGGAATACCAGTTAATTGTGAAACACGCTCTAAGTAATGACGTGCGTTCTCAGGTAATTCATCTAAAGATTTCACACCTGTAATATCTTCCGTCCAACCTGGAAGCTCTTCATAAACAGGTTCACATTTAGCTAAAACGTTTAAGCTAGCTGGGAATTCCTCAACAATTTTACCTTCATAGCGATATGCTACACAGATTTTCAATTTTTCAATTCCTGTTAAAACATCGATTGAGTTTAATGATAAATCTGTAATACCACTTACGCGACGTGCGTGACGAACAACTACGCTGTCAAACCAACCAACGCGACGTGGACGACCCGTTGTTGTTCCGTATTCACGACCTACTTCACGAATTTGATCACCAATTTCGTTTGTTAGTTCTGTTGGGAATGGACCGTCACCAACACGAGTTGTGTATGCTTTTGAAACACCTACTACGTGCTTGATTTTTGAAGGCCCTACACCTGAACCGATTGTTACACCACCAGCAACAGGGTTAGAAGATGTTACAAACGGATATGTTCCTTGATCGATATCTAACATAACACCTTGTGCACCTTCAAATAATACGCGACGACCTTCGTCTAGAGCATCATTTAATACAACGGATGTATCAACAACATATTTTGCTATCTGCTGACCATATTCGTAGTATTCATCTAAGATATCTTCTAATTTAAAGCCTTCTACTTCATACATTCTTTCAAGAAGACGATTTTTTTCAGCTAAGTTTTGTGTTAATTTTGCTTCAAACACTTCACGGTCTAATAAATCTGCAATACGGATACCTACACGTGCAGCTTTATCCATATATGCTGGACCAATTCCTTTTTTTGTTGTTCCAATTTTATTATCGCCTTTACGCTCTTCTTCTACCTCATCTAATTTTAAGTGGTAAGGTAAAATAACATGCGCACGGTTACTAATACGTAAGTTATCTGTTGTTACATTACGATCGTGTAAATATTTTAATTCTTGAACAAGTGCTTTTGGATCTACAACCATACCATTTCCAATTACACAAATTTTATCATCGTAAAAAATCCCTGAAGGAATTAAATGTAATTTGTACGTTTCACCATTAAACTTAATCGTATGACCAGCATTGTTTCCACCTTGGTAACGTGCAATTACTTCTGCATTTTCTGATAGGAAGTCTGTAATCTTCCCTTTTCCTTCATCTCCCCATTGTGTTCCTACTACAACAACTGAAGACATATCTTAAGCACCTCCGCTTAGTAAGCAACAGCCTACTACGACATAATTTAACCGTAAATAAGTGTATCAATTTATTATAGTAAAGTCAATGTAAATCCGAACTATTTAATCTAAATCAAAGATAATATACTGCTTTTTACCGAACATATACTAATATAAACAAAAAAACCTCTCGGATTGAGAGGTTTATGCACCTGGTGGTACACCCGAATCATCAAAGCGTCTTTCTAAGTTTACGAACTTATTATATTCCTTCACAAAAGCTAACTGAACCGTTCCAACTGGACCGTTACGCTGCTTAGCAATAATGATTTCAATGATGTTCTGATTTTCAGTATCTTTCTCATAGTAGTCTTCACGATATAAAAAGGCTACAATATCGGCATCTTGTTCGATACTCCCTGATTCACGAATATCGGACATCATTGGCCTTTTATCTTGACGTTGCTCAACCCCACGGGAAAGCTGAGATAATGCAATAACAGGAACCTGAAGTTCACGTGCTAATGCTTTTAACGAGCGAGAGATCTCTGATACTTCTTGTTGACGATTCTCGCCGCTTCGACCGTTCCCTTGAATTAACTGTAGATAATCAATTAAAATCATTCCTAGACCGCCTTCTTGCTTCAGACGTCTACATTTTGAACGGATTTCTCCTACGCGTACACCTGGCGTATCATCTATATAAATACCAGCATTAGATAAAGAACCCATCGCCATGGTTAGCTTTCCCCAATCCTCTGATGTTAAGGATCCTGTTCTTAGCCTTTGTGCATCAATATTACCTTCAGCACAAAGCATCCTCATGACAAGCTGCTCCGCTCCCATCTCCAAACTGAAAATCGCTACATTTTCATCTGTCTTGGTTGCTACGTTTTGTGCGATATTCAATGCAAACGCTGTTTTACCTACTGATGGACGTGCAGCAACAATAATTAGGTCATTTCGCTGGAATCCAGCAGTCATATGATCTAAATCCGTAAATCCTGTTGGAATGCCTGTAATATCACCTTTACGATTGTGAAGAACTTCGATGTTGTCATAAGTTTGCACCAAAACATCTTTAATATTTTGAAACACGCCCGTATTTTTACGCTGTGCTACTTCTAAAATATTTTTTTCCGCTTCATTTAATAAGACTTCGACTTCATCTTCTCTCGCATAACCTTCTGAAGCAATATCAGTAGCCGTTCGAATAAGCCTGCGAAGAATAGATTTTTCCTCTACAATTTTCGCATAATATTCAATATTAGCAGCTGTTGGTACGGAATTAGCTAAATCACTTAGATACGCCACTCCGCCTATTTCTTCTAAGATTTTTTGATTTGCTAAATCTGATGTAACCGTAACTAAGTCAACTGGTTCACCTTGATCTGAAAGTTTTAGCATACACGTAAAAATCTTTTGGTGAGCTGCTCGATAAAAGTCTTCTGGAATTAATAATTCAGACGCTAATGTTAAAGAAGATGGCTCTAGGAAAATTGCCCCTAATACCGCCTGCTCAGCTTCGATATTTTGAGGCGGTAGACGATCAGCAAAAAGATCATTCATAGTTTCTATGCCCCTCTATCGTTTTTTCGATTATCGCAAATGTTGGCGCGAAATTCTTCGCGCCAACGTTTGATTTATTCTTATTTTAACCCTACTATTTATAGACTAATCTCGCTTACCATTAGTTTTGTTCTGTTACATGAACTTTAACTGTAGCCGTTACTTCTGGGTGTAATTTCACAGGTACATTTGTATAGCCAAGCGCACGAATTGCATCGTCTAGCTCAATTTTACGCTTATCAATTTTGATATTATGCTTTTTCTTTAGCTCTTCTGCAATTTGCTTGCTTGTAATAGAACCAAATAAACGGCCGCCTTCACCTGATTTAGCTTTTAATTCTACTGTCAAAGATTCGAGCGTGTTCTTTAGCTCTTTACAATTTTCTAGCTCTTGAGCAGCTTCTTTTTGCTCTTTTTTCTTTTGAGCATCTAATACTTTTACATTACCACCTGTTGCTTCAACAGCATATCCATTTTTCAATAAGAAGTTATGTGCATAACCATCGGCTACGTTTTTAACCTCTCCTTTTTTACCTTTTCCTTTTACATCTTTTAAGAAAATTACTTTCATGATTTTTTCCCTCCATCCAAGTATTCATCAATTGCTTGTTTTAGTAGCTCTTCTGCTTGATCTAACGTCATGTTTTGTAACTGAGTAGCTGCATTCGTTAAATGACCGCCGCCTTGCAAGCTTTCCATAATTACCTGAACGTTGATATCACCTAGCGAGCGAGCACTGATTCCAACAAGCTGATCTCTTCTTTTTGAAATAACAAATGAAGCGACAACTCCGCTAATCGATAATAACGTATCAGCAGCTTGTGCAATCAACACTTGATCATATGTTTCAGCTTCATCTGCTCTTGAGATAGCAATCCCTGCTTTATAAATTTCCGCATGCTCGATAAAACGAGCTCTTTGCACATATTGATTAATGTCTTCTTTAAGGAATTTTTGAACAAGGACTGTGTCAGCCCCTTGAGACCTTAAAAAGGACGCAGCATCAAACGTTCGAGAACCGGTTCTAAGCGTAAAACTTTTCGTATCTACAATAATCCCTGCCAATAAAGCAGTTGCTTCTAGCATATCGATTTTAAAACGCTTAGGCTGATATTCTAACAGCTCTGTCACTAGCTCTGCAGTAGAGGAAGCATATGGTTCCATATATACGAGTAAGGGATCTTCAATAAAGTCCTCACCTCGTCTGTGGTGATCAATGACAACAACGTTTTCAACCCGATTTAATAATCGTTCTTCAATTACAAGCGAAGGCTTATGAGTATCGACGACGACAAGTAGCGTATCGTCACTCACCAGATTAAGCGCCTCATCAGGGGTAATGAATCGTTCCCAAAGATCCGGATTTTTCTTAATCTCTTCTAGAAGCCTCTTTACACCAGTGTCAATATGTTGAGGATCTAAAACGATAAATCCATCTTTTTGATTTACTTGTGCTACTTTTAAAATACCAATCGCAGCGCCTATCGCATCCATATCTGGATATTTATGACCCATAATAATAACCTGACCACTTTCCGTGATAAGCTCTTTTAAGGCATGAGAAATGACGCGTGCACGTACTCTCGTACGCTTTTCCATTGGATTTGTTTTACCACCATAAAACTTAACTTTACCATTTGGTTGCTTAATCGCTACCTGATCCCCACCACGTCCTAATGCTAAATCAAGGCTGGATTGGGCTAATGCACCTAATTCAGGTAATGGAGAGGTTCCGGTGCCGATTCCCACGCTTAGTGTAAGCGGTATATTATGTTTGGATGTTTCTTCACGCACTTGATCTAAAATTGAAAACTTACTGCGTTCAAGATGAAGTAACGTTTGCTCATTCATGATTGCAATAAACTTCTCAGAAGATGTACGCTTGATAAAGATACCATATTCTTGAGCCCAATGATTAAGCAGAGAAGTAACTTGGCTATTCAAGTTACTTTTCACTTGGTCATCCATTCCTTGTGTAAGCTCATCATAGTTATCTAAGAAAATAATACCAATGCTGGTTCTCTCATCAGCATACAATTTTTCGATTTCAATCTGCTCTGTAACATCGAAAAAGTAAAGTAGACGTTCTTCTCTTTTGATAATTACTTTAAATTTTCTTTCATGCAAAGTGACTACTTCTGTCTCAACTTCTTGTTTAATTAACGGAACAACACTTTCGGCTACATCATATAAAGAACGTCCTACTAATGAATCCTCACCGAAACAAGAAGCTAAGAAAGGGTTAGTCCATTGAATTTGATATTCATCATTAAACAACATAATCCCAATAGGCATCTCCATCAATGCCTCTTCTCCCACCTTTTTTACTCGGTGAGAAATCATTGAGATATATTTTTCAAGCTCGTCTACTAACATTCGCTCCATTTTAATAAATAGCAGCAAGGTGATAAGTAAAAGAACAAATCCCCCTACCCCAATCATCCAGTTATGATATGTCACTACTCCTACTAAAATAAGAGCAATACTGTACAGTAAATAAAATGGATAACGAATGATATTTTTCTTTGTAAAGACAGGCATCTGTTTCAGCTCCTAATCTTTAAGTTCCACATTAACTTTTATTTATCGACATTCCCGATACGCTTGCGTAAATTAAATCCTAAATCAATTATACCTAAGATACGTACAAATTGAAGGAGAATCGGCAGAATAAATGCCAAAATTGTTACAACCACTGGAATTGCTTTCGAATAACCTTTTTGATATGAAAAGTAAAAGATAAAAGAAAATCCTTGTAACATGACTAACATTTGCAAGGCCATCGCTAAATTTAAGATGGCGATAAACATAAATGATCCCTCTTCAAAATTAAATGAAGGAAATGATAAAATTAATACAATTAAGTAGTACCAAATTACACTTTTAGGTAATTGCAGTTCACGAAATGGTGGAAATGATTCAATATCATGCTTCAAACGCTTTAATACAGATGCAGCGATTAACTGAGAAAAGAAGGCACAAACAACCCCCAACATGACAATAAACAGCGGAAGTAAATATTTAAAAGTTGTAATGGTTTGTTCCAACTGTTGAACCTGTTCATCTGTAACGGTTTGTCCTAAACTTTTCATCATATCAACGCTTTGATCAATTGACTGATTCAACGCATTGTTCATTTCACTAATTAAGTTAACATTCATAAGCAAACTTGATAGCACAAACATTAGCAAAAATGCAAGGCTAAAAGCAATGGTTCCACCTAACAACACGCTGTATCGCGCTTTTTTCTGTTGATACAAGTAGCCAATTACAATACCGCTTATACCAAAAACCATTGTTGCTGGTAATGTTACAACTGTCCCAAATAATAATGTTAACAATAAAGATACAACAAAAAACAGAATAGATCTTTTTACACCATGTCTAACTGTATAAACAATAAACGGTACAGCAAGAGCAAGAGTTAAAAACCCACCAATAACCGGTATGTATAGGAGAAACAGCAACAGAGCTACAAAAAGGGCTAAAAGTGCTGCTCCTTCGGTAATATAACGAATCCCTTTCACAACTTCACCTCGTATTGTATAAACTATTACTTATTGTATCGATTCAATACAAGAGAAGCAACTATTTCACCAGTTTATCTATTTAGATGTAAAAAGAGACAGCAAGGAAGTCCTCACTGTCTCTTTTTATATTCATTATTCACCTGAAACATATGGTAATAATGCCATTTGACGAGCGCGTTTGATAGCGATCGTTAATTTACGTTGGTACTTAGCGCTTGTTCCAGTTACACGACGAGGTAAAATTTTACCACGCTCTGAAACGAATTTTTTAAGCATATCTACATCTTTGTAGTCGATGTGAGTGATGCCGTTTGCTGTGAAGAAACAAACTTTACGACGTCTGTTACGTCCACCTTTACGTCCACCTGCCATTGAAATACGCCTCCTTCCCTTTTAAACTCTATCCGATTGTATACTTCGCACTTATCACTTTTTAGAATGGTAAGTCATCATCAGAGATGTCGATTGTTTCACCATTATTTGCAAATGGATCATTATCAACGCGAGTATAACCTTGATTACCTGAGTTACGGTTCTGATTATCTCCAAATGGAGAGCCTTGTCCAGATCCACCAGTGTTAGCAAAGTTATTGCGTTGCATATCCCCGCCACCACTTTTTGGTTCTAAGAATTGCACACTTTCTGCCACAACCTCTGTTACATAAACTCGACGACCGTCTTGTCCTTCATAACTACGAGATTGCAAACGTCCATCAACACCAGCTAAACTACCTTTTTTCAAAAAGTTTGCTACATTTTCAGCAGGACGACGCCATACGACACAGTTAATAAAGTCCGCCTCACGTTCACCCTGTTGATTTGTAAATGCGCGGTTTACTGCTAGCGTGAATGTTGCAACTGCAGCTCCATTGGGGGTATAACGTAATTCAGGATCTTTCGTCAAGCGTCCTACGAGAATTACGCGATTCATCATCAGAACCACTCCTTAAGGAAAAAACTATTTATTTAAACGAAAAATTAAGCTTCTTGTTTAACAACGATATGACGGATAATGTCTTCGTTGATCTTAGCAAGACGATCAAACTCAGAAACTGCTTCTGAAGTCGCTGCCACGTCAAGAATCATGTAGTAACCATCGCGGAAATCGTTGATTTCATAAGCTAAACGACGTTTACCCCATTCTTTAACGTTTGCAACTTCTGCACCATTGTCAGTTAAAACACCGTTAAAGCGTTCAACTAATGCTTTTTTTGCTTCGTCATCAATGTTTGGACGGATGATGTACATTACTTCATACTTTCTCATCACTGTCACCTCCTTTTGGTCTAACGGCCCTAAACGGGCAAGGAGCAATAATTATATTACTCACAATTTAAAATTATATCATGTGAACTTTCGAAACGCAATGATATTAAAAGAGTTTCATTCAAAAGAAAAAAGCACGGCCTAGAGCCGTACTTTTTTATACGTTAAATCTAAAGTGCATAACATCGCCATCTTTAACGATGTATTCTTTTCCTTCAAGACGAACTTTTCCCGCTTCACGTGCAGCTCCCATTGTTCCAGCTGCTAGTAAATCTTCATAAGATACCGTTTCAGCACGGATGAACCCACGCTCAAAGTCTGTATGAATGATACCAGCACATTCAGGTGCCTTCATGCCTGTTTTGAATGTCCATGCGCGTACTTCTTGCTCACCAGCTGTGAAGTATGTTGCAAGGCCTAATAAATCATAAGTGGCACGAATTAATTGGTCTAAACCTGATTGCTCAATTCCAAGCTCTTCAAGGAACATTTCCTTTTCTTCACCTTCAAGCTCAACAATTTCAGATTCAATACGAGCACAAACTACAATTACTTCTGCGCCTTCTTCTTTCGCGTATTCACGTACTTTCGCTACATATTGATTTGATGATGCATCCGCTACCTCATCTTCTGATACGTTCGCTACATACAGAATTGGTTTAATTGTTAAAAGGTGTAGCTGCTTAGCAAGCTTTAATTGCTCATCAGTAAATGAAACAGAGCGAGCAGGTTGTCCAGCTTCAAAAGCTTCTTTTAACTTTTCTAAGATTTCATACTCATACATCGCTTCTTTATCTTTTTGCTTTGCCATCTTTTGAACGCGACCAATTCGCTTGTCCACCGTTTCTAAATCAGCTAGAATTAACTCTAAATTAATTGTCTCAATATCTGAAATAGGATCTACTTTCCCTGAAACGTGAGTAATATTCTCGTCTTCAAAACAACGTACTACGTGACAAATCGCATCTACTTCACGAATGTGAGATAAAAATTTATTTCCTAATCCTTCGCCTTTACTCGCACCTTTTACAATTCCAGCAATATCTGTAAATTCAAATGCTGTTGGAACTGTCTTTTTAGGTTTTACAAGCTCAGTAAGTTTATCTAAACGCTCGTCAGGAACTTCTACAATCCCAACGTTCGGATCAATTGTACAGAAAGGGTAGTTAGCAGATTCTGCTCCCGCTTGTGTAATTGCATTAAATAAAGTTGATTTTCCAACGTTCGGAAGACCAACAATTCCAGCTGTTAAAGCCATATGATTATTCACTCCTCTTTTATATAACCGAAAACCAGTTAACCTTTCACAATTATAGTAATTCACATTTGAAAACACAAGCTTTATTGACTGGAAAAGCGTGTCCTAATCCTTCATTTATATGAACTACTTTTTCAGTTATTCTTCATGCTTTACTAAAATCTTTTTCATTTTTCGAGCAAAATCCTTACGAGGAATCATGACACTATGACCACAACCTTCGCATTTAATTCGAACATCCATTCCCATTCGAATTATTTTCCATCTATTTTCTCCACAAGGGTGGGGCTTTTTCATTTCTACAATGTCATTTAAACCAAATTCTTTTTGATTCAATTACTGTGACCTCCTTGATTTTCTCGATGATTTAATACACTTTTTTGATCTTCACCACGATTATACATAATCATCTTCGCAAAAGGAACTTCAATACCATATTCGTTTAATCTCATTCTTACTTCTTTACGAATCATACGTGAAATGTGAAAATGTCTCATCGGCTTCACTTCACTTGTAATACGCATAACAACTTCATTTGCTTGCATTGTTTGAACTCCTAGTAATTCTGGTGTTTTTACCATATCTTCATATTTCCCAGGTAATTCTTCTAATAACTCCAGAATAATTTTTTCTGCTTTTTGAATATCTTCCTCATATGAGATACTAACATCCACAAATGCGATACTATTATGCAGCGAAAAGTTTGTCACTTCTATAATACTTCCATTAGGCAAGATATTAATTTCTCCTGTCCAACTTTTAATTTTAGTTGTCCGCAAACCAATTTCTTCGACGGTGCCTTCAAATGTACCGATTCGTACATAATCTCCTACAGAGAACTGATCTTCAAATATAATAAAGAAGCCTGTAATAACATCCTTTACTAGATTTTGAGCACCAAATCCTACTGCTAAACCAACGATTCCAGCTCCTGCTAATAGTCCTTTTACCTCGATTGTCATCGTTTCTAAAATCATGACAAGCGCAATAAAGTACACCGCATACGTAAATACATTTTGAATTAAACGTACTAGCGTTGCTTCTCTTCGTTCTGAAATACGCAGTGGGCTCTTTGTCCGAACCTCTATCATTTTGTTTAAAAACATTTTCCCAAATCGAATTAACAGCATTGAAACAATAATAATGAGTACTACTTTAATAAAACCTATACCTATGTTAGCCCACGTTTCTTCTTTAAAGAACGTTTGAAAAGCTGTTTTAAAAAAAGCTTGAATTGATTCCATGTTGCAAGCTCCCATTCTCATGATTGTCATAATATTTTAGTTTATTTTAGCAAGTTTTATTTAATTTTTGTAGATATTTCGTATCGGATAAATTAGTAAAGCCGCTAATAAGAATAGATTAACCATACCATATAATGGATATAGAACAGCAATTAACTTAGAAAAACCTAGCTTTGTAAATGGAATCATAATGATGACAAATATAATTGCCATTTTCCATAACGCAGTATTTTCACTCCTACGAAACCTAGTTGTTAAACCTAGTATCCCCGATACCGCTGTTGTATAGATAGCAACTAATAATAATACACTCATAATGATTAGCATAAAAAACGGGAAACTTTTCATTATAGCAAATAACGGAATTTCGTAATCTGGTAACAAATCTGAAACCTGTAAAAGTGATTCATTATAAACAAAGGATAAACCACCAATTAACAAACCACTTCCAATGGAAGCGATATGAATCTCTACTTTTGTTTTAATCTCATTTCCAATGGTTGTGAGAACTGCAACGAGAGGGAGGATATTTAAAGCCGTAAAAGTAAATCCTGAAGACCAATTGTGCTGATGATGCCAGTCAATGTCCAAAACATGCTGACTTTTTAAAATAAAGAACAGAAGGACGCTAATTAAACCGATAACGAGTACAGGCATAATGTAAGAATTAATCGAAAGCATTCCTTGAATACCTTTAATAAACACAAGAATAATTAACAAGCTAAAGGTCATAATTCCCAACCAATAAGGAAGCTGAAATGTTTCTAACGTAGCACCTCCACCTGCAATCATAATAACTGTTGTTGAAAATAAGTAAAAAATGATTAAGCTATCATAAAGAAACGCCCACCTTTTTCCAAACACTTCAATAAGTAATGGATAAAATTGATTAGTTTTCAATTGAAAACTAATACTCATAATCACGTTGCAGCAAATAATGAAGATAACAGTAAACAAAAGCAGAGCCAGTCCACTTTCTTCGCCAAAAAATTGCCAAAGTTCTCTTCCAGATGCATAGCCCGCTCCAATAATTGTACCTAAAATAAGAAACATCCATTTAAAGCCCTGCTTCAACATAAATTCCTCCTTTAAGCGAAATGTATGTATAGAATGTTAAGAATCTTCGTATACTGTTACTATTATGTATAAGGAGTGGAACCTATGAATCTAAAATCCTCCTTCTTTGAGAAAACATCACGTTCAATTCGCATTTTCCATGATGAAGAATTTGCTGCTCAACAATTAAGCAAACAGCTAGGACTGTTACTTCCAACTGATCCTGCTAGACCGGTCGTGATTGTTTGTATCGGAACAGACCGCTCAACTGGAGATTCATTAGGACCATTAGTAGGTACGAAATTAAAAGAAAAAAGCCTTTCTCATTTTCATATATACGGCACATTAAAAGACCCCATTCATGCTATAAATTTAAAAGATACTTTAAAAATCATTCAGAAAGAATTTGATAATCCTTTTATTATAGGCATTGATGCTTGTTTAGGAAGGATGAAGAGCGTAGGATCTGTTTCATTAGGAATAGGGCCGGTAAAGCCTGGGGCAGGCGTCAATAAAGAGTTACCTCCTGTAGGTGATATTCATATGACTGGGATTGTAAATGTTAGCGGTTTTATGGAGTTTTTTGTACTACAAAATACAAGGCTTTATTTAGTAATGAGCATTGCGGAATTAATTGCTACTAGTATTCAATATGCTTACCAAACCAGTAGAGGACCATCTGTCTCCTTGTCATCTCATAGCTATCGATTAGAATATGAAAAATAAAAAGGTTGTCCTAATAATTAGGACAACCTTTTTATTTTTGATCAATTGAAATATGTTCTAATAACTCTAATAGACGATTTAAATCATCTTGAGTAAAGAATTCAATTTCAATCTTTCCCTTTTTTTTGTTTCTCGTAATATTTACGGGAGTACCTAGCTTTTCTCTCAACTTTGTTTCATTTTCTTTAATAAAAATATCTTTTGTTTTTTTAGCTTTTTCTTTATCTGTTTCACGTGAAACAGATTGGTTGAGCTGTGATACATAAACTTCTAATTGTCGAACATTTAAATGCTCTTTTTTTATTTTTTCAATTACTTTTGGAAGTAATGATTTGTTTTTTAATCCGGCTAATGTACGGCCGTGTCCCATTGAAATTTCGTTACTTGAAATAAGCATTTGTACTTCTTCTGGAAGCTGTAACAAGCGTAAATAATTCGCAATATGCGGTCGACTTTTTCCTAAACGAGCTGCTAATTGCTCTTGTGTCATATCAAGTTTTTCAATAAGAAGGTGATAGGCCATTGCTTCTTCAATTGGAGTTAAATCCTCACGCTGTAGATTCTCAAGCAGTGCTAACTCCATCATTTGCTTTTCCGAAAAATCTTTTACAATAACAGGAACGGTTGTTAAATTCGCTTCTTTTGCTGCTCTAAATCTACGTTCTCCAGCTAGAATCTCATATCCTTTAATACTTCTTCTAGCAACAATCGGTTGTAGAATGCCATGGTGTAAAATGGACTGCTTTAACTCCTCGATTGCTTCTTGCTGGAACGTTTTACGCGGTTGATAAGGGTTTGGCCTTAGTTCGTTGATATCGATATCCTGAATCGAATCAGTAGCTTGTGTATCTAACCCTGAAAATAAGGCATTAATCCCTTTACCTAATCCTTTCGCCATTATATATCACTTCCTTCGCAAGTTCCATGTATACCGCAGCCCCTCTAGACTTTGCATCATATAAAATAACTGGTGCACCATGGCTAGGTGCTTCACTAAGACGAACATTTCTTGGAATAATCGTTTGGTAAACACGTTCTTGGAAATACTTTTTTACCTCAGCAGTAACTTGGAGTCCTAAATTTGTGCGTGCATCTAACATTGTTAATAGGACACCTTCAATTCGAAGGTGATGATTTAAATGTTTTTGTACTAATCTTACTGTGTTGAGTAGCTGACTTAGACCTTCTAACGCATAATATTCACACTGAACAGGAATCAATACTGAGTCTGCTGCTGTTAAGGCGTTTAATGTCAATAAACCTAAAGAAGGAGGGCAATCAATAATAATATAATCATATTGATCTTTCACTGTTTCTAATGCCCTTTTTAAGCGTACTTCCCTGGAAATAGTTGAAACAAGCTCAATTTCTGCACCTGCTAATTGAATTGTTGCAGGGATAATTGATAAGTTTTCAACAGCTGTTGGACAAATGACCTGCTTTGTATCCATATCTTCTACAACAACATTATAGACACAAGCATCTACATCTGCTTTTTCAATTCCTACACCGCTTGTTGCGTTTCCTTGCGGATCACCATCTACTAACAGTACTTTTTGACCATGCTGCGCTAAACATGCACCTAGATTGACAGCAGTAGTCGTTTTTCCAACTCCACCTTTTTGATTAGCAACCGCCACTATTTTCCCCAAGTTGTCACCTGCTTTCATTTCCTATCCAATTATTGTTCTTACTTTCATTTAATGCTTAGACTAATTATAAAAAAGCCTCATCGTAAACGGATGAGGATTATTTTAATCTTTATTTCTTTGGAATTTTAATCGTAAACTGATAGTACTCCTCAAATTCCTCTTCTTCTGTATTCAACTTAATTCCACTATCATTAACCATTGTTAAAGACTGACGAATTGTGTTCATAGCAATACGAGTATCTTTACTAAATGCTTTTCGTTTTGCCCGTGGCTTTTTCACCTGTGTTTCCAATAATTTAGCTACACGTTCTTCCGTTTGTTTAACATTAAGCTTACCCTCTATAATGTCATTCAAAAGCTGAAGTTGCTTTTCTTCATTTTTAAGAGGAATAAGTGCTCGTGCATGTCTTTCTGTAATTAGTTTTTGTTTAATAGCGTCTTGTACAAGAGAAGGAAGTTTTAATAATCGAAGTTTATTCGCAATCGTTGATTGGCCTTTGCCTAGTCGCTGAGCAAGCGCTTCTTGCGTAAGATTATGTAACTCTAATAATTTCGCATAGGCTAATGCCTCTTCAATCGCCGTTAACTCTTCTCTTTGTAAATTTTCAATTAATGCTACTGACGCTGTCTCAGTATCATTAAAATCTTTTATAATAGCAGGAACTCTTTCCCAACCAAGTGACTGAACTGCTCGCCAGCGACGCTCACCAGCAATTAACTCATACTCATTATCACCGACTGGTCGAACAACAATTGGTTGTATAATACCATGTGTATGAATAGTAAGTGCCAGCTCTTCTATTTTAGATTGATTAAAAACCGTACGTGGCTGATAGCGATTGGGAGTAATACTTGAAACCAAAATTTGCTTTACTTCATCTTTTAAAACTTTTTCGACATTTTCAATTTGAGGTTTTTCTGAGGCTACCGAGATAGCTTCATCTTTTTCTTTTAAATTAAAAAAACGTGAAAAAGCAGATTTCATAATCCTACACCACCTTCAGGAAAATCCCGCCTAAAAACTAATTCGATATTTGTCGTTAATATCCTTCTTTGCTCTAGGAAAATGTTAATGTAAAGAATGTTTCTTAAGAAACATTCTTTACATTAGAGTGCCTTTTATCCCACTTATTCGAGTGGTGATTTAATAGGCATTCCTGGTTTTCTTGGATATTTCTTTGGCGTTTTTGTTACTTTGTCTACTAAAACAATATAACGCTCACTTTGTTCAAATGGCAACTGGAAATGTTCAATTTTTTGCACTTTTCCACCTAACACTTTAAAAGATTTTTCACCATTTTTTAATTCATCGGGTGCAGAAGATCCCTTCATTGCAATAAATCGACCGTTTTCCTTTACAAGAGGTAGGCAGAATTCATTTAAAACTGAAATACGCGCTACAGCTCTAGCTGTTACTAAGTCAAAAGATTCACGAATTCCTGCTTTTTTTCCAAACTCCTCTGCTCGATCATGATAAAGTGACACATTTTCAAGACCTAGCTCTTCCGTTAAATGTGTTAAAAATGTAATTCGTTTTTTTAACGAGTCCACAATTGTAACGTGAAGATGAGGGAAGCAGATTTTTAATGGAATACTTGGAAAACCAGCACCCGCTCCTACATCACAAACACTCTCAATAGAATGAAAATCTTGAAAGAAAGCTGCTGATACAGAATCATAGAAATGCTTTTCATACACTTCACCATGTTCTGTAATAGCTGTTAAGTTCATTTTTTCATTCCACTCAACGAGAATTTTATAGTAACGTTCAAATTGATCCAGCTGAGAGGAAGAAAGAGCAATTCCTTTCTCCTCTAGCAACTGTTGAAACTGTGAAATATTCATCGCGTTACCCTTTCTTTTACAAATAGATTAGTCGTTTGAAACTTTTGCAATTTTACCTTGTTCGATATAAACCAGAAGAATTGAGATATCTGCTGGGTTAACTCCGGAAATACGTGATGCTTGGGCTACTGTTAGAGGCCGTACTTCTTTTAATTTCTGACGCGCTTCGTTAGCTAAACCATGAATAGCGTCATAATCAATTAAATCCGGAATTTTTTTGTTTTCTAATTTCTTCAAACGTTCGACTTGCTGCAATGATTTTTGGATATAACCTTCATACTTCGTTTGAATTTCAACCTGCTCAGCTACTTCTGGATGAATTTCCGTTTCTGCAGGGACAAGTTGGCTAATATGATCATATGTCATCTCTGGTCTTCTTAGCAGCTCAAGGGCACGAATACCGTCTTTTAATTCACTACCACCTGCGCTTCTAATTACGCTTTGTACGTGTTCATTCGGCTTAATGATTGCAGCATGCAGACGATTTTTTTCAGCTTCAATCTCTGCCTTTTTAGCTTGGAACGAAGCATAGCGCTCTTCGCTAATTAGACCGATTTTATATCCAACATCCGTTAAGCGTAAATCTGCATTATCATGGCGGAGAAGTAAACGATATTCTGCGCGTGATGTTAATAAACGATAAGGTTCATTTGTACCCTTTGTTACTAAATCATCGATTAAAACCCCGATGTAAGCATCTGCTCGACCTAAAATTAGCTCTTCCTTACCTAAAGCGCGACAACCAGCATTAATACCAGCAAGCAGACCCTGACCCGCCGCTTCTTCATAACCAGATGTTCCATTAATTTGACCTGCTGTATAAAGGTTTTTCACTTGTTTTGTTTCTAATGTTGGCCATAGTTGTGTTGGTACAATAGCATCGTACTCAATCGCATAACCAGCACGCATTAACTGAGCTTTTTCTAACCCAGGAATTGTTTCAAGCATCTTACGTTGAACATGTTCTGGTAAGCTTGTTGATAAACCTTGTACATAAACTTCTTGAGTGTGGCGGCCTTCAGGCTCTAAGAAAATTTGATGGCGTGGTTTATCATTAAAGCGAACAACCTTATCTTCAATTGAAGGACAATAACGTGGACCTGTCCCTTTAATCATTCCAGAATACATCGGTGATAAGTGAAGGTTATCGTCAATAATTTGATGAGTTGTTTCACTTGTATATGTTAACCAACAAGGTAGTTGATCCATAATAAATTGTGTTGTTTCATATGAAAAAGCGCGTGGCACATCATCACCAGGCTGAATCTCCGTTTTACTGTAATCAATCGTCTGGCTGTTAACACGCGGAGGAGTACCCGTTTTAAAGCGTACCATCTCTAAACCAATCTCTTCTAAGTGTTCCGATAACTTAATAGCCGGCTGTTGATTATTAGGACCACTTGAATACTTCAGTTCCCCTAAAATAATTTCTCCACGAAGGAACGTACCCGTTGTAATAACAACTGTTTTTGCTTTATATTCCGCTCCTGTTTGTGTCACTACTCCTGTACAAACACCATCTTCAACGATTAATTTTTCAACCATCCCTTGAACAAGTGTTAGGTTCTTTTCATTTTCAAGTGTTTTTTTCATTTCATGTTGATAAGCGAATTTATCTGCTTGTGCTCGTAAAGCTCGTACAGCGGGACCTTTACCTGTATTCAACATTCTCATTTGAATGTGCGTTTTATCAATATTTCGTCCCATTTCTCCACCAAGTGCATCAATCTCTCTTACTACAATTCCTTTTGCCGGACCACCTACAGATGGATTACACGGCATGAATGCAACCATATCTAAATTAATTGTTAAAGCTAATGTTTTTGCGCCCATTCTTGCAGATGCTAGTGCAGCTTCACACCCGGCATGGCCAGCTCCAACAACAATCACATCATATTGTCCACCTTCATAATGCATAAGAATAACCTCCTTTTAACAATTTTTTATTTTCCAAGGCAAAATTGAGAAAATAACTGATCAATTAAACTTTCATGTACAGCATCACCAATAATTTCTCCAAGGAGCTCCCACGTTCTTGTTAAATCAATTTGAACAATATCAATTGGAATTCCGCTTTCAATACCTTCAATTGCTTCATTGATTGCGTTTTGAGCTTGTGCTAATAATGCAATATGTCTTGTGTTTGATAAATACGTTAAATCTTGTGATTCAATTGTTCCCGTAAAGAACAAAGAAGAAATAGCTTCTTCTAGCTCTGAAATCCCTTGTTCTTGCAACAAGGAAGTTGTGACAACTGAACGACTTCCAGCAAGATTTTTTACTTCTTCCATATCTAACTTTTGTTCTAAGTCTGTCTTATTAACAATAACAATGTAGTCCATTCCTTTAACTGCTTCAAATAGCTTACGATCTTCAGCTGTTAATTCCTCATTGTAATTGAGAACAAGTAAGATTAAATCCGCTTCTTTTAAATATTGTCTTGAACGCTCTACTCCAATTCGCTCAACAATATCTTCTGTTTCACGAATTCCAGCTGTATCTACCAGTCGTAGAGGTACACCACGAACATTGACATATTCCTCAATTACATCGCGGGTAGTTCCAGGAATGTCCGTTACAATTGCCTTAGTGTCTTGAACTAAGCTATTCAATAGCGAAGATTTTCCAACGTTTGGACGACCTACAATCACTGTTGCTAAGCCTTCACGCAAAATTTTACCTTGCTGAGATGTTTGTAGAAGATTATCAATCTCATTTCGAACTCGAGTAGCTTTTTCAATTAATACACGATGTGTCATTTCTTCCACATCATCATATTCAGGATAATCAATATTTACTTCCACATGAGCAAGCGTTTCAAGGATTTCTTGACGTAAACGGCGGATTAAATTAGAAAGTCGACCTTCCATCTGTCCAATCGCTACATTCATCGCTTTATCTGTTTTAGCACGAATTAAATCCATAACAGCTTCCGCCTGTGATAAATCAATACGACCATTTAAAAAAGCACGTTTGGTAAACTCTCCTGGTTCTGCCAGGCGTGCACCATTTGCCAAAACAAGCTGTAACACACGATTAACTGAAACAATTCCACCATGGCAGTTAATCTCAATAATGTCTTCTCTCGTAAACGTTTTAGGGCCTTTCATAATAGAAAGCATCACCTCTTCAATCGTTTGTCCATTTTTAGGATCAACGATATGACCATAATGAATGGTATGAGAAGGTACTTCATTTAAGCTTTTATTTGAAACACTCTTAAAAATACGATTTGCAATACTTACCGCTTCTTCTCCACTTAATCTTACAATCGCAATTGCTCCTTCTCCCATTGGAGTAGAAATTGCAGCAATAGTATCAAAATCTAACATTTGAGTTTCACCTCATCCCTTTGGACTAGTTATACTATTATTAAAACGATTTTTTACTATCGTTCACATTTTTATAAAAACAAAAACATGCCTTATTAAAATTAAGGCAATCAACTAACTAGGATACCACAATTCAATCAATAAAAAAATGAATAGTAGTTATGCACAATCTCAAAATAAACAGTACGTATTATTTTAACTTATCCACATGTGAATAACAATTGCTATCTTTCGTTTTTGTTTTTTTAAACATAAAAAAAGTACTAATCACTTGTGATTAGTACTTTTAAAGACTGAATGTGCAGGACGCATGAGTACACATCGCTTTGGTTCTTCTCCAACAGATAAAGTCTCTACTTTTTTATTCTTAGCAAGTGCTTGATGAATAACTTTTCGCTCATGTGCAGGCATAGTTTCCAACTGCACTGATCGATTTGTACGTAGTACTTGATGGGCCATTTTTTCTGCTAACTGAACCAGCGTTTCTTCTCTTCTCTCACGGTAATTCTCTGCATTCAAAGTAATTTTAAAATAATGTTTGCTATAACGGTTTGCTACCAGTTGTGTTAAAAGCTGGAGCGCGTTAATCGTTTGTCCACGCTTACCGATTAATAGACCAATTGAAGAGCTTGAAATATGAATTTCACATTGTCTTGAGGTTTTTTTCACTTCAATTGCTGTTTCAATTCCCATTTGCGCTGTCACATCGTTAATATATGCTACAGCTTCTTCAACAGGATCTATTATTTTTTTTACATGAACAACAAAAGGCTTCCCTTTAAAAATTCCTAAAAAACCTTTCTTACCTTGTTCAATAATGGTAATCTCTGCTTTTTCTTTTGAAATATTTAATTTTGAAAGAGCTTGATTGACGGCTTCCTCAACAGTTGGAGCTGTTACCGTTATATCTTTCATTTTTTAGCTCCTTGAGAGGCAGGAGAACCTGCTTTTAAGTCTGGTCCTTTGATGAAGTACGTCTGTACAATCATAAAGATATTTCCCACAACCCAGTATAATGATAGAGCTGCCGGGAAGTTAATTGCAAAGACTACAATCATGATTGGCATTAACCATAGAAGCATTGCCATTTGAGGATTCTGATTTGCATTTCCTGCCATCATCATTTTCTGCTGAATAAATGTTGTAATACCCGCAATGATTGGTAATGCAAAATACGGATCACGTGACCCTAAATCAAACCATAAAAAGCTGTTATTTGCAATCTCTTCCGTTCTAGTAATAGCATGGAAGATACCAATTAAAATAGGCATCTGAATTAAGATTGGAAAACAACCCGCTAAAGGGTTTACATTGTACTTTTGGAAAAGCTGCATCGTCTCTTGCTGTAACTTTTGCTGAGTTTTTGCATCTTTTGAGCTATACTTTTCCTTTAACTTTTGCATTTCAGGTTGCAAAACCTGCATTGCTTTTGTATTTTTCATTTGTTTAACCATTAAAGGTAAAATTAATAATCGAATTAGAATAGTAACAATAACGATGGAAAAACCGTAGCTACCAAGTAAATTCGCAAAGTATACAATTACCATAGAAAGCGGATAAACGACATACTCATTCCAAAAACCTTTGCTATCAGCAGTAATCGGCTGATTAATTTCCGTACATCCAGCCAAAACCGTCAAAAGAAAGGCAAGTGTAATTCCTAGTAAAACTTTCTTTCTCACCTTTGCTCCTCCTTTAATAAATTCCAACTCCCAAAACTGAGAGTTTGTCAAACACCATTATATAAGGATATAGTAGAAAAACAACATTTATTGTGAGTTCTTTTCCTCAGTTCGTGAACTATTGAGCCTATGCTGATAAAGCTTTGCTCTTTTAAACACATGCTGTAAACTTTTTTTAACTTCTTCATATTCCATCTCTGCTGCTGGCTTTCTAGCTATCACAATATAGTCTTTATCTTGTTTGAGATATGGTGCAATTTCAAACATGACCTGACGAGCTAGTCGCTTCACTCGATTTCGAGTAACAGCGTTTCCAATTTTTTTACCGACGGAAAAACCCACACGGAAATGCTGAAGTTCTGGTTGATCTAGTACATATATAACAAATTGACGGTTCGCAAATGAATGTCCTTTTTGAAAAACCTTTTGAAACTCTTCATTTTTCTTGATCCGGTATTTTTTTTTCATTTTAACACTCCTACCCTTTTTCAGGCACGTTTCCACCATGAATTCCATAAAGGATTAGAGGCAAACTTGTCCATTAAGTGAAAAAAAGACCACTGACGTCTCAGTGGTCTATTATGCTGATAATACTTTTCTTCCTTTACGACGACGACGAGCTAAAACTTTACGTCCGTTTGCTGAGCTCATACGAGAGCGGAAACCGTGTACCTTACTACGCTTACGTCTGTTTGGTTGGTAAGTTCTTTTCATCTATAAACACCTCCTCGAGGAATAACTGAAAAAGACAGTCCTAACAATTATAATGAAAATAAGTAGAAATTGCAATGTTATTTATAAAATAATAAATGCTTTTTCTAAATCCTTCTCAACATTCTTCTTAAAATCTTCTCCATTGTAATATTGTTGCTGTCTACTTGTCCATAGAAAATCGATACTTTCCTTCTTCTTTTTTATAGACAGATCTCTATCTCTACTTAAACTACCGATCAACTCAATCTCTTCCTCATTTTTAACCTCTTAAACAAAACTACGACATTTTTCTAAGATTTTATTCATAAAAAGTCGTTTTTTGTACTGTGGATAAGTTTTTTCGACAAATTTAACAATCCACTTTGCTTATCTACAAGTGGTACACATCATCTTGTGTTGTGGAAAACTTCACTCCACAAGGTGTAGTGATTGTGGATAAGTTTCGAAAATCCGTTGCAACAACCGTTATTCTTTGATATTATATTTTTGTTTTCACTCTTAATTACTTTTCCACATATCATTGTTATCCACATATTGTGGAAAAGTTGTGGACATGTTTTCCACCCTTGTTATGAACTGTTATCCACAACATGTGGAATATGTCGAATAGTTGCTTTTCTTCTATAATATATATTTACCCACATAATAGCAATTGAATAAATATAAAATTTTTATGCATAAAAGTTTTTGTCACTTGTACAAAACTTGTACAAGTCGTTATTTTAATGGAAAAGGAGGCTGACTTCT
>NZ_JBBPAL010000002.1:0-20575 GCF_038050335.1 Priestia sp. FSL W8-0001
TGTGGTAGGACCCCCTTAATAAATTGAAACACTTTTTTTCAGTAGAAAGAGTGACGTCACTCCTCTTCTATTATGGAGACGTTCTGACCACGATATATGGCTGGAGCAGGATGTAAATGTAAAAGAGAGAGAAGAAAGTAACTATGATGACATTGAGCGAAATAGAACGTCTACAGATGCTATTGAAATATTTGGAGCACCAGCAAATAGCAAATCAGTACCAGGAACAAACATTCAATTAAAACAGCAGTATACTTCCCAAAGTCAAACGACACACAAAAATAAACGCCAGCAACCTATTAAGAGACGAACAGGGGCGCTTCCTTCCGTACAATTATCAAACAATGGAGGAATCAGACTCGATTTACGATGAAAAAGAACAAGTGAGAAAATTTAAAGTAGAGCGAATAAAAAACTCATACAATAGTTACCTCATTTCAGATAAAGAAAAAAGAGATTGGAGTGGGAATATTTATTTGCTGTGTTTCCCAGGAATTCTACTTGTTGTAGCTTTATAAAAAATTCTGATTAAAAATACTCGTCAATCGTTGATTTATCGCTACATTAATAATACGTTTTAAAAAAAGATTGATTAAAATAAGCTTTTTCATCTCATGAAAATACATGATTTTATAAAAAAGTTTGATCAAAAACAGTAGATAAACCCTTATAAATCAAGGGTTTATCCCAAAATATTGTGTCGTTTTTATCAAACTTTGTTTTAAATTATCAATCTTTTTTATAAATTATCGGACTTTATTTTAAATCAACACTTGTAGCTTTTTTATGTTAAATAAAAAAACCTACTCTTTATGAATAGGCAATTTACTTTCCAAATAAGCGAGAAAAAAAACCTTTCTTTTCTTCTTTAGCTGCAGCAATTTGTAGCATTTCTTGTTTGGTCTCCTGAAATGTTCTAAGAGAATCCATTAATTTTTCATCACGTTCTTTGAGCCGTTCTTCTATGTAGTGTTGTTGCTTTTCTATATGCTTTTGTTGAACATCTAACCGTTCTACTAACTCTTTATTAAATTGTTCTTGTTTCTCAGCATATTCAATGAGTTTGTTAATTCTTTCGTCGGAACGCTCTGAGGAACGGCTATCAGAACGTTCTCGAGGTCGTTCTTCATCTTCGTTCTGTATTGCAGGAACGCCACCCGTCCCGTCCGGGAACGGCCTTGAAAACTTTGCTGCTATTACCATTCCAGCGTTATCCATTGAGAAATTATTTTCTTTTACCATAGTTTGATAGTGCCTTAAGACTACTAAATCTCTTTCAAGAAATAGACGCTGATTGTGTTCGTTTTTAGTAAAGGTATACCCGTTCTTTTCGAGTGAAAGGCACCACTTTCTTATAGTGGAATCTACGACATTTAAAGTCTTACTAACTTCTTTTGTGGTATAAGCCATCTCAGTATGATCCAAGATATTACCTCCTTAGTGGAACGCGTTCTTTATCCCGTTCTTTAAAGTTTATTCTAACCCTTATCGTTTGTTTTTGAATTAACTAATTTTATTGTTGGGGTTTTGTTCTAAGTAGGTTAGAAGGAAAAAGGTACTTTCCTACAGAAGAAACAAAATAGTTCTCATTAGTGGACCAAGAAATTTTCGTTTTCTCAATTAGTTCGCCTTTTTTGATGTCTCGATCAATCATTATTTTCAAACGAGTATTGAATAAACGTATTTTAAGAGTTACAATAAATACTAACTTAATAGTGCGGACAAATGAAAAAGCCATTTCCATAATGTTTAAGGATCCTACCCCTTAAACGGAAATGACTCTTTCTCCTGTATCTCTCCTACAGGTTATTTGATATGTTCATTTTAACGTGAATTCTATTTGAATGCAATAGTCTTGTTTTGGCATAATTTCACGATTTTTGAAGCATATTCTCTTAACCTTGTATTTACCAGGTTGAAAGAATATGCTTTTTTGTTTTTTTCCTCAACGTGGAAGGCCTAGTAACACGTTGTAAAACTAAACTTGACAGGTTATGACTTAGCCGACGCAATAACTAAGTCTAGGACACTTTAAAACGTTCCCTATTACGTTAGTGTCTGAATGGTGAAAGCTACCATTAAGTGCTGTCGTTAGGAAGGGTAGGACGCAGATATGTGTCGTAGGATGTTTCATAAGTACGGGTAAAACCGGAACCTGTGAGGGCTACTTGAAACAGTAGAAACATTTGAGGTGAAAAACCGAAACGATAATAGGGCTGATACGGGATACGGATACCATAAGATGATATACGAAGTACATAATACATAATCAGATCGGCTACCTACAAACGCTTATTTTTTTCTTAAGCGTTTGTAGGTAGCCGAAAACTGTCCAAAAGCCGTTGTCCATAGAATCAACCGAAGTTATCAAAACCTTAAAACAATAGCCAGCTTAAACTGAAAATTTGGAGATAAAAATTAATATAGTTGGAAGCTGCTTATTTAATTGGTTGGGGAGTTAGACATATGAGGATTAGGGTAGGGCTGAAGCGATAGCGTAAGACATGCACTAACCGGAATATGTGAAGTAAACGGAACGAAGTGGAGTGCGCTAGAAAAGAAAACTAACCTAGTTTAGTTTTCTTACAAGGATTCAAAGAATTTTGTTTTAGCAGACTTTGATCTTAGTAAAATTGCCGAGAAACTTGTTCAAAGTATGGAGTCTATTCGTATATCCCTTATGCTTGAACCTGAACAACCCTATCATGACATTGAGATTTCAATGTTGAGCGAAATAGGTGAGAGGATGGTGGAGAAAGGGCCTAAGGAGAAAAGGGACTAGAACTTTATAGGTAATCAGTTGTTAAGTCGTTACAAGGCATTGAGAAAAACTTTGCTATTCTTACAGAAATGGTGCTCTTACTTCAAAAGAACGGTGGAAAACAGGAAGAAATCTTTGGTATTATGATTGAAATAATGGAGATTATGAAAAGTAGTAATAAAGGTGAAGCTGAAACTAAATTTGCGGCTGTTACGAGAAAAGTCACTTATTGGTATGGCACAGACTGTATATAACGCTTTACCATTCTAGCAGCCTTTAGAGGATGCTTTTTTGTTTATCTAAGTCAAACTTAAGTTCACTTATAGAGTTAAACTTGGGTTTGACTTAATATAGAGGAATTTTGCTTGTTAAATTCGATTGTGAGAGGTTTTTTAGGCTGTTTAATAGTTTTATATATCCAATGATAAAGTACGTGTTAGAAGGCTGTTGGAAGCTAATATAGTACCTTTGAACAGTACACAGGTTTCTGGCATGACAGGGGGAATTATTCAGGGGTCTCGCACTTTCCTAATTAGAAAAGTGCGAGACCCCTGAATAATTCCTCTACAACTTGCTTTAATCAGATTATAAATTCGGATAATATGGGATAAATCGTGATATAACCATATTATCCGAATTTATCCCATATTATCCGAATTTATCCCATATTTTTCTACCGCCTTAATGCAGTTTTTTGTCCTTTAAATAATTTATTGAAAAAACCACTCCTCTTCGCTTTAGTGTAGTTTTCCTCTTCAATAAATAGCATAAAATTTGTTTTGTTTAAGATTAGAACCGTCGATTCTTCAATTAAAACCTCCGAAGGAAGATATTCAATTGAAATCTCCCTACTTCCCTTATTTTGCATAAATAATGCCTCATCAACATATATTCGATTTTCCTCATGACTCAACCTGAAAAATTCATTTTTGTTTTTGAAGTAAGTTCGCCAAGTTGTTTTCCCTTTATTTCTATAATCATCAAACATTTCATTAGGGAAAAACGATGGCTTTTCTATATTTAGTTCATCATATATTTCAGTCATGATATTCCTGGACATAAGAAGAATATCATTTGCATCAATTGAAATTTCTTGTGTCTCCAACTTGTACATAAAATGTTTAAAAAGAGAGTTATTGCACATTTTATAAACCTGATCTAATAAATCCGCACTTTGCCCTCGTTTCTCCTCTAGAAAAGGATTAGAAATCTCTAGATAATAAATTCGACGACTAGATTGTTGATTAACTGCATAGCCAGAAGCGTTTGTTGTTCCTATAAAAGCTGAGTGTGCCCCTTTTCGGGAGTTTGTATAGGTCTTAAAAAGGCGCTCCCCCTTTTTTTCAGACTTGCTTTGAAAAAAACTTTTGGGTATTTCATCCACAAATATTGGCGAAACATTATTTGATTGTAGATAATCATATAAATATTTATCAATTTCAGCGTAGTCAATAATCGTTCTTTTATTAAACAACAAATAATTACAGAATTCTAAAGCTACTGATTTACCACTTCGCGCCCTCCCTCCTATCATCAGGAATGGAGAGACCGCACTTCTTTCGCTTTCTCTTCCTTTTTGAAGAACATATTCATTCCTTATTTTGAATAAATAAGGGGCTGTTAGTGAATATAAGATTGCTTCGTATACCCTTTTTTGGTTAAGTAAATCTGTATTGACCGTAAAAGTTTCATATCCCTCAATGAATTTATGTATTCCTCTTATATTAGATATGAGAGCACCTTTATCTATTTCGTTACTACTTACAGGTTTACCTATTTTACGTTCATCGACGGTTTCTTGTTGAACAATTCTTTTGTTGAATTCATCATAATACAAGGGTATTCTTGGATCATTATCATGAGAGTTTCTATTTGTTGTATGCTGTAATGATAAAATTTTATTTTTTATCTTATCAATTTCAACATCTGTTTTAAAAATTCGTGCGTTAGCTTTTGGTTTTTTTCGTGTAACTTCATTGAGAATCAAACTTATTTCTTTCTCTTTTTCATTCTGCTCTTTTTCCTGATCCATTGCAGTAATTAAATCTTTTCTCTCGTCTTCTGTGATGACTTTTTCAATGACTTTCAATTCTTCTATGCCTTCTTTTTGCAATTCAAATAGAAATTCATTTTTATCCCCAGTGAAATAGATAACCTTTTCTTTCTCAACATTTTGCTCTTTCCATTGCTGCTTTAATTTTTCGTAGATATAATCTACAGACGACTCTTTTAGAAAGTTAAAGCGTTGTAAATATAGCTGATACATTTCTGGTTCATCAAAGACGAGCAGTTCTTCGAATTGATTACCTGTAAAAGCCTTATTAGTTAAATTTGCCGAACCTATAACCACTCTGTATTCATCTTGCCCTTCTAATAAGTAGATTTTACTGTGTATAGGCTTGTTTTTTAGTGGATAAAAAATATTATATTTATTGTCAACGATCTTGTTCTTTGTTTCATTATCAAAACTTTCCCAAGTCTCTGTAATTCTTTCCGGATTAAGACTTTTCTCAAGGCCTAACTGAAATGATTTTAAAAAGACAGTATCTTCAATACCTAATATTAAATCGATCGTTTCAAAATTAGAAAAAGTATCAAAAACAAAACGAGGTGATGAAACAAAAGTGGCTGCTCTTAAGTGTTGATATTTATGCTCATCAAAAATTTCTTCTACGGGTAGTTTCACAAAATCGCCTTTATATAAAATATTTAAGTAATTTCCCAACTTAAATACCCCTTTCAATTAATAAGATACGGAATTAAAAGCAAGAAATAAGTAAAATAAAGTTACGTTATTTTGCAATTAGTGAACCTGTTATAAGCAAAACAAAAGTTAATTACGTGAGAGAGCGTTTCTTAAGCAATACCTAATAATAAAAGCGTCACTTTTTCATGTTCCCTTTGTTATTCTTTAGTTGTTGAAACTTCTTCTTCAGCTGTGTTTTGTTCTAACTTTTCATGATTAAGAGTTAGTCTTTTCTCTTTATGCTTAGTTACGTATGATTGGAGAGACTTTGCAATCTTTTCTGCTTCTTCTTCACTTTGAATCTCAAAGTATTTCTCAAAGATCGCGCCGACTTGAATTAGTCGTCTTGTTCTTTCTTTTCTCTCTTTTTCTTTTTTACGCGATTCAACTTGTTGTTTCTTTGCTTTCATCTTCTCAATTTTCTCTTCTAACTCCTGAAGAATTTCCTCATCTGTTCGCTTCTTCGGCATCCATTATCATCTCCTTTTTCTGTTCCCTAATGTTTGTATCGATTATATCAAAAATTGAGATAAATTGGTATCCTTAGCATAGATTCTCTCACCAGGATATGGTATAATTCCCTTAGATCGAAGAGATAAGGGCGCACTTATACATCGTACCGATGTGTGCGGTTCCTTCGGAACAAAAAGACAAAACCAAAGACCCATTCGCCTAGATGGCGAATTTCATAAAACCTGTTTGCCTATCGGCAAAGATGAAACCACCATCTGACACCTTTGGTGTTCATGATGCTGATTTCATCTAAAGCATTGATTAGCGCACCTTGTGCTCTCATCAACTTATTCCAAAAACACAAACCCATTCTCAAGAAAGGAGGAAAGAATCATGGCAATTTATCATCTATCGATGCAAATCATCACCCGTTCAAAAGGCCAATCGGCTGTTGCTGCAGCTGCTTATCGTAGTGGTGAAAAACTACATGATGAACGTACAGACGAGCAAAAATTTTATGCTCGTGATATACAACCGGAAACCATGATTCTGACTCCTTCTAATGCGCCAGAATGGATGAAAGATCGAAACCGTTTATGGAATGAAGTTGAAAAAGTTGAGAAGCGCAAAGACTCACAATTAGCACGTGAATTAAACATTGCTTTGCCAATTGAATTAAATCATGACCAACAAAAAGAACTCATTCAATCCTTTGCTCAAAACGAGTTTGTTCAAAAAGGAATGGTCGCCGATATTGCTATTCATCGCGACGATGCTAATAATCCTCATGCTCACATCATGTTAACGATGAGAAATCTTGATCAGGATGGCTTTGGGAAGAAGAATCGTGACTGGAACGCTGATTTTGCGAACGCTAAAGAAAACCATCGTGGGTACGTTAAAAACAGCGAAGGCTGCTTATCTATTCGTGAGGAATGGGCGAACTATGCCAATCAAGCATTAGAACAAGCCCAAAGTAAAGAGCGTATTACGCACCTTTCTCATGAAAAGCGTGGACTTGAAGTTCTTCCAACTATTCACTTAGGGCATGTAGCTCATGACATGGAGAAGAAAGGGAAACAAAGCCAGCGCGGCCAAATAAACCGAGAGCGCCAAGAGTATAACCAAGTCGTTATAAACCTACAGGATTACCGCCGCCAAAAAGAGACTCATCTACAAAAAATGAAAGAAAAAGAGAAGCAATTTAGCTTCTCTACAGATGTTGAGAAAACGCAGATTCAAAAGGCTGCATCTCTTTTAAACCAAGAAGTCGTTTCCTTAGAAAGTATCTACAAACGCCATGAAGAACTACGCAAAATGAGCAATCGTCATGACCCAATTGAACGACATTTCCATGTTCAACAACAACAGTTTTTTAACGTCAGTAATTCTTATGACCGTGTGAAGGCTTTGGAGCATGATATTAAGCAGAATGAAGAGAAAGTAGATGAACTCAAGGGATCACTCAATCCGTTTAAACTAAAAGAAAATAATATGATGAAACGTCGTTACCTTGATAAAATCTCTGATTTAGAAGGCATTAAAGCAAACTATGAAAGCAGCATCAAAGAATATAAAGAATCCCTTCGTTTTTCAAATGAAGAAGAATTCTACCAACGCTATCAAGAGTTTTCTCAACAAAAAGAAAATCGCCTTCATCAAATCAACTATGAGAAACAACAGATTCGAGTCGAAACAAAAATGTTGTTACAAGCAGAAGAAGCCGTTAAAATGGCTAAAATTCGTGAAGTAAGCTCACATTATCCCGATTTAAAAACAGCTGGAACATACTTGAGCTATGACAATGCCTTAAAACTAGAGAAACATATAGATATGGCCAAAAAGACGCCAGTCACATTAGAAGTCATTAAAAAAGCGATTGGAAATCAAAAAGATGAGTTGTACAAACTAAAGAAAAATGTAAAAATCTTTGAAACAGAAAGAGATTATTTAAGTACCATGAAGAATCAAGTTACGAACCTTGAAAAAACGGAAAAAGAACTTGATCAACTAAGTAGTAGTCCTGGTGAGACAGCTAAACGATTGGTTTCGAAAAAAGCACGACAACATTACGAAGAATTACAGCATGAAGCCGATCATTACCGAGAGAACCTTAAAGAAAAAGGATATAAAGGACCGGATGATTTAGAGAAGCGACAAGGCGAAATTAGAGAGCTTGAGAAAAATGTAATCCCCAATATAGAAAAGCAAATAAACACCAAGGAACAAGTCATAGGAACGATCTCAGGCATTCTTGATGCCATTCAGCAAGCTACTCGTAGCAAAGAGCAAGCACAACAAAAGCAGCAGCAACAGCTTAGAAGATTTAGAAGTAGCTCCATAAATAAACCCAAAGATCAAGGTCATGACTTTTCTCGTTAAAAAGACAACTAATTGCCTTAAGGCAATTTGATCAACTTAAAGTTGTTATTCTCTAATATAACATTGACCATCTTTTTCAAATGAACTTAAAAGAGATGGTCAATTACCTATTAAAAAGGTTTTTATAGTTCGATTTACTCTATGCTTTTAATCTCTTCATCTCTAGGATTAATATCTTCAAAGCCTTCAATACATAAAACAACACTTTCTATTGCCATAATATTTAAACATAGAAAGTTATTAATCAAAAGTGTATAGCAATTTTTAATATTTTCTTTCGCTAAATAGCATGTAGAGTCACTTATAGTTAGTTTACATTCAATTTTTGATTTTTCTGTTACACACATATAAACAGAAATAATATCTTTAAAGGGGATTTCACATAAGAAAACCCCACCATTTTTTTTCTTAAATTCTACAAGAAATACTCCTTCTATTAAAATATTAATTTTTCTTAATGTCACCCACTTTTCATGTATTAAAATTACTTTATTCTTGAATTTTGTTTTATCTGAAATTTCTTTGCATTTTACCTGACTTTCATCTAAATAGCATATTGGTTGACATGAAAAATCAATTTCTGTAGTTGGAATTTCGTAATGTATTTGAATAGAAAACCTTCCTTTATATGCTGTTTCTGTATCATTAATAATAGAGATGCTACTAATATTACTAAAAGTAAAATTAAAAGTACCTTTATAAATGGGAAATTGTTTTTCATCTTTTTCGCCTTTATTGACACTTAATAATAATTTATTGGTACTACATTCAGTAATAGTTAGACTAAGTGTACAAGAAATACTTTCCATATTGATTGTTTTCCACAGACTATAAAGGGAAGGTTTAAACTCTGCAATAGAAAATTCTTGACAAAACACATCATGAACGGATGCTTTTTCTAGAATACTTTCTCTCATTTTTAACTCTATAGGTTTTTGAACCCAATCACATATTTTATCAGCAGAAATAGCTAATTCTTCTCTATTTGATATATAGTATTTGTCCACCTTTATCCCTCATTTAAATTCATATAATTACTTATTTATCTTTTATACATATTGTAAAAATAAATTAAAAATGAAAATAATTAAGCACCAATATCGTCAATAAAACATCTAATATTTCAAGTGAACATTTGAAAAAACGAGGTGAATTTAAAATGTCTTGCAATTCAGATTATAATTCAACTATTTTAGGTAACTGTTTTAGAGGAAATGACTATGTAAAAGACCAATTATGTTGCCAATTCAGTATAGCTGCAGGAGCAGATGAAACAATATATGAGGCAATTAATGAAACAGTTATAGCTTCTTTCATTTTGAAAAATTCAGGTACGTTTCCTTTTGATGTGACAGCAACCAATTCTTCAGGTACTACGGTATTAACTGAAACGTTAGCTCCAGGTCAATGTTTAATGAGAACTATTGACAATTTAGGAGCTATTTCTATAGCAGGACCTGTAGACCCTGCCGGTCCTGCTAAGGGAGAACTTGATATTGTAGTTAGATATCAATTAGACTCATAAAAAAATGCTTATGGTTGTCAAAACCATAAGCATTTTTTTATGAGTCATCAATCATATATACAATTTGATCCCGAACAAGATTTACAAATAACTGTTAATACTTGATTACTAAACGTGATTTTACCACAACTAAAAGTGATAAATGATTTATTCCTCAAAAAACATACACATTTTAAAATTTGAACTTCGAACACAATAGTAACAGTTTCATCAACATTGATATCAGGAAGTGAAATACCAGTCTCAGGATTTACTCCAGGTGTTGACACTCCGTTTATAACGACACTGTCATTAATAAAAACGCTACCTTCAGGTATTAAATCGGTAAATACAACATTATTAGCTGGAACTACACCTTCATTTGTAATAGTAATTGTATAAGTTAGCGTATCTAAAATATCAGCCATTGTAGTATTAACCCTTTTTTGAACATCTAATACAGCATCGCCTTGATCAATTTGAACTCCTAAAGCATTTGGCATATACGCATCACCAGTAGATGTATATCTAAATGTTGCAATCATTTCATTGTTACCTAGATAATTTGTAGCGTCTACATTAGTTATATCCCACCCTTGACGTCCAGCAGATATATTAGTGGCTGTTATAGGGTTCTGATTACGGTCTCCAAAAGTACCTGTAGTATCTAAATTTCCACTATCGTTATTAATTTGAGATCCAAAAAAATTATTAGATGGATTTCTTGGACCAGACAGATTTGTTAAAGAAAGTGCTGTAGGACCAAATAATGCCTGGTCACCTGTAATATTAGCATCACCTTCTTGAGCACTTATTAAGATTCTTGTGTTAACAGGACCAGAAGGTGGAGTCATAAAACCTACAATAGGAACATCAATGATAGGATTAGCAGGACTGATTACTAAACCATTCGTTCCAATATATAAGTACATTGATCTATTAGGCAATTGACTGTTTTCATAAATTACTGCTAAAGTCCACCCTGCATGATTTGTATCAGCTGTAGAAGCCTGTAATGGATCTAAAAGTCCTGGAACCCCTGCGACAGAATATGTTCCAGCACCACTATTTTGAACAATAGCAGTTACATTAGCAGAACGATTATAAAACCCTCTTGTAACAGGTGGATTTCCAGAAGTAAATGTTTCCTGATTTTGTGTCAGAGGGTCTGGATTTATACTAAAAGAATTATTATTCGAATCAACGAAAGTAACTGGATTGTTAATTAAAGCTATAATATTCTGATCACGAGATAAGTAATTACCACCCCAGATCAGTTCAGCGTAAAGTACATTACTGTTGTTAGGTATGACCAAATTTGCTGCAGAACTATTTTGATTAATATTAAGAGTTGTTCCAACTGGAAAAGTAGGGACTTGAAGCGCATTGTTAAGTGTAGTGAATGCACCAATGCTTCCTTGAACTCCTGCTCTGTTTTGATTTAATAACTGACTAAGACCTAAAGTATTACCTGTAAAAGTCATAGCACCACATGCCAAAATTGAAAAACGATTAATTATAGGCATAAACCTGTCTTCTCCTATTCTAAAAAGATAACGTTGCTTCGAACGTTCCTGTGCAGAAGTCTTCCCCATTATCATTATCTGGGCCACATACCACAGTGATTAAAGAAAGCGAAAATACTTGAACTACTAAAGAACTCTGAGCAGAAACAACATAAGTATTTTCACCTGAACTATCTGTAATAGATACATTCATGACACAATCTATACTTGTATTAACAATTGCAATTATTCCATTGGCTAGAGAAGTATTAACAACATTTGATGTAGTGTATATAGTAGTTCTAGTTAAGCCATCACAAGGGCTTCTAAAAGGAACACACTTTTTAGCTATAAACATTTGATTATTACTGCACTTGTTTAATATCCCTTCATATCCGTTTTTACATATACACATTTTAGATTCTCCTTTTCTCCTTACTATAAAGATATGGAGAATAGCATTTATTGTGTGAAAAATGGGTATTTACAAACTATAAAGATAGGAAAATCAATGAATATTATATAGGGGTCTCGCCACATACCCATCAAGCTAACGACAGAAACGATTAAAAATGTAATGATCCTTGTCCTAACATCGGTGAGTATCAGAAAAATCGGCATGACAAAGAAGCCTATGAAACTATCATTTTTTCGTTAGGCAACTTGTTGTTGTTTTACTGCTGTCTCATACACAATACCAAGAATGTCAAAAACGGTTTTTTTCTGATACCGATGACACTTACGCCCATTCTTTTTCAACAGGTGATACAGTCGTTGGAGAATCGTTACGAGTTCAGTCAGATCACCTGCCATTGCTGGAAATAGTAACGGAAAATAGTCCTTAATCATATAAATTGATTTGTATTCACTCAGCTCTTGTTTTCTCTTTTTCAACAGGATCTGCCGCATTTGAAACATGGTGGAAGAACAGAGAAGAATCCCGATGAGTTGCCCATATAAATGGCACTCTAGCCGTTCCTTTTTGATGGTTTTACATTCATCTATTTCGAAGAAGGACTTCCATGTTTTAAATAAAATTTCAATCTGCCAACGTAACGAATACAATGAATGCACATCGTTTGTCGGTACTTCTTTTGGTGGTGTGTTCGTAATATAAACGTTCATTCCCATCAGCTGTTTACTTTTATCCTTCATGACAATGCCTTTCTTTTTCTCACGTACAGCTTGGTTGTTTAAACGGGTTTTAGTTTGTTCGTTCGTTAGTCGGTGAATGATGACACGTGTCGGTAATTTTTGAATTTGACCAACATAAGCTTCTGAAAGTTCAATGGTCTCACCCGGTTCCAGTTCGTTCAAGATGTGTGCCATATTAAGCTGAATATATTCGCTCTGCTTTTTCAGTGTGCCGTTTTTGAAGTATTCTGGTTCAGGGTTTTTTACATAAATACGGGTATTTAGCTTTAATCGAGAGAGATAAAAGGCGCCTAATTCATGAATCGTTTGTAAATCTCGTAAATCAAAATAACCTAAATCACGTAAACAGAAATCGCCTGCTTTCACACTTTCAAGACAAGTTGTGCCATACGTTTTATCATTATCTTTTCCCGGTCCTAGCTGTACGTGTAAAAATTGCCCACTCAATAAGTCATATTCAAGCTGAATCTTTACACCTGCCGTATTACTGCTTCCTCCAGACCCTTGATAATCACTTACGAAGGCATCGGGTAGCTGAAACACTGTGGCATCTAAAATCCGAATACGGTTAAAAATCAAGAAGAGCGTTGACGATAGCGATTGTGTTGCACAAAGTTTCTGTGTGAGAAGTAAAGCAAACACCTCACGAAGAAACTGGACGGCTGCTGGATTAAACCGTTGATTCAATCCTTCCTGACTCATCAGGACACCTGTTGAAGCTTCTAGTCGACTACACAGTTGTGCAAGCGATGTGCGAGCGACTTCCTGGCTAAGCCACACGCAAAGAGCCATCAGTTCATTTGCTTGATACTTACTCGATCGTTTCACAAATCCCACTTTCTTAGCGATTTCTTGTAAGGCAATGGGAGACAAAGAGCGTTGTAATTCTTGTGCAAATAGGTGTAATTCTTCGGAAAACTGAACATCCATAAAAAAACGCCATCCTTTTCGAGTAGTTTACTAAAAAGAATAACGTTTTTTTCGTTTTGGGGAAAATCCATTGCGTTAGCTTGATGGGTATGTGTCTGTACCCCTTTAAAAGAACTAAGGTAGGCTTAAGCCTACCCCTGTAAGCCTTCAAGGCTATATATAAGGTTTTTCTATTCTAATAGGTTTCATAGCTTATGCAACCTTCTACAATGATACATATCATTTTACGAAATAAAACATTGCATTTTAAAAAGGAGGTTTTAAAATTGGAAGGAGAAGATAAAGATGAAATTTCAAAAATTAATGGAACTATACGCTGAAAAAGAGAAGGAGCGTTTTTTATGAAAAAAATTAATAGATTAATTATTGCAATAATATCTGTAATTACTGTAGTACAATTAACAGGCTGTGATTCTAAAACAGCAGCAAGCGACACACTAAATTAGATGAATTTATAGAAATAATATCTCTTAAACAAATAAAAGATAACCAGTATGAAATAGAATATGAATTAAAAAAAGGTTTAGATAAAGGTAGTGGTTTAACAACCCAAAACTTATATTTTAGCAACGGGAAAAAAATATACCTTTAGTAAGTGAAGAAAAAGGTAATCAAAAAATCAATATTAAAGGAAATACTATTAAAATTATCTTTAATGGATCTAACAAATATACTGAAGAAAAAAAAATAAACTAAAGGAATGACCGATATGTTTAGATTTTTAGCACTTTTAATGATGGCATTTTCTATTTTACTTGTGGTTTTAAAAATGGGATCTCTTTATATAGCAATCACATTATTTTTCTTAGGTCTAATTTTGTATATATTCGGAAAGAAAAATAACAAAAAATAGAATAAAAAGAACATATTGGTGTAAAAGATGAAAAATTATTGGATAGTGCGATTATGCGTCCACAAAGTTCTGCTTTTGGATCTGATGCTTATCCTAGTTTGGAATTGAAAGCTGCAGCATTGTTTGAAAGCTTAGCACAAAATCATTCTTTTCATAATGCAAATAAACGAACAGCATTCGCTTGTTTATTCCTATTTTTAAGGACGAATGGTTGGATTTTAAATGTTCGAGAAAAAGAAGCTGAAGACATGACTTCTTTTGTTGTGACAAACAAACCTCCATTACAGCATATTGCCGATTGGATTTCGAGTAATCTTGTTCAACGTTCATGAAAAAGACCTTTTCCAAAACAGAAAAGGTCTTTTTACAGTTATTTATTTAAATGCAGTTAACATAAAACACGTTATCGGCAACCATTTATAAAAAGGAGCAAATCAAAGTTTGATTCGTTTCTTATAATCTTCTCTCATATCTAACGTGTAAAATTCCACAACATTATCTTCAGTATCCTTAAAATACAACCTTTTTTCCTTTTGCATATTGATATTAACCTCTTCTATAACCTTATGGTCAATACTAGCATTGTTCAATACTTTAATAGCAGAATCAAAGTTCTCTGCTTTTATATGTAAAGCAAAATGTATATGAACGCCACCTTGATCATAAAGTCCCTTCCAGTTGGAAATCGTTTTTTCTTTTTCTATTTTGTCTAATGGTGAAAAATTTCTAGGAAGCCAGAGACCTAGCCTAGTATGTCCCCCTATATATAACCAGGTTGCTCGAATGTCTTCTTTATTACTTTCGCTAAAATGGCCATTTTCATATCCCCACTGTTCCACAATTGGAAAACCCAATTTATTAGACCAAAAATCTATTGCTCTATCCATTGATTTCACTTGTAAAACCAATTCTGAAATTCCTTCAAGATTAAGCTTCATATCCATCCCCCATTTGTTATATATTAATTAAATAATAACAAAAATGGGAATTTTTAAATCATACCTAATGATGAATGAGGTTCATACTTTAGTCTAAGTTTTATTTACATAATCCACATTATAAGAAGCAAAAAAGCCTTAAAACTAATTGTTTTAAGGCTTTTTTAATTTGTAAAACAAAGTACATAATAAAAATAAAAGAAGAAAAAAGATTTTTATATATTGATATAAACCTTGATATATAAGGGTTTGTAAGACTTTTTGGGAAGTCAAAATTAACTCATATACAAGTTAATTTTAACTGCTATGAGGGTTATTTTTAACTTATATATGAGTTAAAAATAACTTTTATAAAGAGTTATTTTTAACAAAAAAACAAGGGTTAAAAATAACACTATAATAGAGTTAATATCAACTCTATTATAGTGTTGATATTAACTTAAATATGAGTTAAGATAAAAATATAATAAATGGTAAAAAATGATAGAGGTGGACAATGTGGCTAAAATATCAAAAGTGGAAACAACAAAAGTCGTTGATATGAACGGAGAAATAACGGAAGAAACGACAAGTGTTTCTTTTAACTACGGAAAAGAACCAGACTACATAAAAGTATATCTCGACAATATTGTTGTGTTAGCAGAAATACAAGGATGGATAAGCAAAGTATTATACGAGCTTATAAAGGGCGTAACTTATGCAAATAAAGGCCAATTTATCATTATTAACTCAGGATATAAACGAATTGTAGCTGAGAATTTAGGGATTAAACAACAATCAGTAACTAATGCAGTTAATCAGTTAACCAAAAAGAATATTCTAATAAAAAAAGAAACAGGCGTTTTCTTATTAAATCCTCAATTCTTTGGAAGAGGTGAATGGAAAGATATATCTAAAATTAGATACGAAGTAGAACTAAGTGCAGACGGAAAAGTTATGAGATTAAAAGACACAAATTGAAAAAATCATTAAAACATCGTGTTCATTCTTTTGAACACGATGTTTTCTACAACTGCACATATATGTTCACTTTGAGTTAACATAAAACCAATTCTAGGTACCTTATTTTTAAAAAACCAGGATCTAATCTATATATGATGTATCATTAACATAAAAGCAGCATTATGTATAAAGGGGAAAGTATATGGAATTTAATAAACTAATACCAGAACTATCAGTAAAAGATATAAACAAATCAAAAGAATTTTATTTAGAAATTCTTGAATTTCAGCTTGTATATGAACGTGTAGAAGAAAAATTCGCATTTATTTCACTCAATGGCGCTCAAATAATGATTGAAGAATGTAATGGTCATTGGCAAACTGCGGAACTTGAATATCCGTATGGACGAGGAATCAATTTTCAAATTGAAGTAGAAAATATAGAAAGTATCTTAAAAAACTTAAAGAGACACAAGATTACACTTTTTAGAGAGCTTATGCTAAATAACTATAGTGGTTTTGTTCAAAAAGAATTTATCGTTCAAGATCCTGATGGTTATTTACTACGGTTTTCTCAACCATGTTAAACACACATCATAACACGACTTCAGTCTATGAATACCATATACAAAATCAGTTTACATAATACCTCTTTCCGGAACACATGAAAAAAACGAGCCCTTGTGTATCAAGGGCTCGTTTGCTTTTTAAATTTATGGTTTATGCAGCTTTTTATACATCGTTGATAGAATAGGCATTCTATTGAGCAAATCAAGGAAAACAATGAATAAAAAGTACACCTTTTATTCATATGCTGTAACCTTTATGAAATAGTATCGTTATAAACAGAAATACGACTGCCTCTTTACTGTTATAAAGGTATGCAGATTAAATATGCAGAAAATAAATCTTATTTGTTATACATCTAAGGATGAATATTGAATGAGAAAACCTCCACTAATCGGGAGGGTTTTTTAAAATATTATATAAGGTTATTATATTCAATTCTATTTAGATTAATTTCTCTGTAGTAATTTTAATGTTCGATACATCGAATCAAAAAAATGATGAATATCTTCTTTCTCAATTATCCAATCACAACGAGCGTCATCCGGCAAATCTGCGCGCGTTTTTCTCCAAGGATACTCCATATGTGTTAAGTCTTCTAAAAATTTAGCTTCAAATTTACTATATTTATCCCATACCCAATGTAATATACTCAACTGATTAGATGTTAAACCTAAATCATGAATCGATATACCAAAATCTTCATCAATTCTTTTCGAGCCATACGTACTATATCGATGATATACTTCAGGAATGACAGGACCATGCATCCATGCTTGGAAATTATCTTCAAATAAATTATGTCCAGTAAAAGCATGACTCCACCCCTGAGCAAAATACATTAATTTCTGAAGCTTTAAAGGAGAGACTTTCAAATCGTCTTCATCTTCTTCATTAAATTCTTGCCCTTTTATAATAAAAAACTTCTCTACTGATTCTTTAGAAGTCATTCTCCAGTCATCATCTACATTTTCTATATTTAACAAAGTAAGTCTGTCATCTAACCCCTTTAATAATTCACTAGATTTTACTGTATCTAATAAAAAAGATAATCTTTCTTCAAGTGCTTTTCTAGGTTTTTCTTCAAGCTCATCACGATAATTATCAAATGCTCGTTTCATCGCGCGAGGATCTAAATATGTTCTAAAATGAGTATCATGTTTTTTCGTCTGTAAACTTCCATTTTCATAACGAGAGATAGTAGCAGGACTCCATCCAATTAATTTAGCCATTACGCGCGTACTAACCTGATAAAGCTCAGTCCGTACATAACGAAAATCTTCTGCTTTTAACATATCTTTCTTTTCCTGATATTTACGATAAATCGTACTATAATTTCGATCTGTTAATTCGTCATTATCTGTGTACTGTCCACATCTTGTACACTCATAACGTTCAGCTTCATATGTGATGATTTCGCCATGCAATTCAACTTTATCTGTAACAAATTTATGTTCAACCGGAGTTCGTTCTAAACAATGAACACAGAATTTTAGTTGTAACGTCATATCTTTTTCCTCCTGTTTTTCATACCCCTCTCAAGATAACTTGAAGGGGTATGTGATTGTACGACCGGGATCTGGTTTATGAAAAGAAACACAACAGGTAAAAGGGCCATCATTGTCTTCAATAAAACTGAACTTAATATAAACTTCCATCGTTTCATTACCAGTAACGACCTTTCCAAATTCCCACATATCGCTATTTTGCAATCGTGGAGGAACATTACTGCTCCCGTTTGGATTTGGCCCTCTGTAATAATCTTCATAAGTTAGTTCTTCTTCAACAATTCGCCTTACATCTGCGGCTCTAAATCCTAATTCCAACAAAGTAGTTGCATTCTTATCTCTTTGTGCTAAAAGGATAAAATGGTCATTTCCACGATGAATACAATCGACAATCTTTTTTAAAATGTCTTCAACTTGGGCCTGTGTAGCTCCGTTGAATGCTGCCAATAAAACCACATCCGTTATTAAGACTAGTGTTCTCAGTCGTATTATATTTTATTCAACGATAACATTTTTTGTTATTCGTTAATAACATTTTATCATAAGTTATGAATATTTAACATGAAATTAGAACAAAATAAGAGAAAAATTTGCTTCATTTTTGCGTGATTTCTATTAACTGCCTTTGAAAAATATCGTGCTCTTGCGACTGCCTGAAAGGGATGAACCACTTTTCGCTTAAGGGGTCCTACCACATACCCATCAAGCTAACGACAGAAACGATTAAAAATGTAATGATCCTTGTCCTAACATCGGTGAGTATCAGAAAAATCGGCATGACAAAGAAGCCTATGAAACTATCATTTTTTCGTTAGGCAACTTGTTGTTGTTTTACTGCTGTCTCATACACAATACCAAGAATGTCAAAAACGGTTTTTTTCTGATACCGATGACACTTACGCCCATTCTTTTTCAACAGGTGATACAGTCGTTGGAGAATCGTTACGAGTTCAGTCAGATCACCTGCCATTGCTGGAAATAGTAACGGAAAATAGTCCTTAATCATATAAATTGATTTGTATTCACTCAGCTCTTGTTTTCTCTTTTTCAACAGGATCTGCCGCATTTGAAACATGGTGGAAGAACAGAGAAGAATCCCGATGAGTTGCCCATATAAATGGCACTCTAGCCGTTCCTTTTTGATGGTTTTACATTCATCTATTTCGAAGAAGGACTTCCATGTTTTAAATAAAATTTCAATCTGCCAACGTAACGAATACAATGAATGCACATCGTTTGTCGGTACTTCTTTTGGTGGTGTGTTCGTAATATAAACGTTCATTCCCATCAGCTGTTTACTTTTATCCTTCATGACAATGCCTTTCTTTTTCTCACGTACAGCTTGGTTGTTTAAACGGGTTTTAGTTTGTTCGTTCGTTAGTCGGTGAATGATGACACGTGTCGGTAATTTTTGAATTTGACCAACATAAGCTTCTGAAAGTTCAATGGTCTCACCCGGTTCCAGTTCGTTCAAGATGTGTGCCATATTAAGCTGAATATATTCGCTCTGCTTTTTCAGTGTGCCGTTTTTGAAGTATTCTGGTTCAGGGTTTTTTACATAAATACGGGTATTTAGCTTTAATCGAGAGAGATAAAAGGCGCCTAATTCATGAATCGTTTGTAAATCTCGTAAATCAAAATAACCTAAATCACGTAAACAGAAATCGCCTGCTTTCACACTTTCAAGACAAGTTGTGCCATACGTTTTATCATTATCTTTTCCCGGTCCTAGCTGTACGTGTAAAAATTGCCCACTCAATAAGTCATATTCAAGCTGAATCTTTACACCTGCCGTATTACTGCTTCCTCCAGACCCTTGATAATCACTTACGAAGGCATCGGGTAGCTGAAACACTGTGGCATCTAAAATCCGAATACGGTTAAAAATCAAGAAGAGCGTTGACGATAGCGATTGTGTTGCACAAAGTTTCTGTGTGAGAAGTAAAGCAAACACCTCACGAAGAAACTGGACGGCTGCTGGATTAAACCGTTGATTCAATCCTTCCTGACTCATCAGGACACCTGTTGAAGCTTCTAGTCGACTACACAGTTGTGCAAGCGATGTGCGAGCGACTTCCTGGCTAAGCCACACGCAAAGAGCCATCAGTTCATTTGCTTGATACTTACTCGATCGTTTCACAAATCCCACTTTCTTAGCGATTTCTTGTAAGGCAATGGGAGACAAAGAGCGTTGTAATTCTTGTGCAAATAGGTGTAATTCTTCGGAAAACTGAACATCCATAAAAAAACGCCATCCTTTTCGAGTAGTTTACTAAAAAGAATAACGTTTTTTTCGTTTTGGGGAAAATCCATTGCGTTAGCTTGATGGGTA